>JALQCY010000009.1 GCA_023241745.1 Isoptericola peretonis | reverse complement strand
AGGGACGGACCGCGCGGGCGGTCCGTCCCTCTCTATCTCGCGGTCTCGCTTCTCTATCTCGGCATTCTCGCTTCTCTATCTCGGCGTCACGGTCAGCCGAAGATGCGCGGCAGCGTGCCCTCGTGGGCCTCGCGGGCCTCGGCGAGCGGGACCGTGAACGTCTCGCCGTCGAAGCCGCCCGCGACGACGAGCGCGTCGCCGCCGGTGTGGCCCAGCCGGAGCACCGGGACGCCGGCGGCCTCGGCCACCGAGACCAGCTCCGACTCGTGCTCGGGGTCCACGGCCACCAGGGCGCGGGCGGTCGTCTCGCTGAACAGCGCGGCGAACGGCGTGACGCCGTCGCGGCCGCTCACGCCGTCGAGCGCCACGTCCGCGCCGACGCCGTAGCGCAGCGACGCCTCGAGCAGCGCCTGCACGAGGCCGCCCTCGGACAGGTCATGCGCGGCCGCGACGAGGCCCTGCTCACGGGCCTCGACCAGCGCGGACGCGAGCGCCTTCTCGGCGGCCAGGTCCACGCGCGGCGGAAGCCCGCCGAGGTGGCCGTGCTCGACGTCGGCCCACGCGGACCCGTCGAGCTCGTCGGCCGTGCGGCCCAGCAGCAGGATCGACAGGCCCTCGGCGCGCCAGCCGGACGGCACCGCGGTGCGCACGTCGTCGATCACGCCGAGGACGCCGACCACCGGGGTCGGGTGGATCGACGAGTCGATCTGGCCGGGCTCGCCCGTGCCGTTGTAGAGCGACACGTTGCCGCCGGTCACCGGCACGCCCAGCTCCTGGCAGGCGTCCGCGAGGCCCTCGATCGCCTCGACGAGCTGCCACATCGAGTCCGGGTGCTCGGGCGAGCCGAAGTTGAGGCAGTCCGTGACGGCGAGCGGCGTCGCGCCGGCCGTGGCCACGTTGCGGTACGCCTCCGCGAGCGCGAGCTGCGCGCCCGTGCGGGGGTCGAGTTTGCCGTAGCGGCCGTTCGCGTCCGTGGCGAGGGCGACGCCACGGCCCGTGGCCTCGTCGACGCGGACCACGCCTCCGTCGTCGGGCTGGGCGAGCGCCGTGTTGCCCTGCACGAAGCGGTCGTACTGGTTCGTGACCCACGCCTTGGAGGCCAGGTTCGGCGACGCGAGCAGCCGCAGCGCGGTCGCGCGCAGCCCGTCGGCCGACTCCGGTCGCGCCAGGCCCGCGGCCACGGTGGTGTCGGCCTGCAGGCCGTCCTGCCACGCCGGGCGCTCGTAGGGGCGCTCGTAGACCGGGCCCTCGTGCGCGACCGTCCGCGGGTCGACGTCCACGATCCGCTGGCCGTGGTGGTCGATCGTGAGACGGCCGGAGTCGTTGACCTCGCCGATGACGGCGGTCTCGACGTCCCACTTGCCGGTGATCGCGAGGAACTCGTCGAGCTTCTCGGGCGTGACCACCGCCATCATGCGCTCCTGCGACTCCGACATGAGGATCTCGCCGGCGTTGAGGCTGGGGTCGCGCAGCAGCACGTCGTCGAGCCAGACGTGCATGCCGCCGTCGCCGTTCGAGGCGAGCTCGCTCGTGGCGCAGGAGATGCCCGCGGCGCCGAGGTCCTGGATGCCCTCCACCACCTGGGCGGCGTAGAGCTCGAGGCAGCACTCGATGAGCACCTTCTCCATGAAGGGGTCGCCCACCTGCACGCTCGGTCGCTTGGCCGGCACGCCGTCCTCGAACGTCTCGGACGCGAGGATGGAGGCGCCGCCGATGCCGTCGCCGCCGGTGCGGGCGCCGAAGAGCACCACCTTGTTGCCGACGCCGGACGCGTTGGCGAGGTGGATGTCCTCGTGCCGCAGCACGCCGAGGCAGAGCGCGTTGACCAGCGGGTTGCCCTGGTACGACGCGTCGAAGACGAGCTCGCCGCCGATGTTCGGCAGGCCCAGCGAGTTGCCGTAGCCGCCGACGCCGCTCACCACGCCGTGCACCACGCGGGCGGTGTCGGGGTGGTCGACGGCGCCGAAGCGCAGCTGGTCCATGACCGCCACGGGGCGCGCGCCCATCGAGATGATGTCGCGGACGATGCCGCCGACGCCGGTCGCGGCGCCCTGGTACGGCTCCACGAAGGACGGGTGGTTGTGCGACTCGACCTTGAAGGTCACCGCCCAGCCGTCGCCGACGTCCACGACGCCGGCGTTCTCGCCGATGCCGACGAGCAGGTGCTTCTTCATCTCGTCGGTGACGCGGTCACCGAACTTCTTGAGGTGCACCTTGGAGGACTTGTACGAGCAGTGCTCGGACCACATCACGGAGTACATGGCCAGCTCGGCGGCGGTCGGGCGGCGCCCGAGCAGGTCGCGGATGCGCTGGTACTCGTCCGGCTTGAGGCCGAGCTCCGCGAACGGCTGGGCCTCGTCGGGCGTGGACGCGGCGAGCTCGACCGTGTCGAGCTGCGGGCGGGCGGACACGGCTTCGGCGCTCTCGGCAGCGGCGGTCATCAACTTCCCTCGGGTCGCGCGAGTACTCGGGCATCGGACCGGGTGATCACCGCACCGCGAGGGTGCCGGTATCCGGCGTCGGTCCGGGCGGGGGCGCCACTCGGCGCTCGGCCAGTCTACCGGCGCCGGGCCGCGCTCCCGACGGCAGCCCGACCGCCCCCTCAGCCCTTGACCGACCCCGACGCCAGCCCCGCCACGTAGAACCGCTGCAGCGCCACGTACAGCACGACGCACGGGATCATCGCGACCACGGACCCGGCGGCCAGGAGACCGAAGTCGACCTGGCCGTAGGCGCCCTGCTGCAGGTTCACCAGCGACACGGGCAGCGTGTAGAGCGACGAGTCGGTGAGGAAGGTCAGCGCGCCGAGGAACTCGGTCCAGGACGCGAGGAACGCGTACAGCGCCGCGGTCGCCGCGCCGGGCAGCACGAGCGGCCGCAGCACCGAACCGATCAGGCGGGCAGTGCCCGCGCCGTCGACGTGCGCCGAGTCCTCGATCTCGCCGGGTACCGCCTCGAAGGCGTTGCGCATGACGAACACGCAGAACGGCAGGTTCACGGTGGTGTAGAAGAGCACCAGGCCCAGCAGGCTGTCGGTGAGCCGCATCGCGTTCATCTGCAGGTACAGCGGGGTGAGGATCGCCTGGAACGGGACCATCAGCGTCACGAGGACCAGACCGAACAGCACACCGCGGCCGCGGAAGCCGAACTTGGCGAAGCCGTAGCCCGCGAGCGTCGCCAGGAACGCCGTGAGCACCGCCGTCGACACCGACACGACCACCGAGTTCACGATGCCGCGCCAGATCTCCGGCTGGTCGAGGATCGCCCGGAAGTTGACCCACGACAGGTCGAGGAAACGCCCGTCCGGCGCGGCGACGACGACGTCGCCCGGCTGGCCCGAGCGGACCAGCGCCAGCAGGAGCGGCACCAGGAAGACCAGGGCGGCCAGGACCCCGCCGACGACGTACAGCGTGCGGCGGACGCGGGTGTCCCGCTCCGGCCCCGCGGGCGCGGTGAGGGTGGCGGCCATGTCAGCTCCTCTCCCGCAGCAGCCAGAACTGCGCCGCGGTGACCAGTCCGGTGATGACGACCAGGACCAGCGACATCGCCGTCGCCGCCCCCAGCTGCAGCTGCACGAACGCCCGCCGGTAGATCGCCATCACCACGGTGGTGGTGTCCGAGCCGGGGCCGCCCTGGGTCAGGATGTAGAACTGCGTGAACGCGAGCAGCGACCCGATGACCGACAGCACGACGGTCATGGCGATGGTGCGCCGCAGCATCGGCATCGTGATCGAGCGCTCCCGGACCCACCACGTGGCCCCGTCCAGCTCGGCCGACTCGTAGACCTCGCGCGGGATGCCCTGCATCCCGGACATGAGCAGCACCATCGTGAGGCCGGAGACCGCCCAGATCACCATGACGCACAGCAGCGCCGTGGCGAGCGGCCCGTCCACGAGCCACGCCGTCGTGCCGTCGGTGAGGCCGAGGCCGCGCAGGACGACGTTCACCATGCCGCTGTCGGGCTGCGCCTCGAGCAGCATGAGGAAGCTCAGCGTGGTCAGGCCGATGACGTACGGGACGAAGAAGATCGTGCGCAGCACGGTCGCTCCGCGGCGGTTGGACCGCACGACCACCGCCAGCGCGTAGCCCAGCGCGAGGATCGGCAGCGTGACGATCGCCGTGTACAGCAGCGTGTACCCGACGGCCCGCCAGAACGCGGGGTCGGTGAGCACCGACGCGTAGTTCTCCAGGCCGATGAACCGCCACGACCCGATGAGCGGGAGGTTGGTGAACGAGATCCCGACGGCGGAGACGAGCGGCACCAGCACGAACACGACGACGAACGCGACGGCCGGCGCGACGAGCAACAGGCCGGTGCGGGCGGGGTGCGTGAGGGTGCCGTGACGCCGGGCGGTTCGCCGCGGCGCCGTGCGGGCGGGTCCTGCCGAGGCGTCGACGGTCCTCGTGACGGCCGGCGCGCTCATGCCTGCGCCTGCCGCAGGATGCGGTCGTACGTGGTCTGGGCCTCGTCCATGGCGGCATCGACCTCCCCGTCGAAGACGGCCCGGCGGAACATGCGAAGCCAGGGCCCGTCCTGCTGGTTGTAGATGAGGTTGTAGGCGAGCGTGGTGGGGGCGTAGCCGGAGCCGAGGGACTCGAGCGGCGGCGTCACGAGCGGGTGGTCGGCCGCGAAGCCCGGCGTCACGACGTCGGACCGGATCGGCGAGTAGAAGCCCTCGGGCATCCGCGCCTGCTGCTCGAGCGCGACCGCGAAGCGCACGAACTCCGTCGCGGCCTCCGGGTTCTTCCCGCCGGCCGGCATGCAGAGGTTGTCGCCGCCGTCGAAGAACGCCCCGCCGCCGTCGGGGCCGGGCAGCAGCACCACGCGGCTGCGCTCCAGCAGCTCGGGGGACGCGTTGGGCGCCACCACGCCGTACCCGCCGGGGAACATGCCCAGCCGCCCCGCGACGTAGTCGGCCGACCAGCGGGACGCGTCGTCCGCGAAGCAGCCGGGTGGCACCAGCGCCTCGTCCCACAGCGTGCGCTCGAGGTCCAGCGTGCGGCGCAGGGCCTCGTTGCCGGCCACGTTGCCGCGCTGGTCGCCGATCTCCCCGGAGATGAGGTCGGTGCCCGTGGCCCACACGTGCGGCTGCACGGTGAACCCGAGCGCCCCGGAGGCGTTGCCCGGGAACGACCAGCCGTACGTGTCGTCGTCGAGCGCGGCGATCGCGCGGGCGGCCTCGAGGATGCCGTCGAAGCTCGCGGTGTGCTCGTCGACGTCGAGCCCCGCGGTGTCGAACAGCTCGGTGTTGCAGAACAGGACGGAGAAGTCGCCCAGGAACGGGACGCCGTAGTGGCGCCCGTCCTTGGTGGCCAGGGCCAGGTGGCCCGGGCTGAGCGCGTCGCCGAGGGCGAGGTCCTCGACGAGGGGCGTGAGGTCGGTGAAGACGTCGCGGAACGCGAACATCGTCGAGTAGATGTCGTCGATGTCGATCACGTCGGGAACCCGCCCGCCGCGGATCGCGGTGGCGACCTTGGTGACGTACTGGCCGTTCTGGATCGGCGTCAGCTCGACCCGGACGCGGTCCTGCGCCGCGTGGAAGGCGTCCACGACGGCGCGGACCCCGTTGACCGTGTCCGAGCGGCACCACATCTCGACCGTGCCGCGGGCGCCGTCCCCGAAGCCGGGGGCCCCGACGTCGACGGCGGCGACGTCGCGCGCGCAGCCGGCCAGTCCCACGCCGGTGGCGGCGGCCGCGCCGCCTGCGCCCAGCAGGGCGAGCAGCTGCCGTCTGGTGAGCTCCATCGCTCTCCTCCTCCGCGCCCGGAGCGGGCGCTCGCCGCGACCCGCGGGCGCCGGTGCCCGCGGGGTGCGGGGCGCCCGTCGCCGGGCGCCCCGCGAAAGGTGTGTCCGTCAGGCCACGGGGATCCACACCCGCATGGCCTGCGGGCCGCGGTTGGCCCACAGGTGGTACGGGACCGCCCGCAGGGTCACCGTGCCGGCGGCGGCCGGCACCGGCGTCGTCGCCGGGCGGTACGGACCGTCGCCCGCCGCGGCGTCCGGCCGCGGCTGCACCGTGCCCGTCGCGGTCACGACGACCGTCCCGCCCAGCAGGTCGGGCCGGTCCTCGTCGCCCAGTGCGGCGGACACGTCGATCCGCACGTCGTCGACGACGGCGCCCGGCTCCTGGTCGGCCTGCTCCAGCGCGTACACCAGCGGGCCGCGCTCGATCGCGACGCAGCCGCGCGCGTCGTCGACCCGCGGGTCGGCGGCGGTGAGGCGGGGCTCCGTCGGGAGCTCGAGGACGACGGCGTCGCCCGCCGCGAGCGCCCGGCCCACCGGGGCGTACCCGCCCGCGGCGACCGGGGCGCCGTCGAGCGTGGCGCCCTCCGCCCAGGCGGGCACGCGCAGCGCGAGCCCTGCACCCGCGGGCGCCTCCTCGACGTGGAGCGTGACGCGACCGTCGTACGGGTACGCCGTCTCGACGCGCACGCGCAGCGCTCCGCCCGGCAGGTCCGCGGCGATCGTGCCGGGCGCGTACTGGTGCACCTGGAGCGCGTCCTCGGTGACCGTCGCGAGGTAGCCCTCGAGGCTCGACAGCGTCCGCATGATGTTGGGCGGGCAGCAGGCACAGCCGAACCACGGCCGCCGCCCGGCCGCGGGGTTGCGCTCCTCCTCCGCGTGGGCCCCCGTGCGCACCTGCAGGGGGTTGACGTAGAAGTACTCGGTGCCGGCGAGGGAGAGGCCCGAGAGGAACCCGTTGAGCAGCATCCGCTCGATCTGGTCGGCGTAGCGCGCGTCGCCGGTGGCGAGCAGCAGGCGCCAGGCCCACTGCACGGCGCCGATGGCGGCGCAGGTCTCGGCGTACGCACGGTCGCTCGGCAGCTCGTGCGCGTCGCCGAACGACTCGCCGTCCCAGCGCGAACCGAGGCCCCCGGTGAGGTACTGCTTGCCGTCGACCATCGCCGCGTACTGCCGCTCGAGCGCCGCGAGGAGCTCGCGGTCGCCCGTCTCGACGGCGACGTCGGTGGCGCCCGCACCGAGGTAGACGGCGCGGACGGCGTGCCCCTCCACGGTCGTGGCCTCGCGGACCCGCACGCGGTCGGAGAAGTAGGTGGGCTGCTTGCCGTGGGACTCGATGATCCCGGTGCCGCGCGCCTCGACGAACCAGCGGGCGAGGTCGAGATAGGCCTCGGTCCCGGTCTCGCGGTAGAGCTCGACGAGGGCGGACTCCACCACCGGGTGCCCGTCGACCTCGCGCAGCCGCCCCCCGCCGTCACCGAAGGTCTCGACGAGGTGGTCCGCGAGCCGGACCGCGACGTCGAGCAGCTCGCGCCGGCCGGTCGCCCGGGACTGCGCGACGGCCGCCTGGAACAGGTGCCCCGCGCAGTAGTGCTCGTGGCTCCAGGGCAGGTCCGAGTAGCGCGGGACGCCGCGCAGCTGCGGCACGGAGTCGAGGTAGCCGTCCGGAGCCTGCGCGCCGGCGACGGCGCGGGTGACCTCGAGGATGTCGGCCAGCAGCGCCTCGTCGGGCTCGCGCCCGTACTCCCAGGCGGCGGCCTCGAGCCACTTGTGGACGTCGGAGTCGGCGAAGATCGGGCCCGTCGCCTCGCCGTCGGCGAGCCCCGCGGCGATCTCGAGGTTGCGCAGGTTGCCGTAGTCCCGCAGGTGCCCTAGCCCCTCGGGCACGGACGCCTCGCGGTTGACCCGGAGCCGGTGGCCCCACAGCCCGCCGTCGACGGCCGCGCTGCCGGGCGGAAGCGGCCGCAGGGTCGTGATCGCCGAGCCGGTGGGCTCGGCCGGCCCGCGGGCGGTCCGGAAGGTCGTCGTCGTCATGCACCTCTCCCTCGAGGTAGGAAACTAGGAATCCGTTTTCCTCACCGTACGGAGGGTCGCAGCCGCCGTCAACCACCAGTGGTGCACCGAAATCGCGTACGATCGACGCAGCCGCCGGGCACCGACCGGAACGGCCGGAAAACTGAGGAGGGCTCATGACGGAGGCTCCGGGCGTCGTGCGGATCACCGACGTGGCCGCGCTGGCGGGGGTGTCCCCCAGCACCGTCTCGAAGGCCCTCAACGACACCGGCTCCCTGCGGCCCGCCACCCGGGCGCGGGTGCGGGAGGCGGCCGAGCGGCTCGGGTTCGTGCCGGACGCCAGCGCGCGGTCGCTGTCGGCGCGGCGCAGCTTCACCGTCGGCCTGCTGAGCACGGACTCCGCGGGGCGGTTCTCGCTGCCCGTGGTGCTCGGCGCCGAGAACGCGCTGGTCGGCGGGCAGATCTCCGCCCTGCTCGCCACCGCCCGTCACGACGCCGTGCGCGAGCAGCACCACGTGCGCAGCCTCGTGGCCCGGCGCGTCGACGGCATCATCGTCACCGGCCGGACCACCGACGCCCGGCCGCCCATCCGCGTGCCGATGCCGGTCGTGTACGCGTACTCGCCGTCACAGGACCCGCAGGACGCGTCGGTCGTGCCCGACGACGCGACGGGGATGAGCGAGGTCGCCGCGCACCTGCTCGCGCTCGGGCGGCGCCGCATCGCGTACGTCGGGGGTCGGGGGGACCAGGCCGCGTCGACCCTGCGGCTCGCCGCCCTCGCGGCCGCCCTGGAGGACCACGGCGGCACGCTCGTGGGCGAGCCCCTGTTCGGCGAGTGGTCCGAGCGCTGGGGCCGGCTCGCCGTCGACCTCGTGCTGGGCGACCACCGGCCCGGCGACCCGCTCCCCGTCGACGCCATCGCCCTCGCGTCCGACCAGCTCGCCCGTGGAGGCTGCGACCGGCTGCGCGACCGGGGCGTGCGCGTGCCCGAGGACGTGGCGGTGACCGGCTACGACGACTGGGACGTCATGGCCCTGGCCAGCCGCCCGCCGCTGACCACCGTCGACCCGCAGCTCGACCGCCTCGGGCAGCGCGCGGCCGAGCTGCTGCTCGCCGCCATCGACGGCACCCCGGCGCACGGCACCGAGCTGTCGCCGCCACGCCTCGTCGTGCGGGCCTCGACGGCGGGCGACGCCTGACGACCTGACCCACGGGCGCCGCCCTGCGCCGCCCGGTCAGGTCACGACGAGGCCGTCCGTGTCCCCTCGTCGCGGTCCGCGGCTCGGATGCCGATCGTGGGGTCGACGGCCGTCGCGGCGGCAGCCAGCACCCCGAGCACCAGGCCGACCCGCGTGTGCGGGAGGCGCACCCCGCGCTCCCGCCAGCGCTCGCCCCGCCGGTAGGCCCACTTCTCCCCCACGACGGCGACCGTCGTGGCCAGGGCGACCACCCCCGCGGCGGCCGCGCCGGCGACCACCGGGTCCGGCACGGGATCCGCACCGGCGAGCGCGCCGTCCGCGAGCACGTTGTCGTCCCGGTCGCCGCCGTCGGCGGCGGTCCCGGCCGGGCTGCCGGGTTCGCCCGCGTCCCCCGCGTCGTCTGCGGCCCGCAGGTCGCGGAGCTCGTCGCGCACCTGGCGCACCCCGTCGAGCGCGGAACGACCCTCCGAGGTCGCGGCGACGCCGAGAGCGACGCCCCCGGCCAGCACGCCCACCTTGGCGAGCGCCCGCGCCCAGCGCGGGCCGACGACGTCCGGCACGGCATACCAGGCCATGGTCGTGAGGCCGGTGATCGCGACGCTGCGCACGTCGACGGGACGGCTCGGGGTCGGCACCTTCATGGTCACCTCCGGGTCGGGGGGCAGGGGGCTGCGGCGGGCGGCCGAGGGTCACCGGTCCGCCCGAGGGTGAACGGCCGGCACCTCCTCCGAGTTCCGCGACCGTCGCAGCGTGCGACCACGACCAGCGGAGATGACCGTCGCTTGACCTGCGGGCGTGCTTCTTGACCCCGATCACGATCGGGTGACGATTCTCCGTGAGCAACGCCACGACCAGGCCACATGCGTGCGGGGGTTTTGTGAGTTACCACAAGGTGGTTTGATGCGCACGTGGAACTGCTTCGAACCTTCTCCCCCGGCGCGTTCGCGTACGGGCTGGCGTCCTGGTCGTGGTTGGGGGTCCACGGCAAGACGCCCCGCTTCACGACCGTCTTCGGTGACGTCTTCCTCGAGTCCCTGGAGGGATGGTGGTTCCTCGACACGATCGAGGGATCGCTCGAGCTCCGCTGGTCCTCGGCCGTGGAGATGTACACCGAGCTGGACTCGCCCGACGGTCGCGCGGACCTCCTCCTCGAGGGCCTGTGCCGCGAGGTGCTGGACACCGGCACGGCGCCGCGCCCCGACGAGGTGCTCACCTTCTCCCCCCACCCCGCCCTGGGCGGGCGGCTCCACACCGACTTCGTGGCGCCGGTCCGGTTCGAGCTCGCCCTGCGGCTCACCGGCGAGATGCACCACCAGCTGCGCTCCACGCTCGACGCGTCCCCGTCGCCGCTGCTGCTCGGCCACGTCGAGGCCCCGCGTCCCGTCCCCGCGTGGGAGCCGGGCACCGCACGGGGACTGTGACGCACCTGTGACCTGCACCGTCCGCCCTGCGGATGCACGACCGCCGGACCTGTCGTCTCCTGGAGAGGCACGGATGAGGCGGACCGTGGGAGGTAGGCATGAGACGGGTGCTCGTCTTCGGGCTCGTCGTCGGGATCGTGGACGGAGCGCTGCTCGGCGCGTCCGCGGCGCTCGGCTGGACGTGGGTGGCATGGGCCGCCCTCGTGGTGGGTCTCGTGGGCGCCGCCCTCGTGGCGCGGGCCGTCCCACCGCCACGGGTCGCACGACCCGCGACCGTCACCCTCGGGCTGCCGCTGCGTGACGCGCAGGCCGCCGAGGATCCCGCACCGGCCACCGCCGCCGACAGCGAGAGCGCACCCGCCGTCGTCGAGGAGTACCCGGTGCGTCCCGCCCGTGCGGGAGAGCCCACCCCCGCCGCGGCCTGACGCCCGCGCCGAGACAGACAGAGGGGGCGGACCGTAGCCGGCTACGGTCCGCCCCCTCTCTGTCTCGGCGTCAGGAACGCTGCTTCTTCAGGGCCTTCTCGCTGACCGGCGCCGAGCCGTCGGCGCGCTGCTGCGCGTAGTACGCCCGCGCCTCGTCCTGCCGCTCCGCCTCGATGCCCGAGGCGATGACGGCCCGCAGGTGGTCGGGGCCGTAGCCCCACGCGTCCACCAGGTCGACGGCGTGCGGGCGCAGACGGTCGAGCAGGCGGTCCACGTACGACGTGACGGTGCGCGCGCGCTGCACCGACAGCCGGCCGTTGATGAGGTACCAGGCGAGGTTCCGCTCGATGAGCGTGAGCCCGAAGACGTCGCGCACCCAGGTCAGGACGCGGCGGGTGCCCGGGTCCTCGACCTGCTCGAGCGCGTCGGTGAACGCCGACCAGCGCAGCAGGTCGGCGTGGGCCTTCGCCGCCTCGACGAGCTGCACCTGGTTCTCGTCGAAGATCCGCGCGGCCGTCACGGGGTCGGCCTTCTGCGCGGGACGCAGCGCCATGGCGACGTCCTCGACCATCGTCGCGACACGGTCGGCCAGCAGCTCGCGCTGGGTCTCGGCGTCGCGCAGGTGCCCGGCCGCGCGGCGCGGGTCGCCGACGTCCGCGAGCGCCTGCCCGGCCCGGCGCAGCCCGGTGCGGTGCAGGGCGGCGTCCGCGGCGCGGTCGACGACGAAGCGCGCGATGCCCGCGGGGGACGACGTCGCGCCCTTGAGCTGCTTGGCGTAGTCGCCGACGAGTCGCTTGGCGACGAGCTGCAGCAGCACCGTGTTGTCGCCCTCGAACGTGGCGTACACGTCCATGTCGTGGTGCAGGCTCGTGATGCGGTTCTCCGTGATGAAGCCGGCGCCGCCGCACGCCACGCGGGCCTCCTGCAGCGTCTCGAGCACGAAGGTGGTCGACGTCGCCTTGAGGGCCGCCGCCATCGTCTCGAGGTCCTCGCGGTTCTCCGGGGTGTCCTTCTCGCCGGAGAACACGTCGTCGAAGAGGTCGAGCAGGCGGTCGTGCGCGAAGTGCGTCGCGTACGTCTCGGCGATGCGCGGGAAGAGCCGGCGGCGGTGCGTCGCGTAGTCGAGCAGCACGGTCTCCTCGACGGGCGAGGACGACGTGAACTGACGGCGCTCGGCGCCGTACCTCACGGCGATGGCGAGGCCCAGCTTGGACGCGGTCGACGCGGCGCCGTCGAGCGAGACGCGCCCCTGCACCAGCGAGCCGAGCATCGTGAAGAAGCGCCGCCCGGGGCTGTCGATCGACGACGAGTACGTGCCGTCGGGTGCCACCGCGCCGTAGCGCGCCAGCAGGTCCGTGCGCGGGATGCGCACCTGGTCGAACGCCAGGCGCCCGTTGTCGACGCCGCGCAGGCCGCCCTTGAGGCCGTCGTCGTAGCCGCTGATCCCCGGCAGGAACTCCATCGTCTCCGGGTCGCGCACCGGCACGTAGAAGCAGTGCACGCCGTGGTTGACGCCGTTCGTGATCAGCTGCGCGAAGACGGTGGCGGCCGTCGCGTGCACGGCCGCGTTGCCCAGGAACTCCTTCCACGCCGCGCGGAACGGCGTGTGGATGACGAACTCCTCGGTCTCCGGGTCGTAGATGGCGGTCGTCGCCACCGACGCGACGTCCGAGCCGTGCCCGATCTCCGTCATCGCGAAGGCGCCCGGCACCGACAGGTCCATGGCGCCCGGCAGCAGCCGGTCCTGCTGCTCCGGGGTGCCCAGGTGCAGGATGGCGGAGCCGAACAGGCCCCACTGGACGCCCGCCTTGATCTGCAGCGACGGGTCGGCGACGGCCAGCTCCTCGAAGCCGGCCAGGTTCGCGCCCGGGGCGTCGGCGCCCCCGAGGCGCGTCGGGTATCCGAGCCACACCTGGTGCTTCGGGTCGGTCGCGAGCAGCTTCATCTGCTCGAGCACGCGCTCGCGGTGCTCGGCCATCGACAGCGACTCGTCCTTCCAGAAGGTCGGGTCGGTGGCGCGCGCACGGGCGTGGCGGCGCCACTCGGGCCACCGGCCGAGCAGCTGCTCGGACAGGCCGGCGACGTCGACGCGCGGCGTCGGCTTGCCTGCGGGCGTCCGGTGCGCGGTCGCCGCGCCGGCGGCGGTGGTCGTCGCGGGACGGTCGGACGTCATGGTCATCGGTTCTCCTGCGGTCGAGCGGGGACGGGGGGCGTGACGGACGGCGCGCGGCCGCCGGGACGGGTGGAGTCGAGGTGCGGGGCGTCGTCGTGGTGCAGGACGCCGACCGGCCCGGTCCACAGCCAGAGCGTGACCTGCTCGGTGAGCTCCTCGCGGGTGAGCCGGTCGGGGCCGTCGGGGTCGGAGCCGTGACCGAGCCACCACTCGCCGGCCCCGCGCACGAAGCCGACGGCGCCGGCGGCCCAGGCGGCCGCGAGCGCCTGCGGCACCTGGACGGCACGGGCGAACGGCTCCGCCACCAGCTCGATGACGGAGTCAAGGTACGCACCCAACGCCTCGACCTGCCCGGTCCCGGCGGCGCCCGGCGCGGGCTCGTTGCCGCCGATGGCCGTGCGCGTCACGAACCAGTAGACGTTGGGCGAGTGCTCGATCATCTCGAGGTAGACGCGCACCATCGCGCGGAGCGCGGCGTGCGGGGTCGGTGCCGCCTCGGCAGCCTCCCGGAGGGCGTCGTGCATCGTCGCGACGACGTGCGCGGCCACGGCCAGGCGCAGACCGGCCTTGTCCTCGAAGTACCGGTAGACGATCGACTTGGAGGTGCCCGCCTCGCCGGCGATCTCGTCCATCGAGACCCCGGGTCCGCCGCGGTGGACGGCCTTGCGCGCGGCGTTGACGAGCTGGGCCCTCCGCGCGGCACGATGGTCGTCCCACCTCGTGGAACGACCATCCAGGGTCGAACGGCCGTCGAGCTGCTCCGCGGCCGTCATCGGCCGCACCTTGTGACTCGTCTCACGGGACTGAGAGTATCAGGTACTGTGAGTCCTACCTGACCGACGGAGTGAAGGATCTACCGCTGTGGCTACACGCAAGCCGTCCGACGGCTCCCCCCGGGGCTCTTCCCGTACCAGCTCGCGCGCCGCGTCGCCGTCCGCCCCCGCGGGCGTGCGTGACGCCGTGATCGTGGGCGGCAACCGCATCCCGTTCTCCCGGGCCGGCAAGAAGTACGCCGACGCCTCCAACCAGGAGATGTTCACCGCGGCCCTCGAGGGCCTCGTGGCCCGCTTCGGCCTGCAGGGCGAGCGGATCGGCGAGGTCGTGGGCGGCGCGGTCCTCAAGCACTCGCGCGACTTCAACCTGATCCGTGAGTCGGTGCTCGGCTCCTCGCTCTCGCCCCAGACCCCCGCGTTCGACCTCCAGCAGGCGTGCGCCACCGGGCTCGAGGCCGCCATCACGGTGGCGAACAAGATCCGCCTCGGCCAGATCGAGTCCGGCATCGCGGGCGGCACCGACACCATCTCCGACGCCCCCGTCGCCGTGAGCGAGGGTCTGCGCCGCGCCCTGCTCGACGCCTCGCACGCCAAGACCCTCCAGGCGCGCCTCAAGGCCTTCGCCAAGGTGCGGCCCGCCGACCTCAAGCCGCTCAGCCCCGCCACCGACGAGCCGCGCACCGGTCTGTCGATGGGCGAGCACCAGGCGATCACCACGGCCCGCTGGGGCATCTCCCGCTCCGCGCAGGACGAGGTCGCGCTCGCCAGCCACCAGCACCTCGCGGCCGCGTGGGACGCCGGGTTCTTCGACGACCTCGTCACCCCGTTCCGGGGCCTGACCCGGGACGACAACCTGCGCGCCGACACCTCGTTGGAGAAGCTCGCGAGCCTCAAGCCGGTGTTCGGCCGCGGTCTCGCCGAGCCTGCCGAGCCCACGATGACGGCCGGCAACTCCACCCCGCTGACCGACGGCGCCTCGACCGTGCTGCTCGCCTCGGCCGACTGGGCCGCCGAGCGGGACCTGCCGGTGCTCGCGCGGCTCGTGGACGCCGAGACGGCCGCCGTCGACTTCGTGCACGGCCACGACGGCCTGCTCATGGCGCCCGTCCACGCGGTGCCTCGCCTGCTGGCCCGCACCGGCCTGGACCTCGGCGACTTCGACTTCTACGAGATCCACGAGGCGTTCGCGTCGACCGTCCTCACGACGCTCGCCGCCTGGGAGGACGCCGACTACTGCAAGGCCGAGCTCGGCCTCGACACGCCGCTGGGCAGCATCGACCGCGACCGCCTCAACGTGAACGGCTCCTCGCTCGCCGCCGGCCACCCGTTCGCAGCCACCGGTGGGCGCATCCTCGCCACCGCGGCCAAGCTCGTCGCCGCGAAGGCCGCCGAGACCGGCAAGCCGGCCCGCGCCCTCATCTCCGTCTGCGCCGCGGGCGGCCTGGGTGCCACCGCCGTCGTCGAGTCCGTCTGAGAGGGAGCCCCGTGACCGACTCCTACACCAAGGCCGTCAACTCCGGCTTCACCAAGACCCTCGCCACGAAGCTCGGGCTCCCCCGCCCCGCGGTGCTGCGGCGGTTCCGCGCGGGCGACCCGCTCACGGTCGGGCCCGTGCTGGTCGTCTCCGACGAGGCCTCGACCGGCGACGCCGACGCCCTCGCGCGGGTGCTGCTCGGCTGGGGGCTCGACGTGCGCCGCCAGCCCACCGACGACACCCGCTGGGGCGCCGTCCTGCTCGTGCTCACCGAGGCGGAGCGCCCCACCGACGTCTCGGCCGCGGTCCTCGCGGTCGGCTCGGTGCTGCGCCGCCTGGCGACGAACGGGCGCGTGGTCACCGTCTCGCGCGCGGCGGCCGAGGGCGACGCCCCGGCCCTCGCGGCGGTCCGCAACGGTGTCGACGGGTTCCTGCGCTCGCTCGCCAAGGAGCTGCGCGCCGGTGCCACCGGCAACGGGATCGTCCTCACCGACGACGCCGCCGTCGACGCCCCTTCCGTGCTGTCGACGCTGCGCTTCTTCCTGTCCGCCCGCTCCGCGTACGTGGACGGTCAGCTCCTGCCCGTCGGGCCGGCGGACGCCGACCTGCCCGCCGACTGGGACCGCCCCTTGGCGGGCCAGGTCGCCGTCGTCACCGGCGCGGCCCGGGGCATCGGCGCCGCGATCGCGAAGACGCTCGCCCGCGACGGAGCCACCGTGGTGTGCGTGGACGTGCCCGCCGCCGGCGAGGGCCTGGCCCGCACGGCCAACGCCGTGGGCGGCACCGCCCTCCAGCTCGACGTGACGTCCGACGACGCGGGCCGCCGCATCCTCGAGCACGCCCGCACGCGCCACGGCGGTCTGGACGTCGTCGTGCACAACGCCGGCATCCTGCGTGACAAGCTGCTGGCCAACATGAAGCCCGCGCAGTGGGACGCCGTGATCGCCGTCAACCTCGAGGCGCAGCTGCGGATCAACGACCAGCTCCTCGGGGACGGCAGCGGGGACGACGGGGTGGACGGGCTGCGCATCGTGTCGCTCGCGTCGACCTCGGGCATCGCGGGCAACAAGGGCCAGACGAACTACGGCTTCTCGAAGGCGGGCGTCATCGGCCACACCCGGGCCACCGCCCCGCTGGCCGCCTCCCGCGGCGGCACGGCGAACGCCGTCGCGCCGGGCTTCATCGAGACCGAGATGACCTCGTCGATCCCGTTCGCCACCCGCGAGGTCGCGCGCCGCCTGAACTCGTTGCAGCAGGGTGGTCAGCCGGTGGACGTCGCCGAGGCGATCGCGTTCCTCGCCTCGCCTGCCGCGGCGGGCGTCAACGGGCAGGTGCTGCGCGTGTGCGGGCAGAACTTGGTGGGTCGGTGACCGCCGCCGCGCCGGCCACCAGCGCCGGCGAGCCGCTGCGCGTCGAGACGCTCCCGACGCTGCCCGGGCTCGGCGCGCTCTACGCACGAGGTGCCGCCGCGTCCGGTCGCATCGCCGCCGGGCGCGCCATGCCGGGGCTGCCCGTCATCGGGCAGGGCCGGGCCGCCGAGGGCGACGGCGAGGCCCGGCCGCTCACGCTGCCCGACGTCGCCCACCGCGTCACGGGCGTGCCGACGGTGGACCTCGCCCATCACCTGCACGACTACCAGCGCCTGCTGCACGAGCCGGTCACCGACGTGCTGCCGGCGGGGTACCTGCACGTGCTCGCCTTCCCGCTCGCCACGGCGGTCATGGTGCGCGGCGACTTCCCCCTGCCCCTGCTGGGCATGGTGCACCTGGCGAACGCCGTCGAGCTGCGCGGGCCGGTCGTCGTCGGCGACGTCCTCGAGGTGCGCGCGTGGGCGGAGAACCTGCGTCCCCACAAGCGCGGCGTGCAGGTGGACCTCGTGGCCGAGGTGCGCCGGCAGGCCGAGCCGGGCGGCGCACCCGTCTGGCGGGGCGTGTCGACCTACCTCGCCAAGGGCTTCCACCTGCCGTGGACGGGCGAGCCGGACCTCCCGGCGGCCGCGACGGGCGGCGACGGCGACGAGCGCGCCCCCGCGGGCACGTGGACCCCTCCGCTGCCCACCGGCCGCTGGGCGCTGGGTCCGGGGACCGGCCGCGCCTACGGCGCGGTCTCGGGCGACCGGAACCCGATCCACCTGTCGGCGCTGTCCGCCAAGGCGTTCGGCTTCCCCCGCGCCATCGCGCACGGCATGTACACCGCGGCCCGAGCCCTCGCGGACGTCGGACATGCTCGCGGGGACGCGTATCGCTGGACGGTCGAGTTCGCGTCGCCCGTGCTGCTGCCCGGCACCATCGACGTGGCCGTCACGCCCGACGGCGACGGCACGGGGTTCGCGTACGTCGGCTGGAACGGCCGACGGCACCGGCAGCACTTCCGCGGCGCGGTCACCCCGCTCTGACGCACCCGCTCTCCGCCGTCGCTGCCCCCACGCCGAGGTAGTCCGAAAATCGCCGAGGTAGTCCGACCTCGGCGTGGGGTGCGGCAGGATCAGCGCATGACGACGCTCGGCTGCATCCTCGCGCCCTACGGCAACCCGCCCTCGCGGTTCGTGCCCTTCGCCCGCACCGCGGAGGCCGCCGGCCTCGACGAGGTGTGGCTGTGGGAGGACTGCTTCCTCGAGTCGGGGCCCTCCGCGGCCGCGGCGATGCTGAGCGCCACCGAGCGCCTGCGGGTCGGGATCGGCGTCATGCCGCTGCCGCTGCGCAACGTGGCCCTCACCGCGATGGAGACGGCGACGCTCGACGGCATGTTCCCCGGCCGTTTCCTGCCGGGCGTCGGCCACGGCGTGCAGGACTGGATGGGCCAGGTCGGCGCCCGCGTCGCCTCGCCCCTGACGCTCATGCGCGAGCAGGTGACGGCGCTGCGGGCCCTGCTCGCCGGCGAGCGGGTCACGACGTCCGGCCGCTACGTCACCCTGGACGACGTGGCCCTCGACTGGCCGCCCGCCGCCGCTCCCCCGGTGCTGGCGGCGGCGAAGGGGCCGAAGACGCTGCGCCTCGTCGGCGAGGTCGCGGACGGCGTCGTCATCGACGGCGACTCCGGCGTCTCCGGCGCCCGGCAGGCGATCGCCCTGATCGACGAGGGCCGCGCGGGCGCGGGGCTGCCCCCGGTGGCCGACTCCGGCCCGGACAGCGAGCACCCGTTCCGGGTGGTCGCCTTCGCGCAGACGGCCACGGGCGGCGGGGCGGCCGACCGGCTGCGCCGCTCCCTGGCGCGGTGGGACGTCGACGCGACGTCCGACGAGGCCCTCGCCGACCACGCCACCTGGGGCTCCGCGGAACAGGTCGCCGACGGGCTCCGCCGCTTCGCCGCGCTCGGCGTCTCGACCGTCGTGGCGCAGCCGACCCTCGACGATCCCGACCTCGACGGGTTCGCGGCGTTCCTCGGCCAGGAGGTCGCGCCGCTGCTGCGGTAGGCCCCGCGGTCAGCCCGCCGTGCGGGGGATCGTGCAGGTCCACCGGCGCTCGAAGACGATCTCGTCGCCGTCGCGCGCCACGACCTCGTTCTCGGTGAAGAAGCTCTCGGCGTCGCAGGTGATCTCCGAGCGGGTGCGGACGCTCGCGTCCCACCCGCCGGTCATCCCCTCCGGCAGCGGCGCGCCCGGCGCGCGGCGCAGCCGGACCGTCCAGTCCGAGCGCGTGCGCGCGCTCGTCGCGTCCGGCCCGATCCAGTACCGCTCGAGCGCGTCCTCGGTGAACTCCAGCCCGTCGGGGTAGGTGCGGGTGCCGCCGTAGCGCGGGTCGACCTCGAGCAGCCAGCGTCCCTCGGCGACGTCCCGCACCACGCGGCGCTCCGGGCGCGCCTCGGCGCCCTCCCCGAACACGACGCCCAGCGGCGGCGCCTGCTCCGGCTCCTCGAACACGACCGGGGGGTGCGACGACGCGCGGTCGTGCACCGGCAGCTCGACGGCCCCGTCCCCGACCGCGACTGCCAGCACGGCGTCTCCCGGCTGCGGCCAGACCCACGGCCAGTACGCGGACGACACCGCGAGCCGCAGCCGGTGGCCGGGCGCCAATGCGTACCCCGTGCCCGTGAGCTCGAACGACACCTCCTCGGTGGCGCCCGGCGTCCACGCGACGGCCCGGTCCCGGCCGTGCCGCGCCGACAGGTTGAGCACGCCGCGCGTGACAAGCGTCGACGACCCGTCGGGGCCGACGTCGCACAGCCGCGCCACGACCTGCCCCTTCGGGCCCGAGCAGGTGAGCCGCAGCCGCACGCGGGCGCGGCCGAGGATCTCCAGGGGCGCGGTCAGCGGGGCGGAGTCGAAGCAGAGCGACCGGCCGTCCTCCTCCCGCTGGTCGGGCGGGAGGTCGGCGTCGTTGCCGAACGGGAAGAACCGGCCGGCGTCGACCCCGGTGTGCGACGGCGAGTCCACGAGCCACGACGTCGGCACGGGGTGGCCGCCCGCGAGCGCCTCGATCGTGGGCGCCGTCGTCCGCAGCGCGTCCTCGGGCGGGTCGTCGGACCGGTCCGCGACGAGCGGCAGGTCGCGGGTGAACACGTGCGGCGACGGCCAGGACGGCTCGCCGACCCACCGGCCGGGCAGCTCGTCGTAGACGGTCGCCGGCGGCACGGACTCGCTGATCCACGCGCGCAGCGGCGGGTCGTCCAGGACGCCGCGGTCGGTGCCCTTGAGCCAGTGGTCCCACCAGCGCAGCGTCTCCTGCAGGAAGCCGATGGCGGGGCCGGGCGGCAGGCCGCGGTCGGGGTACTGGTGCGACCAGGGCCCGAGGAGGCCGCGCACCGGGGCGCGCAGGGCGCCGTCGTCGCCCGCCGCGGCCAGACGCAGCACCGTGTCGCGGTACGGGTCGTTCCAGCCGCCCACGGCGAGCACGGCCGCGGAGATCGTCGAGTAGTCCTCGATGACGCTGCCGTGGCGCCAGTAGTCGTCGCGCGTCTGGTGGTCGAGCCAGGTGTGCACGAAGGGTTCCGTGTGCTCCAGCCGGTCCACCCACTGCTCCCGCCAGCCCTCGCCGACGTACGCCGGGTCCGGCGGGCGGGAGCAGAAGGCGAGCATCGTCGCGGCCCACGCGTGCATGTCGACGGCGAGCACCGAGCCGCCGGTGAAGTGCACGTCGTTGTCGTACCGGTCGTCGGTGGAGCACACGGTGACGATCGCCTTGAGCGGCTCGGGCGCCAGCGCCGCGATCTGCAGCGAGTTGAACCCGCCCCACGAGATGCCGAACATCCCGACCGCGCCGTCGCACCAGCCCTGGGCCGCCAGCCACTCGACGACGGCCACGCCGTCCGCGAGCTCCGTCGGCGAGTACTCGTCGTCCTGGTACCCGTCGGAGTTGCCGCTGCCCCGGATGTCGACCCGGACCGACGCGTACCCGTGCCCCGCGTAGTACGGGTGGCGCTGGGCGTCGCGAGGCGCCGTCCAGTCGGACAGGCGGTACGGCAGGTACTCGAGGATCGCCGGGACGGGGGTCGGGTCGACGGGCCGCCAGACCCGGGCGGCGAGGCGGGTCCCGTCCGCCAGCGGGATCCAGTGGTCCTCGACGGTGGTCTCGTAGGGCAGGTCGGTCACGTGGCGCATGGTGTCCTCCGGGCGCTCGACGACGGGTGGGTGATCCACTCAGTGCACGGGGTGCATGGTGCGCTTCATCCACGGTGACAGGGCGAGCACGACGACGGCGACGACCACGGGCACGGCGCCGTTGACGGCGAAGTAGACCCCGTCGGGGATCTCTCCGTAGAAACGGACCGTCTGCGCCTGGATGCCGTTGGCCAGCGCGATGGACAGGAACCACACCGCCATGGACTGGCTGGAGAACGCCGCCGGGGCGAGCTTCGTCGTGGCCGACAGGCCCGTGGTCTGCAGCAGCACGTCGCCCAGGCCGAGCAGGAGCAACGAGACGAGCATCCACCAGACGGCGATCCGCCAGTCGCCGGACTGCCCGCTCACGGCCGGGACGAGGATCAGGTAGGACAGGCCGCCGAGCAGCGCGCCGAACGCGACCTTCTTCGAGGCGTGCGGCTGCCGCGGCCCGAGCCAGGTCCACAGGGCGGCGACGAGCGGGGCGACCAGCACCTCGGCCGCGCCGAGGTAGGAGCTGAACCAGGACGACGGCACGTCCCAGCCGAAGATGGTGCGGTCCACGTGGTCCTCCGCCAGCAGGATGAGCACCGAGTACGCCTGGAACAGCACGAAGTTGAACGCGACCGACGCGATCCACAGCACGAGGAACGGGCGCAGCCGGCCGCGCTCGTCGGCCGTCACGCGCGGGCTGCGGAACATGACTGTGAAGTAGGCGATCGGCGCGACCATCGCGACCACCGTCAGGGCGTCCACGACGCCGTCGACGCTGAGCCGTCCCACGAGGGCGAGCACGACCAGGACGACGACGACGACGGCCACCGCGCCGGCGAGCATCCAGCGCGTGCGGCGGGCGGCGTCCGGCGGCAGCGGCGCCTCGGCCCCGTGGCCGTAGCCGGGGATGCCACGCCGTCCCACGACGTACTGGACCAGTCCCGCCGTCATGCCGATCGCGGCGGCGGAGAAGCCCCAGTGCCAGCCGACCTCGGCACCCAGCCAGCCGGTGACCAGCGGACCGAAGAAGGCACCCACGTTGATGCCCATGTAGTAGAGGGCGAACCCCGCGTCGCGCCGCTCGTCCGCGGTGGAGTAGAGCTTGCCCACCAGCGTGGAGACGTTGGGTTTCAGCAGACCGGTGCCCAGGCTGATGAGCACCAGGCCGACCCACGTGGAGAACTCGGCCGGGATCGCCATCGTGTAGTGGCCGGCGGCGATGAGGATGCCGCCCCACAGCACGCTGCGGTACGAGCCGAGGATGCGGTCGGCGATCCAGCCCCCGCCGACCGAGACGAGGTAGACCATCGTGCCGTAGCCCGCGGCGATGGAGGCGGCGTTGCCGGGTTCCATCGCCAGGCCGTCGTCGGCGACCGACGCGGTGAAGTACAGGACGAGGATCGCCTGCATCCCGAGGAAGGAGAACCGCTCCCACACCTCGAGGCTGAACAGCGTGGCGAGGCCGCGCGGGTGTCCGAAGAACGACCGGTCGTCGTGCTGCTCGCGCTCGGGTACCGGTTCGACGGCGGGGGCGTCCTCGGTGGTCACAGGATCTCCAGGGCTCGGGGACAGGTCTGGCGGCGAGCCGACGACGTCACGCCTGGCCCGGGCCGGCCGTCGACCCTACCTGCCGTCCTCCCGCCAGGGTCTCACCGCCCGGCTGCCGGGACCCGTCGAACCGTCAGACCTCGGAGAGGCGGCGCTCCAGGCCGGCGCGCACGCCGGGCCACTCGTCGTCGACGATCGAGAAGTACGCGGTGTCGCCGACCGTGCCGTCGGCGGCGACGCGGTGCTTGCGCAGCACGCCCTCCGGTCTCGCGCCGAGCCGCTGGATGGCCGCGCACGACCGGGCGTTGCGGGAGTCGGCGCGCAGCGCGACCCGGCGCAGACCCCACTCCTCGAACGCGTGAAGCAGCAGCAGGAGCTTGCAGGCCGGGTTGGTCGGCCCGCCCCACCACTCCCGGCCGTAGAAGGTGGCGCCGATCTCCACCCGGCCGGGGCCCGGTACCAGGTCGTAGAAGCGCGTGGTGCCGCGCACCTCGCCGCCCTCGCCGACGACGGCGAACGCCGTCGTGCCCGGGGTGGCGACGCCCGCCTCGACCCAGGCCTGCAGGTCCGCCACGGACGCGGGGACGGGCGACGCCATGCCGAACCACAGGTCGGCGTCGACGAGCGGGAAGAGAGCAGCGGCATGCTGCGGGCCGAGCGGTTCCAGGCGGACGCCGTGGCCGGCGAGGACGAGGTCGTGGGTCACCGGCCCATCCTCGCCGAACCGGCAGCGGCACGACGTACCGCGGCCGCATCCCGGGCACGCTGCGTGCTCGGCGGCCCGGCGGGTCGGTAGCGTGCGGGGCATGGACGACCTCCACGAGCTCACCGCCGCCCGGCTGCGCGACCT
Organism: Isoptericola peretonis; assembly: GCA_023241745.1. Classification (GTDB taxonomy): domain Bacteria; phylum Actinomycetota; class Actinomycetes; order Actinomycetales; family Cellulomonadaceae; genus Isoptericola; species Isoptericola peretonis. The sequence continues at coordinate 89,461 of JALQCY010000009.1, read as the reverse complement.
GCTGCGGGCGGGCGAGGTCACGCCCACCGAGGTGGCCGGCCACTTCCTGGCGCGGATCGAGCGCGCCGACCGGGGGCTGGGGGCTTTCGTCTCCGTCGACCCGGAGGCGGCGCGCGAGCGGGCGGCCGACCTGGAGCGCGAGGGCCCGCACGGCCGGGCGACGTTGTGGGGGCTGCCCGTCGGCGACAAGGACCTGTGGTTGCGGGCCGGCGTGCCCACCGGGCTCGGCTCGCGCGCCTTCGCGGGCGACGACGCCGTCGTGTCGCCGGTGAGCGACGAGATCGTCGACGTGCTGGACGCCGCCGGGGTGGTGAGCCTCGGCCGCACCACGGCTCCCGAGCTGGGCTTCCCCGCGTACACCGAGCCGCTCGCCGGGCCGGTCGCGCGCAACCCGTGGGACCCGGCGCTCGGGGCGGGCGGGTCCAGCGGCGGCGCGGCCGTGGCGGTCGCGGCCGGGCTGCTGCCCTTCGCCCCCGGGTCCGACGGCGGAGGGTCCGTCCGCATCCCCGCCGCCGCGTGCGGCGTCGTCGGGCTCAAGCCGAGCCGCGGGCTCGTGCCCGCCGGCTCGGGCCAGGAGTCGTTGGGCGGCCTGGTGGTGAACGGCCCCCTGGCCCGGACGACCGAGGACACCGCCCTGCTGCTGGAGGGCATGCTGACGTGGTCGCCCGACGGGCGGGTGGCGCACCCGCTGACCCTGCGCGCGCCGTCCGCCCGCGCCGGGGAGTACCTCGCCGCCGCCCGCCGCGGCGAGGTCGCGGGAGGCGGCGGAGAGGACGTGCAGGGCCGGTTCCGCCTGGCCGTCACGACGGACTCCGCGTGGGACGACTTCTACGAGATCTCGACGTCGGTCGAGGCGCGGGCGGCGCTCGACGCCGGCGTCACGACGCTCACCGGGCTCGGGCACGACGTCGAGGACCTCGCACTCGAGCCGGCCCCCTCCTACGGGCCGGCATTCCGCACCCTGTGGATGGCGGGGGCCTCCGCCGTCCCCGTCGACGACCCTGACCGCCTGGCCCGCCTGGAGCCGCTCACCCGCTGGCTGATCGAGCGGGGCCGTCAGGTGCCCGCGCGCGAGCTCGCCGAGGCGCTGCGGGCGCTCACCGCGTTCGAGCGCCGGCTCGTCGCCCAGCTCTCCCGGTTCGACGCCGTGGTGACCCCCGCCCTGGCGAGGACCCCGCGCCCGATCGGCTGGTTCGACCCGGAGGACCCGGAGCGCAACTTCGAGCAGCAGTGCCAGTACACGCCGTGGACGTCGATGCTCAACGTGGCCGGGCTGCCCGCGATCACGGTGCCGGCACGGTGGACCGACGACGGCCTCCCGATGGGGATCCAGCTGATCGGCCGGCCCGGCGGCGAGGCGACGCTGCTCGCCCTCGCGGCCCAGCTGGAGGACCGGTGGCGCTGGACGGAGCGGCACCCGCCCGCCTGGTGACCGGGAGGCGGGAGCGACGACCGGCCGCCCCCTGACCCGGGGGACGGCCGGGACGCCTCACGCGGAGATCGGCTCCGGATCGGCGCTGCCGAGCGGCGCGTACCCCTCACCGCCGGTCCGTTCCGCCGCGGCGATGTACCCGGCCAGCGCGGAGCGCGACCGCGCGAGCCTGGACATCTGGTCCTCCACCCGCTGCAGCCGGGTGCGCATCGCCGTCACGAGCTCGGGGCAGCCGGGCAGCTCCGGCGCCTCCCCGACCGCACAGGGCAGCACGAAGGCGATGTCCTCGGAGGACAGCCCCGCGCCGAGGAGGTGCCGGATCTGCCGCACCCGCAGGACGGCCTCCTCGTCGAACACGCGGTAGCCGTTCGCGCTCCGCGCCGCCTCCAGCAGGCCCTGGGCCTCGTAGTAGCGCAGCTGGTGGGCCCGGACGCCCGTGCGACGGCTCAGCTCCCCGATCCGCATCGTGTCCCCCTTGACCTTCACACCGGTATGAACGTCGACGATGCTGCCATGACCACCGGAAACCACCACTCGTCCCCCGCGACCGTCTCGGTCCTCGGCCTCGGTCTCATGGGCCGCGCCCTCGCCCACGCCCTCCTGCGGGCGGGCCACCGCGTCACCGTCTGGAACCGCACCCCGTCCAAGGCCGACGCGCTCGTGGCGGACGGTGCGCTCCTGGCCCCCTCGGCGGGCGACGCGCTGCGCTCCGCCGACCTGACGATCCTCTGCCTCACCGACGACGAGGCCGTGCGCTCGCTGCTCGGGCAGGACGGCGTCGACCTGAGGGGCACCACGCTGGTCAACCTCACGTCCGGCAGCTCGGCACAGGCCCGGGAGACCGCCCGCTGGGCCGAGCGGCGCGGCGCTCGCTACCTCGACGGCGCGATCATGGCCGTGCCGCCGGCGATCGGGACCGCCGACGCCGTCATCCTGCACAGCGGCCCCAGGACCGCCTTCGAGGAGCACTCGCCGACGCTCGCCGCGCTCGGCACCGCCACGTACCTCGGCGAGGACCCCGGGCTCGCGTCGCTCTACGACGCGGCCGGCCTGACGATGATGTGGAGCGTGCTCAACGCCTGGCTGCACGGCACGGCCATGCTCCGCACGGCAGGTGTCGACGCCGCGTCGTTCGCGCCGTTCGCGCAGCAGATCGCGGTGGGCGTGGCCGGCTGGCTGCCGGGGTACGCGGAGCAGGTCGACGGCGGCTCGTTCCCCGCGGAGGTCTCGGCCCTGGAGACCGACGCGCGGGCGATGTCGCACCTGCTGGACGAGAGCGAGGCGCTCGGCGTGAGCACCGAGCTCCCGAGGCTGTTCAAGGCGCTCGCGGACCGGGCGGTCGCCGCGGGGCACGGGTCCGAGCAGTACCCGGTGCTGATCGAGGAGTTCGGCAGGCCGACACCCTGACCTGCCCGGACGCCCGGCTTCCCACCACGGCCGGGGACATCCGGGTGCGAGCACCCGGGCACGGTCCTATTTTCGAGGTACGAGGCCGTTCGACGACGGAAGGAGCCCCATGGGACTCGGAGACAAGGCCAAGCACCTCGCGGAAGAGGCCGAGGGCAAGGCCAAGGAGACGAAGGGCAAGCTCACCGACGACGAGGCGAAAGAGGCCGAGGGCAAGGCCCAGCAGTCCAGCGCGAACCTCAAGCAGGCGGGTGACGACGCCAAGGACGCGTTCAAGAAGTGACCTGCTGACGACGACGGGGCGCCACCGCTCGGTGGGCCCCGTCGTCGTGTCCGTCCGAGGCGATCCTCAGAGGTCGTCGGGCAGGCAGCCGAAGGCCTCGTCCGCGCCCAGCGCGGCCGTCGCGAGCAGCCCCTCGAGGCCGGAGCCCTCGGGCACCGGTCGCGGGTCGTCCACCACGACCCACAGGGAGTCGACGACGTCGTAGCGCGCCTGCGGCCCCTCGTCGACGAGCGACCGGACGGCGGAGACGAGCCGCTCGACCTCCTCGCCCGCGGTGCCGAGGCCCACGGAGGCGCGCACCGCCCCGGCGTCGAACCCGAGGCGGCCCAGCAGGGGGTGCGCGCAGAACCGCCCGTCGCGCACGCCGATGCCGTGCTCGGCGGACAGGTAGGCGGCGACGAGGCCCGGGTCGTAGCCGGAGACCGTGAAGGTCACGACGCCGACGGGGTCCACGGCGTCGTCCCAGACGTGCACGACCTCGACCCGGTCGATCTCCCCGAGACCGTCCACGAGCCGGCGTCGCAGCGCGTCCTCGTGCCGGGCGGCGGCCCGGGGGTCCAGCGCGGCGAGCTCGTCGCACGCGGCCGCGAGCGCGACCGCGCCGATGACGTTGGGGGAACCCGCCTCGTGCCGCGCGGGTCCCTCGTGCCAGTCGGTGCTCGCGGTGCGCACGCGGCGCACCGCACCCCCGCCCGCGAGGTACGGGGTGCCGGCGTCGAGCCAGTCACGGCGTCCCACGAGGGCGCCGGCGCCGAACGGGGCGTACGTCTTGTGGCCCGAGAAGGCGACGTAGTCGACGCCCGTCTCCGCGAGCGAGAAGCGGCGGTGCGGCACCAGCTGTGCGCCGTCCAGCACGACGCGGGCTCCCGCGCCGTGCGCCGCGGCGACGACGTCCGCCACGGGGAGCGCCTCACCGGTCACGTTGGAGGCGCCCGTGAGGGCCAGCAGGGCGTACGGACGGCCGGCGACCGCGGCGGACCGCAGCTCCTCCTCGATCTCGGCGAGGGTCGCGGAGACGGTCGGGCCGCCGGTCACGACGGTCGCGTCGGTGACGCGCTGCCAGGGCAGCAGGTTGGCATGGTGCTCGATGTCGAGCACGAGCACCCGCCCGCGCTCCCCGGTCACCGGGTCGGCGGGCACGCAGCCCGCGAGCAGGTTCAGGGAGTCGGTCGTGTTGCGGGTGACGATCGTCAGGTCGTCGTCCCGGGCGCCGACGAACGTGCCGACGGTGCGGCGCGCCGTCTCGTAGAGCGCGGTCGAGACCTGGGACAGGTAGCCGGCGCCGCGGTGCACGCTGGCGTACAGGGGCAGGACTCGCGAGACGCGGTCGGCGACCGCCTGCAGGGCGGGAGCGGACGCCGCGACGTCGAGGTTGGCGTAGGGCACCTGGCGGCCGTCGACGAGCGGCACGAGCGTGTCCGCGCCGACGACGGGCAGCACGGGCGGGACGTCGTGGACGGTGGCGGGCGCCGGGGCGGCCTGCGCCGCGGGCTCGGTGATGAGCGTGGTCATGCGTGATCCTCCTCGGTGGTGCCGGGGAGGTGGCTCCCCGCGCTTGCCCGCGCGCCGGACGGCGCGGGGCCAGGTCGTCACCCGGGGCACCCCGCCGCGAGAGGAGGGTTGCCGGCCAGCGAGCCGGGGCTTCGCGCTGGCACTCATGACCTGGATCCATCGTCGGGAGCACGCCCGAGGGTGTCAAGCCGTGGGCGGTGTCCTCTTGACATGTGGGACGCGGGCCTGCCCCGACGCTCACCGGAAGAAGGCGAGCGGACGGCGGCGGACCGGCCCGCGAGACGGGGTGACCACCAGGCGGACGGCTGTCGTACGATCGCCGTGACCATCCCGAGCGGCCGAGTGACGTGGCACGTCGACGCCGCAGCAACCCGCGGGCGGTCGCCGGTTGACGGCGGCCCACCGGACGAGGGTGCTACCGCCACGACCGATGGGAGGACTGCGATGAGCACCCAGATCGACCCCCGCCCCGCCGACGGGTACGCCGGCGACCTCACCCCGCAGCAGGCGTGGGACCTGCTCGCCGCCGACCCCGACGCCGTCCTCGTGGACGTGCGCACCGAGGGCGAGTGGCGTGCCGTCGGCGTCCCCGACACCGCGGCGGCCGGCAAGGCCCCCGTCCTCGTCGAGTGGGTGCAGGCGGGCGGGCGCCCGAACGCAGGCTTCCTCGCCGACCTCGCCGCCGCGGGCGTGACCGCGGACCGGCCGATCGTGTTCCTGTGCCGCTCCGGCCAGCGTTCCATCGGCGCGGCGCGCCTCGCGACCGCTTCCGGCCTGGGGCCGTCGTACAACGTCCTCGAGGGCTTCGAGGGTGGCCCTGGCTTCGACGGCGTGCGCGACCGCGAGGGCTGGAAGGTGCGCGGCCTGCCCTGGGGCGAGTACGCGCCCGCGTCCGCCGCCGAGGGCACCACCGCGGAGTCCCGGGCGTGAGCGGCTCGTACGCGGACCGGGGCATCCCCACCGGCCCCGCCGCCGACGACGTCGTCCACGGCGGCTCCGGCCGCGGGCCGCTGCCCGCCACCGCGCGTCCCGCGACGCTCGCCGTCCGCGGCGGGCACCGCCGGTCGGAGTACCAGGAGACCTCCGAGGCGCTGTTCCTCACGCAGGGCTACACCTACGACTCTGCCGCCGATGCCGAGGCGTCCTTCTCGGGCGACCTCACCCGGTTCGTCTACTCCCGGTACGGCAACCCCACGGTGCACACGTTCGAGGAACGGCTGCGGCTCCTCGAGGGCGCGGAGGCCTGCTACGCGACGGCGTCCGGCATGTCGGCCGTCTTCACGACGCTCGCCGCGCTGGTCTCGAGCGGCTCCCGGATCGTGTCGGCGCGGGCGCTGTTCGGCTCCACGAACGTCATCTACGAGGAGATCCTCGCCAAGTGGGGCGTGCGGGTCGACTACGTGGACGGCCACGTGCTGTCCCAGTGGGAGGAGGCGCTCGCGACGCCCGCCGACGTCGTCTTCTTCGAGTCGCCGTCCAACCCCATGCAGGACCTGGTGGACGTGCGGCGCGTGGCCGGGCTGGCCCACGCCGCGGGCGCGCAGGTGGTGGTGGACAACGTGTTCGCCACGCCGATCCTCCAGCAGCCGCTCACGCTCGGCGCCGACATCGTCGTCTACTCCGCGACGAAGCACATCGACGGCCAGGGGCGCGTGCTCGGTGGCGCCATCCTCGGGTCGCGGGAGTTCCTCACGGGCCCGGTGCAGACCTTCATCCGCAACACCGGACCGTCGCTCAGCCCTTTCAACGCCTGGGTGCTGTCCAAGGGGCTCGAGACGCTCGACCTGCGGGTGCGCGCGCAGAACGCCGCCGCGCTCGAGATCGCGACGGCGCTGGAGGGCCTCGCCGACGTCGCGGCCGTGCGCTACCCCTATCTGCCGTCGCACCCGCAGCACGAGCTGGCGAGGTCGCAGCAGTCCGGGGGCGGCACGGTCGTGACGTTCGACCTCGCCGTGCCCGAAGGCACCGAGCCCGAGGCGGCGAAGAAGCGCGCGTTCGCCTTCCTCGACGCCCTGCAGATCATCGACATCTCCAACAACCTCGGCGACGCGAAGTCGATCATCACGCACCCCGCCACGACGACGCACCGCAAGCTCGGCCCCGAGGGCCGCGCCAAGGTCGGCATCGCCGAGACGACGGTGCGCCTGTCGATCGGGCTCGAGGACCCGCGCGACATCCTCGAGGACGTCGAGCAGGCCCTGCGCGCCTGACCAGCGCCACGCCTTCGCCGAGCATGTGCTTGTGGCCCGTCAGTCGACGCTGACGGGCCACAACCACATGTTCGGCCGCCGGAACGAGGACTACGGTCGCTGCATGCCCGACTTGCTCTTCGCCGACCCCACGCTCGCCCGGCTGTACGACCCGCGCGACCCGGACCGCGGGGACCTCGACGCCTATCTCGCGCTCGCCCACGAGCTCGGCGCCCGCAGCGTGCTCGACGTCGGGTGCGGCACGGGCACGTTCGCCGTGCTGCTCGCGTCGGCCGGCCTCGACGTCGTGGGCGTCGACCCGGCCGCGGCGTCGTTGGACGTCGCCCGTGGCAAGCCGGACGCCGGACGGGTGCGCTGGCTGCTCGGCGACGCCACCACCCTCCCGCCCCTGCAGGTCGACCTCGCGACCATGACGGGGAACGTGGCGCAGGTGTTCCTCACGGACGACGCGTGGGCCGCCACGCTCGGCGGCGTCCGCGCCGCGCTCGCCCCGGGAGGTCACCTCGTCCTCGAGACCCGCGACCCCGCCCGGCGGGCGTGGGAGGGATGGACCCGCGAGCGCACCTTCGCGCGGACCGACGTGCCCGGCCTCGGCGTCGTCGAGTCGTGGACCGACGTGACGGAGGTGTCGGAGCCGTTCGTGACCTTCCACGACACCTTCGTGCTCCCCGACGGTCGCGAGCTGCACTCCGACTCGACCCTCCGGTTCCGCGGCCACGACGAGGTCGAGGCGTCGCTCGCGGCGGCCGGATACACCGTCGAGCAGGTCCGTGACGCGCCCGACCGGCCCGGGCTGGAACGCGTGTTCGTCGCGAGGGCCGGCCGGGGGTGAGCGGCGGTCAGCCCGCGGTGCGGACGACCATCTTCCCGGTGTTGGCGCCGCGCATCATGTCGAGGAACGCCCGCGGGGCGTTCTCGATCCCGTCGACGACGGTCTCGTCGTAGGCGATCTTCCCCTCGGCGAACCAGCCGGTCATGAGCTCGCGGAACTCCGCCCCGTGGTGGAGGTAGCCGGCGAGGGTGAAGCCCTGCATCCGCAGCCCGCGGGTGATGAGGTTCGCCATGTTGTCCGGCCCGGGCACGCGGTCGGTGGTGTTGTACCCCGCGATGGCGCCGCACAGCGCGATCCGTCCGCCGTCGTTCATCACGTCGAGCGCGGCGGTGAGGTGGTCGCCGCCGACGTTGTCGAAGAAGACGTCCACGCCGCCGGGCACCAGGCCCGGGAGCTGCTCGCGGACGGGTGCGTCCTTGTAGTTCAGGGCGGCGTCGTAGCCGTACTTCGAGGTGAGCAGCTCGACCTTCTCGGCCGACCCTGCCGACCCGACGACCCGCTCGGCGCCGAGCAGGCGGGCGATCTGGCCCGCGGCGGTGCCGACCGCACCAGCGGCGCCCGAGACGAAGACCGTGTCCCCGGGCTTCATGCCGGCGATCGCGGTGAGGCCGACGTACGCGGTGAGCCCGGTCATGCCCAGGATCCCCAGGTGCAGCGACAGCGGCACGCCGGGCAGCTCCGGTACGACGCGGAAGCCGCGCGCGTCCTCCTGCACCACGTCGCGCCAGCCGTACTGGTGCAGCACCACCGCGCCGGCGGGGACGTCGTCGGACGCCGACTCGACCACGCGGCCGATCGCGCCGCCCGTCATCGTCTCCCCGAGCGCGAACGGCGGCGTGTAGCTCTTCACGTCGTTCATGCGCCCCCGCATGTACGGGTCGACGGAGACGAACTCGTTGACCACGCGGACCTGCCCCGGCTCGAGGTCGCCGTAGGTGACCTGGACGGTGCGGAAGTCGTCCGCGGTGGGCCACCCGGTGGGGCGGGCGGCGAGCTGGATCTGGGTGGAGACGACGGACGACATCTGCGATGGAGCCTTTCGGTGCGGGTGGTGGTCAGAGCACGAGGCCGGCGACGAGCGCGACGACAGCCAGCAACGGCAGGCCGCCCTGCTTGAGGGCGGCGCCGCGCTTGTCGGGCGAGGACAGGAAGAGGACGAGCGCGGCGGCGAGCATGCTGGCCGTGCCGGCCAGGACGAGCGCGCCCCCGGCACCGGTGGCGCCGACCGCGACGAGCACGATGCCGACTGCGGTCATGACGGCGAGGAACAGGTTGTAGAAGCCCTGGTTGAACGCCAGCTCGCGCGTGGCGGCGGCCTCCTGCTCCGTGGTGCCGAAGGTGGCGCGCGCCCGGGGCGTGGTCCAGGCGAGCGACTCGAGCCAGAAGATGTAGACGTGGAGCGCGGCGGCGACCCCCGCGAGAACGAGTCCGGCGACGATCATGACGCTGCTCCTTGGTCCGGCCTGGGCGGCCCTCGTTGTGGAACGACCGTTCCATCATCTATTCTGAACCGGTCGTTGCACAAGTGGAGGGGCTGATGGGTCGGTCACAGGCCTTCGAGACGGACCACGTCGTCCGGGCCGCGCGCGAGGTGTTCTGGAGCTCGGGCTACGAGTCCGCGTCGATCCCGGCGCTCGAGGCGGCGACCGGGCTGAACCGGTCGAGCATCTACCACGCCTTCGGCTCCAAGCGCGGCCTGTTCGACGCCGCGGTGCAGAGCTACCTCGACGAGGTCGTGCGGCCGCGGCTGCGCCCGCTGGTCACGGACGACGTCGCCCCCGACGCTCTCGTCGGCTACCTCGGCGGCCTGCGTGCCGCGCTCGGCCGCGCCCACGAGATCCAGGGCACCTCCGGCTGTCTGCTCGTCAACACCTCCGGCGCCCCCATCGCGCGCGACGACGCCGTCCGGCGGACCGTCTCCGACTACCGCGCCGAGCTGCGCGACGCCCTGCGCCGCGGCGTCGTCGCCGCACTGCCCGACGCCGACGGGGCCGAGGCGGACCGGCTCGCCGACGTCTGCACGGCGCTCGTCATCAGCGCCTTCACCCTGGTTCGCGTGGACCCGCCGAGCGCCTTGCACTGCCTGGACACGGCCGCCGCCCTGCTCGACGACGCACGCGACCGCTGAACGGGCGCCACCTCCGGGGCTTCCGGAATGCCGAACCGCCCATTCCGGGCCAGAGTGGGTCGCACCCGGCACGACGACGTGGCGGGCAGCACCACGGACGACCACCACACATCCCGGAGGTTCACGTGCGTCATCATTCTCCCCGTTCCCGACGGCTCGTCGCCGCGCTCGCGGCCGGGGCCACCGTCGCCGGCCTGGCCGCCACCTCGGCCGCCGCGGCACCCGCATCCGCCGCACCGCTCGCGGCCGGACCGGGCCAGGGCACCTGCAAGACGTTCGACGACCCGCAGTTCAACGGCTGGACCACCCACGCGGAGCTGAAGCGCGAGCTCGCGCAGCTCGAACGCACCAGCGGGGGGCGCGTGCAGGTCGACGTCGCCGGGCACACCCACCAGGGCCGCGAGCTGTACACCGCGCGCGTCGGCACGGGCGACCGCGTGCTGCTGGTGCAGAGCGCCATCCACGGCAACGAGCGGACCGGCACCGAGGCCCTGCTCGGCATCCTCAAGAAGCTCGGCAGCGGCAACGACCCGGCCACGCGCCGCGCGCTCGAGAACGTCACGCTGGTCGCGATGCCGATGGTCAACCCCGACGGCGGGGAGCTGAACCGCCGCGCGAACGTCGTCGCGTGGGACGACGTCGTGGCCGACTACCCGCAGCTCGCCGGCGCACCCCGCGCCTGGTACCACTCGCTCACCGGCGACGGCATCGCCCAGCCGGGCTTCGACCTCAACCGCGACTTCAACCCCGACCTGGACTACGTGCCGCGGCCCGAGGACCTGCCCGGCGAGCAGCAGGACGCCGGGTTCTTCCTGTCCCCGGAGTCGCAGACGATCCGCGACGTCTACGTGGGCCTGCAGGAGGAGTTCGGCGGCGTCGACGCCGTCGTCGACCTGCACCACATGGGCCCGTGCGACGAGCTGACCGGGGGCCCGCAGGACGGCAAGCACATCTCCGTCTCCCTCGACTACCCGCCGCTCGGGGTGGACGACGGCGCCGCCTACCAGGACGACTGGCCGCTGCTCGACCAGGACAAGTCCCGGCGCTACGCCCTCGCCGTCGCCCACGGCATCCAGGCGCAGTACGGCACGCAGTCCCCGCTCGCCGCCGTCGGGCGCTACTTCCACCCCGACGAGCGCGAGTACGCCGGCCAGGGGCGCTCCGCGTTCGCCCTCAACGGCTCCGCGACGGTGCTGTTCGAGGTCCGCGGCCAGCAGGACGACCTCGGCCAGAAGCTGCACGGCATGCTCGTGCAGTCCGTCCGCACCGGCGTCGAGTCGCTCATCGACGCGATGGCCACCGGCGAGGTCGACACGCTCGACGGCGACGCGTTCTTCGAGCTCCCGGACTACGGCTGGGAGGACGCCGACTGACGACCGCTCCCCGGCACGACCGCGACGAGCCCGGCCCGCGTCTCCGGACGCGGACCGGGCTCGCCCGCACCATGGCTCGGCGCCGGCCGCACTCCCATCAGGAGCCCCAGGCGCCGCCCGGGGCGGGGCCGGTGGCCGTCGGCCACGACGGCGAACAGGAACGCCACGACGAGGCTCATCACCGCGATCTCGCCGCCGTCCTCGAGGGCCGTCAGGAGGGCGTCGGGGAAGCCGCCGTCCGTGAACCGATGGAGGAGGTCGAGGACGACGCCCGTGGCGAAGAGGCCGCCCCCGAGCAGGACGAGGACCCCGGAGACGGCGCGTGCGTCCGGTGCGGCCCACAGGTGGAGCGACAGCACCGCCCCGCCGGCGACGACCGCCAGGCAGAGCAGTCACACCAGCTCGCCGGTCGGGTGGTCCGGGACGATCGCGACGTGCTCGCGGATCCAGCCCCCGGCACGCTCGTGGAGCATGAGGCGGTCGTCGAGCAGGAGCAGGACGAACGCCCCGGCCCAGGCGCCGAGGACCGCCTGTCGCCACCGCACCGCGGCCCAGGCCAGGAGCCCCGTCGCCCAGACCGTCAGGACGGAGAAGAACATCTCGCCGTAGCCCGTCTCCTGCGCCAGCCCGAACGCCAGCTGCGACGGCCGCCCGATCGTCCGGCGGCCCAGGTGGGCGGCCACGAGACCGACGACCACCGTCAGGAGCATCACCGCGAGCGTCGCGGCGGGACCACGGCGCAGCCCCAGGAGCGTGACCGCCCCGCGCAGCATCGACATCGACCGCTTCTCCCCTTGAGAGGCCGCCGCGCGTCGGCTGCCGACCGCACGCTAGCCACGGCTCATGAGAGACAGATGAGACCGATGCGTCAGACGCCGGGGACCGCCAACCCCGAGTCGTACGCCCAGACGACGAGCTGCACGCGGTCGCGCGCGCCGGTCTTGGTCATGATCCGGCTGAGGTGCGACTTCACCGTGCTCGGCTCGAGGAACAGGGCCGCGGCGATCTCCGCGTTCGACGAGCCACGGCAGAGCAGGGCGACGATCTCGCGCTCGCGGGCGGTGAGGAGCGCGACGGCGTCGTCGTCCGGGGCGACCGGTCCCCGACGGCGCGCGAACTCGTCGATGACCCTCCGGGTGAGCGTCTGGTCCACGAGCCCGTCGCCGGCGGCGACCCGGCGCACCGCGTCGACCAGCACGTCGGGCTCGGCGTCCTTGAGCAGGAAGCCGGACGCACCCGCCTCGAGGGCCCCGAACACGTAGTCGTCGAGGTCGAACGTGCTCACCACCAGCACCGGCACCGGGTCGGCGACGCCGGGCCCCGCGAGCTCGCGCGTCGCGGTGATGCCGTCTCCTCCGGGCATGCGCACGTCCATGCACACGACGTCGGGCCGCTCGCGCCGCGCCACCCGCACGGCGTCCGCCCCGTTCGAGGCCTCGCCCACGACGTCGAGCCCCTCGCTCTCGAGGATCACGGTGAAACCCGCGCGCACCACGGCCTGGTCGTCCACCAGCACGACCCGGGTCACCGGGACGCCTGCCCCGCGCGCTCGACGGCGGACGGCGCGCCCTCCGACCGGGGCACGGTGAGCCGCACGAGCCAGCCGCCCGCGGAGGTGCGGCGCGCCGTGAGCCGGCCGCCCACCAGCTCGGCCCGCTCCGTCATGCCGATGACGCCGTGCCCGGGCCCGGCGTCGCCCGCCGGCGGGCCGGTCGTCGGGCGCGGGTCGCCGCGGCCGTTGCGCACCGTGAGCTCCAGCCCGTCGTCGTCGTACGCCGTCTCGACGTCGACCGGGCTGCCGGGCGCGTGCCGGCGTGCGTTGGCCAGCGACTCCTGGAGCACCCGGTACACGGTGAGCTGGACGGTGGGCGGCAGCTCGTAGGGCTCCCCGCGCCGGGTCTCCTGCACCCGCGTCCCGGTGCGGCGGGCGTCGTCGATCAGCGCGGGGACGTCCGCGAGGGTGGGCTGCGGGGCGGACGGCGCGGCGTCGTCCGTGGCCGACGAGTCGCGCAGGATGCCGACCACCAGCCTCAGGTTCTCGAGCGTCTCGCGACCCTGGCCGCGGATCCACCGCAGCGACTCCCGGGCCCGCTCCGGGTCGGCGCCGACGAGCCGCTCGGCCGCGGCCGCCTGCACGACGATCCCCGACAGGTGGTGCGCCGCGACGTCGTGCAGCTCGCGGGCCATCCGGCCCCGCTCGGCCAGGACGGCCTGCGCGGCGAGCGCCTCCCGCTCGCGCTCGGCCTGCGCGACGCGCGCCCGCAGCTGGGCCAGCAGCTCGCGCCGGGTGCCGACGTACGCGCCGACGAGGACCGCGCCGAGGTAGGTGACCAGCGCGGACACCAGCCCTCCCCACAGCTGGGTGCCCACGGGCACGCCCAGCTCCGCCGTCGTCGCCGGCCCACCGAGCACGTACCCGAGCAGCACCTGCACGACGGCGGCCACGCCCGCGGCCGCGATCGCCGGGCGCCGCGGGGCGTATGCGCCGACGGAGTAGGCGGCGACGAGGCCCGCGGGCGCCTGGAAGTTCACCAGCGGCGGCAGCAGGGGCGCCAGGGCGAGCTGGCCCAGCAGCGTGAGCGCGAGGCACAGCATCGGCCACCGGCGGCGCAGCGTCAGCGCCATCGCCTGGCCGACGAGGACGACGCACGCCGCCACGAGGGCACCCGTGCTCATGTCGCTGAGCGCCGGGTCGGCGTCGAACGGCTCGCCGAGACCCGACGACACGACCCGCAGGACGACGAGGAACAGGACGACGCTCAGGGCCGCGACCACGGCACCGAGCAGCGCGTCCCGGCCCGTGGGCGTGCGCACCCCCAGGGCGTCGAGCCGCCGTTGCAGCGCGTCGAGCACGGGTCCTCCGGGTGTCGGTCTCGGATGTCTGTTCACACGGTCGGGGCGAGGGCGTGCGGGCCGCCCCGCCCACCCCACGGTACGCCCGTCGACAGGTCGGGCGTACCGTGTTCTTGCAGGTCAGAAGGGCACGAGCGCGGTCTCAGGCGAGGTCGCGCCGCCGGAACACCGCCCCTGCGGCGACCAGCAGGGCGGCCGCCCACGCCACCAGCCCTCCGAGCGCCGCCGCGGTGCCGAGACCCGCCCCGGCACCCGTGGTCGCGCCGAACAGCTGGGCCGCGCCCTGGCCCGCCGACGCCAGCGAGCCGAGGGTCATCGGCAGCCACGACGTCACCGTCGTCGCGCCGCCCGTGAGGACGAGCGCGGCGGCCTGCACCATCGGTTCCACGAGGGCGAGCGCCACGACCACGACGATCGCGGCGACCTGCCCCCGCACGAGGGTACCGATGGCCAGGCCCAGCCACGAGAGCAGCACCATGACGGCGAGGCCTCGGGCCCACACCCCGAGCGCCTCGCCCGGCCCGAGCGCCAGGCTCGCGCCGGGTGTCGTGGCGACGGCGACCACCAGGCCGACCGCCGTGACCAGTGCGAGGACCACGCCGACGGCGAGGGCCGCCGTCGCCGTGGCGCCCACCTTGCCCGCGAGGACCCGCAGACGGTCGGGCACCGCGAGCGCGGTGGGCACGATGCCGCCCGTGCGGAAGTCCGTCGTGGCGGCGAGCGCCCCGAGCAGGAGCATGCAGAGCGCCGTCACGCCGCTCGAGCCCGACCCGGCCGGGCCGTTGCCCAGCAGGTCGAGCAGCGCGCGCTGCGCCGTGCCCGACCCGAGATCGGTGGCGGCGGCGAGGTCCGACAGGAGCTCGCTCGTGTCCCCCGGGGACATCTGCACCCCGACCTGGACGCCGGCCCCCGACCCGCTCAGCGCCTCCAGGGTGCGCAGCGTGCGGGGCAGGACGATGGTGAGGACCTGGGCGAGCACCATGCCGGCCGCGGCGACGGCGGCGACGACCCACGGGGTCCGGGTGGTGCGCAGCTTGAGCAGCTCGGCGCGGTACATCAGCGCACTCCTTCGGTGGCGGCGGTGAGGTCGAGGTACACGTCCTCGAGGCTCCGGTCGGTGACGAGCTCGTCCAGCGGTCCCGCGGCCACGACGCGGCCCTGGCCGATGACGACCAGGTCGTCGGCCACCTGCGCCACCTCGCCCAGCACGTGGCTGGCCAGGAGCACGGTGCCGCCGTCGTCGGCGAAGGACCGCAGCAGCTCCCGCAGCCAGCGCATGCCCGCCGGGTCCAGCCCGTTGGCGGGCTCGTCGAGCACGAGCACCTCCGGCCGGCCGAGCAGGGCGGTCGCGATGCCGAGACGCTGCTTCATCCCGAGGGAGTAGGTGCGCACGCGGCGGTCCGCGGCGGGGATCATGCCGACGGCGGCCAGCACCTCGTCCACCCGGCGGACGGGCAGGCGCGACGCCGCGGCGAGCACCCGCAGGTGGTCGCGGCCGGTGCGCCCGGGGTGCAGGCCGCCGGCGTCCAGCAGCGCCCCGACGACCTGCGCCGGGCGCTCCAGGTCCGCGTAGCGGCGGTCGTCGAACGTCGCCGTCCCCGCGTCCGCGCGGGCCAGCCCGAGCAGCACGTGCAGCGTCGTGCTCTTGCCCGCGCCGTTCGGGCCCAGCAGCCCGACGACCCGTCCGGGCTCAGCGGTGAAGCCGACGTCCTGCACGGCCTCGAAGCCGCCGTAGGACTTGTGCAGCCCCTCGATCCGGATGGTGGTCATCCGTCCCTCCCTCGTCGTGCCGGCCTTGCGCCGGTGGTCCGAGCCTTCCCGGGACGGGGTGGGCGGGTCTTGAGGCGGAGGGCGGAACCTGGGTTGCATCTCGCGGGGGAGGCGGGGCGCGCTCGGGCCGTCCCGAGGGGGTGCCCTACCCGGACGAGGGCCGCTGGATCACCGTGAGGCCTGCCCGAGCGTCACGGCGACGTGGCGCCCCGGCCCTGACCGACCGGCGCCCCGTCGGCGCCGAGCGCCTGCCGCAGGTACCGGCCGGTCACGCTGTCGGGGCTCTCGGCGACCTGCTCGGGCGTGCCCGTCGCGGTGACGCGCCCGCCGTGCACGCCGCCCCCGGGGCCGAGGTCGATCACGTGGTCGGCGTTGGCGATCATGTCGACGTCGTGCTCGATGAAGACGACCGTGGCACCACGGTCGATCAGCCGCTGGAGCACCCCGAGCAGGACCCGGACGTCGAGCGGGTGCAGGCCGACGCTGGGCTCGTCGAGGACGAACAGGGCGTCGCGCTGGTCACGGTCGAGCTCGGTGGCGAGCTTGAGCCGCTGGGCCTCGCCCCCGGACAGGGCGGGTGTCGCCTCGCCGAGGGTGAGGTATCCCAGGCCCAGGTCGACCAGGGTGCTCAGCCGGGACCGGACCTTCGCCAGGTCGCCGGCGTGCTCGATCGCCTCCGTGACGGTGCAGGCGAGCAGACGCGGCAGCGTCAGGCCGTCGCCCTCGCCGCCGCGCGGGATGCGGCGGACCGCGTCCGCCTCCGGCGCGTACCGCGATCCTTCGCAGTCGGGGCAGAGGATGTCCACGTCGGGCAGGAACTGGACGTCGAGCTCGATCTGCCCGGTGCCGTCGCAGGTGGGGCACCGCAGGCTGCCGGTGTTGTACGAGAAGTCGCCCGCCTTGAGCCCGCGTTCCTTCGCCGCCGGGGTCGCGGCGTACGCACGACGCAGGTCGGCGAGGACGCCGCTGTAGGTGGCCACCGTGGACCGCACGTTGATACCGATGGGTGAGGCGTCCACGACGTTGACGCGGGCGATGCCGTCCGGGGTGACGCTCCGGACGTGCTCGGGGAGCGGCTGCCCGGCGGCGTCCGCCCTCAGCGCGGGCACCAGGCTCTCCAGGACCAGGGTGGTCTTGCCGGAGCCGGAGGCGCCCGTGACCGCGGTGAGCCGGCCGCGCGGGACGTCGAGGTCGAGGGCGTGGACGGTGTGCAGGGGGGCGGTCCGCAGCCCGAGCCGGCCGACCGCGAACACGTCGTCGGCGTCGGGCCGGTCGCGCACGACGATCTCCTCGCGGCCGGAGATGAACCCCGCGATGAGCGAGTCCTCGCTGCGCTCCACGCTCTCGAGGTCGCCGTCGACGACGACCGTGCCGCCCGCACGCCCCGAGCCCGGGCCGATCTCGATGAGGTGGTCGGCCTGCCGCAGGACCTGGACGTCGTGGTCGACGACGACCACCGAGTTGCCGTCCGCGAGCAGGCTGCGGACGACGCCGAGCAGGCCGTCGACGTTGGCGGGGTGCAGCCCGATCGAGGGCTCGTCCAGGACGTAGAGCACGCCGGTGGTGCGGTTGCGCACCGCGCGGGACAGGGCGACGCGCTGCCGCTCCCCGGTGGACAGGGTGGACGACGCGCGGTCGAGGGTGAGGTAGCCGAGGCCGAGCTCGACGAGCCGCCCGGCGGTGGCGACCATCTGGTTCACGATGCTCTCGGCCATGGGTGCCATGGCCGGCGGGACGGTGGCAGGGATCGTCCGGACCCACGCGGTGACGTCGTCGAGGGTCTTCGCGGTGGCCTCGGCGAGATCGATGCCGTCGAGAAGGCTGGAGCGGGCCTGCTCGCTCAGCCGGGTGCCGTGGCAGTCCGGGCAGGTCTGCACCGACAGGAACCGGTCCACCCGGTCGAGGCCCTTGGAGGTGGTGGCCTTCTTCAACGCCTCCTGGCGGGCGTTCCGGTAGCTCGCGTTCAGCTCGAAGAGCTTGCCGTTCTTGGCCGGGTACAGGATGACGCGCTTGACCGGCTCCCCGTCGAAGACGATCGCGCGCTCCTCAGGCGTCAGCTCCGCGAACGGCACGTCGGTGCGCACCCCGAGCTCGGCGGCCACCTTCGGCACGGCCGCGAGCCCGAACATCTGCCAGGGCACCACCGCGCCCTCGTCGATGGAGCGCGAGGGATCGGGGACGAGGGCGTGCTCGTCCACCTCCCGCACGGTCCCGGTGCCCGCGCAGCGCGGACAGGCGCCCTCGCTGTTGAACGCGAACGACTCGGCACCCGGCGGGCCGAACACCACCTGGCACACGGGGCAGGTCAGCGGCAGGTCGAGGGCGACGTCCATGGTCGGCTCGAGGCGGTGGCCGTTCGGGCACCGGTGGTGGCCGAGCCGGGAGAAGAGCAGCCGCAGGCTGTTGAGCAGCTCGGTCGAGGTGCCGAACGTGCTGCGCACCCCAGGGACGCGGGGGCGCTGGCGCAGCGCGAGGGCGGCCGGCACGTGCTCGACGCTGTCCACCGCGGCGTGGGCGGCCTGGGTCAGACGCCGCCGCGTGTACGTGGACAACGCCTCCAGATAGCGTCGCGAGCCCTCGGCGTACAGCACACCGAGGGCGAGCGAGGACTTGCCCGAGCCGGAGACGCCCGCGATCGCCACCAGCCGGTTCAGCGGCACCGTGACGTCGACGTCCTTGAGGTTGTGCACCCGCGCTCCGCGCACCGTGATGGCGTCGGGAGCCCGGGGAGGGGTGTCGCGCGTTCCGATCGGTCGGCTCGTCACCGGGTGGTCCTCTCGCGGCGCTTCGTGGTCGGGCAACGGTCCCGACGCTAGCCGTGCCGCCTGAGCCGTGCCGGGTCGAGGGCGGCACGGCGACAGGGCGTGATCACGGCGACGCGGCGAAGAGGCGGTCCAGGTACTGGTCGACGGCCGCCAGCGCGGCCCGCGGCTCGACGACGCCGAGCTCGAGCAGCGGCGTGAACCCGGTCAGCGCGAGCAGGAGGTCCGTCTCGATCTCCGGGTCGCGGTCCGGGGCGATCTGGCCGTTGGCGATCGCCTCCCGGACGAGGCGCTCGACCGTCGCGCGGCCCTCATGGAGGCCGAGGCCCGCCTGCCGGCGCAGCGCCGGGTCGTGCAGCGCCTCCAGGACGTATGCGGCGCTCATGCGGCTGGACGCCCGGGCGTCGGGATGCAGGGGCAGCATCTCGGCGAGCACCACCCGCAGCACGTCCTTGGGGTGCGGAGGCTGGTCGAGCGTGGCGAGCCCGCGCGTGACCCGGTCGGCGGTGCGGTCGGCGACGAACTCCATCGCGAAGGTCAGCATCGCCGAGCGGGACGCGAAGTAGTGCTGGAGCTGCCCCAGCGAGACGCCTGCCTCGCGGGCGACCTCACGCAGGGTGGCCCGCGTCCAGCCGTGCTGGTCCACGACGCGCCACAGCGCGTGCGCGATCGCCTCGCGGCGTTCCTGGTGGTCCACCTGCTTCGGCACCCCGGCTCCCTTCCGCGTGTCCTAGGCTTGTCACAATACGCCTGACCGAAAACCGATACGGACGGGAGGGACGATGCCCGACGAGCACCCGCCTGCCGCGTTCTTCAACCCGTACGCCGTCGCCATCGACGACGAGGTGGCGATCGCGCTGCTCGCCGAGATGCACATCCGGAAGGCGATCGAGCGCGGGGAGTTCGACGACCTTCCCGGCAGCGGCAAGCCGCTCGACCTGCGGGACCTCCACGACCCGGACTGGTGGCTGAAGGCCTTCCTGCGGCGCGAGCGGCTCGTGGTGCTGCCCCCGTCGATCCAGCTGCGCAAGGACGACGCCGCACTGGACGGACGCCTCGACGAGATGTGGAGCGAGGAGGACGTGCGCGAGGAGGTCGAGGAGTTCAACCGGCGGGTGCTGCGCGCCCGCTACCAGCCGGCGGCCGGTCCGCCGCTGGTCACCATGCCGCGCGACGTCGAGGCGACGGTCGCCGCCTGGGCGGACCGCCGCGCGACGCGGGCCGCGCAGGCACGCGAGCGGGCGCGGGCCGAGGCGTCTGACGAACGTCGGCGCCGTCGCCGACGACGCCGCTGACGGAGTCTGTCGACCGGCGCTGTGGATGACCGGGTGGCCGTGTCGGCGCGGGCCCGTAACCTGGCCGACGTGCTGCACGTCCACCGGTCCGAGCGCTCCGACGCGCTGGTCGCTCCCCTCGCCGACGTGCTCGCCGCGCCTCCGGACGACCCGTTCACACCCGACGTCGTCGCGGTGCCCACGCGCGGCATCGAGCGGTGGCTGGCGCAGCGGCTGTCGCACCGGCTGGGCGTGGCCGGGTCGTCCGGGGCCGGGATCTGCGCCAACGTGGACTTCTCGTCGCCGTCGCGGCTGGTCGCGTCCGCGGTGACGGCGGTGACCGGCCTCGAGCCCGACGACGACCCGTGGCGCCGCGCCCGGCTCGTGTGGCCGGTGCTGGAGACGATCGACGCGTCGCTCGGCGAGCCGTGGGCGGCGCCGCTCGCCCGGTACGTCGGGGAGGACGGCGACGGCGTCCGCCGCTCGCGCCGGCTCGCCCTCGCGCAGCGGGTGGCCGAGCTGTTCGCCGCGTACGCGCAGCAGCGCCCGGCCCTGCTCGGCGCATGGCTCGAGGGTCGCGACGACGACGGTGCGGGCGTGCCCGTCCCCGGCGACCTCGGCTGGCAGCCCCGCCTGTGGCGGCGGGTGCGCGAACGCGTGGACGCGCCCGGCCCCGCGGAGGTGCTGGCCCAGGCCGTCGACGCGCTGCGGACCGACCCCGACGCCGTCGACCTCCCCGCGCGCCTGTCCGTCTTCGGGCCCACCCGGCTGCCGGAGGACCAGCTCCGCGTGCTGCGGGCGCTCGCGCTGCACCGCGACGTCCACCTCTGGCTGCCGCACCCCTCCCCCGCGCTGTGGGCGTCCGTCGAGGCTCTGGTGTCCGGCGGCTCGGTCGCCGGCCCGCGTCGCGACGACCTCCCGCCGGTCGCCCGGCACGCGCTGCTGGCCTCCACCGCGCGCGACTCGGTGGAGCTGCAGCTGCGGCTGGCCGCCGCCGCCCCGGCCGACGGCGACGGGTCACCGACGCTGCGCGTCACCTCCCATCCGTCCCCGCCTCCCCCGGGCACCCTGCTCGGCGCGCTCCAGACGGCGCTGCGCGCCGACGACCCGGACGCCACGCCCCACCCCGTCGACCCGGCCGACCGCAGCGTGCAGGTGCACGCCTGCCACGGGCGCGCCCGCCAGGTCGAGGTGCTGCGCGAGGTGCTCACCGGGCTGTTCGCGGCAGACCCGACGCTGGAGCCGCGCGACGTCATCGTCATGTGCCCCGACGTCGAGTCGTTCGCCCCGCTGGTGACGGCGACGTTCGGCGCCGCGCCCGACGGCGTCACGCAGGTGCACCCCGGGCAGCGGCTGCGCGTCAGCCTGGCCGACCGGGGGCCGGGTGTCGTCAACCCCGTGCTCGGCGTGCTCGCCACCCTGCTGCGGCTGGCGGACGGCCGCGTCACCGCGTCCGAGGTGCTCGACCTCGCCACGACGGAGCCGGTGCGCCGACGCTTCCGGCTCTCGGACGACGACCTCGACCGCTGGCGCGACTGGGCCGTCGAGGTGGGCGTCCGCTGGGGCGAGGACGGCTCCCGGCGCGCCCGCTTCGGCATCGACCCGCGCGTGCGGCAGGGCACCTGGGACGCCGCGCTGGACCGGGTGCTGCTGGGCGTCGCGATGGCCGAGGAGGACTCGCGGTTCGTCGGACCGGCGCTTCCCCTCGACGACGTCGGCTCCACGGACGTGGACGTCGCCGGCCGGTTCGCCGAGCTGGTGTCCCGGCTCACGGGGCTGCTCGCCGACCTCGACGGCACCCACCCGCTGGAGCACTGGCTCGACGCGCTCGACCGCGCCGTCACGCTGCTGACCGACCCCGCGCCCGACGACGCGTGGCAGTCGGTGCAGGCGCGCCGCGTGCTCGGCGACGTGCGGGCCGCCGGCTCGGGCCGGGCCACCGCGGGCGACGGGCTGCGCCTGGAGGACGTGCGCACGCTGCTCGCCGACCGCCTGGCGGGCCGGCCCACGCGCGCGGGCTTCCGCACCGGCGCGCTCACCGTGTGCTCGCTGGAGCCCATGCGCGCCGTCCCGCACCGCGTGGTCTGCCTGCTCGGCATGGAGGACGGCGCGTTCCCCCGCTCGGCCACGCCCGACGGCGACGACCTCCTCGCGCGCGGCGCCTGCCTCGGCGAGCGCGACCGCCGCAGCGAGGACAGGCAGATCTTCCTCGACGCGCTCACGGCGGCCGGCGAGCACCTCGTGGTGCTGCACTCGGGCGCCGACGAGCGCACCGGGGCCGGGCGCCCGCCCGCCGTGCCGGTCGCCGAGCTGCTGGACGCGATCGACCGGGTCGGCGCCACTCCCGACGGCGGCCGGGTGCGGCGTCAGGTCGTGGTGCACCACCCGCTGCAGGTGGTGGGCGAGCGCAACTTCGAGGCCGGCGCGCTGGGCGTCGCCGGACCGTTCAGCTTCGACACCGCCGCGTTCCGCGGCGCCCGGACGGGGCGCGGCGAGCGTGTCGGACCCGGGCCCCTGGTGCCCGCGCCGCTCGCACTCGACACGGCCGCCCCGGCCGAGGTGGACCTCGACGACCTGGTCGCGATGCTGGAGCACCCGGTGCGCTGGTTCCTGCGCACCACGCTCGACGTCCGGATCGCGCAGGACGAGGACGAGGTGGACGACCGGCTGCCCCTGACGATGCCGCCGCTGGCCGCCTGGGGCGCCGGCGACCGCATGCTCACCGCGGTGCTCGGCGGCACCGACCCCGGTCGCGCGTTCCAGGCCGAGTGGCGACGCGGCCAGGCGCCACCGCGCGAGCTGGGCCGCACCGCGCTGCGCGACGTCGTCGAGCGGGTCCAGCCCGTCGAGACGATGGCCCGCCAGGTGATCGCCGAGCGCGCCGCGCAGGCCGTCGACGTCGCCGCGGCCCTGCCGTCCGGCGTGATCGTCACCGGGACGGTGCCGGGCGTGCACGGCGACCGCGTGGTCCGCGCCGAGTACTCGAAGCTCGGGCCCAAGCACCGCCTGCGGGCCTGGGTGCAGACTCTCGCGCTCGCGGCCTCGGGCGTCGACCTCCCGGACGGGCAGCGGTGGCACGCCGGCACGGTCGGCCGGGCGCCGGGCCGCGGCGCCAAGGCGGCATGGAGCCTGATCCAGTCCCCCGACCGGGACGACGCCGCCCGGCTGCTCGACGACCTGGTCGCACTGCGCGCCGCGGCCGCCCGGGCCCCTCTCCCCCTGCCGCCGGACGCCTCGCACGCGTACGCCGTCTCCCGCAGCGGCGGCGCCGGCGACCCCGGACAGGCGATGAGCGAGGCCCGGTACACGTGGACCGGGGGCTTCGAGAAGGCCGACCCGTACCACCTCATGGTGTGGGGGGACGACGCCACGTTCGAGACGATCGCCGGAGCCCCGGACGACGACGACCGACGACGCTTCCCCGACGAGCCCTGCCGGCTGGGGGCGCTCGCCCGCCGCGTGTGGGACCCGTTGCTGGCGCACGAGCAGAAGGGCACCTCATGACGGCGGGGATCGGCACCGAGGCGGCCGGGGGCCTGGCCGCCGTCCCGGAGCGGCCGGTCTTCGACGTGTGCGGCCCGCTGCCGGAGGGCACCACGGTGCTCGAGGCCAGCGCCGGCACCGGCAAGACGTTCACCATCGCCGCGCTCGCCACACGGTTCGTCGCCGAGGGCCGCGCCGAGCTGCGCGAGCTCATGCTCGTCACGTTCGGCCGGGCCGCGACGTCCGAGCTGCGCGACCGCGTGCGCGAGCGCCTGGTGAGCGCCGAACGGGCGCTCCGCGGGCCGGACCCGGCGGGGTCCGACGACCCCGTGGTCGCGCTCCTCGCCGACGTCGATCCCGACGAGCTGGACCGCCGACGCGCCCGGCTCGCGGCGGCCCTGTCGCAGCTCGACGCCGCGACGATCACCACGACGCACGGCTTCTGCCAGCAGATGCTCACGTCGCTCGGCATCGCGGCCGACGTCGACCCTGCCGCGTCGTTCGTGGCCGATGTCGCGGACCTGGTGCGCGAGGTGTCCGACGACCTGTACGTGCGCCGCTTCGCCGACGAGGCGCACCCGGCGCTCACGCCGACGATGGCGGCCGACCTGGGCAGGGCCGCCGTCAGCGACCACCAGGCCGTGGTCGAGCCGGCCGAGCCGGGCGGCGGCGGGCCGTCCACTCCCGGCGCGCTGCGCCAGGCGGTCGCCCTCGAGACCCGCACCGAGACGCTGCGGCGCAAGCGCGGGCAGCACCTCATGGACTACGACGACCTGCTGGTCATGCTGCGCGACGCGCTCGCCGACCCGGTCCACGGACCCACGGCGGCCGAGCGTGTCCGTTCGCGCTACCGCGTGGTCATGGTCGACGAGTTCCAGGACACCGACCCGGTGCAGTGGGAGATCCTGCGCACCGCGTTCCACGGACACCGCACGCTGGTGCTCATCGGCGACCCCAAGCAGGCGATCTACGCCTTCCGCGGCGCCGACGTCGTCGCGTACCTCGACGCGCAGCAGGACGCCACGTCGGTCGCGACCCTCGGCACGAGCTGGCGCAGCGACGAGCCGCTGCTGCGCGCCCTGGACACCGTGCTGGGCGGGTCGGCGCTGGGCGACGAGCGGATCGTCGTGCGGCCGGTGGACGCCGCGCACCCCGGGTCGCGGTTCGACGGCGGCGCCCCCCTGCGCCTGCGACAGGTGACGCGCGCCGCGCTCGGCATGTCGCCGGGCGAGACGCCGCCCGTCGGCCCACCGCGTCAGCTCGTCGCCGCCGACGTCGCGGCCGACATCGCCACGCGACTGGGACGCGACCGGTTGCTGGACGACGACGGCGGCGCCTGGCGTCCGCTCGAGCCGCGCGACGTCGCGGTGCTGACCCGCACGAACGCGCAGGCCGAGGCCGTGCGGTCCGAGCTCACCACACGTGGCGTCCCCGCCGTCGTCTCCGGCCTGTCGAGCGTGTTCGCGACCCCGTCGGCCCGCGACTGGCTGACGCTGCTCGCCGCCCTGGAGCAGCCGGGTGCCCACGGTCGGGCGGCGGCGCTGGCGCTCACGCCGTTCGTCGGCTGGGACGCAGAGCGGCTCGCCACCGCCGACGACGCCGCGCACGACGCGCTCGCCGACACGGTCCGCCGCTGGTCGAGGCTGCTGTGGTCCCGCGGGGTGGCGGCCCTGCAGGAGGCCGTGACGCGCGACGGGCTGGCCGAGCGGCTGCTGACCGGCAGCCGGGGCGAGCGGCGCCTCACCGACCTGCGGCACGTGGGCGAGGTGCTGCACGCCGCGGCCGTGACGGAGGGCCTGGGCGCGTCCGCGCTCACGGCCTGGCTGCGCCGCCGCATCCGCGAGGCCGCGCAGGACTACGACGAGGAGCGCAGCCGCCGCCTGGAGACCGACGCCGCGGCGGTGCAGGTCGTCACGGTGCACGCCAGCAAGGGGCTCGAGTTCGGCGTCGTGTACGTGCCGTTCGCGTGGGACCGGTTCGAGCCCCGCCAGCCCGAGGTGCTGCGCTTCCACGCGGGCGACGGTCGCCGCATCCTGCACGTCGGCGGACCGGGCTCGTTCGGGTACGACGCCGCCCTGGACCGGCACCGACGCGAGGAGGGCGGTGAGGACCTGCGCCTGCTCTACGTGGCGCTGACCCGCGCCCGCCACCAGGTGGTGGCGCACTGGGCGCCGTCGAAGGCGAACACGGCGAAGAGCGGGCTCACGCGCGTCCTGCTCGGCGAGCGCACGCTCGGCGGCGAGCCCGCACCGCACGCCTCGCAGCAGGCGATGCGCGACGAGGCCGTGCGGGCCGCGCTCGAGACCCTCGCCCACGGCTCCGACGGCACGATCGCCGTGGAGGAGGTGCCGGCCGAACCGTCCCGCGAACGCTGGCGCCCGCCCGCCCGGGAGGAGCCCGAGCTGGGCGTCGCGCACCTCGACCGCACCCCTGACCCGACGTGGCGGCGCGCGTCGTACTCGGCGCTCACGGCCGCGGCGCACACCGGGCGGCCCGGGGGCCTCACGGCGTCGACCGGCACGCCGACCGGGCCGGGCGGCGTCGAGTCGGAGCCCGAGGGCGGCGGCGTCCAGGACGAGCCGGCAGAGGCGGCTCCCACGGCCGTCCGGCCGGGGGCAACCGACGTCGCACCCGCGGAGGCGCCCGGGGCCGACCTGCCGTCCCCGATGTCCGGCCTGCCCGCCGGCACGGGCTTCGGCACGCTCGTGCACGAGGTGCTGGAGTACGCGGACACCGCAGCGCCCGACCTCGACGCCGAGCTGCTCGCCCGCTGCGCCGCCGCCGCGACCACGCGGGTGCCCGGCACCGACCCGGCCGAGCTGGCCGCCGCGCTCGGCGTCGTCGCGCGCACGCCCCTCGGGCCCCTGGCCGCCGGGCTGACGCTCGCCGACGTCACCCCGCGAGACCGGCTCGCGGAGCTGGAGTTCGAGCTCCCGCTCGCCGGCGGCGACGGCGACGCGGGTGCCGGCCCCGGCGCGACGCGCGAGGGCACCACGCTCGCCGGGATCGCCGAGCTCTTGTCCCGCTACCTGGGCGAGGACGACCCGTTCGCCGGCTACCCCGCCGTCCTCGCCGAGCTCGCGGTGGGCGACCCCACGGCCCGGCCGCTGCGCGGCTACCTCACCGGGTCGATCGACGCGGTGCTGAGGGTCCGGGGGGACGACGGGACGCCACGCTTCCTCGTCGTCGACTACAAGACGAACCGCCTCGGGGCGTTCGACACGCCGCTGACCGCGCACGACTACCGGCCCGAGGCCACGGTCGAGGCGATGCTGCACGCGCACTACCCGCTGCAGCTCGTGCTCTACCTCGTGGCCCTGCACCGCTACCTGGCCTGGCGTCTGCCCGGCTACGACCCCGACGTGCACCTCGGCGGCGGGCTGTACCTGTTCGTGCGCGGCATGTGCGGCCCGGCCACACCCACCGGGCCCGACGGGGCGCCGTACGGCGTCGTGTCGTGGGTCCCGCCCCGCGGCCTGGTGCCCGCCCTGTCCGCGCTGCTCGACGGAGGCGACGTATGACCGACACCGCCACGGCGGCCGCCGACGGCGACGTGCGGCTCGCCGTCGACGCCCCCGCGCTGCTGTTGGAGTTCAACGCCGCGGGCCTGGTCGCCGCGACGGACGTGCACGTCGCGACCCGGCTCGGCCGGCTCACGCGGGAGGAGGACCCGACGGTGCTGCTCGCCGTCGCGCTCGCCGTCCGGGCGCTGCGTGGCGGGTCGGTGTGCGTGCGGCTCGACGACCCGGACGAGCTGGCCACCCTCGCGCTCCCCGAGGACGCGGACCGCGGCGAGCCGCTCGGTGACGGGATCGGCCCGGCCGCACCCCCGCCGTGGCCGGAGCACGCCGCGTGGGTGCGCGCGATCGAGGCGAGCCCGCTCGTGGCCGTCGGTACCGGCGACCCGCAGGACCGCCCGGCGCGCTGGGTGGGCGGACGCCTCTACCTGGACCGGTACTGGCGCGACGAGCTCACGGTGCGGCGACTCGTCGACGCCCGTCTGCAGGCGCCCGCGCTCGCGCCACCGGGCGCCGACCGGCTCGACGCCGCCCTGTCGCGGCTGTTCCCCGCGGCCGGCGACGTGCGGCAACGGCTGGCCGCCGCGCACGCCGCCGGCCGCCGGCTCACCGTGCTCACGGGCGGTCCGGGCACGGGCAAGACGACGACGGTCGCGCGGCTGCTTGCCGTGCTGCAGGACGTCGCGGGCGCCGCTCCGGGCACGGCCCCGGGCAGCGCCGGGCTGCGCGTCGCGCTCGCGGCGCCGACGGGCAAGGCCGCCGCGCGGCTCCAGGAGGCGGTGCGCGACGTCGTCGCCGATCTCCCGCCCGACGACCGGGCCCGCACCGGCCGCCCCGACGCCACGACCGTGCACCGGCTGCTCGGCTACCGCAGCGCCACCCGGTTCCGGCACCACGCGGGCCACCACCTGCCGCACGACGTGATCGTGGTGGACGAGACGTCGATGGTGCCGCTGTCGCTCATGGCGCGCCTGCTCGAGGCGCTCCGCCCGGACGCGCGCCTCGTGCTCGTCGGCGACCCGGACCAGCTCGCGTCGGTCGAGGCCGGCGCCGTGCTGGGCGACCTCGTCGCGCGCCCGCCCGTGGCCGGCGCGCCCGCCGGTCCCGTCGGAGGCGCGGTCGTCTCCGAGGCAGACCTCTCCCCCACCGAGGGGGACGGGGTGGCCAACGGCGTCGTCCGGCTCGTGACGGTGCACCGCCAGGACGAGAGCTCCGCGATCCTGCCGCTGGCGGCCGCGATCCGCGACGGCGACGCCGACGCCGTGCTCGCCGTCCTGCGCGAGGGCACCGGCGGCGTCGAGCTGGTCGAGGCGGACACCGAGCGGCTGGAGGAGCAGGCCGTCGCCGGCCTGCGGGACGACGCGACCGATGCCGGCCGGCGGCTGGTGGCCGCGGCACGGGCCGGCGACCCGGCCGGCGCGCTGGAGGCCCTGACCGCGCACCGCGTCATGGTGGCGCACCGGCGGGGGCCGGTCGGCGTGGCCCGGTGGGCCGCGCAGGTCGAGGCATGGGTCGAGGACGCGACGGCCGACACCTCGGTCGCCGCCGCCGTGGGCACGCCCTGGGTGGTGGGCCGGCCGCTGCTGGTCACGAGCAACGACCCCGACGTCGGCCTGTACAACGGCGACACCGGCGTGCTGGTCACCGAGGGCGACCCGTCCGACGGCGCCGTCGTGGCGGTGTTCGGCGACCCGCGGGCCCCGCTGCGTGTGCGCACGCACCGGCTGCCCCCGGTCGAGACGGTGCACGCGATGACCGTGCACCGCGCGCAGGGCAGCCAGTTCCGCCGCGTCTCCCTGGTGCTGCCGCCTCCGACGTCGCCCCTGCTCACCCGCGAGCTGCTGTACACGGCGGTCACCCGCGCGCAGGAGTTCGTGCGCGTGGTCGGCACCGCCGAGGCCGTGCGTGCCGCCGTCGCCCACCCCGTCCGCCGCGCGAGCGGGCTCCGCGACCCCCTCCCCTGACCCCTTCGATGCTGTGAGCACGATTTCGGGGACTATTCGGGTGCCGATAGTCCCCGAAATCGCGCCCACAGCGTCACGGAATAGGTACCGGGGCCGCGCGGGTTGACCTGGGCGATGAACTCCGACGGCTCCACCCCCGCGCCCACCGCCCCCCGCCTGTCCGTGCTGGACCTCGTCCCGGTCCGCACGGGACAGTCCAGCCCCCAGGCGCTGGCCGCCTCGCTGGCGCTGGCGCGCCGGGCGGACGAGCTGGGCTTCGAGCGGTACTGGTTCGCGGAGCACCACAACATGCCCGCGGTGGCGGCGTCGACGCCGCCCGTGATGATCGCGGCGGCCGCCGCGGTCACGGAGCGGATCCGCGTGGGCTCGGGCGGCGTCATGCTCCCCAACCACGCACCGCTCGTGGTGGCGGAGCAGTTCGCCGCGCTCGAGGCCCTCGCCCCCGGCCGCGTCGACCTGGGCATCGGCCGCGCGCCCGGCTCCGACCCGGTCGTCACGGCGCTGCTGCGCCAGTCCGGACCGACGTCGGACGTCGAGCGGTTCCCCCAGCACGTGCGCGACATCCTGGCCCTCATGAGCCCCGACGGGGCGTCGCTGCGCCTCGGCGACGGGAACCTCTACGACGTGCACGCCACCCCCGCCGCCGACGGCACCCCCACGGTGTGGCTGCTGGGCTCCAGCGACTACTCCGCGCGCCTCGCCGCCGAGCTGGGGCTGCCGTACGTCTTCGCGAACCACTTCTCCGGCGCGGGCATCGACCAGGTGCTCGCCCTGTACCGCGACGGGTACCGGCCCAGCCCCGCCCACCCCGAGCCGCAGACGTTCCTCACCGCGAACGTCGTCGTCGCGCCCACCGCCGTCGAGGCGCACGAGCGCGCGCTGCCGCAGCTGTGTTCGATGG
The DNA here is from genome assembly GCA_023241745.1 of Isoptericola peretonis. Classification (GTDB taxonomy): domain Bacteria; phylum Actinomycetota; class Actinomycetes; order Actinomycetales; family Cellulomonadaceae; genus Isoptericola; species Isoptericola peretonis. Next base: position 59,759 of record JALQCY010000009.1, on the reverse strand, counting down.
CGCGGCTGCGCACGGGCAAGCCGATGGGTCGCGCGGAGACGGTCGAGCAGGCCGCTGCCGAGCCGCTGGACCCGATGGCCGAGCAGATCGTCGCGGACATGCGCTCGCGCTGGGTGGTCGGGGAGCCGCACCAGGCCGCCGCGCAGCTGCGCGACCTCGCCGCCCGGCACGGCGTGGACGAGGTCATGGTCGTGCCCGTCGCCGGCTCCTACGAGTCCGAGCCGCTGGACGCCACCCCCGGTCGTGTCCGCACGCTGGAGCTGCTGGCCGAGGCGCTCGCCGCCTGACGCCCCCTGTCACCTCGGATCGAGAGCGAGCCCCGCATGCCCCACGTCACCGTCGTCCGCGCGGACAACCCCGGCCCGATGACGCTGGACGGCACACGCTCGTACGTGCTGAGGGCGCCGGGCTCGCCGTCGACCGTCGTCGTGGACCCGGGCCCCGACCACGAGACACACCTGGCGACGCTCGCCGAGGCAGGACGGGTGGAGCTCGTGCTGATCACCCACCGGCACGCCGACCACACGGCGGGTTCTCCGCGGCTGCGCAAGCTCACCGGCGCCCCGGTCCGCGCCGCCGACCCCGCGCACTGCCACGGCGGCGAACCCCTGCGCGACGGCGAGCGCATCGACGCCGCGGGTGTGCGGATCGACGTGCTCGCCACCCCGGGTCACACGGCCGACTCGGTGTCCTTCCTCGTCGCGGCGCCCGGCGAGGAGCCCGTCGTCCTCACGGGCGACACGGTGCTGGGCCGCGGCACCACGGTGATCGCCGAGCCGGACGGGTCCCTGCGCGACTACCTCGCCAGCCTCGACGCCCTGGAACGCGTGGGCGACGGCCGGCCAGGACTGCCCGCCCACGGCCCGGGCCTCGACGACCTCGGTGACGCCGTGCGCGCCTACCGTGCCCACCGGCTGGAACGCCTGGCCCAGGTGCGGGACGCGCTCGTCGCGCTGGGCCCGGGCGCGGACGCGGACTCCGTCGTCGCGCACGTGTATGCCGACGTCGACCCGTCCGTGCGCGGCGCCGCGCGACAGTCGGTGGTGGCGCAGCTCGCGTACCTTCGCGAGACGTCCGCCTGACCGGCGGCGGATGTCGGTGGGTCGCGGCACGATGGCGTGATGACGGTCACCCCCGCCCCGCTCCCGGATGCCCGCCCCGCGGTCCGCCTCGGTGTCGCGTTCGTGCCCACGACGCCCCCCGAGTCCCTGCGCTCCCTCGCCATCGCGGTCGAGGCCGCGGGCCTGGACGACCTGTGGGTGTGGGAGGACTGCTTCAAGCAGAGCGGCGTGGCGTCGGCCGCGGCGGCGCTCGCGTGGACCGAGCGGATCCACGTGGGGATCGGGCTCATGCCGGCGCCCCTGCGCAGCACCGCGCTGACGGCCATGGAGGTCGCCACCCTCGGGCGGATGTTCCCGGGCCGGTTCGTGCCTGCCGTCGGGCACGGCGTGCAGGAGTGGATGGGGCAGGCCGGCGTGCGTGTGGACTCCCCGCTGGCGCTGCTGCGCGAGCACACCGAGGCCCTTCGGCGCCTGCTCGCCGGCGACGAGGTGACGACGTCCGGCCGCTACGTGACGCTCGACCGGGTGCGCCTGGACTGGCCGGCGCCCGACGTCCCGCTCGTGCTCGGCGGCGTCGGGCCGCGCTCGGTCGCGCTCGCGGGCGAGCTGGGCGACGGACTGGTCCTCGCGAACGGGCGCACCACCGACGAGGTGCGCGCCGCCGCCGACGCGGCCACGGACGCGGCCCTCGCCGCCGGCCGCCCTGTCCCGGACGTGTACGCCACGCTCATCGCGGCGACCGGCCCCGGCGCGCAGGACCGCCTCGACGCCGAGCTCCCCCTGTGGGGCGCCCAGCCGGGCCGCGGCATCGGCGCGGCCGGCGACGCGCGCACCCTCGCGGACGGCGTCCTGCGGCTGGCCGCCGCCGGAGCCTCCGCCGTCGCGGTGCAGCCCACCGTCGACGAGCCCGACCTGGCCGGCTTCGTCGAGCTCCTCGGCAGGGAGGTGCGGCCGCTGCTCGACCAGGCATGACACCGGCATGAACCACGCAAGACACCGAGGAGCAGACCATGGACTGGAAGATCGAGCTGATCCACGTGCCCGTCAGCGACGTGGACCGGGCGAAGGAGTTCTACGAGCGGGTCGGCTTCCACCCCGACCACGACCAGCAGGTGAACGACGAGCTGCGGTTCGTGCAGATGACGCCGCCCGGTTCCGCGTGCTCCATCGCGTTCGGCACCGGCATCGGCGGCAACCTGCAGCCCGGCCAGCAGGACACGATCCAGGTGGTGGTGGCCGACGCCGACGCGGCGCTGGCGCAGCTCAGCGACGCCGGCGTCGAGGCTCAGGGGGTGGACGAGCAGCCGTGGGGCCGCTTCGTCACGTTCGCCGACCCGGACGGCAACTCCTGGACCCTGCAGCAGCTGCCTGCCTGGTCGGCGGGCGCCTCGAGCTGAGCCCGTCGACCAGGCAGGGTCAGAGGCGCTTGCCGTAGCAGCGCTGCTCCTCGAAGGCCGCGTGGTCGCCGAACTTCTCGACCGGCTCGTAGCCGATCGACTCGTACAGGCCCATCGCCTCGGGCTGCGCGGTGCCCGTCTCGAGCACGAAGCGGCGGAACCCGACGCTGCGCGCGGACCGCTCCAGCTCGGCCATCAGCCTCTTGGCGACGCCCCGCCCGCGGGCGTCGGGGTGCACGTACACACGCTTGACCTCGCCCGTCGCGGCCGGGTGGGTGGTGCCGCGGCCACGCCGGTCGTCGGTGCCGGACACGTCGCGCACCGCGGCCGTGCCGACCGGGCGTCCGCCCACGCGCGCGACGAGGGTGACCACGATCGAGCGCGGATCGATCGCGGGGGCGTCGTCGGGGCCGCCGTAGCGGACCGCCGTCTCGGCCTCCTGCTCGGCGCGCAGCCCGGCGGCGTCCGCGTCGTCCCAGGCGACGACGTCGACCACCAGGTCTTCGGGACCAGCCGTCGCGTGCGAGGTGGTCGTGGCGGTCATGCCCGGACGAGCGAGGCCAGGACCGACGTGAAGAAGCCGAGCCCGTCCGTGCCGGAGCGAGGGCCGTCCTCGCCGTCCGGGCCGAAGCCGGCCTCGACGGCGTGCTCGGGGTGCGGCATGAGGCCGACCACGTTGCCGCGCGCGTTGGAGATGCCCGCGATGTCGCGACGCGAGCCGTTCGGGTTCCAGCCCTGGTAGCGGAACACGACCCGCCCCTCGCCCTCGAGCTCGTCGAGGGTGCGGTCGTCGGCCACGAACTGGCCGTCCTGGTTCTTCAGCGGGATGGTGATCCGCTGGCCGGGCGCGTACCGGTTGGTCCACGCCGTCGACGTGTTCTCCACCGCGAGCACCTGCTCGCGGCACACGAAGTGCAGGTGGTCGTTCTTCACCATCGAGCCGGGCAGCAGGTGGGCCTCGGTCAGCACCTGGAAGCCGTTGCAGATGCCGAGCACCGGCATCCCGCCCTTCGCGGCGTCCACGACGGCGTCCATCGCGGGGGCGAACCGCGAGATGGCGCCGGCGCGCAGGTAGTCGCCGTACGAGAACCCGCCGGGCAGGACCACGGCGTCCACGCCGTGCAGGTCGCCGTCGGCGTGCCAGAGCGACACGGGCTCGCCGCCCGCGAGCCGGACGGCGCGCGCGGCGTCACGGTCGTCGAGGGTGCCGGGGAACGTGACGACGCCGATCCGCGCGGTGTCGAGGGTGCCGGCGGTCATCAGGCCACGCCCTCGGCGGTGATCGTCCCCGCGGCGTCGGTCGCGGCGTCCGCGACGCGCACGACGTCCTCGATGACCGGGTTCGACAGCAGCGTCACGGCAGCCTCCTGGGCGGCGGCGAGCACCTCGGCGGTCACCTCGCCTTCCACCTCGAGCTCGAACCGCTTGCCCTGGCGCACCCCGCTGAACTGGGTGAAGCCGAGGCGGGGCAGCGCCCCGACGACGGCCTTCCCCTGGGGGTCCAGGATCTCGGGCTTCGGCATGACCTCGACGACGACGCGTCCCACGGGTGCTCCTTGGATCGTGACCGGGTAGTCAGACGGCCGCCGCTCCGGGATCCCGGCACGGGCGGCGCCGCGGGGGCGCGCGCGTGGGGGCGGGAGCACGACGGCGGGATTCCGCGACGAGTCTACCCTCGGCGCGCTAGCCTTCGGACGCCGCGGGACACCGTCGCACGACGACGCCGACGACCCGCCCCACCTCACGACCGCACTCCCGCAGAGGAAGCATGTCCGCACCCACCCCTCCGCCCACGGGCGACAGCACCCCCGACCCCTACGCGGCGCCCGACGCCGGCTCGAGCGGCGCGGTGCCCGGCGGCCCGCAGGTCCCGCCCGCGCCGCCGACGCCGTACACGCAGGACGCCCCGTATTCCCCGCAGCCGCCCTACGCCGGCCAGCCCGGCTACGGGTACGCGCCGCCCCGCAGGACCGACGGCATGTCGGTCGCGGCTCTCGTCACGGGGGTGCTCGGGCTCGCGCTGATCCCCCTGGGCCTCGGGATCGCCGGCGTCGTGCGGACCAACGACCCGGCCCGGTCGGGCCGCGGCATGGCGATCGCGGGCATCGTGCTCGGCGCGCTGAGCACGATCGCCTGGACCCTCGTGATCCTTCTCGTCGCGTTCGCCGCCAGCAGCGACGAGTTCCGGGAGGGCTTCGCCGAGGGCGCCGAGGAAGCCCGCGCCGGGGCCGGCATGACGCTGGAGATCAGCGACTGCATCGCCGTCCCCGAGGACCTCACCGACGTGCGGAACGTCGAGCACCTCGACTGCGCCGACCCGCACGACGCCGAGGTCGTGGGGGTGCGTGAGCTGACCGAGGCCTCGTACCCCGGCCTCGCGGAGGTCGAGACGAGGGCGGAGGAGTTCTGCTACGACGCGTTCGCCGAGTACGTCGGCACCGAGTACGACTCGTCCACCCTGAGCATGGGCTACTTCTACCCGACCGCCCGCTCGTGGCTGATCGGCGACCGCCAGATCTCGTGCTGGGCGGAGCACGCCGACCTCTCGCCCCTCACGGGCAGCGTCGCGGACAGCGGGCTCTGACCGGACGTCCCACGGCGGCGGGGGCGCCTCAGCTCAGGAGCTCCCCCGTCAGCCGCTCGTACGCCTCGAGGTAGCGGTCGCGGGTGCGCTCGACGACCTCGGCCGGCAGCGCGGGCGGCGGCACGTCGGACGCACGGTCCCAGCCGGAGGCAGGGGACGTGAGCCAGTCGCGCACGACCTGCTTGTCGAAGCTCGGCTGGGAGCGGCCCGGCTCCCACTCGTCCGCCGGCCAGAACCGCGAGGAGTCCGGCGTGAGCACCTCGTCGCCGAGCACCGTGGCCCCCGTCGCCGGGTCGACCCCGAACTCCAGCTTGGTGTCCGCGAGGATCACGCCGCGCTCGCGCGCGATCTGCTCCGCGCGGGAGTAGACGGCGAGCGTGAGGTCCCGCAGCCGCACCGCGGCGTCGTCGCCGATCCGGCGCGCCACCTCCTCGAACGGCACGTTCTCGTCGTGCTCCCCCACCTCGGCCTTGGTGGCGGGCGTGAAGATCGCCTCGGGGAGCCTGGACCCGTCGACCAGCCCGGCCGGCAGCGGGATCCCCGTGACCTCGCCGGACGCGCGGTACTCGGCCAGGCCGGAGCCGGTGAGGTAGCCGCGGGCCACGCACTCGACGGGGAACATCTCGAGCCGGCGGCAGATCATCGCGCGACCGGCGACGACGTCGGGCACGAGGCCGTCGCCGGGCTCGGCGCTCGCCTCGGTGGACACCACGTGGTTGTCGACGACGTCCGCGAGCTGGTCGAACCACCACAGGCTGAGCTGGGTGAGCACCACGCCCTTGTCGGGGATGGGGGTGCTCAGCACGTGGTCGTACGCGGAGATGCGGTCCGACGCGACGACGAGGACGACGTCGCCCAGCGGGTGCACGCCGCCCAGGGTCGGGAGATCCGGCTCGTACAGGTCACGGACCTTGCCCGAGTAGACGTGCCGCCATCCCGGCAGGTCGAGCGGTCCCCCGGCGAAGGCGTCGGGCTGGTCGGCGTCGCGCGTGTCGGTCACGGCGCCCAGTCTCTCATCGCCTCGACGGGCGCCGTCGAGCGTCTCCACCGGTCAGGATTCAGTCCCTGAGCCCTGACCGACAGGGACGCTCGTGCCGAACCCGAGCCTCAGGGGACGGCGACCTCGCCGCGCTCGGCCTTCAGCGCGATGTCGCTGCGGTGGTGCGAACCGTCCAGCGCGATGCGGGCGACGCCGGCGTACGACGCGGCGCGGGCGGCGGCGAGGTCCGCGCCGCGGCCCACGACGGACAGCACGCGCCCACCCGCGGAGACCAGGGCGCCGTCGTCGGCCAGCGCGGTGCCGGCGTGCAGCACGTGCACGTCGTCCAGCGCCCCGGCGTCCTCGATGCCGGTGATCGGGTCACCCTTGCGCGGCGACTCCGGGTAGCCCTGGGAGGCGACGACCACGTTGACCACGGCGTCGTCCGACCAGCGCAGCGGCTCGATGCCGTCCAGGCGGCCGGTGGCCGACGCGAGCAGCACGCCCGACAGCGGGGTGCGCAGCCGCGCGAGCACGGCCTGGATCTCGGGGTCGCCGAAGCGGGCGTTGAACTCGACCACGCGGGTGCCGCGGCTGGTCAGCGCCAGCCCCACGTACAGCACGCCGGAGAACGGGGTGCCGCGGCGGGCCATCTCGTCCACGGTGGGCTGGGCGATCCGGTCGACCACCTCGGTCACCAGGTCCGACGGCGCCCAGTCGAGCGGCGTGTAGGCGCCCATGCCGCCCGTGTTGGGGCCGGCGTCGTCGTCGCCCACGCGCTTGAAGTCCTGAGCGGGCACCATCGGCACCACCGTGGCGCCGTCGCACAGGCAGAACAGCGACACCTCGGGGCCGTCGAGGTACTCCTCGACCACCACGCGTCCGTCGTCGCCGCGCGCCTCGAGCGCCTCGCGGGCGTGGGCGAGTGCGGCGTCCCGGTCGGACGTCACGACGACGCCCTTGCCGGCGGCGAGGCCGTCGTCCTTGACGACGTACGGGGCGCCGAACGCGTCGAGCGCGTCGGCGACCTGCTCGACGGTGGTGCACACGTGCGCCATCGCGGTCGGGACGTTGGCGGCGGCCATGACGTCCTTGGCGAACGCCTTGGAGCCCTCCAGTCGGGCCGCCTCGCCGGACGGGCCGAAGCAGGCGATCCCGGCCTCGCGCACGGCGTCGGCCACGCCGGCCACCAGCGGGGCCTCGGGCCCCACGACGACCAGGTCGACGTCGAGGGTCCGGGCGAGGGCGGCGACGGCGCGGCCGTCGTTCGCGTCCACCGGGTGCAGCGCTGCCTGCGCGGCCATGCCCGGGTTGCCGGGAGCGGCGTGCAGCTCGTGAGCCGGCTCCTCGGAGGCGAGGGCGTGGACGATGGCGTGCTCGCGGGCACCGGTCCCGACGACGAGGATCTTCACGGGCGACCAGTGTAGGAGGCCGCGCCGCCCGGCGTCGGTGGCGACCGCCATGCTGGACCGCATGACCACCGCCGCGCGGCTGCTGCTCAGGTTCTCCGACCGCATCGACGCGCAGGACTGGGACGGGCTGTCCGCCCTGCTCGCGCCGGACTTCCGGGCCCGCTACGTGCACACCGGAGAGACGTTCGACCGCGACTCCTTCGTGGCGCTCAACCGCGACTACCCGGGCTCGTGGAGGTTCGAGCACGAGGACGTCGTGGACGCGGGCGACCGCGGCGTGCTGCGCGCCCGAGTGAGCGACGCGACCGGCGCGAGCGGCGACGTCTACCACGTCGCGACGTTCGCGACCGCCGGCCCCGACGGCCTGCTCCACGAGGTCGTGGAGGTGTGGGCGGACGAGGTCGCCGAGCCGCCGGCGCAGGGCCGGGGCTAGGCCTCCGGCGAGGGGACGGTCGCGTCCTGCCCGGAGCGGGCGAGGGACGCCGCGACGAAGCCGTCCGCGGTCAGCCCGGCGACGAGGTCGCGCAGCCACGCGACGGCGTCCGGGTCGCGGTCCCGGCCCGTGGCGACGGCCTGCCGGATCTCGGTGAACCGCGGCTCGACGACGCGGAGCCCCGGGTGCTCCGCCACGTACCGGGTCAGCGGCTGCCGGATGCCGGCCGCCACCTCCAGGCCGTGCTCCTCGAACGCGACCGTGCCGTCGGCCCCGCGCACCACCTCGGCCTGGGTCAGGGTGCGGCTGAGGTACAGGTCGTACGCCGAGCCCTGCTTCACCCCGACCCGCACGCCCGGCCGGTCGACGTCGTCGGCCGTGCGCACCGCCGAGCCGTCGGGGACGGCGAACACGCCCTCGATGAGCACGTACGGCTCGGTGAACGCGACCTGCGCGGCACGTTCCGGCTCGACGGCGAGGAACCCGACGTCGACCCGCCCCTCGGTGACGGCCGCGAACGACAGCCGCGCGGCGTCCACGCACTCCAGCCGGGCGGGCACCCCGAGCCGGCGCGCCACCTCGCGGGCGAGGTCGACCGTGACGCCGGACGGCGCGTCGGGCGTCCCCTGCGCCAGCACCGGGTTGCCCAGGTTGATCACCGCGCGCAGCACCCCCGTCGGGGCGAGCGCCGCCACGACGTCGGAGGTCGCCTCCACGGGGGCGGGGGCCGTCACGTCAGCGCGCGTGGATCAGGTCGTGCACCGGGATGATCTCGTCGCGGCGCGGGCCCACGCCCACCGCGGAGATGCGGCAGCCCGACAGCTCCTCGAGCCGCGCGAGGTACGCCTGGGCGTTGGCCGGCAGGTCCTCGATGCTGCGGGCGGTGGAGATGTCCTCCCACCAGCCGGGCATCTCCTCGTAGATCGGCTTGGCGTGGTGGAACGCCGACTGGTCGTCCGGCATCTCGTCGTAGCGGGTGCCGTCCACGTCGTACGCCACGCAGACCGGCACCTTCTCCAGGCCGGTGAGCACGTCCAGCTTGGTGACCACGAGGTCGGTGAGGCCGTTGATGCGCGCCGCGTAGCGCGCGATGACGGAGTCGTACCAGCCGCAGCGGCGCGCGCGGCCCGTGGTGACGCCGTACTCGCCGCCCGTCTTCAGCAGGTACTCGCCCATGTCGTCGAAGAGCTCGGTGGGGAACGGGCCCTCTCCCACGCGCGTCGTGTACGCCTTGATGACGCCGATGACGGAGTCCACGCGGGTGGGCCCGATGCCCGAGCCGGTCACCGCGCCGCCAGCGGTCGCGCTCGACGACGTGACGAACGGGTAGGTGCCGTGGTCGATGTCGAGCATGGTGGCCTGGCCGGCCTCGAACAGCACGTTCTTGCCGGCGTCGAGCGCCTGGTTCAGCACCAGCGGGGTGTTCGCGACCATCGGGCGCAGCCGCTCGGCATGGGCGAGGAGCTCGTCCACCGTCTCGTCGATCTCGACCGCGCGGCGGTTGTAGACCTTCACCAGCAGGTGGTTCTTCTGGTCGAGGGAGCCCTCGACCTTCTCCCGCAGGATCTTGGGGTCGAACAGGTCGGCGATGCGGATGCCGACGCGGTTGATCTTGTCGGCGTACGCCGGCCCGATGCCGCGCCCCGTGGTGCCGATGCGGCGCTTGCCGAGGAAGCGCTCGGTGACCTTGTCGAGCGTGCGGTGGTACCCGGCGATGACGTGCGCCTGGCTCGAGACCAGCAGGCGGGAGACGTCCACGCCTCGCTCGATGAGGGCGTCGAGCTCCTCGAACAGCACGTCGATGTCCACGACCACGCCGTTGCCGATCACCGGGACGACGCCGGGCGACAGGATGCCGGACGGCAGCAGGTGCAACGCGTACTTCTCGTCGCCGATGACGACGGTGTGACCCGCGTTGTTGCCGCCGTTGAACTTCACGACGTAGTCGACCCGGGACCCGAGCAGGTCCGTGGCCTTCCCCTTGCCCTCATCGCCCCACTGGGCACCGACGAGCACCACGGCTGGCATGAAATCTCCTCGCGTCGACGAGGCCCGGCATGTCACCCACGCACCCGAGCGGGCGGGCCTCCTCGGCCGGGCCGGGCCCGAGTTTACCCGCCCGTGACCTGGCCGCCGGTCGAGCCGGGCGAGACCCGGACCACCTTCCGCGGGCTCAGCCGCCCGGGTGGTGCGCGGTGGGGGCGGACGGCGCCGGCGCGGACTCGCACCGGTGGTCCCGGTCGATGCGGAACAGGTCGAGCGCACCGCAGACCTCGAGGACGAAGAGGTCGCGCTCGTCCGCCCCGCGCAGCACGGTGGCGCCGCCACGCTTGCGACCGGAGTCGGCGAGCGAGATGAGGAAGGCGGCGCCGGTCGAGTCCATGAACGTGACGCGACACATGTCGATCACCAGCAGCTGCCGCCGCAGCCCGACCACCCGGGTGGCGATCTCCGGGAACTGGTCGCGCTCCGCGAGGTCGAGGTCACCGGCGATCACGAGCGTCGTCGTCGTCGATGACGTCGCGATCTCGATCATGTGCCGAGCGTACCCGCGACAGGCCCGCGGCGACGGTCGAGGCACCGCCCGCGAGGACAGGGCCAGAATGGGGTGCATGACCTCCTCCGTGGACGACCTCCTCGCCGGCCCGCCCCCGACCCTCCTGCCCGACGACCACCCCCAGGTGCGCGACGGCCTGGACACCGGCGAGGATCCGGCTCGCCTCGCCGCGGACCACCCCGCGTCCTCCCTGGCCTGGGCCGTGCTGGCGGAGCTCACCCTCGACGGCGGCGGCGCCGAGCCGAGCGCCGCGCGGTCCGTGACGGCGTACGCGTACGCACGCACGGGCTACCACCGCGGGCTGGACGCGCTGCGCCGCGCCGGCTGGCGCGGCAAGGGACCGATCCCCGCCGACCACGTGCCGAACCAGGGCTTCCTGCGGGCGCTCGGGGCCCTCGCCACGGCGGCCGGGCAGATCGGCGAGACCGACGAGGCCGAGCGGTGCGAGGCGTTCCTCCGCGACTCCGGCACGTCCCTCGACGCGGTCCGGGCCCTCCGCGACTGACCCGGCCTGCCTTCGAGAACGGGCTGGGTCGCGGCATCGGCCCGCATCACGCGATCGATCCCGTTCTCGAAGGCAGCTCAGCCGACGGTCGTCGCGTGCAGCTTGGCCCAGACCAGCTTGCCCGACCCGGCGGGCCGCCATCCCCAGTCCGCCAGCCGCTCCACGATCTGCATCCCGAAGCCGCCGACGCGGTTGGGGTGCCCGTCGGTGGTGACGGGGGGCGCGGGGTTGGAGTCCTCCACCTCGATGCGCAGCCCGTCCCCGGTGTCGAAGAGCCGCAGCGCGATGTTGCCCCAGCCGTGCAGGACGCCGTTGGCGACCAGCTCGGAGACGACCAGCTCCGCCGAGGCGGACTCCGGCAGGCCCCACGCCTGGCACGTGCGCAGCACCGCGTGCCGGGCACGCCCGATGGACGCCGGCTCGCTCGGCAGCAGCCAGCGCCGCGAGCGCGGGCTCAGCGGCTGCACCTGCGCGTCGGCCACGGGGTCGGGCACCCGCACGACGACGAGCGCGACGTCGTCCTCCGGCGCGTCCGCGAGCCGGGACAGCAGCTCCTCGCCCACCCCCGCCGCGTCGCGCGCGGTGATGCGGGCCGACGTCTCGACCAGCGCGTCGAGCCCGACCTTGAGCGACCGGTCGCGGCGCTCGATCAGGCCGTCCGTGTAGAACAGCAGCACGTCGCCGCGGCGCAGCTCGGCCTGCCCGGTCGTGCGCGGCTTCGAGCCGAACCCCACGAGCGAGCCCGCCCCGCCGGCCAGCTGGGTGACGGTGCCGTCACGCAGCAGCAGCGGCGGCAGATGGCCGGCGCGCGTGTACTGCACCGTCCAGGCGTCGCCGTCCTGCTGGTGCTTCAGCGTGGCGTAGACCATGGACGCGGACCGCGGGATGCGCATCCCCGTCACGAGCTGGTCCACGCGGTCCACGACGATCCCCGGCGTGGCGAGCTCGAACGCGTACGACCGCACGACCGACCGGAGCTGCCCCATCGCGGCGGCTGCCTCGACGTCGTGCCCGACGACGTCCCCCACCACCAGCCCGACGGTGCCGTCGCTGATCTGCAGCACGTCGTACCAGTCGCCGCCCACCTGGGCGTGCTCGGCGTTCGGCGCGTAGTAGGTCCACACGTCGAGGCCGGAGACGTCGGCCTGCTCGGGGAGCATGGCGCGCTGGAGCGCCTCGGCAAGCCGGTGCTCGCGCGCGTACAGGCGGGCGTTGTCGATGGCGGTGCCGGCGCGGCGCGCGACCACCTCGATGACGGTGTGGACGTGCTGGGGCCCCGACGGACCGGGGCGGATCTCCTCCGTGACGGTGCCGTCGGCGGCCACCCCGACGCCGTGCCAGGTCGCGAGCAGGCCCAGCACGCGGCGACGCCCGGCCACGGCGTGCACGACGACGGCGCGCGGCAGGGCCCCGGTCTCCTCGACCACGCGGCGCAGCAGGTCGCGGCGCAGCCAGCCGGAGGCGGAGTGTGCCGGGTAGCGGGCGTCGAGCCGGAGCAGGACCGGCCCCTCGACGACGCCCTCGAGCAGGTCCTGGACCTCGTCGCGGGGGGACTCTCGGGTCTCGGACGCCTCCGCCGGGTCGCCGCCGGGCGGCTCCGGCACGTAGCGGGCGTGTCGGCGGCCCCGCCCGGTCGGTGGCGAGGCGACGTCCACGCCGTCCGCGAAGAGGAGGCCGTCGTCGTTGACATAGAAGCCGGCCCACGGCACCAGCGATCGCAGCAGGTCGGCGATGTCGCGCAGCGCGTAGGGGTACTCCAGGTCGCCGAGCAGCTCCGTGGTCTGGGCGATGAGGTCGAGGTCCGCCCGCTCCCGCCGCTCGACCTCGAGCGACGCCAGCTGTGCGGCCTGCCGCTCCACGTGGGTCGAGACGTCCGTGGCGGTGCCGAACCAACGCTGCGCGGGGCCGTCCTCGCCGGGCACGGGGCTCATCGTCACCTGCCACCAGGTGGCCCGGCCGTTGATCAGCCTGCCGCTCACCATGCGGGTGGTGGGACGCCCGGCGCGCAGGGCGGCCTGGCTGCGCTCACGCTCGGCGTCGTCGTCGACGAGCTCCAGCAGCGGGTGCTTGCCGAGCACGGCGAGGTCGTTCACGCCGATCCCCGACTCCCGCGCGAACGCCTCGTTGACCCACAGGACCGGCATGCCGTCGTCCCACGCGCCGGTGACGAACGCCGGGATCACGGCGGCCGCGACCGCAGCGTCGAGAAATCCCCCGGGTAGGGGCGGCACAGGACCGGATGATTCGGTCATAATGCCTCCACTGCCGAGATTCCCCGCCCTGGTTGGTGTTCTTGCTGGTCATTCAACCGTAGATTGGTGTCCGCCGAGACTCGAGGTGAACGCCCCGCGCGTGGAAGGAGCACCGTGCACGACGGATCGAACACGACCCCACGTGACCTGCGGCGTGCGGACGTGAGGGAGGCAGACGCGGCGCCCGAGCTGGGCGACCCCGCGAGCGTGCACGTCATCGTCGGCGCGTCCCGCGCCCGTGTCGTGCTGTCCGGCGAGATCGACGCCGACATCGGCGCCGAGCTCGGCGAGGCGATCTCCGACGCCGAAGGCTCGGGGCTCCCCGTCGAGATCGACGCCCACCACGTCACGTTCATGGACTCCTCCGGCGTGGCGTTCCTCGCCCGGCTCGCGTCGCGCAGCCCGCACCGGGTCCGGGTGCTCCGCGCCCCGCCCACCGTGCGCTTCCTGCTCGAGGTGACGCGGATCGGCGAGCTGCTCGAGATCGTCGACGTCGACCCCGGCTTCGACCTGGAGACCCCCGCGCCGAGATAGAGAACCCGGCACCGCGAGATAGAGAAGCTCCTCGCCGAGATAGAGAGGGGGCGGACCGTAGTCGCTACGGTCCGTCCCCTCTCTATCTCGGCGAGGAGCTTCTCTATCTCGCGGTGAGGGTCACATCTTGTGGCCGGCGGAGCGCAGCTGCTGCGCGGCCTCGACGATGCGGGCGGCCATGCCGGCCTCGGCCAGCTTGCCCCAGGCGCGCGGGTCGTACGCCTTCTTGTTGCCGACCTCGCCGTCGATCTTCAGCACGCCGTCGTAGTTCTTGAACATGTGCTCGACGACGGGGCGCGTGAACGCGTACTGCGTGTCCGTGTCGATGTTCATCTTGATGACGCCGTTGTCGACGGCCTCCGAGATCTCCTCGGCCGTGGAGCCCGACCCACCGTGGAACACGAGGTCGAACGGGTTCTCCTGGCCGATCTCGTCGCCCACGGCCTTCTGGATGTCCGCGAGGATCGACGGGCGCAGCTTGACGGCACCCGGCTTGTACACGCCGTGCACGTTGCCGAAGGTGAGGGCCGTCAGGTAGCGGCCCTTCTCGCCGGCTCCCAGCGCCTTGATCGTGGCCAGGCCGTCCTCGGCCGTCGTGTACAGCTTGTCGTTGATGGCGGCCTCGTGACCGTCCTCCTCGCCGCCGACGACGCCGACCTCGATCTCGAGGATGGTGCGCGCGGCCTGCGACAGCTCGAGCAGCTCCGCGGCGATGACGAGGTTCTCGTCCAGCGGGATGTCCGAACCGTCGAACATGTGCGACTGGAAGGTCGGGTTCTTGCCGGCCTTGACCTGCTCGGCCTCGAGGGCGAGCAGCGGGCGCACCCAGGAGTCGAGGTTCTTCTTGACGCAGTGGTCGGTGTGGATGGCGATGTTCACCGGGTAGTTCTTCGCCACCTCGGTGGCGTAGGCCGCGAGGGCCAGCGAGCCGACCACGCGGTCCTTGATCGTGGCGCCCGAGGCGTACTCGCCACCGCCCACGGAGACCTGGATGATGCCGTCGGACTCGGCCTCGGCGAAGCCCTGGAGCGCGGCGGTCACGGTCTGCGACGAGGTGATGTTGACGGCGGGGTAGGCGAACTTGCCGGCCTTCGCCCGGTCGATCATCTCGGCGTAGACCTCGGGGGTTGCGATAGGCATCTGCGGTACTCCAATGACGGGGCGTACGAGGATGCAGCGGGATGCTTCGTCGCGACGGGCGCCGTGCGACCCGCATGCACCCGGATTTTCTCACGTCCTGGTCGAGCGAGTCACCTTCCGTCGCCTCCGTGAGACGGCGGCGCCGACGGGGCGAGCCAGCGCGACGCCCACGCGTGCATCGCGATCGCCCCCGCCGCCCCCGCGTTGAGCGAGCGCGTCGACCCGTGCTGGGCGATGTGCACGACGTCGGCGCACACCTCCTGCGCCTCGGGCGTCAGGCCGGTCGACTCCTGCCCGAACAGCAGCACGCAGGAGGCGGGCAGCGCGTAGCCCTCCAGCGGCACCGACCCGGGCACGTTGTCGATCCCGACCACCGGCAGCCCCGCCCCGCCGTCCGCCGAGGCCGCCCACTCCGCGAGGGACGCGGCGTCCGGGTGGTGGTGGACGTGCAGGTAGCGGTCGGTCACCATCGCGCCGCGCCGGTTCCAGCGCCGGCGTCCGACGATGTGCACCCCCGCCGCGTTGAACGCGTTGGCCGTGCGCACCACGGAGCCGATGTTGAGGTCGTGCGCCCAGTTCTCGATCGCGACGTGCAGCTGCCGGTCGGCGGGGCGGCGCGCGTCGAGGTCCGCGACGACGGCCTCGAGGGTCCAGTAGCGATAGCGGTCGACGACGTTGCGCCGGTCGCCGTGAACCAGCAGCTCCGGGTCGTACCGGGGGTCGGGCGCGCCGTCGGGCAGGCGGGGCCACGCGTCCGGGCCGCCGGGCCACGGGCCGACGCCCACCTCGCGATCTTTCTCCTGGTGGTGCTCCCGCACGTCCTCGCCCACCGGACCATCCTGGCGCACGCGCGGCGCCACCCTGCCCACTAGGGTGAGCGGCGTGAGCGAACGACGGATCGAGTGCTGGCTGACCGACATGGACGGCGTCCTCGTGCACGAGGGCCAGGCCATCCCCGGCGCACCGGAGTTCATCCGGGCGCTGCGCGAGGCGGAGCGGCCGTTCCTGGTGCTCACGAACAACTCGATCTTCACGCCGCGCGACCTGCGCGCCCGCCTCGCGACGTCGGGCATCGACGTGCCGGAGGAGGCGATCTGGACGTCCGCGCTGGCGACCGGCCAGTTCCTCGCCGACCAGATCCCGAACGGGTCCGCCTACGTGATCGGCGAGGCCGGCCTCACGACGGCGCTCTACGAGGCGGGCTACACCCTGACCGAGTCGAACCCGGACTACGTCGTGCTCGGCGAGACACGGACGTACTCGTTCACGGCGATCACCAAGGCGATCCGCCTCGTGCGCGACGGCGCCCGCTTCATCGCCACCAACCCGGACACCACCGGCCCGTCGGCCGAGGGGCCGCTGCCCGCCACGGGCGCCGTCGCCGCGATGATCCAGGCGGCCACCGGACGCTCCCCGTACTACGTCGGCAAGCCGAACCCGATGATGTTCCGCTCGGCGCTCAACCGGATTGACGCCCACTCCGAGGTGACGGCGATGATCGGCGACCGCATGGACACCGACGTCGTCGCCGGCATCGAGGCCGGTCTGGAGACGTTCCTCGTGATGACCGGCTCCACGTCGGCCGCCGAGGTGGACACCTACCCGTTCCGACCGTCGCACGTGGTCGACTCGATCGCGGACCTGGTCGACCGTGTCTGACGAGGACCTCGGGGGCACAGGGCCCGCGAACCCGCGCACGCGCCGCGGCACGTGGACCGCCGTGCTCGCGATGGTGGTCGGCGCCGGCATGATCCTCTGGGTGCTGACCCGACCCGTGGGCTACGCGTCGTTCGGCTGGTTCGCCTACGCCCCGCTGTCCGACACGACGTTCGTCCCGGGGTCGTCGAGGCTCGTGGTGATGTGGGTGCTGTTCGGGCTGGGCGCGCTGCTGGTCGGGCTGGGCGGCGGCTTCCTGATCGGCCGCCGCCGCGGCTGACCCCGCCGGCTCAGCCCCGCGCCGATGCAGATCAGCGTCGGGCCGTCGAGGCGCGTGAGGACGAGGTGGTAGGGGTCCGAGAGGGTCGCCGGTCCGGACTCCCGAGCGCCCGTGTCGCTGAACGCGCCGCCGGAGCGGTACCGCACGCCCAGCTCCAGCGTCCACACGTCGCGCCCGTCCACCCGCGTGCGGAGGACTGACCCGAGGTGTGCCCGACGGAGCTGTCGAAGGGCTCCCGCTGCGGGTAGGACAGCACGCCGCCCGCACCTCCGGCCCGCCCGGCCCTCACCGAAGGCCGTCCACCGGCCGGACGCCAGGAGGCCGCCGACGTCGTCCGCCCGCCCCCGCCGGAAGCGTCGCAGGCCGCGCAGGTGGCCGAGGCCGCCGCCCGGCGGCTCACGCGAGCCCGAGGTCCGCCAGGTCGTAGAGGTAGTGGTAGGGCACACCGAGCGCCTCGATCTTCTCGCCGGCGCCGGTGGCGCGGTCGACGATCGTGGCGCAGCCGAGCACCTCGGCGCCCGCCGCGCGCAGCGCCTCGATGGCGGCGATGGGCGACCCGCCGGTCGTCGTCGTGTCCTCGAGGACGACGACCTTGCGGCCGGCGACCTCCGGGCCCTCGATCTGGCGCTGCATGCCGTGCGCCTTCGCCGCCTTGCGCACGACGAACGCGTCGAGGTCCTGCCCGCGCGACGCCGCGGCGTGCAGGAGGGCGTCCGCGATGGGGTCGGCGCCGAGCGTGAGCCCGCCGACGGCGTCGACCTCCGCGGTGCCGAGCCCGACCTCCTCGAGGTGGTCGAGCAGCACGTGCCCGACCAGCGGGGCGGCGCGGTGGTGCAGCGTGATGCGACGCAGGTCGACGTAGTAGTCGGCCTCCTTGCCGGACGAGAGCGTCACCTTCCCGTGCACCACGGCGAGCTCGGTGATGAGGTCGCGCAGCTGCTCGCGGGGCGTGGGGCCGAAGGCGGGATCCGAGGAGGTCACCCGGTCATCGTACCGACGGCGCGCGGCTCGTCCGCGGCTCCGCCGTCCACCTGGAGGGCGACCAGCGCCACGTCGTCGGCGCCGCGGATCGGCGTGCTGCGGGCCAGGACGCAGTCGCTCAGCCGCTCGAGGCGCAGGTCCACCACCTGCTCCACGTCCTGCCGCAGGTGCTCGAGCGAGTCGCTCAGCAGCTCGCCGCGTCGTTCGACGAGCCCGTCCGTGAAGAGCAGCAGCGAGTCGCCGGGGTCCAGCACGAGGGTCGACTCCGGCCGCGCCTTGGGGAGGAGGAGGCCGAACAGGCGGCCGGGGCGCTCGACGAGGAGATCGGCGTCGCCGTCTGCCCGGCGCACGAGCGGCGGCAGGGACCCGGCGCGGGCCCAGGTGACGCGCCGCGTCCCGTCGGGGGCGGGCGGGTCGACGACGGCTGCCGTCACGGCCGCGAACGCGTCGAGGCGCAGAGCGGCCGCGGCACGCTCGGCCCGGTCCAGGACCTCGGCGGGCCCGCCCTCGTCCTCGACCGCGACGGTGCGGACGACGCCCTTGAGGTGGGTCATCGCGGCGGCGGCGTCGACGTCGTGCCCGGCCACGTCCCCCACGACGAGCACCGCCTGGCCCGACTCGCGCAGCACCACGTCGTACCAGTCCCCGCCGACGCGGGCGATGCGGTTCGCCGGCTGGTAGCGGACGTCGACGGAGGCGCCCGGGACCTGCGGCGGCGGGGCCAGGACCGAGGTCTGCAGCGTCACGGCCGCGTCCCGCTCGGCCGCGGCCGCCGCCCGCATCCGGGCCACCGTGCTGTGCCACGACATGCGCTCCGGGGTGGTCCCGCCGTCCACGTCGGCCGCGTCGACCTCCTCGACGCGGACCACGACGGCACGGACCGCGCCGACCCCCGCGTGCGTCACGGGCAGCACCAGGAACATCCAGTAGCGCGCGCCGGTCTCACCCGTCCGGGGGTCCGGCAGGTCCCACCGGGTCGGCTCGACCACCTCCGGCATCCCGGTCCGCAGGCAGCGGCCGATCGCCTCCATGACGTGCGGCACGGGCGGCGGTCCGCCCGGGATCATCGCCAGCACGTCGACCAGGGTCTGCCCGACGAGCGTGCCCACCGGCATCCCCAGGAGCTCGGTGTAGGACCGGTTGGCGTCGAGCACGACGAGGTCGGGGTCGAGCACGATCTTCGGCACCGCCATCGCGTCGAAGAGGTCGCGGTAGTCCAGCGTCTCCTCGCCGGGGACGCCCGTCGGGCCACCCCCGGCGACCGTTGCCGGCGCGGTCCCCCGGATCACCCCACCATCGTAGGCACGCGGTGCGCGCTCGCTCCTGGGCTGCGAAGGCGCAGGTCAGCGGTACTTGCCGACCGCACGTACGACGGCACGCGGCGCAAGACGCAGCAGCGCCGACGCCGCCTTGTACCGGACGGACGGGGTCGAGATGACCAGGCCGCGACGCACGTCGGCGAGCGCCTCGGCGACGACCGCCGGGGCCTCCAGCCAGCCGATCTCCGGGACGGAGGACATGTCGACGCCGGCGCGGCCGTGGAACTCGGTGTGCACGAAGCCGGGGCACAGCACCGTGGCCGTGACCCCCGTGCCCTTCAGCTCGACGGCGAGCCCCTCGGTGAACGACCGCACGTACGCCTTCGCTGCGGCGTAGGTGCCCCCGGCGGTGAGCGCCGCCACCGAGGCCACGTTGAGGATCGCGCCGCGCCCGCGGGCCGTCATCTGCCCCGCGGCGGCGTGGGAGAGCACGAGCACGGCGCGCACCATCACGTCCAGCGCCGACAGCTCGACGCCGAGGTCGCCGCCGACGAACCGCTGCGCCGTCGCGAACCCGGCGTTGTTGACGAGCAGGCCCACCGGACGACGGTCGTCGCCCGGCTCGTCACCGATGACGGCGAGCCGGGCGGCCACGCGGTCCAGGTCCTCGGGCACCGAGAGGTCCGCCGGCAGCACCTCCACCCGCACGCCGGCCGCGGCCCGCACCTGGGTGGCGACCTGCTCCAGGCGGTCGCCGTCGCGCGCGACGATCACGACGTCGTGGCGTGCGGTGGCGAGCTGCCAGACGAACTCCAGGCCGAGGCCGGCGGTGGCGCCGGTGACGAGCGCGGTTCCCATAGGGGCAGCCTAGAGCGTGGCGACGGCACGCTTGACCCTCACGCGACGTGAGGCTCCAGGCTGGCCGCATGACCGATGACAACTTCCCTGCCTTCAGCATCAGCCCCGTACCGCTGCCCGGCCCCGGCGTGCAGGCGCCGGAGCAGTTCCGCGGCATCTACGGCATGCCGATGTTCCTCAACGTCCCGACCCACGACCTCGCAGCGTCCACCGACTTCTGGGTGAACGGCCTCGGCTTCTTCGAGTTCTTCGCCGCCCCGGGCACGGTGGTGCACCTGCGCCGGTGGGCGTTCCAGGACGTGCTGCTCGTCCCCGCCCCGCCCGCCGCCGAGGCCGGCCCGCTCAGCGTGAGCTTCTCGTGCGTGCAGGGCGAGATCGACGAGATCGCGGCCGCCTGCGAGCGCGTCTCACCGGGCTCGACCACGGGGCCGCGCGTGCAGCCGTGGGGCACCCTCGACCTGGAGGTCGTGACCCCCGAGCGGACGCGCGTCGTCATGACCGCGGCCCGGCCGTGGGACCCGGCCAGCCCGGAGGCACAGACCGTGCGCGACGAGCTGGGCTTCGGCGCCGAGGGGTGACCCGCGGATGACGGGCCCTCCGGGTGCCACCGCTGTCGCGGCGGGCAGACTGGGCACCATGGCGTCCCGACCCGTGCCCGCCCGCGGCGCCGACGGCCTCACCGTCGGCGCCGCGGCGCGGGCCGCGGGCGTCACCGTCCGCACGCTGCACCACTGGGACGCCGTCGGCCTGGTCCGCCCGTCCGCGCGCACGGCCGCCGGCTACCGCCTGTACACGCCGTCGGACCTGGCCCGCGTGCACCGCGTGGTCCTCTACCGGGAGCTCGACGTGCCGCTCGAGGAGATCGCGGCGCTGCTGGACACGCCCGAGGGCGCGGACGCCTCCCTCCGTCGGCAGCGCGACCTGGTCCGCGAGCGCCTGCGCCGCCTGGAGCGCGCGGCCGACGCCCTGGACCGGCTGGTCGAGGCCCGCGAGCGCGGCGTCCTCCTCTCCCCCGAGGAGCAGGTCGCGCTGTTCGGCGACGACTGGCAGCTGTCGTGGGCGGAGGGGGCGCGCGAACGATGGGGCGACACCGACCAGTGGGCCCAGTTCGCGGAGCGGGCGGCCGAGCGCACCCCGGAGGAGTGGCAGGAGGTCGCGGCGGAGGCCGAGTCCGTCCTCGCCGCGCTCGCGGACGCGATGGGCCGCGGCGTGCGGCCGGGCAGCGACGAGGCGGACGCGTTGGCCGAGCGGCACCGCGCGTCGCTCGGCGCCTACTTCGACGTGACGCCCGCGATGCACGTCGTCATCGGACGCATGTACACGGCGGACGACGGCTTCACCGCCACCCACGACGCGCGGCGGCCCGGGCTGACGGCGTGGCTGAGCGAGGTGATCGACGCGAACGCCCGCGCGCACGGCGTCGACCCGGACACCGCGACCTGGGGATGACGGCCCGGGACGCCCCGGCCCGCCGGTAGCCTGGCGCCCGTGCGCCTCGCCACCTGGAACGTCAACTCCGTCCGTGCCCGCGTCGACCGCGTGGTCGCGTTCCTGGAGCGCTCCGGCACGGACGTGCTCGCGATCCAGGAGACCAAGTGCCGCGACGAGCAGTTCCCCGTCGCGGCGTTCGAGGCCGCGGGCTACGAGGTGGCGCACGTCGGGCACTCGGCGTGGAACGGCGTCGCGATCGCCTCGCGGGTGGGGATCGCCGACGTCGAGCCGGCCTTCCCCGGGCAGCCGGGCTTCGCCAAGCCCGCCGCACCGGCGCCGTCCGACGCGGACGCGCCCGCCGAGGCGCCCGCCGACGCCCCCGACGAGTCGCAGGCCACCCTGCTGGACGTGCCCCCGCCCGTCGAGGCGCGGGCGCTGGGCGCCACCTGCGGCGGGGTGCGGGTGTGGTCGCTGTACGTGCCGCACGGCCGCGCCGTCGGCGACCCCCACTACGCCTACAAGCTGGCCTGGCTGGAGGCGCTGCGCGCCGCGGCCGCCGGGTGGCTGGCCGACGACCCGCAGGCGCAGGTCGCGCTCGTCGGCGACTGGAACGTCATCCCGCTCGACAGCGACGTGTACGACCCCGGCGCGTTCGTGGGGCACACGCACGTGACACCGGCGGAGCGAGCGGCGTTCGCGGCGTTCGCCGACGCCGGGTACACGGAGGTGACGCGCGAGCACCTGCCGGCCGAGCACACGTACACCTACTGGGACTACCAGCAGCTCGCGTTCCCGCGGAACAAGGGGCTGCGCATCGACTTCGCCTACACCTCCCCCGCGGTGCGGCGCCGCGTCACCGGCGTGGTCATCGACCGCGACGAGCGCAAGGGCAAGGGCGCCAGCGACCACGTGCCCGTGATCCTCGACCTCGCCGACCCGGCGTGACCGCGCCGCTGGAGCACTCGTGACCACGCACCCGCCCCGGTCCGACGCACCGGGCGACCCGGAACCCGTCTTCGCGGCGCCCACGCCCCCGGGCATGCTGCCCGCGGAAGGGCTGGCCGACCTGCAGCTCCCCGGTGCTGCCCGGACCGACGACGCGGCACCGGGTGACGGGGCGGCGGCGCCTCCCGGCGCCGGGCGCCCCGGCCGGCCTGCGGACCCGACGCGCACGCGCCGGCTCGCGCTCCGGTGGGGGGCGGCGGCGGTCGTCCTCGCGGTCGTCGGCGGGGCCGTCGTGCTCGGGGTGACGGCGGAGCGCGACCGGGCCCGCGAGCCCCTGCCGGCCACGGTGGCCGGCGCCCGCGAGGCGAACGCGGTGCAGCTCGTGCTCGGCTCGTGCGTGCGGGAGCTGCCGGCGGGAGACGTCGGCCGGGTGACGGTGGTGCCGTGCGACGCGGAGCACACCGCGCAGGTCGTCGGCCGCACCGACGCGTCCGCGGACGCCGTGTGGCCGGGGCGGGACGACCTGGTCCGCCGCGTCTCCGCCCTCTGCGGGCCGGAGCTGCTCGGCCCCGGGGGGCGAGAGACCAAAGGGGTGACGTTCGTGGTCCTGACGCCGTCCGAGGACGGCTGGTCCCAGGGCGACCGCACCGGGCTGTGCCTGGCCGTGACCGACGCCGCGTGGACGGCCGACCTGCTCGCCTGATCCCGACCGATCCCTACAGTGACCTTGGTCACAATTCGTATCACCGTCGCCCGTCCGGTTCGCCGGGGAGTGTCCCGACTCGTCCAGGGCCGATGGCCCCGACCGGTTGCCCCGGGAGCCGGAGGGCAGCGTTATCTGAGCGTGACCTGGGGCGGTCCGCGGGGTTAGCGTCCCTCGACCGCACCTCTCCAGGTGTCGGCCGACCGGGACGCAGCCGAGTGCTGCCGGCGTCACGGTGACCACGAACCTCACGGCAGCAGCGGGAGAACCACTCTCCGGCCGGCCGCCCGGGCACCACGTCCCGGACGCTCCCGGCCTTGGGGTTTAGCCACCTTGGTGGCGGGCCAACGATCTCGGCCTCACCCGACAGCTCATCTCGCAGGCTGGAGGTCCCCATGCCCACGTCTCTCGATCACGCGCGCCCCGGCAGCGTCGCCGTCGCCGCTCCCCGCCCCCGGCGTCTCGTCGTCGCCCTCGGCCTCACCGCAGCCCTCACCGCCGGCGGTCTCGTCGCCACCGCCCCCCAGTCGTCCGCCGCGACCGCCGCGCCCGCGAGCGTCAGCTCCGTCGCCGTCCCGGCGGCCACGGGGAAGATCAAGCCCCGCACCGTCTTCACGGCGTCGAAGCACACGATGGTCAAGAACTCCGGGAAGCACCGCCCCGCGTTCACGATGAAGGCCACGCACGCCGGCAAGGCCATCTCCGGCCGCGCGCAGCTCGTCATGAACGGCAAGGCCGTCTCGACCAAGCGGCTGCACGCCGGCAAGGCCACGTTCAAGCCGCTCTGGGGCCAGTACAAGGTCGGCAAGAACAAGGTCCGCATCCTCGTGCTCCCGACCTCGGCCAACCTCGCCAACAAGTCGTCCCGCACCACCGGCGTCACCGCCAAGAAGCCAGGCTCGCCCGTCGTCGCCGTCGCCAACTCGAAGGTCGGCGCCCGGTACGTGCACGGCGCCACCGGCCCGAACGCGTTCGACTGCTCGGGCTTCACGACGTACGTGTACAAGAAGGCGATCGGCAAGAAGATGCCGCGCACGTCGTCCGCGCAGAAGAACGTCGGGCACCGCGTGTCCCGCGCCAACGCGAAGCCGGGCGACCTGATCTGGACCCCCGGCCACGTGGCCATCTACATCGGCAACGGCAAGCAGATCGACGCCGGCCGTCCGGGCGTCGGGGTCGTGAAGCGCAAGATCTGGCAGGACAACCCGACCTTCATCCGGGTCAGCAGCAAGGCCGTCTGACCTCCCGCCGAGGTAGTTCGACAGCGCCGAGGTAGTTCGAGGGCGGGCCGGAGAGATTCCGGCCCGCCCTCGAACTACCTCGGCGTTCTTTCGGCTACCTCGGCGCTCGTGGACCTACCTCGGCGTCAGGCCTGGCGCGTCACCACCAGCCCGGCGGCGTCCGGGGCGCGGTCGACGACGACGGTGTCGCCGTCGGTCACCGCACCCGCGAGCAGCTCCCTGGCCAGGCGGTCGCCGATCTCGCGCTGCACCAGACGGCGCAGCGGCCGGGCGCCGTACGCCGGGTCGAAGCCCTCGAGCGCCAGCCACTCGCGCGCGGCGGGCGTGACGTCCACGGTGATGCGCCGGTCGGCGAGCCGCTGCGCGAACGCCGCGACCTGCAGGTCGACGATCTCGCCCAGCTCCTCCACGTTCAGCGCGTCGAAGATCACCACGTCGTCGAGCCGGTTGAGGAACTCCGGCTTGAACGACGCCCGCACGGCCGCCATCACGGCCTCGCGCCGCGCGGCGTCGTCCAGGGCGGGGTCCACGAGGAACTGGGAGCCCAGGTTCGACGTCAGCACCAGGATGACGTTGCGGAAGTCCACCGTGCGGCCCTGACCGTCGGTGAGCCGCCCGTCGTCGAGCACCTGCAGCAGGATGTCGAAGACCTCGGGGTGCGCCTTCTCCACCTCGTCCAGCAGGACGACGGAGTACGGGCGCCGCCGCACGGCCTCCGTGAGCTGGCCGCCCTCCTCGTAGCCGACGTACCCCGGGGGCGCGCCGACCAGCCGCGAGACCGAGTGCTTCTCCGAGTACTCCGACATGTCGATGCGCACCATGGCGCGCTCGTCGTCGAACAGGAAGTCCGCGAGGGACTTCGCCAGCTCGGTCTTGCCGACGCCGGTCGGCCCGAGGAACAGGAACGACCCGGTCGGGCGGTCGGGGTCGGCCACGCCGGCCCGCGAGCGCCGCACCGCGTCGGAGACGGCGCGCACGGCGGCGGTCTGGCCGATCAGCCGCTCGCCGATCACGTCCTCCATGTGCAGGAGCTTCTCGGACTCGCCCTGCAGCAGCCGCCCGGCCGGGATGCCCGTCCACGCGGAGACCACCTCGGCGATCTCGTCCGCGCCCACCTTGTCGGCGATCATCGGCGCCTCGACGGCCTGGTTCTCGTCCTGCGACGCCTCCGCGCGCTCCGCCTCCGCCAGCTCGCGCTCCACCTGCGGGATCTCCCCGTACAGCAGGCGCGCGGCGGACTCGAGGTCGCCCTCACGCTGCAGGCGGTCGGACTCCGTGCGCAGCTCGTCGATGCGGGCGCGCAGGTCGCCGACCCGGTTGTGCCCGGCCTTCTCCGACTCCCACCGCGCGGTGAGCGCGGCAAGCTGCTCGCGTGTGTCGGCGAGGTCGGCGCGCAGCCGCTCCAGGCGCTCCTTCGACGCGACGTCGTCGGACTCCTTGAGCACGACCTCCTCCATCTCGAGGCGGGTGACGACGCGCTGCAGCTCGTCGATCTCGACGGGCGAGGAGTCCATCTCCATGCGCAGGCGGGACGCGGCCTCGTCGACCAGGTCGATCGCCTTGTCGGGCAGCTGGCGGCCGGTGATGTACCGGTCGGACAGCGCCGCCGCGGCCACCAGCGCGGAGTCGGCGATCGTCACCTTGTGGTGCGCCTCGTACCGCTCCTTGAGCCCGCGCAGGATGGCGACCGTGTCCTCCACGGAGGGCTCGCCGACGAACACCTGCTGGAACCGCCGCTCCAGGGCCGGGTCCTTCTCGATGTGCTCGCGGTACTCGTCGAGGGTGGTCGCGCCCACCAGCCGGAGCTCGCCGCGCGCGAGCATCGGCTTGAGCATGTTGCCCGCGTCCATGGCGCTCTCGCCGCCGGCACCCGCGCCGACGACCGTGTGCAGCTCGTCGATGAACGTGACGACCTCGCCGTCCGAGGCGGTGATCTCCTCGAGCACGGCCTTGAGCCGCTCCTCGAACTCGCCGCGGTACTTGGCGCCGGCGACCATGCCCGCCAGGTCGAGCGCGACGAGCCGCTTGCCCTGCAGGGACGTCGGGACGTCGCCCGCCACGATGCGCTGGGCCAGGCCCTCGACGACGGCGGTCTTGCCGACGCCGGGCTCGCCGATGAGCACGGGGTTGTTCTTGGTGCGGCGGCTCAGCACCTGCACGACGCGGCGGATCTCGGAGTCCCGCCCGATCACGGGGTCGAGCTTGCCGTCGCGGGCACGCTGCGTGAGGTCGCTGCCGTACTGCTCGAGCGCCTTGTACGTGCCCTCGGGGTCGGGGCTCGTGACCCGGGACGAGCCGCGGACGGCAGGCAGCGCGGCGCGCAGCGCGTCGGCGGTGGCGCCGGCCTCGGTCAGCGCCTGCGCGGCGGCGGACTGGCCGGCCGCCACGGCGATGAGCAGGTGCTCGGTCGAGACGTACTCGTCGCCGAGCGCCTCGGCCTCCTTGCCCGCGTTCTCCAGCACGGCGCTCATGGCGCGCGACGGCGCCGGCTGCGCGACGGCGGAGCCGCTCGCCTGCGGCAGGGCCACGAGGGCGGCACGGGCGCGCTGGCCGATCTGCTGGGCGTTGGCGCCGACCGCGTCGAGCAGGCCGACGGCGACGCCGCCCTGCTGCTGCAGCAGGGACGACAACAGGTGCACCGGCTCGAGCTGAGGGTTGCCGGCGGCCGACGCCGACTGGACGGCGTCGCCGAGCGCCTGCTGCGACATGGTCGTGAGCTTGATGTCCATGGGACCTCCGGGAGACACGGGGAAACGTCTGTCGAGGGAACGCTGCCAAAGTTGAGTCTATTCCGCTCAACTTTGGTCGCAAGCCGCCCCGGCACGCCCGCTGGCTCCCCGACCAGGGCTGCGGGATGCTGGGTCGGTGACCACACCAGCCCACGGCCCTCGCCGCCGACTTCGTACCGCGATCGCCGCGGCGCTCGCCGCCGTCGGACTTCTCGCCCTCGCAGGGTGCATGAAGGTCGACGTCGACATGACGCTGTCCGAGGAGGACACGGCGTCCGGCACGATGATCATGGCCTTCTCCAACCAGCTGGCCGAGACGATGGGCATGGAGCCGGGCGAGCTGTGGGACCAGGCGAGCAGCGAGCTCGAGGCCGGCCTGCCGGAGGGCGCCACCCAGGAGCCCTGGTCCGACGACGAGTACACCGGCACGGAGATCACCTACACGGACGTCCCCCTCGACCAGCTCGAGCTGGGCGGCGCCGGCACCGCCCAGGACGCCGGCCTGTCGATCACGCGGGAGGGCGACGAGTACGTCGTCGCCGGCCAGACGGACATGTCGCAGGACCTCGGCCAGCTCGGCGACCTGCCCGAAGGGCTGCAGGATGCCCTGGACGTGCAGATCTCCATCACCTTCCCCGGCGAGGTGATCGAGGCCAACGGCACCGTCGACGGCAACACCGTCTCCTGGGCCCCCCAGATGGGCGAGGTCACCGAGTTCCAGGCGCGCGGCTCCGCCGAGACGGGCAGCAGCTTCCCGTGGTGGGTCGTCGGGCTCGTCGTGGGGCTGATCGTCATCGGCCTCGTCGTGTGGCTCGTCGTGCGGAACAACCGCCGCCCTGCCCCCGTCACCGGCACCGCGACCGGGGACGCCGCGCTCGCCGCCGGCACGGCCCCCGGCTCCGTTCCCGCCCCGGGCGCGGGCCCGACGCCCGAGGAGCAGGTGTTCGGCGCCCCGCCCGCCCCGCCGACCGCGCCCACGGCCGAGCCGGCGACCGGGCCCGTCGCGGACCCCCTCGAACCGCGGCCCGCACCCGAGAGCACGCCGCCGACCGGCCCGACCACCGGACCCGTCGCGGAACCGTTCGAGCCCGAGCCGGGGTCCGAGCCGGGGTCCGAGCCCGGCGACCCGCGCCGCCCGTCCGGTCCGACGCAGGGTGCCTGACCCGCAGGCCGCGCCACGCCCCGGTGCCGGGGCGTGGCGCGAGGACGTCCTCGGCCCCGACTTCCAGGCGCGCACCCTGCCGCTGCCCGGCGGCGCGGAGGCGGTGCTCGTGCGTCACGTGCCGTCGACGCCGGGCGACACAGGGTCCCCGGCAGCCCGCACGGCCGTGCTGTACGTGCACGGCTTCGCGGACTACTTCTTCCACCCGCACCTCGCGACGGCCGTCGCCGCCCGCGGCCTGGCGTTCTACTCCGTCGACCTGCGCGGTCACGGCCGCGCCTGGGACGCGCACGTGAGCGCCGGAGGCGACCCGAACCAGGTGCGGGACGTCGCGGTGTACGCGCAGGACCTCGACGCCGCGGCCGCGGCCGTCCGGTCTGCGGGGCACGAGCGTCTCGTGGTGCTCGGCCACTCCACCGGCGGCCTCGTGGCCCCGCTGTGGGCCTCCGCGCGGCCCGGCCGCGCCGACGCGCTGGTGCTCAACAGCCCCTGGGTCCAGCTCAACAAGCCCGGCCCGGTGCGTGCCGCGGCCACGGCGCTCGTCGAGGTCCTCGGCGTCCTGGCGCCGCGGGCCATCGTCAACCACCTCGACGACGGCTACGCGCGCGCCCTGCACCGCGCCCAAGGCGGCGAGTGGGAGTTCGACCCGGCGTGGAAGCCGGACGAGCCCTTCGCCGTCCGGGCCGCCTGGCTGCGGTCCGTGCTGCGGTCCCAGCGGCGGCTCGCGCGCGGGCTCCGCCTGGACGTGCCGGTGCTGGTCCTCACGTCGGACCGTTCCACCGCCGACCAGCACCTCACCACGGACACCGTGCTGGACGTCGCCCACATGCGCGAGCGCGCCCCGCGCCTCGGCGGCGACGTCACGGTGCGGACCATCACCGGCGGCGCCCACGACCTGGCACTGTCGCCGCGGCCCGCCCGCGACGCCTACCTCACCGCCGTCCTCGACTGGATCGAGGCCCTCCCCTAATGCCCAAGGGCACGGCGTCGACGGTCGTGTCCGAATCCCGCTAGCCGAGCGTCGGGGGCGCGCGTGAGGATGGGGCCATGACGACGACGGCCCGGCCCGGCACCCCGACTCCCGCCCCCGCGAACGAGCGGGTCTTCACAGAGCGATACCGCGCCATCGCGGCGCGGGACACGCGGTTCGACGGGCAGTTCTTCACCGCCGTGAGCTCCACAGGGATCTACTGCCGCCCGTCGTGCCCCGCCCGCACGCCCAAGCCGGAGAACGTCACGTTCTACCTGACGTCCGCGGCGGCGCACGAGGCCGGGTACCGCGCCTGCAAGCGCTGCCTGCCGGAGGCCGCGCCCGGCACGCCCGCGTGGGACCTGCGGCACGACCTGGCCGGTCGGGCGATGCGCCTCATCGCCGACGGCGTCGTCGACCGCGAGGGCACCGACGGGCTCGCCGCCCGCCTCGGGTACAGCACCCGGCACGTGCACCGCCTGCTCACCACGGAGCTCGGCGCCGGGCCGCTCGCCCTCGCCCGGGCGCAGCGGGCGCAGACCGCGCGCAGCCTCGTCGTCGGCACGGACCTGCCGCTGGCGGACGTCGCGTTCGCGGCCGGCTTCGGGTCGATCCGTCAGTTCAACGACACGATGGCCGAGGTGTTCGACACGGCACCGAGCGACCTGCGCGCCCGCGCCCGCCGCCGCGGTCGGTCCGACCCCGCCTTCCAGCACGCGATCTCCCGCGCCATGGGACCCGATGACACGAGGAACCGCGTGCTGGAAGGTGATCGCGGCTGCGACGTCGCGCGGGTGCGTCTCGAGCTCGAGCTGCCGGTGCGCGAGCCGTTCGACGCCCGGGGCGTCGTGGCGTTCCTCGCCGCCCGCGCGGTCGAGGGGGTGGAGGTCGCGGATCTCGAGGACGCCGACGTGCGGTACGCCCGCACGCTGCGCCTCCCGCACGGGCCGGGCGCCGCCGAGGTGCTGGCCGGCCCCGGCGTCGGGGGCGGGCGGGTCGCGGTGCGCCTCGAGCTCGCGTCGGCGGCGGACGTCTCGGTGGCCGTGGCCCGCCTGCGGCGGCTGCTCGACCTGGACGCCGACCCGGCGGCCGTCGACACCGCGCTCGCCGACGACCCGGCGCTCGCCCCGCTCGTCGCGCACACCCCCGGCCTCCGCGTCCCCGGCACGGTCGACCCGCACGAGATCGTGGTCCGGGCCATCGTCGGTCAGCAGATCAGCGTGGCCGCGGCGCGCACGCACCTGAGCCGGCTCGCCGCGGCCACGGGCACCCCGTACGAGTCGGCCGTGCCCGGCCTCACGCGCCTCTTCCCCACGCCCGCCCAGGTCGCCGAGGCGGGCGCGGAGCACCTGCGCCTGCCCGCCAGGCAGCTCGCCGCAGTCGTCGACACGGCCCGCGCGCTCGACGACGGCACCCTGTCCGTCGGTGTCGGCGACGACGGCGCCACGCTGCGGGCCGCGCTCGTGGCGCGCCGCGGCATCGGGCCCTGGACGGCCGCGTACGTGGCGATGCGCGTGCTGCGCGACCCGGACGCCTGGCTCGACGGCGACGTCGCCCTCCTCGCGGGCGCCGCCGCGGCCGGCGTCGACCTCGGCGTGCCCGACGACGCCTCGCGTGCCGCCCGGTCACGCGCCCTCGCCGCCCGCGCCGAGCGCTGGGCCCCCTGGCGTTCGTACGCCGCGATGCACCTCTGGCGCGCCGCCCTCCCGCCGACCGTGCGGTAAGCCCACGCCCTCGACCCGCACCCCGAGCGCGTCCACGTGCTCCCCACCCGACCCGGAGGTCCCCGATGACCGTCACGACCGCACCGACCGCACCGACCGTCTCCGCCGGCACCGCCCGCGCCACCACCGTCGCCACCGCCGACGGGCCGTTCACCGTCGTCGTCGACCCCGACGGCACGGTGCTCGCCTCCGGCTGGACCACCGACGCCGACGCCCTGGTCGGCCTGACCCATCCGGACCTCCGGCCCGCCGGCACGACGTCCGTGCCGGACGACGACCCCGCCGTCGCGCCCGCGGTGGCGGCCGTGCGCGCCTACTACGCGGGCGACCTGCACGCCATCGACGCCGTCCCCGTGCGCCAGGTCTCCGGCCCGTACCGCGCCCACGCGTGGGACGTGCTGCGCACGGTCGAGGCGGGCGACCCCGTCACGTACACCCGCTACGCGGAGCTCTCGGGCCGGCCCGCCGCCGTCCGCGCCGCCGCCGGCGCGTGCGCGATGAACGCGGCCGCCCTCTTCGTCCCCTGCCACCGGGTGCTGCGCACCGACGGCAGCCTCGGCGGCTTCCGCTACGGGCTCGACGTCAAGCGCAGCCTCCTGGCCCACGAGGCCCGCCACACGTCCCGCTGAGGCCGCCGAGCAGGCGGTTGCGACCCGTCACGACGAGCGGACGGGCCGCGACCACCTGCTCGGCGGTGCTTCGTGTCAGCGGAGCGACGGCTCCTCGGGCGTCGACACCGTGAACACGGCCCCGGCGATGGCGGGCACACGGGTGGCCGCCCGCTCCAGGTCGTCGAGCCGCCGGGCGACCGTCGCCTCCTGCTCGTTGCCGCGCAGGTCCACGCTCGCCACGAGGTACAGCGACCTGGGCCCCACGTACTCGAGCCGCAGGTACGTCACCCGCTCCACCTGCGGCAGCCGCGCCAGGTGGTCCAGCACGGCGGCGCGCGTCTCGGGCCGGGCCGCCTCGCCCACGAGGAAGCGCCGGTTGCGGTCGACCAGCACGAGCGAGACGACGGCCAGCACGACGCCCACGACGATCGACCCGACGGCGTCGGGAACCGGCGACCCGGTGACCTGGTGCGCCAGCACCCCGGCGAACGCGACGACGAGGCCGACCAGCGCGGCGGCGTCCTCGGCGAAGACGGCGCGCAGCGTGGGGTCGGAGGTGACGAGCACGTGGTGCAGCACGTCGTGCTCGGCCTTCTTCGCCTCCGCGCGCGCCTGCCGGGTCGCCTGGAGGAAGGAGACGCCCTCGACCAGGAACGCGAGCCCCAGCACCGCGTACGCGACGCCGAAGTCGCTCGCGGGCTCGGGGTGCACCAGCTCCTGGATGCCGTGCGTGATGGAGACGCCGGCGCCGACGGCGAACAGCCCGATGGCGGCGAACATCGACCACACGTAGGCCTCGCGGCCGAAGCCCAGCGGGTGCAGCGGGTCCGCGGGCCGCCGGGACCGCCGGTCGGCGACGAGCAGGAAGACCTCGTTGCCCGTGTCCGCCCAGGAGTGCACGGCCTCGGCGAGCATGGAGGCGGAGCCGGTGACGACCGCCGCCACGGACTTCGCGACGGCCACGAACGCGTTCGCGGCGAACGCGATGATCACGGTGAGGGTGCTCTCGCCGGCGGCAGGCGCCTCTTGCACGACGCGCGGGCTGACTCCGGGCTGGGGCGGGGGTCCGGGCTCGGCTGGTGCCATGCGCCCGGTCTATCAGGAGCAGGTCAGTCGGGCTCGCCGAACTCGTTGGGGCGCAGGTCGTCCGGGTCGACCTTGCCGGTGCGGAACCCGGCCCGGCCCACCATGTGCGCGGCGACGGGCGACGTGACGAGCTGGAACGCGACGACCAGCACGAGCATCGCGATGGCCGACCAGCTGCGCACCCGCAGCGCGAGCGCGGTGAGCATGAGGACGAGCCCCAGCACCTGCGGCTTGGTCACCGTGTGCATGCGGGCGAGCAGGGACGGGAAGCGGGTCAGCCCGACGCCCGCACCCAGCGTGAGGAACGCGCCGGCCAGCAGGCACACGGCCGCGACGACGTCGGCGATCGTGGTCCACAGGCCCGGCTCGACGTGGGTCATCGGTCGGTGCTCCCCTCGTCGTCCGTCTCGGCGCCACGGGGGCCCCCGCGCTGCTCGCCGCGGGGGACGTCGGCGGCGCGCGCCTGCGCGGCGACCTCCTCGCGGGAGTGCGGGGCCCCCTCGCTCTCGGGCTCCTTCGCCGCGAACCGCGCCATCGTGACGGAGCCGACGAAGCCGACCATGGAGAGCGCGACGAGGATGGGGATGGTCTCGGTGCGGCGCGACCAGATCGCCTCGACGGCGATGGCGCCGACGAGGGTGATGGTCAGGGCGTCGAGGGCGACGGCGCGGTCCAGCATCGACGGCCCCCGCTCGACGCGCACGAGCGCGAGCAGCGCGGCGACGGTCAGGAGCACGGCGGCCGCGATCACGGCGACGATCATCGTGCGTCCCCCTCTCCGGGGCGGGCGGCGTCGAGGGCCGCGGCGGCGTCCTCGGGGGCGAGGCCGCAGCGCGCCAGCACGGCGTCGCTCGCGAACGCTCGCAGCACGCGCTCCTCGAGGGCGAGGGTGTCGCGGCGCACGGCCTCCGGGCCGCCGTAGGCGTCGATGTCGAGCACGTGCAGGTACACGACGCCGGTGCTGCGCCGCGCCTCGACCACCAGCGAGCCGGGCACCAGCGACGACATCACCGCGGTGATGGTCAGGTACGCGTCCTCCGGGTTGCGCAGTCGAACCGCCACGATGGCGCCGTGGGGCGTCGGCCCCGGCTTGATCGCGGACCACGCCACCTCGAACGACGCGACGAACAGGTCCGCCACGAACCGCCCGACCAGCACGAGGGCCCGCCCCGGCCGCACGGTGCCCTGCATCGTGATGGCCGGCAGCGGGAACATGATGACCACCACGGACGCGATGGCGGCGCCGGCGAGGACGTTGGCCCAGGTCAGGTCGCCCCACAGCAGCACCCAGACGATCGTGAGCAGCGCGAGCGCGTGCCACTGCGAGCCCAGCCGGCGGAGCAGGCGGACGGGGCGGCGGCGCGGGTGCAGGCTCACGGGGCGTCGCTCCCCTCGTCGTCGGTGGCCACGACGGACTCGCCCTGCCCGCGCTCCGCGCCGTCGGGGAAGACGGCGTCGACGTAGGTGTGGCCGTCCATCGACGCGGTGGCGGCGCGCTCGGCGTAGCCGTACAGCGGGCCGGCGGCGACCGTGAGCAGCAGGCCGAACGCGACGAGCGCGCCCGTGGGCAGCACCATCCCGCGCGGCAGCGGCACGTCGGACTCGATCTCCTCCGACGGCGCCTGCCAGAACGCCTTGTTCCACGCCTTGACCACGGCGTACAGGGTGAGCAGCGACGTCACGACCGACCCGACGACCAGCACCCACGCCAGGCCGGTGCCGACGGTCGCGCCCTCGGTGAGCAGGCCCACCTTGCCGAGGAACCCGGACAGCGGCGGGATGCCCGCGAGGTTGAGCGCGGGCACGAAGAACAGCACGGCCAGCCCCGGGGCCAGCTTGGCGAGGCCGCCGAGCCGGTCCAGCGACGTCGACCCGCCCCGCCACTCGACGAGCCCCACCACGAGGAACAGGGCGGTCTGGACGGAGATGTGGTGCACCACGTAGTAGATGGCCGCCGCGGTGCCCGCCTCGGTCGCGAGCGCGATGCCGAAGATCATGTAGCCGATGTGGCTGACCAGGGTGAACGACAGCAGCCGTTTGACGTCGTTCTGCGCCACCGCGCCCAAGATCCCGATGACCATGGTGAGCAGCGCGAGCACCATGAGCACCTGGTCGACGGCAGGGTTGTCCGGGAAGATCAGCGTCTGCGTGCGGAGGATGGAGTACACGCCCACCTTGGTGAGCAGGCCGGCGAACACGGCCGTGACGGGCGCGGGCGCCGTCGGGTAGGAGTCCGGGAGCCAGGCGGACAAGGGGAAGATCGCGGCCTTGATGCCGAACGCGAGCAGGAGGAGCAGCTGCAGCGCCGTGCGGACGGTCGGGTCGATCTCCGGGAGCCGCTCCGCGAGCTGCGCCATGTTGACCGTGCCGGTGGCGCCGTAGATCAGCGCGATGGCGGTGAGGAACAGCAGGGACGACACCAGCGTGACGATGATGTAGACCGACCCGGCGCGGATCCGCTCCGCCGTGCCACCCAGCGTCAGCAGCACCGCCGACGAGGCGAGCAGGATCTCGAACCCGACGTACAGGTTGAACAGGTCGCCGGTGAGGAACGCGTTCGCCACGCCCGCGGCGAGGATGAGGAACGTCGGGTGGAAGATCGCGACGGGGATCATGTCGCCGCGCGTCGTGCCCGGCTCGTCCTCCCCCTCCGGCACGCCCTGACCCAGGGAGTACAGGAGGACGCACAGCAGCATCACGCCGGAGACCGTGAGCATGACGGCGGACAGGCGGTCGGCGACCAGGTCGATGCCGACGGGCACGGCCCAGCTGCCGATCTCCACGACGATCGGGCCGGCGTCGGCGGCGAAGAGCAGCCCGACCGACGCCGCGAGGGCGGCGGCGAGCGCGGTCACGCTGATGATCCGCTGCACGCGGGCGTACCGGTGCAGGGCGAGCGTCAGCCCGGCCGCGAACAGCGGCAGCATGACGGGCAGCGGGACGAGCGTCTCGACCGACCAGGCGTTCACGGGCGCTCCTCGGTGTCGGCGCGGCCGTCGGCCCGCTCGGCGGCACGGGCGCGGAGCGCCTCGTCGTCGCTGTCGTCGACGTCGTCGTACAGGTCGGCGGCCTCCTCGTCGAGCGTCAGGTCGGACTCGGTGTCGTCGGCGTCCTGGAAGGCGGGCGCGTTGAGCGCGGCGTGCCGGGCGACGCGCCGGTCCTCGACGTCGTCGGCGACCTCGTCGTGGCCGTGCAGCTGCCACGACCGGTAGGCCATGGCCAGCACGAACGCGGTGAGCGCGAGGGTGATGACGATCGAGGTGAGCACCATCGCCTGCGCGAGCGGGTCGCTCATGCGCACGCCCTCCGGGGCGTTGCCCACGATGGGCGAGGCGCCGGAGCGCCCGCCGGCGACGAGCAGCATGAGGTTGACGCCGTTGCCGATGAGGACGAAGCCGAGCAGCACGCGCGTCAGCGGCCGTTCCAGCAGCAGGTAGACCCCCGTGGCGAACAGCACGCCGATGGCCAGCACCAGCACGGCCGAGGGGGTGTTCTCGAGGACGGTCATCGGGCCACCTCCTCGGGTGCGGCGTCGCGCTGCTCGTCCGGGGAGCTGACCATGCCGACGACGGTCCGCGCCGGGCGCGGGTCCTGCCGGTCGATCTCGGCGCCCAGCGTGCGCAACAGGTCGAGCACGAGGCCGACGACGACGAGCATCACGCCGATGTCGAAGAACAGCGAGGTCACCAGGTGCACGTCGCCGAGGACGGGCACGTCGTACCAGTGCAGGATCGTGCTCTGGAGCACCTCCTGCCCGGCCACGAGCGTCGCGAGGCCGACGCCTGCGGACAGGAACAGACCGGTGCCCAGCAGCACGCCGGGGTTGACGGGCGCGGCCTCGCCGAGCTCGTAGCGCCCGCCCGCCAGGTAGCGCACGGCGAACGCGATGCCCACGACGAGCCCCGCCGCGAAGCCGCCGCCGGGGGCGTTGTGACCGCTGAACAGCAGGAACAGGGCGAACACGATCATGGCGTGGAAGATCACGCGGGTGATGACCTCGAACATCACGGACCGCCGCTCGGGCGACATCGTGCTGCCCGCCGCGAGCCACACCCGGCGCGTGTGCGGGTCGGACTGGCTGGTGTCGTCGGTCACGCGGGAGAGCCGCAGGACCTCGCCGCTGCGCTGCCGCAGGAAGATGAGCGACGCGACGCCGGTGGCGGCGACGAGCAGCACCGAGATCTCGCCCACGGTGTCCCAGGCGCGGATGTCGACGAGGGTCACGTTGACGACGTTCTTGCCGCCGCCCCACTCGACGGCCTCGTCGGGGAAGAGCGTGCTGATCGGGTCGGCCACCCGCACGAGGGGCGCCGCGACGGTGAGCGCCATCATCACCAGCCCGGTGACGACGCCCAGCGCGAGGCGCAGCCAGCGGCTGGCGGCGAGCGGCCGGTCGGTGAAGTACGGCGGCATCCGCCGCAGCACCAGCACCATGATGACCAGCGTGACCGTCTCGCACAGCACCTGGGTGAGCGCGAGGTCGGGGGCGCCGTGCAGCATGAACAGGGTCGCGTTCGCGTACCCGGCGACGCCCACCAGCACCACGGCCTTGAGCCGGCGGCGGGCGCGCGCGGCCAGCACGCACGCGATCGCGATGATCGCCACGACGGCGGCGTCGGCCGGGCGGTCCCAGGGCACGACCTCGAGCCGCGGTGTGCCCGCGACCAGCCCGGACGCGATCACCATGCCCGGCGCGACGGCGAGGACCACGAGGATCATGCCGAGGTAGATGGGCAGGGAGCCGCGCTGCGTCGCGGCGGTGACGTCGGCCGCGAGGTCGTCCAGGCGGCGCATGGTGCGCCGGTACACGACGTCGGCGCCGCGCGGCGACCACAGGGCGTCCTGGGCGCGCTCCACCCAGGACCGCTGCCAGAAGAGCGCGAAGCCGACCAGGAACACCAGCACGGTCAGCGCGAGGACCGGGGTGAACCCGCCCCACAGCACCAGGTGGCCGGGCTCACCGGCGGGGTAGAGGTCCGCGTACGGGGCGAGCAGCCGCTCCCCGGTGCCCGGGGCGAGGGCGACGGCCAGGCCGCCCAGGGCGAGCACGAGCGGCGGGGTGACGAGCAGCCACGGCTGGCGCCGCACCGGCGTCACGGGCGAGGTCTGCGCCGCGATGTCGTGCGTCGTGCCCGCCGTGGCGTCGATGCCGGCCGCGGCGGCACCCGGGCGCCGCTTGGTGCCGAACGCGCCCCACACGAACCG
Organism: Isoptericola peretonis; assembly: GCA_023241745.1. Classification (GTDB taxonomy): domain Bacteria; phylum Actinomycetota; class Actinomycetes; order Actinomycetales; family Cellulomonadaceae; genus Isoptericola; species Isoptericola peretonis. Next base: position 22,064 of record JALQCY010000009.1, on the reverse strand, counting down.
CAGCCCGTACGCGACGGTGAGCGCCGAGCCGACGGCGACCGCGACCAGCGCGATCGCCTCGAGCGCCCCGGCGCCGTGCGTGACGTCGTGCCAGAGCCCTTCGAGCGCGGCCTCCTTGGCCACGTAGCCGGCGAACGGCACGAAGCCGATCATCGACGCGGTCGCGAGCACGCCGGCGACGGCGGTGAACGGCATGGTGCGCCACAGGCCCGACAGCTTGCGCAGGTCGCGCGTGCCCGTGGCGACGTCGACGGCGCCGACGACGAGGAACAGGGCCGCCTTGAACATGGCGTGCGCCCCCAGCAGGGCCAGGCCCGCGAGCGCCAGCGCCTTCGAGCCCAGCCCGAGGAGCAGCACGATGAGACCGAGCTGGGAGACGGTGCCGAACGCGAGCACCAGCTTCAGGTCGTGCTGGCGCAGCGCCTGGTAGCCGCCGAGGAGAAGCGTGCCGCCACCCAGCACGAGGACCAGCCACCGCCACACGGGCAGGTCGGCGAACGCGGGGGCGAAGCGGGCGACGAGGTACACCCCCGCTTTGACCATGGCCGCCGCGTGCAGGTAGGCGGACACCGGCGTCGGGGCCGCCATCGCCGCAGGGAGCCAGAAGTGGAACGGGATGAGCGCCGACTTGGTCGCGGCCCCGGCGAGGAGGCACACGGCCGCGCAGGTCACCGCCGTGCCGGACGGGGGGTCCGCCACCAGCTCGGATACCCGCCACGTGTCGCCCACGACGCCGAGGATGATCAGCCCCACCAGCATGGCGAGCCCGCCCGCGGTGGTCACGATGATCGCCTGCATGGCCGCGCGCCGAGAGGCCTTGCGGTCGGCGTAGTGGCCGATGAGCAGGTAGGAGAAGACGGTGGTGAGCTCCCAGAACACGAACAGGAGCAGCAGGTCGTCGGCCACGACCAGCCCGACCATCGCGGCGGCGAACGCCGTGAGCACGGCCGCGAACCGCCCCAGGCCGAGCGCGTCCCGGGCGAAGTACGCCGAGCAGTAGAGGAGCACCAGCGCGCCGACGCCGCCCACGACGAGCAGCATGAACCACGCGAGCGTGTCGAGCTGGAGAGTGATCGACAGGTGCAGCCCGGGCACCCAGGGGATCTCCGTGGTGGGGTAGTCGCCGGCCCTCACCCGGGGCGTCACCGCCAGCGCGTAGCCGGCGGCCGAGGCCGGCCCGAGGGCCAGCACCCAGAACGCTCTCCTGCCCAGCCACGCCACCAGAGCCGGCGCCACAAGGGCCAGCAGGAAGGTGAAGAGCAGCACTGAGAGCACAGCACTCCGTCCGGTCGAGGGGCGGGGCGTCGGCTTTACCCTACCGTCCAGATGCCGGTGCTCAGGTGTGCGGGAGAGCCCTCAGAGGTCTTCCGGGGCGAGCAGGAAGTCCGCGTCGTCGGCGATCTCCCCGCCCACGGCGGCGTGGATCGCCACCGCCATCTTCCCCACGAGATCCGCCGCCCGGCGTCGGGCGACGACGTGCGCCGCCTGCGGGAACTCCTGGTTCGCCTCGTACAGGTCCGGCGGGTCCCACCGCACGTGGTAGCAGACGGCGCCGGACGCCGCCCACGGCAGCTCGCGCACCAGCAGCGGCAGCGTCTCGTCGCCGACCACCTCGACGGTGATGGCGCCGTCGAGGCCGAGGTCGCTCGCCAGCCCGTACGCGTCGAGCACCATGGGCGCCTGCAGCGCGTCGATGTCGATGTCGTCGGCCCGGGCATGGATCGCCTTGCGCACCTCGGGGTCCATCGGCTCCCCCGGGTACAGGGGGCGGTCGGCGATCCCGGCGGGCGGGCCCTGGTAGGGCCTGCCCTCGGTGGCCAGCACGACGCGCGGGTGCACGGCCTGCAGCACGCGGTGCGCGGCCTGCGGGTCGAGCCAGATGTCGGAGTACACGGTGAGGTCCACGGCCCGGCCCGGGTCGGGGGTGAGCACGACGCCCGGGCCGGCGCTCCGCCGGCCGCCGTCGGCGTCGTCCCAGGTGCCCGCGACGTCGAGCCGCACCGAACCGCCCAGGCGGCGCGCCGCCTGCACCAGCCAGGTGACGACCCGCTCCTCCTCGCGGTTCGGCAGGGCGGCCGGGAAGGCACGCCCGATGCCGTCGCGGTCCCCGCCGAAGCGGGTGGCGTCGTCCCAGCGCTCCCGCGGGCACACGACGTCGAACACCATCTCCGTGCCGCCCGGGAGCCCCGCGTCGACGCCCTTGCCCGACGGCGCATAGGGGCCCGAGACGGAGCTGTGCCGCGACAGCCGCAGCACCCCCGGCTCGCCCGGGTTCGCCATCCGGCCGACCGGGACGTCCGCGCCGGGGAGGTCGGCGGGCACCACGTCCCAGCGCGTGCCCACGAAGCGCGACATGGCCAGCACCTCGATCTCGTCGACCACGACGTCCGAGGGGACCCCGAGCAGGTGGCGCGCCTGGTGACCCTGCGCCGACACCGCGGGCAGCGGGGGCAGGGCCGGCTGGTTCTGGGCCGAACGGTTCTGGGCCACTTCGCGGAGCTCCTTCCGGGACCTGGGCGCGGGGCGCCCCGCACCGGTGCCGGCGCGGCGGGACCGAGCGTAGCGACGTCCCGACCCCTCGCGGAACGGCCCGTCGGACCCGGCCGCGGCCCCCCGGCCCGGCAAGGCGCTCAGACCTCGCTCCGGTGGAACGACTGCCACGACCGGCTCGCCGTCGGGCCGCGTTGTCCCTGGTAGCGCGACCCGTACGCGTCGGAGCCGTACGGGTGCTCGGCCGGCGACGACAGCCGGAAGAAGCACATCTGGCCGATCTTCATGCCCGGCCACAGCGTGATCGGCAGCGTCGCCACGTTGCTCAGCTCGAGCGTCACGTGCCCCGAGAACCCCGGGTCGATGAAACCGGCCGTGCTGTGCGTGAGGAGGCCCAGGCGCCCCAGCGACGACTTGCCCTCCAGCCGCGCCGCGACGTCGTCGGGCAGCGTGACGGACTCGAACGTCGAGCCCAGCACGAACTCCCCCGGGTGCAGCACGAACGGCTCGTCCGGCACCACCTCGACGAGCCGCGTCAGCTCGGGCTGCTCCTGCGACGGGTCGATGAACGGGTACTTGTGGTTGTCGAACAACCGGAAGTACCGGTCGAGGCGGACGTCGATGCTGGAGGGCTGGAGCATCGACGGCTCGTACGGGTCGAGGACGACCCGTCCGGCGTCGAGCTCGGCCCGGATGTCGCGGTCGGAGAGCAGCACGGGGACACGGTAGTCGGGTCCGCCGGACCGCGCTCCGGCGTCCCGATGCCGACCCGACCGACCCTCGTGTACCCTGGGAGTCGCGCACGCCGCGGGATCCGACCCCGGCACTCTTCGGTACCTAGCATCGAAGCCAGGTCCGCGCGCAGACGACAGCCCCGCTGTCCATGACGATCTCCGCCCATCGAGCGCGGAGCGAAAGCAGAGAGCATCACTTCTTCCACCATCGAACGGCCCTCGACCGCACTCGCGGAACAGGGCGACACCGCTGGACCGGGCCCCGTGTGGCGCCGCGCCGACGACGACCTGTGGGTCGCGACGGCGGACGGCGAGTACGGCGGCATGATCGTCCGGCTCCCCGACGGCTACCACGTCCATGACCGCTTCACGCGTCTGGTCGTCGTCGTCCCCACGCTTGCCCAGGCGACGAGGCACGCCCCGTCCCGCCCCGGCACCGCGCGCGCTCGCCGAGCCCGCGCCCACCACCGTCCGCGCCCTTCCGGGCGCGACGACCGGCCCCGTGTTCGCGGGGCCGTCGCATCAACGAGAGAAGACACCATGACCACCGGAACTGTGAAGTGGTTCAACGAGGAGAAGGGGTTCGGCTTCATCGCCCCCTCCGACGGCACCGCCGACGTGTTCGCGCACTACAGCGCGATCGTCGCGGACGGCTTCCGCTCCCTCGCCGAGGGCCAGCAGGTCGAGTTCGACGTCACGCAGGGTCCCAAGGGCATGCAGGCGTCGAACATCCGCCCGCTCTGACGCCTGCGCCTGCACGCCGCACCGTCGGCGTGCAGGCGACCGGCTGTCCCGGGACGCCCCGCACGGTTCGGAGCATCGATCCGTGTTGGGTATGATCGGGGCGCGCACACCGTCACGGTGCTGCTGCGCGGGTGTAGTTCAATGGTAGAACTTCAGCTTCCCAAGCTGACAGCGCGGGTTCGATTCCCGTCACCCGCTCCGTCGCGAGGCCCGGACCGACACGGTCCGGGCCTTCGTCGTGTCCGGCCGTCCGGTCCGACGTCGGCGACGATACGTTCACGGGCATGAGCCTCGCCTCCCGCCTGCTGCACGCCCGCTGGTTCGTCCGCGCCCCGATCGGCCTGTTCCGTGCCGGGCTGGGCTTCCTCGTGGGCGAGCGGCTGCTGATGATGCAGCACCGCGGGCGCACCAGCGGGCAGCCCCGGTACGTGGTGCTCGAGGTGGTGTCGCGCCCGTTGCCCGACCGGGTCGTCGTCGTCGCCGGGCTCGGCCCGCGGTCGCAGTGGATCCGCAACGTGCAGGCGGACCCGCGGGTGCTCGTCTCCCTCGGCAGGCGGCGCGACGTGCGTGCCCGCGCGGTCGTGACGGGCCCGGAGGAGGGCGCCGCGATCCTGCGCGAGTACGACGACGCGCACCCGGGCGCCTGGGCCCGGCTGGGTCCCGTGCTCGCCGCGTGGGCCGAGCCCCTGGCGCACGAGCGCGGCGAGGAGGACTGGCTGCGGGTGGTGCCGGTGGTCGAGCTCCGCCTCGGCTGAGCGGCGTCCCTCAGCGGCGGGTGCGCGGCCGCAGCCGCACGTCGGGCAGCGCAGGCGCACGCAGCGGCCCGCTCGCGTACCCGTGCACCTGGCCGAACCGGCGGTCGGCGGCCCCGTCCGCGTACCGGGTGGGGCTGCCCTCGCCGTCGTCGGCCACCTGCGCCGCCCAGTCGGCCCGTGCCCGCGCGACGTCGTCATGGGTGCGGCCCACGAAGTTCCACCACATGACGACGTCCTCGCCGAACGGCTCCCCGCCGATGAGGACGGCCCGCACGGGCGAGTCGCCCGCCGCCACGACCAGTCGGTCCCGCCCCGGTGCCACGTACCCCAGCTCGGCCGGCGGCACGCGCTCGCCCTCCAGGGTCGCATCGCCCGCGTCGACCAGCAGCGCGTGCTCGAACGTCGGGTCGGTCTCCAGGGTGACGCTGGCGCCCGCGGCGAGGTCCAGCTGTGCCCCGACCAGCGGCGTGTAGGTCCGCGCGGGCGACTCCAGCCGCTCCCCCGCGACGCCGAGCGAGCCCATGAAGACCTGCACCCGCGCGCCGCCCGCCGTCGCGACGGGCAGGTCGCCGTGGTGCTCGAAGTGGGGCGGCTCGTCCCGGGCGGACTCCGGCAGCACGGTCCACAGCTGGACGCCGTGCAGGAGCGGTGGCCGGACCCCGGCAGGCGACTCCTCGGAGTGCGAGATGCCCACGCCCGCCGTCATGAGGTTGAGCTCCCCCGGGCGCACGGTCTGCAGGGAGCCCACGGAGTCGCGGTGCAGGATCTCGCCGTCGAAGAGCCACGACACGGTCTGCAGGCCGATGTGCGGGTGCGGCGGGACCTGCATGCCGGCGGAGCGGGAGACGTCGTCGGGGCCGTAGTGGTCGCAGAAGCACCAGGCGCCGACGAGCGAGCGCTGCCGCTGCGGGATGGTGCGCCGGACGTTCATGGCGCGAGGGCCGCCCAGCGGCACCTCGCGCGCCGTGAGCAGCTCGACGCCGGCCGGCCGGTCGCCGGCGGTGCAGGTGCGTTCCGCGGGGCGTGTCTCGAGGTTGCTCATGGCCTGAGGGTAGGACGGCGAGCCCGGCCTTGACATGCCGGGACTTGCCGTGACGTGCCAAGGCCCCCCGGGGCGGCCGGGGGGCCTCGGAGAGAACCGCGTACCCCTGATCGACGATCCCGGGGACCAGGGGTGCCGTGGCGACGTCACGACCCCGACTGCTCGTCGCGTCCCGTCGAGGCCTGGTGCGTCGTCGCCTCTCAGGAACCCGTTCTCCACGAACAGCCGGGCGCGGGTGGTCTTCCGGCCCCGTACAGACACCTGTGTCGTCACCCACAACCCGCACCGCGGTACGGGACGGCCCGTCGTTCTCCGGTCGACCTGTCCCGTGGAGCGGGCAGACGACCGTCATTCTCAGGTGATCGACGACCCGATCTCCGCAAGACCGGTACGCACGTTTCTAGACCTGCATCCGGTGCGGTGCAAGGGGTGGGACGGAGGTTTCCGTGCCCGGTTCTCCGGCCACAGGTTTGTCCACAGGCTGTGCCGCGGAATGCCCACACCACCCACAGGGCTGTGGAAGAAATTTGTGGACGACGCGCCGGGCGCGACACGCACCGCCGCGGCGACGGGCACGCGAGCCGCGCCGTCCGCGCGGGCCGGCGTCGCGCCCGAACCGGTCAGGAACCGCAGGATCTCGCGGGTCCCGGCCTCAGCGACGCCGCCGTGACCGTCGGGCGATCCACGCGGCGCGCGACCGGCGGTGACCGTTCCACCGTGGAACGTCGCAGGTGAGGGGCGACACAGTGCGAACCGACGACCGTTGTGGACAACCCCTGTGGACAAGGCCTGTGGACAACCGCGGGATCACACCCAGGCGCGCGACCCGGGCCCGCGGGAGTCGAGCCGGCCCTCGAGCCCGCGCCGCCCCACCGGGAACCCGGCGTCGTCGACCGCGGCCCCGCCCGCCCGCTCGAGCAGCAGCAGCGCGATCCGGGCCAGCAGGGTCCGCGCCCGGGACCGCGCGATCGCGTGCACGCCGGACGGCTGCTCGACCTGCAGCTCGTAGGGGTCCTGCGGCACCCAGGCGAAGCGGTGCACCGTCGCGGGTGCGCCGGGTGCGCCGGGCGGGCCGGCCGCCGGTTCTCCGCCGACCACGAGGTCCCCGTCGTACGGGGTCCGGGCCACCACGCGGTGCCCCGGCGCACCGGCGGCGGCCGCCTCGCCGGCGGCGGTCGCGACCACCGCGCGCACGACCTCGAGCAGCTCTTGCGCGGGCACCACGCGCGCGGCCCGCACGGTCAGGTCGACCGAGGCCGCGGGGTCGGGCCGCAGCGCGTGCCGCCCGTCGGCGAGCAGGAGCCCACGGCTCCTGCGCGCGACGGCGACGCCCCAGCCGACGACCCGCAGCTCCTCCCCGACCGGGAGCGCCGCCGCGAACGCGCGGGAGATCCCGTCCCGGTCGTCGTACGTCGCGGGGCGCCCGCCGCGCGCGTCGAGCGTCCCGTCCGCGCGGCCCAGCGCCCAGGCGTCCGCCGGGTGCTCGCATCCGAGCGCGCCGGCCGCGCCGGCCTCCAGGGGGAACGGCCCCGTCGCCCGGTGGTCGTCACCCAGCCGCAGGATGCCCGGGACCGCGAGCGGCGCGGCCCGCACGCCGTGGAACCGGGCGCCGCCCCCGCCCCGCGAGGGACCGGCGACGGCCGGCGCCCGCAGCCACCCGGCGTCGCCGAACCACGCGGCGGCGAGCTCGGGCAGTGCGAGCCGGCCCTGCTCCGGCCCGGCCTCCGATCCCGCCTCCGCCCCGGCCGCCGGCCGGGGCATCACGAGCACATGGTCGGACGAGTGCTCCGCGGGGACGACCGCCGGGACCGAGGCCATGGCGCGGACCGTACCGCCCCCGGGGTCACCGGGACGTGACGGACGTGTTGCGGTGGTGTGACGTCGCGGCCCTGTGGCCTGCGGGTTCGTGGCGTGAGGTCAGGCGCGCACGTCGTGCAGGTGGTGCACGACGTCGTGCAGGAAGTACTGGCCCAGCGTCCGCACGGTGAAGACGGAGCCGTTGGACCGGCGGCCCGTGCGCTCCTCCTGGCCCGGGGCCACGGCGTCGAAGGACGCCGCCACGACACCGCCCGACGCCTCGAGCTCGTCGGCGAGGACGGCCGGGTCCTGGTGCGCGTAGTCGCCCTCGAGGGCCGCGACGTCCTGGTCCCAGTTCGCGAACGCCGGGTCGTCCTGCTCGACCATGAGCCCGAGCCGCTCGTCGAAGATCCGGAAGACGTCCCGCACGTGGGCGGCGTACTCGAGCGTGGACCACACGTCAGGGCTCGGTCGCACCGCGACGTCGGGGCGCTCGAGGGCCGTCCGCCAGCGGGGCAGCGACCCGCGGACCGCGGGCCCGACGTCGGCGGGCTCCACGTCGGCCGCAGCGAAGCCGCACTCGGGGCAGGGGCGCGCCAGCACCCAGGTCCAGTCCTTGGTGTCGGGCACGATGCCGTCGGGCTGGGCGGCCGGCGGAAGCTCGGAGGACGCGGTGGGGTCGGTCACACCGGCACCCTAGCGTCCCGAGGTGCTGACAGTGGCTGCCTATGATGTCAGCATGCCCAAGATCATCGGGAAGAGCCTGCACGAGCACCGCCAGATGACCCGGCACAAGCTGTTCACCGCGCTCTCGACGCTGATGTCCGAGCGCGGGTTCGACTCCGTCACGCTGGCCGACATCGCGACGGCGGCCGGCGTCGGGCGCACCGCGGTCTACAACCACTTCCCCGACAAGGAGGCGCTGCTGCTGGGCTTCATCACCCACGAGACCGAGCAGTACGCGCAGACCCTGGAGCGGGCCCTTGCCGAGGTGGACGACCCCGTGGAACAGCTCCGGACGTACATCCGCCAGCAGGCCCAGCTGACCCGCGTCTTCCACCTCGCCCCCGGACCGGACCTGCGCACCGTCCTGTCGCGGACCACCCAGGCGCGCCTGCGGGAGCACGCCGAGATCGTCGAGTCCATCCTCAAGCGCATCCTGCGCGCGGGCATCGGGGAGGGCGAGTTCCCGGAGCAGGACATCGAGCCCACGGTGCAGCTCGTCAACGCCTGCCTCTCCGGCCGGCTCATCCCCGACGACCCGGCCGCCCGCGAGCGCGCCGTCCGCGCCACCGAGGCGTTCGTGCTGCGGGCCGTCGGCGCCCGCGTCGCCGCGGCCTGAGCGCCGGCCTGTCGGGCGCGGCGGCCTACCCGGCGGCCTACCAGGCGTCGGCGGGCAGGTGGTGGTGCTCCGGCGGCGGCGGCTGGTACGGCACGGGCACCGGGGCGAGGTGCGCCCTCGCGAACTTCAGGGCGACCTCGAGGTCGGCGTGCCGCTCGCGCGCGGTGCGCGCCTTGCGCGTGGAGATCTCGATGACGACGTCGCCCGCGAACTCACGGCGGACCAGCTCCTCGAGCACCTTGTCGCACGCCATGTCGCCCCGGCCGGGCACCAGGTGCTCGTCGCGGCCGGACGCCGTCCCGTCCGCGAGGTGCACGTGCCGCAGCTTGTCGCCGAAGCCGTGCACCAGCGCGAGCCCGTCCTGGTGCGCGATCGCCGCGTGCGACAGGTCGAGGGTGACGGCGTCGTAGTCGTGCTCGGCGGGGTCCCAGCCGGGCAGGTAGGCCTTCAGCTCGCGGTCACCGCGGGAGCGGGGACGCCACGGGTACATGTTCTCCACGGCCACGGTGACGCCGCCGGCCTCGTTGAGCTCGTGCACCAGCTCCTGGAACTGACGGGCGTACCGGTACTGCCAGCGGAACGGCGGGTGCACCACGACCGTCGGCGCGCCCAGCTCGCCGGCCATGTCCACCGCGCGGCGCAGCTTGTCGGCGGGCGCCCGGCCCCACACGCGCTGGCTGACCAGCAGCGTGGGCGCGTGCACCGACCGGATGGGCACCCCGTGCTCGTCGGCGAGGTGCCGCAGCACCACCGGGTCCTGGGTCGCAGGGTCGGACCACACCATGACCTCGACACCGTCGTACCCGAGCTCGGCAGCGACCTCGAACGCGTATCCCGCCCTGCGCGGGTACACGGACGCGGTCGACAGCGTCACGGGGACGGTCACAGGTTCGCCGGCACCAGCCATGCCTCGCACGATAGCCGGGGCTCCTGAACGACGACTGACAACGGCCTGTCCATCGACTCGCTCCCCCCGGGGTGGCGAGCATGCGGTTGCGGCCCGTCCCGGCGCCCTGACGGCCCGGAACCACCTGGTCGGCGGCGGGCAGACGGGTGACAGCCGGTCGCCGGATAGGGTCGCGGCATGGTGCGTGCTGTGGTGTTCGACGTGGGCGAGACCCTGATCGACGAGACCCGGATCTGGTCACGCTGGGCCGACCGGCTGGGCGTGCCCGCCCTGACGTTCCTCGGCGTCCTGGGCGGCTGCGCGGCGCTCGACCTCTCGCACCGGCACGCGTTCGAGATGGTGCGGCCGGACGTCGACGTACCCGCCGAGATCGAGCGCTGGGCCGACGACGACCCCGACGGCCTGCGGGAGAACTTCGACGCCGACGACCTGTACCCGGACGTGCGCCCGGCCCTCACCGCCCTGCGCGCCGCCGGCCTCGCCGTCGTCGTCGCCGGCAACCAGCCGCCCCAGGCCCGCGCCGCCCTCGAGGCGATGGACCTTCCCGTCCACGCGATCCGCACCTCCGACGAGTGGGGCGTGCAGAAGCCCGACCCGGTCTTCTTCGCCAAGGTCGCCGAGCTCACCGGCGTCCCCGCGTCGGAGATCGCCTACGTCGGCGACCGGTTGGACAACGACGTGCTGCCCGCCGCCGACGCCGGGATGCGACCGATCCTGATCCGCCGCGGCCCGTGGGGCTATCTGCACGCCGAGCGCCCCGAGGCGGCCCGCGCCACCGTCGTCGACTCGCTGCTCGAGCTGCCCGCGCTGCTGACCGCCTGACGATGGCCGGTCGCTCCGCTACGCTCTCGCGCGTGCTGACGAAGACGGCGGTCACCGACGACCAGGTCGTCGCCCTGCTCGCCCCGCTCGGGGAGGTGCGCCGGGTCGCCCCGCTGAGCGGTGGCCTGTTCGCGTGCGTGCTGCGCGCCGACCTCGACGACGGCCGCACCGTCGTGGTGAAGGTGACGGGCGCGGACACGTCCCGGCTGCTGCGGTACGAGCACGGCGTGCTGGGGACCGAGGCGGAGGCCGACCGGCTCGCCCACGCCGCCGGGCTGCCCGTCCCGCGCGTGCTGCACGTCGACACGACCCGCGACCACGTGGACGGCGACGCGCTGGTCACGACGTTCCTCGACGGCGACCTGTGGAGAAAGCTGGAGAGCGCCCCGGGCCTGGACGACGCGTCCGCGGCCCGCGCGCGGCGCTCCCTCGGGGCGCTCATGGCCCGCCTCCACCGCATCACCGGCGACCGGTTCGGCTATCCCGCCCCCGAGGCCTCGCTCACCGCCGCCACCTGGCCGGAGGCGTTCGCCGGCATGCTCGACGCCGTCCTCGACGACGCCGCACGCTGGGGCGTGGACCTGCCCACCGAGAGACTGCGCACCGCCGTCGCACGGCACCACGACCTGCTGGCCACGGTCACGACGCCCCGCCTCGTCCACGCCGACCTGTGGCAGGGAAACCTGCTGCTGGACCCGGTCGAGCACACCGTCGTGGGCGCCATCGACGCCGAACGGGCCCTGTGGGGCGACCCGGTGTTCGAGCTGGTCGGGGCCGACCAGCTCGGCGCGGGCGCCGTGGACGCGGACCTGCTCGCCGGGTACCGGGACGCGGGCGGCGACCTGGGCGTCGGCGACGGGACGCCCGGCGCGGGCGACCCGGCGGCCTGGCACCGCCTGCGGCTGTACCGGGCGTACTACGCCTGCCTGCTGGTCGTGGAGATCGTGCCGCGCGGCTACGCCGGCGACTGGGTGCCCGGGTACGAGCGGACGGCCCGCGCCAACCTGCTGCGGGTGCTGGACGAGCTGGGCGTCTGAGTCACCCGATCCGCAGGCCGGTCCAGCCGAGGCCACCCATCGCGTTGAGGGCGAGCATCACGCCGAGGATGCCCAGCACCCAGCCGGTCATCTCCGCGGCGTTCTTGGACAGCCACTTCTCGAGCCGGGCCAGCAGCGGCTCGACGAACCGCGCGGCGGCCAGCCGCCCGCCGAGCAGGAGCAGCGCCGGCGCCACCATGACCACGCAGTAGGCGGCGAGGACGCCCACACTGGTGCCGGCGGCGAGGTCCGACGCCGTGATCAGGCCGATCGCCGCCAAGTACGGGAGCATCGTCCCGACCTCGAGGGCCACCGCGCCGAGGGCCAGCCCCATGAGGGGCAGGAGGGACGGGCGCGGGCGCACCGCCGTCGACGTCGCACCGATCATGCCGGGAAGCCCCGGAGTGACCCCGGGGCCCGGCTCGATGCCCGACTCGATGCCCGACTCGATGCCCGACTCGATGCCCGACTCGATGCCCGACTCGATGCCCGACTCGATGCCCATCGCCCGCTCCCGCCAGCGCACCAGCCGTCCCGGTCGCGCCCCCTCCCGCGCGGCCCGCGCCCGCGCCCGCTTGCCGTCGAAGCGGAAGCTCAGCGCCACCAGCCCGATCCCGAGCAGCAGCTGCACGATCAGCGCCGCCCGCGAGCTCAGGGCGTCGCCGTACCGGTCCAGGAACACCCCGGCGCCGAGCAGCACCGCGACGCCCACCGCCAGGTAGAAGGCCGCGACCGTGCCGAGGTACGCCAGCATCCGGCCCGCGTGCGGCCGCCCGGGCGCCATGAGCAGCCACACGGGGATGAGCAGGGTGCCGAAGCTGGTCGAGTCGATCAGCGCGAGCACCACGAGCACGCCGGCCATCGCACCGAGGCCCGCGCCCTCGAGCCCGCCGAGATCCAGGAAGTCCATGGCACCGATCCTCGCGGGCCGCCGCGGGCCCCGTCGTCCGCCGAACGACGGATCCTCGGCGCACGTCGTCCTGGCCGACGTACCGCCGATACACCGTTCGGGCGATCCCCGGCAGGGCCCGCTGTGCTGGGATGGGTGGGTGACCACCGACCCCGCCGGAGCCATGTCGTGGTGGCGCACCCTGCTGCACGCCCTGCGGGTGCTGGCCCGGACGGTCGTGGCCGTCGTCCTCGGCGTCGCCACCGCCGACGACCGGCGCGGGGACGCGCTCACCGCCGTCACGATGTTCGTGCTCGGCTGGCTCCTGCTCGAGGTCGGGCTCGTGGACATCGTCCGCTGGGAGCCGCTGCCGTTCGGAGCCCCGGAGCCGTGGTGGCGGGTCGCCCTGCTCGCCGTCGGCTGCGCGCTCATCCTGGTCAAGCGGTCCCGCCCGATGCTCGCGCTCGCGGGCGGCATCGTCGTCATGGCGGTCGACCTGGCCTGGGGCGGCAGCCTCGCCGTCGTGCTGGTGCTGTGGGACCTCCTGTACGGGGCGGCGCTGTGGGCGGGCCCCCGCTCGCGGGCGTGGCTGTGGGGCACGGCCCTGACCGTCACCGTGGTGGGCTCCGTCGTCGCCGGGGAGGCCGCGCGCGACGTGCGGTACTTCGTGTACGCGGCGCTGCAGCTCGGCGCCGTGCTGCTGGTGCCCATGTGGTGGGCCGACAACGTGCGGCAGAAGTCCGAGCTCGCGGAGCTGGAGCGTGCCCGCGCCGACGAGGCCGCCCGGGCCGCCGAGCTGGAGCGCGAGCGCGCCGCCGACCTCCAGCGGCTGTCCGTCGCGCAGCGGCACGAGGCGGTGCAGGCGGAGCGTGCCGCCATGGCGCGCGACCTGCACGACGTCATCGCCTCCCACCTGTCGACGATCGCCATCCACTCGGGGGCCGCGCTGTCCACCCCGCCCGAGGCCGCCCGCGACCGGGCCGCCCTCGCCCAGGTGCGCGAGAGCGCCGTCGCGTCCCTGACGGAGATGCGCTCGATGATCGAGCTGCTGCGGGCGGACGCCCCGCGCGACCCGCTCGCCGCGCCCGCGCGCCTGGACCGGCTGACCGACCTGGTCGACGCCGCCCGGGCGGCCGGGGTCGACGTCACGGTCGAGGACCCTCGCCGGGTCGCCGACGACCCGCTGCCCGCGGCCGTCGGGCAGGCCCTGCACCGGATCGCCCAGGAGGCGCTGACGAACGCCCGCAAGCATGCGCCCGGCGCCGGCGTCCACCTCTGCCTCGGCCGCGACGACGACGGGCCGGGCGCCGTGACGCTCCGGGTCGCGAACGGCCCGGGCCGGCGCGCTTCGGCGCCCGGCGACCTTCGCGACGCGGCGCTCAGCGCGGGCACCGGCCTGCTGACCATGCGCGAGCGTGCCGAGGGGCTGGGCGGCACGTTCGCCGCGGGGCCGGACGACGACGGCGGGTGGGTCGTGCGGGCCCGCGTCCCGCTGGAGGAGGAACGACCATGACGACGACCGCCGGGCCGGTCCGCGTGCTCATCGCGGACGACCACGCCGCGATCCGCGCCGGGTTGCGGCTGCTGCTCGACGCGGCGGACGACGTCGAGGTGGTCGGCGAGGCGTCCGACGGGTCGGCGGCGGTGACGAACGCGCGCTCGCTGCGCCCCGACGTCGTGCTCATGGACCTGCGCATGCCGGGCACGGACGGCGTCGCCGCCACCCGGACGATCACGGCCGAGGGCCTCGCCGACGTGCTGGTGCTCACCACCTTCGACCTCGACGAGTACGTGGACGGCGCCCTGCGGGCGGGGGCCGCCGGGTTCCTCCTCAAGTCGGCCGAGCCCGCCGCCCTCCTCGACGCCGTGCGGCGCGTCGCGGCCGGCGACGGCGTGCTGGCGCCCGAGGTGACCCGGCGGGTGCTGGCGCAGCTCTTCCGCGGCGACGGCGCGCCGGCACCCGCCGCGGGCCCCGCCGGTCCGGTCCCGGTCGGTGCTGCCGCCGCGGCCCCGGCGGACCCCCGGCTCGCCGACCTCACCCCGCGCGAGGTCGACGTGCTGGGCGCGCTGGGGCGCGGGCTGTCCAACCAGGGCATCGCGGACGAGCTGTTCATCACCGAGGCGACCGCGAAGACGCACGTCTCCCGGGTGCTCGCCAAGCTCGGCGTCGCGTCGCGGATGCAGGCGGCGATCGTCGCGCGGAACGTCGGCCTGGCCTGAGCGGTCGCGCCTGGCCGTCGGCAGCAGGACGTCAGGACCCGGGCGCGAGCCCGGGGCTGCGGACCACCTGTGCGGCGTGCGCGGCGGCCGCCGCGAGCGCCTCCGCGAGGCCCGCTCCCCGCAGGTGCGCGTCGAGGAACCCCGCGAAGAATCCGTCCCCCGCGCCGTTGGTGTCCACGACGTCGTCCACCCGTTCGGCGGGCACGTCCAGGAAGCCGTCGGCGTCCAGGGCGGTGGCGCCGCGCGCCCCGTGCGTGCACACGACCAGGCGCGCACCGGCGGCGAGGCGGGCGGCCATGAACGCGCGGTGGTCGGGCAGGCGGTCTGAGCTCAGGAACACGTGCGTGCCGGCCTCCACCCACGGGCGGTGGAACGCGGCGACGCCGTCGTGGTCGTGCAGGTCCACCCACACGTCGCGCCCCCGCCCGGTGGCCGCCGCGAGCACAGGCACCGAGGGGGCCGCGAGGTCGACGACGACGGCCGCGGCGTCGTCGAGGGCCGCGAGCGTCGCGTCCCAGACGGACCCGCCGGTCGGGACGTCGCCCGGCGCGCGCAGGTACACCGAGAGCCGCCCGCCGCGGGGGTCCATGAGGTTGAGGTGGCTCTCGGTGCGCCCGTCGGGCGCCGGCTCGGCGAGCACGCGCACCCCGGCGCCGTCGAGCACGGCGCGCACGCGCGCACCCTCGTCGTCGTCGCCGAGCACCGTGCGCAGCGCGACGCCGCGGCCCAGGGCCGCCAGGTTGAGGGCCTTGCCCGCGGAGGTGCCGCCCACCGTGTCGTAGGAGCCGCGGGCGAAGACGGTGTGCGGCGTCGGCTCCGGCAGCGCGTCGAGGTGCACGATGCGGTTCCAGGACACGGGGCCGGCGACGAGGACGTCACCGCTGCTCGGGATCGTGGTCACGCCCGGAACCTTAGGGCGCCGGGCCGGCGGTGCGGGTCAGCCGCGCAGCGGCAGCGTCAGCGAGTCGTCACCGTCGGGGCTGACGCGCACGGGCACGCCCCAGTCCTGCTGCGCCAGGTGGCAGGCGGGGAAGACGTCGGGGTCGGGCTCGCCGTCCGGGCCGAGCGGCACCTTGTCGCACGACGCCGCCTTGGCCGTCACGTGCAGCACGCCCTCGGCGACGTCGGGGTTGAGCACCAGGTCGCGGCCGAGCTCGACGCCGTCGCCCGCGCCGTCGAGCAGCAGCTCCGGCGGGGTGGCGCTGACCCGCAGCTCCGTGGACGGACCCCACCGGTCGTCGAGCTTCTGGCCCGGGGCGGGCACGAAGGGCACCTCCAGGCGCAGCTCGCCGGGCGCGAGCTCGGTCGCGGGCCGGGCGACCCGCTGCGCGCCGCCGTCGAGCACCTCGCCCGCGACGTGCGCGGGCAGCGCCACCCGCGTCAGACGGTGCGCGGCGGACTCCACGACGAGCAGGCGCAGGGCGCCCTCGCCGGCCTCGACGAGCACGTCGCTCGGCTCCGCGAGCCCGGTGGCGAGCGTCGTGACCTGCTGCGTCACCGGGTCGAACCGCCGCAGCGCACCGTTGTACGTGTCGGCGACGACGACGCTGCCGTCGGGCAGCGTCGTCACGCCCAGCGGGTGCTGCAGCAGCGCCTCGGCGGCCGGGCCGTCGCGGTGGCCGAAGTCGAACAGGCCCTGCCCGACGGCGGTGCTCACCGTCACCCCGCCGTCGCCGTCGGGCTCGACGCGGCGCAGCGCCGACGTCTCCGCGTCCGCCAGCCAGAGGGCGTCGTGCGCCTCGGGGCCCGCCGCCGGGGCCAGCCCGGACGGTTGGGCGAACCACGCGTCCGCGCCCGGCCCGTCCTCGAGGCCCTCGTTCATCGTCCCGGCGAGCAGCCGGACGCCGCCGTGCCCGTCGAGGGCGAGCGGGTCGAAGGCCCACAGCGTGTGGTTGCCGGCCATCGCGACGACGAACGCCCCCAGCCGCGGCGACCAGACGACGTCCCACGGCGAGCTGAGCCGCACGGACGTCGCGGGGTGGACGACGCCGGCGTCGAACCCGTCGGTCGACCCGAGGACGTTCTCCTGCCCGCCCACCATGAACTGCGCACCCGTGCCCGCGACGGTCGTCACGGCGCCGTCGTCGAGCCGCACGCCGCGCAGCGCGTGGTTCACGGTGTCGGCGACGAGGACGTCGTAGCCGAGCGTCGGCCGGAGCTCGCCGGGCACGAGGCACAGGCCGTTCGGCTCGCTGAACCGCGCCTCGTCGGCGGAGGAGTCACCGCGGGAGTCGGCGAGCCCCCGCTCACCGGACCCGATCCGCCGCAGCAGCGTCTCCCCGTCCGCGCCCAGCTCGGCCAGCGAGTGGTGCCCGGCGTCCGCCACGAGCAGGGTGCCGCCCGGCAGGGCCACCGACTTCGCGGGGAAGCGCAGGGTGCTCGGCACCGGCTCGGGCGGCACGTACGGGCCGTCGCCGCGGTGCAGCGTGCCCTTCGCGTCGTGCTCGGCGACCAGCTCGTCGACGATCGCCTCGATCGCCGACGCGTGCCCCTCCCCCGCCATCTGCGCCACGACGTACCCCTCCGGGTCGACGACGACGAGCGTCGGCCACGCGCGCGCCGTGTACGCGCCCCACGTGACCAGCTCCGGGTCGTCGAGCACGGGATGGCGCACCTCGTACCGCTCGACGGCGGCGGCCAGTGCGTCCGGGTCCGCCTCGTGCGCGAACTTCGGCGAGTGCACGCCCACGACCACCAGCTCGTCGCGGTGCCGCTCCTCCAGCTCCCGCAGCTCGTCCAGCACGTGCAGGCAGTTGACGCAGCAGAAGGTCCAGAAGTCGAGCACCACGACCTTGCCCCGCAGGTCGGCGAGCGTGACGTCGCGGCCCCCGGTGTTGAGCCAGCCGCGACCGACCAGCTCGGAGGCGCGGACACGGGGCAGGCGAGAGGAGTTCACCGACCCATTCTGCGGGATCGGTGACGGGCGTCGGCCCGCCGGCCGTCGAGGAGCGGCGGGCCGACGCTCCGACCGGCTACGCGGCCCGGCGCAGGAAGTCGCGCACCAGGGCGGCGACCTCCGGGCCGTGGGTCTCCAGGGCGAAGTGCCCCGCGTCGAGCAGGTGGAGCTCGGCGTCGGGGAGGTCGCGCAGGAACGCCTCCGCGCCGGCGGGCCCGAAGATCTCGTCACCCCGGCCCCAGGGCAGCAGCGTGGGCGGCCGGTGCGTGCGGAAGTACTCCTGGAACGCCGGGTACAGGTCCAGGTTGAACTGGTAGTCCCAGAACAGCTGCAGCTGCACCGCGTCGTTGCCGGGCCGGTCGAGGCCCGCCTGGTCGAGGAGCCAGGTCTCGGGCGCGAGGCGGTCCAGACGGCCGGCGGGCACGCCGTGCGTGTACTGCCACCGGGTGGCCTCGGCGGTCAGGAGCTCCCGCACCTCCGCCTCGTGCGCGGCCCGGTCGTCCGCGTGCGCGAACAGCACCTCCCAGAACGGCGTGAACCCCTCCTGGTAGGCGTTGCCGCTCTGGCTGATCAGGGCGGTCACCCGGCCCGGGTCGCGGCTCGCGATCCGCAGGCCGATCGGCGCCCCGTAGTCCTGCACGTACAGGGCGAACCGCTCCAGCCCGAGCCGGTCCAGCAGCTTCAGGGTCACGGCCGTGAGGTTCTCGAAGCCGTACTCGAACTCGTCGACCGGCGGCGCCGCGGAGCTGCCGAAGCCGATGTGGTCGGGGGCCACGAGGTGGAACTCGTCGGCGAGCGCCGCCATCAGGCCGCGGAACATGTGGGAGCTGGTCGGGAAGCCGTGCAGCAGCACGAGGGTGGGCCGTTCCGGGTCGCCGGCCTCGCGGTAGAACACCTCCAGCCCGTCGATCGTCGTGGTGCGGTGGCGGATCGTTGCGCTCGTCGCCTGCGTCACGGTCATGAGGTCGGCCTTCCGTGGTCGTGCCCGGGGAGGCGCAGGTCGCCGGCGGCGATGCGCACGTCGTTGATGGAGGCGTAGCGGCGCCGCATGAGCCCGTCCGCGGCGAACTCCCACTGCTCGTTGCCATACGACCGCCACCAGGCGCCGCCGGCGTCGTGCCACTCGTACTCGAAGCGCACCGAGATGCGGTCGGCGGTCCAGGCCCACAGCTCCTTGCGCAGCCGGTAGTCGAGCTCGCGCTCCCACTTGGCGCGCAGGAACTCGACCACCTGCGGCCGGCCCCGCAGGAAGACGTCACGGTTCCGCCATCGGGTGTCCTGGGTGTAGGCGAGGGCGACCCGTTCGGGGTCCCGGGTGTTCCAGGCGTCCTCGGCCGCCTGGACCTTCTGCCGGGCGGTCTGCTCCGTGAACGGGGGCAGGGGTGGGCGTGGGCTCATCGTCGTCGTCCCTCCTGAGAACGGTCGTTCTCTCGTCGTTCGGTACCCTAGAGAACGACGGTTCTCCCCGCAAGGGGGAGCAGCCGGGGGACGGAGGAGACATGGCTTCGACGGGGACCGGCACCACGCCCGACGCCGGGTCGGACCGCGCCCGGGTCCTGGCCACGGCGCAGCGGCTGTTCAACGAGTCCGGCGTCCAGGCGGTGGGCATGGACGCCATCCGCACGGACGCGGGGGTACCGCTCAAGCGGCTCTACCGCGCCTTCCCCGCCAAGGACACCCTGGTGCAGGCCGTGCTCGAGGAGCGCGACCGCGAGTTCGCCGAGACCCTGGCGGCCTACGTCGCCGCGCACGGGACCACGCCGCTCGCGAAGATCCTGGCGGTCTTCGACTACCTCGAGGAGTGGTTCGCGCAGCCGGACTTCCGGGGCTGCGTCTTCATCAACACGGCCGGGGAGCTGGGCACCGTCTCGCCCGCCGTGGCCGAGATCGCCCGGGCGCACAAGCAGTCCCTGCGAGACTTCCTCGCCGGGCTCGTCGCCGACGCCGGTCTGCCCGACGACCGCGCCGACCAGCTCGCCCTGCTGGCGAACGGGGCCATGGCCACCGCGGGGATCATGGGCGGCCGCGAACCGGCACGCCAGGCCCGCGAGATGGCGCGCACGCTCCTCGCCGCGGGCTGAGTACCTTCGGGGCGGGGCGTCGTCAGAGGGCGCTGACCGCGCCCACCACCTGCACCTGCACGGGGACGCCGTCCACCTGGGGCGGCACGTCCTTGCGCGCGCCGAGGGAGACGACGTTCACCTGCAGCACCCAGTCCGTCTCGTCGCCGCGCCGGGCGAGCCCGACGCCGCGCACCCCCTCGACGCGTTGGAGCGCCTCGCGCAGGGCCGGCTTGGCGGCGCGCGCCTCGTCGATCGTGACCATGGAACACCTCCGACCCCTCCATTGTGCGCCACCCGCTGACGGGGCCACAGTCGGGGTGCCGTGACCTGCGCCCCCGCGGGACCCGTCTATCGCACGGTCGGCCCCTCGACCCCCACGGGGCCCTGCGGCGAGCGGCGCTGGATGCGCAGGTCGAGCGTGCTCCTCGATGTCGGGGCGACGGCGATCTGCGCCTCGCCCTCGTCGGCGGAGATGGCACGCACGTGCAGATGGCCGTCCTTGAGACGGATCGCGAACTGGCTCGTCCCCGCGACGAACCGCACCTCGCGGTCGTCGTCGATCACCGTGGGGCCCAGGGGCAGACTCTTCGACATGGGTACAGCATGCCCGCACGGCAGGCCGCCTCCTCCGACCGTGGTCGACGGTACATGCAACCGTGTACCGTCGACCTCGTGACCACGCTCCCGCTCCGCCCCCTGCCGCCCGCGCGCCGAGCGCTCCTGGAGCGCAGGGTGCGCTGGATCGTCGGGGCGACGATCGCCTACAACGTCGTCGAGGCCGTCGTCGCGATCGCCGCCGGCCGCGCGGCGTCGTCCGCCGCCCTGGTCGGTTTCGGGCTCGACTCGGTGGTCGAGGTGCTGTCCGCGGCCGCCGTTGCGTGGCAGTTCGCCGCGCCCGACCCGCACCGGCGCGAACGGGTCGCCATGCGGCTCATCGCGGTGTCGTTCTTCGGCCTCGCGCTGTTCGTCACCGTCGACGCCGTGCGGAGCCTGCTCGGCGCGGCCGAGCCCGACCACTCCCCCGTCGGCATCGCTCTCGCGGCCGTGAGCCTGGCCGTCATGCCGTTCCTGTCCTGGGCCGAGCGGCGCACCGGGCGCGAGCTGGGCTCCGCGTCAGCCGTCGCCGACTCGAAGCAGACCCTGCTGTGCACCTACCTGTCCGCGGTGCTGCTCGTCGGTCTGGTGCTGAACTCCACGCTCGGCTGGTCCTGGGCCGACCCGTTGGCCGCGCTCGTCATCGCCGGCGTCGCCGTCAAGGAAGGCATCGAGGCCTGGCGCGGCGACGCCTGCTGCACGCCGGTGGGCGCGCTCCTCGCGGAGGACGACGACGCGTGCTGCGACGACTGCGCGGCGACCGACCTCGCTGCGACCCCGCCCGGTGCGGGACAAGATGGATGACATGAGCACCGAGATCCCGTCCCTGCCCCTGAACAACGGCACGTCGATCCCGCAGCTCGGCTACGGCGTCTTCAAGGTTCCCCCGGCCGAGACCCGCGAGCTGGTGCTGACCGCCCTCGAGGCCGGCTACCGGCACATCGACACCGCGCAGATGTACCGCAACGAGCGCGGCGTCGGGGAGGCCCTCGCCGCGTCCGGGCTGCCGCGCGACGACCTGTTCGTCACCACCAAGCTCAACAACGCGTTCCACGCCCGCGACGCGGCGCTCGAGTCGTTCGACCGGTCGCTGGAGGAGCTCGGCCTCGACCACGTGGACCTGTTCCTCATCCACTGGCCCCTGCCCGCCGTCGGCCGGTTCGCCGAGGCGTGGGACGCGCTCGAGGAGCTGTACCGCTCCGGGCGCGCCCGGGCGATCGGCACCTCCAACTTCCAGCCGCACCACCTGCGGCGCATCCTCGCGGAGGGCACCGTGGTGCCCGCCGTCAACCAGGTGGAGATCCACCCCTGGTTCGGCAACGAGGACGTCCGCGCGTTCGACGGCGAGCACGGCATCGTCACCGAGGCCTGGTCCCCGCTGGGCCGCGGCCGGGTGCTCGAGGACCCGACCCTCGCCCGCATCGCCGCCGACCACGACCGCACCCCCGCGCAGGTGGTGCTGCGCTGGCACGTGCAGCGCGGCGACGTCGTCTTCCCGAAGTCGGCCACGCCGACGCGCATCCGGGAGAACCTGGAGATCTTCGACTTCGAGCTCACGGGCGACGACATGGCCGCCATCACCGGCCTCGACCGCGGCGAGCGCATCGGTTCCCACCCCGACGAGATGAACGACACCGGCCGCTGACCGCGGCCGGGCGATCGCGAGATAGAGAAGGCCCTTCCGCGAGATAGAGAGGTCCGGACGAGTTCGCACGACCTGCGAACTCGTCCG
>JALQCY010000008.1 GCA_023241745.1 Isoptericola peretonis | reverse complement strand
CCGCCGGACACCCATTACGAAAGGCCCACCCCACCGGGGTGGGCCTTTCGCATACCCCCGAACAGGCCCACACCACGCTGCGCCGCATACCGGGCGCCGTTCGACGTGGAGCGAGCGCAGCGACTCTCCCGCCATCTCTCGTGGGCCTTCGCCCCTGAGCGCCAGCCCGGGCCCAGGCCGGCCCGTGCAGCCCTCTCGCGGGCTGTCGTCGCGTGGCGCAGCTCGCTGCCCGACCATGGGTGTCGGGGCTGGTGAACACGTCTCGGTCCTTGCTCACCCGGCGGGCCCCAGAGTGAGCGGGGACTCACTTGACAGCCCGCCTCCCCGAGAGTCAGACTTCACTGAACGGAAACCCGCTTCCGGTGGGTGGAATTCCCCGAAGGAGGATCGCTCGATGACGAGTGCAGGTCTCGAGGCATTCAACGCGGCGGACGTCGACGTCGCGCGTGCGCAGGTGCTGTCCTGCGCCGCCGTCGCGAGGTGGGCCGACGAGATCGTCGCCGGCCGTCCCTACGCGGACACCGAGGCCGCTCTCGTCGCTGCCCGTACCGCGGCCGACCCCTGGAGCGAGGAGGAGATCGACTCCGCGCTCGCCCGCCACCCCCGGATCGGTGAGCGTGCCTCGGGGGACGACCCCGACGCCGCGCACTCGCGGCGGGAGCAGGCTGGTCTCGGTGAGCTCAGCGGCTCCGTCGAGGAGCGGCTGCGGGCCGGGAACCGCGCCTACGAGGAGCGGTTCGGCCATGTCTTCCTCATCCGGGCGGCAGGCCGGTCGGCCGACGAGATCCTGGCATCGCTCGAGCAGCGGCTCGGGAACGACCCCGCCACCGAACGACGGATCGCCGGCCAGCAGCTGCGGGAGATCGCCGTCCTGCGCCTCGAAGGAGAGCTCTCATGACCTCGCACATCACCACCCACGTGCTCGACGCCGTCTCGGGCGTCCCCGCGGCGGGGGTGGCCGTCTCCCTGTGGTCGGTCGGCGCCGACGCCGCCGAGCGGATCGCGGAGGCGACCACCGACGACGACGGCCGCGTGAAGGACCTCGGTCCGGAGTCGCTGCGGCCCGGTACCTACCGGGTGACCTTTGCGACGGGCGACTACTTCGCCCGCAAGGGGGTCGAGACCTTCTACCCGTCGATCACCATCGACTTCACCGTCGAGGAGGGGCGCGACCACTACCACGTGCCTTGCCTGCTCAGCCCGTTCGCGTACTCGACGTACCGCGGGAGCTGACGGGCCTCGGGCCTGCATCACCGGCCGCGGCAGAGGCGCCGCGGCTTGCGTCAGCGTCATAGGAGACGTACCGACCGGCCCTTCCGGGCCGCGGGACGAACGCACCAACAGATGAAGGAGTCAGCCATGACCGCCACCGCCACCGACGCCCAGGCCGCGACCGGCACGATCGTGCTGGGGGACAACCAGTACGGCAAGGCCGAGGTCCGCGTCATGAAGGTCGACCGCGACCAGGCGCGCCACCGCATCACCGAGCTGTCGGTGACCTCGCAGCTGCGCGGCGATTTCTCCGCCGCGCACATCGACGGCGACCAGGGGCGCGTCGTCCCCACGGACACGCAGAAGAACACGATCTTCGGGCTCGCCAAGGACGGCATCCCCTCTCCCGAGGAGTTCGCGATCCGCCTCGCGGAGCACTTCGTCTCCAGCTTCGAGTGGATCGAGGGCGGCCGCTGGGAGGCCAAGGAGTACACCTGGGAGCACATCCCCTCCTCCCTGTCGACGAACGTGACCGACGGCGAGCACGACCACGCGTTCGTCAAGGGCGGCACGGAGACGCGCACCACGGTGGTCCAGCGCGACGGTGACGACCTCTTCGTCGTCTCGGGCCTGGAGGACCTCAAGGTCCTCAAGTCGACGGGTTCCGAGTTCCACGGCTTCCCGAAGGACCGGTTCACCACGCTGCAGGAGACCACGGACCGCATCCTCGCGACGTCGGTGACGGCCCGCTGGCGGTACACCACGCTCGACCTCGACTTCAACGCCGTCTACGACGACGTGCGCCGCATCCTGCTCGAGACGTTCGCGGACGTGCACTCCCTCGCGCTGCAGCAGACCCTGTACCAGATGGGCAAGCGGGTGCTCGAGGCGCACCCGGAGATCGGCGAGATCAAGTTCTCGATGCCGAACCTGCACCACTTCGTCGTCGACTTCGAGCCGTTCGGCCTGGAGAACCCCAACGAGGTCTTCTACGTGGCCGACCGCCCCTACGGCAAGATCGAGGCGGAGGTGAAGCGGGAGGGCGCGTCGGCGGAGCCGCGCGCCTGGGCCACGGTCACGGGGTTCTGCTGATCTGCGAGACTCCGTGGAGTCGGTTCGAAGGAGCATCGACATGAGCACGACGACCATCGACGCGGCGGCTCGGCCCGGCCTGCCGCAGGGCGGTCGACCGGAGGACGAGCGGTACCCGCTCGGCAAGACGTTCCTCTACGGCCTGCAGCACATCATGACGATGTACGGCGGCGTGATCGCGCCGCCGATCATCGTCGGGCAGGCGGCCGGGCTGGACGGTGCGCAGATCGGCGTCCTCGTCTCCGCGGCGCTGCTCGTGAGCGGCCTGGCCACCGCGCTCCAGACGCTCGGCATCCGCTTCTTCGGGTCGCAGCTCCCGCTGGTGCAGGGCATCTCGTTCGCCACCGTGTCCACGATGGTCGCGGTGGCGAGCGGGGACGGCGGCCTGCCCGCCGTCTTCGGGGCGATCATCGTGGCCGCGGCCATCGGCCTGGCGATCACCCCCTTCTTCGCACAGGTCGTGCGGTTCTTCCCGCCCGTGGTCACCGGCACGATCATCACGATCATCGGCGTCTCGCTGCTGCCGACGGCGGCGGGCTGGATGATGGGCGGGGACGAGGACGCGGCCGACTGGGGCTCGGTGCCGAACCTCACGCTGGCCCTCGGCACCCTGGCCGTCGTGCTCGTGCTCAGCAGGTTCCTGCAGGGCACGATCTCCCGGCTGTCCATCCTCTTCGGGCTCGTCATCGGCACCGTGGTGGCGCTGCCCCTGGGCCTGGCGGACTTCTCGGCGGTGGGTCAGGGCAGCGTCTTCGAGCTGCCGACGCCGTTCGCGTTCGGGGCGCCGGTCTTCGAGATCGGCGCGATCCTCTCGATGACGATCGTGATCCTCGTGATCATGACCGAGACGACCGCGGACCTGATCGCCATCGGCGAGGTGCTCGACACCGAGGTGGACGCGAAGCGCGTCGGCGACGGGCTGCGCGCCGACATGGCAGCCACGCTCGTCGCCCCCTTCCTCAACTCGTTCCCGGCGTCCGCCTTCGCGCAGAACGTGGGCCTGGTCGCGATCACCGGGATCCGCTCCCGGTTCGCGGTCGCGGCGGGCGGCGCGGTCCTGTTCGTGCTGGGCCTGTTCCCGGTGCTGGGCCGCGTGGTGGCGGCCATCCCCGAGCCGGTGCTCGGCGGTGCCGGCATCGTCCTGTTCGGCTCGGTGGCCGTGTCGGGGATCCGCACGCTCTCGCGCGTCGAGTACGAGGGCAACCTCAACCTGACGCTCGTCGCCGTGGCGCTGGGCTTCGGTGTCATCCCGATCGCGGTGCCCGACTTCTACGACCAGTTCCCGGCGTGGGTCGGCATGATCTTCCACTCGGGGATCGCGGCGGCCGCTGTGGTGGCCGTGCTGCTCAACCTCGTCTTCAACGAGATCCGGTGGGGCCGGCGGAGCAAGGACCCGTCGGTGTTCACGGCCGGCTCGTCGGCGCGGCTCGTCGTCACGGAGGAGCAGGAGCAGCGCCGGGCCGAGTACTTCGCGCGGCTCGACGCCGAGCGGCAGGAGGAGCAGCGCCGGGCGCGCCTCAACGCGGACGTACGGGCGCGGGTGCGCCACGGGCACGGCCGCCGTTCGGGCTGCGTCTCGGCGATCGACCTCGACGCCGACGGCGTGCCGGACGTGCTGCAGATCCGTGAGGGAGCACGCGCGGCCGTCGCCGGGCGTCCCGCCGTCCGGGAGCCGGCCGAGCTGGTGCACGCCGGCCGCGGCGACCCGGGGGACGGGTGACCCCCGTGCGCGGCCCGGACCGCGTGCCGTCAGGCCGCGGAGAGCAGCTCCTTGGAGATGGTCTCCGCCACCTCGTGGAGCAGGGGGAGCGCGGCCTCGCCGAACTCGTAGGTCACGCGTGCCGCGGGACCCGAGATCGACAGGGCGGTCGGGGTGGGCGCGTCCTTCACCGGCACCGCGAAGCAGCGCACGCCGATCTCCTGCTCGCCGTCGTCGACGGCGTACCCCTGCTCGCGGATCGTGCGGATCTCGGTGATCAGGTCGTTCACGTCGGTGATGGACAGGTCGGTGGCGGGCGGCATCCCGACGCGGCCGACGATGTCCCGGACGGTCTGGTCGGGCAGCTCGGCGAGCACCATCTTGCCGACGCCGGTGCAGTGCGTGTAGACGCGCCGGCCGACCTCGGTGAACATGCGCATCGAGTGCGACGACGAGGCCTGAGCCACGTAGACCACCATGTCGCGGTCGATCATCGCGAGATTGGCGCTCTCGCCGAGCTCGCGGGCCAGGCGCTCCAGGTGGGGGCGGGCGCTGGCGCCGAGCTGGCGTCCGGCGCTCTCGCCCAGCCGGATCAGGCGCGGCCCCAGGGTGTACCGGCGGGACGGGAGCTGGCGGGCGTAACCCCTGCCGACGAGCGTCCGCATGAGCCGGTGGATCGTCGGGAGCGGGAGGCCCGCGGCCGCCGCCAGCTCGCTGAGCGCGGCGTCGCCACCGAGGTCCGTCATGATCTCGAGCAGGTCGATCGCCCGGTCCACCGACTGGACTCCGGAGCCGTTCGCCATGGTCATGTCTCCCTCTGCCGAGTGTCGTGAACCGATGCCGGCTCCAGAAACCATTCTTCCACATCTCGGAACTTCAGTCAGCAGCACCTCGAAAGGAACCCAGGCCATGGCGATGCCCAGCCCCAGCTACACGATCACCCTCCGCGTCGAGGCGCCGGCCTCGCAGCGCGCGACGAGCGAGATCGTCCACGAGATCGCCACGGCCGGCGGCTCGGTGATGGGCGTCGACATCGCCCAGTCGCACGCGGACACGATCGTCGTGGACGTCACCTGCGACACGGTGGACGCCGAGCACGGCGAGCGGATCGTCGCGGCGCTCGACGCCCTCGACGGCGTGCGGGTGCTGAAGATGTCGGACTCGACCTTCCTCATGCACCTCGGCGGCAAGATCTCGGTCACCCCGAAGGTGCCGCTCAAGACGCGCCGCGACCTGTCGCGCGCGTACACGCCGGGCGTCGCCCGCGTCTGCCTCGCGATCGCGGACCGCCCGGAGGACGCCCGCCGCCTGACCATCAAGCGGAACACCGTCGCGGTGGTCACCGACGGCACCGCCGTGCTCGGCCTGGGCGACATCGGCCCGGCGGCCGCCATGCCGGTCATGGAGGGCAAGGCGGCCCTGTTCAAGCAGTTCGCCGACGTCGACGCGTGGCCCATCGCCCTCGACACGACCGACACCGAGGAGATCATCCGGACGGTCAAGGCGATCGCGCCGGGCTTCGGCGGCGTGAACCTCGAGGACATCTCCGCGCCGCGCTGCTTCGAGATCGAGAAGCGCCTGCGCGAGGAGCTCGACATCCCCGTCTTCCACGACGACCAGCACGGCACCGCCATCGTGGTGCTCGCCGCGCTCATCAACGCGCTCAAGGTGGTGGGCAAGAAGATCGAGGACGTGCGCATCGCGGTGTCCGGGGTCGGGGCCGCGGGGTCCGCCATCATCCGCCTGCTGCTCGCGCAGGGCGCCCTGGACATCATCGGCTTCGACCGGCACGGCGCGCTCACCCCGGAGTCGGCCGCCGGCGACGAGAACCGCGCCTGGATCGTGGAGAACACGAACCCGTCCGGCTTCTCGGGCACGCTCAAGGCGGGCCTGGTCGGGGCCGACGTCTTCGTCGGCGTCTCGGCTGGCAACATCCTGGCGGGCGCCGACGTGGCGAAGATGGCCGACGACGCGATCGTGTTCGCCCTCGCGAACCCGACGCCCGAGGTCGACCCGATCGCCGCGGGCGAGACGGCCGCGGTCGTCGCCACCGGCCGCAGCGACTACCCGAACCAGATCAACAACGTGCTGGCGTTCCCGGGCCTGTTCCGCGGCCTGCTCGACGCGGGCGCCACCCAGATCACCGACGAGATGCTGCGCGTGGCCGCCGTCGCGATCTCCTCGGTGGTGAGCGACGACGAGCTCAACTCGGCGTTCGTCATCCCCGGCGTGTTCGACAGCCGGGTGGCCGAGGCCGTCGCCGACGCCGTCCGCGCCGAGGGCGTCAAGGAGGTCCCCGTGGCCGCGCACCGCGCCGACGACGCGGAGTACCTGGCGCAGCACCTGGGCCGGGCCCTGAAGGCGGACGCGGCCACGGTGGTGGCCCGATGAAGGTCTCCCTCGACCGGGCGACTCTCGAGGCCGTCGAGCGACGGCTCTCCGCGCACGACGCCCACCTCGACCGGGCCTACCCGGGGGACGACGGCACGCGCCAGCCGGTGCACACCGTGTACGTGCCGGCGCACCGGTACACCGCGGGGCTCGCCGGGGACTGGGGCGCGCAGGCGCGTGCCGTCCTCGACGCGCAGGGGACGGACGCGCTGCTCGACGCGGTCGGCGTGCGGGCCGACCTGCGTGAGGCGGTCGCGGCCCAGGTGGAGCGCAAGCTCGCCGTGGAACCGATCGAGGACCTGCGCATCGACCTCGAGGACGGGTACGGCACCCACCCCGACGCCGCGGAGGACGAGGTGGCGGCGGCGGCGGCCCTCGCGCTGCGGGCGGAGCTGGACGCCGGGACCGCCACGCCGTTCGTCGGCATCCGGTTCAAGTGCTTCGAGAGGCTCACGCGGGCCCGGGGGCTGCGGACGCTGGACGTGTTCGTCAGCACCCTGGCGGCGTCCGGGGACCTCCCCGAGGGGCTCGTCCTGACCCTGCCGAAGGTCACCGCCGTCGCGCAGGTCGAGGCGATGGTCGCGGTGTGCGAGCGGCTCGAGGAGGCCAACGGCCTGCCCGCGGGGCGCCTGCGCTTCGAGGTGCAGGTCGAGACGCCGCAGTCGATCCTCGACTCCGCGGGCACGGCGACGGTGGCACGGATGATCCATGCCGGCGGCGGTCGCGTCAGCGGGCTGCACTACGGCACGTACGACTACTCGGCGTCGCTCGGCATCGCCGCCGCGTACCAGTCGATGGAGCACCCGGCGGCGGACCTCGCCAAGGAGGTCATGCAGCTCGCGGCGGCCGGCACGGGGGTTCGGCTGTCCGACGGCTCGACGAACGTGCTGCCGGTCGGCGACGACGCCCAGGTGCGGGCTGCGTGGGCCAACCACGGGCGGCTCGTGCGCCGGTCGCTGGAGCGCGGGTTCTACCAGGGCTGGGACCTGCACCCGGCCCAGCTGCCCAGTCGGTTCGCCGCCACCTGCGCCTTCTACCGGGAGGGTTTCGAGCCGGCCGCCCAGCGCCTGTCGAACTACGTGAACCGGGTCGAGGGGGCGGTGCTCGACGAGCCCGCCACCGCCAAGGCGCTGGCGTGGTTCCTCAAGCGCGGCGTCGACGGCGGCGCGCTGGGTGCCGAGGAGATCGTCGAGCGCGTCGGCCTGCAGCCGGCGGAGCTCACGGCGATGGTGACCCGCCCGGTCGGGGCCTGAGCGACCCGGCAGCACCACCGCGCTCGCGCACCGGTCCCGACGGCCCGGCAGGACGACGTCCTGCCGGGCCGTCGGCGTGTGCGCGGGATCACGACCGCTGGTCGGGACGGCCCGCCGCAGGGGTTGACCGATCCGCCCGGCTCGGCGTAGCGTTTTCACCACAAGGAACAGAACTTCCATCTGGCGAAAGCGAGTCAGCGATGACGGACCAGATCCCCTACACCGTGAACTGCTCGATCCTCCTCACGGACCTGCCGCTCCTGGAGCGCCCGGCGGCCGCGAAGGCGGCCGGCTTCGACGGGGTCGAGTTCTGGTGGCCCTTCGCGACCCCGACGCCCGCGGCCGACGAGGTCGACGCGTTCGTCGCCGCCCTCGCCGACGCCGGCGTGCAGCTGACGGGCCTCAACTTCGACGCAGGTGACATGCCGGGCGGCGACCGCGGTCTCGTCTCGTGGCCGCAGCGCTCCGCGGACCTGCGCGCCAACCTCGACGTCGTCGCCCGCATCGGCGAGCGCACCGGCTGCCGCGCGTTCAACGCGCTGTACGGCAACCGCGTGGAGGGCGAGGACCCGGCGGCCCAGGACGCGCTCGGCGCGGAGAACCTTGCGCTCGCCGCGCAGGCGGTCGAGCGGATCGGCGGCACGGTGCTGGTGGAGCCGGTCTCCGGCGCCCCGGCGTACCCGCTGACGACGTCCGCCGACGCCGTCGCCGTCCTCGACCGGGTGCGCGACGAGCACGGCGCGACGAACCTCGGACTGCTGTTCGACGTCTACCACCTGTCGGTCAACGGCTCGGACGTCGACCTCGACCTCAAGACCTACGGCGACCGCATCGCCCACGTGCAGGTCGCCGACGCCCCCGGGCGCGGCGCCCCGGGCAGCGGGGACCTGCCGATCCAGCGCTGGATCGGCGACCTCCGCGCCGCCGGCTACGCCGGCCCTGTCGGCCTCGAGTACAAGGCCGAGCCCTCGGGCGACGCCGACCCGTTCGCCTGGCTCCCGCGCGAGCAGCGCGGCCGGGGCACCGCCGCCTGACGGCGCGCCGACCGCAGCAGCGACCCCGCACCTTCCGAAAGGGACACGATCATGAGCACCATCGCCTTCATCGGCCTCGGCATCATGGGCAGCCCGATGGCCGTCCACCTGCAGAACGCCGGGCACACCGTCGTCGGCCACAACCGCACGGCCGCCAAGGCCCGGCCCCTCGTCGAGGCGGGCGGCACGGCCGCCTCCTCCGTCGCCGAGGCGGTCAAGGCCGCGGACGTCGTGGCCGTCATGGTGCCGGACTCGCCGGACGTCGAGGGCGTCCTCACCGGGGACGACGGCGTCCTCGCGAACGCGCAGCCGGGCACGCTGATCATCGACTTCTCCTCGATCCGCCCGGACGTGACCGTCGAGCTGGCCGCGCAGGCCAGGGCCGCCGGCTTCCGCTACCTCGACGCGCCGGTCTCCGGCGGCGAGGCGGGCGCGAAGAACGCCGCGCTGTCGATCATGGTGGGCGGCGACGCCGAGGACTTCTCCGCCGCGTCCGAGGTGTTCGACGTCGTCGGCAAGACCGTCGTGCACGTGGGACCCTCCGGCTCCGGCCAGACCGTCAAGGCCGCGAACCAGCTCATGGTCGCCGGCAACATCGCGCTGCTGGCCGAGGCCGTCGTCTTTCTCGAGGCGTTCGGCGTGGACACCGAGGCGGCCGTCACTGTGCTCGGCGGCGGCCTCGCCGGCTCCGCCGTACTGAACCAGAAGGCCGGGAAGATGCTGGGCCGCGAGTTCGCCCCCGGCTTCCGCATCGACCTGCACCACAAGGACCTGGGCATCTTCACGTCCGCCGCCCGCGAGCAGGGCGTCGTCGCCCCCGTGGGCGCCGTCGTCGCGCAGCTCATGGCCGCGGCCCGCGCGGAGGGCGACGGCTCGCTGGACCACTCCGGCCTGTTCAACGCGATCGCGCGCCTGTCCGGCCGCAGCTGACGCCCCGGCCCGACCCACCGTTCAGAAGACTCGAAGGAGAGCATCATGCCCCGCATGCGCGCGGTCGACGCCGCGGTCGCCATCCTGGCGAAGGAGGGTGCCACCGAGGCCTTCGGCCTCCCCGGCGCCGCCATCAACCCGTTCTACGACGCCATGCGCCAGCACGGCGGCATCCACCACGTGCTCGCCCGGCACGTCGAGGGCGCGTCGCACATGGCCGACGGCTACTCACGCGCCGCGCGCGGCAACATCGGCATCTGCATCGGCACGTCGGGCCCCGCGGGGACCGACATGATCACCGGCCTGTACGCCGCGTGGGCCGACTCGATCCCGATGCTGTGCATCACGGGCCAGGCCCCGGTGGCCAAGCTCGACAAGGAGGACTTCCAGGCCGTCGACATCGCGTCGATCGCCGCGCCGGTCACCAAGCTCGCCAAGACGGTGCTCGAGGCGTCGCAGGTGCCGGGCGTCTTCCAGCGGGCGTTCCAGCTCATGCGCTCCGGCCGCCCCGGTCCGGTGCTCATCGACCTGCCGATCGACGTGCAGATGACGGAGATCGAGTTCGACCCGGAGACCTACGAGCCGCTGACCGTCGAGCGCCCGCAGGCCACGCGTGAGCAGGTCGCGAAGGCCCTCGACATGCTGCTGGCCGCGGAGCGACCGCTGATCGTGGCCGGCGGCGGCATCGTCAACGCCGGCGCGGAGGCCGAGCTGGTCGGGCTGGCCGAGATTCTCGGCGTGCCGGTGGTGCCCACCCTCATGGGCTGGGGCGCGATCCCCGACGACCACCCGCTCGCCGCGGGCATGGTCGGCATCCAGACGTCGCACCGGTACGGCAACGCGACGTTCCTCGAGTCCGACTTCGTGCTCGGCGTCGGCAACCGGTGGGCCAACCGCCACACCGGCGGCCTGAAGACGTACACCGAGGGCCGCACCTTCGTGCACGTGGACATCGAGCCCACGCAGATCGGCCGCGTGTTCGCGCCCGACTACGGCGTCGTCTCCGACGCGGGCGCGTTCCTGCGCACGGCTCTCGGGCTCGTCGCCGAGCGCAAGGCCGCCGGCACCCTGCCGGACTGGTCGGCCTGGGCCGCCTCGGCGCAGGAACGCAAGGGGAAGCTGCAGCGCAAGACGCACTTCACCGAGGTCCCGATCAAGCCGCAGCGCGTGTACGAGGAGATGAACAAGGCCTTCGGCCGCGACACGGTCTACGTGACCACGATCGGCCTGTCGCAGATCGCCGGCGCGCAGCTGCTGCACACGTACAACCCCCGGCACTGGATCAACGCCGGCCAGGCGGGCCCGCTGGGCTGGACCGGCCCGGCGGCGCTGGGCGTGTCCCGCGCCCTGCCCGACGGCGAGGTGGTGGCGCTCTCCGGCGACTACGACTTCCAGTTCATGCTCGAGGAGCTGGCCGTGGGCGCGCAGCACCACCTGCCGTACGTGCACGTGGTGGTGAACAACGCCTACCTGGGCCTGATCCGCCAGTCGCAGCGCGCGTTCGACATGGACTTCCACGTGTCCCTCGCGTTCGACAACATCAACATGGGGCGCGAGGACGGGGAGCCCGAGGGCTACGGCGTGGACCACGTCAAGGTCGCCGAGGCGCTCGGCTGCAAGGCGATCCGGGTCACCGACCCGGAGGACCTGGGGGCAGCGTTCGCCAAGGCGCAGGCCATGACGGCAGAGCTCCGGGTGCCCGTGGTGGTCGAGGTCATCCTCGAGCGCGTCACCAACATCGCGATGGGCGCCGAGCTCAACGGCGTGAACGAGTTCGAGGACCTGGCCATCTCGGCCGAGGACTCGCCCACGGCGATCGCGCTGCTGGACTGAACGACATCGCCCGACGACCAGGGCGACGGGGAGGGACGATGACGACGAGGGACCGGGGGAGGCGAGCGATGAGCACGGACACGACGACGGCGCCGGCGGGCGGGCCGCGCGTGCTGCTGGCCCCCGACAAGTTCAAGGGCTCGCTCTCCGCGGGCGAGGTGGCCGCGCACCTGGCGGCCGGCCTGCGCCGGGCCGTGCCCGGTGTCGTCACCTGCGAGCTCCCCGTCGCCGACGGCGGCGAGGGCACCCTCGAGGCCGCCCTCGCCGCCGGCTTCAGGGCGGTGGACCTGGTGGCGACCGGGCCCCTCGGGGAGCCGGCGACGACCCGGTACGCCCGCCGCGGCGCCACCGCGGTCGTCGAGATGGCGGCCGTGAGCGGGCTGGCGATGGTGACCCCGACGCCCGCCACGGCCCTCGCCGCGACGTCCCGCGGCCTCGGCGAGGTGATCGCCCACGCGCTGGACGCCGGCGTGCGGGAGATCGTGGTCGGCGTCGGCGGCTCCGCCGGCACGGACGGCGGGGCCGGGATGCTCGCCGCGCTCGGCGCCCGGCTCGCCTCGGGCGCGGGCGACCTGGCCGACGGCGGGGGACACCTGCACGAGCTTGTCGACGTCGACCTGTCCGGCCTCCACGCCGCGCTCGCGGACACGGAGATCGTGCTCGCGAGCGACGTGGACAACCCGCTGCTCGGCGACCACGGCGCCGCCGCCGTGTACGGGCCGCAGAAGGGAGCCGACCCGTCCACCGTGGCCGAGCTGGAGCTGGGGCTGGCCACGTGGGTGGACGTGCTCGCGACGGTCGGCGTCACGGGGGCCCGCGGGTACGCGGCCGCGCCCGGGGCGGGCGCGGCCGGCGGCGTCGGCTTCGCGTGCCTCCTGCTGGGTGCCGAGCGCCGCCCGGGCGTCGAGGAGGTCCTCGCCCTCACGGGCTTCGCCGACCGGTTGGCGGGGGCGGACCTCGTGGTCACCGGCGAGGGGAGCCTCGACCACCAGTCCCTGCACGGCAAGGCGCCCGTGGGCGTGGCGGCCGCGGCAGCCGCCGCGGGCGTGCCCACGGTGGCCGTGTGCGGCCGCACCACGCTGAGCCCCGAGCAGGCCGCGGCGGCCGGGATCACGGCCGTGCACGCCCTCACGGACGTCGAGCCCGACGTCGACCGCTGCATCGCCGCGGCCGGGCCTCTGCTCGAGACCCTCGCAGCGCGGCTCACCGACCACCTGCCGGCGAAGGCCACGACGCCCGTGACGAACCCGGTGACGAACCCCGTGACGAACCCCGTCGCGAACCCCGCGACGACCGAGATGGAGCACGCATGACCGCCGCCCCCCACGACCTCGTCGTCCGCGCCGCGCGCGCCCTGACGCCCGACGGCGAGCGCGCCGTCGAGGTCGGCGTCACCGCCGGCCGCATCACGGCGGTCGTCCCGCTCGGCACCGGGCTCCTGGGTGCCGAGGTGCTGGAGCTCGCCGAGGACGAGGTGCTGCTGCCCGGCCTGGTCGACTCGCACGTGCACGTCAACGAGCCGGGCCGCACCGAGTGGGAGGGCTTCGCCACCGCCACACGCGCCGCGGCCGCCGGCGGCGTCACGACCATCGTCGACATGCCGCTCAACTCGCTGCCGCCCACCACGTCGGTCGCGAACCTCGAGGTCAAGAAGCAGCGGGCCGTGGACCAGGCGTTCGTCGACGTCGGCTTCTGGGGCGGCGCGGTGCCGGGCAACACGGCGGAGCTGCGGGACCTGCACGAGGCGGGCGTGTTCGGCTTCAAGTGCTTCCTCGCCGACTCGGGGGTGCCGGAGTTCGGCCACCTCGAGGCCGACGAGCTGCGCGCCGACCTGCTCGAGCTGACCCGGTTCGGCGGGCTGATGATCGTGCACGCGGAGGACCCCGGCACGCTCGAGGACGCCCCCCAGCGGGCGGGCCGCGACTACCGGCACTTCCTCGCCTCGCGCCCTGCGAAGGCGGAGTCCACGGCCATCGCCGCGCTCATCGACGCGGCCCGCGCCACCGGGGCCCGCGCGCACGTGCTGCACCTGTCGGACGCGGACTCCCTGCCCCTGATCGCCGCGGCGCGGGCCGACGGCGTGCGGCTCACCGTCGAGACGTGCCCGCACTACCTGTCCCTGGACGCCGAGCACGTGCCGGACGGCGCCACGGCGTACAAGTGCTGCCCGCCCATCCGGGAGCAGGACAACCAGGACCGGCTGTGGCAGGGCCTGCGCGACGGCCTGATCGACGTCGTCGTCACCGACCACTCGCCGGCCACCCGCGACCTCAAGGAGCCGGCGTCGGGCGACTTCGCCGAGGCCTGGGGCGGCGTCGCCTCGCTGCAGCTCGGCCTCGCCGTCGTCTGGACCGAGGCCCGCCGCCGCGGCGTCCCCCTGGCCGACGTCGTGCGCTGGATGTCCGCCGGACCGGCCGCCCTGGTGGGGCTGGAGCGCAAGGGCGCCATCGCGGTGGGCAAGGACGCGGACCTCGCGGTCTTCGCGCCCGACGCGACGTTCGTCGTCGACCCGGCGCGGCTCCACCACAAGAACCCGGTCACGCCGTACGCCGGCCGCGACCTCACGGGAACGGTGCGGCGCACGCTGCTGCGGGGGCGCGACGTGGGCGACGAGCCCACCGGCACTCTGCTGCGCCGCGGCGAGGCCTGACCACGGTTCCCCCGTCAACCCCGAGAAGAACGAACGAGGACGCACGATGACGCGACTCCAGCCGGGCGACACCGCCCCCGACTTCACCCTGCCCGACTCCGCCGGCACGCCGGTGTCCCTCGCGGACGTGCGCGCAGCGGCGGACCAGGGCGTGGTCGTCTACTTCTACCCGAGGGCGGGCACCCCCGGGTGCACCACCGAGGCGTGCGACTTCCGCGACAACCTGGCGTCGCTCGCCGGGGCCGGGTACGCCGTCGTCGGGGTCTCCGCGGACCCGGTGGAGGACGTCCGCGCCTTCGTCGAGGCGGAGCACCTGACCTTCCCGCTGCTGAGCGACGCCGACCACGCCGTGGCCGACGCCTACGGCACGTGGGGCCCCAAGACGATCGACGGCCGGACGTTCGACGGCGTGCACCGGTGCACGTTCGTCGTCGAGCCGGACGGCACCCTGCGGAGCGCCGAGTACGACGTCGAGGCCACGGGCCACGTGGCCGCGCTGCGGGCCGAGCTGCTGGGTGCCTGAGCCGGCCCGAGCCGCTAGGGTGCCATCAGGCAGTTTTCACCAGGCGTAAGCAAGATTCCGCAATGCAACCAGCAGGACAAGAACAAGGAGGGACTGTCGTGGAGCTCCCCGACGGCCTGACCATCACCGCCGAGATCGGTGAGCGCGACGACGAGGTCCTCACCCCGGCCGCGCTCGACCTCATCGTGACCCTGCACCGGAAGCTCGGTGCCCGGCGCCTCGAGCTGCTGGACGCGCGGCAGCGCCGCCGCCAGGAGCTCGCCGACGGCGGCACGCTCGACTTCCTGCCGCAGACGGCGCACATCCGCGCCGACGACTCCTGGAAGGTGGCCGACCCGGCCCCCGGCCTCGTCGACCGGCGCGTCGAGATCACCGGGCCCACCGACAGGAAGATGACGGTCAACGCGCTCAACTCCGGCGCGAAGACATGGCTCGCGGACCAGGAGGACGCCAACACGCCGCAGTGGCGCAACGTGGTGGGCGGCCAGCTCAACCTGCTCGACGCGATCGAGCGCCGGATCGACTTCACCAACGAGGCCGGCAAGACGTACGCGCTCCGGCCCGACGAGGAGCTCGCCACCATCATCGTGCGCCCCCGCGGGTGGCACATGAACGAGAAGCACGTGCTGGTCGACGGCGAGCAGACCTCCGGCGGCCTCGTCGACTTCGCGCTCTACGTCGCGACGGCGGGACGGCGGCAGATCGCCAAGGGCCTCGGGCCGTACTTCTACCTGCCGAAGATGGAGTCGCACCTCGAGGCGCGGCTGTGGAACGAGGCCTTCGTCCTCGCCCAGGACGCGCTCGGCATCCCGCGCGGCACCATCCGCGCCACGGTGCTCATCGAGACCATCCCGGCCGCGTTCGAGATGGAGGAGATCCTCTACGAGCTGCGCGAGCACTCGGCCGGCCTGAACGCCGGGCGCTGGGACTACCTCTTCTCCGTGGTGAAGAACTTCAGGACCCGTGGGTCGGAGTTCCTGCTGCCCGACCGCAACCAGATCACGATGACGGTGCCGTTCATGCGGGCGTACACCGAGCTGCTCGTGGCCACCTGCCACAAGCGCGGCGCGCACGCGATCGGCGGCATGGCCGCGTTCGTCCCGAGCAAGGACGCCGAGGCCAACGCCCAGGCGTTCGCCAAGGTCCGCGCGGACAAGGCCCGCGAGGCCGGCGACGGCTTCGACGGTTCCTGGGTGGCGCACCCCGGCATGGTCGAGACCTGCAAGGAGGTCTTCACCGAGGTGCTGGGCGAGCGGCCGAACCAGATCGACCGCGCCCGCGACGACGTGCGCGTGACGGCGGCCGACCTGCTGTCCGTGGACAAGACGCCGGGCACCGTCACCGAGGCGGGCCTGCGCAGCAACGTGTCGGTCGGCATCCAGTACCTGCAGGCCTGGCTGGGCGGGCTCGGCGCCGTCGCCATCTTCGGCCTCATGGAGGACGCCGCGACCGCGGAGATCTCCCGGTCGCAGGTGTGGCAGTGGCTGCACAACGACGTCGTCCTCGCCGACACGGGCGAGAAGGTGACGCGCGAGCTGGTGGACCGCATCGTCGAGGAGGAGGTGGCCAAGCTCCCGGGCGACGCCGCCGACTACGCCGAGGCGCGCGGCACCTTCCTCGAGGTCGCCGTCGCCGACGAGTACATCGACTTCCTCACGACGGCCGCCTACGGGCGGATGGACTGAGGAACCCGGCACGCTCGGCCGCGACGGGGGCGCCGAGCACCGCCGGTGCGGTACGGCCGGGGCCACGTCCTGTGTGACGTGGTCCCGGCCGTTTCGTCTGCCGTCTAGTCCGCCGCGGGGGCAGCCGTGCCGTCACGGGGGGACAACCTCCCGGACATGTGCCGACCACTAGACTGGCGGCCATGTCCACCATCTCCCGAGACGAGGTCGCGCGCGTCGCCGCCCTGGCCCGGATCGACCTGCGCGACGACGAGGTCGACCGGCTCGCCGGCGAGCTCGACGTCATCGTCGACTCGATCGCCCGCGTGCGCGAGGTCGCGACCCCCGACGTGCCCGCGACGAGCCACCCGCTGCCCCTGACGAACGTGTTCCGCGAGGACGTGCCCGCCCCGGCGCTGCCCGTCGCCGACGTGCTGGCCGGCGCGCCGGACGCGCAGGACGGCCGCTTCGCCGTGCCGCAGATCCTCGGGGAGGAGTGAGATGACGGACCTGACCCGCCTGTCCGCGGCGGAGCTCGCCGCGACCCTGGCCGCCGGCGAGGCCTCCAGCGTCGAGGCCACCCGCGCGCACCTCGACCGCATCGCGGCCGTCGACGGCGACGTGCACGCGTTCCTGCACGTGAACGACGAGGACGCGCTGGCCACCGCCGCCGACGTCGACGCCCGCCGGGCCGCCGGCGAGGAGCTGCACCCGCTGGCCGGCGTGCCGATCGCCGTCAAGGACGTCGTCGTCACCCAGGGCATGCCGTCCACGGCCGGCTCGAAGATCCTCGAGGGCTGGATCCCGCCGTACGACGCGACCCTCGTCGAGAGGATCCGCGCGGCCGGGCTGCCGATCCTCGGCAAGACCAACATGGACGAGTTCGCGATGGGCTCCTCCACCGAGCACTCGGCCTACGGCAACACGCACAACCCCTGGGACCTCGACCGCATCCCCGGCGGGTCCGGCGGGGGCTCGGCCGCGGCGGTCGCGGCCTTCGAGGCGCCCCTGGCGATCGGCACCGACACCGGCGGCTCGATCCGCCAGCCGGGGGCCGTCACCGGCACCGTCGGCGTCAAGCCGACCTACGGCGGCGTGTCCCGCTACGGCCTCATCGCGATGGCGTCGTCGCTCGACCAGGCCGGCCCGGTCACGCGCACCGTGCTGGACTCCGCGCTGCTGCACGAGCTGATCGGCGGGCACGACCCGCGCGACTCGACGTCCATCCCCGAGCCCCTGCCGCCGCTCGTGGAGGCGGCCCGCCAGGGCGCCCTGGGCGACCTGTCCGGCCTGCGCGTGGGCGTCGTGACGCAGCTGCAGGGCGAGGGCTACCAGCCCGGCGTGCTCGCGCGGTTCCACGAGTCGCTCGAGCTGCTCACCAAGGCCGGCGCGGAGGTCGTCGAGGTCTCCTGCCCGAGCTTCGACTACGCGCTGGCCGCGTACTACCTGATCATGCCGGCGGAGGCGTCGAGCAACCTCGCCAAGTTCGACGGCATGCGCTTCGGCCTGCGCGTGGAGCCCACGGACGGCCCGGTCACCGCGGAGCGCGTCATGGCCGCCACCCGTGGCGCCGGCTTCGGCGACGAGGTCAAGCGCCGGGTCGTGCTCGGCACCTACGCCCTGTCGGCCGGGTACTACGACGCGTACTACGGGAGCGCCCAGAAGGTCCGCACCCTCATCCAGCGCGACTTCGCCGCGGCGTTCGCCAAGACCGACGTCCTGGTCTCGCCGACGGCGCCGACCACGGCGTTCCCGCTGGGGGAGAAGCTGGACGACCCGCTGGCGATGTACCTCAACGACGTCGCCACCATCCCGGCCAACCTCGCGGGCGTGCCGGGCATCTCGGTGCCGAACGGCCTGTCCGACGACGGCCTGCCCGTCGGGTTCCAGATCCTCGCGCCGGCCAAGGCGGACGACCGCCTGTACCGCGTCGGCGCGGCGCTCGAGTCGGCCCTCGAGTCCACCTGGGGCGCCCCGCTGCTGTCGCGCGCCCCCGAGCTCTGACGGACGAGAAGGAGACCATCGCTGTGAGCATCACGACCCCTGCTCTCGTCGCCTACGACGACGCCGTGCGCCGCTACGACCCGGTGATCGGCATCGAGGTGCACGTCGAGCTCGGCACCCGCACCAAGATGTTCTGCGCGGCCGAGCAGTCGTTCGGCGCCGAGCCGAACACGCAGACCACGCCGGTGTCGCTCGGCCTGCCGGGCGCGCTGCCCGTCGTCAACGGCACCGCCGTCGAGTACGCGATCCGCATCGGCCTGGCGCTCAACTGCCAGATCGCGGAGAGCTGCCGGTTCGCCCGGAAGAACTACTTCTACCCGGACGTCCCGAAGAACTTCCAGACGTCGCAGTACGACGAGCCGATCGCCTTCGACGGCTGGCTCGACGTCGAGCTCGAGGACGGCACGGTGCACCGCGTCGAGATCGAGCGGGCGCACATGGAGGAGGACGCGGGCAAGAACACGCACGTGGGCGGCTCCGCGGGCCGCATCCACGGCGCCGAGTACTCGCTCGTCGACTACAACCGCGCCGGTGTGCCGCTGGTGGAGATCGTCACCCGGCCGATCACCGGCGCGGGGGAGCGGGCGCCCGAGGTGGCCCGCGCCTACGTGCAGGCGCTGCGCGACATCTTCCGCGTGCTCGACGTGTCCGAGGCGCGCATGGAGCGCGGCAACGTCCGCGCCGACGTCAACCTCTCCCTGCGCGCGACGCCCGAGTCGCCGCTCGGCACGCGCACGGAGACCAAGAACGTCAACTCCTTCCGCTCGGTGGAGCGGGCGGTGCGGTACGAGGTGTCGCGCCAGGCGGCGATCCTCGACGCCGGCGAGACGGTGATCCAGGAGACCCGGCACTTCCACGAGGAGGACGGCTCGACCTCGCCCGGCCGCGTGAAGTCGGACGCCGAGGACTACCGGTACTTCCCGGAGCCGGACCTCGTGCCCGTCGCCCCGTCGCGGGAGTGGGTCGAGGAGATCCGCGCGACGCTGCCCGAGCTGCCGCAGGCCCGGCGCCGGCGCCTGCACGACGAGTGGGGCTTCGCGGACGCGGAGATGCGCGACGTCGTGAACGCGGGCGCGCTCGACCTCATCGAGGCGACGGTCGCCGCGGGGGCCACGCCGGCCGCGGCCCGCAAGTGGTGGATGGGCGAGCTGGCCCGCCGGGCCAAGCAGGAGGAGGCCGAGCTCGCGGACCTCGCGATCACGCCCGCGCAGATCGGCGAGCTCCAGCAGCTCGTCGACTCCGGTCGCATCAACGACAAGATCGCCCGGCAGGTGCTCGACGGCGTGCTCGCCGGCGAGGGCGGCCCGGAGGAGGTCGTGGTGGCCCGCGGGCTCGAGGTCGTCTCCGACGACGGCCCGCTCCTGGAGGCCATCGACGCCGCACTGGCCGCGCAGCCGGACATCGTGGAGAAGGTCCGCGGCGGCAACCAGGGCCCGGTCGGCGCCATCATCGGTGCGGTGATGAAGGCGACGAAGGGGCAGGCGGACGCCAAGCGCGTCCGCGAGCTCGTGCTGGAGAGGATCGGCTGATGCGCTCGCCCGTCCTGCACGGGGAGCTCGTGCGCCTGCGCCCCCTCGAGGCGCGGGACGCCGACCGGCTGTGGGCGTCGCTGCGCGACCCCGACAGCGGGCGCCTGACGGGGATGGGCACCAGCGAGGCCTCGACCCGCGCCGAGGTCGACGTGTGGGCGGCGACGGCGGCGGACCTGCCCGGTCGGTACGACTGGGCGATCACGTCCGCCGCCGTGCGCGACGGGGAGCCGGTGAGCGACGACCTGCTCGGCGAGATCTCGCTCGACCAGGTGGACCTCCAGCTGCGCTCGGCCCACCTGCGCCTGCGCATGATGCCGGACTACCGAGGGCGCGGGTACGGGCGCGAGGCCATCGGCGAGGTGCTGCGGTTCGCCTTCCAGCCCTCGGACGCCGGGCTCGGCCTGCACCGGGTGAGCCTTGCCGTGATGAGCATCAACCCGCGGGCGCGGGCGCTGTACGACTCGCTCGGCTTCCGGGAGGAAGGGCGCCTGCGCGACGCCTTCCGGGACGGCAAGGGCTGGACGGACGCCGTCGTCATGAGCATCCTCGAGGACGAGTTCCGGGCCGGCGTCGTCGTGTCCGGGCACGATGGGAGCGCGGCTTGACCGGCTCCCCGCCGCGCCGCTAATGTCACTAGACAGAATCTCAATTCCGAAAGGCGGAAGCCTGGCGCTGGTGCCGGGGGCCGCCGAGCGAGGAGCGCGACGATGACCCAGCCCCAGACCACCCGCTACTACACCCCGCAGGGCGGGCTTCCCGGGCAGGAGGAGCTCCTGACCGACCGGGCGATCGTCACCGAGGCGTACACGGTCATCCCGCGCGGCGTGCTCCGCGACATCGTCACCTCGAACCTGCCGGGCTGGGAGAAGACCCGGCTGTGGGTGCTCGCGCGCCCGGTCGAGGGCTTCGCCACGACGTTCGCGCAGTACGTCGTCGAGGTCTCCCCGGGCGGCGGCGCCGACCAGGGCGAGATCGAGGAGACCGTGCAGTCCGTCGTCTTCGTCACCGAGGGCACGCTGACCCTGACGGTCGGCGGCGCGGAGCACGTGCTCGAGCCGGGCGGCTACGCCTACCTCGCCGCGGGCGACCAGTGGTCCCTGCACAACCGCTCGGACGTGAAGGCCGCGTTCCAGTGGGTCCGCAAGGTCTACGAGCCGATCGAGGGGTACCGGGCGACGACGTTCGTCACCCGCGAGCAGGACATCGAGCCGCGCCCCATGCCGGACACCGACGGGGCCTGGGCCACCACGCGCTTCGTCGACCCCGACGACCTGGCGCACGACATGCACGTCAACATCGTGACGTTCCAGCCCGGCGGCTCCATCCCGTTCGCGGAGACGCACATCATGGAGCACGGCCTGTACGTGCTCGAGGGCAAGGCCGTCTACCGCCTCAACGGCGACTGGGTCGAGGTGCAGGAGGGCGACTTCATGTGGCTGCGTGCCTTCTGCCCGCAGGCCTGCTACGCCGGCGGCCCCAAGCCCTTCCGGTACCTGCTCTACAAGGACGTCAACCGTCAGGTGCGGCTCGACCGCCGCTGACCACCCTGACCTCCGCCGGCGCGCGGTCCGGTCGCCGTCGTCCACCGGCGGTGCCAGAGTTTCATCATGACCGAGCAGGCCGCGACGCCGGCGCCGCACCCGGAGCACGAGGGGGACCGCGCGTTCTTCGGGCATCCCCGGGGGCTGATGACGCTCGCCGGCACGGAAATGTGGGAGCGGTTCAGCTACTACGGGATGCGCGCCATCCTGCTGTACTACCTGACCGACACCGTCGCCGACGGCGGGCTCGGGATGGACGCCACCACCGGCGCGGCGTTCGTGTCGATCTACGGCACGTCGGTGTACC
This sequence comes from Isoptericola peretonis, assembly GCA_023241745.1. Classification (GTDB taxonomy): domain Bacteria; phylum Actinomycetota; class Actinomycetes; order Actinomycetales; family Cellulomonadaceae; genus Isoptericola; species Isoptericola peretonis. The sequence goes on along the minus strand of JALQCY010000008.1, from coordinate 152,346 downwards.
TGCTCTCGGTGGTCGGCGGCTGGCTCGCCGACCGGATGATCGGGGCGCGGCGCTCCGTGCTGTACGGCGGGGTCATCATCGCGGCCGGGCACGTGTCGCTCACGGTCCCCACCTACGGGTTCTCCATGCTGGGGATCGGGCTGGTCGCGTTCGGCACCGGCCTGCTGAAGCCGAACGTGTCGTCGATGGTGGGCGAGCTGTACTCCCGCGACGACGAGCGCCGCGACCCCGCGTTCTCCATCTTCTACATGGGGATCAACCTGGGGTCGTTCTTCTCCCCGCTGATCGTGGGCGTCGTCGCGGACGCGTGGGGCTACCACGCCGGCTTCCTGGTCGCCGCGATCGGCATGGCGTTCGCCCTCGTCTTCTTCGTCGGCGGCTACCGGTTCCTCGGGGCGGCCGGTACGGACGTGCCGAACCCCATCACCCCCGAGGACCGGCCGGCGGTGGTGCGGCTCGGGCTCTACGTGCTCGGCGTGATCGTGGCGGCGTCGCTGCTCGCCGTCGTCGTCGCCGGGGGCTGGGCGGTCGAGACCTTCATCGACGCGGTGTCCTACCTGGCGCTGGTCACGCCCGTCGTGCTGCTCACCGTGATGTACCGGTCGAAGCGGGTGACCGACGCCGAGCGGCCGCGCATCGTCGCCTACGTGCCGCTCTTCGTGGCCGCGATGCTGTTCTGGATGATCTTCGAGCAGGCGGCCACCACCCTGGCGGCGTTCGCGGCCGACCGCACCCAGCTGCAGCTGTTCGGCATCGACCTGTCGCCCGCGTTCTTCCAGTCGGTGAACCCCGCGTCCATCATCATCCTGGCGCCGGTGTTCGCCTGGATCTGGACGAAGACGGGGGACCGCCCGCCCACCGCGTACAAGTTCGTCATGGGCCTGACCCTCGCGGCGCTGTCGTTCCTGTTCCTCGCGGGGATGTCGGCGGTCTTCGCCGACGAGCTCGCCCCGCCGTGGGTGCTCATGGGCGTCTATGTGATCCAGACGCTCGGCGAGCTGTGCCTGTCGCCGGTGGGCATCGCCGCCACGACCCTGCTCGCCCCGCGGGCGTTCCGCGGGCAGGCGATGGCGCTGTGGTTCCTGTCGTCCGCGGCGGGCCAGGCGATCACGGCCCAGACGATCGAGGCGACCGAGGGCGTGTCCGACACCCGGTACTTCGGGGGGATCGGCGTCGTCGCGCTGGTGTTCGCGGGGATCCTGCTGCTGCTCGCCCCGTGGGTCACGCGGCACATCCGCCACGCCGACGAGCTCGAGCACACCCGGAGCGCCGGCGCCGCCTGACCCCGCGGGCGCCCCGGGTGCTCACCGCGCGGTCAGCGCAGCCAGGTGCCGCTGCCCGGCACGGGCGAAGCCGCCCAGGCGCGGCCGAGGCCCCAGGTGTCGCCGGCCCGCGTGAGGGCGAGGGCCGCCAGGAGCGCGACGTACACGACGTGCTGGTCGACGACCGGGTTCTGGGAGCCCGGCGCGAACGGCCAGACGGACAGCCACAGCGTGAGCATGAGGAGCCCGCCGGCCACGGCGGCGACGCGCAGCCCGATGCCGAGCAGCAGGGCCAGGCCCGTGCCGAGCATGCCGAGCATGAACAGCCAGTCGACCGCCGGGCCCGTCAGGGTGGCGAAGCTCCCGGCGAGCGGGCTCTCGATCGACCCCAGGTAGCCGGCGGTGGGGGAGCTGCCGGACACCCACGCGCGCTCCGGGGGCGTGGCGTAGCCGAGGCCGAACGTCTTGTCCAGGACGGGCCACAGGAAGACGCCGGACAAGAGGAGACGACACAGCGCGAGGGCGCGGCGCGCGGCGGGACGGGTGACGACGGGCGTGACGGCGTCGGCCTCGCCGGCGGGTGGGCGGTCGGTGGACGTGGTGCCGATCGTGCTGCCTGCGGCGGTCGCGGTCATGAGTGTGCTCCCTGATCGTGGTGCGCTGCGTGGGGTGATTGTCGGCTTCGTACCGTTTGGCCGGATAACCGACGAACCGTGGTCAACATGCCAACGCCACCGGCGGACCGCAACCGTTTCGTGACCTTCGGATCGTTTCAGCAGACAAACCGACCACAGGGCGGACGGATGCCCGCCATGCGGGACGGCGGGCGTAGCGTGCTCGTGCGCGACGTCCGCGTCGCGCAGCACCACTCGTCGAAGGAGCTTACATGAGCCGCCCCCTGCGCTCTCGGACGTCCACCCACGGCCGCAACATGGCCGGTGCCCGCGCTCTGTGGCGCGCGACCGGCATGGGGGCGGAGGACTTCGGCAAACCGATCGTCGCGATCGCGAACTCCTACACGCAGTTCGTCCCGGGCCACGTGCACCTCAAGGACATGGGCGACCTCGTGGCGTCCGCGATCCAGGAGGCGGGCGGCGTCGCCAAGGAGTTCAACACCATCGCCGTGGACGACGGCATCGCCATGGGGCACGCCGGCATGCTCTACTCGCTGCCCAGCCGCGACCTCATCGCGGACTCCGTCGAGTACATGGTCAACGCCCATTGCGCCGACGCCCTGGTCTGCATCTCCAACTGCGACAAGATCACGCCCGGCATGCTCAACGCCGCGCTGCGCCTCAACATCCCCGTGATCTTCGTGTCCGGCGGGCCGATGGAGGCCGGCAAGGCGATCGTCGCCGACGGCGTCGCGAAGACGCCCCTGAACCTCATCAACGCGATCAACTACTCGGCCGACGACAACGTGTCCGACGACGCGCTCGCGGCGGTCGAGGAGAACGCGTGCCCCACGTGCGGCTCGTGCTCCGGGATGTTCACCGCGAACTCGATGAACTGCCTTACCGAGGCCCTCGGGCTCTCGCTGCCGGGCAACGGCTCCACGCTGGCCACGCACGCCGCCCGCAAGGAGCTCTTCCTCGAGGCGGGGCGCACGATCGTCGACCTGGCCCGGCGGTACTACGACGACGAGGACGACTCGGCCGCGCCGCGCTCGATCGCGACCAAGGCCGCGTTCTCGAACGCGATGGCCCTCGACGTCGCGATGGGCGGCTCCACCAACACGGTGCTGCACATCCTCGCGGCCGCCCAGGAGGGCGAGGTCGACTTCGACCTGTCCGACATCGAGGACATCAGCCGGCGGGTGCCGTGCCTGAGCAAGGTGGCGCCCAACCACCCGAGCTTCCACATGGAGGACGTGCACCGCGCCGGAGGCATCCCCGCCCTGCTGGGCGAGCTGGACCGCGCCGGACTGCTGGACCACGACGTCACCTCCGTGCACACGCCCACCCTGCGCGCGTGGCTCGACGACTGGGACGTGCGCGGCGGCAGGGCCACCGACCGGGCCCGGGAGCTGTTCCTCGCCGCGCCCGGCGGGGTGCGCACCACGCAGGCGTTCTCGACGTCGAACGTCTGGGAGAGCCTCGACACCGACGCCGCGAACGGCTGCATCCGCGACCTGGAGCACGCGTACACCGTGGAGGGCGGCCTGGCCGTGCTGCGCGGCAACCTCGCCGAGGACGGCGCGGTGTTCAAGACGGCGGGCGTGGACCCGGACGTCTTCCACTTCGTCGGCACCGCCCTGGTGTGCGAGTCGCAGGAGGACGCGGTCGAGAAGATCCTCACCAAGCAGGTCCAGCCGGGGCACGTCGTCGTGGTGCGCTACGAGGGCCCGGCCGGGGGCCCGGGGATGCAGGAGATGCTCTACCCGACGTCGTTCATCAAAGGTCGTGGCCTGGGCAAGGTGTGCGCGCTCATCACGGACGGCCGCTTCTCCGGCGGGTCGAGCGGCATCTCCGTGGGGCACGTGTCGCCCGAGGCGGCAGCCGGCGGTCTGATCGGCCTGGTCGAGGACGGCGACGAGATCGAGATCGACGTCGACACCCGCCTCATCCGGCTGAACGTGCCGGACGAGGTGCTGGCCGAGCGCCGCGCCAAGATGGAGGCGCGCGAGAACCCGTGGCAGCCGCTGGACCGGGACCGCTACGTCTCCCCGGCCCTGCAGGCCTACGCGGCCATGGCGACGTCGGCCGACCGCGGCGCCGTGCGCGACGTCTCGCTCATCACCCGGCGCTGACGGGCCCTGCCCGGTCCGGGGGGTGCGGAGGGGACGGGGTCGGCGGCCGTGACATAGGCTCCGCGCCATGGTCGACCAGCCCCAGCCCGACGCCGCGCGCCCCGGAACACCCAACGAGCGCGAGCTGGAGCCCGGGATCGTCACGGACCTGCGCGAGCGCATGACCTACGGCTCGTACCTGCACCTGGACACGCTGCTGGCGGCCCAGGAGCCGATCAGCACCCCGGCGCACCACGACGAGATGCTGTTCATCGTGCAGCACCAGACGACGGAGCTGTGGCTCAAGCTGGTGCTGCACGAGCTGGTCTCGGCGCGCGACCTGCTCGCGGCGGACGAGCTCGGCGCGGCGCTCAAGCGGATCGCCCGCGTCAAGCACGTGCAGCGCACGCTCACCGAGCAGTGGTCGGTGCTCGCGACCCTCACACCGAGCGAGTACGCGCAGTTCCGCGGGTTCCTCGGGAACGCGTCCGGGTTCCAGTCGTGGCAGTACCGGGCCGTGGAGTTCCTGCTCGGCAACAAGAACGCGCGCATGCTCGCCGTCTTCGACGCCGAGCCCGACGCGCGGGCCGAGCTTGCCCGGCTGCTCGCCGAGCCGAGCGTGTACGACGAGTTCCTGCGCTACCTCGCGCGCCACGGCCACGACGTGCCGCAGAGGCTGCTGGACCGCGACGTCACGACCGCCCACACGCTCGACGACGACCTGGTCGAGGTGTTCCGCCGCATCTACGCCGACCCCGAGGCGCACTGGTCGGCGTACGAGACCTGCGAGGAGCTCGTCGACCTCGAGGACAACTTCCAGCTCTGGCGGTTCCGCCACATGAAGACGGTGCTGCGCATCATCGGCACCAAGCGTGGCACGGGCGGGTCCAGCGGCGTCGGGTTCCTCCAGCGGGCCCTCGACCTCACCTTCTTCCCCGAGCTCTTCGCGGTGCGCACGGAGCTCGGCGCGCCGGCGGGCCCGGACGCCCGCTCGTGACCGGCTCGCTCCGCGTGCCCCCGGGCGTCGCCGCGGTCACCCTTCCCGCCGACGTCCCGCCCCCGGTGCGGCGCAGGCTGGGGGAGGCCGGCACCCTGCTGCCGCCGTTCACCGACGCCCACGTGCATCTCGGGCTCGTCGACCCGGCGCCGCTGCGCGCCCGCGGCGTCGCCGCCGTGCACGACCTGGGCGGGGTCCCGGACGACGTCGCGGCCCTGGCATCCGACCCGGCGCTCCCGCGCGTCGCCTACGCGGGAGCGTTCCTCACCGCTCCCGGCGGGTACCCGACGGACCGTTCCTGGGCCCCCGCCGGCGCGGTCGAGGAGGTCGGCGACCCGGCTGCCGCGGTCGACGCGGTGGACCGGCAGGTCGCCGCCGGGGCGTCCTTCGTCAAGGTCGCGCTGCACGCGGGCGCGGGGCCGACGCCCGACGACGCCACCCTGGCCGCGCTCGTCGCCCGGGCGCACGAGCGCGGACGCGACGTCGTCGCGCACGCCGAGGGGCCGGGACAGGCGGCCCGGGCCTTCGAGGCGGGCGTCGACCGCCTGGCGCACGCCCCGTTCAGCGAGCCGCTGCCCGACGAGCTGCTCGCCGCCATGGCCGGAGGCGGTACGACGCGGCACCCGCTGACGTGGATCAGCACGCTCGACATCCACGGCTGGGGCACCCCGGCACCGGAGCTCGAAGTGGCGATCGACAACGTGCGCCGCTTCGTCGCGGCCGGCGGCCGGATCCGCTACGGCACCGACCTGGGCAACGGCCCGCTGCCGGTGGGGCTGAACGCCCGCGAGCTCGCCGCGCTCGCGGCGGCCGGCCTCGGCCGGCGGTCGCTGCTCGTGGCGCTGGTCGGCGACGAGCCGCCGGCCGGCCTCGTGTCGTTCGTGCCCGGCCCGGCGCCCGCCCGCGCCGAGGGCGGCGCCGTGCATGCCGCCTGGCTCGCCCGCGCCACCGTGCTCGACCTCGGCGACCTGCGGGACCCGGGCTTCGTCCCGCCGTCCGGCCCTGACGACGCCCCTGACAGCCGCCCCGACGCTCCTGGAGGAGCCGCATGACCGCGCACGACCCGAGCCACCGTGACCGCGCCGCCGCCCTGGACGCCGCCGACCCGCTGGCGGGGTTCCGCGCGGCGTTCGTCCAGTCCGAGGACGTCACCGCGTACCTGGACGGCAACTCCCTCGGCCGGCCGACCCGGGCGTCGGCCGAGCGCCTGGCCCACTTCGTGCCGGAGATGTGGGGCTCCCGGCTGATCCGGGGGTGGGACGAGGAGTGGTACGACCTGCCGCTCACGCTCGGCGACCGGATCGGCGCCGTGGCGCTCGGCGCGGGCGCCGGGCAGACGTTCGTCGGCGACTCGACGACGGTCGTCCTGTACAAGCTGGTGCGGGCCGCGCTGTCCTCGCCCCGGGTGGCCGGGCGGGACGAGATCGTCCTCGACTCCGGCAACTTCCCGACCGACCGCTTCGTGCTGGAGGGCGCGGCCCGCGAGCACGGCGCCAGCCTGCGCTGGATCACCCCCGAGCCGGACGGCGGCGTGACCCCGGACCAGGTGTCCGCGGTGCTCGGCGACCGCACGGCGCTGGTGGTGCTGAGCCATGTCGCCTACCGCTCGGGCTACGTGAGCGACGCCGCCGAGATCACGCGCCGGGCCCACGAGGCCGGGGCGCTCGTGCTGTGGGACCTGTGCCACTCGGTGGGCGCGCTGCCCGTCGACCTGGACGGATGGGGCGCGGACCTCGCGGCGGGCTGCACCTACAAGTACCTGAACGGCGGGCCGGGCTCGCCCGCGTTCGGCTACGTGCGCGCGGGCCTGCAGGGCGAGCTCACCCAGCCGGTCCAGGGCTGGATGGGCAGCGACGCGCCCTTCGAGATGGGCCCGACGTACGCGCCGCACGCCGGGGTGCGGAGGTTCCTGTCGGGCACGCCGGCGATCGTCGGGATGCTCGCGATGCAGGACATGCTGGGCCTGGTCGAGGACGCCGGGATCGCCGCCGTGCGCACGAAGTCCGTGGCGCTCACGCGGTTCGCGCTCGAGCTCGTGGACGACCTGCTGGTGCCCCTCGGCGTGCGGGTCGCCTCGCCGCGGGACGACGACCGGCGGGGGAGCCACGTGACCGTGGACCACGACGCGTTCGCCGCGACGCTGCCGCTGCTGTGGGCCCGTGGCGTCATCCCCGACTTCCGCCGGCCGAACGGGCTGCGGCTCGGGCTCTCCCCGCTGTCCACGTCGTTCGACGAGGTGCGGGCGGGCGTCGAGGCCGTGCGCGACGCGCTGGTCGAGGTGGGCCCGGCGACGGGGCGCGTCGGGGAGCCCTGACGGGCGCGGGTGCCTAGGCTCGGAGCATGAGCGCCGACGCCGCAGCCACCCCGGACCTCGCACCCGACCTCAAGCCCCGCTCCCGTCAGGTCACGGACGGCCTGGAGGCGACGGCCTCGCGCGGCATGCTGCGCGCCGTCGGCATGACCGACGACGACTGGGTCAAGCCGCAGATCGGCGTCGCGAGCTCGTGGAACGAGATCACGCCCTGCAACCTGTCGCTGGACCGCCTGGCGGGCGCGGTCAAGGAGGGCGTGCACGCCGGCGGGGGCTACCCGCTGGAGTTCGGCACCATCTCGGTGTCCGACGGCATCTCCATGGGGCACGAGGGCATGCACTTCTCCCTCGTGTCCCGTGACGTGATCGCCGACTCGGTCGAGACGGTGATGCAGGCGGAACGCCTGGACGGCTCGGTGCTGCTGGCCGGCTGCGACAAGTCGCTGCCCGGCATGCTCATGGCCGCCGCACGCCTGGACCTCGCGAGCGTGTTCCTCTATGCCGGCTCGATCATGCCCGGCTGGGTGAAGCTGTCCGACGGCACGGAGAAGGACGTCACGCTCATCGACGCCTTCGAGGCCGTCGGCGCGTGCGCGCGCGGCCTGATGAGCACCGAGGACGTCGACCGCATCGAGCGCGCCATCTGCCCCGGCGAGGGCGCGTGCGGCGGCATGTACACCGCGAACACCATGGCGTCGGTGGCCGAGGCCATGGGCATGTCGCTGCCCGGGTCGGCCGCGCCGCCGTCGGCGGACCGCCGCCGCGACGGGTTCGCGCACCGGTCGGGCGAGGCGGTGGTGGAGCTGCTGCGGCGCGGCATCACGGCGCGGCAGATCATGACCAAGGAGGCGTTCGAGAACGCGATCGCCGTGGTGATGGCGTTCGGCGGCTCCACCAACGCGGTGCTGCACCTGCTCGCCATCGCGCACGAGGCCGAGGTGGAGCTCACGCTCGACGACTTCTCCCGCGTGGCCGACCGGGTGCCGCACCTCGGCGACCTCAAGCCGTTCGGCCGGTACGTGATGAACGACGTCGACCGGATCGGCGGCGTGCCCGTGGTGATGAAGGCCCTGCTCGACGCCGGGCTGCTGCACGGCGACTGCCTCACCGTGACGGGCCGCACCGTCGCGGAGAACCTCGCCGAGATCGACCCGCCGGACCCGGACGGCAAGATCCTGCGCGCCCTGGACCGGCCCATCCACCCGACGGGCGGCATCACGATCCTGCACGGCTCGCTCGCCCCCGAGGGCGCGGTGGTGAAGTCGGCCGGCTTCGACTCCGACGTCTTCGAGGGCAAGGCCCGCGTCTTCGAGCGCGAGCGCGCCGCCCTGGACGCCCTCGAGGACGGGACGATCACCGCGGGCGACGTCGTCGTGATCCGCTACGAGGGTCCCAAGGGCGGCCCGGGGATGCGCGAGATGCTCGCCATCACGGGGGCGATCAAGGGCGCCGGGCTCGGCAAGGACGTGCTGCTCATCACCGACGGGCGGTTCTCGGGCGGCACCACCGGGCTGTGCGTCGGGCACATCGCGCCCGAGGCCGTCGACGCGGGACCCATCGCGTTCGTGCGCGACGGCGACCGCATCCGCCTCGACGTGGCGAGCAAGCGGCTCGACCTCATGGTCGACGACGCCGAGCTGGCGGCGCGCCGGGACGGCTGGGTGCCGCTGTCGCACGGGTACACGCGCGGGGTGCTGGCGAAGTACACCAAGCTGGTGCAGTCAGCCTCGCGGGGCGCGGTCCTCGGGTGAAGGCTGCGGGCGGGCGAGCGGTGCGCTCGCGGGCGATGCTGGGCGCATGAGCGACACCATCAGCCCCGCCGAGTTCGCCGCCGCCGACGGCGTCACCGACTGGCAGGCCGACGGCGCGTCCGCGGCCGCGGAGTTCCGCACCGGCTCGTTCGCGGCCGGCGTGCGGTTCGTCGACGCGATCGGCGAGATCGCCGACGCCGTGAACCACCACCCCGACGTGGACCTCCGCTACGCCTCCGTCACGGTCAGGACGTCCTCGCACGACGTCGGCGGGCTCTCGGGGCGCGACGTGGACCTCGCCCGGCGGATCAGCGACGCCGCGCGCGAGCTGGAGATCCCGGTCGCGACCCAGGCCTGAGCGCGTCCGGCGTCGCCGCGAGCACCGCGCCGACCAGGGCCTCCAGCGCCGCCTCGTACCGGTGACCGGGCGGGGCTCCGAAGCCCACGACGACGTGCGGGGCGGCGGCAGGCGCGCCCGGGCCGACGGCGTCGTGCTCGCCGAGCCCCATGAGGCGAAGGCCCCGTGCCGCTGCCGCGCCGGTCACGGCCCGCTCCGCGACGCCGTCGGGCAGGGCGAGCAGGCCGTGCAGCCCTGCGTCCATGCCGACGAGGCGGCACGCGGGCAGCCGCTCGTCCACCACCTGCCGCAGCCGGCGGCGGCGCGCGCCGTACGTCCCGCGCCGACGCCGCACGGTGCGGTCGTACTCGTGGTCCTCGAGGAAGCGGGCGAGGGTGAGCTGGCCGAGCCCGTCCGGGCGGACACCGGACAGCCGCCGCTCGTGCCGCAGCTCCTCGACGAGCGTCGCCGGGACGGCACCCCATGCCAGCCCGACGGCGGGTGCGAGGGCCTTGCTCGCCGTCCCCGCGTAGACGACGTGGTCGGGCGCGAGGGCCTGCAGCGCGCCGACCGCCCGCCGGTCGTACCGGAACTCGCCGTCGTAGTCGTCCTCGACGACGACCGCACCCGTGCGCGTCGCCCAGGCGGCGAGGGCGCGGCGCCGGTCCGGGGCGAGCGCGACCCCGGTGGGGAACTGGTGCGCGGCCGTCACCAGCACGGCGTCGATCCCGGCGATCCCGGCGAGCCGGTCGACGTCGAGGCCGCCCTCGTCCACCTCCACGGGCACCAGCTCGAGCCCCGTGGCGGCCAGCACCGCTCGATGGGCCGCGTGCCCGTAGCGTTCGACGGCCACGCGCCGGGCACCCCGGGCGGCGAGCGCCCTGCCGACCAGGCCGAGGAGGTCGCCGAACCCGCTCGCCACGACGACCGACCCGGGCTCGGTCCGGACCCCGCGGGCCCGCGCGAGGTAGGCGGCCAGGCTCCGGCGGAGCGCGTCGTCGCCCAGGAGGTCCCCGTAGCCGAGCCGCCCGGCCTCGGCGTCGGTCAGGGCGCGTCGCACGCTCGCCGCCCAGGCCGACCGGGGGAAGGCGGACACGTCGGGGATGCCCGCCCGCAGGTCGAGCCGGGACGGCGCGGCCGGTGCCCGCACGGGCCGGCGCTCGGCCGCGGCGGCCGGTTCCGCCACCCAGGTGCCCGCCCCGACCCGCGACAGGAGCCAGCCCTCTGCCGCGAGCTGCCCGTACACCGCGGCCACCGTGTTGCGCGCGATGCCGAGGTCGGCCGCGAGCGCGCGGGACGAGGGCAGCCGGGCGCCGGGCGCCAGCCGGCCGCTCGTCACCGCGTCGCGCAGGGCGGCCTCGAGGTCGCGTCCGGGGCGCGGCGTCCCGAGCGCGAGGTGCAGGTCGAGACCGGAGGCGCCCGACGAAGTGGCCCAGGAATCTGTCATCGGAGTGGACTGTAGCGCTGGTCCATCGGCTCGTAGCGTCGAATCATGACGACCGACACCACCACCCCGACCCCGGCCACCGACCGCTTCGTCCGCATCCCGCGCCGCCTGGACGTCGACCGCCTCGCGCCCCGGTTCTCCGCCGCGATGGGGCAGCTCGACGCCGCCGCGGCAGCGGACTCCGAGCGCGCGGGCGTGGACCCGGCCCTGCGCGAGCTCGTCCGCCTGCGCGCGTCGCAGGTCAACGGCTGCGCGTACTGCGTGGACCTGCACTCGACCGCGGCCACCGAGGCGGGAGTCGACCTCCAGCGGCTCCTCGCGCTCCCCGTGTGGCGGGAGTCGGGCTTCTTCACGGCGGCCGAGCGCGCCGCGCTCGAGCTCGCGGAGGCGGTCGCCCGGGTCTCGGCGGCGGAGGTGCCCGCCGCCGTCGTCGAGGGGCTGGTCGCCGAGGTCGGGGAGGAGGCCGCCGCGGCGGTGGTCGCCCTGGTCGTCACGGTCGTGGCCTGGAACGGCATCGGCGCGACGGCCCGCGGCTGGTCGCCCGCGCGCCGGGGCTGAGCACCGCGGTCGGCCCGGTCCCGCGCGCGTGCGCCGCGACCGCGCGGCAGGGTGGACGCAGCGACGCCGAGGGACGGGAGCCACCATGGCCGAGGACAGCACGGGCGGGCCGGGCCCCGAGCTCACCGCTGCACAGTTCGAGGCGGCGGACGGCACGGGCGACTGGCGCGCCCTCGCCCGCGGAGCCAGCGCGCTGTTCCGCACCGGCTCCCTGGGCGAGGGCGCGGTGCTGCTCGAGCGGGTCGCGGTGCTCGCCGACGCCGCCGACCACCGCCCCGACGTGGACCTGCGCCCCGGGGGCGTCGTCGTGCGCGTGACCTCGGGCGACGGCGGGGGACTCGGCCCGCGCGACGTCGCCCTGGCACGTGAGATCTCCGGCGCGGCGGTCGACGTCGGCCTGTCCGCCGACCCGGCGGCGTTGCAGGAGGTGGAGCTGACGATCGACGCGGAGGACCGCGAGCGGGTCATGCCGTTCTGGGGCGCCGTGCTCGGCCACCGGCGCACCGGGGAGGACCTGGTCGACCCGCACCGCCGGTGGCCCGGCGTGTGGTTCCAGCAGCTGGACTCCCCGCGCCCGCTGCGCAACCGGCTGCACCTGGACGTCTTCGTGCCGCACGACGAGCGGCAGGCGCGCGTGGACGCCGTGCTGGCGGCCGGCGGGCGGGTGACCACGGAGGAGTTCGTGCCGCACTGGTGGACGCTCGCGGACGCCGAGGGCAACGAGGCCGACGTCGTGGCCTGGGAGGGGTTCGACGAGGACCTGCCCGTCGGCCTGCTCGCGCCGGACGAGTTCCGGGCGCTGGACGGGGTGGAGGACTGGCGGGTGCTGCAGGGCGCGGCCGCGCACTACGTCACCGGGCCGGGCGGCTTCGACGCGGGCGTCGACCTCGTGGCGCGCGCGGCGCGGGCGGCCGAGGAGCTCGGCGTGCCTTTGTTTGCGGACCTGCGCCGCGGCGGCGTCACCCTGAGGGTGGGCCCGCCGGAGGACGGCTGGATCGACCTCGACCGCGCGGAGCTGGCCCGGGGCGTCCAGGCCGTGGCCCGGGACCTCGGGCTGCGCGCCGAGCCGGCCGTGCTGCGGGACGTCCAGCTCACGCTCGACGCGCTGGACGTCGGGGCCGTGCAGCGGTTCTGGGCGGCGGCGCTCGGCTACGCCCTGCGCGAGGAGACCGACCTCTACGACCCGTTGCTGCGCGGTCCGTCCGTCTTCCTCCAGCCCCTGGCGGAGCCGCGTGAGCAGCGCAACCGGATCCACGTGGACCTCTTCGTGCCCGCGGACCAGGCCGACGCCCGGGTGGCGGCCGCCGTGGCGGCGGGCGGCCGGGTGGTCCGGGACGAGGCCCCCGCCTGGCGCACGGTCGCCGACCCCGAGGGCAACGAGGTCGACATCGCCGTGCTGCCCGGGCGGGCCGAGGCGCGCGCCTCGGGATGACCGCCCGGCGGTCTCCCGGGTGAGATCCGCCGCCACGGTCAAATCCCGGTAGCGAGGTCCTTTCGCCGACGTCAAGACTGCCCTATTCTCCCTGGCAGCGCCGCCGTCCGGCAGGCGCGACCGGGATCGGCCGCCGCGCGGCCACGAGGAGGTGGCGGTGACCGTGCACGACGGCGGGCCAGGCGTCGGGGAGCTGGCGATCGAGACGCGAGGCCTGCGCAAGACGTATCGCAGCGTGCGGGGGAGGTCGGTCGGGGTGGAAGGCCTCGACCTGCGGGTGCCCGTGGGCGGCGTGCACGGGTTCCTCGGCCCCAACGGTTCGGGCAAGACGACCACGATCCGCATGCTGCTCGGCCTCGTGCGGCCCGACCGCGGCACGGCCACGATCTTCGGTCACGAGGTCCCGAAGCGGCTCCCCGAGGTCGTGGGCAGGGTCGGCGCCATCGTCGAGAGCCCCAAGTTCTTCCCGGCGTTCAGCGCCCGGCGCAACCTGCGCCTGCTCGCCGACGCGATCGGTGCACCGGCGGGCCGCGTCGACGCCGTGATCGACCAGGTCGGCCTCACCGGCAGGGCCAGGGACAAGTACCGGACCTATTCGCTCGGCATGAAGCAGCGCCTCGCGATCGCCGCCACCCTGCTCAAGGACCCCGACCTGCTGATCTTCGACGAGCCGACCAACGGCCTCGACCCGGCGGGCATCCGCGAGATCCGCCAGACGATGCGCGGGCTGGCCGACCAGGGCAAGACGGTGCTGGTGTCCAGCCACATCCTCGCGGAGGTGGAGCAGATCGCCGACACGGTGTCGATCGTGGCCCGCGGTCGCCTCGTCGCCTCCGGGCGGGTGGCGGACCTGATCGGCGCCGGGTCGGCCACGCGGTCGGTGCGGGTGCGCGTCGCGCCGCCGGACCTGACCATCGCGACGAGCGTGCTCGAGACGGGCGGGCTGCTGGTGCGCCGCGAGCACGACGCGCTCGTGGTGGACGGCGCCGCCGACCCCGCCGCGGTGAACCGCGCGCTCGGCGAGCGCGGCGTCTGGGTGCACGAGCTCGCACCGCTCCAGGCCGACCTGGAGTCGGTGTTCCTCGGCCTCACCGCCCACGAGACGCCGGGCGGCCACACGCACAAGGGCGGGCGCACGAAGCGTGGCGGCCCGCCGCCGGAGCCGGCCCACGCCGCGGCGTCGGGCGACGCCGCGCAGGGCGCGACGACGGAGGTGGGCGCATGAGCCGCCTGCTGCGCGTCGAGCTGCGCCGCCTGTGGGCGCGCCGGCTCACCTGGTGGGCCCTGGCCGGGCTGCTCGGGGTGGCGTGCCTCACCGCGTTCTCGGTGTACGGAATGGCGAAGCCGCCGTCCGCCGAGGAGGTCGCGTGGGCGCAGGACGCCTACGAGCAGGAGCTGCAGGCCTGGGAGGAGACGGGCGAGGAGCAGGTCGCCGAGTGCGCGGAGGGCGCGGAGAGCGAGGGGATCACCCCCGAGGAGTGGGGGTGCGACCAGCTCGCACCGCGGCGCGAGTGGTTCCTGCCCCCGGAGGCCACCTTCGTCCGTGACGAGGTGGACCTCGACGACCAGGCCGCGCTCGAGGCGTTCGCCCAGGACACGGGGACGACCGCCGACCCGGAGGTCGCCGCCGTCAACTCGTCCATCTGGAACGACTGGGAGAGCGGCACCCCGACGATCGCGACGAGCGCGCTCGCCGTCCTCGCGGTGGTCTTCGTGCTGGGCGTGAGCTTCGTGACCGCGGAGACGAGCTCCGGTGCGCTCGGGATGTGGCTCACGTTCGAGCCGCGCCGCCGCCGGGTCTTCTGGTCCAAGGCCGCGGCAGCGGGCCTGGGCACCGTCCCGGTGACCGTGCTCGGGGTGGTCGCGTCGATCGGCGCGGTCTACGCCGTGTACGCGGCCTTCGGGACGCTCGGGAACCTCACCGCCTCGCGCTGGGCCGAGATCGCGGGGTTCGGCGGGCGCGTCGTGGTCGCGGGGGTGGCGTTCGCGATGATCGGCGCGGCGCTGGGCGCCATGTTCCGGCACGCAGCCGCCGCGGCCGGTGCGGGAGCGGTCCTCGCCGTCGTCGGGGTGGTCGCCAGCAGCGTGGCCGAGGCTGCGCAGCGGTGGAACCCGGTGGTGAACATCACCGCGTGGATCGAGAGCGGGGCGGTGTACGGCCGCGCCGTCTGCGGGCCCAGCGAGTCCGGCGTCGTCGAGTGCCCCTGGGTGGAGGAGACGGTCTCGCAGACGCAGGGCGGGCTCTACCTGCTCGGGCTCACCCTCGTGCTGCTCCTCGTGGCGGCCCTCGTGTTCCGCCGCCGCGACGTGAGCTGATCCCTCCGAGGCGCCGTACGTCGTGGGCCCGGCGTCCCCAGCATGTCCGCATGCTGGGACTCCGGGCTCACGACGTGACATCGCCGAGTGGCGGGCGTAACGTTCGATCCGTGCAGACGATCCTCGTAGTACTTCTTCCCGGGCGCGCCGACTAGGCCCACGCACCAGGCTTCGTCAGCGCGCTCACCCCTCGTCAGTCCCGACATCCCGGGACCGGGGGGTTTTTCGTTGCAGCGACACCCTCGCCAGACCCTTCGCCCGCAAGACCGACCGGCAGGAGAGACCGATGGTCCAGCCGAACCCGACCCCCGCCCAGGTGGCCGCGCGCACCGCGTCGCGCCCCACCGACCGATCCGTGTCCGGTGAGGAGGTCACCGGCGCCGAGTCGATCGTCCGCTCGCTCGAGTCGGTCGGCGTCGAGGACGTCTTCGGCATCCCGGGAGGTGCGATCCTCCCGCTCTACGACCCGCTCATGGACTCAAAGAGGATCCGCCACATCCTGGTGCGGCACGAGCAGGGCGGCGGACACGCGGCCCAGGGCTACGCCCACGCCACCGGCAAGGTCGGCGTGACGATGGCGACCTCCGGCCCCGGTGCGACCAACCTGGTCACGCCCCTCACCGACGCGCACATGGACTCCGTCCCGCTGGTGGCGATCACCGGCCAGGTGGCCGAGTCGCTGATCGGCACCGACGGCTTCCAGGAGGCCGACATCGTCGGCATCACGATGCCGGTGACGAAGCACTCCTACCTGGTGACCGACGCGGCGGACATCCCGCGCACCATCGCGGAGGCGTTCCACATCGCGTCGACGGGCCGACCGGGCCCCGTGCTGGTGGACATCGCGAAGTCGGCGATGACCGCGCGCACCACGTTCTCGTGGCCGCAGGAGCTGGCGCTGCCGGGGTACCACCCGGTGACCAAGCCGCACGCCAAGCAGATCCGCGAGGCGGCGAAGCTGCTCGCGACGGCCCGGCGGCCGGTGCTGTACGTGGGTGGCGGCGTCATCCGCTCCGGGGCGTCCGAGGCGCTGCGCCGGCTCGTCGACACCTCGGGCGCCGCGGTCGTCACGACGCTCACCGCCCGCGGCGCCGTGCCCGACAGCCACCCGCAGCACCTGGGCATGCCCGGCATGCACGGCACGGTCCCGGCCGTCGCGGCGCTGCAGAAGGCCGACCTCGTGGTGGCGCTCGGCGCCCGCTTCGACGACCGGGTGACCGGCCGCCTGTCGAGCTTCGCCCCGCACGCGGCCGTGGTGCACGCCGACATCGACCCCGCGGAGATCGGCAAGAACCGCCCCGTGGACGTGCCCATCGTCGGCGACCTGCGCGAGGTCATCGCTGACCTCGTGCCCGCCCTCGAGGCCGAGCACGCCAAGGTGGGCAAGCCCGACCTGGCGGCCTGGTGGCACCAGCTCGACACCTGGCGCGAGACCTACCCGCTGGGCTTCTCGCCCACCGACGACGGGCACCTGGCACCGCAGCACGTGATCTCGCGGCTCGGCGAGCTGGCCGGCCCGGACGCCATCTACGCCGCGGGCGTGGGGCAGCACCAGATGTGGGCGGCGCAGTTCATCCGCTACGAGCGCCCGCGCACGTGGCTCAACTCCGCGGGCCTGGGCACCATGGGCTTCGCGGTGCCCGCCGCCATGGGCGCCAAGGTCGGCGAGCCCGACCGCGAGGTGTGGGCGATCGACGGCGACGGCTGCTTCCAGATGACCAACCAGGAGCTCGCCACCTGCGCGATCAACGACATCCCCATCAAGGTGGCGCTGATCAACAACAGCTCGCTCGGCATGGTGCGGCAGTGGCAGACGCTCTTCTACGACGAGCGGTACTCCAACACCGACCTGCACACCGGCCACGGCACGGCGCGCATCCCGGACTTCGTGAAGCTGGCGGACGCCTACGGGTGCGAGGGCATCCGCGTGGAGCGCGAGGACGAGGTCGACGCGGCGATCAAGCGGGCCCAGCAGATCGACGACCGCCCCGTGGTCATCGACTTCCAGGTCTCGCGCGACGCCATGGTGTGGCCGATGGTCGCCGCCGGCGTGCCCAACGACGACATCCAGTACGCGCGGGGCATCTCGCCCGCGTGGGACCGCGAAGACTGACCGGCCGACGAGCAGAGACGGAGCCACCCATGTCGCGTCACACCCTGTCCGTGCTGGTCGAGAACAAGCCCGGCGTCCTCACCCGCGTGTCCGCGCTCTTCGCGCGGCGTGCGTTCAACATCCACTCCCTCGCGGTGGGCCCCACCGAGCACGAGGAGATCTCGCGCATCACCGTCGTGGTCGACGTCGAGGCGCACCCCCTCGAGCACGTGACCAAGCAGCTCAACAAGCTGGTCAACGTCATCAAGATCGTGGAGCTCGACGCCGAGTCCTCCGTGCAGCGCGAGCTGCTGCTCGTCAAGGTGCGCGCCGACGCCAGCACGCGGGCGGGGGTGCTCGAGGTCGTCGACCTCTTCCGCGCCCACGTCGTGGACGTCGTGCCCGACACGGTCGTCGTGGAGGCGACCGGCACCGCCGCCAAGCTGTCCGCGCTGCTCGCGGCCCTGGAGCCGTACGGCGTCCGCGAGATCGTGAAGTCCGGCACCCTCGCCGTGGGCCGCGGCTCGCGGTCCATCACCGACCGAGCGCTGGAGCGCGCACGCACGGCCTGACGCCGAGCGCGTACCGTCACCCCTGCCGGTGACCACCGCACCGCAGTACCCGATCCACGTCCCGACACGAATATCGACACCGCAGCACCGAGAACCCGAGGAGCATCACCGTGGCTGAGCTGTTCTACGACGCCGACGCCGACCTGTCCATCATCCAGCAGCGCAAGGTCGCCGTCATCGGCTACGGCAGCCAGGGCCACGCTCACGCGCTGAACCTGCGCGACTCGGGCGTCGACGTCCGCGTCGGCCTGCGCGAGGGCTCGGCGTCCGTGCGCAAGGCCGAGGACGAGGGCCTGCGCGTGCTGTCCGTCGCCGACGCGGTCAAGGAGGCCGACGTCGTCGTCATCCTCGCGCCCGACCAGGTGCAGCGGCACGTGTACCGCGACGAGATCGCCCCGAACCTCAACGAGGGTGCGGCGCTCGTCTTCGGGCACGGCTTCAACATCCGCTTCGGCTACATCAAGCCCGAGGCCGGCCACGACGTGCTCATGGTCGCCCCCAAGGGCCCGGGCCACCTCGTGCGCCGCGAGTACGTGGACGGCCGCGGCGTGCCGGTCATCGTCGCCGTCGAGCAGGACGCGTCGGGCTCCGCCTGGGACCTCGCGCTGTCCTACGCGCAGGGCATCGGCGGCCTGCGTGCCGGCGGCATCAAGACCACGTTCACCGAGGAGACCGAGACCGACCTGTTCGGCGAGCAGGCCGTGCTGTGCGGCGGCGCGTCGCAGCTGGTCCAGTACGGCTTCGAGACGCTGACCGAGGCGGGCTACCAGCCCGAGGTCGCGTACTTCGAGGTGCTGCACGAGCTGAAGCTGATCGTCGACCTCATGGTCGAGGGCGGCATCGCCAAGCAGCGCTGGTCGGTCTCCGACACCGCCGAGTACGGCGACTACGTCTCCGGCCCGCGGGTCATCGACCCGCGCGTCAAGGAGAACATGAAGGCCGTGCTCGCGGACATCCAGAACGGCGCCTTCGCCGAGCGCTTCATCGCCGACCAGGACGCCGGCGCCCCCGAGTTCACCGCACTGCGTGAGAAGGGCGAGGCGCACCCGATCGAGACGACCGGTCGCGAGCTGCGCAAGATGTTCTCGTGGATCAAGCCCGCTGACTCCGACTACACGGAGGGCAGCGCCGCTCGCTGACCCACCCCGTCAGCAGCGACGCGCGCGGCCGCCGCCCGGGAGACCCCCGGCCGGCGGCCGCACGTGCGTCCGGCCCCGGCCGCTCAGTCGAGCAGGCCCGCCAGGCGCCGACCGACGTCCACCAGGTCGACGCGGTCGAGGGCGTCCACGTCGGACAGCCGGTGCCAGGCGACGTCGTCGGTGCTCCCGTCGGCCTCGACGGTGAGCTCGCCGCCGACGACGTGGGCACGGTAGACGATCCGGATCCCGTGCAGGGGCTCGGTGGGCGGCGTGCCGTCCACGACGAACCGCCGCTCGGCGGGCACCACGATGCTGTCGACCCCGAGCAGGCCGTCGAGCTCGACGTCGTAGCCCGTCTCCTCGCGGAGCTCGCGGACGGCGGCTTGTTCGGGGTGCTCGCCCGGGTCGATGCCCCCGCCGGGGAGCGTCCAGCCCGACCCGTTGCCCTCGTTCCAGTGGGGGAGGAGGATCTGGTCCCCGTCGAGGACGACGGCGTACGCGGCGATGCGGGTGAACATCCGGACATCGTGCCAGGTCGGTGCGGGCGAGCGGCGTCGCCCGGTGGCGGCGGGCCGTCCAGGGCCTGGCAGGATGGCGCCATGAGCGACGACGCGAACGCGACCCCGGGCGCCGGGCTGGACGACGCCGAGCAGGCCGACCGCATCACGCGGTTCTGGGACGTGGCGCGGCCCAGCGCCGGCCGCACGAGCCACGGGGGCGCGGTGGGCGAGCGCTCCGAGAACGTCGTGCCGCCGCCGTCGTGGTCGTTCGGCGACTCGCCCGAGCTGGCCGACGAGCTGCTCGGCCTGGTCCTCGACGGCGTGAAGACGGGGACCGCGGCCGCGGTCTGGGAGTTCGAGGCGGCCGAGGAGCCGCTGCCCCGCAAGGGGGACCTGTCGATCGTGCTCGACGGCGCCGGCGCACCGCGCCTGCTGATCCGGACCACGGAGGTCGAGACGGTCCCGTTCGAGGAGGTCACCGCGGAGCATGCCGCGGCCGAGGGCGAGGGCGACCGCTCGCTGGCCGACTGGCGCGAGGGGCACGAGCGGTACTGGCGGCGCACGCTCGGCCAGCTCGGGCGCGAGTTCGACCCCGCGATGCCCGTGGTGTGCGAGCGGTTCGAGGTCCTCTACCGCGCCTGAGCGCGGCCGACGAGCCAGAGAGACGAGGATCGATGGCGCTCCCCGCCGGCATCCCCAGCCCCGACCCGTCGTGGGCCCAGTTCCAGGTCGGCCCCCTGACGGTCCACACCTACGCGCTCTGCCTGCTGGCCGGGATCCTCGCGGCCGTCGTCATCACGCAGCGGCGGCTCTCGGGCCGCGGCGCGGAGCCCGGCGTCGTCGTCGACATCGTCCTCTGGGCGGTGCCGCTCGGGATCGTCGGCGCGCGGATCTACCACGTGCTCACGCACCCGGGCGACTACTTTTCCCCGGGGGCGGACCCGTGGGAGGTGCTCGCGATCTGGTACGGCGGGAACGCCTTCTACGGCTCGCTCATCGGGGGTGCGGTCGGCGCCGCGATCGGCTGCAGGCGGGCCGGGATCCGGCTGTGGTCGTTCGCGGACGCCCTCGCCCCCGCGATGCTCGTCGCGCAGGCGCTCGGACGGCTGGGCAACTACGTCAACCACGAGCTCTTCGGCCTGCCCACGACCGCCCCGTGGGGGCTGGAGATCCCTGCCACCAACCCCGCGTTCCCCGACGGCGTCGCGGCCGGCACGCTGTTCCACCCCCTGTTCCTCTACGAGATCCTGTGGAACCTCGCCGGGGTGGGCGTGATCCTCGTCCTCGAGCGCCGGCTCGCCCTGCGCTGGGGACGGGCCTTCGCGGTCTACCTGGTCTGGTACGGGCTCGGTCGCAGCTGGCTGGAGGCCATCCGCATCGACCCCTCGAGCGGCGTCGTCCTCGGGCTCCCGGCGAACGTGTGGGCGTCGGTCGTCGCCGTGGCCCTCGGCGTCACCCTCTTCGTGGTGCAGACGGTCCGCCACCGCGAGCCGGAGCTCAGCGTCTACCGGCCCGGCCGGGAGGCGCCGCCGGTCGCGGCCCCGGCGTCCGAACGATGAGATCCGTGTCCGCATCATGACCTGGCGGGCATACCCTCGGCGCATGACGCGCAGCATCGACCTGGCAGTGGTGGCCGGCGACGGCATCGGCACGGAAGTCGTGGAGCAGGGCCTCGCGGTCCTCGAGGCGGCGGTGGCCGGCTCGGACGTGAAGGTCTCCACCACGGAGTTCGACCTGGGCGCGCGCCGCTGGCACGCCACCGGCGAGACGCTGACCGACGCCGACCTCGAGGCCGTCAGGCGCCACGACGCCATCCTGCTGGGCGCCATCGGCGACCCGAGCGTGCCCTCCGGCGTGCTCGAGCGCGGCCTGCTGCTCAAGCTCCGGTTCTCGCTGGACCACTACGTCAACCTGCGCCCGGGCAAGCTGTACCCCGGCGTGACGAGCCCGCTCGCGAACCCCGGCGAGGTCGACTTCGTCGTCGTGCGCGAGGGCACCGAGGGCCCGTACGTCGGCAACGGCGGCGCGCTGCGCGTCGGCACCCCGCACGAGATCGCGACCGAGGTCTCCGTCAACACCGCGTTCGGCGTCGAGCGCGTGGTCCGGGACGCCTTCGCCCGTGCCCAGGCCCGCCCGCGCAAGCACCTCACGCTGGTGCACAAGCACAACGTGCTGGTCCACGCCGGGCACCTGTGGCGGCGCACCGTCGAGGCCGTCAACGCGGAGTTCCCCGACGTCACCACGGACTACCTGCACGTGGACGCCGCCACGATCTTCCTCACGACGAACCCGTCGCGGTTCGACGTGATCGTCACGGACAACCTGTTCGGCGACATCCTCACCGACCAGGCCGCCGCGATCACCGGCGGCATCGGGCTCGCCGCGTCGGCGAACATCAACCCCGACCGCACCGCGCCGTCCATGTTCGAGCCGGTGCACGGCTCCGCGCCGGACATCGCTGGCCAGGGCAAGGCCGACCCGACCGCCACGGTGCTGTCGGTCTCGCTCCTGCTCGACCACCTCGGCCTGACCGAGGAGAGCAAGCGCGTCGAGGCCGCCGTCGCGGCCGACCTCGTCGAGCGCGACGGCCGAGTACGCACGACGGCCGAGGTCGGGCGCGACCTCGCCGCTCGCGTCAACGGCTGACGACGCCCCGCGCGTCGTCACCGGACGGCGCGGCGCCACCCGCGCCGCGCCGTCGGACGAGTCGTCCGAGCCACCGCCCGCCCCGGCCGTCAGCCCCTGTCGATCACCCGACGTCCCTCACGACCTCGGGTGGCCGCTGTGGTCGGAACGGCGCCGGTGCCCACGTGGTGCACGGTCGTGGAAAACTACAGGGGTCACCCGGTGAAAGGCCCCCGATCATGACCACTTCCAGCACCACTCCTGCCACCTCGAGCAGCACGACGAGCACGGACGCCTCGGGCATCCTCCCCGCCGAGCTCGAGGACCTCGTCACCCTCTTCGACGTGCGCGCCACGGACAGCCCGACCCCTGACGCCGAGCGCGCGGCCGCGCTCGAGTCGCCGCGGTTCGGCACCGTGTTCACGGACCACATGGCCCGGGTCTCCTGGCGCCAGGGCGACGGCTGGCTCGACCGCCGTATCGAGAAGTACGGACCGCTGCAGCTCGACCCGGCGACCGCCGTCCTGCACTACGCGCAGGAGATCTTCGAGGGGATGAAGGCGTACCGGCACGCGGACGGCTCCGTGTGGACGTTCCGCCCGGACGCGAACGCCGCCCGCTTCGCCCGGTCGGCGCACCGGCTGGCGCTCCCCGCCCTGTCCGTGGACGACTTCGTCGGCTCGATCGCCGCGCTCGTGCGCACGGACGTCGACTGGGTGCCGTCCGGCGAGGACTCGAGCCTGTACCTGCGCCCGTTCATGTTCGCGTCCGAGTCGTTCCTCGGCGTCCGCCCCGCCGCCGAGGTGGAGTACCTCGTCATCGCCTCGCCCGTCGGCCCGTACTTCGCCGGCGGCGTGAAGCCCGTGTCGATCTGGGTGGCGGAGGACTACCACCGCTCCGGCCCCGGGGGCACCGGCGACGCCAAGTGCGGCGGGAACTACGCCGCGAGCCTCTTGCCGCAGACCCTCGCCCAGGAGCAGGGCTGCGACCAGGTGTGCTTCCTCGACGCCACGACGAACACCTACCTCGAAGAGCTCGGCGGCATGAACGTCTTCGTGGTCATGGCCGACGGGTCCGTGCACACGCCGGAGCTCACGGGCTCCATCCTCGAGGGCGTCACGCGCTCGTCGATCCTGCAGCTCGTCGCCGACCGTGGCCACGCCGTGGTGGAGCGCCGCATCCCGCTCGCGGAGGTCGTCTCCGGCCTCGCCGACGGCACCGTGCGGGAGATCTTCGCGTGCGGCACGGCGGCGGTCATCACGCCCGTGGGCCGCCTCGCGGGCACGACCTTCGACAGCACGGTCGGGGACGGCGAGCCCGGCGAGCTCACCATGGCGATCCGCGGCGAGCTCACCGACATCCAGTACGGCAGGGCCGCCGACCGGCACGGCTGGATGCGCCGCCTCGCCTGACGCGACCCGGGAGGTCGTCCGAGATGCCCATGCCGATCACGGCCGGCGAGCTCAACCGCACGACGCTCGCCCGCCAGCAGCTGCTCACCCGGTCCGAGGACGACCTCACGGCGGTCGTCGGCCGGGTGGGCGGGCTGCAGGCGCAGCACGCGGACATGCCGTACCTCGCCCTCTGGGCGCGGCGGGCGGGGCAGACGATCGCGGCGCTGGAGGACGCGCTGACCGACGGCTCGGTCGTGAAGGCGACCGTCATGCGCTCGACGCTGCACGTGGTGCCCAGCGACGACTGGCCGCTGCTCGACGCCGTCTCGGCCGAGCAGCGGCTGGCCGCCTGGCGGGCGAGCGCCCGCCGCGCAGGCGTCGACCTGGTGGGGCTCAACGCGGCGGTGCGCGCGTTCTGCGCCGAGCCCCGCACCCTGGACGAGGTGGAGGCCTTCGCGGCCGCGCAGTACCCGGGGGTCGACGCGGTCGCCGCGATCCCCGGCGGGGTGAGCCGGGCGTGGTGGCGCCTCGCGAGCGCGGGCGGCGGCCTCGTGCACGTGCCGCCGAGCGGGCTGTGGGGTTCCCACGTGGCCGCGCAGTACCAGGACGGGGTGCGCTGGCTGGCCGACCGGCTGCCGCACCCGGTGCCCACCCTCCCGCCGGACGAGGCCCGCGCTCGCGCCGTCGAGCGCTACCTGGGCGCCTTCGGGCCGGCGTCGGTGCGGGACGTCGCGCGCGGGCTGGGCGTGCGGGGGATCGGGGCGATGAAGCGCGCGCTGGCCCTGCTGGAGCTGCGCGTCCACGAAGGACCCGACGGGAGCGAGCTGCTCGACCTGGCCGGAGCCGACGTCGTGCCGGCGGACATCCCCGCCCCGGTGCGGCTCCTGCCGCGCTGGGACCAGCTCCTGGTGGCGCTCGACGAGCGGTCGCGCCTGCTCGACGCCGAGCACGCCGGGCTGGTCTACCGGCGCAACGCCGACGTGCTTCCGACCCTCTGGGTGGACGGCCGCGTCGCGGGCACCTGGTCCCTGGACCTCGACGCGCGCCGCGCCACGGTGCACCTCGAACCCTTCGCGGGGGACGCGTGGGCCCGCCACCGGGAGGAGCTGGAGGCGGAGGCCGCGTCGCTGCTCCAGCTCGTCGCGGGGGACGCACCGGACCGCGAGGTCACCTGGGCGGCCGAGCCGGCCGCACGAGAGTCCGGCCGAGCACGCCGTTGAGCATCGCGGAGACCGCCACCCCGAGCACGATCCACACCAGGGCGGTGACCACGGCGGACGCGCCGTCGCCGGCACCCGTGAACGCGAGGGCCGCGAGGATGACGGTGACCAGCGCGACCAGCCACCCGAAGAACATCCGCGGCCGGGGCACGACGACCACCAGCAGCTGCAGCACGATGGCGGCGAGCAGCGCGAAGAGGGCGCCCGTCAGCGCCCAGGCGAGCCCGGGGGCGCCCGGAACCAGCCGGGAGGGGCCGAGCAGGCCCACGTCGAACGCGCTGTCGAAGACCACCGAGGCGGCCAGCCCCAGCACGGCGCACACCAGGACGGTGACCGCGGCCCCCGACCAGTACCGCGGGCGGTCGAGCCGCAGCAGGTCGCGCGAGGCCGGCGCCGGGGCGTCCCAGGCCTCGGCGGGCTCCGACGTCGGCACGGTGCCGGGAGTGATCGCGGGCGGCGGGTCCGCCGGTCCGGGGACACCGCCGTGCGGTCGCGGGTCGGTCATCGCTGCGGCCTCCTGACCTCGGTGACAGGTGCCAGCCGACCACAGCCCGGGCCCGGTCGCACGACCGCCACGCCAGCGAGCGCCCGAGCCGCGGCCGGGCCCCGCGTGGACGGCCTGTCCGGCGGGCGCGACGGTGTGGCACCATGTGGCCCATGACACGCCTCGCGCACCAGCGTCGCTCGCTCATCATTCGGTAGCGCGTCCGGCCACCCGCCGGACGCGCAGACCTTCCGTACCCCGGAGGGTCTTTTTTGTTGATCTGATCGCCCAGAGCTTCTCGACGTGGGGAGTCCCGCATGACCGCCACCCCGTTCCACGTGTACGACACCACCCTGCGCGACGGTGCGCAGCAGGAGGGCATGAACCTCTCGGTGGCGGACAAGCTGGCCATCGCGCCGCTGCTGGACGAGCTGGGCGTCGGCTTCATCGAGGGCGGCTGGCCCGGGGCAGTACCCAAGGACACGGAGTTCTTCCGGCGCGCCGCCAAGGAGCTCCGGTTCTCGAACGCCGTCCTCGCGGCGTTCGGCTCCACCCGCAAGGCCGGCACCCGCGCCTGGGACGACCCGCAGGTGCGGGCGCTCGTCGACTCCGAGGCGCCGGTCGTGACGCTCGTGGCCAAGTCGGACGTGCGGCACGTGGAGCGGGCGCTGCGCACCACCCCCGAGGAGGGGCTGGCCATGATCTCGGACACGGTGGCGTTCCTCGTGGGCGAGGGGCGTCGCGTCGTCGTGGACGCCGAGCACTTCTTCGACGGCTACCGCTCCGACCCCGCGTACTCGCTCGCGGCCGCCGAGGCGGCCTTCGCGGCGGGCGCCGAGGTGGTGACGCTGTGCGACACCAACGGCGGCATGCTGCCGCACTGGGTGACCGACGTCGTGACCGAGGTCCGCGAGTCGCTGGGGGTGCCGCACGGGCGCGACGCCGTCGCGGGCGACCGGCTGCTGGGCATGCATGCGCACAACGACTCCGGGTGCGCCGTGGCGAACACGCTGGCCGCGGTGGCCGCGGGGTGCGCGCACGTGCAGGGCACCGTCAACGGTTACGGGGAGCGCACCGGCAACGTCGACCTCGTGACCGTGGTCGCGAACCTCGAGCTCAAGCACGGCCTGCGCACCCTCGCGGGCGGCGGCCTCGAGGAGGCCACCCGCATCGCGCACGCCGTCGCCGAGATCACCAACATCTCGCCGTACGCCCGCCAGCCCTACGTGGGCGCCAGCGCCTTCGCCCACAAGGCCGGCCTGCACGCCAGCGCCATCAAGGTGGACCCCGACCTCTATCAGCACATCGACCCCACCGCCGTGGGCAACGACATGCGCATGCTCGTGTCCGACATGGCCGGGCGGGCGTCGATCGAGCTCAAGGGCCGCGAGCTGGGCTACGACCTCAGCGGCCAGGGCGACCTGCTCACCCGCGTCACGACGCGCGTCAAGGACGCCGAGGCGCGCGGCTACACCTACGACGCCGCGGACGCCTCCTTCGAGCTGCTGCTGCGCGAGGAGCTCACGGGGACGCGGCAGACGTACTTCCGGGTGGAGAGCTGGCGCACGATCGTCGAGACGGTCGCCGGCGCGCCCGGGCACGACACGGCGCACGACGCCGCCAGCCGGGACGCGGACGCTGTCGCCGAGGCGACGGTGAAGCTGCACGCCGGCGGGGAGCGCGTCGTCGAGACGGGGGAGGGCAACGGCCCCGTGAACGCGCTCGACCAGGCGCTGCGCAGCGCGCTCACGCGGGTGTACCCGGCGATCGAGAAGTTCGAGCTCATCGACTTCAAGGTGCGCATCCTCGACGCCCAGCAGGGCACCGACGCCACCACCCGCGTGCTGGTGGAGACCACGGACGGGCAGCACTCCTGGTCCACCGTGGGCGTGGGGCCCAACGTCATCGAGGCGGCGTGGGAGTCGCTCATCGACGCGTACGTGTACGGCCTGCTGCACGCGGGGGCCGAGCCGCGCTGAGCGGTCCCGGGTCCGAAGAGCCGGCGGGCTACCGCGGCGTGCGTGTCGTGAGGCGGTGCGGCTGCACCGCCTCGTAGGTGGCCTTGAGGGCCGCGGTGGTCTGGTCGTAGCGGCGCTGCGCGACGCGCACGAAGAGGAAGTCGACGACGGCGAGCTGCGCGATGCGGCTCGACATGGCGCCGGAGCGGAACTGGGTCTCGCGCGCCGTGGTGGCCAGCACGACGTCGGCCAGGTCGGCGAGCGGGGAGCCCGGGAAGTTGGTGACGGCCACGGTGGTGGCGCCGGCGTCGCGCGCCAGGGTGAGGGCCTGCAGCGCCTCCACGGTGGTGCCGGTGTGCGAGACGGCGACGGCGACGCACCCGTCGCCGAGCAGGGCCGCCGACTGGAGCTGACCGTGCGGGTCGACGGGGGCGAAGCACACGAGACCGATGCGCGACAGCTTCTGCGCCAGGTCCTGCGCGGTCAGCCCGCTGGACCCGACGCCGTACACGTCGACGCGTGGGGCGGACGCCACGGCGTCGACGGCGCGCTCCAGGGCGTCGAGGTCGAGCATCCGCGCGGTCTCCTCGATCGTCCGCGCCTCGTGGAAGGCGATCTTGGACACGACGTCGGTGGCCGTGTCGGTCCGGTTGATCTCGCCCTCCGCGATGCCGGACCGCTCGAGCTCGACGGCGCGGCGGCTGGTGGCCTGGGCGAGGTCGATGCGGAACTCCGGGTACCCGGCGTAGCCGACCGCGCGGCAGAACCGCACGACGGTCGCCTGCGACGTGCCGGCGCGGGCGGCGAGCTCGGTGATGGTGGCCCCGACGACGCCGGGCGGGTCGTCGAGCACGACCGAGGCGATGCGGGCCTCGGCGGGCCGCAGCGTGGGCAGCGTCTGGCGGAGCCGGACGAGGACGTCACCGTTCATGCGCGGAGGTCTCCTTCCCGGCGGGCGTGCCGGCGGTCGGTGGGGTGGTCGGTGGGGCGGTCGGAGGCGCCGGCGCCCCGGCGGGGCGGACGGTGAGCCACGGTGCGTAGGGCTCCACGAGCGTGCCGTCGCCGGGCCGGTGCTCGGCGAGGGAGCGGGCCAGGCGCAGCGCGCCGTCGAGCGGTCCGCCGTCGGCGGGGACGAGCCGGACGTCGGGCCGCAGCGCGGACAGGCGCGCGCGGAGCGGGGTGGTCACGGCGTCGCCGACGCCGACGATGCCTCCGGTCACGGCCGCGAGCGGCGGGATGCCGGGGCGCAGGGCGGCGGCGAGGCTCTCCGCGAGGTGGGTGCCGGCGTCGCGGAGCAGCTGCGTGGCGACGAGGTCGCCGGCCCGCGCGGCGTCGGCGACGGCGGGCGTGAAGGACGCGAGGAGGTGCGCCCGGTCGGGGCGGCCGTAGAGGGCGGCGGGCCAGCCGTCGACGGGTCCGAAGCGCTCCAGCGCGGCGGCGAGCAGCGCGGGGGAGGTGGGCCCGGGCCGCCCGTCGTGGGTGGCGACCGCCGCGCGGAGCCCGTGCGCGCCGATCCAGGAGCCGGAGCCGAGGTCGCCGAGCAGATGGCCCCAGCCGTCGGCGCGGTGCCAGCGTCGGTGCAGGTCGGTGGCGAGCACGATGGCGCCCGTGCCGACCGCGGCCACGGCGCCGGGCCGCCCGCCGAGGGCCCCGAGGTGGGCTGCGAGCGCGTCCGAGGCGACGGCGGTCGTCGCGGCGCCCGCGCCGCGGAGCGCGTCGTGCAGGGCCTCGGGGTCGGGGACGAGGGAGGGGAGCCCGGTCACCGACGCCGCCGCGGCGGAGACCCGCACGCCGGGGTGCAGGCGCAGGAGGTCGCCGACCAGCTCGGCCACGACGTCCGCCGCGTCGCTCCCGGCGGCGGTGATGCGCACGGGGCGGCCGGTGAGGGCGAGCGCACCGTCGCCGTCCGAGCCGGACGGCCGGCGCAGCGGCACGGCGACCAGGCGCGCGCCGCTGCCGCCGACGTCCACGGCGACGACGTGCTCGGGGGCGGAGGGCGAGGCGTCCGGGCCGGTCACGAGACCCAGTGTGGCAGTCATTTTCTTCGGTCGGGCACCTGACAAAAACATTCTCGATT
Source organism: Isoptericola peretonis (assembly GCA_023241745.1). GTDB lineage: Bacteria > Actinomycetota > Actinomycetes > Actinomycetales > Cellulomonadaceae > Isoptericola > Isoptericola peretonis. The sequence goes on along the minus strand of JALQCY010000008.1, from coordinate 123,146 downwards.
CCCTCGGGGGCCCGGGCGCGCCGCGTCGGTGTGACCGACGCCGCCTCCGTGTTCCGCGGGGACGCCGCTACCGTGGAGACGTGCATGGTGAGTACAAGGTTCCCGGTGGCAAGCTCGTGACGGTCGACCTCGAGGTGCGCGACGGGTCGATCGCCGACGTCCGGCTCGCCGGCGACTTCTTCCTCGAGCCCGACGACGCGCTCGAGGTGATCGACGCCGCCCTGGTCGGCCTGCCGCACGAGACGTCCACCAGCGAGCTCGCGCGGGCCGTCGACGACGCCCTGCGCATCGCGGAGCAGGACGGCCGCGTCGCCGGTCGCGTCACGATGGTCGGCTTCGACGCGTGGGCGGTGGCCGTCGCGGTGCGTCGTGCGCTGGGCATGGCGACCACGTGGGACGACCACACCTTCGAGGTGCTGCGCCCGGGCCCCCTTCCCCCGGCGACGCTCGCGGCCCTGGACCAGGTGCTCACGGAGGAGCTCGCGGACGGCCGGCGCGGGCCGACCCTGCGCTTCTGGGACTGGAACGAGCGCGCCGTGTTCATCGGCTCGTTCCAGTCGCTGAAGAACGAGGTGGACCCGGTGGGCGTGCGCGAGCACGACGTGACCGTGGTGCGGCGCATCTCCGGCGGCGGCGCCATGTTCATGGAGGCCGGCAACTGCGTCACGTTCTCCCTGGTGGTGCCGGCCTCGCTCGTGGACGGGCTGTCCTTCGAGCAGTCGTACGCCTTCCTCGACTCGTGGGTGCTCGGGGCGCTGCAGGACGTGGGCGTCGAGGCCTACTTCTCGGGCCTGAACGACGTCGCGTCGCCGGCGGGCAAGCTCGCCGGCTCGGCGCAGAAGCGCCTTGCCGGCGGCGCGGTGCTGCACCACATGACGATGGCCTACGACATCGACAACGCGAAGATGCTCGAGGTGCTGCGCATCGGCCGCGAGAAGCTCTCCGACAAGGGCACGACCAGCGCCAACAAGCGGGTGGACCCGCTGCGGTCGCAGACGGGCATGACGCGCGACGCGATCGTCGACGCGTTCGAGGCGCACTTCAAGGCGCACCACCGCACCGTCGACTCCGCGCTGCGGCCCGACGAGCTGGCCCGCGCCGAGGACCTCGTGCGGACCAAGTTCGGCAACCCCGACTGGATCAACCGCGTGCCCTGACCGGGACGGCCCGCCGAGGTCACCGTCCTGTCACGAACGGGAGCGGCGGCTTCCGTTCTCCTCCGTCTGTCAGTAATCTTCCTCGCATAGCGGCACGCCGGAAGTTCCTTTCAGCCGGCGCGTCGCCCGCAGGACGACAGCGAGACGACGACGTCACGCCGGACGACGACGGCGTCGGCACAGGACACGACCGCGAGGACGGCGCCCCGGGCGCCGCGCGCGAGCGAGGGCGGCCCAGGGGGCCGCCGGGGGAGGACGACCATGCGGCGAGACATGTGGACCCGGAAGCGCGCGGGGGCGGTGGCGACCGCGGCGCTGGTGGCGCTCGGCGTCTCCGCCTGCGGCGGCGGCGGCTCCGGCGACAGCGGGGACGGCGGCGAGGTGGACGGCGAGGGCAAGACGCTCGACGTCTGGATCATGCAGGGCACGAACCCGAGCGCGGACGCCTTCTTCGAGGAGGTCGCGACGGCCTTCACGGAGGAGACGGGCGCCGAGCTCAACGTGGAGTTCGTCGAGTGGGCGGACGCGCACGACCGGTTCGTCACCTCCATCGCGGGCAACACGACGCCCGACGTGGCGGAGACCGGCACCACCTGGACGCCGGAGTTCGCCGACGCGGGCGCGCTGGCCCCGCTGGACGACTACGTCGCCGAGGCGGGCCTCGGCGACGACCTGGTGGACGGCCTCGTCGAGGCGGGCACCTACGAGGAGCAGCTCTACGGCATGCCCTGGTACGCGGGCGTGCGCTCGCTCGTGTACAACACCGAGATCCTCGAGCAGGCCGGCGTCGAGCCGCCCACCACCTGGGCGGAGATCGAGGCGGCGGCCAAGGCGATCAAGGCGGAGTTCCCCGACAAGACCGCCGTCGCGGTGCCCGGCGACGCCGAGTTCACCGTGTACCCGTGGGTGTGGGGCGCGGGCGGCGAGGTCGCGACGCTCGACGGCGACACCTGGACCTCGGGCCTCGACAGCCCGGAGGCTCAGGAGGGCCTGGAGTTCTGGACCGGCCTGGCCGCCGACGGGTACTCCTCGGCCGGCGCGACCACCTGGCGCGAGACCGACGTGCTCGACGCCTTCGCCCAGGGCGACGTCGGCATGGCGATCATGGGCTCGTGGACGCCGGGCGCCGTCGTCGAGGCCAACGCCGACATGGAGGGCAAGTTCGCGGCGGTGCCGATCCCCGGCAAGGACGGCGGGATCTCGCCGTCGGTGCTCGGCGGCTCGCACCTGTCGGTCTTCGAGACGGCCGAGGACAAGGACCTGGCGTTCGCGTTCGTCGAGCTCATGACCACCGGCGAGTTCGCCACGAAGTGGGGCGAGCAGGCGGGCTACTTCCCGGGGCAGAAGTCGCTGCTGGACGAGACGCTCCAGAGCACCGACCCGCTCGTGGCGCCGTTCGCGCAGCAGTTCGTCGAGGGCGGCGCGTCGGTGCCGGTGTCGCCGAACTTCGGCGCCGTGCAGGCCAAGCTCACGACCAGCACGATGATGCAGTCGATCCTCTCGGGGAGCGAGGACGTCGCGACCGCCAGCGCCAAGGCGGCCGAGGAGATGACGTCGCTGCTCAACGGTGGCAGCTGACGGATGACGAGCACGCTCCCCGTCGCGGCCCCTGCCGGGCCCGGGCAGACGCCCGGGACCGGCAGGCGCCGCCCGCTCGGACGGTCGCTCCTCGCGCGGGTGCGGCCGTGGATGCTGCTGACGCCCGCGCTGCTCGTGCTCGCGGTGCTGCTGCTGTGGCCGCTGGTGCGGGTCGCGCTGTTCTCCCTGCAGGACTACGGGCTGCGGGAGATCGTCTCCGGCGAGCCGAACTGGATCGGCCTCGGCAACTTCGTCGAGATCTTCACGTCCGAGCAGCTGTGGGCCGTGGTGCTGCCGAACACGGTGGTGTTCGCGGTGCTCTCCGTCGCGTTCACCGTGGTGTTCGGCACCGCGGTGGCGGTGCTGCTCGCCTCGCTCGGCCGGGTCTGGCGCACGGTCGTGTCCAGCGCGATCATGGCGGCCTGGGCGATGCCCGCCGTCACCGGCACGTACGTGTGGGTCTGGATCTTCGACGCCGACCGCGGCGTGTTCAACCACGTGCTCCAGGCGTTGGGGCTGCAGGACGCCCCCGTCAACTGGTTCACCGACCGCTGGTCGTTCTACGCCATCGTGCTGCTCAACGTGGTGCACCACGGCTTCCCGTTCGTGGCCATCACGGTGCTCGCCGGCCTGCTCGGCGTGCCGAAGGAGCTGCTGGAGGCCGCGGAGATCGACGGCGCCGGCGCCTGGCGGCGGTTCTTCTCGGTGATCGTGCCGCAGCTCAAGCAGATCTTCGCCGTCGTGATCATCCTGTCGACCATCTGGGACTTCAAGGTCTTCGCGCAGGTCTACCTCATGCCCGGCGGCGCCGGCAGCAACCGCGAGGTGCTCAACCTCGGCGTCTGGTCGTACACCGAGTCGTTCGGGCAGAACCGGTACGGCTTCGGCTCCGCCATCGCGGTGCTGCTGACCCTGCTGCTGCTCGGCATCACCGTCGCCTACGTGCGCACCATCCTGAAGGAGGAGGAGCTGTGAGCCGCGCCTCGACCCCGGCCCGGGTGGGCAAGGGCGTGGCCGTCGCGCTGCTGCTCGTCTTCACGCTCTTCCCGGCCTACTGGATGCTCGTGAGCTCCCTCGACGCCACGGCGGGCCGCGGGACGTCCTTCGTGCCCGCCGAGCCGACCCTCGACCACTACGAGTTCGTGCTCACCGACGGCGGCTTCGACGTCTTCCTGCGCAACTCCCTGCTCGTGGCGCTCGCGACCGTGCTGGTCTCGTCGCTGCTCGCCCTGCTGGCGTCCGTCGCGGTGGCGCGCTTCCGCTTCAGGCTCCGCACCCAGGTGCTCCTGCTCGTGCTCGTGGTGCAGATGGTGCCGCTCGAGGCGCTCGTCATCCCGCTGTTCGTGCAGGTGCGCAACCTCGACCTGCTCGGCACGCTCACCGGGCTGATCGTCGTGTACGTGGCGCTCGCGCTGCCGTTCGGCATCTGGATGCTGCGCGGCTTCGTGGCCGCCGTGCCCGTCGAGCTGGAGGAGGCGGCGTACCTGGACGGCGCCACGTGGGGGCGGATGTTCCGCTCGATCCTGCTCCCGCTGGTCGCGCCGGGTCTGGTGGCCACGAGCATCTTCGGCTTCATCACGGCGTGGAACGAGTTCGTCTTCGCGATGACGCTGCTCGGCGGCGAGACGGAGAACTACACCGTGGCCATCGGGCTGCGGTCGTTCTTCGGCCAGCACTCCAACGATTGGGGCTCGATCATGGCGGCCTCGACCATCATCACCGTGCCCGTGATGATCTTCTTCGTCCTGGTCCAGCGGCGGCTCGCCGCCGGGCTCACGTCGGGGGCGGTGAAGGGGTGAGCGCGCCCGACGCCGTCCTCCGGGCCGTGCACGGCGTCCTCCTCCCCGGGTTCACGGGCACCACGCCGCCCGGCTGGCTGGTCGACGGCGCGCGTGCCGGGCTGGCGGGGGTGGTGCTCTTCGCGCACAACACGCCCGACCTCGGGACGACGACGGCGCTCACGGCGAGGCTGCACGACGTCGCCCCCGGCCTGCTCGTCGCGACCGACGAGGAGGGCGGCGACGTGTCCCGGCTCGAGGCGGGAACCGGGTCGTCGCTGCCCGGCGCTGCCGCCCTCGGCGCGGTGGACGACGAGGGCCTCACCCGCACCGCCGGGGAGGCGCTCGGCCGGCTCCTGGCGTCCGTCGGGGTGGACCTCGACCTCGCGCCCGTGCTCGACGTCGACTCCCCGGGCAACCCGGTGATCGGGGTGCGGGCGTTCGGCACCGACCCCGCGGCGGTGGCGCGGCACGGGGTCGCGTTCGCGCGCGGCCTGCAGCGCGGCGGCGTCGGCACGTGCGCCAAGCACTTCCCGGGACACGGCTCCACGACTGTCGACTCGCACCTCGAGCTGCCCGTCGTGGACGCCGACCTCGCCACCCTGCGCGCCCGTGACCTCGTGCCGTTCGCCGCCGCCATCGCCGCCGGCGACGCCCCGGCGGTCGACGCGCTCATGACGGCGCACGTGGTCGTGCCCGCCCTCGGCCCCGCGCCGGCGTCCCTCGAGCCCGCCGTCGCGGCGCTCGCCCGCGAGCTCGGCCACGCCGGCCCGGTGATCACCGACGCCCTGGACATGCGCGCCGTCTCGGACGGCGCTCACGTGGGCGAGGCGGCGGTGCGGGCGCTCGAGGCCGGCGCCGACCTGCTGTGCCTCGGGACGACGGCCGGTCGCGACGACGAGGCGTTGTTCCGGTCCACGGTCGACGCGGTGCTGGCCGCGGTCAGGGAGGGCCGCGTGAGCCTCGAGCGGCTGGCCGCGTCCCGGCGGCGCACCGACGCGCTGGTGCGGACGCTCCGGGACCGTCGCGCCCGCGCGGACGGCCGGGTGACGGGCGCGGCCACGGGAGTCGACACCGCCCGGCGGGCACAGGCGGCGCTCGCGGCGGTGGGCGCCGACGCGGCGCGACGGGCGGTGCGCGCCGTCGGTCCGCGGGCCGTGGTCGCCGGCCCGCCCGACGTCGTCGACCTGCGCCTGCGGCTCGACCACGCCGCCGGGCGCACGGCACAGCACGTGCAGCAGGCCGTCTCCGACCGGTGGCCGGGTGCGGTGCTGCACCCGGCGCTCGACGACGTCGCCTTCGCCGGCCTGCTCGACCGGCTCGGCGGTGAGGCCGACGGCGGGCCCGGCGGCCGGGCGCGGTCGGTGCTGGTCGTGACGCGCGAGCCGGCCCCGGGCGGCGCCGAGCACGGGCGGCTGGCGGAGCTGCAGAAGGTGCGGCCCGACCTGGTCGTCGTGCACACCGGCGTGCCGGACGCGGGGGAGCGCTGGCTCTCCTCCCTGCCCGGCGGGCTCCCCACCACCGTGCTCGCCTGCGGGACCGGGCGCGCGAACGCCGCGGCCGTCGTGAGGCTCCTCGGCCCCGGCCCGGGCATCGGCGACGGCACCGGCAGAGGGGAGACAGGGCGATGATCGTCATCGGCGTCTCCTCGGGCACGAGCGTCGACGCGATCGACGCCGCCGCTGCCGACCTCGACCTGCGCGCGGACGGCACCCTGCACCTGCGGCCCCTCGGCCACGCCGAGTACGCCTGGCCGGACCACCTGCGGCGGCGGATCCTCGCGGCGCTGCCGCCCGCCGCCGTCGACCTGGGCGAGGTGTGCCAGCTCGACACGCTCGTCGGACAGGAGCTCGGCGCCGCGGCGCGCCGCGCCGTCGACGACCTCGCCGGCGGCGACGCGGACCTCGTGGCCTCGCACGGGCAGACCCTGCACCACTGGGTGGTGGCCGGGCGGACGCGGGGCACGCTGCAGCTCGGCAACCCCGCCTGGATCGCGGAGCGCGCGAGGCGCCCCGTGGTGAGCGACTTCCGCGTCGCCGACGTCGCGGCGGGGGGCCAGGGCGCGCCGCTCGTCAGCATCCTGGACGCGCTGTGGCTCGGGCACGACGGCGGCGAGGGCGCCCGCGCGACGGCCGCGCTCAACGTGGGCGGCATCGCCAACGTCACGATCGTCGGCGCGCACGGCGAGCCCGTGCTCGGCTGGGACACCGGGCCCGGCAACTGCCTGCTCGACGGCGCGGTGCAGCGGCTCACAGGGCGGCCGTTCGACCGCGACGGGGAGCTCGCCGCGCAGGGCATGGTCGACCCGGCCGCCCTGGACGCGCTGCTCGCCGACCCGTTCTACGACCTGCCCGTGCCGCGTTCCACCGGCCGCGAGCTGTACGACTCCGAGTACGTCGCGACGCGGCTCGCCGCGGCGGGGGTGCGGGCCGACCTGAGTGCTGCGGACCTGGCGGCCACGCTCACCGAGCTCACCGCGGCCACCGTGGCGCGCTCGCTCGCCGAACACGGGCCGGCGGGCGGCGTCGGCCGCGTCGTGCTCTCCGGCGGCGGGGCGCGCAACCCCGTGCTGCGCGACCGGCTGCGGGCGCTGCTGCCCGTCAGCACGTCGCTGGTCACCGCCGACGACCTGGGACTGCCCGCGGACGCCAAGGAGGCGTACCTCTTCGCCCTGCTGGGGTACCTCGGCGTGCACGGGGTACCGGGCACGGCCGCCGGGCCGCACCGCCGGCAGGCCACGGGCGCGCGTCGTCCCGTGGTGCTGGGGTCGTTGACCCCGCCGACGCCGCTGCCCGTGAGCGCGGTGCCGGGGCCCGTGCGCCGTCTCGTGCTCACGACCTCGCCACGCGCCATGACGACACCGAGCCTGCCGACGACACCGAGCCTGCCGACGACACCGAGCCTGCCGACGGCATCGAGAGGAAGCACCCGATGAGCGGAGCGCCCGTCCCCGAGACCGTAGGCGGCCCGGACGACGCGCCGGACGACGTGCTGTCTGTCGCGCGGCTGGTCTCGCCCACGGAGGAGCGCAACCCGCGCACCACCGACATCGACCTGCTCCCGACCGCCGAGGTGGTGCGGCTCATCCTCGAGGAGGACGCCGGCGTCGCCAGCGTGGTGCGGGCGGAGCGGTTCCGCGTCACGCAGGCGGTGGAGCTCGCCGTGGCGGCGATCCGCGCCGGCGGTCGCGTCCACTACGCCGGGGCGGGCACGTCGGGCCGGCTGGGCGTGCTGGACGCCGTCGAGCTCATGCCCACGTACGGCGTCGGTCCCGAGTGGATCGACGCGCACCTCGCGGGCGGGCACGACGCCATGACCCTGTCCGTCGAGGGCGCCGAGGACGACGCCGAGGCGGGGCGGCGCGACCTGGACGACGTGGGACCGCACGACCTCGTCGTCGGCCTGGCGGCGAGCGGCCGCACCCCGTACGTCGCGGGTGCGCTGGACCTGGCGCGCGAGCGCGGGGCGCGCACCGCGCTCGTCAGCGCCAACCCGGCCGCCGCGCTCGCCGACCGGGTGGACGTCGCGATCCTGCTGGACACCGGCCCCGAGGCCGTCACGGGCTCCACCCGGATGAAGGCCGCCAGCGCGCAGAAGATCGTGCTCAACACCTTCTCGACCGCCACGATGATCCGGCTCGGCAAGACGTACTCGAACCTCATGGTCGACGTCCGCGCCACCAACGCCAAGCTGCGCGCCCGCCTGGTCCGCCTGCTCAGCCAGGCGACCGGGCTGGAGCCGGAGGTGTGCGCGCCCGTGCTCGCCGAGGCGGCGGGGGAGGTGCAGGTGGCGCTGGTCATGCTCCTCGCGGGTGTGGACGCCCCGCACGCCCGCACGGCGCTCGACGGCGACGACGGCGTCAGGGGGGCGCTCGGGCGTCTGGGCGCCGCCCCGCCGAGATAGTCGACTACCCCGCGGGGGTGGGGCGGGCGCCGAAGACGGCGGTGCCGATGCGGACGACGGTGGCCCCCTCGGCGACGGCGAGCTCCAGGTCGCCGGTCATGCCCATGGAGAGCTCGCGGGCCGTCGCGGTGCCCGGCGCGCCGCTCGCGAGGACCTCGTCACGGATCCCGCGCAGGCGGGCGAAGCCGGCGCGCACGAGGGCCTCGTCGTCGGACCGTGCGCCGATCGTCATGAACCCGGTGAGCCGCAGCCCGGGGAGGCCGGCGACCTCGGCCGCGAGCGCCGTGGCGTCGTCGGGCGCGACACCGGACTTGCTGTCCTCGCCCGAGACGTTGACCTGCACGAGCACGTCGAGGGAACGGCCGTCGCGCTCGCATCGGGTGGACAGCGCGCGGGCGAGGGCCACGGAGTCCACGGAGTCGACCGCGGTGGCGGAGGCGAGCACCTGGTTGACCTTGTTCTTCTGCAGGTGGCCGATGAGGTGGGCCTCGGCGCGCCCGGAGCCGACGAGCTCGGCCAGCGCGGGGGCCTTGGCCACCAGCTCCTGGACGCGGTTCTCCCCGACCAGCACCGGGCGGTCGTCGCCCGCGGCGTCGGCCAGGTCGAGGGCCGCCCGCACCCCGGCGAGCACGGTCTCGGCGTCCTGGGTCTTGGTGGCGAGCAGGACGCGGACCTCCCGCGGGTCCCGCCCCGCGGCCCGGGCGGCGGCGGCGACCCGGTCGTGGACGGCGGCCAGGCGTGCGGGGATCCCGGGACACTCGGTGGGCATGGCGTCAGTCTACGAACGCCGGCGCGCGCCGAGGCCCGTGCCGGCCCCGGCCAGGGTCGCGTCAGGGCGATCCCGGGTGGTGCCCGCCGGCGTCGGGCAGGGAGGATGGCGGCGTGAAGGCACTGCTCAACATCATCTGGCTCGTGTTCGGCGGCTTCTGGCTCGCGCTCGGCTACGCCGCCGCGGGCGTGCTGTGCTGCATCACGATCGTCGCCATCCCGTGGGGCATCGCCTCGTTCCGGATCGCCGGCTACGCGCTGTGGCCGTTCGGCCGCGCGGTGGTCGACAAGCCGGAGGCCGGGGGATGGTCGGTGCTGGGCAACATCGTCTGGATCGTGTTCGCCGGCATCTGGCTCACCATCGGTCACATCACGACGGCCGTGGCGCAGGCGATCACGATCATCGGAATCCCGCTCGCGATCGCGAACCTCAAGATGATCCCGATCTCGTTGCTGCCTCTCGGCAAGGACATCGTGCCCAGCGAGGCCCGGTACCCGACCTACCAGCACTGACGACCCGCCCGACCCCGGGCCGGTGGTCAGGCGCGCGCGACGGGAGCCGTCCGGCCGCCGGTGAGGCGCAGGAGGTCGTCCGGCGCGAGCGAGACGTCGAGCCCGCGCCGGCCGCCGGAGACGTAGACGACGTCGAACCCGGCGGCGGACTCGTCCAGCACCGTCGGGTGGCGCTGCTTCTGCCCGAGCGGCGAGATGCCGCCCACCACGTAGCCGGTGGCGCGCTGTGCCGCGGCCGGGTCGGCCATCGCCGCGCGCTTGCCGCCGACGGCGCGGGCCAGCGCCTTGAGGTCGAGCGACCCGTCGACCGGCACGATCCCGACGACGAGGGTGCCGTCGACGTCGGCGAGCAGGGTCTTGAAGACCTGCGCCGGGTCGGCGCCGAGAGCCGCCGCGGCCTCCAGGCCGTAGCTCAGCCCGGACGCCGGGTCGTGCTCGTACGTGTGCAGGTCGTAGGCGACGCCCGCGCGGTCGAGGGCCACGACCGCGGGCGTCCCGTGCGAGGCGTGCGTCTTCTTCTTGGCCACGCGCCGATTGTGCCGTGATGCACCCGGGTACGGTGGAGCGGTGCTGCTCCTCCTCGTCCTCGCGATCCTGGTGGGAGGGGCTCTCCAACGGGTCACGGGGATGGGTTTCGGCCTGGTCGCCGGCCCGTTCATCGTGCTCATCGTGGGTCCGCTCGAGGGCGTGCTGTTCGTCAACCTCGCGGGCGCGATCGCCTCCGCGCTGATCCTGGGGCGCGTCGTGCGGGACGTGGACTGGCGCCGCTACGCCTGGCTGGCCGCGACGTCGGTGACGGTCATGGTGCCCGCGGCCGTGCTGCTGCGCGACGCGAGCACCGCGGCCCTCGAGATCGCCGTGGGCGCCATCGTCGTCGCCGCGATGACGCTCGCCGTCGTGACGACGCGCCTGCGCCGCGAGGGTCGTCACCCCGTCCGGGCGGAGTCCCGCGCGCCCCTCGTGGTGACGGGGCTGGCCAGCGGCGTGGGGAGCGTGGCCGCGGGCATCGGCGGGCCGCCGGTGGCGATCTACTCCGTGCTCACCGGGTGGGACCCGCGCGGGTTCGCCGCGACCGCACAGCCGTTCTTCGCGACGAACGCCCTCGCCGCCCTGGTCGCGAAGCTGCTGCTCACGGACGCGTCGTTCCCGCCCTTCGCCGTCTGGCAGTGGGCCGTCGTGCTGGGCGCGGTCGTCGCGGGGCTGCTCGTCGGCGACCGGGTCGCGCCGCACGTGCCGGCGGCCGCCGTCCGCCGCGGCCTGATCGTGCTGGCCTACCTCGGCGGCGTCGCGACCCTCGTCCAGGGCCTGCTCCACCTCGGCTGAGCCGACGGAGCCGACGCCCCGCGTCAGATCCGCCGGCCGCCCTCGTCGCCCTGCCGAGGCGTGTCGGGCGGGCCGTCGGCGCGGTGCTCGGGCGCGTGACCCTGGTCCGGCACCCGGCCCCGGTCCGGGTCCAGCTCGTCGGCGCGGCGCAGGCGCTCCTCGACCTCGGCCCGCCGCTCCCCGAGGCTCGCGTCCCGGCTCCGGGCCTCCTCCTGGAGCCGCGCCGCCTCGGCGGCCTTCCGGTCGGCCTCCGCCTGCGACATCCGTGCCTCGGCGTCGAGCTTCGCGGTGGCGGCCTCGCGCTCCTGCACGGCGATGCGGTCGTGCTCCGCCTGCCGGCGCAGCTCGGCGGCCTCGTCACGACGCTCCTCGCGGCGGCGCGCCTCGGCCGTCCGGGACCGGCGGGCGAGCGCCATGCCGATCAGCACGAGCAGCAGCACGACGACGACGGCGACGACGATCCAGACGATGGTCGTGGTGTCCATGGCGGACTCCTTGACGTCGGGGGCGCCCGGGTGACGCCCTGTGTCGATCACAGGGCGGGTCGCCGTTGCTTGCAACCGGCGGACCGGCTCAGATCCGCCCGACGTCCACGACGGTGAGCGCGACCGCGCCGGCCTCGTCGCTGGCGGCGAGGTCGACGACGGCGGTGACGGCCCAGTCGTGGTCGCCGTCCGCGTCGTCGAGCACCTGCCGTACCCACCAGGTCCCGGCGGGCACCGTGGCGTGCTCCGTGCCGTCGGGGGTGGTCGTCGTGGCGCCGCCGGGCAGCTCGGCGCCGGGCTCCAGGATCGTCAGGAGCGCCGCGGACCGGGCCGCGGGTCCGATGCCGACGGCGTCGTCGCCCTGCGCCTCGAACAGCGGGTCGAGGGCGGCGGCCCACGCGTCGCCGTCCCAGCCGTGCGCGCCGTCGAGGGCGCCGAGGCCGTCGTAGTCCTCCCGGGCGGCGAGCTCGACGCGCCGGAACGTCGCGTTGCGGACCAGGCGGCGGAACGCGCGCGGGTTGCCCGTGACCGGGCGGGCCGGCGCCTCGGCCCCGGCCTCGGCGAGCTCGCCCTCCACGACGAGGTCGGCGTCGTCGTCCACAGGGTTCTGCAGGCGCTCCCACTCGTCCAGCAGCGACGAGTCGACGCCGCGCACCAGCTCCCCGAGCCACTCGACGACCTCGTGCACCTCCTCGGTGCGGTGCTCCTCGGGCACCACCTGGCGCAGCGCGCGGTAGGCGTCGGCGAGGTAGCGCAGCACCACGCCCTCGGTGCGCTCCAGCCCGTAGACGCTGACCAGCTCCGAGAACGTCATCGCCTGCTCGAGCATGTCGCGCACCACGGACTTGGGCGCGAGCTCGGCGTCCGCCACCCACGGGTTCGACCGCTTGTACGTGAGGAACGCGGGCTCGAGCAGGTCGGCGAGCGGCCGCGGCCACGAGACGTCCTCGAGCGCCTCCATCCGTTCCTCGTACTCCATGCCCTCGGCCTTCATGGCGGCGACGGCCTCGCCCTTCGCCTTGGACTGCTGGGCGTAGAGGATCTGCCGCGGGTCGTCGAGGGTCGCCTCGATGACGGAGACGACGTCGAGCACGTGCGTCGGGCTCTCGGTGTCGAGCAGGTCCATGGCCGCGAGCGCGAACGGCGACAGCGGCGCGTTGAGCGCGAAGTCGCGCGGCAGGTCCACGACGAGCCGCACGCTGGGCCGGTACCCCGCGGGCCGCGACGGGTCGGGCACGCGCACCTTCTCGACCACGCCGGCGAGCCGCAGCGACCGGTAGATGCGGAACGTCTGGCGCACGTGCTTGGCCTGCAGCGCGTCGCTGTCGTGGTTCGCGGTGAGCAGGTGCCGCATCGCCTCCACGGGGTCCCCGTGGCGCGCCAGCACGTTGAGCACCATGGCGTGGTTGACGTGGAACTGGCTGGTCAGGGGCTCCGGGTCGGCGTCCCGCAGCCGCTCGAACGTGGAGTCCGTCCAGTTCACCGACCCCGTGGGAGCCTTCTTGCGCACGATCTTCTTCAGCTTCTTCGGGTCGTCGCCGGCCTTGGCGAGCAGCTTGCGGTTCTCGACGACGTGCTCGGGCGCCATGACGAGCACCTCGCCCACGGTGTCGAAGCCCGCGCGCCCGGCCCGGCCGGCGATCTGGTGGAACTCGCGCGCCGTGAGGTGGCGCATGCGCTCGCCGTCGTACTTGACCAGCGACGTCATGAGCACGGTGCGGATGGGCACGTTGATGCCCACGCCGAGGGTGTCGGTGCCGCAGACCACCTTGAGCAGGCCGCGCTGGGTGAGGCGCTCGACGAGCCGGCGGTACTTGGGCAGCATGCCCGCGTGGTGCACGCCGATGCCGGCGCGCAGGAACTTGCTCAGCGTCTTGCCGAAGCCCGTGCCGAACCGGAACGCGCCGATCTCGGCGGCGATCGCGGCCTTCTCGTCCTTGGACGCGAGGCTCGTGGACAGCAGCGCCTGGGCGCGCTCGACGGCGTCCTTCTGCGTGAAGTGCACGACGTACACGGGGGCGCGGTGCGTGGTGACGAGCTCGGCGATGACGTCCGTCAGCGGCTCGACGACGTAGGAGAACGTCAGGGGCACGGGCCGCTCGGCGCCGGCGACCTCCGCGACGGGACGACCGGTGCGCTCCTCGAGGTCCTCGCGCAGGCGCGTCGTGTCACCGAGGGTGGCCGACATCAGCAGGAACTGCGTGCGCGGCAGCTCCAGCAGCGGCACCTGCCAGGCCCAGCCGCGCTGGCGGTCGCCGTAGAAGTGGAACTCGTCCATGACGACCTGGGCGACGGCGTCGTCGTCCACCGTGCCGTCCGCCCCGGCGGCGGCGTCCGCGCCGCGCCGCAGCGCGAGGTTGGCGAGGATCTCCGCGGTGCAGCAGATGATCGGGGCGTCGGCGTTGACGGCGGAATCGCCGGTCATCATGCCGACGTTGCGCGACCCGAACGCGGCGACGAGGTCGAAGAACTTCTCGCTGACCAGCGCCTTGAGGGGGGCGGTGTAGTAGGTGCGGCCGCCGCGGCCCGAGCGCCGGTTCGCGAGCGCCGCGAACTGCGCGCCCATCGCGACCATCGACTTGCCCGACCCGGTGGGGGTGGCCAGGACCACGTGCGAGCCCGTCATGAGCTCGAGCAGCGCCTCCTCCTGGTGCGGGTACAGGGGGCGACCACCTGACGCGGCCCACTCGCCGAAGCCCTCGAACAGCACGTCGGGGTCGGGCGCGCCCCCGGTGGGAGCGGGGAGGTAGGGGAGCAGCGTGCCCGCGGGGCGCGGGGCGGGGACGGTCTCGGTGGGTGCGCCGGTCGGGGAAGTCATGGTCGGGCCATTCTTCCAGGCCGTGCCGAAAGCAACGAGCGTGCCGGCTCGCTCCTCATCCGGCCCGACGGGGAGCAGGCCGGCACGCTCGATGGCGACCGGGTGGGTCAGCAGGCCCCGAGGTCGGTCCAGACGGACCACTGGCCCGACGACGAGGGGTCCTCGCCCTGGGTCCACCACTTGGCCTGGTAGGTGCGGCCGTCCGAGGAGACCTTCGCGCCGCCGGTGTAGGCGGTGGCCGGGTCCCAGGGGGCGGCCTCGCAGTCACCGGGCTCCGTGGGCGGGTCGGTGGGGTCCGGGTCCGGGGTGCCGCCGCCCGACCCGACGGTCACGTCCACGCAGGCGTAGAACGCGTTGGCCGTGTCGGCCACGTTCCAGCGCGCGAGGATGGTGTGGTCGCCCGCGGGAAGGTTCTCGAGCGTGTGGCTGACGACCGCCTCGGGCTTGGCGCCGCCGTCGTCGAAGGTGCGGTGCAGCACGCCGTCGACGAAGTACTCCCACGTGGACGTGGCGTGCTGGGCGGTGAGCTTCCACTTCATCGTCACCGTGTTGCCGATCTGCGTGCGCGGCCACGGCAGCGACTCGTCGTCGACGACGGAGAACCCGCCGCCGCCGGAGCACTTCATCGAGCCCTTCGGGGCCTCGACGCTCTGGGGCTCGTACTGCAGGCCGCCGCAGTCGAAGGACACGGCGCCGCTGCCGCAGAGGTCCTGCCGGCTCGGGGGGTTGGTGACCCAGCCGTGCGCGGACGCCGCGGGTGCCACCACCACGGGTGCGAGGACGGCCGCGGCGCCGACCACCGCGGCGAGAAGGGTTGAACGCAGTCGCATCGTTGCTCTCCCTGTGTTCGTGAGGAAACTGGACAAATTCGACGCTACGGCGTCGGTCCGGCCCGCACATCAGGGGAACCTCGTCATCTGACCGCGATCTCGGCGGGGCTCGTACGGGATTCCCCGTACTCAGCCGAGGTCCCACAGCCTCCGGTAGAACGCGATCCGCTCGGCGTCGGGCTCGATGCCGTAGGCGTCGAAGAACGCGGGCTCGTAGCCGTCGCCGTAGTTCCACTCCAGGCTGTAGCTCGCCACGGCGAGGTCGGCCCACCGGTCGGCGACGCCGAGCGCGTCGAGGTCGACGTGCGCGGTCCAGCGGCCGCCGTCGTCCAGCAGCGTGTTGGGCGCGCACGGGTCGCCGTGGCACACGACGAGCCGGTCGGTCTCGGGCACGTCGCCGACCAGGAGGCGGGCGGCGGGGTCGAGCCGCGCGACGCGGTCCGGGACGCTCCACGAGAACGGGCAGTCGTCGACCGGGAGCGCGTCGTGCAGGGCCCTGAGCCCGGCGCCGACCGCGCGCGCGGCCACCTCCGGGCGGGCCAGCCAGCGGGGGTCGACGGCGGACCGCCCGGGGATGCCGGCGGTGAGGAGCCATGCCCCGGTGGCGTCCTCGCCGCGCTCGAGCACCCGGGGGACCGGGGTGTACCGGCCCGCCCACTCGAGGCGCTCCGCCTCGGCGTCGAGGTCCAGCTCGGGCGTCCCCGCCGGGACCCACTTGACGTACCGGTCGCCGTCGGCGACGCCGACCGGCGTCGTGCCTCCGCGCACCGCGAGCCGGAAGGTCAGGCCGCCGAGCTCGTTGCGCCACACGGGCGTGACGTCGTCCCCGCCCGCCAGGAGGCGCACCCGCTCGGGCACGGGGACGACGTCGGACGGGGCGGCGGCGAGCACTCGTGACATGCCCCGATGGTCGCATCCGTCGCCGCGCGGGCCTACGGGTTTCCCGCGGGCTCGACCGTCGGCTCGATCGTCGGGGGCGTGCGCCGGGTGGCCGCCTCGCCCTGCTGCACGACGACCACGCCGGCCAGCACGAGCAGCCCGCCGACGAGCTGGACGGGGCGCGGCAGCTCGCCCAGGAACACCCAGGCGAAGAACACCGCGCTGACCACCTCGAGCAGCCCGACGAACGACGCAGGCCGGGCGCCGAGACGGCGGCCCGCGGCCACGCCGGTCACGTAGGCGACGCCGGCGGTCACGACGCCCAGCGCGCCGAGCACCGCCCCGACGGGCACGACGGCGCCCGCGAGCGCCACCGGAGCGCCCGAGGCGGTCACGGGCATGATCCCGACGGCCGCGAGCAGCCCGAGCAGGAGCGCCCCGACGACGAGCCCGCCGGCGGCGAGGCTCAGGGGCGGCAGCCCGGTGTCCGTCCGGGCGTTGAGCAGGAAGTAGGCGGAGACGCCGACCATCGCGCCCAGGGCCCACGCCACCCCGACGGGGTCGAGCCGGGCGCCGGCGAGGTCGAGCACGAGCACGAGGCCCGCCGCGGCCACGGCGACGCCCGCGAGCGTCCTGCGCCCGGGGCGCTGCCCGTGCCGCAGCCAGAGCCAGGCGACGACGGCGGCGGGGGAGGAGTACTCGATGAGCAGCGCGGGCCCGACCTGCATGTGCTGCACGGCCGCGAAGTAGCAGAACTGGGTGGCCGCGACGCCGAGCGCGCCGTAGGCGAGGAGCAGCCGCGGGTTCCGGCGCACGGGCCCCCAGTCGCCCCGCAGCGCGACGATGCCGAACGGCAGCACGACGAGCGCGCCGATCGCGACCCGCACCAGCACGACCGCGCCGGGGCTCCACCCGGTGGCGAAGAGCCCGGCGGCGAGCGGCCCGGAGAGGCTGAAGGTCACCGCGGACACCACCGCGAGGGCGAGCCCGGCGCCCAGCCCGGTGCGCGCCGCCGCCGGCCCGTCATGCGTCATCGCCGTCATGGCTCATGACGCTACGACCCGGTGCGGTAATGTGTCAACATGCCTCTTGCTCATGACGCCGAGGAGGCGCTGCGCGCCGCCGTCGCCCTCGTGAACACCGGCGAGCCCCCCGAGACGCTCGAGACGGTGGCCGACCTCGACGCCTTCTTCGCCGCGCACGCGTACACCGGACGCCACGACCGGACCGACGCCGAGCTCGCCCAGGTGCGCGCCCTGCGGCCCCGCCTGCGCACCCTGCTGCTGGCCGAGCGCGACACCGCCGCCGAGCTCGTCAACACCCTGCTGGCCGAGGCGCGCGCGACGCCGAGGCTCGTGCGGCACCCCGGCGAGGACTGGCACATCCACGCGACCGCCGACGAGGAGCCGTTCGCCACGCGCGTCGCCGTCGAGACGGCCATGGCGATGACCGACGTCATCCGCGCCGACGAGCACTCGCGCCTCGGCGTGTGCGCCGACGACCGCTGCGAGGGGCTCGTGCTCGACCTGTCGCGCAACCGCTCGCGCCGCTACTGCTCCACCGCCTGCACCAACCGCAACGCGCAGGCCGCCCTCCGGGCGCGCCGGTCGGGCTGACGGGACCGCGCCGCGCCTGTCGCAGGGTCCGCCGACGTATCTGCCGCACGACGCCGTGCTCCCTCCCCCCGACGGGGCCCGGGTGTCCCCGGGCGACGACCGCCCGGCCCGGCCCCACGAAGGAGGCGGCGATGCCCGTCACGACGAGCAAGGCCCTCGACCCCTGGCCGGTCGTCCGTCCCGGCGACCGCGCCCACCCCGTCGGCACGCTCCAGCACCTGCTGAACGAGCACGGCCACGACCTCGACGTGGACGCGTCCTTCGGCCCGCTCACCGAGGCGGCCGTCCGCGCCACGCAGCGCGACTTCGACCTCGAGGTGGACGGCGTCGTGGGGCCCAGGACCTGGGGCGCGATCGTCGTCACCGTGCGGCGCGGCACCCGCGGGCACGCGGTGCGCGGGGCTCAGGCCGAGCTCGACACGCGGGTCGACGTCGACCTCGTCGTGGACGGCGTCTTCGGGCCCCGCACCGAGGCCGCGGTGCGGGAGTTCCAGACCGCCCTGTCCGCCTTCGGGGTGCTGGTCGACGGCGTCGTCGGGCCGGTCACCTGGCGCGCCATGGTGAGCGGGATGGTGTCGCACTGAGGACCCGTTCCGTCGCCCGGCCGGGCCGTGCACCGGGCCGTTCAGCGGGTGGGGCTCCCGCCCGTGCGACGATGCCGCCGTGCTCGGAGGCAACCTGAGGTTCAGCCCGCTCCCGGTGGCGGCGGGCGCGGCGCTCGTGCTGGCCACGCTCGTCGCGGTCACCCTGGCCGACCCGGCCCGGAGCCGGGCGTGGGTGCGCGGGCTGCTCGCCGTCTCGGTGGCGGGCGTCCTCGCCCTCACGATGCTGGGGTCGTGGGACGGCGGCGGCGTCGCGAACCTCGTCCCGGGCAGCTCGATCCGCGCGGGGCTCGCGGGGGAGCACGCGCTCGGCCTGTTCAACGTGCTCGGGAACGTGCTGCTGTTCGTCCCGGTGGGCTGGCTCCTCGCGCTCGCCGTCCCGCGACGGCGCGTGCTAATCGCCGCCGTCGCCGGGTTCGGGCTGTCCGCCGCGATCGAGGTGACGCAGTCCTTCCTCGGGCGCGTCGTCGACGTCGACGACCTGATCCTCAACGGCCTCGGCGCCGTGGTCGGCGCGTGCCTCGCGCTGCTGGTCCGCTCCGCGCGGAGGCCGTCACGCCTCGGCGGCGCCGGCCAGGAGTAGGTCGCAGACGTCCACCAGCCGGGCCCGCAGCACCTGACCCCGCGCGGTGAACGCCCGCTGGCGGCGCACGTACTCCGCCTTGCCGTCCGGCGTCTCGATCGGCACGGCCTCGACGCCGTACGACGACACGTCGTAAGGCGCGGCCGCCATGTCGGTGTACCGGATGTCCCGGGCCAGCTCGAACGCGTCGAGCAGCAGGTCGCCCGGGACGGCGGGCCCCAGCTTGAGGGCCCACTTGTACAGGTCCATCCCGGCGTGCAGGCAGCCCGGCTGCTCCATGGCGGGCTGGCGCTCGCGGGTGGGGCGCAGCTGGTTGCGGTCGGCCGCCTCGGGCGTGAAGAAGCGGTAGGCGTCGAAGTGCGAGCAGCCGATGCGGTGCGACTCGACGACGGCGTCGGTGCCCTCGTGGCCCAGCCGCAGCGGCAGGGGGTGACGGTGGTCGCGACCGGCCGTCCGGTCGCGGTAGACCATGGCCCACTCGTGCAGGCCGAAGCAGCCGAACGTGCCGGGGCGCGCCGCCGTCGCGGACACGAGGGCACGCACGTAGCGGACCGTGTCGCCGCGGTCGGCGAGGAAGGCGTCGACGTCGAGCGTCGCGCCCGGTGCGGCGTCGGCCGGCTCCGCGCCGCCCGGCGTCGTGACCTCCCGGTACCAGCGCAGCCCGGCGTGCTCGGCGGCGCCGGCGAGCACCACGCCCGGCCCGGGGTGCCACCGGCGCAGGTGGCTCACGCGCGTCGGGTAGTAGGTGAACAGGAAGTCCTCGATCGCGTGCTTCGCGCCCCGGTCGCGCGCCTCGCGCCACACCGCGGTGAGCGCGTCCGCACGGTCCGCGTGCGCCGCGGCCCGCGGCTCCCAGGCCTCCCGGGGCAGCACGGCGTCCGCGACCGGTCGGGTCGCGGCCTGCTCCAGGGACGCCGCACGCACCCCACCAGGGTACGAGCGCGGCCGTGCACCCCCGGCGCACCCCCGGCGGCGATACGGTGTGAGACGTGTCGCACACGCATCCGTTCCGCCAGGTCGACGTCTTCGCCTCGGGCCCGCTCACGGGCAACCCCGTGGCGGTGGTGCACGATGCCGACGACCTCGCCGACGAGCAGATGGCCGCGTTCGCGCGCTGGACCAACCTGTCGGAGACGACGTTCCTGCTCGCCCCGACCGACCCGGCCGCCGACTACCGCGTGCGGATCTGGACGCCCGGGGGCGAGCTGCCGTTCGCCGGCCACCCCACGCTCGGCACGGCGCACGCCTGGCTCGAGGCCGGCGGGGTGCCGCAGAGCGCGGTGGGCGAGGGCGACGTCGTGCAGGAGTGCGGGGTCGGCCTGGTGACGGTCCGCCGGGACGCGGGCGACGGCGCCGGCCGGCTCGCGTTCGCGGCCCCGCCCCTGCGGCGGTCGGGAGCAGTCGGACCCGAGGACCTGGCGGCGATCGCGAAGGGCCTGCGCGTCAGCGTGGCCGACATCGTCGACGCCGCCTGGGTGGACAACGGCCCCGGGTGGGTCGCGGCGCGGCTGGGCGACGCGGCCGCCGTGCTCGCCCTCGAGCCCGACCTCGCCGCGTTCGGCGGCCTCAAGATCGGCGTCGTCGGTCCCTACGCGCCGGGGGAGTCGGACGCCGCGGTGGAGGTGCGGGCGTTCGTCCCCGGCCTCGGGGTGCCGGAGGACCCGGTCACCGGCAGCCTCAACGCCGGGCTCGGGCAGTGGCTCGCGGGCCGCGTGCTGCCCGCGAGCTACGTCGCCTCGCAGGGCACGGCCCTCGGCCGCCGCGGCCGGGTGCACGTCAGCCTGGGCGCCGACGGCGCGGTGTGGGTCGGCGGCGCGACGGTCACGACCGTCGCGGGCACCGTCACGCTCTGACGTCCGGGACGGGGCCGCGCGACGGGGCCCTGTCAGCGCCGACGGCGGAACGGGGCGAGCGTGGACCGGATCAGGTCGGCGGCGCCCCAGTCGTCGTCGAACTGCGCGACGACGGCCAGGTGCTGGCGCAGCTGCAGGATCGGCATGCGCTCCCGCCACGCCGCGTCGAGGCCGGTGAGCTCGGCGTACAGGTCGAAGAACCCGCAGGCCTCGGGCGGTGGCGCGGTCGTCCAGAGGTGGGCCAGGTCGACCTCGGCCCACGTGTACGAGACGGCGGGGTCGATCAGGGCGGGCCGCCCGTCGGCGCTCGCCAGCACGTTCTGCGCCCACAGGTCGCCGTGCGTCAGGCACGCGGGCCCGGCGGGCAGGAGCTCCGGCAGCAGCGAGCAGAGCCGCTCCAGCGCCGCCCGGTCGGCGGCGTCGAGGGCGGCGTCGACGCGGGGCTCGCCCAGCCAGCGCAGCAGGCGGTGCCGGGCGAAGAACGCGAACCCGTCGTCCTCCCACGTGTTGACCTGCCGGCGGCGGCCGAGCCAGTTGTCGCGGTGCCAGCCGAACCGGTGGTGCGTCGTCGTGGTGTGCAGCCGGGCGAGCGCGTGCGCGAGCCGCTCCCAGAAGGCCTCGTCGCGCGGCCGGGGGCGCAGGGCCTCGAGGACGAGCAGGCCCGGGTCGGCGAGGATCACCTCCGGCGTGGTGACGCCGCCGAGCGTCCGCAGGGCGGTCAGGCCCTCCGCCTCGGCGGCGAAGGCGTCGTCGGACGGCGCCTCGTCGAACCCCTTGACGAACACCGCGGTGCCGTCGGCGCGCCGCGCCAGGCCCGCGGTCGCGGCGAGCCCTCCGGTCGCGGGCTCCACGGACACGACGTCGGCGATGCCGGAGTCGTCGAGGCGTCGCCTCAGCAGCGACATCGGGTCGGTCACGGTCGGCTCCTCTCGTCGGCCCCGGGCATCCTGGCACGTCGGGCTGCTCCCGGCGGGCTCAGCGGACGTGGAACGCGGCGCGATAGGCCGCGGGCGCGACGCCGACGCTGCGGTGGAAGTGTCGCCTGAGGGTGGCCGCTGTGCCCAGCCCCGAGCTGGCCGCGACGCGCTCGATCGACGCGTCGGTGCGCTCGAGGAGCTCCTGCGCCCGCGCGACCCGCTGCCGGTGGAGCCACTCGAGCGGCCCGGACCCGAGCTCGGCCTGCATGCGGCGGGCGAGCTGCCGGGTGCTGAGCCCGGCGTGCGCGGCGAGATCGCGCACGGTCAGCGGCCGGTCGAGACGGGCGCGGGCCCACTCCAGCGTCGGGGCGAGGCCGGAACCGGTGCGCGGGTCGTCCGGCGTCGCGACGAACTGCGCCTGGCCGCCTCCCCGGTGGGACGGGACGACCAGCCGGCGCGCGATGCCGTTGGCGGCCGTCGCGCCCAGGTCGCGGCGCACGAGGTGGAGGGCCAGGTCGAGCGCGGCGGTCTTGCCGGCCGAGGTGAGGACGTCGCCGTCGTCGACGTACAGGACGTCGGCGCGCACCCGGACCTCGGGGTAGCGGCGGGCGAGGTCGTCGGCGTGCATCCAGTGCGTCGCCGCGGCCCGGCCGTCGAGCAGACCGGCCGCCGCGAGGACGAAGGCGCCGGTGCACAGGGCGGCGATCGTGGCCCCGCCCCGGTGCGCGGTACGGAGCGCGTCGAGCAGGAGCGGGTCCGGCTCGGCGTCGGGGTCGTCGGTCGACGTCACGACGACGCGGTCGACCCGGGACAGCTCGGCGTACGGGGCGGTCCGCGCGCCCGGCAGCCAGGGGTGGGGCCCGCCGTCCGGCGTGCAGACCACGAAGTCGTACCACGTGCCGCCGGGCGAGAGCTCGGCGCGGTCGACGCCGAAGATCTCCGCGGCGATCGCCGTCTCGTACAGCATCGCGGTGTCGTGCATGGCCAGGGCGAGGCGCGGCATGTCCGAAACTGTACGCACCATGTCGTTCGGGACGCTCGTCGCGCGACGGCCCGGTGACCAGGATCGACACATGCAGACACCTCAGGCAGTGATGGTCTACGGGGCCGCCGGGCACACGGGCGGCTTCGTCGTCGACGAGCTCGTCCGGCGCGGGCTGACGGTCGTGCTCGCCGGGCGCAGCGACGCGCGGCTCGCCGCCGTCTCGGCGCGGCACCCCGCCCTCGAGCGGCGGGTCGTCGCCGTGGACGACCCCGAGGCGCTGGGCGGCGCCCTCGACGGCGTCGGCGCGGCGGTGAACTGCGCCGGTCCGTTCCTCGACACCGCGCTGCCGCTGGCGAGCGCCGCGGTGGCGGCCGGCGCGCACTACCTCGACGTCAGCGCCGAGCAGCCGTCGGTGCGGCTGCTCTACGCCGAGCTCGACGACGCCGCCCGCTCCGCCGGGGTCGCCGTCGTGCCCGCCATGGCCTTCTACGGCGGCCTGGCCGACCTGCTCGTCACCGCGGCGCTGGACGGCGACACCGAGGCCGACGCCGTCGAGGTCGCCGTCGGCCTGGACCACTGGTGGCCCACCGAAGGGACGCGCGTCACCGGGGAGCGGAACACCGCGACCCGCATGGTCGTCCGCGGCGGGCGCCTCGTGCCGCTGCCCAGCCCCGCCCCGACCGGCACCTGGCCGTTCCCCGCGCCGCTGCACGAGCAGGAGGTCGTCCAGCTGCCGTTCTCGGAGGTCGTCACCCTCACCCGCCACCTCGAGATGGGCGAGCTCACCTCGTACCTCAGCTCGGCCTCGCTCGAGGAGCTCCGCGACGCGTCGACGCCCCCGCCGTCCGCCGCGGACGCCGACGGCCGCTCGGCACAGCGGTTCGTCGTGGACGTCGCCGTCCGGGACGGCACGGGGACCCGGCGACTCAGCGCCGCGGGGCACGACATCTACGCGGTCTCCGCGCCGATCGTCGCGGAGGGCGTCGCCCGGCTGCTGGACGGACGGTTCCACCGGCCCGGGGCGGTCGCTCCCGGTCAGGCCTTCGACGCCGCGGACGTCCTCGCCGCGCTGGAGGCCCACCCCGCCGGGATCACCCTCGCGCGGCGCGATCGGCCACGGCACTGACGAGACGCTCGACGGGCCCCCGTCCCAGGAGGAACCGCCACACCGTCGCGGCGGCGAGGGTGACCAGCACCAGGACGACGAGGGGACCGTTCGTCGTCGAACCGAGCAGGTCCCAGTGCCAGATCGCCACGATCTGGAGCGAGTACACGGTCAGCGCCATCGAGCCGACCGCGGCCAGGGGCGCGAGCACCCACCGCCCGAGGCGTCCCACGTGCAGGCACAGCCCCACGACGGCCACGGCGAACCCGCCCGACGCGAACGCCTCGAACGTCGTGTCGTCGTGCGGGCCGGCGAGGAGCAGCCCCGCGGGGTCGGGCCACGGGTCGTCCCACGCGAAGGTCGCGCCGCCCGTTGACGTCGTCGCGTCGCGCTGCGCCACCACCGCGTCCTGGCCGCCGGCGACGTCCGTGAGCGCGCCCGAGGCCACCGAGAGCACCGCCCACGCCGCCAGCCCGCCGACGAGCAGCCCGGTGCGCAGCCGCTCGGACCGCAGGTCGCACCGGCCGATCGCCATGCCCGCCAGCACGTAGGCCATCCAGACGATCGCCGGGTACGCCCCCGTGAGGACGAAGTTCGTGACGGCGCCGGACCCGTCGCGGGGCAGGCGCAGCCCCGCCCGGGCGAGGACCTCCGGACCCCAGTAGGCCAGCACCGGTCCCACCAGCGCGACCGTGACCGCGAGCGCGGCGAGCCGCCGCGGCGGCCATCGCAGGAACGGCAGCGCCAGCACGAAGTAGCAGGCGTAGAAGCCGAGGATGAGCAGCACGCGCGTGCCGAGCAGGTCGAGCAGCGCCACCAGGGCCAGCAGCAGAACCGCGCGCACCAGCAGCCGCGTGCGCGCGCGGCGCAGCGGGTCGCCGTCGAGGGGGAGGCTGCCGCCCGTGACGATCGCGACGGAGACGCCCGCCACGAGCGCGAAGAGGATCGAGGAGCGGCCGTGCGACAGGTCGAGCAGCCACCAGGCGGGTCCGGCGTCCGGGGTGGTGACGCCGACGTGCGCGGTGAACATGCCGAGCACCGCGACCCCGCGGGCGACGTCGACGCCGGGAATCCTGTCGGGCCCGCCGCCGAGGCGGCGCAGACCCGCGCCGAGCAGGGAGGTCGGCGCGCCGGTGGCCGCGGTCATGGCGCGATGATGCCACCGTCCGCGGCGCGCGTCGTCCCGCAGCGTGAGAACACGCCAGCCCGGGGACGTCGCGGTCACTACGGTAGGGACCATGAGCGACCTGCGCACGGAGCCCGGCCCCGAGGAGACCCCTGAACCGGCCGGTGCCGACCTCAACGACGCGATCGAGGCCCCGAGCACGCACCACACCGTGCCCAGCAAGGAGTCGGAGTCGTACACGCACGGGCACCACGAGTCGGTGCTGCGCTCGCACCGCAGCCGCACCGCGCAGAACTCGGCGGGCTTCCTGCTGCCGCACCTGCGCGACGACATGAGCCTGCTCGACGTCGGCTGCGGCCCGGGCACGGTGACCGCCGACCTGGGTCGCATCCTCGCCGGCGGCGAGGCCGTGGGCGTCGACGCGAGCCCCAAGGTGCTCGAGGCGGCGCGCGAGCACGCCGAGGCGCTCGGCTACGGCAACGTGCGCTTCGAGCAGGCCAACGCCTACGAGCTGCCGTTCGAGGACGACACGTTCGACGTCGTGTACGCGCACCAGCTGCTGCAGCACCTGTCCGACCCCGTCGCGGCGCTGCGCGAGATGAAGCGCGTCGCCCGGCCGGGCGGGCTGGTCGCCGTGCGCGACGCCGACTACGCGGGCATGGCCTGGTACCCCGAGACGGCCGGCCTCACCGAGTGGAACGAGCTGTACCACGAGGTCACGCACGCCTTCGGCTTCGAGCCGGACGCCGGCCGGCGCCTCATGTCCTGGGTGCAGGAGGCGGGGCTGGAGGGCATCGTCCCGTCGGCGTCGTCGTGGTGCTACGCCACCCCGACCGACCGCCAGTGGTGGGGCGAGCTCTGGGCGGAGCGCTGCGTCGCGTCCAACTTCGCGGTGCAGGCCAAGGAGGCCGGGCTCGCCGACGACGTCGCGCTCGAGCAGATCGCGCAGGACTGGCAGGCGTGGGCG
The DNA here is from genome assembly GCA_023241745.1 of Isoptericola peretonis. Taxonomy (GTDB): domain Bacteria; phylum Actinomycetota; class Actinomycetes; order Actinomycetales; family Cellulomonadaceae; genus Isoptericola; species Isoptericola peretonis. Next base: position 97,360 of record JALQCY010000008.1, on the reverse strand, counting down.
CAGGCGCCCGACGGCTGGTTCGCCATCCTGCACGGCGAGGTCCTCGCCCGCGCCTGACGGTGCGGTGGACGGTGCGGCGCACGCGCCCCGCGTAACCTGGGCGCGTGCGCATCGCGAGATTCACCACCGGAGACGACCCCCGCTTCGCCCTCGTCCAGCAGGAGGGCGACCGCACCTACCTCGCCGTCCTGGGCGGCGACCCGCTCTACATGCCGGCGATGCCGACGGGCGAGCGGATCGAGCTGGGCGACGGCGTCCGGCTGCTCGCCCCGGTGATCCCGCGCTCCAAGGTGGTGGCCGTCGGCAAGAACTACGCCGACCACGCCAAGGAGATGGGCGGCGAGGTGCCGACCAACCCGCTGCTGTTCTTCAAGCCGAACACCGCCGTCGTCGGCCCGGACGACCCGGTCGTGCTGCCCGAGTTCACCCGTGAGGTCAGCTACGAGGCGGAGCTCGCCGTCGTCATCTCCAAGGTCTGCAAGGACGTCGAACCGGAGAACGTGCGCTCGTACGTGCTCGGCTACACCGTCGCCAACGACGTCACCGCGCGCGACGCGCAGCGCACCGACGGCCAGTGGGCGCGCGCCAAGGGCTTCGACACCTCCTGCCCGCTCGGCCCGTGGATCGACACCGACCTGAACCCCGAGGACGTCGCCGTGCGCTCACGCGTCAACGGCGAGCCCAAGCAGGACGGCCGCACGTCCGACATGGTCTTCGACGTGCCGTTCCTCGTGTCGTACATCAGCAAGGCGATGACCCTGCTGCCGGGCGACGTCATCCTCACCGGTACGCCGGCCGGGGTCGGGCGCATCGACCACGGCGACCGCGTGGAGTGCGAGGTCGAGGGGATCGGCGTGCTCGCCAACCCCGTCTTCCGGCGCGACTGAGGTGGCGGACCTGCGGGCCGACGCCCGGTCGGCGCTGAGCGGCATGGACGCGTCCGCCCCCGGGCAGCGGGCGCTGCGCGACCGCTTCGTCGCGCACCTCGACGCGCACCCGGACGGCGTGCTGCGGACGTGCCGCCCGGACCACCTCACCGCCTCCACGGTCGTGCTGGCGGCGGACGCGTCGCGCGTGCTGCTGACGCTCCATGCCAAGGCGGGCCGCTGGTTCCAGCTCGGCGGGCACCTCGAGCCGGGGGACCGGACGCTGGCGGGCGCCGCCCGGCGCGAGGCCGTCGAGGAGTCGGGCCTCGACGTCGCGCTCGATCCCGTGCCCGTGCACCTGGACGAGCACGCCGTGCCGTTCTGCGGGACCGGCGGGGGCGCGCACCACCTGGACGTCCGCTTCGTGGCCGTGGCGCCCGAGGGCGCCCGGCACGCGGTGAGCGACGAGTCGCTCGACGTGCGCTGGTGGCCGGTGGACGACCTGCCGAACCCCGACCTCGCGGAGCCGGTGGCGCTCGCCGTGGCGCGCGTGCGGTCCGGTCAGGAGGCCGTGCGCGGCTCGCGGTAGCGGTCCTCGTCGATGCCGGCCAGGCGGGACGGGTGCACCTGGGGGCCGAGGCCGTAGAACCGCTGGAAGCTGAGGACGAGCGGGCGCCACAGGTCCGGGTCGATCCGGTCGGCGTGGCCCGCGAGCCGGATCGCCGGATCCACCCAGACGCGCGTGACCTCCGCCTCGACGGCGAGCTGCCGGGCGGCCGCGTCGTCCTCCCCGGCGCGCGCCCCGAGGGGGCGGGTCTCGCGGACCACCGCCTCGAGGTGCACGAGGCACTCGGCCACGCGGTGCGGGCGCACGGTCGCCGACTCGAGCGGGGTCAGGCCCGCGACGGCGAACTTGTCCGGCGCGTGCACGTAGCCCGCGCGGGCCTTCCACGGCGAGACGTCCGGCCGCCCCGTCGTGAGGGCCAGACGGTCGACGTGCGCCACGTTGGCCGGCGAGGCGAGGTTCATCACCAGCTCAGGGCACCGCTTCAGGTTGAGCGCCGTCTGGCTGCGGGCGCCGATGCCCAGCACGGCGCTGCGGCCCAGCCAGAACACCGACGACATGGGCATGAGGTTCGTCGTCCCGTCCTCGTTGGCCGAGCTCAGCAGGAGGACGGGGGTGCCGAAGTAGAGGATCGCGGGATCCACCGCGACGTGCTGGTCGAGGTGCTCGGTGGTGGTCACGGCACGACGCTAGGCCGGGCCCCGCCGGCCGTCCGGCGGGAATCGGACACCGCGTCCCGGGGCCGGATGCCGGCCCGGGGTCCCCGGCCAACTAGGCTGTGCCCCGTGAATCCTGCTGTCGGCTCCGACGTCCGTGTCCGCTTCGCCCCGTCCCCGACGGGCATGTTCCACGTGGGCGGCGCCCGTTCGGCGCTCTTCAACTGGGCCGTGGCCAAGCAGCAGGGCGGCACCTTCGTGCTGCGGGTCGAGGACACCGACGCGGCGCGCAACAAGCCGGAGTGGGTCGACGGCATCCTGAACGCCCTCGCCGCGCTCGGCATGCACGCCGAGGACCCGACGTTCGAGGGCCCGTACTTCCAGTCCCAGAACGTGGAGAAGCACCGCGACGCGTCGGCCCGGCTGTACGAGGCCGGCCGCGCCTACTACTGCGACTGCACCCGCGACGACGTGGCCGCCCGCACCGGCAACGCGCAGTCCGGCTACGACGGCCACTGCCGCGACCGCGGCCTGCGCTACGAGGCCGGGCGTGCCCTGCGCTTCCGCACCCCCGACGAGGGCGAGACGCAGGTCGTCGACCTCGTCCGCGGCAACCCGACGTTCCCGAACTCCGCGATGGAGGACTTCGTCGTCGCGCGCGGCGACGGCTCGCCCGTCTTCCTGCTCGCGAACGTCGTGGACGACCTGGACGAGGGCATCACGCACGTCATCCGCGGCGAGGAGCACCTGCCGAACACGCCCAAGCAGCAGCTGCTGTGGGAGGCGCTCGGCGCGCAGCCCCCGACGTGGGCGCACCTGCCGGTCATCGTCAACGAGAAGCGCCAGAAGCTCTCCAAGCGCCGCGACAAGGTGGCGCTCGAGGACTACCTCGCCGAGGGCTACCTGCCGGACGCGATGGTCAACTACCTCATGCTGCTCGGCTGGGCGCCCGGCAACGACGAGGAGATCCTGCCGTTCGACGAGCTGGTGCGGCGCTTCCGCATCGAGGACGTCAACAGCGCGTCGGCGTTCTTCGACGTCAAGAAGCTCACGGCGTTCAACGGCGAGTACATCCGCGCGATGTCCGTCGAGGACTTCGTCGCCGCCGTCGACCCGTGGCTGCACGCCCCGCGGGCGCCGTGGGCCGAGGAGCAGTACGACGCCGCCGCGTTCGCGAAGGTCGCGCCCCTCGCGCAGTCGCGCGTCGCCCTGCTCGCCGACATCACCGACACCGTGGACTTCCTCTTCCTCGACACCCCCGTGGACGACGAGCGGTCCTGGTCCAAGGCCATGAAGCCCGGTGCCGCCGAGCTCCTCGCGGACGTGCGCGCCGCGCTCGCGGACCTCGGGCCGTGGGAGGCCGAGCCGCTCAAGGACCTCGTCGCCGAGGTGGGGGAGAGGCACGGCCTCAAGCTCGGCAAGGCGCAGGCGCCGGTGCGCGTGGCGGTCACAGGCCGCACGATCGGGCTGCCGCTCTTCGAGTCGCTCGAGGTGCTCGGCCGCGAGCGCACCCTGGCCCGCGTGGACGCCGCGCTGGCGCGCCTCGCCGCCGAGCCGGCGGCGGTCGCGGGCGACCCCGCGTGACGGGGCGGGTAGACGGCGTCCTGCTCGACGTCGACGACACGCTCGTCGACACCAAGGGCGGCTTCGCCAAGGCGCTCACGGCCGTCGCGGTGGAGTACCTGCCGCACGTGCCGGCCGACCGGTACCCCGAGCTGCTGGCGCACTGGCGGACGGACCCGGGCGGCTACTACAAGCGGTTCACGCGCGGCGAGACGGACGCGCTCACGCAGCGCCGGCTGCGCGCCGACCTGCTGCACCGCACGTTCGGCGGCGAGCCCGTCACCGAGAGCTCCTTCGCCGCCTGGGACGCCCTGTTCTGGGGCACGTTCGAGCGGTCGTGGTCGGCGTTCGACGACGCCGCAGCGGCCGTCGCCGCGCTGCGGGCCTCCGGCGTCGCCGTCGGCATCGTGACGAACGCGCACGTCGAGCTGCAGGAGCGCAAGCTGCGGGCCGCGGGCCTCGCCGACGTGCCGGTGCTCGTGGGCGTCGACACCCTCGGCTACGGCAAGCCCCATCCCGACGTCTTCGTCGAGGGCGCCCGCCGCCTGGGCACCGACGTCGCGCGCACCGCCTACGTCGGGGACGAGCCCACCGTCGACGCCCGCGCCGCCCACGACGCCGGGCTGACCGGCGTCTGGCTCGACCGCCCCGGCGCGCGCCGCGACGACGAGCACCACGTGGACGCCGACGCCCTGCGCGCCGACGGCATCGTCGTGCTGGCGGGTCTCGCCGAGCTGCCCGCGGCCCTCGGTCTCTGACCCGCCGGCCGGGCCGTCAGGGCACGAGCAGCAGCACCGCGGCCAGCCCGACGCCGGTGACGACGACGGCGCCCAGCGCGCCGAGCAGCAGCGGCCGACGCGCGGTGCGGGCCAGGCGCGGCACGTCCACGCCGGTGCCGAGGGCGAACATCGCGGCGACGAAGAGCACGGTCGTGACCTGCGAGGCGGCGTCCAGGACGGCGTCCGGCAGCACCCCCGTGCTGCGCACGAGCACCGCCGCGAGGAACCCCAGCACGAAGCCGGGCACCGGCGGCGTCCGGCGGGCGGGGGTCACGTCCTGGCCGGGGTCGTCCGGCGCGACGACGGTCCGCGCGGCACGCCGGGAGAGCGCGACGCCGGCGCCCGCGACGAGGGGTGCGAGCAGCACCACCCGCGCGAGCTTGGTGACCGTCGCGGTGGCCAGGGCCGCGGCCGAGACGGTGCCCGCCGCGGCCACGACCTGCGCGACCTCCTGCACGCTGGCGCCGATCCACAGCCCCGCCTGGTGGTCGCTGAGCCCGAGGGCACCCGCGAGGGCGGGCAGCGCGACGATCGCGAGCGTGCCGAAGACGGTGACGAGGGCCAGCGCCGCGGCGACGTCGTCGCGGAGCCGCGCGGGTGCTCCGGGGCCCCCGCGCGGGTCGCGCTCGAGCACGCCGGTCATGGCCGAGACGGCGGCGGCGCCGCAGATCGAGAAGCCCGTGGCGACCAGCAGGGCGGTGGCGCGCGGCACACGAAGGAGCCGCCCGAGGGCGAGGACGGCGGCGAACGTGCACGTCACCGTGGCGACGACCACGGCGATCCCGAGCCACCCGAGGGCCAGCACGTCCGGGACGGACAGCTGGAGGCCGAGCAGCACGACGCCGGCCCGCAGCACGGTGCGGGCGGTCCAGTCCGTGCCGGGCGCGACACGTGCGGCGAACCGGGCGGCGCCCCCGCGCCGCGGGACATCCCGGCCGAGCACGGAGCCGACCACCGCGCCGGCCACGAGGGCCAGCACCAGCGGTGACACCGAGCCGCCCGTCAGAGGGGCGAGCACGCGGCTGGCGCCCAGGAGCACGACGGTCGCCACCGCGGCGAGCGCCAGGCCGGGGGCGAGGCGGGACGTCTCGCGGGGACGTCTGCGCGTCGAGGGTCCGGCGGGCGCGGCGGAGGGCGGAGCGATCGGCACGTGACCAGGCTCGCCGCAGCGCCCCCGGCCCGGAAGCGCCAGGTCGTGATCGATCCATAGACTGACGCTATGGCAGACCGTCCACCCCTGGCCGCGCTCGAGCTGCTCGTCGCCGTCGACGCGCACGGGTCGATCAGCGCCGCCGCGCGCGCCTCGGGCGTCTCCCAGCCCACGGCGTCCGCGGGGCTGCACCGCCTGGAGCGGCGGCTGGGCCTCGAGCTCCTCGCCCGCGGCCCGCGCGGGACGGCCCTCACCGCCGTCGGCCACCAGGTCGCCGAGGCGGCGCGCGACGTCGTGCACGCCGCCGACCGCTTCGAGACCGCGGTCCGCGCGCTCCGGGAGTCGCCGCCGCCCGCGCTGCGCGTCGCCGCCAGCCTGACGATCGCGGAGTACCTGGCGCCCCGCTGGCTCGCCGCGTTCGGGCGCGACGAGCGCGATCGTGCCGGCACCGCGCCCGACGTCGAGCTGGTGGTCCGCAACTCCCGCGAGGTGATGGAGCTCGTGCTCGACGGCACGGCCGAGCTCGGCTTCGTCGAGAGCCCGGCGGTGCGGCGCGGGCTGGTCTCGCGCACGGTGGCCCACGACGAGCTGGTGGCGGTCGTCGCGCCGTCCCACCCGTGGGCGCGGCGGCGCTCGGTCGGCCCGGCCCTGCTGGTCGCCGGGAGCCTCGTGCTGCGTGAGGCGGGCTCCGGCACGCGAGACGTGCTCGAGGACGCGCTGGGCCAGGCGGGCGTGCAGCTTCCCGCGCATGTGACCGCCCTGGGGTCCACCGCGGCCGTGAAGGCGGCCGTGCGGCACGGCGACGGCGTGACGGTGCTGTCCGCGCTCACCGTGGCGGACGACGTCGCCGCCGGTCACCTGGTGACGGTGCCGATCGCCCAGCTCGACCTCTCCCGCCGGCTGCGCGTGGTGTGGCGCGACGGCACCACGCTCTCCGCGCCCGCCCGGCGGCTCGCCGCGGTGGCCGGCGCGCGCTGACGCCGCGCTCGTGGCCCGGGGGGCGGGTCAGCGCCGGACGGCGCGGAACGCGTGCGTCACGTACGGCAGGCGCACCTCGCTCCGGCCCGCGAGCACCGGGTGCGTCTCGACGAGCGCGTCGACCTCGTCGAGCCGCTCCGCCCGCTCGGCGTCAGGCAGCGTCAGGAGGTAGCTGCGGGTCCCGGCGAGGGTGCGCAGCGCGGCCGCGGGGAGCCGGTCGGCCCAGCGGAAGGTCCGCGCCTCGACGGTGTCGAACGCGGCACCGAGCTCGGGCCCGCGAGGCTCCGCCTCCACCGGCTCGAGGGCGTCGCCGCGGTGCAGGATCTCGCCGAACCGCGCGACCCAGTCCTCGGAGGTGTCCCGCACGTTCCAGACCACCCCGAGGGAGCCGCCCGGCCGCAGCACGCGGGCGATCTCCGCTGCGGCGGCCTCGGCGTCGAACCAGTGCCACGCCTGGCCCACGACGACCGCGTCGAGGGACGCGCCGGGCAGCGGGATGCTCTCGGCCGTGCCGCGGTGGGCAGCGACCCCCGCGAACCGGGCCGAGAGCTGGTCGAGCATCGACTCCGACGGGTCGACGGCGACGACGTCCGCGGCGGGGTCGCGGCGGCCGAGGACGACGAGCGCGGCCTCGGTGAGCTTGCCGGTGCCTGCCGCGAGGTCGAGCACGTGCCGGGCCCCGGCGGGCAGGAGCCACTCGACCGCCTCGTCCGGGTAGCCGGGCCTGACCTGGGCGTACACGTCGGCGTCCCGGTCGAACGACGCGGCCCGGTCGGCGTGCGCGTGCGGGTCGGGGCGGGTCGGCGGGGTCGTGGGCAGGGGGTCCGGGTGCGCGGGGGAGGTCATGGCCCGAGCCTGGCACGGCCGGCCCACGGCGTGACGCACGGCACCCTGGTCGCGTTTTGGCTGACGGGCGCACGTCCGGTAATGTTTTCCGACGTTGGGCCTGCGCGGGTCACACCGATCATGATGACCATGTCGGTGATGTCCGGAAGGTCCGATCCTTTGGGGTATGGTGTAATTGGCAGCACGAGTGGTTCTGGTCCACTTAGTCTAGGTTCGAGTCCTGGTACCCCAGCGCAGCCCTCTTCGGCCGTCGACGACGGTGTGTAGAGTTTGCTCGGCACGACGGTCCTCGCGATCGTCGAGTCATAGGCCCCCATCGTCTAGCGGCCTAGGACGCCGCCCTCTCACGGCGGTAACGCGGGTTCAAATCCCGCTGGGGGTACGCAGCTCGGACGGTCTCCGTCCGGCAGCACCGGTCCGCTCCTCACGGAGCGGGTCCGTCATGGGCCCCCATCGTCTAGCGGCCTAGGACGCCGCCCTCTCACGGCGGTAACGCGGGTTCAAATCCCGCTGGGGGTACACAGCAGGCAGGGCCCGGTCCACGCGGACCGGGCCTTCGTCGTTCCCGGGGTGTGGCTCAGAGGAACGGGTCGGGCACGATCGCGCCGTCGGTGCGCGGGTGCTCGCTGCGTGGGTGCTCGTACGTCGCGCCGGTGGGCTTCCAGGTGACGGGGTGCGCCCCCGCGGTCGGCTGGGCCTCGGACGGGCGCGGCGCCGGGTGGGCCGGCCGCACGGCGATCGGCTGCGTGACGGGGCGCGGCCCCTCGGAGGTCTCCCGGCCCGGCACGACCGTCGGGCCGCCCCCCTGGCCGTTCCCGCCCGCGGGCCGCGCTCCACCGGACGGGGCGTCATCCTCGTCGTCGGGCGGGGGCCCGCCGGGCGTGAAGAGCGTGTCGCACAGCGTGCGGTACGTGGCGTCGGGGTGCGGGACGTACCGGATGGTGCGCAGCGCCTGGTCCTGGCCGGCGGACTCCATGTCGAAGCGGCCGTACCCGAGCACCTGGCCCACCGGGCTGCGGGAGTAGCCCATGTCGGTGACCTTCTTCAGCGGCATCATCGCCACCTTGTGCACCACGAGCCCGTAGAGCAGCAGGAGCCGTTTGTCCGTGGCCACGAACCACTCGTAGCGCCACTCGAGCCACCGCCAGGCGAGGCGACCCGCCACGAGGAACCACGCCACCCACAGCCACTGGACGGTGCCGCGCACCTCCAGCGGTGTCGCCATCACGATCGTGCCGACGAGCAGGAACGCCGCCACCGTCGTCGCGATCGGCTCGAGGAGCGCCGCCCAGTGGTGCCGCGTCGCGACGATCACCCGCTCGTTCGGCAGCACGTACCGGCGCAGGTGCCCGTGCGTGCGGACGGTTTCGCGCTGGCGTCGCTCGTCGGTGGTCACGGAGCTCAAGAGGAGATGGTCGAGAAGAACTGCCCGAAGCTCGAGATCGTGTTGGTGATGAAGTCCCAGATCGACGTGACGATGTTGCCGGCACGGTCCGGGTCGTTCACGATCGCGAAGATCAGGAAGATCACGACGATCCAGATGAGCAGGGTCTTGGCCTTCGCCGGCATCAGGTCCTCACGCCTCTCGGTCGCAGGGCAGGGTTGCCCCGTCAGCCTGGAGCGTACTGACCAGGGACGGAGCCCGACAGCACCGTGCCCGGCGCGCCGCATCGGGTACGGCGGGCCGGGCACGCTGGGGGACGAGTCACTCGCCGGCGCGGCGCAGCACCTCGGTCAGGCGGTTGGCGGCGGACACCACCGCGGCGGAGTGCAGGCGGCCCGGCTGCCGGGTGAGGCGCTCGACCGGCCCCGACACCGACACGGAAGCCACGACGCGGCCCGACGGCCCGCGCACGGGGGCCGAGACGGACGCGACGCCGAGCTCGCGCTCCGAGACGGACTGCGCCCAGCCACGGCGTCGGACGCCGGACAGGATGGTCGCGGTGAACACGGCCTCGCGCAGGCCGCGGTGCAGGCGGTCCGGCTCCTCCCAGGCGAGGAGGATCTGCGCCGCGGAGCCCGCGTGCATCGTGAGGGTGGCGCCCACGGGGATCGAGTCGCGCAGGCCGACCGGTCGCTCGGCGGCGGCCACGCACACGCGATGGTCGCCCTGGCGCCGGTAGAGCTGCGCGCTCTCGCCCGTGTGGTCGCGCAGGGCGGTGAGCACAGGGTTGGCCGCGGCGAGCAGCCGGTCCTCGCCGGCGGCCGTCGCGAGCTCGTTGAGGCGCGGTCCGAGCACGAACCGGCCCTGCATGTCGCGGCCCACGAGGCGGTGGTGCTCGAGCGCGACGGCCAGGCGGTGCGCCGTGGGGCGGGCGAGTCCGGTCGAGGAGACCAGCTGCGCCAGAGTGGCGGGACCCGCCTCGAGAGCGCCCAGCACGGACGCGGCCTTGTCGAGTACGCCGACTCCGCTAGTATCGTCCATAGGACGATATTGACGTCTCAGTCACTGAGATTGCAAGTCGAGGACCGCATCTCACGGGACGGGACCGTCTCACAGGTCGGCCCCTACGGGGTCCGACAGACGGTATCGACCGGGACATCGACCGAGACACAGCACACGCACGACGGCCGTGGGGACGCGGCGGACGAGGAGCACATGATGGCCGGCACGCTGGCAGAGAAGGTCTGGGAGGCGCACCTGGTGCGCCGTGGCAGCGACGGGGCACCCGACCTCCTCTACATCGACCTGCACCTCGTCCACGAGGTGACCAGCCCGCAGGCGTTCGAGGGCCTGCGCCTCGCCGGTCGCCCCGTCCGCCGCCCGGACCTCACGATCGCGACCGAGGACCACAACACCCCGACGCTCGACATCGACCTGCCGATCGCGGACCTCACCAGCCGCACGCAGATCGACACGCTGCGCAACAACGCGCGCGAGTTCGGCGTCCGCATCCACTCCCTCGGCGACGCCGACCAGGGCATCGTGCACCAGGTGGGCCCGCAGCTCGGCCTGACCATGCCGGGCCTGACCGTGGTGTGCGGCGACTCGCACACCTCCACGCACGGCGCGTTCGGCGCGCTGGCCTTCGGCATCGGCACGTCCGAGGTGGAGCACGTGCTCGCCACGCAGACCCTGCCGCTCGCGCCGTTCAAGACGATGGCGATCACCGTCAACGGCGAGCTGCCCCCGGGCGCCACCAGCAAGGACATCATCCTGGCGATCATCGCCAAGATCGGCACCGGCGGCGGGCAGGGCTACGTGCTCGAGTACCGCGGCGAGGCCATCCGCCGGCTCTCGATGGAGGCGCGGATGACCATCTGCAACATGTCCATCGAGGCGGGCGCCCGCGCGGGCATGATCGCCCCCGACCAGACGACGTTCGACTACCTCCAGGGCCGCCCGCACGCGCCCGAGGGCGCCGACTGGGACGAGGCCGTCGAGTACTGGAAGACGCTGCGCAGCGACGACGACGCCGAGTTCGACGCCGAGGTGGTGCTCGAGGCCGCCGACCTCGAGCCGTTCGTCACCTGGGGCACCAACCCCGGCCAGGGCCTGCCGCTCTCGGCGTCGGTGCCCGTCCCCGCCGAGATCGCGGACGAGAACGAGCGGGTCGCCGCCGAGCGCGCGCTGGAGTACATGGGGCTCGAGGGCGGCACGCCGCTGCGCGACGTCAAGGTCGACACGGTCTTCATCGGCTCGTGCACCAACGGCCGCATCGAGGACCTGCGGTCCGTGGCCAAGGTGCTCCAGGGCCGGCACAAGGCCGACGACGTGCGCGTGCTCGTGGTGCCGGCCTCGGCGCGCGTGCGCCTGCAGGCCGAGGCCGAGGGCCTGGACGTCATCTTCAAGGAGTTCGGCGCCGAGTGGCGCAACGCCGGCTGTTCGATGTGCCTCGGCATGAACCCCGACCAGCTCGCGCCGGGCGAGCGCGCGGCGTCCACCTCGAACCGCAACTTCGAGGGGCGCCAGGGCAAGGGCGGGCGCACGCACCTCGTGTCGCCGCTCGTCGCCGCCGCGACCGCCATCCGCGGCACGCTGTCGTCGGTCTCCGACCTCGAGCTCGAGGGCGACGTCGACCTCACGACGTTCGACGGCACCCCGCTGGCGCCGCTGTCCGCGCCGTCCTTCGTCTGACCCCCACCCCGTAGCAGGAGATCGCCATGGAGAAGTTCACCACCCACACGGGCGTCGGGGTGCCGCTGCGCCGCGGCAACGTCGACACCGACCAGATCATCCCCGCCGTCTACCTCAAGCGCGTGACCCGCACGGGCTTCGAGGACGCGCTGTTCGCCGCCTGGCGCGGCGACCCGTCCTTCGTGCTCAACCAGGACGCGTACAAGGCCGGGTCCGTGCTGGTCGCGGGCCCCGACTTCGGCACCGGCTCGTCGCGCGAGCACGCCGTCTGGGCGCTGAAGGACTACGGCTTCCGCGTGGTCCTGGCCTCCCGCTTCGCGGACATCTTCCGCGGCAACTCGGGCAAGCAGGGCCTCGTGGCGGGGATCGTCGCGCAGGAGGACATCGAGCTCCTCTGGAAGGTCCTCGAGACCAAGCCCGGCACCGAGGTGACCGTGGACCTCGAGGCGCGCACCGTGCACGCCGACGACGTCACCGTGCCGTTCCAGATCGACGACTACACCCGCTGGCGCCTCATGGAGGGGCTGGACGACATCGGGCTCACGCTGCAGCACGAGGACGACATCACCGCGTTCGAGGCGCAGCGCGCGTCCTGGCGGCCGAAGACGCTGCCGGCCAAGCACCTGCCGTCGGTGCCGATCGAGCCGGCGCGCCCCGTCGGCTGACCCGGCTCTCGCGTCGAGCGTGCCGACGTGTTCCTCGAACGGGCCGTTCGAGGAACACGTCGGCACGCTCGATGTCGTTCGGGGCGGGGTGCGCCCGCGGCCGGCCGGGGTCAGGCGGCCCTGTGGCGGGCGCCGCCCTCGAGGTGGATCGTCTCGCCCGAGACGAAGCCCGCCCGCAGCAGCCACATCACCGCGTCGACCACGTCGTCGGGCGCGCCGTGCCGGCCCACCAGCGTCGTGGCGGCGCTCCTGCTCAGCAGGGCGGCCTTCGCGTCGCCCAGCCGGTCCCACGCCCCCGAGTCGACGACGCCGGGGGAGACGGCGTTGACCCGCACGGGGGCGAGGTCCGCCGCCAGGTGCCGGGCGAGGAACTCGACCGCGCCGTTGGTCGTCCCCTTGACGAGCGAGCCCGGCCCCGGGCGCCAGCCGACCACCCCGGAGAACAGCACGATCGACCCCGTCGGCCGCAGCACGGGGGCGAGATGCTTGGCGACGAGCATCGGGCCGATCACCTTCGCCGTGAACGCGGCCGTCAGGCTGTCGTGGTCCAGCTCGACGGCCCGGACGTCGTGCGGGGCCGATGCGGTGGTCACGACGTGATCGACGCCGTCCGCGAGCCCTGCGGCCGCGGCGGCGATCGTCGCCTCGTCCTGCAGGTCGACCCGCAGCGCGGTGGCGCCGATCTGCGACGCCAGCGCCTCGGCCGCCGCCAGGTCGCGCGCTCCGACGACCACCTCGTACCCGTCCTTCGCCGCGCGCCGCGCGACGGCCGCGCCCAGCGCCCGTGCCCCGCCGATGACCAGGATCCGTTCCATGTCGACACTCCCTCTCGTAGAATCGGGACTCACGGTATGGATTTGATACCGGTACCTTCAACGGAACTGGGGCGACCCGTGGGCAAGGCGTACAACGTGATGGCGGCGACCTGTCCGAGCCGTACCGTGCTGCACCGCATCGGCGCACGCTGGACCGTGTTCGTCGTGAACGCCCTGGCCGACGGCCCGCGCCGCTTCACCGACCTCAAGGCCCACATCCAGGGCATCACCCCGAAGGTGCTGACGGAGACCCTCCGCTCGCTCGAGGCCGACGGGCTGATCAGCCGGCAGGAGTACCTGGAGAACCCGCCGCGCGTCGAGTACGCCCTGACGCCGCTGGGGCGGTCCCTCCTCGTCCCGCTCCGCGCCGTGCGGCTCTGGGCCGAGCAGCACGTGCCCGACATCGACGCCGCGCGGGCCCGGCACGAGGACCGGGCCGCCACCGGCACGGCGTGACCGCGCCCTCGAGCACTTCCGATTCCTGCGGGCTACCGGTTCCGGGCCGCGGCCAGTGCGCCGCGGACGACATCGAGCACGGCGTCGTCGTCGAGCCCCGCGCCACGGGCCTCGGCGACGAGCGCGCGGGCCCGGGTCACGATCGCGGCGGGCGGGGCGGCCGGGGCTGCTCCGTCGGCGGTGGCGTCCCCCGCGGCGATGACGGTGCCGGTGCGCCGACGGGAGACGACGACCCCGCCTGCCTCGAGCTCGCGGTAGGCGCGCTGGACCGTGCCGACGGCGATGCCGAGGTCGCGGGCGAGGTCGCGCGAGGAGGGGAGCCGGTCTCCGGGGCGCAGGTCCCCGACGGCGACCGCCGCGGCGACCTGGGAGCGGATCTGCTCGTAGACCGGGACGGGCGAGCCGAGCGAGACGACGAGGTCGCTCATGCGGCCGCCGTGCGGCGCGCCGGGGGAGTCCGGGGAGTCTGCCGTGCCGGCCGGGCCGAGGCGGCGAGCAGCCCGGCGACGACCGACGCGAGCGCGATCGCGACCCCCGTGAGCCCCACGGCGACGCCGAGGGCGCCGAGGCCCAGAGGCGCCGCGCCGTTGAGCAGGAGGGCGTGGCCGGTGGACCGGATCGCGCTACCGCCGAGGGCCACCGTGCCGCCCAGCGCGACGCCCAGGCACACCTGGACGCCGCCGAGCAGGCGCGCGGCCCCGGTCGCGCGGACGGCGTCGTCGTGCGGGGCCGGGACCCCGTGCAGCGGGGGACGGCGGACGATCGCCGTCAGCGTGGCGAGCGTCGCCGCGAGCGTGACGGCGAGGGCCGCCAGCATGGGGGCTCCGTACGCCCAGCCGGGGTAGGGGCCGGCGGAGCCGCTGACCGTTCCGCCGTCGGGCAGCGTCACCGGCGCGGTCGCGAAGGCTCGGCCGGTCGGGTCGGCGGTGACGCCGAAAGCGACGAGCGCGATCGCCAGCACGCCCGCGGTCACCAGCACGAGGGTGAGGCGCACGCCCCCGAGCGACCTGACGGTGCGGCGCGTCAGCGGGGCTGTGCGCACCTCGCCGGCAGGCCGCGGCCAGGTGCGCTCGCCGACGGCGCGGACGGCGCAGAACGCGAGCGCCACGGCGAACGGGGTCAGGGCCTGGAGCACGCCGGGCGCGGGCGCCCACCCGGGCCACATCACCGGCTGCGCCAGGAGCAGCGAGGCACATCCGGCCGCCGCGGCGAGCGCCACCGCCGACATGATCGTCTCGTGCCGGCGCGCTGCCCGCGCGGACCCGCCGCCGTCGTCGGCGGGGAGCTGCGACGCGAACCGCGCCATGACCCATGCCAGAGCCGCGACCCCGGCGACCGCCACGATCCCCACGACGACGATGCCGCCACCCCACATGCCAGCCTCCCGGCGTTCGGATCAATGAATCAATGCATTGAACCATTCGCCGCGACGGCAGTCCAGGTCAGACCCGTGGCGGGCCCTGCCGCACACGCTCCAGCAGCCACTCGTGCGTGACGGTCGCCGGGTCCCACCAGGACTCCAGCCACCACGTGGCGCCCGCATCGGCGGCCGCGCGGGCCTGCCCGGCGGCGGTCTGCGGGTCGGCGTCGAGCCGGCCCTGGAACACGACGTCGAACGGGCCGGCGTCGGGCCCGCGCCGCTCGGCGATCCAGTCGACGAGGCGGCGGACGTCGTCGGGGCCGGCCTCGGCGTCCTCCGGCGACTCGCCCCGCACCTGCGGCACGATCCCGTCCCACCGCAGCGCGCGGTCGAGGCTGCGGCGCGGGGGCCGCTCGGCGTCCCACACCGCGACCGGCCACACCGGGATCCGGCCGTTTACGGGCGGCTTCGGGAAGTGGAAGTCGCCCGTGCGCAGCAGCTCGCCCTCGTGCGCGAACGACTCGCCGGTCCACGACCGCTCGAGCCACGCGAGCACCTCGTCCAGCAGCCGGGCGCGGTCGCGCAGCGCCGTGGGCTGGCCGGGAACGGACGTGAACGCCCGGTCGGTCGGCACGCCGACGCCGACCGGCAGCACGAGACGACCGCCGGAGAGGTGGTCCACCGTGAGCGCGCGCTGGGCGAGCTCCCACGGGCGGTGCCGGGGGAGGGCGAACACCATCGCCCCCAGGGTGATCCGCTCGGTCACGACCGCGGCCGCCGCCAGGAGCCCGAACGGGTCCCAGGTGGGCGCGGCGTCGAACCCCTCCTCGGCGAGGCTCACGCCGTCCCAGGTGAAGAAGCCGTCCCAGCCGTGCTCCTCGCACTCCCGCGCCAGCCGCACCTGCTGCTCCGGCGTGCCGTAGCTCCCGATGAACCCGAACCGCATCGCGCCACCTCCGTCGTCGACCGTCGTCCCGCCTCACGACGCTAGGGGCCGCCACCGACATCCTCCCGCGCCGGCCGCATAGGGTGTCCCGGTGCCCGCCGAGACGATCGAGACGCCCCAGACCGACGAGAGGCCGCTGGTCGAGATGTGGACCGACGGCGCGTGCAAGGGCAACCCCGGCATCGGCGGCTGGGGCGCGCTGCTGAGGTCGGGGGAGCACACCAAGGAGCTGTACGGCGGGGAGACCGTCACGACGAACAACCGCATGGAGCTCACCGCCGTCGTCGAGGCGCTGCGCGCGCTGAAGCGCCCCAGCACCGTGGTGATCCACGTGGACTCGTCGTACGTCATGAACGGCATGCGCACCTGGATCGCCGGGTGGAAGCGCAACGGCTGGACGACGTCCGCCAAGAAGCCCGTGAAGAACGTCGACCTGTGGCAGGCCCTCGACGCGGAGGTCACCAAGCACGACGTGCGCTGGGTCTGGGTCAAGGGGCACGCCGGCGACCCCGGCAACGAGCGCGCCGACGCCCTGGCGAACCTGGGCGTCGACTCTGTGCGCTGAGGGTGCGCCGAGGGTGCGCGCGAGGTGCGACGGACGTCACGCCGCAACCGGTGGCGCGCGCGAATAGGCTGGGCCCATGGCTTCCCACTACGACGTCGTCCTCCTCGGGGCTGGCCCCGGCGGCTATGTCGCCGCGATCCGCGCGGCCCAGCTCGGCAAGTCCGTCGCCATCATCGAGGAGAAGTACTGGGGTGGTGTCTGCCTCAACGTGGGCTGCATCCCCTCCAAGGCGCTGCTGCGCAACGCGGAGCTCGCGCACATCTTCAACCACCAGGCCGACTTCTTCGGCATGTCGGGTGACGTGACGTTCGACTTCGGCAAGGCCTGGGACCGCTCGCGCGTGGTGGCCGACGGCCGCACCAAGGGCGTCCACTTCCTCATGAAGAAGAACAAGATCACCGAGTACGACGGCCGCGGCACCTTCCGCGACGCGAACACGATCGAGGTGGCCCTCAACGACGGCGGCACCGAGACGGTCACCTTCGACAACGCGATCATCGCCACCGGCTCGCAGGTCAAGCTGCTTCCGGGCGTCGAGCTCTCCGAGAACGTCGTGACCTACGAGAAGCAGATCATGACGCGTGACCTGCCCGGGTCGATCGCCATCGTCGGCGCCGGCGCCATCGGCATGGAGTTCGCGTACGTCCTGAAGAACTACGGCGTGGACGTCACGATCATCGAGTTCCTCGACCGTGCGCTGCCGAACGAGGACGCGGACGTCTCCAAGGAGATCGCCAAGCAGTACAAGAAGCTCGGCATCAAGCTCCTCACCTCCACGGCCGTCCAGACCATCAAGGACAACGGGTCGTCCGTCACGGTCTCCTACAAGGGCGTCAAGGACGACAAGCCCGGCGAGCTCGTCGTGGACAAGGTGCTGTCCGCCGTCGGCTTCGCGCCGAACGTCGAGAACTTCGGCCTCGAGAACACCGGCGTGCAGCTCAGCGAGCGCGGCGCCATCGCGATCGACGACCACATGCGCACCAACGTGCCGCACATCTTCGCCATCGGCGACGTCACCGCCAAGCTCATGCTGGCGCACGTCGCGGAGGCGCAGGGCGTCGTCGCCGCCGAGACCATCGGCGGCGCCGAGACGATGACCCTCGGCGACTACCGCATGATGCCGCGCGCCACGTTCTGCTCCCCGCAGGTCGCGTCGTTCGGCCTCACCGAGCAGCAGGCCAAGGACGAGGGCTACGACGTCAAGGTCTCCTCGTTCCCGTTCATGGCCAACGGCAAGGCGCACGGCCTCGGCGAGCCCACCGGCTTCGTCAAGATCGTCGCCGACGCCAAGTACAACGAGCTGCTCGGCGCCCACATGATCGGCCCGGACGTCTCCGAGATGCTGCCCGAGCTCACCCTCGCGCAGAAGTGGGACCTCACCGCCGACGAGGTCGCGCGCAACGTGCACACGCACCCCACCCTGTCCGAGGCGATCCAGGAGTCCATCCACGGCATCGTGGGGCACATGATCAACCTCTGACCTCACGTCGCACGACGACGACGACGGTCCGAGGCCCGGGCCCGCGGAGCTCCGCGGGTCCGGGCCTCTTCGCGTCCGGAGGTCGTCGCGCCGTCCGAGGTCCGGCTCCGGTGCGAGCATCCGGCGATCCCACGATGCTGGACGCTCCGCCGCACGCCGAACCGGGAGGCGCACATGTCCGACCAGACCAGCCCGCAGGACCCCACCACCCAGCACCCGCGGCCGGAGCAGCCGGCCGACGACCTCCAGCCGCCCGGCCGCACGGGCGACATGTCCCAGGAGCCGGACCACGGTGAGCAGACCTACCGCGGGTCGGGGCGGCTCGAGGGCAAGCGGGCGCTGATCACCGGCGGCGACTCCGGCATCGGGCGCGCCGTCGCGATCGCGTTCGCGCGTGAGGGCGCCGACGTCGCCATCGGATACCTGCCGGAGGAGGAGCCGGACGCCCGGACCACGGCCCGCTGGGTCGAGGAGGCAGGGCGCACGGCTGTGCTGCTGCCGGGCGACATCCGCGACGAGGAGTTCTGCCGCCGGCTGGTCGCCGGCGCCGTCGGCGGCCTGGGCGGGCTCGACATCCTCGTGAACAACGCCGCGTACCAGATGTCGCAGGACGAGGGGCTGCGCGGCATCACGACCGACCAGCTGGACCGCGTCCTCAAGACCAACGTGTACGCGCTGTTCTGGATCACCCAGGCGGCGCTGGACCACCTGCCGCGCGGCGGGGCGATCATCAACACCACGTCGATCCAGGCCTCGGAGCCGAGCCCGCAGCTGCTCGACTACGCCACCACCAAGGCGGCGATCCTCAACTTCACCAAGGGTCTCGCGCAGCAGCTCGCGCCCGAGGGCATCCGCGTGAACGCCGTCGCACCCGGACCGATCTGGACGCCGCTGATCCCCGCGACGATGCCCGGCGAGAAGGTCGAGCAGTTCGGCGGCGACACGCCGCTCGGCCGCGCCGGGCAGCCCGCCGAGCTGGCGCCTGCATACGTGTTCTTCGCGTCGCAGGAGTCCAGCTACATCACGGGCGACCGCCTCGGCGTGACGGGCGGCCGCCCGCTCTGAGCGTCCGCTACAGGGTGGTGGTGTCGATGACGAACCGGTACCGCACGTCGCCCGAGAGCACGCGCTCGTAGGCGTCGTTGATCTGGTCCGCGGCGATGAGCTCCGTCTCGGGGGCGATGCCGTGCTCGGCGCAGAAGTCGAGCATCTCCTGCGTCTCGGCGATCGACCCGATGGTGGAGCCGGCGAACGAGCGGCGGTTGCCGAACAGCGTGAACATCGTGACGGGCATCGGCTCCGGCGGGGCGCCGACGTTGATCATCGTGCCGTCGAGGCGCAGGAGCCGCAGGTAGCGGTCCACGTCGAGCGGCGCGCTGACCGTGTTGACCAGGAGGTCGAACCGGTCGGCGAGCGCCTCGAACGTGGCGTCGTCGTCGGTCGCGTAGTAGTCCTGCGCGCCGAAGGCGAGGCCGTCGTCCTTCTTCGCGAGCGTGCGCGAGAGCACGGTGACCTCGGCGCCCATGGCGGCGGCGATCTTGACGGCCATGTGGCCGAGGCCGCCCATGCCCACGACGGCGACCCGCGTGCCGGGGCCCGCCTTCCAGTGCGCGAGCGGGGAGTACGTGGTGATGCCCGCGCACAGCAGCGGGGCCGCGGCCGCGTAGTCCACCGCGTCGGGGAGGCGGAGGACGAAGTCCTCGTCGACGACGACGTGCGTCGAGTAGCCGCCCTGGGTGATGGTGCCGTCCCGGTCGACGGCGGCGTACGTGTCGGTGCTGCCGTTGAGGCAGTAGTTCTCCATGCCGGCGCGGCAGTTGTCGCACTCGCGGCACGAGTCGACCATGCAGCCCACGCCGACGCGGTCGCCCACGGCGTGCTTCGAGACGGCGGGGCCCACCTCGACGACCTCGCCGACGATCTCGTGGCCCACCACCTGCGGGTAGGTGATGGGGCCCCAGTCGCCGCGCACCGTGTGGATGTCGGAGTGGCAGATCCCCGCGTAGCGGATGGCGATCAGGACGTCCTTCGGGCCGACGTCGCGACGCTCGATGGTGGTGGGGACCAGCGGCTCGGTCGCGGACGGCGCGGCGTAGGCGTGGACGGTGCGCAACGGTGTCTCCTTCGTCGGTGTGGCGGCGCTGACTCTACGCGGCCGGGCGCGGCGTCCGGGCCCGCCCGGACACGAGGAAGATCGCCACGACCGCCACCACCACGAAGACGAGGTTGAACGCGCCGGCCAGCGCGTTGAGCGACTCGGCGCCGGCGATCGCGCCGTGCGTGTCGACCCCGCCGGTCGCGAGGATCGCCGTGGGGTCGGTGGCGGCGTGCAGCAGGATCGCGGGCACGATGCTGCCGGTGACGCGCATCGACAGGTACATCATCGTGCCGAAGCCGAACGCGTACACGACCGTCACGCCGACCGTCGTGAGGTCCTGGCCGGAGACCAGGTTGCTGGCGTGCAGCAGCCCGAACAGCACGGAGGACAGCACCATCACGGCCTTCTCCCCGTAGCCCGCGCGCCGCAGCATGACCACGGCCACGCCGCGGGCCAGCAGCTCCTCGGCGAGGCCGACGCACAGCCCCAGGAACAGCACCGTCAGCACCACCGGCACGCTGTACGACGACCAGCTCGTGGCGGCGACGTGCAGCACCACCGGGACCAGGACGAGGACGACGGCGACCCACATCCAGCGCTTCCCGGCGACCGGCTGCGGGCCGAACACCTCACGCCGCCACCCCATGCTCACGACGAACACGACCAGCAGCAGCCCCATGACGAGGATCGGCAGCGCGAGGCCGAAGAACACCGCCCCGGGGGAGTCCAGGGCGGCCTCCGCGCTCGCCGGCCCCAGCCTGAGGCGGCCGATCAGCCAGCCCACGACGAGGAACACCGCGATGTAGAGCACCGCGAAGCCGAACGCGCGCCACCACCCGCCGCGGTCCCAGAACCGCCGCCAGCCGTACGCCGGCGTGGACTGCTCGTCCGAACCCCTCGGGTCGGTCATGGTGCCCTCTCCTTCGCCGTCGCACGGTCGCCGTCGTCGACCGCGTCGGCGGGCGCTCATCACCGACGGGCCGACAGTAGGGGCCGACGACCCGGGGCGCGCGGCGAACCACGTCGACGCGCCGTCGCCCGTCCCCGAAGGGGACCAGGGCACAGCTCGTCGACGTCGGGGCCGTCAGCGCAGGTGCAGCGTCGCGGTGAGGCTCGCGCCGTAGGCCTGGCGCGTGCGGGCGCGCACCTCGGTGCCGCCGGGCACGCGGCGCACGACGACACCGTCGTCGGCCGAGACGACGTCAAGGTGTCGGCCGCGGAGGGTCAGCGTGACGGCGTCGCGCCGCATCGTCGGGTCGGACAGCGCCACGGAGGTGGTGCCGTCGTCGTCCCGCACCAGGACCGACGCCGGACCGTCGATCGCCAGGTTCCGCACCCGCGCGCGGCCGGAGAACACGTTCGCGGCGGTGAGGCCGAGGCCGTGGTGCCGCACGGCCTGCACCCGCTCGTCGTTGGCGAGCACGGCGAGCGGCCCGCCCTGTCCGTAGGCGGCGAGCCGGCGCTCGGTGGCCCCGGGCACGATCGCGTACGCCAGCGTCGAGGGGCCCGCGCCGTGCTCGACGGCGGCCGTGAACACCCGCTTCGTCACCGCCGTGTCGGGGTTCGAGGCGCGGACGACGCGGCGGCTGCGGGTCACGTCCTCGAGCGTCACGCGCAGCGGCTCGGAGTCGAGGACGACATAGCCCACGGCCACGCCCTGCCCGGGGTTGTCCCACCGCAGCCGGTCGAGGCGCGCGGCGCCGTCGCCCGGAGACCACGGGCTCCCGTCGGCGCGACGTCCGGTGACGACGACGCCGTCGCCGGGCGCGGCGATGCGCGAGTCGAGGCTCGTGACGACGCCGCGGCCGTGCGGGTCGTGGATCCCCGCCGCGAGGACGACGACCTCGTCGTCCAACAGGAACCAGGACTTGGTCGCGCGGGCGTTCGCGTACGTGGCGAAGTCGGCGGGCAGGACGCCGGCCTGGGCGTCGACGAAGGGGACGTCGTCGGACAGCACCATGCCGGCGGCGCCGTAGGCGCCGAGCGTGGCGCCCCCGGAGAAGGAGTTAGTGCCGCGCGGGAAGTAGACGTACGTGTTCTGCGACTCGGACGACGACGTGAACCCGAGCGGGTGGCCGGGGTTCTCGTACCAGAACCGCCCGTACAGCTCGGGGACGGTGCGCCGCTCCTCGACGGGCACGGTGGTGCCGGGCAGGCGGTACGGCGAGACGGTGGTGTAGAAGTCGACGCCGAACGCCTGCGTGTGGTCCTGGCCGGCGAGGTAGAGGGAGAACGCGCCGTCGCCCTGGAACCACGGCCGGAGGTTCTCGCCGTTCATGTACTCGTACCGGCTGATCCGGTCGGAGCTGCGCGCCAGCGCGAACGTGTACCCGGGGCGGCGGTGCACGGTGCGGTCCATCGCGTTGAGGCCGACCGAGCGCTCGGGCGGGTTGAGGTCCGCGGCGGGCGCGCCCGCGTCCGCGAGCAGGTCGGCGTAGCGGACGGCGCTCACGGGTGAGACGAAGCGGGCGGGGTCGGGCGGCGTGGGCGACGCCGTCGCGAGGTGGCGGACGTACGCGCCCAGGGCGGCGGCGTTGGCGCGGCTGACGTAGGCGGTCAGGTCCACCGCGGCCTCGAGGACAGTGGCGACGTCGGCGTACCCGCTGCCGGTGCGCGACACGGCGCGGCCCTTGACGATCTCCATCATCCAGCCGTCGACGATGACGGGCGCGAACCCGTCGCGGACCCAGCCGTGGACGACGTCGGGCAGCTCGGTGCCCGGGGCCGCGGAGGTGCTGTCGAGCAGCTTGACGGTCTGCACGACGCGGGTCAGCAGGGTGCGCCCGTACGAGCCGGTGTAGGCCACCGAGTGGTGCTGGATGAACGAGCCGTCCGCGTAGTAGCCGTCGGTGTTGCCGTGCTGCAGGTCGTAGGGGTCGATCGTCGCGAACACCGTCGACTGGTCGGCGATCGCCTTCGACACCCGGGCGTCGTCGCCGGTGACCGCGCCCTGCAGGATGCGGTTCGTCGTGATGTCGGCGAGGTTCGCGCCGGTGTGGAACCGGGAGTCGAGGTCGACGTCGCCGCCCGTCCCGTTGCGCAGGTACGCGTCCATCGACGCGACGTACGTCGGGACGAGGCCCGGCCGTTCCGCCGCGATGCGGTCGGCCAGCAGCGCGAACGTCTTGCTGACGCTCGCGGAGACGCCGATCTCCCAGGTGAACCAGTTGCCGTAGTAGCCGGCGGCCTGGTCGCCGTAGTGGTGCGCGTGGAGCCACTCGAGACCGTCGAGCACGCGGCGCTGGACGGCGGCGTTCCCCACCAGATCGGACGCGTAGCCCGGCGTGCACGTCGCCAGCGCGATCTCGTACAGCCGCAGGAACGACGTGCTGAGGTTCGGGTCGCTGGTGCCGAGCGGGACGCCGGCGAACAGCTCGCCCGGGCCTGCGGCGTCCAGGCCGGCCAGGTGCGAGCGCGCCGCGGAGTGGATCGCGGCGAGCCTCGCCGCGGCCTCCGGCCGCGCGTTCGACTCCGCCGTGCCGGCGAAGATCGCCCGCGCGTTCGCCAGCAGGCGGACGTGGTCGGACGGCGCATTCGCGTGCGCACGGAGCGGTGCCGCGATCGCGACGAACGCTCCCGCGGGCACCAGCGCGAGGACCTGACGGCGGGACAGCTGCGGCATGACGAACTCCCTTGTTCGACGGCTGTCAACATCCAACCAAGGTGGCGCGGTCCGTGGCAATCATTTCCGTGAGCGCAGACATGTCCACGTGCTGCGAACTGGTGACGGAACTCGTCGGGTGTGGCTGAATAACCCCATGTCAGCGACCGCTTACCTGACCGGGCTCGGCCGGTACCTCCCTGGAGAACCGGTGTCCAACGACGACGTGGCGCGCCGTCTGGGCGGTGTGGACCGGCGCACGGACGGCTTGCGCGCCCGTGTCCAGCGCGCCAACGGCATCCGGCAGCGGTACTACGCGCTGGACGACGAGGGCCGCACCACCGAGCTGAACGAGGAGCTCGCGGTCCATGCGATCGAGGACGCGCTCACCGATCGGGGGATCACCGCCAGTGACCTGGGCATGCTCGCCTGCGCCACCACGCAGGGCGACCTGCTGGTGCCGGGCTTCGCCTCGATGGTGCACGGGCGGCTCGGTGGCGGCCCCATGCAGGTGCTGACGGCGAGCGGGGTGTGCGCGTCCAGCATCGCCGCGCTCGACGCGGCGGTGAGCAAGGTGCGGCTCGGCGAGCACCCGCGGGCCGCTGTCGTGGGGTCGGAGCTGTCCAGCCGCTGGCTGCACCAGCGGCGTTTCGAGGGCGTCGAGGATCACCTCGACGCCCACTTCCTGCGGTGGATGCTCTCCGACGGCGCGGGTGCGGCAATCGTCGAGTTCCAGCCCCGACCCGACCGGCCGTCGCTGCGCGTGGACTGGATCCGGCAGGTCTCCCTCGCGCACGAGCACGAGGTCTGCATGCGTGCCGGCCTCGACGGGCCCACCGCCGTCGCGGGGCGGACCTGGCAGGACTACGACGACGTGGCCACCGCCGAGAAGGCCGGCCTGCTGCAGATCCGCCAGGAGACGGCCGTGCTCGACGAGCTCGCCGCGGCAGGGCTGGCGCAGTTCGAGGAGCTCGTCGACCGCGGCCTCGTCGACCTCAAGAAGCTCGACCACGTGCTCTGCCACTACAGCACCAACGCTTTCCGCGACCTGGTGTTCGACGCGCTGAGCGCACGGATCCCCGGCATGGACACCAGCCGCTGGTTCTCCAACCTGGAGACCTGCGGCAACACCGGCGCCGCGAGCATCTTCATCGCGCTGGAGGAAGCCTGGCGCACCGGGCGCTTCGCGCCGGGGGAGACGATCCTCCTCGCCGTCCCCGAGTCCGGACGGTTCTCGTTCGGCTTCGCCCACCTGACCGTCGTCGAACCGCGAAGGAGCACCACGTGACCACCACCGAGACCGTCGAGGGCTACCGCCCGCCCCAGCCGGACCGGGCCGGGCTGCTCGCCCGGCTCGCCGACGTCTGGACGGAGTTCGAGGCCCGGCTGGAGGAGGTGCCGATCCTGCGGGCGCTCGCCGCCGGGGACGTGACGGTGGCCGACTACCAGCGACTGCTGCACAACTTGCGCCAGCAGGTGGTCGACGGGTCGCTGTGGATCGCGCGGGCGGCGTCGAACTTCGACATGGACCACTTCGACCTCCGCTCGGCCGCCATCTCGCACGCGCTGGAGGAACACCGCGACCACCTGCTCCTCGAGCGCGACTACGTCGCCGTCGGCGGCTCCCTCGAGGCGTTGCGCGCCGGCCGGAAGAACGTCGGCTCGCAGGCGCTGTCGGGCTACATGTTCCACGAGGCGAGCCGGCCGAACCCGGTCGGGTGTCTCGGCGCGATGTTCATCATCGAGGGCCTCGGCGCGCAGAAGGCCGGGGTGTGGGCTCGGCGGTTCCAGGAGGTGCTCGGGCTGGCGGACAACCAGGTGCACTTCATGGCCTACCACCAGGACGCCGACGCCGAGCACACCGGCACGCTGGACGCCATCCTCACGTCCGACCGGATCGACGACGCCGCGGCCGACGCCATCGTCACCTGCGCGCGGGTGGTGGCCCGGCTCTACGTGATGCAGCTGACCGAGCTGGACGAGATCTGACCACCCCTGACGAGAGAGCGGAGCGTGTCCGTTGCCTGAGTTCGTGAGGTCCGACCCGAGCATGTGGGAGGCGATCTACGCCGACCCCGCGGTCCCGCTCGAGAAGCCGCTGGTGCGGATGATCATCGACGACCAGCGCCGGCTCTCCCGGCGGTGGCTGTACCCGGTGGCGCGGATCGTCTCCCGGGTGCTGGTGGCCGTGCTCTCGGTCATCAAGCGGGTGGTGCCGGGCAGGTGGATGTCGCTGGGCACCATGGACGCGCTGTGCCTGTGGTTCCTGCGCCGGTTCGTGGCGCCGGACGCCGTCGAGCTGCTGATCCGCCACTTCGTGGTGGAGACGAACCTGGTGAACTTCATCATCCGCAACACCCCGGCCGCCATCGAACCGGTCACGCTGCGGCCGACGACGCTCGCCGGCCTGGGCGACAACGCGGTGGTCGAGCACGACGTCAACGTCTACGACGTGCTCATCGCGCTCGAGGGGGTGGACATCACCGCGCCCGACCGTCTCAACTTCGCCCAGCTCGACGTGCCGGACCTCGACCCCGAACGACGCCGCCCCCGGCTGATGCGCCTCGACATCCAGACCGCCCTGTGCCTGATGAACATCCCGTTCTGCATGGCGCTGAGCCTCGAGGAGTTCCGTCGCGCGATCCACTCGCTGCGCTTCGACGACTCCTTCCTCGGGATCCTCGCCGTGCTGACCGGCGACGACACGTTCGAGCACTGGAAGATGGGTGGCCTGAGCCTGTGGATGGACACGAACGTGGACGTGCCCCAGCTCGTCTACCGGCATGCGCTGGTGTGCGAGTACGCCCATGCCCACCTGGTCTCGATTGCGCAACGGTTGGGTGAGGGGGAGTAGGCCAGTCGTCGGCGCGATGGCGCGTCGGTCACGAGACGCGTCGACAGGTCGAGGGGCGCCGGCCGCACCTAAGGGAGCGTGCGCGTCACGTGCTCGAGCCAGCGGGCGACGGTGGCCAGCTCGTCGGGGCTGACGCCGTCGGTGAGGCGGTCGTTCAGCTCGGCCAGCGCGGCGCGGACGTCGTCCAGCGCCGCGGTGCCGGCGGGCGTGAGGTCCAGGCGGACCGTGCGCCGGTCGTCGGGGTCGGTGCGACGGCGCACGAGGTCGGCGCGCTCCATCCGGGCCAGCAGGCCGCTGGCGCCTGCGGGGGAGGCCCGCAGGGCGGCCGTCACCTCGCCGACCGTCGCGTCGGGGTGGTCGGCGAGGTGGAGCAGTACGCCGGCGGCCGGGGCGCCGATGCCGTGTCCGTTCCCGGGGACGCTGGTGGGCCCGGCGCCGCGCCGCGCGATCCATCGCCTCATCTGGCGCTCCGCTGCGGTGGTGAGGAACACCAGCCGCGGCGGCCGCTGCCGGTCGTCCGTCATCGGCGGGCCTTCTTGCCCCGGAGGCGGACTGCCGAGTCCTGCTGTGCGGGGGCGGCCTCGGCCCGCGCGTCGGGCCACGCGAGCAGCTCCGGCCACAGGGTCTCGCGCAGCCCGCGGCGGAAGAAGCCCATGTGGCCGATCGTCTCCGCGCCGCCGTCGGCGGGGCTCCAGGTGCGTCGCTCCACGTGCGCGGCAGTGAGGTGGTCGGTGATCGCCTCGATCTGCGCGGGCGTGGCCCACGGGTCGTCGGTGAAGCCGACGGCGAGCACGTCGCCGGTGACGCGCGCGGCGTCCGCGGCGGCGTTCATCGTCGGGTCGTCGAAGAAGTACCCCGGCAGCCGCGACCAGCGGCTCCACTCCAGCATCGCCGCGGCGGGCATGTCCTCCTCGAGGCCCATACGGCGGCCGGGCACGAACCCGAGCAGTCGTGCCGTCGCGGGCCCCAGTGCCCGCAGGATCAGCGCGACGCGCGCTCGCTCGGTGCGGTCCGGGATGGTGGCCGCCACGCCGGCGTGCGACGCGACCGTCACGAACCCGGCCAGGCCGCGCGACCCATGACCCAGCGCCAGCGCATGCCCGCCGATGCTGTGCCCGACGGCCAGCTGCGGCACGTCGCCGAACCGCGGGCGAGCCCACGCGGCGACGGCGGGGACGTCGTCGGCCATCTAGTCCCTCATGCGCAGGCCTCGGTGGTCGCGCGGGCTGCCCGACCGGCCGGTGCCGCGGTAGTCGTACGTCACGGCCACGTACCCGCGCGTCGCGAGGAACTCCGCGAACCCCGTGTACAGGCGCTCGGGGACCGCCGTGGCGGGGTGGATCACGACGACCGCGCGCGGCGACTCGTCGGCTGGCTTCCGTACCGTGCCGACGACCCAGCCGCCCGCCGGGATCTGGATCCGCAGCTCCTCCGAGTCGAACGTCGCCGCATCGTCACTTCGCATGCGAAATACCTTCGCGGCATGTCTGGCGGGCACTGTGGTCGGCCGCCATGAGAACGGGTCGCGTGTGGCACTCTTCGGTCGTGAACCTGCCGAACCTGCCGAACCGGCCGCGACGGGGCTTCTGGTATCAGGTGTGGCGACCATTCCGAGCCCTCGGGCGCGGCATCGTCCGCGCCCTGGAGTACGTCGACCTCATCAGCGTCGCCGTGAACGTCGGGCGCGGCATCATCTGGCTCTGTCGGGCGTGGGGAGCGTCGCGGCGCGTGTCTTCGACTGGTAGCGGTCCGCCCGCGGACCGAACCTGGCCGCCCACCCTCAGGAGGCGAGGGTGAACCTTGGGGCTTCGGTTCGAACTGGCCCTCGGGTCGTGGTGAGTGGGCGATACGTTTCGGGCCATGAGAGATCAGTTGCCTTCAGGGTGGCCCGCTGTCGATCAGTCGGTCGTCACGGCGGCGAAGGCGACGACCTTGCGTGCGCTGAGCATGGTGGCGCTCCAGCGGTACTACGACTTGCGCGGGAACTACTCCGGGTCGACGTTCGCGACGATCACGCCGAACGATCCGTACGACATCACGGGCGCCGATCTGCACGCGCTGTCGATGCTGTCGGTGACAGTCGGACCGGCGGCGACGCGGCGGGTCCTCGATGACGGCCCGGAACGTGCGCGACTCCTCGAGGCGCTCGCGGCCGTCGACCCCGAGGCGCGCCTCGACAAGGCGAGCGCCGCAGTACTCGAGGTGGCATGGGACCTGTACACGGCGGCAAAGGGCGTGTTGGCCGACCCGACCACGAAGCGGCAGTCCGACCCCTGGGTGACCGCGTCCAAGCTCGTGGCCCGCAAGCGGCCGCGCCTGTTGCCGGTGCGGGACACGAAGGTGCGCGCCGTGCTCGGTCTGGAGTCGGAGCGTGACGGTCGCCTCGAACTGCAGGCGCTACGCCAGTTGATCTCGGACCCGGACGTTGTCGTCGCCCTCGGGCAGGCGGTAGAGGCCGCGCATGCACGTGGCCTCGCCCAGGGGCGAGAGTGCGTCTTCGACGCCGAACCGTTGCGGTTGCTGGACGCGGCGCTCTGGCTGTACGCGCTCGCGCCGACGCGGTAGTCGGGCCGACCTGACAGCCCTGACTCGACTTGCCATGCCCCACGACAACACGGGAGATCGACCGACACATGACGCTGACGCTTGAACCGATTCTGCGCAGCGGAGGCATCGACCCCGCGCGGACCCTCGTGATCCGGCATGCCTTCGTCAGAGAACATGAGGACACAGGACTGCCCGGGCATCGACGCAGACTCGACCGACGACGAGATCTTGGCGTACACGCGCAGGCAGTCGGCGTCGCCGCGGATCTTCCCGGCCGCTCCGCCGGACACCTGGGTCGTGTTCGTCCGTGAGGGCGGTGACCGGGCACGCCTGTGGTCGGTGCTGGAGAACCGGGGCGAACTCTCGAGCGACGGCGCGTTCCGCACCTTCGACCTGGTCGAGTCCGAGCAGCTTGCGGACCTGAGGAACCGGTTGGTCATCGGTTGGCGGTCACCACGCACGTGGCGGCTCAACGGCCCCACAGCGGCGGGATATCCGGTCATGGAGATCGCAGACGCGCAGCCCGTGCCCTTCCCCGGGTTCGACCGGCTCGTGCTGGACCACGCGCAGCTGCAGACGGTGATGCGCGACCACCGCTACGCCGCATGGCGCACCGCGCTGGCATCCGTCGTCGGCGTCTACCTGATCACCGATACCCGCGACGGGCGGCACTATGTGGGCAAGGCCGA
This sequence comes from Isoptericola peretonis, assembly GCA_023241745.1. Taxonomy (GTDB): domain Bacteria; phylum Actinomycetota; class Actinomycetes; order Actinomycetales; family Cellulomonadaceae; genus Isoptericola; species Isoptericola peretonis. Next base: position 67,803 of record JALQCY010000008.1, on the reverse strand, counting down.
TGGCGCGGAGAGCATCCGGCAGCGCTGGACCGCGTACGCGACCAATGGCCACGGTGGCAACGTCGAGCTTCGCACCATCGACCCGGCCAACTTCCGCTTCTCGATGCTGCGGGTGTTCGACCCGTCGACACCGACGCGGGAGAACGACGAGGCCGAGAGTCACTTCAAGGTCGCACTGGACTCGCGGAGGCACGGCTTGAACCGAAACTGACTTCGGGTGTGGCGTTGCGATCGCGCAGCCGCGGATCTACCCAGGGCTCCGCGGGCCGAATTCCGGGGGCCCGTCGCTTCGTCCCGTGATCCGCCGTCGGGTGCGGTCAGCCGCGGAGTTCTCCCAGGCTGCGGCGCTGCGTATTCGACTGCCTGGCGTGCGGACATGCGTTCGGACTGATCGTGCGTCATCGCCGCTCGCGCTCGACCTACGGCGCAGGTGCCTGTGGCGGGCTGACGAATTGTGGCTTGTCGCCGACCAGGTGCGTGAGGAGTTGCAGGAGGCGGAACGCTTCCTCGCCGTACAGCTTGGTCGACCGAGAAGCGATCGCGGCCAGCTCGTGGACCCGTCGTGTGAACTCTCGATTGAAGACGTACGTGATGCCCGGGAACTGCTCGAGTTCCTTGACGATGCCCGGTGGCACCCTGGGTGCCCAGAACTCGACATTCGGAGCGTCGGTGTGGTGCACGTCGCGTGCGTACCGGCGCGCCCTGTCGGCCTTCTGCCGGATCTTCGCGATGGTCAGGGGATAGCTGCCGTAGTTCAGGTCATCGAGGTGGATCGCGACCTCGGCGATCCAGACCGACTGCTCCACGCCCGCGCCCCCGATTCCGATGACGTCGATCTCACCCTGCTGGTCCGGGAGATAGGCGTTGTACGCGATGGTGTGGCATCCGCGGACGTGACGCAGGTACGCGCCGACAAGGGACTCTCCGATCTCCATCGATCACTCCTCCGTCAAAGGGCGTCGTTACATGGAGACTCGCACACACATGCAGGGTGCCGAGGTCTCGCCGCGGGTGATCTCGGCTGGGCGGGAACTTCCGCTGCTGGAAGGACGCCTCCGGCAGTCTTCGCGGCGCAGGCCGAACTAGAACTCTGAGAGGAGACGCGCCTTCGCCGTCGCGAACTCGTCATCCCCGAGGACGCCCTCCGAATGGAGGACCACGAGCTCGCGGAGCCGATCGCTCACGGTCTGGCTCGCGGGTGCGGACAAAGGGTCAGGGGTCTGGGCCTCAGCAGCAGGACCGGGTGTGGTGAGACCGAGAATCTGCGCAGCGGTCGCAGCGAGGACGCGGCCTGCCTCGATGTGGTCGGCCTTGGGGATCTTGACCCCGACAGAGTTGCTGACGACGTTGGTGATTGTGTGGATAGCCTTGTCGGTCACGATCGTCAAGGTCGCCTTGTACGTCATCGACTTGGCCAGGTGGCTGACGCCCGTTGCTGCGAGGCCCGGGATGGTCGTCTTCATCGCGGCGCTGCTGCCCTTGAAGACTGCCGTCACGACCTGGCCCACTGCGCCCTCGATTCCCCCGGCCGGTGGTTGGGCGACAGGCTGCCACTCTGATTCGGGTCCGGTGAAGGTGGCCGACAAGAGCTTCTCGTAGGGGGTCTTCTTGCTGATCGTGCTCACGGCAGTGGCGTCCCTGCCAGGGAGTGCAATGCGCGCGTAGCCGCCTTCATACAACTCGACCGTCGTCGTGCCGAACGCACCACTGGTCACGAGCCGGCCCGCGGCCTCGGCGCGACCCGCATGGTCGCGAGCCCGGTCATCCTTGGCGGTCTGCCACTCTTGCTGGGTCGCCTTGAGCTTCTCGCTGAACTTCTCGAACACCCTCGCACCTCTGTCGGTTCTCGGCGGTTCGCCAGAACACTCCTGAGCGAGCTCGCGTTGCTGGCGGTCCGCTCGGGAGCCTAGTGGTCGCCGTCGCGAGGTAGTCACCGGCAGCCCGCTAATTGCGGGTGAAGTCTGCGAGAGCTGGCGAGAACTCGACTCGTCGGCACGGGTCCGGGCCGCCCCGATGCTTCGATGGCCTCTCGCGCACCATGGTTGCGCTGGCCCGTTGGATGGGGCGACGCGTGGTGCGACCCGAATCGCTGCTTTGTGGGGACGCCGAGTTCGTTCATTCCGCACGATGTCGTCGCCAAGCGCTACCTTCCGACCATGACCGACCCCGTCCGCCTCACCGGCGACGAGAGCTTCACCGACATCGGCGCGACCGTCCGTGACTTCTGGGCCTACGCGCTCTCGAACCTGAAGGAGAACGCCGCCCGCGGCTACCTCGCGGAATTCCTGGTCGCCAAGGCGGTCGGCGCCATGGGGTCCCGTATCGAGTGGGACGCCTACGACGTGCTCGCACCCGAGGGCACCACGATCGAGGTCAAGACCAGCGGACATGCCCAGACGTGGGAGCGCCGCGGGCCGGTCGTGCTGAAGTTCGGCGGCCTGCCCGGCGGTCGTGAAGGCACGAAGGTGAAGCGGTCCTGGAGCGCGGCGACCGGCGGCATGACCGACGCCTTCGTCGCCGACGTGTACGTCTTCTGCGTCCAGACCACTACCGCGGACCGCCCCTACGACGGGCTCGACATCGGCGCCTGGGACTTCTACGTGCTGCCAAGACGGGTGGTCGCCGGGACCGGCGCTGTAGTGCCGAAAAACGAGAGGGACGCGATGACCGGAAAACTGTGCATCCACGACATGGCGCCCGGGACCTGTGCCCTGTGCTCGCCGAGGAATGGCGGCACGAGCGCGTCGACGCTGGCCGACACCGCGGTCGTCTACGTCTCGCCGTCGCACGTCGGCCACCTCGCTGGGTGCAGTCACAAGGACGACGAGGACTTCAGCCGGTGGGGCGAGATCACCAGGCCCGGCGCCTGGCAGGACCTGCGCAACGGACGCGCGGTGGCAGCCGACACGGGCTCGCGAGTCAGCCTCGTCGCGAACGAGGCGTGCAAGTCCTGCATCGCGCGCTCCTGACCTTGCGTGGTCGCTCGTGCGCCGTCCATGCGTGGGCGCCGGCAGTGCGGCGCCTGGCGAGAGCGCAAAGTCCGGTTGGCCGAGGGTGGGGCGAATCGCACACCTGACGGCCGTCAGCTCGTCGCCGAGTACGAGATCGTCGCCCACCACGGACCCACGACGTGGCCCGACGCGCTGGCGAAGCACTACCGCGTGAGAGAGAAGATCGAGCGCTCGACGGTGGCTCCTCGTCGTGGTATCTGGCGACCTCGACGACTGTTTCACACCGGCGTCCCGCCAGTGTCGGGCGGTCGTGAAGTCATGGCGGGCTGTCCGAGCGACTGATAGGAGCGCTTACTCGTCCAGTGCGTTTCGGATCCCCTCCCAGGGATGTTGCCCTTGCTGCGCGTTGCCGGGCATGCCAGGCTCTGCCGCCCATGGCAGAGCGCGAGTGAGTGGAGTGACCTCATGGTCGGAGCGGCCCAACTGTCGGGGTACTTGCTGGAGGAAACGCTTGCTCATCTGCTGCAGTCAAGCGGCTACCGGCTGTTGGGAGCAGACGATGACAGCAAGTCTCTCGTTTGGGCAGGCAATGGGCTGCGAGTCCATGGACGAGGTGCAGACCATCAGGCCGATGCGCTCGGTGACTTGCGATTGGCTGTGCCGTTCTCGCTGCCAATTCGCCTGTTCGTGGAGGCAAAGAACCTCGCGTCACCCATCGGCCTTGACGTCGTCCGCAATGCGCATGGTGTTGTACACGATGTGAATCAATTCGTGCCGACGACCGACAATCACATAGAACGCCTGCGCCAGCTTAGACGGGTGCAGTACCGGTACTCGATCTTCTCGACAAGCGGTTTTTCCCGTGACGCTCAAAAATTCGCGCTAGCCCACCAGATCTCCCTAGTGGACTTGTCGGGTCCCAACTGGGGACATCTTGGCCAGGTATTGAGAGGTGCGGCCAGGGAAGCCATCGAAATCATTCCCAATGCCCAGGTCAGTCAAATGGCGCGCCACGCGCTACGAGCTTCGCTTCGCGCAATGGAGGCGGTCGGCCGCGATGACCGACCGCCCGTCGCGCCGGTGAGCATCCCTCCCCTGATGGGCGAGTGGGCAGACCGCCTCGCTAGAACTCTCCTGACTTCGGAATCCACGAGCGGCGACATATTGCTGGGCTTCGTTGACGCCCCATTCATCCTTGCCTTGCGCCCCGACGACACCGAAGCGTTCTATCGTTTCGTGGAGCGAACGTCGAGCCCGATCCGTACACAGATTGTCTATGACAAGCGCGACCCGGTTGGAGCGGGCGACTGGATTGTGCACTCTGACGAGCCGGGCGCTTTTCGCCTCACGTTTCCACTTCCCGGTATGTTAGAGGAACTGCTGATCGCGGTGCCCGACCAGGAAATTCCTCGGTTCGCCTCATTGGCGAGGAGGGAGCTCATGTCCACCATCACCGTGTATGTCCAAGGCAGGCCGGTACAGCTCGAGTATCAGCGCTCACCGTCAGTGCGCTCCGTGCGAGTTGCACAGAGCGCGGGTGAAACCACTGAGTTGCGCCGGACGTTGTCCAGGCTGACACCGTGGGACCAACGACTCGAGCCCGAAGCCGGCGTCAAGGACGACGGCCCGCTGCTGGGGACCTGGGATCCATCGGCCATGGAGGATCTCCTGGCCTGGCTCCGTCAGCGCGGCTATGTACAGGAGAAGTTGATTCGCTTCGCAGCGCAACATGGTGGCTCCATTACGCGAGACCAGATTTACGAAGAGGCTGGCTTCGACGAGGACCGGACATTGCGAGGTCTTGCGCGCCCGACTTTGCGAGCGCGAAAAGAACTCATCAATCAGGGGAGGCTCCCAGTGGACGCGAAACTCCCATTCGCGCCGGTTTATGCAAGTGGACCCGCTGCGTCCAATTACGAAGTGCCGCGGGAGTTTACCCAGTTCCTTGCCGTGACGGATGGCGAGTTCTAACGGCTCATCTGATCTGAGGTGTAGTAGGGGGTGTGACCTCCTGCCCCGAGTGGGGCATGGGTGATCTAGTGGGTCAGATTGCGGAAGCCGAGCGAGGATTCGCGTGGGCGCTCGAGTGGCCCGGCGATTTTGGTGGGGCCGTTGCGGGTGCCGGGCAGGGCGAAGTAGGCTAGCACGTCCGCAGTGATGCCGATGTCGCACCTCGGGGCTGACGGCGTCGATCCGGTGGCTCATGAGCGGCCGTTGACGTCGCCCTGGGCCCGTCGTCGGCAGCGGTCCAGGGCATCGTCGGTAGTCGCACGACCTGGAACAGGTCCATCACCGAGCCCGCGCCGGGTAGTTCTTCGGCGGTAGCGGTCGTGAAGGTGAAGCCGTCCATCGCGACGAGCTTCACCTCGTCACGCCGGTCCTCGGGTGGGCGGTGTGCCAGGTCTTGAATGCCGTCTTCAATCGGCCTTGGTCGAGGCCTCACTTGAGGGTTGGGAGCCCCACGAGCCAGGCATTAATCGATTTGCTGGTTGCGGCCTACCCGGGGTGACAGGTCAGCCTTCCAACAAGCGGACGAGATCCGCGTAATGCCGCTTGTCCCGCCTGTCGAACTCACCGTCAACAGTCCACTCTGCGTTACGCGCACCGCGCTCGCGCTGTCGAGGAGCGAGTACGTGGTGCTCGTAGGTATTTACCGCCTGGAGCGCGCCATGCGCAGTGCCGTGCCATTGCCCGCACCTGCTGTCAGTGCGGTAGAGGCGGTCGAGCTCGGCACGTTGCCTCGCCTTCTCCATGGCGCGGTGCTCGCTGTCTGGCTTCCCGGTACGAGTTCCTTCAGGGACGAGGACCTTGAGAAACTCCCCCCACTGGGCATCAGACACCGGTGTCGCGAGCAGCTCCTCGATCTGAGCCGCGAACACATCTCTCGCCTCGTAGACGAGGTCAAGCGCCTCCCGAGCACTTGCGATGCGGAAACCAGAGCCCTTGGTGTGGCGGACTCGAAGTTCCTCGCCGTCCTCCTTGAGGGCGACGCGCCGCGTATTGTCGCAGACAACGTCCGTGACCGTGCGCTTGAAGATCGTCGCGGAGGTGCCGTCCATAGATGATGTCGCGAGCAGGTTCGGTCGAAAGGTCACGCCGCGCGCTACCCGGACGTTGGCAGGCACCGAAATCTCGACCCACGCAAGCGCCCCGTGGCGAAGGTATCCGGCTGAACTGATCGACAGGGAGTCGTCAAGGAGATTGGCAACGTCTCGGAGGAGCCAGTCCCGGTACTGATGGATTTCGTACTTCTGGGAAACGACCCCAAAGACCGTGTTATCGCCGGAATCGTCGCGCGTGATCGCGACGCGCGAGTCGATAGCGTCCCAGACGGATGGGACCCCGTCCACGCCAACGTGCGAAGGCTCTTCGTTCCACTGTGCGGGACGCTCGACGGCGATCCGCCGGCGCTCGCCCTTCCAGCCGAATAGCCGACGTTCGACATCGGCGACCGGGATCGCCCCAGGGTAGAAGTTGCTTTGACCGCCGATGACTCGCTGGCGGGGGAGCCAAGCGTCTCCCCGCTGCTGAGCATGACCGATGAGGGTGAAGTCGCTCGGCGCGGCAGGAGCGAGCAGTGACACGGAAACTCCGCTCGGTAGTGCGAAATGGCTGCGAGTGGCTGCGATGATGTCGGCGAGCTTGTTGGGGATGACCAGAGAGTCACCAGCTAGTCGTCCTCTCGTGGATGTGGCTCACCGCCAAGTGACACGATCGACCAATCTGGCGCGCTGGAGTAGACCAGCAGGCCGAGCGCGTATGACGTCACAGCTTCCATCCCTGGTCACGACCGGTGTCACGGGACGAAGGTACGGGGCGTGCGAGGGGGCGAAAGCCGGCGGAGCGGGTGAACTTTGCGGTGACAGCTTCGCCGGGCTTGTCCGGAACTCCGCAGAACGGCGCGGTGCGGCGCGGATCCCGGCCCGGCGCTCCGTCGACACCCCTACTAGGCTGTGCGTGCAGCACGTAGCCTGCAGCAACACTGATGCCGCACCCGACGGAGCTTCAAGAATCTGATGAAGGCTGACTCGCCCCACTGGAAGGTGATGGGACCGGCAGCGACGCCGGAGGAAGCGGCCGCCCTGGAGGCGTTCCGCGAGGTCCTGCCCGACGACGGCCGTACGACGGCGTGGGTCAACCTCACCTTCATCGACACCAACAGCCGCACGGCCGAGGTCGACGTTCTGCTCCTGACGCCCGTGGGCTTCTTCTGCGTGGAGCTCAAGGGTTGGCACGGGACGATCACTGGCAACTCGCAGCGGTGGTACCAGCCGGGCAAGACTCATCCAAACCCGTTCCTGGTGACGGACCGCAAGGGCAAGCGGCTGGCGTCGTTGCTGAAGTCGTACGCGTCGGGTCCGCAGATGGAGCGGTCCGTGCCCTGGGTGAACGCCCTGGTGGTGCTGCACGGCGAGGGGTCGACCTTCAAGGTGGACCCGTCCGGTCGTGCGGGAGTGATCAAACTCGACACCTACAAGGTCAGCTCTACGCCGCCGCTGCAGCGGCTGAGCGAGTTTCTTGCCACGCCGCCGGCTAACCCGCGGGACGCGATCGATCCGCAGCGCGCCCAGCTGGTGCGGCATCTGTGCGACAGAGCGGACTTCCGCCCCACTCCCAAGACCCGGATGGTCGGTGACTTCGCGCTCGCGGAGTCCGACCCGGTGGCCGAGGGCGTGGACTGGCAGGACGTCGTGGTCACCCACCCGAACCTGCCAAAGATCAAGCAGCGACTGCGTCTCTACGACGTGCCGCCCAAGGCGTCGGCGGGGGAACGACAGCGCATCGAGCAGCTGGCGCAACGTGAGTATCAGCTGACGTTCGGGATCCGGCACGAGGGCATCGCGGTGCCCCAGCAGTTCCTGGTCACTGACGATGGCCCGGCCCTCGTCTTCGAGTACCAGGACGCGGAGCGCCCCCTGGACGCGTTCCTCGACGACGAGGGCGACGCGCTCTCGCTCGATGACCGAGTCGCCATGGTCGAGCAGCTCGGTGACATCCTGCGGTACGCGCACCAGCGGCACCTGTTCCACCGTGCTCTGTCCCCGATGCGGGTCTGGGTACGTCCCTCAGCGGAGGGGGCCCCGCGCCTCGAGGTGCGGGACTGGTACTCGGCGCAGAAGGACCGTGGCTCAGCGTCGTCCACGCGATGGACGGTGATCAGTCGGGGGGTCACGGATCTCCTGGGCGTCGCCGGGGTGGAGGACCTGGTCTGGCTGGCGCCCGAGGCACGGCAGTCGCTCAATGAGGTTCCCGGTGCTCCGCTCGACGTGTTCGGGTTCGGCGCGCTCGCGTTCCTGATCCTCACCGGCAAGGCGCCGGCGACGACGATCGCCGATGTCCAAGAGGTGCAGCAGCAGGCGGGCCGCTTCGATCCTCGCGCGGTGACGGCAGGCCTCCCGGACACGCTGGCTGAGGTCATCGGGGACCTGACATCCGTGGACGACGCGGAGCGACCCGCATCGATCGAAGACGCGCTCGAGCTTGTCCGCCTCGCGTGGAAGGAGGTGCGCCGTCCCGACGACGACGCGCCCCGCGCTGAGATCGAGGACCCGCTCGACGCCCAGGTCGAGGACGTCATCGGCGGACGGTTCATCGTCTCCGGACGCCGCGGCGAGGGGTCCTCGGGCGTGGCGCTTGCGGTGCAGACCGAGGAGACGGGGGATGACAAGGAGCTCATCCTCAAGGTGGCGCGCGACGACGCCGCGGGACGCCGCCTCGACGTGGAGGCGGAGGTGCTCAGGGGCATAGACCACCCGCGCGTGGTGCGCTTGCAGGAGTCGCTCGAGCTGGGTGGTCGTCGCGCGCTGCTCATGTCCGACGCGGGCAAGGAGACCCTCGCGACCCGACTGGTCAAAGAGGGGCAGTCGACGCTGGAGCAGCTTCAGCGGTGGGGCACCGACCTCCTGGACGCGATGACGTACCTGGGCGACGTCAAGGGCGTCTTCCACCGGGATATCAAGCCGGCGAACCTCGGCATCGCCCCTGACCCGGGATACCGCAAGCCGCACCTGATGCTGTTCGATTTCTCGCTGGCGCGTGAGCCCCTGGAGAACGTGGCCTCGGGCACGCCCGGGTACCTCGACCCGTTCCTGGGCGCCGGCCGCCGCACCCGCTACGACCGTGCCGCGGAGCTGTGGGCCGTGACGGTGACGCTCTTCGAGATGGCGACGGGTGTGCTGCCTTGGTGGCCGAACGGCGCCGGCGCCCCTGCAACCCCCACCGACCGCCCCGTGGTCGAACCGACGTCGTTCGACCCGGCAGTGGGGCCGCAGCTGACGGAGCTCTTCCGCAAGGCGCTGTCGCCGGACGCGAAGGACCGGTTCGGCAACGTCGAAGACCTGCTCCACGCGTGGACCGAGGCGTTCTCCAGCCTCTCTCTCGACGACGACGCGCGGCAGAAGGACGACGAACTCGCGGCCCGCGCCACGCTCGAGACCTCGCTTGAGGAGTCCGGCCTGTCCGCCCAGGCGCTCTCGGCGCTCCGCCGGCTGGAGGGCGTGGTCACCGTGGGCGACGTCCTGGGCGTGCCTCCGGTGAAGATCAACCGGGTCCGCGGCCTCGGGGAGACGTTCCGCAAGGAGATCCAGGCACGCATCGGCCAGTGGCGTGAGGCGCTGAGCCCGGCGGAGCCGACGCCGGGTCTCGACGCCGCGCTCGGCGTCGACCGGCTGGTCACCGACCTGCTCGAGTTGCTCCCGGCCGCGGACAGGCGGATGGCACGCACGCTGCTCGGGTTGGGCGAGATGGCGGGATGGCCGACGGCGGCCGAGGTCGCGGCGGCGTTCCAGACCACGCGCGAGCGTGTCACGACGCTCCTCGATGATGCCGTGGGAGATTGGGCGCGTGACCAAGGGTTCGTGACCGCACGGGCCGAGCTGACGGACCTGCTGCGCGAGGCGAGCCGCGTGATGACGGTGCCCGAGGCGGGCGCCGCGCTGGTGACGGTGCGCGGCTCGACGCTCGACGGCGAGGCGCGTGCGACGTACGGCACCGCGCTGGTGCGCGCCATCGTCGAGCTCGACACCAGGGAGACACAGCCCGTTCTCGCGCTGCGTCGTCGCCCAGGATCAAAGGTCGACTTCCTCGCGCTGACGGAGGACGTCGGAACCGACGACGGAGAGACGTTCCCGCCCGCAGACCTGCTCAACGAGCTGGCCGGCGAGGTGGGCGCCCGCGCCGACGAGCTCGTGGAAGGCGGGGTCGTGGCCGCGAGCTCGGCGCTAGCGGCGCTGCGCGCGATCGTCGACGAGCTGGACGCCGCAAGGCAGTGGCAGGTACCCGATGCGCGACTCCTTCGGCTGGCGGCGGCGGCGAGCCAGACGGCAGCGGTCTCCGGCTTCCAGGAGCTGTACCCCACGTCGTTGGAGACCAAGGCGGCCTTGGAGCACGCGATGCGCGGCAAGCCGGGGCGCCGGATCCCGCAGATGGCGGTGCGCCGCACCGTCAGCGCCCGCTTCCCGCACCTGGCGCACCCGCTGCCCTCGGCGTCGGACAAGCTCGACGCCCTCATGCGTGAGCTGTACCCCGACCTGGTGAATCGCCATGGCATCTACGAGCCGAAGGACACGACGCTGTTCTCGGCGGGGACGTCGTCGACGACGCAGTTCGCCCCGACCCCGGCCGCGGAGGTCACCCGGCGCCTGGCCGACTCGATCGACCGACACTCCGCACTCACGCTCACCGTCGCACCCAAGCGCTACACGGCGGCCGTGCGGGCGCTCGCGGCGACCTTCAACGTTGAAGTGCTCGACGTCGCCGAGCTTGTCGTCTCGGCGACCAAGGAGCAGATCGAGAAGGCCGGCGGCATCTGGTCCGGCCTGCTCGGGTACGACGCGCTCGACCGCGATAGCAAGCAGTGGAAAGGGCTCGAGGGAGTCGTCCAGCGGTCGGTGGAGCCAGTGCTGACGTCGCGGCTGGACTCCGCGCGCCCGCTGCTGCTCACCAACGCCGGGCCGCTCGTCCGGTATGGCATGTCAACCCTGCTCGCTACCCTGCTCGACACCGGGACAAGGCGCCCGGCCGCCCGCTGGCTCCTGGTGGCCAAGCCGGGTGACGCGCGCGCCCCGCTCCTCGAGGGCAAGTCCGTCCCGCTCGGACCGAGCGGCTGGATCGACCTTCCTCGGGACCTCACCCAGCTTTCCGACGACGCGCGCCCCGGCGCGCTGAGTGCCACGCCGACCGGAGACCATGCATGATCAACTCCTCCGCCCTCCTCGCCGACCTCAAGGGCCAGCTCAAGACGCTGCAGGCGGACCTCAGGGAGCGAGCCGACGACCCCACGTGTGAGTGGGGCGCCGCGCTGCAGCGTGAGCACGACGAGGCGCTTCGGCGCGAGCGCACCGGACTGTCGTGGTCGGCGTGGCGCGACAACGAGGTGGATCAGGCCGCGGTCGCCTGGATCGTCGCGACGACGTTCGTACGGTTCTGCGAGGACAACGACCTGCTCGTCGGGGCCACGCTGGACGGAACCCCGGTGCCGGTGGGCTGGATCGCCGGCCCCGGCGAGCGCGTGGTGCGGGCGCGGGAGAATCAGACGGCCTACTTCCGCGTCAACACCAGCCACCACGACCGCGACTGGTTGCAGCAGGCCTTCCGCGTGCTCGCCGCGCAGCCCGCGGGCGCCGCGCTCGTCGACCCACGGCACAACCCGGTGTGGACCGCGGAGATCAGCGCCGAGGCCGCCAAGGCCCTTGTCAACTTCTGGCGGCGCACCGACGACGACGGGGCACTCGTCCACGATTTCACCGATCCCGCGCTCGACACCCGGTTCCTCGGCGACCTCTACCAGGACCTGTCCGAGCACGCCAAGAAGACCTACGCGCTGCTGCAGACGCCGGTCTTCGTCGAGCAGTTCATCCTCGATCGCACCCTCACCCCTGCGATTGCCGAGTTTGGCGCGGACGGGCTCAAGCTCATCGATCCCACCTGCGGCTCCGGGCACTTCTTGCTCGGAGCGTTCGAACGGCTCAACAAGCAGTGGGCCGCCGACGCGCCCGGCTTGGACCCCAAGCAGCGGGTCCGCAAGGCGATGGACTCCATCCACGGCGTCGACCTCAACCCGTTCGCAGTGGCTATCGCTCGCTTCCGGTTGACCGTCGCGGGCATCCAGGCGGCGGGGGAGAAATCGCTCGTCGGGGTGCCGGGCCTCGGATTCCACCTCGCCATCGGCGACTCGCTTCTGGGAGAGCAGGGCACTCAGGGGGAATTGGAGGTCCTGCCTAGGCCTTCACGGAGTGGATTCCAGTACGATGCAGAGGACATCTCGGAGTACGAAGGAATCCTTACCCCGGGCCGATACCACGTCGTTGTAGGCAATCCTCCGTATATTACCGTCCGTGATTCGGTGGCGAAGAAATGGTACAAGCGAGCATATCCCACGTGTCACGGCTTGTGGACACTGTCTGTGCCGTTTATGGAGTTGTTTTTTCGCCTCGCAAGGCGTGGTTCTGCAGCGGTCGGTGCTGGCTATGTTGGGAAGATAACTTCCAACGCCTTCTCAAAGCGTGAGTTCGGCAAGAAGCTTGTCGAGACGTTCCTTGCAGGAGGAGGCCCGTCGAATCCGGTAGACTTGACGGAAGTTGTCGATTCTTCGGGTGCTCACATTCCCGGACATAATACGCCGACTGTGATCCTTGTTGGGCGCCGCAGGTTGCCGCTATCGCCGAGTGTTCTGGCGGTTCTCGGAATTCGAGGTGAGTCTGGCCAACCGAAGGACGCCGCAAATGCGCCCGTTTGGAGCGAGATTCGGGACCATGCGAGAGATCTTGACTATGAGGGCAACTACATTTCAGTAACCCAAATACCACGAGACTCCTTGGCTGTGCACCCGTGGTCTCTTTCTGGTGGCGGCGCGCCGGTCGTCAAAAAAGCGATCGAGGCGGCGGCGCGGGCGACTCTCGCGAGCCTCTCAGAAAGAATCGGATACATGGCCATGAGCCATGCAGACGATGAGTTTACACGGCCCGTCAGATTCCGCGGACTCCTGGGTTACGGTGCGGATCTTTATCCAGATCTTGTGATGGGAGATGAAGTCCGAGACTTCACAGTTCGCCCCAACGAAATCACGTGGTTCCCTTATGTCGACGGAGCATTGGTAAACGCTGCGCACGCGCGCGCTGAGCTCACTGCACTGTGGCCGCTCCGGCAGCAGTTGTGGTCGCGCGCCTCGTTCGGTTCGGGGACGTACCGTGACACGGGCCGACCGTGGTACGCCTGGCACCAAGTTCCAGCGGATGACGGTGCGGGCAGGGAATCGATTGCGTTTGCATTCGTCGCGACACACAATCATTTCGTGCTTGACAGGGGCGAGCGTGTCTTCAAGCAGACTGCGCCCATTATCAAGCTGCCGATAGGAGCCTCGCCCAGGGAGTTTTATGAACTTCTTTCACTGCTGAACAGTTCGGTAGCATGCTTCTGGCTGCATGAAATGTGTCTGGGAAAGCCGCTGCAGGGCGAAGAGTGGCAGCGACGGTACGAATATGACGCGGCGAAGGTTTCCCAGTTTCCCATTGTTGAAAACGTACAGTGGAAGCGGGCGGAGCTACTTCATCGGCTCGGCGATGAGTTGGAGAAGGTTGCGCCCGCAGTGACAGTGAGGAAGTGGCGAGAAGATCCGAGCGAGCCGCTTTCGGGTCTGATCGCGCGAAATGCTGACGCCTGGCAGCGGTTACGAGGCGCGATGATCTTTGAGCAGGAGGAGCTTGACTGGCATGCCTACTGGTTGTACGGGCTCATTGATGACGATCTGACCTATCGGCAGGGTCGAGCCGGGGGCATTGCGGGACTTGTTTTCGGCGAGCGTGCTTTCGAGTTCCGCCTTGCGAGGCGGATGGCGGACGGGCTGGAGGACACGGTCTGGTTTGAACGGCACGGTTCGACACCGGTCGCTGATTTCCCGGGTGTCTGGCCGGACGATTATCGTGCGCTTGTGAATCGTCGTTACGAAATTATCGAGTCTGACCCCAAGATTCGCGTTCTTGAAAGGCCTGAATACAAGCGACGCTGGGCGACGGTGCCGTGGGAGAAGCAGCTTCGCGATGCGCTGGAGTCGGCGATCCTCGATCGTCTCGAGGACATGGACCTCTGGCAGGACTTCCAGGGCCCGACCACTCGCTCGGTCGCCCAGCTTGCCGACCTGCTTCGGAACGATGAGACGCTGCTGGCGCTGGCACGCGAGCTCACCGGCGTGCCGGAGCCCGATCTCCCCGCCGTCTTTGGGTCGCTGGCGCCCACGGAAGCCGTGCCCTACTTGGCCGCCCACCGATACAAGCCGTCCGGCCTGGAGAAGTTCCGCGAGTGGCAGAAGGTGTGGGAGCTCCAGCGTCGGGAGGACGCCGGCGAGAAGGTCACGATCCCGGTGCCGCCGAAGTACTCGACCCCGGACTTCCGCAAGGTCGAGTACTGGAAGGCGCGCGGCAAGCTCGATGTGCCCAAGGAGCGATTCATCCTCTATCCCGGCGTGGGCCGCGAGGGTGACAGCTCCGCGGTTCTGGGATGGGCGGGGTGGAACCATCGCGACCAGGCGATCGCGTTGGTGCGGGAGATTCAGCAGCAGCAGGAGCTCGGGGCCTCGGACGATGCGCTCGTTCCGCTCGTCGCCGGCCTGGTCGAGCTGGAGCCCTGGCTGCACCAGTGGCACACCGAGCTCGAGCCGGAGTTCGGTTCGAGCGCCGCTCAGGCCGTGACCGGCCGGATCGACCAGCTCCTTGCCCAGCTCCAGCAAACACGCGAGGACGTGACGGCGTGGCTCCCGCCGGCGCCGACTCGCGGGCGCCGCCGGGCATGAGTGCGCGGACACGAGGCGAAGAACGAACGACGAACCCGATGAACGGAAACTGCGACCGATGAGCACCCCCACCGCAGGCGCCCTGTCGATGATGCTGCGCGACGCGATCCATGTGCCCGAGGCCGTCCACGACGACGACTTCGTCATGCGGATCCACGAGGGCGTGCCCGCAGCCGAGCGGACGCTCAAGGATTACGTCGTCACCGAGAAGATCGCCGAGGCCTTCGACGAGGGGCTCACCCTCGTCAAGTCGGCCCTGATCCGAGGCAACGCCAAGGGTGCGTTCATCCACGGCTCGTTCGGTGCCGGCAAGTCGCACTACATGGCCGTCATGCACCTGCTGCTCACCGGATACCCGGGGGCTCGCGCGCTGCCCGGCCTGCAGTCGGTGGTCTCCGCGCACGCCGACGTGCTGTCTCGGAACTTCCTGGCCGTGGACTACCACCTGATCGGTGCGGCGTCGTTCGAGAGCGCGCTCTTCCAGGGATACATCAACACCGTCAAGGAGAAGCACCCGGACGCCGCCGCCCCGGTGCTCAACCAGAGCGGCCTGTTGTTCGAGAACGCACAAGCCCTTCGGTCGACCATGGGTGACGAGCTCTTCTTCTCCAAGTTCGCCGCGGACTTCGACCCTGTGCTGGGCAGCATGGGCGGCGGCGGGCTCACCGCCGCGGAGCTCGACGCGGCCGCCCGAGGAACGGCTAGCGAGCGCGATCAGCGGGCCGTGGCCGCCAAGCTCGTCGAGACGTACTTCCCGGCGTACACCTCGACGTCGGCCTGGCTGCCGATCGACCAGGGCCTGCGCGTAATGACTGACCACGCCAAGGGCCTCGGGTACGACGGGCTCGTGCTGTTCCTCGACGAGCTGGTGCTGTGGTTGGCCAACCACCTCCGCGACTCGGCGTTCATCGCCAACGAGGCGTCGAAGGTCGCCAAGCTCGTGGAGACCGGCTCGGGGCAGATGGCGATCCCGATGGTCTCGTTCGTCGCCCGTCAGCGTGCGCTCAAGGAGTTCCTCGGCGGCGGGAACGTCGGTGCGGAGCAGGTGGCCCTCGAAGACGCCTTCGGGTGGTGGGAAGAGCGGTTCGACAAGATCACCCTCGCGGCAGCCGACCTGCCTCAGATCGTCCAGAAGCGACTCCTGACCCCGACATCAGACGCCGGCAAGAACGCGCTCGCCTCCGCCGTCTCCCGCGTGCGCGCCAACCCGACGGACTGGAAGCACCTCCTCACGGACTCGGCGGGCTCGGGCGCCGTCGACTTCGAGAAGGTGTACCCGTTCTCGCCGGCGCTCGTCGACGCGATGGTCGCCCTGTCCGCGATCATGCAGCGCGAGCGCACCGCGCTGAAGATCATGAGCGAGCTGCTCTACCGCGGCCATGACGAGCTCACGGTCGGTGACGTCATCCCCGTCGGCGACCTGTTCGACGTCGTCATTCTGGGTGAGAACAAGCCGCTCACCGAAGACATGGTGAAGGTGTTCGAGGCGGCAGCGTCCTTCTACCGCGGCAAGATGCGCCCCTACCTGCTCGACAAGCACCAGGTGAGCGATTCCGAAGTTCGGTCGCTCGACCGCAACCACCCCTTCCGCCGGGAGGACCGCCTCGCCAAGACGCTCCTTGTCGCGGCGATCGCCCCCGGCGCGACGTCGCTCAAGGACCTGACCGCGTCCAAGCTCGCGGCGCTGAACTTCGGCTCGGTGGTCTCCATGTTCGGGGGCAACGTCTCCGGGCAGGTCGTCACGCTCGCCACCGAGTGGCAGGGCAAGTTCTCCGAGATCACCGTGGGATCCACCGCCGACCCGGTCATCAGCCTGCAGCTCACCGGCGTGGACTTCGACGCGATCCTCGCGCACGTCACGCAGGAGGACTCCCACCCCAACCGGCGCAAGCTCATCCGCGACACCCTGGTCGCCGAGATCAACGCCACCGCGACCGGGTCCTACGCCGGCGAGTACGCCCTCGACCACGTGTGGCGCGGGCAGAAGCGCCCCGTCGACGTCGTGTTCGGCAACGTGCGCGACACGGGCGCGATGCCCGTCGAGACGCTCAAGGCATCCGACGGACGCTGGAAGCTCATCGTCGACTACCCGTTCGACGACGAGAACAAGCCGCCGTCCGACGACGCGGCACGCATCTACGACCTCAAGCGCGACGGCGTCGTCACGGACACCGTCGTATGGGTGCCGCACTTCCTCACTGCCCAGCGCATGGACGACGTCGGCAAGCTCGTCCAGCTCGAATACCTGCTGACTGGTGACCGGTTTGACCAGTACTCCGCCAACCTGCCCGTCGCCGACCGGGAACCCGCGCGGCGACTCCTGACAAGTCAGCGCGACTCCCTGCGCAGCCAGCTCGCGGCGTTGTTGCGGCAGGCCTACGGGGTCGACTCCTCGGCCAACAACGAGAACCTCGGCACCACGCTCGCCGGTACGAACTTCATCACCCTGGCTGAGGGCTTCACCCCGACGCAGCCCTCGGCCGCCACGCTCCGCGACGCCGTCGTCGGTGTGCTGGGGTCGGCCCTGACCTCGCGGTACCCCAAGCACCCCGAGATCGAGCGCGGCACCGAGGAAGTGCGCCGCACGGAGCTGAACGCCGTCCTCGACCTCGCACGCCGGGCGGTCGATGCGGGCGGCCGGCTCGACGGCGTGGACCGGTCCACCGGGACGAAGGTGCGCCGCGTCGTCACGGCGTACGGCGTCGGGACGTTGCGCGAAACCACGTACGCGCTCGACGCCCAGCATTTCGCGTCGTTCGACGAGTTCACGCGTGCCGCCGGGACCGGCGACGTGACCGTCGGCGTCCTGCGGGAGGTGCTCGCGCCTCGCGGCCTGACCACCGACACCATGGACCTGCTGGTGCTGACGTGGGCGAAGGTCACGGACCGTGAGTGGTATCGCGCCGGAAACCGGACGCCGGAACCGCACCTCGGAGCCCTCACGCCGGACATGGTGCTGCGCGAGCCGGTGCTGCCCTCTGAGGAGGAATGGGAGGTGGCACGGACTCGCGCCAAGGCGCTGTTCGGCGTCGGCGCCGACGAATATCACCTGTCGACCGCCGCAGTCACGCGCCTGAGTGATGCCGTCGTGAGCAAGACGCGCCCTGCCGTGGCATCTACCTCCGAGGTTGCTGCCACGCTCGCCGCGCACCGCGACGTGCTGGGCCTCGAGGAGACCTCGCCGCGCTGGCAGGCGGTCAATCGGGGACGCGACCTGGTGGCGCTGCTGACCTCCGCCGAGAATGCGGTGGAACGGATCGAGTCCCTCGCCCAGTTCGATCTTCCCCACGAGCCAGAGGCCATCGCGCGATCGATCGCGGCCGCGGGCGACGTCCTGGCCGCGCTTCGTGGGGCGAACTGGGGTCTCATCGACCGGCTCCCCACTCTCGGCGATGAGCGGGCCGCTCAGGCTCTCGCCTCATTGCGACAGGCGGCGGCGCAGGCTGAGCTCCACGCTCCCCTCAAGCCGGCGCTCGACGCTGCCGCGAACGAGGCGCTCGAGTCGCTCGCTGCCGACCCGCACGAGATCGAGCGACGCAGGCACGCGGACGAGGAGCGCCACGAGCGCGAGGAGGCAGCGCAGCAACAGCGTGACGCGGCTGCCCGCAGGGCGGCGGAGCTCCAGGCGGAGCGCGACGCCGAGTACGCGCAACAGCAGGCTGACATCGAGGCGAAGCGGCGCGAGCAGCAGGCACGTGACGCCGAGATCGCGCGGCAACAGGCCGAGCTCGACCGGATTCGGCTGAAGATCGAGGAAGAAGAGCGCGCCCGGCTCGCCGAGAAGAGCCAGGTGGTCTCGAAGGTCGTCGACGTCCAGGAGATCGGTCGGAAGATCGCCGACGAGCTGACGACGCCGGTCGAGGGCAAGACGCTGCGGGTGAGCTGGAGGTGGGAGTGACGACCGCCGCAGCAGAGGCGCAGCGGACGGTGGCCGTCTCCGAGGCACTCGTCCGCTCTCGTGCCGTCGAGCTCATCGCCAAGGGTGGGGACTCGCGCGTGCTAGTGCTGCGCGCCCAGCCGCGGTGGCACGGCGGCGACCTCACGGTCGACGGGCACCACGTTCGCGTCGTCGAGGGCATCTCGCAGCTCGCCATCCTGGACGCATACGCCGAGCAGGCCGACGACGAGTACCTCGTCGTCCTGACGGACCGACCCCGCGCCGACCTGAACGACACCGTGCTCGCCCGGGCGTACCGCCAGCAGATCGAGGACCCTGACGAATGGGCCAGCGTGCCCGGACTCTTCGGTGGAGCGCGTGAGGTGAGCCGAGAGCTGCGTCACCTCGACTGGGCGGCGACGGCGCTGCTTGACCACGAGCCCGCCGGCGGGTGGGCGCCGTCGAGCAACCTCGCAGTCACGGCGGAGCACGCCATTGGAGGTTTGCTCGGCCACCTGCTCGGCCTGGGACGGGCCGAGCTCGACGGTGTGGTGCTCCTGGCCGAGCTGAGCAACGGGTCGCGGGCGCCGTGGTCCGGTGTCGACCCCGAGCTGCAGGCGCACCTGATCGCCTGGGCCGAGCAGGAGTACGGCGCTGCCGCCGGCTTTGCCCTCCGCACGACCGCCGCGCCGGGCAGCCTCGTCAGGCCGCTCGCCCTCGGACTCGCCATTGACGTGCTGTGGCCCAGGTCGAGCACGGATCTCACCGAGGAGCAGGTCGCCGCGCGGACCAGGCTCATCGAGCGATACGTCACGGGTCATACCGTCACACCGCTCCAGGCGCGCGAGATCGCGGACGCTACCGGGGCGGCCGTCCTTCGTCTCTCCCGGGAGAACGACCCCGACGGTCGCCTCGGCGTCGTGCTCGACCAGGCCGAGGCACTGCTGCGTGACAACCTTGGCTGGGCGGCCGGCGCTGAGCGTTCGGCGATTCTGCGACCCGGCTTCACGGCCCGCCTACGAGCGCTCGGCGTCGCGCTGGACGCCGGAGTCGGTGTCGAGGAAGCACTCGCTGCGGTGCTCCACCACCGTGAGTCGACATTGGCGGGCCAGGACCTGGCACCGCGGATGGCCGTGCGACTCTGCCGCTGGTTGACGACCGCCGACGGTCAGGTGAACGGACTGGGAGGAGACCTCCAGCGGCAGATGGACGACGGGGCCTGGGTGGATTCCGCCCTCGGGGTGTTGTGGGCAGGGTCGGACGACCCCGAGGTTGGCGCCGCATACGGGCGGTTGATCGACCGCGTGCGCGACCGCCGGCATGCTCGGGACACGTCGGCGGCCGCGCACCTCAGTGACTCCGCGGTGGTCCGCAGCCTCGTCGGGTTGCTCGAAGACGGCCCGGCGCTTGGCGTTGAAGACATCCTGAGCGCTGTCGTCGACCCGTGGAAGTCTCAGGGCGGGGTGCTTCTCGTGGTGCTGGATGGGATGAGCGCGGCGGTGGCCGTCGACCTCGCGTCCGAGGTCGGGCGCTCCGGGCTCGTGGAGTGGGTGCCTTCGACCACCCGCCGGCGGCTGGCCGCCGCGGCGGCGTTGCCGTCCCTCACCGGGGTGTCGCGCACTAGCCTGTTCTGTGGAGAGATCACCGCTGGAACCTCCGCGACCGAGAAGGCCGGCCTGTCCACGGCTTTCCCCGGGGCAAAGACCTTTCACAAGGGCGAGCTGCGGGCCTCCGGCGGCGCCCAGCTTTCCGATAACGTCGCCGCGGCGATCGCCGACTCGGCGGTGCCGGTCGTCGGGGTCGTCATCAACGCGATCGACGACGCCACCCACAAGAACGACACGTCGAACCGCCCATGGGCCATGAGTGACCTCGTGCCGTTACGCGCCCTGCTCAACGCGGCCTCCATCGCCGGACGCACCGTCGTGCTCACCTCGGACCACGGGCACGTCGTTGAACGCGCCACCGAGAAGCTCCCCGCCGTGATTGGCGGCGACGCGCGGTGGCGTCCCGCCGCGGCGGGGACCGCCCAGGACGGCGAGGTGCATGTATCGGGGCCCCGAGTGGCGGTCAATGAGGGCGAGGCGGTGCTGCTGTGGCGCGACGACGCCCGATATGGGCCGGCACGGTCCGGCTACCACGGTGGTGCGTCGTTGGCCGAGCTCACCGTTCCCGTGCTGGTCTATCAGCGGTCGCTCGCGAGCGCTGCGCCGGAGGGCTGGGAGCCTGCGCCACCTCAGGCGCCGTCCTGGTGGAACGACCCGGTGGTGGCGGCCATGCCCGCGCCAGCCACCCTCCCCAAGCCCGCGAAGAAGCCGCGCCGCAAGCAGGCAGGTCATGACGACGAGGCCGCGCTGTTCGACCTCGCGCCCCCCACGCCGTCGATGGCACCAGAAGCGCAGTCGCTCGGCATGGTCGATCGCATCTTGCGCTCCGACGTCTACGCCGACCAGATGCGCTTGGCAGGCCGTGCGGCGTCGAGCGGCTTGGTCGAGGCCGTGCTCCGCACGCTGGTCGCGCGGGACGGTCGAGCGCACCAGGAGACCGTCGCGGCGGCTGCCGGGATCGCCACCTCCGGAATCACCCAGGGGCTGGCCATCGTCAAGCGCGTCCTCAACGTTGAGGGGTACGACATCCTCTCCGTCGACGCTGACGGCGAGACGCTCCGGTTGGACCTCGGGCTGCTTCAAGAACAGTTCGGGCTGAGCGGATGAACGCCAGGGGAGCAGCGCGATGGCGGTGATTCGCGCGTTCCGTCACGAGGTCAAAGGATACGGAACGAGGCACTCGACCGACGTTGACTGCCTCTACTTCGACTTCCTCGATGGTGGCGGCGACCAGATCCTGCAGCTGTCGACGTTAGGTTCGGAGCACCGCCAGAGCCAGCCCAAGGTCAGCCAGACATTCCAGATCGGGCGCGAAGGTGCTGCCGAACTGCGCAGCATCCTCGAGCAGACCTTCGCGGGTGTCGCGGGGCAGCGGGCCGCCGGCCTGGCGTCGACCAACACCCTCGACTCGGACCCAGCGCAGGCGGACTCGGCTGACGCCATCGACCGGTTCGCCGCACGCGCGGGTCTCACAAGGATCGACGAGATCGACATCGCAGGGTCAGCCGCGAGGCGACGGGCGACGTCGCACGACGACCGGCCGTTGCTCGGCGGCACTTGGTACCTGGTGGACTTCACGCATCTCGAGCGCCCCAGCTACGTCGACGTCGAGAGCGATCGCCGGTCGGCGCCCGCGCACCGACGGATGGCCGTGATGGTCAACGACCTCTCCGAGGACCTGCAGCAGTACCTCGACGGTATCGGCGTCGACGTCGTCCGCGCTGCCGACCTTGGGCTGTCGGCGTCGGTGCCGGCGCCAATTGGCCGGCGCGGCGGGAGTGCGCCGGGTACGTCGCAGGGGCTCGTGCCGGAACTTCAGTTCATGTGCGACACGCTTGGCGTCGTTCTGTCGACACCGAACGATGTGTGGCCCGGTTATGGCAAGGCCGTCAGCCTGCACGGCGGCGGTACGGCCTACCTGAACCGGACCAACATCGACGTTCGGGCAACGCCGAATCAGGTGGCGCAGTGGTCCCTCGCAGGACTCGGCACCGTGCGGGGGCCGCAGGGGCAATACCTGCGCGTACCTCTCGGCGGGGCACCCACGGCCCAGGCAGCCGGCGCTCCGATCGAGAGGGTTGCCGAGACCCCGTCGACGATGGCGCCGACCTATCTACCGTCGCCCGTGCCGGGCCCCGCGCCGAGGGCGCATCTCGCGGCGTCGTACCCGTGGCTCGAGCAGCTTTTTGAGACCGATCTCTACCGGGATCAGAAGTCACGGGCTGGTCGTGCGGCGGTATCCGACGACCGGGTGCGCGATGTATTGACGGCGCTCGTCCACCTGGGGTCGAGCGGTCCGATCGATGTCGTTGAGCACGAGGCAGGAATGAGCGCCGGGGGGCTGCGGCCGTTGGTGCCGCTCCTGCGCCGGCTGCTCAACGCTGACGGCTACGAGACGCTCGCGTTCGCCGACGGGATTCTCGACCTCGATGATGAGTTGTTGCGACAGCAGTTTGGGCTCTCACGAGCCAGCCGCCGTGAAGGAGAAGTGCGATGAGCGCCGCAGGTTCCATCAGCCCGAGGCGCCGTAAGGAGATCGTGGGCGCCCTGCGGCGCGGGACGGTGCCCCAGCAGGGCCTCGACGTGATGGCCGTCGGGCTCGGGCGTTTTGAGGCGGCGATCGACGAGGAGCTCGAGGCTGTCCGGCAGGGCGGCGCTCAGTTCAAGGCGATCCGGGGTGAGTACGGCTCGGGCAAGACGTTCTTCTCGCGCTGGCTGACGGAGCGGGCCAAGAACCTGAACTTCGCCACGGCGGAAGTGCAGATCTCCGAAACAGAGACGCCGCTCTACAAGCTCGAGAAGGTGTATCGACGCATCGTCGAGAGTCTGTCCACGCGCAGCACGTCCTCTGGTGCCTTCGGCGACGTCATCAACGAGTGGTTCTACTTCCTCGGGCAGGACGCGGAGGCGGCAGGCAAACCGGGCGAGGTGGATCAGCGAACCGACGAGCTCCTCGAGAAGAGGCTGGCGGCCGTCTCGAAGGAGGCACCGTCATTCGCGATGGCGCTGCGCGCATATCGCCAGATGTCCGCGCGGGGCATGCACGCCGAGGCGGACGCGCTCCTCGCCTGGCTGGGTGGCCAGCCGAACGTCGCGGCCTCGGCACGTCGTGCCGCGGGCGTGCGGGGCGAGCTCGATCACTTCGGGGCGCTTGGATTCCTGCAGGGTTTGCTCACCGTGCTGCGTGACGCTGACTACGCCGGGCTCGTCATCGTGCTCGACGAGGTCGAGACGCTGCAGCGCATGCGCTCGGACGTGCGTGAGAAGTCGCTGAACGCCCTCCGTCAACTGATGGACGAGATCGACGCGGGCCGGTTCCCCGGCCTGTACCTCGTGATGACTGGTACACCAGCGTTCTACGACGGCCAGCAAGGTGTGCAGCGGCTCGCTCCGCTCGCGCAGCGACTGCAGACCGACTTCAGCACGGACGCCCGGTTCGACAACCCTCGCGCCACGCAGATCAGACTGCATGGCTTCACGCCTAGCTCTCTCGTCGAGCTGGGGTCACGGGTCCGCGACATCTACGCCGTGGGATCCGAGAACCTCGACCGCATCGAAGCAGTCGTCGATGACGCCTACGTTGCGGACCTGGCGACGGCGATCGGCGGGGAGCTGGGTGGCAAGACGGGTGTAGCACCGCGCCTTTTTCTCAAGAAGCTGGTCGCAGACGTCCTCGATCGCGTGGATCAGTTTCCCGACTTTGACCCGCGCAACGACTACAGCCTCACGGTGGGCGCGCAGGAGATGACGGACGTCGAACGCGAAGCCCGGTCACTCGGGGACCGTCGGCCTGCCGCATCGGTCGACGACATCGACTTGGACCTCTGATGGCGAGCGAGGGTGCCGGACTTGACGGGGCGATCGAGTACCACATCGTCAACTCGCTCGGCTGGGGATCGCTACGTCCGCTCCAAGCTGCTGCCATCCCCGCAGTTCGATCCGGGGACGACTGCATCCTCATCGCGCCCACTGCGGGCGGTAAAACCGAGGCGGCAGTCTTCCCCCTACTCTCGTCGATGGTGTCGGGGGAGTGGCGAGGGCTATCCGTCCTGTACGTCACGCCCTTGCGCGCTCTGCTCAACAACCTCTATCCGCGCATCACCGCCTACGGCGAATGGCTCGGGCGCACCGTGGGGCTCTGGCACGGAGACGTCGGCGACACAGAGCGCAAGCGTCTGCTTGCCGAACCCCCAGACATCCTGCTGACGACACCCGAGTCGCTCGAAGCGATGCTCGTCTCACGACGCGTCGACCACGGCCGGTTCTTCTCTGGCGTGCAGGCGATCGTCGTCGACGAGCTGCACTCGTTCGCCGGGTCTGATCGTGGCTGGCACCTGCTCGGTGTCCTTGCTCGCTTGGAGCGGATCGCTGGCAGATCGATCCAGCGAATCGGACTCTCGGCAACTGTTGGAAACCCGCAAGAGATCGGGAGGTGGCTGCAAGAAGGCGAGTTCGAAGTGACCAGCCAGCGAGAGTTGCGTGTCGTTACAGAACCCGGCTCAGCTACCGCCCCAGAGCCCGAGGTGATGCTCGACTTCGTCGGGTCCGTCGCCAACGCAGCGAAGGTCATCGCGAAGCTTCACCGCGGCGAGAAGCGGCTCGTGTTTTGTGAATCGCGGCGGGTCAGCGAACAGATCGCGTTTGAGCTCCGCGAGCTCGGCGTCGAGACGTTCGTGTCCCACTCGTCGCTCTCGGCTGATGAGCGACGGCGCTCCGAGCAGGCGTTCGCGGAGGCGCAGAACACGGTCATCGTGGCGACGTCCACGCTGGAGCTCGGCATCGACATCGGAGACCTCGACCGCGTCATCCAGATCGACGCTCCACGGACCGTCGCCTCGTTCTTGCAGCGGCTTGGACGGACGGGACGACGACCAGGCACCAGACGCAACACGCTGTTCCTCGCGACATCGTCCGACGCGTTCCTCGAAGCTGCCGGGCTGCTACTCCTCTGGCGGCGGGGCTTCGTCGAACCGATCACGCCGCCACCGCACCCTCGCCACCTCACGGCACAGCAGCTGCTTGCGCTTGCACTGCAGGAGGGCGCGTACGGGGCTAGCACCTGGCGGGACTGGTGGGGGAACCTCGCCCTGATGGACGACGCCGACGAAGTGCTCGCGTACCTGATCGCCGAAGGCTTCCTCGTCGATGACTCTGGCTTGCTCATGATCGGTCCCGCGGCGGAGAAGGCGTTCGGGCGCCGACACTTCATGGATCTGCTGAGCTCCTTCGACGCCGAGAAGGAGCTGCGCGTCGTCGCCGGCACCAAGGAGATCGGCTTCATCTCGCCGCTCGCGCTGCCCCGCGATGGCTCCGAGAAGCTGAACTCGAAGCCGATCCTCATGAACGGCCGCGCCTGGCACGTCGAACACATCAATTGGGAGAGATTCGAGGTCATCGTCAGCCCCGTGGCGCACAAGGGCGACGTCCGGTGGCACAGCGATGCCATCGCGCTCTCGTTCGAGATGATGCGCGCTCAGCGCGACGTGTTGTTGGGCGAGACGCCCGATGTGCCGTTGTCCAGGAGGGCCTTCGAGCGACTCTCGTTGGTTCGCGAGACACGCGCCGACCAAGTTTCCGCCGACAAGCTCGTCGTCGAACGGTCGGGATACGACCACAACCTCTGGACCTGGGCGGGGCTCAAAGCCAATGAGACCCTGCGTGCAGCCCTCGGTGGGGCGGAAGGCCAGTCCTACAACGACATCATGGTCCTGCGCGGGGTCAGGGCGCTGGACCGGCCTACTGACATCGAGCTCGACGACGTCCTCCCGCGCGTACCCGTCGAGATGGTCGAGAGTCTGAAGTTCTCTGCGGCGCTCCCTGAGCAGGTCGCGATCAAGACGCTCGCGGAGAGGTTCGCCGATCGGCGAGGGGCCGAGGGCGTTCTTGCCGAGAACGGCGGTCTTGGAAAGGATCGCTCGTGACTACCGTGTAGGGGGCGACGCGATGTAGCAGCAGCGAGCATCTGGCCTCCAGCAGCTCATGGCAGCGGAATTCACCCGCCTGTCACCCCGCCGGGCTGCTTCGCCTGCGAGCGAAGCAGGTTAGATGTGTCCATGCAAAGCGGATTCCTGATGGAGCAAGGCGCTTTCGCGCTCACCGAGGCCACCATGTGTCAGGGGTTGGCAGCCTGGTTCGGGCAGTCCAACCCGGCCGGCTTCACTTTCCGGCAGATAGGCATCGCGGATCGTGAAGCGGGAAGCCGGCGGCGGGTTATCGACTTCCTGCATCTCCGCCTCGAGTCGGAATCGGGCGGTCCAGGAGAAGTCGTCGCAGTTGAGGTGAAGATATCGCGGTCCGACTTTCGCTCTGAGGTCCGTAATCCAGGTAAACAGCGTCCTTGGGTGGACGCTTCTTTCGAGCACTACTTTGCGGTCCCGGCCGGGCTCGTCTCCCCTGAAGAGGTGCCCGCAACTTCCGGGCTGATCGAAGTCGAGGTAGATCAATCAATCCGGGTGGTTGCGGACAATCGAAACGGCGTGCCCGATGGTGTTTACGAAGCGACATACCTTCGCCCCAAAGTGACGAAAGTGGCGCCTCGGCGAGAGCGAGGTGTCGGCCATGACGTGCTGAAGTCGCTCCTGTTTGAGGCGTCCCTAGCAATGTCGTATCACCAGCAGTGGGTCGACAGTTTGCATGAATGGAATGCGAGCGATCGTAACATTGGAAAGATGCAGCAGGCCGCGAAGAGTGCGGAAGGACTCCAGCGCTTGGTCGCACTGCATAATGAACGCGCTAAGAAGTATGAGGCGATCGCTCGGGAGCTTGGGTACACTGGTCCATAGGTAAGGTCGACATCTGGAGGTGGCGGTCGCCGCTTGCCGTCTCGCAGGGAAGCTGTGGACCGAAGTGCCGGAATGGTTGAGCCCGCCGTAAACTCGAGGGCGCACAAAGACCTTGATGTCGAAGAACCTGTCGACGTGGCACGCCGGTGGCACGGGCGCTCGGAAAGAGCGCAGCAACCGCGGAATTTCAACGATCCTGAAGCCTCGGACTTGACGATCAACTTCTGACCGATGTTCTCCGCGGGCGAGGGTTCTCAGCGAGATCTCCAGCGCGGCGACCTTGGACGCCATGTTCGGTTGCGCCACCCTTGAGCCATGAGCCCAGGCACAGGCGCGAACGGCCAAAGGCCCCGACGACTCGGCCTGCCGCTCTGGGCAGGTCTGGCCGCGCTAGGCATCGTCGTCCTCGCCGTCGCGGCGTCAACGCTCGTGCCGCGCCTCGTGCCACAGGAACAGTTCTGCACGACGATCGGCTACTCCAGCGCCCTTCAGGTGACGCTAACGGGGGAGTCGTCCGACGTGGCGCACGTCCAAGTGCGTGATGGCGAGGAGTGGCAGCCGCCACCCAACCCAGGGCAGGACACCACGGTGCCGGCCATCCCCGCGTCACGGGACGGCGACACGTGGACGTTTACGCTCTTCTACCCCGACGGCCCGGTTGCACTCCGCGCGCTGGACAACTCCGGCGAGGTGCTCGCGCAGACGGAGAAGGCCGTCGACTGGGTGCGCGTCGGCGGTACGGAGGAGTGCGGCGGCCCGACGGAGGGCAGCGTCACCTGGACGCTGTGACCGGCCACAAGCAGGTCACACCGACGCCAGGCTCGAGACGATCACGCCGAGCCCGATCCTCCCCAGCGGCTGCACGTCGACCAGCAGCGGCTCGCAGTCGGGGCCGCGCGCCACGACGCGGCCGGTGAGTACCCAAGGGAAGCGGTCGTCCGCAGGGCTGTCGAAGTCGACGAGCCGCCGCAGCTGCCGGGCCACCCAGCACTCGACGGAGTGCTCCCACCACGGCTCGGGGGTGAGGGGGCTGACGCTCAGCCCGGGGAGCGGGCAGCCGCTCTCCTCGTCGCAGTCCTGGGCGTCGCGGTCGGCGTCCGGGCCGGCGCTGAAGCGTAGGTACACCGGCTCGCCTTCCGACGCCGCGACCAGGCGGGCGACGTCCTCGAGCGACGCGAGCTCAGGCAGCCCGTCGACGCCGGTGGTCACGAGGCTCATTGGCCCTCCTCGACAGCAGTACGGCGCGGCCGCCGTTCGACCAGGCCGCCGTGGCGATGGCCGTCGCACGGCCCGACGTGGTGGTCGCACCCCGACCCAGCCGGCGTGGTTACACCGCCGCGGGGATGCCCCGCGACGCGCCCCAGATACCAGCGCGCGAGCCTCTCGAGCCACGGCCTGCCCGACGTCGGCGGCGCGCTCGGGAGGGGGCCGCGAGCGCCCGGGGCGGGCTGAGCGTGGGGAACTGGCGTGGCGGCGTGCGCGTACATGGTCGGGTCCTTCAGGTCCGTATGGAGATGTGCGTGATGACGGTCAACCGTCATTCGTCATGTTGACCCGGATCGGCGGTCGATGTGCGGCGAGGAGCTGTGACCTTCCGGACACCGCCTACGGGAGCGGGCGGTGACGCCCGCGCCGGCCGTGCGACCGAAGGCGGCCGACGCGGGCGCCACCGGGGACGGTCAGGCGCTCAGCTCCCGGCCTCGATCGCCGTCGGCGACGAGGCGGAGTGGCTGACCTCGATGCGACGCGGCTTGGCCTCTTCCGACACGGGGATCGTGAGGGTGAGCACGCCGTCCGCGTACGAGGCGCTGATCTGGTCGAGCGCCAGGCCGCGGCCCAGGGTGAGCTGGCGGGCCACCGTGCCCGACGGCCGCTCGCGCAGCAGCCACTGCCCCTCGCCCGACCGCGGCGTGCGCTCGGCGCGGATCGTCAGCGTGCGGTCCTCGCACGAGACGTCGATGCTGCCGGGGTCGATGCCGGGCAGGTCCGTCGCGAGGATGTAGTGGTCGCCCTCGCGGAAGAGGTCCATCGGCATTGCGGGCGCGTTGCGCGTGTTGAGGGCGAGCGACCCGAACAACCGGTCCATCTCCTGGAACGGGTCCCAGTAGGTAGCCATCGCACATCACCTCCTCGACGAGGCCGCGACGCGCGGCCTGTCCGCGATCGACGTGCCGGGCCTTCCGGCACGCTGGCTACAGCAGAATTTTTAGCACTCGACCCCGGAGAGTGCCAGCGCTCCCGTGATCGCTGTCGGCGAACGCGCTCGCGGCCCGGTGTCGAGGACGGGCGCTCGGTACCGTCCCAGGGGGAAGGCGGCGACGGGCGCCGCTCCCTGAGCACGGAGGCAGCGATGGACCAGCACGACATCGACGACGAGCTGGCGAGCGCCGGCGACCTGCTGCAGTCGCCGTCGGCGGCATACCTCGCCTACACGGCGGCGGACGGGACGCCCCGCGTGTCCCCGGTCGGGTTTTTCTGGACGGGCGAGGAGCTCGTGGTCGCCACGGCGGCGACGGCGCCCAAGGTCGCGGCACTGCGGGCGCGTCCGGACGTCGCCATGTCGATCAACGTGAGCGACGCGCAGACGGCGGCCCGGCAGCTGGCGGTGCGGGGGCGCGCCGAGATCACGATGGTCGACGGCGTCGTGGAGGAGTACCTCGCCGCCTCCCGCAAGGGGATGGAACCGGAGGCCGCCGCGCAGTTCGAGCAGGCCTGCCGCGACCTGTACGACCGGATGGCGCGCATCGCCATCAGGCCCCGCTGGGCCCGGTACTACGACTTCGGCACGGGACGGCTCCCGCGGTTCCTCCAGGAGCTCGCCGAGCAGAGCGCCGCCCGGCACGCCTGAACCTCGAGCGCCGCACGGGTCAGGGCCGCGTCCGCTCGTGGATCGTGTCGAGGTGCGCGCGCAGCTCCGGCGGCCCGTGCACCACGAACGGGCAGCCGATCGACAGCAGGCGCAGCGCCAGCCACTCCACGGTGTCCGCGGCGCTGCGCCACCGCGTGCCGCCGCCCTCGGGCACCAGGGCGCCGTCGCCGAGGTGGTCGCGCAGGCGCTCGCGGGCGACGTCCGGCGGCAGCCGCAGCGTGACGTCGGCGCGGTAGGTCGGCGCCATCGCGGCCTCGGCCGCCTCCAGGTGGGCGGGGACGTCGTCGGCGGGCAGCTCGTGCCGCGACCGCGCCCCGGTGGCGCGCGGGCTGCGGACCCGGTCGGCGCGGAACGTGCGCCAGTCGCCGCGGTCGAGGTCGAACGCCACGAGGTACCAGTGCCGGCGGACGCTGACGAGCTGCTGCGGCTCGACGTGCCGGGGACCGCTGCGGCCGTCGCGGGTCTCGTACTCCAGGCGCACGCGCTCCCGGTTCGCCGCGGCGGCGGCCAGCACGGTGAGGACGTCGGGGTCGACGGCGTCCGGGCCCGACCGCTCCCAGGTCATGGCCCCCGCGCCGAGCGTGCGGACGCGGTGCCGGAGCCGCGGCGGCAACGACTGGCTCAGCTTGGTGAGCGCGCGGACGCCGGCGTCGTCGAGCCCGGGCAGGCCGTGCACGGCCACGGTGCGCAGGCCGAGCGCGACGGCGACCGCCTCGTCGTCCTCCAGCAGCAGCGGCGGCATCGAGGTGCCGCCCACGAGCCGGTACCCGCCGTGGGCGCCGAGCGTCGCCTCGACGGGATAGCCCAGCTCGCGCAGGCGGTCGACGTCGCGGCGGACCGTGCGGTGCGTGACCTCCAGGCGCTCGGCGAGCTCGCTGCCCGACCAGGAGCGGGCGGTCTGCAGCAGCGACAGCAGGGCGAGCAGGCGCGCGGTCGGTCCGGTCATGGAGACATCATCCCTCTGAAAGAGGACAGGAACGGTCCTCGATCCTCCCTAGCGTGGGGACGCCAGCACAGGAACCCCGAGAGGACACCGCCATGACCACGCAGCAGCACAGCGCCCCGGCCGGCTACACGAGCGTCGCCCCCTGGGTCGTCACGGACGACACCGGAGCCTTCCTCGACTTCGTGACCCGGGCGTTCGACGGCGAGGAGCTCGCCCGCGTCGTCACCGAGGACGGCACGGTGGGCCACGGCGAGACGCGCGTCGGCGACACCGTCGTGCTCGCCTTCGACCGGCGTCCCGAGTGGCCCGTCATGCTGAGCCTGCTGCGCGTCTTCGTCCCCGACGCCGACACGGCGTTCGCCCGGGCCGCCGACGCCGGGGCCGAGGTGGTCACCGCGCTGTCCGACAACGCCTTCGGGCAGCGCGGCGGGCGCCTCAAGGACCCGTTCGGCAACATCTGGTGGGTCGTGAGCCAGGTCGAGGACGTCCCCGAGGACGTGATGTGGCAGCGGCTGGCGCAGCCGGTCTACGCCGAGCAGATGCGCGTGGCGCAGGAGACGCTCGACGCCGAGCTCAGCGGCCGGGCGCGGGGTCGCAGCAGCGCGCCGGTGCGGGAGGCGTGATCGGCGCCCCGGTCAGAGCCGCCACCTCGTCGGCCGGCACCCCCGGCGCGAGCTCGACGAGCACCAGGCCGCCGGGCGTGACGTCGAGGACGGCGCGGTCGGTAATGACGCGGCCGACGACGCCGACCCCGGTGAGCGGCAGGGTGCACTCCTCGACGACCTTGGGGCTGCCGTCGCGCGCCACGTGGTCCATGACCACGACCACGCGGCGCGCGCCGGCGACCAGGTCCATGGCACCGCCCATGCCCTTGACCATGCTGCCGGGCACCTGCCAGTTGGCCAGGTCGCCGCGGGCCGAGACCTGCAGGGCGCCGAGGATCGCGACGTCCACGTGCCCGCCGCGGATCATCGTGAACGACGTGACGGCGTCGAAGCAGCTCGCGCCGGCCACGGCCGTGACGGTCTGCTTGCCGGCGTTGATGAGGTCCGGGTCCTCGTCGCCGTCGACCGGGTAGGGGCCGATACCGAGCAGCCCGTTCTCGCTCTGCAGGGTGACGCCGACGTCGTCCGGCAGGTGGTTGGCCACGAGCGTCGGGATGCCGATGCCGAGGTTCACGTAGTCGCCGTCGCGCAGCTCGCGGGCCGCGCGGGCGGCCATCTCGTCGCGGGTCCAGGGCACGTCAGGCTCCTTCCGGCACGGCGAACGCCACCGGGACGGCACGCTCGCGGACCGTGCGCTTCTCGATCGGGCGCTCGCGGTCGGTGCGCACCACCCGGGTCACGAAGACGCCGGGGGTGTGGACGTCGTCGGGGTCCAGGTGGCCGTCCCGCTCGGGGTCGAGCAGGTGCTCGGCCTCCACGACGGTGACGGGAGCCGCCGTCGCGACGACGGGGTTGAAGTTGCGCGCCGTGAGCCGGTACCGCAGGTTGCCGGCGGCGTCGGCGGTGTGCGCGTGCACGAGGGCGAGGTCGGCGCGGATCGCCCGCTCCAGCAGGTAGGTGCGGCCGTCCAGCTCGACGGTCGGCTTGCCGTCGGCGACCGGGGTGCCGACCCCGGTGGGGGTGTAGAACGCGGGGATGCCCGCGCCGCCGGCGCGCAGCCGCTCGGCGAGCGTGCCCTGCGGCACCAGCTCCACGTCGAGCTCGCCGTTCAGGAACCTCGTCGCGAACAGCTTGTTCTCGCCCACGTAGGAGGCGAGCACGCGGCTGACCTGGTCGTTCTCGAGCAGCACGCCGAGGCCGAGCCCGTCGACGCCCAGGTTGTTGGAGACGACGGTCAGGTCGCGCACGCCGGCGTCCCGCACCGCGTCGATCAGCGCGTACGGCACCCCGCACAGGCCGAAGCCGCCGACGGCGATCGTCATGCCGTCGTGCAGCAGGCCGCCCAGGGCGGCGCGGGCGTCGGGCCGGGCCTTCATCGGGCCACCCCCTCGACGGCCCGGGCGCGACGGCGGTCGCGGGCGCGCGCCCGGGGCACCGCCGGCAGGTCGGCCAGGTCGGGACCCGCGACGACGCGGTTCTCGACGGCGCCGATGCCCTCGACCTCCAGGCGCACCACGTCGCCCGGCGCCAGCGGCGGCGGCTCCTGACGCCCCGAACGCCCCCACAGCTCGGCGAGGCACCCGCCGTTGCCGCACGTGCCGGAGCCGAGCACGTCGCCCGGGCGCACCCACGTGCCGCGCGACGCGTACGCGAGCATCTCCTCGAACGTCCACGCGGCGTTGGACAGCAGGTCGTGCCCGGTGCGGCGGCCGTCGACGAAGGCCTGCAGCCCGAGCGCGAGGTATCCGTCGTCGTCGCGGAGCTCCGCCAGCTCGTCGGCCGTGACGACCCACGGCCCCAGGGTCGCGGCGGAGTCCTTGCCCTTGGCCGGGCCGAGGTTCACCTTCATCTCGCGGCCCTGCAGGTCGCGCGCCGACCAGTCGTTGAAGATCGTGTAGCCGAACACGTGCCCGCGCGCGGCGGCGGGGGAGAGGTTCGTCCCGGCGCCCCCGACGACGGCGGCGACCTCCAGCTCGTAGTCGAACCGGCGGCTGCCCGGCGGCACGGGGACGTCGTCGTGCGCGCCGACCAGCGAGTGCGGGTTGGTGAAGTAGAACGTCGGGGCGTCGTACCACTCGGCGACCACGCCGTCGTCGCCGGAGACGGCGCGCGCCACCCCCTCGACGTGCTCCTCGAACGCGACGAAGTCGCGCACCGACGGCGGCTGCAGCGGGGGCAGCAGCCGGACGTCGGCGAGGGGGACGGGCGACGACGACCGCTGGGCCCACGCCGCCGCCTCCCGCGCGGCCTCGATCCCGGAGCCCGCGTCGGGGCCCGCGGCGGCCAGGTCGAGCACCGTCGTCGCGCCCCGCAGGTCGTGCAGCCGCTCCTCGCCGGGCTCGCCGACGACGACGGCGCACGCCGTGGCCGTCACGGCACCGCGGCGCTCGTAGCGTGCGAACCTCATGGCCGCTCCGTCACCAGCGTCGAGACGCGGCGCATCAGCCCGGGCACGTCCGCCTCGGGCGGCGGGGTGTGGTCGAGCATCCACGCGGCGATCTGCACCGACGCCTCGACCACCTCGCGGGCGCGGGGCAGGCGCCGGTCGGTGTACCGGGTCAGCAGCCCGTCGTCGAGCCGGTCGGCCCCGATCAGGAGCTCGGCGAGCACGACGGCGTCCTCGAACCCCTGCGCCGCGCCCTGGGCGATGGTGGGCGGGCACGAGTGCGCGGCGTCGCCGACGAGCACGACCCGCCCGCGGTGCCACGGCGCGTCGAGCACGTGGGACTCGAAGCGCGCGTAGTTGACGGGCGTGTCGTCGGTGACGGCGGCGCGGATGTCGTCCCACGGCCCGTGGTAGCTGCCGGCGAGGTCGCGGAACACGGCGAGCTGCTCGGACTGCGGCAGCCCGGAGCGGTCCTGCACGTCCTCCACCAGGTAGGCGTACAGGCTGTCCGCCCCGGTGGGGCAGTACCCGGCGATGTAGCAGCGCCCGCCGTAGGTGAGGTCGGTACGCCGGACGCCGGCGGGCCGCGGCACCGACACGCGCCAGATGCCCATGCCGGTGCTGCGCGGCTCGACGTCGACGCCGATCGCGGCCCGCGTCCACGAGTGGATGCCGTCGGCGCCGACCACCAGGTCGTAGCGGCCGGCGGAGCCGTCGGAGAAGGCCACGTCGACGCCGGTGGCGTCCTGGCGCAGGTCGGTGGGGCAGACGCCGAACCGGACCTTGGCGCCCACCTCGGCGGCGCGGTCAAGCAGCACCCGCGCCAGCACGGGTCGGGGCATCCCGAGCGTCGCGGGCAGGTCGGGGCCACCGGTGCGCGCGTCGGGGATCTCCGCCACGAGGGTGCCGGCGGGGTCGGGGGCGCGGATCCCGAGCGAGTCGAAGGCGTAGCCGGCCGCGCTCACCGGCTCCCAGACGCCGAGGTCGCGCAGCACGCGCAGGGCGTTGCCCTGCAGGGTGATGCCGGACCCGGTGGCGGTGACGTCGGGCCGGGTCTCGACGATCTCGACCTGCACGCCGGCCTCGGCGAGCAGGATGGCGGTGGCACAGCCGGCGGCACCGCCGCCGACCACCAGGACGGAACGAACTGCGGGCATCGTCGCCTCACTTCCGAAAGAGGGGGATGAGCTACTTCAGGGCGATCGGGTTCAGCGGGGCGCCGACCGCGCCGGTGACGGGCAACGGGGCCGCGACCAGCAGGAACTCGTACGACCCGTCGTCGACGCAGTCTGCCGCGAGCTCCTCGAGCGCCCACATCTCGCCCACGAACAGGCCCAGGTGAGGGATCACCACCTGGTGCAGCGGCTGGAACGCGACGTCGAACTCGTTGGGCCGCACCTCGAACCCCCACGTGTCGGTCGCGACGGCGGCGACGTCCCGCTCGCGCAGCCAGTCCGCCGTGGTGAACGACAGGCCGGGCGCGGGCCCGCCGGCGTACTCGCCCCAGCCGTCGCGCTGTGCGCGCCCGTACTGGCCGGTGCGCACCACGAGGATGTCGCCGGGCCCGACCTCGGACGTCGGGCCCTGGGCCGCGATCGTCGCGTCCAGGTGCTCGGGCGTGACGGCGAACCCGTCGGGCAGCTCGCCGCCCGTGCCCGCGACGTCGTCGCCCAGCGCCCGCCCGACGTCGAGCAGCACGCCGCGCCCGGCGAGGTCGGCGGCGACCGTCTCGATGCCGGTGACGCCGTCGCCGAGCGACGTGACCACCTCGCCCGCGCGGCGGCCGTTCCACGCGCGCCCGTGGTCGAAGATGTGGCCCAGCCCGTCCCACTGGGTGGAGCACTGCAGCGGCATGGCGACCACGTCGTCCGCGCCGCCCAGGCCGTGCGGGAAGCCCTGGATCCCCGCCTCGGCGTCCGTGCCCGTGTCGAGCATCGTGTGCACCGGGTTGGTGCGCCGCCGCCAGCCCCTCTGCGGGCCGTCCATGTCGAACCGCTGCGCGAGGGAGAAGCTGCGGCCCCGGCGCACCAGCCCGGCGGCCCGGCGCCGGTGGGCGTCGGTGAGGAGGTTGAGCGTGCCCTTGACGTCGTCGTCGCCCCACCGGCCCCAGTTGGAGACCCGCGCCGCCGCCGCGGCGATCGCGCCCTCGGGGTCGGTGCGATCGGGCGCCGTCATCGGGTCCGCCCGCCGAGCCGCTCCGCCACCCAGTCGGCGATGACGTCCGTGGCGACCGACCCGTTGTCCACGCTGGAGTGCGCGGTGCCGCCGGTGCGGTCGGTGAGGACGACGAGCTCGCGGTCGGGCGACGACGTCAGCTGGTCGTAGGTGCGGTGCGCGTACTCCAGCGGGATCTGCCGGTCGTGCTCGCCGTGGGTGACGAGGAACGGGACCCGGATGCGGTCGAGCACGCCGTCCAGGTGCATCCGCTCGGCCACCTCGAAGAACTCGTCGAGGCTCTCGGTGCCGAACACCCACTGCACGTGGTCCCAGTAGTGCGGCACCGGGCGCTCGCCCTCCCGGGCGCGGCGGGCCTGCTGCACGGCACGCCAGTCGTGGTTGGCGCCCCACGCGACGCCGAGCGCGAACCGCGGCTCGAACGCGACCGCCCGCGGGGCGTAGTACCCGCCGAGGGAGACGCCGAGGATGCCGACACGTTGGGCGTCGACGTCGTCGCGCGCCGCGAGGTGCTCGTACACCACGGAGGCCCACTGCTCGGACTCGGGCACGGCGGGCAGGTCGTGCAGGCGCAGCGCCTCGCCGGTGCCGGGCTGGTCGAGGCACAGGCTCGCGACGCCGCGGGCGGCGAGCTTCGCGGCCGGACCGGTGCGGTAGAGCATCTCCTTGGTGCTGTCGAGGCCGTTGACCTGGACCAGCAGGGGAGCGGGCCCCGTGACGCGGGTGCCGTCGGGGTGCAGCGCGCGGGTCAGGACGCCGGACAGCTGCGCGCCGGCGTACGGGATCTCGACACGCTCGGCGTTCTCGCCCGCCAGGGCGACGCCGCGCTCGAACGTCTCGCGGAACTTCGCGTAAAGCGCGACGCGCGGGGCGTGCCCCGCGGCCTGCATCCGCTCGCCCGTGAGGAAGTAGGTGGCCGCCCGGCCGAGCTTCTCGCCCGCCGACAGCAGCCGGCCTGCCGCCTCGCCCTCGGCGGCGAGCTCGACGAGCGTGTCGCCCTGCCGCTCCCAGGCGGCCATGAACTCCGGCGTGCCGGCGTCCTCGCCGCGCGCCGCGGCGTCGAGCAGCGGGCGGCAGATCGTGTCGACCTCGCCGATGCGCCCGCCCATCTCCATCGCCAGGTTGACGGACAGGTTCCACACGTAGTTGCCGGGGAAGTACTGGAACACGTGCCGCCCCCTCAGCCCTGGCCGTGCCGGGCGTACGGGTTGAGGAGCGCGTCCTCCGTGCCGGGCAGGACCCCCTCCTCGGTCGCGGTCGGCCGGCCCTCGTCGGGCGGGAAGGACTCCGTCATCGACATCGGCATGGCCGAGTTGCGGTAGATGCTGTTGGAGCCGAGCGACGGCTTCCAGGTGTTCGCCTGCCAGTCCGGCACGTAGTTGCGGTAGCCGCCGGTGTTGAGCTCCACGCGCATGCCGCCCGGCTCGCGGAAGTACAGGAACGACTGCTCGCCGACGCCGTGGACGGACGGCCCGTACTCGATGCTCGCGCCGTTCTCCATGAGCACGTCCGCGGCCACGAGGAGCTCCTGCACCGAGTCGGTCCAGAACGCGATGTGGTTGACGCGGCCGGGCCGCTGCGACGAGTCGAGGACGACGCCCAGGTCGTGCGACTTCTCGTTGGTGGTCAGCACGCTGAACACGGTGACGTCGGCGTGGTCGAGGTCCGTGAACGCCATGGTGCGGAAGCCGAGCACCTCGCCGTACCAGGCGGCGAAGCCCTTGACGTCGGACGCCGCGATCGTCACGTGGTCGAGGAAGCGCGGGGCCGCGGCGTGCGAGCTGCGGCGCTCCGGCCGGTCCGGGAACACCGACGCCAGCTCGGCCGGCGCGGTGTGCTGCGGCACGTCCCAGTACAGCTCCATCGTGTGGCCGTACGGGCCGGTGAACCGGAACGACCGGCCGTGGCCCTGG
This sequence comes from Isoptericola peretonis, assembly GCA_023241745.1. Classification (GTDB taxonomy): domain Bacteria; phylum Actinomycetota; class Actinomycetes; order Actinomycetales; family Cellulomonadaceae; genus Isoptericola; species Isoptericola peretonis. Next base: position 29,907 of record JALQCY010000008.1, on the reverse strand, counting down.
CGCTTGTCGTGCCACGTCCCCTCGACGCCCCGGGCCTGCACGCGGGCGGCGGCTTCCTCGAGCGCGTCGGCGCTCGCGGTGCGCCAGGCCATGGTCACCAGCGCCGGCTCGTCGCCGGGGGAGACCACCAGGCTGTACGGGTAGTAGTCGCCCCAGCACCGCAGGTAGGTGGTGCCGTCCTCGTCGCGCTGCACCGGGCGCAGCCCGAACTGCCTCTCGAAGAAGGCGGCGGTCGCGTCCACGTCCGGGGACGCGATCTCCAGGTGGGCGAGGTGAGCCAGCAGGTTCGTCATCGAACGGTCCTCTCAGTCGGTCGTCGTCGGCCTGGGACGACTCTGTCCCCCGCGAGAGGCATCAGGGAAGACGGAGTTGTGGATGCGGCGCATCAGTGGCGTGGATAGCCTCGGCGATCGACTTCACCCCGCCGTGGGCGGTCATGCCGCCGTCGACGGGGATCTCCGCGCCGGTCAGGTACGACGAGCGGTCGCTGACGAGGAACGCCACGAGCGCGGCGACCTCGTCGACCGTGCCGGTGCGGCCGAGCGGCGTCTCCGCCACGTTGGCCCGCCGGAACGCCGGGGCCGCCGACGCCGTCATGGGCGTGTCGATGTACCCCGGATGCACCGTGTTCACACGGATGCCCGCCGGGCCGAGCTCGAGCGCCGCCACCTTCGACAGACCGCGCAGCGCCCACTTGCTCGTCGTGTATGCCACGGGGACGTGGCCTGTGAGCGCCGCGACCGAGCCCACGTTGACGATCGACGACCCCGGCGGCATCAGCGGCGCGCAGTGTTGGATGCCGAGCAGCGGCCCCACGACGTTCACCCGGTAGACGCGCTCCATGTCGGCCGGGTCGACGTCCCCGATCCGGGCACGCCACGTGATCCCGGCGTTGTTGACCAGCGCGTCGACGCGGCCGTGCTCCCGGTGCAGGCGCTCCGCCAGAGCGGACCACCCGGCCGCGTCCGTCACGTCGAGCCGCTCGTAGCGGCCGCCGCCGAGGTCGTCCTCGGGCTCCGGGGCGACGTCGGCGGCCACCACCCGCGCTCCCGCCGCGGCCAGGTGCCGCGCCTCCGCCGCCCCCTGGCCGCGGGCCGCGCCCGTCACCACCACCACCCTGTTCCGTAGTCCCGCCTGCGCCTCGCCGCGTCCCGTCATGCGCCCACGCTCGGCCCGCGCCCGCGGCATGGCAAGGCATGATGTGCCGATGGTGCCCATCAATCGCATGGATGCGATCCCCCGGGACGCTGCAGGGTCCGCGCCGATGTCGTCGCGGCTCGTGAACCTCGACCTCAACCTGCTGGTCGCCCTCGACGCGCTGCTCCAGACCCGCAGCGTCACGAAGGCCGCGGCGCAGATGGGGCTCAGCCAGCCCGCGCTCTCGGCGTCGCTGTCCCGCCTGCGCCGCCACTTCGACGACCCGCTGCTCAGCCGCCGCGGCAACGAGTACCACCTCACGCCGCTGGCGCTGCAGCTGCGCGAACGCACCCGCACCGTGCTGGCCGGCGTGGAGCGGGTGTTCGCGGCCGAGCCGGTGTTCGACCCGGCGTCGTCCACCCGCGAGGTCCGCATCGTGGCGAGCGACTACAGCGTCGCCGTCCTGGGGGCGCGGATCTCGGCGCTCCTCGCCCGCGAGGCGCCGGGCATGCGGCTGCACTTCGCCGCGAACACCCCGAGCCTCATCGACGAGGCCGAGCGCGTCCTCGTCGGCGCCGACCTGATCCTCATGCCCCACGGGTTCCTCACCGACCTGCCGCACGCCGACCTGCACGACGACCGCTGGGTGTGCCTCGTCGCCGACCCGCACCCGGAGGTGGGGGACGACCTCACCGAGGACCAGCTGCGCACCCTGCCGTGGGTGATGACGTTCCACAGCCCGACGGCGTCCACGCCCGCCGCGCGGCGCCTGCGGATGCTCGGCGTCGAGCCGCACGTGGACGTCGTCACGGAGCAGTTCCTCACCGTCCCCGCGCTCGTGGCAGGGACGCGTCGGGTCGCCCTGCTCCAGGAGCGGCTGGTCCGGCTGCTGCCGGACGGCTTCGCGGTGCGGGCCGTGGGGTCGCCGCTCGACCTCGGCTCCCTGGTCGAGGCCATGTGGTGGCACCCCGTCAACGACCACGACCCGGAGCACGAGTTCCTGCGCGACGTCGTGCTCCGGGCTGCGCGCTCGCTGCCCGGCCCGAACGCCGCGGGCGGTTGAGCGGACGCCTCACCCCAGGTCGAGCTCGGCCAGGTCGCGCTCGATCTGGGACCGGGAGTCCAGGAGCAGCGGGAGCAGCAGCCCGTTGAGCCGCTCGGCGAACCGGTCGGCCCGCGTCGAGACGGAGACGGCGCCCACGGCCGTGCCCCACCGGTCGTGGATCGCCGTCCCGACCGCGGCGACCCCCCGCTCGGTCTCCTCGACGTTGAGCGCGAACCCGTGCCTGCGCACGGCGGCGAGGTCGGTCATGAGCTTGGCGGTCTCGAGGTCCGACAGGCCCGAGGCGGGTCCCGTGCCGAAGAGGGTGCGCACCTCGTCGTCGTGCAGCTCCGCCAGGAGTGCCTTGCCCCCCGACGCCTCGTGCGCGGGCATGACGACGCCGTCGCGGTCGTGCGTCGCGTCCACCGTCCGGGCGCGGACCGTGCCGAGGAAGCGCACGTTGCGGCCGACGCGGATCATGAGGTTGGCCGACTCGCGGGTGCGCCGGGACAGGACCTCCAGGTGCGGCTGGCAGAGGCGTCGAAAGTCCTTGGTCCAGGCGAGCCTGGCCGGTCCGGCGTCCATCGACGGCCCGGGCAGGTACGCGTGGGCCTCGTCCTGCACCGCGAACCCGCGGAAGACCAGGGTCTGCAGCAGCCGGTGCGCGCTCGAGCGCGAGATGCCCAGGTGCTGCGAGGCGTCGGCCACGCGAAGGCTGCCGTAGTCGCGCAGCATCTGCAGCAGCCGCAGGCCGCGGTCGAGCGCCTCGACGGCGGTCGGCGGCCGTTCGGGCAGGGGTGGGTGGCGGCGCGTGTTCCTCACAGCGGAACGTTATCGCCCGTCGCGGGACTCCGTGCGTACGGTCCCCGGCATGGTTCACGACGTGGTGTTACCGGAAGAACGTGCCCTGGTCGTCGGCGGCGGCATCGGAGGCCTCGCCACAGCGCTGTCGCTGAGAAGATCAGGACTCTCCGTGCGGGTGGTCGAGCAGGCGCCCGAGTTCGGGGAGATCGGGGCGGGCCTGCAGCTCGGCCCCAACGCCACCAGGATCCTCGACTCCTGGGGCCTCATGGACCGGGTGCGCGACGCAGGCGTCGAGCCCCGGCGTCTCGTCCTGCGGGACGCCGTGAGCGGGCAGGAGCTCGCCGCGCTGAACCTGCGGGAGGAGTTCCTCGAGCGCTACGGGTCGCCCTACGTGGTGATCCACCGCACGGACCTGCACGCCGTGCTGCTGGAGGCGTGCCGGGAGGCCGGCGTCGATCTGACGACCGGGACGCGGATCGACTCCGTGGTCCAGGGTGGGAGCGGCACGCTCGCGACGGCCGACGACGGCAGGTCGTTCCCCGCGGACGTGACGTTCGGCGCGGACGGACTGCGCTCGGCCCTGCGCGACGAGCTCGTCGGCGACTCCGTCGTGCCGTCGGGCTTCGTGGCCTACCGCGGCACCGTTCCCGTCGACGAGGTGCCCGAGGAGCAGGGGCTGGACGACGTCGTGTGCTGGGTCGCCCCGGACGCCCACGTGGTCCAGTACCGGCTGCGGTCGGGCAGCGTCCTCAACGTGGTGGCCACCTTCCGCTCGCCCGGGTTCGACCGGGGGGAGCCGGAGTACGGCACGCCAGCGGAGCTGGAGGCCGTGTTCGCGGCCTGCCACCCGCGCGTCCGTGCGGCGGTCGGGCACGTCGGCACTCAGCGCCGGTGGCCGCTGTTCGACCGCGAGCCCGCCCACCACTGGGGCGAGGGGCGCGTCGTCCTGACCGGCGACGCGGCGCACCCGATGCTGCAGTACCTCGCGCAGGGCTGCTGCCAGGCGCTCGAGGACGCCAAGACCGTGGAGACGCTCCTCGCCGACCGCGGTCGCGGCCCGGTCGACTGGCCGCAGGTGGTGCGGCGGTTCACCGAGTCGCGCATCCCCCGCACCGCGGAGGTCCAGCGCCGTGCCCGCCTCTTCGGCGAGGTCTGCCACGCCGACGGCGCCGCCCGGTTGCTCCGCAACGCCCTCCTCGAGCACTCCGCCAGCCTCACCGACTACACGGACTGGCTGTACGCCGGCACGGTGGCCGACCGCCTCGCACCCGCACGCCCGCTGTCGCTCGCCTGAGCGACGCACGCCGATCGACGCGTCGGCGCAGACCAGCACCAGATCAAGGGAGATCGACATGCGTATCGCAGTACTGGACGACCGCACCCCGGTCGTCGTGTCCGGGGACGACGTGCTGGACGTCGGCCACCTCGTCGGAACGACGACGGGCCCCGCGGGCCCGTGGGGCGCGTGGCTCGAGGCGGGCCACGGCCTGCCGGAGCTGCTGGGTCTCGACCTGAGCACCTGTCCCCGCGAACCGCTCGACGCGCGGCGGCTCTCCGCCCCGCTGCGCCGCCCCCGCAAGATCGTGGCAGCCCCCGTGAACTACCTCGACCACAAGGTCGAGATGTCCGAGCAACGGTCGATCGCCGACTACGGCGTCTTCCTCAAGGCCGGCACCTCGGTCGTCGGGCCGGGCGAGACGGTCGAGCTGCCCTACGGCGACCGGCGCACCGACCAGGAGGGCGAGCTCGCCCTGGTGATCGGGCGCACGGCTCGCCACGTCGCCGCCGAGGACGCGCTCGAGCACGTCTTCGCCTACACCTGCGGGCTCGACATCAGCCTGCGCTCCACCGAGGACCGCTCGACGCGGAAGTCGTTCGACACGTTCACCCCGCTCGGGCCCTGGCTGGTGACCGCCGACGAGATCCCCGACCCGGACGCCCTTGACCTGCGCTGCTGGGTGGCGGGAGAGCTGCGCCAGTCCACCAGCACGTCCGACCTGCTCTTCTCGGTGCCCCAGCTGATCGCCTACGCCTCGTCGGTGATGACCCTCGAGCCGGGCGACGTCGTGCTCACCGGGACGCCGGCCGGGGTGGGACCGCTCGCGGACGGCGACCGTGTGCGGCTCGACATCGCGTCGATCGGCACGCTCGAGGTCGGCGTCAGCGCGCGCGGAGCCGTCGCCTACGCGTCGCGGCCGCAGGGTCGCGTCGGCTCGTTCGCGGGATGAGGGCGGCAACGATGAACCTCAAGGAACGGGTCGAGTCCGCGCCCATGAGCCGGACGCAGTACGCCGTCATCTCCTTGTGCGTGGCGATGAACATGCTCGACGGGTTCGACGTCCTCGCCCTCGCCTTCAGCAGCGCCGCCATCGCCGACGAGTGGCAGCTCACCGGTGGCCAGCTCGGCGTGCTGCTCAGCAGCGCGCTGCTCGGTATGGCGATCGGGTCGGCCCTGGTGTCCCAGGTGGCCGACGTCGTCGGGCGGCGCACCACGATCCTCGCGTGCGGGCTCGTCATCTCCGTCGGCATGGGGCTGTCGGCGGTGGCCACCGGGTACGAGATGCTCCTCGTGGTGCGCGTGCTCACGGGGCTGGCCATCGGCACGCTGCAGGCCTGCCTCAACGTGCTGGTGGCGGAGTACTCGTCGGCCCGGCACCGGCCCACCGCGATCAGCTTCTACACCGCGGGCCAGCCGATCGGCGGCACGCTGGGCGGCATCCTCGCCGGCGTGCTGCTCGCGTCGCTCGGTTGGCGGTCGGTGTTCGCCTTCGGGGCTCTCGCCACGGCGGTGCTGATGGTCGTCGTGTGGCGGGTGCTCCCCGAGTCGATCGACTACCTCACGAGCCGGCGGCCGCGGGGTGCCCTCGACCGGCTCAACGCGATCCTCGCCCGCATCGGGCAGCCGCCCGAGCCGGAGCTGCCGCCCGCCACGCCGGCGCGGACGACGACGGCCCGCTGGCGCGACGTCCTCGCGGGACGTGCGGGGCTCGTGACCGCCTCGCTGGGCCTCGCCTTCTTCATGCTCATGGCGGGCTTCTACTTCGCCAACTCCTGGACGCCCCAGCTCGTGGTGCTCAACGGCTTCGCCGAGAGCGACGGGGTGCGGGCGGGCGTGACGTTCAGCATGGGCGGCATCGTGGGCTCGCTCGGGTTCGGCCCGGTGGCCGCGCGCCTGGGCGTGCGTCCGGCGCTCGTCGGCTCCTTCCTGCTCGCGGGCGCGGCGTTCGCCGGGTACGCGACGTCGATGAGCTCGCTCGTCACCGCCTTTGCCCTGGCGGCGGCGCTCGGCGCGATGACGAGCGCAGCCATGGCCGGCATGTTCTCCGTCGGGCCGATGTACTTCGGCGCCGCCGCCCGCGCCACCGGGGTCGGCCTCATCATCGGCCTCGGTCGCGTCGGCGCGATCGTGTCGCCGATCGTCGCGGGCCGTCTGCTCGACACCGGCTGGGAGCCCGGGCAGCTCTACTACCTGTTCGTCGTCCCGATGGTGGTCGGCGCCGCCGCGATCGCCCTGCTGCGGCGCGCCGCCGTCGCCGGCGCGCCCGCACCGGCGGCCACCGCCGCACCCACCGTCACCGTCATCTCCGAAGGGGGAAAGCCATGACCACCGCGAACCACGTCGCGACCCACGCCCGGCCCGGCGACCCGGGGCAGCCGGAGCCCAGCCCCGAGCTCGACCGCCTCTACGCGGACTTCGCCCGCAACAGCACGGCGCCGCTGTGGACCCAGACCAACGACCTCATGCCGCTGGCGCCGAAGCCGTCGGCCGTGCCCTTCGTCTGGCGGTGGGCCGAGCTGCTCGACATCGCCCGCCGCGCCGGCGACCTCGTGCCCGTGGGACGGGGCGGCGAACGCCGTGCGATCGGGCTCGCGAACCCGGGCCTCGCCCCGACCGCGTACGCCACGCCCACCCTGTGGTGTGCCATCCAGTGGCTGGGCCCTTTCGAGACGGCCCCCGAGCACAGGCACGCGCAGAACGCGTTCCGGTTCGTCGTCGAGGGCGAGGGCGTGTGGACCGTCGTCAACGGCGACCCCGTCCGCATGAGCCGCGGCGACCTGCTGCTCACCCCGGGCTGGAACTTCCACGGCCACCACAACGACACCGACCAGCCCATGGCGTGGATCGACGGCCTGGACGTGCCGTTCGTGCACGACGTCGACCTCGGCTTCTTCGAGTTCGGGTCCGAGCGGGTGACCGACGAGGCGTCGCCGCACACCTCCCGGTCGGAACGGCTCTGGGCGCACCCGGGCCTGACGCCACTGTCCTCGCAGGAGCCGCAGGTCGCCACGCCGATCGGTGCCTACCGGTGGGAGCACACCGACGCGGCCCTGCGCGCGCAGCTCGAGCTGGAGGACGAGGGGCACCCCGCGACCGTCGAGCAGGGCCACGCGGCGATCAAGTACACCAACCCGACCAACGGCGGGGACGTGCTGCCGACGATCCGGTGCGAGTTCCACCGTCTGCGTGCCGGGGCGCGCACGGCGACGCGCCGCGAGGTCGGGTCGTCGGTCTGGCAGGTCTTCGAGGGCAGCGGCACCGTGGTGCTCGACGGCGAGCGTCGGGAGCTGGTGAAGGGCGACCTGTTCGTCCTCCCGTCCTGGGCCGCTTGGTCCCTCGAGGCGGGCTCCGAGTTCGACCTCTTCCGGTTCTCGGACGCCCCGATCGTGGAGCGCCTGCACTTCCAGCGGGCGTACCTGCCGGACGCGGGCCGGCTCGTGCCGGGAAGCAGGGGGTGAGCCGATGCCCGCTCGTACCGACCTCGTCACCGACCCTCGGGTCCGTGACGACCTGCTCCTGGCGCGGCGGGGTACCGCGTTCTTCTCCCGGAAGCTGGGGGAGCTGACCGAGGCCGAGCTGTCCGGTCCGTCGCGGGTCCCCGGCTGGACCAGGGCCCACGTGGTCGCCCACGTCGGGTACCACGCCCGTGCCCTCGCACGGGTCGTCGAGGGGGTGCGCACCGGGGTCGCCGCCCCGATGTACCCGTCGGCCAGGGCGCGCGACGAGGAGCTCGAGCTCGGGGCGACGCTGCCCGCCGTGGCGCTGCGTCACCTGCACTCCCACGCCGCCGTGCATCTCGACGTGGAGTGGCGGGACCTGGCGCCCGAGCGCTGGGAGCTGACGGTCGCTCTCGACGACGACGGCGTGGCCGTGCCCGTGGCCGAGACCCCCTGGCGGCGCGCGCGCGAGGTCTGGCTCGGGGCGCTCGACCTCGGCACCGGCGCCGGCGTCGACGACCTGCCGAGGGCCGTGACCGACCGGATCGCCGCCGTGCCGGCCTGACCGGCCTCCCGCGCGACCGACGAGAGGGCGGTCCGACCATCGCCGGACAGGGCGGTGGCGGACCGCCCCTCTCGTCGTGGCGGTGCCCGCACCCGGCCCGGCCGCATCGTCATCCGTGATCCCCCGGATCGCCCCAGCGAATACCTGCACGTCACACGCCCGCGGCCCCCGGCGGCGAGATCTTCGCAGGTCAGAGGCCTTGTTTCTGTGACCGGGCGCGCCCTACTCTCGCGTTTGAAGCGCTTCAAAGACGGAGCGACGACTTCAAGGAGGAAGTGATGAACCCTGCGATGCAGCGGCGCGCGACGATGGTCGCCGCTTCCGTGGCGGCGCTGGCCCTGACCGTCACGGCATGCTCGTCCGGCAACGACTCCAGCGACGGAGGGTCCGCCTCCAGCGAGAGCTTCGAGTACCTGTCGCTGGCCGAGAACACCGCGGTGAAGGACACCCTCACCGCCCTGAGCAAGGACCTGTGCCGGGCGCCGCAGTCGGAAGCCCCGCTCGAGGTGACCACCCAGCCGCAGGCGAGCTTCGACCAGCAGCTCCAGCTGCTCGCCGGCCAGGGCGCGCTACCGTCGGTCTTCGCCACCGGCAACTCGCCGGAGGTCATCAAGGACGTCCACGGGTCCGGACAGCTCGTGGACATCGACGCCGAGCTGGAGAAGCTGGGCAAGTCCGACGCGATCATCCCGGCGGCGCGCTCGACCATCGAGGCGCTGTACGACGGGGAGGTCTACGTGCTCCCCACGGAGTTCAACGTCGAGGGCCTCTGGTACAACAAGGCGCTCTTCGAGGAGAACGGCATCGACGCCCCCACGACCTGGGACGAGCTCGACGCCGCCACCGCGACCCTGGCGAAGGCCGGCGTCACGCCGATGGCCGCGGCCGGTAAGGACGGCTGGCCCCTCACGCGGCTCGTGGGCAACTACCTCTACCGCTCGCTCGGCCCGGACGCCCTGCAGAAGGTGGCCGACGGCGAGGCGAAGCTCACCGACCCCGAGTACGTCGAGGCGGCGGCCCAGGTGGCCGCGCTCGGCAAGGCGGGGGCGTTCGGCGACTCGGTCGGCTCGATCGACTACACGACCGCGATGAACCAGTTCCTCACCGGCAAGGCCGGGATGTACTACATGGGCAGCTGGGCGCTGGCGAACTTCAACGACCCGTCCCAGAACACGGTGGGCGCGGAGAACATCGGCTTCGTGCCGTTCCCCGCGGTCGAGGGCGGCGCCGGCGACTCCACGCAGCTCGCGGCGAACATCGGCGTGCCGCTGGCGATGTCGCAGGACCGGTTCGACGACGGCGCCAAGGCGTGGCTGGACTGCATGGCCGACGGGTTCGGGCCGCAGTCGCTCACCGCGCAGGGCGTGGTGACCGGCTTCGCCGCCGAGACGGACGCAGATCTGCCGCCGCTCACCACCACCGTCCTGGACCAGATCGACGCCGCCGACCAGACGGTCCTGTGGTTCGAGGCCCTGTTCAACCCCAAGGCCACCACCACCGCCACGTCCAACGCCCAGCTGCTCGTCACCGGCCGGATGAGCCCCGAGGACTTCATGGCGGCCGTCCAGGCCGACCTGGGCTGACCCGCACCCGCACCGACACCTGGAGGACGCCGCGCGCCGCGCGGCGTCCTCCACGGACCCGAAAGTAGAGACTCTCCATGCGACACGTCCTCGGCGACCGGCGCGCGATCGCGCTGCTCCTGGGCCCCGCCCTCGTGGTGTACACGCTGGTCATGCTCGTCCCGGTGGTCTGGTCCCTCGGCTACACGTTCTTCGAGGGCAACACCATCACCGGGTTCGAGCCGGTGGGCCTGGACAACTTCGCCCGGCTCGCCGCCGACCCCGCCGTCCGCGAGGCCCTCTGGTTCACGGCGCGCTTCGCCGTCGTCCTGACGATCGTGCAGGTGGTGGTGGGCTACCTGCTGGCGCTGCTGTACGTCTTCGTCCTGCGCCGGGCGTCGGGCGTCGTGCGGACCCTGGTGTTCTTCCCCGTCGTCCTGCCCACGGTGGCGGTGGCGCTGCTGTTCCAGCAGCTCTTCGAGTCCGCCCCGCGGACCGGCCCGGTCAACGCGCTGCTCGAGGCCGTCGGCATCGGGGGAGTGGACTGGTTCGCCAGCGGCTCCACCGCGTTCTGGGTGATCATCGCGATGGAGACCTGGCGGTCCATGGGGTTCTACGCCGTGCTGCTGTACGCCGGCCTGGTCGACATCCCCGAGGAGACGCTCGAGTCGGCCCGGCTCGACGGCGCCTCCGGCCCGCGCCTGGTGCGGCACATCGTGCTCCCGCTGTCGCTGCCGGTGCTGCTGTCGTCGGTGATCTTCTCGATCAACGGCACGCTCAAGGTCTTCGACTCCGTGCTGGCCCTCACGAACGGCGGCCCCGGCAGCCAGACGACGCCGCTGACGCTGTACATGTACCAGACCTCGTTCACGTACGGGGAGTACGGCTTCGGCAGCTCGATCGCCCTGCTGCTGACCATGCTCTGCCTCGTGGTGACCCTCTTCATCTTCCGCTCGAGCCGCCGCGACCTGACGAAGGCCTGATCCCATGTCCTCCACGCTGTCCCAGCCCCTCGCCCCCGCCACCGCCGCCGCGCCCCGCTCGCGGCCGCCCGCCCGTCGCCGTCGCCCCGCCCGCGCCGTCTGGCGCTCCGTCTGGACGGGCGCGCTCACCGCGCTGGTGCTCGTCGTCGTGGTCTACCCGCTGGTCTGGCTCGTCCTCGGCTCGCTCAAGACGCAGCCGGAGTTCCTGAACAACCCGACGTTCGCCCTCCCGGAGAGCTGGACGAACCTCGACAACTACGTCACCGCCGTCACCGACGGGAACCTCGGCACGTACGCGCGCAACAGCGTGATCGCCGTCCTGCCGTCCCTCGCCCTGACGATCCTGTTCGGTGTCGCGGCCGGCTTCGCCCTCGAGGTGATGGTCTGGAAGGGGCGGGCGACCACGCTGCTGCTGTTCCTCGCCGGGATCATGGTGCCCGGGCAGATGATCCTGCTGCCGCTGTTCACCATGTACTTCGAGGTGGGGCTCACCGGCTCCCTGTGGCCGCTGATCATCACGTACACCGCGATCGGGCTGCCGCTGACCGTCTTCATGATGGCGACGTTCTTCCGCGGCGTCCCGCGCGAGATCTTCGAGGCGGCGACGCTGGACGGCGCGAACGTGCTCCGGATGTTCCTCGCCGTGGGCCTGCCGCTGGTGCGCAACGCGATCTTCACCGTCGCGCTGGTCCAGTTCTTCTTCATCTGGAACGACCTGCTCATCGCCCTGACCTTCACCAACCGCGACGAGCTGCGCACCATCCAGGTGGGGCTGCTGAACTTCCGCGGCCAGTTCGGGCAGGTGGACTACGGGCCCACGTTCGCGGCCGTCTGCCTCAACGTGTTCGGCACGCTCGCGATCTACCTCTTCCTCAACCAGCGGGTCATGAAGGGCCTCACCGCCGGATCGGTGAAGGGTTGACGTCGAGCAGGACGGGCGAAGCGTACGGTCGAGGTATGGGTGATCCACCTATCGGCCACCACGAGGCCGCACAGGACCGCGCGGGGTCGACCAGCGCCGCGCCCCGCCGCACCTCCCCGCGCCGGGTGATGACTCGCGACTACTCCGTCCTGGCGAAGGTGGTCCGCGAGTCGGGGCTGCACCGACGGCGCTACGCCTACTACTGGACCCGGCTGATCGCCACGGTCGCCGCGTTCGGCCTGGTCTGGGTGGGGGTCGTGCTGGTGGGCGACTCGTGGTGGCAGCTGGCGCTCGCCGCGACCCTGGCCGTCGTGCTGGCGCAGCTGGCGTTCCTGGGTCACGACAGCTCCCACCGCCAGATCTTCCGTTCCGGGGCGTGGAACGACTGGACCGGCCGCATCCTGGCCAACGGGTTCGTGGGCCTGAGTCACGCGTGGTGGACCGCGAAGCACGACGCCCACCACACGGCGCCCAACCAGGAGGGGCACGATCCGGACATCTCGCCGGGCGTCATCGCGTTCACGCCCGCGGTCATGGAGAGCAGGCGGGGGTGGCGCCGCTGGTTCGCCCGCCGTCAGGGCTGGTTCTTCTTCCCCCTGCTCACGCTCGAGGGCCTCAACCTGCACGTCGCGAGCGTGCGGAAGGCGCTCGGCCGGAGGCCGGTGGCGCACCGCACGGTGGAGGTCCCGCTCCTGCTGACGCGGCTGGCCCTGAACGTGGCCGTGGTGGTGATCCTGCTGCCGCCCGCGATCGCGGGAGCGTTCCTCGCCGTGCAGCTCGGCCTGTTCGGAGTGCTGCTGGGCGGCGCCTTCGCGCCCAACCACAAGGGGATGCCGATCGTGCCGGCCGACGCCGACGTCGACTTCCTGCGCCGTCAGGTGCTCATGTCGCGCAACATCCGGGGAAGTGCCGTCGTCGACTTCGTCATGGGCGGCCTCAACCGGCAGATCGAGCACCACCTGTTCCCGAGCGTGCCGCGGCCCAACCTGAAACGCGTGCAGCCGCTCGTCCGCGAGTACTGCGCGGCGCTCGGCGTGCGGTACACGGAGGTCGGCTTCTTCACCTCCTACCGCATCGTCGTCGGCTACCTGAACGACGTCGAGCACCGGGCCCGCGACCCGTTCGGCTGTCCACTCGCCGCGCAGCTCGGCCGATGAGGCACTTCGCCCGAACGGGGCGAACGGGGCGTACAGTCGAAGCTATCCGGGCGAACGTGCCCCGCTCGAGGTGCGTGGGCCCGGAACCGTAGGGAGGCCGCCATGGCCGCCACCCCGACCCCGCCCCTGGCCTCCGCGGTCAACGGAAGCCCCACCAGGCGCGTCGCAGGGACGGGTTCCGCGCCGGGCGTCACCCGCACCAGCACCCACCACCGGGGCGCGCCGCGGGGTCGCGCCGGGGCCGCGGTCTGGCTGGCCGTCGGCGTCGCGGCGCTCGTGCTGGTCGGCCTGATCGTCTTCATGCTGCAGAACACCCAGCCGGTGCTGGTCTCGTTCCTCGGCATGGAGGGCACGGTGCCGCTGGCCGTCTCCCTGCTCATCGCGGCGGTGGGCGTGGGCATCATCGCGCTCGTCGTCGGCACCGTCCGCGTCGCGCAGGTGCGGCGGCGCCTGCACCGGCGCGGTTGACGCGTGACGTCTCGGGGAGGTGTACCACTCATGGTCCACGACCTCGGACCCGGACCGGTCCGGGCCCACGACCTGCTCCACGACCTGCTCGGTGAGCTCGCCGCCGCCCAGTGGGCGGTGGAGGACGCGGTCTCGGTGGTCGACGGTGGCCTGCCGGTCGACCTCGTGCACTACCTGGCCTCGACAGCGCGGCTCGACGCCGCGGTCGCGGCCTGGAACCGGCGGGCCGCGCCGCATCCCGTCGCCACGCCCGGATGAGGCGTGCGCGTCACCCGATCGCCTCGACGGCCTGCCCGATCACGCGAGCGGCCTCGTCGAAGCGGTCCGGGTCCGGGCCGGAGAAGTTGAGCCGCAGGTAGGGGCCCGCCGGCTCGGCCGGGAACCACTCGTCCCCGGGGGCGACGACGACCCCCCGGGCCTCGCAGGCGAGCGCGACCCGAGCGGGGTCGGCCCCGTCGGGCAGGCGGGCCCACAGGTTGAGCCCGCCGGCCGGGACCCGGTCGACGTGCGCCGCGGGGGCGCGCTCGCGCAGGGCGTGCAGCAGCGCGTCCCGTCGGGTGCGCAGGGCGGGCCGCAGGTGGCGCAGGTGCGTGCGCCACGCCGGCTGGGCGACGACGTCGAGCGCGGCGGCCTGCAGCAGCCCGCTGACGTACATCGACTCCGCGGCGCGGTCGGCCAGGATCCGGTCGCGGGCCGGCCCCCGCGCGACCAGGGCCGCCACGCGCAGGGCGGGGGAGACACTCTTGGTCAGCGACCGCAGGTAGATGACGTGCCCGTCGCGGTCGTGGGCGGCGAGCGGCCGCGGGTCGGTGTCGATCGCGAGGTCGTGCGCCCAGTCGTCCTCGACGAGGAAGGCGCCGCGCGCTTGCACGACGTCGAGGATCGCGCGTCCGCGCTCGGCCGACCACTGCACGCCGGTGGGGTTGGCGTACGTGGGCTGGGCGTAGAACGCGCGCGCCCCGGTCCGCTCGAAGGCACGGTCGAGGTCCGCGGGGTCCGGCCCGGCGCTCCCCGCGGGGACCGGCACGAGCGTGACGCCGGCCTGTGCGGCGGCGAGCACGGCGCCCCAGTAGGTCGGCGACTCGACGAGCAGCGGCTGCCCGGGGCCCACGACGGCGCGGAAGATCGAGCTGAGCCCGCTCTGGCTCCCGGACAGCACGAGGACGTCGCGCGGCGACGGCGGCACGACGTCGGGCGGTGCGGCCCCGGCGAGCTCGGTCGCGAACCACTGCTGGAGCTCGGGGAGACCCGCCGCCGGGGCGCGCGTGGTGGCGGCCGCCGTGCGCGCGGCGCGGACGAGCGCCGCCCGGACGAGCCGCTCGGGCAGCAGGTCCGCGGCCGGGTAGCCGGAGTGCAGCGCGACGGCGTCGGGCGCGGCGCCCCGCTGCGTGGACGACAGGGCGGGGACGCGGACGGGCTGCGCGCCGAGCGCCGCCGTCTGCCAGCCGAGGTCGACGGGTCGTGCCGCGCGGGGCGCGAGGACGAAGGTCCCGACGCCGGGCCGGCTCTCGACCAGGCCCTCTGCCGCGAGGACGCGCATCGCCCGTTGCACGGTCACGGGGCTCGCCCCGTACTCGGCGGTGAGCGCGCGGCCGGGCGGCACGCGCGCGCCCGGCGGGGCCGTGGCGACCCACGCCCGCAGGCCGGCGACGATACGGCCGGTGCTATCGTTCTGCATGAGAGCACAGAGTAGCGCTATCGTCCCGGCGGGAAGCCTGTTACCCGGCCGCGCCGGGCTCCTGTGGGGCCTGGTCGGCGTCGTCGCGTTCTCCTTCACCGTGCCGTTCACCCGCGTGGCCGTGGGTGGCCTGTCGCCCTTGTTCGTCGGGTCGGCGCGGGCGGTCGCGGCCGCCGTCCTCGCCGCCTTGGTGCTGGCCGTGACGAGACAGGTGCTGCCGCGCGGCGGGCAGTGGGTGCGACTGGCGGTGGTGGCGGGCGGCGTCGTGGTGGGCTTCCCCTTCCTCACGTCCTTCGCGCTCGAGTCCGCGCCGGCGAGCCACGCGGCCGTCGTCGTCGGCCTGCTCCCCGCGGTCACCGCGGTGGTGGCCGCGCTGCGCACGGGCGAGCGGCCGTCACGGTCCTTCTGGGTGTTCGCGGCCCTCGGGGCGCTGGCGGCGACCGGGTTCGTGGCGCTGCAGGGCGGCGGGCTCGGCGGGCTCCACCGGGCGGACCTTCTGCTGCTGGGCGCGGTCGTCGCAGCGGCGGTCGGGTACGCCGAGGGCGGGCTGCTGGCCCGCGAGCTCGGCTCCTGGCAGACGATCTCCTGGGCGCTCCTGGTCGCCGCGCCGGCGACGCTCGTCGTGGCGGCGTGGAGCATCGTCCAGCAGCCGCCGCAGGCGAGCGCCGTCCAGTGGGCGGCGTTCGCCTACCTCGCTGCGGTGAGCATGTTCCTGGGGTTCTTCGCGTGGTACCGCGGCCTGGCCATCGGTCCGATGGCGCAGGTCAGCCAGGTGCAGCTGGTGCAGCCGGTGCTGACCATCGGCTGGGCGGCGCTGCTCCTGCGCGAGCCCGTCACCTGGGCCACCGTCCTCGGGGGCCTCGTCGTCGTCGGGGCCGCGGCCCAGGCCGTCCGCACCCGCCTCGGCCGGGGCCGGGCACCTCAGCGCGCCGCGCGGGCCGGGGCCAGCGAGGCGAGCCCGGCGACGAGGGCGACGCCGGCGGCGAACCAGTAGCCTGCGGCGAACGTCTCGAAGCTCGGCTCCAGGAGTGCCGCGGCGGCCACGCTCGAGACGGCGGAGACGCCGATCGCGGCCCCGAACTCGTGGAACGTGCTGAGCGCCCCGGACGCCACGCCCGCCTCGTGCGGCCGGACGGCGGAGAAGAGGCTCGCGGAGGCGGCGACGAACGCGGCGCCGACGCCGAACCCGGCGACGGTGATGCCGACGACGAGGACCGTCATGGAGAAGATCCCGGCGGCCGCCGCGAGGCCGGCGGCGGCCACGAGCAGGCCGGCCACCGAGACGGCGCGCACGCCCCGGCGGGGCAGCACCCGGCCGGCGAGGTTCGAGCCGACGATCGTGCCCGCCGCGACCGGGAGGAAGCACAGGCCCGTGTCCAGGGGGCTGAAGCCGTGCAGCTGCTGCAGCGTGAAGGAGCCGAGGAAGAACACGGAGATCATCAGCGCCGTCGCCACGAGGATCAGGGCCAGGCCGCGGACGACCGGTCGCCGCACGAGCATCGCCGGGTCGAGCAGCGGCGCGGACGCGGCCCGCAGGCGCAGCGCGAGGAGCCAGTACCCGACCGCCCCGAGCAGCAGGGCGACGAGGGTCTGGGCGCTGAGCCAGCCGCGGTCGCCGGCGGCCACGAGCCCGTACACGACGGACCCGGTCGCGAGCGTGGCGAGGGCGGCGCCGAGCAGGTCGAGCCGCCCGCCCGCCCCCGGCCAGGGCCGCACCCACCGCAGCACCGCCAGGAGCAGGACCGCCCCCACCGGGACGTTCACCCAGAACACCCACGGCCAGCCCGGCCCGGCCGTGAGCACGCCGCCCAGCAGCACGCCGACGGCCGCGCCCGCGCCACCGAGCGCCGACCACACGCCCAGGGCGCGGGAGAGCTCGGCCCCGGCGAAGGTGCGCACGACGACGGACAGGGCGGCGGGCGACATCGCCGCCGCGCCGACGCCCTGCAGGGCGCGGGCGGTCAGGAGCATCCCGGCGGTGTCCGCCGTCCCGGCGAGCAGCGAGGCGAGGGTGAACACCCCGAGGCCCGCGAGCACGACGCGGCGAGGGCCGACGACGTCGGCGGCCTTGCCGCCGAGCAGCATGAGGCCGCCGAAGACCAGCGCGTAGACGCTGGCGACCCAGGTGAGGCCCGCGCGGTCGAGCCCGAGGTCGGCCCCCATGTCAGGAAGGGCGATCGCGACCACGGTGACGTCGACGATGAGCATGAGCTGCGCGACCCCGAGCAGCCCGAGGACCCGCCAGCGGCGGGGGTCGGGCGCGGCGGCAGAGTCTGGAGCGGTCTTCTCCTGAGCGGTCATGGTGCCGGTCCCCTCGATAACTCGAACACGGATGTTCAAGAACGCTAACTCGAACACTAGTGTTCAACAAGAGGGGCAGGGCTCCGCCCTCGCGCTGGAAGAGGTGAAATCAGGCCGTCAGGGCGGCGAGCGCGGTGTCGCGGACCAGCCCCGGCGCGTCGTCGGAGGTGATCTCGCCGCGGTGCACCGCGGCGGAGGCGCCGTGGAGGATCGCCTGGATCACGCTGAGCTGCCAGTCGATCGGCATGTCCGCGCGCAGCGCGCCGGCCTGGCGCCCACGCTCGAGCACCCCGCGTGCGCGGGTCATGGGACCGTCGTGGGCGCGCCGCATCTCCTCTGGCGGGAGCACCTGCGACCCGGCGACGACGAGCGCCCCGAACCGGTGGGTGAGGCGCCAGGAGGCCTCCAGCATCCGCCCGAGGGCGTCGCGCGGGTCGCCGTCCAGGTCCACCTCGGCCAGCGCGGCGTCGGTCTGCGCGATGGCGCGGTCGACCACCTCGCGCACGAGCGTCGCCCGGGAGTCGAAGTGCCCGTAGAGCGTGACCCGGCCGACGCCCGCGGCCTTCGCGATGTCGTTGATGCTGGCGTCGGGGTCCACCGCCAGGACCCGGGTGGCTGCCGCCACGATCGACTCGACGTTCCGGACGGCGTCGGCGCGCTTGGCGCGGTCCCGGCCGCCGTCGGCCGCCCCCGCGCCCGTCCTCGCCGTCGTCCTGGTCGTCGCTGGCGGTGTCGTGGCCACGGGGTTCCTCCAAGCCTGTACAGGGGTGTCCAGGTTAGCGTCCCGGGCTACGGAACCGGTGGCACTCGACCTCGACGGCGCCGCCGGGTACGGGCGCGCGGTGCGCGAACCGGCCCTCGTCGAGCCAGCCCTGCCGGGCGTAGAAGCGCCGGCCGGCAGCGTTCCCCGTCGCGACGGCGAGCCAGGCCCGGTCGTGGCCGGCGGCCCGCACGACCGCCTCCGCGTGCCGGAGCAGGGCGCCGCCGAGGCCGCCCCCGCGCGCGGTGCGGTCGAGGTAGAGCTGGTCCACCTCGTCCCCGGCGACCATGACGAACCCGACGACCGTGCCCTGGCGCGTCGCGACCGTCGTGTCCGCCACGCGGTCACGGGCACGCTCGGCGAACGACGCCGGGGTGCGCACCGCGACGAGGGCGTCGGGCACGTGGCCGAGGTGGGCGTCGGCCCAGCCCTCGCGCCAGATGTGCGCGACGGCGTCCGCGTCCGCGGCCGTCGCGGGCCGGAGCTCGCCGGTCGTCCCTGTCGCCATCGGGCACCCTTCCCCTAACTCGAACACGGATGTACAGTTTAAGCGCTCGGTGTCAGCGGTTCGTCCCCGCGGCACGCACTCACGGAGAGCGAGAAGACCATGACCCAGGACCAGGTGCGTGGCACCTCGAGGGCCGACGGCGCCGCGCGCTCGGCGTTCGGCCGGGTGTGGCCGGCGGCGCTGGGCGTGCTGGTCGCGGCGGGCACGATGATCGGGCTCGCCGACGCGCGCGACGTCGCGCCGGTGCTCGCGGCCTCGGGGTTCGTCTACGTGGCCGCGGCCGCGCTCGGCCGGCCGGGTGCGGCGTGGGCCGCCTTCGGGGTGACCTTCGTGCTCATCGGCGTCGCCAAGGTCGCCGACCTCGACCCGACGCCCTGGATGATCGCCCTCGCCGTCGTGCTGGCGGTCGTCGGCCTGGCGGCGGGCCGCGGGCGGCCGCCGTGGTCGCTGCCGCTCCAGGCCGCCGCCATGCTCGTCCTCGCCGCCGCCGCGCTGCTCGCCGTCCGGGCGGACGCGACCGTGGGCGGGCTGATCGTCGCCGTCGCGCTGCTCGGGCATGCCGCCTGGGACCTCTACCACCACCGCACGCGGCGGGTGGTCAGCTTGTCGCTCGCCGAGTTCTGCTGTGTGCTCGACGTGCTGCTGGCGGTCGCGGTCGCCACCTTCGCGCTGGTGTCATGACCGACGGCGTCCGACGACGTCGTCGAGAGCCGGCGCCAGGTCGGGCCAGCGGAAGGTGAAGCCCGCGTCCCGGAGCCGGGCCGGGAGCACCCACCGGCTCTTGAGCAGCAGCTCGGACTCGTTGCGCAGCGCCCACATCGCGGGCTCGAGCAGCCACCGCGGCGCGGGCAGCCCGACCGGCGCGCCGACGGCACGTCGCAGCTCGGCCATGAGGGTGCGGTTGTCCACGGGGTGCGGCGCGGCCAGGTTGACCGGCCCCGCCAGCCCCGCGTCGTCGACGAAGCGCGCGGCGCGCAGCACGTCGTCGACGTGGATCCAGGAGAACCGCTGCCGTCCCCGGCTGCGGTGCGCGGGGGCGGCGCCGCCGGTGGGGTGCTCGCCGATCCCGCGGTAGCGGCGGTGCGGGAGCCACCGGCCGTCCAGCTGCGGCCCGCCCAGGCCCAGGCGGGCGACCCGGGCGAGCTGGTCCGAGGCCGGCCCGCCCAGCACGATGGCCATGCGCAGCGCGACGCGGCGCGTGCCGGGCAGGTCGCCGGCGAACAGCGCGGCCTCCCAGGCGCGCGCGACGTCCACCGAGAACCCGCTGCCGGGCTCGCCGTCGTCCTCGGTCTGCGGGCGGTCGAGGGCGTACCGGTAGATCGTCGCCGTGCTGGCGTTGAGCCACAGCCGCGGCGGCCTCGCGGCGCGGGACACGGCATCGTGCAGCCGCCGGGTGGTCGCGACGCGGGACCGCAGGATCTCGTCCCGGTTCGCGTCGGTGTACCGGCAGCCGACGCTCTTGCCGGCCAGGTTCACGAGCAGGTCGGCGCCGTCGACCAGGCGGTCCAGCGCGGCGCCGTCGCCCCAGCGGGCGTCCGGGCCCTGGCGTCCCACGCGCGCGACGTCGTACCCGCGGCGCGCGAGGTCGGCGGCCAGGGCCGTGCCGAGGAAGCCGCTCCACCCGGCGACGACGGCGCGCCGCGGACCGGGGGCGGGGGACGGGACGGTCATCGCGCACTCCGGGTTGATCAGTCGGTTAAGTCAGTCGATCAAAGCATAAGATCGCGCCATGGTGGAAGCGGGCTCGTCCGACGGCAGGCGCGGCCGGAACGCCGACGAGACGCGTCGGCGGCTGCTCGACGCCGCCGACCGTGTGCTCCGCGAGCACGGCTACGCCGGGACGTCGGCGCGCGTCGTCGCGGCGGAGGCGGGCGTGAACTCGGCGCTGGTCTTCTACCACTACGGCGGCGTGGACCCGCTGCTGCTGGCCGCCCTCGACCGGGCCGGCGCGGCGCGCCTCGCGCTGCACCGCGAGACGGCCGCGCGGGCGCGCACGCTCGAGGAGCTGGCCGCCGCAGCCGCGACGATCTACCGCACCGACGTCGAGCAGGGCTACCTCGCGACGTTCAGCGAGCTCGTCGCGGCCGCCGTCACGAAGCCCGCGCTGCGCCAGGAGATCAGCGGCCGCGCCGAGGTGTGGGTGGCGTTCGTCGAGGAGCACTGGGAGCGCGTGGTCGGCGGGACGCCCCTCGCTCGGCTCCTGCCCGCCCGCGACGTCGCGAACGCCGCGATCACCTTCTACCTCGGCGCCAACCTCTTCTCCGTCATCGACCCCGACGGGGCCAGGACCGAAGGAGTCCTGGACCTCGCGGGCCGGTTGGCCCCCCGCGCGTCGCTGCTGACGATGCGGCTGCCCGGGCGTCGCCGCTGACCTCGGCTACAGGTCCAGCTCGACCTCGCGGCGGAGGTCGCGGTCGGGCTCGAGCACGAAGAACCGCGACACGACGGCGCGGTACAGGCGCATGTCGGCCGGCGGGACGACGCGCTCCACGGGCCAGGGGCCCATCCCCTCGGCGCGGGAGCGGCGGTCGTAGACGTCGAGGCAGCGCTCGAGGTCGGCCTCCGGGACCTCTCCCGCCGTCGCCTCCGCGTACACGGCGCGCGTGCGCCCGGCGGTGGGCACCGGGGTCTCGAAGACCACGAGCCCCACGGTCGACCGCGTCGCCAGGTTGGACGAGTGGCGCGTGCTGCGCCGGGAGACCCAGACGATCTCCCGGCCCTCGCGGGCGTACCAGAGGGGAGCGGGCCACGGGTTCCCCTCGCCGTCCGCGGAGGCGAGGACGAGGTAGCGACCGTCGTCCAGGACGCGGCGTGCGAACGCGATGTCGTCGGTGGGGTCGTCGGGACCGGATGTCATCTCGGGGCTCCTCGCGTCGGTGCGGTGCCCTCCGTGTGTACACCCTCGCCACGACAACGGCATCCGTCGCCCGCCTTGCGCCCGCCCTCCGACCTCCGCCACTATGAACATGTCATACGTCTGATCATTGGGGATCGCATGCATGCTCGCAGAACGCTCAGGGGGCTCGCCGCGGCCGCGGCGACCGCGGCACTGGTGGCCACGACCGTCGGCACGGGGGCGGCCGCCGCGCCGCCCGGCGCGGCGGGACGGGGGCCCGTCGTCTACGTGGCGCCCGACGGGGACGACGACGCCGCCGGCACGAAGGACGCGCCGCTCCGCACGATCGAGGCCGGGCGCGACGCCCTCGCGGGGCGCACCACCGCCGTCCGACCGGGCACGGTCGCGATCCGGGGCGGTGAGTACGTGCTCGACGACGCGATCGACCTGGTGGGTCCCGACCACTCCTGGGTCACGTACGAGGCGTACGGGGACGAGCAGGTGCGGGTGACGGGCGCGCACGAGCTCCCGGCCGACGGCTGGCAGCGGCTCGCCGACCTCGGCGCCGACGCGCTGGCCGACCCGGCGCTCTCGTCGAACGCCCGCCTCGACACCCCGGAGCTGCGCGAGGGCGTGTGGGTCTACGACCTGGGCGCCGCCGGCGTCGACCCGGGCACGCTCTACAAGAACGGGTTCAACTGGCTGCCGCAGCCGTTCGCGCCCGAGCTCGTCGTGGACGGCGAGACCCAGACGCTCGCCGAGTACCCCAACGGCGACGGGTGCACCGGCGCCGACGACGGCTGCTACCTGTACGGCAACGGGGCCAAGTGGAAGGTCGAGGGGCAGGGCGACCTCACGCAGCCCGACCTGGTCGACCGCTTCGGGCCGGAGAACGAGTGGGCGGCGAGCGGCACGACGCCGCGGGCGCAGTTCGAGGACAAGAAGCAGCAGCTGGCCGACCCGGCACAGCGCGACACCTGGTCGCAGGACGAGATGCGGGCGATGACGCCGCCGCTCTACGAGGTGGGCGGCCGCCTGCTCGAGGGCGACCGCTACCAGCGGTGGGCGCCCGAGGCCGTGCCCACGATCGAGGACCACGGGACGCGCGGGTTCGGCGAGCACGGCGACATCCCGGTCCAGGCCGACCCGCAGTGGGTCGCCGACATCGACAACACCCGCTACGAGACCGAGGGCTGGCTGTCGGGGTATCTCGGCAACAACTACGCCAACGACATGGTGCGGATGCTGTCGTGGAGCGGCACCACGATGTACGCGAAGTACCCGTCGATGTACTGGCCCCGCGACGACTACACGAAGGTCAAGGCGGTGAACGTCCTCTCCGAGCTGGACGCGGAGGGGGAGTACTACGTCGACCGCTACGACGACAACGACGTCCTGTACTTCAAGCCGGCCGGCGACACGGTCGACGGCAAGCAGATCACCCTGCGCGCGTTCGACGACAACCTCTTCCGCCTCGAGGGCACCACCGGTGTCACGATCCGCGGCCTGAGCCTGTCCGACTCGCTGGTCAGCGGCGTCCAGCTGCTCGACGCCGAGCAGACGCTCGTCGACGGCGTGGAGATCTCGAACGTCAGCATGGACGCGGTCCGCATCGGGGAGACCACCGAGTCGATCACCGCGCTGCCCGACTACGAGGCCGTGCGCGGCGGGCACGACAACGTGGTGCAGAACTCGTACCTCCACGACCT
This sequence comes from Isoptericola peretonis, assembly GCA_023241745.1. Lineage (GTDB taxonomy): Bacteria > Actinomycetota > Actinomycetes > Actinomycetales > Cellulomonadaceae > Isoptericola > Isoptericola peretonis. The sequence goes on along the minus strand of JALQCY010000008.1, from coordinate 6,759 downwards.
GGGCGGGGGCGGCGTCCTGCTCGGCGGCGGCGACCGCAGCACGCTGGAGCGGGGCGACAACGTGGCCCGCCACAACGAGATCGCCCGCTTCTCCCAGCTCGCGACGTACACGCCGGCGGGCTACCTGTACGGCGTCGGGAACAGCTTCGAGAAGAACTACGTGCACGACGCGCCGCACATGGCCGTGCAGATCATGGGCAACGACATGCGGGTCAACCACAACTACTTCGCCGACCTCGTGACGAACGCCGGCGACCAGGGCGTGGTGTACACCGGGCGCGACTACACGTACCTGGGCAACGAGGTCGCGTACAACTTCTTCGAGCGGATCGGCGGCTCGAACGACGCGTTCTACATGGACGACGGCGTCTCCGGCATGCGGTTCCACCACAACGTGGTGAAGGACGCGCACTCCGGGGTCTTCTTCCAGTCCGGGCACAGCAACGCCGCGACGGACAACGTGTTCGTCGACGTCGACCGCACCGGCCACGACCAGCTCTACCACCGCAACGGCGAGCGCGGCCTGCCCGTGCCGAACGGCTGGGTGGTGCAGAGCCGCTTCAACGCGTTCCTCGACGTGCGCGAGGGGGAGAAGTACAGCGCCACCCCCGAGGACGTCGCGCGGTGGCACGCCCACTACACCGACGGCAGGGCCCGGTACTCCGACGGGACGCCGATGCTCTTCCCGGAGATCGACGACTGGTACGTACCGCGCGTCGCCGCGACCGGGGTGGACTGCCGGGCCGCGGACTACGCGCCCGACGCCTCGAACGGGTGCGACCGCGCGACGGTCTGGGAGGACCCGGACTCGCTGTACGTGCCGGCACGCAACGTCCTCGACCGCTCGGTGATCATCGGGGGCGGCGAGTACGAGTTCGGGCAGAGCTCGTTCGCCGACCCGGCCGCCACCTACCGCCTGGACACCTGGAGCGACCGGATCAACACGAACCTCAGCAAGCCGGCGTCCGTCGAGGCCGCCGGCCTCGACCTGGCGACCCTGACGTTCTCGCCGCGGGGCGAGGTGGCCCGGACGCTCGGCCGGGAGTGGGTCGCGACCTGGAACCGCCTCGTGTCGTTCGACGACGTCGGGCGGCCCGGTCAGGACGTGAGGGAGGCGAGCACCTCGCGGTAGTGCGAGTTCTCCATGACGCCGAGCACGTTGCCGAACGGGTCGACGACGGCCGCGGTCACGAAACCGGGGCCGCGCTCGATCGGCTCCTGGTGCGCGGTGGCGCCCAGCTCCAGCAGCCGCGCCCACGCGCCGCGGACGTCGTCGACCGCCCAGTAGGCGACGGCGCCCGCGGCGCCGTCGGCCTGCGGCGGGGCGAACCGCCGGTCCATGAGTCCCAGCTCGTGCTGGTAGTCGCCGATGCGGAACTCGGCGTACGCGAGGGTGCCGTCCATCTCGCGGGCGAAGTAGGCCTCGGTGCCGAGCACCTCGGCGTACCAGTCGCGGGCGGCGGTGACGTCGTCGGCCAGGTAGGTGATGGTGGTCAGTCCGCGCAGCATGTCGGCTCCTCGTGCTCGATGGGGCGAGGCCCGATGACCTCGTGAGCACCACTCTTCCGGTCAAAGTGATCACCTTCTGCCTACTTTCCGTGGGAGTCTCAGGTCATGCGCGCCGATCGGTTGATCCAGGTCCTCCTGCACCTGCAGTCCCGCCCCCGCGTCACCGCCGCACAGCTCGCGGCAGACCTCGAGGTCTCGGTGGCGACCGCCCGCCGGGACCTCGAGGCGCTCGCGGCGGCGGGCGTGCCCGTCTACCCCCAGCCCGGCCGCGGCGGCGGGTGGTCGCTGGTCGGCGGGTCCCGCACCGACCTCAGCGGGCTGACCGCACCCGAGGCGCGGGCGCTCTTCCTGCTCGCCGGGCCCGGGGCGTCGTCGTCCGACGACGCGCGGGGCGCGCTCCGCAAGCTCGTGCGGGCGTTGCCGGCCACCTTCCGCGCCGAGGCCGAGGCCGCCGCCCGGGCCGTCGTCGTCGACCGCGAGGCCTGGAGCGCGGCCGGGCGCCCCCGGCCCCCGGAGGTGGACGCGCTGGAGCGCGCCGTCGTGGAGCGCCGCCGCGTGCGCATCGACTACACCGGCGCGACCGGCGCGTCCTCACGGCGCGACGTCGACCCCTGGGGCCTCGTGGACAAGGACGGCGCGTGGTACCTGATCGCCGGCACGCCCCGAGGCCCGCGCACCTTCCGGGTGAGCCGCGTCCACGCGCTCGAGGTGACCGACGAGCGGGCCCAGGTGCCGGAGGACCTCGACCTGCAGGCCGAGTGGGAGCGCGTCGTCGGCGAGGTCGAGGTGAAGCGGTCCGCCACCTGGGCGACCGTGCGGGTGGCCGCCGAGCACGTCGACGTCCTGCGCGCGCAGTTCGGACGGCACACCGTCGTGGCGGACGACGCCGGTCCCGACGGCTCCGGGCGGGTGCGGGTACGGGTCGCCGCGCCCACGCCGCTGGACGTCGCGCGGCACCTCGCCGGCTGGGGCGCCGAGGCGGACGTCGTCGGGCCGCCCGAGGTCCGCTCGGAGCTGTCCCGGCTCGGGGCGGAGCTGGTCGCGGCGTACGGCGGCGACGCCCGGCCCTGACCTCCGTGGCCAGGACCGGGCGCCGCTCCCTGCGTGGCGTCAGAGGCAGACGTGCGAGCTGCCCGCCTCCACCGTGGTGCGCAGCGTCGTGCCGGGGCGCGGGGACACCTGCAGGCGCGTCGCGGCGGTGGCGTTGACGTCGAAGCACGCGCCGTCCCGGGTGAGCGCGAGGTCGCGCACGACGACGCGGCCGCCGGTCGCCCGGAACACGGTGCGCCCGTCCCGCTCGAGGACGGTGCTGCTCGGGCTCACCGTCGCGGCGTACGTGTGCTCGCCGACGCGGACGTCGTCGACGCGGTTGCGCCCGGGCAGGGCGTGGGAGCCGAAGGTCACCGACCCCGGCCGTCCCCAGGCGTCCTCGGCGACGAGCTCGTGCACCGCCATCAGCGGCATCACGTTCGACCAGGTGTAGTAGCGCCACGCGCTGTCCACCGCAGAGGCGTTGATGACCTGTCCCGGCTCGGGGTCGAAGTACTCGGGGAAGTAGCCGTTCTCGTCCCAGCTGTCGAGGAACATGCTCGTGCTCTTCGCCGCGAGCCGGCCCGCGGCGTCGTCGAGCCCGTACCGCTTGAGGCCGTCGTAGACCGTCGCGTTCATCGGCGGCCAGACGGCGCCGCGCCACTGCTCGCAGCTGTTCTCCTCGCCCCAGCCCACGTAGTACGTGTAGTGCGGGGAGGACGTCCGCGAGACGTCGCCGTTGGCGCAGTACTCCGCGTCGTCGCGGCTGATGCTCGGGATGGCGTGCTCGCCCCAGAACTTCGCGGGGTCGAGCAGGTTCTCCTCGACCGTGCGCTGCGCCCGCTCGGGCGTCGCCAGCCCGCCGAAGAGGGGGTAGAAGATCGTCGGCGTCACGACGTTCCCCCAGGTGCCGTCGAGGTTCCGGTCGAGGTACATGCCGCGCTCGTCGTCCCACAGCGTGTCGTTCGCGGCCTGCTTGGTCCGCGCGAGGGTGGCGTCGAACCGGCGGGCGTCGTCGGGCCGGCCGAGGGCGGTGGCGAGGTCGGACAGGGAGTCCGCCATGAGCGCGTAGTACGAGGTCAGCGCGACGTCGGTGAGGTCGGTGTTGTCGCGCTCGTCGCCGCTGCCGCCCTCCTTGGCGACCCGGTCGGCCGCGAGGTAGACGGGTAGGTCGTCGAGGCCGAGGTGGTTGCCCACCTTGCTCGGGTCGCCGTCGTAGGGCGCCTCCAGCAGCCCGTCGCCGTTCACGTCCCACTCGGGCAGCTTGTCGAAGAACTCGACGAGCGAGGGGTAGGCCTGCTCGACGAGCTCACGGTCGCCCGTGGCGGCGTAGATGCGCTTCACGGCGTAGGCGTGCATCGGCCCGGCGTGCAGCTGGTCGTAGCGCGGCCCGCCGGAGGCGAACAGCACCCGCTCGTGCTGGCGGGCCAGCTCCGGGTCCACGGTGAGGGCGGTGACGGCGTCCCAGGCGGAGTCCCAGCCGGTGAAGATGGAGTCGTTCTCGGCGCCGCCCCGGCCCCAGCCCCACACGAGGAAGCTCTGCCGGGACGCCTCGTCGTAGTTGGCGTTGAGGGCCATCGCGGTGCGCATCGCCGTGGCCGCCCGGCCCGCGGGGCCGCTCCCGCTCAGCGTGCCGTCGTCGGCCTTCGCTCGGGCCCGCGCGAGGGCACCCAGGATGCTGCCGCGGGTGGCTCTCGTGGTCGGCGGTTCGTCGGCGACGCTGGTGGTGAAGGTGATCGTCTCGCCCTCGTCCAGCGTGTAGCGCAGGGCGGCCGCGGCGTCTCCGGGGGCGCCCTCCTCGCCCTCCATGGCCGCGACCATGTCGTCCTCGGACGCGTAGGCGGCGGCGTCGTCCGGGCGCTGTGTGGGCAGCAGCGCGAAGTGGCCGACCTCCGACGGGTCGTCGAGGCCCGCGCCGGTGGCGCGGACGCCGCCGTCGGACACCTCGTAGGTGTTCTCCTCGTCCCACGGGGGCGCTGCCTCGAGGAAGACGGTCGCGTCGGCGTCGCGCGCCGTGACGGAGCCCACCAGGGTGTTCGGGGCGGTGCGCGCGAACCGGAGGACGATCGTCTGCTTGTCGCGCTGGGTCTGGTCGTAGCGTGCCTGCAGGGCCGGCAGCTGCTCGCGGGCCTCGGCGACCTGCTCGGCCGACCACTCGTCGGGGTGGGCGAGGATCTCCCGCAGCGCCCCCAGCCGGTCCGGGGTGACGGTGCGGTCGTCGCTGCTGATCTCCACCTCGTAGTACGACCCGTCGACCGTGACCGGGCCGACGTGCGCGACGTGGTTGAGCAGGCCCTGGTTCTCGCGGATCAGCCGTCCCGCGGAGGTGAGCAGGTCGACCCGGAGGGCGAACCGGCTCTCGCCCTCGCCCACGAGGAGGGCGCCGTTGTCGTCCCGCTCGACGAACCCGGGCAGGGCGAAGGGGCGCTGGAGCCCGGCGTTCGCGGCGGGAGGGGCGTCCGGGCCCGTCGCGCCCCCGGCGGGCACGACGGCGGTCGCGAGCAGCGCGGCCGTCGCGCCGACGACGACGGGCGCGCGGCGGCGGGTGCGGACGCCACGGGGTGCGGAGGTGGTGGGTGGTCGGGTGGTGCGCTGGCGGTCGGTCATGGCCTGCTCCTCGGGTGTGAGCGCTCACATGCTCGGGACGGGGAGGGCCGTGCCCCGCACGCGGACGTGCGGGGCACGGCCCGTGGCACTACTCGGTCTCGAAGGGGAAGTCGTCGGTGACGCCGATGAGGTCGTGCTGGATGCCGGCGGGGTCGAAGCCGTCCTGCCAGCTGCCGTTCGTGACCTCGTTGCACTCGTAGGACTGGTACGACTGGTCGGTCGTCTCGCCGACCTCGACGTTGGAGAACGCGAAGCCGCAGCCGCCGGCGTCCATGTGCACGCCGCGGGTGCCGCTGTCGGGCATGGCGCCGGCAGGGTCCGGGATGACGTCGCCGATGACCATCTGGTCGACGGTGTTCTGGACCGGGTGGGGCTCCTGGTTGTCCACCCCGTAGGTGTAGAACGCACCCATGTCGCCGGAGTCGAGGCCCGCCTCGTCGATGCGGATGTACCGGAACGTGTTGTTGTCGGTGTATTGCTCGCCGTCCGTGACCTCCGGGCGCGACTCCAGGCTGATGCCGTAGCGGGCAGAGTGCTTGACGTGGACGTGCTCGACGAGGTTGTCGCCGGTGTCCATGAGCTCGATGCCGGCGGCGTCTCCCGGCACGAGCTCGCCGACGTGGTCGATGTACAGGTTGCGGAAGGTGTGGTCGTGGGTCAGATCGCCCTCGCCGGGCCAGCCCCCCTCGACCTTGATGCCGTCGGCGCCGAGGTTCTCCAGCAGCGAGTCCTCGACGGTGAGGTGGTCGTTGGCGAACAGCGCGTACACGCCGGTGAAGCCCGTGTCGCGCAGGTGCATGCCCGTCAGGGTGATGTGCGAGGTGTTCTCGAGGGTGACGGCGCCGAACCGGTTGCGGGGCATCTCGATCTGACGGTCGTACTCCGGGTACTCGTGGGGGACGCCGGCGTCTCCCGCGCTGATCCAGCCGGCGCGGTACCAGTCGACGAAGTCCGTGTACTGGACGCCGATGCCGTCGAACGTGATGTCGTGGGCCCGGTCGTCGGCCGAGCCGCCCTTGACGTCGATCACCGTGGACACCGTGGGCCGCATGACGGTCAGCCCGTCCATCGAGCCGGCCGCCGGCTTGTAGTAGACCTCGCCCGCCTCGTGGTCCAGGTAGTACTCCCCGGCCTGGTCGAGGAAGTCGAGGGAGTTCTGCAGGAAGTACCGCGAACCGCTGCGGCTGTTGATCATCGCGTAGCGGGTCCAGTGGTCGAGGATGAGCTTGTTGTCGGTGTCCTTGACGTCCGCGTTCTTGATCGGCACCGTGTCGGTGAACCAGCTCCACGAGCCCCCGGACCAGATCGTGACCTGGGCCGGCCAGGTGGTGTACGAGCCGAGGTCCGCCGTCTCGTCCCACTCGCCGGGGTTGTAGCCGATCTGGTCGCGCACCCCTTCCTTCTCGGGCTCGATGAGTCGCGAGAAGAGGTACGGCGCGTGGGTGTCCTCGCTCGTGCGGTTGGGGTGGCGCGCCGTGGTGGCGCGGTCGCCGTCGACGAACAGGGTGTAGAACGGCGCGTCCAGGTCCACGGCTGCCTTGTAGATGCCGTCCTGGTAGGGCTCCCAGCCGGTGATCGGCTCCGCGCCGACGAGGTTGGCCTTGCCGGGTCCGT
>JALQCY010000007.1:4611-178201 GCA_023241745.1 Isoptericola peretonis | reverse complement strand
AATCAAATTTGGCATTGACTATCAAACACACTGTTGAGTTCTCAAACAACCGACGCACACCGCGCAACCAGAACCCTTACCGGATCCCAGCCCCGCCGGGGCAACCCCTCAAACTTACCAGACTTTCTCGGCCGTCCCGACCACCCTGTTTCCCAGAGCATCGAGCCGTCCGACTCTCGTCGGCAAGCCCCGACATCGCTGCCCGGGGCGCACGAATGTTACCCGGATCCTCGATGTGAGTTCCAGCCCCGGTCGGCCACCTGAGCTCCGGTCTCCCGGATCGTGCTCTTCGGTGTCCGTCTCCCTGTCGGGCTGACGTCGTAGAACATTACACGCTCTGCGGGCGCCGGCCAACTCCGTCCGCGGTGACGCGGGGCACATCCCTCGGCGGGGACGAGAATCGTGCCGTGACCTCCCCGCAGACGACGCCCAGAACCTCCCACGCCGCCCCCGCCGGCGTCCTCGTCCGCCCGGCGCGGCCGGAGGAGAGCGCCCGGGTGGCCTGGCTGGCCGCCCTGACGTTCCCGCTGGCCTGCCCGGCGGGTACCCCGGTCGGCACCATGGCTGCCCATGTCGCCGCACACCTCACGCCGGCGCACTTCGAGTCGTGGGCCGCCTCCGACCGGCACGCGCTCCTCGTCGCCGTCGAGGACGCCCCCGGCTCGTCGGACGTGCCGCTGGGCTACGCCCTGCTGGGCTCCGGCGAGCCCGACGGCGAGGAGGAGGTCGAGGTGCTCCGCTCCGTCGCCGGGCCCGGCCCGTACGTCGAGCTCTCCAAGATCTACGTGCACCCCCACGCGCTGGGCTCCGGGGTCGCGGCGCGGCTGATGGCCGGCGCGGTCGGTGCCGCCGACGGGCTCGGCCCCGTCGGGGCGGCGCCGCTGTGGCTCGGCACCAACGGGGAGAACGCGCGGGCCCAGGCCTTCTACCGCAAGCACGGCTTCGAGGTGGTCGGCTCCCGCACCTACGACGTCGGGGGCGTGCAGCACGCCGACGTCGTCATGCTCCACCGTCCCTGACGGCCCGGCGGCGGCCGGACGACGTCTCCGCCGCCGGGCCGCCGCCGCGCGTCAGCCCCGCGCCCGCAGGGCGAGGATCGCGTCCGCGCTGCGTTCGGCGTTCCCGAACGAGTCCACGCCGAAGGGCGGCTCTGCGACCGAGGCCGCGTTGTCCTGCTCCCAGATGCCATGCTGCCGGCCCGAGCCGGCCAGCGCCCCGAGGAACTCCTGGAAGTCCAGGTCGCCGACGCCGAACTCGACGATGTCGTACCCGTTCGAGGACTGCGGGTTCACCCGGCCGTCCTTGAGGTGGAACAACGGGTACCGGTCCCGGTGCGCCAGCACGTACTCGACCGGCTCGAACCCCGGGTAGAGGTGCCGGCCGACGAAGGCCCAGAACACGTCCATCTCGAGGAACACCGCGCCGGGGTCGGTGTTCGCCAGGAAGACGTCGTAGAGCCGCACCGACGGGTCGTCGGTCGCGAAGGCGAACTCGTGCTGGTGGTTGTGCTGGTAGAACTTCAGCCCGCGCGCCGCGGCGGCCGCACCGAACCCGTTGAACTGCTCGGCGGCCGCCAGGTAGCCGCCGACCGTGCGGGCGAAGTCCCGGATCCCGCGGTGCGCCCCGACCGCGACGAGGCCGTTGTCGTCCAGCAGCGTCCGGATCTCGGCCGGCGTGATGGGGCCGACCGACCCCTGGGTGTAGCCGGCGAACTCCACCTCCCGGTAGCCCAGCGTGGACAGGCGCTCGAAGACCGCGCGGAAGCCGACGGACGAGACCTTGTCCCGGATGGAGTAGAGCTGGATGCCCAGCTTGCCCGGCGGGACGAGACGGCGCCCGCCGCCCGCGGCGGCCGCGGACGCCGTCGCCCCGCCGACCCCCGCGGTGACGGCCGCGGCGCCCACCGCGACGGTGGAGCCCGCCAGACGCAGGAACGTCCGGCGGTCGAGCTCGGTACGACTGGTCATGCTGATCTCCTTCGATCAGGACGCCGGACCACCCGGCGCCACGCTCGTCGCCCGGCCGACGCGGCGGACCGGGTCAGCGGCGCTGGGAGAACGCCGCGTCGAACGCCGCGGCCGGCGGGTCGAACGCGTGCCCGCGCACGAACTCCAGGGCCTGCGGAGCACCGACCAGGCGGTCCATGCCGGCGTCCTCCCACTCGATCGAGATCGGCCCGCCGTACCCGATGGTGTTGAGCATGCGGAACGCGTCCTCCCACGGCACGTCACCGTGCCCGGTCGAGATGAAGTCCCAGCCCCGGCGCGGGTCCGCCCACGGGAGGTGCGACGACAGCCGCCCGTTGCGGCCGTTGGTCATCCGCTTCTTCGAGTCCTTGCAGTCCACGTGGTAGATGCGGTCCTTGAAGTCCCACAGGAAGCTCACGGGGTCGAGGTCCTGCCACACCATGTGCGACGGGTCCCAGTTCAGCCCGAACGCCTCCCGGTGCCCGATCGCCTCCAGGGTCCGCACCGTGGTCCAGTAGTCGTACGCGATCTCGCTCGGGTGGACCTCGTGCGCGAACCGCACGCCCACCTCGTCGAAGACGTCGAGGATCGGGTTCCAGCGGTCCGCGAAGTCCTGGTAGCCGGCGTCGACCATCGCCTCGGAGGCCGGCGGGAACATCGCCACGTACTTCCAGATCGACGACCCTGTGAACCCGACGACCGTGTCCACACCGAGCCGCGCCGCCAGCCGCGCGGTGTGCTTCATCTCCTCGGCGGCGCGCTGCCGCACGCCCTCGGGGTCGCCGTCGCCCCACACCACGTCCGGCAGGATGTCGCGGTGCCGCTCGTCGATCGGGTCGTCGCACACGGCCTGGCCCTTGAGGTGGTTCGAGATGGCGTACACCTTGAGCCCGTGCCGTTCGAGCAGGTCGAGCCGGGACTGGACGTACGCGTCGTCGTCCCACCGCCACGGGTCGAGGTGGTCCCCCCAGCAGGCGAGCTCCAGGCCGTCGTAGCCCCAGCCCGAGGCGAGCCGGGCCACCTCCTCCAGCGGCAGGTCGGCCCACTGGCCCGTGAACAGGGTGATCGGTCGTGCCATGGTTGCGAATCTCCTCGTCGAGCTCGTCGGGTGGGGTGTGCCGGGCTCCCGCTACGCGGGCAGGTCGATCCAGGCGTGGCCGGCCGCGCTGCTGCGCTCGACGGCGTCGAGCACCCGCTGCACGGCGAGCCCGTCCGCGAACGACGGCGTCGGCTGCTTCCCGGCCGCCAGGTCCTCGACGAGGTCGACGACCTGATGGGTGAAGGCGTGCTCGTAGCCGAGCCCGTGGCCGGCGGGCCACCAGTGCCCGCCGTAGGGGTGCTCCGGCTCCGTGACGACGATCCGCCGGAAGCCCGCGACCTCGGCGTCGTCGGCGGCGTCGAAGAAGTGCAGCAGGTTCATGTCCTCGAAGTCGAAGGCGAGCGAGCCGCGCGTGCCGTTGACCTCCAGCCGGATGGCGTTCTTGCGGCCCCACGCGAACCGGGTCGCCTCGAAGGTCGCGAGGCCGCCGCCGGCGAGGCGGCCGAAGAAGACCGCGGCGTCGTCCACCGTGACCGGGCCGGTGCCCTCCCCTGCCTCGCCTGAGAGGCCGGAGAAGGACGCCGGCACGGGGCGCTCGCGCACGAAGGTCTCGAGCATGCCGGCGACTCCGGTCAGCCGCTCCCCCGTGACGAACTGCGCGAGGTCCACCACGTGCGCGCCGATGTCGCCCAGGGCCCCGGAGCCGGCCTTCTCCTTGTCGAGCCGCCACGAGAGCGGCGTCGACGGGTCGGAGAGCCAGTCCTGCAGGTACTGCGCGCGCACGTGGCGCACCTCGCCGATCCGCCCCTGCTCGACGAGGCGCCGGGCGAGCTGGATCGCCGGCACGCGGCGGTAGGTGAACCCCACCGCCGCGTGGACGCCCCGCGCCGCGGCCCGCTCCGCCGCCGCGACCATGGCCTCGGCCTCGGCGACCGAGTTGGCCAGCGGCTTCTCGCACAGCACGTGCTTGCCGGCCTGGAGCGCGGCGATCGCGATCTCCGCGTGGGTGTCGCCCGGGGTGCACACGTCGACGAGGTCGACGTCGTCCCGCGCGATCAGCTCCTGCCAGCTCGTGACCGACTCGTCCCAGCCGAGCCGCTCGGCCGCTGCCCGCACCGAGTCGCGGTCGCGACCGGCGACGACCCGCATGCGCGGGGCCAGCGGCAGGTCGAAGAACCGCGGTGCGGTCCGCCAGGCCTGGGAGTGGGCCTGGCCCATGAACGAGTAGCCGACCATGCCGATGCCGAGCGTGGGCGTACCGGGCGCGCTCATCGACGCCTCCTTTGCGTGTGGGATGTGCGTGTCGTCAGGACCGGAAGCCCATGTCCATGAACTGGTCGACGTTGTCGGCGGTCACCACGGGGGCGAAGAGCGTCGTGGTGCGCGGCACCCCCGGGGACACGAGGTCGCCCATGTTCTTGTTCTGCACGACGAGCCGGGCGAGCTTGATGCCGTCGGCCGCCTGCGTGGACGGGTAGACGACCGTGGCCTTGAGCACGGAGTCGCCGGCCTTGATCTCCTCCATGACGTCGAGCGAGCCGGCGCCGCCGACCATGAAGAACTCGTCGCGGTCCGCGTTCTCGATCGCCGCCATCACGCCGACGCCCTGGTCGTCGTCGTGGTTCCAGATGGCGTCGATCTTCGGCTCGGCCTGCAGCAGGTTCGACGTCGCCGTCTCGCCGCCCTGGATGGTGAAGTCCGCGGCCACGCGACGGTCCACGTCGAGACCGCAGTCGGCCAGCGCGTCCTCGAAGCCCTGGCTGCGGTCCTGGGTGAGCGGCAGCGACTCGATGCCCTGGATCTCGGCCACGATCGCGTCGGGGTTGTCGCCGAGCTGCTCGCAGATGTACGTGCCCGCGCTCACGCCCATGCCGTAGTTGTCGCCGAGGATCGTGGCGCGCGCCGCGAAGGGGCTCGAGAACTCGCGGTCGACGTTGATGACGGGGATGCCCGCCTCCATCGCCTTGGTGGCGACGTCGGTGAGCGCCGCGCCGTCGAACGGGAGCAGCACGATGGCGTCCACGCCCTCGTTGATGAACTGCTCGATGTGGCTGATCTGCATGTTGACGTCGTTGGTGGCCTCGGCCTGGCGCAGCTCGACGTCCTCGTACTGCCCGGCGGTGTCGACGGCGGCCTTGGTGATGGCGCCCATCCAGCCGTGGTCGGCGGCCGGCGCCGAGAAGCCGATGACGACCTCGTCGCCGGGCTCGTCGTTGGCCTCGACGGGCGCGGCGGCCTCCGTCGCGCCCGAGCCCTCCTCCTCCGGGGGCTCGTTGCTGGTGCAGCCTGCCGCCAGCAGGAGCGCTGCGGTGGCACCGGCGACGACCGTCAGGGTGCGGCGTCGCGAAGTCATTCGTGCGGACATGGGATCTTCCTCGATTCGGTCCGGTGCTGCGTGATGGTGAGGGGTGCGGCGGTCCTGCCCGGTCAGGTGGACCTGCTGCGGTTGGCGAAGCGCTGCTGGAGCAGCACGGCGGCGACGATGATGACGCCCTTGGCGACGCTCTGCGCCGACGTCGACATGTTGTTGATGACGAAGATGTTCGTCAGCGTGTTGAAGATGAGGACGCCGAACACGGTGCCGACGATCGTGCCGCGCCCGCCGGCCAGCAACGTCCCGCCGACGACGACGGCGGCGATGACGTCGAGCTCGAGGAGCACGCCGTTCGTCGACGTGCCCGCCGTCGTCCGGCCGAGCATCATCACCCCGCCGATCCCGGCGGCCAGACCCGAGAGGCCGTAGATGTACAGCGTGTGCCGCTTGACCTTGATGCCCGCGAGGCGCGCGGCCTCGGCGTTGCCGCCGACGGCCACGGTGCGGCGGCCGAAGGTGGTGCGGTTGAGGAGGAACCAGCCGGCCACCGCGACGAGCGCGAAGATCCAGATGAGCATGGGCACGCCGAGCGGGTCGAGGTCGAAGAAGTCGGTGAACCCGGCGACGTCGACGCGCTGCGTCTGCCGGTTCGAGATCATCTCCGCGAGCCCGCGGGCGCTGGCGAGCATGGCGAGCGTGGCGATGAACGGGACCACCCGCCCGTACGCGATGATCACGCCGTTGACGAGGCCGGCGCCGACGCCCACCGCGAGCGCCGTGACCACCATGACCAGCCAGTGGAGGTCCTCGGCCATCGTCTGGGTGGCCACGGTGGTCGCCCAGACGCCGGTCAGCCCCAGCACGGAGCCGACGGACAGGTCGATGCCGCCCGAGATGATGACGAACGTCATGCCGATCGCGACGACGCCGGTGACCGCGGCGGCCCGCAGGATCGTCACGACGTTGTCGATGTCGGCGAAGCGCTCGCCGCCGGTGATGACCCCCGCGACGCAGATCAGGGCGAGGGCGACGACGAGCCCGACGTTCCGGCCGGCAGGGCCGGAGAGCCATGAGCGTCGCTCGGTCGATTCGTCGGCCGGCGGGGCGGCCGTGGATGCGCTCACGCGACACTTCCTTCCATCACGAGGTCGAGCACACGGTGCTCGTCGATCTCTTGTGCGGGGGCCTGGTGCACCACGCGTCCGTCGGAGACCACGTGGACGCGGTCGGCCAGGCCGAGGACCTCGGGGATCTCGCTGGAGACCACCAGGACGGCGGTCCCGTTGTCGGCGAGCGCCCGCACCAGTCCGTAGAGCTCGGAGCGGGCCCCGACGTCGACGCCGCGGGTCGGCTCGTCCAGCAGGAGCACGTCGCAGCCGTGCACCAGCCAGCGCGCCAGGACGGCCTTCTGCTGGTTGCCCCCGGAGAGGGTGCGGATCGCCCTGTCGACGTCCCGCGGGCGCAGGTCCAGCGCCTCGGCCTGCTGGCGCGCGACGCGGCGCTCCGCGCGCTCGTCGAGCCAGCCGCCCTTCGCCGTGCGGGCGAACGTCGACAGGGTGATGTTCCGGTAGACCGCCTCGTCGAGCACGAGGCCCTGGCTCTTGCGCTCCTCGGGGGCCAGGCCCACACCCGCCGCCACCGCCGCGGGCACCGACCCGGGACGCAGCCGCCGCCCCGAGACCGAGACGGTCCCGGCGGACTGCTTGCGCGCGCCGAAGAGGGTCTCGAGGATCTCGGAGCGCCCGGAGCCCACGAGCCCGGCCAGGCCGACCACCTCGCCTGCACGCACCTGGAGCGAGACGTCCTCGAACGCGCCGACGAGCGACAGCCCCTGGACGTCGAGCACCACGGGCGCATCGTCGGGCACCCCCGTGCGCCGGGGGAACGCGTACTCGACCGCACGCCCGGTCATGAGCGTGATGAGCTCGCGCGTCGGGGTGCTCGCCGGCAGGTTCCGTCCGACCGTCCGGCCGTCCTTGAGGACGGTGATGCGGTCGCCGATCGCACGGATCTCCTCCATGCGGTGCGAGATGTAGACGATCGCCACGCCCTGCGCGGTGAGCTCGCGGACCACGCGGAAGAGGTTCTCCACCTCCCCCGAGTCGAGGACGGCGGACGGCTCGTCCATGACGATCACCCGTGCGTCGTGGGACAGCGCGCGCGCCATCGAGACGATCTGCTTGCCGGCGGCGGGAAGCTGCCCGACCTCGCGGTGCGGGGAGATCTCCGGGTGCCCGAGCCGCCGGAGGATCTCCCGCGTCCGGCGGGCGACCTCCCGGCGCTGGGTGAAGCCGCCGGTCGCGAGCTCGTGGCCCAGGTAGATGTTCTCCGCGACCGTGAGCCCGTCGACGACGTCCAGCTCCTGGTACATCGTGGCGACGCCGTGAGCCAGTGCGGCGACGGGGTGCCCGATCGTCACCTCGGCGTCGTCGATGAGGATGCGCCCCGCGGTGGGTTGGTGGGCTCCGGAGAGCACCTTGATGAGCGTGGACTTGCCGGCGCCGTTCTGGCCCAGGAGGCAGTGCACCTCGCCGGGCAGGACGTCGAGGTCCACGCCGTCGAGCGCCTTGGCTCCCGGGAAGTGCTTGACGATCCCCTCCATGCGCAGCAACGGAGGGCGAGCGGTGGTGCCGGCGGCCTCGCCGGACGGTGGCACGAGCTCCTGTGCCGGAGCGTCTTGGGGGTCTTCGTCGACCATGTGTCACAACGTAGGGGCACTTTTGACGGGCGTCAACCAAAAGTTGCACGACTGTGATCATGATTGACTGTGAACATGGAGGAACTGCTGAAGTTCGCTCCTCGGCCGACGGGGGCCGGGGAGATGTTCCAGCTGCTGCGGGACGGTCAGCCCCGGACGCGCGCCGACCTCGCGACGGCGACCGGCCAGGCCCGCTCGACCATCGCCGCCCGTATCGACCTCCTCATGTCGGCGGGCCTGATCGCCCCGGCCGGCGAGGCCACGTCGACCGGCGGCCGGCCCCCGGCGACGTTCGCGTTCAACCCCCGCGCGAAGGTGGTGCTCGCCGTCGACCTCGGGGCGACGCACGCCCGCATCGCGCTCACCGACCTTGCGTCCCAGGTGCTGGCCGAGACCGACGCGCCGCTGTCCATCGCGGAGGGACCCGACACCGTCCTCGGCTGGGTCGTCGAGAACGGCGACAAGCTCCTCGCCGCGGCCGAGCGCGACGAGGGCGAGCTGGCCGGGGTCGGCGTGGGGCTCCCCGGCCCGGTCGAGCACTCGACGGGGCACCCGATCATGCCGCCGATCATGCCGGCCTGGGACGACGTCGACGTGCCCGGCATCCTGCGCCGGCACTTCGACGCGCCGGTCCTCGTGGACAACGACGTGAACATCATGGCGCTCGGTGAGCACCGTGCCGCCTGGCGGACGATCGACAACCTGCTGTTCGTCAAGGTCGCCACCGGGATCGGCTCCGGGATCATCGCCGACGGCGCACTGCGCCGCGGTGCCCAGGGCGCGGCGGGGGACCTCGGACACGTCGCGGTCGCCGGGGCGGAGGGCGCACCGTGCCGATGCGGCAACGTCGGCTGCCTCGAGGCCATCGCGAGCGGCCAGGCCGTGGCCGAGCGGCTCGCCGCCGAGGGCCTCGACGCCCATCGGAGCGCCGACGTCGTCCGTCTCGTGCGGTCCGGCGACCTGGCGGCGAGCGCGGCGGTGCGCCAGGCGGGCCGGGACATCGGCACGGTCCTCGCCGCGTGCGTGAGCATGCTGAACCCGTCGGTGATCGTCATCGGCGGCATCCTCGCCGAGGCGGGCGAGCACCTCATCGCCGGGATCCGCGAGGTCGTGTACCGACGCTCCCTGCCCCTGGCCACCCAGCACCTGAGGATCGTCACGTCGCAGACGCGCGGCGAGGCGGGGGTGCTGGGGGCCAGCGCGATGGCCGTGGACCACGTGCTCTCCCCCGCGTCGATCGACGCACTCATCTGAGGCCGGGTGATGCATGCCCCGACGTGTTGACGACGACGAGGCGCCGGTGAAACATCGATGCGTGCGGGCCGCCGGAGCATCCGGCGCACGCAGGCAGGGACAGCGGGTCGAGGAGGACTCATGACCGGACAGGATCGTCGGGCGCTGGTGGTACGCGGCGGCTGGCCGGGGCACGCCCCCGTCGAGGCCACCGAGCTGTTCGCGCCGTTCCTCAAGGAGTCCGGGTTCGACGTGACGACGACCGAGACCCTCGAGGTCTACGCCGACGCGGAGTTCATGGTCGGCGTCGACCTGGTCGTCCAGTCCTGGACGATGGGCGAGATCCTGCCCGACGAGATGCGCGGGCTGCGCCGCGCCGTCGCGAGCGGCACCGGCTTCGCCGGCTGGCACGGCGGCGTCGTGGACTCGTTCCGGATGGCGACCGACTACCTCCAGATGGTGGGTGGCCAGTTCGCCGCGCACGCCCACGACCTGGTGCGCCACACCGTCGAGATCGTGCCCGGGCGGGCGGACCATCCGATCGTCGCCGGCCTGGGCACGATCGACCTGTTCTCCGAGCAGTACTGGGTCCTCACGGACTCGGCCAGCGACGTGCTCGCGACCACCACCATCCCGCCCCGGGGCGACGACCCGTGGCACGAGCCGGTGGTCTGCCCCGCCGTCTGGACCCGGCGGTGGGGTGCCGGGAAGATCTTCGTCTGCACCGAGGGGCACCAGCTCGCCGACCTCGAGGTGCCCGAGATCCGCGCCATCCTCGAGCGCGGCCTGCTCTGGGCCAGCCGGTGAGCCACCGGTAGGCGGACGCACGGCACGGCGCGAGCAGCCCACCCGTGCGTCCTCAGCCCAGGGCCACCCGCAGATAGGCGGCCACGGCCGAGCGCGCCTCGGCCGCCAGCCTCTCCCGCTCGGCCCCGGACGCCGCGACCACCAACGGCATCATGGCCCGCACCAGCTGCGTGGCCACGACGCTCACCCGGGCCGCGTCGGCGGGTGCGAGCTGCGGCGCGCGCGCGGCGACGAGGGCCGCGGCACGCTCGTGGATCGACGCGTCGAGCGGCGCCGTCGCCTCGGCGAGGCCGGGCGGCGGGTCGGTCCGCGCGAACAAGGTCTTGAACGCCGGGTGGGCCACGTTGAACGCCACCACGGGGTCGATCACGCGGCGCACCAGGTCCTCGAGGGATAGCCCCTGCGGGTCGACGCCGTCGAACGCCGCCCTCTGGAGCTCGGCGAGCCCGGCGGCGTACCGGACCGCGAGGCCCTGGGCGATCTCGTCCTTGTTGCGGAAGTACTGGTACAGCGAGCCGGGCGAGATCCCCGCCTCTTTCGCGACCGCGTTGGTGGTGGCCGCGTCGTAGCCCTCCCGGACGAACACCCGCCCCGCCGCGTCGAGGATCTCCTCGATCCGGCGCTGCCCGCGCGCCTGACGGCGGGGCGCCCGCCCGTCGACGTCGGCATCGGAACGGTCGTCGGCACTGGTCATCGATCTCCCTCTCGACATATGCGAGTGATTGCTCGTATTCTCCGGGAAGGCGAACAATCGCTCGTGTTCACGCTACCGGAGGTTCCCCGTGCTCGAGAACGTCGCCAGGACCGTCACCCGCCGACCCCGCACCGTCGTGGTCGCCACCGCCCTGGTCTTCCTCGTCCTGGCCGTCGCCGCCGCCGGGGTCATGGACGCCCTCTCGCTCAACCGGTACGAGGCGCCGGGGTCGGAGTCCCTCGAGGCCCGGCAGACGCTCGGCCAGTCCGGACGGGGCAGTCCCAACGTCGCGATCCTGGTCGAGCCCGCCGACGACGGCGCCACCGTGGACGACCCCGCGGTCGCCGCCGCGGCGCTGGAGATCGCGGACGACCTGTCCGCCGTGCCGGGCGTGGAGGACGTCTGGTCCGCCTGGGACCCGGGAGCACCCGACACGCTCGCGAGCGAGGCGCGGACCTCGGGGCTCGTGCTGGCCTGGGCGCCCGGGGACGCCGACCACGTGCGCGGCACGGTGCTGCCGACGATCGAGGAAGGGGTGGTCGACGCGGCGCCGGCGGACGGCCCCGTGGACGTCACCCTGGGAGGCGGTGACGAGGTCTTCCGGGTGGCCGCCGCGCAGGCTCGCACCGACTTCCTGCGGGCGGAGCTCGTCGTGGTGCCGCTGGTCGGGCTCCTGCTCTGGGCCGTCTACCGACGGCTCGGCGTCGCGCTCGCCACCCTCGCGACCGGCCTGCTCGCCGTCGTCGGCGCGCTCGCCGCGCTGCGGGCCGTCGCGGCGGTCACCGAGGTGTCGACGTTCGCCTCGAACATCGCGCTCGTCATGGGCATCGGCCTGGGCGTCGACTACGGCCTGTTCGTGGCGTACCGGTTCCGTGAGGAGCTGGGCGCCGGCGGCGACGTGCGGGCCGCCGCCCGGCGCGCGGTACGGGTCGCCGGACGCACGGTCGCCTTCAGCGGCGTGACCGTCGGCGCCTCCCTCGCGGTGCTCCTCGTCTTCCCGTTCCCGTTCCTGTCCTCCTTCGCGTACGCGGGCATCGCGGTCGTGGCCAGCGCCCTCCTCGCCTCGGTCGCCTTCCTCCCCGCCGTCCTGGTGCTCCTGGGACGGCGGGTGCTCGCCCCGGGCGACCCCGGCGAGGGCGCGTTCTGGCAGCGGACCGCCGGGCGTGTGGCCGCCCGGCCCGTCGTCTGGGGAGGCGCCGGGCTCGCCGTCGTGCTCGCGCTCGGCGCGCCCGCGCTCGGCATCGTGTTCGGTGCCCCTGACGACCGCGTGCTGCCCTCGGGCACGCCCGTGCGCGCGATGTACGACACGATCCGGTCGGACTTCCGCACCGAGGAAGCCGATGCGCTGCAGGTCGTGCTGCCGGGCGCCCCGCCGGACGCCGCGGCGCTGTCCCGCTACGCGGCCCGCCTGTCGGGCCTGCCCGGGGTGGAGCGCGTCGACTCGGCATCCGGGTCGTTCGTCGCGGGCGACCGCGTGGGCACGGGGTCCCGCGACCCCGACCGGTACACGCTCGGGGACGGCGGCACGTGGTTGTCGGTGCTGCCCACCGGCGAGACGCTCGCCGAGGCACCGACCGAGCTCGTTCGCACCGTCCGCGACACCCCGCCGCCGGCGACGTGGGGCGACGCCGTGGTCGGCGGGTACCCCGCCGACCTCACCGACTACCGCGACGGCGTCACCGAACGACTCCCCCTGGTCGCGGGCCTGGTCGTGCTCGTGACCGCGCTGGTGCTGTTCGCGATGACGGGCTCGGTGGTCGTCCCCGCCCTGGCCGGCGTCCTCAACGGGCTGAGCCTGTCCGTGATGTTCGGCGTCCTGGTGGCAGGTTTCCAGCAGGGCCTGCTGGAGGGCGTCCTGGGGTTCGAGGCCACCGGCACGCTCGAGCCGAGCATCCCCCTGCTGATGTTCTGCGTCGCCTACGGCCTGTCGATGGACTACCAGGTGTTCCTGCTGGCCCGGGTGCAGGAGGACCACCTGCGGACCGGCGACGCGCGGGGGGCGATCGCGCGCGGGATCGGCCGTTCGGCACCGCTCGTCACGGCGGCGGCCCTGATCCTCGCCGCGTCGTTCGCCGTCTACGCCACCAGCGGCATCACGTTCCTGCAGCAGCTCGGGGTCGGGATGGCCGTCGCCGTGGTCGTCGACGCGACCGTGGTGCGGGGTCTCCTGCTGCCCGCCGCCCTCGGGCTCGCGGGCGAGGCGGCCTGGTGGTCGCCGGCCCCGTTGCGACGGCTCGCGCCCCGGTGGCGCCTCGGCGAGCGTGAGGCGGCCGTCGAAGCTCCGGCAGCCGTCCCCGTCCGTGTCGAGGAACGGGCCCGGACCTGAGGCGCCCGCCGGTGGTCAGGCCGCGCGCTCGAGGACCGCGACGTGCAGGTCGAGGAGGTCGGCGGTGCGCTCGCTCGGGCCGCGGCCGAAGCCGCACTCGGTGGCGACGCCGACCGCCCGGCCGCCGAGCACCTGCTCCGCCGCGGCGAGACGACGCCAGGCACCCTCGACGCCGTCCTCGTGGTGCAGGAGGCCGAGGTACAGCTCGGTGTCCTCGCCGATCGCGAGGCCTGCGAGCGGCGCGACGTACGCGGCGTCGTCCCGGTCGATCGGCACCGGCAGGTGCACCCAGGTGACCGGCCGCGGCAGGGCGGCGACCAGGGCGTTCGCCATCGCGACGACGTGCGCGGTGTCGGCCGGCTCGACGAAGTGCTTCTCCGCCACGTCCCCGTAGCAGAGGTGGAAGCCGAGCTCCACGCCGGCCGGCACGTGCGCCGCGAACCGCGCCGCGCGGCGGACGCAGCCCTCGAGGACGTCCTCGCCGCCCGCGGCGCCGTCCGCGCCGCGGTCGAACCAGGCGCGGGCCGCGCCGCCCCCGAGGTTCGCACCCTCGACGAACGCGAACTCGGTGGCGAGGTCGACCTGCACGGCGAGGTCCTCGGCCGGCACCGCCGCGAGGATCTCGTCGAGCTCGCGGACCAGCGCCGCCTCGTAGACGGGGTGCACCGCGGCGCGGTCGGCCGGCGCGACGAACGTCGTCACGGCGGCCAGCGGCGACGGCAGGCAGACCTGGAACCGCGTGCCCGGCGCGATCACGCCCCCGGCCCGCAGGGCGACGAAGTCGGCGTACGACTCCCGCGCCGCCTCGGCGTAGCCCAGCGGGCCGAACCGGAGCTCCGCCGCCGGCACCGAGCCGTCGAGCACGTGGGGGCGCACGTCGAAGCCCGCCACCACGACGGGCTCGTCGCCCACGCGCGCCAGGCCGTCCACCGCCTCGAACCGCGAGCCCTGGAAGAGGATCCAGTGGAACCGCTCGCCCACCTCGCCGTCCGGGATCCGGCGGGCGTGGGCTCCCAGCCGCGTCGCGACGGTGCGCAGCGTGTCGCGGGCGGTCGACAGGTTCACGGAGCCCACGAGGTGGGCGCCGCGCAGGGTCAGGTTCGAGGTGAGGGTGTCCGGCACCCGCGCATCGTAGCCCCGGGCGTCAGTCGTCCTCCCCGTCGGTCTGGTTCCCCGCGGTGTCCCCCAGCGCCGCCGGGCCGCCCTCGAGCAGGCGCGTGAACCCGGCCTCGTCGAGGATCGGCAGGCCCAGCTCCTCCGCCTTGGCGGCCTTCGACCCGGCGTTCTCGCCGACGACGACGTAGTCCGTCTTCTTCGACACCGACCCGGCCGCCTTGCCGCCCGCGGCGAGGACCGCCTCCTTCGCGCCGTCGCGGCTGTACCCCTCGAGCGAGCCGGTGACGACGACCGTCAGGCCGGCCAGGGGGCCGCTCGGGCCCTCGTCGGCGCGCTCCGCCATGGCCGCGGGCCCGGGGTGGTCGGGGATCCAGGTGCGCACGCCGGCCGCCTGCCAGCGGTCGACGATCTCCCGGTGCCACTCGACGTCGAACCACGCCAGGAGCGCGTCCGCGATGGTCGGGCCGACGCCCTCGACGGCGGCCAGCTCCTCGCGCGACGCCGCCCGGATCGCGTCCAGCGAGCCGAACCAGCCCGCGAGCGCCCGGGCCGCGACGGGCCCGACGTGGCGGATGTTGAGGCTGACGAGGATCCGCCACAGGTCCTTCGTCCTGGCGAGCTCCAGCTCCTCGAGCAGCTTGGTCGCCGCGGCCGTCGGCTCGAGCTCGGAGAGGGTCTCCCCGGCCTCGGCCGCCGCGGCGCGCCGCGCCCTCGTGTACGTGACCTTCTTGCGGAACGGCGTGCGGCGGCGCGCCACGCCGTCGTCGTCGACCTTCGGCAGGCCCGTCTCGGAGTCCCGCACGACGACCTCGATCGGCAGCAGCTGCTCCAGCGTGAGGTCGAACAGGCCGGCCTCGGTGCGCAGCGGCGGGACCTCGGGGACCTCGGGCTG
The DNA here is from genome assembly GCA_023241745.1 of Isoptericola peretonis. Classification (GTDB taxonomy): domain Bacteria; phylum Actinomycetota; class Actinomycetes; order Actinomycetales; family Cellulomonadaceae; genus Isoptericola; species Isoptericola peretonis. Next base: position 163,115 of record JALQCY010000007.1, on the reverse strand, counting down.
CGTCAGGGCGGAGGCCGTGACCTCGCCCAGCGCCTCGATGTCCAGGCCGCCCCGCGAGCCGATGTGCTCCACGCGGCCGCGCACCTGGGCCGGGCACGTCTCGGCGTTGGGGCAGCGCAGGTCGACGTCGCCCTCCTTCATGGGCCGCAGCGGTGTGTCGCACTCGGGGCACGCCTCCGGCATGACGAAGTCCTCGCGGGGGTAGCCGTCGTCGGCCAGCGCGGTGACCGGGCCGAGGATCTCGGGGATCACGTCGCCCGCCTTGCGCAGCACCACCATGTCGCCGACCCGCACCCCCTTGGCGCGCACGACGTCCTGGTTGTGCAGCGTGGCCTGCCGCACCGTGGAGCCCGCGACCTTGACCGGCTCCATCACCGCGTAGGGCGTGGCCCGGCCCGTGCGCCCCACCCCCACCTGGATCGCCAGCAGGCGGGTGGTGACCTCCTCCGGCGGGTACTTGTACGCGATCGCCCAGCGCGGGGCGCGGCTCGTGGCCCCCAGTCGGCGCTGGTCGGCCAGCGCGTCCACCTTGACGACGATGCCGTCCAGCTCGTGCTCGATGTCGTGGCGGTGGGTGCCGAAGTGCTCGATCATCTCGACCACGCCGTCCACGCCCTCGACCACGCGGTTGTGCGGGGAGACGGGCAGGCCCCAGCGCGCGAAGAGCTCGTAGGCCTCCGACTGCCGGGCCAGCTCGGTGTGCTCGCCGGCCGTCCACTGCAGCGCGCCGACGCCGTGCACGTAGAGGCGCAGGGACTCCACCCGGGCGAGCCCGGCCTCGGCCTCCATGCCCTCCTTCTTGTCGAGCAGCTGGCGCAGCCCGCCGGCCGCGGCGTTGCGCGGGTTGGCGAACTGCGGGAAGCGGCGCAGCGCTGCGACGCGGGCCTTCTCCTCGTCGAACGGGCGGGCGGCGGACGCCCGCCCGCCGTGCCGCTCGCGCGCCTCGACGACGGCGCGGTCGCGCAGCTGCGCCTGCAGGTCGTTGAGCCGCTCGAACGCCGCGACGGGGATGAAGACCTCGCCGCGGACCTCGACGAGGTCGGGATGGCCGTCGCCGGCGAGCCGGCGCGGGATGTCGGCGATCCGCAGGGCGTTCTGCGTGACGTCCTCGCCCGTGCGGCCGTCGCCGCGGGTCGCCGCCCGCACCAGGCGGCCCTTCTCGTACAGCAGCGCGATCGCGAGCCCGTCGATCTTCACCTCGGACAGGTAGCCGATGCGCTCCGACCCCACGTCGCGCGCCACGCGGGCGTCCCACGCGCGCAGCTCCTCGACGGAGAAGACGTTGTCGAGGCTGAGCATCCGCTCGACGTGCTCGACCGTGGCGAAGCCCCCGGCCGCGGCGCCGCCCACGCGCTGCGTCGGGGAGTCCGGCGTGACGAGCGCCGGGTGCGCGGCCTCGATCGCCTGCAGCTCGTGCATCCGCGCGTCGTACTCGGCGTCGGAGACCCGGGGCGCGTCGTCCTCGTAGTACGCCCGCTGGTCCTCCTCGATCAGGGCGACCAGCTCTGCCCAGCGGCGCTGGGCGGCGGCCTCGTCGAGGGCGGTCTCGTCGAGCGCGGGGTTGTCGGTGTCGGTCACGGGCCCATCTTGCCGCGTGCCGCCGACAGCGGCGCGGCCGGCGGCTCCCCCCGGACGGCGCCGTCGGGCCAGCCCGGAGACCTGTCGCAGGAGGTGTCCGAACCGGCACGATTCTGGCGATTTGGCTCCCACTGGACCGACAGCAAGGACGCTCATGAAGATCGCCGTCGTCGGCGCCGGCTTCGCCGGCCTGGCCAGCGCCAAGGTGCTCCGCGAGTTCGGGCACGACGTCACCGTGTTCGACAAGACCCCCGACGTCGGCGGCGTGTGGAGCGCGAGCCGCCGCTACTCCGGCCTCACGACCCAGAACAACAAGGGCTCCTACGCCTTCTCGGACCTGCCGATGCCGAAGGACTACCCGGAGTGGCCCAGCGGCGAGCAGGTCCAGGGCTACCTGGAGCGCTACGTCGACCTCCACGACCTGCGGGGCACGCTGCGGCTGTCGACCGAGGTGGTGCGCGCCGAGCTCACCGGGGACGAGAGCGGCTGGAGCCTCACGGCACGTCGCGCCGGAGAGCCCGTCGGCGACCCCGAGGCCTTCGACCACCTCGTGGTCGCGAACGGTATCTTCTCCGAGCCCGTGCTCCCGCGGTTCGACGGGCTCGCGCAGCTGCTGCGCGCGGGCGGCACCGTCGTCGCCGCCAGCCAGCTCACCTCCCTCGAGGACGCGCGCGGCAAGCACGTCGTCGTCGTCGGCTACGGCAAGTCCGCGTGCGACGTCGCCGCCGAGCTGGGCCGGGTGGCCGCGGGCACGCACGTCGTCGCGCGGCACCTGCTGTGGAAGCTGCCCAAGAAGCTGGGCAACGCGCTGAACTACAAGTACCTGCTGCTCACGCGCCTGGGCGAAGGGCTCTTCCGCTACCAGACCGTCGCGAGCGGCATGGAGAAGTTCCTGCACGGACCGGGCGACGGCGTCCGCCGTTCCATGCTCGGGAGCGTCGGCGCGGTGTCCACCAGGCAGCTGCGGCTCAAGGAGCTCGGCCTGGTCCCGCGCGGGGAGTTCGCCGACATCGCCCGCTCGACCGTGTCCCTCGCGACCGAGGGCTTCTTCGAGCAGGTCGCCGAGGGCACGCTCACCGTGCACCGCGACGCCGAGATCGAGCGCCTCGCGGCCGACGACGACGGCCGGCCGGTCGCCGTGCTCGACGACGGCACGACCGTGCGCGCCGACCTGGTGGTGTGCGGCACCGGCTTCCACCAGCGCGTGCCGTTCCTGGACGACGACCTGCAGGCGCGGCTGCTCGACGACCGCGGGAACTTCCAGCTCTACCGCCAGGTGCTGCCGCACGACGTGCCCCACCTGACGTTCGCCGGGTACAACTCCTCGCTGTTCAGCCCGCTGTCGGCGGAGATCGCGGCCGTGTGGACGGCCGGCCACCTCGCCGGCGCGGTGAAGGTCCCGCCGGTCGAGGTACGACGCGACCACGTGGCGAGCCGCGTGGACTGGATGGAGAAGCGCACGGAGGGCAAGCACGCGCGCGGCACCAACGTCATCCCGTTCTCGCTGCACCAGATCGACGAGATGCTCGACGACCTCGACCTGCAGCTGCCGGCCCCCACGCGGGCGCGGCAGTGGCTGCTGCCCGTGGACCCGAAGGCGTACCGGCACGTGACCAGCCGGCTCCGCCGGCGCGTCGCCGCGGGCGCCTGACCGGGGCCGCACCGTGCCACGGGCTCCCGGTCAGACGAAACGGACCGGGAGCTCGCGGGGGTGGCGCACCCAGGCGGAGCGCACGGGCGCCAGGTCGGCGGGCGGCACCGCGAGCTCCATGCCCGCGACCCTGGCGAGGAAGTGACCCACGACGGTGCGCGTGATCACCGGCGCCGTCCGGTGGGCGGGGCAGGCGTGCGCCCCGGTCCCCCACGTGAGGTGGAAGCGCGCGTCGACCCGCTCCCAGTCGTCCGCCGCCCGCACCGCGCGGTCGGCGTTCGCCGCCGCGACCGCGGGCACGACGGCGTCGCCCGCCGCGACGGCCTGGCCGCCCAGCTCGCAGTCGGCGAGAGCGTACCGGGGCCGCAGGTGCGGCAGCGGGGGCGTGTCGCGGGCCACCTCGTCGAGGGCGTCGTCGAGGGAGATACGGCCGCCGTGCAGGCGGGCGGCGAACGCCGGGTCGGCCAGCAGCCGCTGCAGCGCCGTGGCGATCCAGGCGATCTCCGCGTCGTGCGCCGTGGCGAACAGCAGACCCACGGCGCCCATCACCTCGAGGTCGTTCTCGTGGGCGGGGTGCGCGAGGAGCGCCGACGTGAGGTCGTCGCTCGGCTCGGCCCGCCGGGCGGCGACGAAGCCCGCGAGCAGGTCCTCCGCCTCGACGGCCGCCGGGTACGCCGCCTCGGTCCCCGAGCGCTGGGCCACGGTCAGCTCGTGCATCCGGCGGGCGTCTCCGAGGGTCATGCCCAGCAGGTCGGCCAGCACCCGCACGGGGACGTCGACGGCGTACTGGGCCACCATGTCGGCGCTGCCGCGCGCGGCCAGCCGGTCGAGCACGGAGCCGCACGCGACGTCCACGGCCCGCACCACCCGCTTCTCCTCGACGGCGTCGAGGGCGTCCGCCAGGGCCGTGCGGAGGCGCCGGTGCTCCGCACCGTCCCGGTCGTGGGCGCTGTCGCGCTGCGCCAGCACCGCCCGGGTGGGCGACCGCCAGGCGACCAGCCGCTCGGCCTCGTACCGCCAGTGGCGCGAGTCGCGGGTGAAGAGCGCCTCGTTGCGCAGCACGGCGGCGACCTCGGCGTGCCCGAGCGCGAGCCACGCCGGTACGCCCGGCTCGAGGTCGACGGGGGCGAGCGCGCCCCAGCGGGAGCGCAGGGCCTCGTACCGCTCCACGGGGTCCGGGGCGCCCGCCAGGTCGGCCAGCAGCGGCCGGTCCGTCACCTCCTCGAGGCGCACCACGCGCACCGCCCCGGTGAGGCTCATGCGGCCACGCTCCCGCCCGCGCGCCGCACCGCGTGCGCGACGAGGGCCTTCAGCGCCTCCACGGCCTGCCGGCGCCCCCGCAGGTCGCCGGAGACCACCGGCGTGCCCGGCGGCAGGTCCAGGGCGGTGCGCACGGCCTCGAGCTCGTGTCGCGGGGCGCCCGGGAACTCGTTGACCACCACCGCGACCGGCAGGTGCGTGTGCTCCTCGAGCTGGTCCAGCACCTCGAAGCCGTCCTCGAGCCGGCGCGTGTCCACCACCACCAGCGCCCCCACGGCGCCGTCCGCCAGACCGACCCACAGGTCCCAGAAGCGTTTCTGCCCCGGCGTGCCGAACAGGTAGAGGGCGGTGGACCCGCCCACGGTCACGCGCCCGAAGTCCATCGCGACCGTCGTCGTGGACTTCTCGCCGCGCCGCGGGTCGACGCCGACGCTGGCCGTCGTGACGGTCTCCTCCGTGCTGAGGACGGGGATCTCGCTCACCGCGCCGATGAGCGTCGTCTTGCCGACGCCGTAGGCGCCGACCACCAGCACCTTGACCGACCTCTCGACGGTGGGCGCCAGGTGCACGGCGCCCGGCTCAGAACCGGTGGAGCCCATCGAGGACCTCCTCCAGCAGGTCGAGCCCCGGGGTGTCGCGCGCCGCGTGCGACCGGATCGCCAGGTAGCCCGCGTCGACGAGGTCGGAGGCGAGCACCGCCACGAGACTGGTGGGCAGCCGCAGGTACGCCGCCAGCTCGGCCAGGGAGAGCGTGCCCCGGCACGTCTCCAGCAGCGCCCGCTCGTGCCGGCCCGCCGCGACGGGCAGCTCGCGACCGTCGTCCACCGCGCACAGCAGCGTCTCCGGCCGCAGGGTGTTGCGGGTGGGGTGCGCGCGCCCGCCTGTCAGGACGTAGGAGCGCACCGGATGGTCGCGATAGGTGTCCGTCGGCGTGCCGAGGGGCGGGTCGGTGGGCAACGGGTCCCCCTCAGGGCTCGCGCGGTGCGTCGGCGACGGGACGCGTGGCCAGCGGCGCCGCGGCCCGCTCGGTGGTCGGCGCGGGGGTCGGCTCGGGCGCCTGTCCGGCACGGCGGTCCGTCGGCCGGTGCGCCGGGTCCGTGCCGAGGGTCCGCTCCCCGATCATGAGGACCTGCGCCTGCATCTGCTGCGCCACGAGCCCCGGGTCGACGGTGGCGTCCGTGACGACCGCCAGCCGCGACCCGTCGCCCGCACCGCGGACGAAGAGGAACCCGCCGTCGAACTCGACGAGGACCTGCCGCAGCCGGTCGCCCGCCCCGAACTCGCGGCCCATGCTCATGCCGAGTGCCACGAGCCCCGCGCAGGCCGCCGCGACCTTGTCGGCCGTGTCCGGGTCGGTGACGTCGGTACGCACCTTCACCAGGCCGTCCGAGCTGAGCACGACGGCGTGCTGCACCCCGCGCACCCCGGCCACGAGGTCGAGCATCCAGCTGTCGGGGTGCGCGCTCCCGAGCGGCATCGTGCCGGTGGCCTGCGTCGTCATGTGTCCTCCGAGTTCGGTTCCGTCACGGCGGACGGCGTGCTGTCGTGGCCGGCGGAGAAGAACGCGCCGATCCACGCGCCCGCCTCCTCCGCCGTCTGGTCGGGGGTCCGGCCCTGGGCAGGCTCGGTCGTGTCGTGCGCCGGAGGCACCGTCCGTTGGGCCCCCGTCGCGGCGGGCCCGGCCGCACCCCGGCGCGCCCGGCGCTGCGGCAGCGCGGGCGCGGCGTCGGGCGACGGCCCGGCCGCGGCGTCCCGGGAGCCGCCCGGAGTGCCGTCCGCGTCCGAGGAGGCGCGCGCGCCGCCGCCGGCCGGTTCCTCCCAGCCCGCGTCGACGCTCGGAGCGAGCGCCGCGGGGGCCGCCGCGGCCGCGGTGGTCAGCTCGCCGGGCACCATCACGACGGCCCGCAGGCCGCCGTAGACCGACTCCATGAGGTCGACGCGCAGGTCGAGGGCGCGGGCGTACGAGCCGACGACGGCGAGCCCGGTGTGGGGCACCTCCCCGAGGTCGGTGATGCCCACCGGCCGCGCGCCCGAGGCCACCGCCCGCACCCGCTCCAGCTCTCGCGGCGCCATGCCCACGCCGCAGTCGTCGATCTCGACGACCGCGCCGCGCTGCACCTGCCGGATCGCGACGAGCACCTGGGTGTTCGGCGGGGAGCACTGCGTGGCGTTCGCGAGCAGCTCGGCCACCACGTGCACGACAGGCTCGACCGCCCGGCCCAGCACCGCCAGGCCCGGGTCGCCGGAGACCTCGACGCGCCGGAAGGCGGTGATCCGCCCCGCGGCCGCGCGGACGACGTCCGGGAACGGGAGCGGGTCGTCCCACGTCTGGCCGGGACGCCGGCCGCACAGGGCGACGAGGTTCTGCGCCTGGCGCGCGTGCTGGGCGGCGGCGTGGTCGATCCGCATCGACGTCTGCAGCACGTCCGGGTCGGCCGCGTGCCGTTGCACGACCCGCGCGGCCTCCTCCTGGATGCGGTGCGCGGACGCCTGGACCTTGCGGGCCAGCGCGACGACGGCGGTCTCCACGGCGACCCGCTGGTCGTCCCGCGACTCGCGGGTACGGGCCAGCTCCGCGGTCGCCTCCTGCAGGGCGCGGCCGCCGGCCGCGAGGTCCGCGGCGAGCCGGTCGCGCTCGGCCAGCAGCTCACGGCGGCCGGCCTCCGCGCGACGCGCGGACCGCGACAGCAGGACGGTCGCCGCGACGACCAGCACGGCGGCGGCCGCGGACGGCGCCCACCCCGCCGCGGGCAGCCGGTCGTCGAGCACCGGGACGGCCGCGACGGCCAGGACCGCGGCCACCGCGCACACCAGGGCCGGGACGCGCGCCGTCGCGCGCGAGCCGGCAGACGTCGTCGTGCTCACCGCACCCCCGTGGGTGGAAAGGAAGGGACGGGTCGCGCGGCGGTCGCACGGCACGAAAGCGGCCGTCTCCGCGAAGCCCTTGGAACGTCCAAAGCGGGATCAATGCCCTGACCAGGAGTTTTTACCACGGCGGTCCCCCGGGTGAAAGGGGACGGGCCGTTAGGGTGCCGAGCATGACCGCCGAGCGCCTCGAGGCCGCACCGCACGCCCCCGCCCCGCCCACGCCGCTCGACCCGGGCCGCCCGGACCCGTTCGCCTGGCTCGAGGACGTCGAGGGCGACGCCGCGCTGGACTGGGTGCGCGCCCGCAACGAGCACGCGCACGCGACCGTCGGCGCCGCCCCGGGCTTCGCCGAGACCGAGGCGGCGGTCCGCGAGGTGCTCGACTCGGACGAGCGCATCCCGGACGTGTCGCGCGTCGGTGACCACCTGTACAACTTCTGGCGCGACGCCGAGCACGAGCGCGGACTGTGGCGTCGCACCACCCTCGACTCCTACCGCACCGACGCCCCGCGGTGGGAGACCGTGCTCGACCTGGACGCCCTTGCCGCCGCGGAGGGCGAGAGCTGGGTGTGGCACGGGGCCACGCTGCTGCGCCCGACGCCGGAGCAGCTCGCGGCCGGCGAGCCGTGGCGGCGCGCCCTGGTGGACCTGTCCCCCGGCGGCTCGGACGCCGACGTCACGCGCGAGTTCGACCTGGTCGACAAGAGGTTCGTCCCTGCCTCCGAGGGCGGCTTCGAGCGCGACACCGCACGCGCCGACGGCCGCACGGGCGCCAAGGGCGGCCTCGCCTGGGCCGACGAGGACACGGTCTACGTCTTCACCGACTTCGGGCCGGGGACCACGACCCCGTCGGGCTACCCGCGGATCGCGAAGCTCTGGCGGCGCGGGACGCCGCTGGAGGAGGCCGTCGTCGTGTACGAGGGGACGGACGCCGACATGTACATCTCGGCGCGGCGCTCCCGCACGCCCGGGTTCGAGCGGGACGTCGTGAGCCGGTCGATCGCCTTCTACCGCTCGGAGACCTACCTCGTCGAGGACGTCGGGATGGCCGGGCAGCGCCTCGTGAAGGTGGACGTGCCCGAGTCGGCCGAGGTGGGCTTCCACCGCGAGTGGCTGCTGGTGGAGCTGCGCGACGAGTGGGAGATCGCGGCGGACGAGGCGACCGGGCGCGCGGCCCGCCGCCACGCCGCGGGCTCCCTGCTCGCGGCGCCCGTCGACGCGTTCCTCGCCGGGTCCCGCGACCTCGCCGTCCTGTTCTCGCCGACGCCCTCGACATCGCTGGTCGGCGCCACGTGGACGCGCCACCACCTCGTCGTCAACGTGCTCGACGACGTGAAGAACGCCGTGCACGTGCTCACGCCGCCGGCCGACGCCGCCCCGGGCGCGCCCTGGACCCGCTCCGAGCTGCCCCTGGGCGGCGGCCTGCTGACCGTCGGGGTCCGCGCCGTCGACCCCGTGGACGGCGACGACGTCTGGGTCACGACGACCGGCTACCTCACGCCCTCCACCCTCGGTCTGGCGACCGTCGCGGGGCCCGGCGCGGGACCTGGCGCGGGACCTGGCGCGGGACCCGGCGCGCCCGAGCCGCTGAAGGCCGCGCCCGCGTACTTCGACGCCGACGGCATGGTCGCCGAGCAGCACTTCGCCACCTCGGACGACGGGACCCGGGTGCCGTACTTCGTCGTCGGGCGCGAGGACCTGGTGCGCCGGGCGGACCCGTCGGTGGAGGGCACCGCCCCCACCCTGCTGTACGGGTACGGCGGCTTCGAGATCCCCCTGCTGCCCGGCTACTCCGGCACGGTCGGGCGGGCGTGGCTCGCGCGCGGCGGCGTGTACGTCGTGGCGAACATCCGCGGCGGCGGCGAGTACGGCCCGGCGTGGCACCAGGCCGCGCTGCGGGAGAAGCGGCACAAGGCCTACGAGGACTTCGCGGCCGTCGCGCGCGACCTCGTCGCCCGCGGCATCACGACGCCGGCCCACCTCGGGGCGCAGGGCGGCTCCAACGGCGGGCTGCTCGCGGGCAACATGCTCACGCAGTACCCCGAGCTGTTCGGCGCGGTGGTGGTGCAGGTGCCGCTGCTCGACATGAAGCGCTACTCGCACCTGCTCGCCGGGGCGTCGTGGGTGGCCGAGTACGGCGACCCGGACACCGACGACTGGGAGTTCGTCCGCACCTTCTCGCCGTACCACCTGTTCGACGGACGCCGTTCCTCCCCGCCGGTCCTGTTCACGACGTCGACCAAGGACGACCGCGTGCACCCGGGCCACGCACGGAAGCTGGCCGCCCTGATGCTGGCCTCGGGGGGCTCAGGCCACGACGTGACGTACTACGAGAACGTCGAGGGCGGGCACGGCGGCGCGGCGAACAACGCGCAGGCCGCGCACATGGCCGCCCTCGCCTGGACCTTCCTGCGCGAGCGCCTCGCCTGACCGATGTTGTGGGCGCGATTTCGGGGACTATTCGGTCGCGAATAGTCCCCGAAATCGCGCCCACAACATCGTCAGGAGTGCGGCACCGTCGCGGTGATGAGCGTGCCGTCCTCGCGCCGGTTGCCGGACAGGGCGCGCAGGCTCGGGCGGCCCGGGCGCACGGGCCCCTGACCGTCGAGCGCGACGCGCGTGACCTCGCCCGGCACGACCTTCACCTGCTCGCCGCGCACCGTGACACGGGCGCCCTCGCCGGTCTCCGCCACCAGCTCGAGCTCGTCGGGCCGCACCGTCACGCGCAGGCGCGACCCGTGCCAGGTCACGCGGAAGGTCAGGCCCTCCCAGCCCTGCGGCAGGCGGGGGTCGAAGGACAGCTCGCCGTCGTGGTCGCGCATCCCGCCGAACCCGAACGCGAGCGCCGTCCAGGTGCCTCCGGCGGAGGCGACGTGCACGCCGTCGGCCGCGTTCGAGTGCAGGTTGGCCAGGTCCACCAGGAGCGAGGAGACGAAGTACTCCAGGGCGAGCTCGTGGTACCCCACCTCGGCCGCGATGATCGACTGGACGACCCCCGACAGCGTCGAGTCACCCGTGGTCAGCGGGTCGTAGTACTCGAAGTCGGCGAGCTTCTCCTCCGCGGTGAAGTACTTGCCCTGGAGGAACAGCGCGAGCACCACGTCGGCCTGCTTGAGCACCTGGTACCGGTAGATCACCAGCGGGTGGTAGTGCAGCAGGAGCGGCCGCTTCGTGACGGGCGTCGCCGCCAGGTCCCAGATCTCCCGCTCGAGGAAGTGCGAGTCCTGCGGGTGGATGCCGATGCTCTCGTCGTAGGGGATGGACATGTGGTCCGCGGCGCGCGCCCACTCGGTGGTCTCGTGCACCCCGAGGGACAGGCGGTCGGCGAGGCGGGCGTAGTCCTCCGGGTAGTCCGCGCGCATCGTCTCCACGACGAACGCCGCGGCGCGCAGGTTGAACCGCGCCATGACGTTGGTGAACAGGTTGTCGTTCACCACGGTGGTGTACTCGTCCGGGCCGGTGACGCCGTGGATGTGGAAGGTGTCGTCCCCGTTGGCCCGCCAGAAGCCCAGGTCCTCCCACATGCGGGCGGTCTCCACGAGGACGTCGACGCCCTCCCCGCGCAGGAAGTCGCGGTCGCCCGTGGCGCGGATGTACTGCACCAGCGCGTAGCTGATGTCGGCGTCGATGTGGTACTGCGCGGTGCCGGCGGCGTAGTAGGCCGACGCCTCCTCGCCGTTGATGGTCCGCCACGGGAACAGCGCGCCCTTCTGCGACAGCTCCCGCGCGCGGCGGCGGGCCGCGTCGAGCATCTGGTACCGGAACCGCAGGGCGTTGCGCGCGTAGCGGGGACTCGTGTACGTGAGGAAGGGGAGCACGTAGATCTCCGTGTCCCAGAAGTAGTGGCCGGAGTAGCCGCTGCCCGTGAGCCCCTTCGCCGGCACGCCCGAGCCCTCGGCCCGGGCGGTCGCCTGCGCGAGCTGGAAGAGGTTCCAGCGCACGGCCTGCTGGATCTCCGGGCGCCCGTGGATCTCGACGTCGGAGCGGGCCCAGAAGTCGTCGAGCCACGCGCGCTGGTCCCGGAACTCGGTCTCGATGCCGTTCGCGCGGACGCGGTCGAGCGTGCGGCGGCAGCGGTCGACGAGCTCGCGCGTCGGGACGCCGCGGGACGTGTGGTAGCTGACGACCTTCGTCAGGCGGACCGGGTGGCCGGCCTTCGCGTCGACACGGAAGACGTGCTTGGCGACGTCGTCGTCCACCTGGGTACGCACGTCCCACTCGTCCTGGGTCTCCAGGTGGTGGTCGGCAGCCACGGCGAGCGTCATGCCCGAGTTGGTGCACCGGAAGGACAGGACCAGCCGCTCGTCGTCGCCCCATCGCGTCTGCGGCTGCAGCACCCGGCCCGCGAACGCCTCCGCCTTGCGCGGGTCGAAGGCCTCGCCGAGGGAGGCGGACGGCACGTGGTACTCGTCCTGCCCGTCCTGCCGGTTGAGGATCTGCGAGGAGATCGCCACCGGGCCGTCGTCGTCCAGCAGGGTGACCTCGAACGTCATCACCGCCAGGTGGCGCTCGACGAACGACACCATGCGCTGCGAGCTGACGCGGACCCGCTTGCCCGACGGCGTGCGCCACAGGATGTCGCGGCGCAGCACCCCGTCGCGCAGGTCGAGCGCCCGCTCGTACTCGATGAGGTCGGCCACCGGCAGGAGCAGCGGCTCGTCGTCCACGTACAGCCGGATCACCTTGGTGTCCGGCGCGTTGACGATGGTTTGGCCCACCTTGGCGAAGCCGTACGCCTCCTCGGCGTGCCGGATCGGCCACGTCTCGTGGAAGCCGTTGACGAAGGTGCCGTGGATGTGGGACTCGCGCCCCTCCTCGACGTTGCCCCGCATGCCCAGGTAGCCGTTCGCCACCGCGAACAGCGACTCCGAGACGCCCAGCTCGTCCGCGGAGAACTTGGCCTCCACGAGCCGCCAGGGCTCGGCGGGGAAGCGCAGCCGGTCCACGGAGCGCTGCTCGTCTGCGGTACGGCGGATCATGCGCGTCCCTCCTGCCCGTCGGCGGGGCGGGCCGGGGCGTCCAGGACGGACGCGTCGAGCTCGCCCAGGTCGGCCACGACGCGGTCCGCGCCGTGCGCGGTGAGCGCCTGCGCACCGACGCCGCGGTCCACGCCGAGCACCAGGCCGAACGGGCCGGCGGCACCGGCCTGTACGCCCGACAGCGCGTCCTCGACGACGACCGCCTCGGCGGCCGGCACGCCGAGCAGCTCGGCGGCGCGCAGGTACGTGTCGGGGGCAGGCTTGCCCGCCAGGTGCTCGCGCGCGGCGACGTTGCCGTCCACGACGACGGCGAACCGGTGCGTCAGCCCGGCGGCGTCGAGCACGGCCGGGGTGTTCCGCGAGGACGAGACCACGGCCACCTGCGCGCCCGCGGCGGTCACGGCGTCCAGGAAGCGCACCGAGCCGGGGTAGGGCGTGATGCCCTCCTCGTCGAACATCCGGTTGACGATCACGTCCTTGCGGTTGCCGAGCGCGGAGACGGTGTCCTCCCCCGGCGCGTCGTCGGCGGTGCCGCGCGGCAGCTCGACGCCGCGCGAGCCGAGGAACGTGGCCACGCCGTCGTACCGCGGCTTGCCGTCGATGTGCGCGAAGTAGTCCGCGGACGTGTACGGCGCGAGGCCGCGGGCCTCGCAGTAGGGCGCGAACAGGCGTTCCCACGCCCGCATGTGCACCTCGGCGGTCGGGGTGAGCACGCCGTCGAGGTCGAACAGCACGGCTCGGAGGCTGGTCACGGGTGTCCTTCGCGGGTCGGGGTCAGGTCGCGGGCACCGCACCCCTCGGTCCGACGCCGAGGATCAGCCTACGCACCCGAGCCGGGCCCGCGGGAGCCCGCGCCGCGCATCGGCGAGATCTCCCCGGATCGGTCCCGGATCGGTCCCGGCCCGCGACGACGGGCCCGCGCTCAGGAGGCGGCCCGCTCCGCGAGCGCCTCCGCGACCCGGCCGAGGTTGGCGAGCTCGGCCCGGTGGGTGTCGACCGCCTGGGGACGGCGGCGGGGCGCGGCGAGGAGCGTGACGTCGGCCAGTCCCGCCGCGGGCAGGCCGACGCGACGCCACGGCTCGGCGACGAGGCGCACCAGCTCCCCGAGCTGCGGGCCGGAGCACTGCGACACGGTGGCGGGCGGCAGCCCGGCCCACAGCCCCAGGCCCCGCTCCGTGGCGCGGGCCAGCAGCTCCCACGCGCGCTCGTTCCAGCCCCCGCCCTCCCGACCGCCGACGTCCGCGAGGTCGAGCCCCACGGCGTCCGCCCCCGCGAGCGCGACCGGCGGCACGCCGACCCACGTGGCGCCGAGGTGCACCACCACGCGGGCGCCGGCGTCGTGCGCGGCGTCGACGACGGGCCGCAGCCCCTCGACGACGTCCGGTCCGGGCACGGCGCGCAGCCGCGAGAAGCCCGAGAAGCTGGGCAGCACGCCCGCGTGCACCTGCCCGAGCAACGGCTCCGTGAGCTGCACGACCGGCGTCGCGCCCGGCACCTGGCGGCGCACCTCGGCCACGTGCTCGCGCACCGCCTCCCCCAGCGCGAGGGACAGGTCGCGGCGCGCACCGACGTCGGCGAGCACGCGGTCGCCGCGGGCGGACCAGAGCTCCGCCGCGAGGGTCCACGGCCCGACGAGCTCGACGGCGAGCGGCCCCTCGTAGCCGACGGCGGCCACCGCGAGCGCGGACAGGTCCTCACGCAGCAGCGCGTCCGCACGCCGCAGGTCGGCCCCGGGGTGGTCGGCCAGCTTCCAGCCGTGCGGGCCCAGCTCGACCGGCATCTCGGCGAGCAGCGCGGCCGTCCGTCCCACGGCGTCGGCCCCCGGGCCCCGGCCCGTGAGCTGCGCCAGGAACGGCACCGGGTCGACGCCGGTGGGCAGGGCCGCCAGGTCGTCGAGCACCGTCTGCTGGGCCGTCAGCTCGTCCCGGGCGCCGCCGGGCCAGGGCCCGTGCCCCGTCACCGCCGTCACGAGGACGCCCCCGTCGTCGTCCCGGTCGTAGGTCTCACCACCACGTCACCGCCAGTTCACCTCATGGGCCGCGTCACGCCGCGGTCGCTGCGTGCTCTCGAAGGATAGGAGCGGTCGTCGCCGGCGCTCACCGTGAGCACCGTAGCGGCCGGACGAAGGAGTCCTGATGTCCGTGATCCTCGACCAGGCGCCCGCGACACCCGCGGGCCAGGCCACCATGCCCTCGTCGGCGCCGCTGCGGTCCACCCCGCGGGCGGTCGCGACGCGGGTGCACGCGAACGCGATGCCGTCCGGCGCCGAGGCGGTGCTCCGGCGCCAGCTCGCGCCGGGCTTCCGCAACCACGACGTGCTGCCGGGCTGCGCCGGCGGTCCCGACGCCCTGGTCGCCACCATGCACTGGTTCCACGACGCCTTCGACGAGCAGCACGTCGAGGTGCTGCACGCCCTCACCGAGGGGGACATGGTGGCCCTGCACGTGGCGTTCAGCGCCCTGCACTCGGGGTTCTTCCTCGGCGTCGCGCCCTCGCACCGGCGCTTCACCGTGCGCGAGATGCACCTGGTCCGCGTCGCCGACGGGCTCGAGGCCGAGCACTGGGTGATGCGCGACCAGGTGTGGTGGGAGCACGAGCTGCGCCGCTGACACCGCCGACACCTCGGACGCCGCACGCGGCCCGGAGGCGCGTCTCCCCGTGGGAGACTGCGGCCATGCGGATCACCGTGCGCAACGCCCGTTTCCAGCAGCTCCAGACGTTGCTCACCAACCGCACCAAGCGAGGCCGCGCCGGGGAGTTCCTGGTGCAGGGCGTGCGGCCGATCACGATGGCCGCCGAGCACGGCTGGCAGGTGCGCACGCTGCTGCACGAGACCGACCGCCGGCTGTCGTCGTGGGCGCAGGACCTGCTCCAGGCCACCGGCGCCGAGACCATCGCCATGGCGCCCGACCTGCTCGCCGAGCTCTCGGAGAAGGAGGAGGGCGCCACCGAGCTGCTCGCCGTCGTCGCCATGCCGCCCGACGACCTGGCCCGGGTCCCGGTGGGGCCCTCGTTCCTGGGCGTCGTCTTCGACCGGCCCACCCAGCCCGGCAACGTCGGGGCGGTCGTGCGGTCCGCCGACGCGTTCGGCGCCGACGGCCTGGTGGTGACGGGCCACGCGGCCGACCCCTACGACCCGAAGTCCGTGCGCGCCTCGACGGGTTCGCTGTTCGCCCTGCCCGTGGTCCGCGCCGCGTCGCACCACGAGGTGCTGGACTGGGTGGGGACGCAGCGCGACGCCGGGACCCCGGTCACCGTCGTCGCGACCGACGAGGACGGCGACGCCGCGCCCGCCGACGTCGACCTCACCGGCCCCGTGCTGCTGGCGGTCGGCAACGAGACCGCCGGGCTGTCGAAGGGCTGGCGGGAGGCCGCCGACGTCACCGTCGCGATCCCCATGGCCGGGTCGGCGAGCTCGCTCAACGCCTCGAACGCCGCCTCGATCGTGCTGTACGAGGCGCACCGGCAGCGGCTCGCGCGGGGCTGACGCGCCGCCTCGCCTCAGGCGCGCCAGGCGCGCGCGACCGTCCCCTGGCCCAGCACGCGCGTGCCGCGGTAGACGACGAGCGACTGCCCCGCGGCCACGCCGCGCAGCGGGCGGCCGGTGAGCTCGACGTCGATCGACGGCGAGCCGTCGGCGGCCGTCGTGGCCCGTGCCCGGGCGGGCACCGGAGCGCCGTGCGCGCGGACCTGCACCTCGACGTCGTCGAGCCACGCGCCGTCGGCGTGCTCGTGCGGCGCGGTGATCCACACCGCCTGCCCGGCCGCGACGCGGTCCACGCTGAGCAGCTCGGCCGGGCCCACGACGACCGTGTTGGACGACGTCTGCACGTCCACGACGTACCGCGCGCGTCCGTCGGCGGCCGGCCGGCCGAGGCCGAGCCCCTTGCGCTGCCCGACCGTGAACGCGTACGCACCGTCGTGGTCGCCCACGACGTTGCCGTCCGTGTCCACGACCTCGCCGGGCCGCGAGCCGAGCCGGTCGCGCAGGAAGCCGCGCGTGTCGCCGTCGGCCACGAAGCAGATGTCGTAGGAGTCGGGCTTGGCGCTCACCGACAGGCCGCGCCGCTCCGCCTCCGCGCGGACCTCCGCCTTGGAGGCGAACCCGCCGAGCGGGAACATCGCCCGCGTCAGACGGTCCGGGCCCATGACGGCCAGCACGTACGACTGGTCCTTCTCGGCGTTCGGCGACCGGTGCAGCTCGCGGGACACGGTCCCGTCCGGACCCTCGTGCGTCACGACCCGCGCGTAGTGGCCCGTGGCGACGGCGTCGAAGCCGAGCGCGGTCGCCTTGTCCAGGAGCGCCTCGAACTTGATGTGCTCGTTGCAGCGCACGCACGGGTTGGGGGTGCGGCCGGCCTCGTACTCGGACAGGAAGTCCGCGACGACGGTCTCCTCGAACCGCTCGGACAGGTCCCAGACGTAGTACGGGATGCCGAGCACGTCCGCGGCGCGACGCGCGTCGCCGGCGTCCTCGATGGAGCAGCAGCCGCGCGAGCCGGTGCGGAACTGGTCGCGGTTGCGGCTCAGCGCCATGTGCACGCCGACGACGTCGTGGCCCGCCTCCACCGCGAGCGCGGCGGCGACGGCCGAGTCCACGCCGCCCGACATGGCGGCCAGCACCCTCATGCGGCACCTCCCGCACGGACGGCCCCGGTGACGAGGCCCGCCGCGCGGGCCCGCTCCACGACCTGGGGCAGCGCCGCGAGGAGGCGGGCGACGTCGTCGCGCGTCGAGGTCGCGCCGAGGGTGAACCGCAGGGCGCCGCGGGCGTCGAGCTCCGGAACCCCCATGGCGAGCAGCACGTGCGACGGCTGCGGCACGCCCGCCTGGCAGGCGGAACCGGTCGACGCCTGCACGCCCGCGGAGTCCAGCAGGTAGAGCAGCGAGTCGCCCTCGGCGCCGGGGAAGGTGAAGTGGGCGTTGCCGGGCAGGCGTGCGGGCACCTCGCCGGGTCCGCCGGCCGGGAACGGGGCGGGCTCGGGGCCGCGCAGCACTGCCTCGGGATCGGCGGCGCGCACCCCGGCGACGAGCGCGTCGCGCAGAGCGGCCAGCGTCGCGGCCCGCTCGGGACGGGCGGCGACGGCCTCCGCGAGCGCGACGGCGAACGCGCGGATCGCGGGCGCGTCCAGCGTGCCCGAGCGCACGCCGCGCTCCTGGCCGCCGCCGTGCAGCACGGCCTCGATCGGCAGGTCGCGCCGTGCCAGCAGCGCGCCGACGCCCAGGGGGCCGCCCAGCTTGTGCCCCGTCACCGTCAGCGCGTCCACGCCCGAGGCCGCGAAGTCGACCTCGACCTGGCCGACGGCCTGCACGGCGTCGGTGTGCACCGGGACGCCGTGCTGGTGCGCGAGCCGGACGACGTCGCGCACCGGCTGCAGCGTGCCCACCTCGTTGTTGGCCCACATCACCGAGACGAGGGCCACCTCGTCGCCGTGCGCCACGAGCTCGGCGCGCAGCGCGGCCAGGTCCACGCGCCCGTCGCCGTCGACCGGCAGCAGCACGATCTCCGCGCCCGCGTGCCCCGCCAGCCAGAACGCCGGGTCGAGCACCGCGTGGTGCTCGACGGCGGAGACCAGCACGCGGGTCCGGCGCGGGTCGGTGCGGCGGCGGCCCCAGAAGATGCCCTTGATCGCGAGGTTGTCCGCCTCCGTGCCGCCGGCGGTGAAGATCACCTCGCTCGGCCTGGCGCCGAGCGACGCCGCGACGGACTCGCGCGACTCCTCGACCGCGCGCCGCGCTGCGCGTCCCGCCGAGTGCAGCGAGCTCGCGTTGCCCGCGCGGCCGGCCTCCGCGACGTACGCCTCGAGCGCCGCGCGCGACATGGGGGTCGTGGCGGCGTGGTCGAGGTAGGCGCCCGCGGGCGCCTCGGGGGTGGTCACGGTTCCCCAGTCTACGAACTGTTCACCCCCCGCCTCCCCCGGGCCGCCGACCTCCCTGCCGTGGTGGCCCGAGACACCGCGAGGGAGTGCGGTTCTCGCCGGGATAATGGCCTGGACCACTACCTCGGCGAGAACCGGACCACCTCGGTGGGCGTCAGCGGTGGCGCGGCCAGGGGAAGGGCCCGGGGCCGTCCCAGCCGCCGTCGCCGCGCCCGTCACCCTTCCCGTTGCCCTTCCCGTGGCCGTTGCCGTGGCCGTGGCCGTGGCCCGGGTGCCCGCCACGACCCGCCTTGTAGACCTGGATCGTGGACGGTCGGGGGCCGCGCCAGGCGCCGGCGGGGGCCGCCTCGCCCTCGGCGAGGTAGTCCGGGAACAGCGAGTCCGGGGCGTCGTAGCTGCCGTCCTCCCCCGGGTGCTGCACGTTGACGTAGACCAGCCCGTCGCGGGAGTCGATCACCGGACCGCAGGTCTCGGCCCCTCGCGGCACGGACAGGAACTGCTCCACGCGGCCGCGCTGGCGACCGGTGAGGGTCACCTTGAACAGCCCGTCGCACTTCTGGATCGTGGACGGCTGGCCGTCGGTCGAGATCCACAGGTTGCCCTCGGCGTCGAACGCGAGGTTGTCCGGGCACGAGATGGGCGACACCTTGTCGGCGGGGAAGCCCGAGAAGTACGTCGAGTCGTTCACCGACGGGTCCCCGGCGACGAGCAGCAGGTTCCAGGTGAAGGTCTCGGCCGTCTGGTCGCCGCCGTCCTCGATGATCTCGACCACGTGGCCGTCGCGGTTCGTGGTGCGGGGGTTGGGCTCGGTGGCGCCCTCCTTGCCCGCCTTGCCACGGTCGGTGTTGTTGGTGCACGCCACGTAGACGCGGCCGGTGAGCGGGTTGGGCTCCACGTCCTCCGGGCGGTCCATCTTGGTGGCGCCCACCGCGTCCGCAGCCAGCCGCGTGAAGACGAGCACCTCCTCGACGGTCATGCCCTCGACGCGCGACTCGCCGTCCTTGACCAGCGGGACCCATTCTCCCGTGCCGTCGAACCCGCCGTCGGAGGGCACCGCGCCGGTGCCGTCGATCTCGGACGCCGGGGAGTCGCCGGTGAACCGCGCCACGTACAGGTCGCCCTCGGACAGCAGCGTCTTGTTGTGCCGGCGGGCCCAGCGGCTGCTGCCCTCACGGAACCGGTTCTTCGACACGAACTTGTACACGTAGTCGAACCGCTCGTCGTCGCCCATGTAGGCGACCGCGTGGCCGCGCTTCGACAGGATGACGTTGGCGCCCTCGTGCTTGAACCGCCCCAGGGCGGTGTGCTTCACCGGCGCCTCGTCGGGCTCGTAGGGGTCGACCTCGACGATCCAGCCGAACCGGTGGTTCTCGTACTCGTAGCCCGGGTTGTTGCCGTCGAAGCGCGGGTCGTCGAGCTCCCAGCCGTAGCTCGTGGGGTTCGTCGAGAGGCCGTATCGCGCGTCGCGCGGGTCCTTGCCGTTGACGCGGAAGTTGGCGTTGTAGTTCTCCTCGCCGGAGACGACCGTGCCCCACGGCGTCGTGCCGCCCGCGCAGTTGTTCAGCGTGCCGCGCACGCGGGTGCCGGTCGGGTCCTCGACCGTCTTCATGAGGTACGAGCCGGCCGCCGGGCCGTCCACGTGGAACTCCGTGTCCACGGTGATGCGGCGGTTGTACCGGCTGATCCGCGAGTACGTCCACGGGGAGCCCTCGCGGTCGCGGCGCACCTCGACGACGGACAGGCCCCAGGCGGCGCGCTCGATGGCGCGGCGGGTGGCGGCGTCGAGCGACGGGTCGAACATGATGCCCGCGTTGGTGTACTCGTGGTTGCTCACCAGCAGGCCGCGCGTGCCGCGCTTGGTCTTGCCGCCGCGGGGGCGGACGTCGTCCGGGTCGGCGGGCAGGATGTCGAGGTAGTCGACGTTGTAGCCGAACTGCTTGGCCTGCTGCTCCGGCGTCTGGTTCGCGGCGTCGAACGCGCGGCCGCCGGGCAGGATCGGGTCGCCCCAGCGGATGATCGGCGACCACTCGTAGCCGTCCGGGACGACGAACGCGTCGGTCGCGGCGTCCTGCGGGGTGATCGCGCCGAACGCGAGGCCCTTGCCGGCACCGTGCCCGCGCCCGGCGGCCGTGGCGGCGCCCGCGCCGGGCGCGCCGGCCACCTGGGCGCCGACGACGACGGTGGCGGCCGCGGCGGCGAGGCCGCCCAGCATGACGCGCCGGGACAGGGCGCGGGCCGCGACGTCGCGGAAGTACTCGTTGGCGGACTCGTTGGGTGCGGGGTGCGAGCACGCGTCGGCGCACTTGAGGCGGCACGTGACCGCGCTGCGCTTGCCGCGCGCGTAGTGGGGGCTGTGAGGCGTGGCCGCGAGCTCCAGCAGCGGGCGCGACTCGGGGGCGATCGTCATCGGGCACTCCTGAGGGTGATCCGGGGGGTGACGTGCCCGAACGTAGGGACCGGCCATGGCGCGCTGCCGTCCGGACACCGACCCTCAGGTGAACAGCAGGTGACCTGCCGGTTCGCCCCCGTCCCCGGGCGACCGGAGGACGATCAGCGGACGATCAGCCGAGCGACGCGACCCACTCGGAGGTGCCGTCGTCGAAGCCCTGCTCCTTCCAGATCGGCACCTCCGCCTTGAGCTCCTCGACCAGGTCCGACGCGGCGGTGAACGCGGCCTGCCGGTGCCCGGCCGCGACGGCGGCGACGACGGCCACGTCGCCGATCCCCAGGTCGCCGGTCCGGTGCACGACGGCGGCACGCACCCGGTCGCCGGTGGCTTCCGCCGTGCGCCGCGCGACCCGCTCCGCCACCGCCCGCAGCACGCCCGCCGCGTCCGGGTGCGCCTCGTAGTGCAGCCGGGCGACCCCGCGCCCCTCGTCGTGGTCGCGCACGTAGCCGGTGAACGTCGCCACCGCGCCGCACGCGTCGTCGCGCACCAGTGAGCTCAGCTCCGCGACCAGCGCGTCCAGGGGGGCGTCCACGACGTCGGCGCGCAGCACCGTCGCCGCGCCGGACGCGCCCGTCGAACCCGTCGACCCCGTCGACCCCGTCGACCCCGTCGACCCCGTCGACCCCGTCGGGGCATGGTCGTCGGCGGGCTCGGCACCGCCGGGGTGGTCGCCGCCGCGCAGCTGGTCGGCGGCGTGCGGCAGCACCTCGGCGAGCGCGTCGAGACCGTCGCGCACCCCGCCGACGGAGCCGGGCAGGTTGACGACCAGGGTGCGCCCGGCCACCCCGGCGACGGCGCGGGACAGCGCCGCCGCCGGGACGGCGCGCCGCGCGGGGTCCGTGGGTGCGATCGAGCGGGCACGGACGAGCTCCGCGATGCCCGGGACCTCCCGGTCGAGGACGGCGCGCGTCGCCTCCGGCGTGCGGTCGCGCGGGCCCAGCCCCGTGCCGCCGCTGGTGACGATCACGTCCGGGGCGTCGTCGGGCGCCGCGACCAGCAGGTCGGCGAGCGCCTGACGCACCGGCTCGCCGTCCGGCACCACGACGGGCGGCGACGTGCGCCAGCCACGCGCGGCGAACCACGCGACGGCGGCCGGCCCGGAGCGGTCCTCGTACTCCCCCGCCGCCGCGCGGTCGGAGGCCACGACGACGGCGACGCGGCGCTCCCGCCGACCCGCGTCGTGCTGCTCGTGCTGCCCGTGCGTGCCGGTCATGCGCCCTCCCCGTCCGTCGCGCGCGTCCAGTCGCCCGACTTCCCGCCCGACTTGGCCACGACCTGCACGTCCGTCAGCACGGCGGCCTTGTCGAGGGCCTTGATCATGTCGTAGAGCGTGAGCCCGGCGACGGTGACGGCGGTGAGCGCCTCCATCTCGACGCCGGTGCGGCCGGTCGTGCGGACGGTCGCGGTGATCCGGACGGCGTCTCCCGCGGGCACGACGTCGATCTCCACGCCGGAGATCGGCAGCGGGTGGCACAGCGGCACGAGGTCGGGCGTGCGCTTGGCGCCCAGGATCCCGGCGATGCGCGCGGTGGCGATCGCCTCGCCCTTGGGCAGGTCGCCGGACGCGATGCGGGCGACGACGTCCGCCCGGGTGCGCAGCACGCCGGTCGCCGTCGCCTCGCGCCTCGTCACGTCCTTGGTGGAGACGTCGACCATGTGCGCGGCACCGTCGGCGCGGTAGTGCGACAGACCCTGCGCGGGGTCGCCGGTCGGGTCGGGGTGTGCGGTCAACGGAGCTCCCAGTAGTCGACGGGGTCGCCGGCGGCGAGGTGCGCGACGCCGGGCGGCACGTGCACGAGGACCGTCGCGGCGGCGAGGTGGGTGAGCAGGTGCGAGCCGGGCCCGCCGACCATCCGGACCCGACCGGCGTCGTCGAGCGCCCCGCGCCGCACCTGGTGCAGCGCCGGGGGCGAGTCGAGCGGTGCGGCGAGCGGGCCGCGGCCGGCCGGGCGCCTCGCGGGCGCCGCGCCTGTCGCGGCGGCGAGCACGGGGCGCAGGAACAGCTCGAACGACACGTAGGCGCTCACCGGGTTGCCCGGGAACGCCACGAGCGGGACCTCCCGCAAGCCGAGCACGACGGTGCCCAGGCCCTGCGGCCCTCCGGGCTGGACGGCGACGTGCCCGAACCAGGCGCCGGTGAGCGTCTGGCGCACCACCTCGTACGCGCCCGCGGAGACGCCACCGGTCGTGACGACGAGCGCCACGTCGTCGGACGCGTCGGCGAGCACCCGGCGCAGCGCGTCGGGATCGTCGGGCACGACACGGGTCGTGACCCGGGCGCCGGCCTGCGCGAGCGCGGCCGTGAGGGCGGCGCCGTTGGCGTCGTGGACCTGCGCCGGCCCGAGCGTCGCGCCCGCGGGCGCCAGCTCCGAGCCGGTCGAGACCAGCAGCACGCGCGGCGGCGGGGCGAGCTCGACGGCGCGCAGGCCCGCCGCGACGAGGGCCCCGAGCTGCGGGGCCCCCAGCGGCGTCCCGGCGGGCAGCAGCAGGTCACCCGCCGCGACGTCCGACCCGACGGCCCGCACGAACGCGCCCGGGACGACGGGCGCGGCGAACCGCACCGTCGTCTCGCACGAGGGGTCGCCGGCGGCGTCGTCGAACGCCGGGAACCGCGGCGGGTCGGCGTCCTCGACCCTGACGACGGCGTCGGCCCCGGCGGGCACGGGCGCGCCGGTCATGACGGGCGCCGCGGTGCCCGGCTCCAGCGGCGGGGGCTGCGTCCCCGCGGGCACGGGAGCGGCGACGGGCAGCGCGACCGGCGCGGTCCCCGAGGCCCCCCTAAGGTCTGCCGAGCGCACGGCGTACCCGTCCATCTGCGAGTTGTCGAAGCCCGGCAGCGCGACCGTGGCCACCGCGTCGCCGGCCAGCACCCGCGGCGCCAGCCCGGCCCCGGCTCCCACCTGCGTCAGCAGCGTCGCGACGTCGACCCGTGCGGCGGTCCTCTCGCGTGCCGCCGCCAGCGCGGGCGCGACCAGCCCGGCCACCGCGGCCGCGTGGTCGGCCACGGACCGGCGGCCGTGCGTCACGTCGTCATGCACGGGCGTCAGCCTATGTTCTCCGGCGCCCGGCTTCCCCGGCGGACCGGGGCGGCTCGCGGCGACGGACAGGATCCACGACGTGCTCACGCACCTGCGGGGATATGCTCCTGATCGTGCCGCACATGCGAGTTTCGGAAGCGTCCGTGTACCTCGGCGTCAGCGACGACACGGTGCGTCGCTGGATCGACCGTGGGCTGCTGGGCTCCAGCACGGACGCGGCGGGCCGCAAGGTCGTGGACGGGTACGAGGTGGCGATGGTGGCGCGAGAGCACGCCACGGTCCCGGCGCTGCCGGGCGGGATGCGCAGCTCGGCGCGCAACCGCTTCGTCGGGCTCGTCACCGACATCCGGACCGACACGGTCATGGCGCAGGTGGAGCTGCAGTGCGGGCCGTTCCGCGTCGTGTCCCTCATGAGCAGCGAGGCCGTGCGCGACCTGGGCCTGGAGCGCGGGTCCGTGGCGGTCGCGGTCATCAAGTCGACCACCGTGGTGATCGAGGCCGAGGACCGGGGGGACGCGTGACGGCGCGTGCCGCCCGCGCCGCAGCGCGTGCTGCCCTGGCCGCGACCGCTCTGGGGGTCCTCGCGGGCTGCGGCGCACCGGCGGGCGGCGGCGAGGCCGACGGGACGACGCTCACCGTGTTCGCCGCGGCGTCGCTCCGGGGCTCGTTCGAGGACCTCGCCGCGCAGTTCGAGGCCGCGCACGACGGCGTGGACGTGCGGCTCAGCCTCGCCGGGTCGTCCGACCTGGCGGCACAGGTCCAGCAGGGCGCGCCGGCCGACGTCTTCGCCTCCGCGGACACCGCGACCATGGACCGGCTCGTGGCCGACGACCTGGTGTCCGCGCCACGGGACTTCGCCACCAACACGCTGGAGATCGCCGTCCCGCCGGGCAACCCGGCCGGCGTCACGACCCTCGCCGACCTGGCCGACCCCGGTGTCGCGCTCGTCCTGTGCGCGCCGCAGGTGCCGTGCGGAGCCGCGTCGGCGCGGGTCGCCGACGCCGCGGGCCTGGACCTCGCGCCGGTGAGCGAGGAGCAGAGCGTCACCGACGTGCTCGGCAAGGTGGTCGCGGGCGAGGCCGACGCAGGCATCGTGTACGTCACCGACGTCGCCGCGGCGGGCGACGACGTCGAGGGCGTCGAGCTGCCCGAGGCCGCAGACGCGGTGAACACCTACCCGATCGCCACGGTGACGCACGGCGACGACGGCGCTCGGGCCGACCTGGCGCAGGAGTTCGTCGACCTCGTGCTCTCCGACGACGGCAGGCGGACGCTCGCCGGGCACGGCTTCGGCGCACCATGAGACCCCCTGGCCCCGCCGACGAGCCCGCCGTCGGCCTGCCCCGGTGGGCGTTCGTGCCCGCGACGGCGGGCGCGCTGTTCGTCGTCCTGCCGCTGGTCGCGATGGTCACCCGGGTCGACTGGTCGGGCTACTGGTCGCTGGTCTCCAGCGCCTCGGCGCGGGCCGCGCTCGTGCTCAGCCTGCAGACGTCGGCCGCGAGCACCGCGCTGTGCGTCGTGCTGGGCGTCCCGCTGGCGCTGGTGCTGGCCCGCTGCCGCTTCCCCGGCGCCGACCTGCTGCGCTCGCTGGTGATGGTGCCCCTGGTGCTGCCGCCGGTGGTGGGCGGCATCGCCCTGCTGTACACGTTCGGGCGCCGCGGCCTGCTGGGCGAGACCCTGCAGGTGGCGGGCCTGCAGGTCGCCTTCTCCACCACCGCCGTCGTGCTCGCGCAGACGTTCGTCGCCCTGCCGTTCCTCGTGATGAGCCTCGAGGGCGCGCTGCGCACCGCGGGCTCCCGGTACGACGTCGTGGCCGCCTCCCTCGGGGCCCGCCCGACGACGGTGCTCCGCCGGGTGACGCTGCCCCTGGTGTGGCCGGGGCTGCTGTCCGGGACCGTCCTGTCGTTCGCCCGTGCGCTCGGCGAGTTCGGCGCCACCATCACGTTCGCCGGCAGCCTCCAGGGGGTCACCCGCACCCTGCCGCTGGAGATCTACCTGCAGCGCGAGACCGACCCCGACGCCGCCGTGGCCCTGTCCCTGCTGCTCGTCGTCGTCGCGGTGCTCGTCATTGCCGTCACCCGTCAGGGACGCCCGGGACGGATCACGCCGTGACGCTCACCCTCGCCGCCACGCTGCCGGCCCGCGGGTTCGACGTCGAGCTGGACGTCGCCGAGGGCCGCACGCTCGCGCTGCTCGGCCCCAACGGGGCGGGCAAGTCCACCGCCCTCGGGATCGCCGCCGGCACCCTGAGACCGCACGACGGGCACGTCGTGCTCGACGGGCGCACCCTGGTGCGCGCCGAGGGCGGCCGCAGCCGGGCGTGGGTGCCCCCGCACGCCCGGCAGGTCGCGCTGCTCGCCCAGGAGGCGCTGCTGTTCCCCCACCTGTCGGTGCGGCAGAACGTCGCCTTCGGGCCACGGTCCCAGGGTGCCCGACGGCGGGCGGCCGACGCGGTGGCCGACCGCCGGCTCGCGGACGTCGGCCTCGCCCACCTCGCGGAGCGCGCGCCGTCCACCCTGTCGGGGGGGCAGGCGCAGCGGGTCGCCGTGGCCCGTGCGCTCGCGGCCGAGCCCCGCCTGCTGCTGCTGGACGAGCCGATGGCCGCCCTCGACGTGGACGTCACGCCCGCGCTGCGCCAGACCCTCCAGGGCCTGCTCGCGGGACGGACCGCCGTCATCACCACGCACGACGTCCTCGACGCCCTGCTCCTGGCCGACGAGGTGGCCGTGATCGAGGACGGCCGCGTCGTCGAGCGGGGCCCGACGGCGCAGGTGCTGAGCCGCCCGCGCAGCGCGTTCGCCGCGCGGGTCGCCGGGCTCAACCTGCTGAGGGGCGCCTGGACCGGGGGCGGCGTCCGCACGCCCGCGGGCGAGGTGGCGCACGGCCACGCGCCGGGCGACGGGCTGGTCGAGGGCGCCCCGGCGACCGCCGTCTTCCGGCCGGCCGCCGTCGCCGTGTACCTGGGCGAGCAGCACGGCTCGCCGCGCAACACGTTCCGCGGCACGGTGCACTCGCTCGAGCCGCGGGGGGACCTGGTGCGCGTGCGCACCGACCACCTCGCCGCCGACGTCACGCCTCAGGCCGCGGCCGAGCTGTCCCTGGTGCCCGGCGCCCGGGTGTGGCTCTCCGTCAAGGCGGCGGAGGTCGACGTCTACCCCGGATGACGACCCGTGGCGTCAGGCGCTCGGGTAGGGCCGGTAGACGTCGTCGACCCGCAGGAACGTGTCCGAGAACGACTCGGGCCGTACCTCGCCCTCGAGGATCCCCTCGAGCAGGCCGGTGGCGCTCAGGTCGAACCTCTCCCAGCTCTCGCCGTCCGCATCCTCCACGTACACCGAGAGCTCGTCGGGGCTCGCGCCCGGGTCGACGCGCCAGAACAAGGTCTCGCCGTTGCCCGTGTTCGCCCAGGCGAGGAGCCGGCTGTCCTCCGGCAGGTCGTCCGGGCGCGTCTCCGGGTCGTCCTCCCACAGGACGAGCAGGTCCCGGAACACGCCGGGCGACTCCAGGAGGTCCTGGCTCGGCAGCGGGTGCCCGGGGGCGAAGAGCCGGACGTAGCCGAACCACTGCCCCGCCCCTCCGGCGTCGAGGAGCCGGCGGAAGTCCTCGGGGACGGCGATCCCGAGCTCCTGCTCCGCCCGTGCCCAGTCGTACGGCTGGGCAGGCGGGACCAGCCCGCCGGCATCGATCAGGTCCTGCACGCTCATGTGCTCGCTCCTAGCTCCTCGTACCGAACCGGAAACCGTGCTCGTTCTTCGGAAGGTTGCCGGCGGCGACCTCGTCCGACAACAGGGGAAGGTCCGCCCGGTTGTCCAGCGTGTAGTCCAGCCTGTACCCGTTGTCGCCGTCGGCCTGGAAGTGGATCCGGGACGGCACCTCGGCGTTGCCCTCGTACTGGGGCGTCACCCGGTAGTCGACGTCCTCGCCCCCGTTGACCACCCGCTTCACCTCCCGCTCGACGGCGCGCTGCCACGGGCTGTTCGAGCGGGGGTGCTGCGCGACGAAGTTCGCCGCGTGGTCGTTCGGCCCGCCGAGGTTGGCGCCCCTCAGGTGACCCCGCTGGTGCACGCCCTCGATGTATCCCAGCGGGTCGACCTTCGGGTCCGTGGCCCCGCCGATGTCGCTCTTGGTGAGCTTGACCCTGATGCCCGACGGGCGACCGAGGTCGTCGACCTGGTACGTCCCGCCCTTGATCTTGTACGTCGTGCCCGGCTTCAGCGCCTTCGCATGGACGGCGTTGTGGACGAGGACGGGGAGGTCGCCGGCGAGGACGTAGTAGGTGTGGTGGGTCTCGACATGGATGTTGTAGACCGTGACGGCATCGTCGGTGCCGCGCTGGTCGATGGTGACCCGCTCGAGGGTGACCGTGCCGTCCGGCGTCACGAGGAGGTCCCCGGGCTGCAGGTCCCGCGCCAGGATCCAGCCCATGTTCGCGACCATGAACGGGTGCTCGTCGGTCGTGGTGACCGTGTGCCCGCCGATGCTCAGGTGATACAGGGTGGTCGTGGTCCGCACGAACGTCTCGGTCACCACCTGCCACCCGTCCCCACCGGCCGCGACGTCGTGCGCCCAGACCTTGTCCCCCGCCCGCAGGTCCTCGATCGGCCGGTCACCGTCCGCGGTGCGCACCAGCGTCCCGGCGGTGAAGCAGGTACCGAACCCGACCTTGCACCACGCCTTCTTCGCACCGGTCTTCATGCCCTGCTTGACCGCGACCCGTGACAGCCCGGTGGCGGCCTTGGCCGCACCACCCAGACCGATCACCGACAGCGCGGCACCCGCGATCGCGATCCCCGCCTCGGCCCACGACCGTTCCCCGGTCGCGGCGAGCGTGATGTTCGCCAACGCGGACACGATCGCGGCCACCGCGGCCACGACGATCAGCACCCCCGCCAACGCGGTCCCCACCACCGGGATGAACGCGACCACCACGGCCAGCAGGCCCGCGATCATCGAGACCATGTCCGCGATGTCCGCGATCGCCGCGACGACCTTCGACCCCCAGTCGTCCCACCACGAGTCGTTCAGATCGTCCCCGGAGGTGATGTCCTCGATGCGCGCGACCGCATCACCCGCCGCCCGGTCCCGATCAGCGCTCGCCGTCTCGATGTCCGAACGGGCGGCCGCGACCCGACCGTTCGCCTCCTGCACGCTCGACCCCGCAGCCCGCGCCTGCTGCTCGTACTCCTGCTTCTCCTGCGCATCGGACGCACCGTCCGCGAGATCGTCGAACCGGTCCCGCGACCCGGCAGCGTCCTGCGCCGCCTCCTGCGCCTGACGAGCCCGCTCGAGCGCGGCCAACGTCTCGGCCTGCACCCGCTCCAACGCCCGGGCATAGTCCACCAACGCCTCGCCCGTGGCCTGATACCGCGCGTGCGCCCGCCGGATCTCACCGACGGTCTCTTCCTTGGTCTCCATCAACGCGTCCACGGCCTGCGAGATCGTGCCCGCCACGTCCAGCCGCGACATCGCCCCCGCAGCATCATCGATCGACCCCGCGACCTCGAGATAGTCCTGCCCACCCGACAGCACCAGCACCGGATCCCCCGGCGTCGGGTCCCCGTCCAACCCCACCGGCGACCAGTCCGCCGGCCTCACCCTGTCACCTCGAGCACGCGGAGCTCCTTCGCAGGTCAACCATCATTTCCCGTACCTCGCAGCGCGATGGAGCGTAACGGCGACCGCGACCGGACGCCACGGGGAGAACTCCCCGTCGGGCCGGGGCGGGGCCGGTTCGGGTCAGAGCCGCCGGCCGTCGGCGGCGTGCGCGAGCTCCAGCCGGTACCCGCGCTTGACGACGGTCTTGACCAGGTCGCGCCGCCCGGCGGCCTCGCGCAGGCGCGCGACGGCGACCTCGACGGCGTGCGGGTCCCGGGAGTTGCCGGGCAGGACGTCGAGGACGCGCTCACGCGGGACGACGTCCCCGCCCGCGGAGGCGAGCAGGCGCAGCACCTCGACGCCCGTGGGCGACAACGGCAGCACCTTCGAGTCGAGCACCGCGACGCGCGCCCGGATGACGAGCGGCCCGGCCACGGTGGCGAGGGCCACGGACTCCAGGTGCTCGTAGTGCCCCACCAGCGACCGCACGAGCGCGCCGAGCCGGCCCCGCTCGGGCTGCAGCGTCGGGATGCCGCGCGACTCCAGCGGCCGTGCGGTCACGGGCCCCACGGCGGCGGCCACCATCGACCCGTCCGCGAAGCGCGCGACGACGGCGTCGCGCAGGCGTTGCGCCTCGACGGCGCGCAGCCACGCCTCGGCGCCGGGGGCGGACGTGAACGCGACGGCGTCGATCTCGCCCGCGGCGGCGGCCCGGACGGACGCCTGCACGGCGGCCGGGTCGGGCGGCGGCCCCCACCGGTACACGACCAGCGCGGAGACGCGCGCGCCCGCCTTCTCGAAGACGACGTCCAGGCCGTCGGCGCCGGCACCGTGGTGCTGGATCGCGACGTGCTGCCCGCCCACCCCCTCGCTGAGCAGCACCTCGGCGACCTCGGCCGACGTCTCCGACTCCGCGACCCAGTCCGCCTGCAGGCCCGCCGCCTGGATGGCGCCGCGGGCCTTGGGGCCTCGCGCCACGAGCCGCGCGCGGCCGAGGACGGCGAGCAGGTCGTCGGCGAGCCCGTGCGCGTCGGCGGCCTCGATCCAGGCGCGGAACCCGACGCCGGTGGTCGCGACGACGACGTCCGGCGGGTCCGCGACGAGGGCGCGGGTGGCGGCGATCAGGGAGTCGTCGTCCACGTGCGGCACCATGCTCAGCGCGGGGGCGTGACGGACCGCGGCGCCGCGCCGCTCCAGCGCGGCGGCCAGCTCCCCCGAGCGGCGGTCGGCGGTGACGAGCACGGTGCACCCGGCCATCACCTGGCCCAGCGCGGGCCGGGGTCCGTGCTCCGCCCTCTCAGCCACCGGGCTGCCCTGCGGCTCCTCCTGCGTCACGCGCGACCTCCAGCAGCGTCGAGTGGGCCACGTCGCCGATCACGACCACGGCCGGCGCGCGGACCCCGACCTCCTCGGCACGCTTGGCGGCCAGGTCGAGGGCGACGCGCGTGACCCGCTGGTCGGGCAGCGAACCTCGCTCCACGATAGCGACGGGGGTGTCCGGGGCCGCGCCCGCGTCCAGCAGGCGGGCGACGATCCCGGGCAGCGCCGCCACGCCCATGAGCACGACGAGCGTCGCCGCGCGCGACGTCACGCAGGCGACGGAGACGTCGTCGAGCTGCGCCTCTCCCTCGCGGGTGTGCCCGGTGACGACGTGGAAGGCCGTCGTCGTGCCGCGGTGGGTGAGCGGCACGCCGGCCAGCGCGGGTGCGGCGAGGGCGGAGGAGACCCCGGGCACCACCTCGACCGGCACCCCGGCAGCGCGGCAGGCCGCCACCTCCTCCCCGCCGCGGCCGAACACGAACGGGTCGCCGCCCTTGAGCCGCACCACGTGCTCGCCCGCGAGGGCTCGGGCCACGAGGAGCGCGTCGATCTCCTCCTGCGGCAGCGTGTGCCGGCCGGGCGTCTTGCCGACGTCGACCACCTCGACCCGGGGGTCCAGGTCGTCGAGCACCTCGCGCGGCACCAGGCGGTCGGTGACCACGACGTCCGCCGCGGCCAGCGCGCGCCAGGCCCGGTAGGTGAGGAGGTCGGCGGCACCGGGCCCGGCACCGACGAGCGTCACCCGGCCGGTGGTCATCCGATCCCCACGTGCACCACGCCGCCCGCCACGACGGCCGGGTAGGACGCGAGGTCCCCGGACAGCCCGCCGCGGGGTTCCTTGCCCGCCGCGTCGAGGCAGCGGCCCGTGTGCAGCTCGAAGACCTGCTTGTAGACCGGCGACGCGACGGTCGGCGTGCCGCCCCGCGTGCCGACGATGCCCCGCGACATGACGTTCGCGCCGGAGTACGGGTCGAGCTGCTGGACGGCGCACACCGTGCCGTCGAGGAGACGGAACAGCGCCACCTGCCGTTCCTCGCCGTCGGACCCGGTGACCAGGGCGGCGGCGCCGCGCTCGGGCACCAGCGCGTCGAGCGGGCAGACGGCCGTCCAGCCGGGGCCGTCGACGACGGCGCTCTCGGCCGCGGTCGGGGTCGTGGGGGTCAGGGCGGTCATGCGCGCACCTCCAGGGTGGGTCCGGCGACGAGCACGGGGCTGGTCGCGGCGGAGACGAGGTCGGGGTCGACGGGGCCGTCGGCGCCGGCCGCGACCTCGTCGGCGGTGGCGGGGCGCTTCTGCCCGCGCTCGGGCACATAGGCGAGGGCCGGGTCGGGCGTCGTCGGGGCGTTGACGAAGGAGCCGAAGCGGGCCAGCTTCTCCGGGTCCTCCAGGACGGCCTTCCACTCGTCCTCGTACGCGTCGACGTGCTTCGCCATCGCGGCGTCGAGGTCCGCGGCGATGCCGAGCGAGTCCTCGATCACGACCTGGCGGATCGCCTCGAGGCCGCCCTCGTACTCCTCCACCCAGGGCGCCGTGCGCTGCAGCCGGTCGGCGGTGCGGATGTACAGCATGAGGAACCGGTCGATGGTGCGCAGCAGCTCGTCGGAGGTGAGGTTCTCGGCGAGCAGCTGCGCGTGCTTCGGCGTCTGACCGCCGTTGCCCCCCACGTAGACGTTCCACCCCTTCTCGGTGGCGATGACGCCGACGTCCTTGCCCCGCGCCTCGGCGCACTCGCGGGCGCAGCCGGAGACGCCCAGCTTGAGCTTGTGCGGGGAGCGCAGGCCGCGGTAGCGCAGCTCGAGCTCGACGGCCATGCCCACCGAGTCCTGCACGCCGAACCGGCACCAGGTCGACCCGACGCACGACTTCACGGTGCGCAGGGACTTGCCGTACGCGTGCCCGGACTCGAAGCCGGCGTCCACGAGCCGCCGCCAGATCTCCGGGAGCTGCTCGACGCGGGCGCCGAACATGTCGATCCGCTGCCCGCCCGTGACCTTCGTGTAGAGCCCGAAGTCCTTGGCGACCTGGCCGACGACGATCAGCCCGTCGGGCGTCACCTCGCCGCCCGGCATGCGCGGGACGACGGAGTACGTGCCGTCCTTCTGCATGTTGGCGAGCATGTGGTCGTTGGTGTCCTGCAGCGTGGCCTGCTCGCCGGCGAGGATGTGCCCGTTGCCGAGGCTGGCGAGGACCGACGCCACGGTCGGCTTGCAGATGTCGCAGCCACGGCCGGCGTCGTCGGCACCCTCGGGGACCCGCCCGAACCGGCCGATGATCTCGCTGAAGGTGTGCAGGTCTGCCACCCGCACGGCGTCGAACAGCTGGGCGCGGGAGAGCTCGAAGTGCTCGCACAGCGCGTTGCTCACCGCGACGCCGGCCTTGGCCAGCTCGGTCTTTGTGAGCTTCGTGACCAGCGGCAGGCAGGCCCCGCAGGTGGTGCCGGCGCGGGTGCAGGCCTTGACGCCCGCCACGTCCGTGCACGCGGGCCCCCCGTCGAGCCCTGCCACGGCGCCGCGGATCGTGCCGGCCGAGACGTTGTTGCAGGAGCAGACGTTCGCGTCGTCGGGCAGCTCCAGGACCGGGGCGCCGCCGGTGCCCTCCGGGAGCAGGAACGCGGACGGGTCGCCGGGCAGCTCGGCGCCGAGCATCGGCCGCAGCGACGCGTACGGCGCGGCGTCCCCGACGAACACGCCGCCCAGCAGGGTGCGGGCGTCGTCGGCCATGACGAGCTTCTTGTAGACGCCCGCCACCGGGTCGGCCCAGACGATCTCGACCGCGTCCTTCGTGCGGCCGTGCGCGTCGCCGAAGCTCGCGACGTCCACGCCGGACAGCTTGAGCTTCGTCGCGGTGTCCGCGCCGGGGAAGACGGCCTCGCCGCCGAGCAGCCGGTCGACGACGATCTCCGCCATCGTGTTGCCGGGGGCCACGAGGCCGAGGCAGCGGCCCTCGATGCACGCGACCTCGCCGATGGCCCACACGTGCGGGTCCGCCGTGCGGCAGGTGAGGTCCACGACGGCCCCACCGCGCTCGCCGATCTCCAGCCCCGCGGCCCGGGCCAGCTCGTCGCGCGGCCGCACGCCGGTCGCGACCACGACGACGTCCACGTCGAGGCGGCCGCCGTCGCCGAACTCCAGCCTGCCCACGTGGCCCGTGCGGCGGTGCGGCCGCATCTCCTTGGTGGCCGTCTCCGGCCGCACCGAGATGCCCTTGTCGTTGATGAGCCGCTTGAGCGCGTGCCCGCCGCCCAGGTCCACCTGCACACCCATGAGGTGCGTGCCGAACTCGATGACCGTCGCCTGGGCGCCGAGCGCCTTGAGCGCGCCGGCCGCCTCCAGCCCGAGCAGGCCGCCGCCGATGACGGCGCCGCGCACCGGCTTCTCCACCACGCCCCCGCGCGTCGTGACCCGGCCGGCCTCGCGCTTGGCCTCCACCCAGCCGCGCAGCGCGGCCACGTCGTCGATCGTGCGGTAGACGAAGACGCCGGGCAGGTCGTTGCCGGGGATCGGCGGCATCGCGGCGTTGGAGCCGGTCGCGAGCACCAGCTCGTCGTAGGCGTGCACCCGGCCGAGGCGGTCCGTGACGGTGCGGGCCTCGCGGTCGATCGTCTCGACCTTGCAGTCGCGGTGCAGGTCGACCAGCGGGTCGTCCCAGAGGGCCGGGTCGCCGAGCGTGAGCTCCTCGGCGTCGCGCACCTCGAAGTAGCGGGTGAGGCCCACGCGGTCGTACGGCTTGCGCGGCTCCTCGGCGAAGACGCTGACGCGCCACGCGCCGGCGTCGTCCCGGGCGCGCAGGGCCTCGACGAAGCGCTGCGCGACCATGCCGCCGCCGACGACGACGACGTGGCGCCGGCCGTCCGTGCCGCTCGACGTGCCGGCCGTGCTGGGGACCGTGGTGGGGGGCTCGCTGGTCATGGGACCGACGGTAGGAAGCCGCCGTGTCGCCGCCGTCAGGCCGCGGTTACCTCACGGGAACATCTGCCTCACGCGCGAAACATGCCGCGCGAGAGGACCGCCGGCATGCCTTCCAGCACGCGATCCGTCGCGCCATCACACCCGGTCCCGCGACGGATCGCGTGCTCGAAGGTCAGGTGCCGGGGACGACCTCGAGCGGGCCCTCGTCCGGCGTCGGCACCTCGAAGCCGTCGTGGAAGGCCGCGGCGACCTCCGGGGCCAGGACGACGTCGTGCGGGTGCGACGCCGCCCGGGCCGCGACCCGGGCGAGGGCGACCTCGCGCGGGGTGTCGACGTAGACCACCAGGGTGTCCGCGCCGTGGGCCGCCCCGAGCGCCCGGTAGGCGTCCCGCGACGCCAGCGACCAGAACGACGAGTCGACGACGACGTCACTCCCGTCCCGCAGCAGCTCGTCGACCCGGGCCCGCAGCACCTCGGCCACCCGGCGCGCCGCGTCGTCCGGCAGCGGGTGGACCGGGGCGTGCCCGGCGTCCCAGGCGAGCTCGTCGACGGACGCGACCGCGTAGCCCGCGGCGGCGTACCGGCGGGCGTGCGTGGACTTGCCCGCCCCGGCGGGGCCGCACAGCAGGACGAGGTTCGGCACGGCCGTGACGCTACCCTCCCTGACCATGGCTGACACGCGACCCCGCTCACAGCTCGACCCCCGCACGACGACGAACCCGGTGGTCCGCGCGGTCGGCCGGTGGCTCGGGCGCGTCAACGACCTGCGCCCGTGGAACCACAACGA
Organism: Isoptericola peretonis; assembly: GCA_023241745.1. Classification (GTDB taxonomy): domain Bacteria; phylum Actinomycetota; class Actinomycetes; order Actinomycetales; family Cellulomonadaceae; genus Isoptericola; species Isoptericola peretonis. The sequence goes on along the minus strand of JALQCY010000007.1, from coordinate 127,804 downwards.
CCACTTCCACGGGTGGATCGTGCGGCGGCTGCCGCTCCGGCGACGACGCGCGCTCGACGTCGGGTGCGGCACGGGCACGCTCGTCCACCGGCTGCGCCGTGCGGGCGCCACCGTCGTCGGTCTCGACGCGGACGCGGCGATGTCCGAGGTCTCCGCCGCCCGGTTCGCAGGCGACCCGGGCGTCAGCGTGCGGCACGGACGGTTCGAGGACGTCCCCGCCGACGGCTCGTTCGACGTCGTGACGATGGTCGCCTCCCTGCACCACATGGACCTCGAGGCGGCGCTGCGGCACGCCGCCGGGGTGCTGGCGCCCGGCGGCCGCCTGCTGGCGGTGGGGCTGGCGCGGATCGGCGCGCCCCGGGACCTCGCCGTCGACCTCTGCTCGTCGTTCCTCAACCCCGTGGTCGGGCTGGTCAAGCATCCGCGACCCGTGACGGTCCCCGACGACGGGCCCCCCATGCCGGTGCGCGACGCGCGCGAGACGTACGGCGAGGTCCGCGAGACCGCCCGGCGCGTCCTGCCCGGCGCCCGTTTCCGCCAGCGGCTGTTCTTCCGCTACACGCTCGAGTGGACCGCGCCCGCCTCCTGACCGAGCGCCGCGCCGGGTCGGCGAGCCCCCTCCGCCCGGGCCGCGGTCAGCCAGTCCACCAGCCCGCACACGGCCTCCGTGCAGCTGCCGCAGCCGGTCGTGGCGCGGGTGGCGCGGGCGACGTCGTCCTGGGTCGACGCCCCGTCCGCGACGCAGGCCGCGATGTCGTGCTTCGTGACGCCGTTGCAGCGGCAGACGGTGGCGTCGTCGGGCATGTGCTCGGGGCTGGACGCCGGCTCCGCGGCGGGCGCGACCGGGGTGAGCAGCAGGAACGCCGGGTCCGCGGGCACGGGCGTGCGGCGGGTGTAGGCGGCGGTGAGGTCCGCGGCCACGCGTGCGTCGCCGACGCAGGTGGCCCCGACGAGGACGCCGTCCGCCACGACGGCCTCGACGTAGCGCCCCGCGGCCGGGTCGGCGAGGCGCAGGGTCCGCTCCCCCGGGACCGGCGCGCGGCCCGAACCGCACCGCCCCATGGCGACCACACTCAGCGGCCCTGCCTTGACCTTCACGACGTCGGTCCCCCGGGCGTCGACCCCCGACGCCGGACCGCCGGGCGCCCGGGAGGACAGCAGCGTGCCCAGCCGCACCGCCATCGACGGGCCCGCCCCGTCCCCGGGCAGGCGCAGGTGCTCGCGCGGCCGGTCAGGGCGCCGGTGCGCCGCGCGCGGCCGGGCCGCGAGCGCCACCAGCGCGTCCGCGAGGCGGCGCGCCTGGTCCCAGCCCTCGGCCACGAGCCCGCGCGACCCCTCGGGCGGCTGGGCGCAGTCCCCCACCGCGAAGACCTGCGGGTCCGTCACGCTCGCCAGGTCCGGCCCGACGACGACGCCGCGCTCCACGGCCAGGCCCGCGCGCCGGGCGAGCGACGTCTCCGGCGTCGTGCCGCACGCCAGGACGACGAGGCCGGCGCCCAGCGTCTCCCCCGGCTCGCGCACCGCTCCCGCGAGCCGCACACCCACGGCCCGCCCACCGACGACGAGCACCTCGTCCGGGCGGACCCCGGTGCGCACCGTCACGCCCTCCGCCTGCAGCGCGGCGCGCAGCACCCGGCCCGCCTCGCCGCCGAGCTGCCGGTCCATCGGCGCGTCCGCGCCGTGCACGAGCGTGGTCGGCAGACCGCGCCCGGCGAGGCCGAGCGCCACCTCGACCCCCAGGACGCCGCCGCCGACGACCACCGCGCGCGGGGCGTTCACGGTGGCCGCCACCACCTCGCGGGCGTCGTCGAGGGTGCGCAGCGCGTGCACCCCGGCGGGCAGCGCCGTCGGGTCCGTCCCGAGCCCGGGCACGGCGGGCAGGCGGGCGGTGGCGCCGGTGGCGAGGACGAGGTGGTCGTAGGGGTGCCGGGCGCCGTCGTCACCGAGCACCACGCGCGCGTCGCGGTCGACGGCGACCGCGGCCGTGCCGCGCAGCACCCGGGTGCGGCCGTCGTCGACGGTGGGCATGCCGATCGCCGCCACGTCGGTGCGCCCGGCGACGACGTCCGACAGCAGCACGCGGTTGTACGGCTCGTACGGCTCGGCGCCGAGCACCGTGACGTCGAGCGCGCCGTCGACGTCGCGGCGGGAGAGCTCGTCCGCGAGTCGCGCTCCGACCATCCCGTGGCCGACGACGACCACGCGGTGCGGCACCCTCAGGCCTTCCTGCGGGTCGTGGCTCATGCGGGGACCTCCTGGGTCTCGACGGGCGCTGCCGTCGGGGCGGGCTCGGCCGCGGGCGTCACCGCCACCGCGCACACCTTGAACTCGGGCATTGCGGAGACGGGGTCGACGGCGTCGGTCGTGAGGCGGTTGACGCTGCCGGCCCCGCTCCAGTGGAACGGCATGAAGACGGTGTCCGGCCGGACGGCGTCGGTCCAGCGGGCCGTCGCCTCGATCACGCCGCGCGCGGACGTCAGGCGCGCCAGTGCTCCGTCCCCGACCCCCACCCGCAGCCCGAGCAGCGGGTGCAGCTCCACGTACGGCTCGGGCACCAGGCGCTCGAGCTCGGGCACACGGTGCGTCTGCGCCCCGGACTGGTAGTGCTGCAGCACCCGGCCGGTGACGAGGTGGACGGGCGCGTCCGGGCGCACGTCGTCGGACGGGCCGGCGTGGTCCACCGCGACCATCCGCGCCCGCCCGTCCGGCGTGGCGAACCGTTCGAGGAACACGCGAGGCGTCCCGGGGTGCCCACCGTCGCACGAGGTGTCGGCGTGGGTGGCGGGGCAGGGCCAGTAGAGCCCTTCCCCGCCGGCGGCCTCGTGGGCGTCGAGGCGCGCGTGGCTGAGCCCGGAGTAGTCGGCGACGCCGCCCGCCGACGCGCGCGCCAGCTCGTCGAAGACAGCGGCCGGGTCGGTCCCGAGGGCCACGTCCGAGCCCAGCCGTCGCGCCAGCTCGGCGAGGATCCACAGCTCGGAGCGGGCCTCACCCGGCGGGCCGGCCGCGCGCCGGCGGCGGATCACCCGTCCCTCGAGGTTCGTCATCGTGCCCTCCTCCTCGGCCCACTGGGTGGTGGGCAGCACGACGTCGGCCAGGAGCGCCGTCTCGGACGGCACGACGTCGCACACCACGAGCAGGTCGAGGGCGGCCAGGCGCTCGCGCACCCGGTCCGCGTTCGGCGCCGACACGACGACGTTCGAGCCGTGCACGAGCAGCGCCCGCGGCCCGCCCGGGGTGCCGAGGGAGGTCAGCAGCGCGACGGCGGGCACGCCCGGGCCGGGCAGCGTGGCCGGGTCGACACCCCACACGGCGGCCACGTGGGCGCGCGCCGCAGGGTCGTCGATCCTGCGGTAGCCCGGCAGCTGGTCGCACTTCTGCCCGTGCTCGCGACCGCCCTGCCCGTTGCCCTGACCGGTGAGGCAGCCGTACCCCGAGCCCACGCGGCCCACGAGCCCGAGCGCGAGCGCGACGTTGATCGCCGCGGTCACCGTGGCGGTGCCCTGCGCGGACTGCTCGACACCGCGTCCCGTGAGCACATAGGCGCCCCGCCCCCCGCGCGACGGCGACGCCGCGGCCAGCAGCCGCGCCACCCGACGCAGCTCCTCGGCCGGGACGCCGCACACGGTCTCGGCCCGCTCGGGCCACCAGGCCGCGACGGACCGGGCGACGTCGTCGGACCCCGAAGTCCGCGCGTCGAGGTACGCCCGGTCCACCAGCCGCTCCGCGAGCAGCACGTGCAGCAGCGCGAGCAGCACCACCAGGTCCGTGCCCGGCACGGGCTGCAGGTGGATGCCCTGGCCGCCGTCGGCCAGCCGCGCCGTCGCCGAGCGGCGCGGGTCGACGACGACGAGCCCGCCCGCCGACCGCGCCCCCGCGAGGTGCTGCACGAACGGCGGCATCGTCTCGGCCACGTTCGAGCCGAGCAGCAGGATCGCGTCCGCGCCGGCGAGGTCGGTGACCGGGAACGGCAGCCCGCGGTCCAGCCCGAACGCCCGGTTGCCGGCGGCCGCCGCGGACGACATGCAGAACCGGCCGTTGTAGTCGATGTTCGGGGTGCGCAGGACGGCGCGGGCGAACTTGCCCAGCGTGTAGGCCTTCTCGTTGGTCAGCCCGCCGCCGCCGAAGACCGCCACGGTCTCCGGGCCGTGCTCGGCGGCCAGCGCGGACAGCCGACCGGCGACGAGGTCGAGGGCGGCGTCCCACGACGCGGGAACCAGCTCACCGCCGGCCCCGCGCACCAGCGGTGTGGTGAGCCGGTCGGGCGCGCGCAGCACCGTCGCGCTCGTCCAGCCCTTCTGGCACAGCCCGCCGCCGTTGGTGGGGAACTGCCGCGGCGTGACCGTCACCGGGAGCGACGCCCGGCCGGCCCGCTGGTCGGCGGCCGGGGTGAGGTCCATGCCGCACTGGAGCGCGCAGTACGGGCAGTGCGTCGCGACGGGGGCGGGCGCGTCGGCCACCGGAACAGCAGCCGTCATACCCGGGCCGCCCGCATCGCGGTGCCGCGGCGCGCGTACACCGCCCAGGTGACGACCGCCATCACGGCGTACGCGCCGACGAACACCCACAGGGCCGCCACGAGGGACCCCGTCATCGACGTCGACATCGCGAAGCCGCGCGGGATGAGGAACCCGCCGAACGCCCCGACGGCCCCCGCGACGCCGATGCAGCCCGCGGCGGCACGGGCCGTGGCCGCCGCGTCCCGCCCGACGCCGGCCACGCGGAACGCGGCCGGGATCATCCGGTACACCGACCCGTTGCCGACACCGGTCGCGACGAAGAGCACGAGGAAGGACGCGAAGAAGAGGCCGAACCGGTGGCTCCCGAGCGCGGAGATCGCGCCGACGGCCCCGACGATCATCACGGCGTAGCAGCAGACCGTGACCATCGCGCCGCCCACGCGGTCGGCCAGGATGCCGCCCAGGGGCCGGGCGACCGATCCCACCAGCGCGCCGAGGAACGCCAGCGACAGGCTCACCTCGGGGAACTGGCCGGCCAGGAGGGTGGGGAACGCCCCGGAGAACCCGATGAACGACCCGAAGGTGCCGATGTACAGGAAGGAGATGACCCACGTGTGCGGCTCGCGGACTGCCACCACGAACGACCGCGGGTCGGCCTTCGCCGCCGACAGGTTGTCCATGAACCGCCAGGCGAGGAACGCCGCCAGCACGATGAACGGCACGAAGACGAGGCTCGCGCGCTCGAGCGCGATGCCCGCGCCGGACACGATCACCAGCGGCACGACGAGCTGCACGACGGCGGTGCCCAGGTTGCCGCCCGCGGCGTTCCAGCCCAGCGCCGCGCCCTTCTCCTTCTCCGGGAAGAAGAAGGAGATGTTCGCCATCGACGAGGCGAAGTTGCCGCCGCCGAAGCCCGCGAGCGCCGCGACGACGAGCATGACGCCGAACGACGTCTCGGGCCGCTGCACGACGAACGCCAGCGCCAGGGTGGGCACCAGCAGCAGCGACGCGGACACGACGGTCCACGTGCGTCCCCCGAACACCGGCACCGCGAGCGTGTACGGGATGCGCAGCGTGGCGCCGACCAGCGACGGGACGGCGATGAGCCAGAACATCTGGTCGGTCGTGAGGGAGAAGCCGGCGGCCGGCAGCTGCGGCACGACGATCGACCACAGCGCCCAGACGCAGAACCCGAGGAACTCGGCGAACACCGAGAGCACGAGGTTGCGCCGGGCGACGCGCCTGCCCCCGCCGGCCCAGAAGGCCGGGTCCTCGGGGCGCCAGTCGTCGATCCAGCGGCCGCGGCGGGCGTGCGCGCCGGGGGCGGGGGCCAGGGGTGCGGCGTCCGAGGCCGGAGCAGCCGTGGTCGGAGCAACCATCGCGTGTCCTCCTGTGCGCGGGCCCGACGACGTCGGGCGGCGGGCCGTCCCCGCGGGTGCGGGAGGCGGTTCGTGCCGAGCGGCTCGACGTCGGGCCGTGCGACCGACGCTAGGGAGCCGGTGTTTCGCTGCCGGGCGTCAGGGCGTGAAAAGCGCGTGAGCACGAACGCACAAGGGCCCCGGACGCGCTGTGAGGTGCGCCTCGACATGCACCGCCGCAGGCCCGGGCCCATGATGCGAAGCAGTGACTCTTCGGTTCCCCCAGCTCCAGGAGTGCGCATGTCGACCACCCGCCCGCCCGTTCGCGACCTCGGGGCGGCGCCGCCGACCGGGGCAGCCGACGCCCTGCTGCGGCTCGGCAAGCACCTGCGACCCGGGGAGGTGTCGGAGGACCTGCGGCAGCTGTTCCTCAAGGGCGGGCGCGAGGGAGACGTCTTCTACCGGGACCGTTGGTCGCACGACAAGGTGGTGCGCTCCACCCACGGCGTGAACTGCACGGGCTCCTGCTCCTGGAAGGTGTACGTCAAGGACGGCATCATCACGTGGGAGACGCAGCAGACCGACTACCCGTCGGTGGGGCCGGACTCGCCGGAGTACGAGCCGCGGGGCTGTCCCCGCGGGGCCGCGTTCTCCTGGTACACGTACTCGCCCACGCGGGTGCGCTACCCGTACGTCCGGGGCGTGCTGCTGGCGGCCTACCGCCAGGCGAAGGCCGAGGTGGGCGGCGACCCCGTGCTGGCGTGGCAGCGGCTGACGTCCGACCCGGAGACCGCCCGGGCGTACAAGTCTGCGCGCGGCAAGGGCGGACTGGTGCGCGCGACGTGGGACGAGGCGGCGGAGATCGTCGCGGCGGCGCACGTGCACACCATCAAGGAGCACGGTCCGGACCGGGTCGCGGGCTTCTCCCCCATCCCGGCGATGTCGATGGTGTCGCACGGCGTCGGGGCGCGGTTCGTGCAGATGCTCGGCGGAACGATGCTGTCGTTCTACGACTGGTACGCCGACCTGCCGGTCGCGAGCCCGCAGGTGTTCGGCGACCAGACGGACGTGCCGGAGTCGGCGGACTGGTGGAACTCGTCCTACCTCATCATGTGGGGCTCGAACATCCCCGTGACCAGGACGCCGGACGCGCACTTCATGGCGGAGGCCCGCTACCGCGGCACCAAGGTGGTCTCGGTGTCCCCCGACTACGCGGACAACACGAAGTTCGCCGACCAGTGGCTCGCCCCGCAGCCGGGCACGGACGGCGCCCTGGCCATGGCGATGGGGCACGTGATCCTGCGTGAGTTCCTGGTCGAGAAGCGCACCGCGCCCTTCGTCGACTACCTCAAGAGGTACGCGGACGCGCCGTTCCTGGTGCGCCTCGACGAACGTGACGGCGCCTACGTGCCGGGCAAGTTCCTCACGGCGGCGGACGTGGACGACGACGTCCTGCCCGGTGCGTCGGCCTCGGCGAACCCGCACTTCCGCACGCTGGTGCTGGACGCCGACGGCTCCGTCGTCGCCCCGAACGGCACCCTGGCCGACCGGTACGGCGAGGCCGGCGAGGGGAAGTGGAACCTCGACCTGGGCGACGTCGACCCGGTGCTGTCGGTGGCGGACGCGGGCCGGCAGAACGAGCCCGTCGCCGTCCTGCTGCCCCGGTTCGACGTCCTTCCCGACGGCGCGGACGACGACGCCGCGCACCTGGGCGGCAAGGGCGTCCTGACGCGGGGCGTGCCGACCCGGCGGGTGGGCGGGCACCTGGTCACCACGGTCTTCGACCTGCTGCTGGCGCAGTACGGCGTCGAGCGTGCCGGCCTCGGGCTGCCGGGCGACTGGCCCGCGGGCTACGACGACGCGACGGCCCCGGGCACCCCCGCCTGGCAGGAGGAGATCACCGGCGTGCGCGCCGCGGACGCCGCGCAGATCGGCCGCGAGTTCGCGCAGAACGCCGAGGACTCCGGCGGCCGGTCGATGATCATCATGGGCGCGGGCGCGAACCACTGGTTCCACTCGGACACGATCTACCGGGCGTTCCTCACGCTCACCACGATCACGGGCTGCCAGGGCGTCAACGGCGGCGGCTGGGCGCACTACGTGGGGCAGGAGAAGTGCCGGCCGATCACCGGGTGGGCCCAGTACGCGGGCGGCCTGGACTGGGTGCGCCCGCCGCGGCAGATGATCGGCACGGGCTGGTTCTACCTGGCCACCGACCAGTGGCGGTACGACGGGATGCCGGCCGACGCGCTCGCCTCGCCCCTCGCGCCCGGGCGGCTCGCGGGGCGCACGACGGCGGACGCCCTCGTGGAGTCCGCCCAGCGCGGCTGGATGCCGAGCTACCCGACGTTCGACCGCAACCCCCTGGACCTGGTGGACGAGGCCAGGGCGGCGGGCAAGGAGCCCGAGCGGCACGTCGTCGACGAGCTCAAGGCGGGGAGGCTCAGGTTCGCGTGCGAGGACCCGGACGACCCGGCCAACTTCCCGCGCGTCCTGACGATCTGGCGGGCCAACATCCTCGGCTCCTCGGGCAAGGGCAACGAGTACTTCCTCAAGCACCTGCTCGGCACGGACGCGTCGGTGCTCGCCGACGAGGCCCCGGCCGGCCGCCGTCCGGCGTCGATGACGTGGCACGACGAGGCGCCGCGCGGCAAGCTCGACCTGCTCGTCACGATGGACTTCCGCATGACGAGCACCACGCTGTTCTCCGACGTCGTGCTGCCGGCGGCGACCTGGTACGAGAAGCACGACCTGTCGAGCACGGACATGCACCCGTTCGTGCACTCGTTCAACCCGGCGATCAGCCCGCCCTGGCAGACCAGGACGGACTTCGACACGTTCCACACCCTGGCCGGCCTGGTCTCCGAGATGTCGCAGGAGCACCTGGGCGTGCGCGAGGACCTGGTCGCCACCCCGCTGCTGCACGACTCCCCCGACGAGCTCGCCGTACCGCACGGCACGCTCACCGACTCCGGCGCCCCGGTCACCGAGCGCGAGCTCGTCCCTGGCGTGACGATGCCGCGGCTGCAGGTGGTGCAGCGCGACTACCCGGCGTTCGCGGCGCGCATGGCCGCGCTCGGGCCGCTGACGGACTCCAAGGGGATGGCCACCAAGGGCGTCGCGTTCATGCCGGACGAGGAGGTGCGCAAGCTCGGCCAGGTCAACGGGCTCGTCACCTCGGGCCCGGCGGCCGGGCGGCCGCGCCTGGACCGCGACACGCACGCCTGCGAGACGATCCTCGCCCTGTCGGGCACCACCAACGGCCGGCTCGCGGTGCAGGGGTTCGAGCACCTGGAGAAGCGCACGGGACGGCCGCTCGCCGACCTGGCACGCGACGACCAGGCCAAGCGCGTCACCTTCCCGGACGTGCAGTCGCGCCCGACGACGGTGATCACCTCCCCGGAGTGGTCCGGCTCGGAGCACGGCGGGCGCCGGTACACGGCGTTCGCGGTCAACGTGGAGCGCCTCAAGCCGTGGCACACGCTCACCGGACGCCAGCACTTCTACCTCGACCACGACTGGATGATCGAGCTGGGCGAGCAGCTCCCGGTGTACCGGCCGCCGCTGGACCTGCACCACCTGTTCGGCGACTCCCCGGTGCCCGGCGCCTTCGACGACGGGGGACCCGACGGGAGCGGCACCGGGCACGCGGCCGTGGCCGTGCGCTACCTGACGCCCCACTCCAAGTGGTCCATCCACTCGGAGTACCAGGACAACCTGTTCATGCTGTCGCTGTCCCGCGGCGGCCCGAACATCTGGATGAGCCCGGCCGACGCCGCGAAGATCGGCGTCGCGGACAACGAGTGGATCGAGGCGGTGAACCGCAACGGCGTCGTCGTCGCGCGGGCCGTCGTCAGCCACCGCATGCCCGAGGGCACGGTGTACATGCACCACGCCACCGACCGCACCGTGGACGTGCCCCTCGCGGAGACCTCCGGACGCCGGGGCGGCATCCACAACTCCCTGACCCGCATCCTGCTCAAGCCCACGCACCTGGCGGGCGGGTACGGCCAGCTCACCTACGCGTTCAACTACCTCGGCCCCACGGGCAACCAGCGCGACGAGGTCACCGTCATCCGACGCCGCAGCCAGGAGGTGCGTTACCAGTGAAGGTCATGGCGCAGATGTCGATGGTGATGAACCTCGACAAGTGCATCGGCTGCCACACCTGCTCGGTGACGTGCAAGCAGGCGTGGACGAACCGGACAGGCACCGAGTACGTGTGGTTCAACAACGTCGAGACCCGGCCCGGGCTGGGCTACCCGCGCACCTACGAGGACCAGGACACCTGGCAGGGCGGCTGGGTGCGCACCAAGCGGGGCAAGCTCAAGCTCCGGGCGGGCGGGCGGGCCAAGAAGCTGGCCTCGATCTTCGCCAACCCCAAGCTGCCGTCCATCCACGACTACTACGAGCCATGGACGTACGAGTACGACATGCTGCTCAGCGCCCCGGCGGGCGAGCACACCCCGGTCGCGAAGCCGAAGTCGCTGCTCACGGGCGACGACATGTCGATCCAGTGGTCGGCCAACTGGGACGACGACCTCGGCGGGTCGACGGCGACGATGCAGGACGACCCGATCCTCAAGCACATGAGCGAGCACGTGGCCGAGGAGCTCGAGCAGACGTTCATGTTCTACCTGCCACGCATCTGCGAGCACTGCCTCAACCCGTCGTGCGTCGCCTCCTGCCCGTCGGGCGCGATGTACAAGCGGGTCGAGGACGGCATCGTGCTCGTGGACCAGGACCAGTGCCGCGGCTGGCGCATGTGCGTCACCGGCTGCCCGTACAAGAAGGTCTACTTCAACCACAAGACCGGCAAGGCCGAGAAGTGCACGCTGTGCTACCCGCGCATCGAGGTAGGCCTGCCCACCGTGTGCTCCGAGACCTGCGTCGGCCGGCTGCGCTACCTCGGCCTGGTGCTGTACGACGCCGACAAGGTCGGCGCGGCCGCCGCGACCGAGGCCGAGGAGGACCTGCTCGCCGCGCAGCGCGCCGTCTTCCTGGACCCGAACGACCCCGAGGTGGTCGCCGCCGCCCGCCGCGAGGGCATCCCCGACGACTGGATCACGGCCGCGCAGCGCTCCCCGATCTGGAAGCTCATCCACGACTACGAGGTCGCGCTCCCCCTGCACCCGGAGTACCGCACGCTGCCGATGGTCTGGTACATCCCGCCGCTGTCGCCCGTGGTCGACGTCGTGGCCAGCTCCGGGAACGACGGCGAGGACGGGCGCACCCTGTTCGCCGCGATCTCGCAGCTGCGCATCCCGCTGGAGTACCTGGCCGGCCTGTTCACCGCCGGGGACACCGGGCCGGTGGAGCGGGTGCTGCGCCGGCTCGCGGCGATGCGGTCGGGCATGCGCGAGGTGAACCTCGGGCGCGAGTTCCCCGAGGAGCACGCCGCCGCCGTCGGCATGACCGGTGACCAGGTCCAGGAGATGTACCGGCTGCTGGCCATCGCCAAGTACGAGGAGCGGTACGTCATCCCCACCGCGCACACCGAGGTGGCGCGCGAGCTGGAGGAGATGGCCTGCTCGCTGGACTTCGAGGGAGGGCCGGGCATGGGTGGCAGCGGCCCGTTCGGCACGTCGTCGGGCCAGCCCACCCCCGTGGCGGTGGAGAACTTCCACGCCCTCGCCGCACGGCAGACGGCCGACTCCCCGCACACGCCGTCGTCGCCCAGCCGCGTCAACCTCCTGAACTGGGACGGCCGCGGCCGCCCGTCGGGCCTCTTCCCGCCCGACGACGGCGGCGGGCAGGACGCGGGCGGCCCGGGCACCCTGCCCGGCGGGCGCCAGGACGCGACGAACGAGGAGCCCGGCGGCTTCGAGGGGAGCGCGCGATGAGCCGTCTCGCCTTCCTGCCGCGGCCCGGCGTCCGCGCCAAGCAGCTCGACCCGCTCGCCCCCGTGCCCCTCGACGACCGGGGGCGCGCCGTCGCGCACATGTCCGCGTCCGTGCTGCTCGCCTACCCCGACGACGCGACGCTCACGGCCGCGGTCACCGTGCGCGACGCCGTCGCCGGCCTGCCCGCCCCGGTGCGCGACCGGCTGGCCGGGCTCGCCACCACCCTGCTCGACGGCGACCCGTCCGCCCTCCAGGCCGAGTACGTCGCCACGTTCGACCTCAGGCGCCGGTGCGCGATGTACCTGTCGTACTACGCGGCCGGGGACACGCGCAGGCGGGGAGCCGCGCTGGTGCGCTTCGTCGAGGCCTACCGCGCCGCCGGCTTCGAGACCACGCAGGACGAGCTGCCCGACTACCTGCCCACCGTGCTGGAGCTGTCCGCACGCGGCGGGCCCGACGGCGCGCGGATCGCGGGCGCCCTGCTGTCGGCCCACCGCGACGGGATCGAGGTGCTGCGCTCGGCCCTCGCCGCGCAGCGCTCGCCCTGGACGGCGGCCGTCGAGGCCGTGTGCCTCACGCTCCCGCCCGTCGACGCCGCCACCGCCGAGCGCATCGCCGACCTGGTGGCCGCCGGTCCGCCGGCGGAGCTGGTGGGGCTGACCGGATACGGGGACGAGGGGAAGGACCTGCCGTGGGCCTGACGAACGCGACCGCGGACCAGATCGTGCTGTGGGTGGTCGTGCCGTACGTGACCTTCGCCGTCCTCGTGGTGGGGTCGATCTGGCGCTACCGGTACGACAAGTTCGGCTGGACCACCCGCTCCAGCGAGCTCTACGAGAAGCGCCTGCTGCGCTGGGGCTCCCCCATGTTCCACTTCGGGCTGCTGTTCGTCGTGCTCGGGCACTTCCTGGGCCTGGTGATCCCGAAGTCGTGGACCGAGGCGGTCGGGATCTCGGAACCGCAGTACCACTTCGTCGCGACGTGGATGGGCTCGATCGCCGCGCTCGTCGCCGTCGCCGGGCTGCTCATCCTCATCTACCGCCGCCGCGCCACCGGGCCGGTGTTCCTCGCCACCACCAAGACCGACAAGCTCATGTACGTGTTCCTCGCCGGGTCGCTGCTGTCCGGCGCGTGGGCGACGGTGCAGACCCAGGTGATCGCGTCGGGGCACGGGTACGACTACCGGGAGACCATCTCGCCGTGGTTCCGGTCGCTGTGGTACCTGCAGCCGGAGCCGGCGCTCATGGCCGGGGTGCCCGCCGCGTTCCAGGTGCACATCACCGTGGCGATGCTGCTGTTCGCGCTCTGGCCGTTCACCCGGCTGGTGCACGCGTTCTCCGCGCCCGTGCAGTACCCGTTCCGGCCCTACGTCGTCTACCGGTCCCGCGAGGCGTCCGTGACGTCACGGGCGCCCCGGCCCGGCTGGGACCCGACGTCGACACCGCCGCGCTGACACCGGCACCGGCACGACCCGTCCGCCCCCGACCCGACCCACGCCGTCCGGCCTCCAAGGAGGAGACATGACCTCGGCAGCGACCCCCGGACCGGCCGACGCGCCGGCCGCCCCGGCCGTGCAGGGCAACACGACCCAGCTCGCCCTCGCGACGATCGGCTTCGCGATCTGCTTCTGGGCCTGGGCGCTGCTCGGCCCGCTGGGCAACAGCTACGGCCAGCTCTACGGCCTGTCCGACTTCGAGGTGTCCGTGCTGGTGGCGGTGCCGGTGATCGTCGGGTCGCTGGGGCGCATCCCGATCGGAGCCCTCACCGACCGGTTCGGCGCCAAGGTGATGTTCCCGCTGTGCGCCGCGCTGACGATCGTCCCGGTGCTGTTCATCGGGTTCGTCGCGAACAGCCTGGTGTGGCTGCTGATCGGCGGCTTCCTGCTCGGCCTGGGCGGCACGACGTTCGCCATCGGGGTGCCGTTCGTCAACAACTGGTACCCGCCGGCCCGGCGCGGCACCGCCATCGGCATCTTCGGCGCCGGCATGGGCGGCACGGCCATCGCCTCGTTCTCGACCGTGCCGATCCGCGACGCGTGGGGCGACGGCGCCCCGTTCATCATCGTCGCGGTGTTCCTCGCCGCCTTCGCCCTCGTGTCGCGGGCCCTGCTGCAGGACTCCCCCGCCTGGACCCCCGGGACCGCGGGCGGCATGTGGGCCCGCACGTGGGCCACCCTGAAGATCCCCGCCACGCTCCAGCTGTCCTGGCTGTACGCGATCGGCTTCGGCGGGTTCGTGGCGTTCTCGGTGTACCTGCCGACGTTCCTGCAGAACGCGTACGACCTCAGCGCCAGCGACGCGTCGTTCCGCACGGCCGGGTTCGTGGTGCTCGCGGTGATCTGCCGGCCGCTGGGCGGCACGCTGTCCGACAAGCTCGGCGGCGTCCCCGTGTCCATCGCGTGCTTCACCGTGGTCACGGTGTTCGCCGCCGTCATCGTCTTCCAGCCGGCGCTGGTCCCCGGCGCCACGATCGCCTTCCTCGGGATGGCGGCGGCGCTGGGGGCCTCGTCGGGTGCGACGTTCGCGCTCGTCGCGAAGATGGCGCCCCCGGGGACCGTGGGCGCCGTGACGGGTGTCGTCGGCGCCGCCGGCGGACTGGGAGGCTTCATTCCCCCGCTGATCATGGGCGCCGTGTACGGCGCGGAGGGCGACTACGGCATCGGCTTCGGCCTGCTGGCCCTGACGGCGCTGGCGACGCTGCTGTTCACCCTCGGGCCGGTGCGCAAGCGTGTGCGCGCGAGCGCGGGATGAGCGCGCGCCCCGTCCCCGCCTCGACCTCACCTCGTCGCAGGTGCGGTCGTGAGGTCCGAGCCGCACGCGCGACACGTCGCCCGCCTAGCGTGGCCCCATGAGCGCACCGCACCGCACGCCGGGCACCCTGCGCAGCGCGGAGGAGCACCTCGCCGCCGTGCTGGCGCGCGTCACGCCGCTGCCCGCGGAGGACGTCGCCCTGGCCGAGCTCGCGGTCGAGCCGCCCGGCCGCACCCTCGGCGCCGAGGTGCGGGCCGCCGCCCTCGTGCCGCCGTTCGACGCCGCCGCCATGGACGGTTACGCCGTGCGGCTCGCGGACCTGCCCGCCGACGGCTCCCCGGTGACCTTGCAGGTCGTGGGCGACCTGCGCCCCGGCGACCCCGTCCCCGCCGCCCCGGAGGGTTGTGAGCGCGATTTCGGGGACTATTCGGGGGAGAATAGTCCCCGAAATCGCGCTCACAACGCATCTCCGGCGGCGGTGCGCATCATGACGGGAGCGCCGGTCCCCGGGTGGGCGGACGCCGTCGTGCCGGTGGAGCGCACCTCGACCGGACGGTTCGTGGCGGGCGGCCCGACGACGGAGCACGACGTCACGCTCGCCCGCCAGCCCCGGGGGCACGTGCGGCGGCAGGGCGAGGACGTGCGGCCCGGTGACCTGCTCGGCCGGACCGGGGACGCGGTGACGCCCGCCCTGGTCGCCGTCGCGGCCTCCGCGGGGCTGACGTCCCTGCCCGTGCGGCGGCGCCCGCGCGTGGCCGTGCTGTCCACCGGGTCGGAGCTCGTGACGGCCGGCGGCCGCGCGGAACCGGGCCGCATCCCCGACTCGAACTCGTTGCTGCTCGCCGCGCTCGCCCGCGCCGCCGGCGCCGACGTCGTCCGCGTGGGCGCCGTCCCCGACGACCCGGATGCCCTCCGCACCGCCCTCGACACCGTGGTGGGTGGGGTCGACCTGGTCGTCACGACCGGTGGGGTGTCGGCGGGGGCGTCTGACGTCGTGCGCGCGGTGCTGGACGCCCCGGACGCGCGGCTGGCGGACGTGGACGTCGCCGCGGTCGGGCTGCGGCCGGGGCGCCCGCAGGCCCTGGCCCGCTGGCAGGGGGTGCCGTGGGCGGCGTTGCCCGGCAACCCGGTGAGCGCGTTCGTGTCCTTCGCGCTCTTCGTGCGGCCCGCCGTCGGGGTCCTCGCCGGCCGCGAGCCCGTCCTGCCGGTGCGTCGCACGGTCGCCGAGGCGTGGCCGAGCCCGCCGGGACGCACGCACGTCGTGCCGGTACGGACGGTGCGCCCGGGCGTGGTCGAGCGCGCGACGCCGCCGGACCCCGCCCCCGGCCCAGGGTCGGGCGGGCACGCCACCGCCGCCCTGCTCGGCGCGGACGGCCTCGCCCTCGTGCCGCCGGACGTCGACAAGGTCGACGCCGGCGACGAGGTCGACGTCCTCCCCCTCGACCTGCCGTTCGGTGCCGGCGCACCGGGGGGCGCGGCGTGACCGGTGGGGACCGGATCAGGTACGACGCCGTCGTCCTCGCCGGCGGACGGGCGACGCGGCTCGGCGGCGTCCCCAAGCCCACGGTCGTGCTCGACGGCGCCACGCTGCTCGACCGTGCGCTGGACGCGACGCGCGACGCCGGCCGGACCGTCGCAGTCGGTCCGGACCTGGCCGCCGACGGCGCACGGGGGGTGCTCGTCGCCCGCGAGGACCCGCCCTTCGGCGGCCCCGTGGCCGGGCTCGACGCCGGGCTGCGCGCCCTCGAGGCCGCGGCGGAAACCGACCCCGCCGGAGCGCCGTGGGTCCTCCTGCTCGCCGTGGACGTGCCGCGTGCCGGCGCCGCGGTGCCCGCGTTGTGCGCCGCCGTCGCGGGTGCCGGCGGCGCGGACGGCGCCTACCTCGTCCGCGACGGCCGGCCGCAGTGGCTGGTCGGCCTGTACCGCCGCGAGGCGCTGCGGCGTGCGCTGGACGTCGTCCGCGGGCCCGAGGGGCTGGCCGGCGTCTCCGTGCGCCGCCTGGTCGGGCCGCTGTCGTGCGTCGAGGTGCCCGACCCCGACGCCGTGAGCGCGGACGTCGACACCTGGGACGACCTCCGACGCCTTACCGTAGGACTCCACGGCGTCGTGGCCCACCGCGCCGCGACGCCGCCCGCACCGTCGACCGACCGCCGGGGAGGAACCCGATGACCGACCAGACTCCCCGCACCGCCGAGCCCGGGTCCGGCGTCCTGGACCGGTGGGTGGACGCCCTCGAGGCGGACCTGGGCCTGCCGCCGCGCAGCGTCGACGTCGGTGCCGTGCTGGACCTCGCCCGGGACGCCGCGCACCAGGTCGCCCGGCCCGCCGCGCCCGTGACCGCGTACGCCGTCGGGTACGCGGCCGGGCTGGCCGCCGCCCGCGGCGAGGGCTCGGACGCGCTCGAGCGCGCGACGTCGGCCGCGCTGTCCTGGCGGGACCCGGGGCCCGCCGCGGCTCACGGGGCGGGGAGCTGATCGGATGACGACCGTCTCGCTCGGGATGCCGCGGCTGCCCGCCGCGGGCGTGCCCGACGTCTCCCTGCCGGCCGACCGGCCCGCGACCGGCGGCCTCGTGGACCGGTTCGGGCGGGTCGCGACCGACCTGCGCGTGTCGCTCACCGACCGCTGCAACCTGCGCTGCACCTACTGCATGCCGGCCGAGGGGCTGCCCACCCTCCCGAAGGACGCGGTGATGACGCGCGAGGAGATCGTGCGGCTCGTCGGCGTCGCCACGCGCGACCTGGGCGTGCGGCAGGTGCGGTTCACCGGCGGGGAGCCGCTGCTGCGCCGGGACCTCGTCGAGATCGTGCGGGACTGCGCCGCCCTCACGCACCGGCCGGAGCTGAGTCTCACGACCAACGCCGTGGGCCTCGACTCCCGCGCGGCGGCGCTGCGGGAGGCCGGGCTGGACCGCGTGAACGTCTCCCTCGACACCCTCGACCCCGACACGTTCGCGACGCTCGCGCGCCGCCCGTTCCTCGCCCGCACGCTGGCCGGGATCGACGCCGCCGCGCGCGAGTTCGACCTCGTGAAGATCAACGCGGTGCTGGTGCGCGGCGTCAACCTCGACCACGCCTCCGAGCTCCTCGCCTGGTGCCTCGACCGGGGCTTCGAGCTGCGGTTCATCGAGCAGATGCCGCTGGACGCCGACCACGCCTGGGACCGCGCCGCGATGGTCACCGCAGCCGAGGTGCGCGACCAGCTCGGCGAGCGGTTCGCCCTGGAGCCCGACGAGGAGCCGCGCGACGGCGCCCCCGCGGAACGGTTCGTGGTGCGCGACCGTACCGGGCGGCGCCTCGGCCGCGTGGGCATCATCGCGTCGGTGACCGAGCCGTTCTGCGGCGACTGCCGTCGGACGCGCCTCACCGCCGAGGGCGGGATGCGCGACTGCCTGTTCGCGCACACCGAGACCGACCTGCTCGGCCCCCTGCGCGCCGGGGCGGACGACGCCGTGCTGGCGGACCTGTGGCGCACCGCCATGTGGGGCAAGCAGGCCGGCCACGGCATGGACGACACCGGCGCGGGCACCGACCTCGACGGCTCGGGCTTCAGCCAGCCCGAGCGCACCATGAGCGCCATCGGAGGATGACGATGACGGACCAGCTGACCGGCACGACGCAGGCGGTGGGCCTGCGCTACTTCGCCGCCGCCCGCGCCGCCCTGGGGCGCGCGGAGGAGACCATCGCCGTGCCGCCGGGCGCGACGGTCGCCGACGTCGTCGGCCGCGTCGCCGCGGCGACCCCCGCCGCCGAACCCGTGCTCGCCCGCTGCAGCGTGCTGCTCGACGGCCGTCGGGCCGCGCCGTCCGACGTCGTCCCCGACGGCGCGACCCTCGACCTGCTGCCGCCGTTCGCGGGCGGCTGACCCCTCACGAACCGAGCGCGTCAGCCCTCGCGGTGGGCGCGGATCGCCGCGGCGGCCTGCGGCAGCACGTCGGTGAGGTCGCCGACGACGGCGAAGTCGCAGATCTCGAAGATCGGCGCCTCGGGGTCGGAGTTCACGGCCACGATCACCTGCGACGCCTGCATGCCGCCGCGGTGGTGCGGGGCGCCGGAGATGCCCGCGCCGACGTACAGGCGCGGGGCGATCGTCACGCCGGTCTGGCCGATGTACCGGTCGAACCAGCCCTCGAAGACGGCGTCGCGCGACGCGCCCACGGCGGCGCCGACGGCGTCGGCGAACTCCTCGACGGCGCCGAAGTCCCCGCCGGTGCCGCGCCCGCCGGCCACGACGACGGCGGCCTCCTCGAGCGACGGCCGGCCGGAGGTGCGCTCCTTGACCTCGCGCGACGTCACGACGACGCCGGCGGTGCCGGCCGGGAGCTCGACGGGCAGGGCGTCGACCTCGGTCGCGACGGGCGCCTCGGCAGGCTCGGGCACGACGGCGTTGGCCCGCACGGTGAGGATCGCGACGTCGGCGGTGACCGCACAGCGCGTGTCCCAGGCGCCGGCGAAGACGCGCTTGCCCGCGACCACCCGGCCGTCGGCGTCCTCGCCGACCGCCGCGGCGTCGATGACCAGCCCGGCGCCGAGGGCGTGGGCGGCCAGGGCGGCGGCCTCCTTGGCGCCGAAGGTGGCGGGCGCGAGGACGACGTCGGCGTCGGTGCGCCGCACGGCGGAGGCGAGCGTCGCGGCGACGACGGAGGGCAGGTGCAGCGCGCCGTCGCCGCCGGCGTCGCGGAGCACGCCGGTCGGCACCTCGGCCTGGTGCACGGTCTCGACGCCGTACGCGCCGAGCTGGGCGAGCACCTCGACGGTGGGCGCCTCGAGGGTGACGGCCTCGACGCGGCCGAGGCCGCGCGCGATGGTCAGCAGCTCCAGGGCGCTGGAGCGGACCTCGGTGGCGGGGTCCAGCAGGACGAGGACGGTGCGGTTGCGGGTGGGCTCAGACATCTCGCGTCCTCTCAGACCAGCTCGTTGCGGATGAGGTACTCGGCCAGGGCGGTGCCGCCCTCGCCCTTGTCGACCACCAGCTCGACCTCCGCCCGGGCGGGGCGGGGCGCGGCGCTGAGCGCCTCGGTGCGGGCGCCCGCGGTACCGACGGCGGAGGGGTCGATGCCGATGTCGGCGGCCGACCACTGCTCGATCTGCTTGGTGCGCGCCGCCATGATCAGCTTGAAGTTCGGCATCCGCGGCGTGTTCGCGGTGTCCGCGACGGACAGGACGGCGGGCAGCGGCGCGGTGAGCGTCTCGGACGCCTCGTCCGTCTCTCGCCCCACGGTGAGGACGCCGTCCGCGACGTCGACCTTCTTCGCCAGCGTGATCGCCGGGCGGCCGAGCTCCGCCCCGACGAGCGCGGGAACCACGGAGCCGAGGCCGTCGAGCGCCGCCATGCCGGTGATCACCAGGTCGACCGGCGCGCCGTCGGACTCCAGCCTCCGCACGCCGGCCGCGAGGGCCGTCGCGGTGCCGAAGTAGTCGGACCCGGCCAGCACGTCGTCGGTGACCCGGACGGCCCGGTCCACGCCCATCTGGAACGACTTGCGCAGCGCCACGTCGCCGTCCGCCGGAGCGACCGTGAGCGCGACGACCTCGCTGGCCGCACGCTCGTCCTCGGGCAGGGCGTCGAGGATCCGCAGCGCCGCCTCGAGGGCGTTCTCGTCCAGCTCGTTGAGGGTGCCGACGCCCGGGTCGCGATCGACACGACAGTCGACGAAACGTCGTTCCGCGTTGATGTCCGGCACGTACTTCACGGCGACGACGATGCGCACGGGCGCGACCTCCAGCTCACGGTGGTGACGACCGGCCGCACGCGCTGCGGCCGACGTGCCGAGCCTACCCGCGGCCCCGAGCCGGTCGGCGACGCGTCCGCGCCCGCCGCCGCCCGCCGCGCGCGCGACCCGGCCGCCCCGTGCACCATGTCCCCATGGAGTCGCGACCCAAGGTCACGCCGCTGACACGACCGAGCGCCAGGCGCAGTCACGTGCCGCCCCTGGGCGTGCACCCGACGCCGGACGGCGGGATCGACGTGGCGGTGGCGGCGTCGCACGCCGACGGCGTCGAGCTGTGCCTCGTCGACGTCGTCGAGCCGCACCGCGACGCCCACGACCCGGCCCGCTACGCCGAGCGGAGGTTCCCGCTCGACGGTCCGGTGTACGGCGTCTGGCACGGGCACGTCCCGCACGTGAGGCCCGGGCAGCGGTACGGGTTCCGGGTGCACGGGGCGTGGGACCCGGAGGCCGGCCAGCGGCACAACCCGGCCAAGCTGCTCGTCGACCCCTACGCGCGCGGGCTGGTCGGGGACCTGACGTACGGGCCGGAGACGCTCGGCGCGGTGAGCGCGCCGCGCCGCCCGGACGAGCCGGACTCCCCCGACGGCCGCTGGTGGGTGGCCGAGCGGTACGGCGCCCCCGACGACCGCGACTCGCTCGCGCACGTGCCGCACTCCGTCGTCGTGGCGTCCCACCCGGGCCCGCCGCCGCTCAGCCGCCCGCGGGTGCCGTGGGCGGACACGGTGGTCTACGAGGCGCACGTCAAGGGCCTCACGGCGACGCACCCGGACGTGCCGCCGGAGCTGCGCGGCACCTATGCGGGCGTGGCCCACCCGGCGATGATCGAGCACCTCACCTCGCTCGGCGTCACGACGCTCGAGCTGCTGCCGATCCACGCGTTCGCCGACGAGCCGCGCCTCGTGGCGCACGGGCTCACGAACTACTGGGGCTACCAGACGCTGGGCTTCTTCGCCCCGCACGCCGCGTACGCCACGCGGTCGGCGCGCGGGGCCGGGCCGGCCGCCGTCCTCGACGAGGTGCGCGGCATGGTGCACCTGCTGCACGAGGCGGGCATCGAGGTGCTGCTCGACGTCGTGTACAACCACACGTGCGAGGGCGGCGACGACGCGCTTCACGTGAGCTGGCGCGGCCTCGACAACGCCGGCTACTACCTGCACGACGGCGCGTCCCCGGCCGCGCTGGCCGACGTCACCGGCACCGGGAACTCCCTCGACTTCCGCCGCCCCCGGGTGGTGCAGCTCGCCCTGGACTCGCTGCGCTACTGGGCGGAGGTGGTGGGCGTGGACGGCTTCCGCTTCGACCTCGCCGTCACGCTCGGCCGCACGCAGCACGGCTTCTCCCCCGACCACCCGTTCCTCGTGGCCCTGCAGACCGACCCGGTGCTGAACAACCTCAAGCTCGTCGCGGAGCCGTGGGACGTGGGGCCGGGGGGCTGGCAGACGGGCAACTTCCCGCCGCCCACCGCCGAGTGGAACGACCGCTTCCGCGACGCCGTGCGCGGCTTCTGGCTCGACGCGCCCCGCGAGGGATCGCACGGGAGGCCCATGCACGGCCTGCGGGAGCTCACGACGCGGCTCGCGGGCTCGGCGGACCTGTTCGGCCACTCCGACCCCCCGCTGGTCCGGGGCCCGGTCGCGTCGGTCAACTACGTCACCGCGCACGACGGGTTCACGCTCGCCGACCTGGTCGCCTACGACCACAAGCACAACGAGGCCAACGGCGAGGACAACCGCGACGGGTCCGACCACAACCTCTCGTGGAACCACGGCGTCGAGGGGCACGCGCCCCGCGGCGCGGAGGGCGGCGACACCGCCACCGAGCCGTGGTCCGCCGTCGTGCCGCTGCGCCGCCGCTCCCAGCGCAACCTGCTGGCCATGCTGCTCCTGTCCGCCGGCACCCCGATGCTCACGGCCGGCGACGAGCTGGGGCGCTCGCAGGGCGGCAACAACAACGCCTACGCCCAGGACAACGAGATCTCGTGGATCGACTGGGACCTCGAGGACGCCGCGCGCGACCTGCTCGACACCACGCGGTTCCTGCTCGCGCTGCGCCGTGAGCACCCGGCCCTGCGCGCGGACTCGTTCTTCCTCGGCACGCCCCGGCCCGGCGAGGACGAGCCCGACCTGCTGTGGTTCGACGCCGACGGCGCCCCCATGGACCGCGAGGCCTGGGACATGGCCGGGCGCCGCGTCGTGCAGATGCTGCGGCCGGGGCCCGACGACGGCGACGCCCACGTGCTTCTCGCGCTGAACGGCGGGCTCGACGACGTCGGGATCACCCTGCCGCCCGCAGCGGGCGGCGGGTCGTGGGAGCGGGTGTGGAGCTCGTCGTGGGACCGCCCCGAGGCGCCGGACGACGAGGCCGACGACGTGACTCTCGAGTCGCTGAGCGTGGAGGTCTTCCTCAATCGGTAGCAGGGCAGCGCCGCCCCTGTGGGCACGGCACCTCGCCTCTGCCAGACTGCGCGCATGGATGCTGACGTCGTCGTCATCGGTGGTGGCCTGTCGGGCCTGGTCACGGCCACGGAGCTGACCGCCGCGGGCAAGCGTGTGGTGCTGCTCGACCAGGAGCCGGAGGCGTCCTTCGGGGGCCAGGCGTGGTGGTCGTTCGGTGGACTGTTCCTCGTGGGATCCCCGGAGCAGCGCGCGATGGGCGTCCACGACTCGCCGGACCTGGCGTGGTCGGACTGGCAGGGGTCGGCGCAGTTCTCCGCCGGCGCCGAGCACGGCGAGGGCCCCGACCGGCACGGGTACGCCTGGGCGCGGCGCTTCGTCGAGTTCGCGGCGGGCGACATGCGGTCGTGGCTGCGCGGCAAGGGCGTGCGGTGGTTCCCGCTGGTGCAGTGGGCCGAGCGCGGCGGGTACACGGTGGGGCACGACGACGGGAGGGTGGAGCACGGCAACTCCGTGCCCCGCTTCCACGTCACGTGGGGCACCGGCCCCGCGATCGTCGCGCCGTTCGCGGCAGCGGCGCTGGCGGCCCGCGACGCCGGGCTGCTGGACCTGCGCTTCCGCCGGCGGGTCACCGAGCTGGTCACCACCGACGGCGCCGTCACGGGAGTGCGCGCCGACGTCCTGGCCGACCAGCCCGTCGCCGGCCTGCCGTTCGGCGGTCGCGGGGCGCCGTCGAACCGCGACGTGGTGGGCACCGAGGAGATCGCCGCGGGCGCCGTCGTCGTCGCGACGGGCGGCATCGGCGCCAACCACGACCTGGCCCGCGCGCACTGGGACCCCGAGGCGGGCGCGCTGCCCGCCCGGATGCTGTCCGGCGTGCCCGACTCGACCGACGGCCTCATGCTCGGGATCGCCGCCGACGCCGGCGCCGCGCTCGTGCACGAGGATCGGATGTGGCACTACCCGGAGGGCATCGCCAACCACTCGCCGGTCTGGACGAACCACGGCATCCGCATCCTGCCCGGGCCGTCCTCCCTGTGGCTGGACGCCGACGGCGGCCGCCTGCCCGCCCCGCTGTTCCCCGGCTTCGACGCGCTCGGCGCGCTGCAGCACGTGACGCGCCGCGGCGACGACCACTCCTGGTTCGTGCTCAACAAGGCGATCATGGAGTCGGAGTTCGCCCTGTCCGGGTCGGAGCAGAACCCCGACCTCACCGGCAAGGACGTCAAGCTCCTCGCGCAGCGGGTGCTGCCGCGCGCCGTCGGACCCGTCGCGAGGTTCGCCGCCGAGTCGCCCGAGTTCCTGTGGGCCGACACGCCCGCCGAGCTCGCCGCGACGATGAACGCGCTGGTCGAGGCGACGCCCGGCTCGAAGGGCCACGTCGACCCCGACGCGCTGGCGGCCGTCGTCGCCGCCCGCGACGCACAGGTGGCCTCCGGCCTCGGCAAGGACCCGCAGGTGGTGGCCACGCGCGCCACCCGCGACTACCGCGTGGACAAGGTCATCCGGGTGGCGAAGCCCCGCCCCCTGACCACGCCGAAGGACGGTCCGCTGCTCGCCGTCCGGCTGTCCGTGCTGACCCGCAAGACCCTCGGCGGGCTGTGGTGCGACCCGTCCGGCCGGGTGCTGCGCGCCGACGGCTCCGTGCTCGACGGCCTGTGGGCCGTGGGCGAGGCTGCCGGGTTCGGTGGCGGCGGCGTGCACGGCCACCGCGCCCTCGAGGGCACCTTCCTCGGCGGCTGCCTGCACACCGGCCGCACCACCGGCCGGGCGCTCGCCGCCGACTCCTGACACCTGACACCGAGGTCGTCCGGGCGGGTCCGCGCGCGCCCAGCTGACCTGCTGGCTAGCGTGGAGGCCGTGACGTCTCCGCAGCCCACGCCGCACGTGCCGATCGGACGGATCCCCGTCCTCGAGCTCTCCCCCGTCGTCGAGGGAGGGCGCTGGCCGGCGAAGGCGTCGGTGGGCGAGGTGGTGCCCGTCGAGGCGACCGTCTTCCGGGAGGGGCACGACGCCGTCGCGGCCACCGCCGTCCTGCTCACCCCGGACGGCGCGGTGCACTCGACCGCCCCGATGACCGACGTCGCGCCCGGGCTCGACCGGTTCCGCGGGTTCCTCCAGCCCGACGCGCCGTCGGACGGCGCGCACGACTGGTCGTTCCGCGTCGAGGCCTGGTCCGACCCGTACGGCACGTGGGCCCACGACGCGGTGATCAAGTTCGACGCCGGGCAGGACGTCGACCTCGTCCTGGCCGAAGGGCGGCGCCTCTTCGAGCGCATCGTCGCCCCGGAGCTCCAGGCCACCCGGACGCCGGCCGACGCCGCCACCCTGGCGGCCGCGGCGCGCGAGCTGACCGACACCACCCGGCCCCCGGAGGCCCGCCTCGCGATGGCGATGACCGCCGCCGTCAAGGACGCGCTGCGACGCTCGCCGCTGCGCGACCTGGTGACCGCGAGCGCCGCGTACCCCCTGCGCGTGAGCCGCCCGCTGGCGCTCGCGGGGAGCTGGTACGAGATGTTCCCGCGCTCGGAGGGCGCGACGCGGCGCAAGCACGGCACGTGGCGCTCGGGGACGTTCGCCACGGCGGCGAAACGCCTCCCGGCGATCGCGGAGCTGGGGTTCGACGTCGTCTACCTGACCCCGGTGCACCCGATCGGGACGACGTTCCGCAAGGGCCGCAACAACACGCTCGACCCGCAGCCGGGCGACCCGGGCAGCCCGTACGCGATCGGGTCGCCGGAGGGCGGTCACGACGCGATCCACCCCGAGCTGGGCACCGAGCGGGACTTCCGGGACTTCGTCGCGGCGGCCCGTGCGGAGGGGCTGGAGGTGGCCCTCGACCTGGCGCTGCAGTGCTCCCCCGACCACCCGTGGGTCACCGAGCACCCGGAGTGGTTCACGGTGCGCGCGGACGGGACGATCGCGTACGCCGAGAACCCGCCGAAGAAGTACCAGGACATCTACCCGCTGAACTTCGACCGCGACCCGCAGGGGCTGTCGGCGGAGATCCTGCGGATCGTGAGGCTGTGGATCGACCGGGGCGTCACGGCCTTCCGCGTCGACAACCCGCACACCAAGCCGCTGGACTTCTGGGAGTGGCTGCTCACGCAGGTGCACGCGGAGCGCCCCGACGTGATCTTCCTGTCCGAGGCGTTCACCCGGCCCGCGATGATGCAGACCCTCGCGCGGATCGGGTTCCACCAGTCGTACACGTACTTCACGTGGCGCAACACCAAGGCGGAGGTCGAGGAGTACCTCCAGGAGGTGTCGGGGCCCCAGGGCTCGGTGATGCGGCCGTCGTTCTGGCCGACGACGCACGACATCCTGCCCCCGTACCTGCAGCACGGCGGCGTCGCAGGGTTCGCCGTCCGCGCCGTCCTGGCGGCGACCGGCAGCCCCACGTGGGGGATCTACTCCGGCTACGAGCTGGTGGAGAGCGTGCCCCGGCCCGGCGTCGAGGAGCAGATCGACAACGAGAAGTACGAGTACAAGCCGCGCGACTGGTCGCAGGCCGACGTCATCGGCATCTCGACGCTGCTGCGGCGGCTCAACGAGCTTCGCCGGGCGCACCCCGCGCTGCAGCAGCTGCGCGACCTCACGGTGCACCCGACCACGAACGACCAGGTGGTCGCGTTCTCCCGGCGGGTGCGTGCGGAGCACCTGCCCGCCGCGGGCCGGCCAGGGGCCACGCAGGACGACGTCGTGCTGGTGGTGCTCAACCTCGACCCGTGGGCCACGCAGGAGTGCACGGTGCTGCTCGACCTGGAGGCGCTCGGCCTGACGCGGCCCGACGGCGTGGAGGACCAGCCGTTCTTCGTCGCGCACGACGAGCTGTCCGGCGCCACGTACCCGTGGGGCGCCCACCCGTACGTGCGGCTCGATCCGCTCGAGCAGGTGGCGCACGTGCTCACGGTGGGGCTGGCATGACGGGGACGACATGACGCCGCAGGTGCCCCGGCCGATCACGCGCCAGGTGCCGGTGCAGGCGCTGCCCACGCGGCCGCAGCCCGCCCCGCCGCCGCTGGACAAGCCGGGCCTGTCCGACGACCCGGAGTGGTACCGCACGGCGGTGTTCTACGAGGTCATCGTGCGGGCGTTCTCGGACACGGGCGGCGCGGGCACGGGCGACCTGCGGGGCATCACCGAGCGGCTCGACTACCTGCAGTGGCTGGGCGTGGACTGCCTGTGGCTGCCGCCGTTCTACCCGTCGCCGATGCGGGACGGCGGGTACGACGTGTCCGACTACACGTCGGTCGCGGGCCAGTACGGCACGATCGGCGACTTCACCGAGCTGATCGAGGCGGCGCACGCGCGCGGCATCCGCGTGGTGGTGGACCTCGTGATGAACCACACCAGCGACCAGCACCCGTGGTTCCAGTCGTCGCGCGCCGATCCGGAGGGACCGTACGGCGACTTCTACGTGTGGTCCGACGACGACACCCGGTACCCGGACGCGCGCATCATCTTCGTGGACACCGAGACGTCGAACTGGACGTTCGACCCGGTGCGGCGGCAGTACTTCTGGCACCGCTTCTTCAGCCACCAGCCCGACCTGAACTTCGAGAACCCGCGCGTGGTGGACGCGATGCTCGACGTGGCGCGGTTCTGGCTGGGGATCGGCGTGGACGGCTTCCGGCTCGACGCGGTGCCGTACCTGTTCGAGGCGGAGGGCACCAACTGCGAGAACCTGCCGGAGACGCACGCGTTCCTGCGGCGGGTCCGGCGGATGATCGACGACGAGTTCCCGGGCCGGATCATGCTGGCCGAGGCCAACCAGTGGCCGCAGGAGGTGGTGGACTACTTCGGCACCGCCGAGGAGCCCGAGTGCCACATGTGCTTCCACTTCCCCGTGATGCCGCGCGTGTACTACGCGATGCGCGACCAGCGCGCCCGCCAGCTGCTGGACATCCTGGCGGACACACCGGACATCCCGTCCCCCGGCGGGCAGTGGTCGACGTTCCTGCGCAACCACGACGAGCTCACCCTGGAGATGGTCTCCACCGAGGAGCGCGCGGCCATGTACGGGTGGTTCGCCCCCGACCCGCGCATGCGCGCCAACATCGGCATCCGCCGGCGCCTGTCGCCGCTGCTCGACAGCTCCCGCAAGGAGATCGAGCTGGCGCACGCGCTGCTGCTGAGCCTGCCCGGCAGCCCGTGCCTGTACTACGGCGACGAGATCGGCATGGGCGACAACATCTGGCTGCCCGACCGCGACGCGGTGCGCACCCCCATGCAGTGGACGCCGGACCGCAACGCCGGCTTCTCCACCGCCGACCCTGGCCAGCTGTACCTGCCGCTGGTGCAGTCGCTGGTGCACCACTACCAGCACACCAACGTGGAGGCTCAGCTCGCCCAGTCGTCGTCGCTGCTGCACTGGGTGCACGGCATGCTCGCGGTGCGGCGGCTGCACCCCGCGTTCGGCACGGGCGCGTTCGCGGCCCTCGACGCGGACGACGAGGCGATCTTCGCGTTCACGCGGACGACGGCGGACGAGACCCTGCTGGTGGCCGCGAACCTGTCCGCGACGGCCCGCTCGTCGGGGGTGCACCTGCCCGGATACGCCGGCTGGTCGCTCACGGATCTGTTCGGCGGCGCCCGCTTCCCCGACGTCGGCCAGGACGGCACCGTGTCGATGACGTGGGGGTCGCGCGACTTCTACTGGCTGCTGCTCACGCCACGGGCCGGCTCCGTGGGCGCGGCGGGCTCGGCGGGCTCGGCCGCGTCGCCGTCGGGAGGCGAGCCGTCATGACCTCCGTGCGGCCGGCCGCGGACGTCCCCGACCCGAGCGTCGGAGACCTCCTCGCGGCCTGGCTGCCCGGCCGGCGGTGGTTCCCCGCGGGCGGCGCCAGCGGCGCCGACGTGCGGGTCGAGCCATGGCTCGCCGTGACCTTCGACGACGACGTCGGCGCCGGCGACCCGGCGGGGGGCGGGGCAGACGTCGTGGTGCTCCTCGCCCGCCTGCGTGGTGCCGGCGTGCCCGGCGGCGGCGTGGTGGCGCAGGTGCCGCTGGTGCTGACCGACCCGGCGGACCGCGGACCCGGGTTCATCGCCGACGTGCGCACCGCCGCCGGGGCCGTCGCGGTGCACGACGGCGGCGAGCACCCCGCGTGCTGGCTGACGCTGCTGCGTGCCTCCGGGGTGGGCGACGGCGTCGACGGCGCCGCCCTGACCGCCGGGGGCCGCGTCGTGGCCGGCGAGCAGTCCAACACGAGCGTGGTGCTGCCGGGCCTCCCCTCGCCCGACGGCACCGGCGGCATGCTCAAGATCCTGCGGACCGTCACCCCCGGGCCGCACCCCGACGTCGTGGTGCCCCGCGCCCTGACCCGCGCGGGCTGGGACGGCGTCCCCCGGTTCCTCGGCGCCCTGCAGGTGCCCACCCCGGCACCCGAGCCCGCGGACGACCCCCCGTCGTCGACGTCGCCTCAGCAGCTGACGACCCTCGCCGTGCTCAGCGAGCTGGTGCCCCAGGCCGCGGACGGCTTCGAGCTCGCCTGCGACCACGCCCGGCAGGGGGAGTCGTTCGCGCACCTCGCGGCGGACCTCGGCCGCGTCGTGGCGGAGCTGCACGCCGTGCTGCGCCAGGCGATGCCGCCCGGGCCGATGCTCGACCCGTCCCGGTTCGTCGCCGGCCTGCGCACGCGGGCGGCGCTCGCGGTCGCCGAGGCGCCCGCCCTCGCCCCCCGCGAGGCGGAGATCGAGGCGCTCCTCACCGACCTGGAGCACCGCCTGCCGCGCCTGCGCCTGCAGACCGTGCACGGGGACCTGCACCTGGGCCAGGCCCTGCACGGCGAGACCGGGTGGAAGCTGATCGACTTCGAGGGCGAGCCGCAGCGGCCCGTCATCGAGCGCACCGCCCCGGACCTGCCGCTGCGCGACGTCGCGGGCATGGTCCGCTCGTTCGCGTACGCCGCGGCGGTGGGCGGCGCGCCCGACCCGGCGTGGGAGGCCGAGGCCGTGCACGCCTTCCTCGCCCGCTACCGCGGCTCTGCCGCGCCGGTGGCGCTCCGCGGCCTGAGCTCCGCGGCGCCGGCGGACCTCGACCCGCCCACCGCCGACGCCGTCCTCGCCGCCCTCGTGCTCGACAAGGCGCTGTACGAGGTGGTCTACGAGACCCGGCAGCGCCCGCGGTGGGTGCACATCCCCCTGGCGGCCGTGGACCGGGTGCTCGACCGCGCCCGCCGCGCCCGCTGAGCGGGCGGGCGCGGCGCGCGTCAGGGCGCCGCGGGGACCGCGCGCACCTCGTCGATCGTGACCGCGCCCGTCGTGGCGCCCGCCTCCGCGGCGTTGACGAACACGCTGAACTGCGTGACCTCGGCCAGCGTCGCGGCGTCGAGGCGACGGTCCGCGTGAGCCGCATCCCACGCGGCGGGCCGCCAGTCCGCGAACGGGACGGTCGCCAGGTACGGCTCGTCACCCTGGAGCGACGGGTACGCCTCGAAGGCGACGCCGTCGGCGACGAGCTGGAGTACGAGCCGGTTGCCCGACACGTCAGGGTCGATCCACGCCTCGAGACCCGCGAACCCGGACCAGTCGGCGTCGAGCCGGCGGCCCACCCCGGTGTAGGTCTGGTTCGCGAACGAGTAGCCCAGGCGCAGCGCGGCCGTGCCACCGCCCACCGCGGCGTCCGGCGCGTGCACGAGGCCGAGCGTGTTCACCGTCTGCGGCACCCAGGCGCGCCCCAGAGCGACGTCGTCGCCGTAGCTCTCGAAGTCGTCGACCACGCCGGGGGGCAGCTGCGGCTCCGGCCCGAGGAGCACCGACGAGGCGGACGTCTCGACCTCCCTGCCACGGGAGTAGACGTGCAGCGTCAGGTTCCGGGTCGCGTTGTCGAGCGCCTCGGCCGGCACGTCCCAGTCGCCGGTCCACCACAGCTCGCCGGCGCGCGGCGCCCGCAGCTCGATCTCGGCCTGGCCGCCGGGACCGTCGTCGGTCGTGACGGTGACACGGTCGGCCCGGGTCCCGGTCACGGACGCGAGGAGCGGGACGGGGCCCGCCGCGACCCGCGCGCCGTCGGCCGGACTCGCCAGGTGGGCCGCCGACGACCGGACCGCCGTGGTCCGCGTGCGGTCCACGCCGACCATGTCATCGGCGAAGAGCGTCGCGGGGTCGTCGTGGAACGCCAGGAAGTCGGGCAGCAGCTCGCCCTCCACCGGGGTGTAGGGCGTCGAGTCGCCGCCGTAGTTGGCCCACGTCAGCAGGTACGCCGTCCGGGCCGCCGACGGGTCCGAGCGGATGGCGCTCAGCACGTCCGTGAACCAGGTCGTGCTGGCGTTCTGCCCGTCCGGCCGCACCCCGCCCGAGATCCCGAGCTCGGTGAACGCGCTGATCTTGCCTCGCTGCTCGGCCAGGTCACCCAGCATCCCCAGATCGTCGACGAGGCCGTCCAGGAACGACGGGGACGCGCCGGTGTCGTCGTAGGTGTCGTACCCGAGCACGTCCACGAAGTCGTCGCCCGGATAGGTGCGCAGGTACGCGGCGGGGTCGCCGCCGAACCCGCCGCCGGGCGAGAACGCGTAGAGCAGGTTGTGCACGCTCTTGACGTCGCGCAGGTACTCCACCGTGAAGCGGTAGAGCTCCGCGTACTCGCCCGGGGTGCCGAACGCCGCTCCCCACCAGAACCAGGAGCCGGCGTTCTCGTGCCAGGGGCGGAAGACGATCGGGATGGGCGTGCCGTCGGCGTCGACCGCGTGCTTCACCGTCGTCGCGAAGCGGTC
Source organism: Isoptericola peretonis (assembly GCA_023241745.1). Classification (GTDB taxonomy): domain Bacteria; phylum Actinomycetota; class Actinomycetes; order Actinomycetales; family Cellulomonadaceae; genus Isoptericola; species Isoptericola peretonis. Next base: position 96,559 of record JALQCY010000007.1, on the reverse strand, counting down.
GAGGTAGGCCCGCAGCTCGTCGTGGTGGGACCCGCCGGGCAGCACCGCCCGCAGCGGGTCGCCCGACGTGTCGTAGAAGTCCCCGCCCGTGACGAGGTTCTCCAGGTGGACCGACATCGTGCTCACGGCGCCGACGTCGTGCGCCTGGCGGATGTTGCGCGCCAGCAGCAACGCCTTCTCCTCGCGCTCGGCGAGAGGCATGCCCGCCGTCTCCAGCGTGTCGAACCCGATCATGGCCGGATGGTCGCCCGTCGCGGTGAGCACGTCGGACGAGGTCCCGTCCTGCTCGTCGAACGACTCGCCGAAGTACAGGTCCTCCTGGTGGCCGAACAGCGCCCCGTCGCCGTCGAGGTCGCGCAGGAACGCGAAGAGCGACCTCGTCTCGCGCGTGGCGTCGGGGTCGACGAGGTCCACGGCGACGGGTCTGCCCCGGGAGCCAGGTGCGTCGTGGTCCGCGGTCGACGCAGCCGGCATCGCCGTCGCCGTCACGGCCGTCGTGGCGGTCAGGGCGATCACGGCCGTCACGGCCGTGGCCGTCGCCCGCCACGCGCGCCGCGGGCGTGCTGCCGGTCGGGAGCTGCTCATCGTCGAACCTCCTCGTGTCGTGCCCGCGGGGCGGCCCCGCGGGTGGTCAGCTGAGCCGGAAGACGCGCGCGGTGGGCGCGGGCGCGCCGGCCGCGAGATGCAGGACGCCGTCGTCGGCCCGCCAGGTCGCGGACCAGTCGCCGACGCCCGGGGTGCCGGGCGCGGGGAAGAGCTGGGCGCACCCGAGGCGGTGGCCGCGCAGCGCGGGCAACGGCAGCTCGAGCTCCGCCGGGGCGCCGGGGAGCCGCCATGCGGTGACGACGGTGGCGTCCGGCGTGCTCAGCGCGAAGGCCTGCCACGGCCCGTCGTGCTCCAGCCCCAGCGGCCAGGCCGGCAGGGCGGCGGCGACGAACGGCAGCAGCTCCCGGTGGGCGGTGACCGCGTCCCCGACCAGCCGGAGCTGCTCGTCGTCCATGGTGGCGAGGTGGCCGCTGAGGTAGAGCCGGGCCGTGATGCCGGCCACGAGCGTGAACGCCGAGGTCTCGGCGCTCATCTCGGGCTGGGCGTACCCCCAGTGCCCCGCCTGCTCGGGGAGCACCGAGGCCGGCGTCGCCGCGGCGATCCGCGGGTACAGCAGCGGGTCCTGCTGGTCCGACGTCGACTGGAGGTGCGCGCGGGCGAGCACCGCGTAGTCGGCGCGCATCCCGCCCGAGGCGCAGTTCTCCACCAGCAGGTCGGGATGGCGGGTCAGGACCCCGTCGAGCCAGGACAGATAGGCGCGGTTGTGCTCCAGCATGCCTGCCCCCGGGCTCAGGCCGCCGGCGTCCGTGCCCGGTCCGGGCATGATGTTGTAGTCCAGCTTGAAGAACCCCACGCCCATGCCCACGAGCCGGTCGACGACCGCGTCCAGGTGGTCGCGCGCGGCAGGGTGCCGCAGGTCGAGGTGGAAGCGGCCGTGCTCCACGACCCGCCGGCCGTACCGCTGGAAGAAGGCGTCGTCGGGCAGCAGGTCGGCCACCGGCGACCGGACGCCGACCACCTCGGGCTCGAGCCAGATGCCCGGGAACATGCCGAGGGCGCGGATGTGGTCGAGCACCTCCTCGAGCCCGCCCGGGAAGCGGGTCCGGCTGGGCAGCCACTCCCCCACGGCGTCCCACCAGCCGCCCGCGCCGTCGTCGTACCAGCCCGCGTCGATGCAGTACCCGTCGGCTCCGGCCCGGGCGGCCGCGTCGACCAGGGGCAGCACCTTCGCGGTCGTCGGGTCGCCCATCAGCGTGTTCATGTAGTCGTTGAAGACGATCGGCAGCGGCCGGTCGTGGCGGGCCGTGCCCGTGGCCGCCACGAGGGCGCGTCGGTGCCGGGTCAGCGCGGCCAGGGCGCCCGAGACCGGGTCGGGCCCCTCCTCGCTGACGGTCACGGCGACCGGCACCGACACGAACTCCTCCCCGGGGTGCAGCCGCACCGTCCACTGGTGCTCCGCGTCGGTGGGGCCCAGGAGCGCGAGCGACGCACCGTCCCGGTCCTCGCCGACCTCCCAGTGCCACGCGCCGTCGTGCTCGACCTGGAACGCCAGGCCGTAGCCGCCGTCACGGCGGGCGATCACGCCCGTGGGCAGCCGCTCCCCCGTGGACCAGGAGCTGCGCGTCGTCACGGCCATGCGGGCACGGTTCAGGTGGTGATGGATCTCGGGATCCATCCGCGGCAGGCCCACGTGCCGCAGCGGTGCCCGGTGCCAGCGTGACTCGGCCACCCAGTCGTTGTCCGCCCACAGCACGTCCAGGTCGTCGACGCCGGCCCCGCTGTCGGTGACGAACGTGCCGAGCACGAGCGACGTGACCGCCTGCACCGTCACCTCCTGCGACCCGGCGCGCAGGGCCGTCCACGAGCGCACGGCCCCGTCCGACGGTTCCAGGACGCTCGTCACGCGCAGGTCCGTGACCTCGTCGCGCTGGTGCAGGCGCAGGGTGCCGCCGACCACCTCGTGCCCGGCGTAGCGCAGCCGCGCCCCGACCGCCGTGGCCGTGTAGCGGTGGCTGCCGGGGAACCGCCCGTGCCCCAGCACCTGCACCTCCACGAGAGGCGGCGTGGTCGGGCCCGCCCCCGGCCCCGCCACGCCGAGCGGGGGGTGCGGCGTGGTCCCCCGCGCCGGGCGCAGCGAGCGGACCGTCACCGGGGCGTCGGTGGGCGTCGCGAGGTCGACGGTCAGCCCGCCGACGGTCCACCTCAGCATCGTCGTCTCCTCGTCGGACCGGTCCACGTCAGCTCAGAGCAGGTCGTTCGCGCAGCGGACGGCGGCGGCGAACGCCGCCGGGTCGCCGCCTGCGGGCGAGGAGACCCGGAGGGTGGCGCTCTGCCCCGCACGGAGCGTCACCAGACCGGCGTCGACGCGGGCCGCGCCGTCCACCGTGTCGGCGTGGCAGAAGACGTCGCGCGCCAGCGAGACGGCGGTGAGCTGCAGCTCGCAGCCCCCGTCGACGGCCGACGCCTCGATCCGCAGCGGTCGCGGGTCGAGCCGCTGGTCCACCACCTCCGCGCCGTGGCGCAGGGCGTCGGCGACCCCCGTGCCGGGGTCGTCCGCGGTGGCCACGAGCACCTCCGCGCCCGGGACGCCGAACGTCGCGACCTCGGCGGGGACCGTCACGGTCGCGGCGCCGCGGGCCGGCGCGTCCACCTCGACGGTCGCCGTGGCGAGCACGGACCCGTCGAGCGCCTCGCGGGTGACGGTCCAGGTCCCGGCGAGACGCTCGCCCGTGTCGTTGACGACCACCAGCGCCAGGCTGTCGAGCTCGGGGTCCAGGCCCTCCCAGGCCGCGGCACGCGCCCGGGAGGACGCGCGCGGCTGGAACGTCGCCAGCCGCGGCGCGTAGGCCGCGCGCAGGGCGTGCCAGAGCGGCTTGCGGTGCTCGTCGTGGTCCACGGCGGCCCACGACACCACGGGCCAGTTGTCGTTCAGCTGCCACATGATCGTGCCGGTGTTGTGCGGGGTGAGCGACCGGACGTGCTCGATGCCGAACCGCACGGCGTGCGCCTGGTTGAGCTGCGTCGTCCAGTGCCAGTCCTCGATCGTCGCGGGGTCGGGCAGGTGGCCCTTCCACCCGCGCTCGAGCTTGGCGTTGCCCAGGTGCGCCTTCTGGTGCACGAGCATCTGGTGACCGAACGGGTCGAGCGGCTCGTCGTGCACCACGCGCGTGAGCGTCGACCAGGCGGGCGGCCCCTGGAAGCCGAACTCCGAGAGGAAGCGCGGCCGGTAGCGGGCGTAGACCGAGTAGTCCTCCCGGTTCCACACGTCCCAGATGTGCATGGTGCCGTAGCGCTCGTCGTTCGGGTGCCGGTAGTCGCCGAACGAGTACGGGCTCGCCGGCGAGTACGGGCGCGTCGGGTCCAGCTCCGCGAGGACGCCCGGCAGCAGCTCCCGGTAGTACAGGTCGCCCCACGGGCGGCCGCCCAGCCGGCCTGCCCAGCCCCAGTCCACGGAGCCCCATGTGTTCTCGTTGTTGCCGTTCCAGATCACGAGGGACGGGTGCGGGCTGAGCCTCGTGACGTTCTCCCGTGCCTCGGCCTCGACCTCGGCGCGCATGGGCTCGTCCTCGCTGTACGCGGCGCAGGCGAACGGGAAGTCCTGCCACATGAGCAGGCCGCTCTCGTCGGCGAGGTCGTACAGGTCGTCGGACTCGTAGATGCCGCCGCCCCACACCCGCAGGAGGTTGACGTTCGCCTCCAGCGCGTCGTCCACCCGGCGGGCGTACCGGTCGCGGTCGATCTCGGTGAGGAACGCGTGGTCGGGGATCCAGTTGGCGCCCCGGACCAGCACGGTCTCTCCGTTGACCTTCAGCAGGAACGGCGCACCGGCCTCGTCGGGCGTGGTGTCCAGCTCCACGGTGCGGAACCCGACCCGCCCGGACCAGCGGGCGACGTCGGCCCCGGCGCCCGCCGTCACCTCGACGCCGTACAGCGGCTGGTCGCCGTGCCCCACCGGCCACCAGCGCCGCACGTCGGAGACCCGCAGCTCGACCGTCGCGCGGCTCTCGCCCGGCGCGACCGTCCCGGTCGCGAGGAGCGGGCTCTCGTCGCCCGGAGCCGTGACGGCGACCGTCAGCGGGACTCCGGCGTCCGGTGCGGCGCCGTCCCGCTCGACCTCGACGTGCACCGTGAGCAGCCCGTCGTGGGTGCCGCCCTCGCCGGGGACGACGTCGACGAGCGGCCGCACGGAGGCGATGCGCACCCCCGACCACGAGTCGAGGCCGACGGGCTTCCAGATGCCCGCCCCGGCGACGTCGATCCCCCAGTCCCAGCCGAACGAGCAGGCCATCTTGCGCAGCTGGTTGTACTCGTGGTGGTTGGTCGACGGCAGCACGCCGTCCCGCTCGGCGCGGGCCAGCGCCTCCGGCACCGGTGCGGCGAACGTGACGACGAGGGAGTTGTCGCCCTCCCGCAGCGCGGCGCGGGCGTCCCACCGGTAGGACCGGTGCATGTTCTGGGTGCGCCCCAGCTCCACGCCGTTGAGCTGCACGGTGGCCACCGTGTCGAGGCCGAGGGCCACGAGGTCGTGCCGCGACGCCGCGCCCGGCTGCCAGTCGAACGTCGTCGTGTACCGCCACGACGTGTCGCCGATCCACTGCTGCGCCGCCTCGTTGTCACCGTCGAACGGCGCGTCGATCAGCCCCTCGCGGTGCAGGTCGAGGTGCGCCTCGCCGGGCACGGCGGCCGGGACCCCCGCCGCGAGCGCCGGTGCCACGCCGTCCGGCGCGTCGGCCGCGACCTCTGCGGCGGTCAGGCTCCACCCCTGGTGCAGGGCGCGGAAGGTCGAGGGGAGGTACGTCATGGAGGAGTCCTTCGTGGTTCGCAGGGAGGTCGTGGGGAGTGCGCCGGGCCGGCCCGGCCAGAGTGGCAGGTCGCTCAGTCGGACGCCGGACGGCGCGGTTCGCGCAGGACGCGCACGCCGCCGGCGGGCACGGCCGTCAAGGGGCCCACCTCTGCCCCGGAGAGCAGGTCGTACCCCGCGGCGGCGACCTTGTGCTCGTCGTCCGTGTGGTTGAGCAGGAAGAGGTAGGAGCGGTCGTCGCCCCGGCGGCGCACCGCCTCGAGGCCCGGCGCCGCCTCGAGCACGCGCGGGAGGCCCGCGCCGGCCAGCAGCCGGTCGACGACGCGGCCGACGCCGTCGGCGCCGAGCGCGGCGGAGACGTACCAGGCGGACCCCTCGCCGACGTCCCGCCGGGTCACCGCCGGGCCGCCCGCGAGCGAGCCCGAGGAGTACCGGACCACGGCGCGGGCCCCGTCGAGGTGGACGCGCTCCGTCCAGTCCGTCGCCCCGCCGCCGTCGTCCAGGCCGACGACCTGCCCCTCGGCGAGGGGGTAGAACTCGTCGCTCCAGGCGCCGAGCAGGTCGGCGAAGGCACCGGGGAACCCGCCGGTGCGGACCTGCCCGTTCGCGTCGCAGACCCCGGACAGGTAGGTGACCAGCACGGTTCCCCCGCGGGCCGGGACGGCCGCGAGCCGGGCCGCCAGGTCGTCGTCGACGACCATCAGCGTCGGGACGACGACGGCGTCGTAGCCGCCGAGGTCGGTGCCCGGCGGCACGACGTCGCACAGCACCTGCCGGTCCCACAGGGCCCGGTGCCAGGCGCGCAGCTCCCGCCCGTAGGAGAGCTCGCGGTGCGGCATCAGACCGTGCTGGAGCGCCCAGCCGGCGGCGTCGTCGACGATCATCGCGACCCGTGCCCGCTCGACGGCGGTGCCGGCGACCTCCCCGAGCGCGCGCAGGTGGCCGCCGAGCTCCACGACCTCCTGCCACACCCGCGAGCGGGTGCCGGCGTGCGGCACCATCGCGGAGTGGAACTGCTCGGCGCCGGCCCGCGAGGCGCGCCACTGGAAGAACATCGCGCCGTCCGAGCCCCGGGCCACGTGGCCGAGCGAGTGGCGCACGATCTCCCCCGGGGCCTTGGCCCGGTTGCGCCGCTGCCAGCTCGGCCCTCCGGTCGAGCTCTCCATCAGCAGCCACGGCCGACCGGGCGACATGCCCCGCATCCGGTCGGCCGCGAAGGCGAGGTCGTGCTCGCGGTCGCCCGGAGGGAGGTCGCCGACCAGCGTGTAGTGGTCGTTCGCGACGACGGCCGTGTGCGGGGCCCACGACGCGTAGTCCACGACCTGCGCCCCGGCCCCCACCATGAAGTTGGTCGTGACGGGCACGGCGGAGTGCCGCTCGAGGACCTCCTTCTCCGCCAGGTAGTGCGCGAGCAGGGCGTCCGAGGAGTACCGCTCGAAGTCGAGGTAGAGCCCCGGGTTGGGGGCACCGTGACGTCCGCGCGGCGGCATGATCTCGTCCCATGTCCCGTACCGGTGGCCCCACTGGGCCGTGCCCCAGGCGGCGTTCACGGCCTCCAGGCTGCCGTGCCGGGCGCGCAGCCAGCGCCGGAAGCCGGCCGCGGAGTTGTCGCAGTAGCAGCGGGCGTTGCCCCCGCCGAGCTCGTTCCCCACGTGCCACAGTCGCACGGCGGGGTGCCCGCCGTAGCGGCGGGCCAGGGCGTCGACGTGCCGCAGCGCGTAGCGGCGGTACTCGGCCGACTCGGGGCACCACGCGTTGCGACCGCCGGCCGGCTCGCGGTATCCGTCGGCGAGCACCGGCGCGATCTCCGGGTGCGCCGTGAGCAGCCAGCTCGGCGGTGCCGCCGTCGGCGTGGCCAGGTCGACGGCGATCCCGTGCGCGTGCAGCAGGTCGAGCGCCTCGTCCAGCCATGACCAGTCCCGCACGTCGTCCGCGATCTCGATCGTGCCCCACGCGAAGACGCCGAGCGTCACGAGGTTGACCCCCGCCTCCGCCATCAGGCGCACGTCGTCGTCCCAGACCTCGCGCGGCCACTGCTCCGGGTTGTAGTCGCCGCCGTAGGACAGCCCCACGGTCGGCCACGGCACCGACGCCGTGGCCGGGGCGGCCGTCACGACGCGCCCCGCGCGGCTGCCTCGCCCCGCGCCCGGGCGGCCGGGACGCCGGCCTCCTGCCACTCGCCCGCGAAGTGGTCGAAGCACACGCTGTTGTCGATCGCGCCGCGGTCCGTCCCGTCCTGGGTGAGGGTCACGCGGTCGACCCGCTCCGGGTCGGGCGCCGCCATCGCCAAGAGCTTCGTGTAGTCGTGGTGCGGGTCGAGGATGACGGCGTCGGCCGGCCCCCGCTCCACGACCCTCCCCCGGTACAGCACGACGATCTCGTCGGAGAAGTGCCGGGCCGTCGCGAGGTCGTGCGTGATGTAGAGGACGGCCAGGCGGTCCTCGCGCTGCAGCCGCCCGAGCAGGTTGAGGACGCCGAGCCGGATCGACACGTCGAGCATGGACACCGGCTCGTCGGCGATGAGCACCTGGGCGCCCGGCGCGAGGGCGCGGGCGATGGCGACCCGCTGACGCTGGCCGCCCGACAGCTCGTGCGGCCGGCGCGAGGCGATGTCCTCGGCCGGCGTGAGGTTGACCCGCTCGAGCATCTCGAGCACCCGCTCGTGGGTCTCCTGCGGGCTGTGCGTGCGCTGGTGGATGCGCAGCGGCCGGGCGATGTGGTGCTCGATCGAGTGGAACGGGTTGAGCGACGCGAACGGGTCCTGGAACACCATCTGGACCTGCCGCCGGTACAAGGACCCCTGCACGGGCGTGTCGTCGTCGAGGCGCACGTCGACGACGCCCGACGTCGGCTTCTCCATCCGCGTGAGGATCTTCGCGATCGTCGACTTGCCGGAGCCCGACTCCCCCACGAGGGCGACGGTGCGCCCGGGCACCAGGTCCAGGCTCACGTGGTCGACGGCACGCAGCCTCGACCGGCGCAGCCCCGACCGGAGCGAGTAGTCCTTGACCAGGTCGGACACGTGGACACGGGTCATGCTCGGTCCTCCTCGGTGGTGGCGGCGTCCGTGCCGTCGACGGTCGCGGCGAAGTCGTCGAACCCGCTGCGGATGAAGCCGCCGCGCTCCCCCGACAGGCTCGGGAACGAGCCGAGAAGCTTGCGGGTGTACGGGTGGCGCGCCTCGCGGTACAGGCGCTCGGAGGTGTCGAGCTCCACGATCTCGCCCTCGAGCATGACCGCGATCCGGTCGCTGATCTCCAGGAGCAGCGGCAGGTCGTGGGTGATGAACACGACCGCGAAGTCGAGCTCGTCGCGCAGCCGCACGATCTCCCGCAGGATGTCGCGCTGCACCACGACGTCCAGGGCGGTGGTCGGCTCGTCCATGATCATGATCTGGGGCTCGAGGAGCATCGCCATCGCGATCATGACGCGCTGGCGCATGCCGCCCGACAGCTCGTGCGCGTACGACCCGAGCCGTCGCGGGTCGACCCCGACGCGGGTCAGCACCTCCTCCGACCGGCGCCGCACCTCGGCCCGCGGCGTGCGCGGACGGTGGGCCAGCAGCGTGTCGCGCAGCTGCGCCCGCACGGTGGTCACGGGGTTGAGGGCGTTCATGGCGCCCTGGAACACCATCGACAGCTTGTCCCAGCGGAACGCCCGCAGCGAGGCGTCCTCGAGCGCGAGCACGTCGATGTCGGAGCCGTCGCGGTCGTGGAACGTGATGCTCCCCGACGCGATCCGCGCCGGCGGGCGGTGCAGCCGGTTGACCGCGTAGGCGAGCGTCGTCTTGCCGCAGCCGGACTCCCCGGCGAGGCCGAGGATCTCGCCACGGTGCAGGGTGAGGCTGGCGTTCTTGACGGCCGTCACCGGCCGCTCCACCTCGTAGACCACCGTGAGGTCGTCGACCGTGAGGACCGGCTCCGTGCGGCCGCCGCGGGCGGCCTTCTTCTTGTCGTCCAGCAGCGTCGTCGTCACCGTGCGGACACCTCCTTCGCGGCCTCAACGTCACGGGCCGCATCGGTCTCCTGCGCCCGCGGGCGCGAGCGTCGCGACGCACGGGCCAGCTCGCGCTCGAGACGGGCGGCCTTGCGCGCCCGCCTGCGGTGCTGGCGCAGGTTCTTGAGCTTGGGGTTGATGATCTCGTCGATCGAGAAGTTGATGAGCGAGAGGCCCATGCCGAACAGCGCGATCACGAGGCCCGGCGGCACGAACCACCACCACGCGCCGAGCGAGAGGGCGAAGCCGTTCTGCGCGTAGAAGAGCATCGTGCCGAGCGTCGCGGAGTTCGACGCGCCGAGACCGATGAACGACAGGCCCGCCTCGCCCAGGATCGCGGCGATGACCGCGAAGACGAACTGCGACGCGATCACGGGCAGCAGGTTCGGCAGGATCTCCACCACGATCACCCGCCACGGCTTCTCGCCCGAGACCTTCGACGCCGCCACGTAGTCGCGGTTGCGCACCGACAGGGTCTGGGCGCGCAGCACTCTCGCCGACGCGGCCCAGCTCGTGACGGCCAGCACGACCGCGATCGTCCACAGCCCTCGGCTCTCGCGCGGCACGAAGCCGGAGATGACGATCACGAGCGGCAGGCCGGGGATCACGAGGAAGACGTTGGACAGCAGGGAGAACGCCTCGTCGGCGAAGCCGCCGCGGTAGGCGCCGTAGATGCCGAAGAAGGCCGACAGCGCGGTGGCCAGGACGCCCACCAGGATGCCGATCTGCAGCGACCCGCGGGTCGCGTACGCGAGCTGGGCGAGCACGTCCTGCCCGGTCTGCGTCGTGCCGAGCAGGAAGTCGCCCGACGGCGGCGTCAGTCCGATGTCGCGGATCTGGCGGGGATCCCCGACCAGGTACGGGCCGAAGATGCCGAAGAGCGTGATCGCCCCCACCAGCACCAGGCCGACGGCCAGCCAGGGCGTCATCGTGGGCAGCAGCATGCGCCAGCCGGAGAGCGGCTTGCGGCCGGCCCGGTCGCGTGCCACCTGCTCGGCCTCCGCCTCGGCCACGATGGACGGTTCGTTCGCGGGACTCAGGTTCGTCATGTCGTGCCCTCCTTCAGGACCGGGCTCGGGTGCGCGGGTCGATCAGGCCGTACAGCAGGTCGACCACCAGGTTCGCGCCGAGCACGGCGAGGGTGATGACGAGGAACAGGCCCTGCATGAGCGCGTAGTCGTTGTTGGTCACGGCCCCGAGGAGCCGCCCGCCGATGCCGGGGTAGGAGAAGACCTGCTCGGTGATCACGGAGCCCGACACGACGAAGCCGAGCGAGATCGCGAAGCCCGCGATCGACGGCAGGACGGCGTTGCGCGAGGCGTACGAGCGCAGCACCTTGCGCGGCGACAGGCCCTTGGCCTCGGCGGTGAGGACGTAGTCCTCCGAGAGCGTCGAGACCATCATGTTGCGCATCCCGAGGAGCCAGCCGCCGACCGAGGCGAGCACGATCGTCAGCGCCGGCAGGGCGCCGTAGTGGATCGCCGAGAGGATGAACTCGGCGTTCCAGCCGGGGTCCAGGACGACGTCGTAGCCGCCCTGCAGCGGGAACCAGCCGAGCACCCGGGCGAGGAAGTACGCCAGGATCAGCGCCAGCCAGAAGTACGGCACGGCCGCCAGGAGCGTCGTCGCGGGGATCAGCGAGTCGAGCCAGGTGCCGGGCTTCCACCCGACGAACGCGCCCAGCGTCACCCCCAGGACGGCCGCCATGACCGTCGCCATGCCGACGAGGATCACCGTCCACGGCAGCGACTGCGCGATGACGTCCGTGACCTGGGCCGGGTAGTAGCTGACCGAGACGCCCAGGTCTCCGTGCAGCAGGTTCCGCAGGTAGTCGACGTACTGGTTCCACAACGGCTGGGAGTCGTCGCCCCCGAGGAGGAGGGCGTACGCCTCGCGGGTCTCGGGCGTCACCGTGCCGCCACGCTGCTGCAGCTTGGCGAGCAGGATGTCGACCGGGTTGCCCGGCAGCAGCCGGGGGATCGCGAAGTTCAACGTCAGCGCGGCCCACAGCGCCACGACGTAGAAGCCCATCTTGCGCAGGAAGTAGTTCACGACAGAGTGCTTTCCTCGGGGACGACGTCTCGGGTCATGTCAGCCGGCCGGCTGGATCTTCTTGAAGATCTCGGCGGCGTCCATCGCCGACCAGACCGCCGGGAAGGCGTACAGGTCGTCGTCCGACGGCCAGCCGGTGAACTTCGCGGTGTTCCACACGCTGGTGGTGCCACCGGTGAGGATCGGCACGTAGGGCATGTCCTCGACGATCTGCGCCTGGATCGTGTCGAAGTACGGCTGCCGCGCCGCGGCGTCGTCGAGGGGGAGCTTCGCCAGCTCCTCGAGGGCCTTGTCGACGTCGGGGTTGGCGTAGCGCGCGTAGTTGTTGCCCGCGGACTCGCCGACCTTCGCGCCGGAGCCGGAGTCGAAGAAGTAGTTGTAGAGGTAGAACGGGTCGGGCGCCGGGCCCTGCCACAGGGAGTCGATGGCGAGCTGGAAGTTGCCGGAGCCCTTCTTCTCCGTCCACTCGTTCCACGACGACTGCGCGGCCTGCAGGTCGATCCCGGCCGCCTTCGCCTGCGACGCCATGGTGTCGAGGGCGGTGATGTAGTCGGTCCACCCGGTCACGACCTCGACCGTGAGGGAGAGCTTCTCGCCGTCCTTGGCGTAGATGCCGTCGGAACCCTTCTTCCAGCCGGCGCCCTCGAGCAGCTGCGCCGCCTTGTCCGGCTCGGCGGTCATCGGCGCGACCTTCTCGGTCACGGCGTCGGAGACGAACCCGTCCTGGCTGGGGGTCAGCGTGAAGGCCGGCGAGATCTCGTTCGCCGTCTCCATGAACGCCAGCTTGTTGAGCTGGGTGCGGTCCATCGCGTAGTAGAGCGCCTTGCGGACGGCGGGGTCCGTCTGCGGGCCCTCGCAGCCCATCTCGGTGCTCGAGCAGGTCGACAGCACCATCTGGTTCTGCCACTGGGTGAACGCGTCGTAGCTCGGGAAGTTCTTGTTCGTGTTCTGGATGTCCGGGATGGGCCCGGTCTGCCAGTCGATGGTGCCGGCCGCGATCGCGTCGGCGCCGGCCTGGTTGCCCGACAGCGACAGGAACCGGATGTTCTTCAGGGCGGGCTCACCGCCCCAGTAGTCGGGGTTCGCCTTGTAGGTGAACGCCTGCGGCTTGAAGTCGTCGAGCAGGTAGGCGCCGGTGCCCACGGGCTCCTCGATGACGTCCTCGACGGGGTTGATGTCCTTCCACAGGTGCGCGGGGACGATCGGCGTGTTCAGCACGTCCGGGCCCTTGACGAACGCGGGCTGCTCGAAGGTGAACGTCACGTGGGTGTCGTCGACGGCGGTCGCCGTGCCGTCGAAGCCGCCGCTGTTGATGGACGGGTTGTCCTTGAGGAGCGTGAAGGTGAAGGCCACGTCCTCGGCCGTGAACGGCTCGCCGTCGCTCCAGGTGACCCCTTCGCGCAGCGTGACCGACAGCTCGGTGCCGTCGTCGTTCCACGCCTGCTCCGTGCCCAGCAGCGGCACGGGGTCGCTCACCTCGGCCTTGTTGTGGAAGAACAGGGGCTCGTAGATCGTGCCGAGCGCACCGATGCGCGACGGCGAGAACGGGTTGAAGTTGATCTGGTAGTCGCCGGCCTGGCCGGTGTAGGCGACGAGCGTGCTGTCCGCACCCCCGTTCGAGCTGCCCGAGCCCCCGCCCGAGCCGCCCCCTGAGCACGCCGCGAGGGCGAGACCGAGCGCCGTGACACCGGCGAGCACTGCTCCGCGCCGACGGATTCCTGACCTGAGGAACATCTGCGGTCCTTTCTGATGTCCGAGCCCTGGGCCCGGCTGCCAGCGGCGCCGTCGTCGGCGCTCGTGTGTATTCTTGCCACACTGAACTTAACCGGTCAAGTGCCCTAGATCACTACCCCTGGAGGGCGATCAATGCTGTTGGACGGCGTTGCGCAGACCACCTCGTCGCGCCGCCTGCTCGACCTCGTCCGGACCCGAGGCACCATCAGCCGGGTCGAGCTCGCCCAGCTCTCCGGCCTGACCTCGCCGACCGTCACCCACGTCGTCCGGGGCCTCCTCGACCTCGGGCTCGTCCACGAGGTCGGGGTCCAGCAGCGCGGGCGGGGCCAGCCCCGGCGGCTCCTGAGCGTCACTGCGGACGCCGGGTACGCCGTGGGCATCCAGGTCGACCTCACCACCACGACGGTGGTCGTGGTCGACTTCGCCGGCACGACGGTCGCGAGCACCGGCCTGCGCGGTTCCGGGCGCCGCTCCCCCGACCGCACGGTCGCCGCCCTGGTGGACCACGTCGGCGACCTGCTGGCCAGCGCCGGCGTCCCGCCGGGCCAGGTGCTCGGCGTCGGCCTCGTCACCCACGGCCCGCAGGACCGCGACCGCGGCGTGCTCCTCACGGCGCAGCCCACGCCCGCCTGGAAGGAGTACCCCCTGACGGCCCGGCTGTCCGCCGGGCTGGGCCTGCCCGTGCTGCTGGAGAACGACGCGACCGCCGCGGCCGTGGGCGAGCTGTGGACCACGAACCTCGACACGGAGACCTTCGGCCTCGTGTACATGGCGTCGGGGATCGGGGGCGCCGTCGTCGTGGACGGCGTCGCCTACCGGGGTCGCGCGTCGAACGCGGTCGAGGTCGGGCACGTCCCGCTCCCCGGCGCGCGGACCGGCTGCGTCTGCGGTAACCACGGCTGCACGCAGGCCGAGGCCGGACCGGCCGCCGTCGTGACCCAGGTGCTGGGCCAGCCCGACCTCGCCCGCCGCTGGGGCGTACGGGGGCTCGCCGAGGACACGCTCGCCGACTTCGAGCGGGTCGCCCGTGCGTCGCGGGACGGCGACGACGACGCGACCGACCTGCTCACCCGTTCCGCCCACCGGGTCGGGCAGGCTGCCACGGTGCTGGTCAACCTCTTCGACGTCGACACGGTGCTGCTCGCCGGCCCCGCGTTCGCCACCGCGGGGCCGCTCTACCGACGGGTCGTCGCCGGGGAGCTGGAGCGGTACGCGCTCAGCCGCACCCTCAGCCCGCCCCGCGTCGCGATGTCCGACCAGGTCGCCACCGTCGCCGCCGTGGGCGGCGCCCTGTCCGTGCTGCGCAGCGCACCGGGCAGCCCACCCCCACCGGGAGTGCAGGCGACGACGACGTCCCGCCTGCCCGCCGACCAGACCGCAACGATAGGAGCCCCGTGACCGCCCGAACCGCCGTCCTCCACCGCGACGGAACCGCCCTCGTCCTCCACCTGCCCGCGCACGGGCTGCCCGGGGTCGTGCACTGGGGCGCCGACCTCGGCCCCCTCGACGACACCGACGTCGCCGCCCTCCTCCAGGCGACCAGCCGCCAGACGCCTCCCGCCACGCTCGACGCGGCGTGGCGGCTTCCGCTCGTCCCCCAGGACTCCGACGGCTGGGCCGGCCGCCCGGGCCTCCTCGTCACCCGGGCCGGCCGGCCCGTGCACCCCCGGTGGGACGCCGTCGTCGACCGGCCCGACGAGGCGACCGCCGTCGTGACCGCCACCGACCGGGCCGCCGGGCTGGCCCTGCGGACCCGGCTCGAGATCGGCGCGGGCGGCCTCGTGCTGCTCGACCACGAGCTCACGAACGACGGGACCGGCGACCTCGACGTCGCGTGGCTCGAGGCGACGCTCCCGGTGCCGAAGAGCGCCGACCACCTCACGACGTTCGGCGGCCGCTGGACGCGCGAGAAGTCACCGCTCACGACCGAGATGCCGCGCGGCAGCACGGTGCGCGAGTCCCGCCGCGGGCGCGGCGGGCACGACGCGCCCTGGGTGACGCTCGCCTCCGAGGGGGCGCCCCGGGCCGGGAGCGGTCAGGTGTGGGCGACCCACCTCGGCTGGAGCGCGGACGTCCGCCATCGTGTCGACCGCGTCACGGAGCACCCGACGCTGCTCGGGGCCGGCGAGCTGCTCCGGCCCGGCGAGCTGCGCCTGCCGGCCGGCCAGGCGTACCAGGCGCCCACCGCGTACTTCGCGTGGTCCGACGGCGGCCTCGACGGGATCGCGGCACGGTTCCACACCTGGCTCCGCGCGCGCCCGCAGCACCCCAGGACGCCGCGGCCGCTGGTCCTCAACACCTGGGAGGCGGTGTACTTCGACCACGACCCGGAGCGGCTGTTCGCGCTCGCACGGCGCGCGGCCGAGGTCGGTGTCGAGCGGTTCGTCCTCGACGACGGCTGGTTCCCCGCACGGCGCGACGACACCAAGGGCCTCGGCGACTGGGTCGTCGACCACGACGTCTGGCCCGACGGGCTCGAACCGCTCGCCGACCTCGTGCACGGCCTGGGGATGCAGTTCGGCCTGTGGTTCGAGCCGGAGATGGTCAACCTCGACTCCGACGTCGCCCGCGAGCACCCGGAGTGGATCCTCGCCAACCCCGCGTCGGTGCCGTCGCCCGAGGGCCTGTCGTTCCGGACCCAGTACCTGCTCGACCTGGCGAACCCCGACGCGTGGGAGCACGTGCGCGGGCAGATGTCGGCTCTGGTCGCGGACCTCGGCATCGACTTCATCAAGTGGGACCACAACCGCGACCTCGTGGAGCCGGTGCACGACGGCGCACCGGGCACGCACGCCCAGACCCTCGCGGCCTACCGCCTCGTGGAGCGGCTCAAGGCCGACCACCCCGGGCTGGAGATCGAGTCGTGCTCGTCCGGCGGCGCCCGGACCGACCTCGGGATCCTCGCCCGGACGGACCGGGTGTGGGCGTCGGACTCCAACGACCCCGTCGAGCGGCAGGACATCCAGCGCTGGACCGAGCTCGTGCTGCCCCCGGAGCTGATCGGCGCGCACGTCGGCCCCTCGCCGGCGCACTCCTCGGGCCGCTCCACCGACCTGTCGTACCGGATCGCCACGTCCCTGCAGGGCTCCGCCGGGTTCGAGTGGGACATCCTCGGCTGCACCGCGGAGGAGACCGACCGGATCACCGCGTTCGCGGCGCTCTACAAGGAGCTGCGCGGGCTCCTGCACTCCGGGGTCGTCCGCCACCCCGACACCACCGACCCGGCCCTCCGGGTCCGCACCGTGGTGGCGCAGGACCGGTCCGAGGCCGTCGTCACCGTCTCGACCGTCGCCTCCCTCGAGGAGGCCCTCGCCGAGCGCGTGCGGGTCGAGGGCCTCGACCCGCAGCGCCGGTACACCGTGCGGCTGCGGGACGAGACCGGTCCGTCGCGTTGGGGCTGGGTCACGCCCGGCTGGCTGGGCGACGGCCCGGTCTCGCTGCCCGGCCGGGTGCTCGCGGACGTCGGGCTGCAGCTGCCGACGCTCTGGCCCGTGCAGGCGCTCGTGCTGCACCTCACCGCGCTGTAGCCGGCGGCCCGGTGCTGCCGCGCACCGTCAGGGTGGGGGTCGAGTCGCGGTACGCCCGCGCCTCGGCCCCCGCCATCCGCTCGAACAGCCGGCGCGCGACGTGCGCCCCGTAGCTGGTGACGTCGTGGCTCAGGGCGGTGAGCTGCGGGAACGCCGCCTGGCACAGCGGCGAGTCGTCCCAGGCGACCAGCGAGACGTCCTCCGGCACGCGGAGGCCGAGCTCGTGCGCGACGCCAAGGCCCGCGAACGCCATGACGTCGTTGTCGTAGATCACGGCCGTCACGGGGTCGTCGGCCTCCAGCAGGCACCGCGTGGCGGCCGCGCCGGAGTCGGGGGTGAAGTCGGCCCGGGCGACCCGCCCGACGACACCTTCGCGCGCCACCTCGCCCTCGAACGCGAGATCGCGGATGGTGGTGTGGCCGAAGCCCTCGGTGCCGGACACGCGGCCGATCTTTCGGTGCCCGAGCCCGGCGAGGTAGCGCACGCACTCGCGCAGCGCCGCGGCGTCGTCGGTGAACACCGCGGGCAGGTCCCCCGCGAACTCGGGGTCCCCCACGACGACGGCCGGGAGGGCGTCGCGCCCGGCGAGCGCCGCGAGCCTCGGGTCGTCCTTGCGCGGGTCCACCACGATCACACCGTCGACGCGGCGGGCGGCGTGCCAGCGCCGGTGCGCCTGGACCTCGGCCTCGATGTCCGGCACGACCTGCAGCAGCAGGCCGTAGGAGCGCTCGGCGAGGACCTGCTCGATGCCCGCGATGAACTGCATGTAGAACGACTCGAAGCCCAGCGTCTCGGGGGCACGCGCCAGCACCAGCCCGACGGTCTCGACGCGCGCGCCGGACAGCGCCCGCGCGGCCTGGCTCGGGACCCAGCCGAGCTCGGCCGCGACCCCCAGGATCCGCGCACGCGTCTCGTCCGAGACGCCCGGTCGGTCGTTGAGGGCATACGACACCGCACCGGTGGACACCCCGGCGCGGCGGGCGATGTCCGCGATCGTGATCCGAGCCATTCGCTCCCCTTTCCGTCCTGGATCGTATGCCTCGGCGGCCGTCCCCCGGTCCCGGACGGGCTGCGCGTCGGAGGCGCGACGGACCGGGGTCCGT
Organism: Isoptericola peretonis; assembly: GCA_023241745.1. Classification (GTDB taxonomy): domain Bacteria; phylum Actinomycetota; class Actinomycetes; order Actinomycetales; family Cellulomonadaceae; genus Isoptericola; species Isoptericola peretonis. The sequence goes on along the minus strand of JALQCY010000007.1, from coordinate 78,800 downwards.
GGAATCGTGTGCGCATGACGTCGTCAACGCCGCCCGTCGACCCGGATCCCGTCGACCCCGAGGTGCTGACCGCCGTCGCCCAGGGAACCCTGCACGACCCGCACTCCGTGCTCGGCCCGCACCTCCTGGAGGCCGCCGGGGGCTCCGGCGCATGGGCCGTGGTGCGCGTGCTGCGGCCGCTGGCCGACGAGGTGACGGTGGTCCTCCCCGACGGCGAGCACCCGGCGCGGCACGTGGCCGCCGGCGTCTGGGAGGCCGTGGTGCCCGCCGGCGCGGATGCCGGCGGCCGGCACGCCCCGGACTACCGGGTGCGCACCCGCTACGACGACGACGTGCAGGAGGTGGACGACCCGTACCGCTTCCTGCCCACTCTCGGCGAGGTGGACCTGCACCTGATCTCGGAGGGCCGGCACGAGGAGCTGTGGCGGGTGCTCGGCGCCAACCCCCGCCGCTTCCCGAGCGCGCTCGGCGAGGTCGAGGGCACCGCGTTCGCCGTCTGGGCGCCTAACGCCCGGGGCGTGCGCCTGGTGGGCGACCACAACCGCTGGACCACGGTGCACCCCATGCGCTCGCTCGGCGCGAGCGGCGTGTGGGAGCTGTTCGTGCCCGGGGCGGGCGCGGGCACCCGGTACAAGTACGAGGTGCTGGGCGCCGACCGCGTGTGGCGGGCCAAGGCCGACCCGCTGGCCAAGGGCACGGAGGTGCCGCCGGCGACGGCGTCGGTCGTCGTCGACTCCGCGTACGCGTGGGGCGACGACGAGTGGCTGGCGCGGCGGGCCTCGGGCGACCCCCACGCCGGCCCGATGAGCGTGTACGAGGTGCACCTCGGCTCCTGGCGGCCCGGCCTCGGCTACCGCGAGCTCGCCGCCGAGCTCACGGCGTACGTGTCCGAGCAGGGGTTCACGCACGTCGAGCTGCTGCCCGTGGCGGAGCACCCGTTCGGCGGGTCGTGGGGCTACCAGGTGACGGGCTACTACGCGCCGACGGCGCGGTTCGGCCACCCGGACGACTTCCGGTACCTCGTGGACCGGCTGCACCAGGCGGGCGTCGGGGTGATCCTCGACTGGGTGCCGGGGCACTTCCCGCGCGACGAGTTCGCGCTCGCCCGCTTCGACGGCTCGCCGCTGTACGAGCACCCCGACCCCCGCCGGGGCGAGCAGCCCGACTGGGGCACGTACGTGTTCGACTTCGGGCGCCGCGAGGTGCGCAACTTCCTCGTCGCCAACGCGACCTACTGGTTCGAGGAGTTCCACGCCGACGGCCTGCGCGTGGACGCCGTGGCGTCGATGCTCTACCTCGACTACTCGCGCAAGCCCGGCGAGTGGCTGCCCAACGTGCGCGGCGGGCGGGAGAACCTCGAGGCGATCGCGTTCCTGCAGGAGGCGAACGCCACCGCCTACCGCCGCTCCCCCGGCGTCATGATGATCGCCGAGGAGTCCACCGCGTTCCCCGGCGTCACCCGGCCCACCGACGCGGGCGGGCTCGGCTTCGGCCTGAAGTGGAACATGGGCTGGATGAACGACGGCCTGAGGTACGTGGCCCACGACCCGATGTACCGCCGCTACCACCACCACGAGCTGACGTTCTCCCTGGTGTACGCGTTCTCCGAGCAGTACGTGCTGCCCGTCAGCCACGACGAGGTGGTGCACGGCAAGGGCTCGCTGCTGCGCCGGATGCCCGGCGACCTGTGGAAGCGGCTCGCCGGCGTGCGCGCCTTCCTCGCCTACCAGTGGACCCACCCCGGCAAGCAGCTGCTCTTCATGGGGCAGGAGTTCGCGCAGGACGCCGAGTGGGACGAGGGCTCCGGCCTCGACTGGTGGCACCTCGACGACGCCGGCCACGCCGGGGTGCAGCGCCTGGTGCGCGACCTCAACGCCCTCTACCGCGCGACCCCCGCCCTGTGGGAGCGGGACTTCGACCCGGCGGGCTTCGAGTGGCTCGACGCCGACGACGCCGACCACGACACGCTGTCCTGGGTACGCCGGGCCGCCGACGGCACCCCCGCCGTCGTCGTCGTGAACTTCGCCGGCGTGCCGCACGAGGGCTATCGCCTCGCCCTGCCGGACGGCGGCGCGTGGGACGAGGCTCTCAACACCGACGCGCTCGACTACGGCGGCTCGGGTGTCGGCAACCTCGGCCGCGTGCAGGCCCAGGACATCCCCTGGAAGGGACGGCGGCACTCGGCGACCCTGCGCGTGCCACCCCTGGGCGCCCTCGTCCTCACGCCGAGATAGAGAAGGCGAGCCCGCGAGACAGAGAGGTCCGGACCTCTCTATCTCGCGGGCTCGCCTTCTCTATCTCGCGGGCTCGCCTTCTCTATCTCGGCGTCAGTACAGGCTGATCGCGAGGCGCTGGCGCGCCTTGACCACGCGCGGGTCGGTCGGCCCGACGATCTCGAAGAACTCGACGAGGCGGACGCGGACCTTCTCCTTGGTGTCCGCGTCGGCGCCGGGCAGCAGCTCGAGCAGGCGGGCGAACGCGTCCTCGACCTTGCCGCCGAGCATGTCCGTGTCGGCGACGGCGAGCTGCGCGTCGACGTCCCCCGGCGCGTCCGCCGCGGCGGTGCGCACGGCCTGGAGGTCCACGTCGCGGGTGCGCTGCAGCAGCCGCACCTGGGCCAGCCCCGCGACCGCCAGGGCGTCCTTCGGGTCCTGCTTGATCGCCTTCTCGTAGGCGGCGACGGCCGTGTCCAGGTCGTCGCGCTCGATGGCGTCGTACGCCTCCTGGTGCAGGGGCGGCAGCGGCTCCTCGACCGGCTCCGGGACGGCGTCCTCGGCAGGCTCGTCGCCGTCGCCGCCCTGGGAGGGGGCGCGGCCGGTGACGCCGTTCTGCTCGGCCGCGGCGAGCACCTGGTCGAGCACGCCGCGCACCTGCTCCTCCGGCGCCGCGCCCTGGAACAGCGGCAGCGGCTGGCCCTGGAGCACCGCGACGACCGTCGGTACGCCCTGCACCTGGAAGGCGGCCGCGACCTGCGGGTAGGCCTGGGCGTCGAGGCGGCCCAGCAGGAAGCGCCCGGCGTACTCCTGGGCGAGGCGTCCGAGCAGGTCGCCGAGGTCGGCGTTCGCCTTGTCGGTCGGGATCCACAGGAGCATCACGACCGGGTAGGTCGTCGAGTCCTGCACCACCTGCTGGAAGTTCGCGTCCGTGACGTCCAGCACGTAGCCGCCGGCGGACGGCGCCCCGCCGGGCTCCCCGGGGGGCGGCGACTGGGGGCGGTTCAGCGCCGACAGGTCGACGGCACCGCGCACAGCGAAGGAGGGGTCGGGGGTGGCGTTGGTCATGGGCGACATCCTACGAGCGGAGCGTCAGTTGGAGGCCGCCGTCGCGACGTGCGAGAACCCGAGCGGCCGGATCTTCTCGTCGGAGCCCTTGGCGGGGACGTAGAGGGCGACCATGTCCGTGTACTCGGTGGTCAGCACGTTGGTCTGCTCGGCGTCGCCGAGCAGCGCCTTCTGCGTCTCGGACAAGGCGGGCACCTTGGCGTCCTCCTCGGCCTTGACGGTGGCCTTGCCGTCGAGGACGCCCATGACGAGCGCCCCGCCGTCAGCCGTGCGGACGGAGCGCACCTCGTCCTTGCGCGCCTTGTACTTCTGCGAGTACTTGGTCCCGGACTCCTCGAAGCCGGGGACCTCCTTCCACGCCGACGCGTCGGCCGCGACGGCGGCGGCCAGGTCGCCGTCGGGCAGCTCGAAGCCCTTTGCGAAGGACGACTTCTTGGCCCCGAGGGTGACGATGTCCGCGTACTGCGCGAGCGCGTCGACCGGGGTCGCGGCCAGGGAGTCGTCGTCGCCCGCGACCGCGGTCGACCCGACGGCGGAGTCCGCGAAGTACGGCATGCTCTGCCCCGGGATGAGCTGGGTCCAGGCCCACATCTTGTAGTCCGCCCGCGCCGAGTCCTGCTCGAACGCGACCAGGCGCGGGGTCTCCTGGTCCTCCGTGGCGGTGGTGATCGAGAAGCTCGTGCGGGGCCATCCCTCGGTGGTGGGGATGATCATCTGCTGGGACTCGCTCGGGATCTCGGTGACGAACTCCGCGTTGTCCCGCTTCTTGGCGACGGAGAGCTGGCTCGCGCGCACCTCGTACGCGGGGCCGGTCACGCGCGGCTTGAGCTCCTTGCCGGAGAGCGCCTTGTCGGCCTTCGCGACCGTCTCCGCGACGGCCGTGAACACCTGGGTGTCCTGCTCCTCCGTCAGCACGGGGCCGTCGAACGCCTCCCCCGCCACGGGCTGGGGCAGCTCGTCGGCGCAGCCGGCGAGCAGCGTCGACGTCACGACGACGGCGCTCGCGACGGTCAGGGCGCGGCGGGTGGCTCGGCGGTTCATCGGTTCTCCCCGTCGGTGTCGGTCGGGTTCGGGTCCGTGCCCTGCCCGGTGCGCGTGTCGCCGAAGCCCCACGTGGCACGCCAGGCCGCGGCACGGCCGGCGGGCGTCGAGGTGTCCGGGCGGGCCGGCGCGGCCTCGCCCGCCGGGGCGGACTCCTGCGGGCGCACGGCCGGGATCGAGCCGGTCATGGCGCGCAGCATGCGGGTCATGCCGCTGCCCTGCTCGGAGGCCCGGCGGGCCTCCTCCTGCGCGCGCAGCTCGCGCCGCGTCATGCGCAGCGCACCGGTGGCGGTGGTGGGCTCGGCGGGCACGGGCTCGTGCGGAGCCGCGGGGGCCGGCACGGGGCCGGCGACCGGCGCACCGAACGGCGCGGCCACGGGGGCCGGGTCGTCTCCGCGCGCCACGTCGCCCGTCGGCGGCACGTCGGCCGTCGAGGTCTCGGCGACGGACTGCCGCCGGCTGCCCCGCGACCGGCGCAGGAGCCGGCCCGCGAGGGGCACCTCGGCGGTGCCCGCGGCGTCTCGCGCGGTCCCGTCGTCGTCGCCCTCCCGCGTGGGGCCGGGCTCGTCCGCCTCCTCGGCCGTGGGTGCCGGGGTGGCCCCGGCCTGGTGGGACGGGTCGTGCCCGGCGCCCGGGGCCACGGGGCCGAAGGGGCTCCGCGCACCCGCGGACGGGTCGTCGTACCGCTCGTCGTCGGAGCGGTCGTCGTGCCGGCCGTCCGAGGGGCCGCCGTCCGAGCGCAGGTCGGCGGCGTCGGCACGCTGTGCGCGCACCCGCCGGCCGCCGAGCACCAGGAGCACGGCGCCGATCCCCACCAGGACGACGCCCACGCCGATCCCCGGCCACAGATACGGCGTGGTGACGTTGCGGGGCCAGGTGAGCTCGAGGGTCGGGGCCTGCGCGCCCTCGCCGACGCCCGCGGCGAGCAGCGTCCAGCGCCCGGGGCGGTCGCTCCAGCGAAGGGTGACGCTGTTCTCGTCGGAGGCCTCGGCCACCCACATATCCGACCCGGCGGGGTCGGGACCGGACTCCGGGGGCTCGTTCGTCCCGGCCTCGGCGTCCGCGGGCTCGCCCGCCGCGACAGAGAGGTTCTCCCAGTCGCTCAGGCCCGTGACGCGCGAGTACGGGTCGTTGCCGACCCATCCCGCGACGTCGACGTCCCGGCCGACGGCGAGAGTGACCTTCTGCCCCTCGGGGACGGTCGCGCTGACGGTGACGTCGCCGCCGACGAGCCCGAGGACCCCGGGGTCGGTCACGACGAGCGTGCCGTCGCCGGTCGGTGTGGCGGTCGCGACGACCGTGTCGGTGTCGCGCCACACCGTGGCGGAGGCGACACCGAGCGCGGCAGCGGCCAGCCCGAGCAGGACCAGGACGCCGCCCAGAATGCGTTGCAGCACCGAGCTTTCCCTTCGACGTGGACAGTCCAGCATAGGGACGGCGCGGCGGGCTCCGTCCACGTGAGGGTCCTGGCGGGGGGCGGTTCACGAACCCTTCACGACTCGCGTACGACCGACGCGCCCGGGCTCCCGGCCGTCGTCACGACCGGCGGGAGCGTGCCGGGACGCCGGCCTCGCGCCGCACCCCGGCGGTGTGGGAGGATGTCCGACTCGTCCCCGAGGGCAGGATTGTCCCCGGTATCGGTGGCAAGGCGGCGCCACTATCCTGGCGAGGCCCAGGACACCCACCACGTACGGAGGTCTGCACGTGTCCGACGAGCGCACGCTCTTCCCGATCACCATGCGCGGCTACGACCGCCCCCAGGTGGACGGTCACATCGCCCGACTCGAGCAGGCGCTGGAGGAGGCCCGACGGAACGTCGAGAGCACCGACGCGCGCGCCATGCAGATCTCTTCCGAGCTCGCCCTCGCCCAGCGTCAGCTCCGGGAGAACGAGAAGCCCTCGTACGCGGGGCTCGGGTCGCGCGTCGAGCGGCTCCTGCGGTCCGCCGAGGAGCAGTCCACCGAGGTGCTGACGCAGGCCAACCAGCAGGCCGCCGACATCATGGCGCGGGCCAAGCTCTCCGCCGGCCAGGTGCGCGCCCGCGCCGAGTCCGAGGCGTCCGAGCTGCTGGGCAGCGCCCGCCGCGAGGCGGAGGAGATCCGGTCCACCACGGCCGCCGAGGCGGAGGGCACGCTGCTCGCCGCCCAGCGCCGCGCCGAGGAGCTGGTCGGCTCCGCCGAGCGCGAGGCCGCCCTGATCACGAGCACGCTGTCGGCGGAGGAGAGCGAGCGTCGCGCCTCGCTCGAGCGCGAGATCGGCGTCATGCGGTCCACCGCCGAGCGCGAGACCACGGAGCTGCGGGTGACCGCCGAGCGGGACACCGCGCAGCAGCGGGCGCACGCCGCCGCCGAGGCCGCGGCCCTGCGCGAGGAGGCCGACCGTGAGTCGACCGACCTGCTCGAGCGCACCCGCCGCGAGGCGGCACGCATCATCGCCGACGCCAAGCACCAGGCCGCCGAGGCGTCGGACGCCGTCACCACGGAGCTCGAGCAGCTGCGCGAGCAGGCCCGCGCCGCGCTGGCCGACGCCGAGCTCGAGATCGCGCAGCGGCGCGAGCAGGTCGAGCACGAGGCCGCGGCGCGGCACGAGACCGCCCGGCAGGAGACCGACCAGCTCGTGCGGGCGGCCGAGGAGCACGCCGCCGAGGCGGAGCAGCGTGTCGCCCTCGCGCTGCAGCAGGCGGAGAAGGTCCGTGCGGAGTCGGACGCCTACGTCAAGGCGCTCATCGCGGACGCCCGCCGCACCGCCGACGGGATCGTCACCGAGGCCCGGGAGTTCACCGAGCAGATGGTGAACGACGCACGCGCCGAGGCCGAGCACCACCGCACCACCGCGACCCGGCAGCTCGAGGACCTCACGCGCCGGCACGACTCGATCAACTCCTACCTCGAGGAGCTGCGCGGCCTGCTCGGGGCCGAGAAGAGCGGCGGCAAGACGGCCACGGTCGCGACGGTGGCAGCGCCCGCCGCCGAGGAGAACCCGGAGCCGTCCGACGCCGGCCTCGAGGCCGGCACGCGGGCGGACGAGCAGGACGCCCTCGACGACGCCACGACCGAGGACGTCGCGGACGTCGCGGACGTGCCGACCGTCGGCGAGACGCCCGCCGACGAGGCGGAGGCTGACGAGGCGGACGCCGAGCAGGACGCCGAGCACGCGGCCCCTGCCAAGTCGAAGGCCTGAGCACCCGGTCGCGCGAACGCCGCGGGGTCGGCCACCGATACCGGTGGCCGACCCCGCGGCGTCTCCGTGCCGTACCCGGCGGGAGCCGGGCGGGGCGTCAGTACTGCCAGGGCCACCGGGGCGGGGTCCTGCGCTCGGCCACCCGCCGGTGGAGCAGGCTGAGCGCGGCCGCGACCGACGCCGGGTCCTCCACGGCGCTCATGTGCCCCACCGCCGGCACGACGGTGAGCGCGCCGTCGCGCGCCGCATGCACCATGTGCTCGGCCTCCACCAACGGGGTGATCTGGTCCTCCGCACCCACCACCACGGAGACGGGGCCGTCGAAGGTCCGCAGCACGTCGGTGCGGTCGGGCCGGGCCGCCATCGCGCGCTGCGCCCAGGCCACCCCCGCCGGCGACTGGGCGCGGATCCACGACTCGAGCAGCGGGAACAGGTTCCTCCGCTTCTCGGCGCTCGTGGTGCCCAGCAGCATGCCGGGCATGCTGAGCACCGGGTCGAGCGTCTGGGCCTGGGTGACGGCGTCCGCGATCCGCAGCCGGTTGGCCCGCGCGGCGTCGAGGTCGGCCGTGGACTTGGTGTCGACGAGACCGAGCCCGACGACGAACCCGGGGTGGCGCTCGGCCAGCGCCAGCGCCACGTAGCCGCCCAACGACAGCCCCACGACCACGGCGTTGCCCTCGCCCTGCTCCCGCATCGTGCGGTGCACGGCGTCGGCCACGTCCTCGAGCCGCGGCGGGATGCCCCCGAGGTCGGAGTGTCCCTGGCCGGGCAGGTCCACCCCGATGGCGCGCACCCCCTCCGGCAGGGCCTCGGCGGCCGCCCTCCACATGCGGTGATCGAGCGGGAATCCGTGCAGCATCACGAGCGGCGTGCCCGCCCCGTCGCGGAGCGGGAAGGTCGCCAGGAGCGCGGAGGTGGTGGTCATCGTCGACTCCTCGTCGTCACCGGTTCATTGCACAGTCGTCATCGCGCCGCCGCCTCGGCCTGCTGGACGGCGCCGTCGTAGTGGGTCGGCAGCGGCGGGTGCCCGGGCAGCACGTGCCCGACGACCTCGTCGAGCACCCGGCGCACCGCGGGCTCGCCCACCCACAGGTGCTTGGCTCCGTCGACGCCGATGACCTCGGCCTGGGGGACGCGCGCGAAGCGGCGCCGCGCCTCGTCGGGGCGCAGGTAGTCGTCGTGCTCCGGCACGAGGACGACCAGCGGACGCCCGAACGCGGCCCAGCGGTCGAGGTCGTCGTCCGTGGCGCGGTGCAGCGGCGGCGACAGCAGGACCGCCCCTTCGACGCTCGGGTCGGCGCCGTGCTTCAGCACCAGCTCCGTGCCGAACGACCAGCCGACGAGCCAGGGCCGCGGCAGCTCCCGGAACTCCGCGAGCTCGATCGCCGCGGCGACGTCGTACCGTTCGGCCTCCCCGCCGTCGAAGGCGCCCTCGGACGTACCCCGGGGCGACGACGTCCCGCGCGTGTTGAAGCGCAGCACCGCGAGATCGGCGAGCGCGGGAAGGCGCCAGGCCGCCTTGCGGTACACGTGCGAGTCCATGTACCCGCCGTGCGTCGGCAGGGGGTGGAAGGTCAGGAGCGTCGCGACCGGGTCGCGGTCGGCAGGCAGCGCCAGCTCGCCGACGAGCGTGAGCCCGTCCGCGGTGTGCAGCTCGACGTCCTCGCGACGGGCGGGGAGCATCGTGAGGGAGCGGATCTGGTGACCGGTGGCCTGGCCGGCGGCGTCGTCGTTCATCACGGCTCAGCGTAGTTCGGCGCGGCGATCCCGGCCGGTCAGGCGCCCGGGCCGTGACGGCCGGCACCGGTGGCGCCGGTCGTCCGTCAGCGCAGCCGCGCGCGCCGCTCCCAGCACGACGAGTGCCAGTGCCGGCGCTCCTCCAGGCCGGCGGCCTCTCCGCCGACGACGTCAAGCGGCCAGGCGACCACGTGCGGCGTGCCGGGCGGGATCTCCTGGCGGCAGGTGGGGCAGCGGTACGCCTTGTCCCCGCCGCGCAGGCGCCGCACGGTCCACTCGCCGTCGTCGGCGCTCTCGCGTCGCACCCCGCCGAGGGCGCGGTCGAGGTCGAGCGGCGGGGGCTCGGCCCCCCACGGGCGCTTGCGGGACGGGCGACGCGACGGCATGGCACCCATTGTCGCCCGGCCGCGAGGCCGGGAGGCGACGGGTCGGTCGACGCCCGGTGCCTGGACGGGACGATCAGGTGGTGCCGTTACAGTGGCCCGGTTCGTCCCCGCCGACCGAAGGACTCCCCGTGAAGCTCCGCACGTCCGCCGCCGCTGCCGCGCTGGCGCTGGCCGCGGCCCTGACCCTCACCGCCTGCGCCGACGACTCCGGCGACGGCGCCACGCCGTCGGCGTCCGCGTCGTCGTCCCCGGCCACCGAGATGCCCGAACCCACGAAGGAGGACGTCGCCGCCCTCGAGTCGGTGAAGGTCGAGGGGGATGCGGGCAAGGAGCCCAAGCTGTCCTTCAAGGCCCCGCTCGAGGTCTCCGTGCCGACGTCCCGCGTCCTCGACGAGGGCGACGGCGCCGAGGTCGCGGAGGGCGCGCAGGTGACGATCGACTCCGTCGCCTATCTCGGCACGGACGGCACCGCCCAGGGCTCCACCTGGCAGCAGAAGGCGCCGATGAGCTTCATCCTCGGGGACGCCAACTACGGCGTGCTGACCGAGCCGCTGAAGGGCCAGAAGGTCGGCGCGCGCCTCCTCGTGGCCAACCCCGTGCAGGGTCAGGACGGCACGACCGCGACGATGGTCAACCTCGTCGAGATCACCGACACCCAGAAGATCCCCACGCGTGCGGAGGGTGAGGCCGTCGAGCCGGCCGAGGGCCTGCCCACCGTGACGCTCGACGATGCGGGCAAGCCCAGCGTCGAGATCCCCGAGGGCTACGAGGCGCCGAAGGAGCTGGTGACGCAGACACTCATCAAGGGCGACGGCGCCAAGGTCACCGAGGACCAGACCGTGACCGCGCAGTACACGGGCTGGACCCTCGACGGCGAGCAGTTCGACTCCTCGTGGGACCGCGGCGCCCCCTCGTCGTTCTCCCTCCAGCAGGTGGTCGCCGGCTGGACCCAGGGCCTCGCCGGTCAGACGGTCGGCAGCCAGGTGCTCCTGGTCATCCCGCCGGACCTGGCGTACGGCGCCCAGGAGGGTCACGAGCTGCAGAAGGAGACCCTCGTCTTCGTGGTGGACATCCTCGACGCGAAGTAACCTCTGCCACCTCACGACGGCGGGTCCCCGGTCACCGGGGGCCCGCCGTCGCGCGTAGGGTCGGGTGCCATGAGCGCTGAGCCCACCGAGCCTCCTGCCACCGTCGAGCCCGCCACCGCCGAATCCGCCGCCGAGCCCGCCGCCGAGCCCGCCGTCGGGCCCGAGCGCGAGGTGCTCACCTGGACCCTGCTCCCGGTCGCGATCCGCGAGCTCGCCGAGAGGGTCGTCGCGAGCGGCTTCCGCCCGGACGTCGTCGTCGCCGTCGCGCGCGGCGGCCTGGTGCCCGGCGGCGCCATGGCGTACGCCCTGGGCACCAAGGGGGTGGGCACGCTGAACGTCGAGTTCTACACGGACATCGGCAAGACCCTCGACGACCCGCGCGTGCTGCCGCCTCTCATGGACACCTCCGAGCTCCCGGGCTCCGCGGTCCTGGTGGTGGACGACGTCGCCGACTCCGGCCGCACCCTCGCGCTCGTCATGGACCTGCTCGCCAAGCAAGGCGCGGACGCCCGGTCCGCGGTGCTCTACACCAAGCCGCGCACGATCATCCGGCCGGACTACTCCTGGCGCGACACCGACCTGTGGATCACGTTCCCGTGGTCGGCCGAGCCCCCCGTCACCGGCGCGCACTCCGCCGACGTCTGAGCACACCTACGCGGCGCGGGCGAAGAGCTCCCGGGCCCGGTCGACCACGAGGTCCGGGCGCTCGTCGACCATGAAGTGGGACACCCCGGGGAGGATGTCGACGGTGAGGTCGTCGGCGTGCCCCTCGTACCCACCCATCAGCCGACGGTCGTGGAAGATGTCCCCCGCGCCGAGCAGCGCAGCGGCCGGGGTGGTGAGGTACCGGTCGCGGTAGGCGCCGCGCAGCACGGCCCACAGCTCACGGCGCACGAAGTCGCGGCAGAGCGCCGATCCGGCCCGGGCCCGCTCGGGCTGGCGCAGGGGCGCGACGTACGACTCGACGTCGGCGTCGGTCATCGCGGGCGTCTCGCTGCCGTACACCCGCAGCAGGTGCCGCGGCAGGCGCTGGCGGCCCCGTGCGAGGGCCCGCGGCCCGGTCAGCCGCGAGGCGATCACCGCCTGGAACCAGGTGTGGCGCAGCGTGAGCAGCATCCGCGGGTCGAACCGCAGCCACGGGTGGGGCACGCCCATGCTCAGCAGCGACACGGCCCGTCCGGGATGCTCGAGGCAGAGATGGAAGCCGACGATGGCGCCCCAGTCGTGGGAGACGACGTGCGCCCGGTCGACGCCCAGCGCGTCGAGCAGGCCGACGACGTCCGCCAGGAGCCGGTCGTGCGTGTAGCCGTCCGGCGGCGCGTCCGTCCAGCCGAAGCCGCGCAGGTCGGGGCACACCACGTGGTGGTCGACGGCGAGCGGGCCGATCACGCCGCGCCACTCCCACCAGTGCTCCGGGAAGCCATGGAGCAGCAGCACCGGGTCACCGGAGCCTTGCTCGACGACATGCATCGACAGGCCGTCGACGTCGACCCAGCGGTGGGTGACACCGTCCAGCTCGGGCATGGGGACCGCGGGCAGCGCCGGGGCGACCCGCCCTCCGCGCACCGCGTCCTCGTCCATGACGTCGACGCTACTACGGATGTAGTGGCCTGTCACTACATCCGTAGTAATCGCGCTAGGGTGCCGTGGTGACCGTCACCCTCCCGCCCCGTCGTCGCGCGCTCGACGCAGCCGTCGACCTGCTCGGCACCGAGGGGCTGCGCGCCCTGACCCACGGCCGCGTCGATGCGCGCGCCGGGCTCCCCCGCGGGTCCACGTCCAACTACTTCCGCACGCGCGCCGCCCTGCTGGCCGGGGTCTCCGACGAGCTCGCGGCGCGCGACCTGGCAGCACTCTCGGCAGCACCCGAGCCCCGGGCTCCCGCCGAGCTCGTCGACGTGCTCTGCGCCGCGTTCGGGCAGGCGACCGGCCCCGACCGGACCGCGACGGCTGCCCGGCTCGTCCTCTTCCTCGAGGCGAGCCACGACGCCGACCTGCGGGCACACGCCACGCGCGGACGCGAGGCGCTCCTCGACTGGGGGCAGAAGGTCGCCGCCCGCTCAGGCGCCGCCGACCCCCGCGCGGCGATCGTCGCCGTCGCGGCCACGTACGAGGGGCTGCTGCTGCACGCGATCGCGCGGCACGACACCCTCGACCCGCGGCCGACGCTCGCGCTCGCCGTCCACGCCGCGCTCGGTACCGCGAGATAGAGAACCCGGACCCGCGAAATAGAGAACCGGACCCGCGAAATAGAGAGGGCACGGACCGTAGCCGGCTACGGTCCGTGCCCTCTCTATTTCGCGGGTCCGGTTCTCTATCTCACGGCGTGGGTCAGAAGTCCCAGTCGTCGTCCTGGGTGGCCACGGCCTTGCCGATGACGTACGACGAGCCGGAACCGGAGAAGAAGTCGTGGTTCTCGTCGGCGTTGGGCGACAGGGCCGCGAGGATGGCCGGGTTGACGGCGGTGTCCTCCTTGGGGAACAGCGCCTCATAGCCCAGGTTCATCAGCGCCTTGTTGGCGTTGTACCGCAGGAACGCCTTGACGTCCTCCGTCAGGCCGAGCTCGCCGTACAGGGCGTCGGTGTACTCGACCTCGTTCTCGTACAGCTCGAAGAGCAGCTCGAACGTGTAGGCCTTGAGCTCGTCCTGCTCGGTCTGGCTGACCTGCGCCAGCCCCTTCTGGTACTTGTAGCCGATGTAGTACCCGTGCACGGCCTCGTCGCGGATGATGAGGCGGATGAGGTCGGCCGTGTTCGTGAGCTTGGCGCGGCTGGACCAGTACATCGGCGCGTAGAAGCCGGAGTAGAACAGGAACGACTCGAGCATCGTCGAGGCGACCTTGCGCTTCAGCGGGTCGTCGCCCCGGTAGTAGTCGAGCACGATCTCTGCCTTGCGCTGCAGGTTCGCGTTCTCCTCCGACCAGGCGAACGCCTCGTCGATCTCCCGCGTCGAGATCAGCGTCGAGAAGATCGACGAGTAGCTCTTGGCGTGCACCGACTCCATGAACGCGATGTTGGTGTACACCGCCTCCTCGTGCGGGGTCAGCGCGTCGGGGATGAGCGACACGGCGCCGACGGTGCCCTGGATGGTGTCCAGCAGCGTGAGGCCGGTGAACACGCGGGTCGTCATGAGCCGCTCCGCGTCGCTGAGCGTGTGCCACGACTGGATGTCGTTGGACACCGGCACCTTCTCCGGCAGCCAGAAGTTGCCCACGAGGCGGTCCCAGACCTCGAGGTCCTTCTCGTCCTGCAGACGGTTCCAGTTGATCGCCGTCACGCGATCGATGAGCTTGAGCTTGCCCGTGGGCGCCATGGTCTTCTCTTCCCCGAATTCGTGATGGTTGCTCGACGCGGTCACAGCATGCAGCTGACGCAGCCCTCGATCTCCGTGCCCTCGAGGGCCATCTGGCGGAGGCGGATGTAGTACAGCGTCTTGATCCCCTTGCGCCAGGCGTAGATCTGCGCCCGGTTGACGTCGCGCGTCGTCACGGTGTCGGGGAAGAACAGCGTCAGCGACAGGCCCTGGTCCACGTGCTGCGTGGCCGCGGCGTAGGTGTCGATGATCTTCTCGTAGCCGATCTCGTACGCGTCCTGGTAGTAGTCCAGGTTGTCGTTCGTCATGTACGGAGCCGGGTAGTACACGCGACCGAGCTTGCCCTCCTTGCGGATCTCGATCTTGGCGGGCACCGGGTGGATCGACGAGGTCGAGTTGTTGATGTAGCTGATCGACCCGGTCGGCGGCACGGCCTGGAGGTTCTGGTTGTAGATGCCGTGCTCCATGACCGAGGCCTTGAGCGCACGCCAGTCGTCCTGCGTCGGGATCGTGACGCCGGCCTCCGCGAAGAGGCGCGCGACGCGCTCCGTGGCGGGCTTCCACTCGCCGTCGGTGTACTTGTCGAAGTACTCGCCGGTCGCGTACTTCGAGTCCTCGAACCCGCCGAACGCCTTGCCGCGCTCGATCGCGAGCCGGTTCGACGCCGCGATGGCGTGGAAGGCGACCGTGTAGAAGTACAGGTTCGTGAAGTCGATGCCCTCGTCGGAGCCGTAGTAGATCCGCTCGCGCGCGAGGTACCCGTGCAGGTTCATCTGGCCGAGGCCGATGGCGTGGCCCAGGTCGTTGGCGCGACGGATCGACGGGACCGACTCGATGCTCGTCTGGTCGGAGACGGCGGTGAGCGCGCGGATGGCGGTGTCGATCGTCTTGGCGAAGTCCGGCGAGTCCATCGTCTTCGCGATGTTCAGCGAGCCGAGGTTGCAGGAGATGTCCCGGCCGACGTGGTCGTAGGACAGGTCCTCGTGGAAGGTCGACGGCGTCGAGACCTGGAGGATCTCCGAACAGAGGTTCGAGTGCGTGATGCGGCCCTTGATCGGGTTCGCCTTGTTCACGGTGTCCTCGAACATCACGTACGGGTAGCCCGACTCGAACTGCAGCTCGGCGATCGTCTGGAAGAAGTCGCGGGCCTTGATCGTGGTCTTCGTGATCCGGTCGTCGGCCACGAGCTCGTCGTACTTCTCCGAGATGGAGATGTCCGCGAACGGCTTGCCGTAGACGCGCTCCACGTCGTACGGGCTGAACAGGTGCATGTCCGCGTTCTGCTTGGCCAGCTCGAACGTCACGTCGGGGATGACGACGCCGAGCGAGAGCGTCTTGATGCGGATCTTCTCGTCCGCGTTCTCCCGCTTGGTGTCGAGGAACCGCATGATGTCGGGGTGGTGCGCGTGCAGGTACACGGCACCGGCGCCCTGGCGCGCCCCGAGCTGGTTGGCGTACGAGAACGAGTCCTCGAGCAGCTTCATCACGGGGATGACGCCGGACGACTGGTTCTGGATGTGCTTGATCGGCGCGCCGTGCTCGCGGACGTTGCTCAGCAGCAGGGCCACGCCGCCGCCGCGCTTGGACAGCTGGAGGGCGGAGTTGATCCCGCGCGCGATGGACTCCATGTTGTCCTCGATGCGCAGCAGGAAGCAGGACACGGGCTCGCCGCGCTGCGCCTTGCCCACGTTGAGGAACGTCGGCGTCGCCGGCTGGAACCGGCCCGAGACGACCTCTTCGACGATGTCGCGCGCGACCTGCTCGTCCCCGTCGGCCAGGCCGAGGGCGACCATCGAGACGCGGTCCTCGAAGCGCTCCAGGTACTTCTTCCCGTCGAACGTCTTCAGCGTGTACGACGTGTAGTACTTGAACGCGCCGAGGAACGACTCGAACTGGAAGTCCTTCGAGTACGCGAGGCGGAAGAGCTCCTTGACGAAGCCGCGCGAGTACTTCTCGAGGACGGCCGGGTCGTAGTACTTGTTCTCGACCAGGTAGTCGAGCTTCGCGTCGAGCGTCTCGAACTGGATGGTGTTCGGCACCACGTGCTGCTCGAAGTAGGCCGTGGTGGCCTCGCGGTCCTTGTCGAACTGGATCTCGCCGTCCGGTCCGTACAGGTTCAGCATCGCGTTCAGCGCGTGGTAGTCCAGCTGCACGCCCTGCAGCGGCACGGGCGTGGCGCCGGCGACCTCCGGGGTCGTCGAGCTCACGCCGAGATCAGTGACTGTCGTTGCCAAAATCGTCCCAATCCGTCACGGACGCGCCGGGCGTCCTCAGCCGTCCCCAGGAGTTCGAAGGCGTACAGGTAGGGCACCTGGCACTTCGCGGAGATGATGTCGCCGGCGATGCAGTACGCAGCGCCGAAGTTGGTGTTCCCCGCGGCGATCACGCCGCGGACGAGCGACCGGTTGTGCGGGTCGTTGAGGAACTCGCGCACGCGCCGTGGCACGGCGCCGCCCTCGTTGCCCCCGCCGTAGGTCGGGACCATGAGCACGTACGGCTCGGTCACCGTGAGAAAGCCGTCCGTCTTGCGGACCGGGATCCGGTGCACGGACATGCCCAGCTCCTCGAGCCCGAGGCGCTGGACGAACCGGTGGGTGTTCTCCGACACGCTGGAGAAATAGACGAGAGAACTCATGTCCCCCTCCCCCGGGTGCTGCTGCCTGGCCGGCGGAACGTGCCGCCGAATACGCACGGCGCCCCGGGTCGGGATCGAAGCCCGGGGCGCCGGCCGTGTGGGGTGCGGACCGCGCAGGCGGTCCGGCGTGCTGGAGCCGGGGCGTCAGGCCGAGACGGCCTGCTGCGCCGCGACCGCGGCGATCTGGTCCGGGCGGAAGCCCGACCAGTGGGTGTCGCCGGCGACGACGACGGGGGCCTGCAGGTAGCCGAGCCCGCGCACCATCTCGAGCGCCTCGGCGTCCTGGGTGATGTCGACCACGGAGTACTCGACGCCCTTGCGGTCGAGGGCGCGATAGGTCGCGTCGCACTGCACGCAGGCCGGCTTGCTGTAGACCGTGATGCTCATGTGTCTCTCCCTCTCCGCGCTCCCCGCCGGGGGCTTGGTCCGACCGTGCCGCGGTCCTCCGGAGGCCCTCCGGGAAGGCCCTCGAAGAGGGCCGGACCAGGGGTGACGTCCGTGGAACTACGCCGGTGTGCTTTGTTCGAAGGGCTGTGCGCCCCGCGTGCTCCAAACACTACACCTAGTGGTCGGAGCGCGCGCGGGACCGACATCTTGTGGTTGACATCCGTGTCATTCGTCGAACGCCCTCCGCCCGCCGACCCTGCCGACAGGTTCCCACGAGGGTCTGACACTCCTCGTCCACAGGGCGACGGAGGGTCCGTCCCCACCCCCTCCGGGCAGGGTTCGGCAGGACCGTGCGGCTCCTGCTCGGATGTCCACAGGCGGTGGGTGACCGGTGTCCACAGCGTGTGGGCGGGCGCCCGCCTGCGGGCGCCTGGTCCCGACGGCCCGTCGCGCTCCGCCGTGTGCCGGGCCCCGGGAGGGCAGAACGGACATTCCCGGCGTCGGAGCGGCTCGAAAACTCCTGGGGATCGTCGGCGTGTCGCCCACGGTGGCGTGTCGCACACCCGGACCGGTCACCCCACGGAGGGCTCCGCGCCCCCGGCAGGGATCGCCTGCCAGCCGCGCGCGTCGAGGCCGCCGGGCACCGCCGTGGCGGGTGCGTACGGGGCCCGGGTGAAGTGGAAGGTGCCCACGTCGAGCGCCTCCGCCGAAGTGCCACCTCCGACGACCCGGAGATGCTCGCCCAGCCAGTAGCCGCCCTCGACGCCCACCCAGCCGTCGTCGCCCGCCCGGGCGAACACCGTGCCGCGCGGGTCCACGCCGCCGGAGGCGCTCAGCACGAGCAGACCGTCCGGACGCAGCGCCAGCGTGTGCGGCACGGGACCCCAGTACCAGGTGCCGGTGAGCGCGACCGTCGCGGGGTCGGCGGGAACGTCCGGCATGCTCCGCGACCGCACCGCCGGCCCGCCCAGCAGGTCGAGCAGGAAGCCCACGTCACCGAAGCCCGCGGTGGAGCTGCCGCAGACGGCGACGACGTCCCCCGTGGCAGGGTCGGCGCGCAGCGAGGCGGTGAACCCGGGCACGGACCCGCCGTGGCCCACGGTGCGTCGTCCCTCGTCCGCGGAGGGGTGGCGCACGGACACGCCGAGCCCCCAGGCGCCGGTGAACGGCGCGCCCGGGTCGTCGACCACCACCCGCGGCGCCGTCATCCGGCGCCGCCACGCGAGGGGCAGCACGCCCTCGTCCGCGCCGCCCGGAGGGCCGACCAGCCAGGAGCCGAACCGCACCAGGTCCGTCGGCGTCGACCACACCTCGCCGGCCGGCCCCATCGCCCCGTAGGAGGCCACCGGCTCGACCAGCACCGCCTCGGCGTGCGGGTGCACGGCGTAGCCGGTGGCCGCCGGCGCGGTGGGGACGCGGCCGGTGCGGGTCATGCCGAGGGGCTGCCACACCTCGTCGCGCACCACGTCGTCCCACGACCGGCCGTGCGCCTCCTCGACCAGCCGGCCGAGCACGGCGTAGCCCACGTTGGAGTAGTGGTGGCGCTCGCCCGGCTCCCACAGCGGGTCGACGCCGGAGCCGGCCAGCTCGGCCCACGGGCCGGCGCCGTGCCGCTCCCACCACGGCCCCGGCGGCTCGGCGGGCAGCCCGGCCGTGTGCGTGAGCAGCTGCGCGACCGTCGCGCCGGGAGCCGGGGCGTCGGGCACGTGCCGGCCGATCGGGTCCTGCAGGCCGACCCGGCCCGCCGCGACCAGGCGCAGCACCACGACCGCCGTCATCGGCTTCGTGATCGACCCGATGCGGAACGCGGTGCCCGCGTCGGCGGGTGCCCACCCGGCGGTACCCGTCCAGACGACGGAGCCGGACCGGCCCACCGCGGCGGACAGCGCCGGCGCGCGCGTCTCGGCGCAGCGGCGGACGAGGGCGTCGTCGAGCCGGGAGAGGACCTCGGGCGGGAGGGAGCCGGGCGGAACCGGGCCGGACGGTGCGGAGGCGGGCGCGATCATGTCCGCACGGTAGTGCCGACCATGCGCTTGCGACGGCCGAACATGCGACTGCGGCCCGTCCCGACGTCGGGACGGGCCGCGATCGCCTGCTCGGCAGCGGGGTGGGAGGTCAGAGGGCGACGGCGCTCGTCGGCGGCAGCTCGCCGGTGGTGACGAGGCGGCGGTACCAGTGCGCCGAGTCCTTCCACGTGCGCTCGCCCGTCGGGTAGTCGACGTGCAGGATGCCGAAGCGCTTGGAGTAGCCGTAGCCCCACTCGAAGTTGTCCATGAGCGACCAGGCGAAGTACCCGCGGACGTCGGCGCCCGCGTCCCGGGCGGCGCCCACGGCGTCGACGTGGTCGTGCAGGTAGGCGACGCGGCGGTCGTCGTGCACGCGGCGCTCGCCGCCGTCGGAGACGAGCTCGTCGTCGAAGGCCGCGCCGTTCTCCGTGACCGCGAGGGGAAGGCCGGGGTAGGTGCGGTGCATCCGCAGCAGGAGCTCGGTGAGCCCCGACGGCTCGATGTTCCACCCCATCGCGGTGTACGGGCCGGGCTGCGCGCAGAACTCGACGTCCGTGACGCCGATCCACGGGCTGTGGGACGACGCGCCGTGCCCGTCGTTCTCGGCCCGCTCGCCGTCGCCCGCGAAGTGCCGGACGGTGACGGTCGAGTAGTAGTTGACGCCCAGGACGTCGAGCGGCTGGCGGATCCGCTCGAGGTCGCCGTCCTGCACGAAGGACCAGTCCGACACGTGCGCGGTGTCGGCGAGCAGGTCCGCCGGGTACGCGCCCTCGAGCAGCGGGCCGAGGAAGGCGCGGTTCGCGAGCGCGTCGATCTTGCGCACCGCGTCGGCGTCGGCCTCCGACGCGGCGTCCTGGGGCCGGATCACGTGCAGGTTCAGCGTGATCGACACCTGGGCCCCGGGCAGCACCTCCCGGATCGCCCCGGCCGCCAGGCCGTGCGCCAGGTTGAGGTGATGGACGGCGGCGAGCGCCGCCGCGGGCTCGGTCCGTCCGGGAGCGTGCACGCCCGACCCGTAGCCGAGGTAGGCGGAGCACCACGGCTCGTTGAGGGTGGTCCACGCCTCGACGAGGTCGCCCAGCTCGACCGCCATGTGCCGGGCGTACGCGGCGAACGCGGTCGCGGTCCCGCGGTTCGCCCAGCCGCCGGCGTCCTCGAGCTCCTGCGGCAGGTCCCAGTGGTAGAGCGTGACGAACGGGCGGATGCCGCGAGCGCGCAGCTCCTCCAGGAGCGTGCGGTAGAAGGCGACGCCCTCGGGGTTGAGGGGGCCGCTGCCGCCGGGCTGCACCCGCGACCACGAGATCGACAGGCGGTACGCGCCCACGCCGAGCCGGTCGAGGTGGTCGACGTCCTCCGCCCAGCGGTGGTAGTGGTCGCAGGCCACGTCGCCGGTGTCGCCGTCGCGCGTGCGGCCGGGCGTGTGCGAGTAGGTGTCCCAGATCGACGGGCCGCGGCCTCCCTCGGCTGCGGCCCCCTCGATCTGGTAGGCCGCGGTGGCGGTGCCCCACAGGAAGTCGGCGGGGAAGGTGCGGGACACGGTCGTCTCGCTGACGGTGCTCGTGGTGGTCACGATTCGCTCCTCGAAGCTGGAGTCTCAGGACGTGGTGGTGGGAGCGCTCCCACCTCTGTTCGGCAGTCTAGCCACAGGCCGCCGGGACGGCCGACAACGCCGACGGGCGACGGGTCGCCCTCGAGCATGCGACCCGTACCGCCGTCCGGGCGGACGGCGGAACGGGTCGCCTGCTCGAAGGGTTCACAGGCGGAGGGAGACGGTGCCGGGGCCGGCGCCGGTCGCCGTCCGCTCCCCCGCCCGGACGGACCACGTCCCGGGCGCGTCGTCGGTCGTGACGACGATCTCGGCGCCCGTGCGTCGCACGCGGAAGCCGGCCGTCGCGCCGTCCGGGCCGCCCGTGGGGACCGTCGTGACGGCGTCGTACCCGTCGGGCAGGTCGAAGCACCGCAGCTCGACGCCGTCGGCCCAGGCGTAGTCGGGCCGGTCGGTCCGCGACCCGACCGGAAGGACCGTGCCGGGACGCACGAGCACCGGCAGCGAGTCGAAGCCGTGGGTCTCGGTGACCCAGCGCGGCCCGGTGACCGTGGCGTCGTGGGCGTCGGCGGCGCCGTCCAGCAGCCGCGTCCAGGTGCCCTCGGGCACGTAGTACTCGACCGTGCCGTCCGACGTGAAGACCGGCGCCACGAGCAGCGAGCCGCCCAGCATGTACTGGGTGTCCACGCCGAACGTGCCGCGGTCGGCCGGGAACTCCAGGACCATCGGGCGCATGACCGGGGTGCCCGCGGCGTGCGCCTCCTCCCCCGCCCGGGCGAGGTAGGGCATGAGCGACATCTTCAGGTGGGTGAAGCGGCGCGCGACGTCGACGGCCTCCTCGTCGAAGGCCCACGGGACGCGGTACGACGACGAGCCGTGGAACCGCGAGTGGCTCGACAGCAGCCCGAAGGCCAGCCAGCGCTTGAACACCCCGGCGTCGGGCGTGCCCTCGAAGCCGCCGATGTCGTGGCTCCAGTACCCGAACCCCGACAGGGCGAGCGACAGCCCGCCGCGCAGGGACTCGGCCATCGACGCGTACGTCGAGTCGCAGTCGCCGCCCCAGTGCACCGGGTACTGCTGGCCGCCCGCCGTCGCCGACCTCGCGAAGACGACGGCCTCGCCCGCGCCACGACGCCGCTCGAGCAGCCGGAAGACGGCCTCGTTGTACAGCTCGGCGTAGTAGTTGTGCATCTTGCGCGGGTCGGAGCCGTCGTGCCAGACGACGCCCTCGGTGGGCACCCGCTCGCCGAAGTCGGTCTTGAACGCGTCGACGCCCTGGTCGAGCAGCCGCTCGAGGTGGCCGAGGTACCAGTCCGTGGCCTCCGGGTTGGTGAAGTCGACGAGCGCCATGCCCGCCTGCCACAGGTCCCACTGCCACACGCCGCCGTCGGTGGTGCGCAGCAGGTAGCCCTTCTCGCGTCCCTCCGCGAACAGCGGCGAACGCTGCCCGATGTAGGGGTTGATCCAGAGGCTCACCTTGAGGCCCCGGTCGTGCAGCCGGGCGAGCATGCCGTCGGGGTCCGGGAAGACGCGCGGGTCCCACTCGAAGTCGCACCACTGGTACTCGCGCATCCAGAAGCAGTCGAAGTGGAAGACGCTCAGCGGCAGCCCGCGCTCCGCCATCCCGTCGACGAAGCGGGTCACCGTGGCCTCGTCGTAGTCCGTCGTGAACGACGTCGACAACCACGTGCCGTACGACCACGCGGGCACGCGGGCGGGCCTGCCGGTCAGCCCGGTGTACCGGCGCAGCACGTCCTTCGGCGTCGGGCCCGCGATGACGTAGTACTCGAGCGACTGCCCCTCCACCGAGAACTGGACACGGGTGTTGACCTCCGACGCGACCTCGAGCGACACCCGTTCCGGGTGCGCGACGAAGACGCCGTACCCCTTGCTGGTGAGGTAGAGCGGCACGTTCTTGTACGCCTGCTCGCTGGAGGTGCCGCCGTCCTCGTTCCAGACGTCGACGGACTGGCCGTTCTTCACGAACGGGCCGAAGCGCTCGCCCAGACCGTAGACCTGCTCGCCCGGGTCGAGGGCGAGCTGCTCGTGCACCCACGCGCCCTCGTCGGTGCCGGACGTCGCGGTCATCGCGCCCACGGACTTCGGGAGGCTGGAGGTCAGCACCCGTCCGTCGTGCTCGAAGTCGACGTGCCACCCGTCGCCCCGGTGCACCCGCACGGATAGCCCGCCGGTCTCGAGCACGCCCGACGTCTCGTCGACCTTCACGACGGGCAGGAAGCCCGCCTCGGCCGCGACGGCGAACTCAGGCCCGCGGCGGGCGGCGCCCGCGAAGTGCTCGATGCGGACCCGCACGACGCCGGGCGCGGGCGAGGAGTACGTCACCGTGAGCATCGGCCGGTTGAGGGTGTCCCCCCGGTGGCGGATCCGCGCGGTCGGCGCGTAGACGGTCATCGTGCCCGCGGCCTCGTCGACGCGGACGTCGTCGACCTCCACCGCGTACAACGGCTCGATGCCGCGGCGGGTCTGCCAGTAACCGTCCGTGAACTTCATCGATGGGTCACCTTCTCGTGGGTCGTCGGGGCGTCCTGACGCGCGTCGGAGCTCGCCTGTCGCCTCCACCGTGCGCCGGCACCGCTGCCCAGGCACGGCGGCCGCGTCCGCGGCACACCACCGAATGAATCGAAGCGCTTCGACACAGAAGTATCGTCGGGTTGCCGAGAGCCGTCAAGACGATAGGGCCGACGACCGTCCCAGAGCCCTCGGCTCGGGGGCGATCGGGCGTCGAAGCGATTCGCCTCCTACTAGGATTCCGACCCATGGGCCCTCTCCCTGCGACGACGCACGTCCTGCACGCCGACCGCACCGCGAGCCGCTGGGTCGAGGCGTACCCCGTGGGCAACGGCTTCCGGGGCGCGATGTGCGCCGGGCGCCCCGGCGTCGAGCACCTGTGGGTGAACGACGGCACCGCCTGGTCCGGCCCGGCGTCCCAGGATCCGCTCGCCGGCTCGCGCGCCCGCGGCCTGGAGCACCTCGCGCGCGTGCGCGCGGCGGTCGCGGCCGGAGACGTGCGCCGGGCCGAGGAGCTGCTCGCCGACACACAGACCCCGTGGGCCCAGGCATACCTGCCGCTCGCGGAGGTCGACGTCGCGGTCGAGCCCGCGCACGACGCCCCGGTGCGGGTGCCCGCCCGCGGCCCCGTGAGACGCGAGCTGGACCTGCGCACGGGCGTCGCGACGCACACCTGGGAGCACCCCGTCGCGGGCCGCGTCGTGCAGGAGACCTGGGCCGACGCACGCGGCGGCGCACTGGTGCACACGGTGCGGGCCGAGCACCCGGTCCGCCTCACCGCCCGCGTCGACAGCCTGCTGCGCGCGTCCGACCTGCCGCCGGGCGTCACCGGTGGTCCGGGCGCACTCGTCCGGGCGGTCGACCTGCCCGTCGACGTCCCGCCCGGGCACCACCCCGAGGGCGAGCTCCGCTACGACCGGACCGGGGGGCGTACCGGCGTGGTCGCCGTCGTCGCGCCGGCCGACCCCGACGCCGCGGTGCTCGACGCGACCCTGCGGACCGGGCCCGCGCGCACCCACGTGCTGCTCGTCGCGACGGCCACCACGGATCCGCCCGGCGACGCCGCCGCGGCCCCGGCCGAGGTCATTGCCGCCCAGCTCGCCGCGGCGACCGGCGACGGCGGGGCGGGCGCGGTCCCCGACGGCGCGGCCGCCGGTCTGCGCGAGCGGCTGAGAGCGGCGCACGTCGCCGAGCACGCACGGCTCTACGGCCGGGTGCACCTCGACCTGCCGTCTCCGGACGGCGCCGACGACCTGCCCACGCCCGCACGGATCGCCGCGGCCGCCGAGCGCCCGGACCCCGGGCTGAGCGCGCTCGCCTTCCACTTCGGGCGCTACCTGCTGCTGTCGTCCTCACGGCCGGGCGGGCTGCCGGCCACGCTCCAGGGCCTGTGGAACCCGTGGCTGCCGGGCCCGTGGAGCAGCGGGTACACCCTGAACATCAACCTGCAGATGGCGTACTGGGCGGCCGGGACGACCGCGCTGGCCGAGTGCCAGGAGCCGCTGCTGGCGTACGTGCGCCGGCTCGCGGACGGGCCGGGCGCGGAGGTCGCGCGCGAGCTGTACGGCGCGACCGGCTGGGTCGCGCACCACAACTCGGACGCCTGGGGGCACGCCGGCCCCGTCGGCAACGGGCGCGGCGACGCCAAGTGGTCCGCGTGGGCGCTCGGCGGCACGTGGCTGTCCCAGCACCTCGTGGAGCACCACCGGTTCACCGGGGACGACGAGGCGCTGCGCCGCGCATGGCCTGCGCTGCGCGGCGCCGGCGAGTTCGCCCTCGACTGGATCCAGTCGTCGGGCGGCCCCGGGCCCGGCGACGCCGGCCTGCGCGCCTGGACGAGCCCGTCGACGTCACCGGAGAACGAGTTCGTCGCGCCGGACGGCGCTCCGGCCGCCGTCACGACCAGCGCCACGATGGACGTCGCGC
This sequence comes from Isoptericola peretonis, assembly GCA_023241745.1. Taxonomy (GTDB): domain Bacteria; phylum Actinomycetota; class Actinomycetes; order Actinomycetales; family Cellulomonadaceae; genus Isoptericola; species Isoptericola peretonis. Next base: position 53,746 of record JALQCY010000007.1, on the reverse strand, counting down.
TGCTGCGCGGCCTCGCCTCGGGGTGCCGCGAGGCGGCCGCCGCCCTCGGGCTCGACGACGCGGACGAGCCCTGGCTCGCGCGCCTCGAGGCGGTCGTCGCCGCCCTCCCCGACCCGGCCGTCGGCGCCCGCGGCGAGCTGCTGGAGTGGGACCGCGAAGTGACCGAGGCGGAGCCCGAGCACCGGCACCTGTCGCACCTCGTGGGCCTCTACCCCCTCGGCACGCTGGACCCCGGCACGACCCCCGACCTCGCCCGCGCCGCCGCGCGCAGCCTCGAGCTGCGCGGGCGCGAGTCGACGGGCTGGTCCCTCGCGTGGCGGATCGCGCTCTGGGCCCGTCTCGGCCACGGCGACCGCGCCCACGACCAGGTGCTGCTCTCGCTCCGCCCCGCGGACGACTCCGCCGGCGGGCAGCGCGGCGGGCTGTACCCCAACGTGTTCAGCGCCCACCCCCCGTTCCAGATCGACGGCAACCTCGGCCTCACGGCGGGCGTCGCCGAGATGCTGCTCCAGTCGCACCGGCGCGCGGACGGGCGGGTCCGGCTCGACCTGCTGCCCGCCCTGCCGGGGGCTTGGCCCGACGGCGAGGTGACCGGACTGCGGGCCCGCGGCGGCACGGAGGTGGGCCTCGCCTGGCGCGACGGCGGCCTCACGCGGGTGAGCCTGCGAGCGCCGGGCGACCGCGGCGTCGAGGTCGCGGTGCACCACGGGGGCGTGTCGGGCCCCGGGGGCGTCGTGACGGTCCCCGCGGGCGCTACCGTCGTCCTCGACGTGCCCGGCGACCTCCCGGTCGCGGGCACCGCCGTCCCTACCGCCCCCAGGAGCTAGCCGTGGCCACCATCGAGGACGTCGCGAAGGCGGCAGGAGTCTCGGCGTCGACCGTCTCCTACGTGCTCTCCGGCAAGCGGTCCATCTCCGCGCCCACCCGCCGGCGCGTGGAGCAGGCCATCGCGACCCTGGGCTACCGGCCGCACGCCGGAGCGCGCGCGCTCGCGTCCAGCCGCACCAACGTCATCGGCCTGATGGCGCCGCTGCGCTCGGGGGTGGACGTCTCGGTCGTCATGCAGTTCGTCACCGGTGTGGTGACGCGGGCCCGCGACGTCGACCACGACGTGCTGCTCCTCACCCAGGACGACAGCGGGGGCCTGGAGCGGGTGGCCGCGGGGTCGATGGTCGACGCGATCGTCGTGATGGACGTCGAGGCGGACGACCCGCGCCTGCCGGTGCTCCGGGCGCTGCGACAGCCCACCGTGCTGATCGGTCTGCCGCACGACCCGGCCGGGTTGAGCTGCGTGGACCTCGACTTCGAGGCCGCCGGCCGGCTCGGCGCGGTGCGGCTCGCGCAGGAGGGCCACCGGCAGGTGGCGCTGGTCGGGTCGCCCCCCGAGGTGATGGACCGGCACACCTCGTACGCCGACCGCGTCGTGCGCGGCTTCCGGCAGGGCTGCGACGAGCACGGTGTGCGCCACGTCGTCGTCCCGTGCGAGCCCACGCCGGACGGCGCCCGCCGTGCCGTCGACGCCGTGCTCGCGGACGCGCCCGGGACCACGGGCCTGGTCGTGCACAACGAACGGGCCCTGCCGCACGTGCTGGCGCACCTGGCGGAGCGGGGCCACGACGTGCCCGGCGACGCCGCGGTGGTGGCGATCTGCCCGACCGACGTCGCCCTCGCACAGCGCCTCCCGCTGACGAGCATCGACATCCCGGGCGAGCTCATCGGCGGCGTGGCCGTCGACATGGTGATGGCACGCCTCGGGGGCGACCAGCCGGCCGAGACCCGGCTGATCGCCCCCGAGCTGACCGCGCGGGCCAGCACCGCTGCCCGCGAGGTCTGAGCCGAACGCGTCGGCGGGCCGGCGTCAGCCCTTGATCGCCCCGAAGATGACGCCCTTGGTGAAGTGGCGCTGGACCAGCGGGTAGATCAGCAGGATCGGGATCACCGCCAGCACCATGACGGCCATCTTCACCGGCAGGCCCGTCACCGCCCCGGTCGCGACGTCGACCTGGCCGACGCCGCTGCCGGGCAGCGTGACGCCCTGCAGCACGTACGACCGCAGCACCAGCTGCAGCGGCCACTTGGCGTTGTCGTTGAGGTAGAGCATCGCGTTGAAGAACGCGTTCCAGTACCCCACGCCGTAGAAGAGGGCGACGACGGCGATCGCCGCCTTCGACATCGGGGCGACGATCCGCCCGAGGATGCGCCAGTCGCCGGCGCCGTCGATCCTCGCGGCATCCGTGATCGCCGAGTCGATCCCCATGAAGAACGACCGGAGGATCAGCACGTTGAAGGCGGAGATCGCTGTGGGCAGGATCAGCGCCCAGTACGAGTCGATCAGCCCCAGCGCCGACACCAGCAGGTAGGTGGGGATCATGCCCGCGCCGAAGAACATCGTGATGAGCAGCACGAACAGCAGCGGCCGGTGCGCGAACGACCCGGGCCGGCTGAGGCCGTAGGCCGCGAGTGTGGAGACCACCGTGGACAGCAGCGTCCCCACCGCGGTGACCACGACCGAGACGATCGCGGCCCGCGTGACGATGCCGCCGGACAGGATCTGCTGGTAGGCGGACAGCGTGAACTCGCCGGGGACCACGACGAGCCCGCCGGAGCGGGTGATGTCCGCCTGCGTGGAGACGCTGGTGAGCAGGATCGTGTACAGGGGGAAGAGGACCACCAGGACGATCGCGGCGAGCACCACCGCCTTGACGGTGAAGCCCACCGGCCCGGGAGCCTCCTCCCAGACCGCGCGGTGCTTGGAGCGGCGCCGGCGCCGGGGCCGTCGCTCGGGTTCGGGGTGGGGACGGCGGGCCTGCGGGCCCAGGTCTCGTTCTCCCGTCGTGGGAGCCGTGGTCGTGGTCATGCCTTCTGGTACACCCCCGCCTCACCGAACAGGTGAGCAAGCTTGTTGGCGCCGAGCACGAGGACGAGCGACACGACGCCCTTGAGCAGGCCGGCCGCGGCCGCGAACGACCAGTCCCCGTTGACGACGCCCTGGTAGTAGACGTACGTGTCGATCACCTCGGACGCGTCCGAGCCCACCGCGCCGCGTTGCAGGATGAGCTGCTCGAAGCCGACCGTGAGGGCGTCCCCCAGGCGCAGGATGAGCAGCAGGATGATCGTCGCGCGCATGGCCGGCAGCGTGATGTGCCACATCCGCCGCCAGCGGTTCGCCCCGTCCATGACCGAGGCCTCGTACAGCGCCGGGTCCACGGTGCTCAGGGCGGCGAGGAAGATGATGATCCCCCAGCCCGCGTCCTTCCACACAGACTGTGCGGTGATGAGCAGCAGGAAGGTGTCCGGGTCCGTCATGAGGTCGAACCCCGAGTGCCCCTGCTCCGCGAGCCGCTGCGCCACGAAGCCGGCGCCGCCGAACATCTGCTGGAAGATCGTCACGACGATCACCCAGGAGAAGAAGTGCGGCAGGTACACGATCGACTGGATCGCGGTGCGTATCCGGGGCGTCATGACGCTGTTGAGCAGCAGCGCGAGGGCGATCGGCACGGGGAAGAAGAACACGAGCTGGAATCCGGTGATGAGCAGCGTGTTGCCCACCGCGTGCCAGAAGGCCTCGTTGGCGAAGAGCCGCTCGAAGTTCCACCACCCGACGAACGGGCTGTCCAGGATCCCGACGTACGGCGAGTAGTCCTGCCACGCGACGACGTTGCCCGCCATGGGGACGTACGCGAAGACCGCGAGGAGGATCACCGCCGGCAGGGTCATGAGGATGAGCGAGCGGTCGCGGCGCAACCGGACGTACCAGGGGATCTTGCGGGTGGGCGGCGCCGGGGGGACCGCCCCGGCGGCCGCGCCGGACTTCTGTCCGTGCGGGGCCGCCGTCGTGGTCTCGGCGCTCACTGCTGCTCGTCCAGGATGCCCTGGTAGAACTTGCGCAGCTCCTCACCGCCCGACGACTTCCACGTCGCGACCGCCTCGTCGAGGTCCGCCATCGTCTTGCGCCCGCGGGAGATGTCCTTCTCGAGGTCGACGAACGGCGCGTCGATCCCGGAGTACTGCGAGGGCGGCGTGATCTGCATGCCGAAGAACGCCGGCTCCTCGACGTACTGCGCCGCGTCGGCCATCCACGTGCAGAAGTCCTCGACGAAGCCGGGGTACTGCACGCGCGACTGCACGATCGGCGGGTCGACGAGGAAGATGTAGGTGGGCTGCAGCTCGGTGGCCGCGAGCTCCGTGGGCGTCGGGAGCCCGTTCGCGTCCCGCGTGAAGTGCACGCCCTCGACGCCGCTGTTGATCAGCTCGAACTCCTGCGTGCCGAACGGCGCCGCGAGGAAGTCCGCGACCGCGAGCAGCTCCTCGATCTTCTTCGGGTCCTCGTTCTTCTTGAGGAACGAGTACATGCTCGCGGGGTCGGACTTGAACAGCCGCGGCGTGCCGCCGGCACCGGCGATCGGCGCGAACGGCTGCTGGTCGTAGTCCGGGTTGCTCGCGCGCTGCCGGCCGAGCGCCTCGTGCCAGCCGCCGAGCCCGTCGTTGACGATGAGGGTCTGCCCGGACTCGAAGCGCTGCTTGGCGTCGGCGTTCTTGTCCGCCACGGCGTCGGGGTGGACGACGCCGGCGGCGTACAGCCTGGTCTGCCACTCCAGCGCCGCCCGGTACTCGTCCGTCTCGATGCGGTGCACGAGCGTGCCGTCGTCGCCGACCTTCCACTTGGGCGGGACGGCGAACATCATCGTCGCGCCGGTCCACAGGTCGTCGGTGGCCCACCTCTTGCCCGAGGGGTCGTTGATCTCCTTGGCGAGCTCGAGCAGCTCGTCGGCGCTCTTGGGCTGCTCGGTGATCCCGAGCTCGGCGAAGATGTCCGCCCGGTGGAAGATCGCGTTGCTCAGCAGCTCGCCGGGGAAGGGCAGCCCGTAGAGCTTGTCGTTGAACACGCAGACCCGCCAGGCGTCGGTCGGGATGTTCGCGAGGTTCTTGTACTTCGTGACGTTGTCGCCCGACAGGAAGGGGGTGAGGTCCTCGAAGAGCGCCTCGACCGCCTGGCCGAACTTCGGCGGGATGTTCCACGAGGGGATGCTGACCCAGTCCGGCACGTCCTTCTCGGACGCCAGCACGGCGGCGAGCTTGTCGCCGTAGGTGTTGCCGTCGGAGATCTGGAAGGTGATGTTCGCGCCGGCCGCCGCGTTGACGGCGTCGTAGTACTGGTTGCCCTTGGTGGGCGGGATGGTGCCCCACAGCGGCGTCATCGCCGTGTAGGAGCCGCCGGCGCCCGGCGGGGCGTCGAAGGCCTGGACCAGCTTCTCCGGGATGGAGGTGAAGCCGGCGGTGGACCCGTCCACGCTCGGGAAGTCGGGCTTGACGTACTCGATCGGCACGAACGTCGGCAGGACACCGGTGCTGACCGCTCCCCCACCACCGGTGACGGAGGCGGGCGCCCCGCTGCTGCACGACGTCAGCAACGACGGCACGCCCACGGCAGCCACACCGAGGCCGGCGAGGCCGAGAAAGGACCGTCGGTTGAGCCTGCTCGTCGCAATCCCTGACCCGGACGACTGCGTCTTCATGCGATGTCACTCCTTCGTGGACACCGGGCACGTCCACGTGCCGCGGTGGGGTGCTGCACCCCGTTTGTCGAAGCGCTTCGACGTGGGAGCGTATCCATATCGACGTGGTCTGGCAATACCCGGTCCCGGATCGATACCCGGCGGTGACCGCAGGCGGTTTCGGGGCTCCCACCACGGGAACGTCCCTTGACCGCGCTCGCCGATCACGTATTCTCGCTCCCCGAACACGACCGCCGACGAGCGGTCGATGTCGAACCGTTTCGAACCCGTCGAGGACGAGCCGGCACCGTTCGACGGCTCGTTCCCGACGACGAGAGGAGCCCCGTGCCCCCGCAGCAGCAGGCCACGGCCGACCCCCGCAGCACGCCCGAGTCCCCCGCCCCGGCGTTCCGCGACCCCGGGCTGACCACGGCCGAACGGGCCGCCGACCTGCTGTCGCGGCTCTCCCGGGCCGAGCGCCTGGCGATGCTGCACCAGGCGGCGCCCGCCGTCGGACGACTCGGCCTGGCCGCCTTCCGCACCGGCACGGAGGGCCTGCACGGCGTGTCCTGGCTGGGGACGGCGACGGTCTTCCCGCAACCCGTCGGGCTCGCGGCGACCTGGGACCCGTCGCTGGTGCGACGGGTCGGCGACGCCGTCGCCACCGAGGTCCGGGCGAAGCACGCGGCCGACCCGAGCGTCAGCCTCAACGTGTGGGCCCCGGTGGTGAACCCGCTCCGGCACCCGGCGTGGGGCCGGACGGAGGAGGGGTACTCGGAGGACCCGCACCTCGCGGCACAGCTCGGCACGGCCTTCTCCGCGGGCCTGCGCGGCGACCACCCCCGCGTGTGGAAGACCGTCCCGACGCTCAAGCACTTCCTGGCGTACGGCAACGAGACGGACCGCGCCGTGACGAGCTCGTCCCTGTCGCTGCGCACGCTGCACGAGCTGGAGCTGCCCGCCTACCGGGCCGCGATCGAGGCCGGGGTCGCCGGTGCCGTCATGCCCTCCTACAACCTCGTGAACGGCCGACCCAACCACGTCGCCCGCGAGCTGCTGGACGAGCTGCGCCGGTGGGCGCCCGGTTCCGTGGCGGTGGTCAGCGACGCCGGCGCGCCCACCAACCTCGTCGTCGGGGAGCGCTACTACGCCGACCACGTCGCGTCGCACGCCGCGGCGCTGCGGGCGGGCGTGGACTCGTTCACGGACAACGACGCCGACGCGGAACCCACGACCGCACGCCTGACCACGGCGCTCGAGCAGGGCCTGCTCACCGACGACGACGTCGACCGGGCCGTCCTGCGCCTCCTCGAGCTGCGGATCCGCACCGGCGAGCTCGACGGCGACGCCGACCCGTGGGCTGCCGTCGGCGCCGACGCGATCGACCTGCCCGCGCACCGCGAGCTCGCCCGCGAGGCCGTGGCGCGCTCCGTCGTCGTCCTCGCGAACGACGGGCGCCTCCTCCCCCTCGCCCGGCCCGGCCGGGTGGCGGTCGTCGGGCCGCTGGCCGACCTCGTGCTGACCGACTGGTACTCGGGCACCCCGCCCTACGCCGTCGGCCTCGCCTCGGCCCTGTCCGAGCGCTACCCCGAGGCCGACGTCACGGTCGCCACCGGCGCGGACACCGTGGCCCTTCGCGCGCTCTCCACCGGTGCGTACGTGACCGTCTCGACCGACGGGGCGGTCGTCACCGCCACCGCGCCGCGCGCCGACGGCGCCACCCACTTCGAGGTGACCGACTGGGGCGACGGCGTGCTCACGCTGCGATCCGCCGCCAGCGGGCGGCTGCTCACCGGGGCGGGCTGGATCCTGCGGGCCGACGCCGACCGCGTGGGCGGCTGGGTGGCCCAGGAGACGTTCCGACGCCACCACCACACCGACGGCACCTGGTCGTTGCAGCACGTCGGAAGCGGCCGCTGGGTACGCGTGCAGCACGGCACCGCCACCCTCGTGGCCGAGGCGCACCGACCCGAGGACGCCGAGCGGTTCGCGTGGCGCACCGTGCGGTCGGGGCTCGTCGACGTCGCCGCGGCCGCGGCGTCCGCCGACGTGGTGCTCGTCGTGGCGGGCAACGACCCGCACGTCGCGGGCCGCGAGACGGAGGACCGCCCGCACCTGCGCCTGCCCGTCGCGACCACGGAGGTGTGGCGCACGGCCCGGGAGGCGTGCGACCGGGCGGTCCTCGTCGTCACGTCGAGCTACCCCTACGTGCTCGGCCCCGAGACCGCGGACGCGGACGCCGTCGTCTGGTCGAGCCACGGCGGCCAGGAGCTCGGTCACGGTCTGGTCGACGTGCTGGCGGGGGACGTCGAGCCGTCCGGGCGCCTCGCCCAGGGCTGGCCCGCCACCGAGGAGCAGCCGGGTGACCTGCTCGACTACGACCAGGCGGCCCAGGGTGCCACCTACCGCTACGGCGCCGACGACGGCGCGTTCCCCTTCGGCCACGGGCTGAGCTACACGACCGTGGCGTACGAGGAGCTCGTGCTGGATCGCCCGGAGCTCGGCGCGCCGGCACCGACGCACGACCATCCCGCGCTCGGTCCGACGCGGAGCACGGCCGACGACGGCGAGACCGTCGGCGCGCGGGTGACGGTCCGGAACACGGGCCGGCGGCCGGTGGACGAGCTGGTGCAGCTCTACTCCCTGGCCGACGACCCGGTCCCTGACGGCGCCGACCGCAGCGCGTCCGGCGGTCTGCCGATCCCGCGGCCGCGGCGTCTGCTCCTCGCGTACGCCCGGGTGCACCTCGAGCCCGGCGAGGCCCGGGAGGTCGTGCTCCGCTCCGACGTGACCCGCCTCGCCGTCTGGGACGTCGCCGCGAGCGTGCCGGGCGCGCCCGAGGACTGGGTGCACGTCGGGGCGCTGCGGGTGCAGCCGGGCCGGTACACGCTCGCCGCCGGCCGGTCGAGCGCCGACCTGCCGCTCCGGGCCACGCTCACGGTGACCGGCGTGGAGCCGGGGCCACGCCCGTTCGCGGGGTCCGCCGTCCCCGCGATCGCCGCCACGCACACCGACGGCCTGGTGCTGTCGGACCTGGCTCCCGAGGCCGGTGCGGTGCTCGAGGTGGCACCGGGCCGCGCGCACGGCGTCGCGCGCTACGACCGGGTCGTCCTCCAGGGCGCGGCCTCGGTCACCCTGCGGCTCGCGAGCGCGCGTCCCGTGCACGGCGCCGTCGGCATCGAGGCGCGCACGGGCGGGACGTGGCGACGCCTCGGCGCGGTACCGGCTCCCGTCGTCGGCCCCGACGAGGGCACGGCCGCGCGGTACCGCTGGGACCAGGTGACGACGGCCCTCGCCGACGCGCCCGAGGGCGTGACCGACCTGCGGGTGGTGCTCCCCGCCGGCGCGCGGCTGGCCGAGCTGGCGTTCGCCTGACCGGGCGTCCCGGCCGTGCCGCTCCGCCGGCCGGGACGCTCAGGCCGTGCGGACCTCGACGCCGGCGCGCAGCACGCGCCGCGGCCGCAGGTCCGCGTCGGTGACCACGACGTCGGCGCGCCGCCCCACGACGAGGCCGCCGACGTCGGAAAGGCCCAGCACGCGGGCGGGAACCCAGGAGGCGGAGCGGACGGCGTCGGCCAGCGGCACGCCGGCCGCGACCGTGGCGCGCACGACGTCGAGCAGGTGCGCCGTGCCGCCCGCGATCGCCCCGCCCTCCGGGTCGTCCGGGTCGGTGAGGCGGGCGACGCCGTCGCGCACGGTCACCGCCATGGGGCCGAGCCCGTAGGAGCCGTCGGCCATGCCCGCGGCGGCCATCGCGTCCGTGACGAGGGCGACCCGGTCGGCGCCCACGGTCTCCACCACCGTGCGGACGGTGGCGGGGGCCAGGTGCACCCCGTCGGCGACGAGCTCGACCACGAGCTCCTCCCGGGCCGCGGCGGCCAGGCACGCGGCGATCGGACCCGGCGCCCGGTGGTGCAGGGGCCGCATGCCGTTGAACAGGTGCGTCGCGGTCATCTCGCGCACGGGCGCCACGCCGGCGGCGGCTCGCGCGGCCAGACCGGCGGCGACCTGCGCCACGAAGGCCTCCGCCTCCTCCGTGCTCGCGTCCGTGTGGCCGAGGGACGGCACGACACCCTCCTCCACCAGCGCCTCGGCGACGCCGCCGGGGCCGACCACGCCGTCGACCTCGGGCGCCACCGTCATCGTGCGCAGGTGCCCGCGCGCCGCGCGCGCCAGGTCGCGCACCAGGGTGGGGTCACCCGGCAGGAGGTCCTCGGGGCTCTGCGCCCCACGACGCGCGTGGGACAGGAAGGGGCCCTCCGCGTGGAGGCCGGCGATCTCCCCCGCGTCCGCGAGGTCCGCCAGCATCGCCGCGCGGGCCAGGAGCGTCTCGCGGCCGGCGGTGACGAGGGACGCGAGCATCGTGGTGGTGCCGTGCCGCCGGTGCTCGAGCACCGCGATCATCGCCTCGTCGGCGCTCGTCGCGTCCGGGAAGCCGATCCCGCCGCCGCCGTGGTCGTGCAGGTCGACGAGCCCGGGGAGCAGGAGCGTCCCCGGCTCCGGCACGGCGGCGCGCGCCACCGCCTCGGCGACGGCGGGGTCGGCGTGCTCGGCCGCGACGACGGGGCCGACCCACGACACGACACCGTCGGCGAGGACGACCGCGCCGTCGACGACGACGTCCTGCGGCGTCACGACACGCCCGCGCAGCGCGACCAGGGAGTCAGGGGTGCCAGCGCTCATGCGTCCATCCTGCCGCACGCCCCTGGGATTACGAAACCTCGCTCACAAACCTTAGAAGAGACGCGAGTCGACGTCGTCCACGCCACGCATGGCGTCGTAGTCGAGCACGAGGCACTCGATCCCCCGGTCGGTGGCGAGCACGCGCGCCTGCGGCTTGATCTCCTGGGCGGCGAAGACGCCGCGCACCGGTGCGAGGAGCGGGTCGCGGTTGAGGAGCTCGAGGTAGCGCGTGAGCTGCTCGACACCGTCGATGTCGCCGCGTCGCTTGAGCTCGACGGCGACCGTCGCGCCGGCCGCGTCCCGGGCGAGGATGTCCACCGGACCGATCGCGGTCATGTACTCCCGGCGCACCAGCGTGTGGCCGGCGCCCAGGCGGTGGATCTGCGCCGCCAGCAGCTCCTGGAGGTGCGCCTCGACGCCGTCCTTGACGAGGCCGGGGTCCACGCCGAGGTCGTGGGCCGAGTCGTGCTCCACCTCGTGCAGCTCGATCTCCAGGCGGTCGTCCGACTTCTGGTGCTGCACCGTCCACACCTGGGTGACGCCCCGCTCGCGCGCCTCGTCGTCGGGGTCGCCGGCCGTCGTCACGCACGGCGGGCTCATCCAGTTGAGGGGCTTGTACGAGCCGCCGTCGGAGTGCAGCAGCACGCTGCCGTCCGCCTTGACGACGATCAGGCGCGTGGCCAGCGGCAGGTGCGCGGTGAGCCGGCCGGTGTACCGGGCCGAGCAGCGTGCGACGACGAGACGCACGGTCCCCCTCTTCGTTCGTGGCGGTCGGGTCGGGTCGTGGGCCCTCGACGTGGCCCTGGACGACCTCTAGAGGACCAGGTCGCGGCGCCCGGGCGGCGAGGACTCGAGCCAGGAGGCCAGTCCGGCGTACGCGCCGGACGACATGAGCAGCTCGAAGTCGGTGTCCTCGTAGCGGCAGCGCACCAGCACCTGGTCGGGCTGGCCGGCCTGGTCGAGCGGCGCCCGGCCCGTGATCGCGAGGCCTTCGCGCCGCCAGATGCGCGCGGGGCGCGGGGCCAGGGACCAGCCGCGCCACCAGTCGATACGGCCCACGGCGTAGTGGGCGATCCCCGCCACCCAGGCCGCCTGCGGGTCGTCCGCGGGCCGGGCGTGGCAGGGGAAGGAGCCGACCCTCCGGGAGAGGGTCCGCAGGCGGGAGGCACCGGCGGCGAGCACCAGCCCGAGCACGGCGACGAGTGCGACCGCGACCCAGACGACGTACGCCACCGGCACCTGCCTCAGCGAAGCGCCGGCTCGCGGCCGGACAGCTCCGAGACCTCGTCCACGACGATCGTGACGAGGTCGCCGTCGACGGACACGAAGCCGCCGGAGACGTGCGCCTCGACCGCCGTCCCCTGCGCGGTCGACACCTTGACCGTGCCGGGGCGCAGCACCGCGAGGAGCGGGGCGTGGCCGGCGAGGATGCCGACCTGGCCGTCGACGGACGGGGCGCTGACCTCGCGCGCCACGCCGGACCAGACCTTGCGGTCGGCCGCGACGAGGTCCACGTTCAGCTCTGCCATCTCGAAGTCCTCTTTCCGATCGTGCGGGGGGTCGTCGGGCGGTCACGTCGTCCCGCCGGGAGGGCGTGCCTCCCGGCGGGACGACGTGGGGGGAACGGGGTCGTCAGGCCCCGTACTCCTTCTGGATCCGCGCCCAGTTCTCCTCGAGCATCTCGAGGCCACCGATGTTGTAGAACGCCTGCTCGGCGATGTGGTCGAACTCGCCCTCGGCGATCTTCTTGAACGCCTCGATGGTCTCGCTCAGCGGCACGGTGGAACCCTCCACGCCGGTGAACTTCTTCGCCATGTAGGTGTTCTGCGAGAGGAACTGCTGGATGCGGCGCGCACGCGCCACGACCGTCTTGTCCTCCTCCGAGAGCTCGTCCACACCGAGGATCGCGATGATGTCCTGCAGCTCCTTGTTGCGCTGCAGGATCGACTTCACCTGGGTGGCGACCTCGTAGTGCTCCTGGCCCACGTAGCGCGGGTCGAGGATGCGCGACGTCGAGGTCAGCGGGTCGATCGCCGGGTACAGACCCTTCGACGCGATCTCGCGGGAGAGCTCGGTCGTCGCGTCCAGGTGGGCGAACGTGGTCGCCGGCGCCGGGTCGGTGTAGTCGTCCGCCGGCACGTAGATCGCCTGCAGCGAGGTGATCGAGTGACCGCGCGTCGAGGTGATGCGCTCCTGGAGGACGCCCATCTCGTCGGCCAGGTTCGGCTGGTAGCCCACCGCGGACGGCATGCGGCCGAGCAGCGTCGACACCTCGGAACCGGCCTGCGTGAACCGGAAGATGTTGTCGATGAACAGCAGCACGTCCTGCTTGCGCACGTCGCGGAAGTACTCCGCCATCGTCAGCGCCGACAGGGCGACGCGCAGACGCGTGCCCGGCGGCTCGTCCATCTGGCCGAAGACCAGCGCGGTCTTGTCGAAGACGCCGGCCTCCTCCATCTCCGCGATGAGGTCGTTGCCCTCACGCGTGCGCTCGCCGACACCGGCGAACACCGACACACCGCCGTGGTCCTGGGCGACGCGCTGGATCATCTCCTGGATGAGGACCGTCTTGCCGACGCCCGCACCACCGAAGAGACCGATCTTGCCGCCCTGCACGTACGGGGTGAGCAGGTCGATCGACTTGATGCCGGTCTCGAACATCTGCGTCTTCGACTCGAGCTGGTCGAAGGCCGGGGGCTTGCGGTGGATGGACCAGCGCTCGTTGATCTCGATCTTCTCGCCCGGCGCGGCGTTGAGCACGTCGCCGGTCACGTTGAAGACCTTGCCCTTGGTGACGTCGCCGACGGGCACGCTGATCGGCGCGCCGGTGTCGGTGACGACGGCGCCGCGCACGAGGCCGTCGGTCGGCTTGAGCGCGATCGCGCGCACCAGGGAGTCGCCGAGGTGCTGGGCGACCTCGAGCATGAGGGTGAAGGACTTCTCGCCCTCACCCTGCGTCGACAGGTCGATGTCGACCGTCAGGGCGTTGTAGATGTCGGGGATCGCGTCCTCGGGGAACTCGATGTCGACGACGGGGCCGATCACGCGCGCGACACGGCCCACGCCGGGTCCGCTCTGGTGCTCGACCGGGGCTTCCACGGTGGTGGCGGTCATTGCTTGCCTCGCTTCGAAAGGAACGTTGCGGATGTCAGTACGGTCGTCAGAGCCGGCTCTGCTGCTGCCAGGGCCGGCGTCATGACGCCGCGAGGGCGTCGGCACCCGAGACGATCTCGCTGATCTCCTGGGTGATGTCCGCCTGGCGAGCCTGGTTCGCCAGGCGCGTGTAGGTGCGGATCAGGTCCTCGGCGTTGTCCGTCGCCGTGTGCATCGCCCGCTGGCGCGCGGCCAGCTCGGACGCCGCGGCGTCGAGCATGAAGCTGAAGATGCGGCTGCGTACGTACCGCGGCAGGAGCGCGTCCAGGACGCTCTCCGGCGACGGCTCGAAGTCGTACAGCGGGAACGTGTCGTTCTCGCCCGGCACGGACACGCCCTCGACGACCTCGAGGGGCAGCATCCGCACCACGCGCGGACGCTGCGTGACCATGTTGACGAACTGCGTGTACACGACGTGCAGCTCCGAGACCCCGCCCCCGTCCGCCGGGGCGAGGAACGCCCCGAGCAGCGTCTCGGCGATCTCGGCCGCGACGTCGGAGTCCGGGCTGTCCGAGCCGTACGACCACTGCCCCGCGAGCTGACGCCCCCGGTAGCTGTAGTACGACACGGCGCGACGGCCGGTCGCGTAGAGGTCGACCTTCTTGCCCTCGCCCTGGAGCTGCGCGACCAGACGCTCGGTCTCGCGGATGATCGACGCCGAGTAGGCGCCGGCCATGCCGCGGTCGGACGCGATCACGAGGACCGCGACGCGGTCGGTGTCGTGCCGCTCGCTCGTCAGCGGGTGCTTGGTCGACGTGTGCGTCGCCACGGCGGACACCGCGCGGGTGATGGCCCGCTCGTACGGTGCCGCCGCCGCCGTCCGCGCCCGCGCCTTGCCGATGCGGGACGCGGCGATCAGCTCCTGCGCGCGGAACATCTTCTTCAGCGACTGCGTCGACTTGATCCGCTGCTTGTAGATGCGCTGGGCTCCACCGGCCATGCTCAGGCCTTCTTCTGCACGACGAGCTGCTCCTGCTCGACGTCGGAAGCCTCGCCCTCGGCGTCGCCCCCGACCAGCGGGGTGCCGTCGGCCTTGAGGAAGCCGTTGCGGACGTCCTCGACGGCCTTGGCCAGCGCGTCCTCGGTGTCCTGCTCGAGCTTGCCCGTCTCCGCGATCGTGGAGAGCACCGAGGTGTGCCGACGCAGGTGGTCGAGCATCTCGGACTCGAACCGCTTGACGTCCTCGACGGGGACGTCGTCGAGCTTGCCCTTGGTGCCGGCCCACACGGACGCGACCTGGTCCTCGACCGGGTACGGCGTGTACTGCGGCTGCTTGAGCAGCTCCATGAGCACCGCGCCGCGGGCGAGCTGCCCACGCGACGCCGCGTCGAGGTCGGACGCGAACATCGCGAACGCCTCGAGCGACCGGTACTGCGCCAGCTCCAGCTTCAGCGTGCCGGAGACCTTCTTCATCGCCTTGATCTGCGCGTCACCGCCGACTCGCGAGACGGAGATGCCGACGTCGACCGCCGGGCGCTGGTCGGCGTTGAAGAGGTCCGACTGCAGGAAGATCTGGCCGTCGGTGATGGAGATGACGTTGGTCGGGATGTACGCCGACACGTCGTTCGCCTTCGTCTCGATGATCGGCAGACCGGTCATCGAGCCCGCGCCCAGCTCGTCCGACAGCTTCGCGCAACGCTCGAGCAGGCGGGAGTGCAGGTAGAAGACGTCGCCGGGGTACGCCTCGCGGCCCGGCGGGCGGCGCAGCAGCAGCGACACGGCACGGTAGGCCTCGGCCTGCTTCGACAGGTCGTCGAAGATGACCAGCACGTGCTTGCCCTGGTACATCCAGTGCTGGCCGATGGCCGAGCCGGTGTACGGGGCGATGTACTTGAAGCCCGCCGGGTCGGACGCCGGGGCCGCGACGATCGTCGTGTACTCGAGCGCGCCGGCCTCCTCGAGGGCGCCGCGCACGGAGGCGATGGTCGAGCCCTTCTGGCCGACGGCGACGTAGATGCAGCGCACCTGCTTGCTCGGGTCGCCCGACTCCCAGTTGGCCTTCTGGTTGATGATCGTGTCGATCGCGATCGCCGTCTTGCCGGTCTGCCGGTCACCGATGATCAGCTGACGCTGACCGCGACCGATCGGGATCATCGAGTCGATCGCCTTCATGCCGGTCTGCAGCGGCTCGTGCACCGACTTGCGCTGCATGACGCCCGGCGCCTGGAGCTCGAGGGCGCGGCGGCCCTCGCTCTCCACGTCGCCCAGACCGTCGATCGGGTTGCCCAGCGGGTCGACGACGCGACCGAGGTAGCCCTCGCCCACGGGGACGGACAGGACCTCGCCGGTACGGCGGACCTCCTGCCCCTCCTCGATGCCCGTGAACTCGCCGAGGACGACGACGCCGATCTCCCGGACGTCCAGGTTCAGGGCGAGGCCGAGCGTGCCGTCCTCGAAGCGCAGCAGCTCGTTCGCCATCGCGCCGGGGAGGCCCTCGACGTAGGCGATGCCGTCGGCGGCGACGGTGACGCGGCCGACCTCCTCGCTGACCGCGCCCTCGGGCTCGTACGACTTCACGAAGCTGTCCAGAGCGGCGCGGATCTCCTCCGGCCGGATCGTCAGCTCAGCCATTGCTCTCTCCTGTCGTGGCCGCGACTCGCGCGGCCTCACGTTCTGCGGTAGCCGACCGGGGTCGGCTGCTGGGCCTGGGAAGGGTTAGCCGGCCAGCCGGCGACGGGCGTCGGCCAGGCGGGACAGCACGGTGGAGTCGACGACATCGGCGCCGACCTGGATGCGCAGGCCGCCGATGACGGCCGGGTCGACCGTCACGTTCAGCTGCACGGCACGGCCGTAGGCGCGCTCGAGCAGGCCGGCGAGCCGCTCCTGCTGGGACTCGCTGAGCACCGCGCCGCTCGTGACCGTGGCCACGAGGCGACGACGACGCTCGGCTGCGATCTCGCCGTACCAGAGCAGCGTCGCCACGAAGCGGCGGCCACGCAGGGTCGTCGTCGCGCGGCGGGCGAGCGACTGCGTCACGACATCCACCTTGCCCGCGAGCAGGGTGTCGACGAGCTGCGCCCGGCGGGCCGCGTCGGTCGAACCGTCGGAGAGCACCTGTCGTGCCTCGCGCTGGCCGACGAGCGCCCGGGTGAGCCGGAACAGCTCGTCCTCGACGGTCTCGAGCACGCCCCGCGCCTCGGCGGACGCCAGGACGGCGTCGAGCCCGAGACGCTCCACGGCGTCCGCGAGGTCGCGGTCGCCGGACCAGCGCGACCGCGCCAGACCCGTGACCAGGTCCACGACACGCTCGTCGAAGCCCCCGGCCAGCAGTCGGCCGGCCAGCGCCGCCCGGTCCTCCGGGCTGCGCGACGGGTCGGCGAGCGACCGGCGCAGCGGCCCCGACACGTCGAGCGCCGCGACGACGGCGAACAGCTGCTCGCCGAGCGTCTGCCCGTCGGCCCCGGCGGACCGCAGGACCGGCTCGAACCGCTCCTGCGCCGCGGCGAGGGATGCTCCGCTGGTGCCCCGCATCAGCCCTCCTTGCCGGCCGAGCTGCCGGCCGACGCGGTCTGAGCCGTGCGGGGCTCGTCACCCGCGGCCTCGAGCTCGTCGAGGAAGCGGTCGACGACGCGCGACTGGCGCGCCGAGTCCTGCAGCGACTCGCCCACGATCTTGGACGCGAGCTCCGTGGCCAGCGCGCCGACCTCGGTGCGCAGGGACACGGCGGCGGTCTGGCGCTCGGCCTCGATCTGGCGGTGCGCCGTCTCGACGATCCGCGAGGCCTCGTCCTGTGCCTTGGTGCGCAGCTCCGCGATGATGGCCGTGCCCTCGGCACGCGCCTCCTCGCGGGTCTTCGCGGCGTCGGCACGGGCCTCGGCGAGCTGCTGGTGGTACTCCTTCAGCGCCTCCGCGGCCTCCTCCTGCGCCTTCTCCGCCTGGGCGATGCCGCCCTCGATCTTCGCGGTGCGCTCGTCGAGCACGGCCTGGAACTTGGGCAGGACGTACCGGTAGAACACGAGGCCGACGATCACCACGATGACCAGCGACCACACGATGTCGTACGTGTGCGGCAGCAGCAGGTTCGCCGTGGTCTCCTCCTCGGCGGCGAGGACGTCCGCGTTGGTGGCGGTCAGGGGGGAGTTCATCATGCCGGGACGATGAAGCCGGCGACCAGGCCGAGGAGCGCGAGCACCTCGACGAAGGCGACACCGATGAACATCGTGGTGCGGAGCTGGCTCGAGACCTCGGGCTGGCGCGCCATGCCCTCGATCGTCTTGCCGATGAGGATGCCGAGGCCGATGCCCGGGCCGACCGCCGCGAGGCCGTAACCGACGGTGCCGATGTTTCCGGTGACCTCGGCGAGGGTGGTGACGTCCACTGGGATTCCTTCCGTTGGGCGCCGGGACTCGGGTGACCCGGCGTCGCGTGATGGGTGCAGTTGTACGAGCAGGTCCCGGCTCAGGCCGGGTACCGCGAGACGGTCAGTGCTCCGCCTCGACGGACAGGTTGAGGTAGACGGCGGTGAGGATCGCGAAGACGTACGCCTGCAGGGCCGCCACGAAGATCTCGAAGAAGAAGAACGCCGAGCCGGCCACGAACGTGCCCGCGCCGAACAGCTTCATGCCGCCCGAGGCGTCGAAGAGGAAGAACGACGTGGCCGCGAAGCAGATCGCGAGCATCAGGTGCCCGGCGACCATGTTGGCCATGAGTCGGATGGCGAGCGTCGCGGGCCGCAGGATGAAGACCTGCAGGAACTCGATCGGCACCAGCAGCACGTAGAGCGGCGCCGGCACACCCGGCGGCAGCAGGGAGTTCTTGAGGAACCCACCCACGCCGTGCGCCTTGACGCCGGCCCCGAGGTACATGACGTACGTCCAGAGCGCGAGCACGATCGGCAGGCCGATCACGGAGGTGCCCGCGATGTTGAGGAACGGCGTCACACCGGTGAGGTTCATGACCAGCACGGTGCAGAAGATCGTGGCCAACAGCGGGAAGTACTTGCGGCCGTTCTTCTCGCCGAGCACCTCGACCGCGATCGAGTTGCGGACGAAGTCGAGGATCATCTCGATGACGTTCTGGAACCGGCCGGGCACGACCTTGGCCCGCCTGGCGGCGATGACGAAGACCGTCAGCAGGACGGCCGCCGCGATGAAGCGCACCAGCATGATCCGGTTGAACTCGAAGGGCGTGCCCTCGAAGAAGATGGCCGGCGGGAAGAAGTCGGCCACCGTCGGCGCGTGGAACTCGCCGTCACCTTCGGCGGCGAGCAGCAGGGGGATCGCTGGCGTAGACAGGGGGGTCTCCCGGAGGTCGTACGGACCGGACGCGCTCCACTGCAAAGGGGGCACGCCATCGGACCTGGCCGTCATGGATTCGCGGACAGCCTACCGGATGATCACCCGTGCTCCGACAACCCGGAGCAACAGAACCGGCCAGATCCCGCGGCTTGTGAAGAAGCGCACGATGTTGCCCCCGGCGACGGATGGTCGCCTGGCGCAAGCACCCTGGTCAGGCGTGCGCCCTCACGGCTGCACGTACGGCACGCGACCGCTGTTCACGGCGCGGTAGTCGAGCAGCGCGGAGCCGATGGCGCCCACGGCGAGCACCGCGATCAGCACCCAGGGCGCGTAGAACGTGGCGCCCTGGAGCAGGGCCAGCACGACGATGAGGACGACGATCTTGGCGATCCAGGCGCCCATGACGAACGCGGCCATGCGCGCCGGGCTCGACCCGACGGTGCGCATCATGGACCAGATCGTGGTCGCGCAGAAGAAGGCGGCGATCGCCGCCCCCACGAGGGCACCCCAGAGCCCGGGCAGACCCGCGACGAGCAGGCCGATCCCGCCGCCGAGCACCACGAGGGCGCCGATGAGCAGCATCGTGTCCCGCAGCGCGGTGCGCAGCACCCGGCGCTCGGCGTCGGTGGCGTGCTCCCCCGCGGCCTGGGCGGCCCCGTCGGGCACGGGCCCCGAGGCGCGGTCGGGCGTCGGGCCGGGGGTGTCGGGCGTCGTCATCGCTGGCGTCCTTCGTGCGTCGTGAGAGTGGGCGCGGCCGGGGCCACGGAGGTCGGGGTGAGGGGGGTCGCCGGTGCGACCGTCGGGTGGCTGCCGGTCGCGACGTCGTCGTCGAGGAACCGGCCGCGGGTGCGCAGCGGGCCGAGCGTGAGCAGCAGCGCCACCACGACGGCGACGGCGAGCCCCGCGAGCACGGCCTTCCAGTCCCACAGCACGAGCGCCGCCGCGCCGAACGAGAAGACGGCGGCCCACACGTACAGGATGAGGACCGCGCGGCGGTGGGAGTGGCCCAGCGCCAGCATCCGGTGGTGCAGGTGCATCCGGTCGGGGTGGAACGGCGACTTGCCGGCGGCGAGACGCCGGACCACGGCCATCGCCATGTCGAGCAGGGGCAGCAGCACCACCGCGACGGGCAGCAGCAGGGGGATGAACAGCGGCACGCGCTGCGCCCCCGAGAGCAGGTCGCCCGTGGACGCAGGGTCGATGTTGCCGGTGACGGTGATCGCGGAACCCGCGAAGACGAGGCCCAGCACCATCGACCCGGAGTCGCCCATGAAGATGTGCGACGGGAAGAAGTTGTGCGGCAGGAAGCCGAGGCACGCGCCCACCAGGACCGCCATCATGAGCGTCGCGAGGTTGGCGTAGTTCTCCGGGGTCGCCTGCTGCGTGAGCCCGTAGGTGTAGAGCAGGAAGGCGCCGCCGCCGATGGCGATGAGTCCCGCCGCGAGGCCGTCCAGTCCGTCGACGAAGTTCACGGCGTTCATCGCCACGACGACCACGAGCACGGTCGCGAACAGCGACAGCCGGGACGACGTGATCACCAGGCTGTCCGGGGTGGGCAGCGACGTGAGCTGCACCTGCTGCCACGCCATGAACCCGGCGGCGAGCGCCTGCCCGGCGAGCTTCGTCATCCAGTCGAGGTCCCACACGTCGTCGGCCCAGCCCAGGAGGCAGACGATCGTCGCTCCCCCGACGATCCCCCACGCCTGCGGCCCGGTGTCGAACACCCCGGCGAGGAACGGCATCTGCGACGCCAGCACGACGGCGACGACGATGCCCAGGAGCATCGCCAGCCCGCCGAGGCGAGGCGTGGGCCGCAGGTGCACGTCGCGCGCCCGCACCGCGGAGATCGCGCCCGTGCGCCGCGCGACCCAGCGCGCGCCCGGCGTGGCGAGGTAGGTGACCGCCGCCGCGACGAGCATCAGGAGCAGATAGGCCCTCACCCGGCGGACTCCTCGGCGGGTGAGTCGGCGGGTGATTCGGCGGGCTCCTCGGCGGGCGCCGGGTCGGCGTCGTCGACGGGATCGTCGACCCCGCGCACGGGCGCGACGTCGTTCAGCGCCTCGAGCGTGACGGCGCCCTGCCGGACCACGCGCAGGTGCTCGCCGGTCGCGTCCACGATGGTCGACGCCACGCCACCGGGGGCGTCGCCGCCGTCGAGGTAGACGTCCACGGAGTCGCCGAGCTGTGCGCGGGCGTCGGTGACGTCGAGCGCCGCGGGGCTGCCGGTCACGTTGGCGCTGGAGACCGCGAGCGGGCCCGTGCGGCGCAGCAGCGCCAGCGCGGCAGGGTGGTCCGGCATGCGCAGCGCGACGGTGCCGTGCGTCTCCCCCAGGTCCCACTGCAACGACGGCTGCGCCCGCAGGATGATCGTGAACCCGCCCGGCCAGAACGCCTCGACCAGCTTGCGCGCGTCGTCGGGCACCTCGGTCGCCAGGCCGTCGAGCGTGCGCACGTCGGGCACGAGCACGGGGGGCGGCATCTGCCGCCCGCGGCCCTTCGCGGCGAGGAGGGCCGCGACGGCGTCCGCGTCGAAGGCGTCGGCGCCGATCCCGTAGACGGTGTCGGTCGGCAGCACGAGGAGGCCGCCCCGCGAGACCGTGTTCACCGCCTCGTCGATCGCCGGGCCCCAGGTGTTCGGATCGGTGACGTCGTGCACGCTGCTCACGGGATCAGTCTGTCACGGTTCGCCCGGCCGCCGGCCGGGGTTCCGGCCC
This sequence comes from Isoptericola peretonis, assembly GCA_023241745.1. Classification (GTDB taxonomy): domain Bacteria; phylum Actinomycetota; class Actinomycetes; order Actinomycetales; family Cellulomonadaceae; genus Isoptericola; species Isoptericola peretonis. The sequence continues at coordinate 32,464 of JALQCY010000007.1, read as the reverse complement.
CCGCGGACCGCCGCGCGACGACCATCCGCGGGCGTCCCGTGAGGTCGTCGCGGGTGTCCGCCGCGTCGAAGCCGCCGGCCGCCGCCACCATGGCGCGTGCCGCGGCCGCCTGGACCTCCGCGTGCTCCATGACGTACAGCCCGCCCGCGCGCAGCAGCCGCGCGGCGGCCGCGGTGACGCCGCGCGGCACCTCGAGGCCGTCGTCCCCCAGCCCGTACAGCGCGACGGCCGGGTCGTGGTCCGCCACCTCCGGGTCCCGCGGCACCGCGCCGGGCGGCACGTACGGCGGGTTGGACACGACGACGTCCACCGTCCCGTCCAGGTCGCGCAGCGCGGTGCGGGCGTCGCCGCGGACCAGTCGGACGACGCCGTCGGCCACGCCATCGCCCGTCGCCGCGGCGACGTTGCGTGCCGCCCAGCCGTGCGCGGCGGCGTCCAGCTCGACGGCGTGCACCCGCGCGCCCGGGACCTCCGTCGCGACGGCCAGGGCGATGGCCGCCGACCCGGTGCACAGGTCGACCACCACCGCCGCGCCCTCGCGGGCGACCACCCGTACGGCCTCGTCGATCGCGGCCTGCGCCACCTGCTCCGTCTCGGGCCGCGGCACGAAGACCCCCGGCCCGACGGCGAGCTCGAGGTGGCGGAAGGCCGCGACACCCGTGAGGTGCTGGAGCGGCTGACGGGCAGCGCGCCTCTCGACGTCCGCGGCGAACCGGACGGCGACCCCGTCGGGCAGGGCCCGGTCCAGGACCACCAGGCGCCGCGTCTCCGGCCGGTCGACGCCGAGGGCGTGCGCGAGCAGCGACTCGGCGTCCACCCGGGGGCTGGGCACCCCGGCGGCGAGGAGGCGCGCCGTCGCCCACCGGACGGCCGCCCCCGACGTGGCCGGCACGACGTCAGGCACCCGGGCCGCCCGCGGCCGCGAGCCGCGCCGCCTCGTCGGCGTCGACGGCGGAGCGCACCACCGGGTCGAGGTCGCCGGCGAGCACGTGGTCGAGGTTGTAGGCCTTGTACCCGGTGCGGTGGTCCGCGATGCGGTTCTCCGGGAAGTTGTAGGTGCGGATGCGCTCGCTGCGGTCCACCGTGCGCACCTGCGACCGGCGCACGTCGGCCGCGGCCGCCGCGGCCGCCTCCTGCCGGGCGGCGAGGAGTCGTGCGCGCAGCACGCGCATCGCCTGCTCCTTGTTCTGCAGCTGCGACTTCTCGTTCTGCATCGAGACCACGATTCCGGTGGGCACGTGCGTGATGCGCACGGCCGAGTCGGTGGTGTTCACCGACTGGCCGCCGGGGCCCGACGACCGGTAGACGTCGATGCGCAGGTCGTTCTGGTCGATCTCCACCTCGCCCGGGTCGTCCACCTCGGGCAGCACCAGCACGCCGGCGGCGGAGGTGTGGATGCGGCCCTGCGACTCCGTGACGGGCACGCGCTGCACGCGGTGCACGCCGCCCTCGTACTTGAGGCTCGCCCACACCCCCTCGGCCGGGTCGGAGACGCTGCGCGCCTTGATCGCGACCTGCACGTCCTTGTAGCCGCCCAGCTCGGTCTCCGTCGCGTCGAGCACCTGGGTGCCCCACCCGCGACGCTCGGCGTACCGCAGGTACATGCGCAGCAGGTCGCCCGCGAAGAGCGCGGACTCGTCGCCGCCCTCCCCCGCCTTGATCTCGAGGATCACGTCCCGCGCGTCGTCCGGGTCGCGCGGGACGAGCACGCGCCGCAGCCGCTCGGCGGCGTCCTCCGCCGCGGAGCGGAGCGCTGGCAGCTCGGCGGCGAACGACTCGTCCTCGGCCGCGAGCTCCGCGGCCGCCTCGGCGTCGTCGTGCGCCTGCTCCCACGCCCGGTAGGCCGTGGCCACCTGGTTCAGCTCCGCATAGCGGCGGCCGAGGGACCGCGCGCGGCCCGCGTCGGCGTGCACGGCGGGGTCGGCCAGCTCTCGTTCGATCTCGGCGTGCTCGTCGAGCATCGGCCTTGCGGCGGCGAACGAGTCGGTCATGGCATCTCCCGGTACGGCGAGCAGGGACCCTGGGCTCGCGCCCCGGGGAAAGCAGAAGTGCCGGTGGTCCGACGTCCGACTGCCCCTGGAGAGGTTGTCGGGCGGACCACCGGCACTTTCACCCCGACAGGGGCGGGCGCGCTACTTCTTCTTGCCGTAGCGAGCCTGGAAGCGGGCGACGCGGCCGCCGGTGTCGAGGATCTTCTGCTTGCCCGTGTAGAACGGGTGGCAGGCGCTGCAGACCTCGACGTTGATCTTGCCGGAGGTCGCGGTGCTGTGGGTGGTGAACGTGTTGCCGCAGGTGCAGCTCACCTGGGTGGTGACGTACTCGGGGTGAATACCGGACTTCATGATGCTCCTTGGTGTGATGCCGCCGGGTCGCCCCACAGGACAGCGGGCCGTGAACCGGAAGGCCGACGAACCATTGTGCCAGAACGCGGGAGCGTCCCGGACCGTTCTCAGATCGTCTCGCCCGGGTTCTCGTCCGAGAGCCCGGCCGGCGTCGTCTTCTGCACGTGCAGCAGGAACTCGACGTTGGTCTTGGTCTTCTTGAGCTGGCCGAGCAGCAGCTCGATGGCCTGCTGCTGGTCCAGCGCACCCATGACGCGGCGCAGCTTGTAGACGATGCCCAGCTCGTCCTTGGCCATGAGGATCTCCTCGCGGCGCGTGCTGGAGGCGTTGACGTCCACGGCCGGGAAGATCCGCTTGTCCGCGAGGTTGCGCGACAGGCGGAGCTCCATGTTTCCGGTGCCCTTGAACTCCTCGAAGATCACCTCGTCCATCTTCGAGCCCGTCTCCACGAGCGCCGAGGCGAGGATGGTCAGCGAGCCGCCGTTCTCGATGTTGCGCGCCGCGCCGAAGAACTTCTTCGGCGGGTAGAGCGCCGCGGCGTCCACACCACCGGAGAGGATGCGGCCCGACGCCGGCGCCGCGAGGTTGTAGGCGCGCGACAGGCGGGTGAGCGAGTCCAGCAGCACGACGACGTCCTGGCCCAGCTCGACAAGGCGCTTGGCGCGCTCGATCGCGAGCTCCGCGACGATCGTGTGGTCCGACGCCGGGCGGTCGAACGTCGAGGCGATGACCTCGCCCTTGACCGTCCGCTCCATGTCGGTGACCTCTTCGGGCCGCTCGTCCACGAGCACCACCATGAGGTGGACCTCAGGGTTGTTCGCGGTGACTGCGTTGGCGATCTGCTGCATGATGATCGTCTTGCCGGCCTTGGGCGGCGCGACGATGAGGCCGCGCTGGCCCTTGCCGATCGGGGCGACGATGTCGATCACGCGCGGCGTGAGGCGGGTGGCCTCCGGGTTCTCCAGGCGGAGCCGCTCCTGCGGGTACAGGGGCGTCAGCTTGGTGAACTCGGGCCGCTGCCGCGACTCCTCCGGCGTCATGCCGTTGACCGAGTCGAGCCGCACCAGGGCGTTGAACTTGGAGCGCGCGTTCTTGCCCGTGGGCGGCTCCTCGCCCTCGCGGGGCTGGCGGATCGCGCCGACGATCGCGTCGCCGCGGCGCAGGCCGGCCTTCTTCACCTGGTTGAGCGACACGTAGACGTCGCCCGGGCCGGGCAGGTAGCCGCTGGTGCGCACGAACGCGTAGCTGTCGAGGATGTCCAGCACGCCGGCGACCGGCAGCAGCACGTCGTCCTCGCGCACCTCGACGTCGTCGAGGCCGGCGACGTCGGGGGCACCCGCCCGGCCGCCGCGGCTGCGCTTGCGGTCGCGGCCGCGGTCACGGCCCCGACGACGGCGCGAGCCGCGCTCGTCGTCCTCGTCCCGGCGCTGACGGTCGTCACGCTGCCCGCCCTGCGCGTTCTGCGCACCGGAGCGCGGCTGGCCGGAGCCGCCGTCGTTCCCGCGGCCCTGGCCGGAGCGCTGGCCGTCGCCCTCGCCCTGGCCGCCCTGGCCGGACTGGCCGGACTGGCCGGCGTTCTGGCCGCCGGAGCGGCGTCCGCCGCGCTCGCGCGGCGCCGCGACGGCCTCCGCGAGCTGGGCGAGGCGCGCCTCACGGTCGACGTCGGACCGCTGCTCACCGCGCTGCTGCTCGCCACGCTGGTCACCGCCGCGGGCGGGCTGGTCCTGCTGCGCCGTCGAGACGGCAGGCGTCTCGGCCGCGCGCTGCTGCGGTGCGGGGGCAGCCTCGGTGCCCTCGGCGCCCGCCGGCCGGGTGGCGCGGCGCGAACGGCGCGGAGCCTCGGCCCCGTCGCCGCGCGGCGCGCGCGCTCCCGTGGTGGTCTGCTCGGCCTGCGGCTGGGCCGGGGCGTCGCTGCGGACCGTCGGCGCCACGGCGGTCGCCGCGGCGACCGGGGCACCGGAGGTGCGCGCGCCCTGGCCGCGGGCGGCCCGGATCGCGTCCTGCAGGTCGCTCTTGCGCATCCGGGACGTGCCCTTGACGCCCATGCCGGAGGCCAGCGCCTGGAGCTCGGCCAGACGCATCGAGCTCAGGTTTCCGGATGCGGCGGAGCCGTTCCGGCTGTCGGTGGTGTTCGTCACGAAGGACCCTTCCCCCTCGTATGCGGCCCTGGAGAATGTCATGGGCCGGGGTGGCTGCCGTCCTGGCGCGGGGAGCGTCGGGACGCGTGGAACCTCGCATCAGTGGTACGACGACGTCGGCTGGCGGGGTTGTGTTTCGCCCTCTCGCGGGACTGTCGCGGCGGATCCTGCACCGCATCGCGACCACCGGGGCACCAGGCTCTGGCCGGGCACACAAGCGCGCCGTGCGGCAAAGAGGGAGTGCCCTCGAGGTCGATCCCGAAGGCTCACCGCATCATATCACCTCGGACCCCGCGCGGGCCCGACACCCCCGGCTCCGCCACGTCCCGGGGGAGCTTCCGTCACGCGGCGCGCCACCGCGCCGTCGGTGTCCACGCCGGGCCGCAGCGCGCGCCAGCCCGCCACGTCGTCGACCAGGTCCGCGAGGACGGCGTCGAGCCGGCCGGTCCCCTCGCCGGCGGTGAGGACGAGCACGGTGGGACCGGCGCCGGAGATCGTGGCCGCGAGGCCCTCGGCCCGGACCGCGCGCACCAGCTCCGCGGAGCCCGCCATCACCCCGGCCCGGTAGTCCTGGTGCAGCCGGTCCTCCGTGGCGTCCAGGAGCAGCTCCGGGCGGCGCGCCAGCGCCTCCACGAGCAGCCCGGCCCGGCCCGCGGTGAACGCCGCGTCCGCGTGCGGCACCTCCGCGGGGAGGACGCCGCGCGCCCGGCTGGTCGCCAGGCGGACGTCGGGCACCAGCACCGTCGCCTCGATGCGGTCGTCCACGTCGAGGTCCACGGCCCGGGCCCCGTCCGCCGACCGCCACGCGAGGGTGGCGCCGCCGCGGATCGCAGGCGCCGCGTTGTCGGGATGCCCCTCGAACTCGGTGGCGATCCGGAGCACGGCGGTGGCGTCGAGCACGTGCGGGTCGGCGAGCAGGGCCCGCGCCGCGACGACGCCGGCCACGACTGCCGCCGCCGACGACCCTAGGCCGCGGCCGTGCGGGATGCGGTTGAGGCAGCGGAGGCGCAGGCCCGTGCGCGGCGCGCCCGCGAGGTCGAGGGTGTGGCGCAGGGCGCGCACCACCAGGTGGTCCTCGCCGGAGGGCACCTCCCCGGCCCCCTCCCCCTCGACCTCGACGACCACCTCGTCGCTCGCGAGGAGCTCGACCTCCAGCTCGTCGTGCAGGGCGAGGGCGAGGCCCATCGCGTCGAACCCCGGCCCCAGGTTCGCGCTGGTGGCAGGAACACGGACCAGGACGTGGTCGGCGCCGAGCTGCATCGTGCTCCCCTCCCGGGGCTGGGTCGGAGTGGTCGCGGTGGGAGCGGTCAGTCGAGGCCGAGCGCGTCGGCGATCGACACGACGTCGGCCGTGACCCGCGTGGGCGCCACCTCGCCCCCGTCGGGGGTCCGCAGCGCCCACTGGGGGTCCTTGAGGCCGTGGCCGGTGACCGTCACGACGACGCGTGCGCCGGCGGGGACCAGGCCCCGCTCGGCGCGGGCGAGCAGGCCGGCGACGCCGGCCGCCGAGGCCGGCTCGACGAAGACGCCCACCTCGGCCGAGAGCACGCGGTGCGCGGCGAGGATCTGCTCGTCGCTGACCGCCTCGATCACGCCGCCCGACGTGTCGCGGGCGGACTCGGCCTGCTCCCACGACGCGGGGTTGCCGATCCGGATCGCGGTCGCGATGGTCTCGGGCTGGTCGACGGGGTGCCCCTTGACGATCGGCGCGGCCCCCGCGGCCTGGAAGCCCCACATCTGCGGCGTGCGCGTGGCGACCGCGCCGAACGCCTCGCCGGCGTCCAGGCCCGCGTACTCCCGGAAGCCCTTCCAGTACGCCGTGATGTTGCCCGCGTTGCCCACCGGCAGGCAGTGGATGTCGGGGGCGTCGCCCAGGGCGTCGACGATCTCGAAGGCCGCCGTCTTCTGCCCCTCGATGCGGTCCGGGTTCACCGAGTTCACCAGCTCGACCGGGTAGACCTCCGCCAGCTTGCGCGCCGCGACCAGGCAGTCGTCGAAGTTGCCGTCCACCTGCAGCAGCCGCGCGCCGTGGGCGATCGCCTGGCTCAGCTTGCCCATCGCGATCTTGCCGTCGGGCACCAGCACCGCGCAGGTCATGCCCGCGCGGGTGGCGTACGCGGCCGCCGACGCGGACGTGTTGCCCGTCGAGGCGCACACGACGGCCTTGGCACCGCGGCCGGCGGCCGCGGAGATGGCCGCCGTCATGCCGCGGTCCTTGAACGACCCGGTCGGGTTCATGCCCTCGACCTTGACGTACACGTCGGCGCCCGTGCGGTCGGACAGCGCCGGCGCCGGCACCAGCGGCGTGCCGCCCTCGCCGAGCGTGACGATCCGCTCGCGCACGTGCGTGGGCAGCCGCTCGGCGTACTCGGTGACGACGCCGCGCCACTGGTGGGCGGGCTGGGCGGTGGGCTGGGCGGTCGGCACGGTCAGGCTCCCTCGACTCGCAGGACGGACGTGATCTCGCGCACGGGCTCGATGCCGCGCAGCGCGGTGACGGTCGCGGCGAGCGACGCCTCGCGGGCGGCGTGCGTGGTGAGCAGCAGCACGGCGGTGCCCTCGGCCACGCCGACGGCGTACGGCTCGTCGGGGGCCTGGCGGACGGTGTCGATCGACACGCCGTGGTCGGCGAGCACCTGCGCCACCTGCGCGAGCACCCCGGGCCGGTCCGCGACGACGAGGCGGACCTGGTAGCGCGTCACGGCGGCGTCGTGCGGCAGCACCGGCAGGGAGGCGTACGCGGACTCGCGGGGGCCGCGGCCGCCGACCAGCCGGTCGCGCGCGGCCGAGACCAGGTCGCCGAGCACGGCGGACGACGTGGGCCGACCGCCGGCGCCCTGGCCGTAGAACATCAGCGGGCCGGCGTCGTCGGCCTCGACGAAGACGGCGTTGAAGGCGCCGCGCACCGCGGCGAGCGGGTGGGCCACGGGCACGAGCGCCGGGTGCACGCGCGCGGAGACGCCCTCGGCGGTCTGCTCGGCGATGGCGAGCAGCTTGACCACGTGCCCGGTCTGCTGGGCGGCCGCCACGTCGGCCGCGGTCACGCCGGAGATGCCCTCGCACGCGACCTGCGCCAGCGAGACGCGCGTGTGGAAGGCGAGCGACGCGAGGATCGCCGCCTTGGCCGCCGCGTCGTGCCCCTCGACGTCGGCCGTGGGGTCGGCCTCCGCGTACCCGAGGGTCTGCGCCTCCTTGAGGGCCTCCTCCAGGTCCAGCCCGTGCGTGGTCATCTGGTCGAGGACGTAGTTGGTGGTGCCGTTGACGATGCCGAGCACGCGACGCACGTGGTCGCCCGCAAGCGACTCGCGCACGGGGCGGACGATCGGGATCGCGCCGGCGACCGCCGCCTCGAAGGACAGGTCGACGCCTGCGGCGTCGGCGGCCTCGAAGAGCTCGGGGCCGTGCGCGGCGAGCAGGGCCTTGTTGGCCGTGACGACGCTCGCGCCGCCCGCGATCGCGCGGTGGATCAGCGCGCGGGCCGGCTCGATGCCGCCCATCAGCTCGACGACGAGGTCCGCGCCGTCGACCAGGGACTCCGCGTCCTCGGTGAGCAGCTCGCGGGGCACGACCGTGCCGACGCCGTCCCGCGGGCGCGCCGCGTCGCGCACGGCGATGCCCGCCAGCTCGAGGCGCGCGCCCGCCCGGGCGCCGAGGTCGTCCGCGTGCTCGATCAGCCTCTGCGCGACCTGCGTGCCGACGACGCCACAGCCGAGCAGCGCGACGCGCAGCACGCCGGCGCCGGGGTCGGTGGCGCGCGCGTTCTTGCGGAGAGGTCCGGGGGTGGGGGCTGCAGGCACGGAGGAACCTTTGGACGGGATGCCGGGACGGGGGTCAGGATAGCCGCGGGACGACGGCCCGCGGGCCGTCGTCCACGGCGGACGCAGGCGGGTCAGCCGAGGTCGAGCGCGAGCAGGTCCTCGACCGTCTCGCGGCGCACCAGGACGCGCGACCCGCCGTCCGCGACGGCGACCACCGGCGGGCGCGTGAGCAGGTTGTAGTTCGACGCCATCGAGCGCCCGTAGGCGCCCGTCGCGGCCACCGCGAGCAGGTCGCCCGCGCGCACGTCGCCCGGCAGCTGCACCTCGTGCACCACGATGTCGCCGCTCTCGCAGTGCTTGCCCACGACGCGCGCGAGGACCGGCTCGGCGGCCGATGACCGGCCCACGAGCTCCGCGTGGTACTGCGCCTCGTACAGGGCGGGGCGGATGTTGTCGCTCATGCCCCCGTCCACCGACACGTAGGTGCGCACGCGGCCGTCGTCGAGCGCGACCGGCTTGACCGTGCCGACCGTGTAGAGCGTGAGGCCCGCGGGCCCGACGATCGCGCGCCCCGGCTCGATGGAGATCCGCGGCAGCGGCGTCCCGAGCTCGGCGCCGACCGCGGCGACCGCGCTCGCGACGTCCTTGGCGATCCGGTCCGGGTCCAGCGGCACCTCGCCCGGCAGATAGGCGATGCCGTAGCCGCCGCCCAGGTCCACCTCGTCGACGAGCACCCCCGTGCGCTCCGCCAGCTCCGCGCGCAGGCGCAGCACCACGCGGGCCGCCGCCTCGAACCCCGCGGGGTCGAGGATCTGCGAGCCGATGTGGGAGTGGATGCCCAGCAGGTGCAGCTCGGGCCGCTCGACCGCCGCGAGCAGGGCCCGCATCGCCGGCGGGTCGCCGCCGTCGCGCCCCGGGTTCACCGAGAGCCCGAACTTCTGGTCCTCGTGCGCCGTGGAGATGTACTCGTGGCCGCCGGCGTGGACGCCGGTCGTGACGCGCACCATGACCGGCGCGACGACGCCGCGCGACGCGGCGAGCGCCGCGACCCGGTCGATCTCGACGAGCGAGTCGACGATGAGGCGCCCCACCCCGGCGTCGAGCGCCGCCAGGATCTCGTCGTCCGACTTGTTGTTGCCGTGCAGCCCGAGCTCCCCGCCGGGCACGCCGGCGCGCAGCGCGACGGCGAGCTCGCCGCCCGACGCCGTGTCGACGCGCAGGCCCTCCTCGCGGGCCCAGCGGGCGACGGCCACCGTGAGCAGCGCCTTGCCGGCGTAGTAGACGTCGACCCCGGTGCCGACCTCGGCGAACGCCGTCGCGAACGCCGTCCGGTAGCCACGGGCCCGGGCACGGAAGTCCGCCTCGTCGAGCACGTACGCGGGCGTGCCGTGCTCGGCCGCGAGCGCGTCCACGCCCACCTCGCCGACCTCGACGACGCCGTCGTCGCGGCGCCGGACGCCGGTCGACCAGGGCGCGCCGAGCACTCCCGCGACGGGGCGCGTCACATCCGCTCCGGGGCGGAGACGCCGAGCAGCTCGAGACCGTTGGCCAGCACCTGGCGCACCGCGTCGTTCAGCCACAGGCGCGTGCGGTGAGTGTCGGTGACCTCCTCGTCCGGGTACGGCAGCACCCGGCACTCGGCGTACCACTTGTGGTAGTCCGCGGCCAGCGCCTCGAGGTAGCGCGCGATCCGGTGCGGCTCGCGCAGCTCGGCCGCCTGGGACACGATGCGCGGGACCTCCGTGAGGGCGCCGACCAGCGCCGCCTCCGTCTCGTGCGTGAGCAGCGCGGGGTCGAAGGTGTCGGAGCCGTCGGGGGCGGTGCGCGCGACGTCGCGGTCGGCCGCGTTGCGGTCGACGGCGCAGGTGCGCGAGTGCGCGTACTGCACGTAGTAGACGGGGTTGTCGTTGCTCTGCTTCAGCATCTCCTCGCCCGACAGCGACAGCGGCGAGTCCGCCGGGTAGCGGGCGAGCGAGTAGCGCAGCGGGTCCGAGCCCAGCCACTCGATGAGGTCGTCCATGAACAGGGCGTTGCCCCGGCGCTTGCCCATGCGCTCGCCGCCGATGTTGACGAGCTGGCCGATGAGCACCTCGATGTTCGCCTCCGGGTCGTCGCCCGCGCACGCGGCGATGGCCTTGAGCCGGTTGATGTACCCGTGGTGGTCGGCGCCGAGCAGGTAGATCTTGCCGGGGAACCCGCGGTCCTTCTTCGACAGGTAGTACGCGGCGTCCGCGGCGAAGTAGGTGGGCTCGCCGTTCGCGCGGATCATCACGCGGTCCTTGTCGTCGGCGAAGTCCGTGGTGCGCAGCCAGACGGCACCGTCGACGTCGAACACGTGCCCCTGCTCGCGCAGGCGGGCGACCGCCTGCTCCACGGCACCCGAGTCGTGCAGGGTGCGCTCGGAGAACCAGACGTCGAAGTGCACGCCGAACGCGTCGAGCGTGCGGCGGATCGCCTCGAGCTGCGCCTGGTAGCCGAGCTCCCGGGCGACGGTGAGGGCCTCGTCGGCGGGCAGGTCGAGGAGGTCCGGCTGCTGGGCGAGCACCTCGGCGGCGCGCTCGGCGACGTACTCGCCCGGGTACCCGCCCTCGGGCACGTCCTCGCCCTTGGCCCGCGCGATGATCGACGCCGCGAACTTGTCCATCTGCGCGCCGGCGTCGTTGATGTAGTACTCGGCCGTCACGTCGGCGCCGGCGGCGCGCATGATCCGCGCGAGGGCGTCGCCCAGGGCGGCCCAGCGGGTGTGGCCGATGTGCAGCGGGCCCGTCGGGTTGGCCGAGATGAACTCGAGGTTGTGCACCTGTCCCGCGAGGGCGTCCGTGCGCCCGTAGTCCGCGCCGGCGGTGACGATCGTGCGGGCGAGCTCGCCCGCGGCGCCCGCCTCGAGCGTGATGTTGAGGAAGCCGGGGCCGGCGACGTCGGCAGCCTTGACGCCCGGGGTCGCCGCGAGGCGGGCGGCCAGGTCCTCCGCGAGCGCCCGCGGCGTCGTGCCCGCCTTCTTCGCCAGCTGGAGCGCCACGTTCGTGGCCCAGTCCCCGTGCTCGCGCTGCCGCGGTCGCTCCACGTGGACCGAGGCCGGGACGGCGTCGGCGGGCAGGGCGAGGGTGCCGTCGGCCACGGCCGAGGCGAGGGCAGCGCTGAGTGCTCCGGAGAGCTCGTCGGGGGTCACCGGGCGATTCTACAAAGGCGACGGGCCCCCGGGCGCTCTCCGTCCGCCCGCCGTGTGCCATCGGACGCCCGGGTGCTGGTAGTCTCGTGCACCGTGCCGAGCGGTTCCCGCTGCGGCGCCCGCGCCTGTAGCTCAGTGGATAGAGCGTCTGCCTCCGGAGCAGAAGGTCGGGGGTTCGAATCCCTTCAGGCGCACCGAAGAGAGCGGCCCGTCACCTGATGAAGGTGACGGGCCGCTCTTGCGTTGCCCGACGACGTAGCGGTTCCTTCTCGTCCCGGCGCGGGACGAGAAGGAACCGGTACGTCGACCGTCAGTGCGCGGGGACCAGGCCGGGCAGCGCGTCGAGGTCGAGGTCCGGGTTCTTCTCCTGCGTCCTGACGAGCGCCTTGGCCTCGGCATCGGTGTCGACCGACGGCATGGAGCCCGGCAGCGGCTTGCCCGCGCTCTCCTTGACGAAGCCGACCGCGACGGCGCCGACCACGGCGAAGCCCATGAGGTAGTAGGCCGGAGCCATGCTCGACCCGGTGGCCTGCGTCAGCGACTCGACGATCAGCGGCGTCGTCCCGCCGAAGACCGCGAGCGCCACGTTGTACGCCAGGCCCATGGAGCGGTAGCGCACCGCGGTCGGGAACATCGCGGGCAGGGTCGCGGCCTGGACGCCCACCATGCAGGCGACCGGTACGGCCATGAGGCACAGGCCCAGCAGCGTGGACCACACGTGGCCCATCGCCAGCAGCAGGAAGGCGGGGGCCGCGACGACGGCCAGGGAGCCGGCGCCGAACCACAGCAGCGGGCGGCGCCCGACGCGGTCGCTGACCGGGCCGGCGACGAGGATCATCACCGCGAGCAGCACCAGGACCGGCACGGTGAGCAGGGTGCCGGACGTCGCGTCGTAGCCGAGGGTGTCGGTGAGGTACGTCGGCATGTAGCTGGTCAGGGCGTAGCCGGCGGTGTTGGCCACGGCGACGAGCACCATCGCGACGGCCAGCGGGCGCCACTGCGAGCGCAGGGTCACCTCGGCGGCAGGCTGGGCGGGCCCGCCCTGCCCCTTGGCCGCCTCGGCGGCGACCTGCTGCGCCTGGAACGCCGGCGACTCCTCGATCTTCAGGCGGAACCACACGGCGAACGCGCCGATCGGGCCGGCGACCAGGAACGGGATGCGCCAACCGCCGTCGAGCATCGCCTGCTCGCCGAGCGTCACCTGCAGCACCGTGACGACGACGGCGCCGAGCGCGAAGCCGAGGTAGCTGCCGAAGTCGAGGAACGACGCGGCCCACCCGCGACGGCGGTCGGGGGCGTGCTCGGCGACGAAGGTCGTGACGCCGGCGTACTCGCCGCCCGTCGAGAAGCCCTGCACCAGCTTGAGGAGCACGAGCAGCAGCGGGGCCGCGACGCCGATGACGCCGTACGTGGGCAGCAGCCCGATGAGGAACGTGGAGCAGGCCATCATCACGAGCGTGAAGGCGAGCACCTTCTGCCGGCCGACCTTGTCGCCGATCCGGCCGCAGACGATGCCGCCCAGTGGCCGGGCCACGTAGGTGGCGGCGAAGACGCCGAGCGAGAACAGGATCTGCACGCCGGACGACGCCTGCGGCAGGAACACGGCACCCATGGTCACGGCGAGGTAGCCGTAGACGCCGACGTCGTACCACTCCATGAGGTTGCCGACGGCCGTGCCGCCGATCGTCTTCTTCAGCATGGAGTTGTCGACGACGGTGACGTCGGATACGCGCAGCCTGCGGCGTGCGGCCTGGGCGGCCGGTGCGTTCGCGGGGGTGGTGCCGGTGGGTTCCTGAGGGAGAACGGCGGTCATGTTTCCTTCCGTGGCCGGCGCGGCGGCACACGGTGTGACGCGGCAGCACGGCCCGTGACAGGGAGGCGGCGTCCGCAAGCGAGGCGGGCGCCGAGCCCGAACATGGGCGGCCACGTTACCGGCCCTTGACCCAGAATCAAGTTCGCGGGGGCAATCGAGCCCTCGGAGCGACGGAGTGCCGACGCTCTCACCTGCGATGACACCGTTCCTTGACCCACGGTTCGTGAAGCCCACCACAGGTCGCCGTCGCGCAGTCCCCCGGGGCCCGGCCGCGACCGCCTCGCTTGGTCCGTGGGGGCGCCGAGCGTTACGTTCTCCGAGCAGCCCGGACCACGGGCGGCGACGGCGCCTGCACACGATGCCTGCACACCGGAGGACTCCCCCGCATGATCGACCACGAGGTCCGCGTCTACCGTTCCGACGAGCCGCTGCCGCGCGAGCAGCAGCTCGCGTGGAAGATCGCGGAGGTCGCCGCCGAGCAGCTGGAGCCCACGGCCGAGGTCACCGACATGGTGATCAACCGCGTCATCGACAACGCGGCCGTCGCGACGGCGTCCCTGGGTCGCGCCCCCATCCTCGCGGCGCGCGCGCAGGCCCAGGCGCACCCGGTCTCCCGCGGCGGTGCGGGCTCGACGGTCTTCGGCTCGCCCGAGCGCACCAGCCCCGAGTGGGCGGCCTGGGCGAACGGGGTCGCGGTGCGCGAGCTGGACTACCACGACACGTTCCTCGCGGCCGAGTACTCGCACCCCGGCGACAACGTCCCGCCGATCCTCGCCGTCGCGCAGCACCTCGGCCGCAGCGGCGCGGAGCTGCTGCGCGGGGTCGTCACCGGGTACGAGATCCAGGTGAACCTGGTCAAGGGCATCAGCCTGCACGCGCACAAGATCGACCACGTGGCGCACCTCGGCCCGTCGGCCGCGGCGGGCCTCGGGACGCTGCTCGGCCTCCCGGCCGAGACCGTCTACCAGGCGGTGGCCCAGGCCCTGCACACGACGACGGCGACGCGGCAGTCGCGCAAGGGCGAGATCTCCACCTGGAAGGCGCACGCGCCGGCGTTCGCGGGCAAGATGGCGGTGGAGGCCGTCGACCGCGCCATGCGGGGACAGACCTCCCCCAGCCCGATCTACGAGGGCGAGGACGGCGTGATCGCCTGGCTGCTCGACGGGCCCGACGCCCGCTACACCGTGCCGCTGCCCGCCGCGGGCGAGGCCCGCCGCGCCATCCTCGACACGTACACGAAGGAGCACTCGGCCGAGTACCAGGCCCAGGCGTGGATCGACCTCGCCCGCCGCCTCGGCACCGAGCGGCCCGAGCTGCGCGACCCGGCTCGCGTGACGTCCGTCGTGCTGCACACCAGCCACCACACGCACCACGTCATCGGCTCCGGCTCCGGCGACCCGCAGAAGTACGACCCCACGGCCAGCCGCGAGACCCTCGACCACTCGATCCCGTACATCTTCACGGTCGCGCTCCAGGACGGCGCCTGGGACCACGTCGCCTCGTACGCGCCCGAGCGCGCGGGCCGACAGGACACCGTGGAGCTGTGGCGGAAGGTCACCACGGCCGAGGACGCCGAGTGGACGCGTCGCTACCACTCGCCCGACCCCGCGGAGAAGGCGTTCGGCGGCCGGGTGGAGATCGAGCTCGCCGACGGCTCGCGCGTCGTGGAGGACATCGCCGTCGCGGACGCGCACCCGCTGGGGGCACGCCCGTTCGCCCGGGAGCAGTACGTGGCGAAGTTCCGCGCGCTGGCGGCCGGCGTGCTCGCCGACGAGGAGACCGAGCGGTTCCTCGACGTCGCGCAGCGGCTGCCGGAGCTCACCGCCGACGAGCTGTCCGGCCTCACCGTCACGCCGCTGGACGACGCGCTCCTCGCGCACCCCGTCGCGCGCGGCATCTTCTGAGACCCGGAGGGCGACCGTGCTCTACTCGACCACCACCCCCGCCGCCAAGCGCGCGGCCTTCCGCGAGCGCCTGCGCTCGGGTGAGCTGCTGCAGCTGCCCGGGGCGTTCAACCCGCTCGCCGCGCGGCTGATCCAGGACAAGGGGTTCGACGGCGTCTACGTCTCGGGCGCGGTGGTCGCCGCGGACCTCGGGCTGCCCGACGTCGGGCTGACGACCCTCACCGAGGTCGCCGGTCGCGCGGGGCAGATCGCGCGCATGACCGACCTGCCCACCCTCGTGGACGCCGACACCGGCTTCGGCGAGGCGATGAACGTGGCCCGCACGGTGCAGACCCTGGAGGACGCGGGGGTCGCCGGCCTGCACGTCGAGGACCAGGTGAACCCCAAGCGCTGCGGGCACCTGGACGGCAAGCAGGTGGTCGACGAGCCCACGGCCCTGCAGCGCGTACGGGCCGCCGTCGCCGCGCGGCGCGACGAGAACCTGCTGGTCATGGCCCGCACGGACGTGCGCGCGGTCGCGGGCCTGCCCGTGGCGGTCGACCGGGCCAAGGCCCTCGTCGACGCCGGGGCGGACGCGATCTTCCCCGAGGCGATGCGCGACCTCGCCGAGTTCGAGGCGGTGGCGAGCGCCGTCGACGTGCCCGTGCTGGCCAACATGACCGAGTTCGGCAAGTCCGAGCTGTTCACGACGGCGCAGCTGGCCGACGCCGGCGTGGCCCTCGTCATCTACCCGGTCTCGCTGCTGCGGCTCGCGATGGGCGCCGCGGAGCGCGGGCTGGACGCCCTGCGCGCGGAGGGCTCGCTGACCGGGCAGGTCGAGCAGATGCAGACCCGTGCACGGCTGTACGAGCTCGTGGACTACGCCGGCTACTCGGCGTTCGACACGGGCGTCTTCGACTTCACGCTGGACGACAACCACGGCTGACCGCCCAGGCGCCACGACGCCGCAGGGCACGGCACAGGCATCGCGCACACATCGCAGCAAAGGAGCACCGATGACCGAGCACAGCGAGCAGACCGCCGGGCGCACCGACGGGCCGGAGGTCCACCGGGGTCTGGCGGGGGTGGTGGCCGACGTCACCGCCGTCTCCAAGGTGGATCCCGACACCAACTCCCTGCTGTACCGCGGCTACCCGGTGCAGGACCTCGCGGCCACGCAGCCGTTCGAGGCCGTGGCGTGGCTGCTGTGGCACGGCGAGCTGCCGACGGCGGACGAGCTGGCCGGGCTGCGTGCGACGGAACGGGAGCACCGGCCGCTGGCCGACGACGTCCGGGCCGCGATCGACCTGCTGCCGGTGACCGCGCACCCGATGGACGAGCTGCGCACGGCCGTCAGCGTGATCGGCGCGCGCGAGGCCGCAGGTCTGACCGCGCAGGAGGCCGCGGCCGACCGCGAGGTGAACCTCGAGCGGAGCGTGCGGCTCTTCGCGGCCCTGCCGGCCGTCGTGGCGTACGGGCAGCGCCGCCGCCAGGGGCTCGACCCGGTGTCCCCGCGCGACGACCTCGACTTCTCCGCGAACTTCCTCTGGACCACGTTCGAGGTCGAGCCCGACGCGGTCGTCGTCGACGCGTTCAACCGGTCGATGATCCTGTACGCCGAGCACTCGTTCAACGCCTCCACCTTCACGGCGCGGGTCATCACCTCGACGCTGAGCGACCTGCACTCCGCCGTCGTCGGCGCGATCGCGGCCCTCAAGGGGCCGCTGCACGGCGGCGCGAACGAGGCCGTCATGGAGACCCTCGCGGAGATCGGCTCGGCCGACCGCGCTGCGTCGTGGCTCGACGACGCCCTCGCCGCCAAGCGCAAGATCATGGGCTTCGGGCACCGCGTCTACAAGCACGGCGACTCCCGCGTGCCGACCATGAAGGCCGCCCTCGACACGCTGGTCGAGCACTACGACCGCCCCGACCTGGCTGACCTCTACGACGCCCTCGAGGCCGAGTTCGTCGAGCGCAAGGGCATCTACCCGAACCTCGACTACCCGTCCGGCCCGGCCTATCACCTCATGGGCTTCGACACGCCCACGTTCACGCCGCTGTTCGTCGCGGCCCGCGTCACCGGGTGGACGGCGCACGTGCTGGAGCAGCAGGCGGCCAACGCCCTGATCCGCCCTCTGTCGGCCTACGTGGGCCCGGAGCGTCGCGAGGTGCCGGGCGCGTAGGGACGGCGAGCGGCCGCACGGGACGCCCGCCGGGGCGCACTAGGCTCGCTGGCATGTCCACGGACTATTCCGACTTCGAGTTCGAGCGCCGCTTCTTCGTCCGCGACCTGCCGGACACGCTGCGCGACGCGCCGTCCCTCATCGTCCAGTCGTACTTCCTGTCGGACGGCGGGTACGCGTTGCGCGTGCGCGTGCAGGCCACCGGCGTGGAGGCGCGTCTGGGCCCCGACAGCGACGCGCGCGACGTGCTGGAGCTCTACAAGTCCCGGTTCGACTTCGCTGCGGTCACGGTCAAGGGCCCGTCGGCGGGCGGCACCCGGTACGAGGCCGAGCGCCAGCTCGACCCGCTGGTCGGCGTCGAGCTGGTCCGGCGCGGGGGCGCCCAGGTGATCAAGACCCGCTACGCGGCCTGGCTGGGCGCGGACGGCTGGTCGATCGACGTCTTCGGCGGTTCCAACGCGCCCCTCGTCGTCGCCGAGTGCGAACGCTCCGGCCCGGTCACGGACCTGCAGATCCCGGACTTCTGCGTCACGGAGCTCACCGACGACCGCCGGTTCTCCAACGAGTCCCTCGCGGTCGACCCGTTCCGCGGCTGGTCCGCCGCCTACGCCCAGGAGCTCTCCGTCCAGGGCCCCCGCTTCCGCGACGACTTCGGCGGCAACACCACCCTCACCACCTGACGGCCGTCGCGTCGTTCCCCCGATCGCGCGAGAGGCACGAGAGGGGCGGGCGGGTTCTTCCGCGCGGTCGTATCCCTCCCGAAGTGGAGCGCCCCCTGGGGCGCGACCACGACGAGCCAGCCACGGCGAGCACGCTCAGTGCCAGTGCGAGACCTCTTCGACCCCCGGCCGGTACTCGAAGTGCCAGGGCTCGTAGTTCCCCATCCCGCCGCGCTGCGCCCACGGCGGGTTCTCCCACCCGTACGCGGGCCCGTTCTCCCACAGCCAGCCGTAGACCTCGCTGGAGCGGTACTCGTCGCCGCAGAGGTCGATGGCGAGCCCCCAGCCGTGCATGGACGTGCCGGGCGTGGCGGCGAGGTAGCCGCGGCTGGCCTTGACGGCGTACTGGGACGAGATCGACCGGTAGCTGTCGACGAGGCACAGGTCGCGGCCGAACCGGGCGCGGAAGGCGTCGTTGAGGCCGCTGAGCGCGACGGCGGCGTCGGCACGCAGCTTGTCGCCCGGCTGCCAGATGTCGCAGAGGGAGTGGTCGGCCAGGGTGCCGTTGCCGCCGTCGATCGGGGCGTCGGGGTCGCAGCCGGGCAGGGGGCTGCGCTCGGTGGACCGGCTGGCGGCGGCGGCCTCGACGCGCACGTCGCGGGGCGCGGCGGCGATGGCCTGCGAGGTGCGCGGGGTGTCGACGCCCTGCCGGAGGAGGGCGAGGGTGGAGGGGCCCGCGGGCGGGGTGTCGAGGCCGAACGGGGTGCCGCCGTGGCTGGCCTGCGCGTCGGTGACGAGCGGGGCCGCGATGGTCGCGGCGGCGAGCGAGCCGAGGACGGTCACGCGGGTGATCCAGGTGTGGCCGGCGGGGGCGGCGTGCCGTCCGCCGGACCGGCTGCCGCCGGCGGGCGACGGTGCACGCTTGCGGACCTTCTTCCCGGCCCGGGCGAGCTCTGCCTCCCGGATCTCCCGGCGTGAGCGCGGCACGGCTGCGTCACCCTGCGACGTCGCCTCCACGGCACCTCCGCGCTCGTGCCGGGCCGGCCGCCGTGGCCGTCCCGGTCTCTCTCCAGACCCGAATCCGGACCGCCCGGCGTCGCGTGCCTGCACGCGCCCGCTCGAGGCGATCCGTCACGGAACCATAACGGCGCCGCGCTCCCCCGCCAAGTCCCGGTCCGGGGCCGGAGTGCGGTCGCCCGCCCCGGGGCAGGGTGGGAACGTGTCCAACCTGGTCACGGCCTGCGCTGCATCGCGTCCCGGACCTCGCCGACGAGCTCCTCGAGGATGTCCTCGAGGAACACGACGCCGAGCACGCCGTCCGGGCCCTCCACGCGGGCCAGGTGCGCCCCGGAGCGCTGCATCGCGCGCAGGGCGTCCTCCACCTCGTCCCCCGGCCGCACGGACGCCAGCGCGCGCACGCGCCACGCGGGGACGGGCTGGAACCGGTCGCCGTTCGACGCGTACAGCACGTCCTTGAGGTGGAGGTAGCCGCGCAGGGCCCCGTCGTCGCCGCGCACGGGGAACCTGCTGTAGCCGGTGCGCGCCACCAGGTGCTCGACGTCGTCGGGCGTGGTCTCGGGCCCCACGACGACGAGCCCGTCCACGGCCACCATGACGTCGCCGGCGGTGCGGGAGGAGAACTCGATGGCTCCGGTGAGGAGCCCCTGCTCGTCGCGCAGGACGCCCTCGGCCTGCGAGTGCACGACGATCGACTGCACCTCCTGCGCCGTGAAGGCCGACGCCACCTCGTCCTTCGGCTCGACACCGGCGAGCCGCACCGCGTGGTTGGCCACCCAGTTGAGCGCGGCGATGACGGGACGCACGGCGCGGCCCAGCAGCACGAGCGGCGGCGCGAACCAGAGGGCCGCCGTCTCGGGCCCGGCGACGGCGAGGTTCTTGGGCACCATCTCGCCCAGGACGACGTGCAGGTAGACGACGATCGCCAGCGCGATGACCAGCGCGACCGGGTGCAGCAGCGCGTCGGGCACGCCGAGCGCGTGGAACGGCACCTCGAGCAGGTGCGCCAGCGCGGGTTCGGCGACGATGCCCAGTCCGGTCGAGCAGACGGTGACGCCGAGCTGCGCGCACGCCAGCATGAGCGAGACGTGCTCCATGGCCCACAGGGCGGTGCGCGCACGGCGGTCGCCCGCCTCGGCGCGGGGCTCGATGGCGCTGCGGCGGGCGGAGATGACGGCGAACTCGGCGCCGACGAAGAACGCGTTGCCGGCGAGCAGCAGCACGCCGATCAGGAGGGCGGTCCCGGTGCTCATCGTGCCTCCTCCTCGACGTCGGCGGCCGTGACGCGCAGCCGCTCGACGCGGCGGGCGTCCATCGCCTCGACGCGCAGGCGCACGTCGTGGGTCGCGACCTCGTCGCCCACCTCGGGCACGCGCCCGAGCTCGGCCATGACGAGCCCGCCGAGCGTCTCGTACGCCGGGCCCTCGGGGACCACCAGGCCGGTGCGCTCCTCGAGCTCGTCGGGTCTGAGCACGCCTGGCACCACCCACGAGCCGTCGGCGCCGCGCACCACGCCGGCGCGCCGCGGGTCGTGCTCGTCCGCCACGTCGCCCACGAGCTCCTCCACGACGTCCTCCAGGGTGACGATGCCGGAGGTGCCGCCGTACTCGTCCACGACCACCGCCATCTGCAGCCCGAGGCCGCGCAGCTCGACGAGCAGCGGGCCGAGGCGCACGGTCTCCGGCACGCGGGGGGCGTCGACCATGAGGGCGGCGGCCGGGACCTCGTCGCGCCGGTCGTGCGGCACCCCGACCGCCCGGCGCAGGTGCACCAGGCCGACGACGTCGTCGCGGTCCTCGCCGATCACCGGGAACCGGGAGTGGCCCGTGCGCCGGGCGAGGGCCACGACCTCCGCGGCCGTGGTGTCGCGCTCGACGACGGCCATGCGCATCCGATCCGTCATGACGTCGCGCGCCGAGAGCTCGTCGAGCTCGAGCGAGTTGGTGAGGAGCGTCGCGACCGACTGGTCGAGCGTGCCCTCCTGCGCCGAGCGGCGCACGAGCGACAGCAGCTCGGACGACGAGCGTGCGCCCGACAGCTCCTCGCGCGGCTCGACGCCGACGCGGCGCAGGAGCGCGTTGGCCGAGCCGTTCAGCACCGCGATCAGCGGGCGGCACAGCATGGTGAACACGCGCTGCATGGGGACCACGAGCCGCGCGGTGGCGTGGGGGGCGGAGAGCGCGAAGTTCTTGGGGATCAGCTCGCCGAACAGCATGGAGAACGCGTTGACCACGACGAGCGCGAGGACTCCGGCGAGCACGCCCGCCAGGCCCCGTCCCATCGCGGTGGCGGCGAACGCCTCGGAGAACAGCGACAGCAGGGCGGGCTGGGCGGTGTAGCCCAGCAGGATCGTCGTGATGGTGATGCCCACCTGGGCGGAGCTGAGCTCCGTGGAGAGGTGCTTGAGCCCGGCGCGGACGGCGCGGTCCCGTCGGTCCGACGGGCGGCCTGCCGGGGTGTCCCGGCCGGGCGGAGGACTGTCGCCCTCCTCGTCGTCGGCCGCCAGGACGGCCGGGTCCAGGGTGACGAGCGAGAACTCGCTGGCGACGAACACCGCCGTGCCGGCGGTGAGCACGACGCCCAGCACGATCATGAGCACGTCGCCTAGCACGAGCGGCTCCAGGAGGTGCGGGCGCTCGGCCCGGCGGGGCGCGGCGGCGGGGTGGCCAGGCGGGACGGCGCGGTTGGCCGCGCGCGATATCGGCTCTCGTCCATCGTGCACCGATGTTATCGGGCGGGCGACGACGGGCCAGCCGACGCCCGCGCGGAGGTCGGTCCGGACAGCGTGTGCTCAGCGCACCCACAGGGAGGCGGTGCAAGATGGCTCCATGACCACCGCGACCCCTCCGAGCACGCCCGGCACCGCGGGCACGTCGGGCCAGCAGAACGCCACCGTGCTCGTCGTCGAGGACGAGCCCGCGATCGCCGCCGCCATCGCCCAGCGCCTGTCGGCGGAGGGCTGGCGGGTGGAGGTGGCCCGCGACGGCCTGGCCGGCGTGGACGCCGCGACCCGGCTGCAGCCGGACGCGATCGTGCTCGACGTCATGCTGCCCGGCATCGACGGCCTCGAGGTGACCCGCCGGATCCAGGCAGAGCACCCGATCCCGATCCTCATGCTCACCGCGCGCGACGACGAGACCGACATGCTCGTCGGCCTCGGCGTGGGCGCCGACGACTACATGACGAAGCCGTTCTCGATGCGCGAGCTCGTGGCCCGCGTCAAGGCGCTGCTGCGCCGCGTCGAGCGCGCGCAGCAGGCGGCCGTCACGACGCCGGCCGACCCGCCGATGGTCATGGGCGACGTGACGATCGACCGCGCCCAGCGGCGCGTGCACCGCAGCGGCGACGAGGTGCACCTGACGCCCACGGAGTTCGAGCTGCTCGTCATGCTCGCCAGCTCGCCCAAGACGGTCCAGACGCGCGAGCGGCTGCTCGCCGAGGTGTGGGACTGGGCCGACGCGAGCGGCACCCGCACCGTGGACTCGCACATCAAGGCGCTGCGCCGCAAGCTCGGGCCGGACCTGATCCGCACCGTGCACGGCGTCGGCTACGCCTTCGAGCCGCCGGAGGCCTGATGGACCCCGCCCCCGGCGGCGACGACGCCGGGCCGGCCGCGCCACGACGCAAGGAGCACCATCGGCTGCCCGACGTCCGCCCGCTCGACCCGCTGCGCTCGCTCAAGACGAAGCTGGGCGTGCTGGTCGTGGCGACGGTGACGTTCGCCGTGCTCATCACCTGGATCGGCCTGCAGAACGAGCTGGGACCCACGCGCACGCTCCCCCTGGCGATCTTCCTGTCGCTGGTCATCGTGCAGCTCCTCGCTCGCGGGATGACGTCGCCGCTGCGCGACATGACGGCGGCCGTGCAGGCCATGGCCGCCGGCGACTACTCGATCCGGGTGCGCGCCACGAGCCGGGACGAGGTGGGGCAGCTCGCCGAGGCGTTCAACGTCATGGCGGCGGACCTCGACGCCTCGGACCGCGTGCGGCGCGAGCTCATCGCGAACGTGTCCCACGAGCTGCGCACGCCGGTGGCGGCCCTGCAGGCCCAGCTCGAGAACATGGTGGACGGCGTCACCGAGCCGACGCCGTCGGCGCTGGAGCTGTCGCTGGAGCAGA
Organism: Isoptericola peretonis; assembly: GCA_023241745.1. Taxonomy (GTDB): domain Bacteria; phylum Actinomycetota; class Actinomycetes; order Actinomycetales; family Cellulomonadaceae; genus Isoptericola; species Isoptericola peretonis. Next base: position 9,385 of record JALQCY010000007.1, on the reverse strand, counting down.
CGGAGCGCCTGACCCGTCTCGTGACGTACCTGCTGGACCTGTCGCGCGTGGAGGCCGGCGCGTCCGCGCTGGTGCTCAGCGAGTTCTCCGTGGGCGACTTCCTGGAGGAGTCGGCACAGGCCATGTCGATGGTCGACGCCGCGAAGGGCCTCAGCTACGTCGTCGACGTCACCCCGCCGGACCTCGTGCTCGAGGCGGACGTCGAGCGGTTGCGCCAGGTGGTCACCAACCTCCTGCAGAACGCGATCCGGCACTCCCCCCACGGCGGCACCGTGCGGCTCGACGGGTACCCGGTGGACGACCAGGTGGTGCTCGAGGTGAGCGACGAGGGTCCCGGCATCGCGCCGGAGGACCGCGGCCGCATCTTCGAGCGGTTCGCGAGCGGCTCGGCCTCGAGCCGCCCGCACGCCGCGCCCCCCTCCGGGATGGCGAGCGGCGGCACGGGCATCGGCCTCGCCATCGTGCGCTGGGCGGTGGACCTGCACGGCGGCCACGTCGAGGTGGCGGACACCGACCGTGGCGCGACCATGCGCGTGACCCTTCCCGCGTTGGCCCGGCCCGCCCCCGGCGTCACGACCGAGGCCGACGACTGACGACGTCCCGGCGCCCGCCGGAGCGGGGTGATCTTGCTCACACGCGTCCGTTGCCCCGGGCCACGCCTTGTCGGGACATGACGCCGGAGACGGAGTCATCGGGCGGTCCTGAGGAGCCGTTGCCCACCTCATGACCCGACGGTCACGATGCCACGGCGGACGGCCCGGACCGGCCGTCTGACGCCGCTCGTCCTCCCCTGCTAGGAGCCGACGAGGGCATAGGCTGGACCTGCGCATCGGCGCTGCCGTGCGTATTTTCCGGTCGAACGAGTTGCAACTGTGTGAAAGTGGGCGATCCGCGCGTGGTGTCCCCGAAGGACGGGTCAGAGTCGATCAGCGTGGCGAGCGCGTTCGGAGCCAACGAATGGCTCGTCGACGAGCTCTACGAGCAGTACCTCAAGGACAAGAGCTCGGTGGACCCCGCATGGTGGGACTTCTTCGCCGACTACGAGCCTGACGAGTCGCGCAACGGTGCGGCGGCCGACGCCGAGCCCGCACCCCGGGCCGCGTCGCAGCCCGCGAGCCCCCCGCAGCCCGCTGCCGAGGTGAAGCCGGCCGCGCCGAAGCCCGCGGCCGCGCCGTCGAACCCGTCGGGCACCGCCGCGGCGGAGTCCGCGAAGGCCGCCACCAAGGCGGCCAAGGCCGCGCCGGTGCCGGCCGACCCGCAGGTGAGCGCCGCCCGCCCGGTGGCCGAGGCGCTCCCCGCGACCGCGCCCTACGCGGAGGTCGCGAAGGCCTCCCCCAAGACGGCGGACGACGAGGCCACCGACGACGTGCAGAAGCTGCGCGGCCCCGCCGCGCGCGTCGTCACCAACATGGAGGCCTCGATCGAGGTCCCGACCGCGACGTCGGTGCGTGCCGTGCCCGCCAAGCTCATGGTGGACAACCGCATCGTCATCAACAACCACCTGGCCCGTGGCCGCGGCGGCAAGATCTCGTTCACGCACCTCATCGGCTTCGCGCTCGTCGAGGCGCTGTCCGACATGCCGGTGATGAACGCGCACTACGAGAGCATCGACGGCAAGCCCCACGTGGTGCAGCCCGCGCACGTGGGCTTCGGCCTCGCGATCGACCTCGCCAAGCCGGACGGCTCGCGCCAGCTGCTGGTGCCGAGCGTCAAGAAGGCCGAGGAGCTGGACTTCGCCGGCTTCTGGTCGGCGTACGAGGACCTGGTCCGCAAGGCCCGCGGCGGCAAGCTCGGCATGGACGACTTCGCCGGCACCACGATCTCGCTGACCAACCCCGGCGGCATCGGGACCGTGCACTCGGTCCCCCGCCTCATGGCCGGCCAGGGCACCATCATCGGCGTCGGCGCCATGGACTACCCGGCGGAGTTCGCCGGCGCGTCCGAGGAGCAGCTCGCGCGGATGGGCATCTCCAAGGTCATGACGATCACGTCGACCTACGACCACCGCATCATCCAGGGCGCGCAGTCCGGCGAGTTCCTCAAGATCCTCGCGAACAAGCTGCTCGGCCTGGACGGGTTCTACGACCGCGTCTTCGCGGCCCTGCGCGTGCCGTACGAGCCCGTGCGCTGGGTGCGTGACAACACCGTGGACGCCGACGTCGAGGCCGCCAAGCCGGCCCGCATCGCGGAGCTCGTCCACTCCTACCGCTCGCGCGGGCACCTCATGGCGGAGACCGACCCGCTCGCGTACCGCCAGCGCAAGCACCCCGACCTGGACATCCAGAACCACGGCCTGACGCTGTGGGACCTGGACCGCCGCTTCCCGACCGGCGGCTTCGGCGGCAAGACCAAGGACACGCTCCGCGACATCCTCGGTCTGCTGCGCGACTCGTACTGCCGCACCATCGGCGTCGAGTACATGCACATCGCCGACCCGGCCCAGCGCAAGTGGTTGCAGGACCGTCTGGAGGCCGGCTACGCCCGCACGCCGCGCGAGGACCAGCTGCGCGTGCTGCGCCGGCTGAACTCCGCCGAGGCGTTCGAGACCTTCCTGCAGACGAAGTTCGTCGGCCAGAAGCGGTTCTCGCTCGAGGGCGGCGAGTCGGTCATCCCGCTGCTGGACGCCATCCTGTCCAAGGCGGCCGAGAGCGGCCTCGACGAGGTCGGCATCGGCATGGCGCACCGCGGCCGGCTCAACGTGCTCGCCAACATCGCGGGCAAGAGCTACGGCCAGATCTTCAAGGAGTTCGAGGGCCAGCTCGACCCCAAGAGCGTCCAGGGCTCCGGCGACGTCAAGTACCACCTCGGCACCGAGGGCGTCTTCACGGCGGAGTCCGGCGCCACGACCAAGGTCTACCTCGCCGCGAACCCGTCCCACCTGGAGGCGGTCGACCCGGTGCTCGAGGGCATCGTGCGCGCCAAGCAGGACCGGATCGACCTGGGCGGCGACGGCTTCTCCGTGCTGCCCATCCTGATCCACGGCGACGCGGCCTTCGCCGGCCAGGGCGTCGTCCCCGAGGTGCTCAACCTCGCCCAGCTGCGCGGGTACCGCACCGGCGGCACGATCCACGTGATCATCAACAACCAGGTCGGCTTCACCACCGGCCCGTCGTCGTCGCGCTCCACCACCTACGCGACCGACGTCGCCAAGGGCTACCAGATCCCCGTCTTCCACGTGAACGGCGACGACCCCGAGGCCTGCGTGCGCGTGGCCGAGCTGGCGTTCGCCTACCGCGAGCAGTTCGACCGCGACGTCATCGTCGACATGGTCTGCTACCGCCGCCGCGGCCACAACGAGGGGGACGACCCCTCGATGACGCAGCCGCTGATGACCAACCTCATCGAGGCCAAGCAGTCGGTGCGCAAGCTGTACACGAAGAACCTCGTGGCGCGCGGCGACATCACGGTCGAAGAGGCCGAGCAGGCGCTGCAGGACTACCAGTCGCAGCTCGAGCGGGTCTTCACCGAGACGAAGTCCGCGGGCACCGCCGCGACGCCCGACGGCGAGGACGAGATCCTCGGCCTGGAGCGCCCGGAGTCCCAGCGCGCGGGCGCCGGCGACATGGTGGGCTGGCAGACGGCCGTGCCCCACTCCGTGCTCGAGCGCGTCGGCGCCGTCCAGGTGGCGGCGCCCGAGGGCTTCACCGTGCACCCCAAGCTCGCGCAGATGCTCGAGAAGCGCCAGCTCATGGCCAAGGAGGGCGGCATCGACTGGGGCTTCGGAGAGCTCGTCGCGTTCGGGTCGCTGCTCATGGAGGGCACCCCGGTGCGCCTCGCCGGGCAGGACTCGCGCCGCGGCACGTTCGTGCAGCGCCACGCCGTGCTGCACGACCGCAACACCGGCGCCGAGTGGACCCCGCTGCTCTACCTGTCGGGCGACCAGGCCAAGTTCTGGGTGTACGACTCCTCCCTCAGCGAGTACGCGGCCCTCGGCTTCGAGTACGGCTACTCCGTGGAGCGCCCCGACGCGCTCGTCCTCTGGGAGGCGCAGTTCGGCGACTTCGTCAACGGCGCCCAGACCGTCATCGACGAGTTCATCTCGTCGGCCGAGCAGAAGTGGGGCCAGAGCTCGTCGCTGGTCATGCTGCTGCCGCACGGCTACGAGGGCCAGGGGCCGGACCACTCGTCCGCCCGCATCGAGCGCTTCCTGCAGCTCGCGGCCGAGAACAACATGACCATCGCGCAGCCGTCCACCCCGGCGTCGTACTTCCATCTGCTGCGTCAGCAGGCGTACGCCCGCCCGCGCCGCCCGCTGGTCGTCTTCACGCCGAAGCAGCTGCTGCGCCTCAAGGCGGCCGCCTCCAGCGTCGAGGACTTCACCACCGGCACGTTCGAGCCGGTGCTGCGCGACGCGGCGGTCGACCCGTCGCAGGTCGACCGGGTGCTGCTGTGCACCGGCCGCCTGTACTACGACCTGCTGGCCGAGCGGACCCGGCGCAAGGACACGCGGACCGCCATCGTGCGGCTGGAGCAGCTCTACCCGTTCCCGGAGGAGCAGATCCGCGCGCAGCTCGCGCAGTACCCGGGCGCCGAGGTCGTGTGGGTTCAGGACGAGCCGCAGAACCAGGGTGCCTGGTCGTTCCTGCACCTGGCCATGCCCGAGGACCTGCCGCGCGTGAGCGTCGCGTCCCGGCCGGCGTCGGCCTCGACGGCCGCCGGCACCGCGAAGCGCCACAAGGAGCAGCAGGAGGTCCTGCTCGCGCAGGCCTTCGACCGCGCCTGACACGCTGCCGAGACAGAGAGGGGGGGGGGGGGGGGGGGGGGGGGGGGGGGG
>JALQCY010000007.1:0-4601 GCA_023241745.1 Isoptericola peretonis | reverse complement strand
CGGACCGCACCAGGTGCGGTCCGCCCCCTCTCTGTCTCGCGGGACCAGCTTCTCTGTCTCGGCTCCGTGGGCGCCCTCGGCGGACGTCCGCGGGCCGCCGGCTCACCACTTCTCGTGCACGTGCTCCCTGATCGACTCGTCGTAGATCTCGCGGACGCCGGAGGTGAACAGCGGCCCGAGCACCTCGGCGTCGCCGGCGGCGGCGTTCAGCCGAGCCTGCTCGACGCTGCGGGCACCGGGGATGACCGTGGACACGCCGGGCTGCTGCCACACCCACGCGATGGCCGCCTGGGCGGGCGTCAGGTCCTGGTTCAGGGCCGAGCCGGCGAGCTCCGTGAAGCGCCCGGCCGCGTCGACGCCGACGTCGAAGGGCACGCCCGAGAACGTCTCGCCCACGTCGAACGCCTTGCCCTCGCGGTTGAACGTGCGGTGGTCGTCCTCGCCGAACGTCGTCTCGCGGGTGTAGCGCCCCGACAGGAGGCCCGACGCCAGCGGCACGCGCGCGATGACGCCGACGCCCGCCGCGGAGGCCGCGGGCAGCACCTCCTCGAGCGGCTTGAGACGAAACGCGTTGAGGATGATCTGCACCGTCGCGACGCCCGGGCGGGCGATGGCGGTGAGCGCCTCGTCGACCGTCTCGACCGAGACGCCGTACGCGGCGACCGCCCCGTCGGCGACGAGGGTGTCCAGCGCGTCGTAGACCTCGTCGTCGGAGTACACGGCGGTGGGCGGGCAGTGCAGCTGCACCAGGTCGAGGGTGTCGACCCCGAGGTTGCGCCGGGACCGGTCGGTCCACTCGCGGAAGTTCGAGAGCACGTAGTTCTCCGGCACCTGGTCCATGCGCCGGCCCATCTTCGTGGCCACGGTGATCCCGTCGTCACGGTGGTCCGTGAGGAACGCGCCGATCGCCTTCTCGCTGCGGCCGTCGCCGTAGACGTCCGCGGTGTCGAAGAACGTGACCCCGGACTCGAACGCGGCATCCAGCACGGCCCGGGCCTGGTCGTCGTCGACCTCGCCCCAGTCCGCGCCGAGCTGCCAGGTTCCCAGGCCGACGACCGACACCAGCCGACCGGTGCGGCCGAGCACCTGTTTCTCCATCGTTCCTCCGTTCGGTGCGCCACGCGTCGTCGACGCGCGGCGCGGGCCCCTGCGCGCGCGAGGGGACGTCTCGTCAGATCTGGCTCCCCTACGCTACGTCGCCCGCACGGATCCGGCGTGCCGACTACGGTGTGAGCGTGAACACCGCTGAGTCCTCCGCCGTCCCCGCACCGTCGGGCCGGCAGTTCCGCATCGCCTCCGGCGAGCACCGAGCCACCATCGCCGAGGTCGGGGCGATGGTGCGCGAGTACGCCGTCGCCGGCCGCGACGTCTTCGTCCCGTTCGCCGAGGACGAGCCCGCGCCCGTCTTCAACTCCGCCGTCCTGGCGCCCTGGCCGAACCGCCTGCGCGACGGCGCCTACTCGGTGGACGGCGAGCCGTACCAGGTGGCCGTCAGCGAGCCGGACCGCGGCACCGCGCTCCACGGCCTCGTCGCCTGGTACCGGTGGGCGCCGGTCGAGGTCGCCGACGACGCCGTGACGCTCGAGCTGGCGCTGCCGGCGCAGAAGGGCTGGCCCTTCCAGCTCGTGCTGCAGACGCGGTACGCGGTGTCCGACGCCGGTCTGGAGGTCGTGGTCCGGGCCCGTAACGTCGGCACGGGCACCGCGCCGTACGGCGTCGGCTTCCACCCCTGGCTGTCGACCGGGGGCGCACCGCTGGACGCCTGCACCGTGAGCCTGGACGCCACGACGCACGTCACCGTCGACGACCGCCTCCTGCCGACGGGCACCGAGCCCGTGAGCGGCGACTACGACCTGCGCAGCACCCGGTCGCTGGCCGGGCTCGACCTCGACGACGCGTGGGTCGACCCGACCCGGGACGACGCCGGGCTCTCGTGGGCGCGGCTGGGCTGCCCCGACGGCCGCACGGCAGCGATCTGGATGGACGGCTCGATGGACTGCTGGCAGGTCTGCTCGGCGGACCACATCGCCGGCTACGAGCGCTTCGGCCTCGCCGCCGAGCCGATGAGCTGCGTGGCCGACGCCTTCAACACCGGCGAGCGGCTGGTGCGGCTCGCGCCGGGCGACGAGCACGTCGTGCGCTGGGGTGCCACCCTGCTCTGACCCTCGCGAAGAGACCGACGGTCCGCGCGCGCGCCGGCCTCGGCCCGGCGTGGGATCCTGCCACCCGGCCCGGCGGGGGCCAGAATGGCCCCGCAACTGCGAGACAGGACTTGGACGGTGAAGGCTCTGTGACCCAGACCGAGGTGCGCATCTGCGTCGTGGGCGACGAGCTCAGCGTGGGCGTCGGGGACGCCCGTGCCCTGGGGTGGACGGGGCGCGTCATGGCCCGCACCCGGTTCGGGCGGCCCGCGATGGCGTTCACGCTCGCCGTGCCCGGGGAGACCAGCTCGGCGCTCGGCGCGCGCTGGCAGGCCGAGACGGAGTCGCGCTTCGGCCCGGAGGACACGTGCGAGAACCGCCTCGTGGTGGCCCTGGGCCGGCACGACGTCGACTCGTCGCTCTCGGTGGCCCGGTCGCGGCTCAACCTCGCGAACATCCTCGACGTGGCGGAGACGAGCCGGATCCCGGCGTTCGTCGTCGGGCCTCCGCCCGGCCGACCCGAGGACGGCGGGCGCATCGCCGAGCTGTCGGCCGCCTTCTCGGACGTCGCGAGCCGGCGTCGCGTGCCGTACGTCGACACGTACACACCGCTGGCGCAGCACGAGCAGTGGCTGGCCGACCTCGCCACGAACGGGTCGACGTACCCCGGGCAGGCGGGGTACGGCCTCATGGCGTGGCTCGTGCTGCACACCGGCTGGCACGCGTGGCTGGGGCTCCCCGCCGACGAGTGAGGCGCCGGGGAGAGCCGTGGGCGACCCGTCAGGCCCCGGCGCGCTCGGCCAGGCCGCGCACGTACGCGGCCTGGCCGACGTGCTGGAGGTCGTCGCCCACGACGCTGACCAGCCGCACGCCGAGCGTGACCGGCGGGTCCCAGCGGGTGTCCACCACGCGTGCCAGGTCGGCCTCCGAGACGGTCGCCAGATAGGTCGTCGTCGCGGCGTGCACGTCGTCGAGGTAGCCGGCGAGCAGCGCCGTGTCGGCGCGCACGGCGGCCACCTGCTCCGGCGAGTGGCCGTAGCCCGTGTCGGCGACGTCGAACGGCAGGGCGAACTTCTCGGCCCAGCCGCCGGCCGTCCACCGCTGCTCGGTGCCCGCCACGTCCGCGACGTGGTCGTCCTGCACCCTCGTGAGGTGCCAGACGAGCCAGGCCACCGTGTTGGCCTCCGGGTCGGGGCGGTACGTCAGGTGCCCGGCCGTGGCGCCGCGCAGCACGCGACGGACCTCCTCGGACACCCGCCCGAACGCGTCGGTCAGCAGGGCGACGTGCGGTGCGGGCGGTACGGGCGACTCGGGCATCGTGGCCCTCCTTCGACGGGTCGACGGACGTTGCCGCTCAGCGGCGGTCGACCGTGACGTGCGCAGCCGTCACGGTCGCGGACAGGTAGGCGGCGCTGCGGCCGTCGGCGGGCTGCTCGGCGTGGTCGACCACCAGCGTGGCGCCGGCGCTGGGCAGCACCGAGCCGTCCAGCACCACCTGGCCCGACGCGCCGCGCACCTTGAGGTTCACGGGCGTGGACGCGGGAAGCCGCAGGTCGATCGCGCCGGAGACGGTCTTGGCGGTGATGAGAGGGCTCGGCCCGGCGGCCGTGATGGTGGCCGCGCCCGACACGGTGCTGAGCGACACGCGTGCGAGGTCGCCCGAGAGCGCCAGGCGGCCGGAGGCGACCGTCGCCGACACGTCGCCCGCGTGGCCGTCGACCGCGACGTCGCCCGAGACGGTCTTGAGCGACAGCGGCCCCGTGGTGCCGGACACCCGGACGGCGCCCGTCACCGTCTTGACGGCGACGAGCCTCCCGCCCGTGACCTCGACGTCCGCCCCGAGCGTGCCGACGTCGACGGCCCCCTCGGGCGGCACGACGACGCGCACGACGGCGCGCTCGCTCTGCCGCGGGTTCCTCAGCTTCGCCATGACGGAGTCGAGCACGGAGCTCTCGTAGCCGATGCGCAGCCGGTCTCCGTCGCGCGTCACCTGGACCGGCTTGGCACCGACCTCGAGCAGCTCGACCCGCACCCCGGTGGCCGCCGGGTCGGCCACCACGTCGGCGCGGCCGTCCTGCAGGCGCAGCGTCACCCCCGTGGCGTGCTCGACGTCGATGGTCTGCGGGGCGGCGACCGCCCACGTCTCGGTGCTCATGATGCTCCTGTGGTGCTCGGGCTGCTGGGGACGGGTCCACCCTGTCAGAGCGCACCGACGGGCGGATCGGGGATGCCCCGGATTCCGACCCCGGGCCTCGGGTGTGGGACCATGGGCCCGACCCCTCGTCCATCCTTCGTGAGGAGACCACCATGAGCAAGCGCGGTCGCAAGCGTCGTAGCCGCAAGGGCAACGCCGCCAACCACGGCAAGCGTCCCAACGCCTGAGCCATCGTCTCGCGGGATAGAGAACGCGTCTCGCCGAGACAGAGAAGAGCCGACCGCAGCCAGCTGCGGTCGGCTCTT
>JALQCY010000006.1 GCA_023241745.1 Isoptericola peretonis | reverse complement strand
GAAGCCCGGACGACGACGCACTGGCTGCGGCGTCGTCCGGGCTTCTCTATCTCGCGCTTGGGGGTTCTCTATCTCGCGCTACGGGTCAGCCGGCCGAGGTCGAGAGCGAGCCGTCGGAGCTGAACACCAGGCCGAGGGTGATCTCGCCGTTCTGCAGCGCCGCCTTGGTCAGCGGGCCGCCGGCGTCCAGGGACCGGAACTCGGAGAACGTCAGACCGTAGGTCTCCTCCAGCCCGGGCTGGCAGAACGGCCGCTCGGTGCACTCCGGACCCGCGCCGAGCACGAGCCCGCCGCAGGCCTCGGCGAGGTCGCTGAGGGTGGTGAGGTCGTGCTCGGCGGCGAACGCCTGCGTCACGGCGAACGCGTTCTGGTCCTGCGCCGGCGACGGGGTGCCGAACGCCAGCCCGGCCTGCTGCCCGAGGTCGGTGAGCGCAGCCACCGTGGAGTCCAGGTCGCCGCTCGCGACCGGTTCGGCGTCCGCGCCGTTGAGGTCCTTGTTGAGGAACTCGGTGAGCGTGCCGACGTACTCCGGCACCATCTGCACCTGCTCGCCCTCGAGCAGGGCCGGCAGGTAGGTCTCGCGGTTGCCGATCGTCGTGACGGAGACGTCGTAGCCCGCGCTCTCCAGCACGTCGGCGTAGATGTTGCCGAGGGTGGCGCTCTCGGCGAAGTCGGCCGCCCCGATCGCGACGCTCACCCCCTCGCCCGCCGACGCGTCGTCGGCCGCTAGCCCGGCGTCCTGCACGAACTGGGCGGCGACGTCCTCGGACGCCTTGCGGTCGATGTCGACGGCCTTGTTGAGCCCGATCAGGGTGTCCGTGTCGAGCGCGGCCGACACGGTGTCGAGCAGGGGGATCAGGTCGGGCGCCTGGGACACGAGGTCCGCATTCACCGCGGGGACGATGTTGTCCACGGTCTGCAGCTTCTTGTCGTCCTCGAGCACCACGAGGGCGTCGTCCGGGACCGCCTCGCAGCTCGCGGCGGCGGCGCCGCCCGTGGCGGAGGCGGAGGAGCCGCCGCCCCCGGCCGAGCCGGGATCGCCGCAGGCTGCGAGCAGCCCGCTCGCGCCGACGACGGCGGCCAGGGCGGCGGTCGTGCGACGCAGGGTGGTCGTGCGGTGGGAGGTCATGGTGCTCTCCGTCTCCGTGGGAGGGTCAGGCGTGGGTTCGGGGGAACTGCCCCATTCGACCGCGTGCGCCCGGGCGCGGCAACCGGTTTGTCCGCCGTGAGGCGGGGTCCGCTCACCGCCGGGCGGCGGCGCGCAGGGGCGCGGGGGTCACGAGGCGCTGCACGACGGCGAAGACGCCGTCGAGGACCAGGGCCAGGAGCGCCACGAGCAGGCCCCCCGCGAGCACCTGCCCGTACCTCTGAGTGCCCATCCCCAGGGCGATGATCTGGCCGAGACCGCCGCCACCGGCCAGCGCGGCGAGCGGCACCGTGGCACTGACCTGCACGACGGCGGTGCGCACGCCCGCCGCGACCAGGCCGGTGGCCAGGGGCAGCTCCACGCGCGTGAGCACCTGCCGACCCGGCATCCCGAGGCCCACCGCGGCGTCGCGTGCCGAGGCGTCCGCCCCTCGCACGCCCTCGTACGTGTTGACCAGCAGCACGGGGACCGCGAACAGGGCCGCGGCCACCACCGTGGCGCCGTCGCCGAACAGCCCGGCCGTCGCCAGGAGCAGGATGATGCCGAGCGTCGGGACGGCACGGCTCGCGTTCGTGAGCCACACCGCGACGCCGCCGCCACGGCGGCCGTGGCCGAGCCACGCGCCCACGGGCAGCGCGACGAAGGCGGCGACGAGCACCGCCGCGGCGGTGAGCGCCAGGTGCTCGCGACCGAGCTCGAGGATCCCGCCCGGCCCGGTCCAGCTGAGGGGGTCGTTGAGATAGGTGATCGCCTCGTCGACGACTCCGGTGCTCATGCGGACCTCCCGCGCAGCCAGGGCGTGAGCGCGCGGCCGGCCGCCCACAGGACGAGGTCCAGCACGAGGGCGAGGACCACGCACAGGAGCGTGGCCGTCACGATCTCCGCACGGTAGAAGTTGTTGCGGAACCCCTGGAACATCAGCTGGCCGAGCCCGCCGTAGCCCACGACCACGCCCACCGTGACCAGCGCGACCGTCGTGACGGTGGCCAGCCGGAGCCCGGCCACGATGCTCGGCAGCGCGTTCGGCAGGCGGACCCGGGCCAGCACCTGCAACGGGCCGTGTCCCAGGCCGCGGGCGGCGTCCACCGCCGCGGGGTCCACGCCGTCCAGGCCCGTGACGGTGTTGCGCAGGATGACGAGCAGCGCGTACAGCACCAGGCCGAGCAGCACGGGCTGGCGCCCGATGCCCATGATCGGCGCCAGGATCGCGAAGAGCGCGAGCGACGGGACCGTGTAGAGGATCGCGGCGGTGCCGAGCAGCGGGCCCGCGAGCCAACGCACCCGCGACGCGAGCAGGCCGAGCGGGATCGCGACCAACGCCGCGATGGCGACCGCCTCCACCGTGAGCAGGGCGTGCTCCGACGTGCGCGCCCACAGGACGTCGGCGTTCTCGGTCACGTACGACCAGGAGAACCACGGGTTGTCCGCAGCGGCGACGGCGGTGCTGACCATGGGCTCGACCGTAGCGGGCGGGTCCGACGCCGGGGCGGGCACCCGCCCGGCGTGCCGCAGGCCGGCGTGTCGGACCGCCTGGATAGCCTCGCCACCATGCCCGCACCGTCGGCCCCGCCCGCCCCGTCCGCGTCGCAGCCCGCACGCCTGTCCGCAGGCATCGTGCTCGACGGCGTCCGCAAGGCCTACCCGGACGGCACCGTCGCGGTCGAGGGGCTGAGCCTCACGGTGGAGCCGGGCGAGGTGCTCGCCCTGGTCGGGCCCTCCGGCTGCGGCAAGTCGACCACCCTGCGGATGATCAACCGTCTCGTCGAGCTCACCTCGGGCCGCGTGCTCGTGGACGGCGAGGACATCACCCGCGTCGACCCGGTCGCGCTGCGCCGCCGCACCGGCTACGTCATCCAGGACGTCGGGCTGCTGCCGCACCGCACGGTCGAGGCGAACGTGGCCACCGTGCCGCGGCTGCTCGGCTGGGAGCGGCAACGGGTGCGCGACCGGGTGGCCGAGGTGCTCGACCTCGTCGGCCTGCCCGCGGGGCGGTACGGGCGCCGGTACCCCCACCAGCTCTCCGGCGGCGAGCGGCAGCGCGTCGGGGTGGCCCGCGCGCTGGCCACCGACCCGCCCGTGCTTCTCATGGACGAGCCGTTCGGCGCGGTCGACCCCGAGCGCCGCCGCGACCTGCAGAACCAGGTGGCGCGCATCCTCGCCGAGGTCGGCTCCACGGTCGTGCTGGTCACGCACGACGTCGACGAGGCGGTACGTCTGGGCGACCGGGTGGCGGTGCTCTCCCGCGGGGGGCGCCTGGAGCAGGTCGCCTCGCCGCTGACCGTCCTCGCGCACCCCGCGACCGACCGGGTGCGCGACTTCGTCGGCGCGGGCGCGCACCAGCGGATGCTCGCGCTCGCCGCCGTCGAGCGGGAGGACCTCGAGGACGCGTCGCTCGTCGTGCAGCCCGCGCCGGACCCAGTGCCGCTGGGCGCCAGCCTCGCCGCCGCCTTCGAGGCCGTGGCCGCCCTGCCGACGTCGTCCCAGGGGCGCGTCCCGGTGACCGACGACGGTGGCGCCGTCGTCGGCTCCCTCACCGCGGCCGGGATTCTCGGCGGGCTGCGCCGGGCCGCCGACGCGGCAGCGCCGGACGGCACCTCCCGCGACTAGGCTCGTGCGCGTGACCTCCACGCGTATCGGCCTCGCCACCTGCTCCGCCCTGCCCCGGCTCGACAGCGACGACCGCCCGCTGCTCGCCGCGCTCACCGAGCGCGGCGTGGTGGCCGAGGCGGTGGTGTGGGACGACCCGGACGTGGACTGGTCGGTCTACGACCTCGTCGTCGTGCGCTCCACCTGGGACTACTCGCCGCGCCGGGACGCGTTCCTCGCGTGGGCGCAGGGCGTGCCGCGCCTCGAGAACCCGGCCACCGTGCTGCGCTGGAACACGGACAAGGGCTACCTGCGCACGCTCGACGAGGCGGGCGTGCCGGTCATCCCGACGATCTGGCTCGACCCGGACCGGCACCTGTCGAAGCGGGCCGTGCACACGCGCATGCCCGCCTTCGGCGACTTCGTGGTCAAGCCCGTCGTCAGCGCGGGCGCGCAGGACACCGGCCGCTACCAGCCGGTCTCCGCGCAGTCCCGGGCGCTGGCGATCAAGCACGCCGTGGACCTGCTCGACGGCGGCCGCGCGGTGATGATCCAGCCGTACGTGACCTCGGTGGACACGGCGGGGGAGACCGGTCTCGTCTTCGTCGACGGCGAGCTGCGGCACTCGGTGCGCAAGCACGCGCTGCTCACGGGGCCCGTCGAGACCAGCGAGGAGCTCTACGCCGCGGAGCGGATGGAGCCCGCGGTCGCGACGCCCGAGCAGGTCGACGTCGCCGAGAAGGCGCTGGCGGTGGCGCGCGAGCAGGTCGGCGGGGAGCAGCCGTTCCTCTACGCCCGCGTCGACCTCGTGGCCGGCGACGACGGCACCCCGATGGTCATCGAGCTGGAGCTCACCGAGCCGTCGCTGTGGATGCAGCACTCGGGCACGGCGGCGACCCTCGACGCCTTCGCGGACGCCATCGTCGCCCGGGCCTGACCGCAGGCGCGGCGTGCACGACGAAGGCCCCCGGTGGCCGCGGGATCCGCGGCCACCGGGGGCCTTCTGATGGGGTGGCTAACCGGGCTTGAACCGGCGACCTCCTGGACCACAACCAGGCGCTCTACCGACTGAGCTATAGCCACCACGGTCCGGTTGCCGAAGCACCGGGCCGTCGAAAAGTGTACATGCTCCGAGAGGCCGTTCAGGCCTCCGCGGTGCGCCGGGTGACGGACGTCTCGCTGATCCGCTCCGCGACGGCGCGGGCGGTCCGCGTGTCCGGGCCCGGCTGAGGCACGAACAGCACCTCGCGGTAGTAGCGCAGCTCGTCGATGCTCTCGAGGATGTCCGCGAGCGCCCGGTGTCCGCCGTCCTTCTTGGGGGACGCGAAGTACACCCGCGGGTACCAGCGCCGCGCGAGCTCCTTGATGGAGGACACGTCGACGATCCGGTAGTGCAGATGGCCGACCAGCTCCGGCATGTCGCGGTCGAGGAACATCTTGTCCGTGCCGACGGAGTTGCCGGCGAGCGGGGCCTTGCCCGGCTCGGGCACCCACTCGCGGACGTAGTCGAGCACCGCCTGCTCGGCGGCCTCGAGGGTCATGCCCGCGGGCAGCTCCTCGAGGAGGCCGGACGTGGTGTGCATGGTGCGCACGAAGTCGTTCATCTGCTCGAGGGCGTCGGCGGGAGGGGCGATGACCACGTCCACCCCCTCGCCGAGCACGTTGAGCTCGGAGTCGGTGACCACGGCGGCGACCTCGACGAGCGCGTCCGCACGCACGTCGAGTCCGGTCATCTCGCAGTCGATCCACACGATGCGTTCGTTGGGGTTCGCGGGGCTCACGGGCTCAGCCTACGGTCCGACGACGTGCGGAGGGCCCCGGTGCTCCGGACGGTTCGCTGGGGAACGGTCCGGGCCCCGGGGCCCTCGTGGTGGTGCGGTCGGCGGGTGGATACCCTGCCGGCGCCTGGTCGGCGGGTGTCATGCGGTCAGCCAGTCGAACAGCCACCGCGCGATGCTGGTGCGCTGCCGGCGGGCGTGCGGCTGCCGGCGCAGCTTGTGCTGCTGCTGCAGTCGGTGGATGGTGCGTCGGCGCTCGGCGTCCTCGAGACGCTCGCGCTGGATGGCCTGCACGAGAAGCAGGTTGTCCGGGGGAAACATGGTGATGATGTCCTTCGTGACGTGGGGTCGTGGGTCCGGGCCAGGGACCACCCGTGCGACCGGTATGGGACCGGCCGCGCGTCACCGCGGTGCAGGAGAGAGTCTGCCGCGCCGCATCCGTGCAGCGCACGGCTTTTTCCCAGGTGGAGCACCTTCGCTCCACGGAGGAGATGGTGCCCCCGGCAGGATTCGAACCCGCGACCCGGTCATTAGAAGTGACCCGCTCTATCCAGCTGAGCTACGGAGGCAAGCGGGGGAGAGTTTAGCCGAGCGCACGGTGGTCGCGACCAGGCCAGCGCGCGGCGTTTCGCGGCAGAGCAGTGGAAATCCCATCCACTAGTCTTGCACGATGGCGACACACCACACCAAGGACAAGGGGGATCTGGGCGTCGCCAAGGCGCACGCCGATCTCGTCGGCCAAGGGTTCGTCGTGCTCTTCCCCGCGACCGAGCACGCACCGTTCGACTTGGTCGCTTACGCGGACGGCAGGTTCGTCCGGCTGCAGGTGAAGTATCGAGCGGCCCGTGCGGGAACCTTCACGGTCCATTTTCGGTCCGTCTGGAACGATCGCCAGGGCACTCATGTCAAGCCGACGGACAAGAGTGCGATCGACGTGGTCTGCATCTACTGTCCCGAGACCGACAGGTGCTACTACGTTCGTCCGAGCGATTACGCAGCGTCGGTCACGCTCAGGATCACGCCGAGCAGGAACGGTCAACGGAGCGGAGTGCTCGATGCCGCGCGCTTCCGCAGCCTTGCCGATCTCGATGCATCACACTGACGCCAACACGTGCTCCGCCCGGCCCTGAGGGCCCTCCTCCATTCCTGCGGCGACGAACCTTGTCCGAGCGAGGTCGGGCCTCCGCCAGGCCGTCCCGGCGCGTCAAGGGCGGGGCATGGCCGCCGCGTCGGCGTGGTCCACGAGCTCGCGGCCCTCGCGCCGGATGCGGTCGGAGCCCCAGGCGCCGAGCGGCCCGAGCGCCTCGTTGAGCGCCCGCCCGTGCGCGGTGAGGGTGTACTCGACGCGGGGCGGCACCTCGGCGTAGACCGTGCGGACCACGAGGTCGTCGGCCTCCATCTCGCGCAGGTGCTGGGTGAGCATCTTCTCGCTCACGCCGGGCAGGGCGCGGCGCAGCTCCGCGAACCGGCGCACCCGGTGCTCCTCCAGCTCCCAGAGGATGAGGCCCTTCCACTTGCCGCTGACGACGTCCAGGGCGGCGTCGATGCCGCAGATGTACGGGCCTCGCCGGCCGTTGGCTGCCATGGTGCTCCTCGCCTCCGGGCACTTCCCATCAGGTAAGTACCCCAGTAAATAGTGCGTACTTCACGTGGTCGCCGTACTTCCAGAGCATGGGGGTACGCAGTTCCCCTGGCAAGCCCCACGCACGAAGGAGCCCCGCATGACGCACCAGTCCGCACCCGTCACCGTGATCGGCCTCGGCCCGATGGGGCAGGCGATGACCCGCAGCCTGCTCGCCGGCGGCCACCCCGTCACGGTCTGGAACCGCACGCCGTCGCGCGCCGACGGCGTGGTGGCCGACGGCGCCGTCCTCGCGCCCACGCCCCGTGCGGCCCTCGAGGCGGCCGACCTGGTCGTGCTCAGCCTCACCGACTACGCGGCGATGGACGGGATCCTCGACGGCGCGGTCGACGCGCTCGCCGGCCGCACGCTCGTCAACCTCAGCTCGGACACGCCCGACCGGACGCGCGCCGCCGCCTCGTGGGCCACGCAGCACGGGGCGGGCTTCCTCACCGGCGGGGTGATGACCCCGGCGCCGATGGTCGGCACCGACGACGCCTATGTCTACTACTCGGGGCCCTCCGAGCTGCTCGAGCGGCACCGTGCCGCGCTCGAGCGGATCGGCCGGCCGCGGTATCTGGGCGACGACCCGGGCCTCGCCCAGCTGATGTACCAGGCGCAGCTCGACGTCTTCCTCACGTCGCTGTCCGCGCTGCTGCACGCCACGGCCCTCATGGGCTCGGCCGGCGTCCCGGCCGCCGAGTTCGTGCCCGACGCCCTGGCGCAGCTCGGCAGCATCCCGGCGATGCTGGGCGCGGGGGAGAGCACCGGCGAGCAGATCGACGCCGGGCTGCACCCAGGGCACCTGTCCACCGTCACGATGATGGGGGCGACGGCGGACCACGTCGTGGCGGCGAGCGAGGCGGCAGGCATCGACAGCGCCCTGCCGCGCGCCGTCCAGCGGCACTACCGCCGGGCGATCGACGACGGTCACGGCGGCGACAACTGGACCCGCATCATCGACGGCATCCGGGACCCGCGGTGAACGGCGGGAGGGAGACCGTCGCCGTGCTCGGCCTCGGCGTGATGGGCAGCGTGCTCGCCGGCGCGCTCCTCGAAGGCGGTCACGACGTCACCGTCTGGAACCGCACGCCCGGCCGCGACGCGGCGCTGGTGGAGCGCGGCGCGCGGCGGGCGGGCGACGCCCTGGACGCCGTCCGAGCGGCGCCCGTCGTCGTGGTCTGCCTCTACGACCACGCGTCCGTGCACGAGACGCTCGACCCGCTCGCCGAGCAGCTGCGCGGCCGCGTCGTGGTCAACCTGACCACGACCACCCCGAACGAGGCCCGCGACCTCGCCGCCTGGGCCGCCGAGCACGGGGTCCGCTACCTCGACGGCGCGATCATGGCCACCCCGCCGATGATCGGGACGCCGGGCGCCGCGATCCTGTACAGCGGGGACGAGGGGGTGTTCGGGGAGGTCCGGGGACTGCTGGACGTCTGGGCGACCAGCACGTTCGAGGGCACGGACCCGGGCCGGGCGTCGTTGCTGGACCTCGCGATGCTGTCGGGGATGTACACGATGTTCGCGGCGTTCCTGCACGGTGCCGCCATGGTGGGGGCGGACGGGGTGAGCGCCGGCGACTACGCACGCCGGGCGGCGCCGTTCCTCGCCGCCATGACCGAGATGTTCGCGCTCGACGCGGAGGTGATCGACAGCGGCGACTACTCCGACCCCGTCCAGAGTCTCGACTGGTCGGACCTGGGCCACCTCGTGCGCGCCAGCGAGGAGCAGGGCGTCGACCCGGCGCCGATCGCGATGGTGGAACAGCTGCGCCGGCGCCAGGTCGACGCCGGGCACGGCGCGCAGGGGTTCGCGAGGATCTACGAGGGCCTCCGGCGCCGCTGACCCGGCCGACCCGGCCGCGACCGTCCCGCCGGGCGCGCGCCGCACAGGGATCTCCCGCCCGTGCGGCGCGCGCGTTTGGCAGCGCCCGTCCCAGCGGGAAAGATGTGCCCGTGACACCTTCCCTGGAAACCCGCGCCTCGCGCCGCGCCGCGAGCAGGAAGGCCGCCGGGTCGGGCGAGGAGATCGGCGTCACCGTCCACGACGTGGCCCGCGACCTGCGTCGCGACGTCGCGGCCGTCGAGCTTCCGCTGCCGATCGACGGCGCCGAGGAGGCCTCGGCCTCGCGTGACAGGCTGCTGGCCCAGCTCGACGAGCACCTGCTGCCGCGGCTGAAGGAGCTGTCGTCGCCGGCCGTCGTCGTCGTGGCCGGTTCCACGGGCGCCGGCAAGTCGACGCTGTACAACTCGCTGCTCGGCGAGAACGTGTCCGAGGCCGGCGTGCTGCGCCCCACGACACGCGAGCCGGTGCTCGCCCACCACCCGCTCGACGCCGACGTCATGGCGGCCGGCCCGGTCACGGAGCTCTCCAGGGTGGTGCAGCACGAGGGCGTCCCGCGCGGCACGGCGCTGCTCGACGCCCCCGACCTCGACTCGTTCGTGCAGCAGAACCGCTCGACCGCGCACCAGCTCCTCGAGGCGGCCGACCTGTGGCTGTTCGTCACCACGGCGGCGCGGTACGGCGACGCGCTGCCGTGGCAGGCGCTCGCCCGCGCGACGGAGCGCGGCGCGTCGGTGGCGATGGTGCTCAACCGGGTGCCGAAGGAGACGCTCACCACGGTGCGCGGCGACCTGCTGCAGCGCCTGCGGGAGCACGGCATGACCGACGTCCCGCTGTTCGTGGTCCCCGACGTCGGCCCGCACGAGGGCCTGCTCGACCCGGCCGTGGTGCAGCCGGTGCGGCGGTGGCTGACCATGCTCGCCGGCCCGGACCGTTCGCGCGCCGTCGTGGTGCGGACCCTCAAGGGTGCTCTGGGAGCGCTGCCCGGCTGGGTCACGTCGCTGGCCGACGCGCTCGACGCACAGCAGGAGGCCGCCGACGCGCTGCGGCGCCGGGTCGAGGAGGAGGTCCCGGCGGCGGAGCGCCTGGCGCGTGAGGCCGTCGCGGCCGGCGTCGTGGCCGGCGCGTCCGTCGAGGCGCGCTGGCGCGAGCTGTCCGGCACGGTCGGCGTCGACCGGGTCAAGGTGCGCGGGGACCGCGCACGCAGCACCCGGCGTGCCGGCCGTGCCCGCGAGGCCGCGCTCGAGGGGCTCCGGTCCGACGTCGTCGACGCGGCGGCGCGCACGCTGGCCGCGTCGGGCGCCCGCGTCGAGGAGCGGCTGCGCGCCGTGCTCGCCGGTCCCGGCGCACCCGCCGGGGGCGAGGCGGTCGCACCCGACGGCGCGGTGCGCGCTGCGGCGCGGGAGGCGGACGTCCCGGGGCGTGTGGACGCCTGGGCCGAGCGGGCCGACGCGCTCGTCGACGCGCTCACCGGCGGCGAGGCCCCGGAGCAGGACGAGGCCCGGGTCGAGGCCGCGGTGAAGGCGTTCGGGTCCCGTGGGCTCGCGACGCTGCTCCTGGCGTCCGCGGCGGGCAGCGACGACGCGGCCCGGCTCCTGGCCCGCGTCCTCGGGGAGGTCGCCGACGCCGCGGTCTCGACCCTGCGCGACGACCTCGGGGACCGCGCCGCCGCCGTCGTGGACGCCGAGGTGGAGGCCGTGCTGGACGACCTCGGCCCGTCCGAACCCGCCGACGACGCGGCCGCGGGGCTGCGCGTGCGACTCGCCGAGCTCAGGAGGCTGACATGACCGAGAGCCCGTCCCACGACGCGACGCTGCGGGCCCGCACCGAGGACCTCGCCGAGGCGCTCCGGATCGCCGGCCCGCGCCTCGACGACGCGACGTCGCAGCGCGTGACGGCTGCCGTCGAGGGGGTGCGCCAGCGGCTCTCGCTCGGGGTGGACCACACGGTGGTGGCGTTCGCCGGCGGCACCGGGTCGGGCAAGTCGAGCCTGTTCAACAAGGTCTCCCGGCTGAGCTTCGCCGACGTCGGGGTCAAGCGTCCGACGACTGCGCGCGTCACCGCCTGCTCCTGGTCGGACGACGCCGAGGCTCTGCTCGACTGGGTGGGCGTGGACCGCGAGCGCCGCATCACGCAGGGCGGCGAGCTCGACGGCCGGGACGAGGAGAAGCTGGCCGGCCTCGTGCTGCTCGACCTGCCCGACCACGACTCGGTGGAGCCGGCGCACCGCGAGGTCGTGGACCGGGTGCTGCCGCTCGTGGACCTGCTCGTGTGGGTGGTGGACCCGCAGAAGTACGCGGACGACGCGCTGCACTCCGGCTACCTGCGGGACTCCGTGGGGTCCGAGTCGTCGATGGTGGTGCTGCTCAACCAGGTGGACACCGTGCCGGAGGCGCAGCGGGAGAACCTGCTGGCGGACCTGGCCCGCCTGCTCCAGGACGACGGGCTCACCGGCGTCTTCGTGCAGGGCGTCTCGGCCGCCACCGGCGAGGGCGTCGACCGGGTACGCGGCCTCCTCGAGGAGGCGTGCGCGCGCCGGTCGGTCGCGGCGGGGCGTGCGGCGGCCGAGCTCGACACGGCAGCCCGCCTGCTGCTGGCGCAGACGCCGGCGGAGGTGCCGTGGCAGATGGGGCCGGCAGTCGAGCGCGAGCTCGACGCGCTGGTCGCGGCGACCGGGCTCGACGCGGTCGCCACGCAGGTGGGCAACGCGGTGCGCAACGGGTACGGGAAGCCGGAGGTGCCGCCGCCGGACCGGGACGCGGTCGCGCTGTCGCGGGCCCGCTGGCTGACGAGGGCCGGGGCGTCGCTGCGGCCCGGCTGGCAGCGGTCGCTGGCCGCGTCGGTCGCCGGCGCGGACCAGCTGCGCACCTCGGTGGCCGGCGCGCTGCGCGGCGTGGTGCTCGACACCCGCGGGCCGTCGACCGCCCGGATGCTGCGCCGCACCGCCTGGGTGCTCGCGGCGGTCGCCGTCGTCGCGGCGGTCGTCGGGGTGCTCGCGCTGACCGGGGTGCTGGAGCTCGGGACGCCCTGGCCGGCGGTGCTGCTGGGCGTGGCCGGTGCCCTCGCGGTCGCCGCGGCGGCGGTCGCGCTCGCGGGGACCGCCGCCCGGCGGGGGCTCGCCCGCAGGCGTGAGCAGGCCGTGGCGACCGCGGGCCGGGCCGCCCTCGAGCGGGTCCTGTCGCAGGGGCTCGGGGAGCCGACGCAGAAGCTGCTGCTGGAGCACCGCCGCGTGCGCGAGCTGGCTCAGGCGGCCACCGAGCTTCCGACGTCCGGGCCGCTGACCGGTGCCCTGAGGCTGCCCACAGGTCGCGAGCTGGCGCCGTCGTCCACAGATGCGTCCAAGGCGGGAGCGCACCGGGTACCCGACGCCTGATCCTGGGCGCACCGCCGGCGACCGTCGGCGGCGAGCCCAGGAGGAGCGCATGAACGAGGTCAGCATCACGGTGGGCGGGTTCGTCGGGACGAAGCCGACGCTGAACCGGTCGCCGAACGGGGTCGAGTGGACCACGTTCCGGGTGGCGAGCACGCGGCGCGTGCGGGACCCGAGGAACGGCGAGTGGTCGGACGGCCAGACGCTGTGGTTCACGGTGAAGTCGTTCCGGGCCGGCGCCCGGAACGTGGCCGAGTCCCTCTCGCAGGGGGACCCGGTGGTGGTCGCCGGCCGGCTGTCCACGGAGGAGTGGGTGGACAAGGAGGGCAAGGACCGCTGGCAGCTCGTGATCGACGCGAACGCGGTCGGTCCCGATGCCACCCGGGGGCTCGCCCGGTTCACCCGCGTCGTGGACCGGGCCGACCGGGAGGCCGACCCGGAGGCCGGCCGGGAGCCCGATCGGGACGCCGAGCGGGAGGACCTGCCGGAGGCCGCCGACCCGTGGGCCGACCCCGGCGCGCGGACGCCGGGGGCGGACGAGGAGGCCGAGGAGCCCGTGCCTGTCGGAGGGTGAGGGCCAGGGTCGCGTAGGCTGGTGGACCGGCCGCCATGCCGGTCCTCCAGCGTGCCCGCTGGAGTTCTCGAATCCTCGACAGTCTTCGGATCGAATCCCCGGATTCTCCGCGCGATCGAACGGTGGAAGCAGAGCCAGTGGCTGAGTTCATCTACTCCATGTACAAGGCGCGCAAGGCGCACGGCGACAAGGTCATCCTCGACGACGTGTCGCTGAACTTCCTGCCCGGCGCCAAGATCGGCGTCGTCGGCCCCAACGGTGCCGGGAAGTCGACGATCCTCAAGATCATGGCCGGCCTCGAGCAGCCGTCCAACGGCGAGGCCCGCCTCTCCCCGGGGTACACGGTCGGCATCCTGCTGCAGGAGCCGCCCCTGAACGAGGAGAAGACGGTGCTCGGCAACGTCGAGGAGGCGGTCGGGCCGATCAAGGCGAAGATCGACCGCTTCAACGAGATCTCCGCGCTCATGGCGGAGCCGGACGCCGACTTCGACACGCTGCTCGCCGAGATGGGCACCCTGCAGGAGGAGATCGACGCCGCCGACGCGTGGGACCTCGACTCTCAGCTGGAGCAGGCGATGGACGCCCTGCGCTGCCCGCCGCCGGATGCCGACGTCACCGTCCTGTCGGGTGGTGAGCGCCGCCGCGTCGCGCTGTGCAAGCTGCTGCTGGAGAAGCCGGACCTGCTGCTGCTCGACGAGCCCACGAACCACCTGGACGCCGAGTCGGTGCTGTGGCTCGAGCAGCACCTGGCCACCTACCCGGGCGCCGTCCTCGCCGTCACCCACGACCGGTACTTCCTCGACCACGTCGCGGAGTGGATCTGCGAGGTCGACCGCGGCCGCCTCTACCCGTACGAGGGCAACTACTCCACCTACCTGGAGAAGAAGCAGGCCCGCCTCGAGGTGCAGGGCAAGAAGGACGCCAAGCTCGCCAAGCGCCTCAAGGACGAGCTGGACTGGGTGCGCTCCAACGCGAAGGGCCGCCAGACCAAGTCGAAGGCCCGCCTGGCGCGCTACGAGGAGATGGCCGCGGAGGCGGAGCGGACGCGGAAGCTCGACTTCGAGGAGATCCAGATCCCCGCGGGCCCGCGCCTGGGCAGCGTGGTCCTCGAGGCGAGCAACCTGCAGAAGGGCTTCGACGGCCGCCAGCTCATCGACGGCCTGAGCTTCACCCTGCCCCGCAACGGCATCGTCGGCGTCATCGGGCCTAACGGCGTCGGCAAGACCACGCTGTTCAAGACGATCGTGGGCCTGGAGCCGCTCGACGGCGGCGACCTCAAGGTCGGCGAGACGGTGAAGATCTCGTACGTCGACCAGTCCCGCGGCGGCATCGACCCGAAGAAGACGCTGTGGGAGGTCGTCTCCGACGGGCTCGACTTCATCAAGGTCGGCAACGTCGAGATCCCGTCGCGCGCCTACGTGGCGTCGTTCGGCTTCAAGGGGCCGGACCAGCAGAAGCCCGCGGGCGTGCTGTCCGGTGGTGAGCGCAACCGCCTCAACCTCGCCCTCACGCTCAAGCAGGGCGGCAACCTCCTGCTCCTGGACGAGCCGACCAACGACCTGGACGTCGAGACCCTCGGCTCGCTGGAGAACGCGCTGCTCGAGTTCCCCGGCTGCGCCGTCGTCGTCTCCCACGACCGGTGGTTCCTCGACCGGGTCGCGACGCACATCCTCGCGTACGAGGGCACCGAGGAGGACCCGGCGAACTGGTACTGGTTCGAGGGCAACTTCGCCTCCTACGAGGAGAACAAGGTCGAGCGCCTCGGCGCCGACGCCGCGCGCCCGCACCGCGTGACGTACCGCAAGCTCACGCGCGACTGACCCGCGTCAACGACGCCCCCGACGCCGCACGGCGCCGGGGGCGTCGTGCGTCCCGGCCGACAAAGCGTTTGGGCCGCGGTCCTCGGCCGGTGATACTCCCGGGATGACCACCAGGCCCCCGTCCCGCACCCGCCCGACCTGGCCCGAGCTGCCCGCGCCCGTGCGCGCGGCGGTCGAGGAGCGGCTGGGCGCCGTGGTCACCGACTGGACGAGCCACGACGGCGGCTACTCCCAGGGTGTGGCGTCCACGCTCCGCACCGGCCGTGGCGCGGTGTTCGTCAAGGCGGTGTCGACGGAGCACGAGTTCACCGCCGGGTTGTACCGCCAGGAGGCGGAGCGCGCGGCGGTGCTCGGCGAGGGTGTGCCCGCGCCGCGCCTGCGCTGGGTGACCGAGGCCGTCGCCGACGGGCACGACTGGGTGGCGCTGGCCTTCGACGCCGTCGCAGGCCGCGCGCCCGTGCAGCCGTGGCGGGAGGACGAGCTGCTCGCCGTGCTCGACCTTGCGGTCGAGGTGGGCGGTCACCGCGTCGACGACGGGGTGCTCCCGGACGTCGCCTCCGAGCTGCCGGAGGAGCTCACCGGGCGGCTCGCGGCGGAGCGACCGGCGGGCCTGGCCTCGTACGACCCATGGCTCGCGGAGCACCTGGACCGCCTCGCGACGCTCGAGCTCCAGGCGCCGGCGGCCGTCGCCGGCGATCGTCTCGTCCACGGCGACCTGCGCGGCGACAACACGGTGCTCGTCGACCGGGGCTCCCGTCGCGCGAGGGCGTTCGCCGTCGACTGGGCGTATCCCGGGCGTGGTGCGGCCTTCTGCGACCTGGTGGCCATGCTGCCGGCGGTCGAGGTCGAGGGTGGCCCGCCGCCGGAGGAGTCGCTGCGCCGGCGCCCGCTGCCCGCGGGCACGGACGACGACGCGGTGACGGCCTACCTCGTGGCGCTCATGGGGTACTTCGTGCACTCCTCGCTGCAGCCGCCGCCCCCGGGCATCCCGCACGTGCGCGCGTTCCAGCGCGCTCAGGGCGAGGTCTGCGTCGGCTGGTTGAGGCGTCGGCTTGCCTGACCGCGAGGACGCCGGGCGCGGCACGGTGGCCGTGCGCGCGGCGGGGTACCACCGGCCCGGGATCCGTCGGCTCTGCACGGATCGTCCCTGGTGGGCACACTGGGCACATGACCGACCCGGACCCGACGCGCGCCCCCGACCTGCGGGGAGAGGTCACGACCCGGGGGCTGGTCGACGCGCTCGAGAGGCTGCGCGCGCGGCTCGGAGCCCTGCGCCTGCCGCTCGAGACGCCGGGCGCCGCTGCCGCGCGCACCGACCTGCGTCGGGCGACCGACCAGCTCGACGACTACCTGCTGCCGCGCCTGCGCGCGGAGCGGGCGCCGCTGCTCGTGGTGGTGGGCGGGTCCACGGGGGCGGGGAAGTCCACCCTGGTCAACTCCCTGCTGGGCGAGCCGGTCTCCGCGCCGGGCGTGCTGCGGCCCACCACACGGGCACCCGTCCTGGTGCACCACCCGCTCGACGCGCGCTGGTTCACCACGGACCGCGTGCTGCCCGGCCTGGCCCGGGTCACCTCGCCGGAGGCCTCCCGGGCCCCGGACGGGGCGGGGCGCACGACCGCGGAGGGGGTCGCCGCGCTGCGCCTGGTCTCCAGCGACGCCCTGCCGCAGGGCCTGGCCCTCCTCGACGCCCCCGACGTCGACTCGGTGGAGACGGCCAACCGCGAGATGTCCGCGCAGCTCCTCGGAGCGGCGGACCTGTGGCTCTTCGTCACGACGGCGGCGCGCTACGCCGACGCGGTGCCGTGGGACCTGCTGGGCCAGGCGGCCCGCCGCCGCGCGCAGGTCGCCATCGTGCTCGACCGGGTGGACCCGGGCGCGGAGGTGGTGGCCGAGGACCTGCGCCGCATGACCGTCGAGCACGGGCTGGGCGACGCACGCGTGTTCGTGCTCGCGGAGGCCGCCGACCAGGGCCCCGGGGCGCTGGAGGACGGCCTGCTCCCGGAGGTCGCGATCGCGGAGATCGCCACCTGGCTGTCGGGCCTGGGCGGCGACCCCGAGGCACGCGCCCGCGTCATCGCCGCCACGCGCGACGGTGTGGTCGACGACCTGGTGCGGCGCGCCGTCGCGCTGGCGGAGGCGGCGGACGGGCAGGAGGTGGCCGACGCGCGGCTCCGCGACGCCGCGCGGCGCTACCACGCCGAGGCGGCGGCCCAGGTGGAGGCCGCGACGTCGGACGGCGCGCTGCTCCGTGGCGAGGTGCTCGCCCGGTGGCAGGACTTCGTCGGCACCGGCGAGTTCTTCCGCGCCGTCGAGGCCGGCGTGGGGCGGGTGCGCGACGCGGTGGCCAGGTTCTTCCGCGGCCGGCCCAAGGAGGCGCCCCAGGTGGAGCAGGCCATCGCGCACGGTCTGGAGTCCGTGATCCTCGACGCGGCCGAGCAGGCCGCGGAGCGCACCTACGCCGCCTGGCGGGGCGACAGCGCGGGGGCCGCGCTGCTCGACGGTCTGGACCTGGCCCGGGTGCCCACCGCCCTGCGCACGGAGGTGGCGGAGCAGATCCGCGGCTGGCAGGAGGACGTGCTGTCCCTCGTGCGGGAGCAGGGCGCGTCGAAGCGAGGCACCGCCCGCGCCGTGTCCTTCGGGGTGAACGCCCTCGGCGTCAGTCTCATGGTGATCGTCTTCGCGTCGACCGCCGGGCTCACCGGGGCGGAGATCGGCATCGCGGGCGGCACGGCCGTTGTGGCGCAGAAGCTGCTGGAGGCCGTCTTCGGCGACGAGGCCGTACGCCGTCTCGCCGCCCAGGCCAAGGAGCGGCTGAACGGCCGGGTCGACGCGGTCCTGCGGGGCCAGGCCGCGCGGTACACCGCGCAGCTCGACGCGCTCGGCACCGAGGACACCGGGTCCGACGGAGTCCGGGGCGCCGCGCACGCGGTGGCGGAGGCGGCCCGTGCCGAGCGGGCGGCCCGCACGGTGCCGGACGAGGGTGTCACGCGGCCGTGGAGCGGGGGCCTGCTGCGTGGGGCGGGGACCCTCCGCCCGCCGGCCGGGCCGGCGGACGGGCGGCCCGGTGACCGGCCCGGGGACCAGCCGGGAGGCGGGCCCGACGGCGGGTCTGCCGGCGGCGAGGACGCTCCCGGCCGCCGCGGGGGCTGGTGGTCGCGGTGGCGGTCGCGCGACCGCGGCACGGAGGGGGCCGGATGAGCCGGATCGACCTCGCCGACCGGACGGCGGCGCTGGAGACCGCCGTGGCGGCGGCGAGCGGCAGGCTCGACCGCGCGCTGCTGGACCCGGCGCGCGCGGTCGTCACGCGGGCGCGCGAGCGCGGCGGGCTGTCGGCGGAGCACACGGTCGTGGCGCTCGCGGGCGCCACCGGGTCGGGCAAGTCCAGCGTGCTCAACGCCGTCGCGGGCGACGACGTCGCGACGGTCGGGGTGCGGCGTCCCACGACCTCCCACCCCGTCGCCGCCGTGTGGGGAGACGGGGCCGGGCCGCTGCTGGACTGGCTGGAGGTGCGGCAGCGACGGGAGATGCCGGTACCGCCGGCGGAGGACGAGCCGGCGGCCCGCCCGAACCGGCGCGGCCTCGCGCGGCTGCGGCCGCGGCGCGGACCGGCCGGCATCGCGACCGGCCTCGTGCTGCTGGACCTGCCCGACCACGACTCCGTCGTCGTCGAGCACCGGGTCCGGGCCGAACGGCTCGTCGAGCGCGCCGACCTGCTGGTGTGGGTCGTGGACCCGCAGAAGTACGCCGACGCCGCGCTGCACGAGCGCTACCTGCGCCCGCTGGCGGGGCGTTCGGAGGTCGTGGTCGTGGTGCTGAACCAGGCGGACCGCCTCTCCGACGGCCAGACCGACGCCATGCTGGCCGACCTGCGCCGGCTGGTCGCCGCCGACGGCCTGGACGGCTCGCGCGTGCTGGCGGTCTCGGCCGTGACGGGGCAGGGGATGGGCGAGCTCAAGGGGCTGCTCGCCGAGGCGGCGGCGCGCCGCGAGGCGGCCACCGCGCGCCTCGCCGCGGACGCCCGTGCCGCGGCGCAGCGGATCTCCGACGCGTGCGGGTCGAGCCCGCCGCATCGCACGGGCGAGAGGTCCGCGGCCTCGCTGGTCGACGCCCTCGAGGACGCGGCCGGGGTGCCCACGGTCGCCGCGGCCGTGGCGTCCGCGCACCGGCGGGACGCGCACCTCGCCACCGGCTGGCCGGTGACGCGCTGGCTCTCCCGGCTGCGGCGCGACCCCCTGCGACGGCTCGGGCTGCGGTCGGGTCCCGACCGGTCGGGGACGATCCGCGGCGGGGCCGACCGCGAGGTGGTGGACCGGCCCGAGCTGGTCCGCAGTTCCCTGCCCACGACGCGCCCCGCGGTGCGGGCGGCGGCGGCGTCCGCGGTGCGCCGCTACGTCGACGAGGTGACCGAGGGCGCTCCCGACCCCTGGGTGCTGGTGGCGCGGGCGCGGGCGCAGGACGCGATCGACCGGCTGCCGGGCGACCTCGACCAGGCCGTGGTCGGCACGCGCCTCGAGGCGTCGCGCCGGCCACGCTGGTGGGCCGCCGTGGGGGTGGTCCAGTGGTTGCTCCTCGCGGCCGCGGTGGTGGGGCTGCTGTGGCTCGGCGTCGCGGCGGCGGTGGAGTACTTCCGCCTGCCGCCGCTGATCCTGCCGGTGCTGACGCTGGACCTCACGGGCTCGGGTGGGGGAGTGCTGGAGGTGCCCTGGCCGACGCTCCTGGCGATCGGGGGGATCGTGCTGGGTCTGCTGCTGGCCCTGGCCGCGCGCGTCGTGGCGGCCTGGGGCGCACGACGGCGTGCCGGGCAGGTGCGTCGACGGCTGCGTGAGTCGGTCTCGGCCGTCGCCGACCGGCAGGTGCGCGTGCCGGTCGGCGACGAGCTGAACGCGCTCGCACGGTGCCGCGCCGCGGCGGCGATCGCCGCCGGCTGATCGATTCCCGGGGCAGCCGGTCGCCGTGCGACGATGCGAGCCATGACCCGTCTGCACGTCCCCGTCCCCCTGCGCTGGTCCGACCTCGACGCGTACCAGCACGTCAACAACGTCGCGATGCTGCGCCTCCTGGAGGACGCGCGCATCACCGCGTTCTGGCGCCACCCCGAGGCCGTGGACGGCGACGAGTGGCCGACGGCGGTCCTCGACAACGGCCCCGGCGCGACGTCGCACACCCTGGTCGCCGGGCAGCAGATCGAGTACCTGCGCCCCCTGGCCTTCTCCCGCACCCCGGTGCGGGTGGAGACGTGGATCGGCGCGATCGGCGGTGCGAGCCTCGAGGTCTGCTACGAGGTGCACGACGGCGTCCCTGGCGGTTTCCCGCGCTCCGGCCCGCCCTCCGGCGGCCGGGCCTACGTCAAGGCCGCCACCACGATCGTCGTCGTCGACGCCGGGACGGGCGCCCCGCGCCGGATCGCCGACGACGAGCGCACCGTCTGGCAGGAGTTCGTCGAGGAGCCCGTGGTCTTCCGCCGTCGCGGCTGACGCCCCACCCTTGCCGAACAGGCGTGCGGTGGCGCTCAGCCGATCGCGCAGGCGGCCCCGTTCACGGTGACGGCGTCCGGCGCCGAGGTGTCGCCGGTGTGGGACGCGTTGTAGCCGACCGACACCGACGCGCCCGCCGCCACCGACCCGTTCCAGGCGGCGTTGACGGCCGAGAGCGTGGGGCCCGACTGGCTCCAGGCGGCCGACCAGCCCTGGTCCAGGCGCTGGCCGGCGGGCAGCTCGGCCTCGAGCGTCCAGGAGGGCCACGCGACCCCCGACGTGTTGGTGACCGTCACCGAGCCCGTGTAGCCGGTGGCCCAGGCGTTCGCCGTCCAGGTGACGGCACAGTCGCCGTCGGCGGGCGGGTCGGTCGGCGGGTCGGTGGGTCCGCCGTCGCCGGGGTCTGCGCCCCATGCGGCGGCGAAGGCCGTGTACGCGGGCTTGGGCTGGTACGACGCGTCCCACAGCAGCGCGGCGCCCTGGCCGGGGAAGACGTCGGGCACCCAGGAGTGTCCGTCGTCCACGCCCCACACGGTGATCCCGGTGCAGCGCTCGACGGCGAGGCACGCCTCGGTGACGGCGCGGTAGTCGGCGGCCTGCTGGGTGAGCGAGGCCGCAGACGCCGGCACGGGAACCCGGATGTCCAGCTCCGTGAGACGCACGTCCACGCCCAGGTCGGCGAACCGCTGGAGGTTGGCCTGCAGTGTCGACGGCACCTGACCGCCGATGAGGTGCGCCTGGAGGCCGACGCAGTCGACGGGCACGCCGTCGGCCTTGAGGTCGGCCACGAGGTCGTACATCGCGTTGCTCTTCGCGTTGATCCCCTCGATGTTGTAGTCGTTGAGGCAGAGGTCGGCCTGCGGGTCGGCGGCGCGGGCGGCGTGCAGCGCCTCGGCGATGTAGCCGTCGCCCAGCACCCGCTGGAACACGCTGTCGCGGCGCGTGCCGTCCTCGTCCCACATCTCGTTGACGACGTCCCACGCGTCGACCTGGCCGGCGTAGCGGCCGGCGACGGCGGCGACGTGGTCGGTCATGGCGTCGCGCAGGTCGGCGGGGTCGGAGATCCCGTCGACCCAGCCCGGCAGCTGCGAGTGCCAGACGAGCGTGTGCCCGTAGAGCTCGGTGTCGTGCCGCGTGGCGAAGTCGGCCACCTGGTCGGCCTGCGACCAGGAGAACTGTCCCCGCGAGGGCTCGGTCGCGTCCCACTTCATGGCGTTCTCCGCGACGACCAGGGAGAACTCGCGCTCGGCGATCGCCGCATAGCCGGGCTGGGACAGGTGGCCAGGGCTGAGCGCGACGCCGACGGTGCGGCCGTGCCGGGCCGCGGCGTCCCGCAAGGGCTCGGGCTCGGCCGCGTGGGCCGTGGGAAGCAGGGCCGCCGCGGCCGCCACGGTGGCGCCGGCGACCGCGAGCGCGGTCGCCCCCGCGACGGTGCTGCGTCGTCCCCGGGCACGGGCGGGACGGACATCGACTTCGGGCTGCTGACGCGTCGATGCGTCGTGCATGACGGACTCCTCGGTCGGGATGGTGAGGGCCGTGGTCGCGTCGCCGCGACCACGGCCCTCGGTACTTGCCGTACGGGTGCCGCCGCACGGCGAGGACGGCCGGTCAGCCGCAGGCGAGCTCGCCGTCGGCGGGCGGGGTGCCGTCGGCCACGAACCCGACCGTGGCGGTCGCGCCCGGGGCCAGGTCCGCGTTCCACGACTGGCCCGTGATCACCCCGCCGGACAGCGTGCCGCCCCACAGGTTCGTGGTGGACAGCCCCGCCGGGGCGGTCACCTCCCAGCCCGGGGCACCGTCGGCGCCCGCGGTCACCAGGATCTGCCCCTGGTAGCCGCCCGACCACGAGTTCGCGGTCGAGTACACGGCCGTGCACGCCCCGGCCGGCGGCTCCTCGCCACCCTCACCGGTCGTGACCTGAGCCGGAGCCGACGCCGCGGAGACGTTCCCCGCCGCGTCACGCGCCGTCACCGTGTACGAGTACCGGGTGTTCTCGGCCAGGCCCTCGTCGGTGAACGACGTCACCGTGCCGCTCACCGACCCCACGTCCTCACCGTCACGGCTCACCTGGTACCCCGTCACCCGGGTGTCGTCCGTGGACGGCGACCAGGTCACCTCGACCGTCGTGCCGTCCGCCGACGCCGCCACGTCCTGCGGCACGCTCGGCGCGGTCGTGTCGTCCGGGTCGGGGTTCGTGCCGCCGTCGCCGATCGCCGGGTAGGCGTTGGTCACCAGCATCCGGAACTGGGCCTCGAACCACTTGCCGGACAGGGGCGCGTCGGGCAGCGCTCCCGTGAGCAGGCCGCTGAGCTTCGGGGAGTTGAACGTCGGGTCGCACATCCGGTCGAAGTGCTTGCCCTCGTCGTTCGGGATCTCCTCCGACGACCCGTCGGACTCGCCCGGGGGCTTGACCCACACGAACGCGTCGAGGTGGGACTCCGGGTACCCGGCGGGCGACACCTGCGGGCGCTCGCCGATGCCGGCGCCGGCCGGGTTGCACCACGCGCCCCGGTGGGTGCGGCGGTCCACCCGGGACTCGTTCACGTACGTGTTCAGGTCGGTCGACGTGCTCTCGGCGGTGGGCCGGTCGGGGCCGCCCCAGCCGTTGCGGGACGTGTCGATGAGCATGCCGATCGAGGAGGGGAAGCCCTCCGCGACGAGCAGGTCGTACAGGTGGGCGGTCCAGTCCGTCTCGTCGAAGTCCGGGTTCCACTCGTAGAACCCCGCCTGGCGCACGAAGCCGCCGCTGCCGAAGTTCTCGTCCTGGAGGAAGGGCTCGACCAGGGGGGTCGAGTTCGCCGTGTTGGTCACGAAGCCGGCCACGGAGTCGAAGCCGGCCTCGGTGCTGCCCACCACGTCCGCGAAGAGCTGGGCCGCGGGCTGCGCGTTGTTCGGCCAGCCGAGCCAGCCGGCGTGCGCGGCGTCGATGTAGCTGTACACGTTGCCCACGTCGTACAGCCGGTCGAGCGCATAGGCGACGCCCTGTCGGTAGTACGGCGCCGCCGTCTGGCACAGCGGCTCGCTGCTGTTCGTCACGAGGTTCGGCAGCGAGTCGGGCTCGATCGTCGCGACGATCCGCAGGTCCTCGTACGCCGGGTCGTCGAGGATCGCGGCGATCGCGTCGATGTACTCGGTCTCGTACCGCTCCATCCCCTCCGCGGTGGCCGGGAGCTCGCCGTTCGAGGCGAGGGCGTAGCAGTCGCGGCCCGGCAGGTCGTAGATCACCAGGTTGAACACCAGCGGCGTGTCGCCCTGCTTCTGCGCGAGCGCGGCGTCGAGGTGGGTCCGCAGGCCCGGGCCGTCCGCGTTGCCCTCGATGGCGCTGATGCGGTCCATCCAGACCGACGTCGGCTCGTCCGCGATGCTGAGCATCGCGTCGCCCAGGTCCCCGCCGGCCCGGCCCGCGGCCGCCTCGACGTTGGCGGACCAGTACTCGTTGACGTACTGCGTCGCGCCCGCGAACGGGTTGTCGACGCGCGGCTCGGCCGCGCCGGCGGTGGTCGCCGCCGCGAGCGGTGCCGCCACGAGGGCCAGGGCGGCGGTGGTGGTGGCGGCGGCGCGAGCGCGTCGTGGGGACGACGCGCCCTCGCGTCGTGTCCAGGCTGGTCGCACAGGATCCTCCAGGGTGGTCAGGAGCCCTGGCGTCGGCCGGTGGCGGTGGGCCCCGCCCCGGGCGGCCCCCGGGCGTCGGGCCGTCGGCGCCGACGGCACCAACCTGGCAACGGCCGCCCGGGGCCGACAGTCCGCGAAACGTTTAGGCGGGTGCAGGCGCGGTGGAGCCGCGGATCACCAGGCGGGCCGCGGCGCGGGGGGCCTGGTCGGGCGGGTCCTCGTGCGGATGCTCCGCGGGCCGGCCGGCGCCGAGCAGGTGCGGGCGCACGAGCTCGGCGGCCGCGACGCCGAGGTCCGCCCACGGGCGGGCCACCGCCGTCACGGGCGGGTGCACGAGGCGGCACGCCGGCGAGTCCTCGAGCACCAGCACGGACAGGTCCCAGGGCACGGCCAGGTCGCGCTGCCTGGCGGCCTCGAGCACGGCCAGGAGGGCGACGTCGCCGTCCGCGACCACCGCGGTGGGGCGGTGCTCCGTCGCCAGCAGCCGGGCGGCTCCGGCGGACGCGTCCTCGGGCGTCCGGTAGTCGACCTCGTCCACGACGACGCGGCCGTCCGTGGAGCCGCCGCCGGCGAGGGCGTCGAGCAGCGCCCGCGCGGGGTCCTCGAGACCGTCCCGGGCGAGCACGGCGACCCGCGAGTGCCCGAGCTCGCGCAGGTAGCCGGCGGTGCGGCCCTCGGCGTCCCCGGAGAACCACGCGGACGTCGAGCCCGAACCGGCGTCCGCGCCGGTGGTCTGCGTGGGAGGGTCGTCCGGGCGCGGGTGGGCCAGGGTCACGAGGGGCACGCCGTGGCGCGCGGCGAGCCGGACGCGCGGGTCGTCGCGCGCCGGCCCGGGGACGACGAAGACGGCGTGCCGCCGCTCGGTCCAGGCGTGCTCGAGGGCCCGGGCGGCGGCGTCGTGGTCGGGGGCGACGTCCACGACGACGTCCGTGGCCGGGGCGATCTCGTCGTCGTGCAGGACGGAGCGGATGCCGAGGGCGACGGCGGCGGCGCGGCCCGCGGTGGCGGTGCCGACGGCCTGGACCGAGACGCTGCTGGGCGCCGAGCGCAGGGAGCGGGCGGCGGCGCTGGGCCGCCAGCCCAGGTCGGCCGCGGTGCGCAGCACGTGCCGTCGGGTGCGGTCGGAGACCCCTGGGCGCCCGTTGAGGGCGTACGAGACGACGGCGATGGAGACGCCCGCGGCGCGCGCGACGTCGGTGATGGTCGTGCGTCGGGGGCCGACGGCGGGGACGGCCCCGGTGCGGCTGGGCGTGGTCACGCTCCCACACTGTGCCCGGATCCGGGGCAGAATGCACCCGGGAACGTGCGCGGTACTCGATGGCGAGGACGGTGGTACGGATGACGACGGCCGAGGTGCAGGGGAGGATCCCCACCCGGGGTCCGATGACGGTCGGGGTGGTCAGCCCCGTGCTGGGCGGCTACTACTTCGGCCGGGCGCTGGCGGGCGCCGCCCGGGTGCTGCGTGCCGGCAGGCACCGCGTGGTGGCGGTGCAGACCTATCCGGCCGACCTGGACCGTGCGGAGTTCCCCGCGACGCCGCGGCGGCGCACGGTGGTCGGCACGTCCCGGTTCGACGGGCTCATCGTCGTCACGACGGCCCTGGACGACGCCGCGCTGCGGCGCATCGACCAGGCGGGTACCCCGCTCGTGCTGGTCGGGGCCGGGCCGGTCGACGGCGTCGCCGCCCCGCGCCTCGGTCCCGACAACGTCGGCGGGGTGCGGGCCGCCGTCGACCACCTCGTCGGCCACGGGCACCGGCGGATCGGCTTCCTCGGCAGCACGGAGCAGACCGACACGCGCGAGCGGTACGACGCCTACCGGGAGGCGCTCCTCGCCCACGGCATCGAGCCGAGCCCCGACTGGCTGTACCGCACCCGGGACAACCAGGAGGCGGGCGCCGAGGCGGTGGCCCGCCGCCTCGTCGAGCGCGACGACGGGGCCCTGGTCACGACGGCCACGCTGGCGGCCACCGACCGCAACGCCGTGGGCTTCATGCGCGGCCTGCGGGCGGAGGGGCTGTGCCTCCCCGAGGCGCAGGCGGTCGTCGGCATCGACCACTCCGACCTGGGGGCGCGGATCAGGCCCCGCCTGTCCAGCGTGGACCTGCTGCACGACGCCGTCGGGGAGCAGGCGGCGCGGCTGGTCCTCGCGATGGCGCACGGCGAGCACGCCACCGGGGAGCACCGCCTCGGCCGGTCGGCGCTGGTGCTGCGCGAGTCCTGCGGCTGCGAGGCGGGCGCGCGCGGGCACGTCGTCGTCACGGGCGGGCCCGCGGGCCTCGTCTCCCCGGGTCCCGCGACACCCGGCGAGCCCGGCGACGCCCACGACCGGGACGGCGACCGGCACCCCGACCGCGACCGCGGCCGGACGGCCCCGGTCGACGAGGGCGACGACGCCGGGCCCGGGCTCGAGGACGTCGCCCCCGTGGTGCTGGCCCGGGAGCATGGCCGCGACGCGTGGGTCGCGGCCGTGCGCCGGGTGCTCGCGGCGGCCGCCGACCGGGGGCTGCGCGCTCCCGTGCCCGCGCTGCGTGCGCTCGCCGACGCGACCGCCGCGCTGCGTCCCGCGCCGGACGCCCTCGAGCAGCTGATCCCCGCCCTGCACGCCGAGGCGGCCCGGTGCGCCGCCGCGCTCCGCCGGCGGGGACCCGGCCCGGTCCGCGCCCACCCGCTCGAGGCGACCGTGCGCGACGTCGTCGTGGCGCTCGCCCGGGGCACGGTCGCCGGCACCCTCGGGCGCGCGGGCCGCCTCGAGCGCGAGCTCGCCGAGCAGTACGAGGTGGACCTCGAGATGATGCGCGCCGACGGCGCGGCGCTGCGCAGCCTCGACTGGCTGCCCCGCGGGCACGCCGGGCTGGCCGCCGTGGCGCTCTGGGCCGAGGACCCGCGGGCGCCGGGGGGCCGGCTGCTGCAGGTGGTGGGCGTGCGGGGCAGCACGGTCGGCGCCGAGCGGCTGGTCGGGACGACGTACTCGCCGCAGGAGTTCCCGCCGCCGGAGCTCACCGACCCGGCGTCCCCGACCGTCGTGGTGCCCGTGGGGTTCGGCAGCTCGGACCGCGGCGTGCTGCTGATCAGCGGGCTCGTCGACACGCGGGCCACCAGCACGCGCGCCCGGTACAACCACTGGGCGGCGATGCTCGCGGTGGCCCTCGACGCCGAGGACACGCTGAGCGCGCTGCAGGCCCAGCGTCGCGAGCTGGCCGACGCGGCCGAGCGGGAGCGGGTGCTGGCGCTCGAGGTCGCCGCCGGCCACGAGCGCACGGCGCTGGTCTCCATCGCCTCCCACGACGGCACCTGGGACTGGGACGTCGAGGCGGGCCGCGTGCGGTACTCGGACGCCTGGGCCCGCATCGTCGGGTGCGACCCGGCGCACGTGGGCGACGACCCGCAGGAGTGGCTGGGTCGCGTGCACCCCGAGGACGCCCGGCGCGTGCAGTCCGCGGTCGCCGCCCAGCTGTCGGGCTCGCACCAGCCGCTCGACGTGGAGCACCGGCTGCGCACCGCCGACGGCGGCCACGTCGTGGTGCGCTGCCGCGCCGTGACCGTCCACGACGCCGGCGGGCGGGCCGCCCGCATGGTGGGGGCGATGGCCGTGGTCTCCGACGTCGCGCAGTTCCGCAGCGAGCTGCGCGAGCGGCTCCTCGTCGACGCCGAGACGGGGCTGGTGGCGCGCGAGCTGTTCGTCGACCGCCTCGAGCGGGCGATCCGCCGGGCCCGGCGGGTGCGGGCGTACGGCTGGCAGGTGCTGGCGGTCGGGTTCGCGGCGCCGCCGTCTGCCCTGGCGCTGCGGCGCCTGCTCGGCGAGCTGGACGCGGTGGACTGCGCCCACGGGGCGGCGCCGCGCGACGTCGTCGTGCTGCTCGACGGCGTGGACGCCGCCGGGGCCCACGGTCGGGCGGGCCGGCTGCGGGGCGTGCTCGGGCCGTCCGTGGTGGTCGAGCACCCCGCGGGCAGCGGGACGAGCGTGCCCGGGGACGACGCCCTCGACGTGCTGCGGCACGCCGGCGACCGCCTGGCGCGGCGCCGGGGTGCGGCGTGGGCGCAGCGCGTCTGAGCAGGCCTGCGCGCCCGGTCGTCCGAAACGTTTCCGTGCATTGCCGGGCCCCGGCGCCGCGGCGAGCCTCGGGTGGTGCTCGACGCCCGTCGCCCCGCCCGGCGACGTCCGGGCGAGGCGAGCCTCCCGACGATGAGAGGTGCATGCACATGACTCGGACCCCGTCTCCCGCACCCCGGCCGTACCGGCCACCCTGGTCGCCGTCGTCGCCCGACGGGCCCGGGCGGGCGCGCCGGGCCGCCGCAGCGGGGGTCGCGCTCGCGGCGCTCGCCACGGTCGCCGCCCTCGGTCCCTCGGCGTCGGCGCTCGGCGCGGCGGGGCCCGCACCGGCGGCGACCACCACCGAGCGTTCGACGGCCGAGCGCACGGTGCTCGTCGACGGCGAGTACACGCAGCGGTTCCTGGAGCTGTACGACAAGATCCACGACCCGGCCCATGGGTACTTCTCGCCGCAGGGCATCCCGTACCACGCGGTCGAGACGCTGATGGTGGAGGCGCCCGACTACGGGCACGAGACCACCAGCGAGGCGTACTCGTTCTGGCTGTGGCTGGAGACCTCCTACGGGCAGGTGACGGGCGACTGGGAGCCGTTCAACCACGCCTGGGACACGCTCGAGCAGTACATGATCCCGACCACGGAGAACCAGCCCACCAACGCGGCCTACGACCCGGCGAAGCCCGCCACCTACGCCCCGGAGTTCGACCACCCGAGCCTGTACCCGTCGCAGCTCGACACCGGCGTCTCCGTCGGCCGCGACCCGATCGGCGCCGAGCTGGAGTCCACCTACGGGACGCCCGAGGTGTACGGGATGCACTGGCTCGCCGACGTGGACAACGTCTACGGCTTCGGTGCGGCCCCGGGATCGTCCGAGCTGCTGGGGCCCGACCACGAGGGGACGTCGTACATCAACACGTTCCAGCGCGGCCCGCAGGAGTCGGTGTGGGAGACGATCCCGCAGCCCTCCATGGACGACTTCTCCTACGGCGGCGAGAACGGCTACCTCGACCTCTTCACCGGCGACGCCTCGTACGCGACGCAGTGGAAGTACACCAACGCGCCCGACGCCGACGCCCGTGCGGTCGAGGCCGCCTACTGGGCCAACAAGTTCGCCGCGGAGCAGGGGCAGCCCGAGGCCGTGGCCGAGACGGTCGGCAAGGCGTCGAAGATGGGCGACTACCTGCGCTACGCCCTGTTCGACAAGTACTTCAAGACCCCGGGCTGCGAGTCGACGTCCTGCGCCGCGGGCACGGGCCGCGACAGCGCGCACTACCTGCTGTCCTGGTACTACGCCTGGGGCGGCGCGCTCGACACCGCGTCCCCGTGGGCGTGGCGCATCGGCTCCAGCCACGCGCACTTCGGCTACCAGAACCCCATGGCCGCCTGGGCCCTGTCGAACGACCCGGCGCTCGAGCCGGCGTCGCCGACGGCGTCCGACGACTGGGACGCCAGCCTCGACCGGCAGCTCGAGCTCTTCCAGTGGCTGCAGGCGCCCGAGGGCGGCATCGCGGGCGGCTCCACCAACAGCTGGGAGGGGCACTACGCCGACCGTCCGGACGACGTCGCGACGTTCTACGGCATGGCCTACCAGGAGGCTCCCGTCTACCACGACCCGCCGTCCAACTCGTGGATGGGCATGCAGGGCTGGGGCGTGGAGCGCATCGCGCAGCTCTACGAGGAGACCGGCGACGAGCGCGCCGGAGCCGTCCTCGACAAGTGGGTCCCGTGGGTCATCGACCACATCACGGTCTCCGAGGACTCGTGGCAGATCCCGTCGAACCTGGCGTGGTCCGGCCAGCCGGACGACTGGGACCCGGCGAGCCCGGGCGACAACGCGGGGCTCAGCGTCGAGGTGACGTCCTACGGCCAGGACGTCGGCGTCGCCGGCGCGCTCGCCCGGTCGCTCATGTACTACGCCGCGGGCGGCGAGGGCGCGGTGCACGACCAGGCCCAGCAGGTGGCCCACGACCTCCTCGACGCGATCTGGACCCAGAACAGCGACGCGCTCGGCGTCGCCACCGTCGAGACCCGTGCCGACTTCGGCCGCTTCGACGACGTGCTCAGCACCCCCGACGGCGACGGCGTGTTCGTGCCCGAGGGCTGGACCGGCACGATGCCCAACGGCGACGTGATCGAGGAGGGCGCGTCCTTCCTCGACCTGCGCTCGTTCTACACCGACGACCCGCAGTGGTCGAAGGTCCAGGCGCACCTCGACGGCGGCCCTGCCCCGGAGTTCACCTACCACCGGTTCTGGGCCCAGACGGCGGTCGCGACGGCGCTCGCGGACTACGACCGGCTGTTCGGTGACACCGCGCCGCCGGACGACACGACCGCGCCGAGCGTGCCGCAGGACGTGGCGGCGTCGGCGGACGGCACGACGGTCGAGGTGACCTGGTCGCCGTCCACGGACGACACCCGGGTGACGGGGTACCAGGTGAGCCGTGACGGTGAGGACGTGGGGTCGGTGAGCGGCACGGTGACGTCGTTCACCGACGAGGGCCTGGCCGAGAACACCCGGTACTCGTACACGGTGACGGCGCGCGACGCGGCGGGGAACGTCTCCGCGGCGTCGGCTCCCGCGCAGGTCACGACCGGTGAGGGTGGCGGGCAGCCGCCGGCCGGGGCGTGCACGGCCGTGTACTCGACCGCGAACTCGTGGGCGGGCGGCTACCAGGGGCAGATCCTGGTGACCGCGGGCGCCGACGGTGCCCCGGGCTGGGAGGTGACCGCCCCGGCGGGGCTGTCCACCACGAACCTGTGGGGCGGCACGCTGTCCGGCGGGGTGATCACGGGCCAGTCGTGGAACGCGGACCTGGCCCCGGGCGCGACCGCCACGGTCGGGTTCGTGGCCGACGGCACCCCGCCCACCGACGGCGAGCTCGCCTGCGGCTGACCGGGCCGAGGTAGGTCGAACCTCGCCGAGGTGGTGGTCCGGTCCACCACCTCGGCGAGGTCCGGACGGCATCGGCAGGTCCGGTGCTCGCTCGGCGGTCAGCCCAGCAGGTCCAGCACCGCCCGCTCGGCGCGGGAGCGGGTCCGCGTCGGGGTGATCGTCTCGCCGTGCTCCCACAGGTCGAACAGCCGCGGGTCGATGTAGGACGACCGGGCCACGGCCGGGGTGTTGCCCAGCTCCTCGGCGACGTCCCGGACGATCCGGGTGACCACCCGCCGCCGGGCCCGCTGCGAGCCCGGGGGAGGGCCCGCGTCGGCCAGGGCCTGTGCGGTGAGCACGGTGGCGTGCCAGGTCCGGAAGTCCTTGGGCGTCGCGTCCTCGCCGAGCCGGTCCTTGATGTCCGCCTGCACGTCCGCGCTGCCGACGTCGTGCCAGCGCACCCGCCCGTCGTCGGCGCTCTCGCGCCAGGCCAGCAGGTCGGGGCCGCCGCGGCGCCGCTTGAGGGTGGTCACCATCCCGGCCACCACGGGGTCCTCGACGAGGACGTCGCGCAGCTGCCCGGACTTGGCGGGGTAACGGAAGTGCACGCTGCCGTCGCGGCGCACGGTGGCGTGCTCCTTGCGGATCGTCGCGAGGCCGTAGCTGCCGTGCCGCTTCGCGTAGATCTCCCCGCCGGCGCGGAAGTACGCCTCGTCGAGCAGCCGGAACGCCAGCGCGAGGACCGCGCGCCTGTCCATGCCGGGCCGTGCCAGGTCGCGCGTCACGCCGCGGCGGGCGGCGGGGAGCCGGCGCCCGACGTCGAGCACGTGGTCGTGCTTGTGCCGCGCGCGGCGCGCCCGCCACTGCTCGTGGTACAGGTACTGGCCGCGCCCTGCGTCGTCGCGCCCGAAGGCCTGGATGTGGCCCTCGGGGAAGCGGCAGATCCACACGTCGGTCCAGGCGGGCGGGATCGCGAGACGGGTGCAGCGCGCGACCTCGTCCTCGTCGGCCAGCGGCGCGCCGTCGACATCGAGGTACACCCAGCCGTCGCCCTTCGGGCGGCGCGAGTAGCCGGGGGAGGACACGGAGACACGGCGCAGGCGCACGGCCACAGTGTGCGGCGGGCGCGCGCTCCTTGCACCGGCGTCACACGGGCAGCCGGATCATGCCCTCCTGCGCGATGCTCGCCACCAGCCGGCCCTCGCGGTCGTACACGCGCGCCAGGCCCAGGCCGCGCCCGCCCTGCGCCCCGGGCGACTCCTGCACGTACAGCAGCCAGTCGTCGGCGCGGGCGTCGCGGTGGAACCACATCGCGTGGTCCAGGCTCGCCATCGGCACGGTGCCCCCGACGTCCGTCCACGACCTGCCGGCCTGGCGCAGCACGGGCTCGAGCATCACCTGGTCGCAGGCGAACGCGAGCAGCGCGCGGTGCAGCAGCCGGTCGTCGGACTCGATGGCGTGCCGGGCGCGTACCCACACCTGCTGGGTGGGCTTCGGGTCCGGGTCCGGCCCCAGGTACAGCGAGCCGCCCACGTGCCGCAGGTCGAACGCCGACTCGTGCGACCAGAACTTCGCGGCCGGGTGGTCGATGCCCTCGAGCTTCTCGATCGCGGAGGCGACCTGCTCCGGAGCGGGCACGTCGGCCGGGCCGGGCGCTGCGGCCTCGTAGCCCGGCTGGTCCGTCTGGAACGACACCGTGAGCGACAGGATCGGCTTGCCGTGCTGGATCGCGTGCGACCGCCGGGCGCTGAACGACCGGCCGTCGCGCAGCCGCTCGACGGCGAAGTCGATCGCGGTGTCGAGGGTGCCCTCGCGCAGGAAGTACGCGTGCAGCGAGTGCGGGAGGCGGTCGTCGTCGACCGTGCGCCCGCACGCCAGCAGCGCCTGGGCCAGCACCTGCCCGCCGTACACGCGCCGGGCCGGGCCGGGCACGCTGTCGCCGCGCCACAGGTCGTCCTCGCCGCGCGGGCCCCAGCCGTCGACCTCGCGGAGGTCGAGCGCCGCCAGCAGCCGGTCCAGCGCGTCGGGGATGCCTGCCGGGGCGGGCGTGGTGGTGGACGTCTCGCTCACGCGCACTCCAGGGGTGTCAGAGGTGGGTCAGTCGTCGAAGGTGTTGATCATGCTGTACGCCGCCCGCTCCAGGTAGTCCCACAGCTGGGACTCGTGGATTGGGGCGAGGTCCAGGGCGTCGATGGCGGTGCGCATGTGGCGCAGCCAGCGGTCCCGGGCGTCCGGGTTGACCTTGAACGGGGCGTGGCGCATCCGCAGGCGGGGGTGCCCTCGCTGCTGGCTGTACGTCGTCGGGCCGCCCCAGTACTGCTCGAGGAACAGCGTGAGCCGCACCTTCGCGGGACCGAGGTCCTCCTCCGGGTACATGGGACGCAGCACGTCGTCCGTGGCGACGCCCTCGTAGAAGAGGTCCACCAGCCGCTCGAAGGTCGCGTGCCCGCCGACGGCGTCGTAGAACGACTCGGGGGGCGCCGCGGGTGAAGTCTGGTCGGTCACCGGGCCATCTTCCCAGACACCGGAGGTGCTGCTCCTCCCGCCCGGCGGCGCGGAGGGTTAGGCTGATCACGGACCTGCAACGACGCACTCCACGGGAGGCCCCTATGACCATCGCGGCGAACAAGGCGGACGACATCCTCGCGGCGCTCGGCGGAAGCCGGAACATCGTCGAGCTCGAGCCCTGCATCACCCGGCTGCGCGTCGAGGTGAGCGACCCGGGCCTCGTGGACGAGCCGGGGCTCAAGGCGTCGGGCGCGTTCGGCGTGGTGCGGTCGGGTCGCGTGGTGCAGGTGATCGTCGGACCCGAGGCCGACGACCTGGCCGCCCAGATGGACCCGCTGCTCGTCTCCTGAGGCTCAGACCTCGGGCGCCGGCCCGATGGCGGCCGCCTCGACGTCGGGCGGCAGCGCCAGCACGCCCGCGCGTCGCAGCTCCGCCTGGGCGAGCCGGCGCATCTCGCGCGAGACCTCCCACTGGTC
This sequence comes from Isoptericola peretonis, assembly GCA_023241745.1. Lineage (GTDB taxonomy): Bacteria > Actinomycetota > Actinomycetes > Actinomycetales > Cellulomonadaceae > Isoptericola > Isoptericola peretonis. Next base: position 290,757 of record JALQCY010000006.1, on the reverse strand, counting down.
GCCGGGTCGGGTCTGCGCGTGGAGCGTGAACGTAATCGTGATGTCGTTCACCGCGTCGATGCCACGGACGGACGGCGCCTCCAGCAGCAGCGGCGACAGCTCAGGGTCGGCCTGCACGGCGTCCGCGGCGCGCCCCAGGGCGGCGCGCACCGTGTCGACGTCGGCGTCCACCGGCACGCGCACCTCGGCGACGGCGCGCGACCACTGCTGGGTCATGTTGCCGGCGCGCAGGATCTCCCCGTTGCGGACGTACCAGAGCGTGCCGTCAAAGGCGCGCACCTGCGTCACGCGGAGCTGCACCTCCTCGACCGTGCCCGTCGCGCCGGAGCCGAGGTCGACGACGTCGCCCACGCCGAACTGGTCCTCGACCAGCAGGAAGACGCCGGAGATGAAGTCCTTGACCAGGCTCTGCGCGCCGAAGCCGAGGGCGATGCCGACGACGCCCGCGGAGGCGACCAGGGGGCCGACGTTGACCTCGAACTCCTGCAGGATCATCAGCGCCATGATCGTGCCGACCACGATGTTGGCCGTCGATCGCAGCACCGACCCGACGGTGCGGGCCCGTTGCGCGCGCCGCTGGCTGGCCAGCGGGGTGGCCATCGCGATCGCGTTCTCGACGAACGGCGTGCGGCTGAGGTAGCGCCGCCACGCCGGGGACTCCTCCGTGGTCGTGGTGCCCGCGCCGGTGGCGATGCGCTCCGTGACGTGCCCGATCACCCGGCGCAGCAGAGCCAGGAGGACCAGGCCGATCGCCAGGATGATCAGCACGTGCAGCGGCCAGCCGGCGAACCAGTCCCAGAAGGCGGTGCCGGCGTCGGCGGCGCCCTCGAGGGCGTCCTCGACGGGGGACTCGGTGTGCGTCGAGCTCGGTTCGGGGGTGGGCGCCGGGCTCACCGACGCCCAGGCAGCGGTCCGGGGGGCGAGGAGCGAGGGAATCACCGGACCACGGTAACGAGCGCGGCGGCCGCGACGAAACCGCGCCGGGCCTGGGCCGTCGCCGCGTGGGCGGACTGCCGCCCAGGGCACGGGATGGCAGGATCGTCCCCGTGAGCAAGAAGCAGTCGACCACCCCGGCCGAGACGCCCGACGACGTGCCCGCGGGAGAGGCGGGCTCCGAGCTGCGCGCGCTCGCCGAGGCGTACGGCGTGCTCACCGAGCACCACGGTTTCGGCGGCGAGGCCGTGCGTGCGCCCGACCCGACGCTCGTCGCCGTCCTCGGCGCGCTGGGCGTGCCGGCCGACTCGCCGCAGCAGGTGGCCCACAGCCTCCAGCGCGCCCAGGACGACGAGTGGCGCGCGGTGCTGCCGCCCACGGTCGTCGTGCGCGAGGGCGCCGGCGCTCAGGTCCCCGTCCACGTGACCGACGGCGCGGCCGTGCACGTCTGGCTCGAGGTGGACGGCGCCGAGCCCGCGGCACGCGAGCACGCGGTGCGTCCCCGCCGAGACCTCGAGCAGCTGGACGTCGTCGTCGAGCCGCGCACCGTGGACGGGCGGCGCGTGGGCCGCGCGACCTTCGCGCTCCCGGCCGACCTCCCGCTGGGCTGGCACGCCCTGCACGCGCTCACCGAAGGGCACGAATCGCGCGCCACCGTCGTCGTCACGCCGCGCCGGCTCGAGCTGCCCGCGGGCCTCGACGGCGACCAGTGGTGGGGCTTCCTGGTGCAGCTCTACTCGGTGCGCTCGCGCACCTCGTGGGGCGTGGGCGACCTGGCCGACCTCGCCGACGTCGCCTGGCTGACCGCGCACCGCGGCGGCGCGGACTTCGTCGGCGTGAACCCGCTCTCGGCGACCGAGCCGGTGACGCCCCTGACCCCGTCGCCGTACCTGCCGACCAGCCGCCGGTTCCTCAGCCCGCTGTACGTGCGGGTCGAGGACATCCCCGAGACGGCGTACCTGTCCGCGGCCGACCGCTCGCTCGTGGAGTGGGCCGCGGACCCGGTGCGCGACCTCGTCGCCGACCCGGGTGCGCTCGACCGCGACGCCGTGTGGGAGGCCAAGAAGGCGGCGCTCGAGGTGGTGTTCACGGCCCCGCGACGCGCCGCGCGGCAGGCCGCGTACGACGAGTTCGTGGCCGAGGAGGGCACCGGCCTGCGCGACTTCGCCACCTGGTGCGCCATCGTCGAGCACCTCGGCTCGCGGCCGCGGCCCGACGAGCTGGGGGACCCGGCGTCGCCCGCCGTCGCCGCCCTGCGCGAGCAGCTCGCCGAGCGCGTGGAGTTCTACGTCTGGCTGCAGTGGGTGGCCGACGAGCAGAAGCAGACCGCCCAGCGCGTGGCGCGCGAGGCCGGGATGCGGATCGGCATCATGCACGACCTCGCCGTCGGGGCCCACCCCGAGGGCGCGGACGCCTGGGCGCACCGGGACGTGCTCGCCCGCGACGTCTCCGTCGGGGCGCCGCCGGACATGTACAACCAGCAGGGGCAGGCCTGGTCGCAACCGCCGTGGAACCCGCGGGCCCTCGCGCGCGCCGGGTACGCGCCGTACCGCGACATGCTGCGGACGGCGCTGCGGCATGCGGGCGCCCTGCGCGTGGACCACGTGCTGGGCCTGTTCCGCCAGTGGTGGGTGCCCGCCGGGATGTCGCCGGCCGAGGGTGCCTACGTCCGTTACGACCACGAGGCGCTGCTCGGGATCCTGTGCCTGGAGGCGCACCGCGCGGGCGCCGTCGTCGTGGGGGAGGACCTGGGCGTCTTCGAGCCGTGGGTGCGTGACGAGCTCGCCGACCGCGGCGTGCTCGGCACCTCGGTGCTGTGGTTCGAGAAGGAGGACGGACGCCCGCTCGAGCCCGAGAAGTACCGGCGCGCGTCGCTCGCCACCGTGGGCACGCACGACATGCCGCCCGCGGCCGGCTACCTCGCCGGGGAGCACGTCGACCTGCGCGAGCGCCTCGGCCTGCTCGCCGACGACGCGCAGGAGCTGCGCGCCGCCGCCCGGGCCGAGCGCGACGCCGCCGTGCTGGCGCTCGCGATGCGCGGCCTGGTCTCCGACCACCCGTCCGAGCGCGAGATCGTCGAGGGCCTGCACCGCTACCTGCGCAAGACGCCGGCCGCGCTGGTGGGCGTCCAGCTCACCGACGCCGTCGGCGAGCGCCGGACGCAGAACCAGCCCGGCACCGACCAGGAGTACCCCAACTGGAAGGTGCCGCTGGCCGACGGGTCCGGCAACGTCGTCCTGGTCGACGACCTCTTCGACAACGCCCGCCTGCGCTCCCTGGTCCAGGCCGTCCGCACCGCGAGATAGAGCGCGCGCCCCGTCGAGATAGAGAACCCCTCGCGCCGAGATAGACAATCTCCGGTGCCGAGATAGAGAACCGCACTGCGCGAGATAGAGAACCGCACTCTGCGAGATAGAGAGGCCTGCCCCCAACGCGCCGTCGGCGTCCGTTGTCCACAGGTCGTCGGACGGGTGGTGACGCCGCAACCCACGCGCCGCCAGGGTGTCGCTCGTGAACTGGACACGTCCCGCGCCGCCTCAGCTGATTCCGCCGGACCTTCCCCCGCTGCTGACCGCACGTGGAATGCCCGAGGTCGAGCGTCTGGCGGAGGTCGATGCCGAGCTGACGCGCCTCCGTCCCGGCGTCTACGTCCCGGTATCGCCGGGCGCGGTGGAGGCCCGCGCTCGGCGTGAGCTCGTGCTCGCCCGGGTGGTCGCGGCCTGGAGCTCGCTCGACAGCGACGTGTGGTTCAGCCACGAGACGGCGGCACTGCTGCACGGCATGTGGACCTATCGGCTCGCCGACCGGGTGCACCTGACACAGCTGTACCCGCCTCAGGTCCGTCGGGAGGACGACTCATGGGATCACCGGTTCCTCATGAGCCGGCACTGGACGCGGCTGCCGGAGCGCGACCGTGACGAGGCAGGGGGCGTGCCCGTGACCAGCCTGGAACGCACCGCCGTGGACTGTGCCCGGACGCTCTCGTTCGAGTCTGCGCTCGTGGTCATGGACTGCGCCCTGCGGCATGGCGCGGACCGATCGCTCGTGCGCCGGATCATCGACGAGTCGCGCGGGAAGAGAGGCGTGGTCCAGGCCCGCCGGGTGCTGGATATCGCCGACACGGGTGCGGAGTCCCCGGGGGAGACCCTCACCAGGTACGGCCTCATCGAGGCGGGGCTGCCGCGTCCGACGACGCAGATCCCCGTCCTGACGTCCCTCGGACCGCGATGGGTGGACCTCGGCTGGCCTGCCGCGAGAGTCGGGATCGAGTTCGACGGCGAGGTCAAGTACACGGAACTGGCCGACGGGGACCCGGACGAGGTCCGCCGTCGGGAGCGGGCCCGGCAACGCGCCATCGAGGAGGAGGGATGGCGCATCGTCCGCTCCGGCTGGCCCGACATCGATCACCCGCACGCGTTCCACGTGCGGGTGTGGCGCGCGCTCGCCGGGAGAGGGAAGCTCGTTCTGTCGAGCGACGCAGGCGCGGCGGCCCGGCGGGCGTGAGCTCGTTCGCTGTCGCGACACGGCGGACGCCCCCGGAGGTGAATCACCTCCGGGGGCGTCCGCATGTCGTCCGGGTCTCTCTATCTCACCCGGTGTGGTTCTCTATCTCGGCGCGAGGGGTTCTCTATCTCGCGGTGGGGTTCTCTATCTCGCGGGGCGGGGCGGGACGGGTCGCAGGTCAGGCGTCGGCGGCCTGTGCGGCGAGCGCGCGCTCGGTGCCGGCGAGCTGCTCGACGACCATGCGGCGCAGGGCTGCGGGGGCGTCCGCCTGGGCGTCCAGCCAGCTGCGGACGGCGTCGCGCAGCGCGGTCGACGCCAGCGGCGCCGGGTACAGGCCCTCGATGAGCTCCTCGGCGATGTGGTAGCTGCGCGTGGTCCAGATCGGCAGCAGCGCGTCGACGTAGCGGGCGGCGAAGGGCTCCAGCACCGCCGGGTCGGTGACGTGCACGAAGCCCGCGGCCGTGGAGCGGATGATCGCGTTCGGCACGTCCGTTCGGTCGACGACGGACGCGAACGCGGCCTCCTTGCCCTCGACGGTGGGGACGGCGGCGCGCGCCCGGGCCGCCGCCTGGCGGCCGGTCGCGGTGTCGTCCTGGGCGAGGGCGGCGTCGATCTCGTCCGCCTCGGCAGCACCGAGCTGCACGAGGCTCTCGAGCAGCTCCCACCGCAGGTCGGTGTCCACGGCGAGGCCGTCCAGGACGACGGTCCCGTCGAGCAGCCCGCGCAGCGGGGCCACGTGGTCGGGCGTCGATGCGAGCTGCGCGAAGAACTTCACGAGCTGCAGCTGCAGGTCGGATCCCGGGGCCGCCTGCTGCGCGAGGTCCCACAGCCGGTCGCCGATGCGCGCGAGCGTCGCCGCACGCCGCTCCGGTGCCACGTACGACCGCGCCGCCAGCCCGAGCTGGTTGAGCGTGGTGCGGACGGTGGTCGACTCCGTCTCCGCGGCGATGTTCCCGAGCACCAGGTCGACGTACGCCGACGCCGGGGTCTCGCCGTCGCGCACGGCGTCCCAGACCGAGCCCCAGACGAGGGACCGGGCCAGCGGGTCGGAGATGCGCGACAGGTGCTCCACGGCCGCGGCGAGCGAGACCTCGTCGAGGCGGATCTTCGCGTAGGCGAGGTCCTCGTCGTTGAGCAGGACGAGCGCCGGGCGCTCGCGGCCGACCAGCTCGGGCACGTCGGTGCGCTCGCCGTCCACGTCGATGACGACCTGGTGCGTGCGCGTCAGCGCCCCGTCCACGAGGTCGTAGAAGCCGATGCCGAGGCGGTGCGGGCGGATCGTGGGGTAGTCGGCCGGGGCGGACTGCAGCACGGCGAAGGCGGTGATGCGGCCCTCGGCGTCCACGTCGATCTCCGGGCGCAGCGTGTTGACGCCGGCGGTCTCGAGCCACGCCTCCGACCAGGCGGTGAGGTCGCGCCCGCTGGTGGCCTCGAGCTCGACGAGCAGGTCGCGCAGCTCGGTGTTGGACCAGGCGTGCTTGCGGAAGTAGGCCGAGACGCCGCTCAGGAACTCGTCGCGACCCACCCACGCGGCGAGCTGCTTGAGCACGGACGCGCCCTTGGCGTAGGTGATGCCGTCGAAGTTGACCTGGACGTCCTCGAGGTCGCGGATCTCCGCGACGATCGGGTGCGTGGAGGGCAGCTGGTCCTGGCGGTACGCCCAGGTCTTCTCCATCGCGGAGAACGTGGTCCAGGCGGCCTCCCACTCGGTGGCCTCGGCCGTGGCGAGCGTGGACGCGTACTCCGCGAACGACTCGTTGAGCCACAGGTCGTTCCACCACTTCATGGTGACGAGGTCGCCGAACCACATGTGGGCCAGCTCGTGCAGGATCGTCACGACGCGGCGCTCGCGCACGGCGTCGGTCACCTGGGAGCGGAAGACGTACGACTCGGTGAACGTGACGCAGCCGGGGTTCTCCATCGCGCCCATGTTGTACTCGGGCACGAACAGCTGGTCGTACTTGTCGAACGGGTAGGGCACGCCGAAGGTCGACTCGTAGAAGTCGAAGCCCTTGCGGGTGGTCTCCATGATGTAGTCCGCGTCCAGGTGCTCGGCGAGCGAGGAGCGGCAGAACACGCCGAGGGGGATCGTGCGGCCGTCGGACGACGTGAGCTCGCCCCGCTGCACGGCGTACGGACCCGCGACGAGGGCCACGAGGTAGGACGAGATGCGCGGCGTCGGCTCGAAGGTCCACGTGGCGGTCGGGACGTCGGCGTCCGTCGCGTGCGTGGCCGTCGCGGGCTCGGGCGTCGGCTGGTTGGACACGACCTGCCAGGCGGCGGGCGCGGTGACGGTCACCTGGAACGGGGCCTTGAGGTCGGGCTGTTCGAAGGTGGCGAACACGCGGCGGGCGTCCGGCACCTCGAACTGCGTGTAGAGGTAGACCTCGCCGTCGACCGGGTCGACGAAGCGGTGCAGGCCCTCGCCCGTGTTGGTGTAGGCGCAGTCGGCGACGACGCGCAGCTCGTTCTGCGCGGCCAGGTCGGTCAGGGCGATGCGCGAGTCGGCGAACACCTCGGCCGGGTCCAGCGCGCGGCCGTTGAGCACGACCTCCCGCACGGAGGGGGCCACCAGGTCGACGAACGTGCTCGCGCCAGGCCTCGCGGAGAACCGGATGACGGTGGTGGACGAGAACGTGCTCGGTCCGGTGGTCAGGTCCAGGTCGATCGCGTACGACTCGACGTCGGTGACGACATCGGCGCGCTCGATCGCCTCGGCGCGGGTCAGGTTCTCTCCGGGCACGGGTTCTCCCTCGTCTCAAGATGTGCGGCGTGTGATGGGCACGCCGGCTCGCGCACGATGATGCCACCTCGGGCACCGGTGGACGCACGGCTTTCCCGGCCTCCCGCGGCCACGGGTTCGACCGCCGAGTCCGGATCGTGACATCCTGCCGGGTGCGTCGTCGCGGCGAGGGTGCCCGGCACTCCCGCCCGGCGCCGCCCGACCGTACTGGAGGGAGTCCAGAATGTCCGGCACCGTTCCGCCGCCCCCACCGGGTCCCGACGGCAGGCCGCCGACCGTGCCGCCGGCCTCGCCCGGCGCCGGTGTGCGCCGCGTCGCGTCCGCGTACCGACGCCCGTCCTCGGTCGACCCGATGGCCGACGTGCCGTTGCAGCAGGTCACCGCCCCGTCCGCCGCGGTTTCCCCGGCATCCGGCACCCCGACCGTCCACGCGCCGGTGCCCCCGCCGCCCGCCGCGGCCGCCGAGCCCGCCGTGCACCAGCCCACGCAGCAGCTCCCGCCGGCCGCCCCGGCCGCTCAGGCCACGGGGCAGTACCCGCCCGCCTACGCGTCACAGGGCTACGCGTCACAGGACTACGCGTCCCAGGGGTACGCGACGCAGCAGGGCTATGCCCCGCAGCCGGGCTACGCGCCCCAGCCGGGCTACCCGGCGCAGGGCGGGTACGCGGCGACGACCCAGGTGCAGCAGCCGTACGCGCAGCAGCCGCACGCGCCGCAGGCCCCCGCGGCGCACGCGCCGACCGGGGCGTACCCTGCCGCGGGGAGCGCCGCCGCGCCGCCGCCCCCGCCCGGTCCGCCGCGTCGCCGGCGCCGGCTCTCGGCCGGCTGGATCGCCTTCATCGTGGTCGACGTCCTGCTCCTCGGGATGGCGGCGGTGTTCGCCGTGCAGATCCTCACCTCGTCGTCGCCCAGCACCCCGGAGGCCGACGGCCAGGTCGCGTCGACCCCGTCGGCGTCCGCGTCGCCGTCGGAGACGCCGCCGATGCAGGGCGAGCAGCTGGCGCTCTTCGCCGCGCCGTCCACGAACATCACCTGCTCCATCTACGCCGACGGCGCGTCCTGCGGCATCGCCGAGCTCAACCAGCAGCCCGCCCCGGCGGAGGGCTGCGACGGCACCACGGGGTACGTCGTGACGGTCGACGCCGAGGGGACGGTCGACCAGCCGTGCGTCCCGGCGAACGAGCAGCCGAAGGCCGCGGGCGCCGACGTCGACGTCCTGGACTACGGCGACTCGATCACCGAGGGCGACTTCACCTGCAGCAGCGACGAGACGGGCATGTCGTGCACCCACGACCCGACGGGCAAGGGGTTCTCCCTCGCCCGGGCGGGCATCAGCTGACCGGCGGACGCCCCGCCCGCGCACGACGAAGCCGCCGACCGTGACCACGGCCGGCGGCTTCGTCGTGCGGGTTCACCAGATGCGCACGCGCTCGTCCGGGGCGAGCCACAGCTCGTCGTCCGGGCCGACGCCGTAGGTGGCGTGGAACTCGTCGAGGTTACGGACCACGCCGTTGCAGCGGAACTCGTTGGGGGAGTGGGGGTCGGTGGCGATGCGCCGCACGATCTCCTCGTCGCGGCCCTTCGACTGCCACACCTGCGCCCAGCCGAGGAAGATGCGCTCGAGCCCGGTCAGCCCGTCGACGACGGGCGCGTCGTCCAGCGAGGTGCCGAGCGCGATGCGGTAGGCCTTGATCGCGATCGACAGCCCGCCGAGGTCGCCGATGTTCTCGCCGATCGTGAGGGCACCGTTGACGTGCGGGCCGTCGGCGGGCAGCTGCGCGGGACGGAACGCGTCGTACTGGGCGATGAGGGCCTTCGTGCGCTTCTCGAACTCGGAGCGGTCGGCCTCCGTCCACCAGTCCTCGAGGCGGCCGTCGCCGTCGTACTTCGAGCCCTGGTCGTCGAAGCCGTGGCCGATCTCGTGCCCGATGACGCCGCCGATCCCGCCGTAGTTCACCGCGTCGTCGGCGTCCGGGTCGAAGAACGGCGGCTGCAGGATCGCGGCCGGGAAGACGATCTCGTTCATGCCCGGGTTGTAATAGGCGTTGACCGTCTGCGGGGTCATGAACCACTCGTCGCGGTCGATCGGCCGCCCGATCTTGCCGAGCTCGTGGTCCTGCTCGAAGGCGTGGGCGCGGCGGACGTTGCCGACGAGGTCCGCGGCGTCGACCTCGAGGGCGGAGTAGTCGCGCCACTTCACCGGGTAACCGACCTTGGGCGTGAACCGCTCGAGCTTCGCGAGCGCCTTGACCTTGGTCTCGGGCGTCATCCAGTCGAGCGCCTCGATGGACTCGCGGTAGGCGGCCACCAGGTTCGCCACCAGCGTGTCCATCCGCTCCTTGTGCTCCGGCGGGAAGTGCCGGGCGACGTACTGCTCGCCGACCGCCTCGCCGAGCGCGCGCTCGACGAGGGCGACGCCGCGCTTCCAGCGGTCGCGGACCTCCTGGGCGCCCGACAGCGTGCGGCCGTAGAAGTCGAAGTTGGCCTCGACGGTGGCGTCGTCGAGGTAGGCGGCGCGAGCGGTGACCAGGTGGTACGCGGCCCAGAGCTTCCAGTCCGCGAGCGGCTCGGAGCGCCACAGCTCGGCGAACCCGGTGGCGAACGAGGGCTCGCGCACGACCAGCGCGTCGAGGGACCCGGCGGGCGCGCCCAGCGCCGTCGCCCAGGCGCGCCAGTCGAAGCCGGGCGCCTGCTCGACGAGGTCGGCGAGCGTCATCGGGTTGTACGTGAGGTCGGCGTCGCGGTCGCGCACCACGTCCCAGTGGTGGGCGGCGAGCTTCGTCTCGAGGGCGAGGACGCGGGCCGCCGCGTCCTCGGCGTCGGCGCCCCACGCCGAGCCCGCGGCGACGCCGGCGATGCTCAGCATGCGCGCCAGGTGCGGCGCGTACTTCTCCCGCACCGGCGCGTACTGGTCCTCGCGGTAGTACGCCTCGTCGGGCAGGCCGAGCCCGCCCTGCACGAGGTAGGTCACGTACGTCTCGGGGTCCTTGGCGTCGTTGTCCACGTAGAACGCGACGGCGCCGCCGCCGCCGGTGCGCTGCAGCGCGCCCAGGACGTCGACGAGCTCCGCGGGCGACGTGGCGGCGGCGATCTGCGCGAGCTCCTCGGCGATCGGCTCCGTGCCGAGCCGCTGCACACGGTCCGTGTCGAGGAAGCTGGCGTACAGCGCGCCGATCTTGGCGGGCGTGGACGCGGGGTCGAGGTCCTCGGTCGCGGCGAGGTCGGTGATGATCGCGCGGACGCGCTCCTCGGAGAGGTCGTGCAGGGCGCGGAACGCGCCGTCCATCGCGCGGTCGGCGGGGATCTGGTGCTGGGCGAGCCAGCGCCCGTTGACGTGGCGGTACAGGTCGTCCTGCGGGCGGACGTCCTGGTCGAGAGCGGAGAGGTCGATACCGGACCGCAGCCCGGTGGCGTCGGCAGTCATGGCGTCACCCTACGGCGCCCCGCCCACGCGCGGTGCGGTGCGCGGGTGGGGGAGAATGTTCCCCATGCGTCTGCACATCGCCGCCGATCACGCCGGATTCGAGCTCAAGACCCACCTCGTCGACCACCTGCGCGCCGCCGGGCACGACGTCGTCGACCACGGGGCGCACGAGTACGACGCGCAGGACGACTACCCGGCCGTCTGCGCCGCCGCAGGGGAGGCCGTCGTCGCCGACCCGGGGTCGCTCGGCATCGTCATCGGCGGGTCCGGCAACGGGGAGCAGATCGCCGCGAACAAGGTGGTCGGCGTGCGCGCCGTCCTGGCCTGGTCGCTCGAGACGGCGAAGCTCGGCCGGCAGCACAACGACGCGAACGTCATCGCCGTCGGCGGCCGCATGCACAGCCTCGAGGAGGCGACGTCGTTCGTCGAGGCGTTCGTGGCCGAGCCGTTCAGCGGCGACGCCCGCCACCAGCGCCGCATCGACAAGGTCGCCCGCTACGAGGCGACGCACGACGTCTCCACGATCGACTGACGTGCCCGAGGGGCACACCGTCCACCGCCTCGCCCGGGCCCTGGACGCGCTGTTCGGCGGGCAGGTGCTCGCCGTGTCCAGCCCGCAGGGGCGGTTCGCGGGCGGCGCCGCGCTGCTCGACGGCCACCGGATGGTGACCGCCGAGGCGTGGGGCAAGCAGCTCTTCTGCGCCTTCGCGCCCGGCGGGTCCCACGACGACGTGCGCTGGCTCCGCGTGCACCTGGGCCTCTACGGCGCGTGGACGTTCGCCGGCGACGGCAGCGCCGACGTCGTGCACGCGATCGGTGCGCCCCGCCGCCGCATCGGCGAGCGGGAGTCGACGCCGGACGAGGACGCCCCGGGTCCGGACGCGGGGGCCGGCGCGTGGGTACCCCCCGCCCCGCGCGGGGCGGTGCGCCTGCGGCTGGTCGGCGCGCACGCCGTCGCGGACCTCACCGGTCCGACGGCGTGCGAGGTGCTCACCGGCGCGGAGAAGGCCGCCGTCGAGGCGCGGCTCGGGCCGGACCCGATCCGGGCGGGTTCTCGGACCCCCCACGAGGACGCCCCGTGGGGTGAGGACGACGGCGACGCCCCCCGCACGGCGTTCGTCGAGCGCGTACGACGCTCGCGCGTGCCCGTCGGCCAGCAGCTCATGGACCAGGCGGTGATCGCGGGCGTCGGCAACATCTACCGGGCGGAGGCCCTCTTCCGGGCCGGGGTGGACCCGCTGCGTCCGGGTCGCGACGTGCCCGCCGCGGCGCTCGCCGCGATCTGGGACGACCTCGTCGTCCTCATGCGCGACGGCGCCGCCACGGGCGCGATCGTCACGACCCGCCCGGAGCATCGCGTCCCGGACGGCGGAGGCGGCCGCGTCACGCGCCAGAACACCGACGGGGACGCCGACGCCGTGCCGCGCGACGCGTCGTTCTACGTCTACCACCGCGACGGCCTGCCCTGTCGGGTCTGCGGCGCTCCGGTGCTCACCAAGGAGCTCGCCGGGCGCAACCTCTTCTGGTGCGGGGCCTGCCAGGTCTGAGCCCCGCCGGGAGACGGCTCAGAACACCCAGCCGCAGGCCGGCGCGAGGGGCCAGCCGAGGGCTGCGCTCGCCCGGGCGAGCGTGCCCGGCGTCCGCTCGGTGACGAGTCCGGCCTCCGCCAGCGCGGCGAGCGACGTCCCGCCGAGGTACGCGGCGCCCAGCTCGCGGACGTCGAGCTCCACGTCGGGGGCGTCGTCCGTGCGCTCGCACGTCGCCTCGCCGAACGCCGGCGCCCGGAGCCGCCACGAGCCGGCGTTGTCGGGCAGCCGCGCGTCGGCGACGCCGAGGACGACGTCGACGTCCGCCTGGTAGCGGCGGCCCGCGAGCGCGGCCCGGACGTCGACGACGCGCACCCACACGTTGTCCGCGACCCGGGGTGCCGCCGCCCGCGGGTCGACCAGGAGGCTCGTGACCGCGTCGTCCACCGGGAGCAGGAACGGCTCGGTGGAGCTCATGAGGTCGAGGTCGAGCAGCACGCCCCACAGGGCCCGCGCCGCCGCGGCGTCGAGCGCCACGACCTCGCCCGCGTGCACCGTGCCGCGAGGCCCGGTCACCTGCCAGTCGAGGGAGCGCCGGAAGACGGCGTACCCGCGGGGCTCGCCGTCGCGCTCCACGACGACGATCCGCAGGGACTCGCGGCCGCCGGTGCGGAAGGTCTTCGGGTCGGACCAGTAGCTGCTCCAGAGCTCCTCGGTCTCCCGCGTGGCCCAGCCGGGGCGGTTGATCCCGCCCGGTGCCGTCGGGAGCCCGGGCGCGCGGTGCAGGCGCGCGACGAGGTCGCCGTGCCGCGTGCGGTCCGCGTGCTCGATGCGCACGGTGTGCGCGTCCGCACCCGGCACGTCGCGCAGGGCCGCACCGCGGGGGACGGTCAGGCGCAGGTCGTCCGCGGCCTTGCCGTAACCGAACCGGCCGTAGATGGCGGTCTCGGCGGCGAACAGGGCGGACAGGGCCTCCCCGCGCTCGCGGCAGCGCTCCAGGTGGTGGTCGATCATCGCCGTGAGGAGCCCGCGGCGGCGGTGCTGCGGGTGCACGCCCACCCAGGTCAGGCCCGCCGTCGGCAGCGCGGCGCCGGGGACGGGGAACTCGGCGAACGGGTAGGAGGCATGGAGCGCGGCCAGCTCCCCGGAGCCGGCGGGGCCCGGCGTCGCGCCCGCGCCGTCGTCCGGCTCGACGCCCACCGTCCGCTCCCACGTGAGGGGCAGCGCGAGGGCCTCGAACTCGTCGACGGAGTGCGGGTCGGGGAAGGCCCAGGTGTCGAGGTCGAGCAGGGCGCGCCGGTCGTCGGCGGTGAGCCGGCGGAGGCGGTAACCGGCGGGCGGGGCGGAGCGGGGGCGGTGGAAGGTCACGGCCCGATGGTCGCGCGCCGGGCACGGCGCTGCCAGCGCATTTCGCCGGTCGGTGCCTGGCCGTAGGGTCGCCGGTGTGCATGCCGCCCCCAAGGAGCCCCTGGACGCCCCCGACGAGTACGCCGCCGCGGTGCTCGGCCTGGTGCGCCGCATCCCGTCGGGCCGCGCGATGACGTACGGCCTCGTCGCGGAGATCGTCGGCGAGCGGCTCGGGCGGGGCGGGCCCCGGCAGGTCGGGAACGTCATGGCCGGCTCGGGCGACCGCTACGCGCACCTCGTGCCGGCGGGCGCCGCCGTGGTCGGCCCGGTGCAGGACGACCACGCCGTCCCGTGGTGGCGCGTGGTGAACGCGTCCGGCGCGCCGCCGGCCCGGCACCTCACCGCCGCCCTCGACGCCCTGCGCGCCGAGGGCTGCCCGCTGACCCGGGACGGGCGTCGGGTGGACCTGCGCCGCGCCGTCTGGTTCCCCGAGGACGAGGCGCCGTGACGGTCAGGCCTTCGACGGCGCCACCCGCGCCGCCCACGACCCGGCGGTGGACCGGACGCGAGCGCCCAGCGGCGTGCCGCCGCCGGCGTCCTTCCGGGCGGCCTGGGAGGCCGCGAGCACGGTGAGCATCGAGGACGGGTCGCCCTGCAGCAGCATGGTGGTCAGCGCCGTCCCGTCCCAGCGGGCCAGGTCGCGGGCCACCTTCTCCGCCGGGCCGACGAGCGCGATCTCCTCGACCAGCTCGGTGGGCACGGCGCGCGCCGCGTCCTCCTTGCGGCCGGCGAGGTAGAGCGCCTGCACCTCGTCGAGCTGGGCGGCGTAGCCGAGGCGGTCCAGCGAGGCCTTGTGGAAGTTGGCCTCCTTGGACCCCATGCCGCCCGCGTACAGGGCGATGTGCGGGCGGATGACGTCGGCCGCGGCCTCGACGTCGTCGCGCACGACGACGGGCACGGTCGCGAGCACCTCGAACCGCGACGCGGGGGTCCGCTCGTCGGCGCGCTGCGCGAAGCCGGAGGCGAGGAGCTCCCGGTGCTCGGCGTCGCCGCGGGGGGCGTAGAAGCCCGCCATCCAGCCGTCGGCGATCTCCGCCGCCAGGGCCACGTTCTTGGGCCCCTGCGCGGCGAGCACGATGGGGATGTCCTGGCGCCGGGGGTGGACGGTCGGCTTGAGCGCCTTGCCGAGACCGGTGGCTCCGGGCGCGTCGGCGGGGAGCGGGAGGCGGAAGAACTCGCCGTCCGCCGCCACGGGGCGCTCCCGCGCGAAGACCTGCCGCACGACGTCCACGTACTCGCGGGTGCGTGCGAGGGGGCGGCGGTACGGCTGTCCGTACCAGCCCTCGACGACCTGCGGGCCGGACGCCCCGAGGCCCAGCACGAAGCGGCCCCCGGAGAGGTGGTCGAGCGTGATCGCCTGCATGGCGGTGGCCGTCGGGGTGCGGGCGGCCATCTGCGCGATGCCGGTGCCGAGCCGCAGGCGGCGGGTGCGCGACCCCCACCAGGCGAGCGGCGTGAACGCGTCCGACCCGTAGGCCTCCGCCGTCCACACCGAGTCGAGGCCCAGCGCCTCGGCCGCGACCAGGGCGGGGACGATGCCCTTCGGGGGCTTGCGGGACCAGTAGCCGGTCTGGATGCCGATGCGCAGGGTGCTCATGGGGCGGGGTGCTCCTCGTCGAGTCGGGACGCGGTATCCGAGACCCGGCGTCTCGGATACCGCGGCCCACCCTAGCCGAGCCCGGACCGGCGGTCGTACCGTCGGGGGGTGCCCACCTACGACGACGTCGCGCGCCTCGCGACGGCGCTGCCCGAGGTGACCGAGGGCGCGCGCTACCGCGGGCAGCGCACGTGGGCCGTGCGCGGGAAGGCGTTCGCCTGGGAGCGGCCGTTCAGCAAGGCGGACGTGCGGCGCTTCGGTGACGAGCCCGTCCCCGCGGGGGCGATCCTCGCCCTGTCCACCGAGGACCTCCAGGACAAGGAGGCGGTGCTCGCCGCCCATCCCGGGGTGTGTCTCACCATCCCGCACCTCGACGGTTTCCCGGCCGTCCTCGTCCGGCTCGACGAGGTCGAGGAGGCCCTGCTGCGCGAGCTCGTCGTGGACGCCTGGTTCGCCCAGGCGCCCGCGGCGCTCGCCGAAGCCCGCCGCGACCTGCTCGGGTGAGCGGCCGCTACCCCCGGGCGACGCCCTGCCCGCGGGCCCGGTCGGCCATCGTGTTGAGCAGCGCCGCGGCGGTCGCGGCGTCGTCGACGGTCACGGTGAACGACCTGCCGCCCGTGCGCTCGACCAGCAGCGCCTCGCCGGCGCGCAGCACCACCCCGACGCGCCCGTCGCGGGCGATGCGCCAGCCCCAGCCCCCGAACTCGCGCAGCGGGCTCACGCGCGCCACGGACGCCCGGACCACCTCGTCGGCCGGCACGTGCGTGCCGGGCCAACCCGCAGTGGAGCGCACCGTGAGGCCCGTGGCGTCGACGCGCACGGTGAAGGCGAACATCGCCACGAAGGTCAGGGCGAGCACGGCGGGGACCACCAGCATCGTCGGCTCGCCGGTCGTGATCGCGAGCACGGCGGTCCCCAGGACGGCCACCACGCCGACGGCGAGCCCGGTCCCGCCGGTCGTCCGCTGCAGCCAGACGGCGCGCTCCCCGTCGCGCACGACGGCGCGCGGCGCGTCGCCGGGCACCGACTCCGTGGCCGGCGTCGACGGGTCGCCCGGCACGAGCAGCGCCGCGAGGACGGCGGGCGCGAGCGGCACCAGGAGGGTCAGGAGCAGAGTGCTCCCGCCGAGCTCCACCTGAGAGGGGTCGGCGAGACCGCGCTGCGGGGCCAGCGTGCCGAGCGTGGTCGCGGCCAGGAAGCCGCCCGACCAGACGCAGCCGGCGGCAGCGATCCGCCGCGTGGACGCGGAAGCCCCGGCGAAGAGGCCGATCGCCGCGAAGAGCGCGCACAGCACCACCGTCGTCGCGACCGCCACCAGCGCGAAGGTCATCGGGGCCATGAACCCGTCCGGTGCGCCGCTGCCGCTCCAGTGCGACGCGACGCGGTCCGGCAGCTGGTCCCGCCAGGACCAGGCGATCGCCGCCGCCCCGAGGGCCAGGATCACTGCGGCCAGCGAGCTCCAGGCCGTCGCGCGGCGGGCCCGGGGCCGCCAGGCCGCGTCCGTGCCGTGGCCCGCCGGTGCGCCGTCCGGGGGAGTGGTGGTCATCGGCTCATCGCCTCCTTGACGAGGGTGGTGGTGGTCTCGGGGGACAGCCCCGCGCGACGAGCGGCGGTGGCCAGGTCGGCGACCGCGCGCTCGACGGCGGCGAGGTCGGGCCATGGCGCGGCCGCGACGACCGCGCCACGGCCGCGCCGCAGCTCGACGGTGCCGTCGTCGCGCAGCACCTGGTACGCGCGCAGGACGGTGTGCATGTTGAGGTCGAGCGACGTCGCCAGCTCGCGGGCGGCGGGCAGCCGCTCGCCCGGCCTCAGCTCCCCGTGCGCGACGGCGAGCCGCACCTGGGTCACCAGCTGGGCGTAGAGCGGCTCGTCGCTCGCCGGGTCGATCCGCCACATCATGCGAGAAGCATAGTTGTTCTACTACTAATAGAACAGACTTCGGAGGGGAGACGGCGACGGCCCGCGTCCTCCGGCAGGTGCCGGGGTCGCGGGCCGTCGCCGGGCCGTGCGTCTCAGATGACGTACTCGAGCAGCTCCGACGCGTCCTCGACGTGCTGTCCGTGGTCGGGCCGGTGGCCGGGGGCGCGTGCGTGGGCGGGGACGCCCACCGCCACCATGCCCGTGGGCACGTCGTGGGTGACGACGGCGTTCGCGCCGATCTGCGCGTCGTCGCCGATCCACAGCGGGCCCAGGATCTTGGCCCCGGCACCCACCATCACCCGGTCGCCGAGCGTCGGGTGCCGCTTGCCCCGCGTCATGGACCGGCCGCCGAGCGTGGACCCGTGGAACAGCACGCAGTCGTCGCCGACGACCGCCGTCTGCCCGATCACCACCCCCATGCCGTGGTCGATGAACAGCCGGCGGCCGATCCGCGCCCCCGGGTGGATCTCGATCCCCGTGATCCAGCGGGCGACCTGCGACAGCAGCCGGGCGGGCAGCCGCAGGGCCGGCTTGTGCCACATGCGGTGCGTGACCCGGTGCGCCCACACGGCGTGCACGCCCGGGTACCCGAGGGCGACCTCGAACCGCGACCGCGCCGCCGGGTCGTGCGCGTGCGCCGCCTCGAGGTCCTCTGCGAGGATCTCGAGCAGGTGCCGCAACCCGGGCCGGTGCCCGGCGGGCATGGGGTGGTCGACGTCGCCGTCCGGGCCGTGGTCGCCGGCGGGCGCGGTACGAGGGCTCGGCACGTCAGTCCAGCAGGTCCGAGTACAGGATCGTCGACAGGTACCGCTCGCCGAAGTCGGGGATGACGACGACGATCAGCTTGCCGGCGTTCTCGGGCCGCTTGGCCACCTCCAGCGCACCGGCGATCGCGGCGCCCGAGGAGATGCCGACCAGCAGGCCCTCCTCCTTCGCCGCCCGCCGGGCGAGCTCGACCGACGTCTCGGCGTCCACGTCGATGACCTCGTCGTACGCCGTCCTGTCGAGGATCTCGGGCACGAAGTTGGCCCCGAGCCCCTGGATCTTGTGCGGGCCCGGGTTGCCACCGTTGAGGATGGGCGACTCGGCGGGCTCCACCGCGACGATCCGCACCTCGGGCTTGCGCTCCTTGAGCACCTGCCCGACGCCCGTGATCGTGCCGCCGGTGCCGATGCCGGCCACGACGACGTCGACCTCGCCGTCGGTGTCGGCCCAGATCTCCTCGGCCGTGGTCTCGCGGTGCACCTTCGGGTTGGCCTCGTTGGCGAACTGGCGGGCGAGGATCGCCCCGGGGCGCTCGGAGGCGATCTTCTCGGCCGCGGCCACCGCGCCCTTCATGCCCTCGGCGCCGGGGGTGAGCACCAGCTCGGCCCCGTAGGCCCGCAGCAGGGCGCGGCGCTCCTTCGACATCGTCTCGGGCATCGCGAGGACCACCTTGTAGCCGCGCGCGGCGCCCACCCAGGCGAGCGCGATGCCGGTGTTGCCGGAGGTGCCCTCGACGATCGTGCCGCCCGGCTGCAGGGCGCCCGAGGCCTCCGCGGCGTCGATGATCGAGACGCCGATCCGGTCCTTCACGGAGTTGGCCGGGTTGTAGAACTCGAGCTTCGCGACGACCGTCGCGTCGAGGCCGGCGGCGAGACGGCCCAGCCGGACGAGCGGGGTGCGGCCGATGAGCTTCGTCGCGTCGTCGTAGATGCGTGCCATGGATGTTCCTTCTCGAGGAGTGCGTTCGGGCGTGGTGGTGCGGGTGTGCCGCCGCGAGGGGCGCGGGTACGGAGAGGGCCGTGGTGCCCGTGCGTCGGCGAGGTCGTGGCGAGCGCCGCACGGTCGCCGGAGACCCGCCGTCGGGCGGGTCGGACGTGACGTGGACGCTCTATCGACAGCATCGCGGCGTCGTCGCCGCGGCGCACGCCGGGGTGCGGGGCGTCGACGCCGGCACCGCCCTGCGCGGGGTGGAGGGGGCGACGGGGGAGACGTCGATCGTCATGCCCGGCCCTCCTCGTGGTGCGGTCGTGCGGCGTGCCTGTCGCAGGCCGCGGCGCCGAGCCTAGCCAGGCGGCGACCGATCGACAAGGCGCATCTCACCGATCGGCGTCGTCGATCGATCAGGGGGCACGGGTGCTCGTGCCGGGTGCCCGAAGGCGAGGGTGGGGGAAGGGGGAGGGAGCGGGCGACGGGAATCGAACCCGCGTAGCCAGTTTGGAAGACTGGGGCTCTACCATTGAGCTACGCCCGCACGGCCGGCCACGGAGGGCGACAGGTCGCCGTCGCGGGGTCGGAACGCGGGGCTCACCCTAGCAAAGGCGCACGGGCTCCCGTTCCACCGCAGGGTCGCCGTCGGACCCGCCGGACCGGTCGTCGGTGCACGTCGTGGCGATCTCGCGCGGCGCTCGCACTACACTGACCGAGGCCTCGCCCACGGCGGGCCACGGGGTGTGGCGCAGCTTGGTAGCGCATCTGCTTTGGGAGCAGAGGGTCGCTGGTTCGAATCCAGTCACCCCGACACGGAGACGGACGGCGAGGTCCGGTGTGGCCCGGCCGTGCCGTGGCCCGTCGTCCGCTCCGCTGATCTGGAAGGATCGGCGCTCTGATCGCCGAGCGACGGCGACCGACGTGCGAGGAGAACCTGATGACCACCCCGGACCCCTACACGCCAGGCACGCCCGAGCAGGGCGGCGCGCCCACGCCTCCCGGCGGCCCCGCGCCCCAGCAGCCGGCCCCCGGACAGCAGTACCCGGCCGCGCAGCCGGCCCCCGGCCAGGGCTACCCGGCGGCGGCACCGCAGGGCCAGTACGCCTACGGCCAGCAGCAGCCGGAGAACCCCGGCAAGACGCTCGGCATCGTCGGCCTGATCCTCGGCTTCTTCGGTCCGCTGTCGATCGTCGGACTCGTCCTGTCGATCGTGGGCCTGGTGAAGTCGCGCAAGGTCGGGCAGCCGAACGGTGTCGCGGTGGCCGGCATCATCGTGAGCGCGCTGGTCCTGATCGGCACGATCATCGTCGGCGTGATCATCGGGGTGGGCGCGAGCTACATCCTCGAGCAGTGCGCGGAGCTCGGCCCGGGTGTCCACGACGTCGACGGCGTGGCGCTGACCTGCCCCTGACCCGCGGCCGACACACCACGGTGGGGCCGCTCCGCGCCGGAGCGGCCCGACCGGTGGCGTAGGATGGACGGGTTGCCCGTACGTCCGTCGTACGGCCCCGCACCCCGCGCCGCAGCAACCAGGCCGGCTCGCGCCGGTGAGACGCGCGCGCACGCACCCGAACCGTTGGAGACCATCGAAGTGAAGAGCGCCGTCGAGACCCTGGAGCCCACCAAGGTCAAGCTGACCGTCGAGGTGGAGTACGACGAGCTCAAGCCGAGCATCGACCACGCGTACAAGCACATCGCCGAGCAGGTGAACATCCCCGGGTTCCGCAAGGGCAAGGTTCCCCCGCGCATCATCGACCAGCGCGTCGGCTGGGGCGCCGTCGTCGAGCACGCGGTCAACGACGCGCTCTCCGGCTTCTACCGGGACGCCGTCACGGCGGAGTCGCTGCGCCCGCTGGGTCAGCCCGACGTCGAGGTCACCGAGATCCCCGCCAAGGCCGGCGAGGGCCAGCTCGCGTTCACCGCCGAGGTCGAGGTCCGCCCCGAGCTCACGCTGCCGGACCTGTCCGGCATCGACATCACGGTGGACTCCACCGAGGTGACCGACGAGGACGTCACCGAGCGCCTCGACGCGCTCCGCGAGCGCTTCGGCACCCTCGTGGGCGTCGACCGCCCGGCGGTCGAGGGCGACTACGTCGTCATCGACCTCAAGGCCGTCATCGGCGACGAGGAGATCGACTCGGTCTCCGGCGTCTCCTACCAGATCGGCGCCGGCAACATGCTGGACGGCCTGGACGAGGCCCTCACCGGCCTGTCGACGGACGAGACCACGACCTTCGCCACGAAGCTCGCCGGCGGCGAGCACGAGGGCGAGGAGGCGCAGGTCACCGTCACGGCCACGGCCGTCAAGGAGCGCGACCTGCCGACGCCGGACGACGACTTCGCGCAGCTCGCGTCGGAGTTCGACACGCTCGAGGAGCTGACCGCGGACCTGCGCGAGCAGGTCGCGTCGATCAAGACGTCGAACCAGGCCGTCGCCGCCCGCGACCTCCTGCTGGAGAAGCTGCTGGAGGCCGTCGAGGTCCCGGTGCCGTCGGGGGCCGTCGAGGCCGAGGTGCACCGTCACCTGGAGTCGGAGGACCGGCTCGAGGACGACGAGCACCGTGCCGAGGTGACGGTGGACGCCACCAAGGCGCTCAAGAACCAGATCCTGCTCGACACTCTCGCCGAGAAGCTCGAGGTGCAGGTCGGCCAGGGCGAGCTCGTCGAGTACCTGGTGCAGGCGTCGCAGCAGTACGGCATGGACCCGAACCAGTTCATCTCGAGCCTCGACCAGGGCGGTCAGATCCCCGCCATGGTCGGCGAGGTGGCCCGCTCGAAGGCGCTCGCCGTCGCCCTGCGCGAGATCGAGGTCAAGGACACCGACGGCAACGTCGTCGACCTGACCGAGTTCATCGGCTCGGAGGAGGACGACGCCGCCGTCGCGGAGGTCGAGGGCGCCGAGGAGCCCGCGGAGGAGACTGCCGTGGACGCCGAGACGACGGAGGAGGCCCCGGAGGAGAAGGCCAAGGCCTGACGCTCCGCTCCACCCGGACCACGACGACGGCCCGCAGCATCCTCACGGACGCTGCGGGCCGTCGTCGTCCCCGCGGTGCTCGCCGGCACGGGGACGCCCCCGGCCGCGGGCCTCGCCGTGGACCACCGCCGCGACCCCGAGGCCGCTCAGGACGAGCCCTGCGGCGACGGCCGGGCTGAGCGGCTCGCCGAACAGCGCGGCGCCGGCGAGCGTGGTGGTCGGCACGACGAGGAAGAGCAGCGCGTTGAGCGTCGTGACGTCGACGCGCCGCAGCAGGAACCAGTACAGGGCGTACGCGACGAGGGACGGGACGAGCGCGAGCAGCACGGTCGAGGCCCAGAAGGCGGCGTCCGGCGGGGGCGTCGCCGTCCCCGTCACCAGGGCGATCACCGTGAGGCAGGCGAGGGCCGCCACGGCGTGCACGGCCAGCATCGGCGCCGGCGCCAGGTCCGCGGGCCGACGACGTTCGAGGAACGTCGCGGCGACCAGGGAGGCCACGGCGGCGGCAGGCAGCGCGTAGGCCCAGGGCGGCGCAGTGGTGACGCGGAGGTCGGCCGCGACCAGGGCGGCGACCCCGGCGAAGGCCGTCGCGAGCCCGGCCCACTGCAGGGCGCGGACGTGCTGGCCGAGCAGCGGGCCGACGAGGGTCGCGACCAGCACCGGCTGGACGGCGTCGACGAGCGACGTGGTGCCGGTGCTCACGCCGAGCGCGATCGCGCCGTACACCGGGAGCACGTAGCCGAGCTGCGAGAGCAGCCCTACGACGACGTGGTGCGCGACCGCGCGGGGGCCGTCGAGGCCTGGCGCCGTACCGACGCGCGCGGCAGGGCTCGCGGTGCGGCGACGAGGCCGGAGGAGGCGGGCGAGCCCGAGCGCGGCCACGAGGACCGCGGCGACCACGACGAAGCGCCACAGGAGCAGCGTGACCACGGGCGCCTGGCCGGTGCCGACCTTGGCGCCGAGGAACCCCGAGCTCCAGGACAGCACGAAGGCGGCGGAGGCGAGGGCGGTGACCCACGGCCGAGGTATACAGATCTGTTTACCCATGCCGCGACTATACAGACCGGTATACTGGCGTGCATGACGGACCAGGTCGCCCTGACGCCCGCCGCCCGCCGTATCCTCGACGCGGCGTCGCGGCTCTTCTACTCCCGCGGTCTCCACGCCGTCGGCGTGGACACGATCGCGGCCGAGGCGGGCGTCACCAAGAAGACGCTGTACGACCGCTTCGGCTCGAAGGAGGCGCTGGTGGTCGCCTACCTGCGAGCCCGCGACGCACGCTGGCGGGAGCGGCTGGAGCGGGCGCTCGACGCGCACCCCGACCCGGGGGAGGACCGCGTCCTCGTCCTCTTCGACGCCGTCGAGGGGTGGATGACCCAGGAGGGCGGGCGGGGCTGCGCCGCGATCAACGCCCGCGCCGAGATCGACGACCCCGACCACCCGGTCGCGGTCGAGGTCGCCCGGCAGAAGGCCTGGGTCCGCGAGCTGCTGCGGGCGGAGTGCAGGGCGGCGGGACTGGCGCGGCCCGACGACCTCGCGACCGCCGTCGCGCTGCTCTACGACGGTGCGCTCGCGGCGTCCGGGGTGGGCGCGCCGCCCGAGCCCTTCCGGGCCGCCCGTCGCGCGGCGCGGACCCTGTGCGCCGCCCACGCGGCGTGAGTCCCGGCGTCCCGCGCCCGCCGCGTGTGCGCCCGCAGCGAAAAGGCCCTCGACCGGGACGTTTCGCGGGCCCGGCGCACGTTAGGGTCGATCGACGGCGATGACGAAGGAGACGGACGTGAACGACTTGCTGCGGATGGACGGTTCGACGCCGGTGGCGCGGGCCGATGGCCCTGGCCTCGGCCTCAACGACTCCATCTACAACCGGCTCCTCAAGGAGCGCATCATCTGGCTCGGCTCGGAGGTGCGCGACGAGAACGCGAACGCCATCTGCGCGCAGATGATGCTGCTGGCCGCGGAGGACCCGGACAAGGACATCTGGCTGTACATCAACAGCCCCGGCGGCTCGATCACGGCCGGCATGGCGATCTACGACACGATGCAGTACATCCAGCCCGACGTCGCGACCATCGCGATGGGCATGGCGGCCTCGATGGGGCAGTTCCTGCTCTCCTCGGGCGCCAAGGGCAAGCGCTACATCACGCCGCACGCGCGCGTGCTGATGCACCAGCCGTCGGGCGGCGTCGGCGGCACCGCGACCGACGTGCGGATCGGCGCGCAGCTGATCATGCACATGAAGAAGGTGCTCGCCGAGCTCACGGCCGAGCAGACCGGTCAGCCGCTCGAGCAGATCCTCAAGGACAACGACCGCGACAGCTGGTTCACCGCGGACGAGGCCCTCGAGTACGGCTTCGTCGACCACGTGGTCACCAACGCCTCCTCGGTCTCGGGCGGCGGCGGCACGGCGGCGTCCTGACTCGCCGTCCCCGACCGCTCGTCCCGCGAGGACACCACCGACCTTCACTTGAGGAGACAACCGTGAGCCACTCCGAGGAGTACCAGTTCGCCCTCCGCGCCCGGAACCTGGCGGGCGCAGCGGGCCGCCCCGGCGGCGTCGCGCTGCCGTTCGGCGACCCGTCGTCGCGGTACGTGCTGCCGCAGTTCGAGGAGCGCACCGCCTACGGGTTCAAGCGTCAGGACCCGTACACCAAGCTGTTCGAGGACCGCATCATCTTCATGGGAGTCCAGGTCGACGACGCGTCGGCGGACGACATCATGGCGCAGCTGCTGGTCCTGGAGAGCCAGGACCCCGACCGCGACATCATGATCTACATCAACTCCCCCGGGGGGTCGTTCACGGCGATGACCGCGCTGTACGACACGATGCAGTTCATCAAGCCGCAGATCCAGACCGTGTGCCTCGGCCAGGCCGCGTCGGCGGCGGCGGTCCTGCTCGCCGCCGGTCAGCCGGGCAAGCGGCTCGCGCTGCCGAACGCCCGCGTGCTGATCCACCAGCCCGCGATGGAGGGCGGCGGCTACGCCCAGGCGTCCGACATCGAGATCCACGCCAACGAGCTCATCCGGATGCGCGAGTGGCTGGAGGCGACCCTGGCGTCGCACACGGGCAAGACCCAGGACCAGATCCGCGAGGACATCGAGCGCGACAAGATCCTCACCGCCGCCCAGGCGAAGGACTACGGCCTGGTCGACCAGGTGCTCGAGAGCCGCAAGCCGGCCGCCCTCGCGGCGCGCTGACCTGCAACGTCACGGGGTCCGCAGCCTCCTCGACGCAGGAGATGCGGACCCCGTGACGCGACGCACCGGGGTACTCGGCTGACAATGACGCCCCCGTGGTGTGGAATGGACGCAGGACCAAGCACTCAGGACATGGAGGCTCCCGGTGGCTCGGATCGGTGACGGCGCAGACCTGCTCAAGTGCTCGTTCTGCGGAAAGTCGCAGAAGCAGGTCAAGAAGCTGATCGCCGGCCCTGGCGTGTACATCTGCGACGAGTGCATCGACCTGTGCAACGAGATCATCGAGGAAGAGCTCGGCGAGGCGGCGGAGCTGGGCCTGACGGACCTGCCCAAGCCGCGCGAGATCTTCGACTTCCTCGAGCAGTACGTCATCGGGCAGGAGCCGGCCAAGCGGGCCCTGGCCGTGGCGGTCTACAACCACTACAAGCGGGTGCAGGCGGGCGAGGCCGCGCGAGACGGCGACGACGCCGTCGAGATCGCGAAGTCGAACATCCTGCTCATCGGCCCCACGGGGACCGGCAAGACCTACCTGGCGCAGACGCTGGCGAAGATGCTCAACGTGCCGTTCGCCATCGCGGACGCCACGGCGCTCACCGAGGCCGGCTACGTGGGCGAGGACGTCGAGAACATCCTCCTCAAGCTCATCCAGGCCGCCGACTACGACGTGAAGAAGGCCGAGACGGGCATCATCTACATCGACGAGGTCGACAAGGTGGCCCGCAAGGCGGAGAACCCGTCGATCACGCGCGACGTCTCCGGTGAGGGCGTGCAACAGGCGCTGCTGAAGATCATCGAGGGCACGACGGCGTCGGTGCCTCCCCAGGGCGGGCGCAAGCACCCGCACCAGGAGTTCATCCAGATCGACACGACGAACGTGCTGTTCATCGTGGCGGGCGCGTTCGCCGGCCTCGACGACATCGTGGCCTCCCGCTCGCGCAAGCGCGGGATCGGGTTCAGCGCCCCGATGGAGAGCGGCGGGGACGAGGACCTGTTCGCCGAGGTGCGGCCCGAGGACCTGCAGAAGTTCGGTCTCATCCCCGAGTTCATCG
Organism: Isoptericola peretonis; assembly: GCA_023241745.1. Lineage (GTDB taxonomy): Bacteria > Actinomycetota > Actinomycetes > Actinomycetales > Cellulomonadaceae > Isoptericola > Isoptericola peretonis. The sequence continues at coordinate 264,793 of JALQCY010000006.1, read as the reverse complement.
GGCGCCTGCCCGTCATCGCCTCCGTGTCACCGCTGGACCGCGAGGCGCTGGTGCGGATCCTCACCGAGCCGCGCAACGCCCTGGTCAAGCAGTTCCAGCGGATGTTCGAGATCGACGGCGTGGAGCTCGAGTTCGAGCAGGACGCCGTCGAGGCGATCGCCGAGCAGGCGCTGCTGCGCGGCACCGGCGCGCGCGGCCTCCGGGCCATCATGGAGGAGGTCCTCCAGCAGGTGATGTTCGACGTGCCGAGCCGCGACGACGTCGAGCGGGTCGTCGTGACGCGCGAGGTCGTGCTGGAGAACGTCAACCCGACGCTCGTCCCGCGCACGTCGCCGGTGCGCCGCCGGCCCCCGCGCGAGAAGAGCGCCTGAGGCGCTCCCGCCCTCCGGGCCGGAAGCTACCGCGCGTAGAGCGCCTCGATCTCGTCCGCGAAGTCGCGCAGCACGAGGTCCCGCTTCACCTTGAGCGAGGGCGTGAGGTACTCGTTCGCCTCCGTGAAGTCGCCCTCGAGCACCCGGAACTTGCGGATCGACTCCGCCCGGGACACGGCGCTGTTCGCCTCCTCGACCGCCGCGTCCAGGGCCGCCAGCACCCGCGCGTCGGTGCGTGCCGCGCCGGCCGACATGGGCGGGATGCCCTGCGTGGACAGCCAGCCGGGCAGCATCTCCGCGTCGATGGTGACGAGGGCGGCGATGAACGGCCGCTTGTCGCCGACCACCACGACCTGCGACACGAGCGGGTGGGCGCGCACGCGGTCCTCCAACGGGGCGGGGGCCACGTTCTTGCCGCCGGCGGTCACGATGATCTCCTTGGTGCGACCCGTGATGCGCAGGTGGCCGCGGTCGAGCGCGCCCACGTCGCCGGTGCGGAACCAGCCGTCGACGACGGCCCCGGCCGTCAGGTCGGGGCGGCCGCGGTAGCCGCGGAAGAGGTGCGGGCCCGCGACGAGCACCGCGCCGTCGTCGTCCACGCGCACCGAGGTGCCGGGGAAGGGCGGGCCGACCGTGCCGATCCGCAGGTCCGAAGGCAGGTTGACCGCGGTGGGCGCCGTGGTCTCGGTGAGGCCGTACCCCTCGAGCACCGTGAGGCCGGCCCCACGGAAGAAGTGGCCCAGGCGGTCGCCGAGCGGCGCGCCGCCCGAGATCGCGTAGCGCAGGGAGCCGCCCATCGCGGCGCGCAGCTTCGCGAGCACCAGCCGGTCCGCGACGGCGTGGCGCAGCCGCAGGCCCGCCGGGACGCCGCCGTCGTCGAGGGCACGCGAGTACTCGCCGGAGGTGCGGGCTGCCCACGCGAAGAGCCGCCGCCGCGCCGGTGAGCCCGCACGCTGCTCCGCCGAGTTGTAGACCTTCTCGAAGACGCGCGGCACGGCCAGCAGGAACGTGGGCCGGAACGTCCGCAGGTCGTCGGTGAGCGTCTTGACGTCCGGGAGGTGGCCGAGCACGGAGCTGCTCGCGATCACCGCGACCTGGATCAGCCGGGCGAAGACGTGGGCCAGCGGCAGGAACAGCACGGTGCGCGCGCCGTCCGCCTCGAGCAGCTCGGGCAGGGCGAGGCGGGCGTTCATCGCCAGGTGGGCGAAGTTGCCGTGCGTCAGCTCGGCGCCCTTCGGGCGGCCCGTCGACCCGGAGGTGTACACGATGGTCGCGAGGTCGTCGCGGCCCACGGCGTCGCGCCGGGCCTCGACCTCGCGGGCCGGGACGGTCGCCGCGGCCTCGCGGAGGTCGTCGACGGCGCCGGTCGCCAGGACGAGGATGTCCTCGAGGTCGGGCAGCTCGTCCTGGACCTGCCGGACGGCGTCCGCGTGGGCAGGGGTCTCCACCACGACGGTCCGCGCGCCCGAGTCCGCGAGGATCCACCGCACCTGATCGGGGGAGGACGTCTCGTAGACGGGCACGACGACGGCGCCCGCCGCCCAGGCGGCGAAGTCGAGCAGGGTCCACTCGTAACGGGTGCGCGACATGATCGCGACCCGGTCCCCGGGCCCCACCCCGCGTGCGACGAGGCCCCGCGCGACGGCGAGCACGTCGGCCTGGAACTCGCCCGCGCTGACGGGCACCCACGCGCCGTCGGGCGCCGTGCGCCGCTCGATCAGGGTGCGGTCACCGGCCCGGGCCACCCGGTCCGCCAGCAGCGTGCTGATGCTCGTGCCCTCGGGCACGTCCACGAGGCTCGGCGTCGTCGCGACCGTCATCTGCTCACTCTCCGTGCGTGCGGCGCCCGGGTGGCGCCGTGACCAGTGCTGGCCAGTGTCGAGGCCGAAGAGGGACCATACACGCCGAGCGCGCCTCGTAGGATCGACCCATGCCCGACACCCCCGACGAGCCCACGCCCGTGCCCGCCCCGCCCGCCCGCCCCGCGGACGGGATGCCGCAGGAGATCCTCGAGCTGCGCGCCAGCATCGACAACATCGACGCCGCCCTGGTGCACCTGCTGGCCGAGCGGTTCAAGATGACCCGGCGCGTGGGCGAGCTCAAGGCCGTGGGCGGGCTGCCGCCCGCGGACCCCTCCCGCGACCGGCAGCAGGTCGACCGGCTCAAGGGGCTGGCCGAGGGCGCCGGCCTCGACCCGGAGTTCACGGAGCAGTTCCGCAACTTCATCGTCTCCGAGGTGATCCGCCACCACGAGCGGATCGCCGCCGAGCACGCCGCGGGGCGCCTCAAGGGCGAGCTGCCTGCCCTGGACACCTACGCTTGAAGGGGTGAGATCTGACCCGTGCGCGGGGTGGGGTTCGCCGGTCCGACGCGGTGGCGTCGTCCGCGGATCCGTCGCAGGCTGGGGGCTACAGCCGACGACGACACCTGGGGGAACCACGGATGAAGATCGACTGGCTCAAGCCCCTCGTCGGCCGCCCCGGACCGTTCGCGACCGTCTACCTGGACGCGACGCGCTCGGCCGAGGCGGGCGACAAGGACGTCGCGAACCGCTGGCGTGCGGCGCGACGATCCCTCGAGCGGCAGGCGGCGCCCGCCGCGGTGCTCGACGAGCTCGAGACCGCCGTGCTGCGGCCCACCCGCGTGGCGGGCGCGCACGGGAGGGTGCTCATCGCGGGGAAGGACGGCGTGGTCGTGGACCGCGTCCTGCGGAACCCGCCCGCCGTCGCGACGGGGGTGTGGCTGCCCGTGCCCGCACTGCTGCAGGCGGCGCTCGCCGCGGACGAGGCGGTCGACGCCTGGTGCGTCGCCGTGGACCGCAGCGGTGCCGACTTCTGGCCCTGCGACGCCGGCGGTCGCGCGAGCGGCCCCCGGGAGACGTTCACGGCCCCGCACGACGAGGTGAGCAAGACCTCCAGCCCGGGCACGAAGCGCACCACGATCGAGTCGCGGGCCGAGGACTCGTGGGAGCGCAACGCCGAGGCCGTCGCGGCCGAGATCGACCGCCGTGTCGCAGAGGGCCGGCCCGAGGTCGTGCTGCTCACCGGGGACGTGCGCGCGGTCAAGCTCGTGCGCGCCGAGCTGGGGCAGGAGGCAGATCGGCGGACCGTGGAGATCGCCGGCGGCGGCCGGGGGCCCGGCGTGCGGGCCGCGGACTTCGCCGCGAGCGTCGAGGACGCCCTCGACTCCTACCGGGAACGGCGCCGCGAGATGGTGCTCGCCGAGTACCGCCAGGACCAGGGGCGCGAGGAGGGAGCCGTCTCGTCGATCCCCGACGTCGTCGCGGTCCTGGCGCGCGGCCAGGTGAAGGCGCTGGTGCTGGCCGAGCAGATCGCGCTCGACGCGGCGTCCGCCCTCGCGGCCTCCGACGAGGGCGCCGGGGGAGCGGGCGGGATCAACGGCCTGCTCGGCGGCCGGACGCTGTGGATCGGGCCCGACCCCATGCACATCGCCACGTCGCGGGCCGACCTGGAGGACCTGGGCGTCACCGAGGGGCTCGAGGAGCTGCCCGCGACGTCGGCGCTGCTGCGCGCCGCGATCGCGCAGGACGCCGGGCTGACCTTCGCGCCCGAGGGCTCGGTGGACCTGGTGGACGGCGTCGGCGCCACCCTGCGGTGGCACGACGACGGGACGCCGAAGGAGGTCGCCGCCACCATGAGCGGCGACGGCGACCGGTTCACCACGCCGAGATAGAGGACCCGGCCTCGCTGTCTCGCGGGTCCGGGTTCCCTCTCTCGGCAGATCAGGCCTTCGGCTTGCGGGCCGGGGGCTCGCCCAGCTCGGACGCCGTGACGACGATGCCGCCCTGGACGTCGGGGTTGCCCTGCCCCTCGGCCGCCTCGACGAGCTCGAGCGGGCCGGTCGCACGGCCGGCGCCGCGCACGTCGTCGATCGCCGACCGCACGCCGTCGAGCAGCGCGGCCGGGACGGCCATGGAGGCCGACAGGACCGGCGTGCGCATCGAGACCTTGGCCTCGGACTTGATCTTGCGCAGCGCCGCGAGCGCGTGGCCGGCGGCGGTGAGCTGCACCGGGTCGCCGCCGCCCGCGGCGGCCCGCAGCGGCGCCGCGACCGGCCAGGCGGCGTGGTGCACGGAGCCCGTGCGCCACCACGACCAGACCTCCTCGGTGGCGAACGGCAGGAACGGCGCCAGCAGGCGCAGCAGCGTGTCCACGGCGAGGGCGAGCGCCGTGCGGGCGGACTCGGTCTCGGCGGTCACCTCGGTGGCCGCGGCGCCCGCGCCGTAGGCACGGTCCTTGACCAGCTCGAGGTAGTCGTCGCAGAAGGTCCAGAAGAACGTCTCGGTGACCTCGAGCGCGCGCGTGTGGTCGTACGCCTCGAACGCGGCCGTCGCCTGCTCGACGACGTCGGCCAGCCCGGCGAGCATCGCGCGGTCCAGGGGCACCGTGACGCGGGCCGGGTCGAGCAGGATCTCGCCCGCACCGGTCTCGGCGTCGACGCCGAACGTCAGCGCGAACTTCGAGGCGTTGAGCACCTTGATCGCGAGACGGCGTCCGATCTTCATCTGCCCGACCTCGAACGCCGCGTCCGTGCCCAGGCGGGCGGCGGCGGCCCAGTAGCGCACCGCGTCCGCGCCGTGCTCCTCCAGCAGCGCCATCGGCGTGACGACGTTGCCCTTGGACTTGGACATCTTCTTGCGGTCCGGGTCGAGGATCCAGCCGCTGATGGCAGCGTGCTTCCAGGGCAGCACCCCGCACTCGAGGTGCGAGCGCACCACCGAGGCGAACAGCCAGGTGCGGATGATGTCCTGCCCCTGCGGGCGGAGGTCCATCGGGTAGACGCGGGAGAAGAGGTCGGCGTCCCGCTCCCAGCCCGACACGATGAGCGGGGACAGCGAGGACGTCGCCCAGGTGTCCATGACGTCGGCGTCGCCCACGAAGCCGCCGGGCGCCCCACGCTGGGACTCGTCGTAGCCGGCCGGGGCCTGCGACGTCGGGTCCACCGGCAGCTCGGCCTCCGACGGCACGATCGGGTGGTCGTGGTCGACGTCGCCGTTCGCGTCCAGGGGGTACCACAGCGGCACGGCCACCCCGAAGAAGCGCTGCCGCGAGATGAGCCAGTCACCGTTGAGGCCGTTCACCCAGTTCTCGTAGCGCACGCGCATGAAGTCCGGGTGGAAGTCGAGCTCCTTGCCGCGCGCGAGCAGCTCGGCCTTCAGGTCACGCGTGGTCCCGTCCGTGCTCCACTCCCGCCCGCCGTTGCGGATGTACCACTGGCGCGAGGTGACGATCTCGAGCGGCTTGTCGCCCTTCTCGTAGAAGTTCGTCATGCGCTGGGTGGGCGTGGGCTCCCCGTCCAGGTCGCCGGAGGCCCGCAGCGCGTCGACGACGGCGGTGCGGGCGGAGAACGCGGTCTTTCCCGCCAGCTCCTCGGCGTACAGCGCCTCACCCGGGCCGCCGGCGATCCAGGCGGGCGTCTCGCGGCTCAGGCGCCCGTCCCGCTGGATGACCGAGCGCGTCGCGAGCTGCAGCTCGCGCCACCACTGCACGTCGGTGAGGTCGCCGAAGGTGCAGCACATGGCGATGCCGGCGCCCTTGTCCATGGCGGCGGCGGGGTGCGCGAGCACCGGCACTTCCACCCCGAACAGGGGCGAGGTGACGGTGGTGCCGAACAGGTCCCGGTACCGCTCGTCGTCCGGGTGGGCGATCAGCGCCACCACGGCGGGGATCAGCTCGGGGCGGGTGGTCTCGATGTGCAGAGGGCTGCCGTCGGGCCGGTGGAACGCCACCCGGTGGTAGAAGCCGGGGTACTCGCGCGCCTCGAGCTCGGCCTGGGCGACCGCCGTCTGGAAGGTCACGTCCCACAGGCCGGGGGCCTCGGCCTGGTAGGCCTCGCCGCGGGCGAGGTTGCGCAGGAAGGCGCGCTGGGACGCGGCGCGGGAGGTGGCGTCGATGGTCTGGTAGTTCTGCGCCCAGTCCACGGACAGGCCGAGGCGGCGCCACAGCTCCTCGAACTGGCGCTCGTCGTCGGCGGTGAGCCGCTCGCAGAGCTCGATGAAGTTGCGGCGGCTGACCGGCACCTGGTCGCCCGGCTTGACGTTCTTGCCGTCGGTGCCCTCGTGCGGCGGCTCGAAGCCCTCGACGTACGGCAGCGACGGGTCGCAGCGCACGCCGTAGTAGTTCTGCACGCGTCGCTCGGTGGGCAGGCCGTTGTCGTCCCAGCCCATCGGGTAGAAGACCGTCTTGCCGCGCATCCGCTGGAAGCGGGCGACGGTGTCGGTGTGGGTGTAGCTGAACACGTGGCCCACGTGCAGGGAGCCCGAGACCGTGGGCGGCGGGGTGTCGATCGAGTACACCTGCTCACGGGTGGCGGTGCGGTCGAAGGCGTACGTGCCGTCGGCGGACCACCGCTCGTCGTAGCGCTGCTCCAGGCCGTCCAGGCTGACCTTGTCCGGTACCTCCCGGACCACCGCGCGCACGACGTCGCCGGCTACCGTGCCGGCGGTCGGGGTCGCTGCGGGGGTCTGCGCGGGCGCGGTCGGCGCCTCGGGGGTCGGGAAGTCGCTCATGGTCGGTCATTCTCCCAGATTCGGCGGGGGTCCCGGGCGGGGCCGTCTCGGTCCGCGGACCGCCGTCGAACCCCGGCGCCATTCTCTGACTAGAGTCAGAGGTATGACGGAGCCGATATCCGGGCCGCCGGCGGAGGTGGCCGACCAGGTCGAGGTTGTGCGGCGGTTCAACCGCAGCTATACGCAGCGCGTGGGCGTGCTCGAGGAGTCGTTCCTCGGCACCGGGATGCCGCTCGGCACCGCCCGGCTGCTGTTCGAGATCGGCACGGCGCCGGGCACCACCCGCGACCTGCGGGCCCGCCTCGGGCTGGACTCCGGCTACCTCAGCCGGCTGCTGCGGCGGCTGGAGGGCGACGGGCTGGTCGCCGTCGTGCCCGACCCCGACGACCGCCGCCGCCGGAGGGTGGACCTCACGCCCGCCGGCCGGCGCGCCTGGGCCGACCTCGAGCGCCGGTCCGCCGACCGTGCCCGCGACCTCGTCGCCCCGCTCACGCACCGGCAGCGCGGCCGCCTCGCGGCGGCGCTCGCGGAGGCCGACCTGCTGGTGCGCGCCGCCACGGTCACGCTCGAGCGCGTGGACCCGGCGTCGGAGCTCGCCCGGGCGGCCGTCGCCGCCTACGTGGCGGAGCTCGACGAGCGGTTCCCCGGTGGCTTCGACCCGGGCTCGGGCCCCGCGCCGGGAGAACCGGACCCCGAGGACGCCCGCCTCGCCCCGCCGTCGGGGGCGTTCGTCGTCGCGACGAGCGACGGCGAGCCGGTCGCCTGCGGCGGGGTGCGGACGCTCTCGGGCGGTACGGACGACGACGTGGTCGGCGGCGTCGGCGAGATCAAGCGGATGTGGGTGCACCCCGGCTGGCGCGGTGCGGGGCTCGGCTCCCGGCTGCTGCGCCACCTCGAGGGCGTGAGTCGGGACCTCGGTCATCGCGAGGTGCGGCTCGACACCAACGGCACGCTCGCCGAGGCGGTCGCGATGTACGAGCGCGCGGGCTACCGCCGCATCGCCCGGTACAACGACAACCCGTACGCCGAGCACTTCTTCGCCAAGCACGTGGGCTAGGTGCGCGCGGTACCACGTATCTCCCCGGTGCGCGGGGATAGGGTCGGACCATGCCTTCCGGTCTCACCATCGGCTATGCCGCGATGCTCGAGCAGTTCCACCCCACCGAGGTCGTCGAGTACTCGGCCTACGCGGAGGAGCACGGCTTCTCCGGCGTCATGGCCGCCGACCACTTCCAGCCGTGGGTGCCGCAGCAGGGCGAGGCGGCGTTCGTGTGGAACGTGCTCACCGCCCTCGGCGAGCGCACGCGCGGCGACCTCGGCCCGGGCGTCACCGCCCCGACGTTCCGCTGGCACCCCGCGATGGTCGCGCAGGCCTCGGCCACCCTCGCCGCGATGTACCCCGGCCGGCACTGGCTCGGGCTCGGCTCGGGCGAGGCGCTGAACGAGCACGTCGTGGCCGGCTACTGGCCCGAGGCCCCGGAGCGGATCAACCGGATGTTCGAGGCCATCGACATCATCAAGAAGCTCTTCGCCTCCGGCATCGACGGCAAGGACGTCAAGCACTCCGGGCAGTACTACAAGATGGAGTCCACCCGGCTGTGGACCATGCCCGAGGTGGCGCCGGAGATCCTGGTCGCCACCGCCGGCCCGATCACCGCGAAGCGCGCCGGCAAGCACGCCGACGGCCTCATCACCGTCGGGGCGCCGCTCGAGAAGATCGAGATGCTGTTCGGCAAGTTCGACGACGGCGTGCGCGAGTCGGGTCGTGACCCGCAGGGCATGCCCAAGGTGCTGCAGGTGCACATGTCGTGGGCGGCCACGGACGAGGAGGCGCTCGCGAACGCGATGACCGAGTGGCCGAACGGGGGCATGAAGTTCCCCAAGGCGGACATCCGCTCGCCGCACGACTTCGCGCAGATGGCGAAGCTGGTGCGCCCGGAGGACTTCGAGGGCCGCATGGTGATCTCCGCCGACCCGGACGAGCACCGCGCCGCCATCCAGAAGTACGTCGACCTCGGCTTCGACCGCATCTACCTGCACAACGTGGGGCGCAACCAGAAGGAGTGGATCGAGGTCTTCGGCCGCGAGGTGCTCCCGAAGCTCGTGCGGTGAGCGCGCGGCTGACCGTCTGGGCGCCCGACGTCGCCTTCCCGGAGGTCCGGCCGGGGGACGACCTCGCTGCGCTGATTTGCGACCTCCTCGCCGCCGACGGCGCCGCCACGGGCGACCCGGTGGCCGAGGGCGACGTCGTCGTCGTGACCTCCAAGATCGTCTCGAAGGCCGAGGGGCGCGTGGTGCGCGCCGCCGACCGCGAGCAGGCGATCACGGACGAGACCGTGCGCGTGGTGGCGACGCGCGAGCGGCCGGGCGGCCTGCCGCCGCTGCGCATCGTGGAGAACAGGCTGGGCCTGGTCATGGCCGCGGCCGGCGTCGACGCGTCCAACACTCCCGAGGGCACGGTGCTGCTGCTGCCCGAGGACCCGGACGCGTCCGCCAGCGGCGTGCGGGCGGCGCTGCGCGCGCGGTTCGGGCTGGACCGGATCGGCGTCGTCGTGACCGACACCGCCGGCCGCCCCTGGCGCGACGGCCTCACCGACATCGCGATCGGCGCGGCGGGGGTGGCCGCCACCGACGACCTCCGCGGCGGCGTGGACGCCCACGGCCGGCCGCTGTCGGTCACGGTGACCGCCGTCGTCGACGAGGTGGCCGCCGCGTCCGAGCTGGTGCGCGGCAAGGCGGACGGGCGCCCCGTGGCGGTCGTGCGCGGACTGGCACGGTACGTGCGGGCCGGGGACGGGCCCGACGCCGACGGCCCCGGCGCCCGTTCGCTCGTGCGCCCGAGCGTCGACGACCTCTTCCGCGAGGGGAGTGCCGAGGCCTACGCCCGCGGCCTGGCCGACGGCCGCGCCGAGGTCCCCGGAGGCCGCGCGAGGTAGTCCGGGACCTCCCGAGGTCGTTCCCGTCCGCGGAGGTCGTGCGGCATTTCGCTCGCGGTGGCCGCGCGCGGTCGCCTACGGTGCCGGCATGCCTGCGCCCGAGTCGCCCACCGCCCTGCCCGCCGACTGGATCGAGCACCGCCGCCCCGAGGACCGGGAGGCGGTCGGCTGGCTGCGTCCCGAGGGCGACGACTGGGTGGCGGTGTCCCTCCTCGGCCGCGACCTGAGCGGGCCGCTCGACTGGACCGCCGCCGAGGAGGCGCTCGAGGCGACCGGGCTCTCCTGGATGGCCGACGTGTGGATGCTCGAGCGCGAGGACGACGAGCCGCTCCGCGTACGACTGGTCGAGGTCACGCCCGAGCACGTCGTGGTGCAGACCGACGACTTCGGCGCGATCGACGTCGCCGTCGAGCGGTTCGAGCTGCCGTGGCCGGCGCCGGTGGCGCTGCGCCCGCGGCGCGACGGCGACCCCGACGGCCGTCTCTTCTTCGCCGGCTGACCTCGCGCGCAGCCGGTGCCGGCCGGGCGGGTGCCGGGGGCAAGGATCGTCGGCGCGTCGCACGTTGAACCGCGTCGCACGTGGTGATACTCGGTCCCGGCGCTCAACGACGAGCGCCCACGGACACCGAGGGAGCTGTCTCATGCCTCACGCACGTCGCCGCCGCACCGCCCTCGCGGCAGCCGTCGCCACCGCCGCCGCCCTGGTCACGACCGCCGCACCGGCCGGCGCGACGGCGGAACCGGAGCGGTACGTCGCGCTCGGGGACTCGTTCTCGGCCGGCTCCGGCATCCTGCCCGCCGACCCGCACGCGCCGCTCGCGTGCCTGCGCTCCACGCTGAGCTACCCGCACTTCGTCGCCGACCGCCTGGACGCGGACCTGGTCGACGTCACCTGCGGCGCCGCGGAGACCACCGACCTGTCCGAGCCCCAGTACCCCGGCGTCGACCCCCAGCTCGACGCCGTCACCGCGGACGCCGACCTGGTGACCCTCACGATCGGCGGCAACGACAGCGGCCCCTTCGTCGGGGCGCTCCTGGCCTGCGGGTCGGCCGGCGCCCTCACCGCCGGGCGCGGCAACCCGTGCGAGCGCACCCACGGCGACCGGTTCACGCGCCAGGTCGAGGAGTCCACCTACCCGGCGGTCCGGCAGGCCCTCGAGGACATCAGGGCCCGGGCGCCGCACGCCCGCGTCGCGATCCTCGGCTACCCGTGGATCCTGCCCGCGGAGCGCGGCTGCTTCGCCAGGCTCCCCGTCGCCGCCGGCGACGTGCCGTACCTGCGCGACCTGCAGGCCACGCTGAACGGCGTCATCGAGCGCGCGGCCGAGGAGACGGGGGTGACGTTCGTCGACCTCGCGGAGCGGAGCGAGGGCCGCGACGCCTGTGCCCCGGCGGGAGAGCGCTGGGTCGAGCCCCTTCTCTTCGGCACCAACGTCGTGCCGGTGCACCCGAACGCGCGCGGCGAGAGCGCGATGGCGGACGCGGCCCTCGACGCGCTGGGGTACTGACCGGCCGTCCCGTGCCGGGTCACCCCGCGGGCGGCACGACCGTGGTCGGCGTGCCGCCCGTGATCCGCACGAGCTCGTCGAACGTCGTCGGGAACACGGTCCTGGCGTGCCCCGCCGCCGCCCACACGACGTCGTGGCCCCGCAGGTCGGCGTCGACGAGCGTGCGCAGCGGCGCCGGGTGCCCGACGGGCGCGACCCCGCCGATCACCTGGCCGGTGGCCTCGCGCACCGTCTCCTTGCTCGCGCGCGCGAGCCGTCCGCCCAGCGCGGCGCCCAACCAGTCTGTGTCGACACGGTGGGCGCCGCTGGTCATGACGAGCAGCGGTTCGTCGTCGAGCGTGAAGACGAGCGAGTTCGCGATCGCGCCGACGGGCACGCCGAGCGACTCCGCGGCGCGGGCGGCGGTGGTGGCGTGGTCGTCGAGCCACCGGATCTCGCCGTCGGCGCCGGCGGCGTCCAGGGCCGCACGGACCCGGTCGACGGCAGGATGCGTTGGCGCCGGCTCGAGCGCCGGCTCGGCCGCCGTCACGGAGACTGCCGGTCCGGGCCCCGCCGCGCCGCCGGCGGCGGCACCCCCGTCGTCCGGTGTGACGTCGTCGCCGGAGAGCCAGCGCAGCCAGACCGTGCGCGGGTCGCCCTCGAGCACGAGGGCGCGGACCAGCAGGGACAGCGGGATCGCCAGGATGGCGCCGAGCGGTCCGATGACGAAGGTCCAGAAGACGACGGACACGAAGCTGAGGGTGAGGCTCAGGCTCACCGCGTCGGAGACGAACTTGGGCTGGACCAGCACCTGGAGCACCACGTTCACCACGCAGTAGACCGCCGTCACCGCCAGGGCCAGCGGCCAGCCGCCCACGACGAACGCCATGATGACGGGCGGGACGAGGCCGAGGACGAAGCCGATGTTCGGGATGAAGTTGGTGACGAACGCGAGGATCGCCCACACGACGGGGGCGGGCACGCCGAGCAGCGCCAGGGCGAACCCGTCGACGATCGCGACCACGGCGCCGAAGGACGCGTTGACCACGAAGTAGCGCCGGACGCCGGAGCTGAACCGTGTCGCGCGCGCGATCTGCCCCCCGTGCGTGGCCCCGAACGCGCGCGAGGCGGTGGCGTACCGCGCGGCGTCGGCCGCCATGAAGATCGCGTAGGCGAGCACGAAGAACAGCGCCGTGGCGATCGAGAACACCATCCCGCTGACGCTCCCCGCGAGCGAGAACAGCCGGGACGGCTCGAGGAACGACGTCGCGGCGTCGGCGATCTGGGCGTCGAGGCCGAGGGCGGACAGCTGCGTCGCGGCGTCCTCGACCGACCGCTGGAGCTGGCCCAGGTAGTCGCGCACCAGGCCGGCGAACTGGAATCCCGCGAACACGAGCATGGCGAGCAGGGCGGCCAGGATCAGGTACGCGACCACGATGACGGCGGTCGTCGCCGCCCACCGTGGCCAGCCGCGCGCTTCGAGGGGCTTCCGCACGGGATGGCAGATGATGACGATCACCGCGGCGAGGAACACGGGCGCCAGGACGTCCGAGGCCCAGTGCACCCCGACGAGCACGAGCACGGCGGCGCCGAGGGTGAGCAGGGTGCGGGTCGCGGGGTTCAGGCCACCGGGATCGGCGGTCGGGGCGGCGGGGGCGCCCGCCGGGGTCGAGTTCACCCCGCGACCCTAGCGACCGGCAACGGCCCCAGCGCGTCCGGGCGCGCTGACGGTCAGATCCATCGCTTCCAGCGGAACACCGCGAAGAGGGCCACGCTCACGCCGAGCATCGCCACCAGCGCCGCCGGGTACCCCCAGGACCAGTGCGTCTCGGGCATGACGTCGAAGTTCATCCCGTAGACCGTCCCGACCAGCGTCGGGGCGAACAGGATGGCCGCCCAGCCGGAGATCTTCTTGACCTCCTCGCCCTGGCGGATGCTCACCTCGGTGAGGTGCGTCATCTCCTCGTTCTGCCGCTGGGCCACGAGCGTGGCGTTGACGGTGAGGATGTCGCGCAGCGCGGCGCGGAACGACTCGACGCGGTCGGCCACCTCGGTGAGGTGGTCGGCGACGTCACGCAGGTACGCCTGCATCTCCTCGGTGACCTGGTACTTCTCCGCGCCCTTCGCGAGGGAGGCGCAGACGCGCTGGAGGGGCCGCACCGCGCGCTGGAACTCGACGACCTCGCGGGAGAGCTCGTAGATGCGCCGCGACACGGCCGCGTCGCCGTCGAACACCTCGGACTCGATCTCGTCGATGTCGGCGTCGAGCCCCGCCACGACGGGCGCGTAGTCGTCGACGACGCGGTCCACGATCGCGTACAGCACCGACTCCGGCCCGCGGGCCAGCATCGCGGGGTGCGCCTCGAGGTGGGTCCGCACCCCGGAGAGGTCCGGGCAGGCGCCGTGACGCACGGTGACGACGAAGTCGGGCCCGACGAACACGTGCAGCTCGGAGAACTCGACCTCCTCGGTCTGGTCCACGTACCGGGCGGCGTGCAGGACGACGAACAGCGTCTCCCCGTAGCGCTCGATCTTGGGGCGCTGGTGCGCCACGATCGCGTCCTCGACGGCCAGCGGGTGCAGGTCGAACTCGCGGGCCAGCGAGGCCAGCTCGTTCTCGTCGGGGCGCTCCAGGCCGATCCAGGCCATGCCGCCCGGGTGGGCGCGTAGCTCGCGGAACGTGTCGGCGAGGCGGGTGAAGCTCGCGACGCGCCGGCCCGCCTCGTCGTACAGGGCGGACTCGACGATCGAGGAGCGGCCCGGCAGGTCCCGGCGGCCGGACGGGTCGGCGTCGAGCCGGTCGACGTCGTGCCGGGCGCTGCCGAGGCGGCGGCCGGCGCCGCTCGCGGGGTCGGGGCGGCGCGGGCGCAGCGCGCCGAGCAGGGGGCGGTTGCGCAGGGTGCGGGCGGTGGCGGTGCGGGCAGGCAGGACGGACATGGGGACTCCGAGGGCGTGCAGAGGGGTGGGCTGCGTGCGTCGGTCCCGCGACTGCGGCTGGGGCGTCCTCGAGGGTGTCGGGGTGCGCCGGGGGAGGGAGACGGCGGGGGAGCGGTGCTCTCGCGCGCGCCGTCACCGCCCGGAGGTCCGGGCGGGAGCCGTCAGTCGCGGCTCGGACTACTGGGAGGCTCGCTGCGGGTCATGTGCGGGCACCTCCCTCGTGGTCGGCGGCGGTCGCCGCTGCTGCTCTGGGCGGGGGACAGTCTAGCGCCGCGGGTCGACGACGGTCATCCCGCTCCGCGGGGCGGTGGCCAGGCCGGGCAGGAGCAGCGCCCCCTCCTCGAGCCCGACGACGCGCTCGACGAGGTCCTGCGGCCGCAGGGTGCCGTCCGCGACGAGCGCGAGCATCTCCGGGTAGTCGGCGGCGGACATGCCGTGGCTGCCCAGCACGTCGAGCTCCCACCCGATCACCCGGGACATCGGGACGCGGGGATGGCCGTCGACCGGCGGCAGGAGACCCACCTGGACGTGACGCCCGCGGCGGCGCAGGCTGGCGATCGCGTCCGCGCAGGTGCGCTCGCTGCCCACGGCGTCGACGCTCACGTGGCAGCCGCCGGTGAGCCCCTGCACGGCGGCGGGCACGTCGAGGCCGTCGGCGGCGAGCACGGTCTCCGCGGCCCCCGCCCGGCGGGCGGCGGCGAGCGCGCCCTCGTGCCGGTCGACGGCGACGACGTGCGCACCGAGCGCGGCGGCGACCATGACGGCGCTCAGCCCCACGCCGCCCGCGCCGACGACGACCACCTGCTCGCCCGCGCGCACCCGTGCACGTCCCGCGACCGCGCGGTAGGCGGTCGCGAAGCGGCAGCCGAGGCTCGCCGCCGTCGCGTCGTCGACGTCGTCGGGCAGGGCCACGAGATTGGTGTCGGCCGCGTGCAGCACCACGAGCTCCGCGAACGACCCGGCGTGCGTGAACCCGGGCTGGGTCTGCTCGGGGCAGACCTGCGCCTGCCCGGAGCGGCACCACGCGCACCGCCCGCACCCGCAGACGAACGGGGACGTGACACGGTCGCCGGCGCGCCACCGGGTCACCCCGGGGCCGGCCGCCGCGACGACCCCGGCCAGCTCGTGGCCGGGCACGTGGGGCAGCGTGGTGATGTCGTCGTCGTGCCCGGCCCACGCGTGCCAGTCGCTGAGGCACAGGCCGCTCGCGTGCACCCGCACCACCACGCCCCCGGGCGGGGCGACGGGGTCGGGCACGTCGCGGACCGTCACGGGGCCGCCGAACCGGTCGAACGTCATCGCGCGCACGGGCCGATCCAACCACGTCGGCCCGGGTGCCCGACCGCGGGCGCCCGGGGGCACGATTGGGCCACGGGGACCGGCCGCGGCTAGCGTGCGCCCGTGACCCGAACCCGGTCGTGGGCGACGTCGCTCGCGTGCTCCCTGTTCCTGCTCGTCCTGGCAGCGCTCGCCGTGTGGTCCGTGCTGCCGCCGTCGGCGCGCCCTGCGGACGCCGCCGCGGACGAGTTCAGCGCCGAGCGGGCGTTCGCCACCGTGGAGGCGGTGGGGGCCGAGGTGCACCCGCACGGCACGGCCGCGGCCGCGGCCGTGCGCGACACGATCGTCGCGGACCTCGAAGGGCTCGGCCTCGACCCCGAGGTGGTCGACGGCGTCGGCATGTCGGGCCGGCTGGGCGACCAGAGCCGTGTCGCCGCCACGAAGAACGTCGTCGCGACGATCCCGGGCACGGACTCCACCGGGTCGGTGTTCCTCGTCGCCCACTACGACTCGGCCGAGGTGTCGTACGGCGCCAACGACGACGGTGCCGGCGTGGCCACGCTGCTGGAGACCGCCCGTGCGCTCGGCGCCGGCGAGCCGCTGCGCAACGACCTCGTCCTCGTGTTCACCGACGCCGAGGAGGCCTGCCTGTGCGGCGCGGAGGCGTTCGCGCACGCGGACCCGCGCGCCGCCGGCGGCGGGGTGGTGGTCAACGTCGAGGCCCGCGGGTCGTCGGGGCCGGCCATCATGTTCGAGACCTCCGACGGCAACGCCGCCCTCGTCGACGCGTACGCCCAGGTGCCCTACCCCGTGGGCAGCTCGCTCGCGGTCGAGGTCTACCGGATCCTGCCGAACGACACCGACTTCTCGCCGTTCCTCGACGACCCCGACGGCCGCTTCACCGGGCTCAACTCCGCGTACATCGACGGCTCCGCCACGTACCACGCGCCGCAGGACACGCCCGAGCGGATGTCGCTCGCGAGCCTGCAGCACCACGGCTCGAACATGCTCGCCCTGGCGCGGGAGCTGGGTGACGGCGACGCCGCCGCGCTCGCGCAGCCGTCGGCCGACGACGCGACCTACTTCCCGCTGCCGGGCGGCGTGCTCGTGCGCTACCCCGGGTGGCTGGTGTGGCCGCTCGCGGTCGCGGCCGTGCTCGCCGTCGGCGCGCTCGCGGTCGTCCTCGTGCGCCGCGGCGAGGTGCGCGGCGAGCGCACGAGCGCCGGCCGCCTCGCGCTCGGCTTCGCCTCGGCCCTCGTGCCGGTCGTCGGTGCGGTCGCGGGGGCGGCGGCCCTGTGGTGGCTGATGGGCGTGCTGCGTCCCGGCTACGACGAGATGCTCGACCCGTGGCGGCCGTGGGGTTTCCGCGTCGCGCTGATCGGCATCGTCGCCACGGTGCTGACCGCCTGGTTCGTCGGCCTGCGCCGTTCGCTCGGCGGCCCGGCGCTCGCGGTCGGGGCGCTCGGCTGGCTCGCCGTCCTCGGCGTGGTGCTGGCGGAGTTCACCCCCGGAGGCTCCTACCTCGCGGCGCTGCCGGCGCTCGCGGGCGCCGTGGCCGCGCTCGTGGCGCTCACGGTGGCCCGCGGGGAGGTCGGGCGTCGGGTCGCCGTGACGCTGGGCGCGGCGGTCGGGGTCCTGGTCCTGGTGCCGATCGTGCTGCTGTTCTTTCCGGCACTGGGCCTGGAGACGGGCGCGGCGCCCGCCGTGGTGGCGGCGCTGCTCGGCCTCGCGCTCGCCCCCGTGCTCGCCGTGCTGCTGCCCCGCGGCCGGCGCATCACGTTCCCCCTGGTGGGCGGGTGTGCCGCGCTGGCCATCGGGGCCTTCGTCGTCGGCCTCGCCGTCGATCCCTTCGACGCCGAGCACCCCGAGCCCACGCGGCTGGCGTACGCGCTCGACGCGGACACGGGGACGGCGCACTGGGTCTCCGACGAGTCCACGCCCAGCGACTGGACCGCGCAGTACGTGGACACCGGGACCGACATGTCGGAGCAGTTCCCGATGTTCGCCGACGAGGTGCACGCGGGCGACGCTGAGCCGGCGGACCTGCCCGCGCCCGTCGTGGACGTCGTGGACGCCGCGCCCGCGGGGGACGCCCGGGTCCTCACGCTGCGGGTGACGCCGGGCGAGGGAGAGCGGATCGGCACCAGCGACACCCTGAGGTACGTGCAGCTCAACGCCTCCGGCGTCCGGAGCGCGACCGTGGCCGGCCGGGACGTCCCCGTCGACGGCGGCGTGCTCGACACCCGCTTCTACGCCCCCGGCCCGGACGGGTTCGAGGTGCGGCTCACGGTCGAGGCGGGCCGGCCGCTGGACCTGCGCGTCGTCGCCGCCGGCGGCGGGCTGGAGGACCTGCCCGGGTTCGTCGCGCGGCCGGACGACGTCGGCGTGGCCGGGTCGCACACGTCCGAGCTGGTGCTCGTCGGGACCTCGGTCACGCTCTGACCGCGCCCCTCAGCCGGTGGGCTCCGGGCGGCCGACCGCCTCGGCGAGCTGCCGCGGCGCCTGGATGCAGTAGGAGTCGGTGAGCAGCTCGGCCATCTCGCCCCAGTCGACGCTCCCGTCCAGGACCACGCCCACGACGTCGCCGCCCCAGCCGGCACGGAAGTACGGGTGGCCGAGGTGCTCGAAGGCCCGCACCTCCTGAGGGTCTGCCCGGAAGGTGACGCGGAAGAGCTGGTCCTCCCCGCCGAAGACGTGCGCGACGGTGGCCCTGCGCACCCGCCAGCGGACGCCCGTCCAGGCGTCCTCCTCGACGCACTCGGGGAAGCGGAGCAGGCCGCGGAGGCGCTCCACGAGGGCGGGCGGGACGTCGGGACGGTCAGGCACGCGACGAATCTGCCACGCGCCTCCGACAGGCCAGCAGGACGGCCGGCTCCCGGAGCGCGGAACCGTGCAGGCCGGCTCAGCCGAGCCGCGCGGTGAGCACCAGCTCGTCACCGACGTCGAGCCGCACGTCCGTGAGCCGGACGCCCGGCGGCAGCGCCGCGGCCAGGTCGACGCGCTGGTCGGCGGCCGCCTCCACCCGGCCGCGCACGGCTCCGAGCATGGCGGCGACCAGCGGGTTGCCGCTGGAGAGGCGCACGTCGCCGACCGTGAGCACCATCGCGGTGTCGACGGAGGCCGAGGCCGTCGCGTGCACGCTCGCGGAGAGGAATCCCTTGCGGATCTTGGCCTCGATCCGCAGGCCCGCGGCGCGGGGCCCGTGCGAGTCGACCTGCACGTCCAGGTCGCTGAGCGTGATGCCCTGCGACTGGAGGGACACCGTGAGCAGGCCGCGCACCGTCCCGACCAGGCCGGCGCGGGAGACGGCGACGCGGGCGTGACCGGTCACCGGGTGGGCGTCGTCCGGCTCGACCGTCTCGAGCCCGACCTCGCCGTCCAAGCCCTGCGCCCACGCGAACCGCAGGCCGTGGGCCTCGGCCGTGACGTCCACGGGCAGGTCGACGGCGGTCAGCGGGTGGGCGTCGAGGCGCAGGCGCCGGAGGGCGCCCGGCTCGCGGGAGGCGATCGACGCCGGCGACCAGGCGACGCCGGGGGCCTTCTGCTGGCCGCCGAACGACACGCCCGTGAGGTCCAGCTCGAGCGAGACGACGTCCGCGCCGTCGAGCTCCGCCTTCACGAGGGCCCGGTCGAGCCCCGTCGTGCTCGGTCCGGCGGCCCGCACGGCGAGGTCGCGGATCCGGGCGGCGAGGTCGTCGCCCGTCGTGGGGCGCGGGGCAGGTCCGAGCGGCAGCAGCTGCGGGGAGGTCATGGCGGGAGCCTAGTGGGCCGCCGTGAGGTGGGCCTCGAGATGGTCCGCCGCGGCGCGCGTGCCGCCGAGGCCGCGCAGCTCGGCGCCGAGGCGGGCGGCCGTCGCGCGATACCGCGGGTCCGACGTCACCTCCCGGCAGGCGGCCCTGATCCTGTCCGGGCGCGGCGTACCCGTGCGGAGGTTCACGGCGGCGCCGTGCCACCCGAGCCGCGCGGCGATCTCCGGCTTGTCCAGGTCGCCGCCCGCGATCACGAGGGGGACGTCGTGCCGCAGCGCCTGGAGCACCCCGCCATACCCGCCGTTGGTCACCATCACCGAGGTGAGGGGAAGGAGCGCGGGATAGGGGACCATCGGCGCCACCCGGGCGTTCGGGGGCAGCGGGCCGGCCAGCGGCGCCGTGCGGTGGCCGAGCCCGACGACGACCAGCACCTCCTCGTCGGCGAGGGCCTCGAGCGCGGGCAGGACGAGGTCCGTGGGGTCAACGTTCGCCGTGCCCTGGGTCACGTGCACCACCGGTGCCTCGGACCGGGCGACGTCGTCCCACCACTCCGGGAGGGCGGCGGGCGGCGTCGAGAGCCCGTCGTCGGTGAGGTCGCCGACGAACCTCACGTGCGCCGGGATGTCGGAACGGGGATAGTCGAGCCCCCGCGAGCCCGCGCTCACGACGAGCTGGGGCGAGTACCAGATGGAGTCGAACGTCGCCGCGTCGGACGCCAGCCCCGCGAGCCGGCGGGTGCGCTGGTAGCGCCGCGTCAGCGTCGCCGTCCCGGCCCGTGAGCCGGCGCCGAGCACGGCGTCGCGCATCCGGCCGAGGGGCCCGCGCGCCGGCGGGAGCCCGAGGCCCGTGGGCGGGATGCCCTTGCCGGGCGGCCAATAGGCGATCGGCGAGACGGTCGCCCACGGCGACCCGAGGTGCTCGGCCGCGAAGCGCGTGCCGAGCGCCATCGGGTCGCCGGCGAGCAGGTCCCACGGCTCGGCGTCGTGCGCGGCGAGCAGGTCCGTCGTCTGTGCGGGGGCCGTGCCGAGGAACAGGTCCTCCAGGTTGACCAGCACCTGGCGGAAGCCCTTGGCCTCCTGCATGCGGGGGAACGTCACGGCGTAGTCCCGCTCGTCGAAGTCGGGCGCCGCCTCCCAGGCCACGGGCCGGGCGCCGACGTCGGCGAACGCGTCGGTGTACGAACGGCCGGTGTACACGCGGACGTCGTGCCCACGCCGGACGAGCTCGCCCGCGACGGCGCGGATCGGCCGGGCGTGCCCGGCGAACGGCATCGCGGTCATCATGATGGAGGCCACGGCACGAGTGTGGCACCGCGACGACCGCCAGGCCGTCCGCGGTCAGCGCACCAGGGCGAGCAGGTCGGCGTCGACGGACGCGGCGGCGAGCTGGCCGGCCGCCATGGCGGCGGTCACGGAGCTCACCGGCATCGGGAAGTCGGCGGTGTGCGCCAGGTCTCCGGCGGCCAGGACGCCGGGCAGGCTGGTGCGGGCCATGGCGTCGACCGCCACGCAGCCCGACTCGCGCAGCTCCAGCCCGAGCTGGGCCGCGAAGGGCGCCGCCTGGTGCAGGGCCGGGGCGACCATGAGGCCACCCAGCTCCTCGGCCGGTCCACCGGTGAGGACGGCGCGCGCGCCCGGACGCCCGTCCGGCAGCGTCGTGCGCTCGAGGCGCTCCACCGGCTCCGGGCGGACGGTGACGCCGCTCGCCTCCAGCGCGGCCCGGACCTGCGGGTCGACGTCCGCACCGTCGGCGAGGACGACGAGACGGCTCGCGATGCGCGCCATCAGGCCGGCGACGCGCGGGGAGTGCGGCCCTGCCCCGAGGATCGCCACCGGGGACCCGGCGAACTCGTGCCCGTGGCAGTAGGGGCAGTGCGCGGCGACGGTGCCGAAGAGGGCGTCGAGGCCGGGCGTCGCCGGGAGCTCGTCGCGCACGCCGGTGGCCAGCAGGAGGCGGCGCGCGGCGAGGTCGCCGTCGTCGGTGCGCACGACGAACCCGTCGGCGGGGGCCGCCGGGTCGAGCGGGGCCACCTCGTGCGCCGCGGTGCGCCGCAGCTGCACCGTGTCGTACGCGGCGAGCGTGCGGTGGGCCTCCGCGCGGAACTCCGCCGGCGCCACGCCGTCGAACCCGAGCACGTTGTGCATCGCGTCGGTGGGGTCGTTGCGGTAGGTGCCGGAGTCGAGCACGACGACGTCGCGGTGGGTGCGGCCGAGCATCAGCGCGGCAGCGAGGCCGGCAGGGCCCGCGCCGACGACGATCACGTCGTGCAGGTCCGGACGGTGGTCGTCCATGGGGCGCTCCTTCGGGAGTGGGGTTGCGTCGTGACCCCATCGTGTGACTTCATGTCAACATGAAGTCAAACGGGAGCGCGCCAGGCGACGCGGCGGGGCGCACGTGGAGCGTGGGCGGCCTGGCGGCGCGGTTCGGCCTGGAGACCCACGTGCTGCGGTACTGGGAGGACATGGGCCTGCTCGCCCCCGCGCGCGACGGCGCGGGCCGGCGCCGCTACGGGCAGGACGACGTCGTCCGGGTCGCGACGATCCTCAGCTCCAAGGTGGCAGGCATGAGCCTGGAGCAGATCCAGGTGCTGCTCGACGCGGGCGGCCACGACACCGGCGCCGTCGAACGGCACCGGGTGCTCGCCGCCCATCTCGCCGAGCTCGACCGGCGGCAGGAGGAGATCGAGCGCTCCCGGCACATGACCGAGCACGCCCTGTCGTGCCGCGCGCACGACATCGCCACGTGCCCGCGGTTCCGCGAGCACGTGCAGGACCTCGTCGACGGCACGCGCACCTGGCGCGAGATCCACCCGGCGCACCTCGTCCCCGTCGGGACACGCGGATGAGCCGCGCGGCGGCCCCGGGCGGCCGGTCCGGGCCGCGCGAGCTCGGCATCGTCGTGGGCGACCTGCCGACCGGGCAGTGGAACGCGATCACCGACGTGACGGGGGTGCGCGTCGGCCACACCACGCTGCACGAGGGTGAGCGCCTGCACACGGGCGTCACCGCCGTCGTCCCCGACGCGCTCGGGGCGGGGGCGGGGCAGCGTCGGACGCTGCCGTGCGGGCTGTTCGTCGGCAACGGGTACGGCAAGCTCGTGGGGGCCACGCAGATCGAGCAGCTCGGCGCGATCGAGACGCCGATCGTGCTCACCGCGACGCTCTCGGCGTTCCGCGCGGCCGACGCCCTCGTGACCCATGTGCTCGCACTGCCCGGCTACGAGGACGTCCGGACCCTCAACCCCGTGGTGGGGGAGACCAACGACGGCTTCCTCTCGGACATCCGCGCCCGGCCGATCACCGAGGCGCACGTCCTGGCCGCCCTCGACGGCGCGACGTCCGGCCCGGTGACGCAGGGGTGCGTCGGCGCCGGCGCGGGCACGGCGGCGCTGGGGTACAAGGGCGGGATCGGCACGTCGTCGCGCGTGGTGGAGGTGTCGGGCGAGCGGCGCACCGTCGGCGTGCTGGTGCAGTCGAACTTCTCCGGCGTCCTCACGGTGCGCGGGGTGCCGCTGCCTGCGGCGGACCTGTGCGGCACGGCGGAGGGGAACTCGTGCATGATCGTGGTCGCGACGGACGCGCCGCTCGACGCGCGGCGTCTGGAGCGCGTCGCCCGGCGCGCGGTGTTCGCGATGGGCCGCGTGGGCTCCGACTTCGCGCAGGGCAGCGGCGACTACGGCCTCGCCCTCACGACCGCCGGCCCCGACGCCGCACTCGTGCCGGACGACGCGCTCGACCCGCTGTTCGCCGCGACGGCGGACGCGGTCGAGGAGGCCCTGCTCGCGTCGGTCTTCACCGCCACGACGACGGTGGGGCACCGCGGCACCCGGCACGCGCTGCCGCACGACCGGGCGCTCGAGCGGCTGCAGGCCGCGGGATGGTCGCCCGCGCGAACGGCGCATGACGTCGCAGGGGCCCAGGGGTAGCGTCGAGCGCACAGGGGGCAGTGCCACGTCCCGACCCGGGCCGCGGACGCCATCTCGCCCGCCCCGAGCCCGACCCGAACCCGTGCACGACGCACCCAGGGAGGGCCCGTGCGTACCCCACGCCGCCTCATCGCTGTCGTCCTGTCCATCTTCCTCCTGTCGGCCGCTGGGACCGCCGCCACCGCGACCCCGGCTCGAACCGGCCACGACCACGCCGACCCGACGCTCCTGACGACCGGCCTGTCCGGCGGGGCCGGCTCCACCATCGGCCCCGACGGGGCTCTCTACGTCACCGAACCGCAGGCGGGCGAGGTCTCCCGGGTCGACCGCCACACCGGAGACGTCACGACCTTCGCGTCCGGACTGCCCGAGCAGGTGGAGGGGACGCCCGGCGGGGCGGTCGACGTGGCCTTCCTCGGCCGCACCGCGTACGTGCTCGTGACGCTCGTCGACTCCGAGGTGTCCGGCCTCTACCGGATCGGTCGGGACGGGTCCGCCACCCCCGTCGCGGACATCGGCGCCTGGTCGATCGCGAACCCGCCCGAGACCGACTTCTTCGTGCCGTCCGGGTTGCAGTACGCCCTCGAGCCGTACCGCGGGGGCTTCCTGGTCACCGACGGTCACCACAACCGGGTGCTGTACGTGACGCCGTGGGGCGCGATCATCGAGGCGATCGCCCTGGGGAACGTCGTGCCCACGGGCCTCGAGACCCTGGGGCGCACCGTCCTGGTGGCCCAGGCCGGCCCGGTGCCCCACCTCCCCCGGGACGGGCGGATCGTCGCGTTCCGTCCCGGCTCCTCGGCCGTCTCCCCGATCGCCGCCGGCGGTCGACTGCTCGTCGACGTCGAGAAGGGTCACCGCGGGCTGTACGCGCTTGCGCAGGGCGTGTTCACGCCAGGCAACCCCGAGGGCTCGCCGGCGGACCCGGACACCGGCCAGGTGATGAAGGTCGGCCGTCACGGCATCCTGCGGCCTGTCGCGACCGGGCTCGACCGTCCGACGTCCTTCGAGATCGTGCGCAGCACGGCGTACGTCGTCACGCTCGACGGGGAGGTGTGGACGGTCCGGCTCGGCCACCACCACGGCGGTCGCTGAGTCTCCTGCCGCCCACGCGACCGCCCCGAGGGCCGTGGCCCGGCGCCTCAGCCCTCGACGGCGGTCGCGCCGTGCGGGACGCCGACGGGCTTCGACTCGGGGGAGCCGCGCTCGCGCAGGAAGATGGAGAACACCACCATGGCGAGCACGGCGAGCAGCTCCGACTGCCAGTTCTGCAGCGTGCGGTCCCAGAAGTCCGGCAGCCCGATGTACTCGGTCCACGTCACCGGGGCGTGGAGGTCCCGCAGCTGGTCCTCGTTGTAGGCCACGACGCCGCTGGCCGACTGCGCGAGCCACGAGCCGACGAAGATGGCCCCCATGACGAGGGTGAGCGAGTGCGAGTACACCCGCAGCCGCCACCCGCCCACGCGCGCCCAGCGGGGCGAGTCGGGACGGGCGTGCGAGCCCACGATCTGCTCCTCGTCCGTCTCGCGGCCCACGGCCTCGAGGCGCTTCGACTCGGGCGACCCGCGCTGCACGAACCACACCGTCAGGGCGATGAACAGCAGGAACTGCAGGAACTCGGACTGCCAGTTCTCCGTGACGTCGACCCAGAAGACGGACGAGGTGACGTAGTCGCCCACCCCCAGCGGTTCGAGCCCGGCCGCGACCTGCTGCGAGTCGCGCTGCGCGGCCCCCACGAAGGCCTGTCCGGCCAGGACGGCGAGGAAGAGGAACGCGAAGGCGAGGCTCAGCGAGTTCTCCCGCAGCTCGCGCAGGACGGGCGACCGGCCAGTGTGCCGGCTCATCGGTGCGCTCCGGCGAGCGCGAACGCGACGGCCAGGCCGATCACGACGACGGCGACCGTCACCGCGAAGATCACCCACGGCACCCTCATGACTCCACCTCGCAGTCGTACGGCCGCTCGCCGCGCGGGTCGCAGCCCACGGCGGTCACCACCCAGGTGTCGCCCGAGCGGGCCAGGAAGACCGTGTCGGACGCGGTGACCACCTGCGCCTGGCTGCCCGCGCGGTGCACCGCCTCGACCGCGGCGTCGGCGGCGCGCGGTCCCAGCACGCCGCCCGGCCCCGCCGGGTCGAGCAGCGCCTCGGGGCAGGGCGCCTGCTCCTCCTCCGCCAGGTCGTCGGCCGCGCCCGGCAGGAGCAGGGCGCACGCGGCGGCCCCGTCCCCGTCGGCGACGGCGGCGTAGAACCGGGAGACGACGTCCCGGGCGTCGTCGTCGCCGGGCCCCGAGCAACCGACCGCCGCCGCCGCGACGAGCGCGGCCACGGCCGGGGCGCGCAGGACTCGCAGTCGGCGGGTGTTCATGCAGGTCATGTTGCCCGCGCGCCCGCGGCTCGCAACCGGCGGTCAGCTGCTCACGTGCGCGACCCCCGCCCGGCCGGACTCGACGTACACGCTGGCCCGCGTGGACACGGGCGCCCCCGGCCGGTCGACGAACGGCACCACCCGGTAGTCCGCGCGGAGCTCGTCGGGGCCGAGGTGGCACACCTGGTACCCGCGCTGGACGTTGTGGAAGCGCATGAACGGGTTCTCGGTGAGCCACACGTTGCCCAGCGCGTCCTGGTCGGCCCCGTTGCCGCCCGAGCTGATCGACGTGCCGAGCAGCTCCGTCCCCACGGTCCGGGACGACATGTCGGTGAAGTCGGCCTTGAGGTCGGCCGCCACGCTGCGGTGCGCGTCGCCCGTGACCATGACGAAGTTGTCCACGCCGCGGTCGACGACGCCGTCGAACAGCCGCTGTCGTGCTGCGGCGTAACCGCCCCACGTGTCCATGCCGTACCGCGTGGCCTCGCCGGCCTCGTGGTCGGCGTCGAACGCGAACACCTGGTTGCCCAGCACGTTCCACCGGGCGCGGGAGGCGGCGAGGCCGCCGAGGAGCCACGACTCCTGCTCGGCGCCGAGCATCTGACGCGACGACTCCCAGCGCAGCGCCTGGTCGGTGACCTGCACGTCGCGGTAGCGGCGGGTGTCGAGCACGTCGAGCTGCAGCATGTCGCCGAACTCCAGGCGCCGGAACACCTGCATCTCCGGGCCGCGCGGCATGGAGGAGCGGCGCAGCGGGAGGTTCTCCCAGTACGCCTGGTACGCGGCGGCGCGACGCAGCCGGAAGACCTCCGGGTCCTGGTCCGGCTCGGTGTCGGGCTGCGAGTGGTCGCCGGCCCAGTTGTTCTCCACCTCGTGGTCGTCCGGCGCCACCACCCACGGAGCGGCGGCGTGCGCGGCCTGCAGGGCGGCGTCGAGCTTGTACTGGCCGTAGCGGATCCGGTAGTCGGCCAGCGAGAACGTCTCGGTGGCGGGCAGGTGCGGGCGCCCGATCCGCCCCGCGCCGCCGCCCTCGTAGATGTAGTCGCCCAGGTGGACCACGAGGTCGAGGTCCTCGCGCGCCATGTGCTCGAACGCCGTGAAGTGGCCGTCGGGGTAGGCCTGGCAGCTCGCGAACGCGAACGTCATCCCCGCGAGGCGGGCTCCCCGTCGCGGCGCCGTGCGGGTGCGGCCCACCGGGCTGGTCTGGCCCCCGGCCACGAACCGGTACCAGTACACGCGGTCCGGCCGCAGGCCGCGCACCTCGGCGTGCACGGAGTGCCCCCAGCCAGGTGTCGCGCGCTCGACGCCGCGCCGCACCACGCGGCGGAACCGCTCGTCCTCGGCCACCTCCCAGCGCACTGTGACGGTGAGTTCGGGCATGCCGCCGAGGCCGTCGGCGGTCGGGTCAGGGGCGAGCCGGGTCCACAGCACCACCCCGTCCGGCCACGGGTCGCCCGACGCGACGCCGAGCCGGAACAGCGGCCCCGTCGCGACGAACCGGTCGGCGGTCCGGGCGGCCGCGGGCTCGGCGCCGAGCAGGACGGCCGAGCCGGCGGCGACGCCGGACAGGGTGAGGAACGATCGACGGGGCAGGGCGAGCCGAGGCTCGGTCACGGTGACCTCCGGGGGTTCTGGCGCGAGTCGAACGGCGTTCCGTCCGATTCACCCAGCCCGAGGCAACGATGCGGCGTCGCGGGGGTGAACGTCGTCGGGCCGGTCGGGGGCGTGCGCGTGGCGGCGCCCGTCGTGGCCCGGTGCCGGTCACCCGCCGGTCATCCGAGGGGCCTCAGCCCTGCTTCGCCGCCTTCGCGGCCGCCTTCTGCTCCCTCTTGAACGCCCGCACCTCGGCCAGCGAATCCGGGCTGGTGACGTCGGCGATCGACCGGCGCGACCCTTCGTCGCCGTAGTGGCCGGCGGCCTCCTGCCAGCCCGCCGGCCGGATCCCCCGCTGCTTGCCCAGCAGGGCGAGGAAGATCTTGGCCTTCTGCTCCCCGAAGCCGGGCAGGGCGCGCAGCCGCTGGAGCACCTCCGCGCCCGTGGCCGGGCCGTCGGCCCCCGGCAGCGTCCAGATCTTTGCCACGTCGCCGTCGTAGTCGTCCACGACCGCGTGCGCCAGCGCCTGCACCCGCGCCGCCATCGACCGCCCGTACCGGTGGATCGCCGGGGGAGTGGTCGCCAGGGCGACGAACTCGTCCGGGTCGGCGTCCGCCACCGCGTGCGGGTCGATGCTGCCCAGCCGGTCGCGGATCTTGCGCGGCCCCGCGAACGCGTGCTCCATCGGGTACTGCTGGTCGAGCAGCATGCCCACGAGCAGCGCGAACATGTCGTCGCTCAGCAACCTGTCCGTGTCAGGGTCGCCGGTGATCCAGAGCGGTGCGGTCATAGGCTCATTGTGCCGTGCTGGCGCTGCGCTGGAGCCTGCCCACCAGGAAGTGCTCGATGCCGGCGAGCCGCGACGTCGCCCCGACGAACCCTCCCAGCATCCCGCGCGCCTGCTCGGCGTCGACCACGCGCAGCTCGTCCACGCGGTAGTCCACCCCCTTGCGGGTGAGCGTGTACGACCCGGCGGCCCGCACGTTGCGGCACCAGTCGACGTCGGGCCCCCACGGCAACGGGGTGAGCACGAGGATGTCGCGGTACTCGCCGATCTCGACGGGGTCGCCGGCCCGGGCCACGCGGGTGTCGATCGGGGCGCGCGCGGCGAACGCCACCACCGGGGTGCGGTACTCGCGCCCGCTGCGCCTGCCCACGTGGCGCAGGGTGACCCACGGCGGCACGCGCGAGCTGATCTTCAGGGCGTACGGGTTGAAGCGCTTGGTGGCACGGACGACGGCGGGAGGCATCGGCATGCCGACCATCCTGCTGCGCCCGGGCGACCTTCGCTGGTTGACTGGCCCCATGAGCCTCTGGGACCTCCTCCTCGTGCTGTCCGCCCTGGTCACCGGGCTGGCGGGCGGGGTGTTCGCCGCCTTCTCCACCTTCGTCGTGGCGGGGCTGCGCCGGCTGGAGCCGGCGGACGCCGCGACGGCGATGGCGGCCATCAACTCCGACGCCGTCCGCCCGCCCTTCATGACGCTGTTCGGCGCGGCGATCCTGGTCCCCGTCGCCGCCGCGGTCGTCGGCCTGGCCGGCGGGCACGACGGCGCGTGGCTGGTCACCGCGAGCGCCGCGGTCGTCCTGCTCGGCATGCTGGGGGTGACCGCGGGCGGCAACGTGCCGCTGAACGACCGGCTCGCGTCGCACCGCGACGCGGCCGGCTGGGCCGCGTTCGACCGGCCGTGGAGCCGGTGGAACCACGTGCGCACCGTGGCGTGCGCCGTTGCCAGCGTGCTGGCCGCGCTGGCGCTCGCCTGAACCGCACGACGACGAGGGGGGCACGCATGAGGATCAGGGACCCGCGCGACTGGAACAGGCCGATCGACGCCTCGGTTGCACGCGACATGACCACGAAGAGCGACACGAGCACGGACGCCGTCGTCGACCGCGTCCTCGACGACACGACGACCTGGGCCGTCGTCGGGCTGTCGTCCAACACCGAGCGCGCTGCCTACGGGGTGGCCCGCACCCTGCAGCAGGCCGGCAAGCGGGTCGTGCCGGTGCACCCGAGCGCCGAGACCGTGCACGGGGAGCAGGGCTACGCGACCCTCGCGGACATCCCGTTCCCCGTCGACGTCGTCGACGTGTTCGTGCGCTCCGAGCTCGCGGGCGACGTCGCCGACCAGGCCGTCGACATCGGCGCCCGGGCGGTGTGGTTCCAGCTCGACGTGATCGACGAGGACGCCGCCGCCCGCGTGCGGGCCGCCGGCCTCGACATGGTGATGGACCGCTGCCCGGCCATCGAACTGGGCCGCCGCGGGCAGGGCCGGTCATGAGCGGGCTCGTCGACGCCGGCTCGGAGTTCGGCCGGCGGGTCGCCGCGCGTCTCGCGGCCGAGGACGTCGTCTGGCTCGTGACGGTCGACCCCCGAGGCGTTCCGCAGCCGACGCCGGTCTGGTTCTGGTGGGACGGCGATGACGGGATCGTCGTCAAGAGCCAGCCGCGGACGGCGAAGCTGCGGAACGTGCGCGCGCACCCCGCCGTGGCCGTGCACCTCAACGCCACGCCCTCGGGAGGCGACGTCGTGGTCCTCACCGGCGCGGCGGAGGTGGACGAGGCCGGGCCGACCGACGCCGAGCGGGCGGCGTTCGACGAGAAGTACGCGAGCGCCATCCGCGGTCTCGGCATGACCCCGGACGCCTTCCACGCCGACTACTCCGAGACGGTGCGGGTGCGCGCGCAGCGGCTGCGGGGCTTCTGACCCGGACGGGGCGGCTCAGCCCCGCGGGGCGAACGTCAGCACCGGGCGGCCGGTGCGCGGGTGGGTGAGCACCTCGGTGCGCACGCCGTAGACGGGGTCGAGAACCTCGGGCACGAGCACGTCGCGCACGTCGCCGGCGGCCACGACCCGGCCGCCGGAGAGCAGCACCACGTGGTCGCAGTGCTGTGCGGCGAGCTGGAGGTCGTGCAGGGCGGCCAGCACGGTGACGCCCCGGTCGGCGAGGTCACGCAGCACGCGCAGCGCGTCCAGCTGGGCGGCGATGTCGAGGTGGTTCGTCGGCTCGTCGAGCAGGATCAGCGCGGGTTCCTGCGCCAGGGCGCGCGCCATGTGCACGCGCTGGCGCTCGCCGCCGGAGAGCGTCGTGAGCTCGCGGTCGGCGTAGTCCGCCATCCCGACCCGGTCGAGAGCGCGGCGGGCGGCCGCGCGGTCGTCCGCGGAGTCGCCGGCGAGCAGCGAGCGGTGCGGGATGCGGCCGAGCAGCACGGCGTCGAGCACCGTGACCGGCAGGTCCGTGGACGCCTCCTGCTCGACGAACGCGAGCGTGCGCGCGCGGCGCCGCCGCGGCGCGGCGAGCAGGTCCGCGCCCGCGAAGACGACGCTGGCAGGGTGGCCCGGTGCGGCGTCGCCGGACGACGGTGGCTGGACCCCCGCGAGCACGCGCAGCAGGGTGGACTTGCCCGAGCCGTTGGGCCCCAGCAGGCCGCTCACCGCACCGGCGGGGGCCGTGACGTCCACGCCGTCGAGAATGAGCCGCCCGGCGGTGGACCACGAGACGCGCGCCGCGTCGAGACCGCCGGGACCGGCGGCCGAGCGGGCCTCGGTGGCGGGTGCGACGTCGTCGGGCGTGCGGGTGTCCGCGCTCATGCGATCCTCCGTCCGCGCCACAGGAGGAACGCGAACACGGGCGCGCCGACGGCGGCGGTGACGATGCCGACCGGCACCTCCCGCGGCGCGAAGACCGTGCGCGCCAGGGTGTCCGCCCAGACGAGGAACGACGCCCCGCACAGGGCCGACAGGGGCAGCAGCAGCCGGTGCCGCGCGCCGGTCAGCATCCGCACCGCGTGGGGCAGGATCAGCCCGACGAAGCCGATCGACCCCGACTGCGACACCAGCGCCCCGGTGAGCAGCGCGACACCCACCAGCAGCAGCCACCGCACGCGCGCCACGGGGACACCGAGGGCGGCGGCCGCGGTGTCGCCGAAGGTGAACGCGTCGAGGATCGAGCCCGTCGACGCGAGCAGGGTGCCGAGCACGAGGACGGCCACGCCGGTGATCGCGACCGACGTCCACGTGGCGCCCGCGACCGACCCCATGAGCCAGGAGAGGATCTCGCGGTAGGAGTCGCCGGTCGCCGCCCAGAAGATGACGAAACTCGTCGCGGCGGCCGCGAGCTGGCTCACCGCGAGCCCGGCCAGCACGGTCCGCGTCGGGGTGATCGTGCCGATCGCCCCGGCGAGCGCGAGCGCCGCCACGAGCGCCGCGACGGCGCCGGCGAACGCCGCGACCGGCAGCAGCACCGTCAGCCCGGCCACGAGCACGAGCACCGCGCCGAGCGAGGCCCCCGAGGACAGGCCCAGCAGGTACGGGTCGGCGAGCGGGTTGCGGGTGAGGGACTGCATGACGACGCCGCAGAGCGCGAGCCCGGCGCCGACGGCGGCGGCCGTGAGCACGCGCGGCAGCCGCAGCTCCCAGACCATGCCGTCGGGCAGGGCGCCCAGCGGTTCCAGGCCGAGCGCGCCGCCGAGGCCGAGGTGCGTGGCGACCGACCGCCACACGTCCGCGACCGACAGCTCGGCGGGCCCGATCGTCACCGTGACGAGGACGGTCGCGACGAGCACTACCACGGACGCCGGCAGCCACCACGCGGCCCCGCGGCGCACGGCGGGCCGGGCGGTGGCCTCGCCGGAGCGGGCGGCGGGTGGTGCGCTCCGCGTGGTCGTCACCGGTCGAGCCCCTCCAGCGCGTCGAGCTGCGCGGCGAGGTCGACGACGGCGTCGACGTTGCGCACGCCGGCCTCCGAGGCGGGGAACGGCACGGTGAGGTAGCGGCCCTCGCGCACGGCCGTCATGCGTGCGGTCGCGGGGTTCGACTCGAGCCGCTCGATCTTCTGCTCGGCGCTGTTCCAGGTGGCGTCGACGAGGACGATGACGTCGGGGTCGGCCTCGATGGCCTCCTCCCACGCGAACGACGTCCAGGTGTCGTGCACGTCTCCCGCGACGTTCTCGAGCCCGACGGCGTCCAGGATCATCTGCGGCGCGCCGATCCCGGCCCCGACGTAGGGGATGTCGTCGCCGGAGGAGTACCAGAGAGCGGTGAGCCCACGGTCGTCGGGAGCGACCGACGCCAGCGTCTCGCGCTGCGCGGCGACGAGGCCGGCCGCCGCGTCGGAGGCGTCGAAGAGCTCGCCCACCTCGCCGATCTCGGCGAAGACGTCGTCGAACGTCAGCGGGTCCGGCATGTGCTCCGGGTCCTTGCACGCGGCGGGGGAGACGTACGTGGCCACGCCGAGCTTCGCCAGCGTCTCGCGGTCGCCCGCGCCGTCGGCGGTGAGGTTCGACTCCCAGCCCGCGTAGACGAGGTCCGGCTCCAGGCCGAGCACCGCCTCGGCGCCCGGCACCTGGTCGGCGAGCGGCTCCGCGACGGCGGGCACGTCCGCGGCGGCGTCGGCCAGGGAGTCCGGGACGGGGCCGTCGAGGAACGCCGAGCCGACGATCCGGTCGCCGAGGCCGAGCGCGAGGAGCATCTCCGTGGTGCTCGACTTGATCGTCACGACGCGCTGCGGGGCGGCGTCCAGCGTGGTCTCGACGCCGCAGTTGTCGAGCGCGATCGGGTAGGTGGTGCCGTCCGAGGGCCCGGCGGACGCAGCGGAGGGCGCGGCGTCGGCGGCGGGGTCGGTCGCGCACCCGGCGAGGGCGGTGAGGGACAGGGCGAGCAGGGCAGCGCCGGGCACGGCGGTGCGAAGAGGGCGGGGCACGCGGGAGCTCCAGGGGTCGTCGTCGGTGTACAGGTCCGACGGCGCGCCATCTCGCGCCGGTGGAACCGCGGCCCACAGCCCGGGTCGCGCCGACGGGCCAGAGTCGTGCCCGTGATCCGCGGTCGAGCCTAGTACGACCGGTGGGCCGCCGGCTCCTGCGTGAGCGACCGCGGGAGACGTCGCACCACCGGGCGCAGCAGCACCACGGCGAGGACCACGGCGGTCGCCCCCAGGACGAGCCCGGACAGGACGTCGTGGACGTAGTGCACGCCCGCCGCCACCCGGGATCCGGCGACCACGACGGCGAGCGCGGCGACGTACGGCGTCGTGCGCGGTGCGGCGAGGAGGCAGGCGACGGCGAACGCCGCCGCGAGCGTCGCGTGGTTCGAGGGCCAGGACCAGTCGCCGACGGGCGGGCAGGGGAGCACGGTCGCGACGTCGATCACGTGGCACGGCCGCTGCTCGGCGACGAGCAGCTTCACGACCTCGCTCG
Organism: Isoptericola peretonis; assembly: GCA_023241745.1. Taxonomy (GTDB): domain Bacteria; phylum Actinomycetota; class Actinomycetes; order Actinomycetales; family Cellulomonadaceae; genus Isoptericola; species Isoptericola peretonis. The sequence continues at coordinate 231,433 of JALQCY010000006.1, read as the reverse complement.
TGAGGTAGGCGGCGACGACCCCGACACCGCCCGCGACGAGCACCCAGAACGACCGTCGCGCCCGCAGCCACGACCGGACGGCGACGCCGGCGGCGGTGGCGACGAGCACGAGCAGGCCCGCCTCGGCCGTGAGCTCGACGAGCGGGGCGAGCGGCGAGGCGGTCACGGCCCCGGCGACGGTGCGGTACAGCGGCTCGCGGACGAGGAAGGTCGACGCCGCGAGGACCACGCATCCGGCGAGGACGAGGATGGCGGCGCGTCGGACGACACGCTCGTCGCGACCGCCCGGTGCGGGGTCGCGGAGTGCGGGAGGAGTCATGCCGGGAACGCTATGGACCCTGCGCTGCCCGCGAACCTGTCCCCGGTCAACGGCTTCGTCCGACCGTGGTCGGACACGGACCCGGGTGCCTCACCCCCAGGGCGGACGACCGGGCGACCCGGACCGGGAAGGATCGCCGCATGCTCGGCACCCGGCTCGGCACCCCGCACGCCACCACCTCCCGCACCAGGCGTGTCGCGCCCGGCGTCGTCGTCTCCGCGATCATGGCGCTCGCGGTGCTGGGCACCCAACCGTCTCCCGGGCCGTGGACCGCCCTGGCGGTGGCCGGGCTCGCTCTCGCCGTCGGGTCGGGCGACAGCGGCCCGCGCCGCGGGGTGTGGGTGCTCGCGGGGATGCTCGTTGCGGACGTGGTACGCGTCGCGACGGGTGGGACGGGTCCGGGGGTGGCTCTCGCCGAGCTGCCGCCGGCCCTCGCGCGGGTCGGCCTCCCGTGGCTGGTCGCCGTGGCCTGGCACCTGCGCTCCCAGGTGCGTCGTGAGGCGCAGGCGCGCGTGCAGGACGAGCGGCGCCGCCGGCGGGAACGGTTGCGGCGGGAGCGGGACGCCGAGCGTCTCGCGCTCGCCGAGTCGCTCCACGACGACCTCGGGCACGCCCTGAGCCTCGTCGCCCTGAACCTCGGCAGGCTCGAGCTGGACGCGTCGCTCGCGCCGCACGCCCGCGAGTCGGTGGCCGTCGCACGCCGTGAGCTGTCCGGCGCGGTGGAGCGTCTGGGGACGTCCGTCGGATCGCTGCGCCGGGGGGCCGCGCCGCGTCGCAGCGCGCTGGACGGCACGGACGGCACGGACGGTGTCGACGGTGTGGTCGACGGCGTGGTCGACGGCGTGCTGTCCCGCGCCCGCCGTGCGGGACTCGACCTCCACGTGACCGGGCTGCCGGCGGCCCGATCGCTGCCCGCCGCCCGCGGCGACCTGCTGGCGCGGGTGCTGCAGGAGGCCCTGACCAACGCGACCAAGCACGCGCCGGGGCAGCCGGTGCGTGTCTCCCTGACGGCCGCGCCGGGCGGCGCGCGCGTCACCGTGCGCAACCCGCTCCCCGACGGTCGCCCGCCCGGCCCCGGGGCAGGCACGGGTCTCGACACGCTGGCGCGCCTCGTGCGGGACGCGGGCGGCGACCTGCGGGCTGCGGAGGCGGCGGAGGAGTTCGTGCTCGAGGTCGGCCTCGACGCCCCGGCGCCGACCGCCTGCGCGCCCGCACCGGGCGGGCCGGGGGGCCCGGAGCACTCGGACGTGGAGGACTGGGACATGGAGGACCACACGGCCGACGAGCGGGAGGACCGGCGTGCGCACGAGCTCACCACCCGCGCTGGCCGCCGGGGCCGGTGGATCCTGGCCGCGGCGGCGGCCGTCGCCGTCGTCGCCCTGGGCGCCGTGGAGGCGGTCGGCTGGGCCCAGGCCGGCCGCACCCATCTCTCCGCCCCCGCGCTCGCCCGGATCCATGTGGGCGACTCCCTCGCCGAGGTGGCGCCGCTGCTGCCCGCGGCAGAGCTCCCACGGGCCGGGGGCGGCCCGGTCGGCGACCGGTGCCACGAGTACGCCGCCGCGGCGAACCCCCTGGACGACGCAGCGGGCGACGTCCACCGGATCTGCTTCGCCGGCGGTGTCGTGCGCTCCGTCACGACGGTCGTGGCGGGCGACCGATGACGCGCGACCGGCTTCGCGTCCTGGTCGCGGACGACGAGGCGCTCGTGCGCGCCGGCGTCGCCGGGATCCTGCGCACCGACCCGCAGCTCGAGGTGCTCGAGGCCGAGTCCGGGGCCGCCGCTCTGGCGCAGGTGCGGTCGCGCCGCCTGGACGCCCTCGCGCTCGACATCCGCATGCCCCGGCTCTCCGGCCTCGACGTGCTGCGCGAGCTGCGCCGCGAGGGCGCCGCCGTCCCGTGCCTGTTCGTCACCACGTTCGGTGAGGACGACTACGTCCGCGAGGCGCTCGCCCTCGACGCCGACGGCTTCGTCCTCAAGTCGGGCGACCCGCGGGAGCTGCTGCTCGGGGTCCGAGCCGTCGCCGCGGGCGGCGCCTTCTTCTCCCCGGCCGTGGCGCGACGGCTCCTGGACGGACTGCTCGCGGCTCCGTCGGGGCGCGCGACCGGCGCGCGCGAGCGGTTCGACGGGCTGGCCCCGCGCGAGCAGGACGTGCTCCGGCTCGTCGGGCGCGGGCTGTCCAACGCCGAGATCGCGGCGGAGCTCTTCCTCACCGAAGGGACCGTCAAGACGTACGTCTCTGCGGTGCTCAGGGCCACCGGGGCCCGCAACCGGGTGGAGGCCGCGCTCGTCGCGGTGCACGCCGGCGAGGCGTAGGCCCTCGCGCGTGGGCCCACGCCCGCCCGCGCTCACGCGCGCGTCGCGCGGACCATCAGGTACTCCCAGACCATCGTGCCGTCGTCGCGCAGGTGCCGGTCGCCCAGCGCCGCGAGGGCCTCGTCCAGCTCGGCCGCGCGGGCGGCGTCGTCCCCGAGGTGCCGGTACGTCGCGATCGTGGGCCCGTAGGTCGCCTTGAAGAAGTCGCGGAACGCGGCGCCGTCGGCGAACCGGTCGACGACGAGCCCGCGCACCTCGGCCCGGACCTCCGTGACGCGGTCGCCGAACAGCGCGCGCACGTGCTCCTCCGTGCCCCACAGGGGCGGGGGCAGCGCCCCGGGGGGAGGCGGCGGCGCGTACGGCTTGAGGGTCGCGAACATCTCGCCGATGAACCCTCCCGGCGTCCAGGCGACGTTCCCGACGGTGCCGCCGGGCCGCGTCACGCGGACGAGCTCCGCGGCGGCAAGCTGGTGGAACGGGGCGAACATCACCCCCACGCAGGACATCACGACGTCGAACGCGCCGTCGTCGAACGGCAGGGCGTGCGCGTCGGCCGTCTCCCAGCGCAGGACGGCGCCCTGGTCGGTGGCGCGGCGACGGCCTGCCTCGAGCAGCTCGGGCGACAGGTCGGAGGCGACGACGTCGGCCCCCGCCAGCGCGGCCGGGATCGAGGCGTTGCCCGAGCCGGCGCCGACGTCGAGCACCCGGTCGCCCGGGCCGACGTCGCACGCCTCCACGAGGACGGCGCCCAGCGAGGGGATGACCTGGTCCGCGACCGCCGGGTAGTCGCCCGACGCCCAGACGGCGCGGTGCTTGGTGCGGATCGACTCCAGCAGCTCGGCGGGGACGGTCCGCGTCTCGGTGAGGCTCATGAGGGGCTCCTTCGCTCCACGGGGTGGGCACGGGTCCGTGCCCACCCCTTCACGCTGCGCCCGGCCCGGCGGGCGGTCCAGTGCCGCATCTGGACCGGGCGAAGTCCACGATCTGTACTGGCGGCCGCGGGCCGAGCGGGCGTTCACTGGGAGGCATGGCGGGCTACGGCCAGTTCTGCCCCGTCGCCAAGGCGATGGAGGTGCTCGACGAGCGGTGGACGCTGCTGGTCGTGCGCGAGCTGCTGCTCGGCAGCAGCCGGTTCAACGAGCTGCGGCGGGGCAACCCGAAGATGTCGCCCACGCTGCTGTCCAAGCGGCTGCGCACGCTGGAACGGGCCGGCATCGTGCGGCGCACCGGCGACGAGGGGCACGCCCGGTACGCGCTCACCCCGGCCGGCGAGGAGCTGCGGCCCGTCGTCGAGGCGCTCGGCGCCTGGGGCACGCGGTGGGTCGGTGGGCTGGGCGAGGCCGACCTCGACCCGCACCTGCTCCTGTGGGACATGCGGCGCACCATCGACGTCGCCGCCTGGCCCCGGGAGCGCACCGTCCTGGCAATCGTGCTCACCGACGTCTCCCCGCGGGTGTCGCGCTGGTGGATCGTGGTGCGGGACGGCCAGGTCGAGGTGTGCGACTACGATCCCGGCTTCGACACGGTCGCGGTGCTGACGACGCCGCTGCGCACCCTCACCCGGCTGTGGCGCGGCGACGTGTCATGGGCGGGGTCGCTGCGCTCCGGGGACGTCGTGGTCGACGGCCCCACGGACGTGCGCCGTCGGGTGCCGGAGTGGCTGGGTCAGTCGATCTTCGCGCGCGTGCCCCGGCCGGACCCGGCCGTCGCGGGGGCGTGACGCCGGTCGCGCTACCCTCCACGCCATGACCAGTCGCGTCCAGGACGCCATCTCCTGGCGGCGTCCGAGGCGACCGCGCCGCGGCGCGCGCGCCCGGGTCGGTGCGGCCGCCGGGATCGTCGGCGCGGCGGTCGACCTCGCGCTGTCGGCCGCGGGCGGTACCTCGGCCACGTCCCTCGACGACGGGCTGCTCGGGACCCAGCACCCCCGGGTGCCGCGGGACCCCGCGCAGCCGGTCGCGGAGCTCCCGTGCGTCGTCGTGGGCGGTGTCGCGCCGTGGGAGCCGGACAGCTGGGCCGGTCGCCCCCGCCTGTGGGCGACCGCGCGGCGGTTCCGGGTCGAGCTGTCCGGGGCGGACGGCGACGTGGATCTCGACCCGTCCGCCCTGACCCTGCGGTCGCTCGCCGTCACCCCGGGGGAGCGGGGGCCCGTCACGCTCGACACCCGCTGCGACGCGACCGTCGCCGGGCCCGGCCTCGAGATCGTCGTCCAGGGGACGTGGCTCGCGATCGCGTGGCTGGGGCACCTCGCCGGCTGGCGCGACCCCGGCGTGCCGAGCGCGCCGGGCGTGGGGTGACGGCACCAGGACGGTTCTCCCGGCCCGCGTCCTCCTCACCGCACGCGCCCGTCGGTGGGACGCTGGGGGCATGACCATCAGGCCGCCGGGGGAACCGGAGCCGTCGGACGGCGCAGGGTGGGACCCCGGGGAGCGGGTCCCACCGGGGCCGCGGCCGCGCGACGGCTGGTGGGCGGCGCTCGCGGGCGTCGTCGCGACCGGGGCCGGGCTGGCCGTCGCCGAGCTGGCGGCGGCGGTCGTCGACCCGGCGTCGAGCCCGGTGCTGGCCGCGGGCGGTGCCGTCGTGGACGCCGTCCCGGGCTGGCTCAAGGACCTCGCGATCGACTGGTTCGGCACCGCGGACAAGGCCGTGCTGCTGGCGACGATCGGCGTGGTCGCGCTCGCCGGCGCCGCGCTCGCAGGCCTCCTGGAGCGGCGCCGACCACCGTGGGGCGCCGTCCTGCTGGGCGTCGTGGGCGCAGCAGCCGCTGTCGTCGCGGCAGGCCGCCCCGGGGCGAACGTCGTCTGGGCGTTGCCGAGCCTGGTGGGCGTCGGGGCCGCGGTCGCCCTGCTCAGGACCCTCCTGCGGCGGGTCGAGACCTGGTTCGCGGAGGACGAGCGGCCCGGGGCGGACCGGCGGTACGCCGTGGACCGGCGCCGCTTCCTGCAGTGGGCCGGGGTCACGGCCGCGGGCGCCGTGGTGGTGCTCGGCGTGTCGCGCGTCGTCTCCGCCGGCGGCCGGGCGGTGCAGGCCGCTCGCGACGCGATCCGGCTGCCCCGGCCCGCGACGACGGCGCCGCCCGTGCCCGCCGGGGCGGACCTCGGTGTCGAGGGGGTGGCCCCGTACGTGACGCCGAACCCGGAGTTCTACCGCATCGACACGGCGCTGGTCGTGCCGCAGGTGGACCCGGCCGCCTGGTCGCTCACCGTGACCGGCCTGGTCGACGAGCCGTTCACCCTCACCTGGGACGACGTCCTCGCGCTGCCGCTCGAGGAGCACCACGTCACGCTGGCGTGCGTGTCCAACGAGGTGGGCGGCGACCTGATCGGCAACGCCCTGTGGCTCGGCTTCCCCGTGCGCGAGCTCCTGGCGCGCGCCCGGCCGCAGGCGGGCGCGGACATGGTGCTCTCCCGCAGCACGGACGGGTTCACGGCGGGGACGCCGCTCGACGTGCTGCTCGAGCCCGACCGCGACTGCCTGCTCGCGGTCGGGATGAACGGCGAGCCGCTGCCGCCCGAGCACGGCTTCCCGGCGCGGCTCGTCGTGCCGGGCCTGTACGGGTACGTGTCGGCCACCAAGTGGGTCACCGAGCTCAAGGTCACCCGGTTCGCCGACGAGCAGGGCTACTGGACCCCGCGCGGCTGGTCGGCCCTCGGCCCGATCAAGCTGTCCTCGCGCCTCGACGTCCCGCGCCCGGGAGACGACCTGCCCGCCGGGACGGTGACGCTCGCCGGTGTGGCGTGGGCGCAGCACACGGGGGTGGAGCGCGTCGAGGTGCGGGTGGACGACGGGGCGTGGGTCGCCGCCGAGCTCGCCGACACCGTCGGCCCGGACACGTGGCGGCAGTGGCGCCTGGACTGGGACGCGGCGCCCGGCGATCACCTCGTGGCGGTGCGCGCCACCGACGCCGACGGGAACGTCCAGGTCGAGGCGCAGGCACCCCCCGCGCCCGACGGCGCCACGGGGTGGCACACCATCGAGCTGACGGTCGTCTGAGGCGGGCCGACTCAGCCTGCGAACGCGGCGACGAGGCAGGCGGCGACGAACACGACCTGGAGCGCGGATCTCGCCGGCAGCGGCATGGTGCGGACTCCCGTGGAGGTTCGGGCCGCGTGCACGTTGGCCGGGAACATGACCACCAGCAGCAGCGCGAGGCAGATCCCCGCCGCGGTGCGCGTGCCCGGTGCCAGGAGCCCGGCGGCGCCCGCGAGCTCCAGCAGACCGGTCGTGGTGACGACGAGGCCGGGCCGCGGGAGCCGCGGCGGCACCATGGCGATCAGCGCCGGACGCCGGGTGCGGCTGAAGTGAGCGCTCGCGGTGACGACGAACATCGCCGAGAGGCCGACGGTCACCGCGGCGGGCCAGCCGTTCAGGGGTTCGACGCCGAGCATGCCGAGGCCCCGTACCGCAAGAGTGACGGTGATGAGGACGACGAGGGGTGCCATGGTGCTCTCCCGGATCGGCTAAGGTTGATCTTGACAGTGACAAGTTAGGTCCGCGGAGGCGGACTGGTCAATGGCTAGATGGAGATCTGATGGCGGACGCCTACCACCACGGAGACCTGCGGTCCGTCGTGCTGCGCCACGCGGCCGACCAGATCGCGCACGAAGGAGTGGACCGCCTCTCCCTGCGCGGGCTGGCGCAACGGTCCGGGGTGTCGCACGCTGCGCCCGCGCACCACTTCGGCGACCGGCGAGGCCTGTTCACCGCGCTCGCGACGGAGGGCTTCGACCTGCTGGCGGCGGAGCTCCGGACCGCCGGCCCTGACCTGCGGGACGTGGCAGTGGCCTACGTCAGGTTCGCGCTCGCCCGGCCGGGCCACTTCGCCGTGATGTTCCGGTCCGATCTGGTCAGGTCCGACGACCGGGACCTGGTCGCTGCCCGGCGCCGGTCCGGGGAGGCGTTGCGTGACGGCGTCGGGCGGCTCGAGCAGGTCGACGACCCGGCGGCCGTGCAGCTGGCGGCGTGGTCGGTCGTGCACGGTTTCGCGTCGCTGTGGCGCGAGGGTGCGTTCGCGGGCTCCGACCTGCTCGGCGCCTCGGCCGACCCGGAGGAGGTCGCACGACGGATCGTGGAACGGGTGGCGTTCTCCTGATATCGCGTCGGCGCGCCGGGTCAGGCCCGCGCGGCGGCCGCGAGGCGTGCGCCGAACAGGACGAGCACACCGCCGGTGACGCGGTCGACCCACCGCACGGCGCCCGAGCGTCGCAGGCGCGGGCCGACCCAGCCGGCGCCCAGGACGACGAGCGAGAGCCAGGCCGTGCCGAGCGCGCAGTGCACCAGTGCCAGCAGGAGTCCCATGAGCAGCGGGTTCACGCCGTCCGGCACGAACTGGGGGATGGCGGCGACGTAGAACACGCCGACCTTCGGGTTCATGAGGTTGGTGCTCAGGCCCAGCCCGAGGTCGCGCCACCGGCCGCCGGACGGCATCGGGACGTCGAGCTCGGTGCCCGCCTCGAGCGCCGACCGGAACGAGCGCCACAGCATCGACGCGCCCATCCACACCATGTACGCGGCGCCGGCGAGCGTGAGCAGCCGGTACGCCGTCTGGCTGGCCGCGAGCAGCGCGGCCGCGCCGCCCGCGGCGGCCGCGCCCCACACCAGGGTGCCGGCCTGGATGCCGAGCAGTGCCGCGAACCCGTGCGAGCGGGAACGGGTCACCGTGCTGCGCAGCACGAGTGCCGTGTCCAGCCCGGGGACGAGCGTCAGCAGGCCGGCGACGAGCGCGAAGGCGAGGAGCGCCTCGTGGATGGTCACGGCGTCACGATACGAGACGCGCGCGGGCACGCCGCCCGGCGCCGTGGGACGGACCGGACACCTCGCAGCGTCCACGGGCGGTAAATCCCGGGACGGCGAGGGGCGCGCGGTGCCACCATCGCGGCATGACGACTCCCGCGCCGAACGCCCCGCAGCCCGTGCTGGTCCGCCGCGAGCTCCCGCCGGACGCGGCGGCCGTCCGCGCCGTGACCGCCGCCGCCTTCGCGGGCGCGCCGTACTCGGCGCCGCCGATCGAGCCCGACGGCGCGCCGGGGGAGGCCACGCTGGTCGGCCTGCTGCGCGCCGACGCCGCCTGGATCCCCGAGCTCGCGCTCGTGGCGTCCGTCGGCGACGAGGTCGTCGGGCACGTCGTGTGCACGCGGGCCGGCGTGGGCGAGGCGGCAGCGCTGGTGCTCGGCCCGCTGAGCGTGCACCCCGACCACCAGGGCCGCGGCGTCGGCTCCGCGCTCGTGCACACCGTGCTCGGCGCCGCCGACGCGCTGGGGGAGCCGCTGGTGGTGCTCGTCGGCGACCCGCGGTACTACTCGCGCTTCGGCTTCGTCCCCGGCGTGTCGCTGGGCGTCGAGTCGGACGACCCGGCCTACGCCGCCTTCTTCCAGGTCCGGCCGCTCACCGCGTACGAGCCGTCGTTGCGCGGGCGCTTCGCCCCGCCGCCGCCGTTCGACGCGCTCGCGACGATGACGGCGGACGCCGGCGCGTGAGCCGGGCCCTGCCGCCGCTCACCTCGTCGGCGTCACGCCCCGGCGTCCCGTCGTGACGCCAGCGCCAGCCGCTCGACGAGGTCGTCCGGGACCGGCGTGCGCGGCGAGAAGGTGATGCCGGTCGTGGTTGCCTGGAGGCCGGCGCCCGCGATCTCCTCCGCTTCCCGGAGGGTCCCGGCCAGAAGCTTGCGCAGCCGCCTCAGCGAGGGCCGGAAGGGCTCGGGCGCTGCGGCGATGTAGGCGTCGTGGTCGGCTGCCGTCGTCATGGAGTGTCTCGTGTCCGACTTCTGCTGCTGCCAGGGCCCGACATCGGGCCGTGGGCACGGCTGCCGCGAGACCGCTCCCGCGTCGGGGGACACACCATGGGCCGCCGTGACGCTCGCACTTGCGAGGCTGGCTACCATGGACGCACAGGCATCGACCCGGCCATCACCGGTGAGCCTCCGGAAGAACGGAGCGGACCCGCTCTCAGTAGAACCGGACGGGTAGGCCCGTCACAGCCGTGAACGAGCGGCGGACGTCAGCGCGAACGACGTCCGCAAGCGGGGTGGTACCGCGGTTCCCACGTCCTCCGGGGCGGGGCGTCGTCCTCGCAGGGCAGCAGCACGACCGTCTCGACCGCCACCCGTACCGCCAGCTCGTTCGCACAGGAGCCCACCCATGGCCTATCCCCAGCACCGCTCGTCCGACCCGTCCCAGGCGGGCGCCGCCTTCGGCATCGCCGGCGTCCCCGCGTCGCCGGACCTGCCGGCCATCGAGCGCGAGGTGCTGGACTTCTGGGCCGCCGACGACACGTTCCGCGCCTCCGTCGCGAAGAACCCGGCGGGCGAGAACGGCAGCAACGAGTTCGTCTTCTACGACGGCCCGCCGTTCGCCAACGGCCTGCCGCACTACGGCCACCTGCTCACCGGGTACGCGAAGGACGTCGTCCCGCGCTACCAGACGATGCGCGGCAGGCACGTGGAGCGCCGGTTCGGCTGGGACACCCACGGGCTGCCCGCCGAGCTCGAGGCCATGAGCCAGCTCGGCATCAAGACCAAGGACGAGATCGTCGAGCTCGGCATCGAGAAGTTCAACGCCGCCTGCCGCGCCTCCGTCCTGAAGTACACGTCCGAGTGGCGCGACTACGTCACCCGCCAGGCGCGCTGGGTCGACTTCGACCACGACTACAAGACGCTCAACGTCACCTACATGGAGTCGGTGCTCTGGGGCTTCAAGAAGCTCTACGACAACGGCCTCGTGTACGAGGACTTCCGCGTGCTGCCGTACTGCTGGAACGACCAGACGCCGCTGAGCAACCACGAGCTGCGCATGGACGACGACGTCTACCAGACGCGCCAGGACCCGGCCGTGACCGTCGGCTTCGACGTCACGACCGTCCCCGCGGGCCAGGACGCCGTGCGCCCCGGCGACAAGCTGCTCGTCTGGACGACGACGCCGTGGACGCTGCCGTCCAACCTGCTCGTCATGGTGGGCCCGGACATCGAGTACGTCGTCGTGGAGTCGTCGTTCACCGGCTCGGCGCAGCGGTACGTGCTCGCCGCGTCCCGCGTGGACGCGTACGCCCGCGAGCTCACCGACGAGGGCGAGGACGCGCCGCGCGTCGTCGGGCGCCTCACCGGCCGCGACCTGCTGCAGACCGCGTACACCCCGCCGTTCGCCTACTACTCCGGGCGCGAGCGCGCGCACCGCGTGGTCGAGGCGGACTTCGTCACGACGACGGACGGCACCGGCCTGGTGCACAGCGCCGGCGCCTTCGGCGAGGACGACAAGATCGTCTGCGACCGCGAGGGCGTCGCCTCCGTGATGCCCGTGGGCGCCGACGGCAAGTTCACGCACCCGGTCGACGAGTACGCGGGGCTGCAGGTCTTCGACGCGAACCTGCCGATCATCGACCACCTCAAGGCCCGCACCCGCGGCGAGGCCGACGCCGGCTCCACGACCGAGGGCACGGTGCTGCTGCGCCGCGAGTCGTACGCGCACTCCTACCCGCACTGCTGGCGCTGCCGGCAGCCGCTGATGTACATGGGCGTGTCCTCGTGGTTCGTGGAGGTCACCAAGATCAAGGAGCGCATGCTCGAGCTCAACGAGGAGATCTCGTGGACGCCCGAGCACATCCAGCACGGCCAGTTCGGCAAGTGGCTGGAGAACGCCCGCGACTGGTCGATCACCCGCAACCGGTTCTGGGGCTCGCCCGTGCCGGTGTGGAAGTCGGACGACCCGGCGCACCCGCGCATCGACGTCTACGGGTCCCTCGAGCAGATCGAGCGCGACTTCGGGCGCCTGCCCCTGAACGCGGACGGCGAGCCCGACCTGCACCGCCCGTTCGTCGACGACCTCACCCGGCCCAACCCCGACGACCCCACCGGGAAGTCGACCATGCGGCGCGTCGAGGACGTCATGGACGTGTGGGTCGACTCGGGTTCCATGCCGTATGCGCAGGTGCACTACCCGTTCGAGAACACCGAGTGGTTCGAGAACCACTACCCGGGCGACTTCATCGTCGAGTACATCGGCCAGACGCGCGGCTGGTTCTACACGCTGCACGTGCTCGCCACCGCGCTGTTCGACCGGCCGGCGTTCCGCAGCGCCGTCTCGCACGGCATCGTGCTGGGCTCCGACGGGCGCAAGATGAGCAAGTCGCTGCGCAACTACCCGGACGTCTCGGAGGTCTTCGACCGCGACGGCTCCGACGCGATGCGCTGGTTCCTCATGGCCAGCCCGATCCTGCGCGGCGGCAACCTCGTCGTCACGGAGGACGGCATCCGCGACGCCGTGCGCCAGGTGCTGCTGCCGCTGTGGAGCACGTACTACTTCTTCACCCTGTACGCGAACAGCGCGGGCGGTTCCGAGGACGGCGGCGCGGGCTACACCGCGAAGCCCGTCACGGCCGAGCGCGTCCCGGGCCTGCCCGCTCTCGACCGCTACCTGCTGGCCCGCACCCACGACCTCGTCGCGAAGGTCACCGCGCAGCTCGACGCGTACGACATCGCGGGCGCCTGCGAGTCGGTGCGCGAGCACCTCGACGTCCTCACCAACTGGTACGTGCGCACCCAGCGCGACCGCTTCTGGGCCGAGGACGCCGACGCCTTCGACACGCTGTACACCGCGCTCGAGACGCTCACGCGCGTCATGGCGCCGCTCGCGCCGCTCCTCGCCGAGGAGGTCTGGCGAGGGCTCACCGGCGGGCGCTCCGTGCACCTGACGGACTGGCCCGCGACCGCCCAGGAGGTCGGCGAGCGGCTCGAGGGCGCGGACGGTGCGTACGCCGTCGCGATGCACCAGGTGCCTGAGTCGGCCCTCGTGCGCGACGACGACCTGGTAGCCGCGATGGACGAGGTGCGGGCCGTGGTGTCCAGCGCGCTCGCGCTGCGCAAGGCGCACCAGCTGCGCGTGCGCCAGCCGCTGGCCCGCCTGACGGTCGCCATCCCCGACCCGGCGGCGCTCGCGGACTACGTCGGGCTGCTGACGAGCGAGCTCAACGTCAAGGCCGTCGACCTGGCCGAGGCCGACGCCGACGCGTCCGCGCGGTTCGGCATCACGGAGCGCCTGGCGGTCAACGCCCGCGCCGCGGGCCCGCGCCTGGGCCGCGGCGTCCAGGCGGTCATCAAGGCCGCCAAGTCGGGGGCCTGGCGGCGCGACGACGACGGCACCGTGGTCGTGACGACCGAGTCCGGCGACGAGCCGCTGCTCGAGGCGGAGTACGAGCTCACCACCGTGGTGGGCGAGGCGGCCGGCGAGCACGTGGCGGCGTCCGTGCTGCCGGGCGGCGGGTTCGTCGTCCTGGACCTCGCCCTCGACGACGCCCTGCGGGCCGAGGGCTATGCCCGCGACGTCGTCCGCGACGTGCAGGACGCCCGCAAGGCGGCCGGCCTCGAGGTGAGCGACCGCATCGCACTGGAGCTCGACGTCCCGGCCGAGCACCTCGCTGCCGTGGAGGCGCACCGGGAGCTGGTGGCCCGCGAGACGCTCGCCACCTCCGTCACCGTCACCGGGGTCGACGGCGCCCCGCGCGCCGTGCGGGTGCGCAGGGCCGGCTGACGCGGCGCGGCATACGACGGCGAGGGGTGCCGCGGGCCTGACCCGTGGCACCCCTCGGGCGTGGCACGTCAGGTCGCGTCCGCCTCCGCCGCGCGGCGACGCTCCAGGCCGTCGAGGACGAGGTCGACGGCGAAGGCGAACTCGAGGTCGTCGTCGCACGCGCCGAGCGCGCCGTCGTGCGTCACCGCGACGGCGAGCTCCGCGAGCCGCGGGTGGGTACGGGCCAGGGCGGCCGCCGTGGCCGCCGACTGCTCGGGCGTCGCGGCCCCGCCGTCGTCGTAGAGGTCCTGGCTGAAGCCGAGCACCCGGCTGCCGAGCGCGTGGATCGCGTGGTGGGTGAGGTCGACGCTCAGCCCGCCGTTGCGCAGGATCCCCAGCAGGGTGTCGAGATGGCGCAGCTCGGCGGGCGTCGGCTCCGTACGCGTCCTGCGCACGGCGGCGGTCCAGGGGTGCCGCAGCATCGCGGCGCGCGCGGCGAGCATGGTCGCCCGAGCCGATGCCTGCCACCCGCCGGCGTCGGTCACGGACTGGATCTGGGCGACGACCGTGTCGGTCATGGCGTCGAGCAGGGCCTCCTTGCCGTCGACGTGCCGGTAGATCGCCATCGGGTCCACGCCGAGCACCTGTCCCAGCCGGCGCATGCTCACGGCGTCGAGGCCTTCGGCGTCGGCGAGCTCGATCGCGGACGCCACGACGTGCTCGCGGGTGAGCCGCCCGGCGCGCGCCGTGCGCCCGGATGACGTCGGGAGAGCTGTGCGGGCGGTTCTCGCGGCCATCTCGGCACTTTAACCCTGGCACGGTCTACGACGTAGGTCTACGCTGTAACTACGGCGTAGACGTCGTGCCCTCCGATCCGGGAGAACGTCATGGACAGCACCCGCTCACCTCTCGACGACCGACCCTGGCTCCCGCCGCGCTGGTTCGTCCGCTCCGCGTGGGCGTTCCAGCGGGGGGCCTACCGCCTCACGGGCGGGCGGTACCCCCTGCGGAGGCCTGCGGCCGGGCAGTCCGGCCTGCTGCGCCTGCGGGCCGTCGGCCGCCGCTCGGGCCAGGAGCGCGCCGTGATCCTGGCGTACGTCGAGGACGGCGAGCGCTACGTCACGTTGGCCATGAACGGCTGGGGCGACCCGCTGCCCGCGTGGTGGCTCAACGTGCGCGCACAGCCGGACGCCGTCGTGGACACGGCGGACGGCCCACGGCCGGTCCGCGCGTCGGAGGCGGCGGGAGAGGAGCGCGAGCGGCTCTGGGCCCTCGTCGCCGGGAACCGAGGGTGGGGCGACGTCGACAGGTTCGCCGCGCACCGGGCCCACGAGACTCCGGTCGTGGTGCTCGCCCCGCGCTGACGACGGGGCCGTCCCGGGGCGCGCACCGCATATCCTCGGACCGTGACCCCCGACGCTGAGCACCAGTCCTCGTCCGCCGCACGCAAGGCCCGCACCGCCGAGCGTCAGGCAGCGCGCCAGGCGGCGGAGGACGCCGCCGCGGCGGAGTCGCTGCGCGAGGTCTACGCCGAGATCATGTCGCGCGCGCCCGAGCACGACATCGACCCCACGCTCGACCGCGTCCGCCGGGTGCTCGAGCTGCTCGGCGACCCGCAGCACGCGTTCCGCACCGTGCACCTCACGGGCACCAACGGCAAGACGTCAACGGCGCGCATGACCGAGCGCCTGGTGCGCGAGCACGGGCTGCGCACCGGCCTGTTCACCTCGCCGCACCTGACGAGCGTCACCGAGCGCATCCAGGTGGACGGCGAGCCGTTGAGCGCGGCCCGCTTCGTCGAGGTGTTCGAGGACGTCGCGCCGTACGTCGGGGTCGTGGACCGCGAGTCGCAGGAGGCGGGCGGCCCGCGGCTGAGCTTCTTCGAGGTCCTCACGGTGATGGCGGTCGCGGCCTTCGCCGACGCCCCGGTCGACGTCGCGGTGATCGAGGTCGGCATGGGCGGGCGCTGGGACTCCACGAACGTCGTCGACGGCGAGGTCGCCGTGCTCACGCCGGTCGGCATCGACCACGAGCGCTGGCTCGGCTCCACGCTGGCGGAGATCGCGACCGAGAAGTCCGGGATCGTCAAGGACCGGGCCACGGTCGTCAGCGCCGAGCAGCAGCCGGTCGTCGACGAGATCCTGCGTGAACGCGTCGCCGAGACCTCCGCGCACCTGCTGCGCGAGGGCGTGGAGCTCGAGGTCGCGGGACGCAGGCCGGCCGTCGGAGGCCAGCTCGTGGACCTGCGCACGCCCGCCGGCCTCTACACGGAGGTGCTCGTGCCGCTGCACGGCGAGCACCAAGCGCACAACGCGCTCCTCGCTCTCGCCGCGGTCGAGGCGCTGCTCGGCGGGCGGGCGCTCGACGGGGGAGTGGTGGAGGTGGCGTTCGCCGACGTCGTCGTGCCGGGCCGGCTCGAGGTGGTCCGGTCCAGCCCGACCGTGCTGGTCGACGCGGCGCACAACCCGCACGGCGCGCAGGCGCTCGTCGACGCGATCGAGGAGGAGTTCGACCTGCCGCGGCTCGTCGGCGTCGTCGCCGTGATGGCGGACAAGGACGCCGAGGGGCTGCTGGCCACGCTGGAGCCCGTGCTCACCGAGCTGGTGCTGACGCGGAACTCGTCCGACCGCTCCGCCGACCCCGAGGACCTGGCCGAGGTGGCGCGGGAGATCTTCGGCGAGGACCGGGTGCGCACGGCAGCGCGCCTGGACGAGGCGCTGCAGGTCGCCGCGGACCTCTCCGAGAGCGGCGACCGGGTGGGCGTCGGCACCGGACGCGGCGTTCTCGTCACCGGATCGGTGATCACCGTCGCCGACGCACGGATCCTGCTCGGCCGCGGATGACCCGGCGGGCCGGGACGATCACCCGGTCGCCGTCCTCCCGGGGCCTGCGTGGCTCGGGCGGCGGGTGTTGGATGGAGCCAGGCCACGGGAGCGTCGGCGACGACGGGGTCGCCGGCGCGACCGGCGTGGCTGCGAGGCGAGGAGACACGACATGAAGAAGCTGCTCGACGACCCCGCGGACGCGGTCACCGACTCGCTCACAGGCTTCGGGCTGGCACACGCGGACCTGGTCCGGGTGCACACCGAGCCCGTGTACGTCTCGCGTGCCGGGGGACCCGTCGCGGGCAAGGTGGGCCTCGTCAGCGGCGGCGGGTCGGGGCACGAGCCGCTGCACGCCGGGTTCGTGGGCGACGGGATGCTCGACGCGGCGGTCCCCGGGGCGGTGTTCACGTCGCCCACGCCGGACCAGATCGTCCCCGCGCTGCTCGGCGCGGACGCGGGGGCCGGCGTCGTCGCGATCGTGAAGAACTACACGGGCGACGTGCTCAACTTCGAGACGGCCGTGGAGCTGGTCGAGGCCGAGGGGTCGCAGGTGACGACCATCCTCGTCAACGACGACGTCGCCGTCGAGGACTCCCTGTACACGGCGGGCCGCCGCGGGGTGGCCGGCACGGTCTGCGTGGAGAAGATCGCGGGCGCGGCCGCGGCGCGGGGTGACGGCCTCGGCGCCGTGACGGAGGTGGCGGGCCGGGTGGTGGCGAACGTGCGCACCATGGGCGTCGCGCTGACGGCGAGCACCGTGCCGCACGTGGGCAGGCCGTCCTTCGACCTGCCCGACGACGAGGTGGAGATCGGCATCGGCATCCACGGCGAACCGGGCCGCCGCCGCGTGCCGTTCACGGGCGCCGCCGAGATCACGCGGAGCCTGCTCGACCCGGTGGCCGACGACCTCCGGCTGGCCGACGGCGACGACGTGCTGCTGTTCGTCAACGGGATGGGCGGCACGCCGCTGTCGGAGCTGTACGTCGTCTATGGTCGAGCGCGCGGGCTGCTCGAGGAGCGCGGGGTCACCGTCTCCCGGTCGCTCGTGGGCAACTACGTGACGTCGCTGGAGATGCAGGGCGCGTCGATCACGGTGCTGCGGCTGGACGACGAGCTGCGGACGCTGTGGGACGCACCCGTGCGCACGGCGGCGTTGCACTGGTGACGGGCGCCGCAGGGCGCCCCGAGGCGAGGAGGCGTGCGGGCATGGGTCTCGACGTGGCATGGGCGGAGCGTTGGGTGCGGCGCACCGCCGACGTCGTGGCGGAGGAGAGGGACCACCTCACCGAGCTCGACCGGCAGATCGGCGACGGCGACCACGGGGAGAACCTGCACCGCGGTTTCCAGGCGGTGGTCGCGAAGTTCGACGAGCCGGCAGCACAGGAGCGCACGCAGGTCGGCGACGTCCTCATGCTGGTGGCGACGACGCTCATGTCGAAGGTCGGGGGAGCGTCCGGGCCCCTCTACGGCACGGCCTTCCTGCGCGCTGCGAAGCGGTCCGCCCGCCCGAGCGTGGACGAGTCGGGCGTCGTCGTGCTGCTCGAGGCCGCGCTCGAGGGCGTGACGTCGCGCGGCAAGGCCAAGGTGGGGGAGAAGACGATGGTGGACGCCCTCGCGCCGGCGGTCGAGGCGGCGACGGCCGCCG
This sequence comes from Isoptericola peretonis, assembly GCA_023241745.1. Classification (GTDB taxonomy): domain Bacteria; phylum Actinomycetota; class Actinomycetes; order Actinomycetales; family Cellulomonadaceae; genus Isoptericola; species Isoptericola peretonis. Next base: position 213,834 of record JALQCY010000006.1, on the reverse strand, counting down.
CCGACGCCGGCCACGACCCCGTCGAGGTGCTGCGCGCGGCGGCCAAGGCGGCCGACGCCGGGGCCACCGGGACGATCCCCCTCGTGGCCACGAAGGGGCGGGCGTCCTACCTGGGCGAGCGCAGCGCGGGGCACGAGGACCCGGGCGCACGCTCGACGGCGCTGCTCCTCGGCGCCGCGCTCGGCGCGGCGCTGGAGGGCGGCACCGCGGACGTCGCCGCGGGAGCGGACCCGGAATGAGCGTCGGGCTGGTGCTGGTCTCCCACTCGGTGCGGCTCGCCGAGGGGGCGGCCGAGCTGGCGCGCGAGATGGCGCCGGACGTCGTCGTCGCCGCCGGCGCCGGGGACACGGACGGCGGACTGGGCACGTCGCTGGACGTGGTGCAGGGCGCCCTGGATCGGGTGCTCCCCGGGGTGGACGGCGTCGTCGTGCTCGCGGACCTCGGCTCCGCCGTCCTGACGGTCGAGTCCGCGCTGGAGCTCGACGACGACCTCGCCGGCAGGGTCCGCCTCGCGGACGCGCCCTTCGTCGAGGGGGCCGTGGCCGCGGCCGTCGCGGCGCAGCAGGGCGGCGACCTGGGCCAGGTGCTCGCGGCCGCCGAGGACGCCGGCGCGCCGGCGCAGGGCGAGACGCCGGCAGCCGTGGCCCCGACGCCCGTGGGCCCGGCGGCCGCGGGCGAGGCGGTCGGTGACGCCGTCACGGCGCGGGTCGTGATCCGCAACCCGCTGGGGCTCCACGCGCGCCCGGCGGCGGTGGTGGCCCGTGCGGCGTCCGCGTTCGGCGGGCCCGTGACGCTCCAGGGCGTCGACGCCACGTCCGTGCTGCGGCTCATGGCGCTCGGCACGGCCGCCGGCACCGAGGTGGAGGTGGCGGCGCGGGGCGCCGACGCGCAGGACGCGGTGGCGACGGTGGTCGGACTGATCGAGGGCGGCTTCGGCGAGGTGTGAGCAGCCTCACAGGATTTTGCACTAGGTGCAAAATTGCAGCCGGTGCATGATTGTCCGGTGACTCCTCCTGTCGGCGACCTCGGCCTGCGTGAGCGCAAGAAGCGCGCGCGTGCGGACGCGATCGTCGAGGCCGCCCAGCGGCTCGTGCTCGCCCGTGGGCTCGACGCCGTCACGGTGGAGGAGATCGCCGAGGCCGCCCAGATCTCGCCCCGCACGTTCTTCAACTACTTCGAGTCGAAGGACGACGCGGTGCTCGGGCAGGGCTCGTTCGAGCTGAGTCCCGAGGTGCGCGAGGCGTTCGCCGCAGGCGGGCCCACCGGCCGGCTCGCGGCGGACGTCGAGATGCTCGTCCGGTCGATGCTCGACGCCCTCTCCGGCCCCGACCACCAGGGCGAGCAGGTCCTCGAGATCCTCCAGGCCGATCCTCGGCTGCTCGGCCGGCACTTCGCCTGGTTCGAGCGGCACAAGACCCAGGTGGTGGCGCTCTTCGAGCGGCGGCACGAGTCGGCACCCCTGCCGGCCGACCCCGAGATGTGCGCCATGGTCGTGTTCGTCCTCGCCCGGGCGGCGATGGACGACTGGGGCCGCACGGATCGCCAGGGCGACGTCGGCGACCACGTGCCGCGCGTCGTCGCACAGCTCGCCGCGATCCTCGCGGCCTGAGCGCCGGGCGCACCGGCGCCCGCCTCCGTCCCGCACCAGCAGCACCCCGCAGCACCCCCAGCCCTGTCACTACCCCGGCGCCCCGCGCCGCCGATCCGAGGTGTCCTCATGAGCCATGCCGCTCCCGTCGCGCCGGACAAGCCGCTCGTCGTCCTGACGCAGCGCACCGTCTGGCTGATCTTCGGCGCCCTGATGGCGTCGATGTTCCTGTCCTCCCTCGACCAGACGATCGTCGGCACCGCGATGCCCACCATCGTCGGTGAGCTGAACGGCGTCGAGCACCAGGGGTGGGTCATCACGGCCTACATCCTGGCCGTCGCCATCGGCATGCCGCTGTACGGCAAGTTCGGCGACCTGTACGGGCGGCGCTGGCCGTTCCTCGTCGCCATCGGCCTGTTCACGCTCGCCTCGGCGGGCGCCGGGTTCGCGCAGAACATGCCCGAGCTCGTGATCTGGCGCGCCGTGCAGGGGCTCGGCGGCGGCGGGCTGATGATCCTGTCGCAGTCGATCATCGCCGACATCGTGCCCGCCTCCGAGCGCGGCAAGTACATGGGCCCGCTCGGCGCCCTGTTCGGCATCTCCGCCGTCCTCGGCCCGCTCCTGGGCGGCTGGCTCACCGAGGGCCCGGGCTGGCGCTGGACCTTCTGGCTCAACATCCCGGTCGGCATCGCGGCGTTCGCCATCGCGTGGTTCGCGCTCAAGCTGCCGTCGCACCGCTCGTCGCGCCCCGTGGACTGGGCCGGCATCGTCACCATGGCCGTGGCCACCACCGGCATCGTGATGGTCACCAGCTGGGAGTCGCTCTCCTCGGGCGGCTACGACTGGAGCAACTGGCGCCTGTCCGGCCTCGTCGTGCTGACGCTGGCCGCGGTCGCCGCCTTCGTCCTGGTCGAGACGCGCGCCAAGGAGCCGCTGATCCCGCTGCGGCTGTTCAAGAACCGCACCTTCACGATCACCACGCTCATCGGCCTGGTGCTCGGCATGGGCATGTTCTCGGCGATGGCGATGATCCCGACGTTCCTGCAGATGTCGACGGGCGCCGGGGTCACCGAGTCCGGCTGGCTGATGCTCCCGATGATGGCGGGCATGATGCTCACCTCCATCGTCTCGGGTATCGCGATCTCGAAGACCGGCAAGTACAAGGCGTACCCGGTGGCAGGCCTGATCGTCGTGATCCTGGCGATGGTGTGGCTGACCACCCTGTCGGGCGACATGTCGATGTGGACCTTCGGGGCCATGATCTTCACGCTGGGCGCCGGCATGGGCCTCGTGATGCAGACCGTCGTGCTCGCGGTCCAGAACGCCGTCGACCCGCACGAGCTCGGTACGGCCACGTCGGCGAACAACTTCTTCCGCGAGATCGGCGCGGCCGTGGGTTCCGCCCTCTTCACGACGATCTTCACCACGCGCCTCACCGACAACCTCACGGAGGTCTTCGCGGGGATGCCGGGCGGCGCCACCGCCGGTGGCGAGTCGAGCCTGACCCCCGCCGCCGTGCAGCAGCTGCCGGAGCCGTTCAAGTCCGGCGTCATCGACGCGTACGCCGACTCCCTGGCGCCGTCGTTCTGGTACCTCGTGCCGCTGGTCGGGGTCGGCCTCGTCCTGGCGCTGTTCCTGCCCGTGATCAAGCTCTCCGACGTCGCCGGCATGGTGGCGCGCGGCGAGGCGGTCGCGGACCCGGCCAAGGCCGGCGCGCTCGACGCGGTCCCCGAGGCCGTGCCCTCCGAGGGGGAAGAGGACGTCGCCGGGCCCGCGTCCGACGACGACGGTCCCGGGACCCGCGAGCGCGCGGATATCGTGGGTTCGTGAGCAAGGACGACCGTCCCCGCCAGGGGGACCGCATCAAGCCCCGCAAGCCCGCCAAGGTGCAGTTCACCTCGATGATGCTGCAGCTGGAGGCGTTCGTGGTGCTGTTCGCCGGTGTGGCCCTCTACGGGCTGCGGAACTCCGACTACGAGCGCGGCCGCCTGGTCATCGAGTCCCCGGCAGCCCTCTGGGCCGTCGTCGGCGTGCTGTTCGTGGTGCTGCTGGTGATGTCCCGGATGGTCGGCACCCCGCTGGGCTACTACGCGGGGACGGTCGTGCAGGTTCCGGTGCTGGCGATGGGCCTGCTGCTGCCGATGATGTTCGTCGTCGGCGTGGTCTTCGTCGCCATGTGGGTGGTCGCGCTGCGCCTCGGCGGCCGCATCGACCGCGAGCGCGCCGCGTACGACGCGCAGCACCCGGAGACCGCCCCGAACCTCTAGACCGGCCTGACCTTCCAGACCGCGATCTGTCGCGCCATCCGCCCGGATGGCGCGACAGATCGCGTTCTGGAAGGTCAGGCTGAGTCCGTGTGCGGCAGATCGGCGCGCCACCCGGCACCGTGCAGACGGCGGGCCGTCTCGTCCCCCAGACGTCCCGGCACCTGGAGCTCCGCGGCGGTCGCGCGCCGCACGACGACGTCTCCCTCCGTGACGAGCGCGTTCTGACGGGCGCGGTCCGCGTAGAGGGCCTCGGGGGTCGAGTGCGCCGCCGTCCCGTCCATCTCGAGAAGGAACCATCTACCGTCGGGCAGGCGCCACAGGAGGTCGCCACGGCCGAGGAACCGGCCGTCCGAGGCGAAGATCTCACGCTGGAGGTCGTCCGGCGGGATGCCGGCGTCGATGCACTCCAGGCGGGCCCAGGTCTCGAGCGGTGACTCCGCCCTCCCGTCGACCAGCCGCCACCAGGGGTGCGTGCGTTCGACCCCTCGGCGGCCGCGGGCGAGGTCGTGGGCGACCTCGACCTCGGCCCGGGAGATCCGGCCGGAGTGCACGGCGTTGTCGAGCAGTGCGACGGCGTGCCGGCGGTCGAGGGCGGGCACGGCCTGGGCGAGCGCATGAAGGACGGGCGCGACGCGGCGGCCGAGAACGAGCTCGGTCGGGAGGCGGGGGTCGAACTGCCGGACGGTGACGCCGTCACGCGAGCCACGGCCCGAACCGCCGGGGAGCATCACCTCGGGCGTGATGCGCACCGGCAGCCCTTGTATCGCGTGCAGGGCCAACGCCGCCTGCCCGACCGCGACCGCTGTCGGCCCGAACGCGAGCAGGCCCGACCAGGCGAGGTACCTCCGCCGATGATCGAAGAGGTCGTCGCGATCCCGGTCGTCGACGGGCACGGGGTCGGTGTCGTAGACGCCGGTGCTCAGCCGTACCCACCGGCCCTGGCGCACCATCCGCACGAGGCGGTCGGCGGACATGCCCGCGGCCTCGCACTGGCCCGTCGTCACGAGACCCTCCTGCCGTGCGGCGACGTCCAGGAGCGCCTGCGGGGGCGGGGTGAGCGGTCGCATGAGGGGAGCCGACCACGGACGGTCGTCGTGCGGCGGCAGACGACGCTCCGTTGTGGACAACCGGCGGGAGACGCAGCCTGGGGGCAGCCTCGGCCCCGGCCGACTGACCTTCGAGCACGTGATCGATCGTGGGAAACCACCTCATGGCGCGACCGATCGCGTTCTGGAAGGCAGGTGGTGGAGACGACGGCGAGGGCAGGGGCATGGCCCCGGCGCCGATAGGCTCTGCGTCATGACCGACGTCGCAGACACTGCCCTGCCCGCCGAGCCGTCCACCCCCGCCGTCGAGCGCACCCTCGTGCTCGTCAAGCCCGACGGCGTGCGCCGCGGGCTGTCGGGCGAGGTGCTGCGGCGCATCGAGGCCAAGGGGTACTCGCTCGTCGCGGTGGAGCTCAAGCAGGCCACGACGGAGCTCCTCGCCGCGCACTACGCCGAGCACGAGGGCAAGCCGTTCTACCAGCCGCTCGTCGACTTCATGCTCTCCGGCCCGGCGCTCGCCGTCGTCGCCGAGGGGCAGGGTGTCATCCCCGGCTTCCGCTCCCTGGCGGGCGCCACCAACCCGACCGAGGCGGCCCCCGGCACCATCCGCGGCGACCTGGGCCGCGACTGGGGCCTGAAGGTGCAGCAGAACCTCGTCCACGGCTCGGACTCGCCCGAGTCGGCCGCACGGGAGATCGGGCTCTGGTTCCCGAACCTCTGAGCAGCCGCACCTCGCGCACGACGACGCACGGCCGGGCCCGCACGGGCCCGGCCGTCGGTGTGTCCGGGCGGGACCGGCGGAGTTCCGCGGATCCGCGGCCCGCGGCGGTTAGGCTCGCCGCGTGCACCTCAAGACGCTCACGCTCCGCGGCTTCAAGTCGTTCGCCTCGGCGACGACGCTGAGCCTCGAGCCGGGCATCACCTGCGTGGTCGGGCCCAACGGCTCCGGCAAGTCGAACGTGGTCGACGCGCTCGCCTGGGTGATGGGGGAGCAGGGCGCCAAGTCGCTGCGCGGCGGCAAGATGGAGGACGTCATCTTCGCCGGCACCTCCGGGCGCCCGCCGCTGGGCCGCGCCGAGGTCTCCCTCACGATCGACAACACCGACGGCGCGCTGCCGATCGACTACACCGAGGTCACGATCAGCCGCACGCTGTTCCGCAGCGGCGGGTCCGAGTACGCGATCAACGGCAGCTCCTGCCGGCTGCTCGACATCCAGGAGCTCCTGAGCGACTCCGGCATCGGACGCGAGATGCACGTCGTCGTCGGGCAGGGGCAGCTCGACGCCGTCCTGCGCGCCACGCCCGACGACCGGCGCGGCTTCGTCGAGGAGGCGGCCGGCGTCCTCAAGCACCGCAAGCGCAAGGAGAAGGCGCTGCGCAAGCTCGAGGCGATGCAGGGCAACCTCGCGCGCCTCACGGACCTCACGGCGGAGCTGCGCCGCCAGCTCGGGCCGCTCGGGCGGCAGGCGGAGGCGGCGCGCAGGGCGCGCACGGTCCAGGCCGACCTGAGGGACGCCAGGTCGCGGCTCCTCGCCGACGACCTGGCCCAGCTGACGGCCCAGATGGCGCAGGAACGTGCCGACGAGGCGGCGCTGCGCGAGCGGCAGCGGGAGACGGAGCAGGGGCTGGAGCGGGCGCGCGAGCACCTGGCACGGCTCGAGGTCGCCGCGTCGGCGGCCGTGGCCGACGCCGGCCGCGCGGCCGACGCCTTCCACGCGCTGAGCGCGCTGCGTGAGCGCCTGCGCGGCCTCGCGACGCTCGCGGACGAGCGGGTGCGCCTCCTGGGTGCGGCCGAGCCGGAGCACCGCGGCCAGGACCCGGCCGACCTCGAGGCCCAGGCCGAGCGCGCCCGCGCCACCGAGGCGGAGCTGAACCGGGAGGTCGAGCTCGCCCGCGCGGCGCTCGAGCGCGCCGTGGCCGCCCGGACGGACGCCGAGAAGGCCGCCGACGCCGCGGAGCGCGAGCTGGCCACCCTGCACCGCGGCGCCGCGGACCGTCGCGAGGGGCTGGCCCGGCTGTCGGGCCAGGTGGCCGCGCGCCGCAGCCGGGTCGAGGCGGGGGACGCGGAGCTGGATCGCGTGCGGGAGGTCGTGGCCGAGGCGGAGCGACGGGCCGACGAGGCCGCGCGGGAGTTCGGTGCGCTCGAGGTGCAGGTCGTCGGCGCCGAGGAGGGCGAGGAGGACCTCGACTCCCGGCACGAGGAGGCGACGGCGTCGCTGGCGCAGGCGCAGGCCGCCGTGCGGGACCTCGAGGCACGTGCGGCCGAGGCCGAGCGCGACCGCGCGACCTGGAGCGCGCGGGTGGAGGCGCTCGAGCTCAGCCTCGACCGCAAGGACGGCGCCGGCGCCCTGCTCGCCGACGCCACACCCGGCGTGCTCGGCTCCGTGGCCGCGCTGCTCGGCGTGGAGCAGGGGTACGAGGACGCCGTGACGGCGGCGCTCGGACCCGTCGCCGACGCGGTGGCGGTACGCGACCTCGACGCGGCGGTCGACGCGCTGCGCCGGCTGCGGGACGACGACGCCGGCCGGGCCGGGCTCGTGGTCGGCGGCCCCGCGGCGGACGAGGGCGGCGAGGCCGTCGAGGTGGACCTGCCCGCCGGGGCGCGCCGCGCCTCGGAGGTCGTCACCGTCGCCGGGCCCGCGGCCTCCCCGCTGCGTGCCCTGCTGCGCGACGTCGTCGTGGTGGACGACCTGGCCCAGGCGCGCGCCCTCGTGCACGCGGTGCCCGCGGTGGTCGCGGTGACGCGCGCCGGCGACCTGCTGGGCGCGTCGAGCGCCTGGGGCGGCTCCGCCGCGGCGCCGAGCGTGCTGCACCTCACCTCCGCGCTCGACGAGGCGAAGGCCGGGCTCGACGACGCGGCGGCGCGCGGCGAGCGGTGCCGGTTCGAGCTGGTCGGCGCGCGCGAGCGGCTCGACGAGGCGCAGGCCGCCCACGACGAGACGCTGGCGCGGCTGCACGAGTCGGACGCCGCGCTCGCCGCCGTCGCGGAACAGCTGGGCACCCTGGGCGCCGCGCACCGCTCCGCGCTCGCGGAGGCGGACCGGCACCGCGCCACGCTCGCCCAGGCGCTCGAGCGGCGCAAGGCCGACGAGGCGGAGCTCGAGGAGCTGGCGCGGCGCCTGGAGGTCGCGGAGGCGGAGCCCGCCCAGTCCCAGGAGCAGCTCGAGGCCGCGCAGGCGGCGCGCGAGACCGCGCAGGCGGCGGCCACCGGGGCGCGCGCCGCGGAGACCGAGGCGCGGCTCGAGCTGCGCACCAGCGAGGAGCGGGCCCGGGCCGTCGCGGGTCGCGCGCAGGGGCTCGCCCGCGCGGCGGCGCAGGAGCGTGCCGCCCGCGAGAAGGCGGAGCGCCGGGCGGTGCAGCGGGCGGCGCAGGCACGCACCGCGGCCTCCGTGCGCGACGATGCGGGCACGGCGCTGGGGGCGCTCGCCCGCTCGATCGAGCGGGCCCAGGCGGAGCGTGCTGCGGCCGACGAGGAGCGCGCCGCGCGCCAGCGGGAGCTCGAGTCGGTCCGGGTGGACGCCGACCGGCTCGCGGGCGAGCTGCGCGACCTGACCGACGTCGCGCACCGGGACGAGGTGGCGCGCGCGCAGCAGGTGGCCCGGCTGGAGCAGCTGCAGGCGCGGGCGGTCGAGGAGCTGGGCAGCGACCCCGACGTGCTCGTCGAGGAGTTCGGCCCGCACCGGGACGTGCCCGTGCCCCGACCTGCGGACGCCGCCGAGGACGACCCCGACCCGGAGCCGGTGCCCTACGTCCGGGCGGAGCAGGAGAAGCGGTTCGCGACCGCGGAGCGCGCGCTCGCCCGCATCGGGGCGGTCAACCCGCTGGCCCTGGAGGAGTTCGCGGCGCTGGAGGAGCGCCACCAGTTCCTCACGGAACAGCTGGCCGACCTGAAGAAGTCGCGCCAGGACCTGCTGCACATCGTCGAGGAGATCGACGAGCGCGTGCAGCAGGTCTTCGCCGAGGCGTTCCGCGACACGGCGGAGCAGTTCGAGCGGGTCTTCGGCCGGCTCTTCCCGGGCGGCGAGGGCCGGCTGGTCCTCACCGACCCGTCCGACCTGCTCACCACGGGCATCGAGGTCGAGGCCCGCCCGGCGGGCAAGAAGGTCAAGCGGCTCTCGCTGCTGTCCGGCGGGGAGCGGTCCCTCACGGCGGTCGCGTTCCTCGTGTCGATCTTCAAGGCCCGGCCCAGCCCGTTCTACGTGATGGACGAGGTGGAGGCGGCCCTGGACGACGTCAACCTGGGCCGGCTGCTGCAGATCTTCCGCGAGCTGCAGGAGGACTCCCAGCTCATCGTCATCACCCACCAGAAGCGCACGATGGAGGTCGCGGACGCGCTGTACGGCGTCACCATGCGCGGCGACGGTGTGACGACCGTCATCTCCCAGCGGATGCGCGAAACCGCCGACGCACGGGGAGAATAGCGCCATGCTCACGTTCGTCCTCTGGGTCCTCGGGTCCCTCGTTCTCGCCGCGGTGGTGTTTCTCGTGGCCAACGTCATGGAGCGTCGTGAGGGTCAGGACGACGAGGCACCCGGCCTCGGGCGGTTCTGGCGCGACTTCCGCTCCGGTCTCCGCTCCAGGCGTACGCCGCCCCCGGCCCCGGTCGAGACCGGGATGGACGAGTTCTTCGCCGCCACGGTCGAGGACGCGCCGGGCTACGTGGACCCCGAGGAGCTCACCGACGCCCTGCACCGCGCGCGGCTGCAGGCGCGCAGCTCCTGGCACGTGGGGACGGTCCGCAAGCCGGAGTGACCGGCCCCGCCGGGCAGCGCCGTCGCGCCGTTCTGGGAGACTGTGCGCGTGAACGATCTGCTCTGGCTCTGGATCCTGCTCGGCGTCGTCGTCCTCGTGGGCGGCGGCACCGCCCTGCTCGTCCCGCGGTCGCGCCGGAGGCGTGGCGAGGGCTCCACGATCGCCGCCCCGACCGCTCCGGAAGGGCGCGTCGCGGAACCCGGCACGGCCGCCGGGCCCGCCGTCGACGAGGTCGCCCCGCCCGCGACCGCGGAACCCGCGGCGCCGGCCCTCGAGACCCCCGAGCCGGTGGCCGGCCGCCTGGTGCGGCTGCGCGACCGGCTGGCCCGTTCGGGGTCGCCGCTGGGCGCCCGGCTCCTCAGCGTGCTGTCCCGTGACCACCTCACCGAGGACGACTGGGACGAGCTCGAGGAGACGCTGCTGCTCGCCGACATCGGCGCCGGTCCTGCGGAGGAGCTGCTCGACGCGCTGCGCACCCGCGTGCGCGTGCTCGGGGTGCGCGACCCGCAGGCGGTGCGCGACCTGCTGCGCGAGGAGCTGCTCAAGGTCGTCGACCCGTCCCTCGACCGCGAGGTCGCCACGACCGGCCCGGTCGGCGAGGACGGCTCGCGGCTGCCCGCGGTCGTGCTCGTCGTCGGGGTCAACGGCACGGGCAAGACGACGACGGTGGGCAAGCTGGCCCGCGTCCTGGTCGCGGAGGACCGCTCCGTCGTGCTCGGCGCCGCGGACACGTTCCGTGCCGCGGCCGCCGACCAGCTGCAGACCTGGGGTGCCCGCGTCGGGGTGGAGACGGTCCGCTCCGACCGCGACGGCGCCGACCCGGCCGCGGTCGCGTTCGACGCGGTGAGGAAGGGCCGGGCCGACGGCACGGACGTCGTCCTGGTCGACACCGCCGGCCGGCTGCAGAACAAGGCGGGCCTCATGGACGAGCTCGGCAAGATCACCCGGGTCATCACCCGCGAGGCGCCGCTGGCCGAGGTGCTGCTGGTGCTCGACGCCACCACGGGCCAGAACGGCCTCAACCAGGCGCGGGTCTTCGGCGAGGTCGCGGGCGTCACCGGCATCGTGCTGACCAAGCTCGACGGCACCGCCCGTGGCGGCATCGTCGTCGCCGTGCAGCGCGAGCTGGGCGTGCCGGTCAAGCTCGTCGGCCTGGGCGAGGGGCCCGACGACCTGGCGCCGTTCGACCCCGAGCAGTTCGTCGACGGCCTGCTCGGCTGACGCCGGCCGCCACCCGACGGGGCCCCGTTAACGCAAAGTTGACGCGTGACGGGGCCTTGTCACACCCGCGAAACACCAGAACACTCCAGGCGAAACCCTGCCCGACCACGGTAGTGCCCGACCCGGCCGCCCGGCTGGTGAGGGAGGAACTACTCATGGAGCTGGACACCGGAGCAACCGCGTGGATGCTGATGTCGGCATCTCTCGTGCTCCTGATGACCCCTGGACTCGCGCTCTTCTACGGCGGGATGGTGCGCGGCAAGTCCGTCCTGAACATGATGATGATGTCGTTCGGCGCGCTCGCCGTCGTCGGCGTGGTCTACGTGCTGTGGGGCTGGTCGATGTCCTACGGCGCCGACCTGGGCGGGATCGTCGGCAACCCGTTCGACCAGTTCGGTCTGTCGGGCGCGATCTACGACGCGGCCGGTGAGTTCGCCATCGACGACTTCGGCGTCCCGACCATCGTCGGCGTGGGCTTCCAGGCCACGTTCGCCATCATCACCGTCGCGCTGATCTCCGGGGCGATCGCCGACCGCGCGAAGTTCGGCACCTGGATGGTCTTCGTGGCCGTGTGGGTCACGCTCTGCTACTTCCCGATGGCGCACATGGTCTGGGGCGGCGGCCTGCTGTCCGCGGACGGCCCCTTCGGCGGGATCGCGGCGCCGATCGACTTCGCCGGCGGCACCGTGGTGCACATCAACGCCGGTGTGGCCGCGCTGGTCCTGGCCCTGGTGGTCGGCAAGCGCAAGGGCTTCGGCTCCGAGCCGATGCGCCCGCACAACCTGCCGCTGGTCATGCTCGGCGCGGCGCTGCTGTGGTTCGGCTGGTTCGGCTTCAACGGCGGCTCCGCCTTCACCGCCGACGGGTTCGCCGGCCTCGCCTGGGTCAACACGACGGTCGCGACGGCGGCCGCCGTCCTCGGGTGGCTCGTGGTGGAGAAGCTGCGCGACGGCTCGGCGACGTCGCTCGGCGCGGCGTCCGGCGTCGTGGCGGGCCTGGTCGCGATCACCCCGGCGGCGGGCTCCGTCAGCCCGGTGGGCTCCATCGCCGTCGGCGCGGTCGCGGGGGTGCTCTCCGCCTACGCGGTGGGCCTGAAGTACAGGTTCGGCTACGACGACTCGCTCGACGTCGTGGGCGTGCACCTCGTGTCCGGCCTGTGGGGCACGGTCGCCATCGGCTTCCTCGCCACCGAGACGGGGCTGTTCTACGGCGGCGGGCTCAACCAGCTGGCGGTCCAGGCGATCATCGCCGCCGTGGCGGTCGTCTTCTCCGGCGTCGTCACCTACCTCATCGCGATCGCGCTCAAGGCCGTCATGGGCTGGCGGATCTCCGAGGAGGCCGAGGTCGCGGGCATCGACCTCGCGGTGCACAGCGAGACCGCGTACGAGACGATCCAGCAGGGTTCCGTCGCTAAGGAGATTCGCGCATGAAGCTCGTCACCGGAGTCATCCAGCCCCACCGGCTGGACGACGTGAAGTCCGCCCTCGAGGCCGCCGGCATCCGCGGCATGACGGTCAGCGAGGCCAGCGGCTACGGCCGCCAGAAGGGCCACACCGAGGTGTACCGCGGCGCCGAGTACACGGTGGACCTGGTGCCCAAGGTCCGCGTGGAGGTCCTCGTCGCGGACGAGGACGCGCCCACCGTCGTGGACGTCGTCGTCAAGGCCGCCCAGACCGGGCGGATCGGAGACGGCAAGGTGTGGACCACCGCGCTCGACGACGTGGTGCGCGTGCGCACCGGCGAGCACGGCGACGCGGCCCTCTGACGGTGCTCGACGCTCCAGGGGGACCGACCGGGCCCCGCACCCCGCACGCCGGGGTGCGGGGCCCGGTCGTCGCGGTCGGTGCGCTGCGCGCCGACCTGCTCACGGCCGCGGACGGCCTCACCGGGCCCGGCCGGTCGGGGGTCGCGCGCCGCACCGCTCTGCAACAGCTCGTCACCGACCGGCTCACCCCCCTGTACGAGGCGGCGACCGCCGACGTCGACCCCGCCGGCATCGCGCTGGCAGCGGTCGGCAGCCTGGGCCGCGGCGAGCTGGGCCCGCTGTCGGACCTCGACCTCGTCCTCGTGCACGACGGGCGCACCCACAAGCCCGACGAGCTCGCGCGGGTCGCCGACGCGCTCTGGTACCCCCTGTGGGACTCGGGCGTGGACATCGACCACGCGGTGCGCTCCCTGAGCCAGACCCGCCGGCTCGCCTCCACCGACCTGCCGGCCGCCGTCGGCTGGCTCGACGTGCGGCCGCTCGCGGGAGACGCCGTCGTCGTGCACCGGGCGGCGTCGGCGATCCTCACCGACTGGCGCTCGGCGTCCCGCCGCCGGCTGCCCGAGCTGCTGCACAGCGCCCGCGACCGTGCCGAGCGCGCGGGCGAGCTCGCCTATCTGATCGAGCCCGACCTCAAGGAGTCGCGCGGCGGGATCCGGGACGCCGTGCTCCTCTCGGCGCTCGCGGCGACCTGGCTCACCGACCGCCCGCACGGGCGCGTCGACCGCGCGTACGCGCACCTGCTCGACGTGCGCGACGCGGTGCACGTCGTGACGCGGCGCCGGTCCACGAAGCTGCTCCTGGCGGACCTGGACGAGGTGGCCCAGCGGTGCGGCCACGACGACCCCGACGAGCTGCTCGCCAGCCTCGCCGAGGCGGGCCGCGAGATCTCCTACGCGCTCGACTCCACGGTGCGCCGGGCACGGCAGGCGCTGCAGCGCCCGGCCGTCCGCCGGCCGGTCATGGTCCGCGGTCGCCGGTCGGCCCCGCGGCTGCGCTCGGTGGGCGACGGCCTGGTGGAGCACGACGGCGAGCTGGTGCTGGCCGTGGGGTCGCAGCCGGGCGACGACCCGCTGCTCTCGTTGCGCGCCGCGGCCACCGCGGCGCGTACCGGCCTGGTGCTCTCGCCCGTGACCGTGCAGCACCTCGCCCAGTGCCCGCCTCCGCCCGAGCCGTGGCCGACGGCGGCGCGGGCCGCGCTGTTGACGCTGCTCGGCTCCGGGCCCGCGCAGGTCCCCGTCTGGGAGGCGCTGGACCTCGCGGGCGTCGTCACCACGTGGCTGCCCGAGTGGGCGGGCGTGCGCAACCGCCCGCAGCGCGCGGCCGTCCATCGGCACACCGTGGACCGGCACCTGGTGGAGACCGCGGCGCGGGCCTCGAAGGTGCGCCGCCAGGTGGCCGCCGAGGCGGGCGTGACGCCGGCGCCGTCGGAGCTGCTCCTGCTCTCCGCGGTGCTGCACGACATCGGCAAGCGCCGGGGGGCGCGCAGCGACGACCACTCGGTCGAGGGCGGGCGGATCGCGCCCGAGGTCGTCCGGCGGCTCGGGTTCGGCGACCCGCTGGCCCACGACGTGGGCGTGGTGGTGCGCCACCACCTCACCCTCGCGCGGCTGGCGACCACCGCCGACCTCGAGGACCCGGCCACGCTGGCGGAGCTGCTCGACGCCGTCGAGCGCCGCGCCGACCTGCTGGAGACCGTGCGTGCGGTCACCGAGGCCGACGCGTCCTCGCTCGGCCCCGCGGGGTGGACGGCGTGGCGGGCGAGCCTCGTCGACGACCTCACCGGCCGGGCCCGCACGGCGCTCTCGCCGGGAGCGACCGGGCGACCGGTAGGCTAGGTGGCCGCACCCCTCGACGACCCCCGTTAGGAACTGCCTGGTGTTCAACTCCCTGTCGGACCGGCTCACCGCGACGTTCAAGAACCTGCGCGGGCGGGGCCGGCTCTCCGAGGCGGACATCGACGCGACCGTGCGCGAGATCCGCCGGGCCCTCCTCGACGCCGACGTGGCCGTGCCCGTCGTGCGCGAGTTCACCGCCGCGGTGCGGGAGCGCGCGCTGTCGGCCGAGGTCTCCGGCGCGCTCAACCCCGCCCAGCAGGTCGTCAAGATCGTCAACGACGAGCTCGTCGCGATCCTGGGCGGCCAGACCCGCGCGCTGCAGTTCGCCAAGACCCCGCCGACGGTCATCATGCTCGCCGGCCTCCAGGGCGCCGGTAAGACGACGCTCGCCGGCAAGCTCGCGCTGGCCCTGCGGGAGCAGGGCCACACGCCGCTGCTCGTCGCCGCCGACCTCCAGCGACCGAACGCCGTCACGCAGCTGTCCGTGGTCGCCGAGCGGGCGGGCGTGCCCGTGTTCGCGCCGCACCCGGGCAACCAGGGCGCCGAGACCGAGGTCGTCATCGGCGACCCGGTGGGCGTCGCGCGCGACGGTGTGGCGGAGGCGAGGGCGAAGCAGCACGACGTCGTCATCGTCGACACCGCGGGCCGTCTCGGCGTCGACCAGGTCCTCATGAAGCAGGCGGCGGACATCCGCGACGCCGTGCAGCCGGACGAGGTCCTCTTCGTCATCGACGCGATGATCGGCCAGGACGCCGTCGCCACGGCGAAGGCCTTCGAGGAGGGCGTCGACTTCACCGGCGTCGTGCTGTCCAAGCTCGACGGTGACGCGCGCGGTGGCGCCGCCCTGTCGGTGGCCACGATCACCGGCCGGCCGATCATGTTCGCCTCGACGGGCGAGAAGCTCACCGACTTCGAGGTGTTCCACCCCGACCGCATGGCCTCGCGCATCCTCGACATGGGTGACGTGCTCACCCTCATCGAGCAGGCCGAGAAGGCGTTCGACGCCGAGCAGGCCGAGAAGATGGCGGCCAAGGTCAGCGCGGGCGAGGACTTCAGCCTGTCCGACTTCCTGGTGCAGATGCAGCAGATGAAGAAGCTGGGCTCGATGAAGAAGATGCTCGGCATGCTGCCGGGCATGGCGCAGATGCGCGACCAGCTCGAGAACTTCGACGAGCGCGAGGTCGACCGCGTCCAGGCCCTCATCCAGTCGATGACGCCGGCCGAGCGCGAGAACCCCAAGATCATCAACGGGTCGCGCCGGGCGCGCATCGCCCGCGGCTCCGGCCAGACCACGACGGCCGTCAACCAGCTGCTCGAGCGGTTCACGCAGGCGCAGAAGATGATGCGCCAGATGAGCAAGGGCGGCGGGATGCCGGGGATGCCGGGCGGCGTGCCCGGGATGCCGGGCATGCCCGGGGGCGGCAAGAAGGCGCGCGGCAAGCAGGCGCCCGCGAAGAAGGTCAAGGGCAAGTCCGGCAACCCCGCCAAGCGGGCGCAGCAGGAGCGCGAGGCGCTCCAGCGCGCCCTCGGGGGGCCGGCGGCGAAGCCTTCGGCGCCGGGCTCGGCCTTCGGCGTCGGGGGCGAGGAGCCGGCCGAGCAGGACCTGTCGAAGCTGCAGCTGCCCGACGGTCTCGACAAGCTGCTCGGCGGCCGCTGACCGGCCTGCGCCCGACGTCCCGCCGGCGCCCCGACTCTGTACCCTTCGACCATGTCAGCCCCGCACGTCCCGCTGCACGTCACCGGCCACGTCCTGCTCGGACAGGACCGCGACGTCGGGGAGATGTGGGTGCGCGACGGGCGCGTCAGCCTGACCCGGCCCTCCCCGCAGGGCAGCGCCACCCGCGAGATCGAGGGCTGGGTGCTGCCCGGCCTGGTGGACGTGCACTGCCACGTCGGGCTCGGCGCCGACGGGGCGGTCGACCAGGAGACGGCGGTCGCGCAGGCGGTCGCCGACCGTGACTCCGGCGTCCTGCTGGTGCGCGACGCGGGCTCGCCCGTCGACACCTCCTGGGTGCAGGACCGGCCCGACCTGCCGCGCCTGGTGCGCGCCGGTCGCCACCTCGCCCGTCCCAAGCGGTATCTGCGGCACTTCGGTCTCGAGCTCGACGACGTGGCCGCGCTGCCGGACGCGGTGCGGGCCCAGGCGCGCGGCGCGGACGGCTGGGTGAAGCTGGTCGGCGACTGGATCGACCGCGACCTCGGCGACCTCGGCCCGCTGTGGCCGCGCGACGTCCTCATCGAGGCGGTCGCCGCCGCGCACACGGAGGCGGCCCGGGTCACCGTGCACGCGTTCTCCGAGGAGGTCGTGAGCGACCTGCTCGCCGCGGGGGTGGACGGCATCGAGCACGGCACGGGAGTGGTCGGCGACCTCCTCGACGAGGTCGCCGCCCGCAGGATCCCCGTGACGCCCACGCTGCTCCAGGTGGCCCGGTTCGACCGGATCGCCCAGCAGGCCGAGGAGAAGTACCCGGTCTACGCGGCGCGCATGCGGCGCCTGCACGCCCGCCGGTACGAGCACGTCCGGGCCCTGTACGACGCCGGCGTCCCGCTGCTCGTCGGGACGGACGCCGGGGGCACCCTCGCCCACGGGCGGGTCGTGGACGAGTGTGCCGAGCTCGTGGCCGCGGGGATCCCCGCGGCCGACGTCGTCGCCATGGCGACCTGGCGGGCGCGCGAGCTCCTCGGCTTCGGCGCCCTCGTGGAGGGTTCGAGCGCCGACCTGGTGGTGTACCCCGCCGACCCGCGCGAGGACATCGAGGTGCTGCGCCATCCGACCGCCGTCGTGCTGCGCGGCCAGGTCGTGCGCGGCTGACGCGCCGCGCGGTCCGAGGCGCTCGTCTCCCGAGGTTGGAGACGGTGCCCACCGTCTGGCACAATGTCCGGGTACTCGGCGTGCCCAGGCCCCTCTCTCCTGCGCAGGCCGCGTCCTGACCTCATGCGCCGCCAGGACCCCACCAGGCTGCGCGCAGGGTCACCCCACCAGAACCAGGAGACACCACCCAAGTGGCCGTCAAGATTCGTCTGAAGCGTCTCGGCAAGATCCGGGCCCCGTACTACCGCGTCGTCGTCGCGGACTCGCGCTCCAAGCGCGACGGCCGCGTCATCGAGGAGATCGGGAAGTACCACCCGACCGAGGAGCCGTCGTTCATCGAGATCAAGTCCGAGCGGGCGCAGTACTGGCTCGGCGTCGGCGCGCAGCCGACCGAGCAGGTCGCCGCGCTCCTCAAGATCACCGGTGACTGGCAGAAGTTCAAGGGCCTGCCGGGCGCCGAGGGCACCCTGCGGACCAAGGCCGCGAAGGCCGACAGCGCCGCCGCGATCGAGGCCGTCGCCGCCGAGGCCGAGAAGGCCAAGGCGAAGGCCGCCGAGAAGAAGTCCGAGAAGCCGGCGGCCGAGGCCACCGAGGCTGAGGCCGAGGCCTGATGCTCGCCGAGGCCCTCGAGCACCTGGTGCGCGGCATCGTGGACAACCCGGACGACGTCCGGGTGGCCGCGCGGACGCAGCGCCGGGGCGACCTGCTCGAGGTGCGGGTGCACCCGGACGACCTCGGCCGTGTCATCGGCCGGGGCGGACGGACGGCGAAGGCGCTGCGCACCGTGGTCGGCGCGCTCGCGACGGACGGCCCCGTGCGGGTCGACGTCGTGGACGTCGACCGCCGCTGACGCCCGCCGCACCCGCTGCCGCAGCTCTGACGAGGCCCGGCCCCACTGCACGGTGGGGCCGGGCCTCGTTCTTCTGCCGCCGACCGTGGCCGGGTCGGCGGTGCATGCTGGGACCGGCGGTCGTCCGGCCGACGAGAGATGTGTTCGAGACAGGAGTGGTCATGCAGCTGGTGGTGGCGCGCGTGGGACGGGCGCACGGGCTCAAGGGTGAGGTCGCGCTCGACCTGCGTACCGACAACCCCGAGGACCGGCTGGCGGTGGGCCTCACCCTCGCGACCGAGCCGGCGTCCGCCGGGCCGCTGACCGTGACGGCGTCGCGCGTGCACCAGGGCCGGTGGCTCGTGTCGTTCGCGGAGGTGGACGGCCGCACCGCGGCCGAGGCGCTGCGCGGCGTCGAGCTGGTCGTGGACGCCGACGTCTCCGACGAGGAGGACGCCTGGTACCCGCACGAGCTGGCCGGCCTGCGCGCCGAGCTCGAGGACGGCACCGTCGTCGGCGAGGTCGTCGGGCTGGAGCACCTGCCCGCGCACGACGCGCTCCTGGTGAAGGAGGTCGGCGGCGAGCGCACCCTGGTGCCGTTCGTCCACGCGATCGTGCCGGTCGTCGACGTGGCCGGCGGGCGGGTCGTGCTGACGCCGCCGGGCGGGCTGCTCGCCCGCGACGCGGACGCCGTCGTCGTCGACCGCGCGGACGGGCAGGACGGGACCGCCGAGACCACGGGCGAGGCCTGAGGTGCGCGTCGACGTCGTCTCGATCTTCCCCGACTACCTCGCCGCCCTCGACCTGTCGCTGGTCGGCAAGGCGCGCCGCACCGGCCTGCTCGACCTGCGGGTGCACGACCTGCGCGGCTGGGCCACCGACCGGCACCGCACCGTGGACGACACCCCCTTCGGCGGGGGAGCGGGCATGGTCATGCGGCCCGACGTGTGGGGGCGCGCGCTCGACGACGTGCTGCCCGCGGGTGGGGCCGGGCACCTCGTGGTGCCGACGCCGTCCGGAGAGGTCTTCACGCAGCGGCACGCCGAGCGGCTGGCGCTCGAGGCGCACGTGGTGATCGCGTGCGGGCGGTACGAGGGCATCGACGCCCGCGTGGCAGAGCGCGCCCGCGCCGCCGGGCACCGGGTGAGCGAGCTGTCCATCGGCGACTACGTGCTCAACGGGGGCGAGGTCGCGGCGCTCGTCATGATCGAGGCGTTCGGGCGGCTGCTGCCGGGGGTCGTGGGCAACCCGCACTCCCTGGTCGAGGAGTCGCACGGAGCGGCCGGGCTGCTCGAGTACCCGGTCTACACCAAGCCGCCGGCCTGGGAAGGGCTCGAGGTCCCCGAGGTGCTCCTGTCCGGGCACCACGCGCGGATCGAGCGCTGGCGGCGCGACCGGGCCCTGGAGCGGACGGCCGCGAGGCGCCCCGACATGGTGGCGGCCCTCGACGTCGCGGCGCTCGACAAGGCCGACCTCGCCGTGCTCGCCGGGCTCGGGTGGCAGGTCTCCGACGGGCGGCTCCGACCCGCGGAAGAACCTGTGGCAGAATAGGGCGCTGGTGTGTTCGCCGACCGGCCTCTGCCACAGGGGAGGTCACGACGTGCTGCTGAGCGGCGCGTCCGGTCGAGAAGCCGACGCACCACCCGATCCGTCAGACACCGCGCGCCCTCCGGGTGCGCCACGATCTTGCTCCTGACCTGTGGCAGGGCGGGGAGAGAACCATGCACACGCTCGACTCCGTCGACGCAGCCTCGCTGCGCTCCGACGTCCCGGACTTCCGCGCCGGCGACACCGTCAAGGTCAACGTCAAGGTCGTCGAGGGCAACCGCTCGCGCGTCCAGGCGTTCCAGGGCATCGTCATCGCGCGCCAGGGCGGCGGCGTCCGCGAGACGTTCACCGTTCGCAAGATCAGCTTCGGTGTCGGCGTGGAGCGCACGTTCCCCCTGCACGCCCCGACGATCGACTCGATCGACGTCGTGTCGCGCGGCGTCGTCCGCCGCGCGAAGCTGTACTACCTGCGCAACCTGCGCGGCAAGAAGGCGAAGATCCGCGAGAAGCGCGAGACGCCCACCGCGAAGTGACGCCCCGCGTCACGTCGCGCTGACGCGCACCGCACCGGACGGGCGGTCCTGCTACGGCAGGGCCGCCCGTCCGTCGTCCCACGGGACGTGCCGGACGCGGTCGACGGCGGTTTCGCCCTGGACGGTGCCGAGTGAAAGAGTGAGGGCGTGGCAGACTCCGATCCCGTGACCGACCGGCCGAGCGCGCACCAGCCCCGCCCCCACGACCCCGCGGACGCGGCGGGTGGCGACGGGGCCGGCGGCTTCGACGCCGTGGTCGGGACGGGGCACGGCGGCCAGGCGGCGCCCGCGCCGCGACGAGGCCTCGGCGTGCTGCGCGAGACGGCGATCATCGTGATCAGCGCCCTCGTGCTCTCGTGGATCATCAAGACGTTCCTCGTGCAGGCGTTCTACATCCCCAGCGGGTCCATGGAGGACACGCTCGAGATCGGGGACCGCGTCATGGTCTCCCGCATGGTCCCCGACGTGTTCGACGTGGCCCGCGGCGACATCGTGGTGTTCAAGGACCCGGGTGGCTGGCTGCCCCCGTACGAGCCGCCGGAGCGCACGCCGGTGGGGCAGGCGGTGACGAACGTCCTGACCTTCGTGGGCCTGCTGCCGCAGGAGACCGGCGACCACCTGATCAAGCGCGTCATCGGCACGCCGGGCGATCACGTGACCTGCTGCGACGCCGAGGGGCGCGTGAGCATCAACGGCGAGCCGATCGACGAGGAGTCGTACACCAAGCCGGGCTCGGTGCCGAGCCAGGACCCTTTCGACACGGTGGTGCCGGAGGGCATGCTGTTCGTGATGGGCGACAACAGGCAGAACTCTCAGGACTCTCGTTACAACACGGGCAAGCCCGGCGGCGGGTTCGTACCGATGGACAACGTGGTCGGCTCGACCTTCGCCACCGTCTGGCCGCTGGCCGACGCGACGTGGCTGCGCAACCCCGGCGAGGTCTTCGCGAAGGTGCCCGAGCCGTGACCTCGCTCGTCGGTCCCGACACGGTCCGCCGACCGACGCCGCCGCGCCGGGCCTCGACCGCTGCCGCGAACGGTGGCGCGAGGCAGCCGCGCCGCAGCCCGACCCTGCGCCAGGAGCGGTCGCTGCTCACGGGCGGCGCCCGTCTCGTGGCCGGCATGGACGAGGTCGGTCGCGGGGCGCTCGCCGGCCCCGTGAGCGTGGGCGTGGTCGTGGTCGACGCCGCGACCCGCACCGCCCCTCAAGGCCTGACCGACTCCAAGCTGCTCACGCCGGCGGCGCGGGTGGCGATGGTGCCGCAGCTGGAGCGGTGGGGCGTCGCGTGGGCCGTCGGGCACGCCGGCCCCGCCGAGATCGACGCGCACGGCATCGTGGCCGCGCTGCGCCTCGCCGGCCGTCGCGCCCTCGCCCAGGTGCGCCGCACCTGCGGGGACGTGGACGTGGTGCTGCTGGACGGCTCGCACGACTGGCTGAGCCGGGGCGACGTCGACCTGTTCGAGGCCGCGGCCCTCGACCCCGTGCTGGGCCCCGACGTGCCCGAGCCCGCCGTCCGCACCCTCGTCAAGGCGGACCTGCAGTGCTCGTCGGTCGCGGCGGCGAGCGTGCTCGCCAAGGTGGAGCGCGACGGGCTGCTCGTGCGGCTCGCCCGTCAGTACCCGGCCTTCGCCTGGGACCAGAACAAGGGGTACTCGGCCCCGGCTCACCTCGACGCGTTGCGTCGGCACGGCCCCACGCCGCAGCACCGGCGCTCCTGGAACCTGCGGGCGCTCGCCGACGACACCGCCCCCGGCGACGCGCAGGTCCCCGGCGCACCCGGCGCCACGCTCGACCCGGTCCTGCGCGATGGGATGATGGCTCCGTGAGCGCCGAAGACCTCGAGAACTACGAGACCGAGATGGAGCTCGCGCTCTACCGCGAGTACCGCGACGTGGTGGGACTGTTCTCGTACGTCGTGGAGACCGAGCGCCGGTTCTACCTGGCGAACCAGGTGGACCTGCAGGTGCGGTCCGCGGCGGGGGAGGTCTACTTCGAGCTCCGCCTGGCCGACGCCTGGGTGTGGGACGTCTACCGCTCCGCGCGGTTCGTGAAGTCGGTGCGCGTCGTCACGTTCAAGGACGTCAACGTCGAGGAGCTCGCCAAGGCCGAGCTCGCGCTGTAGCGCCTCGATCGGGACGCCGACGCCTCCGCCGGACGCAACACGCCGTCCGTAGGCTCCGAACCTGCCCCCAGGCGGACGGCGGTCCACAGCGTCGGCCGCAGGCTCCCCGAGCACCCCCGCGACGGCGAGGCTTCCCCGCGGAGGTGGTTCGATGCGGGCGAAGGACGCCGTCGGGCGGTACGGGGAACGGGTGGCCGCGCGCCACGTCGAGGCGCACGGTCTCGAGGTGCTGGAGCGCAACTGGCGGGGGACGGGCGGGGAGCTCGACCTCGTCGCGCGGGACGGTGACGTCGTGGTCGCCATCGAGGTCAAGACGCGCCGGGGCACGGCCTTCGGGCACCCTGCGGAGGCCGTCACGCCCGCCAAGCTGTCGCGTATCCGGCGGCTCATCGGGCAGTGGCTCGCCGAGCACCGCGGCGTGCGCTGCCGCGAGGTACGGATCGACGTCGTGGCGGTCGTGCTGCCCCGCGCCGGGGCCGCGCAGGTCGAGCACCTCGTGGGGGTGCTCTGATGGGGCTGGGGACGACGGCTGCGGTCGCGTTGACCGGGCTCACCGGGCACGTGGTGGAGGTGCAGGCCCAGCTCGCCGCGTCCGTGCCGGGGTTCACGCTGGTCGGCCTGCCCGACGCGGCGCTCCACGAGTCGCGGGAGCGCGTGCGGGCCGCCGTGCTCTCCACCGGGATCCGGTGGCCGCACCGCAAGGTCACCGTCAACCTCTCGCCGGCGTCGCTGCGCAAGTCGGGTTCGTCGTTCGACGTGGCCATCGCGGTCGCGGTGCTCGCGGGTGACGGCGTCGTCCCGGCGGCCGGCCTGGAGCGGGTGGTGCACCTGGCCGAGCTGGGGCTGGACGGCCGGCTGCAGCCCGTGCGGGGCGTGCTGCCCGCGGTGGCGGCCGCCGTCGAGTCGGGCTGCCCCGACGTCGTCGTGGCGGCGGGCGACGCGGACGAGGCACGCCTGGTCCCGGGTGCGCGCGTGCACGCCGCGGCCACCCTGGCCGAGGTGGTGCTGCTGCACGGCGGGGACCTCGCGGAGGTGCCGGTGCTGGATCCCGTCCGGCCGTCGCGGCAGGCGGTCGCTCGCCGCACGCCCGGGGACCTCGCCGAGGTCGTCGGCCAGGCCCAGGCACGGGTGGCGCTGGAGATCGCCGCCGCGGGCGGCCACCACCTGCTGCTCGTGGGACCGCCGGGCGCGGGCAAGACGATGCTCGCGGCCCGGCTGCCGGGCATCCTGCCGGACCTGACCGCCGCCGAGGCGGTCGAGGTGACGTCGGTGCACTCGGTGGCCGGGACGTTCGACCCCGGGAACGGCCTGGTGACCCGTCCGCCCTTCGAGGACCCCCACCACACCGCCACACCGGCGGCGATCGTCGGTGGCGGCAGCGGGCTCGCCCGGCCCGGGGCGGTGTCGCGGGCGCATCGCGGCGTGCTGCTGCTCGACGAGGCCCCCGAGTTCCCGTCGCGCGTGCTGGAGACCCTGCGTCAGCCGCTCGAGCAGGGCGAGCTGGTGCTGCACCGCTCGGGCGGCGCCGCACGCTACCCGGCGCGGTTCCAGCTGGTGCTGGCGGCGAACCCCTGCCCGTGCGGGATGGCGTCGGTCAACAAGGGGCTCGACTGCGCGTGCACGCCGACGGCGAAGCGGCGGTACTTCGGCCGGCTGTCGGGCCCGCTGCTCGACCGGGTGGACCTCCAGGTGGACGTGCAGCCGGTCACGCGCGCCGAGCGCACCGCGCGGACCTCGGCGGAGTCGTCGGCCATCGTGGCAGGCCGCGTCGCGGAGGCCCGCGAGGCGGCGCGGGCCCGGCTGGCAGGCACGCCGTGGTCGACGAACGCCGAGGTCCCCGGACGGTGGCTGCGCGAGCGTTCCGGCGGGCCGGGCCTCCTGGGGCCCGTCGAGCAGATGGTGGACCGCGGTGTGCTGAGCCTGCGCGGCGCGGACCGGGTACTGCGGATCGCGTGGACCGTCGCCGACCTGGCCGGCCGCGCCGCACCCACCACGGAGGACGTCTCCACCGCCGTGACGATGCGCACCCGGGGAAACCATGGCTGAGCCGTCGTCCGGGACGCTGGGCCCGGCGAGCGGGCTCGACGTCGTGCCGCGCCGGGCGTCCGTACCGCCGTTCGACGTCGACGACCCCGTGCTCGCCCGTGCCGCCTGGAGCCGGCTGGCCGAGCCTGCCGACGGCGTGGCCGGGAGCCTCGTGGCCCACCTCGGGGCGGCGGACGCCCTCGGTTGGCTCCTGGACGCCGTCCGCGACCCGGCCAGGGCGCTGCGGGGCGCGGCGCTCGACCCGCTCGGCAGCGACGTCGCCGCCGACCGGCTGATGGACGCGGTCTCGCGGTGGGCGCCTCGCCTGGACCGGCTCGACCCGCGGCGCGAGCTGCGCGTGCTCGAGAGGTTCGGCGGCACGCTGCTGGTCCCCGAGGACCCGCGCTGGCCCGTGCGGCTCGCCGACCTGGGCGTGGAGCAGCCGTTCGCGCTGTGGGTGCGGGGCGAGGGCGACCTGGCGTCCCTGGCCGAACGGTCCGTGGCACTCGTGGGCGCCCGCGCGTCGAGCGCCTACGGCGACCAGGTGGCGGCGGGTATCGCTGCCGGCCTCGCCGATCGAGGGTTCACGGTGGTGTCCGGCGGGGCCTACGGCATCGACGCCGCCGCCCACCGTGGGGCGCTCGCGGGGGACGCCCCGACGGTCGCGGTGCTCGCCGGGGGCGTCGACCGGTTCTACCCGCCGGGCAACCAGGACCTGCTGCGCAGGCTGGCGGACGGATCGGGGGCGGTCGTGAGCGAGGTCCCGCCGGGATCGGCGCCCTACAAGCAGCGGTTCCTCGCCCGCAACCGGGTCATCGCCGCGATGTCGTGCGCGACGGTCGTGGTGGAGGCGGCCTGGCGCTCGGGCGCCCTGTCGACGGCCCGGCACGCGAGCCGGCTCCTGAGGCCGCTCGGAGCCGTGCCTGGGCCCGTGACGTCGGGGACGTCGACCGGCTGCCACGTGCTCCTGCGTGACGGCGCGGCCGTGTGCGTGACCGACGCCGCCGAGGTGGCCGAGCTCGCGGGCCCGTACGACGGCACGTCCCCGGCCGCGACCGTGCCCTCGGGCGGTGACGCGTCCGGCCGGACGCCCGCACGCTCGAGGACCCCTCCGGAGGTGGAGGTGCTCGGCGACCGGGCGACCCGGGTGTGGGACGCGCTCCCGGCACGCGCCTCCGCGACCGTGGACTCCGTCGCCAGGGCGGCAGGACTGTCGGTCGGCGAGGTGCTCTCCGGCCTCGGCGCGCTGGAGCTGCACGGACTCGCCGCACAGGACGGTGGTCGCTGGAGCCGGCTACCGCGTCGGGGCACCGGCGGCGGGCGGACCGGGCGGACCGGCGGCGTGGCCGGGTGAGCCGAGCGTCCGCGTCTCCAGGTCGTCCGACGTCGGGCCGGGCCGCAGGTGGTGCTGAGCGTCGGAGAGACGTGCGACGAGCTCGACACGCGCGGCGCGCTGACCTGCTCCGCGGCGGCCCGGGGGCACACTGACCTGGATGGACACCGACCGTGACCTCCCGCCGCTGCCGGCGCCGCTCGCACAGGCGCTGGCCCGCTTCGACGAGCATCTCGCCGTCCAGCGAGGGCACTCGGAGCACACGCGGCGCGCCTATCGCGCCGATGTCGGGTCGCTGCTGCGCTACGCCGTGCGGCACGGTGCGCAGGGCCTGCCGGACATGGACGTCGCCACGCTGCGCGGATGGCTCGCCACGCAGGCGGAACGAGGACTGGCGCGGGCGACCATCGCCCGCCGCGGAGCGGCGGCCCGGACCTTCCTGCGGTGGGCCTACCGCGTCGGTCTGGTCCCCACCGACCCCACCGCACGCCTCGCCAGCCCGAAGGTGCCGCGGACGCTGCCCACGGTGCTGAGCGCCGACGCGGCGTCCGCGCTGCTCGACGCCGCCCGCGACGCGGCGCACGGCGCGGAGCCCGCGGACCGTCCCGCGGCACTGCGCGCATGGGCGGCCGCCGAGCTCCTGTACGGCAGCGGCATCCGGGTGGGGGAGCTGGTCCAGGTCGACGTACCCGCCGTCGACCTCACCGAGCGGCTCGTGCGGGTGCTCGGCAAGGGCGGCAAGGAGCGCGTGGTGCCGTTCGGGGTCCCTGCGGCCCGGGCCGTGTCGGAATGGCTCGCCACCGGGCGGCCGGCCCTGGCCCGACCGGCGTCCGGAGCGGCACTGCTGCTCGGCGCGCGCGGGGGGCGCTGGGGGCAGCGCCAGGTGCGCGACGCGGTGCACCGGCTCGCCGCGCAGGCCGGCGTGGACGACGTCGCCCCCCATGCGCTGCGGCACTCGGCCGCGACCCACCTCCTCCAGGGCGGGTCCGACCTCCGGTCCGTGCAGGAGGTGCTGGGCCACTCGGACCTCGGCACCACGCAGCGGTACACGCACGTGGACGACGAGCGGCTGCGGAAGGTGTTCGTACAGGCGTTCCCGCGCGCCTGACGTCAGGATGCCGGCGGCGGTGACCGGGGCCGGGCGTCACGGTCCGCCGGGCAGCAGCACGACAGGTGCGGCCTCACCGAGGAACGCGAGCGGGTCGAGGTACACGTCCCCGCGGCGCACCCCCC
This sequence comes from Isoptericola peretonis, assembly GCA_023241745.1. Taxonomy (GTDB): domain Bacteria; phylum Actinomycetota; class Actinomycetes; order Actinomycetales; family Cellulomonadaceae; genus Isoptericola; species Isoptericola peretonis. The sequence continues at coordinate 186,922 of JALQCY010000006.1, read as the reverse complement.
AGTGCAGGCAGCCGGCGGGGGCGCAGTGGCCGGGGGTGCCGGCCAGGCGACCCACGACGTCACCGGCGTTCACCCGGTCGCCACGGCGCACCGCGCCGTCGACGGGTTCGAAGGTCGAGCGCAGCCCGTCCGCGTGCCCGACCACGACGACCGGCTTGCCGGCGACCTGGCCGGCGAACGTGACCTCGCCCGCGGCGGGCGAGCGCACCTCGTCGCCGGGACGCGCGGAGAGGTCGACGCCGCGGTGGCCGGCGAGCCAGGTCTCGGCGGGCGGGTCGAACGGGTTCGCGAGGGAGCCCGGCACCGGACGGACCCAGCCGTCGATGGTCGGGGCGGCGCCGGGGGCGGCCGGCGCGAGGCCGTCGGCGACGGCCGAGGGCGTCGTGAGGAGACCGGCGGCCAGCGCGACGGCCGCCAGCACCGCGCCGAGCACGCCGCGGACCCGGGGAGCTGCCGGCAGCGGCCGAGCGCACGCCTCGGGGCCCCTCCGTGCCGCGGGTGCGGCCGCCCGACGGGCGGGCCCGCGACGGGCTCCGTCGCCCGACACGCGGTGAGCGGCGCGGCGAGCGGCGCGGCGCGTCGTCCTGGGGCTCGGAGCCGCTCGACCGGCGGCGTCGGGAAGGTCCATGGGTGGAGGGTGGCGCGTCGCGCAGGATCTCCGGGGCCGGGCGGGAGCTCCTTGTGGACACCGTCGCCCGGGGGGCAGTCTCGACGGGCCGGGAAGTCGCGCGTGTGTCCTCGCCACGGGGGCACCTCGGTGGCTCCGGCGCTGCGGCGCCGGTGCGCAGGAAGGCCCGGCTCAGTCGGGTAGACTGGGCGCCGCGATCGGCTTGTGCCTCGCTCCTGCCCTCCCGGTGGATCCCGTGGACCGTCCTCGACGTCCTGCGGGCTCGCCCGCGGCGGCGGGACGTGGTCCCGGCAGATCGACATCGCGCGTCACGCACGCGCCCCGCGACCCGGTCCCGCCGGCGCGGGGAGCGGCCGCGTCGGCAGCGGTCCGTCCCGGGCAGGTCACGGGACGGTGCCGGCCCGGCGTGACGCCAGGGGTGCCGGGCCGGATGCCTGTCACCGACGAACCGAGTATCGCGACCGGGAGCCCGCCGAGGCGGCAGGCCCGGTCGCCCGACGCGCGTGCTGCCCGGAGGATCCGGCGCACGCGGCGAAAGGACGTGTCATGGCCGTCGTGACCATGCGCCAGCTCCTCGAGAGCGGTGTCCACTTCGGACACCAGACCCGCCGTTGGAACCCGAAGATGAAGCGGTTCATCTTCACGGAGCGCAACGGCATCTACATCGTCGACCTCCAGCAGTCGCTGTCGTACATCGACCGCGCCTACGAGTTCGTCAAGGAGACCGTCGCCCACGGCGGCAGCATCCTGTTCGTCGGCACCAAGAAGCAGGCGCAGGAGCCCGTGGCCGAGCAGGCCGCCCGCGTCGGCATGCCGTACGTGAACCACCGCTGGCTCGGCGGCATGCTCACCAACTTCACCACCGTGCACAAGCGCCTCCAGCGCCTCAAGGAGCTCGAGGAGATCGACTTCGACGACGTCGCCGGCTCGGCGCTGACGAAGAAGGAGCTCCTCGTCCTGCGCCGCGAGAAGGACAAGCTCGCGCGCACGCTCGGCGGCATCCGTGACATGGCCAAGACCCCGTCGGCGGTCTGGATCGTGGACACCAACAAGGAGCACCTCGCCGTCAACGAGGCGCGCAAGCTGGGCATCCCGGTCGTCGCGATCCTCGACACCAACTGCGACCCGGACGACGTCGACTACGCCATCCCGGGCAACGACGACGCGATCCGCTCCGTCACGCTGCTCACTCGCGTGATCGCCGACGCCGCCGCGGAGGGCCTGCTGCAGCGCCACTCGGGCAAGAAGGGCGAGGCCGCGGAGACCACCGAGGCCGAGCCGCTGGCCGAGTGGGAGCGCGAGCTCCTGGCCGGTGCCGAGGCGACGGCCGAGGCCGCCACCGAGGCGACGGCCGAGGCGCCCGCCGAGGGCAACGCCGCGCCGGCCGAGGGCGCCTCGGGCGCCGAGACGGCCGTCGCGCCGGGCGCGGACGCCGCCCCGGCCGTCGACGCCGCCGTCGAGGGCGAGCAGGCCGCCGAGAAGTCCGAGTGAGGCCTCGCGGGCCGGTCGCCGTCGCGTGACCGGCCCGCGCACCTCGCACGTCCCTTTCCGCCCGGTGCCCCGACCGGGCCGGGCGGATCTCGAACCAGCACGGAGGACATCCATGGCGAACTACACCGCCGCTGACATCAAGGCGCTGCGCGAGCGCACGGGTGCCGGCATGCTCGACGTCAAGAAGGCGCTCGACGAGGCCGACGGCAACGCCGACCAGGCCATCGAGATCATCCGCAAGAAGGGCCTCGCCCGGGCGGCCAAGCGTGAGGGCAACGCGACCACCGAGGGCCTCGTGGCCGTCAAGGTCGAGGACTCGGCGGCCGGCCAGGTCGCCACGATGATCGAGCTCGACGCCGAGACGGACTTCGTCGTCAAGAACGAGAAGTTCATCGCGCTGGCCGACGCCGTCCTCGACGCCGTCGCCGCCGCGGGCGCCACGGACGCCGAGTCCGGCCTCGCCGCCCCGGCGGCCGAGGGCACGGTGGCCGACACGATCGCCGCCCAGGGCGCCACGATGGGGGAGAAGGTCGTGCTGCGTCGCGTGGCCCGCCTCGAGGCCCCGAAGGTGACGACCTACCTGCACAAGACGGCCAAGGACCTCCCGCCGTCGATCGGCGTGCTCGTGGCCACGGACGACGCGGCCGAGCCGGTCGCCAAGGACGTCGCGCAGCACGTCGCGGCCCTGGCGCCGCGGTACCTCTCCCGCGAGGACGTCCCGGCGGACGTCGTCGACAAGGAGCGCGAGATCGCGCGCGAGGTCTCCATCGCCGAGGGCAAGCCGGAGGCCGCGCTCCCGAAGATCGTCGAGGGCCGCCTCAACGGCTTCTTCAAGGACGCCGTGCTGGTGGACCAGCCGCTGGCCAAGGACACGAAGACGACCGTCGCCAAGCACGTCGCCACCACCGGCGGCAACCTGCTGGGCTTCGTCCGCTTCCGCGTCGGCAGCTGACCCACGCCGGACCCCAGGCCCGACCGCACCGTGCGCGGTGCGGTCGGGCCTGTCGCATACCCACCCCCGCCGCCGGCTGACGGAGCAGGATCCGTCGCCGGGTGCCAGGATGCGCGGAGGGTGACCACAGAACCACCGGGCGCGGGCGGGTGCCGCCCCCCGCGACGCCCCGCCCGCAGCAGACCGAGAGAGCGACGGTGACGCACGTGACCGAGACCGACCAGACCGAGCCGACCTCCGCCCAGGGCGGGGGCGCACCAGCGCGGCGTGTGCTGCTCAAGCTCTCCGGCGAGACCTTCGGCGGCGGCAGCGTGGGCCTCGCGACCGACGTCGTCCGGCGGATCGCCCAGGAGATCGGGGACGCCGTCCGCCAGGGCGTGCAGGTCGCGATCGTCTCCGGTGGCGGCAACTTCTTCCGGGGGGCGGAGCTCTCGCGCGCCGGCCTGGACCGTGCGCGCGCCGACTACATGGGCATGCTCGGCACGGTGATGAACTGCCTGGCGCTCCAGGACTTCCTCGAGCAGGACGGCGTCACGACGCGCGTGCAGACGGCGATCACGATGGGCCAGGTCGCCGAGCCGTACATCCCGCTGCGCGCCATCCGGCACCTCGAGAAGGGCCGTGTCGTGATCTTCGGCGCCGGAGCCGGCATGCCGTACTTCTCCACGGACACGGTCTCGGTCCAGCGCGCGCTCGAGACGCACTGCGACGAGGTCCTCATGGGCAAGAACGGTGTGGACGCCGTCTACTCGGCCGACCCGCGGACCGACCCGGACGCCGTGCGGCTCGAGCACCTGACGTACACCGACGCGCTGGTGCGCGGCCTCAACGTGATGGACGCCACGGCCCTCTCCCTGTGCCGGGACAACGACGTGCGGATGCGCGTCTTCGGGCTCGAGGAGCCGGGTAACGTGACCCGCGCGCTGCTGGGCGAGAAGATTGGCACGTTGGTCACGACCCGCTGACGACGCGGCCGCACGCCGGCCGCCAGGACCCCCGACGAGCACGACGACGAGAATGGAGCACCGGTGATCGACGACACCCTCCTCGAGGCCGAGGAGAAGATGGACAGGGCGATCGAGGTCGCCAAGGAGGAGTTCGCGGGGATCCGCACGGGCCGCGCCAGCTCGGGCATGTTCTCGAAGATCACCGTGGACTACTACGGGGCCCCGACGCCGCTGCAGCAGCTCGCGTCGTTCAACATCCCGGACGCGCGCACGGTGCTCATCTCGCCGTTCGACAAGGGCTCGATGACGACGATCGAGAAGGCGCTGCGCGAGTCGGACCTGGGCGTCAACCCGTCCAACGACGGCAACGCGATCCGCATCGTCATGCCGGCCCTCACCGAGGAGCGGCGCCGCGACTACGTGAAGCTGGCGAAGACCAAGGCGGAGGACGCCCGCATCTCCGTGCGCAACGTGCGCCGCAAGGCCAAGGAGGAGCTGGACCGCATCGTCAAGGACGGCGAGGCCGGCGAGGACGAGGTCACGCGCGCCGAGAAGGAGCTGGAGTCGCTGACGAAGCGGCACGTCGACTCGATCGACCAGCTCCTCGCCGGCAAGGAGAGCGAGCTGCTCGAGGTCTGATGGTGGCCCATCCCCTCGAACCGGGCGAGGACGCGTCCCCGTTCGACCCGTCCACGGGCGGGGCGGCCGGACCGAGCACCTCGCGGGCCGGCCGCAACCTGCCCGTGGCGATCGGCGTCGGCGTGCTGCTGCTCGTCGGCGTCGCGGCGTCGCTCTGGTTCCGGCCGGAGCCCTTCGTGGCGGTCGCGGCCGTCGCCGTGGGCGCCGCGCTCTGGGAGCTGCGTCAGGCGTTCGCCCGGCGCGACATCCACCTGCCCATGCTGCCGCTCCTCGTGGGCGGGGTCGGCATGGTGGTCTCGGCCTACGCGGCCGGGCCCGAGGCGCTGCTCGTCGCCTACGTCCTGACCGTGGGCGCCGTCGTCGTCTGGCGCGTGCTCGACGGGCCAGGACCGCAGGCCCTGCGGGACTCCGCGGCCGCCGTGTTCGCGGCCACCTACGTGCCGTTCCTGGCCGGCTTCGTGCTCCTGCTGCTGGCGCAGCCGGACGGGGAGCTGAAGGTGGCGCTGTTCATCCTGCTGGCGGTGGCGAACGACACGGGCGGCTACATCGCCGGCGTCACCATGGGGCGGCACCCGCTGGCGCCCACCGTGAGCCCCAAGAAGACCTGGGAGGGCCTGGCGGGATCGGTCGTCCTGGCCACGGCCGTGGGCGTCGCCGGCGCCGTGCTCGCCCTCGACGGCGGCGTGGTGCTCGGCGTGGTGCTCGGCGTCCTGACGGCGATCACGGCCACCGTGGGCGACCTCGCGGAGTCGCTCATCAAGCGGGACCTAGAATTGAAGGACATGGGTTCGCTGCTCCCGGGTCACGGGGGTGTGCTGGACCGCCTCGACTCGCTGGTCGTCACCGCCCCGTTCGTGTACCTCGTGCTCACCATGGCGCCGTCGACCGCCCCGTAAGGAACTGTCATGCCTTCCACCCCCGCCCGTCCCGCGACGTCCGGCGCCGACCTCGGGCTGCCCGTGGTCCGGCCCGGCGACGAGACCGCGCCCATGCCGCTGCAGATGGCGCCGCGCCGGCGGGGCAAGCCGCCGAAGCACTTCGCCGACCTGACGCCCGCCGAGCGGGTCGCGTCCGTCGAGGCGATGGGCGAGAAGCCGTTCCGGGCCAAGCAGCTCGCGACGCACTACTTCCAGCACTTCACGTCCGACCCCGAGCAGATGACCGACCTGCCGGCGACGACGCGCGAGGCCATGGCGACGACCATGTTCCCGCAGCTCATCCGTCCGACGCGGCGCCTCGAGGCGGACGGCGGCACCACCGTCAAGACGCTGTGGCACCTGTTCGACGACGCCCGGGTCGAGTCGGTGCTGATGCGCTACCCGAACCGGACCACGCTGTGCATCTCGTCCCAGGCGGGCTGCGGCATGGCGTGCCCGTTCTGCGCCACCGGTCAGCTGGGCCTCACGCGCAACCTCTCGACGGCGGAGATCCTCGAGCAGGTGCGCGCGGCGAACAAGTCGCTGGCGGCCGGTGAGATCCCCGGCGGCCCGACGCGGCTGAACAACCTCGTCTTCATGGGCATGGGGGAGCCGCTGGCGAACCCGCGCGCCGTCATCGAGACGGTCCGGGCGCTGGTGGCCCCGCAGCCGGAGGGCTTCGGCATGTCGGCGCGCAACATCACCGTCTCCACGGTGGGCCTCGTGCCGGCGATGCGGAAGCTCGCCGACCTCGGCATCCCCGTGACGCTCGCGCTGAGCCTGCACGCCCCCGACGACGACCTGCGCAGCGAGCTCGTGCCCATCAACACCCGGTGGAGCGTGGACGAGGCGCTCGACGCGGCCCGGCACTACTTCGAGGTGACGGGACGCCGGGTGTCGATCGAGTACGCGCTCATCAAGGACATGAACGACCACGGCTGGCGCGCCGACCTGCTGGGCGAAAAGCTCAACGCCCGCGGCCGGGGCTGGGTGCACGTCAACCCGATCCCGCTCAACCCCACGCCCGGCTCCATCTGGACCGCGAGCGAGCGTGCCGTCGAGGACGAGTTTGTGGCACGCTTGCGCGGGCACGGGATCCCCACCACGATCCGTGACACCCGCGGGAGCGACATCGACGGCGCCTGCGGGCAGCTGGCCGCCGAGGAGGACGACGAGTGAGCGCTCTGTTCAGCACGGTGTCCGCGATGCGCACCGGGTACGACCGCGACGAGGTCGAGGACTTCTTCGACCACGCGCGGCAGGCCTACGAGGGCCGCACCGCGGAGCCCCTGTCGCACGCCGACATCCAGGTGTCGACGTTCGACCTGGTCCGCGGGGGGTACGACACCCACGAGGTCGACGCCGCGCTGGACCGCCTGGAGGCCGCGTTCATCGCGCGCCAGCGGGCCGAGTACGTCGCCGCGCACGGGCAGGAGGCGTGGATGGCCGCGCTGGCCGACCGTGCCCGCACCATGTACGGGCGTCTGGGCCGGCCCGACGGCGAGAGGTTCGCGCCCGCCGAGCGCGGCGCGCAGGGCTACGACACCGACGACGTGGACGCGCTCTGCGACCGTCTCGTGGCCTACTTCGACCGGCAGGAGCCGCTCACGTCGGCGGAGATCCGCTCGGCGACGTTCGGCCGGGCCAAGGGCTCGGAGGCCTACGCCGAGGCACCGGTCGACCGCTTCTTCGCCCGGGCGATCGAGGTGCTCCTCGGGGTCGAGTGATCCCGGGGGGCGCCGAGGCACACCGCCACGGGCTCCGCACGAGGGCCGTCGACCGCAGGTCGGCGGCCCTCGTGCATGCGGTCAGCGCGCGGCCGCCGGGCCGGCGCCCGCCGCGGTCTCCGACAGGAGCGCTGCGTGCTCGGTGCGGGTCAGGACGTCGCGGATCGTGTCGCGGCTGCGCGTGAGGCAGGCGAGCCTGTCCTCGATGCCGTCCAGCTCGGCCGCGAGCATCTCGGCCACGGTCCGCGGGCATGTCGGCTCGGCGGACGCCTGCGCCCCCTCCAGGTCGAGGAGCACCTTGATCAGGCGGGTCGGGATGCCGGCGCGCACCATGCCCGCCACCCGTGACACCCGCTCGACGTCGGCCTCGGAGTAGGTGCGGTACCCGTTCGCCGCGCGGTCCGCGACGAGCAGGCCCTGCTGCTCGTAGTAGCGCACCAGCCGGGGCGCCACGCCCGTGCGCCGGGCGACCTCGCCGATCTTCATCCGCCACCTCCGGGGGTGATCCGGGTCACGCTTGACATTGACATCAGTGTCAAACTCTAGCGTCGTCGGCATGACGACCTCACCCTCGCCCCAGGTGTCCGCGGACGGCCTCCCGTGGCCCTCGCTGCTCGTGCTCGGCGCCGCGACGTTCACCATGGTCACGGCGGAGATGCTGCCCACCGCCGTCCTGCCGCAGATGAGCGCCGGCCTCGGGGTCCCCGAGGCCCGCACCGGTCTGCTGGTCTCCGTCTGGGCGGCCGTGGTGGTCGTCGCGAGCTTCCCCCTTGTGCGCCTCGTGGCCGGCCGCGACCGCCGCACGGTCATCGCCGTCGCCCTGGTCGCGCTGGCGGCGTCGTCGCTCGCGACCGCGCTGGCGCCGTCGTACGGCGTCGCGGTGGCCGCCCGGCTCGCGGGGGCGGCGGCCGTCGGGCTCCTGTGGGCCAGCGCCAACGCCCACGTCGCCGACCTGGTGCCGGACCGCCAGCTCGCGCGCTCCGTCGCCGTCGTGCTCGGCGGGGCCACGCTGGGGATGGTGCTGGGTACGCCGCTGGCGAGCCTCGTGACCCGCGCCGTGGGCTGGCGTTCGGCGTTCGCGGGTCTCGCCGCGCTGACGCTCCTGGTCGCCGTCCTCGTGCGACTCGTCGTCGCGCGGACCTCGGCCGCCGCGTCCGTCGCCGGCGCACCCGTACGGGACGACGGCGGCGGCGCCGGGGCGGGGGAGAGCGGTCCGGGCGCGATGGTCGCGGTGACGGCGATCGTCGGCGTCCTCCTGGTCGGCCACTACGGCGCGTACACGTACGTCACGCGGATCGTCGAGGGCCCCGCGTCGGTGGTGCCCGGCGGCGTCAGCACGCTCCTCCTCGTGTTCGGCCTGGCGTCCGCGCTGGGCGTGGTGCTCGCCGGGCGGTTCGGCGCGCGCACGGCGCCGGCGCTCGCCCTGAGCGCCGCGGGCACGGCGCTGGCGCTGCTCGGCCTGGTCGTCGTGGACGTGCGCCCGCTCGTCGGCGTCGCGGTCCTCGTGCTGTGGGGCGTGGCCTCGGGCGCGCTCCCGCCGCTGGCGCAGACGCTGATCCTGCGCCTGGGCGGCCCCGCGCGGCGGGCGACGGCAGGCGCGCTGATCCCCGTGGTGTTCAACGGCGGGATCGCCGTGGGAGCGGCGCTGGCCTCCCTCGTCGTGGCGCGTGGCGGCGTGGGCGGCCTGCCGGTGCCCGCCGCGGCCCTGGTGGCGGCGACGGCCGTCGCGCTCGCCGTGGGCGCCCGGGTCTGGCCGCGCCCGGCTCGTGCCGACGGGGCCACCGGTGCGCGGGACGAGGGCGGCCGCATTCGGCGCCTGGAGGCCGCGGGGAGCTGACGTCCAGGGGACCGTCAGCAGGCCGGCGCGAGGGCGTCGCCGGAGCCGGTGTTCAGGTAGGCGTCCGACACCCAGTTCCCGGCGCCGATCCTGTACCAGAGGTTCGTCGTGCCGCGGGTGCCGGTGATCTGCTCGCCCCGCGCGTGGCAGAGCAGCGGCACACGGGCCGCGTGGGCGGCGAGGCCGGTCCGGGCGTACCGGGTGCCGGGTCCCGTGCGGACGTTGAGGGTGTCGCCGTCCGCGGCGACGATGCCCGTCCGGGCGGACCCCTGCCACAGGTAGGTCACGTCGATCCAGGCGTTGGAGAGCAGGCCCAGGCCGTCCCAGAAGGTGCCGTCCGCCAGGTCGATGCCCGCCGGGTTCGTGACCGTGCGGCCGAAGAGGTCCTTGCCGCCGTGGTGGCCGAGCCGGTACGCGGCCGACGCCTGCGGGGTCCCCTTCGGCAGGTCGCGGGCCGCGTGCCTGGTGGCGCTCCAGTAGTCGTCCGTCGTGTTCCAGGGGCCGACGTCCCACACCGGCGCGTACTCGCACCGCGTGCTGTCGGCGCGACAGACGCGAACGCTGAACGCGCCGGAGCCGTCCGCCGACAGGGCCCGGCGCGACGGCAGGGCGACGAAGTGGTCCCGCTTCGAGATCGTGTGCCCGTTGGCCGTGTGCTTGCCCACCAGGCCTTCGCGGGTCGCGAAGATGCGGTGGGTCTCGCCGTCGCGACCGTCGGCGGCGGCCGGAGCCGCCACACCGATCACCGCGGCGGTCACGAGTGCGACGATCCCGGCGAGCGGGCCCAGGATGCGCTTGCCGACTATCACACGATAAGGACGCATGTATGCGAACGTAACCGGCGTCACACGGCCGCGCGACCGGGCGAGCGCGGTCACCGCTCGGAAGTCAAGCACCGGAGCGGGTGAATTCCCGGCTCATTCGCGGCGTGCCGTGAGGATCGTCGGGGCCTCGCGCGACCGGGCGTGCCTGGGATGATGGGCGTCATGCCCGACGTCACGACGCCCCGCACCGTCACCCTCCTCGGCTCCACCGGCTCCATCGGCACCCAGGCGATCGACGTCGTCGGCGCCCATCCCGGGCGGTTCCGGGTCGAGGCGCTCAGCGCGGGCGGGTCGGACGTCGGCCTGCTCGCGCGCCAGGCCGCGACCGTCGGTGCGCGGGCCGTCGCGATCGCCGACCCGGAGCGGGTCGGGGCCCTGCGGGACGCGCTCGTCGCCGCTCTGGGCCCCGACGCGCCCCGGGTCGAGGTGCTCGCCGGGCCGGGGGCCGCGACGGACCTCGCGGGCCGCGGCAGCGACGTCGTCCTCAACGGCATCACCGGCTCCGTGGGTCTGCGGCCCACGCTGGCGGCGCTCGCCGGCGGCTCGACGCTCGCGCTCGCCAACAAGGAGTCCCTCGTCGTCGGGGGATCCCTGGTCAAGGCGGCGGCCGCCCCGGGGCAGATCGTGCCCGTCGACTCCGAGCACTCCGCGATCGCGCAGGCGCTGCGCGGCGGCGCGCGCGACGAGGTGCGTCGCCTGGTGCTCACGGCGTCGGGCGGGCCCTTCCGCGGCCGCAGCCGCGACGACATCAAGAAGGTCACGGCCGACGAGGCCCTCGCCCACCCCACGTGGTCCATGGGGCCCGTGGTGACGGTCAACTCGGCGTCGCTCATGAACAAGGGGCTCGAGCTGATCGAGGCGCACCTGCTGTTCGACGTGCCGGTCGACGACATCGCCGTCGTCGTGCACCCGCAGTCGGTGGTGCACTCCATGGTGGAGTTCCACGACGGGTCGACGATCGCGCAGGCGTCCCCGCCGGACATGCGTCTGCCCATCGCGCTCGGCCTGTCGTGGCCGGCCCGGCTCGACGTCGTCTCGCCGCCCTGCGACTGGACGCAGGCCGCGTCGTGGACCTTCGAGCCGCTGGACGAGGCGACCTTCCCCGCCGTCGGGCTGGCCCGGGCCGCGGCCGCGGCGTCGGCCACCCACCCGGCCGTGTACAACGCGGCGAACGAGCAGGGCGTGGCGGCGTTCCTGGCCGGGCGGATCGGCTTCCTCGACATCGTCGAGACGGTGGAGCGGGTGCTCGGCGAGCACGACGGCGTCGCGCCGGACGCCGTGACGCTCGAGGGGGTCGAGTCGGCCGAGGCGTGGGCCCGCGCCCGGGCCGACGAGATCCTCGCCCGCTCCTGACGGAGCACCCGAGCCCGACCGTACGGGCCGTGCCGCGGGTGCGCCCCGGTGACCTAGGCTCGACGCCGTGGACGTTCTCTCCTGGGTGGTCGGCATCGCGGTGATGGTGGTGGGCCTCGCCGTCTCCATCGGCCTGCACGAGGTGGGTCACATGCTGCCCGCCAAGAGGTTCGGCGTGCGGGTGAGCCAGTACATGGTGGGCTTCGGGCCCACCCTGTGGTCGCGCACCAAGGGCGAGACGGAGTACGGCGTCAAGGCGATCCCGCTGGGCGGCTACGTGCGGATGGTCGGGATGATGCCGGCCGCGCCGGAGGGCGCGTCCCGGCGTGGCGGGTTCTTCGGGCAGGCCGTCGCCGACGCGCGCGACGCCTCCGTGAGCGAGATCCGCCCCGGCGAGGAGCACCGGGCGTTCTACCACCTGTCGACGCCGAAGAAGCTCGTCGTCATGCTCGGCGGGCCGGTGATGAACCTGGTCATCGCCGCCGTGCTGACCTTCGTGGTGCTCGTCGGGATCGGGGCCGCGACGGTCACGACCACCGTGGGGGCCGTCAGCGAGTGCGTCCCGACGTCCACGACGGCCGACGGCGAGCCGGTGTGCGGCGCCGACGCCGCGCCCTCGCCGGCCGCGGCCGCGGGCCTGCAGCCCGGCGACGAGATCGTCGAGTGGGACGGCGCCCCGGTGACGTCCTGGGAACAGCTCTCCGCCGCGATCGCGGACGCCCCGGACCAGCAGGTCCCGGTGGTCGTCGAACGGGACGGCGCCGAGGTGCCGCTGACCGTGACGACGGCCGAGCGGCAGGTGCCCGTCGTGGACGAGGCCGGCGACCCGACGGTCGGTGCCGACGGCGAGGCGGTCACCGAGACCGCCGGCTTCCTCGGCGTGACCCCGACCCAGGAGTACGAGCCGCTGCCGGTGTCGGCCGTGCCCGAGGCGGTCTGGCAGCAGGTCTCGGGCACCGCGAGCATGATCGTCACGCTCCCGGTGCGCATCGCCGACGCCGCGGTGCAGGCGTTCACCGACGAGCCGCGCTCCCAGGACTCGGTGATGTCCGTCGTCGGCGTGGGTCGGCTGGCCGTGGACGTGGTCGACGCCGAGATGCCGGTGGTCTCGACCCTGAGCCTCCTGCTGAGCCTGCTCGCGTCCCTCAACGTGGCGCTCTTCGTGTTCAACCTCATCCCGCTGCTGCCCCTCGACGGCGGGCACGTGGTCAACGCCCTGTACGAGGGCGCGAAGCGCACGGCGGCGCGCCTGCGCGGCCTGCCGCGGCCCGGACCGGCGGACGTCGCGCGGATGATGCCGGTGGCCTACGTGATGTTCGTGGTGCTGGCGGGCACCGGCGCGATCCTCATCGTCGCCGACGTCGTCGACCCCGTGCGGCTCTTCTAGCCGCCCGCGAACCCGTCGGAGCCTGTGAGAGGTTGGTGACGGCCGCGTCCGCGGCCGTCACGGATGCGTAGCACGGCCCCGGACGCGCGATACTGGCACCGTGACTGCAGTGAACCTCGGCATGCCGACCCCGCCCGCGCCCACGCTGGCCCCGCGCCGCAAGTCCCGCCAGATCCAGGTGGGCAAGGTGGCCGTCGGCGGAGACGCGCCGATCAGCATCCAGTCCATGACGACGACCCCCACCACGGACATCAACGCGACGCTGCAGCAGATCGCCGAGCTGACCGCCGCGGGCTGCGACATCGTGCGCGTCGCGGTGCCGACGATCGACGACGCGGACGCGCTGCCCGCCATCGCGACCAAGTCGCAGATCCCCGTCATCGCGGACATCCACTTCCAGCCCAAGTACGTGTTCGCCGCGATCGACGCCGGTTGCGCCGCCGTGCGCGTGAACCCGGGCAACATCCGCAAGTTCGACGACCAGGTCAAGGAGATCGCCAAGGCGGCCTCGGACGCCGGGGTCTCGCTGCGTATCGGCGTCAACGCCGGCTCGCTCGACAAGCGACTGCTGGAGAAGTACGGCAAGCCCACCGCGGAGGCCCTCGTGGAGTCCGCCGTGTGGGAGGCGTCCCTCTTCGAGGAGCACGGCTTCCACGACTTCAAGATCTCCGTGAAGCACAACGACCCGGTGGTCATGGTGCGCGCCTACCAGCTCCTCGCCGAGCGGGGCGACTGGCCGCTGCACCTGGGCGTCACGGAGGCCGGGCCGGCCTTCCAGGGCACGATCAAGTCCGCGACCGCGTTCGGCGCGCTGCTGAGCCAGGGCATCGGCGACACCATCCGCGTGTCGCTGTCGGCGCCCCCGGTCGAGGAGGTCAAGGTCGGCACGCAGATCCTCCAGGCCCTCAACCTGCGCCCGCGCAAGCTCGAGATCGTCTCCTGCCCGTCGTGCGGGCGCGCCCAGGTCGACGTCTACACCCTCGCGGAGAAGGTCACGGCGGGTCTCGAGGGCATGACGGTGCCCCTGCGCGTCGCGGTCATGGGCTGCGTCGTCAACGGCCCGGGCGAGGCGCGCGAGGCGGACCTCGGCGTCGCGTCCGGCAACGGCAAGGGCCAGATCTTCGTCAAGGGCGAGGTCATCAAGACCGTGCCCGAGGCGATGATCGTCGAGACCCTCATCGAGGAGGCGATGCGCATCGCCGAGTCGATGCCCGCGCCGGAGAACGACGCGCAGGCCGGCGCACCGGTCGTCTCGGTGAGCTGACGCCACGGGCGAGGGCCCGGGGCAGGACCCACGACGGCGAAGGGGGCGTGATGGGCGGCTGGCGACCGGTGATGCGGGCACGCGGTGGACCCGCGGGTCTCGACGCGCGCCGCCCGCGCGCCCGCGTGCTCGGCCAGGAGGACCTCGGGGAGGCGCGCGCCCTCTGCGCGCTGGACCCGGTCACGGCGGTGCTCGCCGCCGCGCGCCTCGACGTGGCCGCGGTCGCGGGGTTCGCCGCGGCCGGCGGGCAGGCCTGGGGATTCCCGGCCGTGGGCCCTCTGGTCGCGGTCTGCTGGTCGGGCGCCAACCTGGTTCCCGTCCTGGCGCCCGGGCTGGCGGGAACCGACGCCGACGACGCCGTGGCGGCGTTCGCCGCGATGGCCCGCGCACAGGGCCGGAGGTCGTCGTCGATCGTGGGCGACCGGACGGTGGCGCTCGCCCTGTGGGACCTGCTGGCGCCCCGGTGGCCCCCGGCCCGGGAGGTCCGCGCGGACCAGCCGTCGCTCGCGATCGCCCGCGACCCGGACGTCGAGCCGGACCCGCTCGTGCGCCGCTCGAGGCTCGACGAGGTGGACCTCGTGCTGCCCGCCTGCGTGCGGATGTTCGCGGAGGAGGTCGGCTACGCCCCCGCGGCCTCCCCCGGCAGCGCCTACGCGCTGCGCGTCCGCTCGCTGGTCGCCGAGGGGCGGTCGTTCGTGCGGACCGAGTCCGTCGACCCGCGCCCCCGGCCGGGCCCCCGTCGGGACGGCGCACCGCTCGTGACGTTCAAGGCCGAGCTGGGTGCGGTGTCCGGCGGGGTGGCCCAGGTGCAGGGGGTGTGGGTGGACCCGCTGCGGCGCGGCCGGGGGCTGGCCGCGCCGGGGATGGCCGCCGTGGTGGTCCAGACCCGGCGCGAGGTGGCGCCCGTCGTCTCCCTGTACGTGAACGCCTTCAACGCGCCCGCCCTGGCCACGTACCGGCGCGTGGGCTTCGAGCAGGTCGGCACGTTCACGACGGTGCTCTTCTGAGCGCGGCGCCGGGTTACCGCTGGTGTCCGGATCGTGAGATGGTACGCGGCGTGACGACGCATGCGACGCGGGATGCAGGAGTGAGTGACGGACGGGCGGGTGCCGCGTGAGGGCGCTGTACAAGCCCGGCCCGGGCCCCGGGCTGGAGCTGGTGGAACGCCCTGAGCCGGAGGCCGGCGTCGGCGACGTCAAGATCCGTGTCCTGCGCACCGGCATCTGCGGCACGGACCTGCACATCGACCGCTGGGACGACTGGGCGGCGTCCACGATCGCGGCACCGCTGGTGCCGGGCCACGAGTTCGTGGGCGAGGTCGTGGAGGTCGGCTCGATGGTGCACGACGTCGCCGTGGGCGACCTCGTGTCCGGCGAGGGCCACATCGTGTGCGGCACGTGCCGCAACTGCCGGGCCGGGCGCCGCCAGATGTGCATCCGCACGCAGGGTCTGGGCCTGCACCGCGACGGCGCGTTCGCCGAGTACGTGGTGCTGCCCGCCACCAACGTCTGGGTGCACCACGCCGACATCGACCTGGACGTCGCGGCGATCTTCGACCCGCTCGGCAACGCGGTGCACACCGCTCTCGCGTTCCCGGTCATCGGGGAGGACGTGCTCGTGTCGGGCTGCGGACCCATCGGGCTCATGGCGATCGCCGTCGCGCGGCACGCGGGCGCGCACCTCGTGGTGGGCACCGACGTGAGCCCGGACCGGCTGGAGATGGCGCTCGCCATGGGCGCGGACGCGGCGCTCGACGTGCGCACGGCACGCGTCGCGGACGCCCAGCGCGAGCTGGGCCTGCGCGAAGGCTTCGACGTCGGGTTCGAGATGAGCGGCGCCCCGAGCGCGCTGCCCGAGATGATCGCGAACATGAACCACGGCGGCCGGATCGCGATGCTCGGGCTCCCGTCGGCGCCCATCGCCGTCGACTGGGGCACCGTGGTGACGCACATGCTGACGCTCAAGGGCATCTACGGACGCGAGATGTTCGAGACGTGGCAGGCGATGGACGCGATGCTGCGCACCAGCGAGACGCTGCGGGGCGCGATCGCGTCGGTCGTCACGGACCTGCTCCCCGCGAGCCGGTGGCGCGAGGGTTTCGAGGCGGCGGCCTCGGCGCACGGCGGCAAGGTCGTGCTGGACTGGACGGAGGCACGCTGATGTACGGGACGTTCCGGGAGCACCTGGCGAGCGAGCTCGCCGAGATCGAGCGCGCGGGCCTGACCAAGCACGAGCGCGGGATCGCGGGCCCGCAGGGCGCACGCATCCGCGCCGACGGCGCGGACCTGCTCAACTTCTGCGCCAACAACTACCTCGGACTGGCCGACGACCCGCGGATCGTCGCCGCGGCCCGGGACGCGCTCGACGCGTGGGGCTACGGCCTGGCCAGCGTGCGCTTCATCTGCGGCACGCAGGACCAGCACCGCGCGCTGGAGCGGCGGCTGGCCGGCTTCCTGGAGACCGAGGACGCGATCCTGTTCTCGTCGTGCTTCGACGCGAACGGCGGCGTCTTCGAGACGCTGTTCGGCGCCGGCGACGCGATCGTGTCCGACGCGCTCAACCACGCCTCCCTCATCGACGGCATCCGGCTGTCCAAGGCCTCCCGCTTCCGGTACCGCAACCGGGACATGGCCGATCTGGAGGAGCAGCTGCGGGCGGCCCGCGACGGCGGCGCACGGCACGTCGTGATCGTCACCGACGGCGTCTTCTCGATGGACGGGTACCTCGCGCCGCTGCGGGAGATCTGCGACCTCGCCGACCGCTACGCGGCGCTCGTTCTCGTCGACGACTCGCACGCCGTGGGGTTCATGGGGGACCACGGCCGGGGGACGCCGGAGCTGCTCGGGGTCGCCGACCGCGTGGACATCCTCACGGGCACGTTCGGCAAGGCTCTCGGCGGTGCGTCGGGCGGTTACGTCGCGGCCCACCGGGAGATCGTCGACCTGCTGCGCCAGCGCGCACGCCCCTACCTGTTCTCCAACACGCTCGCGCCGATGATCGTGGCGGGCACGCTCACCGCCCTCGACCTCGTGGAGCAGGCCGGCGACCTGCGGGAGCGGCTGGTGGAGAACGCGGAGCTGTTCCGCCGTCTCATGACGGAGGCCGGCTTCGACCTGCTGCCCGGCGAGCACCCGATCGTGCCGGTGATGTTCGGCGACGCGGTCCGCGCGGCGCGCGTCGCGGAGGCGATGGGGGAGCGCGGGGTGTACGTCACGGCGTTCAGCTTCCCGGTGGTGCCGCGGGGCGAGGCCCGCATCCGCGTGCAGCTCTCCGCCGCGCACACGCCCGAGCAGGTCCGTGCGTGCGTCGACGCGTTCGTCGCCTCGCGCGAGGCAGTCGCGGCCGGCTGACCCGGATCGCTCGCCGGCGCTACTTGAGCAGTCGCGACATCCGGCGGTCGGCGAGCACCTGCCCGCCCGTCTGGCACGTGGCGCAGTACTGCAGCGACCGGTCGGCGAAGCTGACCTCGCGGACCACGTCGCCGCAGACGGGACAGGCCTCGCCCGTGCGGCCGTGCACCCGCATGCCGCGGCGCTTGGCGTCCTTGAGCTCCTTGGCGGGCTTGCCCGAGGACGCCGCGACGGCGTCGCGCAGGGTCGCCACGATCGCGTCGTGCAGCGCCGCGACCTCGTCGTCGGTGAAGGACCGGGTGAGCTTGAAGGGCGACGTCCGCGCCACGTGCAGGATCTCGTCGGAGTAGGCGTTGCCGATCCCGGCGATCGCGCGCTGGTCGCGCAGCAGGCCCTTGACCTGCTGGTTCCGGGTCCGCATCAGCGCGGCGAGCGTGTCCGGCGTGAAGTCGTCCGAGAGCGGGTCCACCCCGAGCGTGGCGACCTGCTCCACCTCCTGCGGGTCGCGCACCACGTGCACCGCCAGGCGCTTGCGCGTGCCGGCCTCGGTGAGGTCGAAGCCCGCGCCGTCGTCGAGCCGCACGCGCAGCGCCAGGGCGGCCCCGCGGGAGGAGCCGCCCATGCGCGGGCGGACCGGGGTCGTGGGCGCCTGGTCGGACCAGCGCGCCCAGCCGCCGCGCGAGAGGTGGAACAGGAGGTGGACCTCGTCGTCGGTCCGCCCGTCGTCCGTGACGGTCACGAGGTCGATCCACTTGCCGTGCCGGGTCACGCCGGCGACCGTGCGCCCGACGAGGGCGGACACCGGCGGGTCGAACGTCTTGAGGGCGGCGATCGCCGCGACGTCGGCGGCCGCGACCGCGTGGCCGGCCGCGCGCGTGTCGAGGAACTCCGCCAGCGCCTGCACCTCGGGAAGCTCGGGCATGCGGCCATGCTGCCAGCAGGGCCCGGCCTCGACCAGGCGTGGGCCGCCGTGCGGATCGGGCGGATGGGGCAGGCCCGCCACGCCGCTAGGCTTGCGCCCATGTCGATCGCGTCCGCCCGTCAGCCTCAGGGCGACCTGCTCCGCCTGTCCCAGCTCTTCGTCCGCACCCTGCGCGAGGACCCGGCCGACGCCGAGGTCGCGAGCCACCGGCTCCTCGTCCGCGCCGGCTACATCCGTCGCGCGGCCCCCGGCATCTACACCTGGCTGCCGCTCGGACTGCGGGTCCTCGCCAAGGTCGAGGCCGTGGTGCGCGAGGAGATGCAGGCGATCGGTGCGCAGGAGGTGCACTTCCCGGCGCTGCTGCCGCGCGAGCCCTACGAGGCCTCCGGTCGCTGGACCGAGTACGGCCCCAACCTCTTCCGCCTGCAGGACCGCAAGGAGGCCGACTACCTCCTCGCGCCCACGCACGAGGAGATGTTCACCCTCCTGGTCAAGGACCTGTACTCGTCGTACAAGGACCTTCCCCTGGCGCTGTACCAGATCCAGACCAAGTACCGCGACGAGGCGCGCCCCCGCGCGGGCCTCATCCGGGGGCGCGAGTTCATCATGAAGGACTCGTACTCCTTCGACATCGACG
Source organism: Isoptericola peretonis (assembly GCA_023241745.1). Taxonomy (GTDB): domain Bacteria; phylum Actinomycetota; class Actinomycetes; order Actinomycetales; family Cellulomonadaceae; genus Isoptericola; species Isoptericola peretonis. Next base: position 168,047 of record JALQCY010000006.1, on the reverse strand, counting down.
ACGCGGGCCTGGACGCGAGCTACGCCAAGCACCGCGCCGCCTACCAGCGCATCTTCGACCGCTTCGGCTTCGAGTACGTCATCGTCTCCGCCCACGCCGGAGCGATGGGCGGGTCGAAGTCGGAGGAGTTCCTCGCCAAGTCGCCGATCGGCGAGGACACGTACGTCGAGTGCAAGGCCTGCGGCTACGCCGCGAACGTCGAGGCCGCCCGTGCCCCCGTGCCCGACCCGGTCCCGTTCGAGGGCACCACCGAGGCGCACGTCGAGGAGACCCCGGGCACCCCGACCATCGACTCCCTGGTCGACCACCTCAACGAGCGGTTCCCGCGCGACGACCGGCCGTGGGCGGCGGGGGACACGCTCAAGAACGTCCTGTTCCGGCTGGACCACCCCGACGGCACGACCGAGGCCGTCGCGATCGGCGTGCCCGGCGACCGCGAGGTGGACGTCAAGCGCATGGAGGCCGCGTTCTACCCGGCCGAGTTCACGCCGTTCGGCGACGAGGACTTCGCCGCCCGCCCGGACCTGGCCAAGGGCTACATCGGCCCCGGCGCGCTGGGCGAGGACAAGCCGGCGAAGGTCCGCTACCTGCTCGACCCCCGCGTCGTCGAGGGCACCCGCTGGGTGACCGGCGCCGATCGTCCGGGCCGGCACGTGCTCGACCTCGTCGCAGGCCGCGACTTCACCGCGGACGGCACGATCGAGGTGGCCGAGGTCTGGCCGGGCGACCCGTGCCCGAACGGCGACGGCATCCTCGAGACCGCCCGCGGCATCGAGATGGGGCACGTGTTCCAGCTCGGACGGAAGTTCGCCGAGGCGCTCGACCTCAAGGTGCTGGACGAGAACGGCAAGGCCGTCACCGTGACGATGGGCTCCTACGGGGTGGGCGTCACGCGTGCGGTCGCCGCGATCGCCGAGGCGAACCACGACGACAAGGGGCTCGCCTGGCCGGCCCAGGTGGCCCCTGCCCACGTGCACGTCGTCGCGACCGGCAAGGGCACCGAGGTGTTCGACGCGGCCGAGAAGCTCGTCGCGGAGCTGGTCGACGCCGGCGTCGAGGTGATCTACGACGACCGTCCCAAGGTGTCGCCCGGCGTGAAGTTCGCCGACGCGGAGCTGTTCGGCGTGCCGCTGCTCGTGGTCGTCGGCCGCGGCCTGGCCGACGGCGTCGTCGAGGTGCGCCCGCGCGCCGGCGCGTCGGAGCAGGTGCCGGTGGCCGACGCGGCGCGAGCGGTGACCGAGCGCGTGGAGGCGCTGCTCGCCGACCGGACCCGCTAGGAGTCGCCGGACCCTTCCTCGCCCTGCTCCGGCAGGCCGGGGAAGGGCTCCGGCTCGGCGCCCCAGTCGTCGAGCGTCAGCGCGGCGTCGACGAGCAGGTCGACGAGCACGCCCCGCGTGCCGGCGGCCGTCGTGCCCACGAGGGTCGCGTAGTCGGTGGCGAGGTCGTCCTCCAGGTCGAGCACCAGGGCCTCGTCGTCCAGCTCGCCGACGCGGGGCACCTCGTAGGCGGGGCGGCGCGGGTCCTGCTCCGTGCCCTGGGTGCCCGCGACCGCCGCCCACCCGTCGGCCCGCTGCGCGTGCTGGGCGACGCGGTCGAGGAGCCGCGCGCGCTCGTCGCCCTTGCCGATCGCGGCCCGCAGCTGCAGGGCGTAGCGGGTCGCGTCCTCGGACACCACGAGGGTGCTCAGGTCGCGGGCGGTGAGCCCCTCGGGCACCCGCTCGTCGTCCTCGCCCTCGCCGTCGTCGCCGGCATCCCCGTCGTCGCCGGCGGACCCGCTGGGGGAGGGGGAGCCGCCCCCCGTCCCACCGTCCGTCCCGGCGGGCAGCGGCACGCGGGGAGCCGCCATGTCGGGACCGTCGACGTCGACGAGCCGGGCGAGGCGCTCGCCCGAGACCGTCTGTGCCGCCCCGATCGACGCGAGCAGCCGCGCCAGCGGGCCGTCGGACGTGGTGCCGGCCGCCGTCCGCGACCGGGCGGCGGCGTCGTCGAGGGCCTGGACCACCTCGGGCGGGGAGACCCTGCCCGAGGCCGAGGACTGCGAGCTCGTCGGTTCGTCGGTCGCGAGACCGGAGTCGTACTCCCCGCCCAGCGCCTCCGCCTGCTCGCGCGAGGCCGCCACGATCCGGGTCAGCTCGTCGACGAGGCGCTCGCGCTCGACGGGCACCTCCTCGAGCGCTGCCTCGGCCCCGTCGGCCACGAGCAGCGCGTCCGAGACGGCCGTGCGCCGCACCACCTCGAGGGCGTCCGGTACGGGCTCGGCCGCGGGCGGCGCCTCCAGCCGGACGCCGCAGCCCGCCAGCAGCCCGGCGGCGAGGACCGCGCCGGCCGCTGCCGCTCGGCGGCGACGGCGAGAGGCGGGCTCGGCCACGGCGAGCACGGCGGCGGGGGCAGGGTGCGGTTCCATCGTGGCCGATGATGCCACGCGCGCGGACACGCCGGTGTGACGTTCCTCCGCCCGGTGCACCATGCCGCGCGGCGCGAGCCGGGCCGGTCGTTCGTTACGCTGGACGCTGCACACAACGACACACCGGCCGCGGGACGTCCCGGCGCGGGAGCACACGGCAGTTCCACGACGTGACCCACGGGAGGCAGCGATGGCAGCGCAGCACGGCCGCACGACGGCAGCCGGGGCGAGGTCCGAGGCGGTGCGGCGGGTCGTCGCCCCCGCGGTCGACGCCGCCGGCCTGTTCCTCGAGGACGTGGTCGTGACGCAGGCCGGCGCGAAGTCCGTCGTGCGCATCACGGTGGACCTGCCCGAGGACGCCGTGGGCAGCCTCGACTCCGACACGCTGGGCGAGGTGGCGCGAGCGATCTCCGCGGCGCTGGACGCCGACGACGTGGTGCCCGGTGCCTACACGCTCGAGACCTCGACCCCCGGCACGTCCCGGCCGCTGACCGAGCTGCGCCACTTCCGGCGCGCCCGGGGCCGCCTCGTCGTGCTGCAGCTGCGGGACGGCGGCACGACGAGCGGCCGGCTGACCGACGTCGACGACGTGGCCGGCGCGGACGGCGGGCCGTGGCTCGTGCTGGAGGACGGCACCCGCCTGGCGGTCGCCGACGTGCGCAAGGGCAAGATCGAGGTCGAGCTCAAGCGGATCGACGACGCGGCGACGGGCGAGACAGACACGGACCCGGGCGACGCCCGGCAGGACGACACCACGGGCACCGCCCGTCACGAGGAGGGCTGACGATGGACATCGACATGAGCACGCTTCGGCTGCTGGAGCGGGAGCGGGACATCAGCCTCGACGTCCTCGTGGAGGCCATCGAGCAGGCCCTGCTGTCGGCCTACCACCGGACCCCCGACGCCTACCAGCGCGCGCGTGTCGAGGTGGACCGCAAGTCCGGCCACGTCACGGTGTGGGCCCGCGAGGAGATCCGCACCCCCGACCCCGAGGACCCGGAGGCGCGGCCCACGATCGAGCTGGGCCCGGAGTTCGACCACACGCCGGCCGACTTCGGCCGGATCGCGACCGCCACGGCCCGCCAGGTGATCGTCCAGCGGCTGCGCGACGCCGAGGACGACCAGGTGCTCGGCATGTTCCGCGGCAAGGAGGGCGAGGTCCTCGCCGGCGTCATCCAGCAGGGGCGCGACCCGCGCGTCGTGCTGGTGGACGTGGGGGGCACGGAGGCCGTGCTGCCCCCGCACGAGCAGGTGCCCACCGAGGAGTACGTGCACGGCGAGCGGCTGCGCGCGTACGTGGTCGAGGTGTCCCGCGGCACGAAGGGCGCGCAGGTGGTGCTGAGCCGCACGCACCCCGGCCTCGTCCGGAAGCTCTTCGAGCTCGAGGTGCCGGAGATCGCCGACGGGGCCGTGGAGATCACGGCCATCGCCCGCGAGGCCGGTCACCGCTCCAAGGTGGCCGTCCGGTCGAAGGTCGCCGGCCTCAACGCCAAGGGCGCCTGCATCGGCCCGGTGGGCGCCCGCGTGCGCGCCGTCATGGCGGAGCTGCACGGGGAGAAGATCGACATCGTCGACCACAGCGACGACCCGGCCCGCTTCGTGGCCAACGCGCTGTCGCCGGCGCGTGTGAGCTCGGTCACCGTGGTCGACGCGGACGCGAAGGCCGCGCGGGCCGTCGTGCCGGACTACCAGCTGTCCCTCGCGATCGGCAAGGAGGGACAGAACGCCCGCCTCGCCGCGAAGCTGACGGGGTGGCGGATCGACATCCGCTCCGACGAGGCAGCCCCTGCCGGGGGCGCCGCCGAGGGCGACGACGCAGGTGGCGCCGCGGTGTCCCGCGGGGCCGCCGGCTGAAGGCCGGTCACGGCACGTGGGTCGTCGCGCTAGACTGTCGGGGACCGGGCCACGCGCCCAGCCCTCGACCTCCCCATGTACCGCGCCGGGATGCACCGGACCGGTACGCACGTGCGTCGGGTGCAGGGAGCGTGACCAGCGGTCCGCTCTCCTGCGGCTGGTGCTCGAGCCGTCGGGACGCGAGGGACTCCTCGCGGTCGACGTGCGAGGGTGTCTGCCGGGGCGTGGCGCCTGGATCCATCCGACGTCCGCCTGCCTGGCGCTCGCCGAGCGTCGTCGGGCCGTGCCGCGCGCACTGCGCGTCACGGGTCCCCTCGACCTCTCGGGCGTCCGGGACCACCTGGAGCAGTCGGACCGTTGAGTCCCTCCGGCTCGTGCCGCCACCCGGCGGCCGGGCCTTCGCGACCGAGCATGCTCGGCCGCACCACCGCGATGTCGACAAGGAAGCGGGTCAGAAGCCGATGGGCACCCGATGAGTTCCGTGCGATGAGTACTCGGTACTAACGACGGTCCTGCCTGTCTCGCAGGGGGGCCGAGACAGGAGAGATGTGGCGAAGATCCGCGTTCACGAGCTGGCCAAGCAGCTCGGGGTGGAGAGCAAGACCCTGCTCGCCGACCTGAAGTCGGCGGGCGAGTTCGTCCGGTCGGCGTCCTCGACGCTCGAGGCACCGGTCGAGCGAGCGATGCGCGACAAGTACAAGGACGCGGCTCCCGCGTCCTCGGGTGCCAAGGCCGCTGAGCCGAAGGCTCCGACGCCGCGCCCCGAGCAGAAGGCCGCTCCGGCGAAGCCTGCTCCCAAGCCCGCTGCGGCGAAGGCCGCCCCCGCCCCCGCGCCCCAGGCCGAGACGCCCGCCGCCCCGGCGGCGGACGCGACGCCTTCCGCGCCGTCGACCCCGGCCCCTTCGGCCCCGGCCGAGCCTGCCGCGGCCAAGGCCGCCGGCACGCGCCCCGGTGCCCCCACGCCCGGCCCGCGTCCCGCGGCGCCGAAGCCTGCCCCCGCCGCGCGCGAGCAGCGCGACCAGCGGGACCAGAAGGGTGGCCGCGCGCCGCGTCCGGGCAACAACCCGTTCGCGTCCAGCCAGGGCATGCCGCGTCAGGGGCAGCGCCCCGGTGGCGGCGGCCCGCGTCCGGGCAACAACCCGTTCGCGTCCAGCCAGGGCATGCCGCGTCCCGGCCAGCGCCCCGACCGCGGCGGCGACGCCGCGGCGACCGAGCGCACGGGCGAGCGTCCCGGCGGTCCCCGTCCCGGCGGCCCCCGTCCGGGCGGTCCGCGCCCGGCCGCGCCGCGTCCCGGCGGTCCGCGCCCGAACCCGGGCATGATGCCGGGCAAGACCTCGATGCCGCGTCCCGGCGAGCGGCCGGCGCCCGCCGGCGGTGGCCGTGGTGGCCGCGGTGGCGGTCCCGGTGGCGGCCCCGGCGGTGGCGGTGGCTTCCGTCCCGGTGGTGGCGGCGGCTTCGCCGGCCGTCCCGGTGGTCGTGGTGGCGCCGGGCGCGGCTCCACGCAGGGTGCTTTCGGTCGTGCCGGCGGGCGTCCCGTCCGCGGGCGCAAGTCGAAGCGGGCGAAGCGCCAGGAGTTCGAGCAGATGCAGGCGCCGTCGCTCGGCGGCGTGCAGGTCCCGCGCGGCAACGGTTCCACCGTCGTCCGCCTGCGGCACGGCTCGTCGCTGAACGACTTCGCGGACAAGATCGACGCGAACCCCGCCAGCCTGGTCACGGTGCTGTTCCACCTCGGTGAGATGGCGACCGCGACGCAGTCGCTCGACGAGGACACGTTCGGCACGCTCGCGACCGAGCTCGGCTACGTCATCGAGATGGTCTCCGCCGAGGAGGAGGACCGGGAGCTGCTCGGGGCCTTCGACATCGACCTGGAGGCCGAGGAGGCCGAGGAGTCGGACGACGACCTCGCGCCGCGTCCCCCGGTCGTCACCGTCATGGGCCACGTCGACCACGGCAAGACGCGTCTTCTCGACGCGATCCGCCAGACCGACGTGATCTCCGGCGAGGCCGGTGGCATCACCCAGCACATCGGCGCCTACCAGGTGAGCCACGTGCACGAGGACGTCGACCGCGCCATCACGTTCATCGACACCCCGGGTCACGAGGCGTTCACCGCCATGCGTGCCCGTGGTGCGCAGGTGACGGACATCGCGATCCTCGTCGTGGCCGCCGACGACGGCGTCATGCCGCAGACGGTCGAGGCGCTCAACCACGCCCAGGCCGCGAACGTGCCGATCGTCGTCGCGGTGAACAAGGTGGACAAGGAGGGGGCCAACCCCGACAAGATCCGCCAGCAGCTCACCGAGTACAACCTGGTGGCCGAGGAGTACGGCGGCGACACCATGTTCGTCGACGTGTCCGCCAAGCAGAACCAGGGCATCGACCAGCTGCTCGAGGCCGTGCTGCTCACGGCGGACGCGGCGCTGGACCTGCGGGCGAACCCCGACAAGGACGCGCGCGGCGTGGCCATCGAGGCCAACCTCGACAAGGGCCGCGGCGCCGTCGCGACCGTCCTGGTCCAGTCCGGCACCCTGCACGTCGGCGACGCGATCGTCGCGGGCACGGCCCACGGCCGTGTGCGCGCCATGTTCGACGAGCACGGCAACGCCGTGACCGAGGCGGGCCCGGCCCGTCCGGTACTCGTGCTCGGCCTGGCGTCGGTGCCGAGCGCCGGTGACACCTTCCTGGTGGCGCCGGACGAGCGCACCGCCCGGCAGATCGCCGAGAAGCGCGAGGCCGCCGAGCGTGCCGCCCTCCTGGCCAAGCGCCGCAAGCGCATCAGCCTCGAGGACTTCACGCAGGCCCTTCAGCAGGGCAAGGTGGAGACCCTCAACCTCGTCCTCAAGGGCGACGTGTCCGGTGCCGTCGAGGCACTGGAGGACGCGCTGCTCAAGATCGACGTCGGCGAAGAGGTCCAGCTGCGCGTCATCCACCGCGGTGTGGGTGCGATCACGCAGAACGACGTCAACCTGGCCACGGTCGACAACGCGATCATCATCGGCTTCAACGTGAAGTTCGGCGAGCGCGTCGAGGACCTCGCGGACCGCGAGGGCGTCGAGGTCAAGTTCTACTCGGTCATCTACCAGGCGATCGAGGACGTCGAGGCGGCCCTCAAGGGCATGCTCAAGCCGGAGTACGAGGAGGCCCAGCTGGGCACCGCGGAGATCCGTCAGGTCTTCCGGTCCTCGAAGTTCGGCAACATCGCGGGCTCGATCATCCGGTCGGGCACCATCCGCCGCAACACCAAGGCGCGCGTGCTGCGTGCCGGCAAGATCGTCGGGGACGACCTCACGATCGAGTCGCTGCGCCGCGAGAAGGACGACGTCACCGAGGTCCGCGAGGGCTTCGAGTGCGGTATCGGTCTGGGGTCGTTCAACGACGTCACCGAGGGTGACATCATCGAGACCTTCGAGATGCGCGAGAAGCCGCGCGCCTGACGGTCGCGCCGCAAGGTACAGCCCGACGGCGTCCCGCCCCATCCCGCTCGAGACGAGCGGGACGGGCGGGGCGCCGTCGGCGTGGAGAGAGGAAGACACGCACATGCCCGGTCCCAAGGGCGACAGGCCCGAGAACCCGCGCGCCCGCAAGCTCGCGGACCGCATCAAGGAGATCGTCGCGCAGCTGCTCGACACGCGGATCAAGGACCCGCGGCTCGGCTTCGTCACGGTGACGGACGTCCGCGTCACCGGTGACCTGCAGAACGCCTCGGTGTTCTACACGGTGCTCGGCACCGACGAGGAGCGTGCGGGCACGGCGGCGGCACTGGAGAGCGCCAAGGGCGTGATCCGCTCGGAGGTCGGCAAGCAGACCGGCGTGCGGCTCACCCCGACGATCGAGTTCTTCCTGGACTCGATGCCGGAGAACGCCGCCCACCTCGACGCCGCGCTCCTGGAGGCGCGGCGCCGGGACGCCGAGCTCGCCGCCCTGCGCGAGGGCAAGGGCTTCGCGGGCGACGCGGACCCGTACCGCAAGCCGCGCGAGGACGGCGAGGACGCCGACGACTGAGACCTGGCCGGACCCGGTCGACGCCAGGACGAGGATGGGGCCATGACCGTTCACGACCATGACCCCGAGCTCGCCCGCGACGTCGACCGGGTCTGCCGGCTCAGCGGATCGTTCACCCTCCGCAGCGGGCGGGTCGACGACGAGTACTTCGACAAGTACCTGTTCGAGTCCGACCCGGCGCTGCTCCTGCGGGTCGCGGCCGGCATGGCGCCGCTCGTGCCCTCCGACACCGAGCTGCTGGGCGGTCTCGAGCTCGGTGGGGTGCCCGTGGCGACCGTGCTCAGCTCGCTGACCGGGCTTCCGGCGCTGTTCGTGCGCAAGGAGGCCAAGCGGTACGGCACCGCGAGGCTGGCGGAGGTCCGCCCGTGGCCGGCCGCCGCGTGACGCTCGTCGAGGACGTCGTGACGACGGGCGGCGCGGTCCGCGACGCGACCCTCGCCCTACGGGCCGCCGGAGCCGTCGTCGAGACCGTGCTGTGCGCGATCGACCGCAGCCCGGCCGACGCCGCCCTGCTCGCGGACCTGGGACTCGAGGTCCGTGCGCTGCTCACCAAGGCGCAGCTCGACGCCGCCCGCGACTGACCCACGACCCGCGACGAACCACGGAGACCCCATGACCGCCCCGCCCCGCCCCGCGCGGCCGCCCCGGCGCCCGACCGCACCCGACGGGCTCCTCGTCGTCGACAAGCCCGCGGGGTGGACCAGCCACGACGTCGTCGGCCGGTGCCGGCGGCTGGCGGGCACGCGCAAGGTGGGCCACGCGGGCACGCTCGACCCGATGGCGACGGGCGTGCTCGTCGTCGGGGTGGGACGAGCGACCAAGCTGCTCACGTACGTGGTCGGCGCGGACAAGGCGTACGACGCGACGATCCGTCTCGGCGCCGCCACCACGACCGACGACGCGGAGGGCGAGGTCGTCGAGGCCCGCGGCGTCGCCGGGGGCGTCGACGAGGCGGACCTCGCGCGCGAGGTCGCGGCGCTGACCGGCGACCTCCGGCAGGTGCCCACCACGGTGAGCGCGATCAAGGTGGACGGGAAGCGCGCCTACGCGCGGGCCCGGGCGGGGGAGGAGGTCGTCCTCGAGTCCCGGCCCGTCACCGTGAGCCGCTTCGACGTGCTCGGCTCCCGCGCGGCGACGACGCCGGACGGGCTCCCGGTGCTCGACGTGGACGTGGCGGTGGTCGTCTCCTCCGGGACGTACGTCCGGGCGCTGGCACGGGACCTGGGCGCGGCGCTCGGCACGGGCGGCCACCTCACGGCGCTGCGCCGCACGCGTGTCGGCGGCTACGAGCTGGCCGCCGCGCGCACGCTCGAGGAGCTCGAGGCCCAGGCCGACGCCGACGGCGTCCTCGCCACCCTGCCGCTCGCGGAGGCGGCCCGCGCGACCTTCCCCGTGCGCGACCTCGGTGAGGACGAGGCCCGCGCGCTCGGTTACGGGCAGTGGGTGCCGGCGAGCGGGGTGCGCGGCACGGTCGCCGCGATCGGCCCGGACGGCACGCTCGTCGCCCTCCTGGAGGACACCAGGCGTCGCGGCGAGGCGCTGGCGAAGCCCGTCCTCGTCCTCGCGCCGGCGGGCGGCTGACGGGTCGCGGACCTCTGCGCGCCGGACCGCGTGGAGCGGCGGTCTATTGTTGACGGTCGGCACCCGGTCCGGGCGCCGACCAGCCGACCATCGACGAGACGGAGCGCGACGCGTGCAGGTGTTCACGGGCCTGGACCAGGTCCCTGACGGGTTCGGTCCGTCGGTCGTCACGATCGGCAACTTCGACGGCGTCCACCGCGGCCACCAGGCCGTGCTGCGGCGCCTCGTGGGCCTCGCCCGGGCGGACGACCGCCTGGCGGTGGCTCTCACCTTCGACCCGCACCCGGCGCAGGTGCACCGACCCGAGACGGCCCCCGAGCTCCTGACCGGCCTGGACGACCGGCTCGACCTCCTGGGGCGCACGGGGCTCGACGCCGTCCTCGTGGTCCCGTACACGCTCGACCTCGCCGCCCAGACGCCCGAGGAGTTCGTCACCCGGTACCTCGTCGAGGGGCTGGGGGCGCGCTCGGTCGTCGTCGGGCACGACGTGCGGTTCGGCAAGGGCAACGCGGGCACGCTCGCCACCATGGTGGAGCTGGGCGGCACGCACGGCTTCGAGGTCGTGGCCGTGGACGACGTCGGCGAGTACCTGCCCGGCGACGGCGGCGCCCGCGAGCGCTGGTCCTCGTCGGCCGCCCGCGCGCTGCTGGCCGAGGGCGACGTGGCGCAGGCGGCCGAGGTGCTCGGCCGGCCCCATCGCGTGCGCGGACTGGTCGTGCACGGGGACGCCCGCGGGCGAGAGCTCGGCTTCCCGACGGCGAACCTGGGTCACGCCGAGGGCATGGTGCCCGCCGACGGCGTGTACGCGGGCCGGCTGCGGCGCCCGCAGCTCGCGGCAGCGGCCCCGGGCGACCCCGACGCCGACCTGCCGGCCGCCATCTCCGTGGGCACCAACCCGACGTTCGACGGCGTGGAGCGCCGCGTCGAGGCCTACGTGCTCGACCGCGACGACCTGGACCTGTACGGCGAGACGGTCGTGCTCGAGCTGGTCGAGCGGCTGCGGCCGACCCTTCGTTTCGAGGGCATCGAGCCCCTGGTCGTCCAGATGCACGCCGACGTCGAGCGGGCGCGCGACATCCTGCGCTGACCCTGCGGACGTCCTGCGCCCGCCCGGAGCGGGTGAAACCGACCCCGGCCGGTCACAGGCGCACCGGTCGGTCCTCTTTCCTGGCGTGACGGACCGGGCGACGCCCGGTGCGTGGGCCGCGGTCCCACCGCGGGCCCGTCGCGGCGCGGCCACCGCCCTCCCTGTTCCACGGCGGTGGCCGGCGTCGCAGCGCGCGGTCCCGGGCCGCCTCGCGGCGGCCCGGGACGTGCCTCGCGCGCCGGGTCTTCCGTGCCCGGCGTCCGCACCTCCCGAGAGAGGCGGAGCCATGACGGCTCAGGAGACCACCGAGAACGCAGCCCCCTCACCGGAGCCGGACCTCAACGCCACGCCCGTCGGCCGCACCGTGCGCAGCGTCAGGCACGGGGGCAGCGTGCGGCCGAGACCACGGCCGCGACCCGACCCGCACCCGCCGACGTCGCCGGTCCCGCTCCTGCACGACACGGAGCTGGCGGTGCTCCGGGACATCGTCGACGGCCGGTTCAACGCGACGACGTCGTTCGACTACCTCTTCCGTGACCTCCGCGGTCGGTTCCCTGCCGCGCACCTGCCTGTCGTCGACGAGGGCAGCCCTCCCGAGGGCCCGGTCTCCACCGAGCGGGTGGCGGCCATGGTGGCGGCGCTGAAGAAGCTGGGTGCCGCGATGGTCGAGCCCGCGGGACCGCCCGACCCCGACCTGGACTCGACGGTCCCCGCCGTCTACACGTACTGGGGTCAGTTCATCGACCACGACATCACGCTCAACACGAACGGCCCCGACAACCCGCCCGCCGCGGAGGACCCGCCGCGGGCCGGAGACCTCGTGCTCGGCGACATCGTGACCGACCCCTTCACGGTGTTCCCGCCGGAGACCGTCGTCGCGAGCCTGCACAACGGGCGCCACCCCTTCCTCAACCTCGACAGCCTGTACGGCAGCGGCCCGCGGTTCCCCGGCGAGCCGGGCCGCCGGACGACGCGCAGCGAGGCGGCGTACGCGAGCGACGACCCCGCGAAGCTGGCCCTCGGTCGCGTGGCCACCGACGCGGTCCCCGGGTTCGACCTGGTCGCGCCGGGCGACGACGCGCAGCGTGACCTGCCGCGGTTCACCGTGGAGGAGGTCGACGCTCTGACGGTCGACCCGGCCGAGCGTCCCGTCCCCGGAGCCGCGAAGATCCCGGACGGCCGCAACGACGAGAACCTCGTGGTCGCCCAGTTCCACCTCGGCCACATCCGGTTCCACAACGCCGTCGTGGACCGGGTGCGGGAGATCGAGCCGTGGCTCACCGTGGACGACCGCGCCGTCTTCGACCGTGCGCAGCAGCTGGTGCGCTGGCACTACCAGTGGCTGGTCGTGCACGACTACGTGCGGACGCTCACCAAGCCGGGGGTCCTCGACGAGGTCCTCGTGGAGCCGTCCCTGCTGTTCCGGCCGCGGCGGCCGGTGGCGATGCCGCTCGAGTTCGCGGTGGCGGCGTTCCGGTTCGGGCACTCGATGGTCCGCAACGGGTACGACTTCAACCTCAACTTCGGGCGCGACGACCAGCCCCCGACGCCCCCCAAGGCGGCCTTCGCGAGCCTGGTCCAGCTCTTCGAGTTCACCGGCGGGGGCTCGATCAACCCCGACGGCTTCGGCGACGCCCTGCCCTCGAACTGGCCCATCGACTGGTCGCGGTTCGTCGACAAGGGCGACCCGGACCGCCGTCGCTCGGCCACGAAGATCGACCCGTTCCTCGCGAGCGGCCTGTCGACGATGCTCAAGGAGGGCAACGACGCGGGTCTGGACCCGGGCGTCAAGGCGTTGCTGAAGCAGCTCGCGCAGCGGAACCTGCTGCGCGGCTACTGGCTCTCGCTGCCGACGGGGGAGGCCGTGGCGCAGGCGCTGCACGTGACGCCCCTGACCGACGAGCAGCTCACGCGGGACGCGAGCCAGGACGTCAAGGACGCGCTCGCGGAGCTCGGCGGCACGCCGCTGTGGTACTACGTCCTCAAGGAGGCCGAGGTCCAGGGCAACGGGAACTTCCTCGGCGACGTCGGGAGCCGGATCCTCTGCGAGACGTTCGTCTACCTGCTCAAGAAGGACGAGGACTCCTACGTCAACCACGGCTGGACGCCGGCGGACGGCGTCCGCGAGGACGGCGGGAAGATGATCACGACGATCACCGACCTGCTCCGGTTCGCGGGGGTGCTCTCCAGGGACGACGGCACCTTCCGCCAGGTCGCCGGTCGCCCCGCCGGGCACGACGGGGACGCCTGAGCGCCCGGACGTGACCGGACGTGACCGGACGTGTCGAGGGGCACGTCGCCCCCGCCCTCGCCGAGGGCGGGGGCGACGGCGTGCGCTGTTAGGATGGGTGCGCCGTTAGAACGGCCGCGGATCCAGAGCGCCCGGTGAACGAGTCCCGGAGCACCGCGCAACGACACCGAAGGAGAGCCATGCCGCTCGACGCTGCCACCAAGCAGTCCATCATCACCGAGTACGCCACTCACGAGGGCGACACCGGCTCGCCGGAGGTGCAGATCGCGCTGCTGACCCAGCGGATCAACGACCTGAACGAGCACCTCAAGGAGCACAAGCACGACCACCACTCGCGTCGTGGTCTGCTCCTCCTCGTCGGCCAGCGCCGCCGCCTGCAGGGCTACCTGCAGAAGGTCGACATCGAGCGCTACCGCGCGCTGATCCAGCGCCTCGGCCTGCGCCGCTGACACCGCCCGCCAGCCCGGTCACCCTCGCGGGGGCCGGGCTGGTCTGGTGTGATGTCCCTGTCGGCACCACGCCGACACCGACCGCACGGTGACGGGCGAACGCCCGTCGCACCACCATCGCGCCGCCAGGACTCTCGTCCGGTCCTCGGTAGTGGCCCCCCGAACGGTCTGGCCCCCGGGCCGGTCCGCTCCGTGGGCCTCGATCGAAGACCGCCGAGCTGCGGCGGCGCCCTCGAGATCAAGGAGGGCACCCGTGGAGGGTCCCGAGATCCAGTTCGCCGAGGCCGTCATCGACAACGGCCGCTTCGGCACCCGCACCGTCCGCTTCGAGACGGGCCGCCTCGCCCGCCAGGCCGCCGGCTCCGTCGCCGCGTACCTGGACGGCGAGACGATGCTGCTGTCGGCCACGACGGCCGGCAAGCACCCCAAGGACCAGTTCGACTTCTTCCCGCTGACGGTGGACGTCGAGGAGCGGCAGTACGCCGCCGGCAAGATCCCCGGCTCGTTCTTCCGCCGCGAGGGCCGCCCCTCGACGGAGGCGATCCTGGCCTGCCGCCTCATCGACCGCCCGCTGCGCCCGCTGTTCGTCAAGGGCCTGCGCAACGAGGTCCAGGTCGTCATCGACGTCCTGGCCATCCACCCCGACGACGCCTACGACGTCCTGGCGATCAATGCCGCGTCGGCGTCGACGCAGATCTCCGGCCTGCCGTTCTCCGGCCCGGTGGCGGGCGTGCGCGTCGCGCTCATCGACGGCCAGTGGGTCGCGTTCCCGAAGTACTCGGACCTCGAGCGTGCCGTGTTCAACATGGTCGTGGCCGGCCGCATCGTCGGCGACGACGTCGCGATCGCGATGATCGAGGCCGAGGCGACCGACGACGCCTGGAAGCTCATCAAGAACGAGGGCGTCGCCGCGCCGACCGAGGAGGTCGTCGCCCAGGGCATCGAGGCGTCCAAGCCGTTCCTCAAGGCGCTGTGCGAGGCCCAGGCCTCGCTGGCCGCCCAGGCCGCCAAGCCGGTCCAGGAGTACCCGGTGTTCCTCGACTACCAGGACGACGCGTTCGCCGCCGTCGAGTCCGAGGTCGGCACGACGCTGCGCGACGCACTGACCATCGCGGACAAGCAGGACCGCGAGCACCGTCTCGACGAGCTCAAGAACGGCATGCTGAGCGCGCTCCAGGACGGCTTCGACGGCCGCGAGAAGGAGCTGTCGGCCGCGTACCGCGCCCTGCAGAAGAAGCTCATCCGCCAGCGCGTCCTCACCGACGGCGTGCGCATCGACGGTCGTGGGCTCGCGGACATCCGCACCCTGTCCGCCGAGGTCGAGGTCATCCCGCGCGTGCACGGCTCCGCGCTGTTCGAGCGCGGCGAGACCCAGATCCTCGGCGTCACCACGCTGAACATGCTGCGCATGGAGCAGCAGATCGACTCGCTCGGGCCGGTCACGCGCAAGCGCTACATGCACAACTACAACTTCCCGCCGTTCTCCACGGGCGAGACGGGCCGCGTCGGCAGCCCGAAGCGCCGCGAGATCGGCCACGGCGCGCTCGCGGAGCGGGCCCTCGTGCCGGTGCTCCCGAGCCGCGAGGAGTTCCCGTACGCGATCCGCCAGGTGTCCGAGGCCCTCGGCTCCAACGGCTCCACCTCGATGGGCTCGGTCTGCGCCTCGACGCTGTCGCTGCTCAACGCCGGTGTGCCGCTGAGGGCGCCGGTCGCGGGCATCGCGATGGGCCTCATCTCCGACACGGTCGACGGTGAGACCCGCTACGCCGCCCTGACCGACATCCTGGGCGCGGAGGACGCGTTCGGCGACATGGACTTCAAGGTCGCCGGCACCAGCGAGTTCGTCACGGCCATCCAGCTCGACACCAAGCTCGACGGCATCCCCGCCTCGGTCCTGGCCGGCGCGCTGACCCAGGCCCGCGACGCGCGCCTGACGATCCTCGAGGTGCTCGCCGAGGCGATCGACGTGCCCGACGAGATGTCCCCGAACGCCCCGCGCGTCATCTCCGTGAAGGTGCCGGTCGACAAGATCGGCGAGGTCATCGGGCCCAAGGGCAAGATGATCAACCAGATCCAGGAGGAGACGGGCGCGGACATCTCCATCGAGGACGACGGCACCGTGTACATCGGCGCCACCGACGGACCCTCGGCCGAGGCCGCCCGCGCGGCGATCAACGCGATCGCCAACCCGCACGTCCCCGAGGTGGGCGAGCGCTTCGTCGGCACCGTCGTCAAGACGACGTCGTTCGGCGCGTTCATCTCCCTCTCGCCGGGCAAGGACGGTCTGCTGCACATCAGCCAGATCCGCAAGCTCGTCGGCGGCAAGCGCGTCGAGAACGTCGACGACGTGCTGTCCGTGGGCCAGAAGGTCCAGGTCGAGATCGGTGAGATCGACCCGCGCGGCAAGCTGTCGCTCGTCGCGGTGACCGAGGACGACAAGGCCGACGAGGCCGAGCCGGCCACGGACGCCGAGACCCCCGCGGAGGCCTGACGCTCTGATGTCCTGGCACCTTCCGCTCGTCCCCGCGGGCGAGCCCGGTGCCGACCTGACCGCCGGGCAGGACGGTGCGACGATCCGTCGCACCGTCCTGCCCGGCGGTGTTCGTGTGCTCTCCGAGCAGATGCCGGGCCTGCGCTCGGCGACGGTGGGCGCCTGGGTCGGCGTGGGCTCGCGCGACGAGACCGACGGGCACTTCGGCTCCACGCACTTCCTCGAGCACCTGCTGTTCAAGGGCACGCCCCGGCGCTCGGCGATGGACATCGCCGAGGCGTTCGACGCCGTCGGCGGCGAGGCCAACGCCGCCACCGGCAAGGAGCACACCTGCTACTACGCGCGGGTCCTCGACGCCGACCTGCCGATGGCGGTCGACGTCATCGCCGACATGGTGACGTCGGCCCGCCTCGACGAGGGCGAGCTCGAGACCGAGCGCGGCGTGATCCTCGAAGAGCTCGCCATGAACGACGACGACCCGGGCGACGTCGTGCACGAGGAGTTCTCCGCTGCCGTGCTGGGCGCCCATCCGCTCGGACGGCCGATCGGGGGCACGCCGGACACCATCCGCTCCGTGCCGCGCGACGCCGTCTGGGAGCACTATCGCTGGCACTACCGTCCGGAGACCCTGGTGGTCTCGGCGGCGGGCGGGGTCGACCACGACGCGCTCGTCGCGCAGGTCGCGGACGCCCTGGCGGGCGGTGGCTGGGACCTGTCCGCGGACGCCGCGCCGCGCGAGCGCCGCACGACGGCGGCCGAGACGACGGGCGTGCCCGCCGACGGCGTGGAGCTGTCCGTGCGACGCCAGGTGGAGCAGGCGAACGTCATCGTCGGGTCGACCGGCCTCGCGGCCACCGACGACCGGCGCTTCACCCTGTCCGTGCTCAACGCCGTGCTGGGCGGCGGCATGTCGTCGCGCCTCTTCCAGGAGGTCCGCGAGCGCCGCGGGCTGGCGTACACCACGTACTCGTTCGCCTCCGGTCACGGCGGGCTCGGCACCTTCGGGCTGTACGCGGGCTGCTCGCCCGCGAAGGTGGACGAGGTCACCGAGCTGCTGGTCGCGGAGCTGGAGCGGATGGCGGCCGAGAACATCACCGACGCCGAGCTGGCACGCAGCATCGGCCAGCTGTCGGGTGGTCTCGTGCTGGGCCTCGAGGACTCGGGGTCGCGCATGAGCCGGCTGGGCAAGGCCGAGCTGGTGTACGGCGAGCTGCTGAGCCTCGAGGAGTCGCTCGAGCGCGTGCGTGCCGTCACGGCCGACGACGTGCGCGAGCTCGCCGCCGACCTGGCCTCGCGCCCGCGCTCGGTGGTCCGCGTCGGGCCGTTCGGCGACTGACCCTCGTCGGTCGAGCCCGTCGGGACCCCGAAAGGGGTCTCGACGGGCTCGGCCGACGGATCGAAGAACGAGATCGGAGACCTGTTCGATGAGCACAACCCTCAAGGTGGCCGTGCTCGGCGCGGCGGGGCGCATGGGCGCCACGGTGTGCCGGGCCGTCGAGGGCGCGGACGACCTCGAGCTGGTCGCCCGCCTGGACGCGGGCGACCCGGTGGACGCGAGCACCCTGGCGGGCGCCGACGTCGCGGTCGACTTCACCGTCCCGTCGGCCACGGAGGCCAACGTGCACGCGGTGCTGGACGCCGGCGCGCACGCCGTGGTCGGCACCACGGGCTGGGACGACGCCTCGCGGGGGCGCGTCACGGAACACCTGGGGCGCGTGAACTCCGGGCGACCGGACGGGCAGGGACTGGGCGTGCTCATCGCCCCGAACTTCGGCCTGTCGGCCGTGCTGGCGATGACGTTCGCCGCGAAGGCGGCGCGGTACTTCGAGTCCGCCGAGGTCATCGAGCTGCACCACCCCGACAAGGTCGACGCCCCCTCCGGCACCGCCCGCCACACGGCGGCGGCGGTCGCGCGGGCGCGGTCCGAGGCGGGGCTGACGGCGATGCCCGACGCGACGGAGTCGGGCGTCGAGGCGCGCGGTGCCGACGTCGACGGCGTCCGGGTGCACGCCGTGCGCCTGCGCGGGCTGGTGGCGCACGAGGAGATCCTCTTCGGCAACGTCGGCGAGCAGCTGGTGATCCGGCAAGACTCGTTCGACCGGGTGTCCTTCATGCCGGGCGTGCTGCTGGCCGTGCGCGAGGTCGTCTCCCGGCCGGGGCTCACGGTGGGCCTCGAGAACGTGCTGGACCTCTCGTGACCGACGCGCCGCGCCGGCGGCTGCCGCGCGGGCTCGCGGGAGCGGTCGCCGTCACCGCGCTGCTCGCGCTGTACGTCTGGCAGATCGCCGGGCGCGGCGTGGCCATGATCCGCGAGGGCGAGCCCGTGCTGATCGCCATCGGCGTCGCGGTGCTGGTCATCCCCCTGCTGGTCATCGTCCTCATCGCCCGCGAGTACCGGCTCGCGACGCGCGTGCAGCGGATGGCCGACGCCCTGGCGAGCACCGGCGAGCTGCCCGTGGACGACCTGCCCCGCTCGCCGGGCGGGCGGATCGACCGGGCGGCGGCGGACGCGGCGTTCGAGGAGCGACGCGCAGCGGTGGAGGAGTCGCCGGACGACTGGAGGGCCTGGTACCACCTCGCCTTCGCCTACGACGCGGCGGGCGACCGCCGTCGCGCCCGCGAGACGCTGCGCCGGGCGTCGTCGATGTTCAGGCCGGGCGTCTCGTCCTGACCTGCCCGACCGCGGCCCCGGGGGGCGGCAGGACGGGCGCGAGGAGCGTCCAGCAGTACAGCTCGTGGCGCACCTGGCGCGCGCGGTCGGCGAGCTCGCCGAGCGCCACGAGCGCGGGCGCGAGCCGTTCGGGTGCCGCGGCGCGGGCGCCGGGCGCCGCCCAGCTCCGGGCGACGGCGACGAGGCGTTCGGGGGTCGCGGCGGCGAGCGCGTCCGCGAGCTCGTCGGAGACGGCCACCACCCACGGGCCCTCGTCCGCGCCGTCCACGAGGGCGCCGTGGCGCGGGTGCGACGTGACCTCCGCGTAGGGCCTCGAGCAGAGCGTCGCGGCGATGCGGCCGAGCATCACGAAGGGCTCCACGGCGGGCAGGCGGACCGTGTCGAAGAGGGGCCGCCCCGACCCGCGCGCGAGGACGGACGGGCCCGCCTCCAGGTGGACGACCGTCGCCGCGACGGCGTCGGTGGGTGCCGCGAAGTAGTCGGTCACGATCGGTGCCGGCTGGCCTGTCCTCGATGTGCCCGGGCGGTCCATGGGCCCACTCTCGCAGCGGGGTGCTACGGGCGCGTCACGTCGTCGTGACGGGACGGGAACGGCGTGACCAGGGCTACGACGCGTCGCGGGGGAACGCCTGCCGGGCCACGAGCACCGCGACGAGCGCGACGGCGACGATCGCGGCGCCGGTCAGGGCCAGGGCACGGGCGCCCGGCCCGGCCACCACCGCCGCGCCCACGGCCGCGCCGAGCCCGATGCCGAAGTTGGACGTCGCGTTGACGAAGGCACCCGCGAGGTCCGGCGTGGCGCCCTGGGTGCGCAGGGCCGCCGCCTGGAACGTGGCGGGGATGGCGCCGAACGCGGCGAGCCACACGCCGCCGGCCACGAGCACGCCGACGGCGTCCGGCAGCGCGAGCGCCAGGGCCACGAGGGACGCGGCGATGGCGGCCATGGCGACGAGGGTGAGGGCACGAGGGCTGCGGTCGAGGTAGCGGGCCGCGCCCCACAGGCCGACCAGGCCGAGCGCGCCGAAGACCAGCAGCGTGGGCCCGACGGCGGCCTCCGAGAGCCCGGCGGCCAGGAGCAGCACCGAGACGTACGTGTAGACGGTGTACTGCCCGCCGAAGAGCACCGTGTTGGTGCCGACCACGAGGCCGAGCCGCGCGCGGCCGCGTCGGGCGGCCGCGGCGTCGCGGGGGGTCGCCTGCTCGACGGCGACGGACGGCAGGAGGCGTGCCACGAGCAGCGCGGTGACGGCGCAGACCGCGGCGAGCACGCCGAACGACCAGCGCCAGCCGACGGCGGCGCCCAGCGACGTCGACAGCGGCACGCCGAGGACGAACCCGAGGGTGCCGCCCGCCGTGACCAGGGTGAGCGCCCGCCCCGTGTACAGGGGGCTGACGAGCCGCGCCGCGTACGCGATCGACACGGAGAAGAAGATCGCGTGCCCGAGCCCGCCCAGCACCCGTGCACCCGCCACCACGGCGTACGACGGGGCGACGGCGACCAGGAGGTTGCTCGCCGCGTAGGTGGCGAGGGTCGCGAGCAGCAGGGGCTTGCGGGCCAGCGACCGGGTGGCGATCGTCAGCGGCACCGCGCAGGCGGCGACGACGAACGCGTAGACCGTGACGAGCAGCCCCGCCGTCGACTCGCTGACCCCCACGCCGCGCGCCACCTGCGGCAGCAGGCCCACGGGCAGCACCTCGGTGGTGATGGCGACGAAGTTGGCCACGCCGAGGACGGCGATCCCCGCCGCCGCGTCCCGGACGGTGCGGACGGGGGCCGGGGAGGGAGTCACCGCCTCATCCTCCCATCGCGGCACGCCCGGGGTGGCGCCGGGACCACGGGGCACAATGGCGGGCGTGAGCGAGACGACGATCGAGGACGGCGCCCCCCGGCGCGGGTACGCCAAGGGACGCGCCAAGCGCGAGGAGATCCTGCAGGCGGCCATCGCGGCGTTCGCCGAGGTCGGCTACCACGGTGCGTCGCTGCGGGAGATCGCGGCGCGGGTCGGCATCTCCCACCCGGGGCTGCTGCACCACTTCCCGACCAAGGCGGCGCTCCTGGAGGCGGTCCTGGAGCATCGCGACGCCGTCGACTTCGCCGATCTCGACACCGACCTGGAGCAGGGGCGGTCGCTGTTCGAGGCGCTCGTCCGGCTGGTGCAGCGCAACGCGCTGCGGCGCCCCGTCGTCGAGGTCTTCGCCGGGCTCGCCGCCGAGGCGACGTCGGCCGACCATCCCGCCCACGACTTCTTCGACGCGCGCTACCAGGACACCGTGACGAGGATGCGGAGGGAGCTGGAGCGCCTGGAGGCCGGGGGCCGGCTGCGGCCGGGGGTCGACCCGGCGGTCGCGGCGCGCACGGTCGTGGCGCTCATGGACGGCCTCCAGGTGCAGTGGCTGTACTCGCTCGACGGTCCGCGCGCCGGGCGCGTCGACATGGCGGCCGACCTCCAGGCCTACCTCGACCTGATCCTCGTCGACCCGGAGGACTGACGGCCCGGGTCAGGCGTTCGCGTCCTCGACGAGCCGGGCCAGCGCGTCCCGGTCGAACCCGGCAAGGCCGAAGTCGGCGATCACCGCGAGCGGCATGTCGGTGGCCATCGCGAGCATGCCCGGGTCGATCGGCGAGCCGTCGAGGGCGCGGCGGACCACCGGGCCGGCCACCGGGTGCGCCAGCGCCTCGCCGAGCGTCGACAGCTCGCGCAGCGGGAGCGTGACGTCCTCGCCCGTGACGTCGACGGCGAGCTCGGCGCGGAGGTCGCGCGACGACGCGCCCACCGCGACCCGGAACTCGCCGCCCTCGATCACCCAGCGCCGCAGCACCGGGTGCCAGTAGGACAGGTCGCGCGCGTCCAGGTCGAGCGCGACGACCTGCGACTCGCCGGGCTCCAGGCGCACCTTGGCGAACGCCTTGAGCTCGCGCTCGGGCCGCTGCACCTGGGCGTGCGGGTCGCCGACGTACACCTGGACCACCTCGGCCCCGGCGACGGCCCCGGTGTTGGTCACCCGGGTCGTGACGCGCACGCGGGACCCGGTGCCCGAGCCGGTGACCTCCGCCGTCGTGTCGTCGTAGGCGAACGTCGTGTACGACAGCCCGTGCCCGAACGGGTAGGCCACGTCGACCTTGCGCGCGTCGTACCAGCGGTAGCCGACCAGTACGCCCTCGCCGTAGCGGACGTGCCCGAGCTCGCCCGGGAAGCTCCCGTGGGCCGGGGTGTCCTCGAGGCGCAGGGGCAGGGTCTCCGTGAGCTTGCCCGACGGGGTGACGGCTCCCGTGAGGACGTCGGCGACGGCGGAGCCGCCGGCCTGGCCGCCGAGCCAGCCCGTGAGCAGCGCGGGCGCCGCGTCCTGCCAGGGCGCCACGGAGATCGCGGAGCCGCCGGCGAGCACCACGACGACCCGCGGGTTCGCCGCGGCGACGGCGCGCAGCAGGGCCACCTGGTCGGCGGGCAGGTCGAGGTGGTCGCGGTCGTAGCCCTCCGACTCGTACGCGGCGGGGAGGCCGAGGAACACCAGCACGGTGCCGGCGCCGCGCGCGGTCTCGACCGCCTCGGCGACCAGGGCCTCGGGGGAGCGGTCGTCGGCGGGCCCCTCGGCCACGGCGTAGCCGGGGGCGAAGGGCAGGTCCGCGCCCGCCGCGGCGCGCAGCGCGCCGAGCGCGTCGTCCAGGCGGGTGGGGTTGACCTGCGACGAGCCCGCGCCCTGGTAGCGCGGGGTCCGGGCGAGCTCGCCCACGACGGCGACGCCGGCGAGGGCCTCCGGCGCCAGCGGCAGCAGGGGGGCGCCGTCGACGGGGTCGTTCCTGAGCAGCACGGTGCCCGCGGCGGCGGCCTCGCGGGCCAGCGTGTGGTGGGCGTCGACGTCGAACGAGCCGGGGGCGTCCAGCGCCGGCAGGGAGCGGGCCACGAGGCGCAGCACGCGACGGGCCGCGGCGTCGACCTCGGCCTCGTCCAGCGCGCCGGAGCGGACCGCCGCGACGACCTCGGCGTCCGTGCGGCCGCCCGAGGAGGGCATCTCGAGGTCGAGCCCGGCGGCGACGCCGGCCACGCGGTCGCGCACCGCGCCCCAGTCGGACACCACGAGGCCGTCGAAGCCCCACTCGTCGCGCAGCACCGTGGTGAGCAGCCAGTCGTGCTGCGAGGCGTAGACGCCGTTCACCTTGTTGTAGGCGCACATCACGGTCCACGGCTGAGCGCGGGTGACGACGCGCTCGAACGCCGGCAGGTAGATCTCGCGCAGCGTGCGCTCGTCGACGTCGGCGGACACACGCATGCGGTCCGCCTCCTGGTTGTTGGCGGCGAAGTGCTTGAGCGACGTGCCCACGCCGCGGGACTGGACGCCCTCGACCAGCGCGGTGGCGAGCGCGCCCGCCACGACCGGGTCCTCGGAGAAGTACTCGAAGTTGCGTCCGCACAGCGGCGACCGCTTGATGTTCACGCCCGGTCCGAGCAGCACGGCGACGTCGTTGGCGCGCGTCTCGCGGCCCAGCGCCTCGCCGACCCGGCGCAGCAGGTCGGCGTCCCAGCTCGAGCCGAGCGCGGCCGCGGTCGGGAAGCAGGTGGCGGGCACGCTGTCGCCGATGCCGAGGTGGTCGGCGCCGTCGGCCTGCTTGCGCAGCCCGTGCGGCCCGTCCGTGACCATGACCGACGGGACGACGGTCTGCCCGTCCCGCACGACCGGCTGGGTGTGCCAGAAGTCCAGGCCGGAGAGGAGCGACGCCTTCTCCTCGAGGGTGAGGGAGGCGAGGACGCGCTCGACGTCGAAGGGTGCGGCAGCGTCGTCGTCCACCGCGGCGGTCGGCAGGGTCGGGTCGGGGGTCACGGGGCGCTCCAGGGGTCGGCGACGGGACGTCCCGAGCAGCCTAGCAAGAAACCTACCGTGCGGTAGGAAACGGTCGGTCTGGGCGCGCCCGCGACGGAACGTCAGATCGCGGCGGACCAGCGGCGCTCGACGACGTCCCGCACGCCCGTCGCGAGGGTGCGCTCGGTGCCGTCCGGCCCGAGCCCGGCGGAGGAGAGGAACCGCTCGCGGGCCGCGTCGTCGTCGAGCACCCAGGTGGTGACCTCCTCGGCGCCGTCCTCCCGGAGCCGGTCCACGGCGGCGGACAGCAGCCGCGAGCCGTGACCGCCGCGCTGGTGGCGCGGCTCCACCTCGAGCGCGACCAGCCTGCCGGGAGAGACGGCGGCGAAGCCGACGACCTCCGGACCGTCGAGCGCGACGAACACGGCGAAGCCCGGGCCCGGCGGCGCCGAGATGGCCTGGGCCCACCGCTCGCGCATCGTGCCGGTGTCGAGCGCGTCGACGACGCCGTCGCCCAGCGCCACCTCGTGGGTCGCGCGCCAGGCCGACACCTGGACACGGGTGACCGCGTCCTCGTCGCCGGGGACGGCCGGTCGGACCGAGACGTCGGCCGCCTCGCGGAAGAGTGCCATCCGGCCACCCTAGTGAGTGCGGGAGTCAGCCCCAGCCGAGGGCGCGCAGCCCGGCCGCGGTGGCGGCGGCGAGGAGGACCACCACGATGAACGGCGCACGCAGCGCGAGGGCGATCGCGGCGACGGCGAGCGCCGGCACGCGGGCGTCGACGACGAGCGCCTGCCCGTCCGCGAACGTCTGCACGACCACCAGCGAGACCAGCAGCGCCACCGTGACGAGGGTGGAGGTGCGCTGCACCCGCTCGGTGGCGAGCCAGTGCTGGGGGATGAGGTGCCCGGCGAGCTTGAGGGCGAGGCTGAGCAGGGACGCGACGAGCACGGTGGCCCACAGCACGGTGGTGGTCATGCCGCCGCCCCCGTCCCGGCGCCGGCGCGCGGCGTCGCCACCAGCCCCGCGACGATCGCCACGGCGGCGGCCGCCAGCACGGGCACCCCGGCGGGGACCACGGGGATCAGCGCCGCGGTCACGGCCACGGCCAGCGCCGCCACGACCTGCGCGCGGCGGGCCGCCAGCCGCGGCCACACCAGGGCGAGGAACGCGGCGCCGGCGGCGGCGTCGAGCCCCCAGGCGCGCGGGTCGCCCAGCGCGTCGCCCGCCAGCGCGCCCAGCAGGGTGAACGCGTTCCACAGCACGAAGACGCCGGCGCCCGTGACCCAGAACCCGGCCCGGGTGGCGGCCGGCTCGCGCTGGCCCACGGCCACGGCGGTCGACTCGTCGATCGTGAGGTGCGCGGCCGCCAGCCGGCGCCAGCCCCGCACCCCGAGCAGCGGGGCGACGACGGCGCCGTACAGCGCGTTGCGCACGCCGAGCAGGGTCGAGGTGGCCACGGCGGCGACGGGGGAGCCGCCCGCGGCGACGACGCCGATGAGGGCGAACTGCGACCCGCCGGAGAAGAGGAGCAGGCTCAGGGCCATGGTCTGCGGCACGCTCACGCCGGCCACGACCGACAGTGCCCCGAACGAGACCCCGTACAGCCCGGTGGCGACCGCCACGCTGACCCCCTGCCGGACGGCGGACCGCACCGCGGGGTCGCGCCCCTCTGCTCCTGTCACGCCGGTAGGAAACCACGGCCTCCCGGGCACGGTGAAAACGGGTGCGGCGGGACGCCGTGGGCGGCCGCTGGTGCCGGTGGCTCAGAGGGCCACGTACACGGTCTCGAGGAACTCCTCGAGGCCCGCCTCGCCGCCCTCGCGGCCCAGGCCCGACTGCTTCATCCCGCCGAACGGTGCGCTCGCGTCCGACACCATGCCGCGGTTGATGCCGATCATCCCGGCGTCGATCTCGGCGCCGACGCGCAGGGCGCGGTCGAGCGAGGTGGTGTACGCGTAGGCGGCCAGCCCGTACTCGGTGTCGTTGGCGAGGTCGAACGCCTCGTCGTCGTCGCCGAACGCGACGACGGGGGCCACGGGGCCGAAGATCTCCTCGCACACGGCGCGCGCGTCGGCGCCGACGCCGGCGAGCACCGTCGGCTCGAAGAAGGTGCCCGGCCCGTCGGGGCGCCCGCCGCCGGTGAGCACCTGCGCGCCGCGGTCGGTGGCGTCGTCCACGAGCTCGGCCACCTTCGTGACGGCCTTCGCGTCGATGAGCGGGCCGACGTCGACGCCGTCCTGGTCGCCGGGGCCGACGCGCAGGGAGGCGAACCGGTCGGCGAGCCGCTGCGCGAACTCCCGCGCCACCGAGTCGTGCACCAGGAAGCGGTTGGCCGCCACGCAGGACTGGCCGGCGTTGCGCAGCTTGGCCACCGTGGCGCCCTCGACGGCGGCGTCGAGGTCCGCGTCGGCGAAGACGACGAACGGTGCGTTGCCGCCCAGCTCCATCGACGTCCGGAGCACCAGGTCGGCCGACTGCTGCAGGAGGGTGCGCCCCACGGCCGTCGAGCCGGTGAAGGACAGCTTGCGCAGCCGGTCGTCCGTCAGGAGCGGCGCCACCAGGTCCGACGAGCCCGCGGTCGGCACCACGTTCACGACGCCCGACGGGAGCTCCCGCTCCGCGAGCTCGGAGCGGATCACCTCCGCCACGAGCATCGTCGTGAGCGGCGTCTGGTGGGCCGGCTTGATCACCACCGTGCAGCCCGCGGCGAGGGCCGGGCCGATCTTGCGGGTCGCCATCGCGATCGGGAAGTTCCAGGGCGTGATGAGCAGCGCCGGACCGACGGGGCGCCGGTGCACGAGCTGCCGGTTCGCCCCGGCGGGGGCGGTGCGCACCAGGCCGTCGGCCCGCACGGCCTGCTCGGCGTACCAGCGCAGGAAGTCCGCCCCGTACAGCACCTCGGCCCGTGCCTCGGCGAGCGGCTTGCCGCACTCGGCAGTGATGAGGGAGGCGAAGGCGTCGGCGCGCGCGACGATCCGCTCGTACACGGCGCGCAGCAGCTCGGACCGCTCGCGCGGCGCGACGGCGCGCCAGGCCGGGGCGGCGGCCGCCGCGGACCCGAGGGCGCGGCGGCCGTCCTCGGGGGAGGCGTCGGCGACGTCGAACAGCACCTCGCCCCGGGCAGGGTCCGTCACCTCGAAGGTGCGCCCGCCCGTGGCCGCGGTCCACTGGCCGTCGGCGAGCATGCCGGTCGGCAGATGGGCGACGAGCGCGGGGGACAGCGAGCTCATGCCCCCGAGTATGCACAGGGCGCCGTCCGCCCGCTCGGCACGGGCGCCCGGGCCCGGGCGTGCTCCGTACGATCGGCGGATGGGCGAGGGAAGACGCCGTTCCGGGACGACGCTGCTGCTGCTCAACGGGCTGCCGGGCGTCGGCAAGTCGACCGTCGCGGCGGCGCTCGCGGCGCTGCGGGCGGGCACGCTCGTGCTCGACGTCGACGTCGTGCGCGCCCTGATCTCCGGCGACCCGGCCGACACCGCGGAGCCGGCCCGTCGCCTCGCCCTTGACATGGCGCGCTCCCACCTGCGCTCGGGCGCCGACGTCGTCGTCCCGCAGCTCGTGGCGCGGCCGGACCAGGTCGTGCGCTTCGAGCGCTCCGCGGCCGGCGCGGGAGCGCGCTTCGCCCACGTGCTGCTGGTGGCGACGCCGGAGACCCGGGCGCGGCGCGTCGCGCACGACGTCGCGACGCACCGGCAGGGCCTCGACCCCGCCGTCCTGGACGCCTACGACGAGGGTCTGCGGCGGGTGGCGGACCTGCCCGGCGTCGTCCGCGTCGACGCCGACGCGGAACCGGGAGGCGTCGCGCACCAGGTGGAGCCGCTGCTCGACGGGTGAGCTCCGTCCGTCCGGGACGGTCGCGCCCGGTACGGTTGACCCCATGACGCTCGCCCCCACCGCCGCGCGCCCGTTCGGCGCTGTCCTCACCGCGATGGTCACGCCCATGACGCCGTCCGGAGACCTGGATCTCGACGCGGCGGTGCGCGTGGCGAAGCGGCTGGTGGACGACGGCAACGACGGCCTCGTGCTGTCGGGCACCACCGGCGAGTCGCCGACGACGCACGCCCCCGAGAAGGCGGACCTCGTGCGCGCCGTCGTGGACGCCGTGGGCGACCGGGCGTTCGTGCTCGCGGGCGCGGGGTCGAACGACACCGTGCACGCGGTGCGCATGGCCGAGCAGGCGGCGGAGGCCGGCGCGCACGGGCTGCTCGTCGTGTCGCCGTACTACTCGCGGCCCACGCAGGAGGGCCTGTACCGGCACTTCGCGACGGTGACGGACGCCACCGAGCTCCCCGTCATGCTGTACGACGTGCCCGGCCGCACGTGCGTGCGGATCGCCGCGTCCACCTACGAGCGCATCGCGCGGCACCCGCAGGTCGTCGCCACGAAGGACGCGACCGGCGACGTGGCCGCGGCCGCGCGCCTGCGCGCCGAGACCGGGCTCGCCTGGTACTCGGGCGACGACAGCGTGCTGCTGCCGTTCCTGTCCGTCGGCGGCGCCGGCATCGTCTCGGTGTCGGCGCACGTCGTGGGCGGCGCGTTCGCCGAGGTCGTGCGGCGCTGGGACGCGGGCGACACGGCGGGGGCGCTCGAGGCGTTCCTGCCGACCCTTCCCGTGATCGAGGCGCTGAACGGCGCCGGCGCGCAGGCCGTGATGGCCAAGGCGGCGCTCGAGGCGCTCGGCGTCCTGGACAACCGTGAGCTGCGCCTCCCCAACGTGTCCGCCACCGAGGACGACGTCGCGCTGGTGCGCGACGCCCTCGCGACGGCGGGCTACCTCGACGACGGCGTCCGTGCGGGCGCCACCACTCTTCCGTAAGACCTACCGGCCTGGAGGCCCCGTGAGCCACCCTCACCCCGAACTTCCCCTGCCCCCCGCCCTGCCGTCGAAGGGGCTGCGCATCGTGGCCCTCGGCGGCCTGGGCGAGGTGGGCCGCAACATGGCGGTCCTCGAGTACGAGGGGCGCCTGCTGGTCATCGACTGCGGCGTCCTGTTCCCCGAGGACCACCAGCCCGGCGTGGACCTGATCCTGCCGGACTTCGAGTACATCAAGGACCGGCTCGACGACATCGAGGCGATCGTCCTCACCCACGGGCACGAGGACCACATCGGCGCCGTGCCCTACCTGCTGCGCCTGCGCCGGGACATCCCGCTCGTCGGCTCGCGGCTCACGCTCGCGTTCGTCGAGGCCAAGCTCAAGGAGCATCGCATCAAGCCGGTGCTGCGCGTGGTGGCCGAGGGCGAGACCGCGCGCTTCGGCGTGTTCGACTGCGAGTTCGTCGCGGTCAACCACTCCATCCCGGACGCGCTCGCCGTGGCCGTGACCACCGGCGCCGGCACCGTGCTGCACACCGGCGACTTCAAGATGGACCAGCTGCCGCTCGACGGCCGCGTCACCGACCTGCGCGCCTTCGCGCGCCTGGGAGAGAAGGGCGTCGACCTGTTCATGGTCGACTCCACCAACGCCGAGGTGCCCGGGTTCGTGACCAACGAGGTCGAGATCGGCCCCGTGCTCGACAGCGTCTTCGCGCAGGCGGAGAAGCGGATCGTCGTGGCGTCGTTCTCCTCGCACGTGCACCGCGTGCAGCAGGTGCTCAACGCCGCCCACGCGCACGGCCGCAAGGTCGCCCTCGTCGGCCGCTCCATGGTCCGCAACATGGGCATCGCCGCCGAGCTCGGCTACCTCGACGTGCCGCCGGGCGTCCTCGTCGAGCTCAAGCAGGCGGCGAGCCTGCCCGACGACCGCATCGTCTACATGTCCACCGGCTCGCAGGGCGAGCCGATGGCGGCCCTCAGCCGGATGGCGAACGGCGACCACAAGGTCCAGGTCGGCCACGGCGACACGGTGATCCTCGCGTCGTCCCTCATCCCGGGCAACGAGAACTCCGTGTTCCGGGTCATCAACGGGCTCACCCGGCTCGGCGCCCGCGTCGTGCACTCCGGCAACGCGAAGGTGCACGTCTCGGGGCACGCGAGCGCCGGCGAGCTCCTGTACTGCTACAACGTGCTCAAGCCGAAGAACGTCATGCCGGTGCACGGCGAGGTGCGTCACCTCGTGGCCAACGGGGCGCTCGCGGTCCGGACGGGCGTGCCCGCCGACCGCGTGGTGCTCGCCGAGGACGGCGTGGTCGTCGACCTGGTGGACGGCAAGGCCTCGGTCGTCGGCGCGGTGCCGTGCGGCTACGTCTTCGTCGACGGCTCGACCGTCGGCGCCGTCACGGAGAACGAGCTCAAGGACCGGCGCACCCTCGCCGAGGAGGGCTTCGTCTCCGTCTTCGCCGTCGTCGACACCGCCACCGGCAAGGTGCTCGCCGGCCCGCAGATCCTCGCGCGCGGCATGGCGGAGGACAACGCGGTCTTCGAGGAGGTCCAGCCGGACGTCGTCGCCGCGCTCGAGAACGCCATCGCCGGCGGGGCCACCGACACCTACCAGCTGCAGCAGGTGATGCGCCGCGTCATCGGGCAGTGGGTCAACCGGCGCCTGCGCCGCCGCCCGATGATCGTTCCCGTGGTCGTCGAGGCCTGAGCCGGCGCCGCCCGGCCCGACCGTCCCCCCGGGTGACGGTCGGGCCGGGCGCGGCACGTACCCTGCGGGACATGACGCGTCCCGCCCCGACCTCTGCCCGTCCGCCGCGTGCCGAGCTCCACCTGCACCTGGAGGGCACCCTCGAGCCCGAGCTGGCGTTCACGCTCGCCGAGCGGAACGAGGTCTCCCTGCCGTTCGCGGACCCGGTCGCGCTGCGTGCGGCCTACGCGTTCACCGACCTGCAGTCGTTCCTCGACCTGTACCACGCGACGTCGCAGGTGCTGCGCACCGCGGACGACTTCGCCGACCTGACGATGGCGTACCTGCGCAGGGCCGCCGCCGGTGGCGTGCGGCACGCGGAGCTCATGGTCGACCTGCAGACGCACGTGGCGCGCGGCGTCCCGCTCGAGGACGTCGTGGCCGGGGTGGCGCGCGGCCTGGCGGACGGTGAGGCGGAGCTCGGCGTCTCCGGGCTGATGATCGCGGCGTTCCTGCGCCACCGGCCGGCGACCGAGGCGGAGGAGCTCCTCGACGACCTGCTGGCGCTGGGCGCGCCCGTCGCGGGCGTCGGCCTCGCCTCGACCGAGGTCGGGTTCGCGGCCGCCCCGTTCGCTCCGGCGTTCGCGAAGGCAGCCGCCCACGGCCTGCGCCGCACGGCGCACGCGGCGGAGGAGGGCCCGGCCTGGCACGTCACCGAGGCGCTGGACGTGCTGGGCGCGGAGCGGGTGGACCACGGCATCCGCGCGCTCGAGGACGCCGACGTGGTCGCCCGGCTCGTGCGCGACCAGGTGCCGCTCACGGTCTGCCCGGTCTCCAACGTGCGGCTGCGCGCCGTCCCGTCCCTCGCGCAGCACCCGCTGCCGGCGATGCTCGCCGCGGGCCTGAACGTGTCGCTGAACTCCGACGACCCGTCGTACTTCGGCGGCTACGTCGACGAGGTGGACGACGCCGTCACGGCGGCCTTCGGCCTGTCGCGCGACCGGCGCGCCGACCTCGCGGCGGCGTCGTTCCGGGGTTCGTTCCTGCCGCCCGAGCACGTCGCGCGGCACGTGGCCGCCGTCGAGGAGTGGCGCGCGGCGGGCTGACGCGGCCCGTCAGCCCGCGAGGAGCGCCCGCCCGACGGCGCCCGCCGCGGCGTCGTAGCGCGCGGCGCGGTCGGCCTCCTCGCCGGGCAGCAGCCCGGCCAGCTCGAGCGACACCAGCCCGTGCACCAGTCCCCAGAGCCCGATCGCGAACGGCTCCGCCTGCTCCGGGGCGGTCCGCAGGACGCGGGCCACGGCGTCGCGGAGCACGAGGAAGGTGGGCTGCCGGACGGCGGGCGGAGCGTCGTCCCCGGGCCGGACGGCGCGGTCGAACATCGCCCGGTAGAAGTGCGGGTCCGCCAGCGCGCTGCGGCGGTAGGCGACCCCGAGGGCGCGCAGGTCGTCGGCCGGGTCGTCGGTGTGCGGGACGGACGCCAGGTGGGCGGCGAAGCGTCGGAACCCCTCGGCGCTCACGGCGGCGAGCAGGTCCTCGCGGGAGCCGAAGAGGGCGTAGACCGCCGAGGCGCTGGTCCCGGCGGACGCGGCGACCGCGCGCACCGTCACGGCCGGCTCGCCCCCGGTCGACAGGGCCTCGGACGTGACCTCCAGCAGCCGGGTGCGCAGGGCGTCGTCGTGCAGGCGTGGGCGCGGCATGGGCCGAGCGTAGACCCCTTGACGAGAGTTTGCGAACGGTGTTCTATAACAGTGTTCGCAAACGTTGCCCGACCACGCCCGCCCCCTGGAGGTCCCCATGCTCGAGCTCACCGACGCCGCCCGCATCACCGCGGGGGCCGTGCTGCTGACCGTCGTCGCCATCGAGTCGGGCGGCTACTTCCTCGTGAAGGTGGTCACCGGGAAGGTCCCCACGACGGCGTTCCAGACGTCGTTCTTCCGCGCCGGGCACGCCCACGCTGGGGTGCTCGTCATCCTCGGGCTGCTCTGCGTCGTCCTCGCCGAGGCCACCGCGCTCACCGGCGGGTGGCGCTGGCTCGCCGCGACCGGCGTCCTGGTGGCCGCCGTCCTCATGCCCGCCGGCTTCTTCCTGTCCGCCGTGGGGGAGGGGCGCACCTCCCCGAACCGCGCCGTCCTGCTCCTGCCCGCAGGGGCGGCCGTGCTCGCCGCCGGCGTCGTGACCCTGGCCGTCGGCCTCCTCGCGGGCGGGTGAGCGGGCGCGCGACCGGCGGGGTGCGGAGGGGGCGGGCAACACGCGCCCGGGACCTGCGGCGTCGGGACGGCGGCCCCGGGTACCGTGAGAGCATCATGGCGACCCGCACACCCGCCCGCAGGATCACCGGGACCCCGCGGGGCACGGCACGCACGGGGCGGACCGCATCCGTGGCCGCCCCGACCCGGCGCGCGCCCGCGCGGACGACCTCGTCCTCCGCCCGCTCGTCGGGCAAGGGCTCGGGGCGTGGCTCCGGCGGGCGCCGACCGCCGGCCCGCAAGCCGGCGCGGTCGGGGCCGTCGTGGCCCGTCCGTGCGGTACGTGGGCTCTACCTGGGCGTCGCGCACGGGCTCGGCAGCCTGACCCGCAGCATCACCAAGGGAGCAAGAGACCTGGAACCCGAGCACCGCCGAGACGGCGTCGCCTTCTTCCTCATCGCCCTCGCGCTGATCGTGGCCGCGCGCGAGTGGTGGGGCATCTCCGGCACGTTCGGTCTCGTCATCCATGCCGTCGTCGCCGGCACCGTGGGCCTGGCCGGGGTGGCCGTCCCCGTGCTGCTGCTGTGGCTGGGGTTCCGCGTGATGCGGCACCCGGAGCGCGGTCAGGCCAACTCCCGCGTCGCCATCGGGCTGGTGTTCATCGTCCTGTCGGTGTGCGCGCTCGTCGCGATCGCCGAGGACACGCCCGCGCCGAGCGACGGGTTCGCCGCGCTGCAGGACGCCGGCGGCATCATCGGCTATCTCGCGGCCACCCCCGTGGTCACGGGACTGACCGAGTGGGTGGCCGTCCCGCTGTTCCTGCTGCTCGGGTTCTTCGGGCTCCTGGTGGTCACGGCCACGCCGGTGCACCGCATCCCGGACCGGGTCCGCGGCCTCTACGACCGCCTGACGGGCAACCACCACCCGGACGAGGCGGCGGACGACGACGGCCTCGCCCTCGCGGAGGGCGTCTCGCGGCACGACGGCACCGACCCGGAGCCGCGCAAGAAGCGGACCCGCCGGACGAAGGCGCAGCGCGCGGCCGAGGCGGCGGAGGCCGCCGGCCTCGACGAGTACGCCGGCGACGAGGCGTTCGAGAAGGCGGCCCTCCTCGAGAAGGAGGCGGCGGCAGGACGCGCCGCAGCGGCGAGATCCGGCCGCGGGGCCGCGACGCAGCGCGTGGGGGCGCCGTCCCCGGCCGTCGAGACCGCGACCCCGGACGGTGCGGCGAAGGACACGGCCACCGCGCCGGTCCCCGGGGCCGACCTGCCCCCGATGGGGCGCGCCGAGCAGCCGATGCTGGACGGCGACACCGTCTACCTGCTGCCTGGCGAGGACTCCCTCGGCAAGGGCGCGCCGCACAAGACCCGCTCCGCGGCGAACGACCGCGTCGTCGAGTCGCTCACGAAGGTCTTCGAGGACTTCGGCGTCGACGCGCAGGTGACCGGCTTCACGCGCGGGCCGACCGTGACCCGGTACGAGGTCGAGGTGGGCGCCAAGACCAAGGTCGAGCGCATCACCTCGCTGTCGAACAACATCGCCTACGCGGTGGCGAGCGCGGACGTCCGGATCCTGTCGCCGATCCCCGGCAAGTCCGCGATCGGCATCGAGATCCCGAACTCCGACCGCGAGACCGTGGTGCTGGGCGACGTGCTGCGGTCCTCCGCCGCCCGGCGCACCGAGCACCCCATGGTCATGGGCGTGGGGAAGGACGTCGAGGGCGGCTACGTCGTCGCGAACCTCGCGAAGATGCCGCACATCCTGGTGGCCGGTGCGACCGGCGCCGGCAAGTCGAGCTTCATCAACTCGCTGATCACCTCGATCCTCATGCGGGCCACGCCCGAGCAGGTGCGGCTCGTCCTGGTGGACCCCAAGCGGGTCGAGCTGACCATCTACGAGGGCATCCCGCATCTCATCACGCCCATCATCACCAGCCCGAAGAAGGCCGCGGAGGCGCTGGACTGGGTGGTCCGCGAGATGGACGCCCGCTACGACGACCTCGCGACGTTCGGGTACAAGCACGTCGACGACTTCAACAGCGCGGTGCGGGCGGGCAAGGTCAAGCCGCTGCCGGGGTCGGAGCGGAAGATCGCCCCCTACCCCTACCTGCTGGTGGTGGTCGACGAGCTGGCCGACCTCATGATGGTCGCCCCGCGCGACGTCGAGGCCTCGATCCAGCGCATCACCCAGCTGGCGCGGGCCGCCGGCATCCACCTCGTGCTCGCCACGCAGCGCCCCTCGGTGGACGTCGTCACCGGCCTCATCAAGGCCAACGTGCCCTCGCGCCTCGCCTTCGCGACGTCCTCGCTCGCCGACTCCCGCGTGGTGCTGGACCAGCCCGGCGCGGAGAAGCTCATCGGCCAGGGTGACGCGCTCTTCCTGCCGATGGGCGCGGCGAAGCCCATGCGCGTCCAGGGCGCCTGGGTCACCGAGTCCGAGGTGCACAGCGTCGTCGAGCACGTGAAGGCCCAGCTCAAGCCCGTCTACCGCGAGGACGTCACCGCCCCCGCGGCTGCGAAGAAGCAGGTGGACGAGGACATCGGCGACGACCTCGACCTGCTGCTGCAGGCCGCGGAGCTGGTCGTCACCACGCAGTTCGGCTCCACGT
The DNA here is from genome assembly GCA_023241745.1 of Isoptericola peretonis. Lineage (GTDB taxonomy): Bacteria > Actinomycetota > Actinomycetes > Actinomycetales > Cellulomonadaceae > Isoptericola > Isoptericola peretonis. Next base: position 133,160 of record JALQCY010000006.1, on the reverse strand, counting down.
CGATGCTGCAGCGCAAGCTGCGGGTGGGCTTCGCCAAGGCGGGGCGGCTCATGGACCTGCTGGAGTCGCGCGAGATCGTCGGCCCGTCCGAGGGGTCCAAGGCGCGTGAGGTGCTCGTGACGCCGGAGGACCTGCCCTCCGCCCTCGCGCTCATCCGCGGCGAGACGCCGCAGGCCTACGACCAGGACGCCGACGGCGGCGCGCCGCCGGCGGCCGACGGCGCCGGGGACCCGTACGCCGACGGCACGGACGGGCACGCCCCGCCCGTGGCGAAGGACTACCACGACGACGCCGACACCGACCCGGAGCACGGCTGGCGCTGAGCGCGCCGTTCGATCGGCGCCCGGCCGGGCGCCGCCGGGTCAGTCGCCCCGCGGGACGACCTCGGGGGGCGAGCCTGTCGCCGTGAGGGGCTCCTCCCGCTCCGGCGCGGCGTCGCCCACGGCGTCCTGGACCCGCTGCTCGCGCTCCCGGAGCTCCGCGGCGGACAGGGTGGTGGCCCCGGGATCGCCGAGAGCGTCCGGCAGCGCGTGCACCTCGTGCCCGCCGGCGATGTCCACGGTGGTGCCCGTCCACCCGACGCCGGTCACGAGGACGGGATCCTCGGGGGCGTCCTGCGTGAACGTGGCGGCCAGGAGCACCCCGTTGCTGGTGCGCGCGTCGCAGCAGTCGGCGCTCTGGTTGGACAGCAGGTTGCCCAGGCCGTACGCCACCCACATGCCGTCGCCTCCCGGGCCGCGACCGACGCGGTCGATCCGTTGCGGGATGTGGGCGTGGTGCCCGATCACGAGGTCGACCTCGCGGGAACGGGCGAGGCGGCGCACGACCTCCTCCTGCTGGTCCGTGAGCGTCTCCGTGTACTCGACGCCGGCGTGCAGGCTGACCACGACGACGTCGGCGCCCTCGGCGCGCGCCGCCCTGGCCTGGCGCACGAGGCGGTCGGCGTCGATGAGGTCCACCGCCCACGGGGCGTCCGCGGGCATGGGCAGCCCGTTGAGCCCGTACGTGGCGGCCAGGTGCGCCACCGTGATCGCCCGGCCCTCGCGCTGCAGCACGTAGAGCTGCGGCCGGTCCTGGTCGGCCTCGCCGTCGGCCGTCCCCACGTAGCCCATCCCGGCGGCCTCGAGCCGTCCGATCGTGGCCCTGACCCCGTCGTACCCCCGGTCGACCGAGTGGTTCGACGCCGTCGAGCAGCCGTCCCAGCCCTGCTCCGCCAGGTCGCGCACCAGCCCGGGCGGTGCACCGAAGAGCGGGTAGCCGGACGGTGCGCTGCCCTTCGGCGCCACGGGCACCTCGAGGTGGCACAGCGCCAGGTCCGCGCCCTGGACCCAGGCGTCGATACCGGCCAGGAGGGGGGTGAAGTCCGGGTCGTCGGAGCCGCCGGCCGACCTCACGACCGGGTCGTGGGTCAGGAGGTCGCCGGCCGCGACCAGCGTGAACTCGGCGGGCAGCGGCGTCGGGCTCGGGGAGGGGGACGGGCTCGGCGACCCGGCACGGGCGTCACCGGGCGAGGACGCGCTCGCGTCCGGCGCGGCCTCCCGCTCGCCGCCGCCGGGCGGCCCGCCGAGCGCGAGCGCGGCGCCCACCCCGAGGAGCACCCCGGTCAGGGCGGCGGCGGCGACGGCGAGGCGTCGCCGCGGGAGTCGTCCGTCGTCGGACGCGTGGCGGGGCACGCCAGGAGAGTACTGCTGCCGGGCCCGTGCGCGCGGGTCGAGCCGCGCGTCGGACGCACCGGAACGGGCCGGGGGTGTGCCCGGGCCGGTCACGCCCCCCGATAGGGTGGCCCGGTGGTCAACGAAGCGCCCTCGCCCTGGAACGTCGCCAACGCGGTGACCCTCGTGCGCATCGCGCTCGTCCCCGTGTTCGCCTGGGCCCTCCTGATGGAGGGCGGCGACTCCGTGGGCTGGCGTCTCGTGGCCACGGCGGTGTTCGTGGTGGCCGCGGTGAGCGACCGCGTCGACGGCTATCTCGCGCGCTCGCGCAACCTCGTCACCGACCTCGGCAAGATCCTCGACCCGATCGCGGACAAGGCGCTGATCGGCGCCGCCCTGATCCTGCTGTGCTGGCCGCTCGGGGAGCTGCCCTGGTGGGTGCCCACGGTCATCCTCGTCCGGGAGCTGGGCGTCACCGCCCTGCGGATGGTCGTGCTGCGCTACGCCGTCATGCCGGCCTCGCGCGGCGGCAAGCTCAAGACGGTGCTCCAGGCGGTGGCGATCACGCTCTTCCTGCTGCCCCTCGCGGCGCTGCCCGACGCCGTGCGGGTGGTCGCGTGGGTCGTGCTGTGGCTCGCGATCGCGGTGACCGTCGTGACCGGCGTCGACTACTTCGCCAAGGGATGGCGTCTGCTCGCCGCGGGGCGGGGCACGCCCGGGCCGAAGCCGGCAGCGTGAGCACGACCGGCCCGGCGGGAGGATCTCCCGTGCCGACCGGCGGCGGGCGGGGACCGTCGACCGCGGAGCTCGCGAGAGCGGTGCTCGACGTCGCGCGGGCCCGCGGCTGGACGCTGGGCGCCGCGGAGTCCCTCACGGGCGGCCTCGTCGTCGCCGCGCTCGTCGACGTGCCCGGCGCGTCGCGGGTCGTGCGGGGAGGCGTCGTCGCCTACGCGACCGACGTGAAGGCCGCGGTGCTGGGCGTCGACCGGGGGCTCCTCGCGCGCCGCGGTGCCGTGGACCCGGAGGTGGCCGCCCAGATGGCGGCGAGGGTGCGGCACGTGGTGGCGGCCGACGTGGGGCTGGCGACCACGGGCGTCGCGGGGCCCGACCCGCAGGACGGGCACGCCCCGGGCGAGGTGTACGTCGCGGTCAGCGGCCCTGCCGGGGACCGGGTCCGTCGGCTCGACCTGCCGGGTGCCAGGCCGGCGGTGCGTGCGGCGGCCGTGCGGGCGGTGCTCGAGCTGGCGCTCGCGTCCTGGGCTCCCGAGGGGCGGGGGGACGTCGGCGGCGGGGGCGACCGCGCGGGCGGGCGCTGAGGGTGAAGGACGCGTGACGAGGTTGTCGCGGGTCGTGACGGCGGGAACAAGGGCCCCGGTGCACGCGTTGCGCAGGTGTGATGACAGACAGGGCACGAAGCCGTCTCGATCCGCGCCACACCAGGCCGGGCGGACCGCGCTCGCGGTACGGTAGTGCCACCCCTGGAGTCAGGGATACGACAGGACGGACGAGGAACCCGGTCACGACCGGTCCGGAGCCGGGGCGATCGGCCACGGAGAGGGGGCGCGAGATGGTCGTACTGCGACGTGAGATCGGCGACGTGCTGCGCGACGCGCGGCAGCGCCAGGGGCGCACCCTGCGTGAGGTGTCGTCTGCAGCGAGGGTCTCGCTCGGATACCTGAGCGAGGTGGAGCGCGGACAGAAGGAGGCGTCGTCGGAGCTGCTGGCGTCGATCTGCGAGGCGCTCGACGTACCGATGTCCCTCGTGCTGCGTGAGGTCAGCGACCGGATCGCGGTGGCCGAGGGGCTGCACATCCCCGACACCATCCCGGCCGACGTCTTCGCCGGCATGCTCAGCCGGGGCGGCGACCACGACGCCGACCAGGCGATGCGAGGCGACCTCGCACCCGTAGGCTGACCTGCACCAGCCAGGATCCGGTCCCGTGGGCACGTCCCACGGGGCCGGATCTTTGCGTCTCCGGACGGTCAGGGCGCGGCCTGGCAGGAGGGGCACCAGTAGATCGCCCGCTCCCCGGCGTCGGGCCGTGAGCCGGGACCCGCGGTGCTGCCCAGGGCGACGGGCGTGCGGCAGCGGCGGCACGGTGCGTGGTGCCGCCCGTGGACGGCGAGCTCGACGGACCCGAGCCCGGCCCGCCTCCCGGCGGTGACGCTGCGCACCATGAGCCGGCGCGCCGCGACGAGCAGCGCGCGACGGGCGTCGTGGTCCAGGTCGCCCGCGGGCGTCCACGGCCACCGGCGGGTCGCGAAGAGCGACTCCGCTGTCCAGATGGTGCCGAGACCGGCCACCGTGCGCTGGTCCAGCAGGGCGGCGCAGAGCGGCCGGCCCGGGTCCGTGGCGAGCCGGTCCGCGGCCTCGTCGAGGCGGTCCGCGAAGTCGTCGCCGAGCACGTCCGGGCCCAGATGCCCCAGCAGGCGCGGCTCGTCGCGGGTGCGCAGCACGTCCAGCATGCCGAGCTGCAGGCCGACGCAGGTCCACGACGCCGTGGCCAGGACGGCCCGGACGGCGGGGGAGCGGCCGGCGGCCTGCCGCGTGCCGGTGCGGTAGACCCGCCACGACCCGTCCATGCGCAGGTGGGTGTGCAGGGTGCGGCCGTCGTCGAACCGGAGCAGCAGGTGCTTGCCGTACGCGACCGACTCGCGCACCGTGGCGCCGACCAGGTCGACGCCCGCGGCCGTGGGCCACCGCAGCTCCGCGCGCACGAGCGGCGCTCCGCGCAGCGCGGCGCCCAGCCGTTCCGCCGTGAGCCGCAGCACGTCTCCCTCGGGCACGGTCGCGACCTAGGCGGGGCGCAGCCCGCGCGGGGTCACGCTGAAACCGGAGTCCACCAGGGCCGCCGCGGCGGGCGTGCGGTCGCGTGCGGCGGTCAGCGCGGGGACGCCGTCGACCCGTTGCACCGTGACGCGCCCGAGCCGGCCGGCCCGGGTCTCGGCCGCGAGCAGCCTGGCGGCCGCGGCGAGGCGGGCGCTGTCGCCGGCGTCCGCGCGCCCGAACGACAGCACCGTGCGCCCGCCCCGCTCGACGAACAGCACGAGCTCCCCGTCGACCAGCACCACGACCGCGCCGGCCTTGCGGCCCGGGCGGTGGGCCCCGGCCGCGTCGTCGCCGGCCGCCGTGGCCCCTGCGGCTCCGCGTGGCCACGCGACGGCGGCACCGTACGGGTTGGCCGGGTCGGTGGCGGCGAGGAGCACGGCACCGGGCTCGAGCCGGCCGGGTCCGCCCTCGACCAGGGCGTCGAGCGCGCGATCGCGGTCCGCCGCGTCGGTGCGCAGCTGGTCGACCGCGCCCGGCAGCGCGAACTGCGACCCCCCGAGCCCTTCGACGAAGTAGCCCCGCCGCGCGGCGCCGCGCTCCTCGAGGCCGCGCAGGACGCGGTACACGTCCCGGAAGCGCGACGTGACTCCCTCTGCCGGCGCCGCCGCGCGGGTCAGCACGCCGTGCCGCTCCAGGAGCACTTGGGTGAGCGCGTGCGCGCGCACCGTCGGGTCCTGCTCCACCGCGGGCAGCGCCGACCAGCGTCCGCCGCCGGTCCGCGGCACGGCGGGGGCGGACGTCGGCCGGGCCAGCCCGAAGCGGGACGGCCGCACCGGCCGGGCCCGCCCGGGGGCCGCCGGCGCACGGTGCGCCCCGCCGCCGCGCCGGGTCGAGCCGCCGAGCGCCTCGCGCAGCGGGCCCAGGCGGTCGTTGGTGACCCGACCGGCCCAGACGAGGTCCCACAGCGCCTCGAGGGTGGCCGACGGGCCCGCGTCGGCGAGCTCGGCGAGGCGCGGCAGGAAGTACCCGCCGGAGCCGGTGAGGAGGTCGAGCACGGCTCGGTGCAGGTCGGTGTCGAGGGGGCCGCCCTCCTCGACCGCCTCGGGGTCGCGCAGGGTGAGGGGCGCGCCGTCGGCCAGGTGCAGGCTCACCATGCCGTCGCCGCCGCCCGACCCGGGGAGTCGGCCGTGCCCGCACCAGAGCACCTCGCCGGCGGTGGTGAGCTCGTCGAGGACGGCGGGGGAGTAGTCCGCGACCCGCGCAGGGAGCACCAGCGTCTCGAGCGCGGACGCGGGCACCGCCGCGCCGGAGAGCTGCTCCACCACGCGCAGCACGCCGTCCGCGCCCCGGAGGGCGCCGCCGCCGGAACCCGCACCTCCCACGCGCACGCCGATGCCGTGCCAGCGGGGCAGGAAGACGCCGAGGGCCTCGGGCTCCACCGGCTCCACCTCGGCGCGCAGGGCGGCGAGGGACCGGCGGCGCAGGGTGCGCAGCACCTCCGGGTCGCACCATTCGTCACCGGTGCCGCCCAGCGACGACGGGCGCAGCGCTCCGCGGGCGACGCCACCCCTCGCCTCGAGCCGGGCGAGCGCCTGACCGGCCACCGCGACACCGAGCCCGAAGCGCCGCGCGACGTCGACCGCCGGGAACGGGCCGTGCGTGCGCGCGTGCCGCCGCACGAGGTCGCCCAGCGGGTCCGCGACCGGCTCGGTGAAGGTCTCCGGGACACCGACCGGAAGCGCCACGCCGAGCGCGTCGCGCAGGCGCCCGGCGTCCTCGACGACGGCCCACTGCTCGGCGTCCGCCGCCTCGGCGCGACCCCCCAGGCGCACGCGGATCACCCGCCGGGAGCGTTCCAGGTCGTCGAGCCATTCGGCGACCCGGTCGCGCGACTCCTCCCGCGTGCGGGCCTGCAGCGCGGCGAGCGGGTGCGGCCCCGTGCGCCGCAGCACGTCCCACAGCCCCTCGGCGTCGCGTGCCTGCCGGTCGGGGGCCAGCGCCTGCAGCTCGGCCTCCGTCCGCTCGACGGCCTCCGGGTCCAGCAGGTCGGCGAGCGGGGTGGCGCCCTGCTCGCCGAGCAGCTCCGTGAGGAGGTCCGGGTCCAGCGACAGGGCCGCCGCGCGCCGCTCGGCGAGGGGCGCGTCGCCGTCGTAGAGGAACTGCGCGGTGTAGCCGAACAGCAGGGCCTGCGCGAACGGCGAGGGTGACGACGTGGTCACCTCGACGAGCCGCACCCGCCCCGCCTGAAGGTCGCCCATCAGCGCGGTGAGCGCGGCGACGTCGAAGTCGTCGCGCAGGCACTCGCGGGCGGCCTCGAGCATGATCGGGAAGTCGGGGAACTGCGACGCCACCTGCAGCAGCTGCGACGCCCGCTGGCGCTGCTGCCACAGCGGCTGCCGCCGGTCCGGCCGGCGGCGGGGGAGCAGCAGCGCCCGGGCGGCGGCCTCGCGGAAGCGCGCCGCGAACATCACGGAGCCGCCCAGCTCGTCGCGCACCGCGGCCAGCACCTCGTCCGGGTCGACGAGCAGGTCCTCGGCCGTGACCGCCGGCCCGTCGTCGCCGCCGTGCGCCGCGGCCCCGTCGCCGCCGAGGTCCCACCCCGGCCCGCCGAGGTCCCAGCCGGAGTCACCTGCGTCGGGCAGCCGCAGCACGATGCCGTCGTCGGCGTGCATGGCGGCCACGTCGGTGCCGTACCGCGCCCGCAGCCGGGCGGCCACGACCAGGGCCCACGGGGCGTGCACCGGCGCCCCGAACGGGGAGTGGATCACCACGCGCCAGTCGCCCAGCTCGTCCCGGAAGCGCTCGACGACCACCGTGCGATCGTCGGGCAGGCGCCCCGTGGCGCGCCGCTGCTCGCCCAGGTACGACGCGAGGTTGTCCGCCGCCCAGGTGTCGAGCCCGGCGTCGCGCAGCACCGCGCGCCCGCGGTCGGTCCCGCGGGTCTCGTCGTCCGCCAGCAGCGCGTCCGTCTCGCGCACGAAGGCGCCCACCGCGCGGCCCAGCTCGGCCGGCCGGCCGGGGGAGTCGCCCTTCCAGAAGGGCAGCCGCCCGGGCAGCCCCGGTGCGGGCGTCACCAGCACCCGGTCGGGGGTGATCTCCTCGATGCGCCACGTCGACGAGCCGAGCGTGAAGGTGTCGCCCACGCGGGACTCGTAGACCATCTCCTCGTCGAGCTCGCCCACGCGCTTGCCGCCCCGCGGTCGGTCGGCGGCCCCGGCACCCTCGGCGGGCGACCCGCCGGTCGGCGCCTCCGTGGCGAGGTAGACCCCGTACAGCCCGCGGTCCGGGATGGTCCCGCCGCTCGTGGCGGCGAGCCGCAGGGCCCCCGGGCGGCCCGACAGACGGCCGGTGGCCCGGTCCCACACGATCCGGGCGCGCAGCTCGGCGAACTCCTCGCTGGGATAGCGGCCGGCGAGCATGTCGAGCACCGCCCGCCAGGTCGCGTCGCCGAGGCCCTGGAACGGGTGGGCGCGCCGGAACGTGGCGAGGAGGTCGTCGGCCTGCCAGTCGGCGGTGGCGAGCGCCGCCACCACCTGCTGCGCGAGCACGTCCAGCGGGTTCGCCGGCACGTGCAGGTGCTCGATCTCTCCCGCGCGCATCCGCTGGGCGACGACCGTGGCAGGGACCAGGTCGCCGCGGAACGTCGGGAAGACGACGCCGTGCGACACCGCACCCACCTGGTGCCCGGCCCGCCCGATGCGCTGCAGCCCGCTCGCGACCGAGGGCGGGGCCCCGACCTGCACCACCAGGTCCACGGCGCCCATGTCGATGCCCAGCTCGAGCGACGACGTCGCGACCACGGCCGGCAGGCGCCCCGCCTTGAGGTCGGACTCCGTGCGGGTGCGCTCCACGCGGCTCATCGAGCCGTGGTGGGCGCGGGCGAGCACCTGTGCCGCGGTGCCGTCGGCGCCGTCGGGTGCGTCGGGGGCGGGCGGCAGCCCGACCGACGCGCCCGACTGGGCCTGCGTCTGGGCGGGCCACTGCGTGCCCGGGGGAGGCAGCTCGATGCCCGAGCGCTCCGCCCAGATCTCGTTCATGCGCGCCGTGAGGCGCTCGGCGCCCCGGCGGGAGTTCGTGAACACCAGCGTGGAGCGGTGGTCCGCCACGAGGTCCACCACGCGCTCCTCGACGTGCGGCCACACCGACGCGCGCCGCAGGGGCGACGTCGCGCCGCCGCCGAGGTCCAGCTCCTCGTCGCCGAGCCCGTCGCCGCGAGGCGTGGGCTGCGGGGCGGACGGGTCCGGCACGCCGGCGGCGTCCAGGTCCGCCAGGTCGGGCACCGGCACGACGACGTCGATCGACCACTTCTTGGTGGCCTCCGGCTGCACGACCACGACCTCGCGGCCGCCGTCCTCCGGCGCGCGGTGGCCGGCGAGGAACTGGGCGACCGCGTCCACCGGGCGGACCGTCGCCGAGAGCCCGATCCGCTGCGCCGGCCGGTCGAGCAGCTCGTCGAGGCGTTCGAGGCTCAGCGCCAGGTGGGCGCCGCGCTTGGTGCCCGCGACGGCGTGGATCTCGTCGAGGACGACGGTCTGCACGCCGGCCAGCCCGGCGCGCGCCTGCGACGTGAGCACCAGGAAGAGCGACTCGGGGGTGGTGACGAGCACGTCCGGGGGCCGGGTCGCGAAGGCCCGTCGCTCCGACGGCGGGGTGTCGCCGGTGCGGGCGCCGACGGTCACGTCCTCGACGGCCAGGCCGTCCCTCGCGGCCGCCTGCCGGATGCCGGCCAGCGGGGAGCGCAGGTTCCGCTGCACGTCGGCGGCCAGCGCCTTGAGCGGTGAGACGTACAGCACGCGGCAGCGGCGCGCCCGCTCCGGAGGGGGCTCCGTGGTGAGCCGGTCGATCGCCCAGAGGAAGGCGGCGAGCGTCTTGCCGGAGCCGGTGGGGGCGACCACCAGCGCGTGCCGGTCGGAGCTGATCGCGTCCCACGCGCCGGTCTGTGCCGCCGTCGGCGCCGCGAACGCGCCGGCGAACCAGGTGCGCGTCGCCGGCCCGAACCGGGCGAGCACGTCGGCGCTCCCGGCATGCACGGGAATCTCGGCGCTCTCGGGCGGGGGGACCACCCCGCCATCCTGGCAGGGCGCACCGACAGCCCGCAGGGCGGGGGGGCGGGCGGCCCCGACACCGCACGGGCCGTGCGAGGCTGGTGGCGTGCGCTATCGCGAGTTCACCGAGCTGGTCGACGAGGTCTTCGGGCCCGCCTACGGCCGCGCCCTCGTGCGGGAGCAGGTGCTGCCGCGCCTCGACGACCGCACGCCGGCCGAGGCCCTCGAGGCCGGGCTGGAGCCCCGGGACGTGTGGCACGCGCTGTGCGACGCGCTCGACGTGCCCGAGCCGGAGCGCTGGGGCCGTGACGACCGTCGCCAGGCGCCGCCCCCGCGCTGAGCACCCCGCGCCCCGGTGCGGGCCGTCGGGACCTGCCCCCGCGCCGTCGGGGGATCCGCGCGGCATCATGGCGCCATGCGCCGCGACCGTCCTCCGCTCGTGACGGTGGCCGACGTCCGCGCCGCCCTGTGGTCGCTGGTGTCGACGGCCGTGGGGCTCGGGATCGCGATCGCGGTGGTCGACGGCGCGGACGCGACCGGGCCGTGGGCGGTCGTGCCGGCGGCGCTCGTGGTCGGTGTCGGTGACGCGCTCCTGCGCCCCGCGCTGCGCCGCCTCGCGAGGGCGGGCGGCGCCCTCGGGGCGCTCCTGCTCGGCCTGGCCGCGCAGGTGGCGGTCGTGTGGGCCGCCCTGACGTTCCTGCCCGGCGTCTCGAGCGACTCGTGGACCGCCGTCCTCGGCGTCCTGCTCGTGGCCGCCGTGGTGATGGCGTGCGGGCACTGGGTGCTCGGGGCGCGGGACAACGCCTACGTCGTCGGCGACCTGCTGCGGCGGTCCCGGCGCCGGGCGGGCCTCCCGCGACGTGCGGGACCCGAGGCCGCCGGCGCCGGCGACGGCGGGGACGAGCGGCCCCCGGGCGTGCTCGTCGTGATGCTGGACGGCGTCGCGCGGCCGACCCTCGAGCACGCGCTGCAGGCGGGCCTCGCGCCCACCCTGGAGCGCTGGCTGGCCTCCGGCAGCCACCACCTCGAGTCCTGGTGGGCGCGCGTGCCGTGCACGACCCCGGCCAGCACGCTCGGCCTGCTGCACGGCACGACGGCCGCCGTCCCCGCGTTCCGGTGGTGGTCGCGGCGGCTCGGGCGCCTGGTCGTGACCAACCGCCCGGCCGACGCCGCCGAGGTGGAGCGGACGGCCTCCGACGGGCGGGGCCTGCTCGCCCACGGCGGCGTCGCGGTGTCGACCATGTTCTCGGGGGACGCCCCGACCACCCTGCTCGTGATGAGCCGCGCGGCCCAGGGCCTGGGGCCGGGCCAGCTGTTCGTCCGCTTCTTCTCCAGCCCGTTCGTGCTGGTGCGCGCGGTGCTCGGCACGGTGGCCGAGGCGCTCAAGGAGCTGTACCAGGGCTGGCAGCAGGTGGTGCGCGGCGTCCGGCCGCGCGTGCGGCGGGGTGGCTGGTACCCGGTGCTGCGTGCCGTGACGAACGTGCTGCTGCGGGACCTCAACACGTCGCTCGTCGCCGAGCAGCTCGTGCGCGGGGCGCCGGTGGTCTGCGTGGACCTCGTGGACTACGACGAGATCGCGCACCACGCGGGGCCGCTGCGCCCCGAGGCGCTGCGCGCCCTCGAAGGGCTCGACCGCGTCGTCGGGCTCTGGGAGGAGATCGCGCGGGGGGCGCCGCGCCGCTATCGCGTGGTGGTCGTCTCGGACCACGGGCAGTCCCTGGGCGCGACGTTCGAGCAGGTGGTGGGCCGCTCGTTCGGGGACGAGGTGCACCGGCTCATGGCGCTCCCGGCCCCGGAGCACGACGACCGGGCCGAGCGCGAGGTGTGGGGGCCCGCGAACACGGCCCTGAACGCCCTGCGCAAGGAGCGCGACGGAGCCGGCCGGCTCCTGGTCGGCCCGGACCGGGACGACCCGGGCCCCGGCCTCCCCGAGGTCGAGGTGATCGGCTCGGGGAACCTCGGGATGATCTGGTTCTGCCGGTCCCCGCGCCGGCTCGCGGCCGCCGAGGTCGAGGCACGGTGGCCGGCCCTCGTGCCCGGCCTGGTCGGGTCGCCGGCCGTGGGGTTCGTCGTCGTGCACGGCGCCGAGGGACCCGTGGCGCGCGGCCGGCGCGGCTCGCACGACCTGGCGACCGGTCGCGTCACGGGTCGGGACCCCCTGGCCGGCTACGGGTCGCGGGCACGCGCCGACCTGCTGCGGGTCGCCGGGCTGGAGGACGCCGGAGACCTCGTCGTGGTGTCGGCCGTGGGCCCGATGGGGCGGGTGCACGCGCTGGAGGGCCTGGTGGGCTCGCACGGCGGTCTCGGCGGCGCGCAGGGCGAGGCGTTCCTGCTGCACCCTGCCGACCTGCGCGTGCCGGACGACGAGCGCGAGGACGTGGACGGCGCGCGGATGCTCGTGGGCGCCGAGACGGTGCACCGGCGGCTCGTCGCGTGGCTCGCGTCGCTCGGCCTGCGGGAGGACGCGTGAGCAGGCCGCCGGGGACCGCCCCGACGCTCCGCGTGACCTGGCTCGGACACTCGACGGCGGTGCTCGACCTGACGGGCCCGGACGGGGTCACCACCCGGCTCGTGACGGACCCGCTGCTGCGCCGGCACGCGGGCGTGCTGCGGCGGCGGGGCGCAGGGCCCGACGCCGCGGCGTGGGCCGGCGCCGACGCCGCCCTGCTGTCGCACCTGCACCACGACCACGCCGAGCTGGGCTCGCTGCGCCTGCTGGGCGACGTCCCTGTGCTCACGGCTCCCGCCAACGCCCGCTGGCTGCGGTCCAAGGGGCTGCGCGGCGTCGGTCTCGAGCCGCCGTCCGGGGTGCCGGGCCACCACGGAGGGGCCTGGCACGACGTGGCCGGGGTCCAGGTGCGGCTGACCACCGCCGTGCACGGCGACCGGCCGATGCCGCACCGGCCGAACGCCGCCAACGGCCACCTGGTGCGGCTGCCGGCGCGGGGCGCCGGGGCAGCGGGGGCGCCGGCGGTCGCCGCGGCGGCGACGGTGTGGGTGCTCGGCGACACGGAGCACTTCCCCGGCGTCGGGCGGGTGCGCGACCTGGCGGGCGGCAGAGTGGACGTGGCCCTCGTGCCCGTGTCGGGATGGGGGCCGCGGCTCTCGGGAGGCCACCTCGGGCCACGGGCCGCGGCCGAGGTCTGCGCCGAGGTCCGCCCCAGGGTGGCGATCCCGGTGCACTGGGGCACGCTGCACGTGCCGGGCGGGCGGGACCTGCCCCGGGGGTGGATGGACCACGCCGGCGCGGCGTTCGCGGCGGCGGTGCACCGGCTGGCGCCGGGGGTGCGGGCGGTGGTCCTGCGGCCGGGTGCGTCGTGGTGCGACACGCCCGTCGGGCACGACGGCGTCGAACAGGTGTTCGGGTAGAGTCTGTCCACAGGAGGTCCTCGGACGTCGTCGTCCACAACCGCGACGGATCGCCCCGACCGTGTCGGTGGCGGCACGTACGGTCGACGACACCATGAGCACGCAGCCACGAACGCCGGCGCGCAGCCGCCGCGCCCAGAACGCAAAGGTGACCGACATGCCCGCACCGGCAGACCGCGAGAAGGCACTCGAGGCCGCGCTCGCCCAGATCGACCGCAGCTTCGGCAAGGGCTCGGTCATGCGCCTCGGCGACGAGGGGCGCGCGCCCGTCGAGGTCATCCCCACCGGGTCGATCGCGCTGGACATCGCCCTCGGCATCGGCGGCCTCCCGCGCGGCCGCGTCGTGGAGATCTACGGCCCGGAGTCCTCCGGCAAGACGACCGTCGCCCTGCACGCCGTGGCCAGCGCCCAGCGGGCCGGCGGCATCGCGGCCTTCGTCGACGCCGAGCACGCGCTGGACCCGGAGTACGCCAAGAAGCTGGGCGTCGACACCGACGCGCTGCTGGTCTCGCAGCCGGACACCGGCGAGCAGGCCCTGGAGATCACGGACATGCTGATCCGCTCCGGCGCGCTGGACGTCATCGTCATCGACTCGGTCGCGGCCCTGGTGCCCAAGGCCGAGATCGAGGGCGAGATGGGCGACAGCCATGTGGGTCTGCAGGCCCGGCTGATGTCGCAGGCGCTGCGCAAGATCACCGGCGCGCTGAGCGCGTCGGGCACCACCGCGATCTTCATCAACCAGCTCCGCGAGAAGATCGGCGTCTTCTTCGGCTCCCCGGAGACCACCACCGGTGGCAAGGCGCTGAAGTTCTACGCCTCCGTGCGCATGGACATCCGCCGCATCGAGACCCTCAAGGAGGGGACGGAGCCCGTCGGCAACCGCACCCGCGTGAAGGTCGTGAAGAACAAGATGGCCCCGCCGTTCAAGCAGGCGGAGTTCGACATCCTGTACGGCGTGGGCATCTCCCGCGAGGGCGGCCTCATCGACATGGGCGTCGAGCACGGGTTCGTGCGCAAGTCCGGCTCGTGGTTCACCTACGAGGGCGACCAGCTCGGCCAGGGCAAGGAGAACGCCCGGGCGTTCCTGCGCGACAACCCGGACCTGGCGAACGAGATCGAGAAGCGGATCAAGGAGAAGCTGGGCGTCGGTGCCAAGGTGGACGCCCCTGCCGCCGAGGCGGACGCCCCCGCGGCGGCCACCGGCTCGGCGACCGGCCTGTCGGTCGAGGCGGCGCCCGTCAAGGCGCCCGCCAAGGGCAAGAAGGCGCCGTTCTGATCGGGGCCGCTCTGATCGGGCCGTGCCACGAGGGGGTCGCATGACGACGGATACTTCTCGAGGCGGTCGCGGCGTGGGGAAGCGTCGCGGCCGCCGGCAGGGCACGGGGCCGGGCGAGCCTGGTGACGGGCTCGACGAGACTGCGGACGACAGCGCGTCGGACGCCGGCGCCTACGGGGCCCGGCAGAAGCGCCGCACCGTGGCAGAGCGTCTCGAGGCCGGCGACCTGACTCTCGAGGACGCGGCCGAGAAGGCGCGCGAGACGCTGCTGCGGATCCTCACCGCCGCTCCGAAGAGCCGCGCCGAGCTGGAGCAGTCCCTGGCGCGCAAGGGATACCCGGACCAGGTCGTCGGGCCGGTGCTCGACCGGTTCGACGAGGTCGGCCTGGTCGACGACGCCGGGTACGCCGAGATGCTGGTGCGCACGCGGCACGCCGAGCGAGGGCTGTCGCGGCGGGCGCTCGCGATGGAGCTGCGGCGACGCGGCATCGACGGCGAGACCGCCGCGGTGGCGCTCGAGCAGGTGGACGGCGACGACGAGCGCGAGGCCGCCCTGGCCCTGGCGCGCAAGCACGTCGCCCGCACGCGCGGGCTCGACCGTGACGTGCGGGTGCGTCGTGCCGTCGGGGCGCTCGGGCGCAAGGGCTACGCGCCGGGCGTGTCCTTCGGCGCCGTGCGGGACGCGCTGGCGGCCGAGGGTGAGGACGACCTCGACGACGGCTACCCGGCCGCGGACGACTGACCGCCCCGGGCGGCTGTCCGCCCGTGCCACCGACGGACGGCGCCCCGGGACCCGGGCGCGCAGCACGGTCGGACGCAGCTCCGGCAGACGAGGACCACAGGCCCTGGACGGGCGACCGTCCAGGGCCTGTGGTCTGCGGGGAGCGGGCGGGGCCGCCCGTCCCGGGGTGTCAGGTGGCGCTCGCGTCCCCGGTCGCGGCGATGGCGTTGCCGGGTCCGCCCGGGCCGCCCGTGCCGGCGGCGACGGTCGGGTTCCCGATCCCCGGCCCGGCCGCGGTGGTACCCGACGTCCGGCCGCTGAGGTAGCGCGAGAGCCACTGCGCGACGGCGGTGAGCGCCCAGTTGATGACGATGAAGATGACCGCCGCGACCGCCAGGGTCTGGAGGTTGTTGCTGTTGCCGTTGCCGAAGGTCTGCGCGGCACGGAGCAGCTCGGGGTAGGCGATGATCTGGCCGAGGGCGGTGTCCTTGAGGACGACCACGAGCTGGGACACCAGCGCGGGCAGCATCGCGATGAGGGCCTGCGGGAGCTGGATGGAACGCAGCACCTGCCCGCCGGTCAGCCCGACCGCCAGACCGGCCTCCGACTGGCCCTTCGGGAGGTTGCCGACCCCGGAGCGGACCAGCTCGGCGATGACCGACCCGTTGTAGAGGATGAGGGCGATCACGACGGCCAGGAAGGCGGGCTCGGGCACCTGGTTGAAGCCGAGGAGCAGCCAGAAGAAGATCATCATGAGCAGGACGGGCACGGCGCGGAAGAACTCCACGACGACGCTGCTCACCCAGCGGACCGCCCCGGATCGCGCCAGGCGTCCGGAGCCGAAGATCAGCCCGAAGAGCACGGCGCCGACCACGGCGTAGCCGGCTGCCCGGAGCGTGTTCTGCAGGCCCGGGATGAAGTAGTACTGCCACGCGGCGGAGGTGAAGATCGGCTCCCACAGGGAGGCGGCGAACTGGCCCTTGCGCGCCAGCTCGGCCACGACGAGCGCGGCGACGCCGAGCACGACGAGGGCGCCGACGACGTTGCCGAGGGCGATGCGGCGCCGCGCGCGGGGGCCGGGGGCGTCGAAGAGGACGGACTTCTGCGTGCTCATCGGCGCACCGCCAGACGGTTGGAGAGGTACGTGGTGAGCAGGCCGACGGGGATCACCAGCACGGCGAAGCCGAGGGCGAAGAGGATGAAGATCGCGTAGATGAAGTTGGCGTTGCTCTCGATCATCTCCCGCATCAGCGTCGAGGCCTCGGTGGAGACGCTCACCGCCACGACGACGGTGGAGTTCTTCAGCAGCGCGATGAGGGTGTTGCCCAGCGGGGCGATCGCGCCGCGGAAGGCCTGCGGCAGGATGATCAGGCGGGCTGCCGGGAGGAACGACAGGCCGATCGCCCGCGCCGCCTCCGCCTGGCCGAGCGGCACGGTGTTCACGCCCGAGCGGATCGCCTCGCAGACGAACGCCGCGTGGTAGACGGTGAGGCCGATCACGCCGAACCGGAAGAAGTTCTGCGCGAAGTCGTCGGACAGCGTGATCTGCAGCTGGGTCCAGACCGCCAGGAACAGGAACGTCATGATGACCGTCAGCGGGGTGTTCCGCAGGATGTTCACGTAGCTGGTACCGGCCCACTGCAGGCTGGCGATGGGCGAGATCCGCATGAGCGCGAGGACCGTGCCGAGGACCAGCGAGAAGATCGCGGCCCAGAACGTCAGCTGGATGTTGACCCAGAACGCGCCTGGCACGTCGTACGTGGCGAAGAGCTCACCGAACTGGGACAGGAAGTCACCCACGGTGTGTCAGCCTCCCGGGGGGTGGTGCGGCGGAGCCGCGGTGGACGGACGAGGGGAGCGGTGCGGTGGCACCGCTCCCCTCCGTGCTGCTGGGCGCACCGGTCGACTCAGGCGCAGGCGTCCGTCGTCGGCGGGTTGAGGTCGGCGTTCGGGGTGTAGCCGGTGCCCTCCGTGTTCGAGGTCACGGCCTCCTCCCACGCACCGTCCTCGATCATCGACGTGATCGCGGCGTTGATGTCCTCGCAGCGGTCGTTGTCCTGCGGCAGGCCCACGCCGTAGTTCTCCTCCGAGAACGGGTTGCCCACCACCTTGACCTTGCCCTTGTTGGCGTCCTGCGCGGCGAGGCCGGCGAGGATGATGTCGTCCGTCGTGACGGCGTCGACCTGGCCCGCGGTGAGCGCGGTGACGCACTCGGCGTAGCCGGGGCGCTCCACGAGCTGGACGCCCTCGGCGTACTCGTCCTTGATGCGCTGCGCCGACGTCGAGCCGGTGACCGAGCACAGGTTCTTGCCCTCGAGGTCGTCGGGGCCGGTGATGTCGGTGTTGTCCTCGGCGACGAGGAGGTCCTGGCCGGCGATGAAGTACGGCCCCGCGAACGCGACCTGCTCCTTGCGCTCGTCGGTGATGGAGTACGTCGCGAAGATCATGTCGACCTGGCCGGTCTGCAGCATCGTCTCGCGGTTGGCGGAGGGCGCCTCGACCCACTCGATCTGGTCCTCGGAGAAGCCGAGCTTCTCCGCGACGTAGCGGGCGACGTCGGTGTCGAACCCGGTGTACTCGCTGCCGTCCTGGTAGCCGAGACCCGGCTGGTCGAACTTGATGCCGATCTTGATGGTCTCGCCGCCGTCGGCGCCACCGGTCTCCTCGCCGCCGCCACCTCCGACCTCGCCCCCGCCGCAGGCGGCGAGCGTGAGGGCGGTCAGTGCGGCGAGCGTGGCGGCACCTGCGTGTCGTGTGCGCATGGTTCTTACCCTTCGTCGGTGCGAGGCCGGTCCCGGTCGGGGCCCGGTCCAGGTCAGTGGGAGAGGATCTTGGACAGGAAGTCCTTCGCGCGCGCGCTCTTGGGCGCGGTGAAGAACTCCTCGGGCGTGGCCTCCTCGACGATCTGGCCGTCCGCCATGAAGACGACGCGGTTCGCGGCCTTGCGGGCAAACCCCATCTCGTGCGTCACGACGATCATCGTCATGCCCTCCTTGGCGAGGGCGACCATGACGTCGAGGACCTCGTTGATCATCTCCGGGTCGAGCGCCGAGGTGGGCTCGTCGAAGAGCATCACCTTGGGCTTCATGGCGAGGGCGCGGGCGATCGCCACCCGCTGCTGCTGGCCGCCGGAGAGCTGGGCCGGCATCTTGCCCGCCTGGTTCTTGACGCCCACCCGGTCGAGCAGCTCGAGCGCGCGCTCCTTCGCCGCGGCGGACCGCTCCCGACGGACCTTGACCGGCCCGAGGGTGACGTTCTCGAGGATGGTCTTGTGGGCGAAGAGGTTGAAGGCCTGGAAGACCATGCCGACGTCGGCCCGCAGCTTGGCGAGGGCCTTGCCCTCCTCCGGCAGCGGCACGCCGTCGATGCGGATCTCGCCGGAGTCGATCGTCTCGAGCCGGTTGATCGCGCGGCACAGGGTGGACTTCCCGGAGCCGGACGGGCCGACCACGACGAGGACCTCGCCCTTGCGGACGGTGAGATCGATGTCCTTCAGCACGTGCAGCTCGCCGAAGTGCTTGTTGACGTCCTTGAGCTCGACGAGCGGGGGGCCGAGGGGCGCCGACGTCGCCGCCGGGTCGGTCGTCGTGGTCGCTGCGCCGTGATCCATCTCTCGAACCTATCCACTCGGTGTTTCCGCGACCAGCACCGGGTCGTCCGGTTCCGCAACGGTTCCGTAACGGTGCTCGCGCTGCCTTGCGTGCGGGTCCGGGTCGTCGGCGGCGACGACCGCATCGTCGAGCCGTCGTCGAGCAGTCGTCGAGCGACGGGATGGGTCGCCTCGTCGGGGCCCGGCCGCGGTGCACCGTACCCTAGAGGCGATGTCCAGTACCACGCAGAGCCCCGCCGCGCCGGTCCCGACCACGGACCAGGCGCCCGGTCGGCGCACCTACCTGGTGCGCACCCTGGGCTGTCAGATGAACGTCCACGACTCCGAGCACATGGCCGGCATGCTCGAGCAGGCCGGCTACGCGCGGGCCACGGCCGAGGACGAGGCGGCGAGCCGCGCCGACGTCGTCGTGATCAACACGTGCGCCGTCCGCGAGAACGCCGCCACCCGCCTCTACGGGAACCTGGGGCAGCTCGCCGGCGTCAAGGCCGACCGCCCGGGGATGCAGATCGCCGTGGGGGGCTGCCTCGCGCAGAAGGACCGCGGCGAGATCGTCTCGAAGGCGCCGTGGGTCGACGTCGTGTTCGGCACGCACAACCTCGACGCGCTGCCCGTGCTGCTGGAGCGCGCCCGGCACAACGCCGAGGCGCAGGTCGAGATCGCCGAGTCGTTGCAGGTGTTCCCGTCCACGCTGCCCACGCGCCGCGAGTCGGTCTACGCGGGCTGGGTGTCGATCTCCGTCGGCTGCAACAACACCTGCACGTTCTGCATCGTGCCGCACCTGCGCGGCAAGGAGCGCGACCGGCGGCCCGGCGAGGTCCTCGCCGAGGTCGAGGCGCTCGTCGCGGCGGGCGCCGTCGAGGTCACCCTGCTGGGGCAGAACGTCAACAGCTACGGCGTCGAGTTCGGCGACCGGGGCGCGTTCGCGAAGCTGCTGCGCGCCTGCGGCACGATCGACGGCCTGGAGCGGGTGCGCTTCACGTCGCCGCACCCGGCGGCCTTCACGGACGACGTCATCGACGCGATGGCCGAGACCCCCAACGTCATGCCGAGCCTGCACATGCCGCTGCAGTCCGGGTCGGACCGCGTGCTGCGGGCCATGCGGCGCTCGTACCGGTCCGCGAAGTTCCTCGGCATCCTCGACCGCGTGCGGGACGCGATGCCCGACGCCGCCATCACCACCGACATCATCGTGGGCTTCCCGGGTGAGACGGAGGAGGACTTCCGCGAGACGCTGCGCGTCGTGGAGGCCTCCCGGTTCAGCTCGGCGTTCATGTTCCAGTACTCGCCGCGCCCCGGCACACCGGCCGCGACGATGGCGGAGCAGCTGCCGAAGGAGGTCGTGCAGGAGCGCTTCGAGCGGCTCCTCGCGCTCCAGGAGCGGATCGCCGGCGAGGAGGCCGCCCGCCAGGTCGGCCGGCGCACCGACGTGCTCGTCTCCGAGGGGGCGGGCCGCAAGGACGGCGCCACCCACCGGCTCTCGGGGCGGGCCCCCGACAACCGCCTCGTGCACGTCGCGCTGCCCGCCGACCTGGCCGGCGGTGCCGCGAGCCTCGCGGGCGCTCCCGCCTCGCTCGACGACCCGCGCCTCGCCGACGTCGCCGGCCTCGACCCGCGGCTGCCGCGCCCGGGCGACGTCGTGACCGTCGACGTGACCCGCTCCGCGCCGCACCACCTCATCGCGGACTCCGCGCTGGACGGCGGCACGTACGCCGTGCGCCGCACCCGGTCGGGGGACGCGTGGGCGCAGCGCGAGACCGCCCGCCTCGGCGGCGGGCAGGACGATCACGGGCACGGCGGCGCGCCGTCGGAACCGGGGCCCGTGGTGCTCGGGATGCCGTCGCTGCGGCGCTGATCCGCCGGTCGCCCGGGCGGGCGGTCAGTCGGCGTCCGGCCCGGGCCCCGGCGTCATCGCGCCCACGGTGCTGAAGAACTGCGACGAGGTGACCAGACCGCACGACACCGTGGCGGCGAGCTGCTCGTCCGTGGCGCCGTGCTCGAAGTCGACCGACACCTCCGCGTACAGCGCGAGGTCGTCGCCCTCGGGGCGCGCGTACACCTTCGGCCAGACGCGCTCGCGGTTCCAGTCGTTGACGGCCTGGAGCACCGCCAGCCGTGCGTGCCCGGGCACGCTGCCGGCCCAGCGGCCGCGGACCTGCAGGATCTCGTCGTGGTCGCCGAGCAGGAGGAACCAGAACCGGTTGCCGTCCCAGGTGCCCGTCACGTCGCCGTCGTCGTCCGTGCGGAACCGGTAGCCGCGGCGGGTGAGGTCGTCGGCCACCCGGGCGCTCGACAGGGGGCGAGGCGACGTCCCCGCGGCGCGGGGGCTCGACGCCCGACCGTCGGCGCGCCCGGTGCGGGCCGCGGCCACCCGCGCCCCCACCCCCTGAGCCGCCCGTCCGACCGCTCCCGCGGCGCGCCGCGCGCGGTGCAGCGCGCGGCGACCCGCGCCGCGCCGGTCCGCGCCGGTCACGACGCGTCCCGCAGCGGGTCGCGGAACGTCGTGTCGAGGTGCTCGAAGAACATCGACCCGGTGCTGAGCCCGCACTGGAGGAGCTGGTCGAGCTGCGCCTCGCCGACCGCGCTGCCCACGTCCACCGTCACCTCGGCGCACACGACGACGGAACCGTCGTCCCGCACCCGCACGTACGCCTTGGGCCAGATGCGCTCGGCGTTCCACTCGTTGCAGATCTCGAGGATCTCGCCCAGGCGGTCGATGGACAGGTCACGGTGCCACTGGCCGCGGACCTGCAGCACCTCGGCGCGCTCGCCCAGGACCAGGAAGTAGAAGAGCCAGCCGTGCCAGAGGCCGCCCACGTCGCCGTCGGAGTCGACGAAGTAGGAGAACCCGGACCGCTCCAGCCAGTCGGTGACCCGGTCGCGCGACAGCGGCGACAACGGGTCGTCGGAGCCGCCGATCTCGTCGGCCAGCAGCCCCTCGATCCGGTCGTGGAGCTCGTCGTCGCGCAGGTCGCCCGCGAGCTCGTCGTCCCGGCCGACGGAGGTCGGCCGGACCCTGCTTGCCCGGCGTGAACCGAAGAACCTCACCCGTCCACGCTACACGTCGTCGCCGGGGCGTCGGGGAGGCGGCCCGCGGAGCGGGCGGGAAGTCCGGCGGACGGGCCGGGACCGGGAGCGGGCCGGGTAGGTTGGGCCGGGTGTCAGCCCGCGCCGTCGTCCTGCCCGGAACCGCCCTGCTCGTGCCCGGCGCGGGCGGCGGCACCGACCGGCTCGGTGAGGTCCGTCGTGCGGTCGGGGACGCGCTCGACGGCCTCCTGGCGTCGCTCGGCCCCGGGCCGCAGGAGGACGGCGCCCTGGCCGTGCTCGCGCCCGCCCCGCGGGGCGCGAGCGGTCGGTCGGGACGGCTGCGGCCGCGGCTCGCCGGGGCGGGGATCGCCGACCGGTGGCTGCCGGACGTCGCCGGCTGGCCCGCGACGCCGGCCCCGGCCGCGCACGTTCCCGCGTCGGTCGCCCTCCTGGCCCTCGGCGCGGCCCTCGTCCGCGCCGGGAGGGGCGGCGCACGGTCCGGCGTCGTCGTGGTGGAGGTGGCGGGGTGCGGGCCCACGCCTCCGGAAGCCCTGGCGATGCTGCGCCGTGCGAACGGGATCGTCGTCGCGGGTGGCGCCGGCCCCGGGGCGCCCGGGGCGGAGGCCCCTGGCTCCCCGACCGGCGACCCGGCCGTCGCCCGGGCGCTCGACGCGGCAGCCGCGCCGGGCGCCTGGGCGTGGCGGCTGACGAGCGTCCCCGGCGGCCACGAGCACCTGCCTCCGTCCTACACGGTGGGCGAGGGCCGGGCGGCCGGCTGAACGCCCCTCAGGCCACCAGCGAGGCCGCGACCGCGTCGGCCTCCGCGTCACGGCCGAGGGCCCGCAGCGTGCCGACCAGCTCGTCGGCGACGGCCGCCCCGGACGTCCGCGCACCGGCGGAGGCCAGGCCCTCCAGCGCCGCGCGCAGCGGGTCCACGGCCGCCGCGGCCTCGCCCGCGGCGCGCCGCGCGCTGCCGACCAGCCAGAACGCGTGGGCGGCGTCCAACGCCTGCCCCGCCCGCCCGAACTCCTCGGCCACCAGCTCGGCCTCCGCCGCGGCCTGCGCGTACCGGCCGGCGGTCGCGGCCAGCCGCGCCCGGACGTCGCGCAGCTGCCGTGCCTCGCCTGCGGCGCGGTCCGCGCGGCGCGCGGCCAGCTCCTCGGCGAGGGCCGGGGTCGGCGCGGACACCGGCTCGCCGGCGGTCGTGCCGACGGCCGACAGGGTGCGCTCGACCGCGGCGAGCGCGGCCTCGAGGTCTCCGGTGCGGGCCTGCACGGCGGCCGCCGCCCGGACGACCGGACCGACGTACGCCGGGTCGGTCCCCGCCGCGCGCAGCAGGCTGATCGCCCGGCCGAACGCGGGGACCGCGCCCTCGTCGTCGCCCAGCGTCGCGGCCACCTGAGCGGCCTCCGCGAGGGCGAAGCCCGCGTCCTCGAGGCGCCCCTCGTCCTCGGCGAGGGCGGAGGCCTCCACGTAGGCCCTCGACGCCTCGACGGGGTCGGGGGAGCTCTCGGCCCGGGCGAGCGCGGCCGCGACCCGGTCGGAGCCGCCGAGATCGACGTCGACCCCCGCGGGCGACGCGGCGTCGGTCCCGGCCGGTGCCAAGGGCACGGCCGGGGCGGCGCCCTCGGCCGGCGCGGCATCGCGTGGTCCCGCCGCGAGGACGCTGAGGTCGACCGGGAGCCGGCGCGCCCGGCGCTCCCACGCCGTCTCGAGCAGGCGTGCGTACCGGTCGGTGCCGTGGCGCGCGTCAAACGCCCGGGCGATCGGCTCCACCTGGGCGCGTGCCCAGGCGTCGAGCTCCGCGACCGTGCGGACGGGCACGCCGTCGAGGTCGACGGGCGCGTCGGGATCCGTCTCGCGCAGCACCCCTGCGGCGACGGCGACGTGGGTGAGGACCGCGAACCGCTCGCCAGGGGAGTCGGCGACGGTGACGTGCGCGGCGTGGGCGTGCAGCAGGCGCAGCGCGCGCCCGGGGTGCCCGCCTCGGGCGAGGAACTCGACGTGCCGTGCGACGGCGACCTCCTTCGACACCGCGGCGTCGAGGTGGCTCATGGCGCTGCGATGCACGGCGGCGGCGCCCTGCGCGTCGCCGAGGTCCAGGAGCAGCAGCTCGAGCAGGGACTCCATCCCGGCGGGCTCGTCGCCGCAGGTGGCACCGCCGGCCACCGCGGCGCGGACGACGTCCGCGGCCTCCCGGACACGTCCCGTCTCGGCGAGGTACTCGGCCTGGCCGGCCGGCAGGCAGGCCGCGCAGTCGGAGAACGTGTCCCGCGGCGTGGTGATCCAGGTCCGGTACGCCTCTTCGGCGCGCGGGTCGCCCTGGGCGCGCAGCCAGGCGAACCGCTCGCCGGCCACCGCACTCGTCCCGTTCCCGGCGAGCGCGTACCGCCGCGCCATGTCGTCCAGGGTCGCGTCGATCTGCGCCGTCGGCACGGAGGGGAACCGTGCGAGCAGCCCGACCATCCACTTGAACGACCAGAACAGCGAGTGCGTGTCGCTGCCGTCGAAGAGCTCCGGGTGCTCGTCCCACCAGCGCACCAGCCGTGTGAACGGCAGGAACGCCTTCTCCGCCTCCGGGGTGGAGGTGTAGGAGTCGACGAGGGCGAACAGCGCGTACGCGCGCGCCTCGTCGGGGCCTTCCGCGGAGATCCGGGCCGCCTCCTGCTCGGCGGCGGCGCTGCGGGCCAGGCCGTACGGCATGCTCATGATCGTCGAGACGGCGCGGTTCGCCTCGTCCAGGGTGCGGGTCATCGGGCGTCGTCCTCGGACTCGGTCGTGCGGGGCTCGGTGCGGGTGTCGGCCTCGGTCCCGGCCGTCGGCCCGGCATCGGTGCCGGGTGCGGCGGGCAGCGCTCGTTCGAGGAGCGTGCGCAGGGCGTCGCCCAGCAGCCCGGCCTCGGCGCCCGCCAGCGGGCGGCCGGAGGCGAGCAGCGCCGTGACGTAGAGCGACCGTGCGCCCGCCGCGCGGACGGGGGCGTCGCCGGCCGCGAGCAGGGCCCGGACCGTCGGGTTGGCGTCGTTGAGCACCAGGCGCCGGGCCCTCGCAGGGCCCGTGAGGCCGGCGAGCACCGCGCCCCAGACGTCGGTGGGCCCGTCGACCGGGGCGGCGGCCTCGCGCGCCTGGCGGGCGTGCTCGCCGTCGCGGTCCGTCAGCAGCATCGCGGGCACCTCGGAGGGTTCGAAGACCCGCAGCTCGACGTCGCAGTCCAGGGCGGTCAGGTCGTCGCGGAGGGTGCCGAGCGCGTCGGTCACCTCGAGCTCCCGCAGCGGTTCCACCTCGGCCAGCACCGCCTCGAGGTCGCCGGGCGCCACGGGGGCCAGCCTCCACTCCGGGCGCCGGCGCGCGACGCGGGCCAGCAGGTCGGCGTCGTAGACGTAGCCCGCGTTGAGCACGGGCAGCCCCTGCGCGGCGGCGACCGCGGCCACGCGCCGGTACTCCTCGACGCTCGTGGTCCACAGCAGGCGGGGCGGGGCGTCGCCGGCCGGAGGCTCGGCGAGGTCGGCCAGCGTGCGGGTGCCGAGGGTCGTCTCGAACGGGAGCACCCGGGCGGCCAGGTCGAGCATCGCGTCGTCCTGGACCGCCAGGGCGCGCACCGCGAGGTGGTGCGTCGACAGGAAGGCGCGCGCCAGGACCGACGGCTCGGCGAGGGTCTCCAGGGTCCAGGCGCGCACGCGCTCCCCGAGCGCGTCGCGGGCGGCCAGCAGGATCTCGTCCTCGAACAGCCCCTCCCGCGATGCCGTGGGCCGCAGCGCGGTGGCGTCGACGACGCAGCGGACGAAGAACGCCCACTCCGGGAGGAGGCCCTCGACCCCGGTGCCCAGCAGCATCCGCTTGAGCGTCACCCGGTGGTGCGCCGAGGCGGTCGGCGCGACGGCCGCGGGCAGCACGAACGCGACGCCGGTCAGACCGGCCACCGGCAGGTCGAGGTCGACGTGCGCCAGCGGGGTGAAGCCGAGCGTGCGCTCGCAGTACGCCGCCAGGGCCCTGGCCCGCTGGCCCTCGTCCGCGTAGGGCCTCCGCCAGGGCAGCTCCTCCCCGCTGAGGCGACGGCGGGCCGTGCTCCCGTCCTCGAGGCGGACCTCGACCGAGACGTCGACCGGCAGCAGGCCGCCGACGTCGGCCGCGAGGGCGGCCACCGTGTCCGGGTCGAGCCAGTGCTCGGCGTCCCGCAGCGGACGCAGCCGGACGACGCTCCCCGGCGCGGCCGGCGCTGCGGGGTCGCGCGGGTCGAGCTCCGTGAGCTCGTACCGGCCGTCGGCGTACCCGCGCCAACGCACGGGCGGGGCCTGCGGGTCGCGCGCCGAGCGGGAGACGAGGTCGATCTCGTCGGCGACCATGAACGCCGACAGCAGGCCGATGCCGAACTGGCCGAGGAACTCCTCACGGCCGCCGCCGAACCCGCCGCCGAGCGCGCCGGCGAGCGGGTCGTCCGGGTCGGCGTCGCGCTTCGAGCTGCGCCCGATGGTCGCGAGCAGGTCACGCGCCTCGGCGGCCGTGAGGCCGACCCCGGTGTCGTGCACCTCGAGGCCGCCGTCGTCCAGCGGGCGCAGCAGCACGCGGGCGGGCGCGTCGGCGTCGAGCGCGCGGCGCGCGGTGATCGCGTCGACGCCGTTCTGCAGCAGCTCGCGCAGATACACGCGCGGGCTGGAGTACAGGTGCCGGCTGAGGAGCTCGACGAGCCCCCGCAGGTCGACCTGGAACGCGTCGGTGCCGCTGGTCACCGGGCGCCGCCCACCGGCACGTCGGCGCCCGGTGTGCCCTCGGGGGCCGGGTAGCGCTCGTCCAGCGCCTCGAAGAACGACAGACCCGTGGCGAGGCCGCAGTCCACGACCCGTTCCAGCTGCTCGTCGTTCGCGCCGCTGCGCAGGTCGGTCGCCACCTCCGCGTACACGACCAGCCCGGAGCCGTCGTCCTCCGGGCGGACGAACACCTTGGGCCAGATGCGCGCCACGTTCCACTCGTTGAGGAGCGCGGTCAGCGGCTCCAGCTCGGTCTCGGGCAGGGTCCGGCTCCACCGGCCCCGGATCTGCAGGATCGCCCGGGGCTCGCCGACGAGCAGGAAGTAGAAGGTGTTGTCGTCCCACACACCGCCGAGGTCGCCGTCGTCGTCGACGCCGAAGTACCACTCGCGCCGCGTCATCAGGGCCTCGAGCCGCTCACGGGTCAGCGGGGTGGGGGCGGCGGCCGCCGCGTCGGTCGGCTTGGTGAAGAAGCCCATGGGGTCCTCGTTCTGTGCGGGCGCCCGGCCGCGCGGGTCGCGGCGGGGTCAGCGGTGGGTGGCGGACGACACCCTAGCCAGGCCGGCCGACACGAAGTGCCCGGTGAGGCCCCGGTAGGGGGCCGGTTAGGGTCGTCGCGTGAGCGCACCGAGCACCGCACCGAGCCCGTCGGGAAATCCGGTCACCGGCCCCGTGGTCGTCGCTGTCGTGGGCCCGACGGCGACGGGCAAGTCGGACCTCGCCCTCGACCTGGCGCAGGCGCTGTCGCCGGGCGGGGCCGCGGACCTGCGCGGGGGAGCCGCCGCCGAGATCGTCAACGCCGACGCGTTCCAGCTGTACCGGGGGATGGACGTGGGGACGGCCAAGGTGCCCGTCGCCGAGCGCCGGGGGATCGTGCACCACCAGCTGGACGTGCTCGACCCCGTCGAGGACGCGTCGGTGGCCCGCTACCAGACGGCGGCGCGCGGCGACCTCGACGACATCGCCGGTCGCGGCGCGCGTGCGGTCGTGGTGGGCGGCTCCGGGCTGTACGTGCGCGCCCTGCTCGACCACATGGACTTCCCCGGCACCGACCCGGCGGTGCGCGCCCACCTGGAGGACCGCGCCGAGCGGGAGGGGCGCCGGTCGCTGCACGACGAGCTCGCCCGGCTCGACCCGGACGCGGCGACGTCGATCGGCCCGCACAACACACGCCGGATCGTGCGGGCGCTCGAGGTCATCGAGCTGACCGGCCGGCCGTACACGGCGAACCTGCCGCGCCAGGAGTACGTCCGGCCGGCGGTGCAGATCGGGCTCGACTGCGACCGCGAGGTGCTCGACGCCCGGGTGGCGAACCGGGTGGAGCGGATGTGGGACGGGGGGCTGGTCGAGGAGGTCCGCGCGCTGGCGTCGCCGGAGCAGGGCGGGACGGGCGCCGGGCTCGGCACCACCGCCTCGCGCGCCGTCGGGTACGCCGAGCTGCTCGCGTGCTGGCGCGGCGAGCTCTCGCTCGACGAGGCCCGCGGCGCGATCGTCGCCGACACGCGCCGCCTCGCGCGCAAGCAGATGGGCTGGTTCGGGCGCGACCCGCGCGTGCGCTGGCTTGACGCGGGGTCGCCCACCCTGCTCGACGAGGCGCTCGCGGTGGTCCGGGCCGCGGACACCGGCGGCCTGCCCGACCCGGGGGCCGGTCCGGTGCGCCGTAGTCTGGGCTCATGACGCTGCGCTTCACCAAGGGTCACGGCACCCAGAACGACTTCGTGCTGGTCGCCGACACCCGCGGCGACCTCGAGCTGACCCCCGACCAGGTGCGGCGCCTCGCCGACCGCCGCGCGGGCATCGGCGGCGACGGCGTCATCCGCCTCGCCCCCACGGCGGCCGTGGCCCGCGCCGGGGAGGAGGTCGCGGACCGCGTGCTGGCCGAGGAGCCCGCCGCGATCTGGTTCATGGACTACCGCAACGCCGACGGCTCGGTCGCGCAGATGTGCGGCAACGGGGTGCGGGTCTTCACCGCCTTCGCGGAGCAGCTCGGCCTCGCCGACCTCGACGACGGCCAGGAGCTCGCGCTCGGCACGCGCGCCGGCGTCCGCCGCGTGCGCAAGGAGGCCGACGGCTGGTACGCCGTCGACATGGGCCCGTGGTTCCTCCCCGGGGGCGAGGCCGCCGCGTCCCGCGGCGCCGACGCCGCCGTCCTGGTGCACGGGTGGGACGCCCCGCGACCGGCGCTGAGCGTCGACCTGGGCAACCCGCACACCGTGGTGGCCCTCGCGCAGGCCTCGGAGCTCGCCGACGCGGACCTCACCCGCGCGCCCGAGGTGGACCCGCTGCCCCCCGAGGGCACCAACGTCGAGCTGGTCGTCCCGCTCGCCGAGACGACCGACCCCGACGGCCGCGCCGTCGGGCACGTCCGCATGCGCGTGCACGAGCGCGGCGTCGGCGAGACGCAGTCGTGCGGGACGGGAGCCTGCGCGGCGGCGCTCGCGGTCCGCACCTGGGCCGCGGCGGGGTCGGACGGCCCGGTGCCCGACGTCTGGGACGTCGAGGTGCCCGGCGGCCTGGTGCGCGTGCGGCTGCTCGAGAGCGGGCACGTCGAGCTCGCCGGACCGGCGGAGCTCGTGTTCAGCGGCGAGACCGACCTCTGAGGAGGTCCGCCGCGGGCGGTCAGCCGACCCGCAGCACCCGGAAGCCCTTGGACGACGTCGCCCGCGCGACGTCGCACGCCAGCTCGGTCTCGATCCAGCGGGCCAGCGAGTCCGAGCCCAGGTTCTTCTGCACCACGAGCCACGCCTCCGCCTGCGGGGCCAGGCGGGGGAGCCAGGTGCGCAGCAGGTCGTGGAGCACCGCCTTGCCCACGCGGATCGGCGGGTTGGACCAGATCGCGGCGAACCGCACGTCCGGGGGGACCTCGTCGGCACGGACGGCGCGGACGTTCTCCAGCCCCAGCCGTGCCGCGGTCGAGCGCAGCAGGTCGAGCGCCCGCTCGTTGACGTCCACCGCCCACACCGTCGCCCCGGGCGAGGCGAGCGCCATCGTCAGGGCGATCGGCCCCCACCCGCAGCCGAGGTCCAGGAGGTCGCCGGCGGCGGGCGGGGCGGGCGCCTCGCGCAGCAGCACCTGAGTCCCCTTGTCGACGCCGCCGGGTGAGAACACCCCGCCCGCGACGTCCACCTCGACGTCCCTGCCGGCGAGCCGCACGACGGCGCGCCGGCGCTCGGCGGCGGAGGCCGGCTGGGCGCTGAAGTAGTGGTCGGGCTGCTCGCTCACCCGGAGATCCTAGGTCGGCGCCGGCGGCGTCGGGGCAAAATCCCTCCGCCCGGGACGATTCCGCGTGGGACCCTTGTTGTACACATACGGCGGCGAGACCGCCGATCCCGACCCGAGAGGCACACCTTGACCCACACCCCGACCAACCCCGACACCCCCCAGGCCGGCGAGTCGTCCGCCGGGGCCACCGACGCCGAGACCTCGGCGGCCGCACGCCGCGAGGCGGAGCGCGACGCCCAGGCGATCGCGCAGGACGTCGTGGCGCGGGTGCTCGCACGGGCCGGGACGGCACGGGCCGAGGGCACCACGGTGCACACGACCCACGACGGCGACCAGCTCGACCTCGAGGAGCGCATCTCCCTGCGCCGCGTCGCCGGGCTCTCCACGGAGCTCGAGGACGTCACCGAGGTCGAGTACCGCCAGCTGCGGCTGGAGCGCGTGGTCCTCGTCGGCCTGTACTCCGGCGGCGAGGCCGCGGCCCGCGAGGCCGAGGTGTCGCTCCGGGAGCTCGCCGCGCTCGCCGAGACCGCGGGCTCGCAGGTGCTCGACGGGCTGCTGCAGCGCCGCCAGAAGCCCGACCCGGGCACGTACCTCGGGTCCGGCAAGGCGGCCGAGCTGGCGGAGGTCGTCGCCTCCGTGGGCGCGGACACCGTCGTCGCCGACACCGAGCTGGCACCCTCGCAGCGCCGCGCGCTGGAGGACATCGTCAAGGTGAAGGTGGTGGACCGCACCGCCCTGATCCTCGACATCTTCGCCCAGCACGCGAAGTCCCGGGAGGGCAAGGCGCAGGTCGAGCTGGCCCAGCTGGAGTACCTGCTGCCGCGCCTGCGCGGCTGGGGCGACTCGATGTCGCGCCAGGCCGGCGGACAGGTCGGCGGACAGGGCGCCGGCATGGGCTCCCGCGGCCCCGGCGAGACGAAGATCGAGCTGGACCGGCGACGCATCCGCAACCGGATGGCCAAGCTGCGCCGCGAGATCGCCGCGATGGCCCCCGGACGCGAGACGAAGCGGCTCGACCGCAAGCGGCACGGCGTCCCGAACGTCGCGATCGCCGGCTACACGAACGCCGGCAAGTCGTCGCTGCTCAACGCCCTGACCGACGCAGGCGTGCTCGTCGAGAACGCCCTGTTCGCGACGCTGGACCCGACCGTACGTCGCGCGCGCACCGAAGACGGGCGGCCCTACACCTTCACGGACACCGTGGGCTTCGTGCGGCACCTGCCGCACCAGCTCGTCGAGGCGTTCCGGTCGACGCTCGAGGAGGTCGGCGACGCCGCGCTGCTGCTGCACGTGGTCGACGTCTCCCACCCGGACCCCGAGGGACAGATCGCGGCCGTGCGCGAGGTGCTGGCCGAGATCCCCGGCATCGCCGACGTGCCCGAGGTCGTCGTGCTCAACAAGGCCGACGTCGCCGACCCGGCCGTGGTCGGGCGGGTGCAGCGGCGGGAGCGCCGCAGCGTCGTGGTGTCGGCGCACTCGGGCGAGGGCATGGCCGAGCTGCGTGAGCTGATCGCGGCCGAGCTGCCCCAGCCGCAGGTCGAGATCGACCTGGTCGTGCCCTACTCGCGCGGCGACCTCGTGCACCGGGCTCACGAGACGGGCGGGTCGGTGGACGAGGAGCACCTCGCCGAGGGCACGCGCCTGCGCGGCCGCGTCGACGAGGCGCTGGCCGCCGAGCTCCGGCACGTCGCCGTCGCGGGCTGACCGCTCCGCCCCGGGCCTGTGGGCCCGGGGCCTCCCGGTCGGCGGGTCGCCCTAGGATCGTCGGGTGACCTCTCCCGACACCCCCGATGCCCAGACGCTCCTCGGCCTGGCGGTGGGGGCCCTGGGCGGCGGCCGTCGCGAGGGGCAGCACCAGATGGCGGCCGCGGTCGCCGACGCCGTCGACGAGGGGCGGCACCTGCTCGTCCAGGCCGGTACCGGCACGGGCAAGTCGCTCGCCTACCTGGTGCCCGCGGTGCGGCACGCCGTGGTCGACGGCAAGCGGGTCGTGGTCTCGACGGCGACGCTCGCCCTGCAGCGCCAGGTCGTGACGCGCGACCTGCCGCTCGTGGCGGAGGCGGTCGGGCCGCGGCTGCCCCGCGCGCCCAAGGTGGCGCTGCTCAAGGGCTGGCACAACTACCTGTGCAAGCACAAGGTCACCGGGGGCTACCCGGTCGAGGGCGCCACGCTCTTCGACCTGCCCGCCGACCCGGGACCCGGCGAGGGGGCGGGCGCCGAGCAGCACCCGGCGCCCGCGACGCCGCCCGGGGCGCGGGGCCGCGGCGGGCGCGCGGACGACGCCGCGACGCTGGCCGACCACGTGCGCCGGCTCCACGCCTGGGCGGACGAGACCGAGAGCGGCGACCGCGACGACCTCGTCCCCGGCGTCCCCGACCGGGCGTGGCGCCAGGTGTCCGTGACCGCCCTCGAGTGCCTGGGCCAGCGCTGCCCGCTCCTGGCCGAGTGCTTCCCCGAGCGGGCCCGCGCCGCGGCACGCGACGCGGACGTCGTCGTAACCAATCACGCGATGCTCGGCATCGCCGTCTCCGGCAACCCCGGGGTGCTGCCCGAGCACGACGCCGTCGTCGTCGACGAGGCGCACGAGCTCGCCGAGCGGGTGACGGCGGCCGCCACGGTGGACCTGTCGCTCACCGTCGTGGAGCACGCGGCGCGTCTCGCGCGGCGGCACGGGGGCACGCAGACGGAGGCGCTGGACGCGGCCTCCCAGCGGCTCGGCTCCCTGCTGGCCACGGCCCCGGCCGAGCGCTTCCCGCTCGGCCTGCCCGACGACCTGCGTGCCGCGGTGGCCGAGGTGCGCGACGCGGCGCGCGAGCTCCTGACGCGCCTGAAGCCGCAGGGCGAGAGCAAGGGGCAGGCGGCGCCCGACGCCGGGATGAAGATGGCGCAGTCCGCCGTCCTGCAGCTCTTCGAGGTGGCCGAGCGGATGGCGGCCGAGGACACGACCGCCGACGTGCTGTGGTGCTCGCGCCCGCCCGAGAACGCCCCCTGGGCGGGCGACGGTGTCACCCGGCTCCACGCGGCCCCCCTCGCGGTGGCCGGGCTCATCCGGACGCACCTGCTGGGGGAGGCGACGGGGGTCTTCACGTCCGCGACGCTCGCCCTGGGCGGCACGTTCGACCCGGTGGCCCGCTCGCTCGGCCTCGCCGGCTCCGGGGGGACGGGCGAGACCGCGGCCTGGACCGGCCTCGACGTCGGCAGCCCGTTCGACTACCCCCGGCAGGGGATCCTCTACGTGGCGCGGCACCTGCCGGCGCCCGGCAGGGAACCGACCACGGACGCCCAGCTGGACGAGATCGCCGGTCTGATCGAGGCCGCGGGCGGCCGCACCCTCGGCCTGTTCTCGTCGCGGCGTGCGGCGCTCGCCGCGGCCGAGGCGATGCGCGAGCGCCTCGACGTGCCGGTGCTCTGCCAGGGCGACGACCAGCTGCCCACGCTGGTGCGGGCGTTCGCCGACGACCCGGCCACCTGCCTCTTCGGCACCCTGTCGCTGTGGCAGGGGGTGGACGTGCCGGGGCCGAGCTGCCAGCTCGTGCTCATCGACCGCATCCCGTTCCCGCGTCCCGACGACCCGGTGAAGGCGGCCCGAGCCCGGTCCGTGGAGCAGACGGGCGGCAACGGGTTCATGCAGGTGTCCGCCACGCACGCCGCCCTGCTGCTGGCCCAGGGGGCGGGGCGGCTGGTGCGCTCCGGCGAGGACCGCGGCGTCGTCGCCGTGCTGGACCCCCGGCTCGCGACCGCCCGGTACGGCTCGTTCCTCACCCGGTCCATGCCGGACTTCTGGCCGACGACCGACGGAGAGCTCGTCCGCGCTGCGCTCCGGCGCCTCGACACCTAGCCTGGGCCCGTGGACGGCACACGCAGGACGACCAAGCTCGCGATCGTCGGCGCCGGCGCGGTGGGGTCGACCCTCGCGTACGCCGCCCTGGCCCGTGGGGCGGCCCGCTCCGTGGCCCTCATGGACGTCAACCGGGCCAAGGTGGAGGCCGAGGTCCTCGACCTGCGGCACGGTGGCATGTTCATCCCGCAGGCGGAGATCGACGGCTCGGACGACGTGGAGGTGTGCCGGGGCGCCGACGTGGTGGCGGTCACCGCC
Organism: Isoptericola peretonis; assembly: GCA_023241745.1. GTDB lineage: Bacteria > Actinomycetota > Actinomycetes > Actinomycetales > Cellulomonadaceae > Isoptericola > Isoptericola peretonis. Next base: position 99,630 of record JALQCY010000006.1, on the reverse strand, counting down.
GGCGCCAAGCAGAAGCCCGGCCAGAGCCGGCTGGACCTCGCCGAGGCGACCGTCGCGCTCACCCGGAAGATCCTGCCGAGCCTGCTCGAGGTCGCCCCCGACGCGATCTACCTCATGGTGACCAACCCCGTCGACGTGGTCACGTACGCGGCGCAGGAGATCAGCGGCCTGCCCCCCGGGCGCGTCTTCGGCAGCGGGACCGTCCTCGACTCGTCACGGCTGCGCGACGCCCTCGCCCGGCACTGCGGCGTCGCGGTCGGGAACGTGCACGCGAACATCGCCGGCGAGCACGGCGACTCCGAGATCGTGCTGTGGAGCTCCGCGACGATCGCGGGCGTGCCGCTGCTCGACTGGCGCCCTTTCCGGGGGCTGCCGCCGCTCGACGAGCCCGCCCGTCGGCGCATCGCCACGGACGTCGTGGACTCGGCCTACCGGGTGATCGCCGGCAAGGGGGCGACCAACTACGCCGTGGGCCTGGCCGCCACGCGCATCATCGAGGCGGTCCTCAACGACGAGCACCGCGTGATGAACGTGTCCTCGCGTCTCGACGGCTTCCACGGCATCAGCGACGTCTGCCTGTCCGTGCCGTCCCTCGTCGACCGGCGCGGGGTGGCGGAGACGATCGACACGCCGCTGTCCGACGACGAGGTCGCGGGGCTGCGGGCGTCGGCGGAGGGCATGCGGGCCGTCCAGCGGCGCCTCGGCCTCTGACGCGGGGGCTCAGAGGCTGCGGAGCACCGCCACGACGCGGCCGAGCACCTGCGCCTCGTCGCCGGGGATGGGGGAGTACGCCGCGTTCTGGGGCATCAGCCAGATGTGCCCCTCGGCCTGCTTGAACGTCTTGACCGTGGCCTCGCCGTCGATCATCGCGGCGACCACCTCGCCGTTCTCGGCGACGGGCTGGCTGCGCACGACCACCCAGTCGCCGTCGCAGATCGCGGCGTCGATCATCGAGTCGCCCGCCACCTTGAGCAGGAAGAGCTCGCCGTCACCGACGAGCTGTCGGGGGAGCGGGAAGACGTCCTCGACCACCTGCTCGGCCAGGATCGGGCCTCCCGCCGCGATCCGACCGACGAGCGGGACGTAGGACGGGGCCTGCGCCGGCTGGGCGTCGGAGGCCGCGATCGACCCGGCGACCAGGCCCGGGGCGTGCGTGCCGCCGTCGCGCCGCGTGTCCGGCGACGCCGGGGCCTCGGGGTCGACGACCTCGATCGCGCGCGGCCGGTTGGGGTCGCGGCGCAGGTAGCCCTTGCGCTCCAGCGTCGTGAGCTGGTGCTTGACGGACGACGGGCTCGCGAGGCCGACGGCCTCGCCGATCTCGCGCATCGTCGGCGGGTACCCCCGGGCCTCGACCGAGGTGCGGATCGTCTCCAGGACGCGCCGCTGCCGCGGCGTGAGCCGGTCGGAGGCGGGGGAGAGCTCGCTCACCGACGCCAGCGCGGAGCCGTCGACGGTCGCCGTGTCGGTGAGGGTCTCCCCGGGCGCCGTCCACGGCGCCGGGGTCGTCGAGGCCGCCGGGGCCTGGTCCCGTCCGCTGGTCATCGCGTTCTCCGTCCTCCAGGGGCGCGGCCCGCGGACGGGCCGATGAAATCCGACAAACCTTCCATCGCGCTGCTGGTCACTGTAGGCCAGTTCGCGGCCGACATCAAACATCTGTTCGATCAGGCCTCGACCGTGTCGCGGGGACGTGGTACACCTAGTACATCAGTTCGACGTACAGGTGTTCGACGTACAGCAGTTCGAAGAGCGGAAGCTCGACGACGATGCCGCCCCGGGCGGCGACGCGACGTGGACCGGAGGCAGGACGATGCAGAACCCTCGCAGCACCAGCGACGCACCGGGATTCCTCGGCCTCGGTGGGCTCCGGCTCACCCGGAGGGGCCGGGTGGTGATCGCGGCGCTCGTCCTCGTGGTGCTGGTCGCGGTCGGCCTGGTCGGGCAGCGCGCCGTCGCCGAGTCCCCGGGCGGGGGCGTGCCGGTGCGGCTGCACACGGTGGCCCCGGGCGAGACCCTCTGGCAGTACGCGACCGCGGTGCGCGAGTCGGGCGAGGACCTGCGTGACGTCGTCGCCGACCTGCGCGAGCTCAACGGCCTGACGAGCGCGGAGCTCCGGACCGGCCAGATGGTGATCCTGCCCCTGGACTGAACGGCCGGGCACAGCGGCGGGCGCCGACGATGGCAGGATGGACCTGCTTGCGCCGGGCGTCGCGCCCCGCCTACTTTGTCGGGCAGCCGGGCGCCGGTCCGGAGCCGAGCGCAGGAGACCAGCGATGCACTGCCCGTTCTGCCGTCACGCGGACTCGCGAGTCGTCGACTCGCGCACCTCCGACGACGGCTCGTCCATCCGCCGGCGGCGGCAGTGCCCCGCGTGCCAGCGTCGTTTCACCACGATCGAGACGGCCAGCCTGTCGGTCGCCAAGCGGTCCGGGGTGACCGAGCCCTTCAGCCGCGACAAGGTCGTGGCGGGGGTCCGCAAGGCCTGCCAGGGCCGGCCGGTGAGCTCGGACGACCTCGCCCTGCTGGCGCAGAAGGTGGAGGAGACGCTGCGCGCGTCCGGCCGTCCCGAGATCGAGGCGAACGAGGTGGGCCTCGCGATCCTCGGGCCCCTGCGGGAGCTCGACGAGGTCGCCTACCTCCGGTTCGCCAGCGTCTACCAGTCCTTCGAGTCGCTCGAGGACTTCGAGAGCGCGATCACGTCGCTCCGCGCGGAGCGCGAGGCACGTGACGGCGAGCCGGCCGCCGCGGGTCGCGACGGGGCGCGCTGAGCGTCCGCCCAGGTTCGCCCGCTCCGGGCGAAATGCTCTGGCGTCCCACGCGGTCGTGCAGCATGCTGGGCGACAACCAGGTGCTGCGCGGTCCGCCGTGCGAGCACGTCCACCCCGACGACGACGAGGTGATCGTGATGACGACGGACGATTCCCGGGCGAAGCCCAGCGAGGACACGAAGGCGCGCTTCCGCGAGGCGCTGGAGAAGAAGAACGCCGCCAGCCACCCGACCACCGGCAAGGACGGGAACACCGGTCAGGTGCACGGCTCGGAGACGGCCGGCCCGGTGCAGAAGATGTTCCGCCGCAAGTCCGGCTGAGGACATGGCCTCGACGCGCGAAGGGCGCCCCCGGAGCTCCGGGGGCGCCCTTCGCGCGTCTGGTCCGTCGGCCGGCGTCAGCCGGCGGCTGGCCCGGGCGGGAACTCCGGGCGCTCGAACGCGTCGCGGATGCGCAGCCGGATCGTGGAGTCCATCGCCTGCAGCTTCGCCGAGGCGCCGCGCTGCGTGACGTCGGAGATGTCGGTGACCACGTAGCCGATCTCGCCCCGCGTGGCGAGCATCTGCGCCTCGATGTTGGCACCGTGGTCGGCGAACACCTGGTTGACCCGCGCGAGGACGCCGGGCACGTTGCGGTGCAGCAGCATGATGCGGCCGACGCCGGTGTGGGCGAGCTGCAGGTTCGGCAGGTTCACCGAGAGCGTCGTCGACCCGGTGGCCACGAAGTCGCGCACCTTCTTGGACACGAACTCGCCGATCGCCTCCTGGGCCTCCTCCGTCGAACCGCCGACGTGCGGCGTGAGGATGACGTTCGGCAGCCCCCGCAGCGGCGACGTGAACTCGTCGCCACGCTTCTTGGGCTCGGTCGGGAAGACGTCGACGGCCGCGCCGCCGAGATGCCCCGAGAGGATGTTCTCGCGCAGTGCCTCGACGTCCACGACGAACCCGCGGGACAGGTTCAGGAAGATCGCGCCCGGCTTCATCCCGGCGAACAGGTCGGCCCCGAAGAGCCCGGCGTTGCCCGGCCGCCCGTCCACGTGGATCGTCACGGCGTCGGCCTGCGCGAGCAGCTCCTCGACGGTCTCCACGCGGTGCGCGTTGCCGAGCGCCAGCTTCTCGGCGGTGTCGTAGAACACGACGCGCATGCCGAGGTTCTCCGCGAGCACCGAGAGCTGGGAGCCGATGTTCCCGTAGCCGATGATGCCCAGCGTCCGGCCGCGGACCTCGTGCGAGCCGTCGGCGGTCTTGTCCCAGACCCCGTCGTGCAGCGCCTTGTCGCGCACCGTGAGGCGACGGGTCAGCGCGATGATCTCCGAGATCGCGAGCTCCACGACGGAGCGCGTGTTGGAGTACGGCGCGTTGAACACCGCGACCCCGTGGGCCGCCGCGGCCTCGAGGTCGATCTGGTTGGTACCGATGGAGAAGGTGCCGACGGCCTGCAGGCCGGGGACGCTCTCCAGGACCTTGCGGGTCACGGTGGTCTTGGACCGGATGCCGAGGATCTGGAAGTCCGCGAGGGACTCGATCAGCTCGGCCTCGTCGAGCGCGCCGGGGCGCGTGACGACGTCGATGCCCGCATCACGAAGATTCTGGGCAGCGACAGGGTGGACGTTCTCGAGAAGGAGGGCTCGCAGCACGAGCCCATGGTGCGCCGTGCGGGCACGCGCCCACAAACGCGTCTCACGCCGCGGCGAGCTCCACGATGCCGGCGGGCAGCGGCCGCTCGTGCACGACGACGAGGCGCTGGGTCGGCCGGGTCATCGCGACGTACAGGTCGGACGCCCCGCCGGGCCCTTCGGTGACGGCCGCGGGCTCGACCAGCACGACGGCGTCGAACTCCAGCCCCTTGGCCTCGCGCGGGTCGAGCACGAGCACCTGCGCGTCCTCCGGGCGCTGCCCGAGAAGCCGCGCGGCCTCCTCGGGACCGAGCGCACCGGGCAGCACCGAGTCCACCGCCTGGCGCAGCGCACCGACCTGGTCGGCCGCCGCGATCACCGCGACGCGGCCGCTGCCGTCGGCTCCGACGAACTCGCCCGCCAGGGACGTCACCTGGTCCAGGGTCCTCTGCACCAGCGCCGGCCGCGCCGGGCCCGACGGGGTGACCCGGCTGAGCTCGAGCGCACCCTCGACCTCCCGCGCCGCCGTCAGCGGCGAGGTCGGCAGGGCGGCGGCGGTGGCCATGCGCTGCGCGGCGTCGGCGACCTGGGCCGGCGTGCGGTAGCTGACGGTGAGCTCCTCGAGACGCCACGAGTCGCCGAGGACCGGGTCGAGCGCGTCGGCCCACGACCGCGCCCCCGCCGCGGACGAGGTCTGCGCGACGTCGCCCACGATGGTCATCGAGCGGGTCGGCACGCGCCGCACCAGCATCCGCCAGGCCATCGGAGAGAGCTCCTGCGCCTCGTCCACCACGACGTGGCCGTACGTCCAGGTGCGGTCCTCCGCGGCGCGCTCGGCGGTCGTGAGCCGGGGGCCGGTCGCCTCGAAGCGGGAGGCCAGGGTCTCGGCGTCCACCAGGCCGCCGCCCGCGCCCGTGGCCTCGAGCACCGAGCGGGCGTACTCGAGCTCCGCCGCGCGCTCGGACGCGCGCGCCCGCGCCTCGGCGCGGGCGATCGAGTCGTCCTCGCCCAGCAGCTCCGCGGCCTCGTCGAGCAGCGGGACGTCCGCCTCGGTCCACGGCGCACCCGGGTCGCGGCGGAGGGTGGCGCGCTCGGCCGCCGAGAGCTCGGGCGCCGCCTCGGCGAGGCGGTGCGGCTTGGCGAAGAGGTCGGCGACGAGCTTCTCGGGCGAGATCGGGAACCACGCGAGGTTGAGGGCGACGCGCACGTCCCGGTGCGAGCGCAGGTCCTCGGTGACCATCGCGACGTCCTCGGGCGCCAGCTCGGCGTCCGTGGCCGCGCGGTACTGGTCGACCAGCCGCGAGAGCATGTCGCGCACGAACGTCGCCCGGGCCTCGTTGTGCGGCTTGTGGGTGCGTCGGGCGCGGGCGAGGGCGTCCCGCACGTCGCGGCGGCGCACCACGAGGTCGTAGCCCTCGAGCCGGAACCGGACGTCCCGGGCCGGGACCCGTTCGCGGGCGCGGACCGCGCGCCGCACGACGTCGCGCCACAGGAGACGGCCCTTGATCTCGGTGGCGGCGGGGCCGTCGACGGCGGTGGCCCGCACCCCGGGCAGCAGCTCTCCCACCGTCGTCGCCACCACGCCGGTCTCGCCGAGCGAGGGGAGCACCTGGTCGATGTAGCGCAGGAAGGCCCGGCTCGGCCCGACGAGCAGCACGCCGCTGCGCTCCAGGACCCGGCGGTGGGCGTACAGGAGGTAGGCCGCGCGGTGCAGCGCGACGGCCGTCTTGCCGGTGCCGGGGCCGCCCTGGACGACGAGGGCGCCCGGCAGGTCTGCGCGGATGATGCGGTCCTGCTCGGCCTGGATCGTCGCGACGATGTCGGTCATGCGCCCCGTGCGTCGCGAGGCGAGGGACGCGAGCAGGGCGCCCTCGCCCGACAGCGTCGACGCGGCGAGGGTTCCGTCGGTCCCGCCGTCGTCCGCGTGCTGCAGCGCGTCGAGGTCGAGCACCTCGTCCTCGAGCCCCGTCACGCTGCGCCGGGTGGTCACCAGGTGACGCCGCCGCCGGACGCCGGCGGGGTGCAGGGCCGTGGCCCGGTAGAACGGCGTGGCCGCGGGCGCGCGCCAGTCGGTCAGCAGCGACCGGTGCTCGGCGTCGGCCAGGCCGATGCGCCCCACGTACCGGGTCGCGCCGTCGTCGAGGTCGAGGCGACCGAACGCGAGCCGGTCCTCGACGGCGTCGAGCTGCGCCACGCGGTCCTCGTAGAGCGTGGCGAACGCGTCCCGCTCGCTGCGGTTCTGCGGCGACCCCGAGGGGCCCGAGCGGCGGACCTCCACCAGACGGTCGCGCGTCTGCCGCCGCAGCTCGTCCAGACGGGCGTAGAGGCCGTCGACGACCTCCTGCTCGCGTGCCAGCTCGTCGTGCCTGCCTGCCACGCATCCTCCCAGCGTCCTTCGCGCCGCGCTCGAACGGAGGCGCGGCCCCGGTGCGGCGGACCATCATTGCAGATGCGGGCGCCTCCCGGAGGCCACGTCCGGGAGTGAGCGGCGACGCGCCGGGCCCAGGGCACGCCCGCGCCGGGCACCCCCGGGCTAGGATCTGGCCCATGAGCAGCGGCGACGTCCTGCGAGCCGGGTCCGAGGGGCCGGCCGAGGACGTGACGGCGACCGTGCTCCTCGTCGAGGACGACGACGGGGACGCGCTGCTGGTCACGGAACTGCTGGAGGACGCCGAGGTGCCCGTCGTCCTGCGCCGGGCGCGATCGGTCGCCGACGCCGTGGAGGCGCTGTCGCGTCCCGGCGGCAGCCCCGGCGTCGACTGCGTCCTGCTGGACCTCGGGCTGCCGGACGCCGTCGGGCTGACGGCGGTCTCGCGGCTGCGGGAGGTCGCGGAGCGCGTGCACGACGTGCCCGCCCTCGTGGTGCTCACCGGTCTCACCGGCGGCGACCAGGGGCTGCAGGCGGTGGCCGCGGGTGCCGACGACTACCTGGTCAAGGGGGAGACCGACTCGGGGCTCCTCGGCAGGTCCCTGCGCTACGCGCTGCAGCGGCGTCGCTCCGCGGCCCAGCAGCGCGCCCTGTACCGCAGCGCGGTGCGGGCGGAGGAGACGGCGCGGCTCGAGCGGGCGCTGCTGCCCAACCCGCTCGTGGACGACGAGCGCATCTCGGTGATGGTCGGCTACCTGCCGGGCGGCGGCGGCCTCCTGGGGGGCGACTTCTTCGACACGGTGGAGCGCCCCGACGGCTCGGTCCTGTCCGTCGTGGGCGACGTGGCGGGTCACGGACCGGACGAGGCGGCCCTCGGTGCGACGTTGCGGACCGCGTGGCGGACCCTCGTGCTGACCGGCACGGCGCCCGAGCGCATCCTCGAGCACCTGGAACGTGTCCTGCTCACGGAGCGTGCCCGGCCGGAGGTGTTCGTCACCCTGTGCCAGGTGGTCGTGTCCCCCGACCGCGCCGGCGTCGACGTCTACCTGGCCGGGCACCTGCCGCCGCTGCTCATCACCGGGCCGGTCGGAGGTCTGCGGTGCGAGCTCCTGGCGCCGACGGGTCGCGGCCGGGCCCTCGGGGTACCGGTCGACGGGGGGTGGGAGCCCCGCAGGATCGCCCTCGACGGCCCCTTCGCCCTGATGCTCTACACCGACGGGCTGGTCGAGGCCGAGGTGCAGGGCGGCGGGCCGGTGCCCGCCGTGCGCGACGGCGCGATGTCACCGGAGCTGGACGGGCTGGGCCGGGACGCGCTGGAGCTGGCCACGCTGCACGACGAGGGGCCCGCGCGCGTGGGCCCGCTGCGGCGCCGCGTGCCCCGGCTGGGGCAGTCCGGTCTGCACGAGCTGGTGCGCGACGACGTGGGGCGCCACGGCATCGTCGGCGTGGTCGAGCGGGTCCTGCGGCGGGTGCGCGCGCTGCACGGCGGCGCGCTCACCGACGACGCGGCGCTCCTGGTCGTCGGCTGGACCGGGCACGACACGCCCTACCTGGGGGAGCGTTCGTCGACGCTCGCGGACTCGGCCGAGTGGGCCCGACCGTGAGCCGGGCGCGTCCTCTGCACGACGTCGTCCTGCGCCTGCTGCTCATCGTCGGCGCGGTGCTGCTGCTAGCCCTCGCCGTGGCGCTCGTCGCCATCCAGCGCTCGTTGGTCCTGCTGCGGGTGGGCGCCGGCGACGAGGCGATGGACGCCGCGCACGCCTGGAACCTCACGCTGCTCGTCGTGGTGATCGTCCTCGTGCTGCTCGTGGTGGGCATGGGGCTGTTCATGTGGCGCGCCCTGCAGCGCGGCGTGACGCGCCCGCTCGCCCGGCTGGCCGACTCCGTGCGGGCCGCCAGCACCGGGGCGCACGAGCACGAGATCCGGGTCGAGGGCACGGGAGAGGTCGCGGCGCTCGCCGCCGACGTCGAGCAGATGCGCCGCGAGCTCGTGCAGCAGGTGGCCGAGGTGCGTGCCTCGCACGCCGAGGCGGAGCACGCGCACGCGCAGCTCGCCGAGCAGGCGCGGGAGCTGGCCCGCTCCAACCAGGAGCTGGAACGCTCGAACCGCGACCTCGAGCAGTTCGCGTACGTCGCCTCGCACGACCTGCAGGAGCCGCTGCGCAAGGTCGCGAGCTTCACCCAGCTGCTGCAGAAGCGCTACGGGGACCAGCTGGACGAGCGGGCGGACCAGTACATCGACTTCGCCGTCGACGGCGCCCGTCGCATGCAGCGGCTCATCCAGGACCTGCTGGCCTTCTCGCGCGTCGGCCGCTCGGGCGGCGAGATCCAGGACGTCGACCTCGAGCAGGTCCTCGAGCAGGTGCGGCACGACCAGGGCGAGCGGATCGCCGAGGCCGGCGCCGAGATCACGCACGACCCGCTGCCCGTCGTCCGCGGCGAGCGCGCCCTCCTCGCGATGCTGCTGACGAACGTGGTGGGCAACGCGGTGAAGTTCCGTGACCCGCAGCGCCCGCCCCGTGTCCACCTGTCCGCGCGCCGGCTGGCCGCGCCGGAGGCGGGCTGGGAGGTCCGTTGCACGGACAACGGCATCGGCATCGACCCCCAGTACGCGGAGCGCGTCTTCGTCATCTTCCAGCGGCTGCACCCCAAGGACGTCTACTCCGGCACGGGGATCGGGCTCGCGCTGGTCAAGCGGGTCGTCGAGCACCACGGGGGTCGGGTGTGGCTCGAGCCGGCGGCGGGCGGCGGGACCACGGTCCTGTGGACCCTGCCCGACCGTGACGAGGCGCCCGGCGGCCTCGTCGGCTAGGCTCGGTGCACGTCGCTGACCTGCGACGACGCATCGGACCGTGCGCCCGACCGGGGTGCTCGACGACGGGGAGTGGGCATGGCGGACCAACAGGCGGGCATCGAGGTCCTCCTCGTCGAGGACGACCCCGGCGACGTGCTCATGACCCGCGAGGCGTTCGAGGAGCACAAGGTGGCGAACCGCCTCTCGGTCGTCGCCGACGGGGTGAGCGCGATGGCCTTCCTGCGCAAGGAGGGGGAGCACGCCGAGGCGCCGACGCCCGACCTCATCCTGCTCGACCTCAACCTCCCGCGGATGGACGGCCGCGAGGTCCTGGCCGCGGTGAAGGCCGACGAGCGGCTCAGGCACATCCCGGTCGTCGTGCTGACCACGTCCGAGGCCGAGGAGGACGTCCTGCGGTCGTACTCGCTGCACGCGAACGCGTACGTGACGAAGCCGGTCGACTTCGACCGGTTCATCCAGGTGGTGCGGCAGATCGACGACTTCTTCGTCACGGTCGTGCGCCTCCCGCGACGCTGAGGAGCGGGATCCCGCGCCGGGAAGGATCCGGGCGGCGGCGCGGTTGTGACTCCTGCGGGCACGAGCCCGCCGCGCCGAGCCGGGCGGACCTTCGCCCGGGCACGGCGTGCGGCACCGAGGAGGAGACCGTTGCTGGACCCGCAGAGCATCTACGAGGTCGACGAGGCCGCCGTCGCGCGCGTCCTGCCCCGCCGTGGGCCCGACGCCCCGTCGTCCGCCGCCGGACCCGTGCTGCTGCACGCCCTCGACGGGTTCGTCGACGCGGGGTCCGCGGGGGAGATCGCGGTGGAGCACGTCACCGGGGAGCTGACGACCACGCGCCTCGTGACCTTCGACGTGGACCGGCTGCTCGACTACCGCTCGAAGCGGGTCGCGATGACCTTCGACGCCGACCGGTGGTCGGCCTACGACGAGCCGTACCTCGCGATCGACCACGTGGCGGACCGTGAGGGGACGGGGTTCCTGCTGCTGCACGGCTCCGAGCCCGACCTGCAGTGGGAGCGGGTGGTCGCCGCCGTGAAGGGTCTCGTCGAGCGCTTCGACGTCTCGCTCACGGTGGGCTTCCACGGGATCCCGATGGGGGTGCCCCACACCCGCCCGCTGTCCCTCACCGCGCACGGCACGCGGCCGGGCCTGGTGGACGACTACACGTCGTTCTTCGGGACGGTGCGGGTCCCGGGCTCGCTGGCCGCGCTCCTGGAGTACCGGCTCGGCGAGGCGGGGCACGACGCGATCGGGTTCACCGTGCACGTGCCGCACTACCTCGCGCAGTCGCGCTACACGCCCGCCGCCGTCGTGGCGCTGCGGCACGTGGAGCGCGCCACCGGCCTCGACCTGGCGACGGGCCAGCTCGCGGAGGCGGCGGCCGACGCCACGATCGAGGTCGAGAAGCAGGTCGGGGAGTCCACCGAGGTGAAGGCCGTCGTCCGGGCGCTGGAGGAGCAGTACGACGCCTTCACGCGGTCGGTGGGCCGCCCGAGCCTGCTGGCCGAGCAGGCGCCGCTGCCGACGGCGGACGAGCTCGGGGCCGAGTTCGAGCGCTTCCTGGCCCAGCAGGACGACGACTGACGCTCGCCGCGCACGCCCCGGCACGGGCGTCCGCAATGGCCGGTGCGCGGCATCCGCGGCATATCCGTGGCACTCCGGTGTGCTCCGTGCCACACTGACCGCGTTGCAGAGGCGTCCTTCGCAGGACCGGCGGCGGCGGCCTGCAGCGACGGGTGGCCGCCCGGCCCGCCCGTGACCGTTGTGACGGAAGGTCGAAGGATCAGCATGGCGCAAGGTTCTGTGAAGTGGTTCAACTCGGAGAAGGGCTACGGGTTCATCGCCCAGGACGACGGCGGTGCCGACGTCTTCGTGCACTACTCCGCGATCCAGTCCCAGGGGTACCGCACGCTCGAGGAGGCCCAGCGGGTCGAGTTCGAGATCACGCAGGGCCCCAAGGGCCCCCAGGCGGAGCAGGTCGTCCCGCTCTGAGCCCCCGGCCCGTCTGACGACGGCCGCGTCCTGCCGGGCGCGGCCGTCGTCGTGTCACCCCCCGGCGAAGCGGGCCAGCTCCGCGCCGGCCAGCATCCGGGCCGGGACCGGCAGGCTGCGCAGCCGGCGCCCGAGCGCCGCGTCGTCCAGGTCGAGGACCGGAGGCCCGTCGCCGGTCTCCCGCTCCGTCCCGTCCGCGGCGTCCTCCGGCCCCGGGACGGCGCGGACCGCCACGAGCACGACGTTGCCGTAGCGCCGCCCCTTGAGGACGGCGTGCTCCGCGATCACCCCGAGCCGGCGGCCCGGGACGGCGTCGGCCCCGAACGCCCCGGCGAGGGTCGCGACCTCCCGGCGCGCGAGGTGCAGGGGTGGCCGGTCGGCGCAGTTGGCGAGCAGGACCCCGCCCGGCCGCAGAGCGCGGTGCGCCGCCGCCGCGAAGGCGGCGTCGGCCAGGTGGTCGGGGGTGCGGTCGCCGGCGAACACGTCGCGGACGACGACGTCGAACGAGGCCGGCGGCAGGGCGGCGAGGGCGTGGCCGGCGTCGTCCGCCCGCAGGCGCAGCCGGGGCGAGCGGGGCAGGGCGAACCACTCCCGGACGAGCTCGAGCAGGCGGGCGTCGACGTCGACGCCGAGCTGCCGCGAGTCGGGCCGCTCGTGCTCGACGTGGCGCGCCAGCGCGCAGCCCGCCGCGCCGAGGTGCAGGACGCGCAGCGGCCCCGCGGGCATGCCGGCCAGCACGGCGGCCATCTGCTGCATGTACTCGAAGTCGAGGAACCCGGGGTCGGCGAGGTCGAGGGCGGAGCTCGGCACGCCGTTGACGTGCAGCGTCACCCGGTCCGGGTGGTCGGGGTCGCGCTCGAGGCGCGCCGTTCCCGTGTCGATCGGCACCTCCCCGTCCGGCAGTGTCGGTGCGTCGGGGGATGCTGGGTGGCGTCGGCCGGACCGGCGTTCGGGGCGCGAGCCGCCTCGGGAGGAGCGGGACATGCGTCCAGTCTCCCCGCTCCGCGGGCCGCGACCGGGCAGCGGGACGCCGGGACGTCGGCGGTTGACACGGATCGAACAGGTGTTCGACACTGGGTGGGCGCGGGAGAGGCCGCGGAGCACGGGAGGTGCAGGATGTCGGCTCGCACGAGATCTGCCGGGGTGGCGCGCGGTCGTGGCCCGACCGCCGTGGGCTCGCTGCCGCCGAGCCCCGAGGTGACCAGGTTGCTCGACCGGTCGGACGCCGAACTGGCGGCGGCCACGTCGACGTCGGACCCGGCGGAGCGCTTCGTGCACGCGCACCTCGCGGCGCTGCGGGCGGCGGCGGCCGTCGTCGCGCTGCGGGGTCGCCCGTCGGCGCGGACGCGCGCCCGGTCGGTGTGGGACATGCTGGCGATCGTGGAGCCCGAGCTCGCTTCGTGGTCCGGCTACTTCGCCTCCGGCGCCCGGGTGCGGGCGGCGGTCGAGGCCGGGCTCGAGCCCGAGGTGGATGCGCGGCGTGCCGCCGAGCTGGTCGCCTGCGCCGAGGACTTCCGGGACGAGGTCGGCCTGCTGGTCGACCCGCGCACCGGGTTCGCCCGGCCTCTCGCCGTCGCACCGGCGGCGTCGTGAGCCGCGGCCCGCGGGCCGCGGGAGCGTTCCGGGACTGGGGCACCGACGAGTCCGGCACGTCCGTGCTGCACGTCGACATGGACGCCTTCTTCGCGTCCTGCGAGCTCGTCCGACGGCCGGAGCTGCGCGGCCGCCCCGTCGTGGTGGGCGGCCGCGACCGGGGGGTCGTGCTGGCGGCGACGTACGAGGCGCGCGCCTTCGGGGTTCGCTCGGCGATGTCGATGGCGTCGGCGCTGCGCCTCTGCCCGCACGCCGTCGTCGTGCCTCCGGACCATCACCTGTACCACGAGGTGTCCGAGTCGGTGATGGCGATCCTGTCCACGGTCACCCCCCTGGTGGAACGGGTGTCGGTGGACGAGGCCTTCCTCGACGTGAGCGGCGCGCGCCGCCGTCTCGGCGCCCCCACGTCCATCGGGGCGAGGCTGCGCGAGCAGGTGCGCGCCGAGCACGGGATCACCTGCTCCGTCGGGATCGCGCGGAACAAGTTCGTGGCCAAGCTCGCGTCGACCCACGCGAAGCCCGACGGGCTCATGCTCGTGCCCGCGGACGCGACGGTGCGGTTCCTGCGCACCCTGCCGGTCGGGGCGCTGTGGGGCGTGGGGGACAAGACGGAGGCCGCGCTGGCGCGGTGGGGCATCACGACGGTGGCCGAGCTCGCGGACACCGACGTGCCCTCCCTGCAGGCGGCGGTCGGCTCGGTGACCGGCGCCCACCTGCACGACCTGGCGTGGGGCCGTGACCCGCGCCCCGTCGTCCCGGGTCGTGAGGAGCGCAGCGTGGGCGCCGAGACCACGTTCGAGCGGGACCTGTGGGACCTGAGCGCCGTGGAGCAGCGTGTGCTGGAGCTCGCCGACCGGGTCGCCGTGCGGTTGCGGCACCAGGGCGTCGTCGCGCGCACCGTCGCGGTCAAGGTGCGCACGAGCGACTTCCGGACCCTCACCCGGTCGCGCACGCTCCCGGCGCCGACCGACGTCGCCCGGGAGATCTATCTCGTCGCGCGCGAGCTGCTGGCCGCGGCGGACCTGCGCGGCCTGCCGGTGCGCCTGGTCGGGGTGCGGGGGGAGAACCTGCAGGTCAGGTCGGGTCTCGCCGAGCAGATGACGCTCGAAGAGTCCGTCGATCCGCGGCAGGAGGCGCGCCGAGAGGCGGAACTGGCGCTCGACGCGGTGCGCGAACGGTTCGGCAGATCGGCGATCAGTCTCGGTGCCGCGCGAGGGTCTCGTCGGGGTTCACCCCCGCCGACTACCGTGGCGGGCAGCGCGGGCATATCCTGAGAGGGTTACTGTTCCACCGCGAGACCCGGGGGGACTCGATGCCACTGTCCGAGTACGAGCAGCGAGTGCTGGAGCAGATGGAGCGCGCGCTGAGCAGCGACGACCCCCGTCTGGCCAACACGCTGCAGCAGGCGCGCCGCCGGTCGCCCCTGCGGTATGTCCTGGCCGGCGTCGGAGTCGTCGCGGGCCTGCTGCTGCTCGTGGTCGGCGCCGCGACGTCGCAGGCCTGGGTCGGAGTCGTCGGCTTCGTCCTCATGTTCGCGGGGGTGGCGTACGCGTTCGCCGCCCCTCGCCGGTCGGGGCCCACGGGCGTCGTCCGGCCCGACGGCACGGTCGACCCGACGGCCAACCCCGACAGGTCGCGCCCGGGGGGCACCACGACGCGCCCGGCTGCCGCCGCGAAGAAGGACGGCTTCCTGGCGCGGCTCGAGGAGCGCTGGGACCGCCGGCGGGACCAGGGTCGCTGACGCGCGGGCGGCTCGCGCCTCGGGGCGCGAGCCGGTCAGCGCGTCCCGAGACCCTCGTCGAGCCCCGCAGTCACCGATCCCGTGAGCCGTTCCAGCTCCTCGGGCTCGGGCCTGCGGGGCTCGCGCGCGTACCGGCCCGACTCGGTGGCGTCCGCGAGGGCCGCCAGGTCCTCGAGCACCTCGGGCGGCAGCTCACGACCGGACCGTGACGTCACCGCGGACGCGATCGCCCCGGGAGCCCGCCGGAGCGTCGTCGCGGGGGGCAGCTGTACCCCACCGGACGCCAGTCTGGTCAGGACCTGCTGCCAGGCGATCTCGGGGTCGAGCTCCTGCGCCGCGCGCCGGCGCCGGGCCAGCAGCACCAGTCCGCCCGCGAGGGCGACGAGCAGCGTGCCCGACGTGATCCAGGCCCATGCCGGCAGGCCGGTGTCGACGACCGACGTGGCCGCCACGACCGAGGAGGCCGTGGGCGAGGCGTCCTCGGTCGGGGTGCTCGCCGCGGTGGGGCGACGGTCGCGCAGGTCGTTCGCCGTCGGGACGGCAGCCGGGTCCCCCTGCACGCGCGGCATCGTGTAGGCGGGCGCGCTGCCCGTCTGCTGCGCGGGCGTCGGCTCGAACCGCACCCATCCCGCGCCGGGGAAGTAGACCTCCGGCCACGCGTGGGAGTCCTGGCCGGTGACCTCCCACGTGGTCTCGCCCGTACGGTCGCCCGGCAGGTAGCCCACCGCCAGGCGGGCAGGGATCCCGATGGACCGCGCCATGACCACCATCGTCGTCGCGAACTGGATGCAGTACCCGGTGCGGTGCTGCAGGAAGTCCCAGACGGGGTCGCCGGTGCCGCCGCGCGGGATGGTCGTGGAGTAGGTGAACCGGGTCGGGTCGCGCAGCCAGCGCTGGAGCGCCACCGCCTGGTCGTAGGTGGTCTCGGCGGGACCCACCACCTCGCGCGCCGCCTCCTCGACGTCCCCGGCGTGCACGGTGTCCGGCACCTGTGTGTAGACGGCGTCGAGGTCCGCCGCGGGCGCGTCCCGCAGCACGGCGGGGTCGAGGTCACGCTCGTGCACGGTGAGCGTGTACGAGTCGCCCGCGTCGGTGAGGCCGCCCACGACCTCGTCGCGTGCGGGGTCGTAGCCCCACTGGCCCCCGCCGGCGTCGCCCGCCTCCACCTCGCGGGGGTCGATGGTGAGCGGCAGCTTGTCGTCCCGCAGCTCGCCGACAGCGATGCTGATGGCGCGAGGGGCGGCCTCGCCGGCCGGCGGGTCGTCGGGCCACAGGACCTCCCCGGCGGCGAACTCCCGGCCGCCGCGCTCCTCGCCCCGCTGCCACCGGCGCCCGTCGAAGGCGGTCGCCGTGTAGCTGCGCAAAGGCCCGGCGTCGGACTCCGACCCGGTGTCGTAGGAGAGCACGACGGAGCTCGAGCGTTCCGTGAGGCTGCGCAGGATGTCGAGGTCCTCGGCCAGGCGGATGGTGTCGCCCGTCGTCGTGAACGCGCGGTACCAGCCCGTGGGGCCTCCGGGCAGCGCGGCCGAGGCGCTCCCGACGAGGCCCGCGACGATCGCGAGGACGGCGGCGGCGGCCGTCGTGGCGACGGCCCGGGACCGCTCGGCCCGCCGCACGGGAGCCGGTGTGCGCTCCTGGCGACGGGAGCGCGCGACGAGCGGGCCGTCGAGCGTCAGGAGCAGCAGGAGGGCGGTGACCGTCACCACGAACACGCCCCACGGCACCCGGCCGGTGAGGACGAGCGGGGGGCACCAGAGGGCGAGGAGGGGCAGGCCCACCGCCGCAGGTCGGCGCAGGGCGCCGGCCAGGGCGTCCGCGAGCAGCAGCACCAGCAGGGTGCCGCCCACGGCGAGCAGGCCCATCGGGACCGAGCCGGCCACGGGCGCCACCTCGGAACGGGCGATCTCGCCGGCCTCCCCGAGCCGGGCCACCACCCGCGCGACGTGCTCCGGCGTCACGAACACCGTCGGGTCGGCGGTCGGGCCGCCGAAGCGGGCGAGCACCAACCAGGCGGCGACCACGCCGCCGAGGACGCTGGGCCATGCGGACCCGGAGGCCCGGGCACGAAGCCCGCGGGCACGGGCCCTGCGCTCGATCACGACGCGGGAGCCGACCGTCGTCACGCTGACCATGACGATGCCCACCAGACCGGCCCGGGTCCAGCCCCCGGGCACCACGATGCTGGTGAGCGCGAGCATCGACGCGGCGACGGCGACGGCCACGAGGACCCCCGACGCGACGGTGCGGGCCGTCGGGCCCGCGTGGGCGGGGATCATGCCGCTCCCTCCGCGAGCATCGCCCACGCACGGTCGGGCGGCGTCCCGGGCGGGCAGGTCGCGACGCGCCAGCCGGCCGCGCGCAGGGTGCCGACGGTGGCGTCGGCCGGGGTCGCGCCCGTCTCGCGGCCCCGCGCGTCGGCCGGAACCACGACGAGGGCCCAGCAGGTGCCCTCGACGCCGAGCTCCGCCAGCTCGCGCAGCGCCGCCTCGGCCAGCGGGCCCAGCACGGCGACGGTGATCTCGTCCTGGGAGCGCGTGGTCCGCAGCGACCGGACGGTCTGGAGGACCGCCCGCTCCGCGTCGGCGGCGCTCCGATGCCCGTGCAGGTCGACGGTCGAGTCCAGCACGGCGGCCCGGCCGGTGCGCGCTCCCGCCGCGAACGGCACGGGGGCGGGCCCGGCCCCGGTGGGCACGAGGCGCGCCGGGTGGCCGGCGTCGAGGAACGAGACGGCGATCGACGCGGCGAGCTCCACCGCCCGCTCGCCCTCGGCGTGGGTGCGGGCGCCGCGGGACGAGGGCCAGACCCCCGTGCGCGGGTCCACCGGCGGCGGCAGCAGGGACCGGTCGAGCAGCACCGTCACGGGGCGGACACCCGCGCTCTCGTCGGCGCGGACCATGAGGCGGCCCTGGCGAGCCGAACCGGCCCAGTGCACGCGGCGCGGGTCGTCGCCGGCGACGTACTCGCGCAGCACGGAGTCGTCCGTCGACGTGAGCCGGGCGCCTGTGGCGGCGCGGTCGACCTCGCCGAGCACCCGGGTACGGGTGGGGAGCTCGACGGTGCGGGGCCACACCGCGACCCGGGTCGCGGCCCCGAGCGGCTGCGTCGTGCGGACGAGGCCGAAGGCGTCGGTCCGGGTGGTGAGGAGGGGGCCCAACGGCCACCGGCCGCGCCGGGACGGGGTGAGCGCGTACGAGACCGCGATGCGGTCGGCGTGCGCCGTCACGCGCGCACGGATGCCGTGCGGCCCGGCCAGCTCGTGCGCCGCCTGCTCGGACAGCCGCAGCCGCGCGAGCCGCTCGTACGCCGCGCCGGTGCGGGCGCGGGCGCCCACGAGCAGGCGGACGGAGGCGGTCTGGTCGCGCACGACGGGGTTCGGGGTGAGCTCCCGGGTCACGACCAGCGCGCCTCGGCCGGCGTCGAGGCGCTGCACCCCCATGAGGGTCCACGCGAGGAGCACGGCGAGGACCCCGGCCGCGCCGAGTCCCACGAGGTCGGGCAGCTCGAGCAGCGCGCCCGTGGCTCCGAGCACGAGCCCCGCGACCAGCAGGGCGACCCCCCGGCGGGTGGGGCGGACCCGTGCGAGCCGCCGTAGCGCGGGATGGGCGGACTCCCGGTGCCCGGCGGCCCGTCCGCCGGCGGGCTCGGGGAGGGCCGCGGGAGGCCGGTCGGCGTCGTCGCCGGTCATGGTGGCTGCCCTACCGGCCGCGCGCGGGCCGCGCGAAGGATCCCGCGGGCGGGGGAGCGGACGCCGCCCGGCCGCCGGGGACCGGCGTGCGCTGGACGATCTCCTCGATCACGCGCTCGGGCGTGACGCCGCCGAGCCGCGACTCGGTGCTGAGGATGAGCCGGTGCGCGAGCACCGGGACGGCGAGGGTCTGGACGTCGTCGGGCAGCACGTGCTCGCGGCCCGCCATCGCGGCCGAGGCCTTGGCGGCGCGCAACAGCTGGAGCGACGCGCGCGGCGACGCGCCCAGCCGCAGGCCGTCGTGCAGCCGCGTCGCCCCGACGAGGTCCAGGACGTACTGCTTGACGGGCCCGGCCGCGTAGACCGCGCGGACGATGTCCGCGTACCGCACCATGTCGTCGCCGGTGGTGACGGGGGACAGGTGGGCGAGCGGGTCCGCGGTCTCCTGCCGGTCGAGCATCTGCAGCTCGGCGTCGTTCTCGGGGTAGCCCACGGTCAGGCGCGCCATGAACCGGTCGCGCTGCGCCTCGGGCAGCGGGTACGTGCCCTCCATCTCCACGGGGTTCTGGGTCGCGACCACGAGGAACGGGCGCGGGAGGGTGTGGCTCGTCCCGTCGATCGTGGTCTGCCCCTCCTCCATGCACTCGAGCAGCGCGGACTGCGTCTTGGGCGAGGCGCGGTTGATCTCGTCGCCGATCACGACGTTGTTGAAGACCGGCCCCGGCCGAAACTCGAAGTCGTGGGTGGCGGTGCGGAAGATGTTGACGCCGGTGAGGTCGCTCGGCAGCAGGTCGGGCGTGAACTGGATCCGTCCCACCCGGCAGTCGATGCTGCGGGCGAGCGCCTTGGCGAGGGTGGTCTTGCCGACACCGGGGACGTCCTCGATCAACAGGTGACCCTCCGCGAGGAGGACGGCCACGGTGACCTCCGCGAGGCCGGTGCGGCCCGAGACGACCGAGTCGATCGCCGCGCGCACACGCGTCGTGGCGGCGACGATCTCGTCGAGGCCGCGGGCCAGGGCGTCCGGCCCGGCGGTGTCACGAGGCGGGGTCCGGCCCCCGGTGTCCTCCGTCTCCGTGCGTGCGCCGGCGAGCGTGGGGGAGACGGGTTCTGGGTGCACGGGTGACCTCCGGTTCACGTGCTCGTGACGGTTCTCGCAGCCTAGTGGAATCGGCGCCGTACGTGACGACGATCACCCGCTCCACCTCCCTCCACGGAGCGGGTCCACGGCGGCACGGCTCCCGTCCCGGCGGCGACGCGGGCGTCGTCGACGGACGCACGCGCTCCGGGACCTCGGGGCCGCGCCCGGCCGCCGCCCCCCGGCGGGCGCGTCCGCCACGTGGCGCTCCACCCTGCCCTCCACCGGTGCCCGGCGTGCTGACCTGCGGCGATGTGTGCGGAGGTTGTGAGGAGCGGGTGAGATGGGCAGAACTGCCCATCATTGCTCGCGCTTGGTGGAGGAAAGTGGAGTAGCGTGGAGGATGCGGGAGCGCGAGGGGAGGTGCGAGCCGTGGCAGGTCTGGAGGACACGTTTCCGGGGGCCGGGCTGCTGCTGGGCACCTATACCCCCAAGCTCGACGAGAAGGGCCGGCTCATCCTCCCCGCGAAGTTCCGTGCCCGTCTCGCTCCCGGCCTCGTCATGACGAGGGGGCAGGAGCGCTGCCTCTTCCTCCTCCCGATGGACGAGTTCGGCCGCATGTACGAGCAGGTGCGGCAGGCCCCCGTGACCAGCCGGCAGGCGCGCGACTACCTCCGCGTGTTCCTGTCGGGCGCGAGCGACGAGCTGCCGGACAAGCAGGGGCGGGTCGTGGTCCCGGCCGCCCTGCGCGCGTACGCCGGCCTCGACCGGGACGTCGCCGTGATCGGCGCCGGCACCCGCGTGGAGGTCTGGGACCGGACCACCTGGGAGACCTACCTGGCCGAGCAGGAGTCGTCGTACTCCGAGACGTCCGAGCAGATCTTCCCCGACCTGCAGTTCTGACCGACAACCGCACAGCAGCACGGGCCCCGCACGACGAGGCCTCCTCCCGCGAGGGTCTGGCGCACTTCCCCGGCGCCAGAACGACGCGGAGGGAGACCTGGCCGGGCGGGACCCATCACCGGCACGACGACCACCGGCACGACGACCACGACGTCACGAGAGGAGGACGGGCGATGAGCACCCCGGACGACGCACGACCCACGGGAGACCGTCACCTGCCCGTGCTGATGCAGCGGTGCGTCGACCTCCTCGCGCCGGCGCTCGCGGAGCCCGGCAGCGTGCTGGTCGACTGCACGCTCGGCATGGGCGGCCACACCGAGGCCGTCCTGGAGCAGGCCCCCACGGCCCGCGTGGTCGGCATCGACCGGGACACCCAGGCCCTGCGGCTGGCGGGCGAGCGGCTCGCCCGCTTCGGCGACCGGTTCACCCCCGTGCACGCCGTCTACGACGAGATCGGCGACGTGGTCGCGGACCTCGGCCTGGACGGGGTCCAGGGGGTCCTCATGGACCTGGGCGTGTCCTCGCTCCAGCTCGACGAGGCGGACCGCGGCTTCGCGTACGCGCAGGACGCGCCGCTGGACATGCGGATGGACCAGACGCGCGGGATCACGGCGGCCGACGTCCTCAACACCTACGACGAGCGGGCCCTCACCCGGGTGCTGCGGGAGTACGGCGAGGAGCGGTTCGCGCAGCGGGTCGCCCGGGCCGTGGTGCGCCGCCGCGAGGAGCGCCCGTGGGAGCGGACCGGTGAGCTGGCCGACCTCGTGCGCGCGTCGATCCCGGCCGCCGCCCGGCGCACGGGCGGCAACCCGTCCAAGCGGACGTTCCAGGCGCTGCGCATCGAGGTGAACGGGGAGCTCGAGGTGCTGGAGCGCGCCGTCCCCGCGGCGATCGAGGCGCTCGCGGTCGGGGGCCGCATCGTCGTCGAGTCCTACCAGTCCCTGGAGGACCGCATCGTGAAGCGGGCGATCGCGCGCGGCACGACGTCGAGCGCCCCGGCGGGCCTGCCGGTCGAGCCCGAGACCCACAAGCCGTACCTGGAGGCCCTCACGCGGGGGGCCGAGGAGGCCGACGAGGCCGAGCTCGCGCGCAACCCGCGCTCCGCGTCGGTGCGCCTGCGCGCCGCCCGCCGCCTGCGTCCGACGCCCGACCACCTGCGCGTGACCGCCGCGCGCCGCATGAACCGCCCCACGAAGGAGGACCGCCGATGAGCGCCCTGCGTGCCCCCGCCACCCCCGGGACCCGTCCCGCCGCGGCGCCCCGCCGTGCGCCGCTCACGTCGTTGCCCGGAGGGGCCGCCGACCGCGGTCGCCGGCTCGACGCGGTCCGGGCGCCTCTGCAGGCGACGTCGGGCGTGCCCTTCCTGGTGCTCTGCGCCCTGATCCTCGCGGGCGCGCTGCTGGCGGCCCTGCTGCTCAACACGTCGATGGCCCGCGGGTCGTACGACGCAGCCCGTCTGCAGGCCGAGGTCGGCCGCGTGGCCCAGGACGTGCAGGGCAAGCAGGAGCAGCTGCGGGCCGCGGAGGCGTCCCTGGCCGAGCGCGCTGCCCAGCTGGGCATGGTCCCCGCCGAGGAGCTCACGATGATCAGCGTCGAGGAGCGCGCCACCGTCGGGATCGACGAGGGCGACGCGAAGGCGGGCTCCGCGGGGACGCCGTGAGCGAGCGACGGACGCCGGCCGCGCGCGGCGGTGCCGGGGCACGGGGCGGATCGGGTGCCGGGCGTGCGACACGCCCGGGCCAGGCACGCACGACCCGGGCGCCGGCCCCGCAGACTCGAGGGGTGAGCACGCCCCGCCCCTCCTCCGGCGCCTCGTCGCGGACCGCGGCGGCGGGTCGAGGTGCGTCCGGGCGGTCGACCTCCGGGCGCTCGGCCTCGGGGAGCGCGGCGCCACGACCCACGTCCCGGACGGCTGCCCCGCGCACCGGCGCGGGGCGCGCCTCCGCCGTGGGGCGGTCCGAGGGACGTGCCACCGGGTCTGCGGTCCGCGGCGCGGCGCGCGGGGCCGGGGCGCCGCCACGGCCGCGGACCGGCCGGCCCGACCGGGGCCGGCCAGGCGACCCGAGCCGTCGCCAGCGGTGGATCATGGTCGTCGCCGCGCTGGTCCTGACCGTCTTCGTCGGGCGCCTGGTGCAGGTGCAGATCTTCCAGGGGCCGGCGCTGGCGGCCAAGGCCCAGGAGGAACGGACCACGCAGTCGGTGGAGCTGGCGCACCGGGGCGACATCGTCGACGCGAACGGGCGCGTGCTCGCGACGTCGGTGGACCGCTACACGATCGCGGCCGACACGTACGCGATCCAGAGCTTCCAGGGCGGGCAGCGCGTGGACGCGGCCACCGGGAAGGCGGTGCAGGACGGCGCGCTGGGCATCGCACAGCTCCTCGCGCCGATCCTGGACGAGCAGCCCGCGGAGCTCGCGGCGAAGCTCAACGGCAAGGACCGGTACGTCATCCTCAAGCGCGACGTGGTGCCGGAGGTGCAGCGGGCGATCGCGGAGCTGAAGCTGCAGGCCTACATCCCCATGGAGGTGACGTCGCGGCGGACGTACCCGTCGGGGGTCGTCGCGGGGAGCCTGGTCGGCTACGTCAACCGGGACCAGGTCGGCCAGGGCGGGCTCGAGCGGGCGTACGAGGACGTGCTGGCGGGCACGGACGGCAGGTCGGTGTTCGAGCGCGGGCGCGACGGCGTCGAGATCCCCAACTCCGCGACGGAGTCCACGCCCGCGGTGCCGGGCAGCGACGTCGTGCTGACGATCGACAGCGACGTGCAGTGGAAGGCGGAGGAGCTGCTCGACGACGCCGTCTCGAAGACGGGCGCGAAGTACGCCATGGCCGTCGTCCAGGACGTGCGCGACGGCACGGTGCTCGCGGTCGCCGACTCCGGCGACGTCGACCCGAACGACCGGTCGACGTCCGCGGTCGCGAACGGGTCCCGGGCCGTCAAGGACGTCTTCGAGCCCGGCTCGACCGGCAAGGTGGTCACCATGGCCGCGGCCCTCGAGGAGGGCTACTGGAAGCCCGACAGCCAGTTCTCGGTGCCCTACCGCTACACGGCGCCCAACGGGGAGTCGTTCAAGGACTCGCACGACCACCCGGTGCAGCGGCTCACGCTGGCCGGCGTCCTGGCGCACTCGTCCAACACGGGCACGGTGCAGATCGGCGAGAAGATCCCGATGGGCGTGCGCTACGACTACCTCGGCAAGTTCGGCTTCGGGCAGCAGACGGGTCTGGGCCTGCCGGGCGAGTCCGCAGGCATCCTGCCCTCGGAGCAGACGCTGGCGCACGACGCGCGCACCCCGTACACCATCCTGTTCGGCCAGGGCGTGGCGGTGAACGCCATGCAGGCCACCCAGGTGTTCTCGACCGTGGCCAACGGGGGCGTGCGGGTGGAGCCGAGCCTCGTGGCGGGCACGCGCGCCCCCGACGGCACCCTCACGCCCGCCGAGGCGCCGACGACGACCCGGGTCGTGTCCGAGAAGACCGCCGACTCCGTGATGCGGATGATGGAGTCGGTGACGGGGGAGGACGGCACGGCGGCCAACGCGCGCGTCCCCGGGTACCGGGTGGCCGGCAAGACCGGTACCGCCCAGATGTGGGTCGAGGGCGGCGGCACCACGTACATGGCGTCGTTCATCGGCGTCGCTCCCGCGGACGACCCGCGCTACACGGTGTCCGTCTTCCTGCGCAGCCCGCAGTCGTCGATCTTCGGCGGCGTCGTGGCGGCGCCCGTGTTCAGCGACCTCATGGGGTACACGCTCCAGAAGATGGACGTGCCGCCCAGCACCACGCCGTTCAAGCCCTACGACCTGACGTGGTGACGACGCGCGTGACGACCCGCGCGACGACTCCCTCGACGGGCCGGGCGACCTCCGTGACGGTGGTCATGACCGGCACGTCCGGTGCCGGCCGGGCGCCCCGCAGACGGTAGGTTCTTCTCCGTGACATCCCCGCTTCCCCGTATCCGGCCCGCGGGCACGACGCCCCGGCGGGTGCGGGACCTCGCCCTGACCTTCGGGCTCGAGGTGACGACGCCGGCGGGCCCCGACGGGGCCTCCCGCGTACAGGTTCCCGCCGACGTCGTCGTCACCTCGGTCGCGTCCGACAACCGTGTCGTCGCCGAGGGCGACCTGTTCGTCGCCCTGCCCGGGGCGCACGCGCACGGTGCGCGGTACGCCGCCGACGCCGTCGCCCGCGGAGCCCGCGCCGTGCTGACCGACGCGGCCGGCGCCGAGGCGCTCGCCTCCGGGCCGGACCGGCTCGAGCGTGCCGTCCCCGTCCTCTTGGCCGCCGACCCCCGTGCCGTCCTCGGGCCGGTCGCGGCGTGGGTCTACGGCGAGCCCGCCGAGCACCTCATGACGTTCGGCGTCACGGGCACCAACGGCAAGACCACCACGACCTACCAGCTCGACCACCTGCTGCGTGCGCTGGGCTGGAAGGGCGGGCTGATCGGCACGGTCGAGATGCGCGCGGGCGACACGGTGCTGCCGAGCCGCCTGACCACGCCCGAGGCCGCCGACCTGCAGGCCCTGCTCGCGGCGATGTGCGAGGCCGAGGTGCGCACCCTGGCGATGGAGGTGTCCTCGCACTCGCTGTCCATGCACCGCGTCGACGGGATCGAGTTCGGCGTCGTCGGCTTCACCAACCTCAGCCAGGACCACCTGGACTTCCACGGCGACCTGCAGTCCTACTTCGACGCCAAGGCCTCGCTCTTCACGCCCGCCCACGCGCGCCGCGGCGTCGTCGTGGTCGACGACGCGTGGGGGGAGCGGATGGTCGCGGCGGCGCAGGTGCCGGTCGCGACCCTGCGCACCCGGGCCCCCCGGGACGGCGACGCGTCGGTGGACTGGAGCGTCGGCGACGTGTCCCCGCACGGCACCGGCTCGGCGTTCACGCTGACCCACGCCGACGGGCGCTCCCTGCGGACCTCCACGTCCCTGCCGGGCGGGTTCAACGTGGCCAACGCCGCGCTCGCCGCGACGATGGTGCTCGAGGGCGGGGCGCACGTCGAGGACGTCGCGGAGGCGCTCGCCGCGTCGGACGGCCTCTCGGCGGTCGTGCCCGGGCGCATGGAGGTGGTCGGCCCCGGCGGGGACGCCGACCCCCGGGTCGTCGTCGACTTCGCGCACAACACGGAGGCCCTGGAGCTCGCGCTCGCCGCGCTGCGTCCGACGACGGGCGGGCGGCTGGTCGTCGTCTTCGGCGCCACCGGGGACCGCGACAAGGGCAAGCGTCCCGCCATGGGCGCGGCCGCCGTCGCCGGCGCGGACCTCGTCGTCGTGACCGACGACGACCCCCACGGCGAGGACCCGGCCGCGGTACGCGCGGCGGTGCTCGACGGCGCCCGCGCTGCCGCCGACGCGGCCCGTGCCACGGAGCGCGACGTCGTGGTGACCGAGGTCGCGCCCCGCGCGGCCGCCATCGAGGCCGCCGTGCTCGGCGCGGACGCGGACGACACCGTGCTCGTCGCGGGGCGCGGCCACGAGACCATCCAGGAGGTCGCGGGCGTCGACCTGCAGCTCGACGACCGGGACGAGGCCCGCCGCGCCCTGCAGCGGCGGCACGAGAGGACGACCGCATGATCGCGCTGACCGCCGCCGACGTCGCCGAGGCGACCGGGGGACGGCTGCACGCCGACGCCGAGGTGCCCGTGACCGGGCCCGTCGTCGTGGACTCCCGCCGCGTCGAGCCGGGCGGGCTGTTCGTCGCGCTGCCGGGCGAGCGCGTCGACGGGCACGACTTCGCCCGCGGCGCGGTGGAGGCCGGTGCCGCGCTGGTGCTCGCCGCGCGCGAGCTGGACGGGGTGCCGACGGTCGTCGTCGACGACGTGCAGGCCGCGCTGGGCGAGCTCGCCCGCGCCGTGCTGGCCCGGGCCCGCGCGCAGGGCGACCTGCGGGTCGTGGCCGTGACCGGGTCGGTGGGCAAGACGACCACCAAGGACCTGCTCGGCCAGCTCCTCGCGGACCTGCTGCCCGAGGGCGTCACGCCCGAGGAGGGTCTCGTGGTGCCCGCCGGGTCGTACAACAACGAGGTCGGGCTGCCCCTGACCGTGCTGCGCGTCACCGGGGCCACCCGGTTCCTCGTGCTCGAGATGGGCGCGGACGGACCGGGCAACATCGCGTACCTCACGCGGATCGCGCCGCCGGACGTCGGCATCGTGCTCGCGGTCGGCGTGGCCCACGTGGGCAAGTTCGGCTCGGTCGACGCGATCGCGCGGACCAAGGCCGAGATGGTCTCGGGCGTCCTGCCGGGCGGCACCGTCCTGCTCAACGCCGACGACCAGCGGGTCGCCGCCATGGCGTCCCTCGCCGCGCCGGAGCACACCGTCACCACCTTCGGCACCATCTCGTCGGCGGACGTGCGCGCCGCGGAGGTCCAGGTGGACGCCTCGGGCCGGGCCTCGTTCGGCCTCGTCGTGCGACACCACTCCGACGGGCCGGCGGAGACGCCCGTGGCGCTGCGCCTGGTCGGCGCGCACCACGTGAGCAACGCGCTCGCGGCCGCCGGTGCCGTGCTCGCACTGGGCGGCACCCCTGCCGGGGTGGCGGCCGGGCTCGCGCGCGCGGCCGCCGTCAGCCCGCACCGGATGGCGGTGACCGAGCGGCTTGACGGCGTCACGGTGATCGACGACGCCTACAACGCGAACCCGGACTCCGTGCGCGCGGCCCTGCGCGCGCTCGCCGTGATGGCGGGCCGCACGCGCCGGTCGGTCGCGGTGCTGGGGGAGATGCTCGAGCTCGGCGACGGTGCGCGCGCCGCGCACGACGAGATCGGCCGCCTCGTGGTGCGATTGAACGTCAAGCTGCTCGTCGTCGTCGGCGACGGGGCGTACCACATCCACGAGGGAGCCCTGCAGGAGGGTTCCTGGGGAGAGGAGTCGGTCTTCGTGCCTGACCTCGACGCCGCGCGCGCGGTGCTCGCCGAGGCCCTCGAGCCGGGCGACGTCGTGCTCGTGAAGTCGTCCCTCGGGGCAGGCCTGTGGCGTCTCGGCGACGAGCTGGCCGCGGGCGGCCCGGCGGCGGTGGTCACCCCGTGATCGCGATCCTCGCCGGGGCGGGCGTCTCCCTGCTCGTCGCGCTGTTCGGCACGCCCCTGTTCATCCGCTTCCTCGTGCACCGCAACTACGGGCAGTTCGTGCGCCAGGACGGCCCGACCGCACACTTCACCAAGCGCGGCACCCCCACGATGGGCGGCGTCGTGATCATCGGCGCGACGCTCGTCGGCGTCGCCGTCTCGATGCTGGTGGCCGGCCGGCCCCCGAGCGCGTCCGCCCTGCTGTGCCTCTACCTCATGACCGGCCTGGGCATCGTCGGCTTCCTCGACGACTTCACGAAGATCCGCAAGCAGCGGTCGCTCGGGCTGACGGCGAAGGCGAAGATCGTCGGGCAGGGCTTCGTCGGGATCAGCTTCGCGATCCTGGCGCTGCAGTTCCCCAACGACAACGCGCGCACGCCGGCCTCGACCCGCATCTCGTTCCTGCGCGACACCAACCTCGACCTGGCGTTCGCCGGCGTCACGGTGGGCCTGATCCTCTTCGTCGTCTGGGCGAACTTCCTCATCACCGCCTGGTCCAACGCGGTGAACCTCACCGACGGGCTCGACGGGCTCGCCACGGGCGTCTCGCTCGTGGTCTTCGGGGCGTACGTGCTGGTGTGCATCTGGCAGCTCAACCAGTCGTGCCAGCGTCTCGCCGCGGCCGGCCCGCGGTGCTACGAGGTGCGCGACCCGCAAGACCTCGCCATCGTGGCCGCGGCGATCATGGGCGCCTGCTTCGGGTTCCTGTGGTGGAACGCCAGCCCCGCGAGGATCTTCATGGGCGACACCGGCTCGCTGGCCCTCGGCGGCGCGCTGGCCGGCATCTCGATCCTGTCGCGCACGGAGATCCTGGCCGCGATCATCGGCGGGCTGTTCGTCATCATCGTCATGTCGGACGTGATCCAGATCGGCTTCTTCAAGCTGACCGGCAGACGGGTTTTCAAGATGGCGCCGCTGCACCACCACTTCGAGCTGTCCGGGTGGGGCGAGGTCACGATCGTCATCCGGTTCTGGCTCATCGCCGGCCTGTTCGCCGCGCTCGGGATGGGCGTCTTCTACGCCGAGTGGGTGGCGACGTGACCCGGGCCCTGCCGGACGGCGCACGCGTCGTCGTGGCGGGGCTCGGCGTGACCGGCCGTGCCGTCGTCGCGGCCCTGGCGGGCCGGGCGGCCTCCGTGGTGACCGTGGACGGCCGCGCCGAGGACGCGGACGTCCGCGACGCCGACGACCCCGCCTCGGCGGCCCGGGTCGTCGAGGGTGCCGACCTCGTCGTCGCCTCGCCGGGCTGGGCGCCCGGCACCCCGCTGCTGGCCGCCGCCCGCGACGCCGGTCTCCCGGTCTGGAGCGAGGTGGAGCTCGCGTGGCGGCTGCGCGTCGAGCGCGCCCCCGGGCCCCAGGGCACCCGTGGCCGGGCCCCGTGGCTCGCCGTCACGGGGACCAACGGCAAGACGACGACGGTGGAGATGCTGGCGTCGATCCTCACCGCGGCGGGCCTGCGCACGGCCGCCGTCGGGAACGTCGGCACGCCGGTCGTGCAGGCCGCGCAGGACCCGACGCTCGACGTCCTGGCCGTGGAGCTGTCCAGCTTCCAGCTGCACCACACGCTCACGACGTCCCTCGAGGCCGCGGCGGTGCTGAACGTGGCCCCCGACCACCTGGACTGGCACGGGTCGCTCGACGCGTACGCCGCCGACAAGGGCCGCATCTACGCCCGCGCCCGGGTGGCGTGCGTGTACAACGCGGCCGACCCGCGCACCGAGCAGCTCGTGCGCGACGCGGACGTGACCGAGGGGGCGCTCGCGGTCGGCTTCACGCTCGGAGCCCCCGGCCCCGGGCAGCTGGGCGTCGTGGAGGACGTGCTCGTGGACCGCGCCTTCCACGCCGCGCCCGATGCCCGGGACCGGCAGCGCACGGCGGCGGAGCTGGGCACGCTCGCCGACCTGGCCCACCTCGCGCCCGCCGACGGCACCCCGCCGGCGCACGTGGTCGCGAACGCGCTGGCGGCCGCCGCGCTCGCCCGCGCGCACGGCGTGCCGCCCGCGGCGGTGCGGGACGGGCTGCGGGCGTTCCGCCCGGGCGCCCACCGCATCGCCCGCGTGCGCGAGCTCGACGGCGTGGCCTGGGTGGACGACTCGAAGGCCACCAACGCCCACGCCGCGGCGGCCTCCCTCGCGGCGTACCGGCCCGGGACCGTCGTGTGGGTCGCGGGAGGCCTGGCCAAGGGCGCGTCGTTCGACGAGCTCGTCGCCGACCGCGCCGACCGGCTGCGCGCGGCCGTGGTGATCGGCGTCGACCCGGAGCCGGTCCGCGGCGCGCTGGCACGACACGCGCCCGAGATCCCCGTGGTCGTCGTCGATCCCGGCGACACTGGGTCGGTGATGCGTCGCGCGGTCGCGGCGGCACGGGACCTGGCGTCGCCGGGCGACACCGTGCTGCTGGCTCCCGCCGGGGCGTCGATGGACCAGTTCGCCTCCTACGCGCAGCGCGGGGAGGCGTTCGCCACGGCCGTGGCAGAGCTGTAGGCGGCGGCAGCCGCAGGACGCGAACGAAGGGTGTCGGGATGGCGGTCACGACGGGCACCCGCCGCACCCCGCGGGGCACCGCGGACCGCCCGTGGCTCGGGCAGTGGAACTCCACCGTCACGAGCTACTACCTGCTGGTCGGCGCGACGGGCCTGCTGCTCGTCATCGGGCTCGTCATGGTGCTCTCCAGCTCGACCGTGACGTCGATCGCGGCAGGCGAGTCGCCGTTCGCCGCCTTCCTGGTGCAGGCACGGTTCGCACTCATCGGCCTGCCCCTCATGGTGATCGCCGCGCGGCTCCCCGTGCGCTGGTACAAGGGACTCGCCTGGCCGGCGATGCTCGTCGCGCTGGGGCTGCTGGTGGCCGTCCCGTTCGTCGGCAAGCTGGTCAACGGCAACCGGAACTGGCTGGAGCTCGGTCCGATCCAGTTCCAGCCGTCGGAGCTGGCCAAGCTGGCCCTCGCCGTCTGGCTGGGTGCGGTGCTGGGCCGCAAGCAGCACCTGCTCGGCAGCTGGGTGCAGGCCCTGGTGCCCGGCGCGCTCGGCCTCGGCGCGGTGCTCGGCCTCGTCATGGCCGGACACGACCTGGGCACGGCGCTCATCCTCGCCCTGCTGGGCCTCGGCGCCTACTGGGTCTCCGGCGCGCCCGTGTCGATGCTGGGCCTGGGGGCGGTGAGCGCTGCGCTCTTCGTCGGATGGACCTTCATCGTCAACCAGGACAGCACCGACCGGCTCACCCGCATCCTCGCCACGTACGGCACCTGCACCGACGAGCAGGGCGAGTGCTATCAGTCGATCCACGGCATGTACGGGCTCGGCACCGGCGGGATCTTCGGCGTCGGGCTCGGCGCGAGCCGCGAGAAGTGGAAGTACCTGCCCGAGGCGCACAACGACTTCATCTACTCCGTGATCGGCGAGGAGCTCGGCCTGCTCGGCACGCTGCTGGTCCTCGCGCTGTTCGCCGTCCTCGGCGTCGCGATGGCGCGCGTGGTGCGCCGGCACCAGGACCCGTTCGTGAAGATCACCACCGCCGCGATCGGCTGCTGGGTCGTGGGACAGGCCTTCGTCAACATCGGCGTGGTCATCGGCGTCCTGCCCGTGATCGGCGTGCCGCTGCCGCTCGTGTCGGCCGGTGGGTCCGCGCTCGTCACCACCATGCTCGCGCTGGGCGTGGTGATCAGCTTCGCGCGCAGCGAGCCCGGCGCGGCGGAGGCGCTCGCGGCCCGGCGGAGCGTCGTCCGGAGGTCGGTGGCGGTGCTGGGCCGACGCCGCCGGCGGGCCGGAGGGGAGCGCACGGGCCGATAGGGTCCTGCGTGTGAAGAGCTCCGCAGTCACGTCCGTCGTCCTCGCCGGGGGCGGCACCGCCGGCCACGTCAACCCCCTCCTCGCCGTCGCGGACGAGCTCCGCGCCCGCGAGCCCGAGGCCAGGATCCTCGCCCTCGGCACCACCTCGGGGCTCGAGGCCGACCTCGTCCCCGAGCGCGGGTACCGCCTGTGGGCGGTACCGCGCGTGCCGCTGCCGCGCCGCCCCAGCGTCGACCTGCTGCGCCTGCCCGGCCGCCTGAGCGCCGCCGTGAAGGCGGCCGAGGCCGCGATCGACGAGATCGGCGCGCAGGCCGTCGTCGGGTTCGGCGGGTACGTCTCCACGCCCGCCTATCTGGCCGCCCGCCGCCGCGGTGTCCCCGTGGTGATCCACGAGCAGAACGCCCGCCCCGGCCTGGCCAACAAGCTCGGCGCGCGCTGGGCGGCCCGGGTGGGCGCGACCTTCGCGGGCACGGCGCTGCCGGGTGCGCAGGTGGTCGGCCTGCCGCTGCGTGCGGAGATCGCCGCCCTGGTCGCTCGCCGCGAGGTGGACCCGGTGGGCGCGCGGGTGCAGGCCGCCGACGCGCTGGGCCTGGACGCCACGCTGCCCACGCTCGTCATCACGGGCGGCTCGTCCGGCGCCGCCTCGGTGAACGCCGCGCTGGCCGGGTCGGTGGAGTCGCTGCTGCGGGCGGGCGTGCAGGTGCTGCACCTCACCGGCAAGGGCAAGGACGGCCCGGTCCGGACGGCAGTCGAGACCGCCACGGTGGCAGGCGCGTACGAGGCCGGGCGCTACCAGGTGCGCGAGTACCTGTCCGAGATGCAGCTCGCCCTCGCGGTCGCCGACCTGGTCGTGGCCCGCTCGGGGGCCGGCACCGTGTGCGAGCTGGCCGCCCTCGGCGTGCCCGCCGTCTACGTCCCCCTGCCGATCGGCAACGGCGAGCAGCGGCTCAACGCCGCGCCGCTCGTCGAGGCCGGCGGCGGCCTGCTGGTCGACGACGCGGACCTCACGCCGGCCTGGGTCGCCGAGCACGTGCCCGCGCTGCTCGCCGACCGGGCCCGGCTCGAGGCGATGGCCTCCGCCGCCCGGACGACCGGCGTGCGCGACGGCGCCGCGCGGGTCGCCGACCTCGTCGCCGAGGCGGTCGCCCAGGTGGGCGGTCCGGGGACGAAGGAGCAGGCATGAGCGCGGACGCCGGGTCGGCGGCTCCGCCTCCCGTGCTCCCGGTCGAGCAGCTGGGGCGTGTGCACCTGGTCGGCGTCGGAGGGGCCGGGGTGTCCGTCGTCGCGCGGCTGCTCGCCGCGCGGGGGGCGGCCGTCCAGGGCTCCGACGCGGCCGCCGGCCCGGCGCTCGAGGCGCTGCGCGCGGACGGGGTGCGCGTCTGGGTCGGTCACGACGCGGCGCACGTGGTCGGGCCGGACGGGGCGCCGCTGGTCGACACGGTCGTCGTGTCGTCGGCCGTGCGGGAGAGCAACCCGGAGCTCGCGGCCGCCCGCGCCGCCGGGATCCGCGTGCTGCACCGCTCGCAGGCGCTCGCGTCGCTGATGTTGGACCGCCGGGCGGTGGCCGTCGCGGGGGCGCACGGCAAGACCACGACGTCGGCGATGGTGGCCACGGTGCTGCGCGCCTGCGGGGTGGACGCGTCGTTCGCGATCGGGGGGACCGTGCGGGTGCGCGACGCGGAGGGCGCCGAGAGCGCCGTCCCCGGCGGCCACCTCGGCTCCTCGGACGTGCTGGTCGCCGAGGCCGACGAGTCGGACGGGTCGTTCCTCAACTACGCGCCGACCGTCGCCGTCGTGACCAACGTCGAGCCGGACCACCTCGACCACTACGGCTCGCGCGAGGCGTTCGAGCAGGCGTTCGTCCGGTTCGCCGCGCGGATCGTGCCCGGCGGGACGCTCGTCGCGTGCGCCGACGACGCCGGGTCGGCGGCCCTGGCGGCCGCGCACCGGGCGGCGGGCGGCACGGCCGTCACCTACGGCGAGGACGGGGACGCCGACGTGCGGGTGCGTGAGGTCGAGATCGGGGCGGGCACGGTGACAGCCGTCGTGTCGGGAGGCCCGCTGGGCGGCGAGCCGCGGGCGCTGCGCCTTGCCGTCCCCGGCGCGCACAACGCCCTCAACGCGACGGCGGCCGTGGTGACGGCGGTGCTGCTCGGGGCTGAGCCCGGCGCGGCCGCCGCGGGCGCGGCGACCTTCGTCGGGACGGGCCGGCGGTTCGAGCCCAAGGGCGAGGCCGACGGGGTCCGGGTCGTCGACAGCTACGACCACCACCCGACGGAGGTGGCGGCGCTGCTGCGTGCCGCGCGCCCCGTGGCGGGCCAGGGGCGCATCGTCGTGCTGTTCCAGCCGCACCTGTACTCCCGCACGCGCCTCTTCGCCGACCGCTTCGCCGAGGCGCTCGCGCTCGCGGACGAGGTGGTCGTGACCGGCGTCTACCGGGCGCGCGAGGACGTGGACCCGGAGATCGGGCCACGCACGATCACCGACCTGCTGGAGCGGACGGGCTCGGGCGGTGGGGTGCGCGCCGTCGAGGACCGGCTGGAGGCGGCGCACGTGGCCTCGGCCCTCGCCCGTCCGGGCGACCTCGTGCTCACCGTCGGCGCGGGCGACGTCACCGAGCTCGGCCCGGTGATCCTCGCGGACCTCACGGCCCGCGCGTCCGGCGTGGCGTCGCGCCCGGGCGCGACGGACGAGGAGACCATGGGGTGATGCGCCCGCCTGCCCGCCCCCGCACGACGCCCCGCCAGGCGTCGCCGGGGCCGACGACGGGCGCGACTCCCGCGCGCGCGCCCGCTCGGAAGCAGGCGGCGTCGTCCGCGCGCCGGCCCTCCACCGGGGTCGCCACGGCCCCGACCGGCACACCGTCCACCGCGGCGTCCGGTCGGCGCGGCGCGGCGCGAGCGGGCGCGGCGAGGACCGGGGCGACGGCCGTCGTCCCGGCCGGGCAGGACGTGCCGCCGCGGGTGTCCACGGCGATGGCGGACCGGCTCGCCGAGCGCACCGCGATGCGCCGGCACCGCACCTGGCGTCGCGTCCTCGCGTGGGTGCTGTCGCTGGCGCTCGTCGTCGGGGCCGCCGTCGCCGCCCTCGGGTCGCCGCTCCTGGCCCTGGAGCCCGCCGAGGTGGCGGTCACGGGCGCGGACGAGTACGTCGACGAGGCCGCGGTCCGCGAGATCGTCGAGGCGCCTGCCGGGACACCCCTGCCGCGGCTGGACACCGTGTCGCTGCGCGAGGAGGTGCTCGACCTGCGCGGGGTCAAGGACGTGCGCATCGCGCGGGCGTGGCCGCACGGCCTGGCGGTGGAGCTCACGCCGCGCGTGCCGGTGGCTGCGGTGCCGGACGGCGACGAGCTGGCGCTGCTGGACTCCGCAGGCGTGCGCGTCGCGACCCGGCCGGAGGCGCCGAAGGGCCTCCCGCAGGTCGACGTGCCGCTGGACGACGCGCTGGCGCTGCAGGCGGCGCTGCACGTGCTCGCCGCGCTGCCGGCGAAGCTGTCGGCGCAGGTCGAGCACGTGAGCGCCGACACGCAGGACGCCGTCGAGACCGTGCTGGAGGACGGCACCACGGTCCGGTGGGGCGGGAGCTCCGACCTGCCCCTCAAGGTGGAGACCGTGCAGACGCTCCGCACGCTGGACGGCGACGCCAGGACGATCGACGTGTCGTCGCCCGAGCTCCCGGTGACCCGATGACGCACGGCGGGTGCGGGCACGCAACGACCGGGCGCGCGCGACACGCCGAGAGACGTCCGGCGCAGTGCCCGGCGCGACGCCTACCGTCGATCGCAGCAGCAACCTGACATAACTCTAACCCTCAACTCGAACCTTAAGGTTAGCCCCGGCGGGTCGGCGAGGGAGCGAGGACCGGACGTCGGGACAAGGAACGACCCGAGAGGCAACGACGTGGCAACTCCGCAGAACTACCTGGCAGTGATCAAGGTGGTCGGTATCGGCGGTGGCGGCGTGAACGCCGTGAACCGCATGATCGAGGTCGGGCTCAAGGGTGTCGAGTTCATCGCCATCAACACCGACGCGCAGGCGCTGCTGATGTCGGACGCCGACGTCAAGCTCGACGTCGGCCGCGAGCTCACCCGTGGCCTGGGGGCGGGTGCCGACCCCGAGGTCGGCAAGAAGGCGGCCGAGGACCACGCCGAGGAGATCGAGGACGTCCTGCGAGGCGCCGACATGGTCTTCGTGACGGCGGGCGAGGGCGGCGGCACCGGCACCGGCGGCGCACCGGTGGTGGCGCGCATCGCGCGATCGCTCGGCGCGCTGACCGTCGGCGTCGTCACGCGGCCGTTCACCTTCGAGGGCCGGCGCCGCTCCGTGCAGGCCGAGCAGGGGATCGAGACGCTCCGCGAGGAGGTCGACACCCTCATCGTCATCCCGAACGACCGCCTGCTGTCGATGTCGGACAAGAGCGTCTCGGCGATCGCGGCGTTCCACTCGGCGGACCAGGTGCTGCACTCCGGCGTCCAGGGCATCACGGACCTCATCACCACCCCGGGCCTCATCAACCTCGACTTCGCGGACGTGAAGTCCGTCATGCAGGGGGCGGGCTCGGCGCTCATGGGCATCGGGTCGGCGCGCGGCGAGGACCGGGCGATCCAGGCCGCGGAGCTGGCGATCTCGTCCCCGCTCCTGGAGGCGTCGATCGACGGTGCGCACGGCGTCCTGCTCTCGATCCAGGGCGGCAGCGACATCGGGCTCTTCGAGGTGCACGAGGCCGCGCGCCTGGTGCAGGAGGCCGCGCACTCCGAGGCGAACATCATCTTCGGCACGGTCATCGACGACGCGCTCGGGGACGAGGTCCGCGTCACGGTCATCGCCGCCGGGTTCGACGGCGGCGTGCCGCAGACCCGCAAGGACGGTCGCGGCCTCGGCCAGATCGCCGGCGCGACGGCGAAGCCCGCGGGCGTCGCGGCGACGCCGCCCGTGCCGCAGCCGGGCGCGCCCGCTGCCGCCCCGCGGCCGCCGCAGCCCGCGACCGCGGCGGTCCCCGTCGCCGGCACGCAGCCGCGGCCGATCCCCGCCGAGCCGGACGACGTCCCGGTGAGCCTCGACGCGCCGCCGGCCCCGCCGGCGGGTGCGCGTCCGGCCGAGCCGCGCCGGGGGTTCACGGTGGTGGAGGACGCCGAGGGGGAGGGCGTCACCGTGGAGCGTCCGGTCGAGGTGCCGCGGCTGTTCGACGAGCCGCGCCGCCCGGCCGAGGAGCTCGACGTGCCCGACTTCCTCAAGTGAGCGCGGAGTGAGCGGCGGCACCGACAGGGCGCTCGGCTGGGCGCAGGAGGCGTTGCTGCCGGCGCAGTTCGGCGCAGGGCTGCTGCGGGTGGACCTCGGGGAGGGCGTCGTGGCGGGCTTCACCACGCGCCACGGCGGGGTCTCGCCCGCCCCGTGGTCCTCGCTCGACCTGGGCACGTCGACCGGGGACGACCCCGTGCGGGTGCGGGAGAACCGCGCCCGCCTGGGGGAGTGGGTCGGGGCGCCCGTCGCGTTCGCGGCGCAGGTGCACGGCGACCGCGTGCTCTCCCTGGGCGACGTCGAGCTCGCCGAGTGGTCGTCCGCGGAGCCGCCGTCCGCGGCCGGCGAGGCCGACGCGATGGTGACGGCGTCACCGGGCCTCGGGCTCGGTGTGCTGGTCGCCGACTGCGTGCCCGTGGTCCTCGCCGACCCGGTGGCACGCGTCGTCGCCGTCGCGCACGCGGGGCGCAAGGGCGTGGTCGCGGGCGTCGTGCACCGGGTCCTCGACGCGATGCTCGCCGGCGGCGCCCGCGCCGAGGACGTCCGGGCCGCCGTCGGGCCGGCGGTCTGCGGCGACTGCTACGAGGTCCCGGCCGGGATGCGTGCCGAGGTCGCCGCCGCCGTCCCCGAGACGTGGGCGACGACGTCGGCGGGGACCCCCGCGCTGGATCTCCCCGCGGGCGTCCTGGCCCAGCTGGCGGCCCGGGGCGTCCACGCCGCGCGGGTCGACCGCTGCACGCTCACCGACACGGACCTGTACTCCCACCGCCGCGCCACGGCCCAGGGCACGACGACGGGCCGCCAGGCCGGGGTCGTCCTCCTGACCTGAGGCGTCGCGGCCCGGGACACGCCCGCGGGCACGACACACCGGCGTGTCGTGCGCCGATGGCGGGACGTGCGTGGTTAACGTCGTGACACCGTCCGGGACGGAGGGCGGGACGTGGCGACGAACGGAGCAAGGCGATGGGCGGAGCGCTTCGCAAGACGATGCTGTACCTGGGACTCGCCGACGACCAGGGTGAGTCGGAGGAGTACCTCGACGAGTACGAGGAGCTGGAGGCACCGGTGCGCGACCGTGACGACTACCAGGCGCAGGTCACGCCGCT
The DNA here is from genome assembly GCA_023241745.1 of Isoptericola peretonis. Lineage (GTDB taxonomy): Bacteria > Actinomycetota > Actinomycetes > Actinomycetales > Cellulomonadaceae > Isoptericola > Isoptericola peretonis. The sequence continues at coordinate 61,876 of JALQCY010000006.1, read as the reverse complement.
GCACCGCGGCGGTGCGAGCGAGTCGGTGGTCGCCACCGACCTGCGGCGCATCACGACCATCCACCCGCGCTCGTACAACGACGCGCGCACGATCGGCGAGGCGTTCCGTGGCGGCACGCCCGTGATCATGAACCTCTCCGACATGGACGACGCCGACGCCAAGCGGCTCGTGGACTTCTCGGCGGGCCTGATCTTCGGCCTGCGCGGGTCGATCGAGCGGGTGACCAACAAGGTCTTCCTGCTCTCGCCCGAGCACGTCGAGATCGCCGGCGAGGCGGCGCCGCCGCCGGAGAAGGTGAACGGCCGCGGGGCGTTCTACAACCAGAGCTGATCGAGCCGGGCCGCCACCGCGAGCCGGCCGGAGCCGACACGTCGACCGATCCGTTCCGACGCAGGGCCGGGGCACGCCTGCCCCGGCCCTTCGCCGTGCTCGGGTAGGTTCGACCCGTGAGCGTCGTCTTTGCCTTCGTGAGCTTCCTGCTCTGGATCTTCCTGCTGTGCCTCGTGGTGCGGCTCGTCTTCGACTGGGTGCAGTTCTTCGCCCGTGACTGGCGCCCCCGCGGGGTCGTGCTCGTCCTCGCGGAGGCCGTCTACACCGTCACCGACCCGCCCCTGCGCGCGCTGCGGCGGGTGATCCCGCCCCTCACCCTCGGCCAGGTCCGCCTGGACCTCGCGTTCCTGATCCTGTTCCTCGGCACGTCGATCCTCGCCCAGGTGTTCAGCGGCCTGGCCCGATGACGGACGATGAGGCACGTCACTGCGCTGACGTGTGAAGACGTCGTGTGGGCGGGACGACCCGGCCACGCCGGGCAGGTCACCCGGCAGACCGTCCGCTACCGTGGTCATCCAGACGGCCCGGGACCCGGGTCTCCGACGACCCTGCAAGAGCGATGAGGTGAGACGATGGCGCTGCTGACGGCAGAGGACATCCTGAACAAGAAGTTCGCCGCGACCAAGTTCCGCGAGGGCTACGACGTGGAGGAGGTCGACGACTTCCTCGACGAGGTCGTGCGCACGCTCACGGCGGTCCAGGAGGAGAACGACGACCTGCGCTCCAAGCTCACCGCGGCGGAGCACCGGGTCGCGGAGCTGAGCCGTTCGGACGCCGCGCAGCAGGCGCAGCCCGCGCCGACCCCGGCGCCCGCGCCGACGCCCGCTCCCGCCCCTGCGGCGGCGAAGCAGCAGCCGGCCGAGCCGGAGTCCGCGACCGGCATGCTCCAGCTGGCCCAGAAGCTGCACGACGACTACGTGCGTTCCGGCCAGGAGGAGGGCGACCGCCTCATCTCGGAGGCCAAGTCCGAGGGCTCGCGCATCGTCCGCGAGGCGGAGGAGACCAGCCACCGCACGCTCTCCCAGCTCGAGCAGGAGCGGTCGCTCCTCGAGCGCAAGATCGACGAGCTCCGGCTCTTCGAGCGCGACTACCGCACCCGCCTCAAGAGCTTCCTGCAGAACCTGCTGGGCGACCTCGACGCCCGTGGCTCGGCGCTTCCGCCCCAGCGGCAGAACGCCGCCGCCGGTCGCGGCTCGGAGCTCTGAGCGGGGGGCCGTCACCCCGCGCACCCCGCTCCCTCGTCCCGCCTCACGCCGAGCGGCCCGCACGACTCGCACGCTTCATCGCGTGTGCTGTTGTGCGGGCCGCTCGGCGCACTTACGCTCTGGTGACTCGTCGTCGACGCACCAACGAAAGGGCACCGATGGCCAAGCTCTCGACCACCACCCGCGCGGCACTGCGCGAGAACTTCCCGCACCTCGCGCGGGACGTGAAGTCGTTCCCGGTCCGCGAGGGCGAGGAGCCCTGGACCCTGCACGAGGTGGAGGAGCTGGCGGCCTTCCTGCTCGAGGACTCCGAGCGCCTCGAGCGCGAGCTCGCGGTCGCCGACCAGGAGCTGTCCGACCTCCTGCGCAACTCGGGGGACGGCGCCGGCGACGACCAGGCCGACTACGGCTCCAGCGCCCTCGAGCGCGAGCAGGAGCTCACCCTGGTCAACAACATGCGCGACCTGCTGGCCCAGACGGCGCACGCCGTCGACCGCATCCGCAAGGGCACCTACGCCACCTGCGAGATCACGGGCCTGCCGATCGGCAAGGCCCGCCTGCAGGCGTTCCCGCGTGCGACGCTGTCCGTCGAGGCGAAGGCGCGCGAGGAGCGTCGCTGACGCGCGTCACGGCGGGCGGCGCGTCCGCCTAGACTGGCGGGCGATGTCGACCACGCCCGCCGGCTCCGCCCCGGCCCCCGAGCCCGCGCCGCGCGACGGCGACGCCACCGCAACCGAGCCGTCCGGCGCGTCCGAGCCGGCGCCGCCCGCCGCGGCGTCCGACGCACCGGTGTCGACGGCCCGACGACGGCGCCTGGTGACGTGGACGTTCGCCCTCGCGGCCCTGGTGCTGCTCGCGGACCAGCTCACCAAGTGGTGGGCGGAGTCCGCGCTCACCTACGGCGACGTGCCGATCCCGCTGGTGGGCGAGCTGCTGGGGCTGCGGCTGATCTACAACGACGGCGCGGCGCTGTCGATCGCGTCGGGCATGACGTGGGTCCTGACGATCGTGGTCGTGGTGGTCGTCGTGGTGATCGTGCGGGCGATCCGGCGGATCGGCTCGACGGGCTGGGCCGTCGCCCTCGGGCTCCTGCTGGGCGGCGCGCTGGGCAACCTCGGGGACCGCTTCTTCCGTGAGCCCGGCTTCGCGCAGGGCCACGTGGTGGACTTCATCGACTACGGCGTCTTCGTGGGCAACGTCGCCGACATCGCCATCGTCGCGGCGGCGGTGCTCATCGTGATCCTGTCGTTCCGGGGGATCGGCCTGGACGGTCGTCGGCACGTCGACGAGGGGCGCTGACCGTGTCCACGCGCACCCTGCCCGTCCCCGACGGGCTCGCCGGCGAGCGCGTCGACGCGGCGCTGGCACGCATGCTCGGATTCTCACGCACCCAGGCCGCGGAGCTCGCGAGCTCGGGCGCGGTGCTCCTGGACGGGCGCGAGGTCGGCAAGTCCGACCGGCTCGTGGCCGGGTCGTGGCTCGAGGTCACGGTGCCCGAGGCCCGGCCGTCGACGCCGGCCGTGGTCGCGGAGCCCGTGCCCGGCATGACGATCGCCTACGAGGACGACGACGTGGTCGTCGTCGACAAGCCGGTCGGCGTGGCCGCGCACCCGTCACCCGGCTGGACCGGACCCACGGTCGTCGGGGCGCTCGTGGCGTCGGGGTACCGGATCGCGACGTCGGGCGCGGCCGAGCGCCAGGGCATCGTGCACCGGCTCGACGTCGGCACGTCGGGCCTCATGGCGGTGGCCAAGAGCGAGGCCGCCTACACCGGCCTCAAGCGGGCGTTCAAGGAGCGCACCGTCGAGAAGGTGTACCACGCGCTCGCGCAGGGGCACCCGGAGCCGACGACCGGCACCATCGACGCCCCGATCGGCCGCCACCCGAGCGCGGACTACAAGTTCGCCGTCGTCGCGGACGGCAAGCACTCCGTCACCCACTACGAGGTGCTCGAGATGCTGCCCGCCGCGTCGCTCGTCGAGGTGCACCTCGAGACCGGGCGCACCCACCAGATCCGGGTGCACTTCCAGGCCGTGCGCCACCCGCTGGTGGGCGACCTCACGTACGGCGCGGACCCGGTGCTGGCGTCGAAGGTCGGGCTCGAGCGCCAGTGGCTGCACGCCGTGCGGCTCGGCTTCGAGCACCCGCTGACCGGCCGCTGGGTCGAGGTGACCAGCGAGTACCCGGACGACCTGGCGCACGCGCTCGAGGTCGTCCGCGGCGCCTACCGCTAGCTCCCTCTTGTCCCGCGGGGTATGACGCCCTAGCGTTCGTCGCGACGGGTGACACGAGTCACCCGCGACCTCGACGAGGAGGACGCATGTCATCACCCATCGCACCGGACGGGCGGGCGACCGATGTGGCCCGGGGGCGGACACTCCGCTCCGCCACCGCCGTCGCCGCCGGAGCCGCCGTCGTGACCGTCCTGGCCGGCGCCGTGCCCGCCCAGGCCGGGCCGCCCCAGCGCGTCGACCCCAGGGACCCCGACCTCGGCCCGAACGTCACCGTGTTCGGCCCCGGCACCCCGCAGGACGAGATCCAGGCGACCATGGACGCGCTGCACGCCGCTCAGGTCGACGCGGAGATGTCCGCCGAGCGCCACGCGGTCTACTTTCTGCCCGGCACCTATGGGTCCCCGTCCGACCCGCTGCAGGTGGACGTGGGCTACTACACCGAGGTCGCCGGTCTCGGCGCGTCCCCCGGCGACGTCACGGTCGAGGGCGCGATCGAGGTGCGCAACCGGTGCCTCGGCGACGACGCGAACCCGAACTGCATCGCGCTCGTGAACTTCTGGCGCACCGTCGCCAACCTCACCCTCGACGTGGACACCTCCGGCCAGGACGGCTGCAAGGCCACCGCGAACTTCTGGGCGGTGTCGCAGGCGGTGTCGATGCGCCGGCTCGACGTGCGCGGGCCCGTGTCGCTCATGGACTACTGCACCGCCGGGCCGCAGTACGCGAGCGGCGGGTTCATCGCCGACTCGCGGTTCGACACCGCGGTGACCAACGGCTCCCAGCAGCAGTGGCTGACGCGCAACAGCGAGCTCGGCGGGGGATGGTCGAACGGCGTCTGGAACCAGGTCTTCTCCGGGGTCGTGGGGGCTCCCTCCGGAGCCGGGTTCCCCGCCGAGCCGTACACCGTGCTCGACGAGACCCCGGTGAGCAGGGAGAAGCCCTACCTCTTCGTCGACGACGACGGGCGGTACGCCGTGCGCGTCCCCGAGGCGCGGACGGGAACGCGGGGCGTCTCGTGGGCCGACGGCGTGACGCCGGGCCGCACCGTGCCGATCACCGACTTCTACATCGCGCGCCCGGGGGACTCCGTCGCGACCATCAACTCCCAGCTCGCGCGCGGCAAGCACCTCCTGCTCACGCCGGGCGTCTACGACGTCGGCCGCAGCATCCGGGTGTCGCGGGCGGACACCGTGGTGCTGGGCCTGGGGCACGCGACGCTCACGGCCACCCACGGCGCGGTGCCGCTCGTGGTGGGGGACACCGAGGGCGTGGTGGTGGCGGGCGTGACCATCGACGCGGGCGCCGAGGAGTCCCCGACGCTGCTGCAGGTGGGCAAGGCTCACGGCACCAACCACCGGTCCGACGCGGCCAACCCCGTGACCCTGTCCGACGTGTACTTCCGCGTCGGCGGGCCGCACGTGGGCAAGGTCGACGTGGCGCTCCGGATCGACGCGGACGACGTGCTCGTCGACCACACGTGGGTGTGGCGCGGCGACCACGGCGTGGAGGGCTTTCCGACGGACGGCTCCGCCGGCGTCAACGGGGACACCGCCCGCTGGGCCACCAACACCGGGCGCAACGGCGTCGTCGTCGAGGGCGACCGGGTCACCGCCACCGGACTGTTCGTGGAGCACTTCCAGGAGCACAACACGATCTGGAACGGCGAGGACGGCACCGTCGTGCTGTACCAGAACGAGCTGCCCTACGACCCGCCCACCCAGGCCGACTGGACGCAGCCGGACGGCACGCTCGGCTGGGAGGGCTACGTGGTCGGCGACGACGTGCGGCGGCACCGCCTGTTCGGCGCGGGCGTGTACGTGTTCAACCAGAACAACCCCGCGATCGTCACGGAGAACGGGTTCTCGGTGCCCGAGACCCCGGGGGTGCGGCTGCACCACGTCATGACGGTCAACCTGTCGGCGGGGACCATCGAGCACGTCGTGAACGGCGTGGGCGACGCGGTGCCGCCGTCGACCTCGGGCACGCCCGAGTACGTCGTCGACCACCCCGCTCCCTGACCCGCTCACGGGTCCTCGCGCCCCGGCCGCCCGGCCGGGGCGCGCGGGCCTCAGGCCGAGCCGCGCACCACGACCCGCGCGCCGTCGCTGGGCCACGGCGGCGTGTCGCGCCCGTCGAGCGCGGCGAGGACCTCGGCGGCCAGGTGCTCCGCCTGGCGGTCCACCGGCTGGGCCACGGTCGTCAGCGGCGGGGCGGCGACGCGCGCGGCGGGGGAGTCGTCGACCCCCACGACGGCGAGGGCAGAAGGCACGGCCAGTCCGGCCTCGCGCGCGCCCGCGAGCACGGCGAGGGCGACGTCGTCGTTGTACGCGGCGACGGCGGTCACCCCGGCCCCGGACCACGCCCGCACCGCGGCGGTCGCCGGGACCCCGACGGGGACGGCGACGGGCCGCGGCGACGGCAGCCCGAGCGTGGCGCACGCCTCGCGGAACCCCGCGAGCCTCGCGGCGGCGAACCTGCCGAGGCGCGGGTCGTCGGTCGTGGCGTACGCGAGCCTCGGGTGCCCGGCGCCGGCCAGGTGCCGGGCCTGCAGGGCCCCGATCCCGCGCTGGGAGGCGTCGAAGTCCCCGGTGCCGGGCTCGCCCCCGGGCTCGACCGACCCCACGACCTGGATCCCGGCCCGCGTCATGGCGCTCGCGTCGGCCGGCGTGAACGGGGCGAGCCCCACGACCGCCAGCGGGCTGACGGCGCGCCAGAGGTCGGCCAGGTCGCGGGAGTCGCGGTGGTGGTGCACGAGGACGAAGAGCCCGCGCGACGCCAGCACGTCGGTCAGGTGGTCGAGGAGGTCGTCGACGACCGGGCCGACGGGCCAGTCGGGCAGCACCGCGACGACGAGGTCGCTGCGCCCGCGCCGCAGGGCCCGGGCGGCGGCCGACGGCGCGTAGCCCAGGCGGTCGGCGACGGCCCGGACGCGTTCGCGGGTCGCGCCGGAGACCGAGACGCCGGGCGTGTCGTTGAGCACGTAGCTGACCGTGGTGCGCGACACGCCGGCCGCGCGCGCGATGTCGGCGCTGGTCACTCGCGGCACGGCTCCTCCTCGGGCTGTCGGCGGCTGGCAGCACTGTACGCGGGGCCAGGACACCCCGGGCCCCGTGGCGCAGGGGCGTCAGTGGCTCTGCCTAGACTCATCGCATGCCCGACGCAGGTTCCTCCCTCGCCCAGCCGACCGGCACCTCCCAGGACGACTTCGTCCACCTGCACGTGCACACCGAGTACTCGATGCTCGACGGCGCGGCGCGGATGAACGACCTGTTCAGCGAGGTCCAGCGGCTGGGCCAGAAGGCCATCGCGATCACCGACCACGGGTACCTGTTCGGGGCCTTCGACTTCTGGAGCACCGCCCAGAAGTTCGGCGTGAAGCCGATCATCGGCGTGGAGGCGTACGTCACGCCCGGCACGAGCAGGCACGACCGGACCAAGGTGCTGTGGGGCGAGCAGCACCAGCGACGCGACGACGTGTCCGCCGGCGGCGCCTACACCCACATGACGCTCTGGGCCCGCGACAACGAGGGCATGCACAACCTCTTCCGCGCGTCGTCGCTGGCCTCCCTCGACGGCCAGATGGGCAAGTGGCCGCGCATGGACCGCGAGCTGCTGCAGACCTACGGCAAGGGCCTCATGGGCACCTCGGGCTGCCCGTCGGGCGAGGTGCAGACCCGGCTGCGGCTGGGCCAGTGGGACGAGGCGGTCCGCGCCGCCGGCGAGCTGCAGGACATCCTCGGCAAGGAGAACTTCTTCGTCGAGCTCATGGACCACGGGATCGAGATCGAGTCCCGCACCTTCAAGGACCTGCTGCGCCTCGCCGAGCACATCGGCGCGCCGCTCGTGGCCACGAACGACCTGCACTACACCAAGCAGGAGGACTCGCACTCCCACGAGGTGCTGCTCGCGGTGAACTCCGGCTCGACGCTGGACGAGCCGACCTACGACCAGGGCGGCAGCCGCTTCGCGTTCAGCGGCGACAGCTTCTACGTCCGCTCGGGTGCCGAGATGCGCGCGCTCTTCAGCGAGCTGCCGGAGGCGATCGACAACACGCTGCTCATCGCCGAGCGCTGCGACGTCTCGTTCGACACCAAGGCCAACTACATGCCGCGGTTCCCGGTGCCGGACGGCGAGGACGAGGTCAGCTGGTTCGTCAAGGAGGTCGAGGCGGGCCTGCGCCGCCGCTACCCGGACGGCATCAGCGACGACGTGCGCAAGCAGGCGAACTACGAGGTCGAGGTCATCATCCAGATGGGCTTCCCGGGGTACTTCCTCGTGGTGGCCGACTTCATCAACTGGGCCAAGGAGCAGGGCATCCGCGTGGGGCCGGGGCGTGGCTCGGCGGCGGGCTCGATGGTGTCCTACGTCATGGGCATCACGGAGCTGGACCCGCTCAAGCACGGCCTGATCTTCGAGCGCTTCCTCAATCCCGAGCGCGTCTCCATGCCCGACGTCGACGTGGACTTCGACGAGCGCCGGCGCTCCGAGGTGATCCGATACGTCACCGAGAAGTACGGCGACGACCGTGTCGCGATGATCGTGACGTACGGGTCCATCAAGGCCAAGCAGGCGCTCAAGGACGGCTCGCGCGTGCTCGGCTTCCCCTTCGCGATGGGCGAGAAGCTCACCAAGGCGATGCCGCCCGCCGTCATGGGCAAGGACATCCCGCTGTCGGGGATCTTCGACCCGAAGCACGAGCGGTACGCGGAGGCCGCGGAGTTCCGCGCGGTGCACGACGCCGACCCGGAGGCGCAGCGCGTCGTCGAGACGGCGCGGGGCATCGAGGGCCTGAAGCGGCAGTGGGGCGTGCACGCCGCGGGCGTCATCATGTCGAGCCACCCGCTGATCGACATCATCCCGATCATGCGGCGCCCGCAGGACGGCGCGGTCATCACGCAGTTCGACTACCCGACGTCCGAGGGCCTCGGCCTCATCAAGATGGACTTCCTCGGGCTGCGCAACCTCACGATCCTCGACGACGCGCTCGAGAACATCGTGATGAACGGCAAGGACCCGGTCGCGATCGAGACGGTGGAGCTCGACGACAAGGCCACCTACGACCTGCTGGCCCGCGGCGACACGCTCGGCGTCTTCCAGCTCGACGGCGGCGCGATGCGCTCCCTGCTGCGGCAGATGCGGCCCGACAACTTCGAGGACGTCTCCGCCGTCATCGCCCTGTACCGGCCGGGCCCGATGGGCATGAACTCGCACATCAACTACGCCCTGCGCAAGAACGGGCTGCAGAAGATCGAGCCGATCCATCCGGAGCTCGAGGAGCCGCTCAGCGAGGTGCTGGGGGAGACCTACGGCCTGATCGTCTACCAGGAGCAGGTGCAGCGCGCCGCCCAGATCCTCGCGGGCTACTCGCTCGGCCAGGCGGACCTGCTGCGTCGTGCGATGGGCAAGAAGAAGAAGGAGATCCTCGACAAGGAGTTCGTGCCGTTCGAGGCGGGCATGAAGGAGCGGGGCTACTCCAAGCCCGCGATCCAGGCGGTCTGGGACACGCTGGTGCCGTTCGCGGGGTACGCGTTCAACAAGGCGCACTCCGCCGGGTACGGCGTCGTCTCGTACTGGACCGCCTACCTCAAGGCCAACTACCCGACCGAGTACATGGCCGGCCTGCTCCAGAGCGTGCGGGACGACAAGGACAAGATGGCGCTCTACCTGGGCGAGTGCCGTCGCATGCACATCACGGTGCTGCCCCCGGACGTCAACGACTCGGCGGCGAAGTTCACCGCCGTCGGCGAGGACATCCGGTTCGGGCTGACGGCGATCCGCAACGTGGGCGCCAACGTCGTCGACGCGATCATCGCGGCGCGCGAGTCCAAGGGCGCGTTCACCTCGTTCACCGACTTCCTCGACAAGGTGCCCGCCGTCGTCTGCAACAAGCGCACCATCGAGTCGCTCATCAAGGCGGGCGCGTTCGACTCGCTCGGCCACCCGCGCCGCGCGCTGCTCGTGGTCCACGAGCAGGCCGTGGACTCCGTGATCTCGGTGAAGCGCAAGGAGGCCGAGGGGCAGTTCGACCTCTTCGCCGGCTTCGGCGGCGCGGACGAGGACGCGGCGATGACGTTCGCGGTCGACGTGCCCGACCTGCCCGACTGGGACAAGAAGCAACGGCTCGCGTTCGAGCGCGAGATGCTCGGCCTCTACGTGTCCGACCACCCGCTGTCCGGGCTGGAGCACGTGCTGGCCCGCGCCGCGGACACCTCCATCGCCGCGCTCATGGCCGACGAGGGACGCCCCGACGGATCGACGGTCACCGTGGCGGGCCTGCTCACCAGCGTGCAGCGCAAGATGAGCAAGAACGGCAACCCCTGGGCGGCCGTCACGGTCGAGGACCTGGAGGGCGCCGTCGAGGTGATGTTCTTCGGCGAGACCTACCTCGCGTACTCGACGATCCTCGCGGAGGACCAGGTCGTCACCCTCCGGGGCCGGGTGCGGCGCCGCGACGACCAGATGCAGCTGCAGGCGATGGAGGTGTCGCTGCCCGACACGTCGGCGGTCGCCGACGCCCCGGTGCTGGTGACCGTGCCGCACACGCGGTGCGTCGAGCCGGTCATGGTGCGGCTGCGGGAGGTGCTGGCCACCCACCCCGGCTCGGCCGAGGTGCACGTGAGCGTCGCAGAGCCGGGCAAGCGGACGGTCGTGCGGGCGGCGGACACGCTGCGGGTCGAGAAGTCGCCGGCCCTGTTCGGCGACCTCAAGGCGCTGCTCGGCCCGAGCTGCCTGTCATGACCGGCCCCGTGCACGCCGAGACCGCCGGGATCCCCGCCGTCTGGGACGACGGCACCGCCGACCACCGGTTCCGGGTGGTCCCCGCCGCCTACGTCCTCCTGCGCCGCGAGGGCCAGGTGCTGCTGCAGCTGCGCCAGGGCACCGGGTTCATGGACGGGCACTGGGCCGCCGCGGCGGCAGGGCACGTCGAGCCGGGGGAGTCGGTGCACGAGGCGGCCGTGCGGGAGGCGCGCGAGGAGCTCGGCGTCGAGATCGACGCGGCCGACCTGGAGCCGGTCACGACCATGCACCGCGGGCAGCGCGGCGGCCCGGCGCTCGAGCAGCGCGTCGACTTCTTCTTCACGGCCACGCGCTGGTCGGGCACCCCCGAGATCCGGGAGGCGGCGAAGGCGGGCGACCTGCGGTGGTTCCCGTTCGTCGCGCTGCCCACCCCCGTGGTGCCGCACGAGCTGGTCGTGCTGCGCGCCCTGCACGACGCCGGCCGTCACGGCACCCGCGTGCCGCCGATCCTCACCGAAGGCTTCTGAGCCGGCACCGGCAGGCGGTCGCGAGGCGTCCGCGGCGCGTAGGCTCGGCCCGTGTTCCGTCTCAACCCCGAGCAGCTGGTGTTCGTCACCGAGCGCCACCTCGCCACCCTGACCACGCTGCGCGCCGACGGCAGCCCGCACGTCGTGCCCGTCGCCTTCACCTGGGACGCCGAGGCGGGCGTCGCGCGCACCACCGCCCGCCGGACGTCGACCAAGGTGGCCAACGCGCGCCGGCCGGCCAAGGAGGGCTCGCGGCCGCGGGCCGCGCTGTGCCAGGTGGACGGCGGACGGTGGCTCACGCTCGAGGGGACGGTCGAGGTCGTCGAGGACCCGGACGAGATCGCGGACGCCGTCGCGCGCTACGCGAAGCGGTACCGCCCGCTCGAGCACGACCCTGACCGCGTCGTGCTGCGCCTCACCCCGGACCGCGCGATGGCCTCCACCTACATGGCCTGAGCGGTGCTCACGGCGAGAGCCGCGGATCAGGCGACGACGACGGTCTCGTCGCCCTCGGGCAGCGACACCGTGACCCGGTCGCCCCGCACCAGCTGACGACCCCGCCTGGTCTCGACGTCGCCGTTGACGCGCACCTCGCCGTCGGCCACCAGGTCGCGGGCGTGCGTGCCGGACTCGGCGACGCCGGCGAGCTTGAGGAACTGGCCGAGGCGGATCATCTCGTCACGGATGGGGACGTCGGCGGGGACGGGGTCGGCGCTCATGCGTCCATTCTCCGACAGCGGGCGCCGGGTGCCGCACGGCGCTGCCTAGACTGGCGGGGTGATCCGACGCATCGACCTCCGCGGGCAGGACATGACCCGCACCCAGCTGCTCGGGGTGCTGCCGCGCCCCGAGATCGGGGTGGACGAGGCCGTCCAGGCCGTGACCCCGATCCTCGCCGACGTCAGGGCTCGCGGCGCCGCCGCGCTGCGCGACCTGTCCGAGCGGCTCGACGGGGTGCGGCCGGAGCATCTGCGGGTGCCGGCGTCGGCGCTCGAGGCGGCGCTCGCGGGCGTCGACCGGCAGGTGCGGGCCGGCCTCGAGGAGGCGATCCGCCGCGTGCGCGCGGTGCACGCCGCGCAGGTGCCGGCGGAGCACTCGACGCAGCTGGCCCCCGGCGCGGTCGTGCGCCAGCGGTGGGTACCGGTGCAGCGCGTGGGCCTCTACGTCCCCGGCGGGCGCGCCGTCTACCCGTCGTCGGTCATCATGAACGTCGTCGCGGCGCAGGAGGCCGGCGTGCCGGGCCTCGCCGTCGCGTCGCCGCCCCAGAAGGACTCCGGCGGCCTGCCGCACCCGACGATCCTCGCCGCGTGCGCGCTGCTCGGCGTCGACGAGGTGTACGCCGTCGGGGGCGCCCAGGCCGTCGGGATGTTCGCCTACGGAGCCCAGGGCAGCGAGCCCCAGGACGGCGACGTGCTGTGCGAGCCGGTGGACGTCGTGACGGGCCCGGGCAACGTCTACGTCACGGCCGCCAAGCGCCTGGTGCGCGGCGTGGTGGGCATCGACGCGGAGGCTGGCCCCACGGAGATCGCCGTGCTGGCCGACGGCACCGCCGACCCCGGCCACGTCGCCCTCGACCTCATCAGCCAGGCCGAGCACGACCCCATGGCGGCCTCGGTGCTGGTCACCCCGTCGGTGGAGCTCGCGGGCGCGGTGGAGGCGCGGCTCAGCGACCTCGTGAGCTCCACCAAGCACTCCGCCCGCGTGATGCAGGCGCTCGGCGGCCCGCAGTCCGCGGTGGTCCTGGTCGACGACCTGGAGCAGGGGCTCGCGGTGGTGGACGCCTACGGGGCGGAGCACCTCGAGATCCAGACCGAGGGCGCGGCGGCGCTCGCCGAGCGTGTGCGCTCGGCGGGGGCCATCTTCGTCGGTCCGTGGTCGCCGGTGTCGCTCGGGGACTACATGGCGGGCAGCAACCACGTGCTCCCCACGGGCGGGTCGGCGCACTTCTCGAGCGGCCTCGGCGTGCACGCGTACCTCAAGTCCGTCCAGGTGGTCGAGTACACCCGGGACGCGCTCGGCGAGCTCGCCGAGCGGATCGTCGCGGTCGCGAACGACGAGGACCTGCCCGCGCACGGCGAGGCCGTGCGCGGCCGCTTCGTCTGAGCGGACGGCGCCCACCGGCCACCTTCCTGTCCCTGACCGCGCCGGACGGGCATGCGCGGAATAGTGTGCCAAGCGTGGTCGGCGCCACCGCGCGCGGCCGCGTCGGCGGCGCGTGCGAGCATGGACGCATGCCCGCACCGCCACCCCGCCTCGACCCCGTCGTGGTGGGCGGCATCGTGGGGAACGCGGCCTTCCGGCGCGCCCAGGGGTACCAGCGCGCGGGCATGGTCTCCACCTGGCGGTGGGACGCCGACTCGCGCGTCCTGACCTCCCGGGTGACGGGGAGCGGTCCGCAGCCCTACACGTGCCGGGTCCTGTTCGTGGTCGGCGCGGACGGGCGCTACGCGTTCGGCTCCTCGACCTGCAGCTGCCCGGTCCGCGAGGACTGCAAGCACGTGGCGGCCACGCTGCTCCACGTCGGCCTGCTCGCCGAGGCCGGCACGCACGGTCTCGACGCCGACGACGCCGGCGAGGCGGGGGACGGGCGCCCGGTGGGTTGGCGCGGGCGGCTCGCCGCGGTCACGGGCGCGGGGGCGGCCCTGCCCCGCGGTACCGGCGAGCAGGCGGCCGCGCCGCTGGCCCCGGGGGCCGGCGGCATCCTGCCCGTCGCGCTGCGCTTCCGGCTCGACGAGGCGTTCGGCGACCTGCCGCCCCAGCTGTCGGTGCGGCCCGTGGTGCGCGGTCGGACCGGGTGGAAGGTCGCGCCCGAGGCCAGCTGGGAGGCGCTGGCCACGGGTCTCTACGCGTTCTCCGACCTGCGCGCGACGCCCGCGCCCGCGGTGCGCCGCTGGTTCGCCGACTTGGGGTCGGCGCTGGGCGCCGGTGGCGGGTACGGCCGCACCCGGCAGGCGTGGCGCCCGCTCGCGTCGGGCGGACGGGGGCTGTGGGCGCTCCTGGCCGAGGCGGCCGACCTCGAGATCCCGCTCGTCGCGCACGGTGCGCGCGACGAGGTGCTGCTGGCCGGTGCGGCCGAGGCGCGTCTCGTGGTGAGCGCCGCCGACGACGGCGTGCGGCTCGACCCGCGCGCGGCCTTCGACGGCGTGGACGCGCCGGCCGGCGCCGTGCTCGGCACCGTCGGCGACACCGGGCTGTACGCGGTCGAGACGGCGGGCGCCCGGACCGTGCTGCGGCTGGCGCCGACCCCCCGACGCCTGTCCGACGCGGCCCGCGAGCTCGTGACCGTGGGCCGGGTCGACGTGCCGGCGGCGGACGTCGACGAGCTGTTCGCCGAGCACCTGCCCGTGCTGCGCCGCGCGGTGCGGGTGGTCTCCGACGGTTCGGTCGCGCTCCCCGACCCGCCGCGGCCGGTGCTCGTCGCCGAGGTCGGCTTCGCCTCGCCCGAGCACGCGCTGCTCGCCTGGTCCTTCGAGTACGCCGCGCCCGGCGCCGCACCGCGCAGCGTGCCGCTGGACGGGGCGGCGTCGGACCCGCTGCGGCTCCCGGACGCCGAGGCGGAGATCCGCGCCAAGGCGCACGCCGCCGTGCGCGGCGTGCCCGGGTTCGAACGGTTCGACCTGGCGGCGCGCACCGAGCTGACGGGGCTCGACGCCCTCGACCTCGCGCACGGCGTCCTGCCCGCCCTCGCGACGGTCGGGGACGTGCGTGTCGACGCCACCGACGTCCCGGACTACCTGCACCTCGACGCCGCGCCGCGCGTCGTCGTCTCGGGCGCGCCGTCCGGGGACTCCGACTGGCTCGACCTGGGCATCTCCGTGACCGTCGCCGGGAAGGAGTTGCCGTTCACGCGGTTGTTCACCGCCCTCGCGCGCGGGGACCGGCGGCTGCTGCTGGTCGACGGGTCGTGGCTGCGCCTCGACCAGCCGGTGCTGGGTCGCCTGCGCGACCTCATCACCGAGGCCACCGCGCTGAGCGACCGGCCGGGAAGGGCGCGGGTCAGCCGCTACGACGCCCAGCTGTGGGGGGAGCTCGAGGACCTCGCCGACGTGGTGGAGGCCGCCGAGTCGTGGCGTCGTGCGCTCGCCGGCCTGCGCGGCCTTGCTGCGGGGGAGCGGACGGCCGGGCCGGTCGAGGAGCCCGTCGCCGTCCCGGACGGCGTGCGCGCGGAGCTCCGGCCCTACCAGCGCCAGGCGTTCGAGTGGCTGACCTTCCTGTGGCGCCACGGCCTGGGCGGCGTCCTGGCCGACGATATGGGCCTCGGCAAGACGGTCGAGGCGCTCACGTTCCTGGCGCACGCCCGGGCCACCGCGCCGGACGCGCCGCCGTTCGTCGTCGTCGCTCCCGCCTCGGTGGTCGGGAACTGGGTGGACGAGGCGGCACGGTTCACCCCCGGCCTGCGGGTGGAGCCCATGGCGGCCACCGCGCGCAGGCTCGGGACGAGCCTCGCGGAGCTGGCTGCCGGCGCCGACGTCGTGGTGACGTCGTACGCCGTCTTCCGGCTCGAGTTCGACGCGTTCGACGCCCAGCCCTGGAGCGGGCTGCTCCTGGACGAGGCCCAGCTCGCCAAGAACCCGCGCACGCGCGCGCACGAGACGGCGCGGCTGCTCGACGCGCCGTTCAAGCTGGCGATCACGGGCACCCCGCTGGAGAACAACCTCATGGAGCTCTGGGCGGTGCTGGCCGTCGTCGCCCCGGGGCTGTACCCGTCGATGCACCGGTTCCGTGCGGAGACGGCGCGGGTGGTCGACGCCGGCGCGACGGACGACGACCCGCAGGTGGTCGCGGCGGGCAACCGGGCGCTCGCGCGGCTCAAGCGCCGCATCCGCCCGCTCGTGCTGCGGCGGACCAAGGAGCAGGTGGCGCCCGAGCTGCCGGAGCGCCAGGAGCGCGTGCTGCGGGTGCCGCTCACCCCCGACCACCGGCGCGTGTACGACACGCACCTGCAGCGCGAGCGCCAGCGGCTGCTCGGCCTCCTGGAGGACTTCGACGCCAACCGCGTGGCCATCTTCCGGTCGCTCACCACGCTGCGCCGCCTCGCGCTCGACGCCTCGCTGCTCGACGACGCGTACGCGCGCGTGGGGTCCGCCAAGCTCGACGTGGTGACGGACGAGCTGGTGGAGATCGCGGCCGAGGGGCACCGGGCCCTCGTCTTCTCGCAGTTCACGTCGTTCCTGCGGCGCGTCGAGGCGCGGTGCACGGACGCCGGGCTGCGCGTGGCCTACCTGGACGGCGCCACCCGGCGCCGCGCCGACGTCATCCGCGCGTGGAAGGACGGCGACGCCCCGGTGTTCCTCATCAGCCTCAAGGCGGGCGGCGTGGGCCTCAACCTCACCGAGGCCGACTACGTATACCTCCTCGACCCGTGGTGGAACCCCGCCGCGGAGGCGCAGGCCGTGGACCGCACCCATCGCATCGGGCAGACCCGCAACGTCGTCGTCACGCGCCTGGTGGCGCAGGACACCATCGAGGAGAAGGTCATGGCGCTCGCGCGGCGCAAGGCCGCACTGTTCGACGCGGTGCTCGACGACGCCGCGGGCACGTTCGCCCGGGCGCTGGCCGCCGACGACATCCGCGGCCTGCTGGAGCCATAGGAAAGCCCTCGGGGCCGGCGGTCGAAACCACCGGCCCCGAGGGCGTGCAGGGCGAGCCGTGACGGCTCAGCGGGCGCGCGTCACTCGGCGGCCGCGTCCTTCTCCCAGCCCATGTTCTCCACCGGCTGCAGGCCGAAGAGGTCGAGACCGGTGTAGGTCCACGGCGTGAGGTTGGCGAGGCCCTCCTTGCCCATGGCGATCCACGGGCCGTTGTACAGGGGCAGCACGCCCCAGGTCTCGGCCATGATCTCCGACTCGAGCTTCATGCCGGCCGCGGTCTGCTCCTCGGCCGTGGGCAGCGACGACACCTGGTCGGCGATCTTCTTGTCGATCTCCTTGGTCCCGGTCATCGAGAGGTTCAGGCCGCTGTCCGAGCAGTAGACCTGGCACATGTACGCGACACCGTAGGGGTCGCTCGACGAGAAGCCCATGATGACGAGGTCCCAGTCCTTGGTGGTCAGGACGGTCGAGAAGTCGCTCACGGGTCGCTTGTCGATCTCGAGCGCGAAGCCGATCTGGGCGAGCTGCTGCTGGACCACCTTGGCGCGCGCCTCGGTGATCGGCTCCTCGCCGAAGATGGGCATGCGGCCCTCGAGCTTCTGGCCGTCCTTCTCGCGCACGTCGCCGTTCAGCGTCCACCCGGCCTCGTCGAGGGCGGCGTTCGCGGCCTCGACGTCGTACGACCAGCCCGCCTCGGCGAGCGCGTCGACGTAGCCCTCCTGGAACGGGAAGAGGTTGAACGAGCCGGCCTCGGGCTCGGTGTAGTTGAGGCCGTTCCAGACGACCTCCTTGATCTGCTCGCGGTTGATCGCCTTGAAGATCGCCTCGCGCACCTCGACGTCGGCGAGCTGCGGCCGCTCGGCGTTGAGCTGGAGCAGGTTGGACGACGCACGCTGGGCGCGGTAGGTCGCGGCGCCCTCGACGTCCTTGAGCTGCTCGATGTTGTCGGCGGTGAGGTTCTCCACCAGGTCGATCTCACCGTTCTGGAACGCGTTGACCGCCGCCACCGGGTCGAGCACCCGGAACGTGACCTTGTCGAGCATGGGCGCGTCGCCCCACCACGTGTCGTTCGGCACGAACGAGATGGTGCCGCCGTTGATGTCGAACTCGTCGATCTTGTACGGGCCGGCGCCCCACTCGGGGTGCGCCTCCTCGATGTAGCCCTCGTTGAAGACCTTCGCCGAGTCGACGGCCGGGTTCATGATGTGCCAGAACAGCCCGTCGGTCCACGGGAACTCGGACTTGAAGGTGACGACGGCCTGACGCTCGTCCTCGCCCTGCTCGACCGACTCGATCTGCGAGTAGCCGTCCGTGGTGTTCGGGACGTAGCCCTCCTCGGTCGAGCGGTTGGAGATCCACCCCAGCTCGTACGACTTCCAGGTGATCGGGCTGCCGTCGTTCCAGACCGCCTCGGGGTTGATCGTGTAGGTGACGACCGTCTTGCCGTCCACGACCTCCGTGGTCCAGTCCGTGAGGTAGGCGGGGTTGGCCTCGGCCTCGCCCTCCGGGGACATGAGGATCGGCTGGGGGTTGTAGAACTCCCAGACCTTGGCGGTGTCGACCGACCCGTCCGAGTGGTTGGGGTTCATCTGGGGGGTGATCTCGTCGATGGCGAGGGTCACCTCGCCGCCCTGCTCCAGGTTCTCGCGCGGCTGCGGGTTGTAGTCCGCGCCCTTGATCGTCTGGGCCTCGGCCGTCGGCGTGTCGCCGCCCTCGCCGTTGTCCCCGCCGCCGCAGGCGGTCAGGGCCAGGGCCAGGACACCGGCGACGGCGACACTGCCCGTCAGTCGGTTCTTCAGCCTCATGGGTGCTCCTTTCGCGCCTCGGGGGCGCTGGGTGATGGTGGGAGAGAAAAGCAGGGGGCGGGCCGTCAGCGGTGGTGGCAGGCGTTCACGTGCACGCCCGTGCGTCCGCTGAGGGCCGGGACCTTGGTCTCGCAGGCGACGCGCTCGTTCTCGTCGAGCGTCTGGAAGAGCGGGCACCGCGAGACGAAGGCACAGCCGGTGATGGTGTCCGTCGGGCTGGGGAGGTCGCCGGTGAGCACGATGTGCTCGCGGCCGCGCTCGACGACCGGGTCCGGGACGGGGATCGCGGACAGCAGCGCCTCGGTGTAGGGATGCTGCGGGTCGTCGAACACCGCGTCGACGTCGCCGTGCTCGACGAAGCTGCCGAGGTACATCACGGCCACGCGGTCGGCGATGTGCCGCACGACGGACAGGTCGTGCGCGACGAACAGGTAGGACAGGCCCAGACGGACCTTGAGCTCGTCGAGCAGGTTGATGACGCCGGCCTGGACCGACACGTCGAGCGCGGACACCGGCTCGTCCAGGACGACCAGCTTCGGGTTGGTCGCCAGGGCGCGGGCGATGCCGATCCGCTGCCGCTGGCCGCCGGAGAAGGCCGCCGGGAAGCGGTCGCTGTGCGCAGGGTCGAGCCCGACGAGGTCCATCAGCTCGTCCACCCGCGGGCCGACGTCGGCGGCCGGCATCCCGACCGTGCGCAGCGGCTCGGCGACCACGTCGAAGACGGTCATGCGCGGGTCGAGCGAGCCGACCGGGTCCTGGAAGACGATCTGGACGTCGCGTCGCAGCTCGCGCTCGGCGCGCCCGCCCTGGAGGTCGGCGACGCTCGTGCCGACGATCCGGATGTCGCCGTCGTCCTGCGCGGCGAAGTCCATGATCTGCAGCAGCGTCGTCGTCTTGCCCGACCCGGACTCGCCGACGATCGCCATCGTCTCGCCCTCGCGGATGTCGAAGCTGACGCCCTTGACGGCGTGCACCTCGCCCACCTTCTTCTTGCGGAAGGAGCCCTTGAGGAGCGGGAACGTCTTCGTGAGGTTCTCCACCTCGAGGGTGGGCTTGCGCAGCTCCCGCGGGACGGTCTCGAGGGTCGACGCGGGGACCTCCGGGACCGGGTAGACCGGGTCGTCGCCGAGGCGCCCGGCGCGGATCTCCTCGGCCCGCACGCACGCGGCGCGGTGATCGGCGTGACCGCCCACGGCGACGAGCTCCGGCTCGGCCGTGAGGCAGGCGTCCGTCACGATCGGGCAGCGGGCCGCGAACGGGCAGGCGTCCGGCAGGTCGACGAGCAGCGGCGGGCTGCCCTTGATCGGCACGAGCGGCCGCTTCTCGGACTTGTCCACGCGGGGGATCGCACCGAGCAGCCCGATGGAGTACGGCATGCGGGTATCCGCGAACAGGGTGTCGACGGGCGCCTGCTCGATCGGGCGGCCCGCGTACATGACGATGACGTCGTCGGCGATGTTCGCGACCACGCCCATGTCGTGCGTGATCATCATGACCGCGGCCCCGGTCTCGCGCTGGGCCGTCTTGATGAGGTCGAGGATCTGGGCCTGGATGGTGACGTCGAGGGCCGTGGTGGGCTCGTCGGCGATGATGAGCCGCGGGTTGTTCGCCATCGCGATGGCGATGACCACGCGCTGGCGCATGCCGCCGGAGAACTCGTGCGGGAACGACTTCACGCGCTCCTGGGGCCGCGGGATGCCGACGAGCCTCAGCAGCTCGACGGCCCGGTCCCACGCGGCCCGCCGCGACAGCCGCGCGTCATGGATGGTCAGGGCCTCGACGATCTGGTCGCCGACGCTGAACACCGGCGTCAGGGACGTCAGGGGGTCCTGGAAGATCATCGAGATGCCGTTGCCGCGGATCTTCGACATCTGGGCGTCGGTCCTGCCGAGCAGCTCCTGCCCCTCGAACATCACCGAGCCGCCCACGCGGGCGTTGTCGTCGAGCAGGCCCATGACGGCGAGCGAGGTGACGGACTTGCCGGACCCCGACTCGCCGACGATGCCGAGCGTGCGGCCCTGGCCGACGTCGAACGAGACGCCGCGCACGGCGTCGACGCGACCCGCCTCGGACGGGAAGCTGACGGTGAGGTCGCGGACGGAGAGAACGGGGGTGGTCATGCGCGGCCTCCCGCAGCGGACGTGGGGTCGAGGGCGTCGCGCAGGCCGTCGGCGACGAGCGCCATGGAGACGGTGAGCAGGGTCAGCGCGGCCGCGGGGAAGTAGAACATCCAGGGCGCGCTCGAGATGCTCGAGGACCCGATCCCGATGAGCGAGCCGAGCGACACGTCGGGCAGCTTCACGCCGAAGCCGAGGAACGACAGGCCGGTCTCGGCCATGACGGCCCCGACCACGCCGAGCGTGAAGTTGATGACGAGCAGCGAACCGATGTTCGGGATCAGGTGACGGAGCACGATCCGCATCCCGGGGACGCCCATGTAGCGCGCGGCGTGGACGAACTCCCGCTCGCGCAACGACAGGGACAGGGTCCAGATGGTGCGGGCCTGGAAGAACCAGCTGACCAGGATGAGCACCAGGGCGATGACCCTCCAGTCGCCGCCGGAGTCGTTCGACATCATCGCCAGCAGCAGGAACGTCGGCGCCACCATCAGGAAGTGGATGACGAACAGCGAGACCCGCTCGACGCGCCCGCCGAAGTAGGCCGCCGCGGTGCCGATCACGGCCGACAGGATCGTCGTGCCGGTGGCGACCACGACCGCGATGAGCAGCGAGCGCTGGAGCCCCACCACGACCATCGCGTACAGGTCGTTGCCGGCGTTGTTGGTGCCGAACCAGTGCTCGGGGCTCGGCGGGTCGGACAGCGCGAGGAAGTCGAGCTCGACGTGGTCGTACCGGGCGAACAGCGGCCCGAGCAGGGCGAAGGCCACGAGCAGCACGAAGATCACGACCCCCGCGACGGCGGGCCGGTTACGGGCGAACCGCCGGCTGTACAGGCGCCACTTCGACAGGCGCCTGCGGTCGCCGGGCGCAGCGACAGGGGGAGCGGGCTCGCCCTCGGCGAGGGGGTCCACCATGGAGGAATCGGTTGCCATGTCTCAGCTCACCCGCACCCGAGGATCGAGGACGACGACCGCGATGTCCGCGAGGATGGCGCCGATGGCGGTCATCACCGCGCCGAACGCCGCGACCGCGACGACCCCGTTGATGTCGTTCTTCGAGATCGTCTCGATGAAGTACTGGCCCATGCCCTTCCACGCGAAGATCGACTCGGTCAGCACGGCACCGGTGAAGATGCCCGGGATCGAGAACGCGACCTGCGTCGTCACGGGGATCAGCGACGTGCGCAGCGCGTGCTTGCGGATCGCCTGCTGCTTGGTCAGGCCCTTGGCGCGCGCCATGCGCACGTAGTCGGACTTGATGTTGTCGAGCAGCAGCGAACGCTGCAGGAAGTGGTACTGCGCATAGCCGACGAGGACGAGCGCCGCGGTGGGCAGCGCGATGTGCTGCGCCGTGTCGACGATGGTCGGGAAGAACCCGCTGACGCCCGGGCTCGACGCGCCTGTGACGTAGAAGATCGTGGAGCCGACGGCGTTGTTGAACGCGATGGCGAGCAGCACGAGACCGAGCGCAGCCACCACGATGGGGATGTTCATCGTGATGATCGACGTGCCCTGGGCGACCCGGTCGCCGAGCCGGTACTGCCGTGACGCGCTGTACACGCCGAGCCCGATGCCGATGAGGGTCAGCAGGAGCGTCGCGCCGAGCATGAGCTCCGCGGAGATCCACATCCGGTAGGCGACCTGCTCGTTGACGGACTGCCCGGTGGGGCTCACGCCCCAGTCCCAGCGGAAGACGATCCCGCTGAACCAGGTCCACCACCGCTCGAGGAGCGGGACGTTGTCGTCCAGGTTGCGCGGCTCCAGCAGGTTGACGATCTGCTCCTCGCTGAGCGGGGGGCGTCGTCCCACGTAGTTGCTGCGGGGATCCAGATAGGCCCAGGCGAGGAAGTACGTCAGGTTCGTGACGGCCACGACCATGAGCAACCAGCCTGTGGTGCGGCGCAGCAGATATCGGGTCAAGGTTCGGCGGACTTTCTGAAGAACGGTCGCGGTGCCGTGAGATTACCGTCGGGCAGACGTGGCGCCCGCCACATCTCCGTGGCGGGCGCGGATCGTTACAGATTTGTGCCCGGGGCGAACAATCCCCGCAACGCGGCGGAAGCGCGGGCGCAACCCGTCAGAGCACGCCCGTCAGCGCACGCCTGTCAGCGCACCCCGAGCACGAAGGGGTGCACGGCGGCGGCCCCGGCCTGGCGCAGCAGCCTCGCGGCGACCGTGAGCGTCCAGCCCGACTCGGTCCAGTCGTCCACCAGCAGCACCGTGCGCCCGGGCAGTCCCTGCAGGGCCGCGTCGTTCAGCTCGAGGCGCAGCCGTCGTGCCACGCCCGCCAGGCGCATCGCCGAGTTCACGTCGTGCCGGTCGGGCTGCTCGGAGCCCGCCGCGGGCCCGACCGACCCGATCAGCGGCACGCCCAGGTACGCGGCCAGGCCGGAGGCCAGGTGGTACGTGAGCTGCGGCCGGGTCGCCGACCGCACCGCCACGACTCCCTCGAGGAGCGTGCGGCGCGCCGGGCGGTCGTCGCCCGAGCCGGCACCGTCGGCGCCGTCGGGGGCCGGGGTGCGGACCGCGTCCCAGTCGTCGAGGACCCGGGCCGCGGCGTGCCTCAGCGGCACGGGCACCTCACCGTCCGGCGCGCCGGGGGCGAACAGGTCCCGGAGGGGGCCGGACCAGCCCAGGCCGTCGAGCCGCGCCACGGCGCGGCCCGTCTCGGCCCGCTCGCCCGGCGCGATCTTGCCCTTGAGGTCGAGCCCGAGCGCCGCGAGCCCCGAGGGCCACATGGCGCGTACGCCGACCTCGACCCCCGGCCGGTCCATGTCGGCGCGCGCCGCCGCGACGGCCTCGGCGTCCGGGACGGCCGGCAGCTCGACGCCCCCGCAGCGGTCGCAACGGCCGCAGGTCCAGCCGTCGGGGAGCTCCGGGTCGTCGAGCTGGGCGCGCAGGTACGCCATCCGGCAGCCGCTCGTGGCGACGTAGTCGACCATCGCCTGCTGCTCGGCCTCCCGCGTGGCCTCGACCCGGGCATAGCGCTCGGCGTCGTAGGCCCACGGGGTCCCGGTGGCCACCCAGCCGCCCTGCACGCGCCGGACCGCCCCGTCGACGTCGAGCACCTTGAGCATCGTCTCGAGCCGCGACCGCTTGAGGTCCACCCGGGTCTCGAGGGCCGCCGTGGACTGCGCGCCGTCCGCCGCGGAGAGGGCCTCGAGCGTCGCGCGCACCTGGGGCTCGGCGGGGAAGGCCTGCGACCCGAACCAGTCCCAGATCGCGCGGTCCTCGTGCCCGGGCAGCAGCACGACGACGGCGTCGTCCACGCCGCGACCGGCGCGTCCCACCTGCTGGTAGTAGGCGATGGGGGACGACGGCGCCCCGAGGTGCACGACGAACGCGAGGTCCGGCTTGTCGAAGCCCATGCCGAGCGCCGAGGTCGCGACGAGCGCCTTGACCCGGTTGGACTTGAGGTCCTCCTCGAGCTGCTCCCGCTGCGTCGGGTCGGTGCGCCCCGTGTACGCGGCGACCGCCAGGCCCGCGCCGCGCAGCTGCTCCGCCACCTGCTCCGCCGCGGAGACCGTGAGGCAGTACACGATGCCCGAGCCCTCGACGTCCTGCAGCGCCTCGACGAGCCAGGCGACCCGGGTGGGCTGGTCGGGCAGCTCCAGCACCGCCAGGTGCAGCGACTCCCGGTCGAGCTCGCCGCGCAGCACCAGCACCTCCTCGCCCGGGTCGTCGCCGGGCGCGCCGCCGCCGGGGCCCGTCGCGCGCACAGCCAGCTGCTCGGCCACGTCGGCCGTCACGCGGGCGTTGGCGGTGGCCGTCGTGGCGAGCACCGGGATGCCTGAGGGCAGGTCCGCCAGCAGGGTGCGGATGCGGCGGTAGTCGGGACGGAAGTCGTGGCCCCAGTCGGAGATGCAGTGCGCCTCGTCGATCACGACGAGGCCGGCGTCGGCCGCGAGGCGGGGGAGCACCTCGTCGCGGAAGGCCGGGTTGTTGAGCCGCTCGGGGGAGCAGAGCAGGACGTCCACCTCGCCGGCTGCGATCGCCGCGTGCACCTGGTCCCACTCCGTGACGTTGGAGGAGTTGATCGTCACCGCCCGGATGCCGGCGCGCGCCGCTGCCGCGATCTGGTCGCGCATGAGCGCGAGCAGCGGGGACACGATGACGGTGGGTCCCGCACCGCGGGAGCGCAGCAGGGACGTCGCGACGAAGTAGACGGCCGACTTGCCCCATCCCGTGCGCTGCACCACGAGCGCGCGCCGGCGGAACGCGACGAGGGCCTCGATCGCGCGCCACTGGTCGTCGCGCAGCGTCGCGTCCGCACGGCCGACGAGCGCACGGAGCGACTCCTCGGCCTGCTCGCGGAGGGTCCCGCCGCCCTCGCCGGCGCTGTCGAGCAGGCCCCGGAGCATCGCGAGCTTCGCGCGCTTGGCGGCGTCGGCGCCCGGTGCGGGCTCCGCCGCCGGCTGTCGCTCGTCAGGGCCCGCCGCGGGGGCCTGCGGCACCGCTGCGGCAGCGGGCTCGGGCGCCAGGTCGTCCGGCGGCGGAACGTCCTCGTCCGTCGGGTCGAAGACGAGGTCGGCGTACGGGTCGTCGGGATGGCTCACGTCCTCGATCGTAGGGGGCGGCGCCGACGGGCGGGCGGCGTCCTCCACAGGTCGGTCAGCGCACGTACTCGCGCAGGAGGGCCGCCGTCGACGCCACGACCACGACCACCTCGCTCGCGGCCGCGAGCAGCTGCGTGGTGCCCGCGAAGGTCTCGTTGATGCCGTAGAAGCCGACCGTCGTGGACAGCACGAAGGCCAGCAGCGTCAGGCCGCCGAACCCGATGCCGCCGACCAGCGGCAACCAGTGCCGCCAGACCGCGAGCAGCACGGCGAGGACCACGCCGGCCACGGCGTTGAGGAGGAAGAGCGGGCCGACCACCGCGATCGTGTCGTACCCGTCGACGTAGAGCACGACGTGCACCACCGCGGAGACGAGCGCGGCCGCGGCCGCCACCAGGCGCCACGCCCGGGCGAACGACGGCCGCGACGGCGTCGCGACCTGCGGCCGCGGTGGCACGGCCCCCTGCGACGAGTCCATGATGATGATGCTCCCACTCCTCGGGCGCGCCGTCATCGGGACGGCCTCGGCGCCGTGCCGGTCGTCCGGGGGCCGACCCCGACCCCACCCCTGGAGGCACCCATGCGCAGCACGACGACCGAGACGTCCGCACGGCCCCAGACCCCCACCGCAGCGGGGGAGGGGACCGGATCGCGGGCCGCCGCCGAGTGCGCCTGCGGCCCGACCCGCCGTCAGCTCCTGCGCGGCACGGGTGTCGCGGCGGGGGCGCTCGCGGGCGTCGGTGTCGTGGCGGCCTGCTCCGAGCCGGCCCCCTCTCCCGAGGAGGCCGCGGAGTCCGCGAGGTCCGCCGGGGCGGGCACCGTCGTCGTCGCGCTCGCCGACGTGCCGGTGGGTGGTGCGGTGGCCGCGAAGGTGAGCGGCCAGGACGTGCTCGTCACCCAGCCGGCCGAGGGGGAGGTGCACGCGTTCAGCGCCATCTGCACGCACGCCGGGTGCACCGTCACGCCGGGGGAGGGCGAGCTGGTGTGCCCCTGCCACCAGTCGCGGTACGCGCTCGCCGACGCGGCCGTGCTCGGCGGGCCGGCCCCCGAGCCGCTCCCCGCGATCGAGGTGACGGTCGAGGGCCAGGACGTGGTCCTCGCGTGACCCTCAGCCGCGCATGTCCATGACGACGCGGCCGTCGATCGTGCCGTGCTCCATCTCGTCGAAGATGGCGTTGATGTCGCCCAGGGGCCGCACGGTGTAGGTGGGGTCGATCTTGCCCCGGGCGAAGAAGTCCAGCGCCTCGGCCATGTCCTTGCGCGTGCCCACGATCGAGCCACGCACCGTGAGGCCGAAGAGCACCGTGGTGAAGATGTCGAGCGGGAACTTCTCCGGCGGGAGGCCCACGAGGGAGACCGTGCCCCCGCGGCGCAGCGCGCCCACGGCCTGAGGGAAGGCGTGCGCGTTGACCGCGGTGACGAGCGCCCCGTGCACGCCGCCGCCGGTCCGCTCCTGGAGCTCGGCCGCGGCGTCGGCGGACGTCGCCGCGTTGACCGTGACCTCGGCGCCGTGCCGGCGGGCCAGCTCGAGCTTCGAGTCGTCGACGTCGACCGCCGCCACGCGCCGGCCCATGGCGACCGCGTACTGCACGGCGATGTGGCCCAGACCGCCGATGCCGGAGATCAGGACCCACTCGCCGGGCTTGGTGTCGGTGACCTTGAGCCCCTTGTAGACGGTGACGCCGGCGCAGAGGATCGGGCCGACGGCGGACAGCTCGACACCCTCGGGCACCACGGGCGCGTAGCGCGCGTCGACGAGCATGTACTGGCCGAACGACCCGTCGACGGAGTACCCGCCGTTCTTCTGGTTCGGGCAGAGCGTCTCCCACCCGGTCTCGCAGTACTCGCACTCCCCGCAGGCGCTCCACAGCCACGCGTTCCCGACGGTGTCGCCGACCTTGACGCGGGTCACCTGCTCGCCCACGGCGACGACGTGACCGACGCCCTCGTGCCCGGGGACGAAGGGCGGCGTGGGCTTGACCGGCCAGTCGCCGTGCGCGGCGTGCAGGTCGGTGTGGCAGACGCCGGTGTAGTCGACCTTGACGAGGGCCTCGTGCGGCCCGGGCGCGGGGATCTCGCGGTCCTCGACGCGCAGGGGCTCGCCGAACGAGTGGACGACCGCGGCCTGCATGGTGCTCATCTGCTTCTCCATTCACGGGCCGCAGCTGGACGGCCCACACGGCGGAACTGCTGATATCTCGACGGTAGGTCGGGCGGGTGGGGAGCACCATGCCTATCGCTTGTGAAAACCATCACAAGCGGCGGAATCTTGCGGCTGTGCCCATGTGAAGGTACTCACAAGCGACTCTGAGTGGCCGCGTCGGCACGCCCGGCGACGACACGCGCAGGCGCGCCGGGCCGCCCCGGTCGAGAGATGGACGGGCTGCACCGCCACCCGGGCGGTTCCGTAGACTGGCGCGGTGACCACCCCTCTGTCCGCCCCCGTGCCCGCGGGGGGCGTCGACGGCGCGCGGCTGCCGCTGCGGCCCGAGCTCGCCGACGAGGCGCCCTACGGCGCCCCGCAGCTCGACGTGCCCGTCGCCCTCAACGTCAACGAGAACCCGTACGCGCCCTCCGAGGAGGTCGTGACGACGATCTCCCGATACGTCGCGGAGGCTACCCGTGGGCTCAACCGGTACCCGGACCGCGACTTCGCCGACCTGCGCTCCGA
Source organism: Isoptericola peretonis (assembly GCA_023241745.1). Lineage (GTDB taxonomy): Bacteria > Actinomycetota > Actinomycetes > Actinomycetales > Cellulomonadaceae > Isoptericola > Isoptericola peretonis. The sequence continues at coordinate 34,099 of JALQCY010000006.1, read as the reverse complement.
CCTCGCGGACTACCTGGCGCTCGAGTCCGGGGTCCGGGTCGCGCCCGAGCAGGTCTGGGCGGCCAACGGGTCGAACGAGGTCATGCTGCACCTGCTGCAGGCCTTCGGCGGGCCCGGCCGCACGGCGCTCTCGTTCGCGCCCACCTACTCGATGTACCCGGAGTACGCCCGCGACACGCACACCCGCTGGGTCACGGGCCGGCGCGCGACGGACTTCACCCTCGACGTCGACCACGCGGTCGCGACGATCGAGGAGGTCCGTCCGTCGGTGATCCTCCTGGCGAGCCCGAACAACCCGACAGGGACGGCGCTGCCGCTCGCCACGGTGGAGGCCGTCCTGGACGCCGCCGCCAGGGTCGAGGTCCCTGACGCGCCGGAGCACGACGGGCGCCGCGCAGGGGCCGTCGTCGTGGTCGACGAGGCGTACGCGGAGTTCCGTCGGCCGGGCACCCCGTCGGCCCTCGAGCTGCTCGCGGCGCACCCCCACCTGGCGGTGTCGCGCACGATGTCCAAGGCGTTCGGTGCCGCAGGCCTGCGCCTCGGCTACCTCGCCGCGTCCTCGGCGCTCGTGGACGCCCTGCGCGTGGTCCGGCTGCCGTACCACCTGTCGGCGGTCACGCAGGCAGCGGCCCGGGGCGCCCTCGCCCACCACGCGGAGCTGCGCGCCCAGGTGCGCGACCTGCGCGACGACCGCGACGCGCTGGTCGCCTGGCTCCGCGCGCAGACGGTGGACGGCCGCCCCCTGCAGGTCGCGGACTCCGACGCGAACTTCGTGCTGTTCGGCACGTTCGGCGACCGGCACGCCGTCTGGCAGCAGCTGCTCGACCGAGGCGTCCTCATCCGCGAGACCGGCCCCGACGGATGGCTGCGCGTCTCCGTGGGCACGCCCGCCGAGAACGCCGCGTTCCGCGACGCGCTCACCGAGGTCGTCGCCGCCGCGCCGACCCCCGAGAAGGAGGACTGATGCAGCACCGCACGGCCCGCGTGGAGCGCACGACGAGCGAGTCCAGCGTCGTCGTCGAGCTGGACCTCGACGGCACCGGGCGCACGGAGATCTCGACGACCGTGCCGTTCTACGACCACATGCTCACGGCGCTCGGCAAGCACTCCCTGATCGACCTCACCGTGCGCGCCACGGGCGACACGCACATCGACGCCCACCACACCGTCGAGGACGTCGCCATCGTCATCGGCGAGGCCCTGCGGTCCGCGCTCGGCGACAAGCGCGGCATCTCGCGCTACGGCGACGCCACCGTGCCGCTCGACGAGGCGCTGGCCCTCGCGGTGGTCGACGTCTCCGGGCGCCCGTACCTGGTGCACTCCGGCGAGCCGGAGGGTCAGGAGTACCACCTCATCGGCGGGCACTTCACCGGCTCGCTGACCCGGCACGTGCTCGAGTCGATCGCGCACCACGCCGGCATCTGCCTGCACGTGCGGGTGCTCGCCGGGCGGGACCCGCACCACATCGTCGAAGCCCAGTTCAAGGCGCTGGCCCGTGCGCTGCGCGCCGCCGTCGCCCCCGACCCGCGCGTCGAGGGCGTCCCGTCCACGAAGGGTGCGCTGTAGAAGCATGACCACCGATCCCGACCAGCACCCTGAGCAGACGCCGGGCCTGCCCGACGAGCTCCCCGAGGGCTTCGAGGTCCCGGACGACCTCTCGGGCCTCGACGGCACCCGCAAGGACCCCGAGCTCGCGGTCCTGATCACCCAGATCGCCGGGGCGGAGCCCCTGGCCGCGGCCTGTGCGCTCGCCGAGCTCGACGTCGACGCCGCGCCCACCCCGGTGGGTGCCGTCGCCGTCCTGCGCGACACGAGCGACGACGCCCCCGCCCACGCCGCCGCCGCGATCTCGAAGCTGGTGTCCGGCGTGCCGCTGGTGCTCGTGACGCGCTGGGGCGAGCAGCTCACCTGCGTCCGGTACGCCGACGGCGAGGCCCAGGGCGAGCTCCCGCCCGGCCTGGTGCTCGGCGGTGCGCCCGAGGCGCTCGAGGACCTCGTCACGGGGCAGCTCACCGTGGCCGACCTTCCGGGCGTCGTGCCCTCCGGCAGCATCGGCCGGTTCAAGGCGATGCGGATGCTCACGGGCGCCGCGCGCAAGGCCCGCAAGAAGCAGCAGTAGAGGAGACCCATGCCGGACACGACGCCGGGCGAGCCTCGTCCCGCCGACGGGCCCGCCCAGACCGACCAGTCTGACCAGCCCGACCAGCCCGTCCTCGCCGCCGCCCAGGAGGAGGCGGGCATCCCGCCGCTGCTGCCGCACGGCGGCGCGTCGGCCGAGCTGAACCCCGCGAGTGCGCCCGCCCGCGCGGCAGGACGCCGCCAGGTGGTGGTGCTGGACTACGGCTTCGGCAACGTGCGCTCGGCCGTCCGGGCGCTCGAGCGGGTCGGCGCCGAGGTCGAGCTCACCGCGGACCTGACACGCGCGGCGGAGGCGGACGGGCTCGTGGTTCCCGGCGTGGGCGCGTTCGCGGCCTGCATGGCCGGCCTGCGCGCCGTCCGCGGCGACCAGGTGATCGACCGCCGCCTCGCGGGCAGCCGCCCCGTGCTCGGGATCTGCGTCGGCATGCAGGTCATGTTCGACGCCGGGGTGGAGCACGGCGAGCGCGCGGAGGGGCTGGGCGAGTGGCCGGGCGTCGTCGAGCGCATCGACGCGCCCGTGGTGCCGCACATGGGCTGGTCGCCCGTGGAGACGCCCGAGGGCTCCCGCCTGTTCGCGGGGGTGGAGCACGAACGGTTCTACTTCGTGCACTCGTACGCGGCCCAGGAGTTCACCCAGGGGCACGACGGCGACGCCGACCCGCGCTACACGGCGCCGCTGGTCACCTGGGCGCGGCACGGCGCGCCGGGCTCCGAGGTCCGGTTCGTGGCCGCCGTCGAGAGCGGGCCCCTGGCCGCCACGCAGTTCCACCCCGAGAAGTCCGGCGACGCGGGCGCCACCCTGCTGGAGAACTGGGTCCGCTCGCTCTGACGCCCGCTCCACCATCAGTTCCCCGCACGCCACCGAAGAGCTGGAGAGACACCCCATGACCGACCGCCTCGTGCTGCTGCCCGCCGTCGACGTCGCCGACGGCCAGGCCGTCCGCCTCGTGCAGGGGGAGGCCGGCTCGGAGACGTCCTACGGCGACCCGCTCGCCGCCGCCCGCGACTGGCAGGCCGGCGGCGCCGAGTGGATCCATCTCGTGGACCTCGACGCCGCGTTCGGGCGCGGCTCGAACGCCGCCCTGCTGGCGGAGGTCGTGGCCGAGCTGGACGTCCAGGTGGAGCTGTCGGGCGGCATCCGCGACGACGCGTCCCTCGAGCGCGCCCTGGCCACCGGCGCGCGCCGCGTGAACATCGGCACGGCCGCCCTCGAGGACCCGGAGTGGACCGCCCGCGTCATCGCCGAGCACGGGGACGCCGTCGCCGTCGGGCTGGACGTGCGCGGCACCACGCTCGCCGCCCGCGGCTGGACCCAGGAGGGCGGCGACCTGTGGGAGGTGCTCGCGCGTCTGGACGCTGCCGGCTGCACGCGGTACGTGGTCACCGACGTCACCAAGGACGGCACACTGCGCGGCCCCAACGTCGACCTGCTGCGGGAGGTGGCGTCGCGCACGCCCGCCAAGGTGGTCGCGTCGGGCGGGATCTCCTCGCTCGCCGACCTCGAGGCGCTGCGTGCCCTGGTGCCGGACGGCGTCGAGGGCGCCGTCGTCGGCAAGGCTCTGTACGCCGGGGCGTTCACCCTCCCCGAGGCGCTCGACGTGGCGGGCCGGCCGTGACGGCGGGCGACGGTGCGGGCACCCCGGCCGAGGGCGAGAGCCGCGCGCTGCCGGGGCACCTGAAGTCGATCCAGCCGACCTCGCAGTTCGCGGGTGACGACGGCACGGCCGACCCGGAGCTCGCCCGCCTGCTGCACGCGCACGCCGACTCGGGCGGCTCGCTCCAGGACGTGGTGCGCCGCCTCGCGACGACCCGGGTGCTGGTGCCCGTGCTCGCCGAGCTCGCGGTCGCGGACGTCGTCGAGCACGAGGGCCCGTCGGGGACGCAGGAGCTGCACGTCGACAAGGAGGCGGCCGCCGGCGTGGTGGCGATCGAGGCGCCCGACGGGCGCCGCGCGCTCCCGGTCTTCACCTCCGTCGACGCGATGCGCGCCTGGCGCGCCGACGCCCGGCCGGTGCCCGTCGAGGCCGCCCGGGCCGCGCTGTCGGCGGTGAGCGAGGACTGGTCGCTGCTCGTGGTCGACCCGGCCGGTCCCGCGACCGCGCTCGTGCCCCGCCCCGCGGTCTGGGCGCTCGCCCAGGGCCACGAGTGGCGCCCCGCCCTCGTGCCGTCCGGTCCGGACGGGACCGTCGAGGTCGACGCCGAGGTCGCGTCGGCCGTGGCCGACGCCGCGGCGCCGGTGCAGCACGTCGTGCGGGCGCACGCCGAGCGGGGCCGCCGGGCCGAGGTCGCCGTGGTGCTGGCCCTCGACCCCGGCCTGGACCGGGCCGGGCTGGACCGCGTCCTCGCGCAGGTCAACGCGCGGCTCGGCGCCTCGGCCGTGATCTCCTCGCGGGTGGACTCGCTCGAGCTGCGGGTGGGCGCGGCGCGCTAAGGCCTCCGCCCCGCTACCCGGGGGAGGGAATCTCGCTGGGCGGCGCGGAGGGCGCCTCGGACGACCGCGCGCACGGCGGCAGCGCCCGGAACCCCTCGGCGTCGTCCAGCACCCGCTCCAGCGTGGACACGGGCACCAGCAGCGAACGGTCGTCGGACGTCTTCGCGTAGACGACGCCGATCACCCGTCCGTCGGCGTCGAGCGCCGCGGAGCCGGACGAGCCGGGCTCGACCGGCGCGTCGGTGAGCAGCACCTCGCCCAGGTTCTCGTGCAGCGGGTCCGTGGTCGGGCCGATGACCTCGCCCGCGGTGATCGTGAGCCGGCCGCCCTCGGGGTAGCCCACCACGGTCACCTCGTCGCCGGGACGGGGGTCGGCGTCCGCCAGCGTGGGGTGGCTCGGCAGCGGGTCCGCGGTGCGCACCAGCGCCAGGTCGGCCAGCGAGGTGCTGCCGGCAGCCGCCACCTCGAGGTCGCGGCCGTCGTAGGTGCTCACCTGCAGCGTGTCCGAGTCGGCGACCACGTGCCGGTTCGTGATGAGCGTGTGCTCGTCGACGGCGAAGCCCGAGCCGGTGGACAGGCCGCTGCACCCGACGTTGCGGATGCGCACCGCCATGCGCTGCACGGCGTCGAAGCCGTCGGGCGACAGGCCCTCCGCCCCGGCCGGGTCCAGCGTCGGCGCCGCGCTGGGCGCCGCGTCGGTGGGAACGACGTCGCTCGGGACCGGGCCGGGCAGCGCGGGGAGCACCCCGCACCCGGCGAGGGAGGCGACGACGAGGGTGGCGGCGAGCACCGGGCGCGGCGTCCGGGCCCCCGGCGCGGTCCCCGCCGGTCGCCTCACTCTCACTGGTCCAGCTCCCGGCGGAGCTCCTGCTGCAGCTGGTCGTCGGCCTTCGAGGCCTGCCGGCACAGCGTCTCGACGTCGGCGGCGAAGCGGTCGACGTCCGCCGCGTCGTAGGAGTCGCGATCCTCGAGATATCCGATGAGCTGGGTCTGGCCGTCGACGCACGCGCCGAGCGCGGAGGTCACGACTCCCGCGGCCTCGCTCACCCGTCGCTGGTAGTCGAGGTACTGCTGCGAGGCCACGTTCTCGTCACCGAGCTGCGCCTTCTCGTTCGCGAGATCGGTGATGCGGGCGGTGGCGGTGGCGAGCTGCTCGCGCGCCGCGACCAGCTCCGCGTCGGTGGCCCGCAGCTCTGCTTCGAGGGTCGCGACCCGGCCGGCGTAGCCGCGCGCCTCGTCCTCCCAGGACGCGCTGTGCTCCTGCCAGCGCGTCGTGGTCAACCACAGGTACGCGCCCACGCCGAGCGAGCCGGCGAGCAGGACGGACAGGACGACGACGGCCGTGCGCCGGCCGCGGGTCCGCGCGGGCGCGCTCTCGGGCCGCGGCGGGGCGGGGTCCGGCGGCGGAGGCCAGGCGGACGGGGAGGCCATGTCAGACGACGGAACCCGTGAACTTCTCGCCGGGGCCCTCGCCGGGTGCGTCGGGCACGACGGACGCCTCGCGGAACGCGAGCTGCAGCGACCGCAGCCCGTCGCGCAGGGACCGGGCGTGCTGGTTGCCGATGTCGGGGGCGCTCGCGGTGACGAGCGCGGCCAGGGCCGTGATCAGCTTCCGGGCCTCGTCGAGGTCGAGGTGCCCCTGCGCGTCAGCGTCCTCCGCCAGGCCGCACTTGACGGCGGCGGCGCTCATGAGGTGCACCGCCGAGGCGGTGATGACCTCGACCGCGGCGACGTCGGCGATGTCGCGGGTGGCGTCGTCCGCGGCGGACGCCGGGTCCGTCGTCGGGGAGGTGGAGGTGGCGTCGGGCGAGGTGCTCATGGGTCCATCTTCGCATCGCAGGAGGAGGGCGAGGGCCGCGCGTCGGTGGCCCTGGGGTCGCCCGCGACGGCCGAGGCCGGGCCCCGTGCGGGGCCCGGCCTCGGCTGTGCGGGTCGACGGCGCGGGTCGTCAGATCCCGACGGGCTCGACGTCGGGGCCGGAACCCGCGGCGGCGGGCGTCGGCACGTGACCCGCGGAGACCTCGGCACGGAGCTTCGCGCCGAGCTCGGCGTCGACGTTCGTCCAGTACTCGAAGAACCGCTCACGGATCACGTCGATGGTGATCGCGAGGCCCTGACCGGTGAGGGTCTCGAGGAAGCGCGCCTTGGCGGCGTCGTCGAAGACCTCGCGGTACAGCGTGCCGGCCTGGCCGAAGTCGTCGTCCTCGGCGTGCAGGGTCTGCGCGGAGCGCAGCAGCGCCCCGTCGGACTCCCAGGCCGCCTCGACGCCGCGCGCCGGGTCGGCCGACGGGCCGCCCACGGCCCCGAACGAGTTCGGCGTGTAGACGCGGTGCTCCGGGCCGTTGAAGTGGTACTGCATCGGGCCCTCGTGCATGTAGTTCGACACGGAGGCCGCGTGCGGCTGGTTCACCGGCAGCTGGTTGAAGTTGGCGCCGATGCGGTGGCGGTGCGCGTCGTTGTAGGCGAACACCCGGGCCATGAGCATCTTGTCCGGCGAGATGCCGGTGCCCGGCACCTGGTTGCCCGGCGAGAAGGCCGCCTGCTCGATCTCCGCGAAGAAGTTCCGCGGGTTGCGGTTCAGCGTGAAGGTGCCGACCTTGATCAGCGGGTAGTCCGCGTGCGGCCAGACCTTCGTCATGTCGAACGGGTTGAACCGGTAGTCCTTGGCGTCCTCGTACGGCATGACCTGGACCTTGACGTCCCACGAGGGGTGCTCGCCGCGGTCGATGGCCTCGTACAGGTCGCGGCGGTAGTAGTCCGCGTCCTGGCCGGCGATGCGCTCGGCGTCCTCGGCCGACATGTTCTCCACGCCCTGCTGGCTGATGAAGTGGTACTTCACCCAGAAGCGCTCGCCGGCGGCGTTGACCCACTGGTAGGTGTGCGAGCCGTAGCCGTTGAGGTGGCGCCACGACTTCGACAGGCCGCGGTCGCCCATGACGTAGGTGACCTGGTGGGCCGACTCGGGGGAGAGGGTCCAGAAGTCCCACTGCATGTCCGCATCGCGCAGGCCGGAGGCGCCGAGGCGCTTCTGCGAGTGGATGAAGTCCGGGAACTTCATCGCGTCGCGCAGGAAGAACACCGGCGTGTTGTTGCCGACGATGTCGAGGTTTCCCTCGGTCGTGTAGAAGCGGAGGGCGAAGCCGCGCACGTCGCGCCAGGTGTCGGGGGAGCCCTGCTCGCCGGCGACGGAGGAGAAGCGCAGCAGCGTCTCGCTCGTCGCGCCCTTCTGGAAGACCGCGGCGCGGGTGTACTGCGACACGTCCTCGGTGACGACGAGCTCGCCGAAGGCGCCGCCGCCCTTGGCGTGCGGGTTGCGCTCGGGCACGCGCTCGCGGTTGAAGGAGGCGAGCTTCTCGACCAGGTAGCGGTCGTGCAGGACGGTGGGCCCGTCCGCACCCACGGTCAGCGAGTGCGCGTCGCTCGCGACCGGGGTGCCGGTCTGCGTCGTCGTGAACGGCGTCGTCATAGGGATGACGTCCTTTCTCAGGGGGTTCTCTGGGAGGGTCGTGCTCAGAGGGTCGTGCCGGAGGTCCGCGCCGCCGGGACGGGGTCGGCGGCGCAGGCGGGGCACAGGCCCCAGAACGTGACCTCGGCGAGGTCGACGGCGAAGCCGTGGGACGCGCTCGGCGTCAGGCAGGGCGCGTGCCCCACCGTGCAGTCGACGTCGGCGACGGCACCGCACGAGCGGCACACCACGTGGTGGTGGTTGTCTCCGGTGCGGCGCTCGTACCTCGCGGCGTGCCCGGCCGGCTCCATGCGACGCAGGAGGCCTGCCGAGGTGAGCGCGTGCAGGCAGTCGTAGACGGCCTGCACCGACACCGAGCCGAGATCGGCGCGCACGGCCTGCACGACGTCGTCGGCGGTGGCGTGCTGGTGCTCGTCGAGCGCGCGCAGGACGGCGAGCCGGGTGCCGGTGACGCGCAGGCCGCGCTCCCGCAGCATCGCGTCGTCCGTCCTCGCCGTGGTCATGACGGGGACCCTGCCACACTTTCTGGAACGATTCCAGTAAAGCCCTCCGCGCGGCGACGGGAGACCCGTGCCACACCGGCAGGGCCGACGGCGATCCCGTGCTAGCCTTGATGGCTGACCGACCTACGTCCCTCGGCACCCTCGCTCCACGGAGCGAACGGCGCGGGACGCAGGTGCATCAAGTGGATCTCATCCCACCCGAGCACCGACCGAGCGCCTTCGTGGCGCCGACAGGGGCCGGGTCCCGGTCGGACGTCCCTCGTGGGCGTCCGCCTCGGTCGTCGGAGCGCTCGCGCTCCGGCGTCGGTAGATGGCCTCCACCTGTGCTCAGGTCGGGGGCCTTTCCCGTCCCTGACGGTCTACCGACGAGTTCCTAGGAGCAAACCATCAGCGAGCCTCGCATCAACGATCGGATCCGCGTCCCCGAGGTCCGACTCATCGGCCCGGGCGGGGAGCAGGTCGGCGTGGTCGCCACGGGAGTCGCCCTGAAGCTTGCCCAGGACGCCGACCTCGACCTCGTCGAGGTGGCCCCGGACGCCCGTCCGCCCGTCGCCAAGCTCATGGACTTCGGCAAGTTCAAGTACGAGTCGGACATGAAGGCGCGCGAGGCGCGGCGCAACCAGGCGAACACGGTCCTCAAGGAGATCCGGTTCCGCCTGAAGATCGACCCGCACGACTACGGCACCAAGAAGGGCCACGTCGAGCGCTTCCTCGCCGCCGGCGACAAGGTCAAGGTCATGATCATGTTCCGTGGTCGTGAGCAGTCCCGCCCCGAGATGGGCGTGCGCCTGCTGCAGCGGCTCGCGGAGGACGTCTCGGAGCTCGGCTTCGTCGAGTCGATGCCGAAGCAGGACGGCCGCAACATGACCATGGTGCTCGGCCCCGTGAAGAAGAAGGCCGACGCCAAGGTCGAGCAGCGCAAGCGGTCCACCGAGATCAACTCGCAGCGCAAGACCAAGTCGGAGGTCAAGGCCGAGGCGCGGGCCCAGTCCGAGGCCCCGCAGCCGGTCGAGGCCGAGCAGCCTGTGGACGTGCCGGACGTCGAGGACCAGCAGGCGCCCGCGCCCGAGGCCACCACGCCCGCGCCGCGTCCGGAGCCGGCCGCTCCCGTCGAGCAGACGCCTGCGGAGGAGGAGCCCGCGACGCAGACCGCGCCTGCGGAGCAGGAGGAGCCTGCGAGCCAGGCCAGGTCCGCTGCGTCGGAGAAGCCTGCGACGCGTGCCCGGTCCGCGGCGTCGGAGAAGCCCGCGACGCCGGCCCGGCCTGCCGCGGCGGAGTCGCAGGCCAAGCCGGCCGCCGCACCGGCCAGGCCGGCCGCCGCGACGCCGAGGCCCGCGACGCCGAAGCCCGGCGTGCCGCGTCCGCCCGCGCCGCGTCCCAAGCCGACCCCGCGCACGGGGCGCTGAGGCCGTACACCGACCATCTGGCACCGGGCCGCCCGCCGGCCCCGGTCCGCACCACGTCCCCGCCACCCGGCGGGTGACCGACACGAGGAGAGACGGCAGTCATGCCGAAGAACAAGACGCACTCCGGCGCCAAGAAGCGTTTCCGGGTCACCGGCAGCGGCAAGGTCATGCGCGAGCAGACGAACGCTCGCCACTACCTCGAGCACAAGTCCAGCCGCCGCACCCGCCGTCTGGCCCAGGACCAGGTGGTCTCGGCCGCCGACGTCAAGACCATCAAGAAGCTGCTCGGCAAGTGACGCCCTCGGCGGCCACCCGCTCCCGCTGAGGAGCACGGCCGCCAGGTCCACTTCCGGTCCCGACACTGCAAGGAGCATCACGTGGCACGCGTGAAGCGGGCGGTCAACGCCCACAAGAAGCGCCGTACGACCCTCGAGCGCGCCAGCGGCTACCGCGGCCAGCGTTCGCGCCTGTACCGGAAGGCGAAGGAGCAGGTCACCCACTCCCTCGTCTACTCGTACCGCGACCGCAAGGCGAAGAAGGGCGACTTCCGCAAGCTGTGGATCCAGCGCATCAACGCTGCGTCCCGCGCGCAGGGGCTGACCTACAACCGCCTCATCCAGGGCCTGAAGGCCGCTGGGGTCGAGGTCGACCGTCGCATGCTCGCCGAGCTCGCGGTCAACGACGTGGCGGCGTTCAACGCGCTCGTCCAGGTCGCCAAGGACGCACTGCCGGCCGACGTCAACGCGCCGAAGGCCGCCTGAGCCACCCCGCTCAGCACCCGGACGCCCGGACACCCCTGACCTGCTGATGCCCCGCATCCCCGACGTGACGCTCGCCAACCCGCGGGCGGACCGGGTCAAGCAGGTCAGGGCGCTGTCCGGGCGTCCTGCGCGTTCCCGCCACCACCAGTTCCTCGTCGAGGGGCCGCAGGGCGTGCGCGAGGCCGTGCGCCACGCGACCGACGACGTCAGGGACGTGTACCTCACGCCCTCCGCCGCGGAGCGCTACGCCGAGATCGTGGGCGACGCGCTCGGTGCCGGGCTGCGTGTGCACGTGGGCACCCCCGAGGTGCTCGAGGCGATGAGCCCGGACGCACAGGGCGTCCTCGCGGTCGTGCGGGCACGGACGTCCGAGCTGGCCGGGACGCTCGCCGAGCTGGCGGGTGCCCGCGCGGCCGAAGGCCGACCGCTCCTCGTCACGGTCCTCGCGACGGTCCGCGACCCCGGGAACGCCGGGACGGTGATCCGGGCGTCCGACGCCGCGGGCGCCGACCTCGTGGTGCTGGCGGGCGAGAGCGTCGACCCGCACAACCCGAAGGTGGTGCGGTCGACCGCGGGGTCGTTGTTCCACCTCCCCGTCGTGACGGGCGTCCCGCTGGCCGAGGCCGCGGCCGCCGTCCGCGCCGTGGGCTGCACCGTGCTCGCCGCCGACGGCACGGGTGCGCACGACCTCGACGACCTGCTCGACGTGGCGGGCCCGGCACGCCGCGCCGACGGGCAGCCCGACCTGGCGGGGTCCACGGCCTGGGTGTTCGGCAACGAGGCGTGGGGCCTGCCCGAGGCCGACCGTGCGCTCGCCGACGCCGTCGTGCGCGTGCCCATCCGGGGGCGCGCCGAGTCGCTCAACCTCGCCACCGCCGCCACGGTGTGTCTCTACGCCAGCGGACGCGCGCAACGTGCCGTCCACCCCGACCGACTCCACGCGGGCGGGCGCGCCCGGCGTTGACCCTCGGCGCGCCCGGCGTTGACCCTCGGCGCTCCCGCCGGGGCCCACGGCGACGTGGCAGGATGCCCGGATGCGCCTGTTCACGGCCGTGTACCCGTCCGCCGAGGCCGCCGGTCATCTGGAGCTCGCCCTCGCCGGGGTCGGCGGCTCGTCCCTGTCCGACCCGGGCCGCGGCCTGCGGTGGGTGCCGCCGGAGCAGCGGCACGTGACGCTCGTCTTCCACGGCGAGGTCCCGGACGGCGCCGTACCGGGCTATGTCGAGGCGCTGACGACGGCGCTGCACGACGTGCCGCCGTTCGAGCTGGCCCTGGCGGGCAGCGGATCGTTCGGGGGCCGGACGCTCTGGGTGGGGGTGGCCGGAGCGGTGGACGAGCTGCGGCGCGCCGCCGAGCTCGCCCAGGACGCCGCGGTCGGCGCCGCAGGGCTGCCGGCCTCCGACCGCACCGCCGGCCGGCCGCACCTCACGGTCGCCCGTGCCACGCTCCGCGCCGGCGAGGGCCGGCCTGCCCGTCGGCGCGTCGACGGCGCCCGCGGCGGCACGCGTGGCCCCCGGGGGCGCGACCCGGAGGAGTCGTCCCTCGTGCCCTGGGCGCGGGCCCTCGCCGTCTATCGCGGCCCGGCGTGGGACGTCGACGCCGTGCGCGTCGTCGCGTCCCGACTGGGCGAGGGGCGATCGGGTGGTCCGCTGCACGAAGAGGTGGCCGCCGTCCCGCTGGAGGGCGGCCGCCAGGACGAAGCAGGTGGGCGCGTGCCATCATGGGAGGCGTGACACTCCGCGACCGCCGATTTACCGGGCCCGCCACGGGCCCGGTCCCGGCCACGCCCGCGCGCTGACCGCGCGCGGCGAGCGGACGCCGACCTGACCGGCCCTGGCGGGCACCTAAACTGACCCCGCCGCCACACCCCTCGCAGGGCCCCTCTCAGGAAGGCACGCATGTCCACGCCCGCACCCACCCCAGACCTCGGCCCCGACCCGCTGGACGTCGCAGCTCTCGACGCCGCCGTGGCCGACGCGCTCGCCGCGGTCGCCGCCGCGAGCGATCTCGACGAGCTCAAGGCCGTCCGCAGCGCGCACACCGGTGACAAGAGCCCGCTCGCGCTCGCGAACCGCGCCATCGGCGCCCTGCCCGGGCCGGACAAGGCCGCCGCCGGCAAGAACGTCGGCCCGCGCCGCGGCCGCGTGAACCAGGCGATCTCCGCCCGCCAGGGCGAGCTCGAGGCGGAGCGGGACGAGCGCGTCCTCGTCGACGAGGCCGTCGACGTCACCCTGCCGACCGACCGTCGGCCCGTGGGCGCGCGGCACCCGATCGAGCTGGTGCAGGAGCGGATCGCGGACTTCTTCGTCGGGCTCGGCTGGGAGATCGCCGACGGCCCCGAGGTCGAGGCGGAGTGGTTCAACTTCGACGCCCTGAACTTCGACCCGGACCACCCGGCGCGGCAGATGCAGGACACGTTCTACGTCGACGGCGAGGGGGACAAGCCCTCGAACCTCGTGCTGCGCACGCACACGTCGCCGGTCCAGTCCCGCTCCCTCCTGGAGCGCGGCGTGCCGCTCTACGTCGCGTGCCCGGGCAAGGTGTTCCGCACCGACGCGCTCGACCAGACGCACACCCCGGTGTTCCACCAGGTCGAGGGCATCGCGATCGACAAGGGCCTCACGATGGCGAACCTCGTCGGCACGCTCGACGCGTTCGCCCGCGCCATGTTCGGCCCGGAGGCCCGCACGCGCCTGCGCCCGGCCTACTTCCCGTTCACCGAGCCCAGCGCCGAGATGGACCTGTGGTTCCCGCAGAAGAAGGGCGGGCCCGGCTGGATCGAGTGGGGCGGCTGCGGCATGGTCAACCCGAACGTCCTGCGGGCGGCCGGGATCGACCCCGAGGAGTACCAGGGCTTCGCCTTCGGGATGGGCATCGAGCGCACGCTCATGCTGCGCAGCTCGATCGCGGACATGCACGACATCGTGGAGGGCGACGTGCGCTTCTCCACCCAGTTCGGGACGGAGATCTGATGCCCCGCATCGTCACTGACTGGCTCGGCGAGCACGTCGAGCTGCCGGCGGACCTCACCGCGGAGCAGCTCGCGGCGGCGCTGGTGAAGGTCGGCCTGGAGGAGGAGGAGATCCACCCCGCCGCCGTCACCGGCCCGCTCGTCGTGGGCCGCGTGCTCGCGCAGACCCCCGAGCCGCAGAAGAACGGCAAGACCATCAACTGGTGCCTGGTCGACGTCGGCCCCGAGCACAACGCCACGCAGATCAAGGGCGTCGACGACGCCGACGTCCCGGCCGGCGGCGCGCGCGGCGTCGTCTGCGGCGCGCACAACTTCGGCGTCGGCGACCTCGTCGTGGTGTCGCTGCCCGGCACGGTGCTGCCCGGCGGGTTCGCCATCGCGGCGCGCAAGACCTACGGGCACGTGTCCGACGGCATGATCTGCTCGGTGCGCGAGCTGGGCATCGGGGAGGACCACGACGGGATCCTCGTGCTGACCCGCGCGGGCTTCGACGCGGCGGACCTGACGCCGGGGCAGGACGCGATCGCCCTGCTCGGCCTGGGCGACGAGGTGCTCGAGATCAACGTGACCCCGGACCGCGGGTACGCGTTCAGCTACCGGGGCGTGGCGCGCGAGTACGCGCACTCCACGGGGGCCCGCTTCACCGACCGCGGCCTGCCCGAGAACCTGCCCACGGCCCCGCCGACCGCCACGCCGGACGGGTTCGTGGTCGAGGTCGACGACGCCGCACCCATCCACGGGAAGGCGGGCTGCGACCGGTTCGTCACCCGCGTCGTGCGGGGCATCGACCCGGCCGCGCCGACGCCGCCCTGGATGAAGCGCCGGCTCGAGGGCTCGGGCATGCGCTCCATCTCCCTGGCCGTCGACGTCACCAACTACGTGATGCTCGACCTCGGTCAGCCGCTGCACGCCTACGACCTGGACGAGGTCGCCGCGCCGATCGTCGTCCGCCGTGCGCAGCCGGGGGAGCGCCTGACCACGCTCGACGACGCCGACCGTGCGCTGGACGCGGAGGACCTGCTCATCACCGACTCGCCCGCGGGCGAGCGCGGCTCGCGGGTGCTCGGCCTCGCCGGCGTCATGGGGGGCGCGTCCTCCGAGGTCGGTGACGCGACGACGGACGTGCTGGTCGAGGCGGCCCACTTCGACCCGGTCACCGTGGCCCGCACGGCGCGGCGCCACCGCCTGCCGTCGGAGGCGGCCAAGCGGTTCGAGCGCGGGGTGGACCCGCGCCTGCCCGCCGTCGCCGCGCAGCGCGTGGTCGACCTGCTCGTCGAGCTCGGAGGCGGCACCGCCGACCCGGCCGTGAGCGATCTCGACGCGACGACGGCGCCCCAGCCGGTGCGCCTGGACGTCACGCTGCCCACGCGCCTGTCGGGGGTGCCGTACGACCGGGCGACGGTCGTCGGGATCCTCGAGCAGATCGGCTGCATCGTCACCGACGCGGTGACGGGGGCGACCGTGGACGCCGTGCGGGTGACCCCGCCGTCGTGGCGTCCCGATCTCACCGAGCCGGCGGCGCTGGTCGAGGAGGTCGTGCGGATCGCGGGCTACGACCAGATCCCGTCGGTGCTCCCGGCCGCCCCCGGCGGTCGCGGTCTCACGCACGAGCAGCGGGTCCGCCGGTCGGTCGCGCGCGCCCTGGCCGAGGCCGGCCTCGTGGAGGTGCTGTCCTACCCGTTCGTCGGGGAGGCGGACCTGGACGCGCTCGGGCTGCCGGACGAGGACGTGCGCCGCGCGACGCTGCGGCTCGCGAACCCGATGGCCGACGACCGGCCGCTGATGCGCGCCGACCTGCTGTCGACGCTGCTGGACACCGCTCGGCGCAACATCTCGCGCGGGCTGCCCGACGTCGCCGTCTTCGAGATCGGGCTGGTCACGCGGCCCGTGCCGGGCACCCCCGCGCCGCCGCAGCTGCCCGTCGGGGCCCGGCCGTCGGACGAGGACCTGGCCGCCCTGGTCGCCGCGGTGCCCGACCAGCCGCGCCACGTCGCCGGCGTGCTCAGCGGGCGGGCCGTCCCCGCCGGGTGGTGGGGCGGCGGCCGCGCGGCCGACTGGGCCGACGCGCTCGCCGCGGCCCGGCTCGTCGCGGCGCGTGCCGGCGCCGAGGTCGCCGTCGTCGCCGACGCGGACACCATGCCGTGGCACCCGGGGCGGTGCGCCGCGCTGACGGTCGCCGACGGCAGGGTCGTGGGGCACGCCGGAGAGCTGCACCCCAAGGTGGTCGAGGCCCTCGGCCTGCCGTCCCGCGCGGCGGCGTTCGAGCTCGACCTCACCGCGCTGATCGCGGCGGCGGGCGACGCGCCGGTGGCCGCGGCCCCGGTGTCGGCGTTCCCGGCGGCGAAGGAGGACTTCGCGTTCGTCGTGGATGCGGATGTCCCGGCCGCGGACGTGCGGGCCGCCGTCGTCGCGGGGGCGGGCCCGCTCCTGGAGGACGCGCGCCTGTTCGACGTCTTCACCGGCGACCAGGTGGGCGCGGGCAAGAAGTCCCTCGCCTACTCGGTGCGCCTGCGGGCGGCCGACCGCACGCTGACCGCCGACGACGTGCGTACCGTCCGGGACGGCGTCGTCGCCGCGGCCGCCGAACGCGTGGGGGCCGTGCTGCGTGGCTGAGGACACCGTGGCGGCGGGGCCGGCGGGCGACGTCCCGCCGGCCCGGGCCGCGCTCGTCACGGGCGCGAGCCGGGGTATCGGCCGCGAGGTCGCCCTCGGCCTGGCCCGGGCAGGCCTGGACGTCGCGCTGCTCGCCCGGGACGCGGGTCGTCTCGCGGAGGTCGCGGGCGAGGTGCGCGACCTCGGCAGGGTCGCGCTCGCTCTGCCCTGCGACGTCACGGACGCGACCGCCGTCGAAGCCGCGGTGCGGAGTGCGGAGGCGCCCGTGTCCGGCGGCGGCCTCGGCGGCGTGGACCTGCTGGTCAACAACGCGGGCCGCATCGACGCCGAGGTGCCGCTGTGGGAGGCCGACCCCGACGAGTGGTGGTCGGTCCTGGAGACCAACGTGCGCGGGCCGTTCCTGCTCGCCCGATACGTGGTGCCGGGGATGCTGGCACGCGGAGGTGGGCGCGTGGTCGACCTCAACAGCGGTGCCGGTTCGCACGACAACGCCGCCGCGACCGCCTACAACGCGAGCAAGACGGCCCTGATGCGCCTCGGCGCCGGGCTGCACGCCGCGGGGCAGCGCCAAGGGCTGCGCGTGCTCGAGCTGGCGCCGGGCGTGGTGCGCACCGACATGACCGAGTCGATGCGTGCCCACGAGGGGCGCACGGATTGGACGCCGGTGGAGCGCACCGTCGACCTCGTGACGGCGTTCGCGGCGGGCGGCCTCGACGTCTGCTCGGGATGGTTCGTGCGCGCGTCGCACGACACCCCGGAATCGCTTCGGGAGCTCGCCGCCCGGGCGTCGGCGCCGGCCGCCCGCCGGCTGCGGGTGCAGCCGGCGGCGGGCGACGACCCGCTGGGCGAGGCGGTCGGGCGCTGAGCCGGCGCCTCGCCCGCGTGGGTCAGCGACGCTCGTCGCGCCAGCGCACCCACTGCTCCACGAGCGACAGGTCGTAGTCGGGCCCGCTGGTGCCGATCGTGAACAGGGTGGCGCCGGCGTCGAGCAGCTTCTGTCCGACCTCCTCGGGCGGGGCTCCCACCCCGACGGACCGCTCCACGAGCGTGCCGGTGTCGCGCCCGACCGCTGCGCCGTGCTCGTCGAGGATCGCGGACTTGCGGGTCAGCGTGTCGACGTCGCCGAAGGAGTGCCACACGTCGGCGTGCTCGGCGACCAGGCGCAGCGTCTTCTTCTCGCCCCCGCCGCCGATCAGGACCGGGATCTCCCGGGCCGGGGCGGGGTTGCCGGCCGCGAGCCGCGCCTTGATGCGGGGCAGCGCCTCGCCCAGGTCGGCGATGCGCGATCCCGCCGTGCCGAACTCGTAGCCGAACTCCTCGTAGTCCTTGGCGAACCAGCCGGCACCGATGCCGAGGATCAGGCGGCCGCCGCTGATGTGGTCGACCGTGCGGGCCATGTCCGCGAGCAGATCGGGGTTGCGGTAGGAGTTGCAGGTGACGAGCGCGCCGATCTGCACGCGCTCGGTCTGCTCGGCCCACGCGCCGAGCATGGTCCAGCACTCGTAGTGCTTGCCGTCGGGGTCGCCGCTGAGCGGGAAGAAGTGGTCCCAGTTGAAGATCACGTCGACGCCGGCATCCTCGGCGCGGAGGACGGCGTCGCGCATCTGCGCGTAGTCGGAGTGCTGCGGCTGGAGCTGGACCCCGATGCGGATCGGGTGGGTGGTGTCGGTCACGGACAGAGACTACGGACCGGCGGCCCCGCCGTCGTCAGGCTGTCCGCGTGGCGACCACGAACACCCGCCGGAACGCCAGCGGGGTGCCCCACGGGTGCCGCGGGTACGCCTCGCGCAGGTCCGCACCCAGCTCGGCGTCGAAGCGTGCGCGCAGGTCCGTGCCGTGCGCGGCGTCGTGGTCGTCGAGCGCGTGCAGGACCGGCTGTGCGCCGGTCGCCGAGATCCATCGGAGCACCGGGTCGTCGCCGTCGAGCACGTGCGTGTACGTGGTCTCCCAGGCGTCGACCGACCAGCCGGGCTCGGCCAGGATCTCGAGGTAGTCGGCGGGGTCGGCCACCGCACGTCGTTCAACGTGCCCGACGACGGAAGCGTACGGCTCGCGTCCCGCCACCTCGCGCAGCGTCCGGTGGCTGGGGGCGTCGTGGTTGCCCGGCACGGAGAAGGCGAACGTCTGGCGGGCGGTCGCGGCGAGCGCCGGGAGGAGGTCGCGGTGGCCGGGGACCCACTGGAGGGTGGCGTTGCTGATCACCAGGTCGGCCTCGGCCGCGGGGCCGCGGCCGGCGGCGTGGTCGCGCACGTCGGCGAGCTCGTACCGGCCCTGGGGGTCGCCCTCCCGGGCACGCTCGATCATCGCGGGCGACGCGTCGAGCCCGACGAAGGAGGCGGCAGGCCACCGCTCGCGCAGCACGGGGGTGAGGTGCCCGGGCCCGGAGCCGAGGTCCACGATGCTCGACGGGTCGCGCACCACCCGGGCGACCAGCTCGCCGAAGGGGCGGGACCTCTCGTCGGTGTAGCGCAGGTAGGCGGTGGGGGACCAGTCGGCCATGGACAATTCCTCTCGATATCAAGTTTCTTGATGTCGAGAGAGTAGCGTGTGCGGTGAAGCGGCACCAGGATGTCGGGATGGACACGACAGGCTCCGCACCGACCCCTCCCGGCCGCGGCGACGCGAGCCCCGCCGCGGTCGTCCCGTACCTCGCCGTACGAGGCGCGGCGGACGCGATCGACTACTACCGCCGCGCGTTCGGCGCGCAGGAGCGCTTCCGGATCGAGGAGGGCGGCGTGGTCGGGCACGCCGAGCTCGGCATCGGGGGAGCGACGGTCTACCTCGCCGACGAGTGGGAGCCGATGCAGGTGCTGAGCCCCACCGCGCTCGGTGGCTGGTCGGTGTCCCTGGCGATCGAGGTCGAGGACGCCGACGCGTTCGTCGCCCATCTGGTCGGCTCGGGCGCGAGGCTCGAGCGTGGCGTCGACGACGGACCCCAGGAGGGCTGGCGCAACGCCTGGGTCGTGGACCCCTATGGCCATCGCTGGCACGTCTCGAGCCCCGCCGCGGGCTGACGGCGCCGGCACAGGTCAGGGGACGAGCAGCACCTTCCCGGTGGTCGCGCGGCTCTCGAGCGCCCGGTGCGCCTCGTCCGCGCGGGCCAGCGGCAACCGCGCGCCGACGCGCACGTCGAGGTCGCCCGCGGCCGCGGCGCCGAGCACCTCGGCGGCCCGCCACTCGAGCTCGGCGCGGGTGAGGGTGTAGTGCGCCAGCGTCGGGCGGGTGAGGTAGAGCGAGCCCCCGGAGTTGAGGCGCTGCGGGTCGAACGGCGGCACCTGGCCCGACGCGCCGCCGAAGAGCACCAGCGTGCCGCGCGGGCGCAGCGACGCGAGCGAGGCGTCGAAGGTGGTGCGGCCCACGCCGTCGTAGACGACGTGCACGCCCTTGCCGTCGGTGAGGTCGCGCACGACGGCGGGGAGCTCGGTCGTCATGTCCTCCATCGCGGCGTAGTCCACCGTGTGCGCCGCGCCCGCGGCCGACGACAGCGCGGCCTTCTCGGCCGACGACACGGTCGTGATGACGCGTCCTCCGCGTGCGACGGCGAGCTGGGTCGCGAGCAGGCCGACGCCGCCGGCCCCGGCGGTGAGGAGGACGTCGTGCCCCGGGCCGACCTCGAAGGTCGACGCGACGAGATAGTGCGCGGTCATGCCCTGCAGGGGCAGCGCCGCGGCGGTGACCAGGTCGAGGCCGGCGGGCACGTGGACGGCGTTCGAGGCCGGGACGACGGCGAGCTCGGCGTACGACCCGGGCGCCTCGTTCCAGGCCACCCGGTCGCCGACCGCGAACCCCCGGACGCCGTCCCCGAGCGCCTCGACCGTCCCGGCGCCCTCCACCCCGACGACGTGCGGGTGCTCCATCGGGTACACGCCGGCGCGCCGGTACGTGTCGATGAAGTTGACCCCCGCCGCGGCCACGCGGACGAGCAGCTCACCGGCCGCGGGCTCGGGATCGGGGCGTTCGACATACTCCAGGACCTCGGGTCCACCCGCCGCGCGGGCCACGACTGCACGCATGGGCCGAGCCTACGCACCGCTGCCCGGGTGCGAGGGGTGCGAGGCGACGCGCGCCGGGGTCAGGCCAGCCGTTCCCCGGCGCGGACCGGGACGGTCACGCGGTTGCCCGCGGGCGCCAGCGGACACGTCCACGCGGGGTCGTACCGGCAGGACGGGTGGTACGCGAAGTTGAGGTCCAGGACCACGCGGCCGTCGAGGCTGCCGAGGTCGGCGCCCTTGGCGGTGTCGAGCAGGTAGCGCCCGCCCCCGTACGTCTCGGCCCCGGCCGTGCCGTCCCGCAGCGGCACGAAGAGCCCGCCGCCGTACTGCGCCAGCCACCAGGCGTCGAGCGCGCCGACGCCCGGTACCTCGAGGACCCCGGCACGCTCCATGGTGGTCGTGCCGTCCGTGCCCGTGTCGAGCTCCAGCGTGGCCGGCGGGGCGGGGCGCAGCGGCACCTCGAACCGCAACGCGGGGTCGTACGGCCAGCAGGGCAGGCCGGTGGTGCGCAACGGGTCGTCGACGGCGAGCGGGCTCTGCGGGTGCGTCCGGAACAGCGCGTCGCGGCCGGCCCGCCACGTCGCGTGCCCTGTGGCCGGGTCCGCCTCGTGGCGGACCGCCGCGTACAGCTCCGCGACGCGCCGCCGCCAGTCCGTGAGCTCGACGACGCCGGCCGGCGTCACCGGTCCGCCTCCAGCTCGGCGAGCAGGAACGCGTCGCCGTCGTGGTGACTCCAGGCGGCGTGCCGGGTCAGCCGCAGGCCCGCGCGCGTGGCGAGGCCCGCCAGGAGCTCGGGCGTGGCGAACCGGTCGTGACGCACCGGGAAGTCGCGGCGCGGTCGTGCGGGCCGACCGAACCCGGTGAACGTCGCGGTGACGGCGCGGCCGCCGGGTCGCAGCACGCGGGCCCACTCGGCCAGCACCGCGTCGGGTCGCGGCATGAGCTGCAGCGCGGTCACGCAGGTGACGAGGTCCGCCGACCCGTCGGCGAGCGGGAGGGCGGCGGCGTCGGCCCGCAGCAGCGTCGCGTCGGGCGCCTCGCGGCGGGCCACGGTCAGCATGTCGGGGGAGAGGTCGACCCCCGCCAGCCGCAGGGGCCGGCCGGCCGCGGAGGCCAGGGCCCGGAGGACCAGACCCGTGCCGGTGGCGACGTCCAGGACGTCGCGGACGCCGTCGAGCGCGCAGAACCCGGCCACCGTGACGGCGAGGTCGCGGTGCATGGCGCTCTCGTCGTAGGTCGCGGCGCGGGCGTCGTAGGCGGCGGCGACCGCCGCGGCCACGTCGTCGCGGGCGGAGAGGGAGGTCACGGGCCCGACCCTATGCTTCCGCTGTGACCCGAGACACCCGCACCCCGTTCGAGATCCGCCCCGCGACCGACGACGACTGGCCGGCCCTGTGGCCCATCGTCGAGGGCGTGGTGCGCGAGGGCGAGACGTACGTGTACCCGCTCGACCTCACGAGCGACGAGGCGCGCGAGATCTGGATGGAGCGCGCTCCCGGCGCGACCGTCGTGGCGCAGGGCGCCGACGGCACGGTGCTGGGCACCGCGAAGATGGGCCCCAACCGGCCGGGGCACGGGGACCACGTGGGCACCGCGTCCTTCATGGTGTCGCCCTCGGCGCGTGGGCTCGGGGTCGGTCGGGCGCTCGGCGAGCACGGTGTGGCCTGGCACCGCGAGCAGGGCTTCCGAGGCATCCAGTTCAACGCCGTGGTCGAGTCGAACGTGGCCGCGGTGCGGCTGTGGCGGTCGCTCGGCTTCGAGGTCGTCGGCACGGTCCCCGAGTCGTTCCGGAGCCCGGCCCACGGGTACGTGGGGCTGCATGTGATGTACCTGCCGCTCACGGACTGAGACGGCCGGGGCCCGTCGACGACGGGTGTTGCATACGTATGTATAGTGCTGCATATGGTCAGCATCCAGCCGCAGCTCCGCGTCGCCGTCGCCGGCGCGTCCGGCTACGCCGGGGGTGAGTTCCTCCGGCTGGCGGCCCGCCACCCGCACCTCGAGGTGGGCGCCCTCACCGCACACTCCAACGCCGGGTCCCGGCTCGGCGAGCTCCAGCCGCACCTGCGCTCGCTCGCCGACCGCGTGCTGCAGCCCACCACGCCCGAGGCGCTCGCGGGCCACGACGTCGTCGTCCTCGGCCTGCCGCACGGCGCGTCCGGCGAGGTCGCCGCGCAGCTGCCGGACGACGTGCTGGTGCTCGACCTCGGCGCCGACCACCGGCTGGTCTCCGCCGCCGACTGGGAGGCCTTCTACGGGTCCCCGCACGCGGGCACGTGGCCGTACGGGATGCCCGAGCTCGTGCACGCCGACGGCAGCCGCCAGCGGGACCACCTGGCCGGCACGCGACGCATCGCCGTGCCGGGCTGCAACGTCACCGCCGTCACGCTCGGGCTGCAGCCGGGCGTCGCCGCGGGTCTGGTGAGCCCGTCCGACGTGGTCGCGGTCCTCGCCAACGGCTACTCGGGGGCGGGGAGGTCGCTCAAGCCGCACCTGCTCGCCGCCGAAGGGCTCGGCTCCGCCGCGCCCTACGCCGTCGGCGGCGCCCACCGGCACATCCCGGAGATCGCGCAGAACCTGCGCGTCGCCGGCGCGCCCGCGGTGTCGATCAGCTTCACGCCCACCCTCGTGCCGATGTCGCGCGGCATCCTCGCCACGGTGACCGCCCGACTCGCGCCCGGCCGTGAGGACGCCACGGCCGCCGACGTCCGCGCGGCCTGGGCCGACGCCTACGCCCGCGAGCCGTTCGTGGAGCTGCTGCCCGAGGGGCAGTGGCCGACGACCGCCGCCACCCTCGGCGCCAACACCGCCCTCGTTCAGGTCGCGCTCGACGCCGCCGCAGGACGGGTCGTGACGGTCACCGCGATCGACAACCTGGTCAAGGGCACCGCCGGACAGGCGGTCCAGGCCATGAACCTCGCCCTCGGCCTGCCGGAGACGGCCGGCCTCGTCACCGAAGGAGTCGCACCATGAGCGTGACCGCAGCGAAGGGCTTCCGGGCCGCGGGCGTCACGGCCGGCCTCAAGGCCTCCGGAACCCCGGACCTCGCCCTCGTCGTCAACGACGGCCCGCAGCACACCGCCGCCGCCGTCTTCACGAGCAACCGTGTGGTCGGCGCGCCGGTGATGTGGTCGCGTCAGGCCGTCAAGGACGGGGTCGCCCGCGCGGTCGTGCTCAACTCGGGCGCGGCGAACGTGTGCACAGGTCCCGGCGGCTTCCAGGACTCCCACGCCACCGCCGAGAAGGTCGCCGAGGTGCTCGGCATCGGTGCGATCGACGTGCTCGTGGCGTCGACCGGCCTCATCGGCGTGCGCCTCGCGGCGGAGAAGCTGCTCGCGGGCATCCCCGTCGCCGCGGACGAGCTCGACCCCGGCGACGCGGGCGGGCTCGCCGCCGCCACCGCGATCATGACCACGGACTCCGTGCCGAAGACCGCCGTGCGCACCATCGAGACACCGTCGGGCACCGTCACCGTGGGCGGCATGGCCAAGGGCGCGGGCATGCTCGCGCCGGCGCTGGCCACCATGCTCTGCGTCATCACGACCGACGCCGCGGTCGACGCGGCGACGGCCGACGCCGCGCTGCGCAGCGCGACGCGCACCACCTTCGACCGGGTGGACTCGGACGGCTGCATGTCCACGTCCGACACCGTCGTGCTCATGGCGTCCGGCGCCTCCGGCGCCGGCGTCGGTGCCGACGAGCTCACGGCGGCCGTGACCGCCGTCTGCGCCGACCTCGCCCGCCAGCTCGTCGCCGACGCCGAGGGCTCGTCCCACGACATCGCGATCACCGTGACGCACGCGACGACCGAGGAGGCCGGGCTCGCCGTCGCCCGGGCCGTGAGCCGGTCCAACCTGGTCAAGGCCGCCATCTTCGGCAACGACCCCAACTGGGGCCGGATCCTGTCGCAGGTGGGCACCGTGCCCGAGGACGTCGCGCCCTTCGACCCGCTGGAGCTCGACGTGAGCGTCAACGGCGTCATGGTGTGCAAGGCCGGCGGGGCGCACGAGTCGCCCGACAAGGTCGACCTGGCCGCGTCGCGCGACGTCGCGATCACGATCGACCTGCACGCCGGGGACGCCGAGATCACGCTGTGGACCAACGACCTCACGCACGCGTACGTCCACGAGAACAGCGCGTACAGCTCGTGAGCAGCGACGTGGTGAACGGGCTGCTGCCCGAGCAGAAGGCGGAGGTGCTCCTCGAGGCGCTGCCGTGGCTGCAGGAGTTCGCCGGGGCGCTCGTCGTCGTCAAGTACGGCGGCAACGCCATGGTGGACGACGGGCTCAAGGCCGCGTTCGCGCACGACATGGTCTTCCTGCGCCAGGTGGGCCTGCACCCCGTCGTCGTGCACGGCGGGGGCCCGCAGATCAACGCGATGCTGGAGCGGCTCGACATCCACAGCGAGTTCCGCGGCGGGCTGCGCGTCACCACGCCGGAGGCGATGGACGTGGTGCGCATGGTGCTCACCGGGCAGGTCTCGCGGGAGCTCGTGGGCCTGATCAACGCGCACGGCCCGCGCGCCGTCGGCCTGTCGGGGGAGGACGGCGGCCTGTTCGGCGCGGTGCGCCGGCACGCGGTCGTCGACGGCGAACCGGTGGACGTCGGCCTGGTGGGCGACGTCGTCGAGGTGCACCCGGCGGCCGTGCAGGACCTCCTCGACGCCGGCCGCATCCCGGTGGTCTCGACGGTCGCGCCCGACGTGGACGACCCCACCCAGGTGCTCAACGTCAACGCCGACACGGCGGCCGCGGCGCTCGCGGTCGCGCTCGGCGCGAAGAAGCTCATCGTGCTGACGGACGTCGAGGGGCTGTACACCTCCTGGCCGGACAAGGACTCGCTCGTCGAGGAGATCTCCGCGCCCGACCTGGCGGAGCTGCTGCCGAGCCTCACCTCGGGGATGGTGCCCAAGATGGAGGCGTGCCTGCGCGCCGTGCAGGGGGGCGTCCCGCGCGCCACGGTCATCGACGGCCGGCAGCCGCACTCCGTGCTCCTGGAGGTCTTCACCACCCGCGGCAACGGCACGATGGTGGTGCCGGCGCCCGCCGCCCCGACGAAGGAGGCCCACGCATGAGCGAGACCACCCACCTGGAGGCGGCAGGCGGCGGCGCCCTGAGCGACGTCTCGAACCTGGCGTGGACGGACCGCTACACCCACGCGGTGATGGACACGTTCGGCCCGCCCCAGCGCGTCCTGGTGCGCGGCGAGGGCGCCTACGTGTGGGACGCCGACGGGCGCCGCTACCTCGACCTGCTCGCGGGCATCGCGGTGAACGCGCTCGGGCACGGCCACCCCACGCTGACCGCGGCGGTCAGCGCGCAGCTCGGCACCCTCGGCCACGTGTCGAACTTCTTCGCCACGCCCACCCAGATCGCCCTGGCCGAGCGGCTGCTGCAGCTCGCGGGCGCCCCCGAGGGGTCGCGGGTGTTCTTCACCAACTCGGGCACGGAAGCGGTCGAGGCGGCGTTCAAGATGGCGCGGCGCAACCGTTCCGGCGGCCCCGGCGGCGGCACCCGCACGCGCATGCTCGCCCTGGAGGGCGGCTTCCACGGCCGCTCGATGGGTGCGCTCGCCCTCACCGCCAAGGCGGCCTACCGGGAGCCCTTCGAGCCCTTGCCCGGCGGCGTCGAGCACCTGCCCTTCGGTGACACGGCCGCCCTCGACGAGGCCTTCTCCGCGGCCGCGGTGGCCGAGCGCGGCGGCGTCTCGGCGCTCGTGCTCGAGCCGCTGCAGGGCGAGGCCGGCGTGCGCGCCCTGCCCGCCGGCTACCTCGCGCACGCGCGCCGGCTCACCGCCGCGGCGGGTGCGCTGCTGGTGCTCGACGAGGTCCAGACCGGCGTGGGGCGCACCGGCTCGTGGTTCGCCTTCCAGCAGCCCGAGGTCGGCGGCGGCGTCGTGCCCGACGTCGTCACCGTCGCCAAGGGCCTGGGCGGAGGGTTCCCCGTCGGCGCCGCGATCGCCTTCGGCGAGCGCGCCGCGACGCTCCTCGGCCGCGGTCAGCACGGCACCACGTTCGGGGGCAACCCGGTGGCGGCCGCCGCCGGCCTCGCCACGCTCGGCGTCATCGAGCGCGACGGTCTGCTCGAGAACGCCCGCCGTGTCGGCGACGTGCTCCGCACCGAGATCGAGGCCGCCGGCAACCCGCTCGTCGACGGCGTCCGCGGCCGGGGGCTGCTGCTCGCCGTGCAGCTCACGCGGCCCGTCGCGACGGAGGTGGCGTCGGCCGCGCTCGACGCCGGATTCGTCGTCAACGCCGTCGCACCGGACGCGATCCGGCTCGCGCCCCCGCTGATCCTCACGGCCGACCAGGCGCGAGACGCCGCCCGGTTCTTCGCCGACGTCACCGTGCCCGACGCCTCCGCGCCCGACGACAGGGAGTCCTGATGCCCCGCCACTTCCTCCGCGACGACGACCTCACGCCGGACGAGCAGCGGGAGGTGCTCGAGCTCGGCATGGCGTTCCGGGAGGACCGGTTCGTGCGCTCGCCGCTCGCCGGCCCGCAGGGCGTCGCCGTGCTCTTCGACAAGCCGACGCTGCGCACACAGGTGTCCTTCTCCATCGGCATCGCGGAGCTCGGCGGCTTCCCGGTGGTCGTGGACGGCCGCCTCGCCCAGGTGGGGGTCCGCGAGTCCGTCGCGGACGTCACCCGCGTCCTCGACCGCCAGGTCTCGGCGATCGTGTGGCGCACCTTCGGTCAGGACCGGATCGACGAGATGGCCGCGGTCTCGCGCGTCCCCGTCGTCAACGCCCTCACCGACGGCTTCCACCCGTGCCAGATCCTCGCCGACCTCCTCACGGTCGCGCAGCACCGCGGCGGCATCTCCGCGCTGCCCGGCCAGCGTCTCGCCTACGTGGGCGACGGCGGGAACAACATGGCGGCGTCGTACCTGCTCGGGGGCGTCACGGCCGGCCTCCACGTCGCTGTCGCCGGGCCGGAGGGCTACCTCCCGCCCGCCGACGTCGTGGCGCGGGCCGAGGAGATCGCGCGGGCGACGGGCGGCTCGGTGACCGTGACGACGGACGCGCGCGCGGCGGTCGCCGGGGCGGACGTCGTCGCCGCGGACACCTGGGTGTCGATGGGCGACGAGGCCGAGGCCGCCGAGCGGCTCGCCGCGCTGGACGGCTATCGCGTGGACGAGGCGCTCATGTCGGCCGCCGCCCCCGACGCGGCGTTCCTGCACTGCCTGCCCGCCTACCGCGGCAAGGAGGTCACCGCCGAGGTGATCGACGGCCCCGCGTCGGTGGTCTGGGACGAGGCGGAGAACCGTCTGCACGCGCAGAAGGCGCTCCTGACCTGGCTGCTGGAGCACCGATGAGCGCCCCGGACGGCACGCCCGGCGGCATCGCGGCGGGGCCGACGACGAAGGCCGCCCGCCACGCGCGGATCGTCGAGATCGTGCGGCGCACGGCGATCCACTCCCAGGCCGAGCTGGCCCGTGAGCTCGCCGACTCCGGCGTCACCGTCACCCAGGGGACGCTGTCGCGGGACCTCATCGAGCTGCGGGCCGAGAAGGTGCGCAACGCCTCGGGGTCGCTCGTGTACGCCGTGCCGGGGGAGGGCGGCGACCGCAGCGTCCAGGCCGCGGGGGTGGGGGAGCACGACGTCGAGTACGTCGCGGCCCGCCTCGCCCGGCTGTGCAACGACCTGCTCGTCTCCGCGGAGGCGTCCGGGAACCTCGTGGTCCTGCGCACTCCGCCGGGCGCGGCCAACTACCTCGCGTCCGCGATCGACCACTCGGTCTTCCCGGGCGTCCTCGGCTCCATCGCGGGCGACGACACCATCCTCGTGATCGCCCGCGACCCGCTCGGGGGCGACGAGCTCGCACGTCGCTTCCTGGAGCTGACCCAGCCCTGACCCGGCAGGGCGTGGTCCCCACCGGCCCGCGCTGCCAGACTTGACCCGAACCCCACGCCAGAAAGAGAACTGTGATGACTGATCGCGTCGTGCTCGCCTACTCGGGCGGCCTGGACACCTCCGTGGCCATCGGCTGGATCGCCGAGGCCACCGGGGCCGAGGTCGTCGCCGTGGCCGTCGACGTCGGCCAGGGCGGCGAGGACATGAACGTGGTGCGCAAGCGCGCCCTCGACTGCGGCGCCGTGGAGGCGTACGTCGCGGACGCGCGCGACGAGTTCGCGGCGGAGTACTGCATGCCCGCGCTGCGGGCCAACGGGATGTACCTCGACCGCTACCCGCTGGTGTCGGCCATCTCGCGCCCGGTGATCGTCAAGCACATGGTGCGCGCGGCCCGCCAGTTCGGTGCGACGACCGTCGCGCACGGCTGCACCGGCAAGGGCAACGACCAGGTCCGCTTCGAGGTCGCGACGACGTCGCTCGCGCCCGACCTGAAGACGATCGCCCCGGTGCGCGACCTCGCGCTCACGCGGGAGAAGGCCATCGAGTACGCCGAGCGCCACGACCTGCCGATCGCGACCACCAAGAAGAACCCGTTCTCGATCGACCAGAACGTGTGGGGCCGCGCGGTGGAGACGGGCTTCCTCGAGGACATCTGGAACGAGCCCACCAAGGACGTCTACTCCTACACGGACGACCCGACGTTCCCGCCGGTCGCCGACGAGGTCGTCATCACGTTCGAGCAGGGCGTGCCGGTCGCGCTGGACGGCGTGGCCGTCACCCCGCTGCAGGCCATCCAGGAGATGAACCGCCGCGCGGGCGCCCAGGGCGTGGGCCGCATCGACATCGTCGAGGACCGCCTCGTGGGCATCAAGTCCCGCGAGATCTACGAGGCCCCGGGCGCCGTGGCGCTGATCGCGGCGCACCAGGAGCTGGAGAACGTCACGCTCGAGCGCGAGCAGGCCCGCTTCAAGCGGACCGTGGAGCAGCGCTGGGCCGAGCTGGTCTACGACGGCATGTGGTTCTCCCCGCTGAAGAAGAACCTCGACACGTTCGTCGACGAGACGCAGAAGTACGTCTCCGGCGAGATCCGCATGGTGCTGCACGGCGGTCGGGCCACCGTGACGGGCCGCCGCTCGGAGCAGAGCCTGTACGACTTCAACCTCGCCACCTACGACGAGGGCGACTCCTTCGACCAGTCGCACGCCAAGGGCTTCATCGAGATCTACGGCCTGGCCGCGAAGCAGGCCGCCGCCCGCGACGAGAAGTTCGGCAACGGCGTGGACTTCGGCACCGGGGCGTTCTGATGGGCTCCGAGGTCTCTTCGGCGGGCGGTAGCGGTGCGGGTGCGGACGGCGCCGTCACGACGCAGGCCGACAACGTGTCCCTGTGGGGCGGCCGGTTCTCCGGCGGCCCGTCGCCGGAGCTGCAGGCGCTGAGCCAGTCGACGCACTTCGACTGGGTCCTCGCGCCCTACGACATCCGGGGCTCGCGGGCTCACGCCCGGGTGCTGCACGCGGCCGGCCTGCTGACCGCGGACGAGCTGACCGGGATGCTCGAGGCGCTCGACGTCCTGCTCGCCGACGTGGAGGCCGGCGCCTTCCTGCCGGTCCTCGGCGACGAGGACGTGCACACGGCTCTCGAACGCGGACTCATCGAGCGCGCGGGCGCCGAGCTCGGCGGCAAGCTGCGCGCCGGCCGCTCGCGGAACGACCAGATCGCCACGCTGGTGCGGCTGTACCTGCGCGACCAGTCGCGGGTCGTCGTGCGGCACGTGCTCGACGTCGTGGACGCGCTGATCGTGCAGGCGCAGGCCGCCGGCGACGCCGTCATGCCGGGTCGCACCCACCTGCAGCACGCGCAGCCGGTGCTGCTGGCGCACCAGCTGCTGGCCCACGCCTGGCCGCTGCTGCGCGACGTCGACCGGCTGGTGGACTGGGACGTGCGTGCGGCGCGCTCGCCCTACGGGTCCGGGGCGCTCGCGGGCTCCTCGCTGGGCCTGGACCCGGCGGCGGTCGCGGCCGAGCTCGGCTTCGACGGCCCGGTGGAGAACTCGATCGACGGCACGGCGGCGCGCGACGTCGTGGCCGAGTTCGCGTTCGTGTCGGCGATGGTGGGCATCGACCTGTCCCGGCTGTCGGAGGAGATCATCCTCTGGAACACCAAGGAGTTCGGCTTCGTGCGCCTGGACGACTCGTGGTCGACCGGGTCGAGCATCATGCCGCAGAAGAAGAACCCCGACATCGCGGAGCTGGCTCGCGGCAAGGCCGGCCGTCTCGTGGGCGACCTCACGGGCCTCCTCACCACGCTCAAGGGCCTGCCGCTGGCGTACAACCGCGACCTGCAGGAGGACAAGGAGCCGGTCTTCGACCAGGTCTCCACCCTCACCGTGCTGCTGCCCGCGTTCGCGGGGATGCTCCGGACGCTCACCTTCGACACGGGCCGCATGGCCGAGCTCGCGCCGCAGGGCTTCTCGCTCGCGACCGACATCGCCGAGTGGCTGGTGCGGCAGGGCGTCCCGTTCCGCGTCGCGCACGAGGTCGCCGGCGCGTGCGTGCGGGTGTGCGAGGAGCGCGGCATCGAGCTGTGGGACCTGTCCGACGACGACCTCGCCGCGATCTCCGAGCACCTGACGCCGGGCGTGCGGGAGGTGCTGAGCGTCGAGGGCTCGGTGGCGTCGCGCGACGCCGTGGGCGGCACCGCCCCCGCGCGGGTGGCCGAGCAGCTCGACGCCGCCAAGGAGCGGTCCGCGGAGTTCCGCATCTGGGCGGACGACTGAGCACCAGCCCGACGTCGCCGGCCGTGCGCCCCTGACGGGGCGTGCGGCCGGCGTCGTCCCGGGCGGGTACGGTCGGCGGTCCGGAGGAAGGAGAGGGCGTGACGACGAGCGAGGACGTGCTGGACCGGCTGGTGGCGCGCGTGCACGCGGCCCGGGCGCGGCTCCCGGGTCCGGGCGCGGCCGAGCCGTGGCGGCGTACGCGGCTGGTGTGCGTCGACGGCCCGGCGGGGTCGGGTAAGACGACGCTCGCCACGCAGCTCGCGGTGCGGTTCGCGTGCCAGGTCGTGCACCTGGACGACCTCTATGAGGGCTGGGAGGCCGGGCCGGACGGCGGCGCCCGGCGTCTCGGCGAGTGGGTCCTGGGCCCGCTCGCGGCCGGTCGCGCGGGCCGCTACCGGCGCTACGACTGGGCAGCGGGGGAGTACGCCGAACCCCACGACGTCGAGCCCGGCCCCGTGCTCGTCGTCGAGGGGTGCGGCGCCGCGGCGCGGCAGGTCGACGACTGGTCCGCGCTGCGGGTCTGGGTCGAGGCCGACGACGCGGTGCGCCTCGCGCGCGGGCTCGCCCGGGACGGGGCGGGCGCGCGCGACCACTGGGTGCGCTGGATGGCGGACGAGCGCGCCCACTACGCCGCCGAGCGCACGCGCGAGCGTGCCGACGTCCGGCTCGACGGGGTCGGACGGGTGCAGCACGCCGCGACCGGCGTGACGGCGGTGGCCCGATGACGGGGCTCGAGGCCGCGGGGCTCGTCGTGCCGGGACGCGCGTGGTTCGCGCGTGACGTGCACACGGTCGCCCGGGACCTGCTGGGCGCGCTCCTCACCCGGCGGACGGCCGAGGGGACGGTGACGGTGCGCCTGAGCGAGGTCGAGGCGTACGCGGGCACGTCGGACCCGGGGTCGCACGCCTATCGCGGCGAGACGGCGCGCAACCGCACGATGTTCGGCGAGCCGGGCCGCGTGTACGTGTACCGGCACCTGGGCCTGCACCACTGCATGAACGTGGTCTGCAGCCCGGCCGGACAGGCGTCGGCGGTCCTGCTGCGGGCCGGCAAGGTGGTCGAGGGCGTGGACCTGGCCCGTGGACGGCGGGCCGCCGCGGGCGTGACACGGTCCGACGTCGACCTGGCGAGCGGCCCGGCGCGCCTCACGGTCGCGCTGGCGATCGACCGGGACGACGACGGGGCGGACGTCACGGACTCCGACGGTGGTCTGGTCCTGCGGGTGCCCGCTGCCCCCGCCGCGGAGCGTGAGCGTGGGCAAGCCGTCGCCACCGGACCGCGCGTGGGGGTGAGCGGCGACGGCGGCCGGGCGGACCTGTTCCCCTGGCGGGCATGGCTCGCCGGCGATCCCACCGTCTCGGCGTACCGGGCGGCGGAATCCCGGCGACGGCGCCGGTAGCGGTCGGGCACACTAGGAGGGCGGCCCGGCCGGGCCGCGATCCCCTTCTTGAGGAGCACACGGTGACCCACGTTCTCGACGAGCTGCACTGGCGGGGCCTGGTGGCGCAGTCCACCGACGAGGCCGCGCTGCGTTCTGCGCTGGCCGAGGGACCCGTCACCTATTACGCGGGCTTCGACCCGACGGCGCAGAGCCTGCACGTCGGGCACATGGTGCAGCTGCTGAACATGCGCCGGCTCCAGCTCGCGGGGCACCGGCCGCTCGCGCTCGTCGGTGGTGCCACCGGCCTCATCGGCGACCCGCGGCCCACCACGGAGCGCTCGATGCAGTCGCGTGACGTGGTCGCCGGCTGGGTGGATCGCATCCGCGCCCAGATCGAGCCGTTCCTCGACTTCGAGGGCCCGGCCGCGGCGCGCATGGTCAACAACCTCGACTGGACCGGGTCGATGTCGGCGATCGACTTCCTGCGCGACGTCGGCAAGCACTACCGGGTCGGCACCATGCTGGGCAAGGACATCGTCGCCCGGCGCCTGCACTCCGACGAGGGCATCAGCTACACGGAGTTCAGCTACCAGGTGCTGCAGGGCATGGACTTCCGCGAGCTGTACGAGCGCCACGGGTGCACGCTGCAGCTCGGCGGCAACGACCAGTGGGGCAACCTGCTGTCGGGCGTCGAGCTGATCCGCAAGGCGGACGGCGCGTCCGTGCACGCCCTGACGTCGCCGCTCATCACGAAGGCGGACGGCACCAAGATGGGCAAGTCGGAGGGCGGAGCCGTCTGGCTCGACCCCGAGCTCACGAGCCCGTACGCCTTCTACCAGTTCTGGCTGAACACGGCGGACGCCGACGTCGTCCGGTACCTCAAGGTCTTCACCTTCCGCTCGCGCGAGGAGATCGAGGCCCTCGAGGGGGAGGTCGCCGAGCGACCTTTCGCCCGCGAGGCGCAGCGGGCCCTGGCCGGCGACCTCACGACGCTCGTGCACGGCCAGGGGGCGACCGACGCGGTCATCGCGGCGAGCCAGGCGCTCTTCGGCCGTGGCGAGCTGCAGGGGCTCGACGCCGGCACCCTCGGTGCGGCGGTCGCGGAGCTGCCCCGCACCACGGCGAAGGCGGGCGACCTGGTGGTCGACGCGCTCGTCGGCTCCGGTCTCGTGCCGTCCAAGGCAGCGGCACGTCGCGCGATCGCTGAGGGCGGGGCCTACGTCAACAACGCGAAGGTGGAGTCCGAGGACGCTGCGCTGCGGACCGAGGACCTGCTGCACGGCCGGTACGCCGTGCTGCGCCGCGGCAAGCGGACCCTCGCGGTGGCGATGGCGGAGTAGCCGCCGGGCAGCCACAGGAGGCGGGCGGTGCGTGGTGGGCCCCGACGGGAGCGAGTGCTCCCGTCGGGGCCCACGTCGTCCGCACCGAGCGTGCTCCGCTCGCGTCGATGCAGGTCAGGAGGCGATTTGGCAGCTCGGCAGGAGTGTGTGTAATGTTCTGGTCGTTCGCCCGACAGGGAGAACGGACACCGAGGAGACAGCCGAGAGGCTGGGTACCGGTGGCCGGCCCGGGGCGGACAACCCGAATCCTTCTTCACGAGGTCGACGTGTGCGCCCTCGTTCGGGACGGGACGTTCGAACCGCAAATTCTGGCGAAGGCCGGGAGTTGACCGGGAAGGACGAACCGAGTAAGGTTGAGGGGTTGCCCCGGCGGGGCTGGGATCCGGTGAGGGTTCTGGTTGCGCGGTGTGCGTCGGTTGTTTGAGAACTCAACAGTGTGTTTGATAGTCAATGCCAAATTTGATT
>JALQCY010000005.1:185611-417468 GCA_023241745.1 Isoptericola peretonis | reverse complement strand
AGCGCCGATGGTACTGCCCTCGAGAGGGGGTGGGAGAGTAGGACGCCGCCGGACACCCATTACGAAAGGCCCACCCCACCGGGGTGGGCCTTTCGCATACCCCCGAACAGGCCCACACCACGTCGTGCAGCCGCGGGCGGGCCGATAGGCTCCTCGGGTGAACGGAACACCGACTCTTCCTGCCACCGGTCCCACGTCGTCGTGGAGGGCCGACCACTTCCTCAGCCTGCTGGAGTTCGCAGCGCCGTCGCTCGGCGCCGACGGGGCCGCGGGCTGGCTCGACGACGACGGCGCCGTGGACCCCGACCAGCCGGCGCACCTGTGGATCACCTGCCGGATGACGCACACCTTCGGCCTGGGCCACCTGCTCGGTGTCGACGGTGCCGCCGCGCTCCTCGAGCGGGGGATCTCCGGGCTCACCGCGACGCTCGCGGATCCCGTGGACGGCGGCTGGCTCGCCTCCCTCGGCCCCGGTGCGGGCGAGGTCGACGGGACCAAGCAGGCGTACGGCCACGCGTTCGTCGTCCTCGCCGGCTCGACGGGCACCGTCGCCCGCACGCCGGGGGCGGAGTCGCTCCTGGACTCCGCGCTGGCGGTGCTGGACGCGCGCTTCTGGGAGGCGGAGCACCAGCTGCACCTCGACGAGCGGTCTCGGGACTGGGCCACCGTGGACCCGTACCGGGGCGTGAACGCCAACATGCACGGGGTCGAGGCGCTGCTCGCCGCGCACGACGCCACGGGTGAGCGGCGCTGGCTGGACCGCGCGGCCGTGATCGCGGACCGCGTCATCGGCTGGGCCGCGGACAACGGGTGGCGCATCCCCGAGCACTTCGACTCCGCCTGGCGGCCGCAGCTCGAGTACAACGCGGACCGGCCGCACGACCCGTTCAAGCCGTACGGGGCCACGCCCGGGCACGGTCTCGAGTGGGCGCGCCTGCTGCTCCAGGTCGACGTCGCCGGCGGCACCGCGGGGCGTCGGACCGACGCCGCGCGGAACCTGTTCGAGCGCGCCGTGGCCGACGGGTGGGACGGGCCCCAGGGCGGGTTCGTCTACACCACCGACTGGGCGGGGGACCCCGTCGAGGCCCGCCGGTTCCACTGGGTGGCCGCCGAGGCGGCCGCGGCGGCGGACGTCCTGCACCGTACGACCGACGAGGCGCGGTTCGCGGAGCTCGCGGACCGGTGGTGGGGGTGGATCGACGCCCACCTGGTCGACCACGAGCGAGGGTCGTGGTTCCACGAGCTGGACACCGACAACGTGCCCTCGGGGCGCACCTGGATCGGCAAGCCGGACGTCTATCACGCGGCGCAGGCCGTGATCCTCCCCGACCTGCCCCTCACGGGATCCTTCGCGGCCTCGGCGCGCGCGGCGGGGCGGATCCTGGAGGGCGCCCGCCTCCGCACCTCGACGCAGGCGGGGGAACGGTGAGGATCTCGGCCAAGGCGGACTACGCCGTCCGGGCGGCAGCCGAGCTCGCAGCTTCTGCCGACGGTGGCCCGGTCCCCGCCGAGTCGCTCGCCCGCGCGCAGGACGTGCCGCACCGGTTCCTCGAGGCGATCCTCAGCGACCTTCGGCGCGAGGGGATCGTCGCGAGCCGGCGCGGTGCCGGCGGGGGGTACGTCCTGGCCCGGCCGGCGGACAAGGTCACCGTCGCGGACGTGATCCGCGCCGTGGACGGGCCGCTGGTGTTCGTCCGGGACGCGCGGCCCTCCGACCTCGAGTACGCGGGCGCGGCCGCGTCGCTGCTGCACGTGTGGGTGGCGCTGCGCGTGAACGTGCGCGCCGTCCTCGAGCAGGTGACGCTCGCCGACCTGGCCGCCGGCACCGTGCCCGAGCCGGTGCGCCGGCTGACCGACCAGGAGTCGGCGTGGCAGAACCCGTGACCGCCGCTGCCTGACAGGCCGCGGCGCAGGCTCGGCCCACGGAGCCCGTCCCATAACCGTCTCACCATGTGACCAATACTCTGAGACCGTTGAATCCGATAGACCCGATCGGATAACTTCGTTCCTGTCGCGGCGGACACGCTGCCGCGCGGGATCGGAGGGACACTCCTGTGCGGACTCTCGTTCTGCTCGCCCTCGTGGGCCTCGGTGCGCAGCTCGTCGACGGCAGCCTGGGGATGGCGTACGGGGTCACCTCGACGACCCTGCTGCTCGCGATCGGCACCAACCCGGCGGCCGCGTCCGCCACCGTCCACCTCGCCGAGGTCGGCACGACGCTCGCCTCGGGCGCGTCGCACTGGCGGTTCGGCAACGTGGACTGGAAGGTCGTGCTCAGGATCGGCATCCCGGGCGCGATCGGGGCGTTCGCCGGCGCGACGTTCCTGTCGTGGCTCTCGACCGAGATCGCCAAGCCGCTGATGTCCGTGCTGCTGCTGGGGCTGGGGATCTATGTGCTGCTGCGCTTCACGCTGCGTGGCCTGCGCACGGACCGCCTCGGCCAGCCGCTCCGCAAGCGGTTCCTCACCCCGCTGGGGCTGGTGGCCGGGTTCATGGACGCCACCGGCGGTGGCGGCTGGGGGCCGGTGGGCACGCCGGCCATCCTCGCGAGCGGCCGCATGGAGCCCCGCAAGGTGATCGGGTCGATCGACACGAGCGAGTTCTTCGTGGCGGTGGCGGCGAGCCTCGGCTTCCTGTTCGGTCTCGGGACCGCGGGCATCGACCCCACCTGGGCGCTGGCGCTCCTCGTCGGCGGCCTCGTCGCGGCACCGATCGCGGCCTGGCTCGTGCGGCTCGTGCCGCCGCGGGTCCTCGGGTCCGCCGTCGGCGGCATCATCGTGCTGACCAACGCGCGCACCCTGCTGAACCTCGACTCGTTCCCCGTGAGCGACGGCGTGCGGGGCCTCGTGCTCGGCCTCGTCGCGGTCGGCTGGGCCGCCGCCGTCGTCTACTCGTTCCGCCAGCATCGCAAGGCCGTGGCCGCCGAGAGGGCGGAGGCGGTCGACGAGGCCGCCGTCGTCACCCCGGCCGTCTGACGGCACGCCGCCCTCGGCGGACCCGTCGACCGCACCGCCACCACGCAGCCTCGGCTGTGGGGTGGCGGTGCGGCGCCGTCTCGGTACCGTGGTGAGTCCAGAGAACGACCCCCGGACCACTGCACGGGGAGATGAGCCATGTCGGTACCCAGCGCACCGCACGATCCTCCGCGCCGCGAGCTTGTCGCCCTCGCGGAGCTGCTCGGCGCCGGGAACCAGCTGCTCGTGGGTCGATACCGGGTGGACGTCGCCACGGGCGCCTGGTGGTGGTCGGACGAGGTCCACCGGATCTTCGGGCGCGAGCCGGGGGCGATCGCCGCCGGCCCCGAGGTGCTGCGGGCGCACCTGCACCCGGACGACCGGGAGCGGCTTTCCCGCACGGCCGCGGTGGCCCTCGCGACGGGGCGGCCCTTCGCGGGCGCGCACCGCATCGTGGACGACCACGGGCGCACGCACACCGTGGTGGTGACGGGGCAGGAGCGCCAGGGCCCAGACGGCTCGGCGTCGCAGCTCGTCGGCTACGTGATCGACGCGAGCCCCGTCGTCCGCGAGGTGCTGGACCGGGAGGCGCACCGTGCCGTGTCGCGAGCGTTCGTCGCCGCCGCGGCGGGGGAGCGGGCCAAGGGCGCGATCATGGCGGTCTGCGGCGTGGACGAGTCGGTGGCCACCGAGGTGCTCGCGGACGCGGGCGCACAGGTGGGCGTCTCCGCGCAGTCGGCGGGGGAGCAGGTGATGAAGGAGCTCGCGCGGCCCGTCGGGGACCGCGGACCCGAGCTCACGGCTGCGGAGGTGGTCCGGTCGGCCCCGCCGGCACAGGACGCCGCCGACCGGATCAGCCGGGCGCTGGCCGCCGTGCGGCCGGTGGAGCGGCCGCACGGCCACGACGCCCAGCTCGCCCGTCGCCGCCCGCGCGCGAGCCACTGACGGACGGTCCGGCGTCGACCGGCGTCAGCGCCCGGGGACGAAGCGTGCCGCTGCCCGCACGGCCCCACGGCGCGCGAGCCGCTTGGCCAGGACGGCGACGCCGCCCGAGACGGCGGCGAACGTCACGGCCTGGATGATCGAGATCTCGTCGTCGTCGACGTTCGTGGGCGCCACGCTCCCCGTGGTCTTCTCCCAGACGATGCCGATGGCCTTCTGCGCCACCCACCCGGCGGCGAGCGTCAGCACCACCGTGCCGACCTTCACCGCGAACGGCTGCTCGGTGTCCGTCACGTGCTCTCCCTCGTTCGTTCCCCCGTGGTGGGGGTGTCGGTCGTGCGGTGCCCGCGGACACGGTCCGGAAGGCGTCATGGCACGTCAGGCACGTCACACCCCTGCGCCGCGGACGGGACCACGGTAGCGCGGCCCCGGTGTGTAGGCTCGTGGTGATACGACAGGGGAGCGCCGCCGGCGCTGAGAGTGCGGAACGCCGCAGACCCTCGAACCTGATCCGGTTAGCACCGGTGGAGGAAGTCGGGATTCTCGATCCCTGCGGACCACCGCACCACGACGGTGCCGGGCCCGCAGGACCCCCTTCTCGCACCTTGAGGAGGACACATGACCCGCAGGACCACGCGGGCGGTCACGCGCATCGCCGCGGGAGCCGCCGTCGTCGCGCTGCTGCCCGTGCTCGCGGCGTGCGGCGGCGCCGACCCGGCGGACGACGCGGCGACCGCGTCGACGACGATCACGCTCGTCACGCACGACTCGTTCGCCGTCTCCGAGGACGTGCTGGCCGCGTTCGAGGCGGAGTCGGGCCTGACGGTCGAGCAGGTGGCGCCCGGCGACGCGGGCACGCTGGTCAACCAGCTCGTGCTCACCAAGGACGCGCCGCTGGGCGACGTCGTCTACGGCGTCGACAACACGTTCGCATCGCGTGCGGTGGAGGCGGGCGTCTTCGAGGCGTACCAGCCGGAGGACCTCGACCCGCAGGTCGCGGCGTACGCGCCGGACGACCTGGCCGGCACGCTCACGCCGATCGACGTGGGCGACGTGTGCCTCAACCTCGACGACGGCTGGTTCGACGAGAACGGAGTCACCCCGCCGGCGACGCTCGAGGACCTCACGAAGCCCGAGTACCGCGACCTGACGGTGGTCACGAACCCCGCGATGTCCTCGCCGGGCCTCGCCTTCCTGCTCGCCACGATCGGCGCGTTCGGCACCGACGGGTGGCAGGCGTACTGGACGGACCTGCGCGACAACGGCGTCAAGGTCGCCGAGAGCTGGGAGGACGCGTACTACGTGGACTTCTCGGGCGCCGGCGAGGGCGGCCAGCGACCGATCGCGCTGTCGTACGCCACGTCGCCGGCGTTCACGGTGAGCGAGGACGGGGCGACCTCGACCACGAGCGCGATGCTCGGCACCTGCTTCCGGCAGGTCGAGTACGCGGGAGTGCTCGCGGGCACCGACAACGCCGACGGGGCGAAGCAGCTCGTCGACTTCCTCACCACGCAGGAGTTCCAGGCCGACGTGCCGGCCCAGATGTACATGTATCCCGCCGACCCGGACGTGGAGCTGCCGGCCGACTGGCAGAAGTTCGCCCCGCTGGCCGACGAGCCGTTCGAGGTGGCCCCGTCGGACGTCGCCGCGCACCGCGACGAGTGGATCGAGCAGTGGACGACGACGGTCGTCGGCTGAGGCGCCCGAGGACGCCGCGCTGGGGCGCGTGGCTCGGGTGGGGCGCCGCCGTCGCGCTCCCGCTGGGCTTCCTCGCGCTGTTCTTCGCCTGGCCGGTGGTCTCGCTCGTCCTGCAGGGCTTCTTCACCGAGACGGCCGCGGGTCGGGTGCTCGACCTGTCCGGGTTCGCGGAGGTGCTGTCCCAGGAGCGCACCTGGCGGATCGTCGGCCAGACCCTCGCCCAGGCGCTCACCGGCACGGTGCTGTCGGTGCTGCTCGGCCTGCCGGGCGCGTACGTGCTGTACCGCTGCCGGTTCCCGGGCCGCACGCTGGTGCGTGGTCTGGTGACCGTGCCGTTCGTGCTGCCGAGCGTCGTCGTCGGCGTCGCGTTCCGCGCGCTCTTCGCGCCCGGCGGCCCCCTCGGCTGGGCGGGCCTCGAGGAGAGCTTCGCCGGCATCGTCCTGGCGCTCGTGTTCTTCAACTACGCCGTGGTGGTGCGCACCGTCGGCGGCATGTGGGAGCGGCTCGACCCGCGGGCCGAGCAGGCGGCCCGCGCGCTCGGCGCGACCCCCTGGCGGGCGTTCCGCACGGTGACGCTGCCCGCGCTCGGGCCGGCGATCGCGTCGGCCGCCGCGGTCGTGTTCCTGTTCTGCGCGACGGCGTTCGGCGTCGTCCTCGTGCTGGGTGGGCTGCGCTACGGCACCATCGAGACGGAGATCTGGACCCGCACCACGCAGTTCCTCGACCTGCGGTCGGCCGCGGTGCTGTCGGTGCTGCAGCTCGTGGTCGTGGCGGGGGCGCTGCTGGTCAGCTCGCGCGCCCGCACGCGGCGGGAACGGGCCCTGCACCTCACGAGCGACCGGGTGTCGTCGCACCGGCTGCGACTGCGCGCGGGCGCCGACCTCGCTCCCGCGCTCGTCACGCTCGTCGTCGTCGCCGGGCTGCTGGTGCTGCCCATGGCCGGGCTCGTCGCCCGGTCGCTGCGGGCGCCCGACGGGTCCTGGGGGCTGGACAACTACGTGGCCCTCGGCACCACCGGCGGGCGCAACGCCCTGTCCGTCACGGTGTGGGAGGCGCTCGGCAACTCGCTGCGCACCGCGGCGTGGGCGGCGCTGATCGCCGTCGTCGTGGGCGGGCTCGTGGCCCTCGTCGTCTCCCGGCGCCCGCGGCGGGCGGGGCTGCGGCGCGCCGTCGGCGTGCTCGACGCCGCGTTCATGCTGCCGCTCGGCGTGTCCGCGGTGACCGTCGGGTTCGGCTTCCTCATCACCCTGGACCGGCCGCTGGGGCTCGACGTCGACCTGCGTACGTCGGGAGCACTGGTGCCGATCGCGCAGGCCGTGGTGGCGATCCCGCTGGTGGTGCGCACGATGCTGCCCGTCCTGCGCGCCATCGACCCCCGGCTGCGCGAGGCGGCCGCGTCCCTGGGTGCGGCCCCGGGCCGGGTGCTGCGCACGGTCGACGGTCCGCTCGGGGCGCGGTCGCTCGGCCTGGCGATCGGCTTCGCGTTCGCCGTCTCGCTGGGGGAGTTCGGCGCGACGTCGTTCCTCGCCCGACCCGACACGGCCACCCTGCCCGTGGTGATCTACCGGCTCATCGGGCGGCCTGGGGCCGAGAACTACGGGATGGCGCTCGCGGCGTCCGTGGTGCTGGCCGTGCTCACCGCGACCGTCATGATGATGGCCGAGCGCCTGCGGGGCGACCGGCCCGGAGGGGAGTTCTGATGGAGCAGGCCCGCGAGGCGGCGGGGCTCGCCGTGCGCGACGCCGTCGTACGGTACGGCGCCACGCGCCGCCGGCCGGGGTCCGTCGCGGTGGACCGCGTGTCCCTCGACGTCGCCGCCGGCGAGATCGTCGCGCTGCTGGGCCCGAGCGGGTGCGGCAAGTCGTCGCTGCTCCGGGCCGTCGCCGGGCTGGAGCCGCTGGCGGGCGGCAGCGTCGCGTTCGACGGCGAGGACCTGGCGGGCGTGCCCGTGCACCGGCGCGGGTTCGGGCTGCTCTTCCAGGACGGCCAGCTCTTCCCGCACCGCGACGTCGGCCGCAACGTCGCCTACGGGCTCGAGACGCAGGGCACCTCGCGCGCGGAGCGCGCCGCGCGCGTCGCCGAGCTGCTCGCCGACGTGGGCCTGGCCGGCTACGAGCGCCGGTCCGTCGCCACCCTGTCCGGCGGCGAGAAGCAGCGCGTCGCGCTGGCGCGCGCCCTCGCGCCCCGGCCCCGGCTGCTGCTGCTCGACGAGCCGCTGTCCGCCCTCGACCGCCGGCTGCGCGAGCGGCTCGCCGTCGACGTCCGCGACACCCTGAAGGCTGCCGGCACCACCGCCGTCTTCGTCACGCACGACCACGACGAGGCGTTCACCGTCGCCGACCGCGTGGCCGTCATGGACGCCGGCCGGTTGCTGCAGGTGGACGCCCCGGACGTGCTGCTGCGCGCGCCGGCGAACGCCCGGGTCACCGAGTTCCTCGGCTTGGCGTCGGGCGTGCTCACGGCCGGCGCCCCACGGCGCGGGCCGCGGGTGCACGACGAGGACGGCGTGGGGACCGCCGCGAGCTGAGGCTCACGCCTCGCCGGCGTCGTGCACCAGCAGGGCGACCTGCGTGCGGTTCTCCAGCCCGAGCTTGTCGAGCACGCTCGACACGTGCGCCTTCACGGTCGGCACGCTGAGGTAGAGGCGCGCGGCGATGTCGGCGTTGGACGCGCCGCGGCCGAGCTCGACGGCGACGTCCCGCTCCCGGGCCGTCAGGGTCGCGAGCGCGGCCCGCGCCCGCTCGCGCCCGACGTCCGAGCCGGCGACGGCGTCCATGAGCCGCCGGGCGACGTCGGGAGCCAGCACCGGCTCGCCGGCCGCGGCGGCGCGCACGGCCGCGGCGATGCGTGCCGGCGGCATGTCCTTGAGCAGGTAGCCCGCCGCCCCGGCACGCAGCGCCCCGCCGACCTCCTCGGCGGTGTCGAAGGTGGTGAGCACGACGACGGCCGGCGGCGACGGACGGCCGCGCACCAGCCGGGTGGCGGCGATGCCGTCGGTGCCGGGCATCCGCAGGTCCATGAGGACGACGTCGGCGGGGTGGGCGTCCAGCACGCCGGGGACCTCCGCGCCGTCGGCCGCCTCCGCCACGACGCGCATCCCGAGCGCGCCGTCGAGCATGAGCCGCAGGCCGGCGCGGACGAGGGCGTCGTCGTCCACCAGGACGATCCGCACGGGCGGGGCGTCCGGCGGGCCGGCGTCGGTCGTCACGCGTCCCAGGGTAGCCACGCCTCCACCGCGAACCCGCGCGCCCCGTTCACCGGGCCGGCAGAGAGCGTGCCGCCCAGCAGCGTGGCCCGCTCGCGCAGGCCCACCAGCCCGGTGCCCGTCCCGACGTCCGCCGGGAGAGCGCCCGGTGCCGGGCCGTCGTCCGCCACCCGCACCCGGACCTCGCCGGGCGCCGTCGCGACCGTGACGAGCACCGTCGCCCCCGGGGCGTGCCGGCGGGCGTTGGTGAGCGCCTCCTGCACGACGCGGAACACGGCCGTCGCGACGGCGGCGGGCGGCGCCTGGTCGCCCGTGCGCTCGAGGCGCACGTCGTTCCCCGCCGCGCGGGCGTCGTCGACGAGGCGGCGCACATCGTCGAGGCCGGGCACCGGGCCCAGGTCGTCGGGGCCGGCGCGCAGCAGACGGATCACGTGCCGCAGGTCCTCCAGGGCGTCGCTCACGCCGGCGCGCACCCGCCCCGCGGCGGCGGCGAGCTGCGCGGGGTCGGCGTCGGGCCGGTACTCCATGGCCCCGGCCGTCGCGGCCAGCAGCGAGAGCCGGTGCGCGAGCGTGTCGTGCATCTCGCGGGCGATGCGCGCGCGCTCGGCGGTGCGCGCCTCCGCGACCTGACGTTCCTGCTCGGCCTCGGCGCGCCGGGCCCGGTCCCGCAGGGACCAGAGGACGAGGGCCCGCTCGCGTCCGTACGCGCCCCACCCGAAGAGCGCGGCGTGCACGGCGACGTCGCACAGCAGCCACCAGCCGAGCGGCAGGCTCACGGGCCGCCACAGCGCCTGGACGGCGTGCCCCAACACGCCCGCCCCGGCCACCCAGGCCGCCGTGCGCACGGGGAACCAGCGGGCGACCAGGAGCGTGCCGGCCGTCGCGGCGGGCGTCGCCGCCCCGGAGACGGCGGCCAGGACGGCGAGCGCGAGCGCGGCGGCCACCGACCGGCGGGTCCACAGCAGGGGCAGCAGCGCGACGGCGGCGACGGCGACCGCGACGTCGACGGCGGCCGGCACCGCAGGCGTCACCGCGAGGACCGTGCCGGGGCCGGGCGTCGAGACGACCGCCGTGGCGGTGGCGGCGACCGTGAGGGCGGTGAGCAGGACCCAGGCG
Source organism: Isoptericola peretonis (assembly GCA_023241745.1). GTDB lineage: Bacteria > Actinomycetota > Actinomycetes > Actinomycetales > Cellulomonadaceae > Isoptericola > Isoptericola peretonis. Next base: position 407,553 of record JALQCY010000005.1, on the reverse strand, counting down.
ACCGCCAGGACGACGCGCGGCGCGGGCGGAGGCCCGTCGGCCGGGGGCGGGCACGGGTCGTGAGCCGGCCGGGCGCGAGGGGCCGGGGCCGGGCCCGAGGTGGTGCCGGTGCTGGTCATGTCCAGGACGCTACGGCGGCGCGACGCCCGCGGAACACCGACCAAGGTCGGGGGTGCGGGAGCCCGACGGACCGGCGACGACCGACCTCGGGAGGGCGCGCGGAGGGCGGCACGGGCGGCATCGTCGTCGTGCCGGCAGGGAGCCGGGCCGAGGAGGGACGAGAGATGCGCACAGGGACGAGCACGGCGAAGGAGACGTCCGGCGGGACGTGGACCCGCAGGTCGTGGTGGAACCGCCGCCGCACGGTGGTGGTCGCGGCACCGCTCACGGGGGCGGTGGTGTACCTCGTGGGGATGCTGCTCGGCGTCGACCCGCAGGTGAGGGCGGGGGAGGGGACGCTCGAGGTCACCGTCGGCCTCGTCGTCGGCGCGAGCCTCACCGCGGTGCTGGCGGGCTGGGGGGTGCGCTCCCTGCTGCTGCGCACGCGGAGCGGCGGCCGGGGCGCCTGGTTCGCCGTGTGCGGCGTCGTCCTGGCGGTGTCCCTGCTGGGCCCGCTGGGCGCCGCGAACCCCGGCGCGACGGTGCTGCTCGCGCTCGAGCACCTGGCCGTGGGCGCGGTGATCGCGCTGGGCCTCAGCGGGGCGGGCGGAGCAGGGGCTCGAACGACTGCCGGGCAGCGAGCATGAGCACCAGCAGCGGCTCCCGCCGCAGCTCGAACGCGGGCCGGTCCACCAGCCCGCGGTCGGCGCGGCGGTGCAGCATGGCCAGCTCGGTGGCCGCCTGCTGGTAGTCGCGCAGCGCCCGTGCGGGTCCGGGCCCGCCCGCAGCGCGCACCCGCTCGCGCGCCCGCCGGCGCGCGGGCAGGGACGAGAGCATCGGGACGTCGGGGGCGGTCACGACGCCCGCCGCCTGGTACGGCGGCAGGTACCGGCCGATCAGCGCGACGATGCGCGCGCGGTCCGCGCGGACGACGGCCAGCAGGCCCGCCAGGACGGCCACCCCCAGCACGTAGACGGCGGCGGTGGCGTCCAGGCCCACGGAGGCGGCACCGTTCCACAACGCGTGGTAGATCACGGCGCCGAGGAGGCCGAGCAGCACCGGCCAGGCACGGGACCAGCCTCGCGGGGCGAGCGCCGCCGTCGCGACCCCGATGCCGGTCAGCGACGAGCAGAGCGGGTGGATCAGCGGCGACGCGATCCCGCGCGCGACGAACGTCGCGGCCAGGGCGTCCGGCCCGGCGACCGTGTAGTAGTGGATGTTCTCGACCGTCGCGAAGCCGAGCCCCACCATCGAGCCGTAGATGATGCCGTCCGTGGGGCCGTTGAGCTCGTGCCGCCGGAACCACAGCATCCCCACGAGGACCAGGCCCTTGAGCGTCTCCTCGACGAGGGGCGCGCCGAGCACCGCCGTCACCGCGAACCCCTCGTCGGGACCCAGCAGCGGCGCCCACAGCAGGGTGAGCCCGGCCGTGTTGAGGACCATCGCGAGCAGCACGGCGACGCCCGCGCCCCACAAGAACGCCAGCACGAGCGCGTCGGGCGGCTCCGGCTCCAGGCGGTCCAGCGACAGCACCCCGGCGAGCAGCAGCGGCAGCGGGAGCAGCGCGAGCAGCAGTCCCTCCGCGAACGTGGGCCCCTCGGCCGCCGTCACCGCCAGGGTGACGATGAGGCAGAGCGACGACACCGCGATGACGACGATGACGCCCACCGGCGGGCGACCGGGAGGCCGCCCGGCGAGGATGGCCTTCGGGTCGAGGGCTGCCATGGGCCCCGATCCTAGGGCTGGGGCGCGCCGAGGCGCACCGCCACCACGGCGACGTCGTCCTCGCGTGCGGCGTCGTCGAACGCGTCGACCAGGCGGGCGCACGCCTCCTCCGGCGCCAGCCCCGCGAGCGTCGCGGCAGCGCCCACGAGCTCGCGCATGCCGTCGCGCAGGGTGCGGTCGCGTCGTTCGACCAGCCCGTCCGTGACGAGCACCAGGAGGTCGCCGGGGCCCAGCCGGTCGCGCCGCGCGGGGCGCTCGTCGGGGCTCGCGAGGCCCAGGAGCCGCGCCGGCGACTTCTCGGCGGTCACCGAGCCGTCGGCCCGCACCACGACCGGTGGCAGGTGGCCGGCGTCCGTCATCTCCACGGTGCCGTCGGACGGGTCGATGACGCAGACGCACACCGTGGCGAGCTCGGGGTGGTCCTGCTCGAGGGAAGCGTTGAGCAGGTCGAGCGCTCGCGCCGCCTCGTGCCCCTCGCGCAGGTAGGCGCGCAGCATGATCCGCACCTCGGCCATCACCGTCGCCGCCCGCAGGGAGTGGCCCTGCACGTCGCCGATCACGACCGCGACCCGGCCGTCGGGCAGGTCGAAGGCGTCGTAGAAGTCGCCGCCGACGTCGAGACGGGCGTCCGACGCGTCGTACCGTGCCGCGACCTCGAGACCGCCGCGCACCGCCAGGCCGGACGGCAGGAGCCGGCGCTGCAGGGCCACCGCGATGCGGTGCTCCTCGGCGAAGGTGCGCAGGTTGGCGAGGGCGACGGTGATGGCCTCGGTGAACCGGTCGGCGACCTCGCGCTCCTCGGCCGACGGACCCTGCTCGGCGTCGTCGGCCTGGATCGCCAGCCCGCCGACGAGCGCGCCCTCGGCGTCGCGGAGCCACACCGTCCACCAGGTCGATCGCGGGACGCCGGCCCGGGCGAGGAGCGGCTGCCAGTGCTCGGGCACCTGGTCAGGGCCGAAGGTGGCCGAGCTCACGGGGCCCGGCGGCAGGACGGGGACCGATCCGCGACCCCGGACGAGCGGGGAGTCCTCGCCGGCGCACACCGCCCGGACGACCGTCTGCGGGTCGACCACGACCATCGCGACGGCGGCCCGCCCCAGGACGGAGCACGCGCCCTGCGCGACGAGGTCGGCCACCAGCTCCTGGGTGCGCGCCTGGTGCAGGGGGGCGAGGGCGTCGGCGAGCGCCTCGAGCCGCCGGGCGGTACGCCCGGCGCCCCGCTGGGCGTCGTGGGTGCGGCACAGGGCCCCCACGGTCGCGAGGAACTCGTCCCGGTCCAAGGGCTCCGGGAGATAGGCGTCCGCACCTCCCTCGAGGCCGGCGGTCCGCGCCGCGGCGTCGACGGACGTGGCGGACACGTGCAGCACCGGCACGTGAGCCGTGCTCTCGTCGGCCTTGATGCGGTGGCAGACCTCGGTGCCCGTGAGGTCGGGAAGGTTCACGTCGAGGACGACGGCGTCGGTCGACGGGTCGACCAGGTCCAGCGCTTCGGCCCCGGTCGCGGCCTCGACGACGTCGAAGCCCGCTCCGCGCAGCCACGTCGCCATGACGTAGCGGTGCGCGCGGGTGTCGTCCACCACGAGGACCCTGCGGTCCGTGTGCGTCATGGTGCGTCCTCTCCCGGCTCACGGAGGGCCCGCACGAGCGCGTCCCGGTCGAGCGTCGCCTTCGGCAGGAACGGGGCCGGCCGTTCGACGCCGGGCTGCTCGGGCCGCGGCCCGCTCGACATCAGCGCGACGGCCACGTCCGGATGATCGGTGCGCAGCCGAGCGAGCAGGCCCACGCCGTCGAGGCCGGGCAGCCGCACGTCCACCACGGCGGCGTCCGCGGGCGCGTCGCGCAGCAGCGCCAGCGCGTGCAGCCCGTCGTGGGCCACGCTGACCCGCGCGGCGTCCTCGCGGAGCAGCCCGGCGACGAAGGCGCCGTAGGACCGGTCGTCGTCGACGACGAGCACGTGGCCCAGGCCGGCGTCCGCCGGGTCCCGGGGTGCGAGGGCAGGCGCCGCGGGCGCCGGGCCGGGCAGGGCCGTGGGTGCGCCGGCGGGACGGACGGGCAGGACGACGGTGAACGTGCTGCCGACGTCCGGCACCGAGGTCGCGGTGAGCGAGCCGCCCAGCGCCTCCGACGTGCGCCGCGCGTACGGCAGGCCCAGGCCCGTGCCCCGGACGCTCGGCTGGAGCCGGTTGGGCACCTGGACGAACTCCTCGAACACGGAGTCCAGGTGCTCCGGGCCGATCCCCAGCCCGGTGTCGGCGACGACGAACCGGACGGTGTCGCCGTCGGCGCGGGCGTCGAGCCGCACGCTGCCCCGCTCGGTGAACTTCACCGCGTTGGTCAGCAGGTTGCGCAGCACGCGGGCGACCAGGCGCCGGTCGCTCACGAGGACCAGCCCGGGGGCGCACGCGACCACGAGCTCCACGCCGTCACGCACCAGGGGGCGCGTGGTGCCGCGGAGCTCGTCGAGCAGCTCCGCCACGTCGATCGGCGCGGGTTCCACGTCCAGGTGGCCGGCCTCCGCGCGCGCGAGGTCGAGAAGCTCGTCGACCAGGGTGAGCAGCGTGGTCGCGCTGTCGCGCACGAACTCGACCTGCTCGCCCTGGTCGGGGGACAGGGACGACGACTCCAGCAGGGAGGTCAGCCCGATGATGGAGTTCACCGGGCTGCGCAGCTCGTGGCTGACGTTGCGCAGGAAGCGGGACTTCGCCTCGTTCGCGGCCGCCAGCTCCCGGGTGCGCTCGTCGAGCTCGGCGTACAGGGCGACGACGCCCGTGTTGGTCTCCTCGAGCTCCGCGGAGAGCTGGTGGTACATGGCGAGGACCCCGCGGTTGGTCTCCTCGAGCTCGGAGTTGAGCCGGCGCAGCTCCTCCTGCTGGGCCCGCAGCTCGTCGTGCGTGCGCAGGAGCTCCGCGTTCTGCACGCGCAGCTCGTCGAGGGCGTCGGCGCCGTACCCGGTCGTGACGGCGCGCCGCAGGGCGTCCGTGCTCGCCGTGTCCGTGCGTGCGGACGCTCCCAGCTCGACGACGAGGGTCACGTGGCGCCCGTCGTCGTCGAGCGCGACCCCGTCGACGAGCCGTTGCGCGGCCGGGACACCGCCGTCGGCCGCGCTGCCGGTCGTGGACAGGGCGGCGGCCGAGGCCAGGTCGGCGCGCAGCAGGACGGGCAGGGCGCCCCGGTCCAGCGCGATGGTGACGTCCGCCGGCCCGAGGGCGACGGCCGCGCGACCGACCTCGGAGAGCGCCGTGGCGACCCGGACCTGGGCGTGGACGTCGAGCCCCAGGGCGCGGGCGATCTCGCGCCCGGCGCGACGCAGTGCGAGCAGGTCGGTGTCCCCCTCCAGCCGGGTCGCGAGGAGCAGGGGACCCGGGGGGCGGCTCACGGGGTCCCGCTCACGGGGACGACCACCACGCAGGCGTCGTCCCGGCGTACGGCGAAGTCGCGCATCAGCACGCCTGCGACGACGAGGGGGTTGCGGCCCGCGAGCCCGGGGTAGTCGGCCAGGCTCATGCGGTCGGTCAGGCCGTCGGAGTGCAGCACCAGGAGGTCGCCGGTGTCGAGGGGGACGGTCGCCTCGCGGACCGCGCGGGCGTGGGTGCCGGCGATGCCGGGCTGGCTGACCAGGCTGCGCGTCCTGCCGTCGCCCTGGACGGTGCCGACGATGTTGCCGAGCCCCGTGTACCGCAGCGTGCCCTGCTCGACGCGGGCGACGGCGACGGCCGCCCCGCGCGTGCCGCCCAGCGCCGCGTGGATGCGCTCGAGCAGCCCGGACGGGCTCGTCGCCGGCGCCTCGAGGAACACGCGGACGGCCGCCCGTGACGCCGCGGCCGCGAGCGGTCCGTGGCCGAGACCGTCGGCGACGAGCACCGTCGTCGTCCCGTCGTCGTCGCGCATCGCGAACGCGTCGCCGCACACGACCTGTCCGGTCATCGGCCGCGTCAGTCCTGCGCCGGAGCCCGGGTCGGGCCGGGAGCCCGGTGAGGCGAACGTCGCGGCCACCACCGTGCCCTGGCCGGAGGCCGACCACGCGTCCCACGTCGAGGTGAGGCGGGGGAGCGTCCCGAGGCCGATGCCGAGCGTCCCCCGCGACGACACCCCGTCGCGCATCGCGGCGGCGAGGTCGCGCATGCCGGGACCGGAGTCCACGGCGAGCACCTCGAGCGCGGCGTGCCCGTCCCAGCGGCGCACGCGCAGCAGCACGGACCCCGAGCCGGCGTGCCGGGACTGGTTGGACGCCAGCTCGGACACGACGAGGCCGGCCTCGGCGGCGCGCACCTCGCCCAGGCCGAGGCTCACGGCGGCGGCGGTCGTGGCGCGGCGCACGGCCCCGATCGCCGAGGGGTGGTCGACCGTGTGCCAGACGCCGGCCCCCAGGGCGACGGCGGCGTCGGACGAGGTCGGTCCCGACGAGCCCGTCATCGGGACCAGGTCGCGATCTCGACCCGGGTCCCGGCGCCCGGTGCGGTGTCGATCGAGAACTGCTCCACCAGCCTGCGCGAGCCGGACAGCCCGAGGCCGAGCCCGCTCCCGCTGGTCCAGCCGTCGGTCAGCGCGAGGTCGAGGTCCGCGATGCCCGGGCCCTCGTCGGAGAAGACGGCGCGCACACCGGAGCGTCGCCCGTCGGTCACGAGCTCGACCTCGACGTCGCCGCCGCCCCCGTAGACGAGGGTGTTCCGTGCGAGCTCGCTCGCCGCGGTCACGAGCTTGGTCTGGTCCACGAGCGACAGCCGCGCCTTCTGCGCGACCGCCCGGACGAGCTGTCGGACGCGGACGACGTCGGAGTCGGCCCGTACCTCGAGGCGTTCCGTGGCCGTGGCCGTGGCCACGGGCGCGGTCGTCATCTCGCCTCGCGCTCAGCCGCCGCCAGCAGCACGTCCTCGGCGGACTCGTGCTCGGGGGCGAGCAGCGCGAGACCGCGTTCGACGTCGAGCGCCGTGCGGACGCCGCCGAGCGACAGCCCGAGCTCGACCATCGTGATGGCCACGGCGGGCCGCATGCCGACGACCACGGTCCGGGCGTCGAGGACCCGGGAGACCGCGGCGACGGAGGCGAGCATCCGGCCGATGAAGCTGTCGACGATCTCCAGCCCGGAGATGTCGATGATGACCCCGCGCGCACCGGTGCGCGTGATGCGCTCCGCCACGTCCTCCTGCAGCTGCAGCGCGGTGTCGTCCTGGAGGTCGACCTGGATCGACACCAGCAGCGTCGTCCCGATCTTGAGGATGGGGACGGCGTCGCTCATGCGGTCACCCCGGCAGGTGAGCGACGACCCTCCCGCAGCGCGTCCACGAGGGCGTCGGCCAGCGTCGCGCGGGTGCGGATGTCACCGAACTCGATCCCGAGGGCGACGATGGTCTGTGCGATCTGGGGACGGATGCCGCTGATGGTGCACTCCGCGCCCATCAGCCGGGCCGCGACGACCGTCTTCAGGAGGTGCTGCGCGACCTGGGTGTCGACCGCGGGCACGCCCGTGATGTCGATGATCGCCTGGGTGCTGCCCGTCTCCACGAGGGTGTTGAGCAGCTTCTCCATGACGACCTGGGTGCGGGCCGAGTCGAGAGTCCCCACGAGCGGGACCGCGACGATGCCCTCCCAGAGCTTGACGACCGGGGTCGACAGCTCGAGGAGCTGCTCCGCCTGCTCGCTGATGATCGCCTCGCGCGCCGAGGCGAAGGTCTCGAACGTGAACAGCCCCAGGTCGTCCACCAGGCGCAGGAGCGGCACCAGGCCCGCCATGGCGTCGGGCGATCCCGCGAGGGCGTACAGGCCCTCCTTCAGCGCGAACATCCCCACGGCCGTCTCCCGGGGCGTGAAGCCCAGCCGGGCGCGGGCGGCGGAGACGTCCGCGAGGATGCCGCGGAGCTGGTCGAACGCCTCCGCGGAGACCTCGGTCCCACCGGCGCGCAGCCCGTCCACCAGCGCGTCGTAGATGTCGGTCTGCTCGCGCTCGAGCTCGCCGCGGGTGGTCCGCCCCCGCAGCTCGTCGGCGGCGGCGTCGAGCCATGCGGCACGGACCGTCGGCGCGTGGTCCACGAGAGTCTGTGCCAGGGTTTCGGGCGCGACAGCGGGCATCGCGATTCCTTCCGGAAGGGTGAGGCGGGCCGTCTGCTCGACCGCGGGGTCAGTGTACGCAGCGACGGCACCGGTGGTGTACGTCGCGTGCGCCACCGGTGCCGTCGAGGGGCCGGGCCCCGCCCCACCCCGGTCCAGGTCTCAGGCGCGGTGCTCCCGGTAGTAGCGGATGAGCGCCTGGGTCGAGGAGTCCTGCGCGGCCAGGGCGGCGTCGTCGCCCGAGACGGCGGGCGCGACCTCGAGGGCGAGCTTCTTGCCCAGCTCCACGCCCCACTGGTCGAAGCTGTCGATGCCCCAGACCACGCCCTGCACGAAGGTGATGTGCTCGTACAGCGCGACGAGCTGGCCGAGCACGGACGGCGTGAGCGCCGGTGCGAGGATCGACGTCGTCGGCCGGTTCCCCGAGAAGACGCGGGCGGGGACGATCTCCTCGGGCGTGCCCTCGGCGCGCACCTCCTCCGCCGTCTTGCCGAAGGCGAGCGCCTTGGTCTGGGCGAAGAAGTTGGCGAGGAACAGCTCGTGCACGTCCGCGCCGGGGGCCACGGCCTTGCCGTCGCCCTCGGTGTCGGTCAGCGGGTAGGCCGGGGTGGCGACGGCGATGAAGTCCGCCGGGATGAGCCGCGTGCCCTGGTGGATGAGCTGGTAGAAGGCGTGCTGGCCGTTGGTGCCGGGCTCTCCCCAGAAGATCTCGCCCGTCTGCGTGGTGACGGGGGTGCCGTCCCAGCGCACCGACTTGCCGTTGGACTCCATCGTGAGCTGCTGCAGGTAGGCGGGGAAGCGGTGCAGCTGCTGCGCGTACGGCAGCACGGCGTGCGTGTGGGCGCCGAGGAAGTTGACGTACCAGACGTTCAGCATGCCCATGAGGACGGGCACGTTGGCCTCGAGCGGCGTGCTGCGGAAGTGCTCGTCGACGGTGCGGAAGCCGGCGAGGAGCTCGCGGAAGACGTCGGGGCCGAAGGCGATCGCCAGCGACGTGCCGATGGCGGAGTCCACCGAGTAGCGGCCGCCCACCCAGTCCCAGAACCCGAAGGCGTTCGCCGGGTCGATGCCGAAGTCCGCCACCTTGTCCAGGGCCGTGGACACGGCCACGAAGTGCGCCTTGACGGCGGCCTGCTTGGCGTCGTCGTCGTCCTCGATGGCGCCTGCGGCGATCAGCCGCTCCCACAGCCACGCCCGGGCGAGGCGGGCGTTGGTCAGCGTCTCCAGCGTGCCGAACGTCTTGGAGGCGACGATGAACAGCGTGGTCTCCGGGTCGAGGTCCGCCGTCTTCTGCGCGACGTCGGTGGGGTCGATGTTGGAGACGAACCGCACCTCGAGGGCGTCGCTGCCCGTGCGGCCGTACGGCTTCAGCGCCTCGTACACCATGACCGGCCCGAGGTCGGAGCCGCCGATGCCGATGTTCACCACCGTGCGCACGGGCTTGCCGGTGATGCCCGACCACGCCCCGGTCCGCACCTCGTCGGCGAACGCGCCGACCTTGTCGAGCTCGGCCTGCACGTCCGCGTCGACGTCCTGCCCGTCCACCACCAGCGGCGGCTGCGCGCCGGGGGCGCGGCGCAGCGCGGTGTGCAGGACGGCGCGGTCCTCCGTCGCGTTGATGTGCTCGCCGGTGAACATCGCCTCGATGCGCTCGGGCAGGCGCACCTCGTGCGCGAGCCGGACCAGCAGGCCCAGCGTCTCGTCCGTCGCGAGGTTCTTCGAGAGGTCGACGTGCAGGTCGCCCGCGACGTGCGTCATGCGCTCGGCGCGCCCCGGGTCGGCCGCGAACCAGCCGCGCAGGTCGCCCTGGAACTCCTGGTAGTGGCCGTAGAGGTCGCCCCAGGAGGCCGTGGTGGTGGGATCGACGGGGGAGGAGGTCATGGGCCCCACGGTACTGACCGCCGGGTCCGGTTGCGCGACCTGCCCACGCTGCCAGGATGACGATCAGCCGGGAACGGGCCCGGCCCCCGGAGGGAGCGACGAATGGCGAATTTCACGGTCTGGAAGTTCGAGGACCCGGGCGCGGCCGACCGCGCCCTCAAGGCCGTCAAGGGCGGCGAGGCGGACGGCCTGGTGAAGGTCATCGACCACGCGGTCGTGAGCTGGCCCGAGGGCGCGAAGAAGCCGAGCACCCACGGTGAGCACGACGACACGGCGAAGGCGTCGGGGTGGGGAGCGTTCTGGGGGCTGCTCCTGGGCGCCCTGTTCTTCCTGCCGATCCTGGGCGCCGCTGCGGGCGCCGCCATCGCCGGCATCTCGAAGTCCCTGTCCGACGTGGGCATCACCGCGAAGGACCTCGACACGATGAAGAAGGAGATCGTGCCCGGCACGTCGGCGCTGTTCGTCGTCACCGAGCCGATCGACCCCGACCGCCTGGCCGAGCGCCTCCACGGCGTCCAGGCGACGCTCGTGAGCACCAACCTGACCGACGCCGAGCGCCGGAACCTGCTGGAGGCCTTCGGTCAGTGAGTCGCCGGCCGGGCCTGTCAGGACGAGATCCTGGCAGGCCCGACCGCTGGGGTCAGGCCGGCTGCCACCGGGCGCCCCACCGCCGGGTGAGCGTGCCGCCGAACGTGTCCGCCAGCGCGTCCACCCGGTCGTGGACGGCGTCGGCGACGCGATGGGCGGCGGCGTCGTCGTCGGCGGTGAAACGCACCGTGACCCGGGCCCGCCCGCGGACGACGCCGACGTCGTACGCCTCGACGGTCACGAGCTCGCGGGCCGCGTCCGCGGCGGCCGGCAGCACGTCCGCGGGGTCGACTCCCGGCTGCAGCAGGCCGACGGCGAGGCTCACGCGGTAGGAGGGCACCCCGCGATCCTGCCACCCCTCCGAGGCCACCTCGAGACGGGCCCGACGCCGTCCTCCGGGCCGTCACAGGCCGCACCGGTGGCGCACACATCCGCCCCCGTAGACTCGCCGCCGTGACTGCCGACAGCTCGACAGAACCCGTCCACGAGCCGGTTCGCCGGCCCGTTCTCCGCGCCCCGCAGGGCGTCGCCCTCGAGATCGCCGTGCAGGACGTCGCCGGGGCCCGCGTCGCCGCGGCCGGTGGCGCCGACCGGCTCGAGCTGTGCGCGGCGCTCGCCGGGACCGGTGGTCTCACCCCCTCGGTCGGGACGGTCGCCGCCGTGGCCGACGCGCTGGCGGGCACCGGCGTCGGGGTCCACGTGCTGGTGCGCCCCCGCGCGGGCGGCTTCGTGTTCGACCCCGTGGAGGTCGACGTGCAGGTGCGCGACGTGCGCGCGGTCCTCGACGCGGGCGCGGACGGCGTCGTCGTCGGTGCCCTGACGCCGGCGGGCGAGGTCGACGCCGTGGCGCTCGCGGCGTTCGTCGCCGCGGCGGGCGGCGCCGTCGTCACCTTCCACCGGGCGATCGACCAGGTCTCCCGGCCGGTCGAGGTCCTCGACACGCTCGCCGAGGCGGGCGTGCGCCGCGTCCTCACCTCCGGAGGTGCGCCCCGCGCGGGCGAGGCGCTCGACGTGCTGGGCGCGCTCGCCGAGCGCGGCCGCGAGCTCGGCGTCGAGATCATGGCCGGTGGCGGCGTCCGCGTGCAGGACGTGCCCGCCCTCGTCGGTGCCGGCGTGCACGCCGTGCACCTGTCCGCACGACGCACCGTGGTCGCCGACGGCGGCCCCGGGGGCGGCGGCGTCAGCGGCTACGACGTCACCGACCCCGAGGTGGTCGCCGCCACCCGCGCCGCCCTCGACGCCGGGGCGACGCCGTGAGCCGGGTCGTGGCCCTGGCCACGTCCACGACGAACCCGGCGGAGGACTACGACGGCTTCATCGGCTGGGTCCTCGGCCTGATGACCACCCTCGGCGAGGTCGGGGTGGGCGCCGCCGTCCTGGTCGAGACGTTCGTCCCGCCCATCCCCTCCGAGGCCGTCCTGCCCGCGGCGGGCTTCCTCGCCTACGACGGGCAGATGAACGCCTGGCTGGCGATCCTCGCCGCCACGCTCGGCGCCGTCGTCGGCGCGTGGGTCTGGTGGTACCTCGGTCGCCTGCTCGGGCGCGACCGCACGCGCGCCATCGTGGACGCCGTCCCGCTGATGGACGGCACCGACTTCGACAAGGCGGAGGCGTTCTTCGCGAAGTGGGGGCGCGTGGCCGTGCTGGTGGGGCGCTGCGTGCCGCTGGTGCGCAGCTTCATCTCGATCCCCGCGGGCATCGAGCGGATGCCGTTCTGGTCGTTCACCCTGTACACCGCCATCGGCTCCGGCGTGTGGAACGGCATCTGGGTGGGGCTGGGCTACGCCTTCGGCCCCGCCATCGAGCCCGTGCTCGAGCAGTGGAGCGGCATCATCTCGAACGCCGTGCTCGTCGTCATCGGCCTGCTGGTCCTGTGGTTCGTCGTCGTGCGGCTGCGCCAGCGCTATCTCGCCCGCCGCGGCCCGCGCGAGCCGGAGCGCCGGCACGGGCGCGGGCGCTGAACTACCTCGGCGGGGGCGCCGTGGAGGCGCGGACCACGAGCGAGGTGGGCAGGCGGAGGTGGCGCTCGCGGGCGGTGCCCTCGAGGAGGTCGAGCACCATGCGCAGCGCCTCGGCGCCCATGCGGTGCAGCGGCTGAGCGACCGTCGTGAGCGGGGGCGCACTGCCCCACGACTCGGGGATGTTGTCGAAACCGACGACGGACAGGTCCTGGGGGACCCGCAGCCCGAGCTCCTGCGCCACCTGGAGCACGTGGATGGCCGACAGGTCGTTGGCGGCGAACACGGCCGTCGGCCGGTCGGGCCGGTCGAGCAGGGTGCGGACGGGGGCGTCGGCCAGGTCGGGCCGGTAGCCGCCCACCTTGATCAGCAGCGGGTCGACGGCGATGCCCGAGCCCTCGAGCGCCTGCCGGTAGCCGAGCTCGCGCAGCCGGGCGGACTCGAGGTCCGGCCGGCCGCCCAGGTGGGCGATGCGCCGGTGCCCGAGGTCGATGAGGTGCTCCACGGCCTCGCGGGCGCCGGTCGTGTTGTCGGAGTCGACGGTGGGCGTGCCCTCGGGGCCGGTGTGCGGGTCGACGGCGACCACGGGCACGGGGGAGTCGGAGGAGAGCACCATCGTGGGCGTCACGACGATCGCGGCGTCCACCAGGGTGCCGGCGAGCCGTGACAGGGACCGTCGCTCCCAACCGGTCTGCGCGCCGCCGTCCGTGCGGCCGGCGTAGGCGAGCAGCTCGTAGCCGGTGCCGTCGACGGCGGCCGAGATGCCCTTGAGCAGCTCGGTGGAGTAGGGCTCGAACTCGGCGACCAGGACGCCGATGACGTTGGTGCTGGTGCGGCGCAGGCTGCGGGCCACCAGGGAGGACTCGTAGCCGAGCTCCTCGACCACCGCCAGCACGCGCTCGGAGGTGCCGGCCGCGACGCCGTACCGGTTGTTCACGACCTTCGACACGGTGGCCACGGACACGCCGGCCATGCGGGCGACGTCGGAGATGGTGACGCGCCCGACGACGCGGGCGGGGTTGCCCGCGGCGGGCGGGTCGGCGGTGCTCACGAGTCGACAGTATGCGCCATGCGGGCGCCGATCACGTGGTTGCGCGGCCGCGGGGGACCGCTGGGCGAGGAGTGTCGAAATCGTTATCGACAACGATTGACGCGAAGCGGGGTCGCCTGCCAGTCTCGTGCTCAGGCATTCACCCAACCTCGCGGCAGCGTCGCTGCCGTGCCCGTCGACGAAGACAAGGGATCGATGATGACGAGGACGAGGATCATGCGCGGCACGACCGCGGTCGCGCTCGGGACCACCGTCGCGCTCCTGGCCGCCGCCTGCGCCGGACAGGGCTCGGGCGACCAGGGCGGCGACGGCGAGAGCACCGGCGACGCCAGCACCATCACCTGGTGGCACAACTCCAACACCGGTGAGGGCAAGGAGTACTACGACAAGCTGGCCGCCGACTTCGAGGCGTCGCACGAGGGCGTGACCGTCGAGGTCAGCGCCATGGCGCACGACGACATGCTGACCAAGCTCGACGCGGCCTTCCAGAGCGGCAACGCGCCCGACGTGTTCATGGAGCGCGGTGGCGGCGAGCTCGCCGACCACGTCGAGGCGGGCCTGCTCAAGGACATCTCCGAGCCCGCGGCCGACACGATCAGCAAGCTCGAGACGTACATGCCCGGCTTCCAGGTGGACGGCGCGTCGTACGCCCTGCCGTTCTCCATCGGCGTCGTCGGCTTCTGGTACAACAAGTCGCTCTTCGAGGAGGCGGGCATCACCGAGGCCCCCACCACGATGGACGAGCTGTACGACGTCGTCGACAAGCTCAAGGCCGCCGGCATCACCCCCGCCTCCGTGGGCGCGGGCGAGAAGTGGCCCGCCGCGCACTACTGGTACTACAACGTGGTCCGGCAGTGCTCCGCCGACGCGCTCGACGCCGCCATCGCCGACGTCGACTACTCGGACCCCTGCTTCGTCAAGGCGGGCGAGACCCTCGACGAGCTGATCGCCACCGAGCCGTTCAACAAGGGCTTCCTCACCACCCCGGCGCAGACGGGCCCGGGCTCGGCGTCCGGCCTGCTCGCCTCGGGCAAGGTCGCGATGGAGCTCGCCGGCCACTGGGAGCCCGGCGTCATGCAGGGCCTCACGGAGAACGGTGAGGGCCTCGGCGAGGACACCGGCTGGTTCCCGTACCCGTCGATCGACGGGCAGCAGGGCACCGAGGGTGCCCAGATGGGCGGCGGCGACGCGTGGGCCGTGTCGAAGGACGCGCCCGACGTCGCGGTGGAGTTCGCGGAGTTCCTGCTGAGCGACGAGACCCAGAAGGGGTTTGCCGAGCTGGACATGGGCCTGCCGACCAACGCGACGGCGTCCTCCTCCGTCTCCGACCCGGCGCTGGCCGGCCTGCTCGACGTGCGGGACAACGCCCCGGAGATCCAGCTCTACCTGGACACGCTCCTCGGCGCGTCGGTCGGCGGCGCGATGAACGACGCGATCGCCCTCCAGTTCGCCGGCGAGGCGACCCCGCAGGACGTCGTCGACGCGGTGCAGTCCGCCGCGGAAGCGGACCAGTGACCGACCGATGACGGACACCGCAGTCCGGTCCGCCGACCGTGCCCAGGCACGGTCGGCGGACCGCCGTCCGGAGCGTCGCGGCCAGGCCGCCGTGTGGCGCAAGCGGGCGGAGATCGCACTCTTCGTGACGCCGGCCCTCGCGCTCCTGGTCGCGTTCGTCGTGGTCCCGATCGCCACCGCCGTACAGATGTCGCTGTACAGGTGGAAGGGCTTCGGGCCGATGGTCGACTTCGTCGGCCTGCGCAACTACGTGTCCGTGCTGACCAACGAGGTCTTCACGGACGCGGTCGTGCACAACCTGATCATCGTGGTGGGCTCGATCCTGCTGCAGCTGCCCCTCGGGCTCGCGATCGCCCTGCTGCTCAACCGCAAGATGTGGGGCCAGGGTCTGCTGCGCACCATCATCTTCGTGCCGTACGTGCTGGCGGAGGTCATCGCCGGCGTCGTGTGGTTCCAGCTGCTCCAGCCGCAGTACGGCGTGATCGACACGATGCTCGCCGCCGTCGGCCTGCAGGGGCCGGAGCAGGGCTTCCTCGGCACGCCCGAGTACGCGCTGTGGACCGTGCTGGTGGTGCTCACCTGGAAGTACCTCGGCCTGGCCGTGATCCTGTTCCTCGCCGGCCTGCAGGGCGTGCCCGACGAGCTGTACGAGGCCGCGCAGCTCGACGGGGCCTCCTGGTGGCAGGTGCAGCGCCGCATCACGGTGCCGCTGCTGGGGCCGACCATGCGGACCTGGGGCTTCCTGTCGATGATCGGCTCCCTCCAGCTCTTCGACATGGTGTGGATCCTCACCGGCGGCGGGCCCGCCAACGCGACCACCACGATGGCCACGTTCCTCGTCAACGAGGGCACCAAGCGGCAGAACTTCGGCATCGCCGGCGCCGCCTCCGTGGTGCTGTTCGTCATCGCTCTGGTGCTCGCGCTCGCCTACCAGAAGTTCATCCTGAGCCGTGACAGCAAGGAGGGCGGTCGATGAGCGCCACGACGACAGCCACCCGCAGCGGGCGCAAGAGGTCGTTCTCCGGCGGCAACCCGCTGGTCTACGCGATCGCCCTCGTCGTGGTGGCGGTGACCCTCGGGCCGGTGCTGTACGGCGTGCTCGGCGGCTTCCGCACCAACGCGCAGCTCGCGGAGGACCCGGCCGGGCTGCCCAGCCCGTGGGTGTGGTCCAACTACGCCGGCGTGCTCTCGCCGGACTCGCCGTTCTGGGGCTACTTCCTCAACTCGTCGGTCATCGCCGTGCTGACGACCGCCGTCGTGGTCGTCTTCGGCATCATGGCCGCCTACCCGCTGGCGCGGTACCGGTTCAAGGGCCGCGAGGCGCTGTTCATGGTGTTCGTGATCGGCCTGCTGTTCCCCGCGACGGTGGCGATCATCCCGCTGTTCATCCTCATCACGCAGAACTACCAGATGGGCAACACCTGGTGGGGCGTCGCGCTGCCGCAGGCGGCCTTCGCGCTGCCGATGACCGTGGTGATCCTGCGGCCGTTCCTCCAGGCGCTGCCCACCGAGCTCGAGGAGGCGGCACAGCTCGACGGCGCCAGCCGGATCGGGTTCTTCTGGCGGATCCTGCTGCCCCTGTCCGGGCCCGGGATGGTGACGGTCGGCGTGCTGGCGTTCGTCGGCTCCTGGAACGCCTACCTCCTGCCGCTGCTGCTGCTGCAGGGCGACATGCGGACGCTGCCGCTGGGCGTCGCCGACTTCTCCTCGGAGCACTCGGCCGACACCGCGGGCGTGTTCGCGTTCACGACGCTGGCGATGATCCCTGCGCTGGTGTTCTTCCTCGCGATGCAGAAGCGCATCGTGAACGGCCTGCAGGGAGCCGTGAAGGGATGACCGAAGGAGATTCCGTGACCCACGCCCCCGTGGCACCCGCCGCCTCGCCCGAGACCCCCAGGACCCGGGCCCTGCCGGTGGTGTCCGAGCGCGTCGCCGCGCTGCACGCGCAGATGACGCTCGACGAGAAGCTGGCCCAGCTGGTCGGCTTCTGGCTCGACCAGGGCGGCGACGTCGTCGCGCCGATGCAGGGCGAGATGGCGGCCGGCGGAGGCGGCCGGCTCGAGGAGGTCACGCGCCACGGCATCGGCCACTACACGCGCGTGTACGGCACCCGGCCGGTGGAGCCCGCGGAGCGGGCCGCCTGGCTGTGGGGCGAGCAGCGCCGCCTCAAGGCCGAGACGCGCCTGGGCATCCCCGCCCTCGTGCACGAGGAGTGCCTGACCGGCCTGTCGGCGTGGAAGGCGGCGACGTTCCCGACGCCGCTCGCCTGGGGCGCGTCGTTCGACCCCGACCTCGTGGCCGAGATGGGCCGCGTGATCGGGGAGTCCATGCGCGAGCTGGGCATCCACCAGGGCCTCGCGCCCGTGCTGGACGTCGTGCGCGACCCGCGCTGGGGCCGCGTCGACGAGTGCATCGGCGAGGACCCGTACCTCGTCGGCACGGTCGGCACCGCCTACGTGCAGGGCCTGCAGGGCGCCGGGGTGCACGCGACCCTCAAGCACTTCGCCGGGTACTCGGCCTCGCACGCGGGGCGCAACCACGCCCCGGTGTCGGCCGGGCCGCGCGAGATGGCGGACGTCTTCCTCCCGCCGTTCGAGATGGCGGTGCTGGACGGCGGCGTGCGGTCGGTCATGGCCACCTACGTGGACGTGGACGGCGAGCCCATGCACGCCAGCGAGGAGTACCTCACCGGCATCCTGCGCGAGCGGTGGGGCTTCGACGGCACCGTCGTGGCGGACTACTTCGGCGTCGCGTTCCTCGAGGTGATGCACCGGGTGGCCGCCGACCGCGGCGAGGCCGCGGCGCAGGCGCTCGAGGCCGGGCTGGACGTCGAGCTGCCGTCCGGCGACGCCTACCTCGAGCCGCTGGCCGCCCTGGTCCGCGACGGCCGGGTGGACGAGTGGTACGTGGACCGCGCCGTCCTGCGCGCGCTCGCGCAGAAGGAGGAGCTCGGTCTGCTCGACGACGACGCCTTCGTCGGCGAGCCGCCCGAGCGCGTCGACCTGGACTCGCCCGCGCACCGGGACGTCGCACGACGCCTCGCCGAGGAGTCGCTGGTGCTGCTGTCCAACGACGAGCTGCTGCCCCTGAGCCGGTGGAGCGCCGCCCCGACGCGGGTCGCCGTGGTCGGGCCGAACGCCCACCGGAGCGACGCGCTCATGGGCTGCTACTCGTTCGCGAACCACGTGCTGGCGCACCACCCCGAGGTGCCCAAGGGCTTCCACATCCCCACCGTCTTCGAGTCGCTCGGTGGCGCGTTCCGCACCGCCGGCCTGCCGCAGCCCGAGCTGGTGCACGCCGCCGGCTGCGACGTGGAGGGCGAGGACACCTCCGGGTTCGCGGAGGCGGTCGCCGCGGCGGCCTCCGCCGACGTGGCCGTCGTCGTGGTGGGCGACCATGCGGGCCTGTTCGGCCGCGGCACGGTGGGCGAGGGCAACGACGCGGAGTCGCTCGAGCTGCCCGGCGTGCAGCGCGGGCTCGTCGAGGCCGTGCTGGCCACCGGCACCCCTGTCGTCATGGTGGTGCTCAGCGGGCGCCCGTACGCGATCGACTGGGCCCTCGACGTGGCCGGGGACTCCGGGGACCGGCGCCCCGGCGCGGTCCTGCAGGCGTTCTTCCCCGGCGAGGAGGGCGGCACCGCCGTCGCCGCGGCGGTCGCCGGCGCGGTGAACCCGTCCGGGCGCCTGCCCGTGTCGCTGCCGCGGTCCGCGGGGGCGCAGCCGTACTCCTACCTGCACCCCGTGCTGGGCGGGCCCTCCGACGTCACGTCGACGGACTCGACGCCGCTGCGGCCGTTCGGATTCGGCCTGTCGTACACGTCGTTCGCGTACACCGACCTGACGGTCGACGCCGAGGTCCGGGCCGGCGGGACGTTCGTCGCGGCCGTGCGGGTGACCAACACCGGGACGGTCGCCGGGTCGGACGTCGTGCAGCTCTACGGGCGCGACGTCGTCGGCTCCGTCACCCGGCCGGTGGCACAGCTGCTCGCCTACCGGCGGGTGACGCTCGAGCCGGGGGAGTCCGCCGTCGTGACGTTCTCCGTCCCGACCACGCGGCTCGCGTTCGCCGACCGGCGCCTGGCGCGCGTCGTCGAGCCCGGCGACGTGGAGGTCTGGGTGGCGTCGCACGTCGCCGCGACCCCGGAGGTCGACGCCGAGGACGTGCAGCACACCACCGGAGGCGCCATCACCAGCGCCCGCCGCTCCGAGAAGCGGGAGCTGCCGGGCACGTCGACGCCGCACGCGACGCTCGTCGTCACGGGCGACACGTACGCCGTGACCGTCGCCGACCCGCGGCTGGTGGCGTCCACCGTCGCGTGATCGCCGTCGCGTGACGAGCCCGCGGAGCCGGGCCCGGGGTGTTCCTCAGGCCCGGCTCCGTTCGTCGAGCGCGGCGACCTCGCCCGCGGTGAGCCTCAGGGCCATGACCTCGGCGTTTGCCGCCGCCTGCCTGGGGCCGGAGGCGCCTGGGATGCAGACCACCGTCTCCCCGTAGTGGGTGATCACCCACGCGAGGGCGACGGCCGCGGGCGTGACGCCGTGCGCGGCAGCGATCGCCGTGAGCTCGCGGACCAGCGGCGCGGTGCGTTCGAGCGTCCGCCGTCCGCCGATCACGAGGCGGCGCAGGGGCGGGAGCGCGGCGAAGACGGCCGGGTCCTCGTGGAAGCGCCCGGTGAGCAGCCCCTGGCGCAGCGGCGAGTAGCCGATCAACGTGATGCCGTGCTCCTGGGCCACCCGCAGCACACCGTTGGTCTCGACGTCCCGGTGCAGCAGGTTGATCTGGACCTGGTTGCTGGCCAGGGTGTGGCCCCGGGCGGCGAGGCGCAGGGCAGCTCGCTCCAGCCGGGCGGCGCCGAAGTTGCTCACGCCGATGCTGCCGACGAGGCCCGCGTCGGCGAGGTCTGCCATCGCGTCGACCTGCGCGTCCAGCGAGGACAGCGCGTACGGCATGTGGATCTGGTGCAGGTCGACCGGGTACCCCTGCAGCGCCGCCACCCGGTCGCCGAAGGTGCGCCCGATGCTCCCGGCGGTCCGTCCCAGCGGCGACCACTTGGTGGCGACGCGGACCGCCCCGGGCGGCACGCCGAGGTCGCGGAGCGCCGTGCTCAGCGTTCGTTCCGACTGGCCCCTGCCGTACATCTCGGCCGTGTCGAGCCAGGTGATCCCGCCGTCGAGCGCCGCGCGCACGACAGCGGTCGCCGTCTCCTGCGGCATCACGGGGAAGACGCGCTCGATCATGCCTCGGCCGCCCATCTGCATGCAGCCGAGGCCGATGGGCGAGATCTCGATGTCGGTGCGCCCGAGGCGGCGCAGCCGGGTGGTGCTGGTCATGATGGGCTCCGTCCTGATGAGACACTGATGTCTCATATCAGAGCACAGCTGTATGGAACTGGCAACTATGCTTCTCACATGGGTGCGCAGGAGCGAGAGGAAGGGGCGGTCTCCGCGGGAGTCAGGCGGGAGATCGTGGACGCCGCCGCGCGAGTCATCGCCGAGCGGGGCGAGTCGGCGAGCATGGCCGACGTCGCCGCGGCGGCCGGCATCGGGCGCGCCACGCTGTACCGCTACTTCCCCAACCGCGAGGCGCTGCTCGTCGGCCTCACGAGTGCGGCCCTCGCCGACCTCACGGACAACATCGCGGCGGCGGAGCTCGACTCGGTCGACGTCCTCGAGGGGGTCGCCCGCCTGAGCCGGGCGTTCTTCCGCTCCGCCACCCGGTACGCGGCGCTGGCCCACATGCGGGAGAAGTACCTCGACAAGCCGGCGGAGCTCGAGCGGCGGGTGCTGGCGCCCGTGCGCGAGCTGCTGCAGCGGGGCATCGACTCGGGCGAGCTGCGCGAGGACGTGCCGCTCGAGCTGCACGTCGAGGTGCTGACCGGCCTCTACGAGAGAGTGATCCGCCTCGTCGTGGACGGGCGGCTCGGCGCCGAGGGCGCCAGCGCGCTCGTCACGAGCGTGTTCCTCCGCGGGGTGGGCGCCGGCCGGACGTGAGCGGTGCCCGGAACCACGCGGCGAGCGGGCGCGCGGTGAGCACGACGAACACCCCGAACAACGTCTGCGGCACCAGTCCGGCCAGCCCCGTGCCCGTGGCCGCGAGCACGCTCCCGTTCACCGCGACGTCGGCGACCATCACCACGACGCCGAGGACGACCCCGGCCCGCCTCCGCAGCAGGAGCAGCGTCACGACCAGCGGGTCGATGACCGTCAGAGCCACCCAGAAGGCGCGCACGCCGGCGGGGAACCCGACATAGACGTCCGGCCCGGCCAGCACGAGGTCGACCACGTGGGTGGTGGTGCCGACGAGGAACCCGGCCGCCCACAGCAGCCAGACCGCCCGCAGGGCGCGTTCCGACCGGCTCCGCGACGTCACCACCCCAGAATGAGGCATGACCAGCGCGCTGCACGTGGTCCGGTCCGTCGTCGCCCCCGTGACGCGCACGCGCGCGTTCCGCGCGGTCGCGCCCGTCGTGCTGCCGCCGGTGGAACGGGTGCTCGCGCGGCTCACCCGCGGCCGCTTCCAGCTCAGCGCCGTGCTGGTGCCGTCGCTCGTGCTGCACACGACCGGCGCGCGCTCGGGAGAGCCGCGCGACACGTACCTCATGTACACGCCCGTCGTGGCCCCGGACGGCACCGTGCGGCTGGTCGTGGCGGGCACGTCGTTCGCGCGCGGCCGGCACCCCGCGTGGACGTACAACCTGCTCGCGCACCCCGACGCGGCGGTCAGCGTCCGCGGCCGTCGCCACCCGGTGCACGCCACGCTCGTCACCGGCGACGCCGAGCGGGACGCGCTGTGGGCGCGCATCGAGGCGCAGTGGCCCGGGTACCGCGCCTACGAGCGCGACTCGGGACGGGTGGTGCGGCTGTTCCTGCTCTCGAGGGCCTAGGTTCGTGCGGGCATCGCCCCGCCACCGACGAGAGGACCCCATGCACGCCGACGCCCCCACCCGGGAGGTCCGGGTGACCCGCAGGTACCTGGAGCGCGACGGGCGACCGTGGTTCCCCGTGACCGGCGAGGTGCACTACGCCCGCATCCCGCGCGAGCGGTGGTCGGAGGTGCTGGGGCACGCGAGGGCGGGCGGGCTGGACTCGGTGGCGACGTACGTGTTCTGGCAGGCGCACGAGCCCGGGCCCGGGGACTTCCGCTGGGGCGGGGACCTGGACCTGCGGGCGTTCGTCGAGCTGGCCGGGCGGCACGGGCTGGACGTGGTGGTGCGGTTGGGGCCGTGGGCGCACGGCGAGGCGCGGCACGGCGGGTTCCCGGACTGGCTCGTCGCGCGCGACCTGGCCGTCCGGACGAACGACCCGGCCTACCTGGACCTCGTGCGGGCGTTCTACGCCCAGACGATCGCGCAGCTCGACGGGCTGACGCACGCCGACGGCGGCCCGGTGGTCGGGGCCCAGCTGGACAACGAGCTGTACGACCAGCCCGAGCACCTGGCGACGCTGCGGACCATCGCCGAGCAGGCGGGGCTGCGGGTGCCGGTCTGGACCGCCACGGGCTGGGGCGGGGCGCAGGTGCCGCCCACCCTGCTGCCGGTGTACAGCGCGTACGCGGACGGGTTCTGGGAAGACACCGACACGGAGTGGCCGGCGTTCTCGCCCGTGCACTTCCGCTACAGCACCGTGCGCGACGACCTGTCGGTGGGCGCGGACCTGCGCGAGGCGCTCGACGGGATCACGCTCGAGGGCTCCGGAGACGGCGACGGCGCGGGCGCCGCGCCGAAGGACGACGACGTGCCGTACGCGACGTGCGAGCTGGGCGGCGGGATGCACGTCGCCTACCACCGGCGCCCGTCGGTGACGCCGCAGGACGTGGCGGCGCTGGCGCTGGCGAAGATCGGCAGCGGCTCGGTGTGGCAGGGGTACTACATGTACGCGGGCGGCACCCAGCGCGTGGGGCCGCACGGCACGGAGCAGGAGTCGCACGCGACGGGGTACCCGAACGACGTGCCCACGCGCACGTACGACTTCGGGGCGCCGGTCGGCGAGCACGGGCAGGTGCGGCTCCACCACCACCTGCTGCGGCGCCAGCACCTGTGGCTCCAGCACGACGGCGCGGCGCTGGCGGCCATGACGACGACGGTGGGCGGCGGCAGCGAGGACGCGGACGACATGAACGACCAGGGCGCGCTGCGCTGGTCGGTGCGCTCCGACGGGGGTCGCGGGTACGTCTTCCTCACCACCTACCAGCCCGCCCGCCGCCCGCTGCCTCCGCAGCCGGGGGTGCAGCTCGCCGTCGCGCTCGACGACGCGACCGTGACCGTGCCGTCGCGGCCGGTGGACCTGCCCGCCGGCGTCTCGGTCGCGTGGCCGGTGCGGTACCCCCTCGCCGACGGGCTGGTGCTGCGCAGCGCGACGGCGCAGGTCCTCACGCGGATCGCCGCCGACGGTACCGACGGGGCGCGCGAGGTCGTCGTGCTGGTCGCGACCGACGGCGTCCCGGTCGAGCTGGTGCTCGACGGCGACGTCGCCGCGGCGGGCCCGGTCACCGCCCGGCGCGAGAACGGCACGACGGTGCTCGACCTGATCGTGCCGCCCGGCCCCGGCACGGTGGTGGGCCTGCCCGGCGTCGACGTCCTCGTGCTCGACGACGCGACGGCGAACCGGCTCTACCGGCTCGACGTCTTCGGCCGCGACCGGCTGGTGCTGTCCGACGCGCCGGTCTATTCGCTCGACGGAGCGCTCGTCGTGCACACCGGCGCCCCGGCGACGACGGTGTCCCTGCTGCCCGCGCCCCCGTCCCTGACGGCGTCGACCGAGTGGACCGCCGTCGTCACCGCCCAGGGGGAGGGCCCGCTCTGGTCCACGTGGACGGTGTCGGTCCCGGGCGCCGGTCACCGCCGGGTCGCGGCGGACCTGCACCCGACGGCCCCGGCCCCGCCGGTGTCGACCAAGGGCGGCCCGATGGGCCGCCTCAGCGCGCCGACCGATTTCTCGGGGGCCGCCCGCGTGCACCTCGACGTGCCCGCCGAGGCGCTGGACGGCGTCGACCGTGCCCTGCTGCGCATCGCGTGGACCGGCGACGTCGGCCGCGCGCTCGTGCACCACGACGGGCGCGCGGAGGTCGTGAGCGACCACTTTTGGCACGGCCGCGACTGGGACGTCGACCTCACCCCGTGGCGCGACGACGTCGTCCGCGACGGCGTGACGCTCGAGCTGCTGCCCTGGCGCCGCGCCACCGGCGTCTGGGTCGACCCGTCCGTGCGGGACGTGCCCGACGGCATCGCGGTCGCGGCGGTCGACGTCGTGCGGGTCGCCCGCGTGATGCTCGCCGCGGTCAACGACGAGCCGCCGACCGCCTAGGCTCGTGGTCCCACCGTCTCGGCAGGAGCCCTCCCCCTCGTGACCGCCAGCCTTCGCGCGCGCCGCAACGCCCTGTTCGCGCTGTTCTTCCTGAACGGCATCGCCATCTCCTCCTGGGTCACGCGCACCCCGGACGTGCGCGACCTCGTCGGCGCGTCGACCGGGCAGATGGGGCTCATCCTCTTCGGGCTCTCCGTCGGGTCGATGATCGGCATCGTCGTGTCCGGGCCGTTCGTGTCGCGCTGGGGCACGCGGCCGGTCATGGCCGTGGGGGCCGTCGCGATGGCGGTCGGCGTCGCCGTCGTCGGGCTCGGGGCGGGGCTCGGCTCGGGCGTGGTCGTCGCCCTCGGCCTCGGTCTCGTGGGCTTCGGGATGGGCGGCGGCGAGATCGCCCTGAACATCGAGGGCGCCGAGGTGGAGCAGCTGCTCGGCCGGTCGGCGATGCCGGCCATGCACGGGTTCTTCAGCCTGGGCACCGTGGTGGGCGCCGTCGCGGGGATGGTGCTCACGGCGGTCGCGTTCCCCGTCGTCGCGCACCTGCTGATCGTCGCCGCGCTGATGCTCGCGGCGCTCGCGGTGGCGATCCGGTCCGTTCCCTCGGGCGTCGGCCGGCGGGCGACCGCCGGCAAGGCGGGACCCGGGCCGGACGGCGCCGTCCGGGCCCCCGCGGTCTGGAAGGACGCCCGTCTGCTGCTCATCGGCGGCATCATCCTGGCGCTCGCGCTCGCCGAGGGCACGGCCAACGACTGGCTGCCGCTCGTCATGGTGGACGGGCACGGCTTCGACCCGGCGCTCGGCTCCGCCGTCTACGCCGTGTTCGCCGCGGCGATGACGGCGGGCCGGTTCGTGGGCGGGCGGTTCGTGGACCGGTACGGCCGAGCGGCGGTGCTGTGCGCGAGCTCGCTGGTGGGCGCGGCCGGGCTGGCGATCGTCATCTTCGTCGACCAGCCGTGGGTGGCCGCCGCCGCGGCCGTCCTGTGGGGCCTGGGCGCCTCGCTCGGGTTCCCCGTCGCGATCTCGGCCGCCGGGGACTCCGGGGAGAACCCCGCCGCCCGCGTGTCCCTCGCCGCCACCCTCGGCTACGTCGCGTTCCTCGTGGGCCCGCCGGTGCTCGGCTTCCTGGGTGAGCACTACGGGCTGCGCCCCGCCCTGGTCGTGGTGCTCGTCCTCGTCGCCGCGGCCGCGTTCCTGGCTCCCGCGGCCCGTCCGGCGCAGCGGGCGGAGGCAAAGGTCGCCGAGCGCGTCTGAGGGGCGGCGCCTGTCGCCCGGGCACCCTAGGGTCGGCGGCATGACCGACCTGGCCGACCCGTACGAGCTCGTCCCCACCGCACCGGACGTCGACGCGTACGTGCGTCTGCGCCGCGACTCGGGCCTCAGCCCGAAGACGCGGGAGCAGGCGGGGTACGCCGTGGCGAACAGCTGGGCGTTCGCCCACGTGCGCCACCGGCCGTCCGGCGAGTCGGTCGCGATGGGGCGGGTGCTGGGCGACGGGGGCTGGTACTTCCACCTCGCCGACATGGCGACTCTCCCCGGCCATCAGCGACAAGGGCTGGGCCGCCGGGTGCTCGAGTGGCTGCTCGCCCAGATCGACGAGCGCGCGCCCGCGAACCCGTACGTCACCCTCATGGCGGATGCGCCGGGCCGTCCGCTGTACCGCAGGCTCGGGTTCGTCGAGTCGGCGCCGCAGAGCCTCGGGATGGTCCGGGCGGACCGGTCCTGACGCCCGCTGCCCGGCCCCGCCGCGGAGCCGGGCGGCACGGTCAGCGTCCGACGAGCCGCAGGTGCTGGTCGCCGTAGCGGTTGCCGCGCACGCCGACCCGGGTCGCGAGGGCGTCGAGGTCGGCGCGCTCGTCGGCGGACAGGGCGACGGCGGTCGCCGCGGCGTTCTCCTCGACCCGCTCGATCCTGCGGGTGCCGGGGATGGGCACGATCCACGGCTGCTGGGCGAGCAGCCACGCCAGCGCGACCTGGCCGGCGGTGGCGCCCTTCGCGTCGGCGAGCGCGCGCACGTGGTCGACGAGCACCTGGTTCGCGGCTCTGTTCTCCGGGGTGAAGCGGGGGATCGTGGTGCGGACGTCCCCGGCGGAGAAGGACGTGCCGGGGTCGACCGTGCCGGTGAGGAACCCCTTCCCGAGCGGGCTGAACGGCACGAAGCCGATGCCGAGCTCGGCGAGGGCGGGCAGCACCTCGGCCTCGGGGTCGCGCGTCCACAACGAGTACTCGCTCTGCACCGCTGTCACGGGGTGCACCGTGTGCGCGCGCCGGATCGTGGCCGCGGACGGCTCAGAGAGACCCAGGTGGCGCACCTTGCCCTCCGCGACCAGCTCGCCGACCGTGCCGGCGACGTCCTCGATCGGCACGTCGGGGTCCACGCGGTGCTGGTAGAACAGGTCGATCCGGTCGGTCCGCAGCCGCCGCAGCGACGCGTCGGCGACGCGGCGGATCTGCTCCGGGCGGCTGTCCAGCCCGCCCTGCCCGCCGGCGATGTCGAACCCGAACTTGGTGGCGATCACCACCTGGTCGCGGACGGGCTCGACGGCCTCGCCCACGAGCTCCTCGTTGACGTACGGGCCGTAGACCTCGGCCGTGTCGACGAAGGTGACGCCGCGCTCGACGGCGCCGCGCAGGACGGCGATCATGTCGTCGCGGCTGCCGGGGTTCGGTCCGTAGGACTGGGACATTCCCATGGCGCCGAGGCCGACGGCCGAGACCTCGAGCCCTTGTCCGAGGGTGCGGGTGTGCATCGTGTCCTCCGGGTGGGGTGTCAGCGCGGCTCGACGCGCAGGGTGGTCGACGTCGCGGCGGGGCTCGTGATCCGTCGTACGGCCTCGCCGCTCCCGTACTTCGCGTGGTAGGCCCGGTCGATCGCGTCGTCGTGGCCATCGTCGCGGGTGAAGGTCACCTCGGCGCGCACGCCGCCCGCGTCGATCTCGCCGGTGCCGGTGCGCTGCACGCCGCGGTACCAGGCGCCGTCGGTGCCCCGGACGGAGCGCAGGTAGAGCGCACCGTCGACGACGACGTGCCACACGATCCGTGGCGTCCGCAGCGTGCCGTCGGTGCGGTGGGCGGCGACCCGCAGCTCGCCGTCGCCGTCGATCGCGGCCAGGTCGGCGGGGTTCCAGTCGGTCATGACTCCTCCTCGGCGTCGGGCCCGGCGGTGGGCTCCGGGGTGAGCGGTGTGACGTCGTCGAGGGCGCGCAGCGCGTTGAGCGTGCGCGGGTACCCGACGACGGGCAGCAGCTGGGTGAGCACCGCGACCAGCGTCGCGCGGTCGTTGCCCACGTTGAGGTTCGCCCGCACGTGGCCGGCCACCTGCGGGTCGGCGCCGCCGAGCGCGACGAGCAGCACCAGGGTGACCAGCTCGCGGGTGGGCACGTCCAGGCCGCCGCGGGTGTAGTGGTCGCCGAAGCAGTGCGCCGAGAGATAGCGCTGCACGTGCTGCTCGTCGGTCGGGGCACCCGCGTACATCGCGTCGACGACGTCGCCGCCGACGATGCGCTTCTGCATGGCCAGGCCGTCGCCTGCCCGCGTTCCGCGGGTCACCGTGGACTGTCCGGGAAGGGGCAGCTCGACGTCGCGGTCGGCGAGCAGCTCGTTCGCGACGACGAGCGTGTCGACCGCGCGCCCCAGCCCGACGTACGGCACGGCCTGGTACAGCAGCTCCTTCAGCTCCACGGGCGTGACCCCCGCGGCCAGAGCCTCCTCGAGCTCGACCCGGTAGGCGGCCGTGCCGCCGGTGGCGACGAGCCCCGCGAGGCGGAGCAGCGCGCGGACGCGGGGGTCGAGCGGCGCGTCCCGCTGCACGTCCTCGGCGAACCGGTCGACCACGGCGACCAGCTCGGGATCGGTGGCGGCCAGGGCGGTGGCGGCGAGGGGCATCGCTCAGGCCTCCGGGATGTCGCGGCCGAAGGTCTCGAGGGTGACGGCGTCGGGCTCGGGGCCGCCGCGCAGGCCGGTGTCGAGGGCGTCGATGGCGGCGAGCTCGTCGGCGGTGAGCTCGAAGTCGAGGACGGCGAAGTTTTCCGCGATGCGGTGGGGGGTGACGGACTTGGGGATTGCGGAGCGGCCCTGCTGCAGGTGCCAGCGCAGCATGACCTGGGCGGCGCTCTTGCCGTGGGCCTCGCCGATCCCGAGGATCGTGGGGTCCTGCAGGGTGCTGGTGTGCTCGCCGTCGCGGTAGAACGTGATGCCGCCGATGGGGGACCAGGCCTGGGTGCGGATGCCGTGCTTCGCGTTCGCGGCCAGGACGTCGGGCTGGCGGAAGTAGGGGTGCACTTCGACCTGGTTGACGGCGGGCACCACGGACGTCTTCGCCAGGAGCCGGTCGAGGTGGTCGGGCATGAAGTTGCTGACGCCGATCGCGCGGACCTTCCCGTCGGCGAGGAGGGTCTCGAGGGCCTTGTAGGCGTCGATGGTGAGGTCGAAGCGGGAGGGCAGCGCCTGGTGCAGGATCAGCAGGTCGATGGTGTCGACGCCGAGCTTGCCGGCGGACTTGTCGAACGCGTGCAGGGTGGCGTCGTAGCCGTAGTCGCTGATCCAGACCTTGGTCTCGAGGAAGACGTCGGAGCGGTCGACACCGGAGCGGCGGATGGCCTCGCCGACCTCGCGCTCGTTGCCGTACGCGGCGGCGGTGTCGATGTGCCGGTAGCCGACGCGCAGCGCCTCGGCGGTCGCCTCGACGGTCTGGTCGGGCGGGGTCTGGAAGACGCCGTAGCCGACGGCGGGCATCTCGACGCCGTGGTTCAGGGTGAGGGTGGGTACCTGGTTCGTCGTCATGCGTTCCACGGTAGGCACGGTCCGTGGAGCGGGGGAGGTCCTGTTGGTACCCCGCTCGTGAAGCCCCCCGTCCTCGCGATCGTCGTCGTCATCGGAGCGCGCCGCGCGCCGAGGGCGCACCAGAAGGACGGCGGCGACGAGTGCACCGAGCAGCAGGACGGCACCGGCCACCATCGCCGTCGCATAGGTGCTGGTGAGGGCGAGCACGAGGCTCATGCCGAGCGCGCCGCCGAGCTGGTGCACGGAGTTCACGACGCCCGACGCGGCGCCGGCCTGCGACGTGCCGACGCCGGCGATGCCGGACGCCGTCAGCGGCCCGAACGCCAGTCCCTGCCCCGCGCCGATCAGCGTCATCGGCAGCGCGACCCCGACCGCGTACGACGTGCCGGGGTCGATCGTCCCCAGCCAGGCCATGCCCGCCACGGCGAGCACCATGCCCGCGACGAGCAGCACCGCCCCGCTGACCCTCCGCTGCAGCCGCGGGACGGCGAGCGCGACCGCGAAGTTGACCGCCGTCATCGGGAAGAACGCGAGCCCAGCGGCCAGCGCGGAGTAGCCGCGCTCGTCCTGCAGGTACTGGCTGGTGAACAGGAAGAAGCCCATCATGGCGCCGATGAACAGGAGCCGGGCCACGTAGGCGCCCACGCGCTCCCGGTCGGCGAACAGGCCCAGCAGCATCACGGGATGCGCGGCCAGGCGCTCGACGGCGACGAGGGCGACCAGCAGGATGACGCCGAGCGCGAGCGCGGCGATCGTGGCGGCGTCGGCCCACCCGGCGTCTCCTGCGCGGACGAAGCCGTAGACGAGCGCCGTCGGGCCGAAGGTCGCGAGCAGCGCGCCCGCGACGTCGAACCGACCGGGAGTGCGCGGCGTCTCCGGCAGCACCCGCATCCCGGTGACCAGCATGACGATGCCGATCGGCAGGTTCACGAGGAAGCCCGCGCGCCAGGAGACGAGGTCGGCGAGCAGGCCGCCGACGACGAGCCCGACGCTCGCGCCGATCCCCGCCACCGCGCCGTAGGCCGCCGTGGCGCGGGTGCGTTCGGGGCCCTCGGGGAAGCTCGCGGTGAGGAGCGCGAGGGTCGACGGCGCGAGCACCGCGGCCCCCACGCCCTGGACCGCGCGGGCCGCGACCAGCCAGCCGCCGGTGGGAGCGAGGCCCACCGCCACGGACGCCAGCGTGAAGAGCGCGAGGCCCACGACGAACATGCGCCGCCGCCCGAGGATGTCGCCCGCGCGTGCGCCGAGCAGGAGCAGGCCGCCGAACGTCAGCAGGTAGGCGTCCTGCACCCAGGCCAGGGCCGTGGCGGACATGCCGAGCTCGTCCTGGATGTGCGGCAGCCCGGTGATCACGATCGAGTTGTCGAGGATCACCATGAAGTACCCGACGAGGATGATCGCCAGGATCGCGGTGCTGCCGCGACGGGTCGCGGACGACGCGGCAGGTGCCACGGTGGACGTCGCGGTCGAGACCTCGGGGGGTGCGGGGGGTGCGCTGGTCATGACGTCCATCAGACGGCCCGGCCCGCGGGCGTGGGAGTCCCGGTCGGCCCGGGTAACGGCAGTACCTCCCACGCCGCCGTGCCCCGACGTACCGTCGAGGGCATGGACCTGAAAGCCGAGACGCGCGAGTTCCTGGCCACCCGCCGGGCGCGGATCACCCCGGACAAGGCCGGCCTGCCCGCCTACGGCGGCAACCGGCGCGTGCCGGGGCTGCGTCGCGAGGAGGTGGCGATGCTCGCGGGCGTGAGCGTCGACTACTACACGAGGCTCGAGCGAGGGAACCTCGGCGGCGTGTCGGAGGAGGTGCTCGAGGCGCTCGCGGAGGCGCTGCAGCTCGACGACGCCGAGCGAGCGCACCTGTTCGACCTCGCCCGGGCGGCCAACGCGTCCGGCGCGGCCCGGTCGCGCGCCCGCCGCGCCCCGGCGCCCACGCTGCGGCCGGCGGTGCAGCGCATCCTGGACGCGATGGAGGGCGTGCCCGCGTTCGTGCGCAACGGGCGCCTCGACGTCCTGGGCGCGAACGTCCTGGGGCGCGCGCTCTACGCGCCGCTGTACGACTCCCCGGAGCGGATCGCGAACCAGCCCGTCAACAGCGCGCGCTTCCACTTCCTCGACCCGGACGCAGCGCGGAGGTTCTGGGGCGACCGCGCCGAGCGTATCGCGCACGACGCCGTCGCGATCCTGCGGGCGGAAGCCGGAAAGAACCCCTACGACAAGAAGCTCACCGCCCTGGTGGGCGAGCTGTCCACGCGCAGCGAGGACTTCCGGCGGCTGTGGGCCTCGCACGACGTGCGCTTCCACCGCTCCGGCACCAAGGTCTTCCACCACCCGGGCGTCGGGTTGCTCGAGCTCGACTACGAGGCCTTCGAGCTGCCCGCCGACCCCGGCCTGCAGATGAACGTGTACACCGCGGTGCCCGGCTCGCCGTCCGACGACGGGCTGAAGCTGCTCGCGTCGTGGGCGGCGACCACCCTGCTGGCGCCTGCCGAAAACGACCCGACCCGAGAAGGAGCCACCGACCGATGAAGAAGCTCCCCCGCCCCGCGACCACCAAGAACCCGCCGGAGCAGTTCCGGGGGGACGTGTGGCTCGACCCGATCGCCACCCCGCAGGATCCCGGCCAGCGGATGGTCGTGGCGCTCGTGCGGTTCGCGCCCGCGGCGCGCACGGCGTGGCACTCGCACGCCCGCGGCCAGACGCTGCACGTGGTGTCCGGCGTCGCGCTGGTCGGCACGCGCGACGGCGTCGTCGTCGAGGCGCGGCCGGGCGAGACCGTGTACTGCCCGCCGGGGGAGGAGCACTGGCACGGCGCCTCGCCGGACGACTTCATGGAGCACCTGGCGATGCTGGAGAACGCCGACGACCCGGCGGCCACGACCACCTGGCTGGAGCACGTGACGGACGAGGAGTACGCCGCCGCGCCGTGGCTGGACGTCTGACCGTCGCCGCCGCCACCCGCTCAGATCAGCAGGGGCGCCAGGCCGAAGCCGATCGCGACGGCGGACGCCACGGCCACCAGGCCCGGCACCATGAACGAGTGGTTGAACAGGTACTTCCCGATGCGGGTGGTGCCGGTGTCGTCGAGCTCGATGGCGGCGACGACGGTCGTGTAGGTGGGCAGCAGGAACAGGCCGGTCACGGCGGGGAACGACGCGACCAGCGTCGTCGCGGACACGCCCATGCCGGCGGCGACGGGCATCAGGGCGATCGTCGTCGCCGCCTGCGAGTACAGCAGCGCCGAGGCGAGCAGCAGCACGACGGCGAGCATCCACGGGTAGCGCTGGATGATGTCGCCGCCCAGCTCCTCGATGGTGTCGGTGTGGCCCTGCACGAACGTGTTGCCCAGCCAGGCGACCCCGATGATGCAGACGGCGGCGCTCATGCCGCTGCGGAACGTCTGCTGCGTGATCACGGTGCTCACGTCGATCCTGCAGAAGACCGCGATGAGCAGCCCCGCCAGCAGCATGAACGTCATGATCGCGCCGCTGCGGGTGATGGTCGGGTCCTCGATGAGCCCCACCGAGTCGGACACGGCGGTGGAGTAGAGCACGACGACGAGCAGCGCCACCGCGAAGATGATCAGCGACAGCAGCGCCCGGGGCTTCGCGACGAACTCGGTGCGCTCGCGGCGCTTGACCAGCCCCTTCGCGAGGCGCTCCTGGTAGACCGGGTCGTCCTGCAGCTCCACGCCCTGCCGGGACGCGACCACGGCGCCGAGCAGGCAGCCGACCAGGGTCGAGACACCGGCCACGGTGAGCATGGTCAGGTAGTCGACGCCGAGCGGCTCCACCACGGCGGCCATCGCGACCACGGCGGCGG
Source organism: Isoptericola peretonis (assembly GCA_023241745.1). Classification (GTDB taxonomy): domain Bacteria; phylum Actinomycetota; class Actinomycetes; order Actinomycetales; family Cellulomonadaceae; genus Isoptericola; species Isoptericola peretonis. The sequence continues at coordinate 374,791 of JALQCY010000005.1, read as the reverse complement.
AGATGGGCGAGGCGGCGATCGCCATCTGCGACGCGACCACCGCGATGGACAGCGGCCGCGACGGCCGCACGTTCGACTCCTTCGCCACCTCCGCGATCACCGGCAGGGTGGAGAACGCCACCTGCCCGGTGCCGGCGAACACGGTCATGAAGTAGGTGACCAGCGGGGCGAGGAAGGTGATGTTGCGCGGGCGGGCGCGCAGCAGCACCTCCGTCTTCGCCACGAGGTAGTCCAGCCCGCCCGCGGACTGCATCGCCGCGATGGCCGCGATGACGCACATGATGATGCCCAGCACGTCCCAGGGGACGCCGGTCGCGGGGTCGACCTCCAGGCCGGTCAGCCCGAGGACGATGACGCCCGCGCCGCCCGCCAGCCCGATCCCGATGCCGCCGAGGCGCGCGCCGATGAAGACGAAGACCAGGACGACGGCGAACTGGACGACGATCACCGGGCGGCCTCACCCGCCTCCGGCTCGGTGGCCGGTTCGGGCTGGGGGTCCGACGGGGCGCCGCCGGCGTTGTCCGACTCCACGACGTGCGACGCCTCGCCCTCCTGCCCGACGGGCGGGATGCCGCGCTCGTCGGGTGCGTAGAAGCGGCCGCTGTAGCGCGGGTGCAGGAAGTTCTCCGTGGTGAGGATGGCGTCCACCTCCGCCGCGGTGAGCAGCCCGCGGGCGACGACCACGTCCCGTACCGAGGCGCCGGTGCGCGCGGACTCCTTGCCCACCAGGTCGCCGTTGTGGTGGCCGATCACCTCGTTGAGGTACGTGACGATGCCGATGGAGCCGAGCACGTGCTGCCGCATCACCTCCGCGTTGGCGGTGATCCCGACGACACACTTGGTGCGCAGCGCGTCGCACGCGTTGGTGAGCAGGCGGATCGACTCGAACATCGACTCCGCGAGCACGGGCTCCATGACGTTCAGCTGGAGCTGCCCCGCCTCGGCGGCGTGGGTGATGGTGACGTCGTTGCCCATCACCTTGAAGCACACCTGGTTGACGACCTCGGGGATCACGGGGTTCACCTTGGCGGGCATGATCGACGAGCCGGCCTGCAGCTCGGGCAGGTTGATCTCGTTCAGCCCCGCACGAGGCCCGGAGGACAGCAGGCGCAGGTCGTTGCAGATCTTCGACAGCTTGGCCGCGAGCCGCTTCACCGCGGAGTGCACCGCCAGGTACGCGCCGTTGTCGTACGTGGCCTCCACGAGGTTCTCCGCCGGCACGGTGCCGAGCCCGCTCACCTCGGCGAGCCGTCGCGCCGCCACCTTGGGGTAGCCGGGCGGGGTGTTGAGGCTGGTGCCGATCGCCGTCGCGCCGAGGTTGACCTCGAGCAGCAGGTCGGCCGCGTTCCGCAGGCGCTTGACCTCCTCCGCGACGTTCACCGAGAAGCCGGCGAACTCCTGGCCCAGGCTCATGGGCACGGCGTCCTGGAGCTGGGTGCGGCCCATCTTCGGCAGGTCGGCGAACTCCGACGCCTTCTCGTCCAGCGACCGCGACAGGCGGCGCACGGAGACGATCAGCGCGTCGACGAGGGCGTGCACGGCCAGCCGGAAACCGGTGGGGTAGGCGTCGTTGGTGGACTGCGACTTGTTGACGTGGTCGTTCGGGTTGATGACGTCGTAGCGCCCCTTGGGGAAGCCCGCCAGCTCCAGCGCGAGGTTCGCCACCACCTCGTTGGTGTTCATGTTGACGCTGGTGCCGGCGCCGCCCTGGAACACGTCGATGGGGAACTGGTCGAGGCAGCGGCCCTTGACCAGCACCTCGTCGCACGCGCCGATGATGGCGTCGGCGATGTCCCGCTGGATGGACCGCAGCTCCCGGTTCGCGAGCGCCGCCGCCTTCTTCACCATCACCATCCCGCGGATCATCTCCGGCACGTCGTTGATGGTGGTCCCGGAGATGGGGAAGTTCTCGATCGCCCGGACGGTGTGGATCCCGTAGTACGCCTGCGCAGGGACCTCTTTCGGTCCGAGCAGGTCTTCTTCGACGCGCACGTCGGCCATGGGGTCAGCCATGCGCTGACCGTAGCAACGGGGCAGGCTGTCCGCCCGACCCCCGTCGTCGCGTGAGAGGCTGACGACGTGCGAGCGGACGTGTGGCTGTGGGCGGTGCGGCTCTTCAAGAGCCGGTCGGCGTCGGCCGCCCTGCTGCGCGCGGGACGGGTGCGGGTGAACGACGTCGTGGCCAAGCCGGCGACGTCCGTCGCGGTGGGCGACACGATCACCTGGCGGGACCCGCTGCGCGACCGCAAGGTCGTGGTCCTCGAGCTGCTGCCCAAGCGCGTGGGCGCGCCGCTGGCGGTCAAGGCGTACCGCGACGAGAGCCCGCCCGTGCCCACCCGCGAGGAGCGGGCCGCCGTCGGCCTGCGCGACCGCGGCGCCGGCCGTCCCACCAAGCGCGAGCGCCGCGAGATCGACCGGCTGCGCGGCACCCGCCGCGACTGACGGGGCGGCGCGAGCGCGCCGATAGGGTCGCGGCATGACGACCGACCACGCGGACCGCATCGCAGCCCTCCTGCGCGACCACCCCGTCTGGGACGGGCACAACGACCTGCCGTGGGAGGCGCGCGACCAGGTCGCCTACGACTGGTCGCGCCTCGACGTCGCGGCCGGCACCGAAGGGCGCACCCACACCGACGTGCCGCGGCTGCGCGCCGGGGGAGTGGGCGCCCAGTTCTGGTCGGTGTACGTGCCGTCCAACCTGCCCGGCAGCGCGGCCGTCACCGCGACGCTCGAGCAGGTGGACGCCACCCGCCGCATGGTGGCGCGCTGGCCGGAGCACTTCCGCCTGGCGCTGACCGCGGACGACGTCGTGGCCGCCTGGGCGGAGGGGAGGATCGCGTCGCTCATGGGGGCCGAGGGCGGGCAGTCGATCGACTCGTCGATGGGCGCCCTGCGGATGCTGTACGAGGTCGGGGTGCGGTACATGACCCTCACGCACAACCACCACAACCCGTGGGCGGAGTCCGCGACGGACGAGCGGCCCGGCGACGGCCGGTTCGACCAGGGCGGGCTGACGGCGTTCGGGCGCGAGGTGGTGCGCGAGATGAACCGCCTCGGCATGCTCGTCGACCTGTCGCACGTCTCGGCGGGCACGATGCGCGCCGCGCTCGACGTCACCGAGGCTCCGGTGATCTTCTCCCACAGCTCGGCCCGCGCGGTCTGCGACGTGCCCCGCAACGTGCCCGACGACGTCCTCGCCCGCCTCGCCGGCAACGGCGGCGTGTGCATGGTGACGTTCGTGCCGAGCTTCGTCACCCCCGCCGTCGGGGAGTGGCGGTCGGCGGCCGGGGAGGCCGCGCGGGCCGCGGGGGTCGCGCCGAACGACTACGCCGAGTTCGACCGGTTCTCCACCGCCTGGGCCGAGACCCACCCCAAGCCGCCGACGACGCTCGACGACGTCGTCGCGCACGTCGAGCACGTGCGCGAGGTCGCGGGCGCGGCGCACGTCGGCCTCGGCGGCGACTACGACGGCGCCGGCGGCTTCGCCGACGAGCTGCGCGACGTCTCCGGCTACCCGAACCTGCTCGCGAGGCTCGCGGAGCGCGGCTGGTCGGACGCCGACCTGGCCGCGCTCACCAGCGGCAACGTGCTGCGCGCGCTGCGCGACGCCGAGGACGTGGCCGCCCGGCTCCAGGCCGAGCGCGAGCCCAGCGTCGCGCGCATCCAGGACCTGGACGGCTGACCACCGCTCGCGACGGGCCACGGGGGTCTAGCGTGAGGTCATGACCGGCGCGCCCGTGCGGGTGTTCCTCGTCGACGACCACGAGGTGGTGCGCCGCGGTGTCGCCGACCTGCTCGGGATGGAGGACGACCTCGAGGTCGTCGGCACGGCGGGCACGGCGGCCGAGGCTCTCGCGCGGGTGCCGGCGGTGCGGCCGGACGTCGTCGTCCTCGACGTGCGCCTGCCCGACGGCGACGGCGTCACGGTGTGCCGCGAGCTGCGCTCGCGCACGGACGTCGCGGTCCTCATGCTCACGTCGTTCGACGACGACGAGTCGCTGTTCGACGCGATCCTCGCGGGGGCGTCGGGCTACGTGCTCAAGCAGGTGCGAGGCAGCGATCTGCTGTCGGGGATCCGGACGGTGGCGGCGGGCGGGTCCATGCTCGACCCGCGCGCCGCGGGCCGGGTGATGGCGCGCCTGCGCCATCAGGGCGTGGACGACGACCCGCTGGGCGACCTCACGCCCCAGGAGCGCCGCATCCTCGGCCTGGTCGGCGAGGGCATGACGAACCGCCAGATCGGGGCCGAGCTGTTCCTGGCGGAGAAGACCGTGAAGAACTACGTGTCGAGCCTGCTGGCGAAGCTCGGGCTCGAGCGCCGGGTGCAGGCCGCCGTCCTCGCCGCGCGGCTCGAGCAGGCCGCCCGGCCCGGGGAGGTGGACCATCCGCCGACCTCGCCCTGACCGGGAGGGCCGGCACGGGTCGGCACCGTCAGGACGTCGTCGGCAGCGGCACCCGCCAGTGCACGGCGGTGCCGCCGGCAGGCCCCGGGCGGACCTCGAACGAACCGCCGAGCTCCGTGGCCCGCCGTGCGAGGTTGGCGAGCCCGCTGCGCGGCGCGTCGGGGGTGATCCCCGAGCCGTCGTCCGTCACGGTGAGCAGCAGGTCGTCGGCGACACGGAGCCGCACGTGGGCCCGCGTGGCCCGCGCGTGCCGTGCCGTGTTCGACAACGTCTCGCGCAGCACCGCGACGAGATGTGCCGTCGTCGTCGAGGGCACCTGCGCGTCGATCGGCCCCTCGAGCCGGACCGTGGGAGCGAAGCCGAGGGCGTGCGTGGCCGCCTCCACCTCGGCGAGCAGCAGCGCACGGGTGGCGACCCGTCTCGGGGCGTCGCTCCCCGGGTCGCGGAGGTCGCGGATGGTCGTGCGGATCAGGTCGATCGTCTCGTCGATCTGGTCGATCGCCTCGCCCACGCGCGACCCGAGCTCCTGCCGCGCGTCCAGTTCGAGGGGCCGGGCGTCCGCGAGGCGCCGGTCGACGGCCTGCAGGGAGAGGCCCGTCGCGTACAGCCGCTGGACGGCCAGGTCGTGCAGGTCGCGAGCGATGCGGTCCCGGTCGCGCACCACGGCCAGCCGCGCGGCGTCCGCGCGCCGCTCGGCCAACTCGAGCGCCACCGCGGCCTGGTTCGCGAACGCGCCGAGCGCCTCGACCACGACGTCGCGGAACCGTTCGGCACCCGCGACCCGTCCGACGGCCAGGACGCCGAGCACGCGGCGCCCCCTCCCGACGAGCGGGAACACCGCGAGCGGGCCGATGGTGCCGGCAGGGTGCAGCACGAGCTGTGCCCGGTCGTCCCTCGAAGCGTCCGAGGTGACGATGGGCCGCTCCTCGGCATACGCCTTCGCGACGAAGGACCCGGCCGTGCGCAGGGACCTGCCGCGCAGCGCCTCCGCCCGGATCCCGACCGCCGCCCGGACGGTGAGGGTCGGGACGTCACCGGCCGGGCCGTCGTCCGACGGGACCGCGATCACCGCGGTGTCGGCCGCCGCGACGGTGGTCGCCCCCGCCGTGACGAGGTCGAGCACCGCGTCGGGGTCCTCCCCGGCGAGCAACCGGCGGGCGATCTCGTCGTCCGCGCGCGACCACCGTTCGCGCAGCCGCGCCTCCTCGTACAGCCGGGCGTTCTCGACGGCCACGCTCGCGGCCGACGCGAACGCCTCGAGGAGCCGCTGGTCGTCCTCCGTGAACTCTCCGCCGTCGCGCTTCTCGGTGAGGTAGAGGTTGCCGAACGGCTCCCCGTGCACCTGGAGCGGCATGCCGAGGAAGCTGCGCATGGCGGGATGATGCTCCGGGAAGCCGGCGGCCTTCGGATGCGCGGTGACGTCCGGGAGACGCATCGGACGCCGGTGACGCATGACCTCGCCCAGGATCCCGCGCCCGGTCGGCCGCGGCCCCACCGCCTCGACCTCGGCCGCCGACATCCCGACCGTGATGAAGCGGGTGATGCGCTCGTCGTCGCCGAGAACGCCCAGTGCCGCGTAGCGGGCGTCCACGACCGTGGCCGCCGCCCGCACCACCTGCTGCAGCGTCGTCTCCAGCTCGAGGCCCCGGCCGACCGACACGACGGCGTCCAGCAGGACGTCGATGTCCAGATCCGCCCGGTGCCGCCGCGAGCTCACCCCCCCACGGTATCCCTCGACGTCCCCGAAGGTCCCGATCGGGACCTTCGACCCGGGGGTGAAGGCCGACCGGCCCGCGACAGGGGGCGTTGGGCACTTCCGAGCGCGGGAGGTGCGGTGGCCCACTGGTGCCCTCGGAAAGGGAGTGCCATGGAATTCAGCAGCAGGAGCGGAGCCGCGAGGACCGTGGTCGTCGGGGTGGACGGCTCGGAAGGCAGCAGCCACGCCATGCTGTGGGCGGCCGGCGAGGCCGCGAGGCTGGCGGCGACGCTCGTGGTGCTTCACGCGTACGCGGTCCCCGTCGGCGTGGGCGCCTGGCCGGCGACCACGTCGTGGTCTCCCGACCCGCAGAGCGACGCGGAGGCCCTGCTCGCGCGGGCGCGGGTGCGGTTCGACCGCACGGCGCAGGGCGCTGCCGACGTCGCCTTCGCGATGGTGCGCGGGGACGCCAGCGGCGTCCTCGTGCACGAGGCCCGCCGTGGGGCGGTCGTGGTCGTGGGCAGACGGGGCGTCGGCACGTTCGACCGGGTCCACATGGGTTCGGTCTCGTCGTCGGTGGCGGGGGTGGCACCGGGGACGGTGGTCGTCGTGCCGCGCGCTGCCCGCGTCCTGACCCCGCGGCGCGTGGTCGCGGCCGTCGACCCGCGCGACCCGTCGGAGCACGTGCTCGAGGCCGGGTTCGACGCGGCCGACCGTGCCGGGGTCCCGTTGGTGGCGGCCCACGCGGTCGACGAGGGGATGTTCGTGGGCGTCACCGAGGGCGACCTGGCATGGCTCGGGCGGCTCCGTGACGAGGCCCGGGCCGACCTGGAGGCACTGGCAGCGCGCTGGGCGAAGAAGTACCCCGCGGTCCGCTGGTCGGTCGAGTCGTGCGGCGGCTCGGCCCCCGGGGCCCTGCTGTCGGCGCTGCGCTCGGACGACCTCGTGGTCACGGGCGGGCACGAGCGTGCGCGCCGGGTCGGCCGCGTCCGTGGTTCCGTGCCCGACCGGCTCGTGCGTCACGCGCCGTGCGCCGTGACGGTGGTGCACGAGTAAGGCGTCAGGCGCTGAGCGAGCGCTGCGACCAGCTCACGCCGAGCGTGCGCAGCACGTCCTGCGGGTTGCGCCGCGTGGCGTCGGTGTAGGCGCGCAGGGACATCACGGACGCGGTGAGCATCGTGGTGATGACCTCGCGGGCGAGCCGCGGGTCGTGGCTCGCCTCGTCGAGCAGCTGCTGCACGATGCGCGAGCGGATGCCGAGGTCGGGCTCCGTGCACGCCGTGAGCAGGGCGATCGTCAGCGACCCGGCGTCCGTGCCGGGATGGATGCCGCCTGCGGTGCTCTCGTCAGTACCCATGGCGTCCCCCTCCGCGGCCCGACGGGTTCCGGTCTACCGCACGCGCGCGGGTCGCGCACCCGGACCGCTGCTCGCGGTGCCGCTGGTTGCGGTGCCACGACGGGGCGCGGAAGGATGCGCGCGTGATCCCCTCGCCCGCGCGCCGACGTCGTGCCGCGCCGCTCCTGCTGCCCGCCGTGCTCGTCGGCGGCCTCACCGGCGCGCTCCTCCTGCTCGCGGGCCCGGCCGCCGTCGCCGACGAAGGGCTGACGGAGGAGTCCCACAGCCGTTTCGTGCTGAAGGCGAAGCAGACCGAGGTCCGGGCGACGGTGACCACCACCATCGGCAACGTCACGCCCGACCGCGGACTGACCTACTACTTCTACACGAGCTATGCGATCCCGGTGCCCGCCGGCGTCGAGGGCCTGCGCGCCGTCAGCGACGGCGTCGCCCTGCCGGTGACCCTGGAGAAGACCGAGGACCCGAGCACCCGGTACGCGGTGGCCGAGTTCGCCCCGCTGCGGTACGGCGGCACGCGCACCATCGAGTGGAGCTTCGTGATCCCCGGGGAGCCGGTGCGCTCGAAGGATTACACGCGGGTGGGCGACGGCTTCGCGACGTTCGCGACGTCGGGGCTGGGCGACGCCGGGCGGACCACGGTCGAGGTGGTGCTGCCCGCGTCGATGACGTTCGACGCCACCTCCGACGCCTTCACGGAGGAGCGCTCGGGCAGGACCGTCACGTACACGACCACGGAGAACACCGACAAGGACGGCATCTGGGCGGTCGTCTCCGCCCGCGACCCGAAGAAGGCGGACGAGAAGACGGTCGAGGTGGACGGCACGCGCCTCACCCTGCAGAGCTTCCCGGGCGACGAGAAGTGGACGTCGTTCGTCTCCCGGGGCCTCACCAAGGGGCTGCCCGCGCTGGAGGAGGCCGTCGGGCAGCCATGGCCGGGCGGCCTGGAGACGATCCGCGAGGACGTGTCGCCCAAGGTGCTCGGGTACGCCTGGTTCGACGCGGGCAAGGACGAGATCGTCATCGCGGAGGACCTGGACGAGGTCACGCTGTACCACGAGCTCGCGCACGCGTGGCTGAACCCGGACCGCCTGCGGGAGCGCTGGCTGTCCGAGGGGCTGACGGAGGTGGTGGCCCATCGCGTCGTCGCGGACACCGGTGGCGAGAGCGACCCGTGGAAGGCCCCGGACCGCGGCTCCGACGTCGCGCTCCCGCTCAGCCGGTGGGAGGCGAACCCGGGCGAGCTCGACGAGGACGTCGAGTCGTACGGGTACGCGGCGTCGTACACGGTGGTGCAGAAGCTGGTCGGCGGGCTCGACGACGACGCGTTCACGGCGGTCGTGTCGGCGGCCCAGGCCGGGGAGAGCGCCTACGAGGCCCCGGGGTCGAAGGAGGAGAACTGGGGCCGCACCGACTGGCGGAGGTTCCTCGACCTCGTCGAGATGCGCGGCGGCGTCGAGGGGGCGCCGAAGGTGCTGCGCAGCTGGGTGCTCGACGCCGACCAGAAGGCCGCGCTGAAGCCCCGCGCCGCGGCGCGCGACGCCTACGCGCAGGTCGACTCCGCCGACGGCGCGTGGTCGCCGCCCCTCGGGCTGCGCACCGCCATGACCGACTGGGAGTTCGGCGACGCGAAAGACGCGCGGGCCGCTCTCGACGGCGCCGCCGAGGACGCCGCGACGGTGCAGGCCGCGGCCGCGGACGCCGGGCTCGACGCGCCGGCGTCGGTGCGGGCCGCGTACGAGGACGCCTCGACGCGGGACCAGTACGAGGTGCTCGCGACGCTGCTGCCCCGCGCCGCGGACGTCACGACCGACGTCGGCCGGGCGGTCGCCGCCGCGGCGACGGACCGTGACCCGGTCTCGGGGCTGGGGGAGCTCGTCCTCGGCGTCGACAGGACGGCCGAGCAGGCACGTGCCGACCTCGCCGGCGGCGACCTGGAGGCGGCCGCCGACCAGGCGGAGGCCACGCTCGGGCGCGCCGACGCCGCCCCGTGGGTGGGCGGCGGGGTCGTGCTGCTGGTGCTGGGTGCGGTCGGCGGACTGGTCGCGCTCGTCCGGCGCACACGCCGCCGGTCGGAGGACGTGCCGGGAGACGTGCCGGGCGGCGGGTCAGTCGTCGTGGAGGATGCGCTGGAACAGCACGTGGTCCTGCCAGCGGCCGGCGATGTGCAGGTACCGGGGAGCGGTCCCGATCCGTTCGAAGCCGGCCCGCGCCAGCACGCGCTGTGACGCCTCGTTGTGCAGCAGGGTCGCGGCCTGGACGCGGTGCAGCCCCAGCTCGTCGCGGGCGTGGGCGCACGCGGCCTCGACGGCCGCGGTCATGATGCCGCGACCCGCGAGCGCGCCGTCGATCCAGTAGCCGAGGTGCACGTTGCGGAACGCGCCGAGCACGACGTCCGTGAGGTTGACCCGCCCGACGATCTGACCGTCGCGCTCGAGCACGAGGGGGACCGCCCGGCCCGACCCGTGGCCCAGCAGCTCCACCGGGATCCGCTCGGCGTGGTACCGGGCCTCGTAGAACTCGGTCGGCCGGGCGGGCTCCCACGGCTCGAGGTGGTCGCGGTTGCGCGAGTACGCCGCGGCGAGGGCGGGGCCGTCGTCGCGGCGCAGGAGGCGCAGGGCGACGCCGTCGGGCAGCGGCGGGAACACGGGGGAGGGCTCGGGCACGACGGCGAGCCTAGCCGCGGGCCTGGGCCCGGAGCGCCGCGAGGGCCGAGCGCACCTCGTCACCGACCGGGCGCGACTGCCCGGAGGCGATCCAGGCGTCGAAGCCGACGCGGAACGCCCCCACGCCGGCCTCGGCGACCATCGAGGCGTCCGGCTCGGGAACTCCGCGGGCGCGCAGGGCGGCCGCCGCGGCATCGCGCAGGGCGGCGAGCTTGAGGAGCTCCCGCTCCTGCAGGTGCGGGGTCGCGGCGACGACCGCGGCGCGGCGGGCGGCGAGCTCGCGGCGCTCCTCGAGGGCTGCGACGGCGGTGGCGACGGCGTCGCCGACGACGTCGAGCGGGTCGGCCGTGTCGGGCGCGGCGGTGATCGCGGACGCGACGGCCGCCTCGAGCTCGTGGGACCCGTCGAACAGCACCTCGCGCTTGTCGGCGAAGTGCCGGAAGTACGTGCGCTCCGTGACGCCGGCACGCCTGGCGATCTGGGCGGTCGTGGTCTGCTCGAACCCCTGCTCGGCGTAGAGGTCGAGCGCTGCGCGCGTCATGCGCCCACGCGCATCGGGTTCCCATCGGGCCATGGGGACAGTCTAGTGATGACAGCTGCTGACATCAGGTGTAGCGTGCCTGATGTCAGCAACTGACATCACGGGCCGTGGATGCGGCCCCCGCAGAGGAGTACCCATGCGCATCTTCGTCACCGGAGCCTCCGGCTGGATCGGCTCCGCCACCGTCCCCCACCTGCTCGCTGCCGGGCACGACGTCGTCGGGCTCGCCCGGTCCGACGGCTCCGCCCGCCGGGTCGAGGCCCTGGGTGCAGGCGTGCACCGCGGCGGGCTCGACGACCTGGAGAGCCTGCGTGCCGGGGCCCAGGGCGCCGACGCCGTCGTGCACCTGGCCTTCAAGCACGACTTCGCGGACTACGACGGCGCCGGCCGCACGGAGCGGGCCGTCGTCGGAGCATTCGTCGACGAGCTCGCGGACAGCGGCCGCGCGCTCCTGCTGGCGTCCGGCCTGGTCGGGACCCCGGGCGTCGTGATGACCGAGAACGACAGCTCCGTCTTCTCCGGCCCGGACGCGCCGCGCGGCGGCTCCGAGGCGCTGGCCCTCGACGCCGCGGACCGGGGCGTGCGGTCGGTGGCGCTGCGGTTCTCGGCCACCGTGCACGGGGTGGGGGACCACGGGTTCACGTCCGTGCTGACGCAGATCGCGCGCGAGCGCGGCGTCTCGGGATACGTCGGGGACGGGTCGTCCCGGTGGCCCGCCGTCCACGTCGGCGACGCCGGACGGCTCGTCGCCCTCGCGGTCGACAAGGCGCCCGCGGGCTCCGCGGTGCACGCCGTCGCCGAGGAGGGCGTGCCCTCCCGTGAGATCGCGGAGGCCATCAGCCGCGCCGTCGGCGTGCCGGCCGTCTCGGTCGACCCCGCCGACGCTCCCGAGCACTTCGGCTGGCTCAGCGGCTTCTGGGGGATGGACGCGGTGGCGTCGAGCGCTCTCACCCGCGAGCTGCTGGGCTGGGAGCCCACCGGGCCGACCCTGCTCGAGGACATCGCCGCCGGCGCGTACGACCACGCAGCGCGCGGCTGACCCGCGGTCCGCGAGCCGCGCGGGGCCGGCCGGGCGTCAGCCCGGCCGGTCCTCGTCGGCCAGCCGCGGCTCGGTGCGCAGCCGGGGGCGCAGGCCGGCCTTGTCGGCGTAGAACGCGCGGATCACGTCCATGTCGGCACGCACGTCGCCCGTGAGCCGGACCGTCGGGCCGAGCCCGGTCGTCATCGTGGTGCGGTCGACGTACCCGAGCGTGACGGGCAGGTCGGCCGCCCGGGCGATGCGGTAGAACCCCGACTTCCAGCCGTCGCCCGAGCGGGTGCCCTCCGGCGTGACGACGAGGTGGAACACCTCCCCGGCCTGCACGCGGGTCAGGACGTCGTCGACCACGCGGCTCGGGTCACGGCGGTCCACCGGGATGCCGCCGAGCGCCCGCATGACCGGGCCGCGCCAGCCGGAGAACAGGGTGTGCTTGCCCAGCCACCGCACGTCGAGGCCCAGCCGCCACGAGATGGCGAGCATGAGGACGAAGTCCCAGTTGGACGTGTGGGGGGCACCCACCAGCACACCCGCCTGCGGCGGGACGGGTTCGCTGCGCAGGGTCCAGCGGCTGAGCCACCAGAAGGCGCCGGCGAGAGCCCGACGGAGGGTTCTGAGCATCGGACGACTCTACCGGCCGCAGCCCACCGGGACGCTGTCGGAGGCCCGCGGGATGCTGCCGGGATGAGCGACCACGCGCACGGCGTCCACCACACCGTCGACTACCTCGAGCTGCCCGTGACCGACCTCGCCGCGGCGCAGGAGTTCTACGCCGCGGCGTTCGGCTGGGAGTTCGTCCCCTACGGCCCCGAGTACGCGGGCATCCGGACCGCCGCGGAGCAGGCGCCCGCCGAGGCGGGCGGGCTCCGCCTCGCGGACGCCGCCGACATCAGCCGCGGCGGCCCCTTCGTGCTGCTGTTCTCCGAGGACCTCGACGCGACCCTCGACGGCGTCGCGCGCGCCGGGGGTCAGGTCGTCGCCGGGCCGTACGCGTTCCCCGGCGGCCGCCGCTTCCACTTCCTCGACCCGAGCGGCAACGAGCTGGGGGTGTGGGCGACCTCCTGAGTCTGGTCACGTCTGCCAGGATCGCGTCGTGACGACACCGCCCATCCCTGGTCGTTCCCTCGCCCCGCTCCGCGTCGCCCTGGTGGGATCCGGGGCGGGGAGCACCGCCGCGCGCGTCATCGACTCCGGAGCGGTCGACGTGCGTCTCGTGCTCGGGAACAACAGCCGGTCGGGGATCTTCGACGTCGCTCGCCGGCACTGCCTCCCGACCGCGCACCTCAGCGGGGTCACGCACCCCGACGCGCACGACCTCGACTCCGCCGTCCTTGCCGCCCTCGTCGGGGCGGACGTCGACGTGGTGGTGCTCGTGGGGTACATGAAGAAGCTCGGTCCCCTGGTGCTCTCCCGGTACGACGGGCGGATCCTCAACACGCACCCCGCCCTGCTGCCGGAGTTCGGGGGCGCGGGCATGTACGGGGACCGTGTGCACGCGGCCGTCCTCGCGGCAGGGCGGACGACCTCCGGCGCGACCGTGCACCTGGTGACCGCGCAGTACGACGAGGGCCCGGTCGTCGCGCAGGCCGAGGTCCCGGTCCTGCCCGGCGACGACGTGCCCGCGCTCCGCGCCCGCGTGCAGGCCACGGAGAAGGAGCTGCTGACCGACGTCCTCCGGTCCTGGCGCCCCTGATCGCGTGGTCGGCGGTAGGGATCACCCCGGTGCCGGCAACTCAGAGGTATGAGCACTCGCCGTCGTCGTCCCGGGGACGCCTCCGCGGCCCTGATCTTCGCCCTGGTGGCGGTGGGCTGCGCGACCATGTGGGCCGTGTGGGCGGGCGTCCTCATGCTCCTGGTGCCGTCCGGGCCGCGCGCGGCGGGCTGGACCTGGACGCTGGCGGGGTCCGTGGTGCTGGTCGTCGTCGCGTTGCTGGTGGCGTCGCTGCTGCGCGGCCCGGCGCGCATCCGGCCGCACGACCCGTCCGGCATCCGCTGGTCGCTGCGGGCGGCACCGGTGCCGCTGCGCCTGGCGACCTCCGCGCCGCTCGCGCACGGTTCGCGCGGCGAGGCTCTCGCCGCCCAGGTGGTCCGGGCCGCGACCGGGGTCCACACCGCCCGGCGGGTCGACCAGCGGCGCGCGGTGCTGGTGCTCCAGCAGATTCTCGCGCTCGCGGAGCGGCCGCCGGGCGGGCCCGGCTCGTCCGACGGCGACGCCGAGTGGTCGCAGGTGCGCGCGGCGGTGGTGGACCTGACGCTGCGGGCGTCGGACCACCCGCCGCACCCCGTGACGCTGCTGCCGTGGGAGCAGCACCTGGCCGCCCCGCGCTGAAGCTGCCGACGGCGTCCGCCCGACCGTGTTCAGGGACATGTCGGGCGGGCGCCGTCGGCGTCGTCCGGCGCACCCTTCGTCCGTGCGGCGGGCATCCTCGGACCTGCCTAGGGTCCGGAGCATGACCTCCGACCGTCAGGCCGCCGTCTGCGTCGTGGCCCCCGAGCCGCTGCTCACCATCGAGATCGAGACGGACCGGGTGCGGGACCTCCCGGAGATCCACGTGCACCCCGGCGGCCAGGGGCTGTGGGTCGCGACCATGGCCCGCGCCCTCGGGGCCGACGTCGCCGTCTGCGGCCCGTTCGGCGGCGAGACGGGCGAGATCACCGCGCACCTGGCCCGCAGCCGGGGGCTCGAGCTGCGGACGGCCGCCCAGGGAGGTGGCGGCACCCAGCTGCGGGACCGCCGCTCGGGGGGCGAGCCGGTGACCGTCACGATGCCGTCGACGCCGCTCGACCGCCACGCCCTCGACGACCTGTACGGCACGTCGCTGGTCGCCGCGCTGGAGGCCGACGTCTGCGTCCTCACGGGCACGCAGCACGACATCGGGCTGCCGTCCGACTTCCTCGCGCGCCTCGCCCACGACGTGACCGCGTCGGGCACGCAGGTCGTCGCCGACCTGAACGGCGAGCTCGGGGCCGCCGTCGCCGGAGAGGCGAAGGCGGTGCTGAAGATGAGCCACGAGGAGATGCTCGACGCCGGCCTGGCGGCGGACGACTCCGTCGCCGAGCTGCGCCGGGCCGCGGAGAAGTGGGTCGATGAGGGGCTGGGCGCCCTCGTCGTCTCGCGGGCGCAGGAGCCGACGCTGCTCGTCACGTCCGACGGCGCGTCGACGATCGCGACGCCCGCCGTGTCCACGGTGGACCACCGCGGGGCCGGCGACTCGATGACGGCCGGCATCGCCGTCGGGCTGGCGCGGGGGCTGCCGCTCCAGGACGCGGTGCGGCTGGGCGCCGCGGCGGGGGCGCTGAACGTGACGCGGCACGGTCTGGGGACCGGTCGCCGGGAGGAGATCGAGAGCTTCGCCGACCGGGTCACGGTCGACGTGCTCGACTGACACGCGGCAGACGGCGCGGACGGACGACGAGAGGAGCTGACGATGCTGGCCCTGGTGACGAACGACGACGGGATCGACTCGCCCGGGCTGGGGGTGCTCGCGCGCTGCGCGGTGGCGGCGGGGCTCGACGTGCTGGTCGCGGCGCCCGACGCGGAGTCCTCGGGTGCGTCCGCGGCGCTGCACGGCGCGCAGGAGGACGGAAGGCTCGTCGTCGAGGAGCGCCGGGCGCCGGGGGTGCCCGACGGCGTGCGCTCGCTGGCGGTCGCCGCCGACCCGGCGCTCATCGCCTTCGTCTCGGCGTACGGGGCCTTCGGGGACGTGCCCGACGTGCTGCTCTCGGGCGTCAACCGCGGCCCCAACATCGGCAACGCCGTCCTGCACTCGGGCACCGTGGGGGCGGCGCTGTCCGCGGCGTCACTCGGCATGCGGACGCTCGCCGTCTCCCTGGACGCGGAGGACCCGCAGCACTGGGACACCGCCGAGCAGGTGGCCGCGCACGCGCTCGGCTGGGTGCTGAGCGCGCCGCCCCGCCGGCGCACCCTCAACGTCAACGTGCCGGACCTGCCCCGCGACGAGCTGCGGGGGTTCCGGCAGGCGCCGCTCGCCACCTTCGGCGCGGTGCACGCACGCGTGGCCCGCGGCGAGGGCGACGACGCCCTCGTGGTGCGGTACGAGGGCACGGAGCGGTCCACGGAGCCGGAGTCCGACGCCGGGCTCCTCGCCCAGGGGTGGGCGACGGCCTCCCTGCTGATCGCGCCCTACGCCGACGAGACCGTGGAGCTCCCGGGCTTCGGCGCAGACACCCGGGCCGGCCGACCGAGCGACGCCTGAGCAGGGCCGGTGCTCAGCCGACCAGCCGGCGCTCGTGTCGTGAGCCGTCCTCGAGAAACCAGACGAGCCTGGCCCCGTCCCAGGCCTTCTCGCTCGCGGTGCTGGTCCACGCCGCCCAGTACCCGTCGGACAGCACGCCCTCGACCACGGTGCCGTCCGCGAGCAGCACCTCGACGCGCGCGACGTCGTCGCCTGCGCGGCCCACCATCATCCGGTCGTCGTCCGCGGAGCCGCCCACCTCGGACACCGCCTCGTCCGGTGCGGGCCCCTGCGCCGCGACCGGGCCGCTCATCGTGTTCCCGGAGTCGTAGGGCGGGACAGCCTCCTGCATGCAGGCGACGAGCTGACCTCTGCCCACCGCCACGGTGAGGCCGAGGTCGTCGTACCGCTCCTCGATGACAGGTCGCAGCCCGGGGAGGCCGGGGCCGTCGGTGCACGCGTCCCGCCGCTGCTGCGTCAGCACGGTCTCCGCCGCGCCGCCCTCCGGCCAGCCGCTGTCGAGCGGCAGGGACTGCTCGGTGCCGTCGTCAAGCTGCCACACCAGGGAGACGACGGCGTCGTCCGGGACCTCTTCGCCACGCAGGAACACCGACCAGTCCGCGCCGTCCCGACGGGCGTCGACGACGAGGCCGGAGTCGCTGGAGCCGTCGCCGGCCGACCACGCCGCGTGCAGCCGCAACGACGTGACGTCGGCGCCCGCCGCGCCCCACGCGACGTACCACTCGCCGTCCAGCGCCCCGCCCACAGCGACCTGGCCGGTACCAGGCACCTCGGGAGGGACGTTCGTCCACAGCATGCTGGTCGAGGTCGAGCCGGCGCCGTCGGTGCGGTTCCCGCAGAAGCCCGTGTCACCCGTGGCGTGCGACCGGAGCAGCGTGGCGTCCGCGGAGCCGCTCGCCTCGTGGGCGAGGGTGCGCCAGGCCAGGTCGGGCTCGGCGTTCTCGGAGGGTGCCGAGTCCGCGACGTGCGCGAGGCACGACGCCGCTGTCGGTGACGCGGGTCCGGGCGCGGGCCCCCACGGCGACAGGGCCAGCCCGACGCCGACCACGCCGACCACGCCGGCGGCGGCGACGCCGAGCCGCACCCGGCGACGGCGGCGCTCGCGGGCGGTGCGGCCGCGGTCGAGCGGGACGACGACGTCGTCGGCGACCCCGAGGGGGGCGTCCCCGGCGGGGACGTCGCCCAGGTCGAGCACGTGCGCGCCGCCGACGCGGCGGCTGCGCGGGTCGCCGGGGCCGTCGAGGGCGGCGTCGAGGGCGGCACGGGCGGCGTCGAGCCGCTCCGGGTCGGGGGACGTGGTGGGGGCGAGGCGGGCGAGCCGCTCGTCCAGCTCTGCGGGGCTCATGCCGTCCTCCTCGAGGGCGCGGGGGAGCGGGGGACACCAGGGGAGCGGTCGGGGCCACCCGCACCGTCCTCGGCGAGCGGGGCGAGGCGCCGCCGGGCGCGGTGCAGGCGCACGTGGAACGTGGCGGTGCTGCAGCCGGCGACGGCGGCGGCCTCGGGCGGCGCGAGCCCGTCCCACGCGACGAGCAGGAGCGCCTCCCGCTCGCGCTCGGTGAGCCGGGCGAGCCCGCGCAGCAGGGTGTCCCGCTCGACGGCGAGCGCCTCGGGGGCGGCCTCCGGCAGCGGGGCGGACGCCTCGAGCGATGCGAGGTCGTCGTCGAGCGTGCGTCGTCGCCGGGCCGCCCGGTGCGCGTTGCGCACGAGGTTGCGTGCGACGACGAGCAGCCACGGCAGCGCCGGGTCGGGCACGTCGTCGATACGGCGCCAGGCCACCAGGAACGTCTCGGAGAGCAGGTCCTGCGCGGTGTCCGGGTCGGTGTGCCGCCACAGGTAGGCCTGCACGCGGACGGCGTGCGCGCTCCACAGCGCGGCCAGCCTCTCGCGCGGGCCGGCCGCGTCGTCGGGGGTGCTCACACCACGTAGTGTCCCGGGCGGGCAGGCTCTTACACGCGAGCCCGGCGGCGGTTCAGGCGGTCCGTCCACCGGGCTTGACGGCCAGCACGGGGCAGGTGGCGGTGAGCAGGATGCGCTGGGCGACGCTGCCCATGAGCAGCTTGCCGACGGGGCTGCGGTGGCGCAGCCCCACCACGACGAGGCGGGCGTCCAGCTCCGCCGCGACGTCGAGCACCTGCTCGGCGACGTCCCGCCCCATCTCCTGCCGCACGACGTGCGGCAGCCCGGTGCCGCGCAGCCGTTCCGCGAGGTCCGCGAGGCCGGCGGGCGCGGCGAAGCGCTCGTCGACGAGGGCGTCGCCGCGGGTTCCGTTCACCACCGCGACGCCGCGGCCGCCCTCGCGGGCCCAGGCGATGCCGTGCTCCAGGGCGGCGTCGCCGAACTCGTCCGGCGTCCACGCCACCACCACCCAGCCGTCGGCCGGGCTCGTCTCGTCCGTCGTCACCGCTGTGCTCCTTCCGTCACGGCCTCGGCCTCGTGCGCCTCCGCGACGATCCGCGACTCGGTCCGCGACCGCCACCGCGACAGCAGCGGCCGGGTCACCAGCACCAGCAGGAGCACCACGTAGATGGCGATCGCCAGCGGCTCGCTCCACAGGATGGCGGGGTCGCCGCCGGAGATGGTGAGCGCCTCGCGCAGCTTGGTCTCCATGAGGGGGCCGAGGATGACGCCGAGGATGAGCGGCAGCACCGGCAGCCCGAACCGCCGCATCGCCATCCCGAGCAGGCCGAACACGAGCAGCAGCGCGATGTCGAACGGGTCCAGGTTGGTGGCGTACGCACCGAGGCACGCGAAGAACAGGATGCCGGCGTACAGCTGCGGCCGCGGGATCCGCAGCAGCCGGGCCCACAGCGGCGCCAGCGGCAGGTTGAGCACCAGCAGCAGCACGTTGCCGATCAGCAGGCTCGCGAGCAGCGTCCACACCATGTCGGCGTGCTCGGTCATGAGCTGCGGGCCGGGCTGGATGCCGTAGCCCTGCAGCGCGGACAGCATCACGGACGCCGTCGCCGTGACGGGCAGGCCGAGGGCCAGCATCGGCACGAGCATCCCCGCGGCGGACGCGTTGTTCGCGGCCTCCGGCCCGGCGACGCCCTCGATGGCACCCTTGCCGAACTCGTCGCCGCCCGGACCCGCCCCCGTGCCGCGGCCCTTCAGGGTCGCGCGCTTCGCCAGCCGGCGCTCGGTGACGTACGACAGGAACGTCGGCAGCTCCGCGCCGCCCGCGGGCAGCGCGCCGAACGGGAACCCGTACGCGGTGCCGCGCAGCCACGGCCGCCAGGAGCGGCGCAGGTCGTTGCGTCCGAGCCACGGCTGCCCGACCGGCACGACCCGCGCGGGCTTGCGGCGCAGGTGCGCCGCCACCCACAGGGCCTCGCCGACGGCGAAGATGCCCACCGCCACCACGACGATGTCCAGGCGGTCCACGAGCTGGGTGACGCCGAACGTCAGGCGCGGCTGGCCGGTGTTGAGGTCGAGGCCCACGAGCCCGATCGTCAGGCCCACGAACAGGGAGAGCAGGCCGCGCAGCGGGCTCGCCCCGAGCACGGTCGCGGTCATGACGAGGGCCAGCACCATGAGCGCGAAGTACGACGGCGCGCCGATCTCCACGGCGACGTCGGCCAGCGCGGGCGCGAACATCGCGACCAGCAGCGTGCCGATCGTGCCCGCGACGAACGACCCGACCGCGGCGGTCGCCAGCGCCTGCGCGCCTCGCCCGGCCCGCGCCATGAGGTTGCCCTCGAGCGCCGTCATCACGGACGCCGACTCGCCGGGCGTGTTGAGCAGGATCGACGTCGTCGACCCGCCGTACATGCCGCCGTAGTACAGGCCGGCGAACATGATGAACGCCTGCGTGGGCTCGAGCCCGAACGTCACGGGCAGCAGCAGCGCGATCGCCATGGCCGGCCCGATGCCGGGCAGCACGCCGACGAACGTGCCGAGCAGCACGCCGACGGCGGCGTACAGGAGGTTCATGGGGGTGAGGGCGGCGGCGAGGCCGTCGGCCAGCAGTCCGAGGTTCTCCATCAGCTCATCGCCTCACAGGATCCCGTCGAGGACGCCGGGGGTGAGCGGGATGCCCAGCCCGACGACGAAGCCGTACCAGCTCGCCACGGCGAGGACGAGCCCCACGAGGACGTCGCGGATCGTCGTGCGGCTGCCGAGCGCCCACGCCGCGCCGGCGAAGAGGATCACGCCGGCGAGCGCCCACCCCAGCCAGCCGACGGTCGCGATGGTCAGCAGGACGACGCCGACGAGCTTCAGCACCGTGGGCCAGTCGGCGGGCGTCGTGACGTCCACGTCCTCGCCGGCCTCCGGCTCGGGCCGCGACCCGCGTGCCGTGGCCACGGCCAGCAGCACGCTCGTGACGACGAGCCCGGCGCCGATGACGACCGGGAAGACGCGCGGGCCCACGGGGTCGGCGAACCCGACGTCCAGCGTCATGGCGTCGTACACGGTGTACGCGCCGACGACGAGCAGCACGGCGGCCAGCCCGTACTGGGCGGCGTCGACGCGGGTGCTCGCCGGTGTCTCCAGGTCGGCGCTCACAGCAGGTTCAGCTCCCTCAGGGTGGTGGACACCCGCTCGTCCTGCTCGCGCAGGAACTGCTCGAAGTCGTCGCCGGTGACGAAGGCGTCGGTCCAGCCGTTGTCGGCCAGGGCCTGCTCCCACTCGGGCGAGTCGTGCATGCGGGTGAGGTGCTCGACGAGCTCGTCGCGGCGCTCGTCGCTGATGCCCGGTGGGGCGACGACGCCGCGCCAGTTCGTGAAGACGAGGTCGATGCCGGACTCGGTGAGGGTCGGCACGTCGGCGAGCGTGTCGCCCGCGACCCGTTCGTCGCCCGAGACGGCGAGCACGCGCAGCTCGCCGGCCGCGATCTGTCCCTCGAACTCGGCGAGGCCGGAGAACCCGACCTGGATCTTGTTCCCCAGCAGCGCGCTGGTCAGCGGGCCGCCGCCGTCGTAGGACACGTACCGCACGTCCTTCGGGTCGACGTCCGTCGCCTTGGCGAGCTGCATGGGGAACAGGTGGTCGGGGCCGCCGGGCGACGAGCCGCCGCCGACGACCACGGAGCCGGGGTCCTCCTGCCACGCCGCCACGAGGTCGTCGATGGTCTCGAAGGGCGAGTCGGCGGGGACCAGCACGCCCTCCTGCTCCTCGATGAGCTGGGCGATGGGGGTCGCGTCGTGCGGCCGCGCGTCCACGCCGAACGAGTACGTCGACCCGACGACGCCGAGGCCGAGCGTCATCAGGAGCCGCTCGTTGCCCTCCTCGCCCATGAGTCGCGACATCGCGACCGAGCCGCCCGCGCCCAGGATGTTGGTGACCTGGATGTCGCCGCCGGTGATGTCGTCGCGGTCCAGCACGCCGACGGCGGCGCGGCCGGTCTGGTCGTAGCCGCCCCCCGGGCTGTTGGGGATCCACATGTCGAGGTCCGCGGAGTCGTCGCCGCGCGTGACGCCGCACGCGGCGCCGACGGCGACCAGCGTGGCGGCGAGCGTGGCGGCCACCGCCACGCGGGTGCCACGGCGGCGGCCGGTGCTGCGGGAGGCCACGGGGCCGGGCTCGGACGGCTCGGTCGTGCGGCTCGGGGGGCCGGATGTCGTCGACGACATCGGTTCCTCCAGACTGGGTCGGTGCTGCGGGGCGGCTCTGCCCCCGGTGCGATGGTCACAGGTGGGCGCGGGACGCGTCATCATTGGGCAACCAAAGGAGGTTGTGGAACTTGCGGTCACGCGGTCGGGCCACCGGTCCTCCCTCCCGGCACCTCACCCTCGGCGGTCAGGTGCTGGCGCTGCAGCTCGCCGTCCTCCTCGTCGTCGTCGCCGCGGCCGCCGTCGTCTTCCTGGGGCAGGCGGACGCCGCGTTCCGGGGCGACCGCGCCGACCGGCTCGAGGTGGCCGCCGAGGGCCTCGCGGGCATCCCGGCCGTGCAGGCGACGCTCGCCGAGGAGGCCCCGGACATGCGGGCCCTCGCGTTCTACCTGCAGACCCGGGCCGCGTACGTCGACGCGCGCAACGCCTACCTCACGGACCTCGACGGGCGCATCCTGCTCGCCACCGACCCCACCCGCACCGGGGAGCGGCTCGACCTGCCCGCCGACGCCGCCACCCGCGCCGGCAGCGGCGACGTGGCCGACCTCGCGGGGCGCTCGATCGCGGCCTGGGTGCCCGTGTACGGCGGCAGCGAACCCGTGCCCGAACCGAGCGCGCCGCAGCCGCTGGCGGTCGTCGTGCTGGCCGACCCGTACCCGCCGCTGACCGAGCGGCTCTCGAGCGCCGGCGCCGACGTGCTCGTGGTGCTCGGCATCGGCACCGCGCTCGCGGCCGCCGGGTCCTGGCTGCTCGCGCGCCTGGTCAAGCGCCGCACGCGGGGTCTCGAGCCGGCGCAGATCGCGGCGCTCGCGGACCACCGGGAGGGCGTGCTGCGGTCGATCCGCGAGGGGGTGGTGGTGGTCGGCGACGACGGCCGCGTGAGCCTCGTGAGCGACAGCGCGCGCGAGCTGCTCGGCCTGCCCGCCGACGCCCCGGACCCGACGGGCCGACGGCTGGACGACCTCGGTCTCGACCAGGCCGTCGTCGACCTGCTGCGCGGCACCGACGAGGTGCACGACGCCGTCCTCGTGGCCGGGGACACGGTGCTGGTGCTCAACCGCCGCCGCGTGCTGCACGACGGCCGCCCGGCCGGCACGGTGACCACCCTGCGCGACCGCACCGAGCTGCTGGCGCTGCAGAGCGAGCTGCACGCGCGCGAGAGCGTCACCGAGACGCTGCGCGCGCAGACGCACGAGTTCAGCAACCAGCTGCACACCGTGTCCGGGCTCATCGAGCTGGGGGAGTACGACGAGGTAGGGCGGTTCGTGGAGCGGCTCACGCGGCGGCGCGCGGACCTCAGCGACGTCGTGACGACGCGGGTGGCCGACCCCGCGGTTGCGGCGCTGCTCATCGCCAAGGCGACGCTCGCGGACGAGCGCCACGTGGAGCTCGTCGTCGACCCGCGCAGCGCGCTGCCGCGCCTCGACCCGGACCTGTCGGCCGACGTCGGCACCGTGCTCGGCAACCTCGTGGACAACGCCGTGGACGCCGCGGCGTGGGCGGCCGGGCCGGACGCCGCCGGCGTCGTCCGCACGGCGCGGGTCCGGGTGCGGCTGGCCGTGAGCGGCGCGCGGCGCGACGTCGTCGTCGAGGTCGCGGACAGCGGACGCGGCGTGCCGCCCGAGCAGGCGGACGCGATCTTCCGGCGCGGGTGGAGCACGAAGCCGCACGGCGCGACCGGGCGGGGCGTGGGCCTCGCTCTGGTGCACGTGCTGGCGCAGCGCCGAGGCGGCGGCGTCACCGTGGGCGATGATGTGTCGCTCGGCGGAGCGGCGTTCACCGCCCGGCTGCCGCAGGGCGTGGCGATCGACGAGGGGGTGCAGCAGGCGTGAGCCTCGACGTGCTGGTGGTGGAGGACGACTTCATGGTGGCGTCCATCCACCGCCGCTTCGTGGAGCGGGTGCCGGGGTTCCGGGTGGTCGGCGAGGCGCACACGGGCGCCGACGCGCTCGCCGCCGTCGAGGCCCTGCACCCGGACCTCGTGCTGCTCGACGTGCACCTGCCCGACCTGAGCGGCATCGAGGTGCTGCGGCGCCTGCGTGCCGCGGGGAACGACCTCGGCGTCGTCGTCATCACCGCCGCCCGCGAGGCCGACACGGTCCGCGCCGCGGCGGCCGGGGGCGCCGCCCACTACCTGGTCAAGCCGTTCGCCTCCGAGGACCTCGCCGCCCGGCTCCAGGAGTTCCGCCGCTCCCGCGCGGCCCTCGAGGGCCTGGGCGAGGCGGACGCCGACGACGGCGGCGCGGGCATCCAGGCCGACATCGACGCCGTCTTCGCGCGCCCGCCGCAGGTCGCCGGGCCGCGGGGGCCGCTGCCGAAGGGCCTGAGCCAGGAGACGGCGGACGCCGTCCTGGAGGCGCTGTCCGCCGGCGCGGAGCTCAGCGCCACCGAGTGCGCCGACGCCGTCGGGGTCAGCCGCGTCAGCGCGCGGCGGTACCTGGAGCACTTCGCGACGATGGGCCGGGCCGCGGTGCGCCTCAACTACGGCACCGCCGGGCGCCCGGAGCGTCGCTACCGGCTGCGCTGAGCCGCTGCTCCGACTACCCGCCGGTCCCCAGCACGCGAGCCGTGATCCGTGGTAGGGCCTCGGCGAGCGCGGCGGGCTGCGGCGTGCGGGTGACGAGCGTGATCCGCACGGTGCCGGGCACCGGCGAGGGCACGATCCGGTCGCCGGGAGCGGCGTACCAGCGGGCGGTGAGCTCGGGCATGAGGGCGGGGCAGCCCAGCTCGCGCGCGATGCGCAGGGTGGCCTCGGTGGTGGGCCCGCGGCGGGGGACGGCGCCCAGCGCGGACAGCCGCCGGTGCGTCGTCTCGCCGGCGAGGTCGATCAGGCTGTACACCACGGTCCGGCCGGCGAACGGCCGGCCTCCTGTGCCGAGCGGTGCGACGTCTTCCGGCAGCACGACCACGCGCGGCGACTCGCCCAGCGGCGTGCGCTGCAGTCCCCGGGGCACCACGATCTGCTCCGCCACCGTGACGACCGCGGCGTCCAGGGTGCCCTCGTGCACCTGCCGCACCAGGACCGGGCCGTGGTCCACCTCCGGCAGCACCGTGACGCCGGGCAGCTCGAGCTCCACGGCGGTGAGCACCATCGGGCTCAGCGCCTGGATCGTGCCGACGGACAGGGACGGCGCGTCGACGGCGGCGAGCACCTGGTCCGGCAGCGCGTCCAGGTCGGCCAGGAGCCGCGCGGCCAGGCGGGCGAGCTCCCGGCCGGCCGGGGTCGGTCGGGCGCCGGTGGTGTCGCGGTCGAACAGCGGGGTGCCGAGGCGCCGCTCCAGCGTGCCGAGGCGCCGGCTCGCGGAGGGCTGCGCGACGAGCAGCTCCCGCGCCGCGGCGCCGACCGAGCCGTGGCGGGCGACCGCCTCGGCGAGCTGGAGGTCATCGACGGTCAGGCGGGGGGTCATGCCGCCAGCGTATGAGCAGCGCGCCGCTCCCGCCGTCTACCGGCGCCCGCCGCGGCTGCCGAGGATCGAGGCATGCGCCGTCCCCTCCTGACTCTCACCGCGTTCACCTTCCTCACCTGGGTGGGTGCGCGGATCACCGCTGTCGCGCTGCCGCTCGTCGCCCTCGCCGAGACGGGCGAGGCGTGGGCCACCGGGCTCGTGGGCGGCATGTCCGGGCTGCCCCTGCTGACGGTCGGCTGGTGGGGCCGGGGGCTGCGCGAGCGGCTGGTGACCGGGCGCGCGCTCGCCGCCGTGATGCTCGTGCAGGCCGCGGGGCTGGCGATCGTGCCCCTCGCCGCGCTCGGCGGGCACGTCGAGGCGGTCAGCCTGTGCGCGTCGGGACTCGTGACCGGGGTGGCCGCGGCGCTCCTGGGCCCGGCGGAACGCGCGCTCGTCGCGGACCTCGCCGAGGTCGGTGGGGCGGCGGGTTTCGAGACGGCGGGCGGCACGCCGGCGCGGTGGCTCGCGTGGCAGGACCTCGCCCACCGTGTGTCGATGATCTTCGCGCCCCCGCTCGGGGCCTGGCTCGTGGTGGGGTGGGGGCCGGGTCCCCTGCTCTGGTGCCAGACCGCCGTCGTGCTCGGCTGTGCCGGGGCGATGCTCGCCGTGCCGGGGGCGGGTGGCCGCGCGCCCGCGACCGGCGACGTCGCACGGCCGGCCCGCGTGGGCGTCGTGCTGCGCGCTCACCCGCAGGTCGCGGTCGGGGTCGTGACAGCCGGCGTCGGGGGTCTGTGCTGGTTCGGCTTCACGCTCGGCCTGGCCGTCCTCGGCGTCGAGCACGGGAGGCCCGGCGCGCTGATCGCGGCCGGCATGAGCGGTTACGGCGCGGCCTCGGTGGCCGCGTCCCTGGTGGCCCCGCTGCTGGTCGACCGGCTGCCGCGGCTCGCCACGGCCGTCGGCACGTGGGCCGTGCTCGGCCTCGCGTTCGCCGCGCTCCCCGTGGTGGTGCCGAACCTCGTCGGGGTCGCGCTCGTGTCCGCCCTGGGCGGCGCGGCGACGCCGTGGGGCATCGCCGCCCTCAACGCGCTGATCAGCGAGCGGACGTCGGGCGCCGACCGGCGCGCCGCGTTCACCGCCGAGACGGTGCTGCACTCCGGCGGGGCGTCGCTGGGGCTGCTGGTGGGCGGCGCACTCATCGGGTGGTTCGGTGCCGGGCCGGTGCTCGTCGCCACCGGCGCGGTGCAGGTCGCGGCCGCCGTCGTCGGGCTGCTGGTCGCGTGGCGGCTGGGCGCCCGCCGGCCGGCGGCCCGTCCCGCCGGACAGGGGCGTGTCGCACCTGCGGTGTACGGGCGGCGCAGAGCTCCCCGTGGCGCGCCGGCACCCGCCGATGGCGGAGGCTAGGACCATGCGTCTTCTCCTGCTGCGCCACGGCCAGACCCCCTCCAACGTGGCGGGCCTGCTCGACACCGGCGCCCCCGGGCCGCGACTCACCCCGCTCGGCGAGCGCCAGGCCGCCGCCGTCCCCACCGCGCTGGACGGCCGTCCCATCGACGCGCTGGCGGTGTCGTCGCTCCTGCGGACGTCCCTCACCGCCGGCCCGCTGGCCGCCGACCGCACCCTGCGGCCCACGGTGCTCGACGGGCTCCGCGAGATCGAGGCCGGCGCCCTCGAGATGTCCGCCGACCTCGACGACCACCACACCTACCTCGAGACCGTCTTCGCCTGGTCGCGCGGCGACCGTGGCCGCCGCATGCCGGGCGGGCCCGACGGCGACACCTTCCTCGACCGGTTCGACGACGCCGTCGCGGCGCTCGCGGTACGCGACCACGGCGTGGTGCTGGCCGTCTCGCACGGCGCCGCGATCCGCTCGTGGGCCGGGGCGCGCGTGCGCGGGCTCGACGTCGAGGAGCTGGCGCACACCCCGCTCGCCAACACGGGCCTCATCGAGGTCGACGGCGACCCCGCGCGGGGCTGGAGGCTGGTGGACTGGCAGCGGCACCCCGTGGGCGGCGAGCGGCTCGACGCCGTCGTCGCGAACGACCCCACCGGGGAGCCCGTCGACGACTGAGTGCACGGTCCGAGACTGCGGCCGGCGGTCGTCCACAGGCCCATGTGGCGGGGCCCAGGCCGTCGATAGGATCGAACGCATGTTCGAGAGATCGAGCGGGGGTGGAGATGCCCTCGGTGCGCAGGATTACGGATGGGGCGCGGTCGCTGCCCGCGCTCGATCGCGTGCACCGAGCGTGAGAGACGGTGTCACCGCTGTCGTCGACGTCGCTGACGTGCTGCGGAGGGCGGACCCGGGACCGCGCCCGTCGCTGCACGACGTGTCGGCGGCGATCGACGAGGCCGTCGAGATCCAGGCACGCATCGACGCGCTGGAGGGCGCCCGGCTGCTCGCGGTCGAACGGGCGCGCCGCGCCGCGGCCGGCTGCGCCCGCACGTTGCTCGACGAGGGTCACCCGGAGCTGCGCCGGGCGTCGGCCGCGCGGAGGCACGAGCTCGCGGCGCGGGCGTTCACGGCGGACCTCGCGACGGCCCTGCGGTTGCCTGAGCAGCAGGCGTCGCACCTGGTCGACACGGCCCGCACGCTGACCGGCGCGGCGCTGGACGCGTCGGGCGCGCCTGGTGACGGCCCCGGCGCGGAGCCCGCGCTGGTGGGGCTGTGCCGAGGGCGGTTCTCCATGGCGCACGCCCACGCGCTCGCCGACACTCTCGCCGAGCTGCCGGACGACGCCCGGCGTCAGGTCGAGTCGGCAGTCCTCCCGGCCGCCGGGCACGCCACGCTGCCGCAGTTCCGCCGCCTGCTGCGTCGCGCGCGGGACAGGGCGCACCCCGTGCCGCTGACCGTCCGGCACCGTGCCGCCGTCGAGAA
This sequence comes from Isoptericola peretonis, assembly GCA_023241745.1. Lineage (GTDB taxonomy): Bacteria > Actinomycetota > Actinomycetes > Actinomycetales > Cellulomonadaceae > Isoptericola > Isoptericola peretonis. The sequence continues at coordinate 347,068 of JALQCY010000005.1, read as the reverse complement.
GCGGGCGGTCTACCTCGACCCGGCAGCCGACGGCATGGCCTGGCTGACCGCCCACCTGCCCGCCGCACAGGCGCACGCGATCCACGACCGGATCTCCCGCGCCGCGCGGACCGCTCGCGACGGTGGCGACCCTCGCGAGACCGGGCAGCTGCGCGCCGACGCGTTCGCCGCCCTCCTCCTGGCGGGTCCCGACGACGGCGGTGGAGCGGGCGCCGTGCCGGACCTGGCCGGTCTGGCGCACCGGATCTCCCCCACGGTGCGGGTCACGGTCCCGGTCCTCACGCTGCTGGGCGGCGGCCCGTCCGACGATGCCGACAGCAGGGCGCGCGGGAGGGTCGGAGGTGCCGACGTCGCGGAGCTCGACGGGGAGACGCCCGTCGACGCGGAGACCGCGGTCCGTCTGACGGCGAAGGCCCCGTCGCTGCGCCGGCTGCTGGTCGACCCGGTCGACGGGACCGTGCTGACCGCCGACCCCGGCACGTACACGGTGCCGGCCGCCCTGCGAGCGCTGCTCCAGGCCCGCGACGTCACGTGCGCGTTCCCCGGCTGCACGCGCGCGGCCGCTCGATGCGACGTCGACCACGTGCGCGCCTGGGTGGACGGTGGGCCCACCGTCGCGGACAACCTCACCACTCTGTGCCGTCATCATCACGTGCTGAAGCACCAGACGGGATGGCGCGTCGCCCGCGCCCCCGACGGCCTCCTGACCTGGACGTCGCCCACGGGGCGCACCCATCGCGGACGTCCGGAGCCCCGACGTCCGGAGACTCGACGTCCGAGGCTCCGCTCGTCGGAGGTGAAGCGTCCCGAGGCGAAGCGTCCCGAGTCGAAACGTCCCGAGGCTCGGCGGCGGGGTCCGGCGCCTCGAACCGCCGATCCCGGTCCGCCACCGTTCTGATGCGCCGATCGGGGCTGTGTCACCATGCCCGCATGACGACGGTGACGCTGCGCCCCATGACTCCGACAGAGTTCGAGGAGTGGCAGGCGATGCTGGCGGAGGACTACGCGGCCGAGCAGGTCGCCGCCGGTACGTGGCCGGCCGACGGTGCGGTGCAGCGGGCGAGGGAGGAGAACGCGCGGCTGCTGCCGGAGGGGGCTGCGACGGAGCGGATGCTGTTCCTGCGCGGCATGGACGCGGACGGCGAGCCGGTCGGCCGGGTGTGGGTGGCGCTGGACCACCCGCGCGGCGCGCCGGGCGTGGCGTTCCTGTTCGACATCGAGGTGCTCGAGGACCGGAGAGGGCAGGGCTTCGGTCGTGCGCTGCTGGCCGCGGCGGAGGACGCGGCCCGGCAGGCCGGTGCCGTGGCGTTGGAGCTGAACGTCTTCGGGAAGAACGCCACGGCCCGCGGTCTCTACTCGTCGTCCGGCTACGAGGTCGTCACCCAGCAGATGCGCAAGGCGCTCTGACCGCCGGCGGCGCGACCCGCCGCGGCTACCGCGGGAGCGGACCGGTGTAGGTGCTGCGCGCGCTCTCGACGGCCGGGAGGTGCTCGTCCGTCCAGTCGGCGAGGGCGGCGAAGACCGGCGACAGGCTGCGGCCGAGGTCGGTGATCTCGTACTCCACGCGGGGCGGCACCTCGGCGTGGTAGTGCCGCAGCACGAGGCCGTCGCGCTCGAGCTGCCGGAGCCGCTGGGTGAGGACCTTGGGCGTGATGCCGCCCAGCTGCCGCGCGAGCTCGCCGAACCGTACGGCCCCCGACTGATGGAGCGTCCACAGGATCGGCGTCGTCCAGCGGCTGAAGAGCAGGTCGACGGCAGGGCTGATCCGGCACGCCGCCAGCGGATCGGAATCGGTGAGGGTCATGCCGCTCCAATACTTACCTGGGGGAACCTGCTCGACGTCGGCTCCTAGGTTGCCCATGTCGCCGCCGAAGGGGCGCGACCCGGGCCGTCCGGTCCGGAGGACGTATCCGAAGGAGCAGCTCATGATCGTCGTCACCGGTGCCACGGGCAATGTCGGCCGGCCGCTCGTGGACTTCCTGGCGGGGGCCGGGCACGCGGTCACCGCCGTCTCTCGCGGGGTGACGTCGCCGCCGCCGGCGCGCCGCGGGGTCACGCCGATGGTCGCTGACCTCGCCGACGCCGACGCCCTGGTGCCGGTCCTGCGGGGCGCGAAGGCGCTGTTCCTCCTGGTCTCCGGCGCGGGCGGCCATGTCGACGGGCGCGCCGTCCTGGGGCGGGCGGCCGGGGCCGGCGTGAGCCGCGTCGTCCTCCTGTCGTCGCAGGCCGCGGGCACCCGGCCCGGGTCGGTCTCGCACGCGCCGCTCGCGGCGCTCGAGGCCGAGGTGCGCTCGTCCGGCCTGGAGTGGACCGTCCTGCGACCGGGGGGCTTCACCACCAACGCGTTCGCCTGGGTGCCGTCGATCCGGGCGCAGCGCACCGTCTTCGCGCCGTACGCCGACGTCGCGCTCCCCGCCGTGGACCCCCTCGACATCGCGGAGGTGGCCGCGGCGGCGCTCGCCGGCGACGGCCACGCGGGGCGGACGTACACCCTCACCGGCCCGGAGCCGACCAGCCCGCGGCGCCGGGCCGAGCTCCTCGGAGCGGCGCTCGGCGAGGAGCTGACGTTCGTCGAGCTGGGTCACGACCAGGCCCGCGCGCAGCTGCTGCGGGTGATGCCCGAGCCCGTGGCGGACGGCACGCTCGACATCCTCGGACGCCCGACGCCCGAGGAGGTCCGGGTGAGCCCGGACGTCGAGGGAGTGCTCGGGCGTCCGGCCACGTCGTTCGCGGCGTGGGCCGGCGGCCAGGTCGACGTGTTCCGCGGGTAGCCGACCCGTCAGCCCGCGGGCCGTGCGGCCCCGACCTCGCCGCCGACGGCGTCGACGAGGCGGGCCGTCACGAACCCTGCGTCGACGCGCAGCACCTCCGGCGGCACGTCGGGCAGGTTCTCCGCCCAGTCCAGCAGCGGCGACCCGCGGAACTGCAGCACGCGCGCCGGGCGGCCCAGGAACGCCAGGTGCAGGTAGGCGCCGCCGTCGCTCCACGTCGCGAGCTGCAGATGTCCCAGCCGGGCATCTCCTCGGCACGGACGTCACCCCCAGCGGCGCAGGGCGGCTCGCGCCGGCAGGGCGACGGCGGCCAGGGCCAGGCCGACGGCGGCCGCCACGAACGACCCGTACAGCAGGGGTGGCACGTACGGGAGCGCGCCGGTGGTGCCGTTCATCATCGGCACGAGCGTCGCCGCGGCGATCGCGGTGCCGAGCACCACGCCGATGGCGGAGACCAGCAGCCCCTCCCACCGGAGCATCCGCAGCACCTGCTGCCGGGTGGCCCCGACCAGCCGCAGCACCCCCAGCTCGCGCCGTCGGTCGAGGACGGTCATGACGAGCGTGTTGACCGCGGCGACGGCGGCGAAGCCACCGAGCACCGCTGCCATGGTGCTGTTCATCCAGGCGCCCAGTCGAGCCTCCGGGCTCTGCGCGGCGGCGTAGCCGGAGGCGTCGGCGACGACACCCAGTCGCGCGAGCGACTCGGCAGAGCCGCCGCTCACCAGCACGGTGCTGTCGAAGCCGGAGGTGACGTGGCCGTCGAGGGACGCCCGGTCCATCGTCACGGTCGCCAGGCCGAGCCCCCGGCCGTAGACGGCGACGACCTCGGGGCTCGCCTCGGTGCCGTCGGGCAGGTAGAGCGGCAGCGGGTCGCCGACGCCGACCTTCGCCGCCGCGGCGAGGGTCTGGTCGACGGCGACACGGCCGTCGCCGAGCCGGTCGAGGCTCCCCGCGCGTACGTCCAGGTCCTGCACCCGGGCGAGCTCGGCGCCCGAGCCGGTGACGCCCTGCGTGGCGGCACCCTGCAGCGACTGCAGCTCGCCGGAGCCGAGGGGCACCAGCACCTGCGTGTCCAGGACGCCGACGGCGGCCTCGACGCCCGGTTCCCGGCCGGCACGTCCCGCGGTGTCCACGGGCAGACCGTCCGGGTCGGTGATCACGAGGTCGGCGGTGAGGCCCGCGCGCCGTTGCTCCTCGGCGGCGTGGTTCTCGCTCGTGTGCATGAAGACCAGCGTCGAGGCGAACGCCATGGCGAGCACGATCGGGGTGGTCGCCGAGGCGAGCCGGCGGGCGTTGGTGCGGGAGTTGGCGGCCGCGAGGGAGGCGGCGGCCCCGGCCCCGCGCAGCGGCAGGCCGAAGAGGCCGGCGCACAGCCGCGCCACCAGCGGGCCGAGCAGCCCGACGGCGAGCATGAAGAGCATCACCACGCCGAGGGCGCTGCCGGCGGCGCTGTCGCCCGTCGAGCCGGCGGAGACGCCGCCGAGGAACAGGGCGCCGACGAGAGCGCCCAGGCCCAGCGCCGTGCGGACCCCTCCCGGGCGGAGCCGCTCGAGGGACGCGTCGGTGAGCGCCTGGCCCGGCTTGGTCCGCGCGGGACGGCGCCCGGCCATCCAGCCCGCACCGAGCGCCGTGACCAGGCCGACGCCGACGGCGGCGAGGAGGGGGAACGCCGACACGTGCACCTGGACGGCCTCGGGGATCGCGCCGCGGTCCTGCAGCTGCCCGAACCACCAGTGCGCGAGCCCGATCCCGGGGAGGCATCCGAGGATCCCGGCGAGCGGGGCGACGAGCAGTGCCTCCGCCGCGACGGCCCGTCGGACCTGCCGCGGGGTGGCGCCGATGGCGCGCAGCAGCGCGAACTCGCGGGCGCGCTGGGACACGGACAGCGCCACCGTCCCGGCCGCGGTGAAGACCGCGACGATCGCGGCGATGCCGCCGAAGGACCCGCCGATGCCGAACAGTGTCTGCTTGGCGGTCGCGAGACCGGGCTGCTCGACGGCGCCGCGGTCGTCGCCCACGAGCACCTGGGCGCCGGAGCCCGCCGTGCGCGCCGCGACGGCCTCGGCGAGGGCCGTGGCGTCGGTGCCGTCCTGCGGCAGGACGGCGATCGCGTCCGCTCTGCCCGGGTGCCCGGCGAGCGCCGGGGCCTCGACGTCGGCGAACCAGGCGAGGTCGCTCCCGTCGGCCGGGCCTGCCTCGGCCACACCCGCGACGCGGAAGTCCTGCTGCCCCGAGGCGGTCTGCAGCGTGACCGTGTCGCCGACGCCGACGTCCTCGGCGTGGGCGGCGTCGTCGGCGAGGACGACCTCGCCGGCCCCCGGTGCACCTCCGGAGACCAGCTCCGCTCCCGTGAAGGTGTGCGAGCCCCAGCCGTGCGCGGTGAGCGCCCCGCCGGGGGCGCGGACGGGGAACGTGACGTCGGGGACGGCGGCGGCCGCGCCCGGTGCGGCGGCGACCTCCTGCGCCAGCGCGACGTCCACCCGCGCGGTGTCCGGCAGCGGGACCGCCTCGGCCTCGCGGTCCTCGCCCGTGCCCGTCACGACGTACTCGTTCTGGTCGGCGGCCACGACGACGGGCGCGCTCGCGTACCGCTCCGGCGGTACCGACGCCTGCAGGCTGGTCTGGAGCAGGATGCCGCAGGCCGCGATGATCAGCGCCGACATCATCAGCGCGACGAAGGTGCCCGCGAACGACGCGGGCCTGGACCGGACGGCCGCGCGGGCGAGCCCGTTGGGGACGAGGCGTCTCATGCTGCGGCACCGGCCAGCTCGCCCACCCGGGAGGAGGGGGCGGTGAGGGCGGACATCCGTGCGGCGATCTGCGCAGCCGAGCCGTGCTCCAGCCGGCCGGCGAAGGCGCCGTCGGACAGGAACAGCACGCTGTCGGCCCAGGCCGCGGCCGCCGGGTCGTGGGTGACCATGACGACGGTCGCGCCCTGGGTGTCGACGGCGTGCCGGAGCATGCCGAGGACCTCGGTGGCGGTCCCGGTGTCGAGGGCGCCGGTCGGCTCGTCGGCGAAGATCACGTCGGGGCTCGTCACGAGGGCGCGGGCGATGGCCACGCGTTGCTGCTGACCCCCCGACAGCTCCGCGGGCCGGCGCCGCCCCTTGTCGGCGAGCCCGACCTGGGCGAGCACCGCGGCCGCCCGGCGGCGGTCCTGGCGCTGGCCCGCCAGGCGCATCGGCAGGAGCACGTTCTGCTCCACGTTCAGCGACGGCAGCAGGTTGAAGGCCTGGAACACGAAGCCGAGGCGGTCACGCCGGAGCTCGGTGAGCTCGTCCTCGCCCATCGCGGTGATGTCGGTGCCGCCCAGGAACACCGCCCCCGACGACGGCCGGTCGAGCCCGGCGGCGCACTGCAGGAAGGTGGACTTGCCGGACCCGGACGGGCCCATGACCGCGGTGAACGTGCCGCGCGGGAGCGTCAGGTCGACGCCCGCCAGCGCGTGCACGGTGCGCGTGCCGCGCCCGTACTGCCGCCGGACCCCGCGGAGCTCCACCGCGAGTCCCGGCGTGCCCGCCGTCGCCTCCCGTCCGCCGTCCGCCGTCTGCTGCTTGCTGCTCCGAGCTCTCATGGCCCGTCCTCTCAGGTCGCCGTTCTTCCGGTGCGACCCACGGTGGGGGGACGGTGGCGCGCCGCGCATCACACGCGAGAGCCAACCGGGGCGCTACCCGGGTAGGGGGCGCGCGCCGCGCGAGGGGGCTACTCGGGCAGGGGGTCGCCGGGGCGCACGAGCCCGGCCTCGTAGCCGAGCACGACGGCCTGCACGCGGTCGGGCAGGCGAAGCTTGGCCAGGATGCGGCTCACGTGCGTCTTCGTCGTCTGCTCCGCGATGAACAGGCGGCGCGCGATCTCGCCGTTCGACATGCCGCGGGCCATGAGCATGAACACGTCGCGCTCGCGGTCGGTGAGCTCGACGAGCACGTTGCGCGTCGGTGTCGGCGCCGGCCGGTCGAGGAGCTCCTCGACGAGCATGCGGGTCACGCGTGGTGCGAGGAGCGCGTCGCCGGCGTGCACCGTGCGCACGGCGGCGACGAGGTCGTCGGGCGCCGCGTCCTTGAGCAGGAACCCGCTGGCTCCGGCGCGCAGCGCGGCGAAGACGTAGTCGTCGATGTCGAACGTCGTGAGCATGACGACGCGGGGCCGGTGCGCCGAGATCGTGTCGCCCAGGATCGCCGCGGTCGCGTCGATGCCGTTCATCGTCGGCATGCGCACGTCCATGAGGACGACGTCCGGCCGCAGGCTGCGCGCCCGCGCCACCGCCTGGGCCCCGTCCTCCGCCTCGCCCGCCACCGTGATGTCGGGCTGCGCCTGGAGGATCGCGGCCAGGCCGACGCGGAACATGGCCTGGTCGTCGACGACGAGCACGCGGATCATGCGGTGGCGCGGGGAGCGGTCGCGACGACGTCGAAGCCGCCCGCGACGGGGCCCGCCTCGAGGGAACCGCCGATGGTCGTCATGCGCTCGATCATGCCGCGGATGCCCGAGCCGCCGCGATCCGGGGCGTCGACGGGCGGCCCGCCCCGGCTCGAGATCGTCAGGGTGATGCTCTCGTCGGCCCGGAGGGTGAGCGTCGCGGTCGCCCCGGGCGCGTGCCGGACGATGTTGGCGATCGCCTCCTGGGCCACGCGGTACAGGGCGAGCTGGACCGAGTCCGGCGGCACGGGGTCGACGGTGTCGATCTGCGCCGAGAGGTCGACGTCGGCGGCACGGGCGCCGTCGATCAGCTCGTGCAGCTGGGCGATCCCGGGCTGCGGCGCGAGCTGTGCCGCGTCGTCGCCGCGGAGCACCCCGAGGACGCCCCGCATCTCGCCGAGCGCCTCGCGCGCCTGGGCGGCGATGGCGTCGAGCTCGTCGACCGCCGCATCGGGAAGGTCCGGGACGCGGTAGCGCGCGGACGTCGCTCGCATGTGCACGATCGACATGGAGTGCGCGACGACGTCGTGCATCTCCCGCGCGACGCGGGCCCGTTCCTCGGCCCACTCGCGCGCCGCGTGCTCCTGCTGCGCCTCGACGCGCGCCTCGTCCAGGTCGGCGGTGGCGCGCGACCAGAGCACGAGGAGCAGGCCGACCGCCAGGGCGGCGAACGTCACGCTCGCCGTCACGATGAGGTTGCCGACGGCCCCCGGTGTCGGTCCGGACAGCCCGGCGATGACGACCAGGCCGAGGCACGCGACCGCCCAGGTGGCGACGCTCACCCACCAGCGTGCCGCCGTGGCGAGCACGAGCACCATGACGACGAGGGCCAGGATCGTGACCACCGGCGCGGGCCAGGGCTCGCCGGTCGAGAACAGCGCCGTCGTGAAGACGCCCACCACGTGCAGCAGCGCGCCGACCACAGGACGCTCGAGAGCGATCACGATCGAGCCGGTCAGCAGCAGCGTCCCGATGAGCGCCGCCCCCAGCGGCATGCCGTGGTGCGCCGACCCGACCGTGAGGCCGACCACGAACAACGCCAGGAGGACGACGCCGCCGACCACCCAGGCCCACCCGCCCAGGCCACGCAGCGGCACGGGGAGGGCGACGCGGGCGGGATCGGGGATCGGCTCCATGCAGGCGACCGTAGGCGGCACGGCGCCGGCGCGCGTCCCGCTCGAGGACGACCCACCCCCTACCGCGGAGTGACGCGCGTCGGAGGACGGCGCCGTCTGTGGGCGGCGCGCTGCGACGAGGTCGGGTGCAGCCCGTCCCCAGTTCCGTCGGGGACACTGGAGGACAGCAAGTGTCTGCAGAGTTGAGGAGTACCAGGTGCCCCAGGGAACTGTCCGATGGTTCGACGCCGACCGAGGGTTCGGCTTCATCGACCTCGGGAACGAGGCCGAAGACCTGTTCGTGCACGCGTCCGAGATCGTGGGCGACGACGGGCCGAAGCAGCTCCGCGAGGGGCAGGTCGTCGAGTTCGAGGTGGGCGAGGGCGACCGCGGCCCGCAGGCGCGCCGCGTCCGGGTCACGGGCGACCAGGCCGCCGACGCGACCGTCGGCGTGCTCGGCACCGTCGCCTGGTACGAGCCGGCCAAGGGCTACGGCTTCGTGACGCCCGACGACGCCCGCGACGAGATCTTCGTGCACAGCTCGGCCATCGTCACCGGCGGCGTGATCTCGGAGGGGCAGCGGGTGGCGTTCCTCGTCGTCGAGGGGGAGAAGGGGCCGCAGGCCGACCACCTGCTGCCGCTCGCGGCGGAGCCCGCCCGGCCGGCGTCCGACGGCGCGGACGGCACCGTCTCCTGGTACGACGACGTCAAGGGCTTCGGGTTCATCGCCCCCGACGCGGGCGGCGAGGACGTCTTCGTCCACGTCAAGGCGCTTGCCGGAGGGCCGACCGAGCTCTCCGAGGGGGCGCGCGTGACGTACGACGTCGTCGCCGGCGACAGGGGACCGAACGCCCGCAACGTGCGGCTCGTCCGCGGCTCTGGTGGTGGGCACGGCTCCGGGGCCGTGCGCGGGGGCGCGGACCGCGGCCGGTCGGGCCGTCCCGCGGCCTCCGGAGGGCCGGTGCGCGGCGGTGAGGGCACCGTCGCGCGCTACGACGCGGACCGCGGCTTCGGCTTCATCACCCCCGACGCCGGGGGCGCGGACCTGTTCGTGCACGTGTCGGTGCTGCGTGACGTCGAGTTCCTGGAGGAGGGCGACCGGGTGCGGTTCAAGGTGCGTCAGAGCGACCGGGGACCGCAGGCGGACGGCGTCGAGCTGGTGTGAGCGACGGACGCACCGAGGGCCTCACGACGAGGAGGTCCATGACGGTGCGAAGGTCGACGTCCGCGACGGGTTCGCCTCTCCGGGCCGCCCGCTCGCGCACGGGCTGCTCGCGCGTGGGCCGGTCTCCGAAGAAGGCGCTCGACACGGCGGCGAGCTCGGGGCGTTCGACGCCCGCCGACAGCAGCGTCGCGGCGATCGGTGCCCTCGCCGGATCGGTCAGCAGCTCGGCGACACGTCCCGTGAGCGCACGCAGGTCGCCCCGGTCCGCCGGTGTCGCGCCGGAGGCGATCCCTGACGTCGTCGCCGCCCTCCGTGGGTCGCGGCCGCTCGACGACGTCGCGGCCTGTCCCGGACCGGTGCGATTCGTGAACGGGCGTTTCGACCACCTCCGGGCCGACGAGCGCCGCTTCCTGGCTGCGGCGTCATGCGGAAGCGTCGTCCCCGCGGTGGCCACTACCTGCCCATGACGCGACCGCGGGTCTTCGCGAGCGAGCTCGAGGCGTTCGCGTCCGCGGCGTGACGCGGCTCCCGGTGGGCGTGTTCGCTCACGGCGAACAGCGGCGGCTGCCTGCGGGAATATCGACGCCGCGCGCAAGGTTGAGCCATACAGACTCAACTTTGGCGCCTGCCGTTTGCGAGGCGGGGGCGCCGAGATCTACGTTGAGTGCAGTTGACTCAACCTCGGGCGCAGGGGCGCCCGGACGTACGCATGGAGGCAGCACACATGGCTCGAGCAGTCGGTATCGACCTGGGTACCACCAACTCGGTGGTCGCCGTCCTGGAGGGCGGCGAGCCCACCGTCATCGCGAACGCGGAGGGGTCGCGCACGACGCCGTCCGTCGTCGCGTTCTCCAAGACCGGCGAGGTCCTCGTCGGTGAGGTGGCCAAGCGCCAGGCGGTCACCAACGTCGACCGCACCATCTCGTCGGTGAAGCGCCACATGGGCACCGACTGGTCCGTCGACATCGACGACAAGAAGTACACCGCGCAGGAGATCTCGGCGCGCGTGCTCGGCAAGCTCAAGCGCGACGCCGAGGAGTACCTGGGCGAGCCCGTCACGGACGCGGTCATCACCGTCCCGGCGTACTTCAACGACGCCGAGCGCCAGGCGACCAAGGACGCCGGCCAGATCGCGGGCCTGAACGTGACGCGCATCGTCAACGAGCCCACCGCGGCGGCCCTCGCCTACGGCCTGGAGAAGGGCAAGGAGGACGAGCTCATCCTGGTCTTCGACCTGGGCGGCGGCACGTTCGACGTCTCGCTCCTCGAGGTCGGCAAGGACGAGGACGACTTCTCCACCATCCAGGTGCGTGCCACGTCCGGTGACAACCGGCTCGGCGGCGACGACTGGGACCAGCGCATCGTGGACCACCTCATCAAGCAGGTGAAGAACAGCGCGGGCGTCGACCTGTCCAAGGACAAGATCGCCCTGCAGCGTCTGCGCGAGGCGGCCGAGCAGGCCAAGAAGGAGCTCTCGTCCGCGACGAGCACCAACATCTCGATGCAGTACCTGTCCATGAGCGAGAACGGCCCCGTCCACCTGGACGAGAAGCTCACGCGGGCGCAGTTCCAGCAGATGACGCAGGACCTCATCGACCGCACCAAGGCGCCGTTCCACGCGGTCATCCGCGACGCCGGCATCTCGGTCTCCGACATCGACCACGTCGTGCTCGTGGGTGGTTCCACCCGCATGCCCGCCGTGACCGAGGTCGTCAAGGAGCTCACCGGCGGCAAGGAGCCCAACAAGGGCGTCAACCCGGACGAGGTCGTCGCCGTGGGCGCGGCCCTGCAGGCCGGCGTCATCGGCGGCGAGCGCAAGGACGTCCTGCTCATCGACGTCACCCCGCTGTCCCTCGGCATCGAGACCAAGGGCGGCGTGATGACCAAGCTCATCGAGCGCAACACGGCCATCCCGACCAAGCGCAGCGAGATCTTCTCCACGGCGGAGGACAACCAGCCGTCCGTGGCGATCCAGGTCTTCCAGGGCGAGCGCGAGTTCACCCGCGACAACAAGCCGCTGGGCACGTTCGAGCTCACCGGCATCGCCCCGGCGCCGCGCGGCGTCCCGCAGATCGAGGTCACCTTCGACATCGACGCGAACGGCATCGTGCACGTGTCCGCCAAGGACCGCGGCACGGGCACCGAGCAGTCGATGAAGATCACCGGCGGGTCGGCCCTCCCCAAGGAGGACATCGACCGCATGGTGAAGGACGCCGAGGAGCACGCCGCCGAGGACAAGAAGCGCCGCGAGGAGGCCGAGACCCGCAACCAGGCCGAGTCCTTCGCGTACTCGATGGAGAAGCAGATCGCGGACAACCGCGACAAGCTCCCCGCCGAGGTCGTTACCGAGGTCGAGGCCGACATCGCCGGCGTCAAGACCGCCCTGGAGGGCGAGGACGCCGACGCCGTCAAGGCCGCGTACGAGAAGCTCGGCGCGTCCTCGCAGAAGATCGGCCAGGCCCTCTACGCCACCGAGCAGCAGGCGGGCGCCGAGGGCGCTCCCGCCGGCGACGCCCCCCAGGGTGAGTCGTCGCAGGGTGGGCCCGCGCAGGGCTCCACGGCTGACGAGGACGTGGTCGACGCCGAGATCGTCGACGACGAGGACGACAAGAAGTGACGGACGAGAACACGCAGGGGACCCCCGAGCCCGAGGGCTCGGGGGACGCCCCGTTCCAGTTCACGGACAAGCGCAAGGTGGACCCCACGTCCGGGGAGGCCCGGGACGCGTCCGAGGCGGCCACCGGCGACGCGGGCACGCCCGAGAGTTCCGACCCGCTCGCGGCGCTCGACTTCGAGCCCGAGGGCGACGCCGCCGAGAGCGCCGAGGTGCTCCAGGCCAAGGCCGAGGCGGCGGCGCACCTGGACGCGCTCCAGCGCGAGCGGGCGTCGTTCACCAACTACCGCAACCGGTCGCTGCGCGACCAGGAGGCGGCGCGCACGCAGGGCACGCAGGACGTGCTCGTCGCGCTGCTGCCGGTGCTCGACGACATCGAGCGCGCCAAGCAGCACGCCGAGCTGTCCGGGCCCATGGCGGCCATCGCGGAGAAGCTCGACGCGTCGCTGGCGAGGTTCGGCGTCGAGCGGTTCGGCACGGTGGGGGAGGAGTTCGACCCCACGGTGCACGAGGCGCTCATGCACAACGTGGACGCCGAGGCCACGGCCACGACGGTGAGCCTCGTGGTGGAGCCCGGCTACCGCATCGGCGACCGGGTCGTCCGCGCCGCCCGCGTGGGCGTCGTCGGGCCGGAGTAGCAAGCGTTCGAGCACGGGATCTCTCGCGTCATCGGCACCGTTGCCGCGAGAGATCCCGTTCTCGAAGGCAGGTGCGCGGGTCGCACCGCAACCCCGAGGATGATGTGATCACGAGCATGACCAGGAAGGGGGCGTCGTGACAGGCCAGGACTGGATCGAGAAGGACTTCTACTCCGCTCTCGGCGTCCCCAAGGACGCGGACGACGCGGCCGTCAAGAAGGCGTACCGCAAGCTCGCCCGCAAGTACCACCCGGACCAGAACCCGGGCGACACGGCGGCCGAGGCGAAGTTCAAGGAGATCGGCGAGGCGTACGCGGTGCTCTCGGACGCCGAGCAGCGCCGGCAGTACGACGCCGTCCGCGCGATGGCCGGGGGCGGCGCCCGCTTCGCCGCGGGCCCGGGCGGCGGGACCAACGGGTTCGAGGACGTGTTCGGCTCGATGTTCGGCGGCGGTGCCGGTCCGAACGTCCGCTACCAGCAGTACCCCCAGGGCGGCGCGGCCGGGGGCGGGTTCGAGGACATCCTCAGCTCCATGCTCGGCGGCCAGGCCGGCTTCCGCGGCGGCACCCGGCGCGCCGGGTTCACGACGCCGCAGAAGGGCCCGGACGTCGCGGCCGAGACCACGCTGCCGTTCCGCACGGCCGTGGAGGGCGCCACCGTGGAGTTCACGGTGGACGGCCGCAAGGTCAAGACCAAGATCCCGGCCGGGGTCAACGACGGCCGCAGGCTGCGCATCCCCGGCAAGGGCCGCCCGGGCACGGGCGGCGGCGACGCCGGCGACCTCGTGGTCACCGTGCACGTCGCCCCGCACCCCGTGTTCACGCTCGACGGCGCGAACCTGCGCATGACGGTGCCCGTGACGTTCGCGGAGGCCGCGCTGGGCACGACGGTCGAGGTGCCGACGCTCGACGGGCACACGGTGCGGCTCAAGGTCCCGGCGGGCACGCCGTCCGGCCGGGTGCTGCGGGTCAAGGGCCGCGGCGTGAGGACCGCGAAGAGCCAGGGCGACCTGCTCGTCACGGTGCAGGTGGTCGTGCCGCAGAAGCTCGGCAAGAAGGCCAAGGAGGCGCTCGAGGCGTTCGCCGCCGAGAGCGACCACGAGGACGTCCGGGCGGGGCTCGCGCAACGCGCGGCGGAATGACGTCGTGCAGCGCGCCGCGGAGCGATGCCCCGACGACGTCCACGGCGCGAGGGAGGTAGCGATGGTCACCGAGGACGCCCCGGTGCTGACCGTGTCGCAGGCGGCCCGCCTCGCCGGGATGCACCCCCAGACGCTGCGCCAGTACGACCGGCTCGGCCTGGTCACGCCGCGACGTACCGCCGGACGCGGGCGCCGCTACTCCCAGCGCGACGTGTCGCGGCTGCTCGAGGTGCAGCGCCTGGCGCAGGTCGAGGGCATCAACCTCGCCGGCATCCGGCGCATCCTCGACCTGCAGGAGCACGTGGCGCAGCTCGAGTCCCGGCTCGCGGCCCTCGCGATGCAGCCCGGGCGGGTGTTCGCCGCCGGGTCCTCGGGCGACGTCGTCGTCGTGCGGCGCGGGCAGCGGGTGCGCCGTGCGGAGCGGAGCGAGCTGGAGGCCGAGGAGGGCGCCCTCGTGCTCTGGCGCCCGATGCCCCGCCGCGGCTGAGCGGATTTCCGCAACGTCATTCTTCGCTTATTCCTTGCGCAATTGGTAAGGCTTTCCTCAGTAAATTCGTCATGGAATTCCGGGTGCATTTCCGTGCGAGAGGAATATCCTGGCCGAGGCGACGAGAGTCGACGTCGAGCGGCGAGGAGCGCACCATGAGCACCCTGATGGAGATGCCCGAGGTCACCGAGTGCACCGTCGATGGCTGCGGGTACAACCACGAGCACGGCTGTCATGCCGGCGCCGTGACGATCGCCGGGCACCGCGGTGACGCGTCGTGCGCCACCTTCATCCCGCTGAGCACCAAGGGCGGGTTGGAGAAGGTCGTCGCCCACGTGGGCGCGTGCCAGCGCGCCGACTGCGTCCACAACACGGACCTCGAGTGCGCGGCGTCGGCCATCCGCGTGGGACCCGGGCAGGACGACGAGAACCACGCCGACTGCCTGACGTACTCCCAGGCCTGACGGGCAGGTCAGCGGGCGAGCTGCGCAAGCAGCTCGACGGCGGCACCGTGCGCCGTCGGCAGGCGCTCCACCCACACCCGGGTGGGGCGCCTGAGCGTGTCGGCCAGGCCCATGAGCGCGGCGTTGCGCTCCACCACCCGGCGGGTCGCCATGGCGAGGTCCGGCACGCCCGTGTCGCGCCGTGCCAGCACGGCGAAGACGCCGTCCGTGAGGGCGGCCATCGGGTGCCCCTCGCCGAAGACCTGCTCCAGAGCCCTGCCGACCGTCGCCGACCGTGCGGCCCGGTCCCACGGCGCGAGCCCGTCCACCGCGACGTCCACCACGACCAGGCAGTGGGTGGTGGGCACGTCGTGGTCGGCCCCGACGGCGGCGCCGTACGTCTCGCGCAGCCGCTCCGCGAGGTAGTCGCGCGTCGGCAGGCCCGTCCCGGGGTCGCGGAGAGAACCCAGCGCCGGCTCGGCGTCGCGGCCTCGCACCCAGCCGATGGCCACGGCGCGGATGGCGTCGGGGTCCGCGGGCCGGTCGGCGGACCGGTACAGGCACTCGATGTCGTCCAACGTCTCGCCCAGACCGACCCCGGCGCGTCCGCGCGCGGCGCCGAGCCTGTGGGCGGCCGCGTGCGTGGAGCGGCCGTCGCCGAACGCCTCGACGAGCGCGTCGACGGCGGGGTGGTACCAGTCGTCCGGGCGCAACCAGACCTCGGCCAGGCTCCTCGCACGCCAGCGATCGAGCATGTCCGAGAGGTGCCCGGGCGCGTCCGGGGACCCGCTCGTCGACAGGTTCATGATGAAGGGACCTCCATAGGCGTCCATCATGACGCAGAAGTGCCCGACTTACTCCGGGGGAAAAACGCTGCCCGGTCGACGAACGCTGCTCGGGGCACGGAAAACTGCGGAAATCCTGCTCCGATCCTGGGGGAAATTCACCCCGAGGCCGTGGTCGGTGGCACGTAGAGTACGGGGGTCTGCGTGCTACAGCGCGCTACACGGTAAATGCGAGGTCGGCCATGACGGACGTGTACGTGGGGTCGGACGACTCGGCGCGGAGCGACGCCGAGCTCATCCTCGACGTGCGCGGTGGCGACCTGGAGGCGTTCGGCGCCCTCTACACCCGGCACGTGCCGGCGGCGCGGGCCGTGGCCCGGCAGTACGTGCGCACCCCGGCCGACGCGGACGACCTCGTGTCGGAGGCCTTCCACCGGGTCCTCTCCGTGCTGCAGCACGGCGGAGGGCCCGACGCGACGTTCCGGGCGTACCTGCTGACCGTCGTGCGGCGCCTCGCCGCAGACCTCGCGCGCGGGGTCCAGCGCACCCGCCCCACGGCCGACGACGGGACCTTCGAGGCCGCGCTCGGCATGGTGGATCCCACGGACGCGTCCACGTTCCAGGGCTTCGAGCACTCCGTGGTGCAGAACGCGTACCAGGCGCTGCCCGAGCGCTGGCAGGCCGTGCTCTGGTACACCGAGATCGAGGGGCGCGCGCCCGCGGAGGTCGCCCCCATCCTCGGCCTCACGCCCAACGGCGTGTCCGCGCTGGCGTACCGCGCGCGCGAGGGGCTGCGGGTCGGCTACCTGCAGGAGCACCTGACGCACGCGCCGTCGGACGGGTGCCGTTCCGTGAACGCGCTGCTCGGCGCCTACGTGCGCGGCGGGCTCGCCCGGCGCGAGGTGGCGAAGGTCGACGCGCACCTGGAGACGTGCGGCGAGTGTCGTTCCCTCGTGCTCGAGCTCGGCGACATCGCCCACGGCATGCGGTCCGTCATCGCCCCGCTGATCGTCGGGCTCGCGGGCCTGGCCGTGGTGGGCGCCCTGCCGATCGGCGGGGCGCTCGGGAGCGCCGCGGGCGCCGTGGGCGGCGTGCTCGGCGGCGGGGTCGCCACGGGCGGGGCGACGTCGGTCGGCACCGCGGTGGGCAGCGCGACGGGCACGACGGTCGGGGTCACGACGGCCGGCGGCGCGACCATCACCACCGGCGCCGCGACGTCGGTCGGCACCACGGCCGCGGGCACGACGGTCGTCGCGTCGGCCGGTTCGACGGCTGCCACCTCCCTGGCCGGGGCGACGGCCGGTGTCGCGACCGGGTCGGCCGCCACCGCCACCGCCGCGACGGCGGGCACGGCGGCCGCGGCCGGTGCGATGGCGGGCACCGCGGGCGTCGCCGCCGCGGCGGGTGCGGTGGCCGTCGCGACCGTCGGGGTCGTCACCGTGCTCAACGCCATCGGCACGGGCACCGAGCCCCCCGTGGCCGACCCGCCGCCGGCGGTCACCATCCCGGGCGAGTCCTGGGCGGCGCCATGGGAGCAGCCCGGCGAGGCCGAGGTCGAGCCCGCCGACGAGGCTCCCGCCGACCCCGTCGTCGACCCGGCGAGCCCCACCAACCTGCTGGCCGTGTCCCAGTTCCCGTTGGTCGCCGACCTTGCCGTCTCCGCCGCCGGCGCGGCGCTGGAGCCGCGCGAGGTCCAGCAGCTCGTGCTCACGGTCACCAACACGGGCGACGCGGACGCCGAGGGTGCCGTCGTGCAGGTCGCGCTGCCCGACGGCGTCGACCTGGTGCTGCCCGGGGCGACCGCGGGCGCCGCGGTCGGCGGCCCGGTCGCGGCGGGGGTGCCGTGCGCGCCCGCCGACGAGACCGGCCGCTCCGCCCGCTGCACCCTCGGCACGCTCGCGCCGGGCGAGTCCCGCACGTGGCCGGTCCCGGTGCGCGCCCATGCCGGCGGCAGCTACGCGATCGGCGGCTCCGTCTGGGCCGAGGGCCTCCTGCCCGAGACGCTCGCCCTGCCGCTCACCACCGTGCTGCCGTACGGGGCCGAGCTCACGGCGTCCACCGGCGACGTCGTCGCGGTCTCGAACCCGGGCGCCGCGTGGGTCCCCGTGGCGGTGCGGAACACGGGCGACCAGCCGGCCACCGGCTGGTCGGTCCGGCTGAGCGTCCCCACCGGCTTGCGCCCCGTGACGTCCGACGGCGACCTGACCTGCGCGTCCGCCGGCGACCTGGCCGGCTCGACCGGCGACGGCGGGGGCGCGGTCTGGTCGTGCGCGGCCGCGGAGGGTGCGGCGCCGCTGGCCCCCGGCGAGCAGCGGTCCGTGCGCCTGCGCGTCGTCGCGGACGGCTCCACGGCGCCGGGGCCGATGTCCGTCGCGGCCACGCCGCAGCTCCTCGGGTCCACGCACGCGCTGGCCGGCGCCGCGGCGGTCGCGGTCGGCGAGCCGTGGGCCGGGGCGGCCGGCGGCGCCCGGTCGGTCCAGGCCCGGTGCGCCGTCGTCGGGGGCGTCACCACCGCCAGCGCGATCGTCGAGGGCACGTACGTGAACCTCACCGACCAGACCCTCAGCGTGCGGCTCGACGCGGCCGGGAGCTCGGACACCGCGTCGCAGCGGGTCGAACCGGGCGAGTCGATCACGCTGCGGGTGCCGGACGGCCTGCGCGTGCCGGCCGGCGGCGCCACGTGGACCGTCGCGACCACGCTCGGCGGCGAGACCTACCGCACCACCGTCTCCGGGGGCCCGCACCAGGCGGCGGAGTGCTACGACCCGCGCTGGGACGTCGCGGCCACCGCCGAGACCGTGAACGCCGACGGCCGCCTGCGGGTGCGCGGCACGCTGACCAACACCAGCGACGAGCCGATGCGGGTGGGCATGACGGCGGCCGGCGGCTCGGCCGACGACACCCGCCTCGCGCCGGGGGAGTCCGCGACCTTCACCGTCCCGACCGACCGCACCACCCTCGACGCCGGCTCGGCCGTGTTCCAGCTGCACCGCTGGGTGGCCGACTCCGACGGCGACGACCCCGCCCAGGGCGGCGTGGTCCCCTCGGTCGCCCCGACGGCGCGGTACGAGAGCGCGGTCCTCGCCCCGGCCGTGGGCGGGACGGCGACGCTCGCGGCGACCGAGTGCCGGTTCGACGCCTCGGCCGACACGTCCTGGCGCACCGTGACGATCCCCGTCGACAACACCGCCTCGACCCACGCGGTGCGGTTCGCCGTGCAGGACGGTACGGGGGACGGCCGTCAGGCCGCCGTCCGCGCGGGCGGCACCGGGGTGCTCGAGGTGTCCGTCCCGTGGGGCACCCGCACGGTGACGCTCACCGCGGACGGGCGCGAGCTCGCCGTCGTGGACGTGCCCGGGTTCGAGGGCTGCGCCACCGCGACCTGGCCCGGGACGACCGTCGACGTCAGCGTCGCGACCCGCTGCGTCGACGACCGGGCGCAGGTGGTGGTGAACGTGCGCAACCGCGGGTCGGTCACCTGGACGGCCCGGCTGGCGGGAGCCGACGGCGGGACCGACGTGGAGCCCGGCTCCGGGGCCGCGCTCGTCTCCACCGTCGGGGGCGTCCGGGCGGACGCCGGGTCGGTGGCCCTGCGGCTCGGCCGGGAGATCGAGCGCCGCCCGGTGACCGTCGAGCGCACCTTCGACCACGACGCCGTCTCGTGCGTCGTCGTCGCCCCGCAGGCACACCTCGAGCAGGGCGACGTGCACGTCGGGAAGGACGGCCGCCGGTCGACGTCCACCCGGCAGGCGACGCTCGTGCTGGACAACTCCGGGTCGTCCGTGCCGCAGGAGTTCACCGTGCGGGGCTCCAACGGCGCCGCCGCCGCGGTGACCGTCCCCGCGCGGCAGACCGCCCGCGCCGACGGCGGCACCGTCGTCGGCCGCGAGGGCGCCACCTACGCCGTGAGCGCCGGGGACTGGAGCACCGACCTCGCCGTCGAGCCCTTCACGGGCACCTCCGGCTGGTGCGCCGACCGGCTCCGCTGGGGCGGCGACCACGAGGTCGGCGACGTGGCGTCGTGGCGCGGCGTCAACTACCGGTACGTGGGCCGGCAGGCGTGGACCGACGACCAGGACCAGGCCGAGGGGCAGGCGGCCGGCGAGAAGCACACGGCCGAGGGAGACGCGGGGAGCCGGGGCAAGGGCTGGTCCGGCCACCACACCAAGCGTGCCTGGGAGCGGGTCGGGGACTGCGAGTACCGCTGACCGGTCGGTCCGGCCCGGTGGTCCCGAGCCGTCAGACGATGCCGTACAGGCGGTCCCCGGCGTCGCCCAGGCCCGGCACGATGTACTTCTGGTCGTTGAGGCGCTCGTCGACGGCGGCCACGACGATCTGCACGTCGACCCGCGAGCCGATGGACTTCTCGAGCACGTCGAGGCCCTCCGGGGTGGCGAGCAGGCAGACGGCGGTCACGTCGCGCGCGCCGCGCTCCAGCACGTAGTCGATCGCCGCGACCAGGGTGCCGCCCGTGGCGAGCATCGGGTCGAGCAGGAACACCTGCCGGTCGGTGAGGTCGTCGGGGAGCCGGTTGGCGTACGTGACGGCCTCGTAGGTGGACTCGTCGCGCTGCAGCCCGAGGAAGCCGACCTCGGCGGTCGGGATCATGCGGGTCATGCCCTCGAGCATCCCGAGCCCGGCGCGCAGGATCGGCACCACGATGGGGCTGGGGTCGCTCAGTCGCACGCCCGTCGTCGTCGTGACCGGGGTGCGGATCTCCTTGGGCTCCGTCCGCACGTGCCGGGTCGCCTCGTAGGCGAGCAGGGTCACGAGCTCGTCGACGAGGAGGCGGAACGTCGCCGACGGGGTCTTCTCGTCACGCAGGACGGTGAGCTTGTGGTCGACCAGCGGGTGGTCGGCGACGTGCAGGCGCATGGGCCCCACGGTACCGGCGCGAGGGCCGGCGGCACGTCCCCGCGGCTAGCCTGGGCCTGTGACGTCCGACGCCGATCCCGGCCGCGCAGGTTCCGGCCTCGCGCTGCCCTGGGCCGACGGCGCTTTCCCGCCGCACACGGTCAGCGGGCGGCGGCAGGTGTGGGACGCGCTCATGGGGATGGCGCTGCACGAGGCCACGCACGCGCTCGCCAGCGACGACGTGCCGGTCGGCGCGCTGGTCGTGGACGCCGACGGCCGGCTCGTCGGGCTGGGCCGCAACCGCCGCGAGGAGACCGGCGACCCGACCGCGCACGCCGAGGTGCTGGCCCTGCGCCAGGCGGCCCTGACCCGCGGCGAGTGGCGGCTCGAGGGCTGCACGCTCGTCGTGACGCTCGAGCCGTGCGTGATGTGCGCCGGCGCCCTCGTCGCGGCGCGGGTGCGACGCCTCGTGCTCGGCGCCTGGGACCCGAAGGCCGGCGCCACCGGCTCCGTCTGGGACCTCGTGCGCGACCAGCGCGCCAACCACGCCGTCGAGGTCGTCGGGGGCGTGCGCGAGGACCAGTGCGGCCGAATCCTGCGAGACTTCTTCGAGTCCCGCCGCTGACCCGGCGCCCGCCCACGAACGGACGACGATGACCGCTCCCACGCTCGACGACTACGCCCGGCACAGCGGCTACTCCGACCCGGGCCCGCACCGGGACCTGCTGCGCGCCGTCGCGCCCACCCCCGCCGCCGCGGGCGCCGCGGCCTGCGCGACGATCGTGCACTACCGCGCGGGCGACCCGACGATCGGCGACGAGCAACGCGGCGACATCGACCAGCGGTGGCTCGCGACGATCCTGGGCACCGCCGTCGCGCGCCGGCCCGGACCGCTCGACGCGCCCCGCGACCTGCCGGAGCAGGTCGCCGGCTGCTGCCGCGACCACACGCTCTTCTCCCTGGGCGTGCTGCGCGAGCACGGCGTCCCGGCGCGGTCGCGGATCGGGTTCGCGGGCTACTTCGAGCCCCCGTTCTTCCACGACCACGTCGTCGTCGAGCACTGGGACGCCGCCGAGGAGCGGTGGGTGCGCTGGGACCCCGAGCTGACCCCGGACGACAGCTGGGGCTTCGACGTGCGTGACATGCCCACCGGGCCGGCGTCGCCGTTCCCCACCGCCGCCGAGGTGTGGCGGTCGATCCGCGCCGGGGACGTGGACCCGGCGTCCTACGGCGTCTCCCCGGAGCTGCCCGAGCTGGGCGGCAAGGACTTCGTGCGCGGCTACGTCATGCTCGAGGTGGCGCACCGGATGCGCGACGAGGTGCTGCTCTGGGACGTCTGGGGAGCGCTGCCGGACCACCCGGGCCTCGTGGCGCTCGCGGCCGGGTCGCCGCCCGGCCACGTGCCCCTGGTCCCGCTGTCCGACGACGCCTGGGACGCCCTCGCCGACGCGCTGGCTGCCCTGCTCGTGGCCGCGGACGCCGGGGACGGCGGCGCCGAGGCCGCGCTCGCGGAGCGCTACGCCGCCGGCCTCGGCCCGCGGGGCACCGTGGCGACCCTGTCGCCCACCGGCCGGGTCGGGATCACGGACCTGCGCGGGCGGAGCACGCGCTGGGCGGGCGCGACGGCCTGACCGCCGCCGCGGCGACGCCTCAGAGCGGCGCGACGCGCACGCCGAAGACCTCGCGCAGCGCGCGCCGGGCGGCGTGCCAGCCGCCCATGCCGTGCACGCCGGGCCCGGGGGCGGTGGAGGCGGAGCACAGGTAGACGCCGCCGGCGACGCGGTACGGGTCGGCCCGCGGGGTGGGGCGCGCGAGGATCTGCCAGATGGTGGCTGCGCCCGCGGAGATGTCCCCGCCCACGTAGTTCTGGTTGTGCTCCGCCATCCGGACCGCGGGCACGGCGCTCGACGCGACGACGACGTCACGGAAGCCCGGCGCGAACCGCTCGATCTGCGCGGTGACCGCCTCCGTCACGTCGACGTCGGAGCCCGCCGGCACGTGCGCGTACGCCCACAGGGGGCGCAGCTCGCCGGACCCGGACGCGACGCGACGCGAGGGGTCGACGACCGTCGGGTCGCTCACCAGGCACACGGGCCGCTCGGCGTGCCGGCCGGCGGCCACCTCGCTCTCGGCGCGCGCCATGTCGGCGCGCGTGCCGCCCACGTGCACCGTGCCGGCGCGCCGCGCCTCCGGGTCGGCCCACGGCACGGGCCCGGACAGCACGTAGTCGACCTTGGCGGCCGCGTTGCCGTGCCGGAAGCGCTCCAGCGCGCGGCGGGTGCCGGGCGGGACGGCGGCGCCGAGCACGTCGAGCAGGGTGCGCGGCGTGGTGTCGAACAGGACCGCGCGGGCGGCGGGCAGGTCCGCCGTCGTGCGCACCCGGTGCCCCGTGACGACGGTGCCGCCGTGGGCCTCCAGGTCCGCGACGAGAGCCGCGACGATCGCGCCGGAACCGCCGCGGGGGACCGGCCAGCCGCCGTCGAACGCCTGGCCGTGCCGTCCCGGGGTCGCGTGCGCCAGCGCACCGAGCAGCAGCGCCGTGCCCGCCCCGGACAGCGACGGCAGCCGTGTGATGGTGTGCGCGGCGACCCCGGTGAGCAGGGCGGCCCCGTCGCCCGAGAGCCCGCCGCCGGGGAACCGGGCGCCCCACGCGCGCGTGCCCTGCTCCAGCACGGCGAGCCCGAACCGGGCTGCGCCGACGGTCGCGCGGACGGGGTCGGCGGCGTCGAGCACGCCCGGCGGCACGGACCGGCGGTCGCCCATGCCGACGGCCACGACGGCCTGCCACTGCTCGGCGAGCGGGCCGAGCAGCGACCGCCAGGCGGCGCCGTCGGCGCCCAGCCGCTCGGCCGTGCGCTCCAGGTCGCGGTAGGCGACGGCCGCGCGG
Organism: Isoptericola peretonis; assembly: GCA_023241745.1. Lineage (GTDB taxonomy): Bacteria > Actinomycetota > Actinomycetes > Actinomycetales > Cellulomonadaceae > Isoptericola > Isoptericola peretonis. The sequence goes on along the minus strand of JALQCY010000005.1, from coordinate 323,752 downwards.
CCGCCCGGCAGGGGCTGGGCGTAGGACACCTCGGGGGTGAGGAGCTCGACGCCGTGCGCCGGCAGGTCGAAGGCCCGGAAGAACGGGGACGCCCACGCCATCGGGTGCACGGCCGAGCAGACGTCGTGCACCACGCCCTCCGGCAGCCCGGCGAGCAGGCCTCCGTCGCCGGGGTCGTCGCCGGGAGCGAGCGTGCGCGCCCCGCCGCCGACCGTCGCGTTGGCCTCCAGCACCGTGACCGACAGCCCGGCCCGGGCGAGAGTGACCGCGGCCGCCAGCCCGTTGGGCCCCGACCCGACCACGACCGCGTCCTCCACGGCATCCTCCTTCGCGCGAAACTTCACCCGCTCGACCATCGTGTCAGACCTAGGCAGGCGAACGTGGGAGCGCTACCTTTTCCGCTGCCCCAACACGGGGTCGGGTACGCGCAAAGGAGAATACATGGCCGCCGTCGACCTGGAGTCGCCGGGCGACCCGACGCGCCGGGAGCGCTCCCGCGCACGTCTCGTCACGTATACGGCCCTGTCGGTGCTGCTCGTCGCAGCCGTCGTGCAGGTGGAGCTGTGGCCGGTGACGGCCTTCCGTCTCTTCAGCTCCTCCAGGGGTGCCGATGGTGCGGGCTTGACCCTCTGGGCGGTCGCGCCCGACGGCACGCGCACCGACCTGCGGCCGTCGGGGAACAGCGTGCTGGCCACCACCGGCCACCTCTACGACGACCTCGCCCGCGCCGACGCCGACCAGGCGCAGGAGATGGTCGTCGGCTGGCTGGGCGTCGCCGGCATCCGGCCCGAGGACGTGTCGCAGGTGGTGCTCGAGCGCGCGACCTGGACGACCGACCCGCACACGCTCGAGCGGCGCGAGACGAGCCGCACGGTCGTCGCGGCGGTCCGGCCGTGAGCGCCCCCGCCACCGGCGCGACACCGGTCGTCGGCGCACCGGAGACCCGCACGGCCGGCCCCGGCCGCCGGTGGCCTGCGCTCGACGCGCGGCTGGTGGCCCCGGGCCCGGCCTGGCGAGCCCGCTGGGTGCACGGGGGCGTCGCCGCCGTCGTCGGGCTCCGGCTGCTCACGCGCGACTGGACCCTGATCGCGGACCGGCCCTCGGCGCTGCGCTCGCACGTGAACGTCGTCGGCTGGGTGCCCGACCTGCCCGCCGCCGCGCTCGTCGCCCTGCAGGTGCTCGGGGTCGCGGCCGCCGTGCTCGCGATCGCACGCGTGCGTCCCCGCCTGGCGTTCGCCGTCGCCTGGGCGGCGTACCTGGTGCTCGCGGGGCTGTGGGGCAGCTCGGGCAAGGTCATGCACAACGACGTCCTCACGGTGACCGTCGCGACGGTGCTGCTGTTCTCCTCCCCGCCGGGGCGCGGGGTGCCGCGCGGGGACCTGCGGGTGCGGTGGGGCTGGCCGCCGCGGGCCGCGCTCGCGGTGGTGGGCGTCGTCTACCTCCTCACGGGCGTGCAGAAGCTGCGGCACTCCGGGCCGGGCTGGGCGCTCGGCGACAACATGGCCTGGGTGCTGCGGCAGGGCAGCTCGCCGCTCGGCGACGGACTCGCCCAGGCCCTGGCGAACCTCCCCGCCGTGCCCCAGCTCCTGGCGACGGGGGCGCTGTGCCTCGAGCTGCTCGCGCCGCTGCTGCTCCTGGTCGCGTGGACGCGGCCGCTGTTCGCCCTGGCCGTCGCCGTGATGCACACGAGCATCTGGGCCTGCCTCGGCCTCGACTACTCGGCGTGGGTGCTCACGGTCGCGGCGGTCGCCGTCCCGGCGGGCCTGCCGTGGCGGCCGCCGTGGCCGCGCGGGCGGGAGCCACGGTCGCGCGTCGTGGCACCCGCGGCGCCCGCGACCCCCGCGGCGCCCTGACGGTCGGGTCATCCCTACCCCCACCTCGTGGGGAGACGGGCTCCCGCGGGGCGGGTCGGCGCGCCTAGGGTCGATGACGTGACCAGCACCCCTGTCCCGATCGGCCCGAGCCTCGAGGCCCGCGTCGCGCCCGCGCTCGTCGTGCCGGGCGCCTTCCGCGTCGCCCCGTGGTCGGCGGCCACGGCGCGGGCGTGGGCCCAGACCGTCGTCGGCGCCGGATGGCTGCTGGCCGCCGGCACCGCCCTGTGGGTCGCCACCCTCGTGTCCGCGGCGCTCGTGCCGCTGCTGGGGCTCGGGCTGGCCGGCCTCACGGCGTGCCTGCTCGTCGCCCGCGCGTTCGGCGCTGCCGAGCGCGCCCGCTTCGCCGCCCAGACGGCGGTGGTGATCCCCGCGCCGGAGCGCCGTCCCGCGGTCGGCCCCGTCCGCGGGTGGCGCCGTGCCTGTCGGGCCCTCGCGCTCCTGCTGCGCGACGGGCGGGCCTGGGCCGCCGTGGGGTACGCGGTGCTGGGCCCCCTGCTCGCCGTGACCCTCCTCGTGCTCTCGACGGCCGTCGCGGGCGGCGCCGTCGGGGCCCTGATCTTCCCGTTCGTCGGCCAGGGCAGCGGGCTGGCGCGCGACGCCCTCCCCGAGGTCCCCTGGCCGCTCGTGGCGCTCGCCTGCCTCGCCCTGGCCGTCGTGCTGCTGTGGGCGTCCGCGGCCGTGGTGCAGTGGGGCACCCTGCTGCAGGTGCGCCTGGCGTCCGCGCTGCTGGGCCGGTCCGCGGCCTCCGCCGCCCGGGCCCGCGCCGACGCCGCCGAGAGCGAGGCGCGCACCGCCCACCAGCGCGCGGCCGTCCTCACCGAGACCCGCAGCCAGGCCGTCGCCGCCGCCGACGCCGAGCGTCGCCGCATCGAGCGCGACCTGCACGACGGGGCGCAGCAGCGGCTCGTCGCCCTCGGCGTCGAGCTGGGGGTCGCGCGACGGCTCGCCGAGCGCGACCCGGCCGCCTCCGCCGCGGCGCTCGAGCACGCGCACGGCGAGATCAAGGCCACGCTGGCCGAGCTGCGCGACCTCGTGCGGGGCATCCACCCCGCCGTCCTGTCCGACCGCGGCCTGGACGCGGCACTGTCCGCGCTGGCCGCCCGCAGCCCCGTCCCCGTGCGCGTCGAGGCGTCGTCCGACCTGTCCCGCGCCGGCTCGGCCGCGCAGGCCGCCGCCTACTTCGTCGTCGCCGAGGCGCTGACCAACGTCGCCAAGCACGCCGACGCCCGCTCCGTGCAGGTGCGGGCCGACGTCACCGACGACGGTGCGCGCCTGCGGGTCGTGGTCGCCGACGACGGCCGCGGCGGCGCGGAGCCGTCGCCCGGCAGCGGCCTCGCCGGGCTGCGCGGACGTGTCGCCGCGCTCGACGGCGTCTTCGAGCTCGACAGCCCGCCTGGCGCGGGCACCCGACTGACCGTGGAGGTGCCGTGCGCATCGTGATCGCCGAGGACTCCGTCCTCCTCCTGGACGGCCTCACCCGGCTGCTGACCGCCGAGGGGCACACGGTGACGGGGCACCACACGGCCGACGAGCTCGTCGCCGCGATGTCCCGGCCGGGCGTGGTCGTGCCCGACCTGCTCGTCACCGACGTCCGTATGCCGCCGTCCCACACCGACGAGGGCCTGCGCGCCGCGCTGCACCTGCGCAGCCTGCACCCCGAGCTGCCGGTCCTCGTGCTGTCGCAGTACGTGGAGCAGCGGTATGCCGCCGAGCTGTTCGCCCGGGGCGCCCGCGGGCTCGGGTACGTGCTCAAGGACCGCGTGGCTGACGTGGACGCGTTCCTCGACGCCGCGGGCCGCGTGGCCGCCGGCGGCACCGTCATCGATCCCGAGGTGGTCACCCAAGTGATCGCCCGCAGCCGGCGCTCCGACCTCGACCAGCTCACCCGGCGCGAGCGCGAGGTGCTCGGGCTCATGGCCGAGGGTCGCTCCAACACCGCGATCGCGGAACGCATGGTCGTCGGCATGCCCGCCGTCGAGAAGCACGTCACCAGCATCCTCACCAAGCTCGGGCTGCCGCCCGACGCCGACGACAACCGTCGCGTGCTCGCCGTCCTGCGGTGGCTCGACGAGAACGGAGCACGATCATGACGCAGCCGACGATCCCCCTGTCGCCCGAAACCCCGACCCCCGCACCCGAGGGGGCGCCGCCCGCGCCCGGGCGTGGCCCGACGGCCCGCGTGCTGCTGGTCGCGGGCGTGGTGCTCGGCGCCGTCGCGGTGCTGTGGGTGGCGGTCTTCCTCGTCGACCTGGCGCTGTCGCGCACGACGACGCAGCACGCGTCGTACGCGGCCACGGGCTCCGTGGAGCTCGTCGCGGACGGCGACGTCACCGTCCGCGTCGCCGAGGGCGGCGTCGAGGTGGACCGGGTCGCCCACAGCGGGCTCACCGCCCCCGAGTACGAGGCCCGGGAGTCGGCCGCCGGCCTCGTCGTCACGCACGAGTGCGCCCGGTGGTTGTGGGTGGCCTCGTCGCGCTGCTCGGGCGACCTCGAGGTGACCCTGCCCGCCGACACCGAGCTCGTCGTGCGCAGCAGCAACGGCGACGTGCTCGCCACCGGGCTGGCGGGCGCCGCGGACCTGCGTTCGAGCAACGGCGACGTCGAGGCCACGGAGGTCACGGGCGACCTGACCCTGGACACCAGCAACGGGGACGTCCAGGTCGCCGGGGCCGGCGCCGACGTCGACGTCTACTCGTCGAACGGCGGCATCGAGGTCACCGACGTGGGCGGCAGCCTGGACGCCGTCACCAGCAACGGGGAGATCGAGGTCGCCGGCGTGGCCGGCGACGTGCGCGCCGAGTCCAGCAACGGGGACGTCACCGTGACCGGCGACGGCGAGCCCGTGGTCCTCACGCTCGAGACGTCGAACGGGTCGCAGACCAGCGAGGGCCCCACCGACCCGGCCGCCGACCGCACCGTCGAGGTCCGGTCGTCCAACGGGGACGTGGCCTACCTGCTGCCCTGAGGCGTCGCGCCGGCCGACCGGGTCAGAGCCGGTCGGCCAGCGCGACGAGCGTCTCCGTGACCCCGTCGTCCACCTTGAGGGTGGCGAGGGGGTCGCCGCGCGTCTCGCCGCGGTTGACGATGACGACGGGCTTGCCCGCCTTCGCCGCGTGCCGCACGAACCGCAGGCCGCTCATCACGGTGAGCGACGTGCCCGCCACGAGCAGCGCGTCCGCGTCGTCGACCAGCGCGTACGCGCGCTGCACCCGCTCGCGGGGCACGTTCTCGCCGAAGTACACGATCTCCGGCTTGAGCACCCCGCCGCAGAACTCGCACGCCGCAGGCACGAAGTGGCTGGTCTGCTCGATGACGGCGTCGGCGTCCGGCGCGGTCTCGATGTCCGCCACCGTCGCGCCGTCCTCCAGCACCGACTCCACGAAACCCGGGTTGAGGGCGTCCAGCCGCTCTGCCAGGTGCGCGCGGCTGATCACGCGCCCGCACTGCAGGCAGATCACCCGGTCGTAGCGGCCGTGCAGGTCGATGACGTGCCGCGACCCGGCGTCCTCGTGCAGCAGGTCCACGTTCTGGGTGATGACGCCGCGCACGACGCCGCGGTCCTCCAGGGTCGCGAGCGCGCGGTGCCCCGCGTTCGGCTCCGTGCGGTGCACCACCTGCCAGCCCACGTGGTTGCGGGCCCAGTAGTGGCGGCGGAACGCCTCGTCGGCCACGAACTGCTGGTACGTCATCGGGGCGCGCTTCGGCGAGTCCGGGCTGCGGTAGTCCGGGATGCCGGAGTCCGTCGACACGCCCGCCCCCGTCAGCGCGGTCACCGTGCGGCCGCGTAGCACGCGCACCGCGTCGTCCACCGTGCCGTGGTGCACCACGGCGTCCGGCGGGAGCTCCCAGCGCCGGTCCTGGTACGTCGGGGCGAGCGGCCGGGGCACGGGTTGCACGCCTCCGAGCGTACGACGCGCCGGGAAGCACCACCGTCCTCCCCGAGCTCCCGGCCGCTGGGAACGCCCCTGAGCAGGCCCGACGTGCGTGCAACCGCCGGTCGTGGTGAGCATCGGTCGTGACGATCTCGACGGGAGGACGGCGGGTCGCGGCAGGCGCCGTCGCCCTCGCCGTCGGGCTGGCGGGGGCGGGCTGCACCGTCGCGAGCCGGCAGGAGCCCGGCCAGGCGACGGCGGCCGTGGCCGACGCGCTGGCCGAGGCGGGCTCCGCCGCCGAGACGACGCGGCTCACCGTCGAGCTGCTGGACCAGGGCCGGGTCACCGGACCCGTCGCCGACACCGCCCTGCTCGACCAGCTGCGCGTGCTCGACGACGCCGAGTCCGCGCTCACCACCTTGGTGCCGCCCGACGCGGCGTCCTCCGGACACCGCGCCGCCGGCCTGACGGCGGTGGGGGACGTGTCCGACGTCGTGGTGAGCGCTCGCGAGTGGGTGGCGGCGCGGTCGGGCGGCGACCTCGACGACGCCGTCGCGGTCCCCGCGGACGCCGACGAGCTGCTCGCCGAGCTCGGTGCGGTCACCGCGGCCGTCGACGCCGCCCTGGCCGAGGCGGGCGGCCGATGAGGAAGATGCTCGCGGTCGCGCTCGGCGTCCTCACCGCCATCGGCGGCTTCGTCGACATCGGGGACCTGGTGACCAACGCCGTCGTGGGGTCCCGGTTCGGGATGTCGCTCGTGTGGGTGGTGGTCGTCGGTGTAGTCGGGATCTGCCTCTTCGCGAGCATGGCCGGGCGGGTCGCCGCCGTCAGCGGCCGTGCGACGTTCGAGATCATCCGCGAGCGTCTCGGGCCGCGGGCCGCCGGGGCCAACCTCGTCGCGTCGTTCGCGATCAACCTGCTCACGCTCACCGCGGAGATCGGCGGCATCACGCTGGCGCTGCACCTGGCGAGCAGCGTCGAGCCGCGGCTGTGGATCCCCGTGGCGGCGCTCGCGGTGTGGCTGGTGCTCTGGCGGGTCAAGTTCCAGGTGCTCGAGAACGTCGCGGGGCTCATGGGTCTGCTGCTCGTCGGCTTCGCCGTCGCGCTGTTCCTGCTCGGTCCGGACTGGGGCGAGCTGCTGCGCCAGGCCGTGCCGCCCTCGGCGCCGGGCAACGAGCACCCGGCCGCCTACTGGTACTACGCCGTCGCCCTGTTCGGCGCCGCCATGACGCCGTACGAGGTGTTCTTCTTCTCGTCCGGCGCGGTCGAGGAGCGGTGGACCTCGAAGGACCTGGCGACCAACCGGCTCAACGTCATGGTCGGGTTCCCGCTGGGCGGGCTGCTCTCGGTGGCCATCGCCGCGTGCGCCGCCGTCGTCCTCCTGCCGGCGGGCATCGAGGTGTCGTCGCTGTCGCAGATCGTGCTGCCCGTGGCGCAGGCCGGCGGGGTGCTGCTGCTCGCCGTCGTCATCGTGGGCATCGTGGCCGCCACGTTCGGGGCGGCGCTCGAGACCGCCCTGTCCAGCGGCTACACGATGGCGCAGTACCTCGGCTGGTCGTGGGGCAAGTTCCGGCGACCGGCCCGGGCGGCGCGGTTCCACGTCACGATGATCGTGGCGGTCCTGCTGGCCGTCGGGATCCTCATGACGAGCGTGGACCCCATCGCCGTCACCGAGATGTCCGTGGTCTTCTCCGCCGTCGCGCTGCCGCTGACGTACGTGCCGATCCTGGTGGTCGCGAACGACCCGGAGTACATGGGCGAGCACGTCAACGGGAGGGTGATGAACGCGCTGGGCGGCGTCTACCTGCTGATCGTCGTGGTGGCCGCCGTCGCCGCCGTCCCCCTGATGATCGCGACGGGAGCGGGCTCATGACCGACCGGGGCACGAGGGGCGAGGTGCGCCTCGTCGACGCGCGGCTGCACCTGCTGAGCCGGCAGGTGCTGGACTCCGACGGCGAGCCCGTGCGCACCGTCGACGACCTGGAGCTCGCCGGGCCGGACGGCGGCGAGGCGCGGGCCGGGCAGGAGGCGCACGTCTCGGCGATCCTCGTCGGGCCGGCCCTCGCGCTGCGGCTCTTCGGCGGGCGCGCCCCGACGTCGCGGCTGCCGCACATCGCGTGGGAGGACGTCGGGCACCTGGGGACGGCGATCGAGCTGACGGTGCCCTCCGACGGCCTCGACGCCGACTGGGTGGAGCACTGGCTGCGCGACCGCCTCGTCGGGCGCATCCCGGGCGGCCGGCGTGATCCGGAGGCAGGGTCATGAACGTGGGCGACCTCCTCGACGCGCGCGTCCTCGGGCCCGACGGCGCGGCGCTGGGCGTCGTCGTGGACGTACGGCTCGCGCTCGAGCTGCGCGACGAGCCCGACGACGGTCCGGGCGACGGGCAGGACCGCGAGGAGGAGGAGCACGACGCGCCGCTGAGCGCGCACGCGCGCCGGGACGCCGTCGGGCGCGCCGTCGTGGTCGGCCTGCTCGTGGGACCGCGCGGAGCCGGGTCGTACCACGGCTACGAGCGCACGGACGTGCGCTCGCCCTGGCCGATCCCGCAGCTGGTGCGGCGTCGGCACCGCGGTACCTACCTGGTGCGGTGGGAGGACGTCGCCGCGGTCGACGCGCCCGACGACGGCGCCGGCGCCGGCGGCCGGCCCGGCGGCGCCTGGCGGGTGCGGCTCGCGCCCGGGTACACGGAGCGGCCGCCGGACCTGCCCGCGGCGCGGCAGGCGCAGCAGGGATGACGACGGTGCCACGCCTGCCGGCGAGCGCGCACCGCACCTGGGAGATGCACCCGCGCTGGTCCCTTGCCCTGCGGGGAGCGGTGGCCGCGGCGCTCGCCTGGCTGGTGGGCATGGTCGCGCCGCCGCCCTTCGCCGACTACCCCTACTACGCCCCGCTCGGGGCGGTCCTGGCCACGACCAGCACGCTGGCGCGGTCGGTGCGGGAGTCGCTCCAGGCCGTCGGCGCGCTGCTCCTCGGCGCCGCCGTCGCGCTGGGCGTGGACGCGGTGCTGGCCCCGAGCGCGCTCTCCGTCGCGCTGGTCGTGGGCGTGGCGCTGCTGTGCGCGGGCTGGCGCGCGCTCGGGGACATGGGCACCTGGGTGGCGAACTCCGCGATCTTCGTCCTCATCCTCGGCCAGGGGGAGGAGACCGAGTACGTGGGCGCGTTCGCCGGCCTGGTCCTCGTGGGGGCCGCGATCGGCGTGGGCGTCAACGCCGTCCGGCCGCCCCTGCCGATCACGCCGTCGGAAGCGGCGCTCGACCGCCTGCGCGACGCGCTCGCCGAGCAGGCGGACTCCCTGGCCGGCTGGCTCGAGCACCGGGGCCCGCTGGCCCCTGACGAGTGGGAGCGACGACGGGCCGGCCTGCGTCCCACGATCGAGCGGGCGCGCGCCGAGGTCGCGCACACGTGGGAGGCGTCGCGCGGGAACCCGCGGGCGCGCCGGCACGGCGACCGCGCGAGCGAGCAGTCACGGCGGATCGAGGCGCTCGGCACCGCCGCGGAGGGGATGGACGAGATCGTGCGGCTGCTGGTGACCTGGGAGCGCGAGGACCGGGAGGTGGTCGCCCTCGGACCCCAGCTGCGCCCGGAGTTCGCGTCCGCCCTGCGCTCCCTCGCCGCGGTGCTGCGGCCGACCGAGGACGGGGCCGAGGACAAGGCCGAGGACCAGGCCGAGGACCAGGGGACCGAGGACGACGACCCCGAGGACGCGGTCGCGCACCTCGTCCGGAAGGTCGACGAGCTCCCCGGCGCCGTCCGCGCGGCGCGGGAGAGGTCGGGGGACGACCATCTCGTGGCGGCCGCGCTCGTCGTGGTGCTGCGTCGCTGCGCCTCCGCCCTCGAGGCGTGAGCGCCCGGTCCGGTTTTCCGCTGCGTGCGTCCGGCGGTCGTGCCACGGTGAACGGGTCGGGTCCAGCAGCGCGGCCGCGCGACACCGCTCAGCGGGAGGCGATCATGGCTGAAGGCTCGGAGACCAGGACGACCACCGACCACGACGAGATCCGGCAGTGGGTCGAGGAGAACGGCGGCAGCCCCGCCACGGTGCGCGGCACGGCCGCGGGCGGCGAGGACGCGGGCGTGCTGCGCATCGACTTCCCCGGCGGCGCGGGGGAGGACGAGCTCGAGGCGCTCGACTGGGACACCTGGTTCGCGAAGTTCGAGGACGCCGGGCTGGCCCTGCTGTACCAGGCGCAACGGTCGGGCGGGGGCGGCAGCACCTTCGCGAAGCTCGTGCGCCGATGAGCGCGCCGGACGGGACGCCGGCCTTCCGCCGCGCCGTCGTCACCGGCGGCGCGGGGTTCGTCGGCAGCCACGTGTGCGAGGCCCTGCTGGCCGCCGGCACTGCCGTGGTGTGCGTGGACGACCTGTCCACCGGTGACGCGCACAACGTCGCCCACCTGCGGGCCGACCCCCGGTTCGTCGTGGTGGACGCCGACGTCAGCAAGGGCCTCGCCGGGGTGCCGCGCGACGACGTCGACCTGGTGCTGCACCTCGCGTCCCCCGCGTCGCCGACCGACTACCTGCGGCGTCCGGTCGAGACGCTCGACGTGGGGTCGATCGGCACGCGGCACGCCCTCGAGCTGGCGGGCGCCTGTCGCGCCCGCTTCGTGCTCGCCTCGACGTCCGAGGTGTACGGCGACCCGGAGGTGCACCCCCAGCGCGAGGACTACTGGGGGCACGTGAACCCCGTGGGGCCGCGCAGCGTCTACGACGAGGCCAAGCGGTTCGGCGAGGCCCTCACCACCGCCTACCGCGACGACCGCGGCGTCGACGCCGGCATCGTGCGCATCTTCAACACGTACGGCCCGCGGATGCGGGGGCACGACGGCCGCATGATCCCCACGTTCGTGCGGCAGGCGCTCGCGGGCGAGCCCCTCACCGTGGCGGGCGACGGCTCCCAGACGCGCTCCGTCTGCTTCGTCGACGACCTGGTGGAGGGCCTGCTCGCGTTCGCCGCCAGCGGGCACCCGGGGCCGATGAACCTCGGCAACCCGGAGGAGCTCACCGTGCTCGAGGTGGCGCAGGCCGTGCTCGCCGAGACGGGCTCGACCGCCGGCCTGCGGCACGTCGACCTGCCCGAGGACGACCCGCAGCGCCGCCGGCCGGACACGTCGCTCGCCGAGTCGGCGCTCGGGTGGCGCGCAGGCACCCCCTGGCGCGAGGGGCTCGCGCGCACGGTGCGATGGTTCCGGGAGCGCGACGCCGGGTCGGAAGCCGGGCCGGACGCCAGGTCGGACGCCAGGTCGGACGCCGGGTCGGACGCCGGGTCGGACGCCGGGTCGGACGGTGGAGGACGCCCCACCGGGCTCCGGGTGTCCGTCCTGGGCTGCGGCTACCTCGGTGCCGTGCACGCGGCGGCGCTGGCCCGCCTGGGCCACGACGTCGTGGGGGTGGACGTCGACGCCGACCGGGTCGCCGCGCTCTCGGCGGGCCGGGCCCCGTTCTACGAGCCCGACCTGGCGCGGCTGCTGGCCGAGGGCCGGGCGGCGGGGCGGCTGCGCTTCACCACCGACCCCGCCGGGGCGGCCGGCTGCGACGTCCACTTCCTGTGCGTCGGCACGCCCCAGCGGGCGGGCGGCGGGGAGGCCGACCTGCGCCACCTCGACGAGGCGGTCTCCGCCCTCGCGCCCGTGCTGCGGCCGGGCGACGTCGTCGCCGGCAAGTCCACCGTGCCCGTGGGCACCGCCGCGCGGGTCGCCGACCGGCTCGCCCCCACCGGCGCCACGCTCGTGTGGAACCCCGAGTTCCTGCGCGAGGGCCACGCCGTGGCGGACACGCTGCGCCCCGACCGGCTCGTCTACGGCGTGCCTTCCGGACCTGCCGGGTCGGACGCCGCGGCCCGCCTCGACGAGGTCTACGGCCCGTTGCTCGCCGCGGGCGTGCCACGGGTCGTCACCGACCGGGCGACGGCGGAGCTCGCGAAGGTCGCCGCCAACGCGTTCCTCGCCACCAAGATCTCGTTCATGAACGCGATGGCCGAGGTCTGCGAGGCGTCCGGCGCGGACGCCGTGGAGCTGGCGGGCACGATGGCGCACGACCCGCGGATCGGGGGCGCCTACCTCCACCCGGGCCTCGGGTTCGGCGGCGGCTGCCTGCCCAAGGACGTCCGGGCGTGCGTCGCGCGGGCGCGCGAGCTCGGCGTCGGCAGCGCCACGACCTTCCTCGAGGAGGTGGACGCGATCAACGAGCGCGCCGCCGCGCACGCGGCGCGCCTGGTGCGCGTCGCGTGCGGCGGGGACCTCCTCGGCGCCCGGGTCGTCGTGCTCGGGGCGGCGTTCAAACCCGGCTCCGACGACGTGCGCTCGTCGCCGTCGCTCGCCCTCGCGGAACGGCTGGTCGACGCCGGCGCGCAGGTGGTGGTGACCGACCCCCAGGCGCTGGCGCTCGCGCAGGCGAGCCACCCACGGCTCGGGTACCAGCCGGACGTCGAGGACGCCGCGCGCGGCGCCGACGTCGTGGTGCTGGCCACGGAGTGGGACGTGTACCGGCACCTCGATCCGGTGGTGATCGGCGCGCTGGTCCGCCGGCGGCACGTGGTCGACGCCCGGCACGCCCTCGACCACGACGCCTGGCGCCGGGCGGGCTGGTCGGTGCACGCCCTGGGCCGGGCCCGGGAGGCGGTCGGCCGGACCGCCTGACCCGGGGCGGGCCCGCAGGGGCCGCCCCGGGTCGGGCCCGGCTCAGATCTCCGGGGTGGGCCCCGGCTCCTCCTCGCGCCCGAAGGCGTCCGGCCCGCTGGCGGTGTAGGGGAGCCCGGGCCAGTAGGCCCACTCCTCGAACTCCGTCACACGGCCGTCGTCGGCGAACTCCAGCACCCACAGGTCCTTGTACTCCTGCGCCTGGGGCGCGGTGTACTGCACGCCGACGCGCACGACGGCGGTGCGGCCCTCCACGGCGACCGGCTCGGCCGTCATGGAGAACGTCGCGCCCTCGTCGGACGACCAGAACTCGCCGATCTCCTCGTGCCCGAGCAGCGCGGGGGTGTAGGGCGAGCGGGCGTAGCGCGCGTCCTCGCTGAACAGGCGGGCGACGGCGCCGGCGTCGCTCTCGCGCCAGGCGCGCTCGTACTCGGCCACCCAGGCCATCACGTCGTCGCGCTCCATCAGGTCTCCTCCGTCTCGTCCGTGCCCGGTGCCGTGCCCGGTGCCGTGCCCGGTGCCGTGGCCCGGGCGAGCAGCGCGTCGGCGGCCGCCACGACCTCCTCCACGGTGATGAGCTCCAGGGCGGGGTCCGGCTCGTCGCCGTGCGGGTCGCCGCGGTGGTGGCCGCCGCCCGACGGTGCGAGGGCGGCGTCTTCACCGTGCCACAGGACGGCGTGGCGCGCCGGGTCGATCGCCGGTCCCCAGAGCTGCGGCGGCGTGGGGCCGTACAGCCCCACCGAGGGCGTGCCGTACGCGGTGGCCAGGTGCGCCACCCCCGTGTCGCCGCACACGACCAGGCGCGCGGTGGCCACCAGGTCGGCCAGGGCCGCGAGGTCCAGCGTCCCGGCCGCGTCGGTCACCGTCCCGGCCGGGGTCCCCGGCCCCGTGCGGGCCGCCGCCGCGACGGCCTCGGCGCGGGCATCCTCCCCGGGGCCGCCCGTGACGACGACGTCGTGGCCGGCGTCCGCCAGCCGCCGCACCACCGCCGCGAACCGCTCCTGGCGCCACCGGCGGGACGCCGAGGCGGCGCCGGGGTGCACCACGACGTGCGAACCGCGCGTCGCGGGCTCCTCGAGCCGCAGGTCCTCCCGCGCGCACGGCCCGCCGGCCTCCGTGACGAGGCGGCACCAGCGGTCCACCTCGTGCTCGTCCTCGCTCCAGGCCGGGCCGTCGACGCCCGCCTCCGGCGACGCGAAGGCGACGAGCCGCTCGGGGGCGTCGGCGAGCAGCACCCGGTGGCTCTGGGGGCCGCGGCCGTGCAGGTTCACGGCGACGTGCCCGGCGGGCGGTCCGCCGGTGACGGTCTCGGCCTCCTGACCCCAGCGCAGCGGCTCGAGGCCGCGGGCGGGCACGACGCCGTCCACCAGGCCGAGGCCGCGCAGCCACTCGCCCGGCGCCGTCGGCCCGGCCAGGAGCACGCGCCGCCGCGGCCAGGCCCGGCGGACCCCGCGCAGCGCGGGGACCGCGGTGACGGCGTCACCGAGACCGAGCGCCCGCAGGACGAGGACCACGCCCTCGTCCTGGCCCTCGGCCAGGGCCGGCAGGTCGCTCACGGCCACGACGCCTCGCCCGACGCCATGACGAGCATCTCGCGCACCTCGAAGCCGACGGGCTGGCGCAGCGCCGTGACGACGGCCGCCGCCGTGCACCGCGGGTCGGCCAGGTCGGCGTCGGGCCCGGGCTTGTACTGCTCGGGCCGCCCGTCGAAGAACGCCGTGCGCATGCCGCCCGAGACCAGGCACGTCACGCCCACCTGCCCGGCGAGCTCCGCGGCGAGCGCCTGGGAGAACCCGCGGACGGCGAACTTGGACGCGCAGTAGGCGGTCGCGTCGGAGACACCCTTGAGGCCGAGGGTGGAGGCGACGGTCACGACCGTGCCGCGGCGCTCCGCGAGGTGCGGCAGCGCCGCCCGGACCACGGCGACAGTGCCCAGGAGGTTGACGCGCACCACCCGCTCCCAGTCGTCGACGGGGATCTCGTCGAGCCGCCCGCACGCGTCGGTGCCGGCGGCGGTCACGACCGCGTCCGGCGGCCCCACCTCGACGGCGAGGCGTTCCACGGCGTCCGCCGCGGCGGCGGAGTCGGCCAGGTCGACGACGGCGTGCGGGGTGTCGCCGGGCGGCGGCACACGGTCGAGCACCACGGGCTTGCCGCCGGCCTCGAGCACGGCGTCGACGAGCGCGGCGCCCAGGCCGCTCGCTCCGCCGGTGACGTAGACGGTGCCCAGCTCACGGGGCGTGGGGGTGCTGGTCATCGGGAGTCCTCCTTCTGGTCGGACGAGGTGGTCGGGCCCACGGGCGCGGCGCGCCGCAGGAGGTCCGTGGTGGAGCGGCCCTCGACGAACGGCACCACGACGACGCGGCCGCCGTGCCGGCGCACGACCTCCGCCTCCGGCAGGTCGTCCGCGCGGTAGTCGCCGCCCTTGGCCCAGACGTCGGGGCGCAGGGCGTCGAGGGCGTCACGGGGGTCGTCCTGGTCGAAGACGACGACGTCGGACACGCAGTCGAGGGCCGCCAGCACGCGGGCGCGGTCCTCCTGGCCGACGACGGGCCGCCCGGGGCCCTTGAGGCGGCGCACCGAGTCGTCGGAGTTCAGCAGCACGACCAGGTGGTCGCCGAGGCGCGCCGCGGCCTCGAGCGTCGCGACATGGCCGGCGTGCAGCAGGTCGAAGCAGCCGCCCGTCGCCACGACCGTGCCGCCCGCGGAGCGCAGCCGCGCGCGGGCCGCCTCCGGAGACGACGCACCGGGACGCGCCGGGGCGTCCGGATCGCCGGGCGCGGGCTGCGGCGTCGTGCCCCGCCTGCGGTACGCGTCGGCGCCGCCCGCGGCGACCCACGCCGTGGCGGAGCGGACCGCGGACGGGAGCGCGTCGTGGACGTGCCCGCCGCGGGTGAGCTCGCAGGCGAGGTGCGAGGCGAAGCGGTCGCCGGCGCCGCACGGGTCGCCGGCGGCGAGCTCGGCGGGCACGTAGACGACCTCGCCGGTCGGCCGGGCGAGGTAGGCACCCTGCGCCCCGACCGTGACGCACACCGTCTCCACCTGCCAGGCGTGCGCCAGGGCCTGCGCGAGGGCGCCCGGGTCGTCGCCGCTCGCCCCCAGGCCGAGCGCGTCGGCCGCCGCCAGCGCCTCGGCGAGGTTCGGCGTCACGACGGCGGCACCGGGCACCGGCGGCCCGCCGCGCGGGTGCGGGTCCCACACGACGGTGCGCGTGCGCGCGGTCGCCGCGAGGGCGTCGCGGACGGCGCCGTCGTGGGTGGTGCCGCCGCCGTAGTCGGAGACCAGCACGACGTCGGCGTCCTCGAGCGCCTCCCGCACCCGCGCGGCCGGCACGTCGACCGGGGCCGCGGGCCCGCCGTCGTCCACCCGCACGATCGTCTGACCCGCCGACCGCACCCGGGTCTTGCGGCGGGTGGGACCCGCCTGCCGCAGCGGGACGATGTCGGCCCGTCCCCCCAGGAGGCGGCGCAGCTCGGACGCGTCCTCGTCGTCGCCGAAGGGCGCGACGAGCACGACGCGCGCCGCGTCGGCGGCCAGCAGCGCGGTGAGCCCTGCGCCACCGGGGCTGCGCCGCACGCCGAGCGTGTCGACCACGGGCACCGGCCCGTCGGGGGAGAACCGCGTCACCTGGCCGTCGACGTCGCGGTCCAGCAGCACGTCGCCCACCACCGCCACCACGGGGCGGTCGTCCCGCCGCTCAGGACCGCCGGCGTCCGCCGCGCTCGGGTCGACGGCCTCCCGCAGGCGGCCGTCGACGGCGGCGCACAGCGCATGCACGGCCACGAGGTGCAGCTCCTGGACGGCGGACGTCGAGGCGCCGTGCAGCACCAGCGCGTCGTCGCAGAGGTCGGCGAGGGTGCACCGCCGCGGCCCTGTGAGCGCCCAGGTCGTGAGGCCGAGCTCGCGGGCGACCCGCGCCGCCGCCGTGACGTTCGGGCTCTCGCCCGAGGTGGACAGCAGCAGGAGCACGTCGCCGGGGCGGCCGTGCGCGGCGACCTGGCGCGCGAACATCTCCTCGACCCCGTAGTCGTTGGCGATCGCGGTGAGGCTCGACGTCTCGGCGTGCAGGGCGACGGCGGACAGCGGCACCCGCTCGGCCTCGAACCGGCCCACCAGCTCGGCGGTGAGGTGCTGCGCCTCGGCCGCGCTGCCGCCGTTGCCCGCGACGAGCAGCCGGCCGCCCGCGGAGGCGGTGTCCGCGAGGTGCCGGCCCCAGGCGGCGATCCGGGCCACCTCGGACGTGAGCAGGTCGAGCCCGGCGTGCAGGTCGCGGGCGTGCGCGCGCAGGCCGCCGGCGAAGCCGTCCGCGCCGCCGCCCCACGTGCCCGTCATCGGTCGTTCACCGCCTCCGCCGCGAGGGCCGGGGCCTCCGGGCGGCCCGCGTGCTCGGCGAGGACCCCCTCGTAGGAGTCCAGCGTCCGCCCGGCGACGCTCGACCAGTCGTACAGGTGCTCGGCCCGGGCACGCGCCGCGGTGCCCAGCCGCTCGCCGAAGGCCGGGTCGTCCTGCAGCCGGCGCAGGGCTGCGGCCAGCGCCGCCGGGTCCCGCGGCGGCACCAGCAGCCCCGTGTGCCCGTCCACCACCGAGTCGAGGAGGCCGCCCACCGCCGAGCCGACCAGCGGGCGGCCGCACGCGGCAGCCTCCAGCGGGACGATGCCGAAGGGCTCGTACCACGGCGTGCACACCACGACGTCGGATAGGTTCATCAGCCCGCGGACGTCCTCCTGCGGCACGCTGCCCCACAGGCACACCCGGTCGGACACCCCGTGCCGGGCCGCGAACGTGGAGAGTCGGCGGGCCTCCGGGTCCCCGTAGAGCTCGCGGGCGCGCGGCCCGCCGACCACCACGAGCTCGGCGCCGGGCAGCATCGTGAGCGCCTCGATGACCGTGTCCACCCCCTTGCGCTCCACCAGCCGACCCACGGAGAGCAGCCGCAGCGGCGCGCCCGGGGCACGCACGGCCCGCCGGGGGAGACCGGGCCGGAACCGGTCGACGTCGACCCCGCACGGCACCACGTCGATGCGCTCGGGCGCCGCCCCGAGCGCCACGAGCTCGGCCACCTCGTCCTGGCACGTGGCCACGATGCGGTCCACCGCTCGGCACAGCAGCCGCTCGCGGGGCACGCGCTCGGGCGGGCTGGTGTCCTGCGCGCCCTGGTGCCGCCGCTTCACGGAGCCCAGGGCGTGGAAGGTCTGGAGCAGGGGGATGCCGAGCGGCGGGGCGCACTGCAGCCCGGCGACGCCCGACATCCAGAAGTGCGCGTGCACCACGTCCGGCACCGGGTCGCTCGGCCTGCCCGACGCGCCGTCCCCGGTCCACCGGCGCCGCAGGTCCGTGCCGAACGCGCCCATGAACTCCAGCAGGTCGTCCTTCGGCAGGGGCTCCGGCGGGCCGGCGTCGACGTGCACCACCTCGACGCCCGGCGACAGCGGCACCCGCTCGGGCAGGTCGGGGTCGTCGCGGCGGGTGTACACCTGCACGGCGTGGCCCTCGGCGCCCAGGCGGGCGGCCAGCGACGCGACGTGCACGTTCTGACCGCCGGCGTCCGGGCCGCCCAGGGCGGCGAGCGGGCTGGCGTGCTCGGAGATCATCGCGATCTTCATGAGGTCACCTCCGTCAGGATCGCGTCCCACCGGTGCAGGAACGCGGCGTGCGAGTAGTGCTCCAGGACGTGGGCGCGGGCGGCGTCACCGCGCTCGCGGGCCTCGTCCGGGTCGGCGAGCCACCGCCGCGCCGCCATGACGAGGTCGTCGGGCCGGGCGCTGAGCACGCCGGCGGCGGGCGGCACCGCGGCGGGCGCCTCGGTGGTCGGCAGCGCGAGCACCGGCATGCCCAGGGCCATCGCCTCGAGCAGCGACAGGCCCAGGCTGGTCCAGCGGTAGGGGTGCAGGTAGGCGCGCGAGGCGGCGAGCGCGCGGTGCATGGCGGCCTGCGGGACGTCCTCGTGCAGCCGGTGGCCGAGCCCGTCGGAGGGGGTCTCGGGGTCGCCGGTCACCGGGCCGGTCAGGTGCTCCGCGAGCGCGCCCACGCCGATGCCGTAGACGTCGAGCGGCACGTGATGACCCACGCGGGCCAGCACGTCCGTGCCCGCCACCCGCCAGCGGCGCACCGGTTCGTTGACGACGACGCCGACGCTCTCGCGCTCGCCCGTCCACAGGTGCCCCGGGTCGGGGATCCCGTGGTCCACCACGAGCGTGCGGGCGCCGCCGGTGTCCCACATGAGGGCGTTGAACGCGGTGACGTGCACGATCGGCACGCGACCCGTCGCGACCGCGTCGACGTCGGCCAGCGGGTGCCGCGTGGCCGCGGCGTGACCGGTGGGCGCGTTGTGCTCCACGTACACCGCCGGGACGTCGCGCCCGGCCTCGAGCCCCGTCCAGCGCTGCAGCAGCGCCCCCTCCTCCGGCCGCTGGAGCACGGCGACGTCGATCGCGCCGGCGTCGGCGAGGGCGCGCAGCTCCTGGGGCGTCACCTCGACGGCCGAGGCCGGCCAGTCCCACGTGCGCGCCCTGCCGCGCCCGGCGGGCCCCCGGTCGGGCACCAGCGGCACCAGGTACTCGTGGCGTCCGGCCACGAACGCCGTCGCCCACGAGCCGTGCACGTGCCACACCAGCACCCTCATGCGACCACCGCCCGCGACGGACCGCCGTGCGCGCCGGCGGTGCCGGCCGTGCCCGTCGTGAGGCGGTCCACCGCGTCCGCGACCGACCCCGGCGCGACGGAGCTCAGGCAGGGGTGGTCGGGCAGCGGGCACTCCCGGGCGCGCGTGCCCCGGCACGGGGTGTCCTGGTCGCCGAGCACCACGCTCGGCACGCCCCACGGCGCCCACCGGTCGGCCGGGACCACGGGGGAGAAGAGCGAGACCACCGGCGTGCCGACCGCGGCCGCCAGGTGTGCGGGTCCGGTGTTGCCGACCACCACGCAGCGGG
Source organism: Isoptericola peretonis (assembly GCA_023241745.1). GTDB lineage: Bacteria > Actinomycetota > Actinomycetes > Actinomycetales > Cellulomonadaceae > Isoptericola > Isoptericola peretonis. The sequence goes on along the minus strand of JALQCY010000005.1, from coordinate 304,442 downwards.
CGCCCGCCAGCACCGCCGCGAGCCCCGCCAGGTCGGTGCGGCCGGACAGGTCGGTGGCCCGGTGGCCGGCCACGAAGGCGGCGAGCGCCGTCTCCCGCGCGCCGCCGGTGACGACCACCCGGTGGCCCCGCGCGGTCAGCGCGGCCACGATCGCCGCCGCGTGCTCGGGCCGGGGGGCGCGGGCGGGGACGGACGCGCCGGGGTGCACGACGACGTACGGCTCGCCCGGCAGGCCGCCGCCGCGCACGGGCGAGCCGACCCCGGGCAGGTCGTCGCGCAGCCGCAGCCGTCCGTCGTCGTCGGGCGGCGCGGGGAAGCCGGCAGCGGCGGCCAGGTCGAGCGCGGCCGCCACCTCGTGCAGCCCGTCCGGGCGACGGTGGCGCACGTCCAGCAGCGAGCCGGGGTAGTCCTCGCTCGTCGCGGACACCTCCCCGACGCCGGCCAGGCGCAGCAGCAGCGCGGTCGGCAGCGGGCTCTGGTGGAACGAGGTGAAGACCACCGCGGCCGCGTACCGCCGCGCGGACACGACGTCGACGAGCCCGAGCAGGGCGCCGGGGTCGACCAGCGGGGGCCGGTAGCCGGACCACGGCGCGTCGAGCGTGAGCACGTCGCGCACGCCCGGCAGCAGGCGCGCGGCGGCGGCGCCCGCGGGGGAGGCGAGCAGGTCGAGCCGCCCGCCGCCGGCCGCGGCGCCGTGCGCCACGGCGCGCAGCGCCGGCCCGGTGAGCAACACGTCGCCGTCGCTGTCGAGGCGCACGGCGAGCACGTCCGCGCTCATGCGGCGCCCCCGCCCCTGGCCCGCCCGGCGGGCGCGACGAGCCGGTCCTTCAGCGCCCCGACGGCGGCTGGCAGGTCCGGCGCCACCAGGGGCGCGGCTTCGACCTCGGCCTGGCGGGTGACGGGGGTCGGCACCAGCACGGGGGTGGCTCCCGCCGCGACGGCGGCGCGCACGTCGGCCCCGACGTCGCCGATGACGGCGCAGCGCCAGGGCGGGACGCCGAGGGCAGCGGCGGCGGCGAGCACCAGGCCGGGCGCCGGCTTGCGGCAGGCGCAGCCGTGCTCGGGCGTGTGCGGGCAGACCTGCCAGGTGCCGAACGGCCCGAGCAGCTCCTCGACGCGGGCGTCGACCGCCGCCACCTGGTCCCGCGTGAGCAGGCCGCGGCCCACGCCCGACTGGTTGGTCACCACGCCGAGCAGCACGCCCCGCGTGCGGAGCGCGTCGAGCGCCTCGCGGGCGCCGGTCGTCGGCCGCACGGCGTCCGGGTCCCCGTTGTACGGCACGTCGTGCACCAGCGTGCCGTCCCGGTCCAGCAGCACCGCCGCGAGCGGTGGGGGCCACGGCGCGTTGCCGGCCCGGGAGCCCGCCCGCGCGCCCGGCCACCCGCGCACCGCCGCCTCGCCCGCGATTCGGTGGCCGACGGCGGCGAACGGGATGGCGGCGCTGGTCCACGCCATCCGCCGCAGCTCGGCGCCGAAGCCCTCGTCGCCGGGGCGCGGGCCCGGCACGACGCGCCGGCGCAGCAGGTCGAGGGTCAGCCCCGCCCAGGCGGCCGCGCCGGCCGCGGCGACCGCCGGCCGTCGCGCGAGCGCGCCGGCGGCCGCGACCCCCGCGGCGGCCACCGTGACGGCGTGCCGGCGCAGCAGGCCGCGGCCGGTGGCGGCCCGCTCCCGCCACGCGGGCCCGTGCAGCGCGCGCATGGTGGCGTCGTCCCGGTTGCCCCGCTGCGCCCGCAGGCTCGCGCCGTCGGCGGTCGGCCGCACGGGGTGCACCGTCGTACGGGTGCCGCGCACCAGGTCCCAGCCGGCGTCGCGCACGCGCAGCGCCAGGTCGGCGTCCTCGCGGTAGGCCCGGGGGAAGCGCTCGTCGAACCCGGAGACCTCCTCGAGCGCGCTCCGCCGGTACGCCATGTCCGCGGTGGCCCACGCGGCGTCCTGCAGGCCCGCCGTGCCGCGCTCGGCGTCCGTGGGGCGCCGGTCGTCGGGCAGCGGCACGTGCAGCCGGCCCTGGATCCCGCCGGTGCGGGGCCACGCCTCGCCCAGGTCGGCGGCCAGCAGCTCCGCCCACCCGGAGGGCAGCTCCACGTCGTCGTCGAGGAACACCACCCAGGGGGACGACGTCGAGCGCCAGCCGGCGTTGCGGGCGGCGGCCGGCCCGCGGCCGCCCGTGCGCACCACCCGGGCGTGCAGCCGGTCGCCGGCGGCGCCCAGGTCGAGCGGCCGGTCGGCCACGTCCCAGCGGCCGTGCGTCGTCGGCCGGTCGTCGGCCACCACCACCTCGGCCGGGCGGTGGCCGGACCACGGGCCGCCGGCCTGCCCGTCGAGCGTCTCGAACAGGCGCTGCAGGGAGGGCCGGCCCACCGTGGGGACCACGACGGCGTACGGGGTGGCGGGCGCGTCGCTCACGCGGCCTCCCCGGCGAACAGGTCGGCCCGGCGCACCAGGTGCGGGCCGAGAACCAGCGCGTCGACGGGAGCCGAGCCGAACAGCTCGAGCGCGTCGCGGGGGTCGTCGACCATGGGCCGCCCCGCGGTGTTGAGGCTGGTGTTCACGACGACGGGGAGCCCGGTCCGGGCCTTGAACGCCCGGATCGCGGCCTGCAGGCGCGGGGTGGCGTCGTCGACCGTCTGGATGCGGGCCGTGCCGTCGACGTGCACGACCGCCGGGATGCGCTCGCGCCACGCCGGCGCGACGTCGTGCACGAACAGCATGTACGGGCTGGGCACGGGCCCGCCGGAGAAGATCTCCGGGGCGTCCTCCAGCAGCACCATCGGAGCGACGGGCCGGAACTGCTCACGGCCCTTGACGTCGTTGAGCCGCTCGACGTTGGCGGCGTGACCGGGGTGGGCCAGCAGCGAGCGGTGCCCGAGCGCGCGCGGCCCGAACTCCGACCGACCGTCGAACCAGGCGACCATGCCGTCGTCCGCCAGGATCCCGCCGACCGCCCCCGGCAGGTCGTCCGGCGTGACGAAGGGGACACGCGCTCCCCGGAGCGCGGCAGCGAGGTCGTCGTCCGACCACGACCGCCCCAGCGCGGCCGACCCCATCGGCGCCACGGCGTCGCCCGCCTCCGCCGCGAGCTGCAGCGCCGCGCCGAGGGCCGTCCCGGCGTCGCCCGCGGCGGGCTGCACCCACACGTCGTCGAACGGCGTCTCGCGCCACACGCGCGAGTTCGCCACGCAGTTGAGCGCCGTGCCGCCCGCCATCGCGAGGGCACGGTCGCCCGTCCGCTCGTGCAGCCAGGTGGCGAGGTCGACGAGCACCTCCTCGAGCCGTGCCTGCACCGACGCGGCGAGGTCGGCGTGCGCGCCGCCCCACGTGCCGTCGTCGACCCGCGGCGGCGCCCAGCGCGACCAGTCCGGCGCCTCCGCGACGAACCCGCCGTCGCCCGTCGCCGCCATCACGTCGCGCATCGGGGCGAGGAAGCGCGGCTCGCCGTACGAGGCGAGGGCCATGACCTTGTACTCGTCGCTCGAGCGCAGGAACCCCAGGTGCTCGGTCAGCGACTCGTACACCAGGCCCAGGGAGTGCGGCAGCTCCTGGCTGGCCAGCACCTCCAGCCGGCCGTGGTCGTACCGCCCGGCCAGGTGCGAGGACCGTTCGCCACGCCCGTCCAGGGACAGCACGCTCGCGGTCGGGAACGGGGAGGCCAGGGCGGCCGACGCCGCGTGCGCGATCTCGTGCGGCACGAACCGCACCGCCGACGCGTCCAGGCCCGGCAGCGCGGTCGCGAGGAACCCGGGGGCCCGCTCCGCGTAGCGCACCCGCAGCCAGTCCCACGGGTCGGGCAGGCCCATCTCGTCGGCCGGCTTCGCCAGCGCGGGGTCGAAGGAGTAGCCGACGGCGTCGAGGTCCTGCGGGCGGAGGCCGCCCGCCTCCAGGGACCAGGCCATCGCCTGCTCGGGCAGCTCCCAGGCCGCGAAGGGCACCGGGCGCTTGCCGTGCTTGCGCCGGGAGAACCGCTCCTCCTCCGCGGCGGCGACGACGCGGCCGTCCACGACGAGCGCGGCGGACGGGTCGTGGAACAGGGCGTTGACGCCGAGGACTCGCATCGCGACGGTCCCTCCTGGCCTGGCGAAGGCCGGCTGGGTCCCGCTGAGCGCTGCGCGCCCTGGTGCCGGCCGTGGAGGATCGTCGCTGCTGCAACCCGACCTTCACCGTCTCCCCGAGAACCGCTTCCTCGCAAGAGGTGATGACGTATGGGTCATTCACCTGCTCCGGGGCGCGAGGTCTGCGTGCATCCGCCCCTGGTGCCAGCGTGGGGGCATGCGCATCGTCGTCGTCGGACAGACCGGGAACGTCGGGACCGCGATCCTCCGGGCGCTCGCGGACGAGCCGGACGTGGACTCGGTCCTGGGGGTCGCCCGCCGGCTGCCGGACCGCACCGCGGAGCCGTACCGGCACGCGGACTGGGCCGCGGTGGACCTCACGGGCGACGAGGACGTCGTCGTCGCGCGTCTCACCGACCTGTTCCGGGGCGCCGACGCCGTCGTCCACCTCGCCTGGCTGATCCAGCCGAACCGGGAGCGCGACCTGCTGCGCGCCACCAACGTCGAGGGCACGCGGCGGGTGGGCGCGGCCGTGGCCCGCGCGGGCGTGCCGCACCTCGTCGTCGCATCGTCCGTGGGCGCCTACTCGCCCGTCGACGACGACGCGCCGCGCGCCGAGGACTGGCCCGCCGACGGCATCGCGACCTCCCACTACAGCGTCGACAAGGCCGCGCAGGAGGACGTGCTGGACGAGCTCGAGCGCGAGCACCCGGACGTCGTGGTGGCGCGCATGCGCATGGCCCTCGTGTTCCAGGGCGATGCCGGCGCGGAGGTGACGCGGCTGTTCGTGGGCCCGTACGTCCCGCTGCGGCTGCTGCGGCTCGGCAGCCCGCCCTTCCTGCCCCTGCCCGCCGGCCTGCGCCTGCAGGCCGTGCACGCCGACGACGTCGCCGACGCGTACCGGCGGGTGCTGCTGCGGCGGGCGGGCGGCGCGTTCAACGTCGCGGCCCCCGACGTCCTGCGCGGCGGCGACCTCGCCCGGCTGGTGGACCACGGCCGTCTGGTGGAGGTGCCGCCCGCCGTGGTGCGAACGGCGGTGTCGCTCGCGTACGCCGCGCACCTCGTGGCGTCCGACCCCGGCTGGGTGGACATGGCGATGGGCGCCCCCGTGATGGACACGTCCCGCGCGGTCGGGGAGCTCGGGTGGCAGCCACGGCACACGGCGGCCGACGCGCTCCAGGAGGTCGTGGCGGGGATGACCGAGGGGCGCGGGCTCGCCTCGACGCCGCTGCGGCCGTCCGCGCCGCAGGCCGGCGGCGTGCCCCTGTCGCTCGCGTCCGGTGGCGCGTCGGTCCCGCCCGGCATCGACCGGGAGCTGCTCGGCCTGTACCTGTCCGACCACCTCACCGGGGCGACCGCGGGGCTGGGGCGGATCGAGCGCATGGTCCGCGACTACGGCGACCTTCCCCAGCACGCGGAGCTGGCAGAGCTGTCGGCGCAGGTCCGCCGCGAGCGGGAGCTGTACGTGCGGCTGCTGGGCGAGCTGGGGCTGCCCCGGCGCCGCCACCGCCAGCTCCTCGCCGGGGTGACCGAGCGGCTTGGGCGCCTCAAGCTCAACGGGCGGGTGGTCAGCAGGTCACCGATGTCGGTCGTGCTGGAGACGGAGCTCATGCGCTCCGCCGTCGTGGGCAAGCTGGGCGGCTGGCAGACGCTCGAGGAGCACGCCGCCGAGCTCGGGCTCGACCCGCAGCAGTTCCACGACCTCGTCGAGCTGGTGCAGCGCCAGCTCGCCACCCTCGACCGCCTGCACGAGTACGCCCGCCGCCGCGCCTTCCGCGAGCCGGGCGACGGGTGAGCCCGCGGTCTCACGGCCGCGGAGCCCACGGGTCCAGCACCACCTTGATGCAGCCGTCCTCCTTGTGCTGGAAGGTGCGGTAGGCGTCCGGCGCCTCCTCGATCGGCAGGCGGTGGGTGCGCAGGTCGAGCACGCCGAGCGGGTCGGCCGGGTCCTGCACCAGCGGCAGCAGGTCGTTCGTCCAGCGCCGCACGTTCGCCTGGCCCATGCGGAGCGTGAGCTGCTTGTCGAAGATCTGCATCATCGGCAGCGGGTCCTTCGCGCCGCCGTAGACGCCCGACAGGGAGACGGTGCCGCCGCGGCGCACGAGGGCGACGGCCGCGAGGAACGCGGCGAGCCGGTCCGCGCCGCCCTTCTCGGTCAGCGGTGCGGCGACGGCGTCGGGCAGCATGCCGACGAGCTTCTGGGTGGTCTCCGCCAGGGGCGAGCCGTGCGCCTCCATGCCGACCGCGTCGATCACGGAGTCGGGGCCGCGCCCCTCGGTGAGGTCCAGCACCGCCTCGCGGGTGTCACGGCCGGTGGGGTCGAAGACGATCACCCCGTGCCGCTGCGCCATGAGGCGACGCTCCGGCACCGGGTCGACGCCGATCACGGTGGCGGCGCCGCGGTGACGGGCCACCCGTGCGGCCATCTGGCCGATCGGCCCCAGCCCCAGCACGACGACGCTGCCGCCGTCGGGCACGTCGGCGTACTCCACGGCCTGCCAGGCGGTGGGCAGCACGTCCGACAGGTACAGCCACTGCTCGTCCGGGGAGCCGTCGTCGGGCACCACGACGGGCCCGTACTGTGCCTGCGGCACCCGCAGGTACTGCGCCTGGCCGCCCGGCACCTGCCCGTACAGCCGCGTGTACCCGAAGAGGGCGGCGCCCTTGTCCTGCGCGCGCACCTGCGTCGTCTCGCACTGCGTCTGCAGGCCGCGCCGGCACATCCAGCAGTGCCCGCACGCGATGTTGAACGGCACGACGACGCGGTCGCCCACCGCCAGGTCGCCGGCCTCGCCGCCCACCTCCTCCACGACCCCCATCGCCTCGTGGCCCAGCACGTCCCCGGAGTCGAGGAACATCCCCAGCACCCCGTACAGGTGCAGGTCGGACCCGCAGATCGCCGTGGACGTCACGCGGACGACGGCGTCGGTCGGCTGTTCGACGCGGGGGTCCGGGACGTCCTCGACCTCGACGCGCTCCCGCCCCTGCCATGTCACTGCTCGCACGGTGCTATCCCTTCGTCCCGGTGGTGGCGATGCCCTGCACGAAGTGCCGCTGGCCGACGCCGGGGGCCGCACCCCCGCGCCCGCTCCCGCTCGTCCGCCCGTCGCCGCATGGCACGCCGCCTCCCGCGCCTGGCCGGTGCCCGTGGGGGCCCGGCGCCGTCGTCGGCGGACTGCTTCACCGGACGCGGTCAGTGAAGCACCATTCGTCCGCACTCACCCGGCGGTTCTCCGTCGGCGGTCGCGTCCGTGCCCGACGCGCGTCGTGCGACGGTCGACGCCGGCTGGGAAGGTGAGGGAGAGGTCCAGCAGCGGGCCCGATCGCCTCCGACGTACGAAGGAGGGGCCGACATGGCCGTCTGCGACACGTGCGGCAACGACTACCCGCGCACGTTCACGCTCACCAAGGACGACGGGACGAGCGGGGTCTTCGACTCGTTCGAGTGCGCGGCGCACGCGATGGCGCCCCGCTGCGCCCACTGCGGCTGCACCGTGCTGGGGCACGGCGTGGACGTGGACGACGAGACGTTCTGCTGCAGCAGCTGCGCCCGCGCGACCACGGGCGCCGACATCACCGACAGCGTCGGGACCTGACCCGGCGCCCCCGAGCCGGGAGGACGAGGAATGAGAGCGCTGACCGTGGAGCCGGAGACGCCCGGTTCGCTCGCCGTGACCGACGTCCCCGACCCCCGCGCCGGGGACGGGGAGCTGCTGGTCGACGGCGTCGCCGTCGGCGTCTGCGCCACCGACCGGGAGATCGCCGCCGGCGAGTACGGCGAGGCGCCGCCGGGCAGCGGCCGGCTCGTGCTCGGGCACGAGTCGCTCGGCCGGGTCCGCGAGGCGCCCCCGGACTCCGGGTTCTCGCCCCGGGACCTCGTCGTCGGCGTCGTGCGCCGCCCCGACCCGGAGCCGTGCGGCGCGTGCGCGCGGGGCGAGTTCGACATGTGCCGCAACGGCCGGTACACCGAGCGCGGCATCAAGGGGATCGACGGGTTCGCGAGCCAGGCGTGGACGGTCGAGGCCGACTACGCCGTCCGCCTGGACCCGGCGCTCGAGGAGGTGGGCATGCTGCTCGAGCCCACCACCGTGGTCGCCAAGGCGTGGGAGCAGGTGGAGGCCGTCGGCTCCCGCTCCTGGTTCGAGCCGCGCACCGTGCTGGTCACGGGCGCCGGCCCCATCGGGCTGCTCGCCGCGCTCCTCGGGGTGCAGCGCGGCCTCGACGTGCACGTGCTGGACCGCGTCGCCGAGGGCCCCAAGCCGGCGCTCGTGCGCGACCTCGGCGCCGCCTATCACGACCGCCCGTTGACCGAGCTGGCCGACGACCTGCAGCCCGACGTCGTGATCGAGGCGACCGGGTCGAGCGCGGTGGTGCTCGACGCGCTGGCCGCGAGCGGTACGTACGGCGTCACCTGCCTGACGAGCGTGACCCCCACGGGCCGGCACCTGCGGTTCGACGCGGGGGCGGTCAACCGCGAGCTCGTGCTCGAGAACGACGCCGTCGTCGGGTCGGTCAACGCCAACCTCCGGCACTACCGGCAGGGGGCCGAGGCGCTCGCGCGCGCCGACCTCGACTGGCTCCGCCGCCTCGTCACGCGCCGGGTGCCGCTGGAGCGCGCGGACGAGGCGTTCACCGCCCAGGACGACGACATCAAGGTCGTGGTCGACCTCGGATGAGGGCTGTGCCGCAGCCGCGCGCGTTGCGAGCGCGCGGTGCCCCGGGCACGGTGGTGGGGTCGGTGAAGCAGTCCGCCGTCGCCTCTGCGACCAAGGAGGACGGCATGGTCACCCGTACCGTCGCCGACTGCATGACCAGCACCCCGACCACCGTCGACGTCACCGACACGCTCCGCACGGCCGCCGGCACCATGGCGCAGCAGGACGTGGGCGCGCTCGTGGTCCGGTCGGGGCGGGAGACGGTCGGCATCGTCACCGACCGCGACCTCGTGGTGCGCGGTCTCGCCGCGGGCCGCGGCCCCGACGACCGGCTCGAGGGCCTCCCCAGCGAGCGCCTCGTGGCCGTCGGACCCGGTGACCCCGTGGAGGTCGCCGTGCAGGTGATGCGCGACGCCGCCGTGCGCCGCGTCCCCGTGATCGACGGCGACGTGATCATCGGGATCGTCTCCATCGGCGACCTGGCCGTGGAGCGCGACCCGGAGTCGGCGCTCGCGGACATCTCGGACGCACCCGCGAACCGCTGACGCCCGAGATCCGGGACGCACCGGCTCACTCGGCCCCGGGGACGTGCCGGGGCTCGTGCATGGCCTGCGCCAGGTGCCCGCCGAGGAAGCCGCCCGCGCCGACGGCCCCCATGCCCGCCACGCTCAGCACGGTGCCGAGCCCCGACCGCCCGGAGCGGCGGGCCTGCCAGGAGGCGAGCGCCAGCAGCGTGCCGGCGGTGTTGAAGGCGGCGTGGGCCGAGGCCACCCGGCGCGGCTGCTTGGACGTCAGGGCCCGGAAGTCGGTGAGGCCGGTGAGCACCGTCGGCGGCACGGCGAGCAGCCCCAGCGCCACCAGCCGCCGGGAGGCCGCGGCGTGGCCCGACGGCCGGGTGACGTCCAGCGCGAGGGCCGCCGTCCACAGCCCGATCGGCAGGTCGGTCAGGATGCTGTGCACCGGATGGCCCAGCGACCGGCCACGCAGCTCGTCGCGCAGCGCGCCCGCGCGGGGCACGACCGTCCGGGACACACGGTCGAACAGCGCGGCGGCCTGGTCCAGGCCGGGGGCCTGCTCTATGGCGTCCGCGATCCGGGGCAGCGGGCGGTCCGGTCGTCGCCGGCCGGCCCTGCTGGCGGTGGCGGCGGCGGTGCCGGGATCGGCGGGAACGGCGGGCATGTGGGCCTCCTGGAGCGGCTCGGGGACACGTGGCGTCGGGCTCGGCGGCGCCCTGGCCTGGGCGTCGACGCCGCTTCGACCGTAGGACGGCGCCCGGGTGCTCGCGCGTCGCTCGCCCTCCCGCCCGCCGGGGAGGGCGACGGGATGCGACCTGACGCGCCCGACACCAGGCTGGGACGACGCGTCGAGCCCTGGCGTGCCGTGTCCGCAGGAGATCTGCGGCAGGTCCGCAGGACGTCCCAGGAGGTCGCCCGTGTCCCGTCCCCTCGCCGAGCTCGCCCCGGCCGAGACCGCCCGGGTGGTGCGCTCGGTGCTCGTCCCGCTCGTCGCCCAGGGCGCCATCGTGCGCCGCCCGCGCCTGACCGCGTGGGCGGAGCGCCACCAGAGCGACCGGGAGGCCCGCCGCCTGCTGACCGCCCTGCGCGACCGGTACGACGGGGCGCCGCTGTGCCTGCGCCTCGGGCCGCGGCGGCTGGTGGTCGTCACCGCCCCGGACGACGTGCGCCGCCTGCTGGAGGGGACGCCCGACCCGTTCACCGCCGCGTCGAACGAGAAGCGCGCCGCGCTGGCGCACTTCCAGCCGCGGGGCCTGCTGATCTCCGGCGACGAGGAGCGGCGGCGCCGCCGCCCGCTCAACGAGGACGCGCTGGACGCGTCGCAGGCGGTGCACGACGACGGCGCGGCCTTCGTCGCGGCGGTCGAGCGGGCGGCGGACGACCTCGGGACGCGGGCGCTCGTCGACGGCGGCCTGGACGCCGACGCCTTCCTGCGGGCCTGGTGGTCCCTGGTCCTCGAGGTCACGTTCGGCGCCCGGGCCCGCGACGACCACCGCCTCGTCGCGGTGCTCTCGGCGCTGCGGCGCGACGGCAACTGGTCGTGGTTCCGGCCCCGCCGCCCGTGGCTGCGGCGGGAGCTCGAGCGGCGGGTCGCGCGCCACGTGGCCGACGCGCCGTCGTCCTCCCTGGCGGGGCGGGCCCGCGACGCCGACCCCGACGAGGCGCCCGGCCAGGTGCCGCACTGGCTCTTCGCCTTCGACGCCGCGGGGGCGACGACGCTGCGGGCGCTCGCCGTCGCCTCGGCGCGGCCCGAGGTGCGCTCCCGGCTCGTCGACGAGCTCGAGGCGGGCAAGGCCGCGGGGGGCGCCGCGCTGCTGCCGTACGGGCGGGCGTGCGTGCTGGAGGCGGTGCGGCTGTGGCCCACCACCCTCGCCGTCCTGCGGGACGCCGTACGGCCCACCGAGTGGGGCGGGACGACCCTGCCCGCGGGGACGGGGTTCGTCGTGGTGAGCGGCTTCTTCCACCGCGACACGGAGCGGCTGGGCTTCGCCGACGACTTCGCGCCGGAGGCGTGGCTGGACGGCCGGGCCTCCGAGGACTGGGGGCTGCTGCCCTTCAGCGCCGGCCCGGCCGGGTGCCCGGGCCGCAACCTGGTGCTCCTGGTCGCGTCGCACCTGCTCGCGCGGCTCGCCGGCCTGGGGCTGGAGGTGGAGCGGGGGCGCTACCTGGCCGACGACCCGCTGCCGTGCACGGTCGACCACCTCGGGCTGCGGTTCGTCGTCCGTGAGCAGGCAAGGACGCTCTGACCTGGGCCGGGACGCTCCCGTCGTGGGCCCGACGCCCCGGCGTTACGGTGGCGGCGGGTCCAGGATCGGCCCGGCCGCCGCGCCGCGGAGGAATCGATGAAGGCACTGTTCGTCAGCTGCACCCTCAAGAAGTCGCCCGACCGCTCGAACACCGAGCTGCTCGCGCAGGTGGTCGCCGACGCGCTCGGGGACAAGGGGGTGGAGGTGGGGCACGTCCGCCTCGCGGACCTCGACGTCCCGCCGGGCGTCGTGACCGACCTCGGCGCGGGGGACCCGTGGCCGCAGGTGCACGCCCGGCTGCTCGACTCCGAGATCCTCGTGGTGGTGACGCCCACCTGGCTGGGCCGGCCGTCGTCCATCGCCCAGCGGATGCTGGAGCGGATGGACGCGATGCTGTCCGAGACGGCCGACGACGGGACGCCGGTGGCCTACAACCGGGTGGCGGGCGTCGTGGTCACGGGCAACGAGGACGGCGCGCACCACGTGATCTCCGAGATCAGCGGTGCCCTCGCCGACCTCGGATACACCGTCCCCGGCCAGGCCTGGACCTACTGGAACCAGGGCCCCGGGCCCGGGGCCGAGTACCCGGACACCGACCACGGGCACGAGTGGTCCGCCCGGACCGGCCGGCTCATGGCCCACAACCTGCACGCGGTCGCCACGGCCCTGCAGGCCCGACCCGTCCCGCCCTTCCCCGAGAGCTGAGCCCAGGAGGCACTGATGAGCGTGAACCCGGTCGGCGGCCAGGACCGCGACGAGACCACCGAGACCACCGACGAGGAGACCCGCCGCAGCCGGGAGGAGCGCGCCGCGCGTCCCGGCACCCCGGCGGACACCGGCTCCGTCGCCGGGGAGAGCCCGAAGGACGACCCCGACGAGGAGGGCGAGGACCGGTTCGATGCCGGGTGACACCCGGCGTCGCGGCGCCGTGACCGAGGTGGCGGACGGGGTGCACCGGATCGAGCACGCCTCCGTCAACGTCTACCTGGTGACCGACGCTGAGGGGCGCGTGCTCATGGTCGACACGGGCCTGCCCGGCACCTGGGACGTGCTCGGGCGCGCGCTGCGCCGACTGGGGCGCCGCCCGTCGGACGTCGCGGCCGTGGTGCTGACGCACGCCCACTTCGACCACACGGGCTCGGCCTCCCGCGCCCAGTCGGTGCTCGGCGTGCCGGTCTGGCTGCATCGCGAGGACTTCCCGGTCGCCGCACACCCGTACCGGTACGCCCACGAGAACGTGCGGGCCCTCTACCCGCTGCGCCATCCCGCGGCCGTGCCGATCCTCGCGTCGATGGTGGCGGCGGGCGCGCTCCGGGTGCCCGGGGTGCGCGGGGCACGCCACGCCGAGCCGGGCTCGGTGCTGCCCGTACCGGGCGCGCCGCGGGTGGTCTTCACCCCGGGGCACACGGCCGGGCACTGCGCGCTGCACCTGCCGGACCGCGACGTCCTCATCACGGGCGACGCGCTCGTCACCCTCGACCCGTACACCGGCAGGCGCGGGCCCCAGGTCGTCGCCGGGGCGGCGACGGCGGACAGCGCCGAGGCGCTGCGCTCCCTCGACCGGCTGGCCGAGACGGGCGCGACCACCCTGCTGCCCGGCCACGGCGAGCCGTGGTCGGGGCCGGTCGCGGACGCGGTGGCGCAGGCCCGGGAGGTCGGCGCGCACTGAGGGTCGTGCGCCCGGCGGGCGGAGGCGTCAGGAGGCGTCAGGGCTGGTCGTCGCCCGCCGCGCCGCCCGTGCGCGGGTTGAGCTCGTCGGGGTCGGCGTCGGGCTCGTCCACCGTGCCCGTGTCGTCGTCGCCCGCCGCGTCGCCGGTGCGCGGGTTCAGCTGCTCCGGGTCGGCGTCGGGGTCCTGCGAGGGGTCGTAGCCGGGCTGCTCGGTCATGGGTATCTCCCGTCGGAGGAAGAGGGCCGGGGCCGGGGCTGGACCGCCGCCTCTCCGGGCACCGTGACACGGGAGCGCCGGGCGCGCATCTCTCCGTCCGGTGGTCGCTCCGGAGAAGCGGCGCTAGCGTGGGGAGTCCGGCGTCAGGAAGCGGCACCGATCCCTCCCGTTGAACGGAGGCACCATGACCACGACGTCCGCCGAGACCGATCACCTCACCAGCTCCCTGGCCGTAGGGACGCACCTGCTGACCGGCAGCTACCGCGCCGAGGTCGGCTCCGGACGCTGGTGGTGGTCCGACGAGGTCGACGTGATGCTCGGCCAGCAGCCCGGCGCCATCGAGCCCGGGCCCGAGGCCCTGGAGGCACGGCTCCACCCCGACGACCGCGGCCGCGTCGTGCAGGACGCCGGTCGCGCGCTGTCGACGGGCGGGCCCGTCGTGACGGCCCGCCGGGTCGTCGACTCCCACGGCCGCACCCGCACCCTGCTCGTCACGGCGCAGGCGCGCCGGGGCCGTGACGGCGGCCAGCCCGAGGTGGCGGGGTACGTCGTCGACGTGACCCCGGTGCAGCGCGAGGCCGTGCAGCGCGACGTGCGCCGCGCGCTCGACAGCGCCTTCGTGTCCGCCGCCGCCATCGAGCGGGCCAAGGGCGTGCTCATGGCCGTGCACGGCGTGGACGACGCCGAGGCCGAGCACCTGCTCACGGAGGCGGCGGGGGCCACGGGCGCCACGCTGCGCGAGGCGGCCACCCAGATGATGGCCACCCTCGCCCAGGGCGAGGGCTTCGGCCGCCGGGGGAGGGAGGGCGTGCGCGACGCGCTCGCCGCCGTGAAGCCCAGCACCCGTCCGCACGTGCACGAGGCACAGCTCGCCCGGCGTCGCGCCGCCTGACCGCGGCCACGGCACGAGCAGAGAGCACCCGCACGACCGAGGAGGACAGCATGTCCGCAGACGAGCAGTCGTTCCCCGCCCAGCAGCAGGAGCCGCCCGGGCTGACGGGCGCGATGACCCCGACCCCCGACCACGGCGAGGAGAGCTACCGCGGCTCCGGCCGGCTCGACGGGCTGCGCGCCCTCGTGACCGGCGGCGACTCCGGCATCGGGCGTGCCGTCGCGATCGCCTTCGCGCGCGAGGGCGCGGACGTCGCGATCGGCTACCTGCCCGACGAGGAGGAGGACGCGCAGGAGACCGCGCGCTGGGTCGGCGAGGCGGGCCGCAAGGCGGTGCTGCTGCCGGGTGACATCACCGACGAGGCCACGGCACGGTCGCTGCCGGACCAGGCCGCGGAGCAGCTCGGCGGGCTGGACGTGCTGGTCAACAACGCCGGGTTCCAGATGGCGCGGCGCGAGTCCGTCGAGGACATCACGACCGACGAGATCGACCGCGTGCTCAAGACGAACCTCTACGCGCTGCTGTGGGTCACGCAGGCGGCGCTGAAGCACCTGGGCGACGGGTCGAGCATCATCAACAACTCGTCCATCCAGGCGTACCAGCCGTCGTCGTCGCTCCTCGACTACGCGTCGACGAAGGCGGCGATCAACAACCTCACGGTGAACCTCGCGGCCGAGCTCGGGCCGCGCGGGATCCGCGTCAACGCCGTCGCGCCCGGCCCGATCTGGACCCCGCTGCAACCGGCCACCCAGCCGGAGGAGAAGGTGCAGAAGTTCGGTCAGGACACGCCGCTGGGGCGGGCCGGGCAGCCGGCCGAGCTGGCGCCGGCGTTCGTCTTCCTCGCGTCGCCGCGTGACGCGAGCTACGTCTCGGGCACCGTGCTCGGGGTGACCGGCGGCAAGCCGGTGTTCTGACCCGGTCCCTCCCGCCCCGTGCGGGGGCCACCCGACAGGATCCGAGGCGATCGACGTGGGCCTGCACCTGCCCGACGGACCCGTCACGCTCGACGACGTCCCCCGCATGCGCACGCTGGGGGACGTCGTCGAGCTGCTCGGGGTCGCCACGCCGTTGTACGTCCGGTTCAGCGCGGGGCCCGAGAAGGACTCCACGACGGTGAGCCGCGACCACGAGAGCGGCTGCGAGCTGCCCGGCCTCAGCGTGAACCCGCTGGACCCGGAGCCGTGGTGGGACCGGCCGGTGGAGCACTGGGTGGCGCGCCAGCTGTGCCAGTACGCGCACCTCCTGACGCCCGAGCGGTTCCCGTGGGCGCTCACCGGCGAGATCGTCGGCCGGGGGCCCGACTGCGAGCCGCTGCTGGACGCGACCGTGCCGGTGGCCTCGATCGACCGCGCCGTCGTGGACGAGGCGGCGGCCCTCTACGAGTGCGTCTTCGACCCCGGCAACGACGGCACCTGACCCGCCTGACCTGCGGCTCACCTTCGCGAGGCCCTGGTCACCGCCGCATGCCCACGCTATTGTGCAGGAGCCCGAACAAACCCGGATCCGGGCGTGCCCGGAGGAAGCAACGAGGCTCCCGATGAGACACCGAACGTCCCCGCGCCGGCACGGCGCCCTCCCGTTCGTCGCGGCCGCCGCCGTCGTCGCGCTCACCGCGGCGGGCGCGTCCGCCGCGCCGTCGTCCGCATCGTCGTCCGGGCCGTCGGGCGTGCCGGCGGCCGCGTCCGCGCACGACGCCGACGGCGTCAACGGCTTCACCACGCTCGGCTACTTCCCCGCGTGGGCCACCGAGACGCACGGCTACGAGGTGGCCGACCTGGCGCACACGGGTGCCGCGGCCGACCTCACCCACCTCACCTACGCGTTCGGCAACGTCACCTCCGACCTGGTCTGCGACATCACGGACGCCGAGGGGCCCGAGGGGCCGGAGGGCGACCCGCAGAACGACTACCTGCGGCTGTTCGGCGCCGCCGCCTCCGTGGACGGCGTGGCCGACTCCCCGGACCAGGCGCTCGCCGGCAACTTCAACCAGCTGCGCAAGCTCAAGGAGGCGTACCCCGGGCTGAAGGTGATGATCTCGCTCGGCGGCTGGACCTGGTCGGACAACTTCGCCGAGGCCACGCTCACGCCGGAGTCGCGCCAGCGCCTCGTCGACTCCTGCATCGACACGTACCTCGACGGCAACCTGCCCGTCGTGGGGGCGCAGGGCGGCGCCGGCGCCGCGGCCGGCATCTTCGACGGCTTCGACGTCGACTGGGAGTGGCCCGCCGCCGACGGCGAGCACCCCGCCCCGCACCCGGACGTCGAGAAGGAGAACTTCCTCGCGCTGATGGAGCTGTTCCGCGCCGAGCTCGACGAGCGGACCGCCGCCACCGGGGACGACTACCTGCTCACCGGGTTCGCGCCCGCCGGCTGGGCCCCGCGCACGCAGGGCGGCTGGGACGACCCGCGGCTGGCCGCCGTCGTCGACTTCCTCAACGTGCAGGGCTACGACTACACCGGTCCGTGGGCGGCCACGCAGACCGGGCACCAGGGCAACCTGCACCCGTACACGAACCCCGACGGGTCGTCGGCCAACTGGGGCCTCGCGGCCGACGGCCTGCTCGGCGCCTACCGCGCCGCCGGGTACGACGGCGACCAGCTCGTGCTCGGCATGGCCGCGTACGGCTACGGCTGGGAGGGCGTCGACGACCCGACGCCCGGCGCGGCGGCGGCCGGCTCGCTCGGGCAGAAGCTCTACTCGCAGCTGCGCACCGTCGGCACCGAGCACTACGACGAGACCGCCATGGCCGGCTACCGGTACGACGGCGACCAGTGGTGGAGCCTCGACACCCCGCGGTCCGTGACCGCCAAGGCGGAATGGGTGGCCGAGAACGGGTACGGCGGCGCCTACTTCTGGGACATCGCCGGGGACCACGACAACGAGCTCGGGTCCGCTCTGGCGGGCACGCTGCGGGCCGCGACCCCCGGTCCCCGCATCACCGGCGAGGGCGCGGACCCCTGGTACGCCACCGGCGTCTACACGAAGGGCGACGTCGTCGCGCACGACGGCGTCGAGTACCGCGCGGCGTGGTGGACGCGCGACGACCAGCCGGGCTCCGGCGCCGTGAAGAAGAACCCGTGGCAGAAGATCGGGCCGCGCGGCACGGCGCCTGCCCCCGCGGCCGCCGAGTGCGCGCCCGCGTGGGACGCGGACGCCGTCTACCGCAAGGGCGACGTCGTCTCCCGCGCCGGCGTGAACCACACCGCGCTCTGGTACGCCAAGGGCGACCGCCCCGGCACCGACGTCACCGGTCCCTGGGACGCCGGCGCACCCTGCGCCTGACGCCTCGATGCACGACGCCCGCCCCCTGCATCCCGGGGGCGGGCGTCACGGTCGGTGGATCAGTGCGTCACCCGATCGAGCTGCAGGTAGTCGAGGTTCCAGTTCTGGTACGCGTCGTCGGGCAGGCTGACGCGCACGGAGTGGGTGCCCTTCGTGAGGTGCTGGGCGACGCCACTGGCCTGCAGCTCCTGCTTGTTGTGGCTGGTCGTCGAGAGCACGGCGACTCGCTCGCTCTCCGGGCCGCCGTCGAACGCCACCGTGTAGGCGCCGGCGGGCGTGTACGGCGACGAGACCCGGGCCGACAGCTCGTACGTCCCGGTGCGCGGCACCTCGACCTCGTAGGTCAGCCACTCGCCGCCGCGCATCCAGGAGACGCGCACGTTCCCGTCGGCGTCGGAGATGTCGACGTCGTCGCCCGGGCGCATGTCGAGCCCGCCGCGGTTGCCGGCGTCGACGTCGTGGTACGCCACGCCCTCGCCGCCGGGCGCGTAGTCCTCGGCCTGCACGCGCACGCTGCCGCGCGGGACGGTGTCGCCTTCGCCGGTGCGGAGCCAGC
Organism: Isoptericola peretonis; assembly: GCA_023241745.1. Lineage (GTDB taxonomy): Bacteria > Actinomycetota > Actinomycetes > Actinomycetales > Cellulomonadaceae > Isoptericola > Isoptericola peretonis. The sequence goes on along the minus strand of JALQCY010000005.1, from coordinate 286,363 downwards.
GCTCGATCGCGACGACGTCGTCCGTCTGGATCATCGACGCGCGGAACGTGGTGACGAGCCGCTCCCAGCCCCGGCTCGGGTCGATGAGCGACGCCTCGTCGGTGAGATGGTCGGCCAGGCCGTTCCACATCGAGTTGATCCACACCCGCGACTCGCCGGCGACGCGGGCGAGGAACGGCGCCCGCGCGACGGCGTCCTGCTCGGTGCCGAACACCACCTCGTAGCCCACCGGCTGGTGGTCGCCGAACTCGTCGAACGAGGCGAGGTTGTCGTCGATGATCATGTGCAGGTAGAGCGCGCCCGGGTGGGCGTCCCGGAAGGCCTGCACCTCGGCGACCGGCGCGTTCGACTTGAACAACCCGTTGCGCACCGTGCCCGTGTCGACGAGCACGTCCCAGATCTCCTCGCGCGCCGGCCACCCCTTGTCGAGGTTGACGAGGCCCCGGTCGGCGGCCGCTTCCATGGCCTCCGCAAGGGTCGGTACCCGCTCGTCCGTGAGTGCGGTCTGCGCGCCGCCGAGGTGCTCCTTCAGGCGCAGCTCACGGATCTCGGCGAGCGTGAAGGAGGACACCTTGCCGGTGCCGTTCGTCGTGCGGTCCACCGTCTCGTCGTGCATGAGCACGGGGACGCCGTCCGCGGTGAGACGGACGTCGAGCTCGACGATCTCCGCCCCGTCGTCGAACGCCGCATCGATGGCGGGCAGCGAGTTCTCCGGAGCGTCCCGCCACTGCCCACGGTGCGCGGCCGTGAGGATCTTCGCCTTGTCGGAGTGGTCCAGCAGGTCGCGGTAGGACCGCTCAGCCGCGTTCTTCCCGCCATGGCCCTTGCTCCCGTGCGCCAGAGGGGGCGAGTCGGCAGTCGGGGAGGCCGTCGTGGCGTCGGCGTCGCTGAAGGGGCCGGCCGCCGACGTGCCACCGACGGCCGCGGCGGAGGCGAGGGCGACGGCGAGCGCGGACGTGGCGGTGCGACGGAATCGTGGGGTGACCATGCCGGCGACGCTAGGGGCCGCAGGCAACCGGCGCCCGCCGGCCCGGGCGACGCCTGGGTGAAGAGTGGGCGAACTCGGCCGCACGGTGACGATTTCGGGTCTGCCGCTCCATTGGGTATCCTCGGTGGGCCGGTCCGTCCGGCGAGGTAGCGTGTCCGAGCGGCCTAAGGAGCACGCCTCGAAAGCGTGTGTGGGTGAAAGTCCACCGTGGGTTCAAATCCCACCGCTACCGCCACCCGAAGGGTCCCACCCGCTGCATCATGCGGACGTGGGGCCCTTCGTCGTCACCGGAGCCTTACGCGATCAGTGACTGGCCTCCGTCGACGAACACCTCGGTTCCGGTGACGTGGCTCGCCGCGTCGGACACGAGGTAGGCGATGGTCTCGGCGACCTGGGCTGCGACGCCTGGCTCCTCGCCCGTCAGCGGGATCTGCCCGTCGGGGAACTGGGCCGGCACGCCGAGGTCCTCGGTGTTCCGCTGCTCGGTGTTGTCGTCGATCTCCGTGTCGATCGCGCCGGGGCACACGGAGTTGACGCGCACCCCGCGCGGGCCGAGCTCGACGGCAGCCATGCGTGCGAACGCCACCTGTCCTGCCTTGCTCGTCGCGTAGGCGGACGCGCCGGAGTTGCTGAACGTGCGGGTCCCGTTGATCGACGAGACGACGACGACGGCACCGCCCTGCCGCACGAGCAGAGGCACCGAGAACCGCACGGTGTGGAACGTGCCCGTGAGGTTCGTGGCGATCGTGCTGGACCACTCCTCCGGCGCCAGCTCCTCGAGCGGGGCCCAGACGCCGTTGACGCCGGCGTTCGCGACGACCACGTCGAGCCGGCCGAGCTCTCGGTCGACCCGCTCGAGCACGTCGCGCACGGCGTCGGCGTCCCCGACGTCGGCCGCCACGGGGAGCGCGGTGTCGCCGTTGCGGCGGATCTCCTCGGCGGCGTCGTCGGCGCTCTCCTGCCGGTGCCCGAGCGCAACCACGGTGGCGCCCTCGCGTGCCAGGAGCACCGCCGTCGCGCGCCCGATACCCGACCCCGCGCCCGTGACCAGCGCGACCTTGCCTTCCAGACCCTTCACCGTCATCGTGCCCCCTCCCTTGTCGACGTCGTCGTCGACGCTAACCACGACGCCGGAGGCTCGCGCGCGGACCGCCGCTGCACCGGGCGTGGCCCGGGCACGGTCTGCGTTGTCTACAGTCTCCCGCCAGGCTGGACGTCCATTCCGCACACCCACCAGTCGCCCTCGAGCCGCGTCGGTTCCTTGCAGACCATGCCCCACATGTCCCGACCCGCCGGTGAGGTACCGGGTGTGAACCAGAACCCGCCCGCGTCGTCCACCAGCCCGGCCCACTGCGGGACGAAGACGCCCCCGGCCCCGTCCGTCGAGACGTAGCCATGGACGGCCGTCGGTTCGAGTGGGCGGGGGAGTGCGGCGTCGTGGGTCGCCGGCTCGGTTCCAGCGACTGCCGTGAGCAAAGGGATCTGGACGAGCTGGGGGCGCATCGCGGTGAACAGCGCGTGGGCGCCGGGGTACGGCACGCTCGGCGCCGCGAGGGCCGCAATCATCCCGAGTGTGATGACCGGCGCCGCGATCCACCACGGTCGCGCCGACCGGAGGACGACCCAAACAAGGAGTCCGAGAGCGAGTACGGCCCCGAAGCCACGGACGTACACCACTGGGCCTCGTGGCCACACCATCCACCCAGCGACCTGAGGAAGCAGATCATGGCTCGCAAGCGACGACGCGATTCGCCCGGAGAGAGCGGCGAGCCACGCAACGGCGCAAGTCGCCACCAACACGACCGTGAGCCCGCGCCGGGGGCGCTGCGCCGTCGTCATGCCCGGACCGTAGCGTCTGATCGGGTCACGAACTGGGATTGGGGCACACACAGGTTTCGAGACCTGGGGGACCTGGGCATCATTTGAACGAGTACCCGCGGGTGCGTTTCGGCTCTCACGGGACGCGGGCTGGGTCACGTTGGACAGCTAAGCCGTCCCGAATCCCCACTCGCGCAGGGCATTGGTTCGCTCGGGCCCCGCGAGCCACCGAACTGACAGCTTCCGCTCCTGACCGGGATGCTCCGCGTCACCCGGGTTGTCGTCGAAGCCGTACGAACCGTTCCTGAGCTCATCGAGCCACGGGGACGACGATTCGGCAGAGCCTGCCTCGCCGACCGCCTTGTCAGGGTCGGGCGCGTCGTCAGCGTTCAGCCAGAGAGTCTCGACGAACTCGACATGCTCCACGCCGCGCGCCCACCTGGTCCACCAGAGGAAGCCGCCTGTGCGGGTCCACCTCGGTTCGACCCGGAAGACGACGAATCCGGTCGTCGAGTCGCCGAAGACCTGGGCCACGCCGTCTCGGAAGATGTCGAGACTGGGATCGTGATCGAACGCGCTCCAGTCAGGTCGCCAGGGCGTGACTCGCTCCTTTCGATCGCCCGAGCAGCGGGCCCAGCGCCCATGCTCGGTCGAAACAACGGTTGCCGGGCCACGCTAAGACCTTCCCGACTCAAGCGTGCGGCGATAGATCACGTCACGGGTGCGACTAACGGGCGGGCCCGGACCAGGGGATCCGGATCTCGCCAGCGCTCCATGATGGCCGATACTGGTCGGTCCAGGCGTCGGACGGTCGACGTCGCACGGACGTCGACCTCGGGGAGAGCACCGCCGCATGACCACGGACCATCACGGATACCCGGACGAGCAGGGCCCCAGCCCGCTGCGCGCAGCTGCGGTGATCGGCGTCGCGCTCATCCAGGTGGGCCTCGTGGGCACGTTCGTCACCACGTGGTGGCGGCACGCGCTGAACGTCGTCGAGTCGCCCGACGTGGTCTCGGTGCTCTGGCGCGCGCTGTCGGCCGCCCTCTTGGTCTGGGTGGTCGTCGCGGAGATCCGCGGCCTGGTGCGGGGTCGTCGGTCGCCGCTGCTGGTGGTCTCGTTGGCCGCGGGAGCGACGGCCGTCGTTCTGCTTCTCGAGGCCCTCGGTCCGCGCTGACCGCAGTCTCCGGCCGTGGCCGGGCGAACTCACCAGCTCAGTACGACGACGACGGCGGCCGCGGTCGCGGCAGCGACGAGCGCCGTGAGCAGGGCCCGCCACCACCACGGCCGGGACGCGCCCATGACGAGGGTCACGGCCACGATGCCGAGCGCCAGCACCAGCCCGTACGCGGCGCCTCCGGAGTCCAGCCCCACGGCCCAGGCCGTCCATGACCCCGTCGCCAGGGCGGCGAGGGTGGCGGGGGCCCAGAGCGGCAGCTCGACGTCGGTCAGCAGCGTGACCACGAAGGTGACCGTCAGCGTCAGCAGCACCGGCAGGACGGCCCAGATCATGAGCGCGTACGCCATGAAGAAGGGCCAGCGCTCGTCGAGCATCCGCCAGCCGTAGTCGGCCGTCACCACCACGATGACGGCGAGCGACGCCAGCAGCGCACGCTGCATGCTCACCAGGGCGGCGTCCGTCCGCCGCCCCAGGAGCCGGAAGGGTGCCACCGGCGGGGGTGCTGACACCCTCGTCACGCTACTCCGACGACGACGACGGTCGGCCGGGTGCCATATGGCTCCGAAGAATGAGGATGACGGCGCGTCTGGTGAGGGCGGAACCTGGGGCCGTGCTCCCGACCTTCGCCCCCGACACCACCGCCGACCGGGCGCGCGCCCTGCTGGAGTCGGCCGCCTGGACCCTGGTCGGTACCGGCGACTGGGCGTGGGTGCTCGCGTCCCCCGACGGCTCGCTGGCCGCGCGCGTCACCCCGTTCGACCCGGCGTTCCGGCTGTTCGCCGACGCGTGCCTGGCGGGCCCGCCCAACCCGTTCCTCGTGCGGGTCGACGACGTCGTCCCGCTGCGCCACGAGGGGTACGTCGTCGTCATGGAGCGGCTGCACCCGGCGGACGAGGACCGCGCCCAGGGGCTCGTCGCGTCCCTCGGCGTCGTCAGCGCCACGGACTCGCCACCGCCCGGCGCGACGGCCGACCTGGCGGACCACCCCGACGTCGTGGACCTGCGCCGCCGCATCGAGGACCTCCTCGCCGAGGGGGCCCGTCGGTTCCGGCTGTGGGGTGGCGCGGACATCCGGCCCGGCAACATCCTGCAGACGGCGGACGGGCGGCTGCGCCTCACCGACCCGTTGTTCGTGCACGGGCCCACGGTGTTCGAGTCCATCCGCGACGGCCGCGCGGACCTGCTCGGCGACTTCTCGCGCGCCGACCTCGAGGACTTCCTGCGCATCCCCGCGTTCGTGCCCGGGCCGGAGACGGACGCGCTACGAACCGCGCTCGACGCCCTCGACCTGGACGGCCACCCGCTCGGCGCCCCGGACGTCGACAGGCCCTGACCTACCCGCCGGCCCGCTCGAGGAAGTCGCCCACCTCCGCGCGCGACCGCAGGCGGTGGAACTCCAGGCGAGCGTTCTCGGGTGCGGCCATCGCGGCGCCGTACCGCTCGGGGTGCCCCTGCAGCTGCTCCCACGAGAAGCGCACGATCGAGTCCCTGGACCACGGCGCGAGGGCGTCGCGCCAGCGTTGGCGGTTGCCGGTACCGGGCCAGAGCTCGGTGCGGTCGACGGCACGGGTCAGAGTGCGCCGGTAGACGCGCGACATCACGACGGACCTTGGCAGGTCGAGCCACACGACGGTGTCCGCGCGGGACCAGATGCCGGCCTGCAGGCCCGAGTAGTTGCCGTCGACGACCCACGTCTCGCGGTCGAGCTCGCGCTCCGCGTCGGCCACGAACTCCTCGCGCGGTCGGGGCGTCCAGCCCGGGCCCCAGAACAGTGCGTCGAGCTCGACGTGCGGCACGGTCAGGACCCCGGCCAGCCGGCGGCCGAACGTGGACTTGCCCGACCCGGCCGCGCCCACCACCGACACCCTGCGCACCGCGGCAGCGTAGCAATCGACTGCCGCGCATCGGGGCGTGGAGCGCCGTCGCAGGTCACGACCGGCGTCGTACCGACGGGGCGTCCGGTCGTCTTGAGCGGCCACGCGAGAGGGTGGCGGAAGTGCTCCCGGCGGTCCAGTCTTAGGGTATTGGTTCTGGTTGCTGCGCTGTTTGAAGGAGGAACACCTGTGAACGATAACGGTGTCGTAGACCAGTCCCTGGAGGCCGCGCTCGCACCCGGTCTGCAGCCTCCGGTCGGTCGCTACCGCCTCGACCTGAAGACGGAGCGCTGGGCCTGGTCGGACGAGGTCTTCGAGATGCACGGGTTCAGCCCGGGCGAGGTCGTACCCACCACCGAGCTGATGCTCTCCCACAAGCACCCGGGCGACCGCGAGCGGGTGGACCACGCCCTGCGGATGGCGGCCGCCACGGGCGAGCCGTTCAGCTCGGTCCACCGCATCCGTGACGCCCGCGGTCGCACGCGCACGCTCGCCGTCACGGGGCAGGGCAGGCGTGACCCGGAGTCCGGTGAGGTCACCGAGCTGTTCGGGTACTTCATCGACGTCACCGAGGCGAACCGGGAGCTCGCCCAGCGGGAGGCGACAGCCTCCATCCAGGCGTCTGCCGAGCGACGAGCCTCCATCGAGCAGGCGAAGGGCGTGCTCATGGTCGCGTTCGGCGTCGACGGCAACGACGCGTTCGAGGAGCTGCGGTCGGCGTCGAACCAGCTCAACGTGCCGGTGCGCGAGCTCGCGACCTGGCTCGTGCACTGGTTCTCCGGCCCCGGGGTGACGGAGTTCCCCTCGGCTGACGAGGTGCGCGAGTTCCTCGCGGCCCCCGTCCCGGTGTCCGAGCAGGAGGACACGGACCCGACGTCCGGCGTCGTGGCCTGAACCGGGCGGCTGCTCGCCCGGTGGGCCGGCGAGGCCGGTCCGGATCAGGCCGCAGCGAGCAGCCGCGCGATGCGCGCGTGCGTCATGAACGACTGGTTCATGCGCCGGTAGGCGTGGAAGTTCAGCACCACGTGGGCGCGCTGGCGCGGGTAGTAGAACAGGTGCGTCGCGAAGTGCCCGAGGCCGCCGACGGGCTCGGGCAGGCCGCGCAGGAACGGCGGCGTGAACTCGCCGAACCGCACGGTGACCATGCCGGCCCCGTAGTGGATGCCCCGACGGCGGCGGTGGCGCGGCGTCGCCATCCAACGGAGCGTGTCGGGGGAGACGAACCGCCCGCCGTGCAGGGCCTGCTGGAAGCGCACCAGGTCTGCGGGCGGCGCGACGATCCCGCCGCCGGCCCAGTCGAGGCTCACGCTGAGCGCGCGGCTGAGCTCGTGCCGCCCGAGCCAGAACGGTGCGACGTCGAGATCATCGAGGTCGGCGGGCGTGCGGGCGTCGCTGTACGGCGTGGAGCTGCGCTCCATCCCGGCAGGCCTGAAGATCCGCCGGCGCAGCACGTCGTTGAACGGCTGGCCGGTGGCCTCCTCGACGATGCGGCCCATCAGCACATACACCGTGTCGCCGTAGCGGAACCGCTCGCCCGGCCGCCCGACGGCGGGCAGACGTCGCGCCTCGTCCAACAGCGCCGCCGGGGACCAGTAGCGGTCCGGGTCCGAGGCGGCGGTGCGCGTGGACACCGCGGTGCTCGTGCCGCGCGGCGGTTCGAAGTAGTCCGGCAGCCCGCTGGTGTGCGTGAGCAGGTGCTCCACCGTGATGTCCGTGCGCGCGTCGACGCCGGGAACCGTGGGCAGCCCGTCGACGTCGGGCGCGGGCAGTACCTTCCCGAGCGGGCTGTCGAAGGCGAAGCGACCCTCCTCGACCAGCATCCCGACGAGCGTCGCCGTCATCACCTTGCCGACGCTCGCGGCGTGGAACGGCTGGGCGCCGCCGGACTCGAGCTCGAACCGGGGCGACACCACCAGCACCTGGGGTGGCGGCATCGAGGAGCGGCGCCGGGAACGCCGCTCCAGCGACTCCCGCAGCCTGTCGACCGTGTCCTGGCGTGCCATGCCGACTCCCTCGTTCGGTCAAACCCTCATAGACATGTCTACTAGACAGGTCTCTGAGCGTCAAACGTCTAGGGTCGGTCCATGGCGCACGTGATCCTCGGGCTGCTCCTGCTGCGGCCGCAGAGCCAGTACGACCTCGTGAAGAACTTCGAGGCCGCCGTCTCGCTCCTCTACAGCGCCAGCGCGGGCAGCATCCGCCGCGCGCTGGAGACCCTGCTGGCCGGCGGGCTCATCGAGGTGGCCGAGGTCGGGCCGGGGGCGCGGGGCCGTAAGACCTACCGCGCCACCGGCGCCGGCCGCGAGGAGTTCCACACCTGGATGACCGGGCCGATGACCGGCCCCGACGCCGAGGCGGCGGCGCTGCCCCGGCTGTTCTTTCTCGGCCTGCTGGAGCCCGCCGAGCGGGCGGACGTGCTGCCCCGCATCACCGCGCGGATCGAGAAGGACCTCGGACGGCTCGAGGAGCTCGACGAGCGGCTCGACGTCCAGGAGGTCCCCGACGAGCTCCGCGAGGTCTTCGCCTACCAGCGCGCCACCCTCGACTACGGCCTCGCGGCGAGCCGCTTCGCCCTCGGGTGGTTCCGCGACCTCGCGGAGCGGGGAGGGGTCAGCGACCCCCGGTGAGGCGGTCGACCTGGAAGAGCGTCGTGGTGCCCGACACCTCGCTGGCGACGGCGAGCAGCGGCCGGTGCGTCGGGGAGTCGGACGCCGGGACGAACGTCAGGCCCTCCGGGCCGAGGTCGCCGGCGGTGCCGAGCGCCGTGGCCGGGTCCGCACCGTCGTCGATCGCGTCCTCGACGGACACGGAGTAGTCGCGGTTCGAGACGTAGGTGACGAACTGCGACCGCTGCGGCGTCGTGACGTCGAAGACGACGACCCCGCTCGCGCGCTCCAGGCCGACGAACGCGTAGGTGCGACCCGCGACCTCGCCGACGGCGACGCTCTCCGGCTCGGGGCCTTTGTCGTCGCTGCGGCCGTCGAGCTTCGTCTCGGTGTGGTTGGTGTTGAAGGCGTCGCCCAGCGCCTCGGCCGTGACCCGTTCGAACGTGTCGCCGGAGTCGAAGACCAGGTCGCCGTCCGTGGTCCAGATCGAGAACGACCGGCCGCCCATCGCATACAGCTCGGAGTAGCAGGACCCGTCGGCGCTGAGCCCGGAGGCGGTGCTGACGTTGAGGCGGCCCAGGTCGGCGTCGCCCAGGAGGCCGGCGGCGGGGGAGTCCTCGCACACGGGCGCGAGGCCGTCGTCGCCCAGGTCCTTGACCCGCGCGGGCTCCGCGTAGCCGCCCCACTCGCGGGCGTCCCCCTCGTTCGCGGTGACCAGGTACGTGCGCCCGCGCGACGTGTACGACGCGAGTCCGTCCGGCATGTACAGGCCGCGGACGGGGAGCTCGCGGACGGCGGCCCCGCCGTCCTTGTCGGACGGGTCGATGCCCTGGCCGCCCGCGGAGTGGTCCTTGCTGCCCAGCGACCACAGGTCGGTGGTGCGGGCGCGGCGCAGGTCGATCTCGGCGACGGCGTTCGCCTCCTGCAGCGCCACGTACGCGGTGCGGGAGTCCTTCGACACGGTCACGTACTCCGGCTCGAGGTTGCGCGACACGCGGTGCGCGAGCGACCCGTCCGGCCCGGCGACGTCGGGCCCGAAGACGCGCACGCCGTCGGGCAGCCTGGCGCCCTCGAACGCGTGGAACGTCGCGGTGCGCACGGCGCGCTGCGAGACGGCCCCAGCGTGCCGGCCGGTGAACCGGCGGGGGAGGTCGACGACGGAGACCGTGCCCTCGGGGTCCACGGAGAAGTCGTCGGCCGGCTCGCCCTCGTTCGCGACGACGGCGGCTCGGCCGTCGGGCGTGACGGTGACCATGTCGGGCAGCGCGCCCACCCGCCACGCGCCGAGGGCGCCGCCGTCGCCGGCGGCGTCGAACACCGCGAGCCAGCCGTCGGAGACCTTGTCGGGCGCCTCGACGGCAACGACGACGAGGCCGTCCGGGCGCACGGCGACGGAGTTCGCCACGGCGCCCGCGGGGATCGTCGAGCCGTCCGCGGCGCGCACCCCGGTGGTCTGCAGCGCGAAGAGCTTGCGGGGCGACGACGGTCGCGCGACGTCGAGCACCGTGACCTCGCCGGCCTGCGCGTTCACCGAGAAGAGCCGCTCCGAGCGGGCGTGATAGGCGACGATCTCGGCCGCGGACTCGTCGAAGACGCCGGTGGCGTAGGCGCCGAGCGGCGACAGGCCGATCCGGGCGCCGTCGGCAGACAGCTCCACCGGGTCGGCGACGACGCCGGTCGCGGTGCCGGGGCGTGCGTCGCGGTGTGCCGAGGCGGTGCCGGGCAGGACGACGGGCAGCGCCAGCGCGACGGTGAGCGCCACGGCGCCGCCGCCGACGACGGCCCGCCGGCCGGCTCGGGCGGTGCGGGTGGTGCGGGACGGGGTCGTGCGGGATCGGGCGGTGCGCAAGGGTCCTCCGGAGGCCGGGGCGCGCGGCAGCGCGCCGTCGCGGTGACCGTAGGGAGGACGGATGGCCGCCCGGCGAGTCGCCGGTGAACACGGCCCGGCGCGCGGGTGAACGCCTCGGCGGTCAGGGATCCGTGACCGTGGGCGTCGGTGCCGAGGGGTCGGGGAGCGGGCCTTCGTGCACGTCGCCGCGCATCCCGTCACGGCCGAGCTGCACGATGCGCCACACCGCCCCGGCGAGGAGCACCACGAGCGCCAGGTTGCGCAGCGCCTCGATCACGACCATCGCGGGCTCCCCGGCGAGGAACTCGCCGTAGGCGACGGGGTAGACGATCTGCGTGCCGAGCGCGGCCACCAGCACCCCGACGGCGGGCGGGCCCCACAGTCGCCGGGTCCCCGGTCCGGCGAGCGCGATCGCGGCGGCCAGCGGCGGCCCGATCCACGCGACGAACTGCGGCGACCCGACCTTGTTGAACACGATGAGGGCGAGCAGCAGGGCGGCCGTGCTGAGCAGCAGGATGTCGCCCGCGTGGTCGGGCCGTCGTCGTGCCGTCCACCACGTGAGGGCGGCGAGCAGCAGCACCGCGACGGGCAGCAGCCAGTCGAGAGCGGAGGCCACCTGGCGGGCGACGTCGCCCTGCACCTCGTAGGTGAAGATCACGTCGTTGTACTCGATGCGCACCGACGGGTCCCACAGCCGCGCCACGCTGAACCACGTGGCGAGCACGGACTCGGCCTGGAGGGTGCGGGCCTCCTGCTGGCCGAACACGCTGAACGCGCGCTGCCCCGCCCCGCCCGCGAGCGCGAGGCCGACGACGACGACGCTCACGACGGCGCCCGGCACCACGACCTGGCGCAGCAGGTCGCGCCACCGGGCGCGGGTGGCGGCCAGGGCCACGACGACGGCGCCCGGCGCGATCTTGATCCACGCCCCCGCCGTGGCGACCGCCGTCGCGAGGGTGGGGCGTCGAGACGCGAGGACGAGGGAGACGAGGATCAGCGGCGCGACGACGCCGTCGAGCCGGCCGAGGAAGATCGGCCCGAGGGCGACGAGGAACGCCAGCCACCACCAGGCGCCCAGGACGCCGCGGGGCGCAGAGCGCACCAGCACGACGGTGGCGACGGCGTCGAGCGCCACGATCATCGCCGTCCACACGATCTCGTAGCCGAGCAGCGTGGGGGCGACGAGCGCCGGCAGCGTGACCGGGAGGAGGGCTCCCGCCGGGTACACCCAGTCGTAGTCGAGCACCGGCCACTGGCCCGTGCTGAGCCCGTGGCGGGCCAACCACTCGTAGAGCGTGACGTCGCCGTAGATCGTGTAGCCCCAGGTGATCGCCTGCTTGATCACCCAGGCGTGCACGGCGACGAAGCCCACGGCGAGCAGCCAGCGGGACCTCAGCGCGCGGCCGAGCGGGCCGGGCGCGCGCCGGGCGGCGGCGGTCTGCGTGGATGGCACGCCCGACATGGTGACAGACCCGCCTCGGGGTCGCGCCGGGACGGCCACGGGGATGCGAGATACGGGTCCGGACGTCTAAGGTTTCGGGTACCCGAAAACACGGCCCGACACGGAGGACCGCATGACCCGACCGACCCTCGCCCGCCCGGCCCAGAGGATGGGCCCGGCGCGCCTGGTGACCCTGCTCGGGCCGGCGTTCGTCGCCGCCATCGCCTATGTCGACCCGGGGAACGTGGCGGCCAACCTCACGGCCGGTGCGCGGTTCGGGTACCTGCTGGTGTGGGTGCTGGTGGTCGCCAACGTGATGGCGGTGCTGGTGCAGTACCTCTCGGCCAAGCTCGGCGTGGTCACCGGCCGGTCGCTGCCCGAGGTGCTCGGCGAGCGGCTGTCCCGGCGCGGGCGCATCGCCTACTGGGCGCAGGCGGAGGTGGTCGCCATGGCCACCGACGTGGCCGAGGTGATCGGCGGCGCCATCGCCCTGCACCTGCTGTTCGGCGTGCCGCTGGTGCTGGGCGGCATCATCACCGGGGTCGTGTCGATGCTGGTGCTCGTGGTGCAGCAGCGCCGGGGACAGCGCGTGTTCGAGACGGTCGTCACGTCGATGCTGGCCGTGCTCACGGTCGGTTTCTGCGCCGGCCTGTTCTTCGCGCCCCCCGACCTGGGCGCCGTGCTCGGCGGGCTCGTGCCCCGGCTCGACGGCCCCGAGTCGGTGCTGCTGGCCGCGTCGATGCTCGGCGCCACGGTCATGCCGCACGCGATCTACCTGCACTCGTCGCTCGCCCGCGACCGCGTGCGGCACGACGCGCGGGTGCAGCGGCGGCACGCGCTCGCGGCGGGCCCGGACGGCGAGGCCGAGGGCGTGCCGGCGGGCGACGACGCCGTGCCCGCGCGGCCGACCCCCGCGGCCGCCCGTCGCCTGCTGGTCGCCACGCGCTGGGACGTCGTCGCCGCGCTGGTGCTCGCCGGGGGAGTGAACATCGCGATGCTGCTCCTCGCCGCGGCCAACCTGCCGGGCCGCAGCGGCACCGACTCGATCGAGGGCGCGCACGCCGCCATCTCGTCGTCGCTCGGGCCCGCAGTGGCGGTGCTGTTCGCCGTCGGGCTCCTCGCGTCGGGACTGGCCTCCACGTCGGTGGGGGCCTACGCGGGGGCCGAGATCATGTCCGGGCTGCTGCGGGTGCGCGTCTCGCTGCTGACCCGCCGGCTGGTGACCCTCGTGCCGGCGATCCTGCTGCTCGCGACGGGGGTGTCGCCCACGTGGCTGCTGGTCGTGAGCCAGGTGGTGCTGAGCTTCGGCATCCCGTTCGCGATGATCCCGCTGGTGCGGATCACCCGCGACGCCGGCCTGCTCGGCGGGTTCCGCAACGGCCTCGCCACGCAGGTGGCGGCCTGGGCGGTGGCGGCGGTCATCGTGACGCTGAACGTCACGCTGCTCTGGCTGACGTTCACGGGCTGACGCCCAGGTGGTGCGGGGCCCCGCAAGGTTGGTCCCGTCAGCGGTCGAGCGCGGCCTCGAGCCGGTCGACGAGCGCGGCCTGGGCGCTCACGACGAGGCGGCGGGCGTCGTCGGGTGCGAACCAGGCGACCCGGTCGATCTCCGGGACCTCGATCCGCCGGCCGGACCGCGGCGGCCACTCGATCTCCACGGTGTTGCTGCGCACCTGGTCCAGGGCGGGCCCGGGCGGGGGCCACTCGCGCGCCCACGCCAGCACGCGCTTGCCGGACCGCTGCCGGACCTCGCCGAGATCGAGGTCGGGCACGCCCGGTGGCGGCAGCGGCAGGCCCAGCTCCTCCGCCGCCTCGCGCAGGGCGGCCGCGTGCGGCTCCTCGTCCGGGTCGAGCTCGCCCTTGAGCACCGACCACGCGCCCTCGTCCTTGCGCGCCCAGAACGGGCCGCCCATATGGCCCAACAGGACCTCGAGCCCGCCGTCGGGCGTCGTGCGGTAGAGCAGGAGGCCCGCGCTCGTCGTCGCCATGGCCCCAGTGTCGCCGCTGCCCGGCTGTTCCGTGCGGTGATACCGAGTATCGCTTGACGTGAGACCCGGTCGCGGGTCACGATGGAGGTCGGCCGGCGTCGCCGCCCCACCAGCCTCGTGGCGGCGCCGGTCCTCACTCCTCACCGGGCCCGGGACCGCCGGACCCCCGCGCAGAGAGAGGTCGTCGATGACCCGCACCGCCCCCGTCATGCCCGGCGTGACCGCCCCCGACTACGACGTCTCGCAGCCGCTGGACCTCGACTACGTCGGTGCCTTCGCCGACGTCCGGCCCGAGGAGCGCGCCCACCAGCTCGCCGTCCGGGAGTTCGTCCAGGACGAGGTGCTCCCCGTGATCGACGGGTACTGGGAGCGCGCCGAGGTGCCGTTCGACCTCGTCAAGAAGCTCGCCGAGCGGGACTTCCTGCGCGACGGCGTCGACGTGCCCGGCCGCCCGTCGGTCTCGTTCATGGCCGAGGGCCTGGCCAGCATGGAGATGTCGCGCGGGGACGGCTCGGTCGCCACCATCTGCGGCGTCCAGGGCGGGCTCGCGCTGCGGTCGATCATCATGCACGGCTCGCCCGAGCAGATCGAGAAGTACGCCGAGCCGATGGCGCGCGGGGAGATCCTCGGCGCGTTCGCGCTCACCGAGCCCACCCACGGCTCGGACTCGGTCTCCCTCGAGACGACGGCCCGCAAGGAGACGCGCGACGGCGTCGAGGGCTACGTGATCAACGGCGAGAAGAAGTGGATCGGCTTCGGCTCCTGCGGCGACATCACCGTCGTCTGGGCCCGCCTCGTCGGCGACGACGGCGACAACCAGGTGCACGGCTTCGTCGTCCCGCAGGACGCGCCGGGCTACACCGGCACCACGATCGAGGGCAAGGTCTCGCTGCGCGCCATCTGGCAGGCGCACATCCTGCTCGACGACGTCTTCGTCCCCGCGGACGCCGCCCTGCCCGGTGCCACGTCGTTCAAGGCCACCGCGGCCGTCCTGTTCGCGACGCGGCTCGCCGTCGCCTGGTCCGCCGTCGGGCACGCCGTCGCCTGCTACGAGGCCGCGGCCGCGTACGCCACGCAGCGCATCCAGTTCGGGCGTCCGCTCGCCAAGAACCAGATGGTGCAGGAGCGGCTCACCCGCATGCTCTCGCTCGTCACCCAGATGCAGCTGCTGGTCGCGCAGATCACGCGCCTCGCCGACGCGGGCACCCTCACCGGCGAGCAGGCGTCGCTCGCGAAGTACACGACGACGCGCCAGGCGCGCGAGGTCGCCTCGATCGCCCGTGACATGCTCGGGGGCAACGGCATCCTCCTCGGCAACCGCGTCGCGCGGCACTTCGCCGACCTCGAGGCGCTGCACACCTACGAGGGCACCGAGTCGATGCAGGCGCTCATCGTCGGTCGGGACATCACGGGGGTCTCCGCCTTCGCCTGAGCCCAGGCCTCACGCCGTCAAGCCTCGTCTCCCCGGGAGACGGGGCTTGACGCGTCTTCCAGCCACTGTCAGAGTCAGGGCCGAAATCGATTTCGAGTTCGCCACGACGCGGTGGAGGGTGCAATGGGGCTCAGGCAGGTCTGCCTGACGGCGGGAGCGTTGGCGCTGGTGACGGGGGTGGCGGCGTGCAGCGCACCGGTGCAACCCGCCGCCGAGGTCCCCACGTCCGAGGGCCCGCCGGTGGGCGGCTTCACCGCCTGGTCGCTCTCGGGCGGCAGCGACATCGTGCTGGAGCGGTCCTTCGAGACCTGGAACAGCGACCACCCCGATCATCCGGTGGAGGTCGGCTGGCTCGAGAACGACGTCTACAAGGACGAGATCCGCGCGGCCATCGACGCGGGCACGGCGCCGACGCTCATCTACGGCTGGGCGGGAAGCGACCTGGCGGGCTACGTGGCCGACGGCGACGTCCTCGACCTCACCGGCCGGGTGGACCCCGTGCTGGACAAGGCCCTGCCCTCCGTCGCGGACAACGGCACGGTCGACGGGCGCACCTACGCCGTCCCCGCGAACCAGACCCAGCCGGTCCTGCTCTACCACAACGCCGACGTGCTGAAGGCTGCCGGGGTCGAGCCGCCGGAGACGTTCGACGACCTCCTCGACGCCGTCCCCGTGCTCGAGGAGGCCGGCGTGCGGCCCATCGCCCTGGCGGGCGGGAGCCGCTGGCCCGAGCTCATGTACCTCCAGTACCTCACCGACCGGATCGGCGGGCCCGAGGCCTTCCAGCAGGTCGTGGCCGGCGAGCCGGACGCCTGGTCGCACCCCGCCTTCGTCGAGGCGCTGGACAAGATCCGCGAGCTCGTGGACGCCGGTGCGTTCGGCGCCGACTTCACCGAGATCACGGCGGACTCCAGCGGTGACGTGGGGATGCTCTCCTCCGGGAGCGCGGCGTTCCTCCTGCAGGGGGCGTGGATCTACCCAGACATCGTCAGCGCCAGGCCCGAGCTCGTCGCGGAGGGCGGCATCGGCTTCGACCCGTTCCCCACGGTGGACGGCGGGGCGGGCGACCCCGAGAACGTCGTCGGCAACCCCGCGAACTTCTGGTCCGTCTCCGCCGCCGCGTCGCCCGCCGACCAGCAGGCGGCCATCGACTTCCTCAACGCGGAGACCTACTCCGAGCGAGCGGTCGACACGTTCCTCACGGTCCGCACCGTGCCGCCCGTGCGCGGGATCGACGAGCGGCTGGAGGAGAGCGACAGCGCCGAGTACCTCGAGGCCGTGCACGAGATGGTGGCGTCCGCCCCGCACTTCCAGCTCTCGTGGGACCAGGCCATCCCGCCGGACCAGGCCGGGGCTCTGCTCGACCATCTCCACCAGGTGTTCACCGGCGAGCTGGACCCTGACGGCTTCGTCGAGGCCATGAACGCCACCCTGTGAGCTCTCACGTGCCGCGGCCCGGGTCCTAGGGTCGAGGGATGACCGACGACCTCGCCCGGGCGGGCGCGCGGTGGGACGCCGACCCGGGTGCGGGGGAGTGGATCCTGCCCCTCCTGGGCGAGTTCGGACCCACGGTCGACGCGATCGTGCCGCCGGTCTACGACGCGTACGCCGTGGTCCCGTTCCCGCTCGACGAGGGCGAACCCGGCGAGCGCGACGTCGACCTCGACGGCGTGTCCGCCCGTCTGGAGGAGCTGCTCACCGCGCTCGCCCCGGCCACCGGCGACCAGCCGGTCCACGTCGGCCTGTGGGAGGGGTGGGGGTACCTGTACGACCAGGGCGACGACCCGGCCACCGCGCCCGGGCTGGCGGCGCTCTACGTGTCGGGGGACCGCCCGCGCTGGTGGCAGCGTGGCAGGGCGGCCCGTGCCGACCGGGCGGAGCTGCGCCGCCCTGCGGCGGCACCACGACCCGCCGTCGATCGTCTGGCCGGACGACCGGTCGTGGTTCCTCGGCATCCCTGAGTACACGCGCGAGGCGGCGCTCGGCGGATCGGCGAGCCTCGTCGCCGCCGTCCTCGCCGACGCGCGCCTCGACGCCCGGCCCGCGGCGCCGGGGACCGTGCTCGACATCGACGACTGAACTGCTGCGCCGAGCGGCGTCAGGAAGCGACGGCGGGCGTCGCCGTCTCCGCCTGCTCGCGCCGGTGCACGCGCCACCACACGAAGAACCCGGTCAGGGTGAACACGCCGTAGAAGACGTACATCAGCGCCGTGGCGTAGTAGCCGGCCGACCAGAGGAGCGGCACGCCGACGATGTCCACCGCCACCCACACCAGCCAGAACTCGACCCACCCCTTCGCCATGCCGTACGTGGCGATGAGGGAGCCCATGAAGATCCAGGCGTCCGACCAGACCGGCTCGTACGAGCCGAGGGCGCGGAACAGCGGGGTGAGGAGGAGGGTGCCGGCGACCATCGCGACGACGATGCCGACCCGCTGCCGCCACGACGCCCAGTGCGGGTGCACCGCCGAGCCGCCCTCGGCCGGGACCTTGCCGTCCGCGCGCACCTCGAGGTCGGCGCGCTGCGTCCGGCGCCACTGCACCCAGCCGTAGATCGACACGATCAGGAACATCACCTGCCGGCCGGCCTGCCCGAGCATGTCGGCGCGGCTGGTGTCGCCGAACCAGGAGCCCATGAACACGGTGAACAGCACCAGGTTGCCCACGATGCCGACCGGCCAGGCCCACACCTTGCGCCGCATGCCGCCCAGCGCGGAGGCCAGCCCGAAGCCGTTGCCGACGATCTCGCGCCACGACATCTGCTGGTCGCCGATGGTCAGCGTGGCGTAGAAGAACGCGTCGATCGCGTCCATCGTTCACTCTCCCGGTCCGTGGTGCCGCGTCCGGGGGTGAGGGTCGGCGCTCGCCGAGCCGGGCCCGAGGGCCGTCGTCGGCGACACGACGCCCGGCGGCACCCACCCGTGACCGGGTGCATGCCGCACGTGCTTCCTCCCATCCGGACTTTGACCGTCGGCCCTGGAATCTCACCAGGTCAGCCGGCCCCACCCTGCGGATGCAAGGGAAGGCCGGGTCGCGGGCTGTCACCGCCGGCTCGGAATTTCACCGACCCCGGAGCACGTACGTGCGTGTCTTCCGCCGCCGGAGGTCCCGGCGGCGTCCTGCACAACGCAGGATGCCACAGGCCCATTCCCTACGGGAGGGGCGGCTCGGTCCGGCTCAGCCCAGCGCGTCGCGGACGGCGCGCGCGACGTCGTCCGGCCCGGCCCCCGGCTCCAGCACGGTGACGACGACGCGCTTCCCGTCGCCGCCCGTCGTGGTGGTCCGTGGCGCGGTGTCGACGGGGGCGTCGGCGGGAGGAGCCGGCGCGGACTCCGAGGTCGCGGAGTCGTCGTCGGCGGGCGGGAACGGGGCGACGGCGGCGCGCCGGAGGTCGGCGAACGCCTCCTCCAGCTCGGGCCGCAGGTCCAGGTGGGGGTTGCGCAGCCAGCGCCGCAGGATGGCGTTGTGGACCGCCACGACGGAGGCGGCGAACGCGATCGACATCGTGGTGGTGGAGCGGTCCGGCGGGAGGGTGTCGCGCAGGTACGCCGTGAACGCGCGCTCGTAGCGGTGCGTCGTGACGAGCTCGCGGTCGCGCAGCGCCGGCACCTGCTGCAGCAGCTGATGCCGGGCGATCGAGGTCTCGCGCTGGCCCACGTGGTGGTCGAAGACGAGCCGGGCCGCGCGGCACACCTCGAGGTACGGGTCGGTGGCCGGGTCCCACGCGCGCTCGGGCGCCCGGCCGGACTCCTCGCTCGCACGGGCCTCCGGTCGCGTCTCGGCGAGCATGACCACCACCTCCTCCAGGAGCAGCTCGTGATCGGCGAAGATCACGTCCTCCTTGGAGCGGAAGCGACGGAAGAACGTGGCACGGCTGACGCGGGCCGCGTCGGCGATCTCCTCGACGGTGGTCTGCTCGTAGCCCTGCCGGGAGAAGAGGTCGATCGCGGCGTCGACGGCCTGGGCGTGGGTGTGCGTCCGGACGGCGGTCATGCCAGGGAGATTACTCCGGCACGTGGGCGTCACCCTCCGCGGTCCGTGTCTCCGGCCGTCCGTCCGGCGGCGTCAGCGGCAGCAGGTAGAAGCGGAAGAAGCCGAAGTCGTCGACCGGGAGCACCTCGATGCCGGCGTAGCCGGCCTCGAGGGCGTACCGGCGCAGCGTGGCGGGCCGCATGACCGTGCCGGTGCCGGCCGACGGGCTCGTGGACAGGCCGTCCGGAAGGCACACGAAGAGGCTGTAGCCGTACATGATCCGGTCCACGTCGTCGGCCGGGGCGCGGAACTCGTCGCCCACGGCCTCGTCCATCACCACGACGACGCCGTCCGGCCGCATTACCCTCCGCACCGCCTCCAGGACGGCTGCCGGGCGCGGCATGTCGTGCACGCACTCGAAGGCGAGGGCCGCGTCGAAGGGCTCCACCCCGGTGAGCTCGGCGGCGTCCGCGAGATGGAAACGGGTCCGCGCCGCCAGCCCGGCCTCGGCCGCGGCGGCTCGGGCGGCGGCCACGGAGGGGCGGTCGACGTCGATGCCGTGCACCTCGGCGCGGGGATAGGCCCGGGCGAGCGCGAGGGTGGACCAGCCGAAGCCGCAGCCGACGTCGAGGACCCGCGCCCCCGGACGGGACAGGGCCTCGTGCACGGCCGGCAGCGCGGCGAGCGTCGGGGCGAGGCGTTGCTCGAACCACGGCCGGTTGACGTCCGCCTGCGCCTGGCGGGCGTCGTCGCCGAGCTGCTCCCAGGAGACCCCTCCGCCGTCGCGGTACGCCTCGAGCAGGCGCGGCAGCTGCGGCCCGATCGCGCCGACGAAGCGCGCGAGCGGCGCCAGGTAGCTCAACGACGAGGCGTCGGTCAGCACCTCGGCGTGCGCGGCGGGCAGGGCGTAGGCGCGGGCCAGGGCGAGGTCCTGCGGGTCGGCGCCCAGGGCCGGTGAAGCCCCCGGGTCCTCGGCGACCAGCACGCCGGTCGCGGCCTGCTGCTCCAGCCACTCGCGGGCGTACCGCTCGGCCGTGCCGGTGGCCTCCGCGAGGGCGGTGGACGTCAGGGGGCCGGACTCGGCCAGGGCCCGGTACCAGCCGAGCCGGTCGCCGACGTGCACGGCCAGGACGTCGACGGCTCCGAGGGTCGCCGCGAACAGCCGGTCGGCGAAGGACTCGGTGTCGAGCGGGGCCGGGATCGACGGATCCGTGCCGCGGGGCTGGTCCGTCATGGCGGCGCCTCCGTACCGGGCCCGCGAGCCGCGGACGTCGGGGCGCTGCCGGGCGGCGGCGCCCTCCTCGACGCTAGCCCGCCGCGGTCCGGCACGTCGAGGGCCGCGGCGGGTGAGACCGGTGCCGCGGACCGGGGTCGGCGAGGTGACGACGGCGGCCCGGTCAGGCGTCGGGCCCGCCGCGGCGCCGCTCGTCGAAACCGGCGTCCGCGGGGCGGCGGGAGCGCTGCAGGTACCGGATCTCCCGCACGGCGACGCCGGCGGCGAGGAAGAACGGGATCCACGCCCACACCCGGCCGCGCAGCACGACCCAGAGCATGGCGAGCGCGACGACGCACGCCCCTACGACCGTCCACACGCTCGCCCACCGCACCTTGCGCACGGGCCGAGGCTACCCGTGC
This sequence comes from Isoptericola peretonis, assembly GCA_023241745.1. Lineage (GTDB taxonomy): Bacteria > Actinomycetota > Actinomycetes > Actinomycetales > Cellulomonadaceae > Isoptericola > Isoptericola peretonis. The sequence continues at coordinate 265,581 of JALQCY010000005.1, read as the reverse complement.
CGGGCGGCGTGGGTAGGGTGGCGGTCGTGACATCCGGGACCATCACCGCGCCTGAGACCACGTCCACCACCGCCTCCGCCGTCGTGCCCGAGGTCGATGTCTACGTCGACCCGCTGTGTCCGTTCGCATGGATCACCTCGCGCTGGGCGCTCGAGGTCGCCGAGCACCGGGAGGTGCGCCTCACGTTCCGGCTGATGAGCCTCTACCTGCTCAACGCCGGCCGCGACCTCCCGGCGGACTACCGCGCCAAGATCGAGTCGTCGCGCGGCATCGGCCGGGTCGCCGCCGCCGTCCAGACCGACCACGGCCCCGACGCCTTCAGCGCCTTCTACACGGCGGCCGGCACGCGCATCCACCCCGGCGGGCGCACGGACTACGACGCCATCGCGGTCGAGGCGCTCGCCGAGGCGGGCCTGCCCGCGTCCCTGGCCGGCGCCGCGACGTCCGACGCCTACGACGCCGACCTCGCCGCCTCGCACGAGGCGGGGATGAAGCCCGTGGGCGAGGACGTCGGCACGCCGACGATCCACGTGGACGGCGTCGCGTTCTTCGGCCCCGTGCTCACCCGCGTCCCGCGCGGCGAGGACGCGCTGCGGATCTTCGACGGCGCCGTCGCGCTGGCGTCGTTCCCCGAGTTCTTCGAGCTCAAGCGGTCGCGCACCGGCTCGCCGACCTTCGACTGACCGCCGCTCCCGGCACACCTGACGAACCGACCCGCGCAGGCGCGCGGGTGCCCCACCCGAGAGGTGAACCCATGACCCTCGACCTGCGTGTCTTCACCGAGCCCCAGCAGGGCGCGTCGTACGACGACCTGCTCTCCGTCGCGAAGGCGACCGAGGAGCTCGGCTTCAGCGCCTTCTTCCGCTCCGACCACTACCTGGCGATGGGCGGCGACGGGCTGCCTGGCCCGACGGACGCCTGGACGACGCTCGCCGGCCTGGCCCGCGACACGACGTCGGTCCGCCTGGGCACCCTCGTCACCTCCGCGACGTTCCGCCACCCCGGGGTGCTCGCCATCCAGGTGGCGCAGGTGGACCAGATGTCCGGCGGCCGCGTCGAGATCGGCCTGGGTGCTGGCTGGTTCGCGCGCGAGCACGAGGCGTACGGCATCCCGTTCCCGGCCAAGCGGTTCGGGCTCCTGGAGGAGCAGCTCGAGATCCTCACCGGCCTGTGGGGCACGCCGCTCGGCGAGACGTACTCGTTCCACGGCGAGCACTACACGCTCGTCGACTCCCCGGCCCTGCCGAAGCCGGCCCAGGCGAAGATCCCCGTCATCGTGGGTGGCGGCGGCCCGCGGCGGACGCCGGCGCTCGCGGCGCGGTTCGGCGACGAGTACAACCAGGCGTTCCCCGAGCTGGACACCGTCGCCCCGCGCATCGGGGTGATCAACGAGGCGCTGGCCGAGGCCGGGCGGACGCCCGACTCGATCGTGCAGTCGGTGGCGCTGGTGCTCGCCGTCGGCAAGGACGAGGCCCAGTTCTCGCGACGCGCCGCGGCGATCGGCCGCGAGCCGGCCGAGCTGCGGGAGCACGGCGTCGCCGGCACCGTGTCGGAGGCCGTCGACCTGCTCGGCTCGCTGCGCGACCAGGGCGTGCAGCGCGTGTACCTGCAGGTGCTCGACCTGCACGACCTCGACCACCTCGACCTGGTGGCGCGCGAGGTGGCTCGGCAGCTCTGACGAGACGCCCTCAGGGCTGTGACCTGCGGCGACAGTCGGCCGAGGCCACGGTCTCACTGGCTGGAATCACCCACGCCGCACCCGTGACACCGAGGGCCGCCGGGGCTACATTCGCGACAGACGACGAGGTGGCCCGCTCTCCGGAGCGGGTCACCTCGACCCGTTCCAGGGCCACCGTCGCGCCCGCTGCAGTCTGCAGGACCGTCACGACGCCGCCGTCGCACGGACGACGTCGTCCACGCTCCCGTCGCACGACCGCGCCCTGCCCGGAGGACTCGCCATGTCCGTCTCCGAGTTCGACCGTCTCGTCGTCACCCCGCGCCGTACGGAGCACGTCCGCTCCCGGCCGCGCGGCCTGCCCGTCGAGCAGCCCCGACCCGCCGCCCCACCGAGGGACGAGAACGCCGCGTCCCGCTCGCCCTCGCTCGCGCTGATCATGGTGCTCGCCACGCTCGGCGTCGTGGCCTACGCCGTCTTCCTGCTCAATCCCGCGAACCGTGGCGACGCGCTGCCGTACGCCATGGTGATCACGGCGGAGACCGTCCTCGTCGCGCAGGCTCTCCTCGCGATGTGGACGGTGCTCTCCAGCGGCTACGACCCGCGCGGGTTCGCCTTTCACCACGCGCAGGACCGTCTGTTCGACCTCCCCGAGATCGTCCGCGACGAGGCTGAGGACGACCCCACGCGTTGGAGCCTGTACCTGCACGACCGTCCCGTGACGGTGGACGTGTTCATCACCACCTACGGCGAGAGCCTCGACACCGTCGCGCGCACGGTGCGCGCGGCCGTCGCGATGCGCGGGTCGCACCGCACCTGGGTGCTCGACGACGGCCGGTCGGACGACGTGCGAGACCTCGCTGCCACGCTCGGTGCGCGCTACGTGCGCCGGCTGTCGAGCCACGGAGCGAAGGCCGGGAACGTCAACCACGCGCTGACGATCGCGAAGGGGGAGCTCTTCGTCATCCTCGACGCGGACTTCGTCGCCCGACCGGAGCTGCTCGTCGAGACGGTGCCGTTCTTCGTGGACGACGACGTCGCCTTCGTGCAGACGCCTCAGGCGTACGGCAACCTGCACAACATCGTGTCGCGGGGCGCTGGCTACATGCAGGCCGTGTTCTACCGCTTCGTGCAGCCGGGGCGGAACCGGTTCAACGCGGCGTTCTGCGTAGGCACCAACGTCGTGTTCCGCCGCACGGCGATCGACGACGTCGGCGGCATGTACACCGACTCGAAGTCCGAGGACGTGTGGACGTCGCTGATGCTGCACGAACGGGGGTGGCGCACCGTCTACATCCCCACCGTCCTCGCCGTCGGTGACACGCCCGAGACCGTCGAGGCGTACAGCAAGCAGCAGCTGCGGTGGGCGACCGGCGGGTTCGAGATCATGCTGCACCACAACCCGCTGAGCCCCCGCCGTCGGCTCACGCTGGACCAGCGCCTGCAGTACACCGTGACCGCGACGCACTACCTCGCGGGCATCGCGCCGCTCGTGCTGCTCCTGGTGCCGCCGCTGCAGATCTACCTCGACCTCACGCCGATGAATCTGTCGATCTCGTGGAGCACGTGGCTGCTGTACTACCTCGGCTTCTACGGCATGCAGATCGCGATCGCCTTCTTCACGCTCGGCTCGTTCCGCTGGGAGGTGCTGATGCTCGCGTCGGTCTCGTTCCCGATCTACACGAAGGCGCTGTGGAACGCGCTGACGAGCAAGGAACAGGCCTGGCACGTCACCGGCCGGGCGGGGCGTGCCGAGTCGCCGTTCGGCTTCATGGTGCCGCAGCTCCTGTGCTTCGTCTTCCTCCTGCTCACCTCCGCCGCGGGCGTGTGGAAGGAGTGGGGCGACCCGTTCCCCAGCCTCGCGCTGGCGTGGAACGTGACGAACACCGTGATCCTCGGGGGGTTCGTCGTCACGGCGGTCCGCGAGGTCACCGGCCGTACCCGTGGAGGTGTCGCATGACCTGGACCGCCCGTCTGCGCCTCCTCGTGGGGTTGCTCGCCGTCGTGCTGCTGTGCACGGCGCTCACCCTCGTCATGAACCGACGCACCGGCCAGGCCACGTCGTCCACCGCGACGATCTCCGCCGAGACGCTGGCCGTGGGCACCGACTACGCCGGCACCGTCACCGAGGCCCTCGTGGAGGTGGGCGACGAGGTGCGCGCCGGCGATCCGCTGCTGGTGCTGCGCAGCCTCACGCTCCAGCACGACCTCGCCGTCGGCCTCGTCAGCGAGGACGCCTCCGCCTACGAGGTGACGGACGACGGCACCATGACCGTCGTCGCGCCGGCGGACGGCGTGGTGACGGACGTGGCGGTCGGTCAGGGCGGTTTCGCCCGTGCGGGGGAGGTGCTCGCGTCCGTGGAGCGGCACGGGTCGATGTTCGTGGACGCCAGGCTGGTGCTCGACCCGGCCGACTTCGCCCGGGTGCGGGACGGCGCGCCGGTCACGGTGGTGCTGCCGAACCAGGCGGAGCTGGACGGCACGGTCGCGTCGGTGGCCGTCCAGAACACCAGCAACCAGGCCGAGGCCACCGTCCGGGTGCGCAGCGACGGCCTCGTCCGTGGTGGGGAGCACGGCCTCGTCATGTCCGGCACGCCGGTGACGGCGGTGATCGAGCTGCACGACGACGGGCCGCTCGCCGGAGTCGACGCCTCCTTCGACGCGTTCCTCCGCAAGGTGGGACTGTGACGGCCGCACGGGAGTTCGTGGCCCACCCGACGGGGGTGCTGACGACGGCCCTGGCGGCGGTCCTGATGCTCGGCGGCTGCGGGATGCTGGGCGGCGACCAGGCCGCCCCGACCTCGGCACCGGCTCCGGGGCCGGCCGACGCCCCGGCCGCGGACGGGAGCCCGACAGCGCCGGACGTCGACCCCTCGGTACTGCCCGAGGAGCAGGTCGCGGCGACGCCGTCCATGCGCCTCGCGGACGGGCTCGCACCGCCCACGAACCGCTGGTTCTCGAGCCTCGCGCTGGGCGACGCCCCGCAGCCGGTGTTCCCGGTCCCCCTCGCGGTGGCCCTCACCGCGGGCGGCTTCGCGTACGGGCTGCCGCAGGTCCAGGTGACGGGCACGTCGATCCTCGGGCCGTTCGAGCCGCAGGTCGGCCTCGAGGTGGGCGCCGCGTCGGCGGTGGTGTCGGCCTACGACGTCGCCTCCGTCACCGTCGAGCTGCGTGACGACGCGGGGGAGGCGCTCGGCCACCTGCTGCTCGTCGAGGGCTCGCCGGTCGTGCGTTACACGGCCGCGGCCGACCAGGACGTGGCCATGACCGCCGCGTTCACCGCCGGCGACGGGCGGGCCACGACCGAGGTGCTGGACCGTGAGCACGTGCTCCTCGGCCCCGGCGGCGCCGACGCGCCCGGCGCCGGGCTGTCCGACGACGGGCGCGTCCTCACGCTCGCGGCCGGGGAGCAGGCGGCCTGGTTCCCGGTGCCCGACGACGCCTCGGGCGACGCCGTCGCGACGCTCGCCGACGCGGCGCGGGCGCCGGTCACCGGCGTGACGGCGCGGTACGGGGTCTCGGGCGGCTCCGGCGGCTCGGTGAGCACCGCGCTCACCTACGCGACGGAGGGGAGCGGGGCCACCGCCGTCGTCCGCATGCCGCACCAGCGTGACTCCGCGGGGGCCGACTGCGGCCTCGGCACGTACGCCACGGTGCACGGGACGGTCGACGTGTGCACGGCCTCGACGCTCACATGGGCGAGCCCCGCCGTCGAGCCGGCCGGGACGCTCGACCTGTCCGGCCTGACGGACGGGGCGCGGGCCGAGCTGGCCGACCAGGTGCGGACGGACGCGCAGGCGCGAGCGGAGGGCAGGCTCGAGGACCCGGCCGACACCTACTACGGGGGCAAGGCACTCGCGCGGGACGCGAACCTGCTCGGCCTGGCCGAGGGGCTCGCGCTCGACGACGTCGCGGCCCGCGTGCGGTCCGACCTCGCCGAGCGGTTGCGCACCTGGGCGGACCCGGCCGGCTGCGAGAGCCGGGCCGAGCGCTGCTTCGTCCTCGACCCGGTGCTGCGCACGGTCGTCGGCAAGGCACCGGCGTTCGGTTCGGAGGAGGCCAACGACCACCACTTCCACTACGGCTACTTCCTCTACGCCGCGGGCGTCGTGTCGGCCGCCGACCCGGCGCTCGCCGCCGACCTCGCACCCGTGGTCGACCTGCTCGCCGCGGACGTCGCCGCCGGCGGTCCGGTGGGCGGCCTGCCTGCCCTGCGCGTGTTCGACGCGTACGCGGGGCACTCGTGGGCGTCCGGCTATGCGCCCTTCGCGGACGGCAACAACCAGGAGTCGGCGTCCGAGGCCGTGTCCGCGTGGAACGGGTTGGCGCTGTGGGCGCGGGCGCGCGGTGACGACCGTCTCGAGGAGCAGGCGCGCTGGATGCTCGCTGCCGAGGCGGCGTCCGCGCGGGCGTACTGGACCGACTTCGACACCCGCGACCCGGCTGTCGAGGGTTTCGGCCACCAGGTGACCTCGCTGGTGTGGGGCGGCAAGCGCGACTGGGCCACCTGGTTCAGCGCCGAGCCCAGCGCGATGCTCGGCATCCTGGTGCTGCCCGTCCAGCCCGTGGCCGGCTACCTCGGGGGTGACCCCGATCGGGTCCGGTCGAACCTCGACGAGGCGCTCGCCGGTCCGCGCGACGAGCCCGCGTCGTGGGACGTCATGTTCGGCGACCAGCTGCTCATGTACGCGGCGCTCGCCGGGACGGACGACGCGGTGGCGGCTCTGGACGTCGCCCGCGACCTGCCCGAGGAGCGCATCGACGACGGCAACACGCGTGCGTACCTCCTGGCCTGGCTCATGGCGCACGCGTCCCGACCGCCGAGGTAGTGGCATCCCCCGCGAGGTAGTTCGAACCTCCGCGAGGTAGTTCCGACCAGGACTACCGCGCGGGGTTCGAACTACCTCGGCACGAACGGAACTACCTCGAGCACAACGATGCAGACAACCTGTTGACGGGTGAAGTCCCGACCTCTACGGTGAATCCATTCAACGCGGGAATCGCTTTCCCGCACCTGGGTGACGACGTCGTCGTCCCAGGAGGCTGACCGGGCCCGCGCGGCCCGGACATCGATGGAGATGAGACGGGGCCATGGCACAGCAGGGGAGCGCGCGAGCGGACGTCGCCGGCGCCGTGCCGCGCCCTGACGGCGCCCGCCTGGAGCGGTGGTTCGGCTGGGTCGACACCCTGGCGTTCCTCGCCCTGCTCAACGTCCTCGTCCTCGCCGGGACGCTCGCCGGGGGAGTGCTCCTCGGCGTCGCGCCCGCGCTCGGCGCGGCGGCCACGGTCGGACGCACCCGGCTGCGCGGCGACGCCCAGCGGGCGGTGCGGGTCTTCGCCACGACCTGGGTGTCCGGCTTCGGCCGGGCCAACCTCGTCGCCGCGCCCGCCCTGGCGACGCTCGCCCTCACGGGCACGAGCCTCCTCGCGCTCGACGGCGCCCCCACGACGCTGCGCGTCGCGCTCGCCGTCGTGGGCGGTCTCGCCGTGGTGCACCTCCTCCTCACGCTGACGATGGACGCGCACTACGACCTGCGCCGGCGCGACGTGCCCCGGCTCGCCTGGGCGTTCCTGCTGCGCTTCCCCGGCGCTCCCCTCCTGCTCGCGGCGACGACGGCGCTGGCCGGCGTCGTCACCGCGTTCGTGCCAGGGCTCCTGCCGGTCGTGTCGATCGGTGCGTGGGTCTACCTGTGCACGGCCCTCTGCCTGTCCTTCTACGCCGCCAACGACCGCAACGTGAGCGATCGCCCGGCGGCGACCGACCCCCTCGACGAGTGAACGACGACGTGCACTCCGACGAAAGGAACACCATGCGCACACGACGGCTGGCACCCCTGGCCCTGCTCGCGGCGGGGAGCCTCGCGCTCGCGGCCTGCAGCAGCGGCGGCTCCGGCGACAGCGGCGGCGACGGCGGGGAGGCGCTCGACTCGCTGTCGATCATGGCCCCGTACTTCTCGACGACGCCGCCCGAGGACGACGACCCGGTGGGGGCGAAGCTCGCGGAGCTCGCCGGCCTGGACCTCGACATGCATTGGGTGCCCAACGCCGAGTACGGCGACCGCACCAACGTGGTGCTCGCCGGCGACGAGATCCCGGACGTCATGGTGATCCAGCAGAAGAGCCAGGGCTTCGTGCAGACGGCCGAGGCCGGCGGGTTCTGGGACCTCACGGAGCACCTGGCCTCGGGCGACTACCCGAACCTGGTGACCGAGAACCCCGAGGTCCAGCAGGCCGCGAGCGTCAACGGCACCGTCTACGGCGTCTACCGGGCGCGTGACGTCGTGCGCACCTCCATCACCATCCGCAAGGACTGGCTGAAGAACCTCGGCCTGGAGGAGCCGACCGACACCGACGAGCTCATGGCGCTGGCGAAGGCGTTCACCGAGGACGACCCCGACGGCAACGGCAAGGACGACACCTACGGGATGATCATCCCCGCCTGGGGCGCGTCGATCGGCACGGGCAGCCCGTACGACGCCATCGAGACGTGGTTCGGCGCGGGCAACGTGTGGAAGGACGAGGGCGGCGAGCTGGTCCCGTCGTTCACCACGCCCGAGTGGAAGCAGGCGCTGGACTACGAGAAGGAGCTCATCCAGAACGGCTACGTCAACAAGGACTACGCCACGATGGACGGCTCCACCCAGTGGAACGAGCCCTTCCTCAACGGCAAGGGCGGCATCATCATCGACGTCCAGTCCCGGGCGTCGCAGCTCGCCGGCCTGTTCAAGGAGAAGGACCCGAAGACGTACGACCAGTTCGTCGCCCTGCAGGGCAACATCGCGGGCCCGAACGGCGACTTCGCGCTCCCGACCCCGGGCTACAGCGGCTTCCTCGCCGTGCCCAAGGCGTCGGTGCAGACCGAGGACCAGCTGAAGCAGGTCCTGACGGCGCTCGACAAGCTGGCCTCGAAGGACGCCCAGATCCTCGAGAACAACGGCATCGAGGGCGACAACTTCACGGTGGACGGCGAGCACGCCGTCTTCGACAAGTCGAAGCAGGACTACACCGACCTGGTCTCGGGCTCGTGGGCGCAGATCGGCACGAACGTGGCCGGCTACGAGGCGTACAAGCCCAAGCCGGAGACGGCGTACGACGAGGAGCTCGAGAACGAGCGACTGGAGCTGCAGGCGAAGGACCTGGAGAAGGCGGCGTTCAACCCGGGCGCGGCGCTCGTGTCCGAGACGTACATGACCAACGGCGTGCAGCTCGACCAGGTCATCGCCGACGCCCGCATCCAGTACATCAGCGGGCAGATCGACGAGGCCGGCCTCGACGCGGCGATCGCGCAGTGGAAGTCCAGCGGCGGCGACGCCGTGACGGCCGAGATGAACGAGCTCTACGGCCAGCTCGGCTGATCACCTTCCGACGCGGGGCCGGGCCGGCGTGCCCTGTCCGTGCGGGCCTGCCGACCCTCGGGTCCATGCTGCCCGGCCCCGCGCCCTGTTCGAGATGGAGGCTGCGATGACCGCTGTCGTCGACGTCGAGCGTGCCGGCACGCCGGCGCCCCCCGCCCCGGCCGCGGTGCGGCGCCCGCGCCGCCGGTGGGCCAAGGTCGTGCGGTTCCGCTGGCTGCTGCTGATGATGCTGCCGGGGATCCTGTACTTCCTGCTGTTCCGCATCTGGCCGATGTGGGGCGCGCAGATCGCGTTCAAGAACTACGTGCCGTTCCTCGGGATCCAGGGGTCGGAGTGGGTGGGGTTCCACCACTTCCAGGAGTTCTTCTCCAACCCCGACTTCCCGCGGCTGCTGGGCAACACGCTGATCCTCGCCGGGCTGAGCCTGTTCGTCGCGTTCCCGCTGACGATCGTGCTGGCGCTGCTGCTGAACGAGGTGCGGCTGTCGGTGCTCAAGCGCACCGTGCAGACGCTGGTGTACATCCCGCACTTCCTGTCGTGGACCGTGGTGGTGTCGTTGACGGCGCTGCTGTTCGCGATCGGCACCGGCCCGCTGTCGAGCTTCCTCGACGGGTTCACGGGGACGGAGACGAACTACCTCGCCGACCCGGACTGGTTCCGTCCGTTGATCCTGCTCCAGACCATCTGGAAGTCCACCGGGTGGGGCACGATCATCTTCCTCGCGGCACTGGCCAGCGTGGACCAGGAGCAGTACGAGGCCGCGGTCATCGACGGCGCGGGCCGCTGGCAGCGCACCTGGCACATCACGCTGCCCGCGATCCGCCCCACGATCATCGTGATGCTGATCCTGCAGACCGGGGAGATCCTCAACACCGGGTTCGAGCAGATCTACCTCATGTCCAACGCGCTCAACCGCACCGTCGCGGACGTCTTCGACACCTACGTGTACTTCACCGGCATCCAGCAGGGCGCGTACTCGTACTCCACCGCCGTGGGCCTGTCGAAGGCGATCGTCGGCCTGGTGCTGATCTTCGGCACCAACTGGCTCGCCAAGCGCTTCAACCAGCAGGGGATCTTCTGATGGCCACCACCCAGCTCCCGGCCCTGCAGCCCGCGGGCCGTCCGCCGCGGCGCGCGTCCCGGCCATCCACCCAGCACCAGCGGTTCAACACGCCCGCGGGGCGCGCGTTCGACGTCGTCAACGTGGTCCTGCTGGTCGCGGTCGGGCTGCTCGCGCTGCTGCCGTTCCTGTACGTGCTCGCGGGCTCTTTCGCCACGGAGCTCGAGCTGACCACGCGGCCGTTCTTCCTGTGGCCGCACGAGTTCACCACCGACTCCTACGCCTCGATCCTGTCCTCGACGGCGTTCGTGCGGGCGTTCGTCACGACCGTCGCCGTGACGCTGGTCGGCACGCTGGTCCAGCTCGCGCTCACCGCGCTGATGGCGTACCCGCTGTCCAAGGTCGAGCTGCCCGGCCGGCGCACCATCATGACCGTCGTGGTGTTCACGATGGTGTTCTCCGCCGGCATGATCCCCACGTTCCTGGTGGTCAAGGAGCTCGGGCTGCTCGACACGTACTGGGCGCTGATCCTGCCCGCCGCGATCAACCCGTTCAGCCTCATCATCATCAAGAACTTCTTCCAGCAGCTGCCCCAGGAGCTGGAGGAGTCCGCCAAGATCGACGGCGCGCACGAGCTGCAGATCCTGCGGCACGTCGTGGTGCCGCTGTCCAAGCCGGTGCTGGCCACGTTCGCGCTGTTCTACGCCGTCGGGATCTGGAACGACTACATGTCCCCGCTGCTGTACCTGAACGACCAGGACATGTGGACGCTGCAGATGTTCCTGCGGCAGGTCACCGCGTCGGCGTCCCTGTCCGCGCAGGACATGGGCACCGAGCTCCCCCCGCCCGCGCAGGGCATCAAGTTCGCGGTGGTCATCGTGGCCACCATCCCCGTGCTGCTGGCCTACCCGTTCCTCCAGAAGCACTTCGCCAAGGGCATGCTGATCGGGAGCGTGAAGGGCTGACATGACGATCCACCTCGCGGGTGACTCGACGGTCGCCCCCACTGACGAGGGCCGCACCAGCGGGCACCCGGAGATCCCTCTGCTGGGCTGGGGCGACGAGCTCGCCGCCTTCACGGACGACGTGGTGCGCAACCACGCGATCGGCGGCGCCACCACGGCGTCGTTCCGGGCCGAGGGACGCTGGGACGCGCTGCTGGACGAGCTGCGCCCCGGCGACACGGTCGTGATCCAGTTCGGGCACAACGACCAGAAGGAGCCGGCGGAGCTCGCCGCCGAGGGTGGGTACACCGACCGGCTCGCGCGGTTCGTCGCGGAGGCGCGCGCGAACGTGGCCAGGCCCGTGCTGGCCACGAGCGTCGAGCGTCGCCTCTTCGCCGACGAGGACGACGGCGGCGTGCTGCGCTGGTCCCACGGCCCCTATCCGGCCGCGGTCCGCGTGCTCGGCCACGACCTGGACGTGCCGGTGCTCGACCTGACAGTGTTCACGCGCTGGCTCTACGGCTGGCTGGGGCGCGACGCGTCGGCGGCCCTGTTCCCGCACGGCGCCGCGGCGCAGGCCGGGCTCCCGGTGGACGACGGCCTCGCCAAGGACAACACGCACTTCACGACGGCGGGGGCGCGCGCCGTCGCGCGGTACGTGGCCGAGGCGCTGGCGTCGCTCGACGGCGTGCACGACGCCGAGGCCCCGCTGGGCGCCTGGGTGATGCAGCCGTGACGGCACCCGCCGCCCCGACCGTGACCGGCACCTACCGCAACGCGCTGGCCTCGCCCGAGGACCTGGCCGGCTGGGTCGCCGAGGGGCCGGTCGGCGTACGGCACACCGTCGCGGGCGACGCCCTGGGAGCGGGCCTCGAGCTGCGCAGCACGGCGGACGAGGCGGCGCTCGTCGCCGACGGACGCGGCGACCACGCGCACCTCACGTTCTGGTGCCCCGAGGTCTTCGGTGCGGACGTCGAGGTCGCGTGGGACTTCCGGCCTCTGGCAGGCGACGGTCTGGCGATGCTGTTCTTCGCCGCGACGGGCACCGACGGGCGCGACCTCTTCGACCCCGCCCTGGCCGGGCGCACCGGCTACTACCCGCAGTACCACTCGGGCGACGTCTCGACGCTCCATGTGTCCTACCTGCGCCGCAAGTGGGCCTCCGAGAAGCGGTTCCGCACCTGCAACCTGCGCAAGAGCCCCGGCTTCCGGCTCGTGGCGCAGGGCGCCGACCCGCTGCCCGGCCCCGACGACGCGGACGGCCACTATCGCGTGCGCGTCACCAAGCGCGGTGCGGACGTCGCCTTCGCGATCGACGACCTCACCCTCTTCACGTTCCACGACGACGCACCGCTGGGCGCCGGCCGGATCGGCTTCCGGCAGATGTCCCCGCTCGTCGCCCACTACCGCAACCTCGAGGTGACCCCGCTGTCATGACCACCGCGCCCGCCGTCCGGACCGAACCCACGACCATCACCGCCGACGACCGGCCCCCGGTCGACGTCCCCCTGCGCTGGCTCGACGACGTCGCGCCGGACCTCACGGTCGGCGGCGTCACCTGCGGCGTCCCGTTCCGCCCGGGAGCCGTGCGCGACTCCTCCGCGCTCGCCGTCGTCGACGCCTGGGGCCGCGCCGTCCCGGCACAGACGTGGCCGCTGGCGACCTGGCCGGACGGCAGCGTGAAGTGGTCCGGCGTCGCGCTGGGCGCGGCCGCCCCGCCGAGCGCGTCGTACCGCGTGGTGCGGGCCGCGGACGTCGAGCCGGGTGCGCCGGCCACCGCCGGGCCCACGGTGACGGTGACGGAGCACGCCGACGAGGTGGTCGTGGACACGGGCGCGTGCACCGTCGTGGTCGGGCGCTCCGGGCCGGACGTGGTGCGGTCGGTGCGGGTGCCCGCTCCGGACGGCGAGGCGGAGGTGGCGCGCGCCGGCCGGCTCGTGTCCAGCCGGCAGGACCGCCCGGAGCCCGACCACACGGCACGGCGTGAGTCCGTGGGCGTGGTCCGCGACGTCGTCGTCGAGCAGTCGGGCCCCGTGCGCGCCGTGGTGCGGGTGACCGGGGCGCACCGCGACGTCGACCGGGCCCAGGAGGACGGCGCGCCCGCCTGGCTGCCGTTCACGCTGCGCCTCGTGCTCGCGGCCGGGGCGCCGACGTTCCGGGTGGTGCACTCGTTCGTCTGGGACGGCGACCCGGAGCGCGACTTCCTCTCCTCGCTCGGCCTGCGGTTCGACGTCCCCCTGCGCGCGGCGCCGTACGACCGGCACGTGCGCCTCGCCGGCGCGGACGGCGGGCTCGTGCGCGAGGCGGTGCAGGGTGTCACCGGCCTGCGTCGCGACCCGGGCGCCGAGGTGCGCGCGGCGCAGGTGGCGGGCCGCCCCACCCCGCCGCTCGCCGAGTGGGACGAGCAGGTCTCCGGCCGGATGCGGTGGGTGCCGACCTGGGAGGCCTGGTCGCTGCGCCAGCTCAGCGCGCACGGGTTCACCGTGCACAAGCGCACCGCCCCCGACCGTCCGTGGATCGACGTCGCGCAGGGCACCCGGTCCGACGGCCTGGGCTATCTGGGGGACACGGGCGGCGGCCTCGCCGTCGGGCTGACGGGCTTCTGGCAGTCGCACCCCACGGGGATCGACGTCGCGGGCGCGTCGTCGGACGTCGGCACGCTCACCACGTGGCTGTGGTCGCCCGACGCCGCGCCGATGGACCTGCGCTTCTACCACGACGGTCTCGGACAGGACACGTACGACGACCAGCTCGACGCCCTCGAGATCACGTACGAGGACTACGAGCCCGGCTTCGGGGACGCGCACGGCATCGGCCGCACGCACGAGCTCACCGTGACCGCGTTCGCCGCGACCCCCGACGCCGCCGCGCTGGCCCGCCTCGCCGCGGGAACCGCCACGCGGCCCCAGCTGGTGCCGACGCCCGAGGCGCTGCACGACGCGGCCGTCCTCGGCGACTGGGACCTCGTGGACCGGGGCACCCCCGAGCGCGCGGCGCTGGAGGACCGGCTCGCCACGATGCTCGACTTCTACGTGGGCCAGGTGGACCAGCGGTCCTGGTACGGGTTCTGGAGCTTCGGCGACGTCATGCACGCCTACGACCCCGACCGGCACGTGTGGCGGTACGACGTCGGCGGCTACGCGTGGGACAACTCCGAGCTGTCACCGGACCTGTGGTTGTGGACGTCGTTCCTGCGCACTGGCCGGGCCGACGTCTTCCGTCTCGCCGAGCGCATGACCCGGCACACGGGGGACGTCGACGTCTACCACGCGGGCCCGTGGCAGGGCCTGGGCAGCCGGCACAACGTGCAGCACTGGGGGTGCAGCGCCAAGCAGGTGCGCATCTCGACGCCCGCCTACCGGCGGCCGCACTACTTCCTCACCGGCGACGAGCACACGCGCGACCTCATGCTCGAGCTGCGGGACTCCGACCGGAACTTCCTCGGGCTGGACCCGACGCGCAAGGTGCGGCCCGACGCCGCCACGTACCGGCCGCGCCGCGACGCCCTCGCCGTCGGGCTCGGCACGGACTGGAGCGCCCTGGCCGCCACGTGGCTCGCGGACTGGGAGGTCACCGGGAACGAGCGGTCCCGCGACCGCCTGGTCGGCACCATGACCGACATCGGCGCGCTGAAGCACGGCTTCTTCACCGGCGAGGCCCTCTACGACCTGGACACGGGCCGGTTCGCCACCGACCGCGACCGGGTGACCGTCTCGCACCTGTCCGCCGTCTTTGGGCTGGTGGAGATCTGCTCGGAGCTGGTGTCCCTGGTGGACGCCGGCCTGGTCGACGCCCCGGGGTTCCGGGAGGCGTGGCTGCAGTACTGCCGCCTGTATCTCGCCACCCCCGCCGAGCAGGAGGCCGAGCTCGGCGTCGCGCCGTCGGGCACCAACCTCGAGCAGGCGCACTCGCGCCTGGCCGCGTACGCCGCCGCGCGGCTCGGCGACGACGGGCTGGCCGACGTCGCGTGGCGCTCGTACTTCCGTGGCGGCGAGTTCACGGGGGAGGAGGCCTTCCACCCGGTGCCCGTGCTGCCGCCGGAGACCCTGGTGCGGATCGACGAGGCCCGCACGCTGTCCACCAACGACGCCGCCCAGTGCAGCCTCGCCACGATCCAGAACCTCGCCCTCGTCGGGCACCGCCTCCCGCCGAGATAGAGACCCGCCTCGCCGAGATAGAGACCCGCCTCGCCGAGATAGAGACCCGCCTTCGCCGAGATAGAGAACCTCTCTATCTCGGCGAAGGCGGGTCTCTATCTCGGCGATGGGTACGCTGTGCGGCGGCAATCTTCACCGGACGTTCACGGGCGAGCGGCAGCGGTGAGCACGGCGGCCCGCTTGCGGGCCTGACAGACGGAGCACCCATGACCCTCGGCTGGACCCTGCACGGCGACGGCAAGCGCGTCGCCCCCGGCGACGTCGTCGCCCCCGACGAGCGGCTGAGCTGGCCGCGCACCCTCGGCATCGGCATGCAGCACGTGGTGGCCATGTTCGGCTCCACGTTCATCGTGCCGGTGCTGACGGGCTTCTCGCCCGCGACCACGCTGTTCTTCTCCGCGATCGGCACGGCGCTGTTCCTGCTGATCACGCGGAACCGGCTGCCCTCCTACCTGGGCTCCAGCTTCGCGTTCATCGCGCCCATCACCGCGGCGACGGCGTCGCACGGCGAGTCCGTGGCGGTCGGCGGCATCCTCGTCACGGGCCTTGTGCTCGCCCTCATCGGCCTGCTCGTCCACTTCGCGGGCGCGCGGTGGATCGACGTCGTCATGCCACCCATCGTGACCGGCACGATCGTCGCGCTCATCGGCCTCAACCTCGCGCCGGCGGCCTGGAACAACTTTAAGCTGGCGCCCGTCACCGCGGTGATCACCCTGGCGGCGATCATTCTCGTCAGCGTGCTGTTCAAGGGGATCATCGGCCGGTTGTCGATCCTCGTCGGCGTGATCATCGGGTACGTCGTCGCGGTGGTCCGCGGCGAGGTCGACTTCGCCACCGTCGAGAAGGCGCAGTGGCTCGGCTTCCCGCACTTCGTCACCCCGTCCTTCGACCCGGCGGTGCTGGGGCTGTTCGTGCCCGTCGTGCTGGTGCTGATCGCGGAGAACGTGGGCCACGTGAAGTCCGTGGCGGCGATGACGGGCAAGAACCTCGACCACCTCACGGGCCGCGCGCTGTTCAGCGACGGCATCGCGACCACGTTCGCGGGCGTCGGCGGCGGCTCAGGCACCACGACGTACGCGGAGAACATCGGTGTCATGGCTGCGACCCGGGTGTACTCGACGGCCGCGTACTGGGTGGCCGCGGCGACGGCGCTGCTGCTGTCGATGTCGCCCAAGTTCGGGGCGCTCATCGCGACCATCCCCGCGGGGGTGCTCGGCGGGGCGACGACGATGCTCTACGGCATGATCGGCATCCTCGGCGCGCGCATCTGGGTGCAGGGCAAGGTCGACTTCGGCAACCCGGTGAACCTCACCACGGCCGCCGTGCCGCTGATCATCGGCATCGCGAACTTCACGTGGGTGGTCGGGGACCTGACGTTCGAGGGCATCGCGCTCGGCACGGCGTCCGCGCTGGTGATCTTCCACGGCATGCGGGTGATCTCGCGGTGGCGCGGTACCAGCCAGGAGCCGGCCTCCCCGGCGTCCGCGCCGGTGGGGGCGGAGACCGACTGACGTCTCCGCGCGGGGTCACCCTTCCTTGGGGGCGACCTCCTGCGGCACGGGGTCGATCTGGTCGGGGGGCAGGCAGCCCTCGGCGTCCTCCATGGGCGTCTCCGCGTCGAGCAGCACGCGGTCGAGGCTCAGCGGCGGGCTGTACTGCTCCCCGACCAGGAGGTCGACGGTGGCACCCGTGCGGTCGTCGAGCACGAGGCGGGCGTCGGGGTACTGCGCCGCGAGCGTGTACGCGCGGGTGATCCCCTTGGTGCCGGCCCGGATCTCCGACTGACCGAGCTTCTCGAGCCAGTTGCCGGTGTCGACGACGTTGAAGCCGCGCTCGGTCAGCACGTCCTCGTTCGCGTCGGCGAGGGGCTCGCTGCCGTCGGCGGCGTTGTAGACGCGCACCTTGACCTTCGAGTACGGCACGGGCAGTGCCCCGTCGGGCTGCCCCTCCACCTGGGGCAGGCACGGCTCGGGCTGCGGCGCCGCGGCCACCGGCGTGTAGATGGGCCGGGAGAAGGGGGTGCTGAACGCGCCCGAGTACATCGCGGCCGCCGCCAGCCCGGCGATGAGGAGGAACACGATGATCAGCCCGAAGACGACGGCCTGCCGCTCGTGCTCGCGCTTGCGGCGCGTCTCGCGGACCGGGTCAGGGGCTGGTGATGTCACGCGAAGAAACTACCTGAGTTCGGGGGATCGTACGCGGTCTCGGAGCCGTCATCGGAGCACGAGGACGCGGGCGTGGAGCACGGGCCGCTGCTGCAGGGCCGCGCGCACGGCGCGGTGCAGCCCGTCCTCCAGGTAGAGCACCCCCTGGTACTCCACGACGTGCGCGAAGAGGTCGCCGAAGAACGTGGAGTCCTCCGCGAGCAGGTGGTCGAGGTCCAGC
The DNA here is from genome assembly GCA_023241745.1 of Isoptericola peretonis. GTDB lineage: Bacteria > Actinomycetota > Actinomycetes > Actinomycetales > Cellulomonadaceae > Isoptericola > Isoptericola peretonis. The sequence goes on along the minus strand of JALQCY010000005.1, from coordinate 248,005 downwards.
GTGCGCTTGGTGGTGACGAGCTCGTCCAGGCGAACCTGCCGCGGGGGCACGTCCACCCAGTCCTTGGCGGTGACGTGCCCGTGGTCGGGGTAGGGACGGCCGTCCCCCACGGCCTTGAAGATCATGGCTGCCATCGTAGGGGCGAGCCCGGCGGCGCCCGGGTGCTTGCCTCGCGATACGGACACGATCCCGTCACGATCCCGTCACGACGACGCTGGCATCCGCCCTGTTGACGCGCCGCTCCGGACACGGGAGCCTGGGACCCGCGGGGCCATGGGAACGCTCCCACCGAACCCGGCCGCACCGCACCATCGGGTCAGCAGACATCGGGTCATAGGAGATCTCCATGTCCATCGCCATGTCCATCGCCAGGTTCGGCTCCACCTCCGGCTACAGGTCCGTGGCCAGCTCCGTGGCCAGGTCCGTGGCCACGCTCGCCGTCGGCGGCCTCGCCCTGCTGGGGGCGACCTCCGCGGTCGCGGCGCCACCGCCACCGCCCGACCCGACGCTCTGGGTGAACCCGGAGAGCTCGACCCTCGGGCACGTGGAGGAGCTCGGGCTCACGGGCGACGCCCGGGACGACGCCCTGTCGCTCGCCGGCATCTCCTCGGCGTCGTGGTTCACGGGCGGCAGCCCGCGCGAGGTGCGGAAGGACGTCAAGGACGTCGTCGTGCACGCCCACGCCGACCATGCGGTCCCCGTGCTCGTCGCCTACAACCTGCCGTTCCGCGACTGCGCGCAGTACTCCGCGGGTGGCGCGACGTCTCTCGCCGAGTACACGGCGTGGATCGACGGGTTCGCGCGCGGGATCGGGAACAAGCAGGCGGTCGTGATCCTCGAGCCGGACGGGCTCGGCATCATCCCCTGGTACACGACCGTCGAAGGCACGCAGGAGTGGTGCCAGCCCGACGAGGCGGACCCGGCGACGGCCGCGGCCGAGCGGTTCGCGATGCTCAACCACGCCGTCGACACCCTCGGCGCGCTGCCCGGCACCAAGGTCTACCTCGACGCCGGCAACAGCAAGTGGCTCAACGTGGGCGACAACACCGACCGCCTGCTGAAGGCGGGCGTCGAACGGGCGGACGGGTTCTTCCTCAACGCCTCGAACTATCAGTACACCGAGAACTCCGTGGCGTACGGGCGGTGGATCTCCTCCTGCCTCGCGCTCGTCACCCGGGCGGGCGGCGCGCTCGGCGACTGCGGCAACCAGTACTGGAACGGCGGCCCCGCGAACGGCTGGTCGGGCGTGGAGATGTCGTCCTACGGGCGATGGACCCTGGGCAACGCGGACCCGGCGCTGGACACGGCCGGCGTCGACTCCCGCTACGCCGAGCAGCTCGGAGACGTGACTCCCACGACGTCGTTCGTCGTCGACACCTCGCGCAACGGCCAGGGACCGTGGGACCCGGCGACGTCGGCGAACACGTACTCCGACGCGGAGGACTGGTGCAACCCGCCCGGGCGCGGGCTGGGCGTGCGGCCCACCCTGGACACGGGCGAGCCGCTGGTCGACGCGTACCTGTGGATCAAGGTGCCGGGCGAGTCCGACGGCCAGTGCTTCCGCGGCACCGGGGGCCCGCTCGACCCGGAGCGCGGCATGGTCGACCCGCCGGCCGGGCAGTGGTTCGTGGAGCAGGCGGACGAGCTGATCGACCTGGCGGCGCCCGCCCTGGGGTGAGCCACCGGCCGGGCTACCGACGCAGCTCGACCAGGTGGCGCGCCGAGTGGGCGACGAACGGCCCGTCCGCACCGATGCGCTCGTGGAGGTCGCGCAGCTCGTCGCGGTACGCGTCGGACGTGAAGCCCGGCACCATCCACACCACCTTGCGCAGGAACCACACCACGGCGCCGACGTCGTGGAACTCGACCCGCAGGCGCTCGACGCGCAGGTCCACGAGCGTCAGCCCTGCGTCGCGCGCGGCCGCGACCTCGTCCTCGGGGTCGCGGCCGCGCCGCACCTCCTCGGGCTGCGGGCCGAGGAAGAACTCGACCAGCTCGAACACGCTGGCGGGGCCCACGTGCTGGGCCAGGTAGGTGCCGCCCGGGCGCAGCACGCGGGCGATCTCGGCCCAGCGGGGGACGACCGGGTGCCGGCTGGTGACGAGGTCGAACGCCGCGTCGCCGAAGGGGAGCGGCGAGTCGTCGTCGTGCGCGACGACGGCGATGCCGCGGGGGTGCAGCCGGGCGGTCGCGTCCGCGACGTTCGGCGGCCAGCCCTCGGCGGCGACGAGCAGCCGGGGGAGCACCGGGGCGGCGGCCAGCACCTCGCCGCCGCCCGTCTGCAGGTCCAGTGCGGCGTCGACGGTGCCGAGCCGTTCGTGCAGCAGCCGGGAGTAGCCCCAGCTCGGGCGTTGCTCGGTGGCCCGCCCTTCGAGCCAGGAGAAGTCCCAGCCGGTCATCGGTGCGGCGTCGGCCTCGGCGACGAGCTCGTCGAACGTGCGGTCCATGAGCCCATCCTGCCCACCGGCCTGCCACGGGAGCACGACAATTCGGCCGGCAGCCGCGTCAGGACAGGGCCCGGCCGACAGCGAACCGGTCAGGGCGCGAGAGCGGCGCCCGCCGTGACCGGGACGCCGTCGCTCTCGGCCTGGCGGTCGTACCGCGTCCGTGCCACGGCGATCTCCCGCTGGTGCTCCTCCGTCCAGGTGACGAGCGCCTTGATCGTGGAGTGCAGGCTCGCCCCGAGCGGGGTCAGGTCGTAGTCGACCCGGGGCGGGACGACGGGGTACACCGTGCGGCGCACGAGGCCGTCGCGCTCGAGGTGGCGCAGCGTCTGGGTGAGCATGCGTTGGCTGATGCCGTCGATCTCGCGCTTGAGCTCAGTGAACCGCAGCGTGCGACGTTCGAGCAGCGCGATGACGAGCAGCGACCACTTGTCCGCGACCCGGTCGAGGATCTGCCGGACCTCGCAGTCCTCCCGGGTGTCCCAGTTCATGACGTCGAACGCGTCGTCGGTTCCCTCGCAGGAACCGGGTGCGGGAGAAGTGCCTTCTTCCATAAGGCTCGATGCTCCCCCAGGGTGAGGTCAGTTACAAGAGGGAACCGACAGGTCGAACAGGAACCGAACCCTCGCCGAGAACGGAGCCGCCCATGTCACGTCAAGGAACGGCCGCCACCGCGACCCCCGCGGTAGCCGACCTCGACCGCTCGCCCGGACGCCCGGCCGGCCGCGAGCTCGCGGTGCTGGTGGTGGTCAGCGGCGCGATCTTCCTGGAGGGCATCGACATCGGCATGCTGAACGTCGCGCTGCCGGCCATCCGCGCCGACCTCGGTCTGTCGACGGCCACCCTCAGCGGCATCGTCAGCGCGTACGTGCTCGGGTACGGCGGGTTCATGCTCCTCGGCGGGCGCGCCGCCGACCTGCTGGGCCGCCGCCGGATGTTCCTGCTGTGGCTCGGCGTCTTCCTCGTGTTCTCCGGGCTGGGCGGCTTCGCCGACGGCGGCGGCGTGCTGCTCCTCGCCCGGTTCGTCACCGGCGTCGCGGCGGCGTTCCTCACCCCGGCCGGGCTGTCGGTCCTCACCACCACCTTCCCGGAGGGGCCCCGGCGCGACCGGGCGGTGCTCGTCTACTCCGGGATCGCGGCGGGCGGGTTCTCGCTCGGGGTCGTCGCCGGCGGCCTGCTCTCGAGCGTCGGGTGGCGGTGGGTGTTCTTCGCCCCCGTCGTGCTCGCGGCCGCGCTGCTCGTGGTCGCCGTGCGGGTGCTGCCCCGCGATCCTGCGCGCGCCGCGGCGCGGTCCGGCTTCGACCTCGCCGGTGCCGTGACGGTCACGGGAGGCATGGTGCTCGTCGTCTACGGCGTCGTCCGCCTGGAGCACCCTCGTGACGGCATGCTCACCACGGCTCTCGTCCTCGCCGGTGGCGCCGCGCTGCTCGCGACGTTCGTCACCGTCGAGCGCCGGACGGCGGCGCCGCTGGTCCGGCTCGGGATCCTGCGCTCGCGGCCGCTGGTCCGGGCGAACGTGGGCGCGGGATTGCTCACGGCGTCGTTCTTCGGGTTCCAGTTCGTCGTGACGCTCTACCTGCAGGAGCTGCGCGGCTGGAGCAGCCTGGAGACCGGCCTCGCCTTCCTGGTCCTCGGCGCGGACGTGGTCCTGGCCCCGCTCCTCACCCCGGTGCTGGTGCGACGGTTCGGTACCGCGCGCGTCGTGGTCGGCGGGTTCGTCGTCGCCACGGTCGCCTACGCGGTCTTCCTGGGTGTGGGCGCCGACTGGCCGTACGCCGCGATGCTCCCGAGCTTCGCGCTCGTCGCCCTGGCGATCGGGCTCACCTACGGGCCGCTGGTCAGCGCCGCCACGGACGGCGTGGCGTCGCAGGAGCAGGGCCTCGCCGGTGGGCTCGTGAACACGTCGTTCCAGCTAGGGGCGGCGCTGGGGATCTCCGGCGTGACCGCGGTCCAGGTCGCGGCGCTGGGCTCGGCGTCGTCCCCCGAGGCGCTCCTGGGCTCGTACCAGGCGGCGCTCGTCGTCCCTGCGGTCGCTGCGGCGGCCGGGGTCGTCGTCGCCGCGGCGGGGGTCCGTGCGGGCCGGGGTCGACGGCGCACGTCGTGATCGTCGGCTGCTGACGGGTGAACGACGACGGGGCCCGCACCGTGTGGTGCGGGCCCCGTCGGTCCGGGCGGAGGATGGGGGATTCGAACCCCCGAGGGCGTGAACCCAACACGCTTTCCAAGCGTGCGCCATAGGCCGCTAGGCGAATCCTCCTGGAGCGCGACCCGCATCCTGCGCGGGCAGCCCCAGAAGAATAGCCGACACTCCGGTGTGGCTCCGAATCCTGCGGGGGTGACAGCGGTCTCGGTCACCGGTTTCGGGACGGGGCCGGGTCTCGGTTAGGCTGTCGGGCAGACCCCTCGTGCGGCACCATCTCGCCGAACTCCCCCAGGGCCGGAAGGCAGCAAGGGTAAGTGAGCTCTGGTGGGTGTGCGAGGGGTCCTTCACGTCCCGTGCGGGGACGACGCCGTCGTCGTCAGCTGGTCGCGCGCCATCCTCACGAGGCCCGCGCGGGTGCCGCAGATCACAATGTCCACCATGCGGATGCCAAAACGTCCGCCCCGTGAGATTCCCGGGATTCCGGCTTGGTGGACCGCCACCTCGGGTGGTCCTCTAGTGGACATGCCCCGCATCGCTCCCGCAGCCCCCTCGACCGCGCGCTCCTGCCGTCGCGGCGAGATGTGCTGCCGCGCGATGGCTCCGGGTCGAATGTGCGAGCTCGACTGACGCCCCACCGGCATCGCGCCTGACGACCGCTCGGTCGTCGCCCCCTCCCCGGCCCGCCGGGGAGCTCGCTCCTCGCCGCCTCGAGCTGATGGCCGTGGCCGCCGCACCACTCCGCCTCTTCGGCGCCGCACCCGGCGCCCGCCCGGAAGGACCACCCATGTCCCGCACCACCCGTACCCGCCTCGTCACCGTCACCGCGATCGCCGCGGCCTCCGCGCTCACCCTGTCCGCCTGCGGCGGCGGCGCGGACGCCGGCTCGGGCGAGGGCGACGGCACGCTCCGCATCGGCGTCGTCGGCGCCTCCGACGACAAGTGGGCCGTCTTCACCGAGCAGGCCGAGGCCGAGGGGCTCGACATCGAGCTCGTCGACCTGCAGGACTACACGCAGGCGAACCCGTCCCTCTCGCAGGGCGAGCTGGACGCGAACCAGTTCCAGCACCTGCAGTTCCTGGCCGGCTACAACGTCGACGCCGACGACGACCTGACGCCGATCGGCGCCACGGCGGTCTACCCGCTCGGCCTGTACTCCGAGAAGCACACGTCGCTCGAGGAGATCCCCGCCGGCGGGGAGGTCGCCGTCCCGAACGACCCGACCAACCTGGCCCGCGCGCTGCTCGTGCTGCAGGAGGCGGGCCTCATCGAGCTCAAGGACGGCGGCAGCGCCGTCTCCACCGAGGCCGACGTGCTGCCCGGCTCCAAGGTCACCGTGACCCCGGTCGCGGCCGAGCAGACGCCGATCCAGCTCAAGTCCGTGGACGCCTCCATCGTCAACAACGACTTCCTCAAGGACTCCGGCCTCGACCCCGAGTCGGCGCTGTTCCAGGACGACCCCGACTCCGAGGCCGCCGCCCCCTACATCAACGTGTGGGTGGCGCGCGCGGAGGACAAGGACGACCCCGACCTGAAGAAGCTCGTCGAGATCTCGCACTCGGACGAGGTCGTGGCGGCCGAGCAGGAGGCCTCCGGCGACACCGCCGTCATCAAGGACAACTCGGCCGAGGAGCTCCAGGAGATCCTGTCCGGCCTCGAGGACGACATCCGCAACGCGTCCTGACCCGACGGCGGCCGGGGCGCGCGGGCCAGCCCGCGCGCCCCGGCCGTCGCGCTGGGCACGATGGGCAGCACGACCGGTCGAGCGGACGACGGACAGAGCAGCGAGCGCAGACCAGTGAGGACGAACAGGTGAGCGAGAACACGGCCGGACCGGCCCCCGGGACGCCGGCGATCGAGCTGCGCGGGGTGTCGAAGACGTTCGGCGACGGCGAGCGGGCGGTGCACGCCGTCGACGACGTGTCGCTCACGATCCGCGCGGGCGAGATCTTCGGCGTCATCGGCTACTCCGGCGCCGGCAAGTCCACGCTGGTGCGCCTGGTCAACGCGCTCGAGACCGTCACCGCCGGCTCGGTGGTCGTCGAGGGCACCGACCTGACGGGGCTCCCCGAGCGCCGGCTGCGCGGCGTCCGCGCGCGCATCGGCATGATCTTCCAGCAGTTCAACCTGCTGACGTCGCGCACCGTCGCGGGGAACGTCGCCTACCCGCTCAAGGTGGCCCGCTGGTCCAAGGAGGAGCGCACGGCCCGCGTCGCCGAGCTGCTCGACTTCGTCGGGCTGGCCGACAAGGCCAAGGCCTACCCGCGGCAGCTCTCCGGCGGCCAGAAGCAGCGCGTCGGCATCGCCCGGGCGCTCGCGACGTCGCCCACCATCCTGCTCGCGGACGAGGCGACCTCGGCCCTCGACCCCGAGACCACGCGCGACGTCCTGGCGCTGCTGCGCCGCGTCAACGCCGAGCTCGGCCTCACCATCGTCGTCATCACGCACGAGATGGACGTCGTGCGCTCGCTGTGCGACCGCGTCGCCGTCATGGAGCACGGCAAGGTCGTGGAGGTCGGCGACGTGTACGACGTCTTCTCCGCCCCGAGCGCCGACGCCGCCCAGCGGTTCGTCGGCACGTCGATGCACGACCGGCCCTCGCCCGACGCGCTCGCCCGCCTGCGCGAGCGCCACCCCGGCCGCCTCGTCACCGTCGGCGTGCGGGAGGGCGCGAGCTCCGGCACCGAGCTCTTCCGCCTGCTGCGGGAGCACGAGGTGGACGGGTCCGTCGTCTTCGGCGGCATCAGCGAGGTGGGCCAGCGGCCGTTCGGGTCGATCACGGTGGAGCTCGTCGCCCCCGACGAGCGCATCGCGACGTTCCTCGCGGCCCTGCGCGAGCACGCCGACGTCGTCGACCTCGGCACCGCCGCGCGGCCGGTCGACGACCCGCGGGCGCTGCGCGCGGCCAGCGACCCGCAGGGGGAGCGGCCCGGGCCCGACGACGACGGCCCCGGCGACCTGTACGGAACGGCACGCGACGACGTCATCCGTGACGGCAACCTGCGCAACTTCGGAGGCGCCTGATGAACCGCGACTGGTCCACCCTGTGGCCGCTGCTGTGGGAGGCGTTCGGCCAGACCCTGCAGATGGTCACCATCGCGCTGCTGACCGGCGGCATCGCCGGCCTGGCGCTGGGGCTCGCGCTCTACGTCACCCGGCCGGGCAACCTGCTGGCGAACAAGGCCGTGTTCGGCGTCCTCAACGTGGTCGTCAACATCGTGAGACCGATCCCGTTCATCATCTTCGTGACCCTGCTGGGGCCCGTGACGCTCCAGGTCGTCGGCACGACGCTCGGCACGGAGGCGTTCATCTTCCCGCTGTCCGTCATGACGGCGTTCGGCACGTCACGGATCGTCGAGCAGAACCTCGTGGGCATCGACCCGGGCGTCGTCGAGGCGGCGCGTGCGATGGGGGCGTCGTCGTGGCGCATCATCACGACCGTCCTCGTGCCCGAGGCCTTGGCCCCCCTGATCCTCGGCTACACGTTCCTGTTCATCGCGGTGCTCGACATGTCCGCGATCGCCGGCCTCATCGGCGGCGGCGGGCTCGGTGACTTCGCCCTGCGGTACGGCTACCAGCGCTACAACTGGATGGTCGTGCTGGTCACCGTCGCGGTGATCATCGTCATCGTCCAGGTCGTGCAGTGGCTGGGGAACCTCCTGGCGCGCAAGGTGCTGCACCGCTGAGCCCTCGACGCAGCGCCGTCACACGTCGGTGAGCCGCCGCCACTGGGCGACGACGACGCCCGCGCCGACCGGCGCGACGGCCGCCGTGATCGCCAGCGCCGCCCCGCCGACGTCGGCCGCGGCGTCCGGCCCGCCCGTGCCGGTCCACAGCGACGGGACGGCGTAGGGGAACCAGGCCCCGCCGCCGACGAGCACCACGACCTGGGTCAGCGCGACGACGCCGATCAGCGCGCCGACCGTGGCGAGCGGGCTGCGGGTCGCGGTCGCGACGACGGCGAACGGCAGCGCGAGGCCGGCTCCGAGCAGGCCGGCCGCCAGCGCGCGGCCCGCCGCCGCCCACGCCGCCGGGCCGAACGGTGCGGAGAGCGACGCGGCGGCGACCGCGGACGCCCCGAGGGTCAGGGCCACGGCCACCACGACGCACGCGGCGACCCAGCCGAGCACGACGACGCAGCGGGCGAGCGCGAGAGTGCCGCGGGGCGTCGCCAGGCCGAAATACGCGCCTGCCCGGCCGTCCGCAAGCGGCTGACCGAAGGCGGCCGCGAGGGCGAAGCCGCCCGCCACGAGGACGGCGACGGCGAGCACCTGGCCCGCGACCTCGAGGTGCGTCGTCGCGAGGTCGCCGGTGGCGTAGTCGGCCAGCTTGGCGGCTCCCGCGCCCGCGACCGCGCCCGACCGGGCGAGCGCCACCAGGCCGATCGAGGCCAGGGGGACGAGGCCGACGAGCAGCGGGGTCGCCAGGCGGGGCACCGTCGACCGGCGCCAGGCGAGGGCCTCGACGCGCAGCGCGGTGCGCAGGGCGCTCATGCGGCGTCCCGCGTGCTCGCCGCGGCCGAGGCGCCCGCGCTGTCGGCGGCGAGGACCAGGTCGAAGAACCGGCGCTCCAGCTCCGCCCCGCCCGGGTCGAGCGACCCCACGACCCGCCCGCCGTGCACGGCCAGGACGCGGTCGGCGACACGCGCCACCTCGTCCAGGTGGTGGCTGGAGACCAGGACGGCCGCGCCGGCGGCCGCTCGCTCCCGCACGAGCTCTCGGACCAGGACGACGCCGCGCGGGTCGAGGGCGGAGGTGGGTTCGTCGAGCACGAGCACCGAGGGGGAGTGCACGACGGCGCACGCCACGCCCAGCCGTTGGGCGTTGCCGAGGGACAGGGCGCGGGCGGGCACGTGGGCCCAGGCGCCGAGGTCGAGCCGGTCGCAGACGGCGCCCGCCGCGCTGGACGACCTGTCGCGGTCGACCCCGTGCAGGGCGGCCGCGACGCGCAGGTTCTCGGCGACCGTGAGCGCCGGGTCCACGAGGGCGGCGCCCACGACGTGGCCGAGGCGGCGTGCCGCGTCGACGGGGAGGCGGGCGGGGTCGCGCCCCAGCACCCGGGCGGTGCCCGACGTCGGCCGCAGGCGCCCGGTCAGCACGCGCAGCGCCGTCGTCTTGCCCGCGCCGTTGAGGCCGATCATCGCGACGACCTCGCCCGGCGCCACGGCGAGGGACAGGCCCGTCAGCGCCCGGTGCCCGCCGAAGGCGTGGTGGACGTCGTCGAGCAGCAGCGCCTCAGGCATCGAGCACCTCGAGCGCGCGGGTGACGGTGTCGGCGAGCGACGTGGCCGCGTCGGTGCGGGCGAGCAGCGCGGCGGTGCAGGCGCCCAGGCACGCGGCGGCGGCGACCGTCGCGTCGAGGCGCGGCACGCCGTCGGCGACGAGCCGGTCCACGACGGCGCGCTCGGTCGCCGCCGTCGCCAGGACGACGGCGGCGCGCAGGCGCGGGTTCGCGGCGACGAGCGCCACCCTCCGGTGCGCGGTGGCGTCCTCCGTGGGGGTGATGTCGCGCAGCGCGGCGAGCATGCCGCGACGCACGCGCTGGAACGCCCCCAGCTCTCGCGGCTGGGCGGCGACGGCGTCCGCGATGAGCGGGTCGTACGGGTCGCTCACGAGGACGGCGTCCTTGGTCGGGAAGTGCCGGAAGAAGGTCATCTCCGTGACGCCGGCGGCCTCGGCGACCTGGGTGACCGTCGTCGCGTCGTAGCCGCGTGCCTCGAAGAGGTCGAGCGCGGCGTCCAGGATGCGGGCCCGGGTGCGCAGGGCGCGGGGCGAGGTGAGGGTCGGCACGTCGCCACCCTAGCCCAAATGTGAGTCACTCACATTTGGCGCCCGGCGGCCGTCGCCAGGGTCAGGCTGCCCGCGCCGCCGAGCAGCGCGACCCGGGCGACCGTGGTCATCCAGACCATGACGAACGGGATCACCGTGACGTTCTTGATCGCGAGCTCCCAGGCCAGGAAGGTCGCGCGCGAGCCGTCGTCGATCGCGCCGGCGATCGCGTCGGGGATCACCTTGGCGACCACGGTGAGCAGGACCAGGAGCGCGCCGCTCGCGACGAGCATGGCGGTGTGCCCGTCGACGAAGCGGGTCAGCCGCGGCCCGACCTGCGACCACGGCAGGTCCGAGCCGGCGAACAGTGCGCGCACCACCCAGGCCAGGAAGAGCAGGCGGACGGCCGCGGTGAACAGCTCGCCGGGCAGGCCGCCGGCCCACGCGAAGCGGTCGTCGCCGCCGACGGACAGAAAGCGCTGCGCGGAGGCGAGAACGCCCAGCGCGAGCACGACGGGGTAGTGGCGTGCGGTGAACGAGAGGGCCTGGGCGAAGACCGCCCAGGCCTCGTGGGCGCCGGCGTGCATGAGGCTCCTCCGATACTTCGGCACGGTCAATAGTTCAGTATGCTAAATCATCAACCGTGGTGGAGGATAGGCACATGACGACGACGGCGGGCCCGCAGGACGGCGATACGGCGGCAGGGGATCGGCTCGGCGCCGAGCTCAGCGACGCCGTCGTGCTGTTCCACGAGGCGGTCGGCTCGCTGCTCGGACTGTCCGCGGGCGACCACAAGGCGCTCGGCATGCTGCGGCGCGACGGACCGATGTCCGCCACCGACCTCGCCCGGCGCACCGGCCTCACCGCCGGAGCCGTGACGGGCCTCGTCGACCGGCTCGAGCGCGGCGGTCACGCACGGCGCGAGCGCGACCCGGCGGACCGGCGCCGCCTGGTCATCGCGGCCTCGGCGGAGCCGCCGCCGGAGGTGGCCGAGGCGTTCGCCGGGCTGGGGCAGGGCATGGCCGACGTGACGGCCCGGTTCACGCCGGAAGAGCTGACCGCCGTGGCTCGCTGGGTCGAGCTGACCACGGCGACCCTGCGTGCCCAGGTGGACGCGATCGCCCACCGGCGGGCGTCGTCCACCGGCTGAGGAGCGGCCTCGTGGCTGTCGGTCGCGGCGTCTACAGTTGCGGGGGTGACCACCGCTCTGTACCGCCGCTACCGGCCCGACACGTTCGCCGAGGTGATCGGCCAGGAGCACGTCACCGCACCGCTCATGCAGGCGCTGCGCAGCGGCCGCGTCAACCACGCCTATCTCTTCTCCGGCCCGCGCGGCTGCGGCAAGACGACCTCCGCGCGCATCCTCGCCCGGACCCTGAACTGCGCGCTCAACACGCCGGAGAAGCCGCGCGACACCCCGTGCGGCGAGTGCCCGTCGTGCCAGGAGCTGGGACGCGGCGGCCCCGGGTCGCTCGACGTCGTCGAGATCGACGCCGCCAGCCACGGCGGCGTCGACGACGCTCGTGACCTGCGCGAGCGCGCCACGTTCGCCCCGGCCCGCGACCGGTACAAGATCTTCATCATCGACGAGGCCCACATGGTCTCGCCCGCCGGGTTCAACGCCCTGCTGAAGATCGTCGAGGAGCCGCCCGAGCACGTGAAGTTCGTCTTCGCGACGACGGAGCCGGACAAGGTCATCGGCACCATCCGCTCGCGCACCCACCACTACCCGTTCCGCCTCGTGCCGCCGGACGTGCTCGGCCCGTACCTCGAGCAGCTCACCGCCGCGGAGGGCGTCGAGCTCGGCGGGGGAGTCGCGCCGCTCGTCACCCGCGCCGGCGGCGGCTCCGTGCGCGACAGCCTGTCCGTGCTCGACCAGCTCATCGCCGGCGCCAGCGGCGGCACGGTCGAGTACGACACCGCCGTCGGCCTGCTCGGCTTCACCCACGCCACGCTGCTCGACGACGTCGTCGACGCGCTCGCGGCGCGCGACGGCGCCTCGATCTTCCGCGTCGTCGACCAGGTGATCGCCACCGGCCACGAGCCGCGGCGCTTCGTGGAGGACGTGCTCGAGCGCCTGCGCGACCTCATCGTCATCGCTGTCTCGGGCGACGCCGCCGAGGCCGTGCTGCGCGGGCTCCCGGCCGACCAGCTCGAGCGGATGCGCGCCCAGGCCGGGCGGCTCGGGGTGTCCGAGCTGTCCCGCGCCGCCGACCTCGTGAACGCGGCGCTCACCGAGATGACCGGCGCCACCTCGCCCCGGCTGCACCTCGAGCTCCTGTGCGCCCGCCTGCTTCTTCCCGGAGCCGACGACGGCACCGAGGGCCTCGCGGCGCGGATCGACCGGCTCGAGCGCGGAGCCATCGCCGTGGGCGCGTCCGCACGGCAGGCTGCCTCGGACGGGGGTGCCTCGGGGCTCCCGGCGGCCGAGCCGGTGGCCGCCCCGGCCGGTGCCGGCCCCGGCGGGCTCAGCGGCGCGGCCGCCGCCCGCGCCGCGCTGCAGGCGAGCCGTCGCCCTGCCTCCGAGCCCGAGAGCGCTCCAGAGCCCGACCCCGAGCACACGGTGGTCGAGCCTGCCGAGGCCGCTGCGCCCGTCGAGCCTGACGCTGCGGTGGCGGAGCCTGCCGAGGCCGCTGCGTCCGTCGAGCCTGAGGCTGCGGTGGTCGAGCCTGAGGCTGCGGTGGTCGAGCCGGAGGGTGCGGTGGCCGAGCCCGTCGAGGCCGCGCCGTCTGTCGAGCCGGAGCCCGAGCCCGCGCCGTCCGCTCCCGTGAGCGCCGTCACCACCGAGGTGGTCCGTAGGCGCTGGCGCGAGGTCCTGGGCGCCATCCCGAGCCCGCGGGCCGCCGCGTTCCTCGGCGAGAACGCCCAGGTGCTGAGCCTCGAAGGCGACGTGCTGCGCCTCGGGTTCGCGCCGGCCGTCGTCGTGCTGGCGCGCCAGGGACGGCCGGAGACCATCTCGGACGCCGTCTACCAGACGCTCGGCGTCGCGGTGCGGGTCGAGATCGTCGAGGTCGACGCCGGCTCGCGTCCTCGGGAGGCCGGCAGGTCCCCGGAACCGTCCGACCCGGGCGGAGACGCCGCCGAGGAGCCCGACGACTCCGTGTGGCCCGACGGGCCCCCGACCACCGAGGTGGGTTCCGGCGGTGCCGCCGGCGACCGGGGGGCCGGTCCCCGCCCGTCCGCCACCACGGTCGCGGCGAGCGCGCCGCGCCCGGACACCGCTGTCGCCGTCGTCGAGCCGCCCGCCCGGCGCGCGACGCCGGACGCCCCGCAGCCGCAGCAGAAGAGGCAGGTCGCCTCGGTCGACGAGGCGGATGCCGCCTGGCTCGCTGGCGTCTCCCTGCACGAGCCCCCGCCCGACGACGAGCCCGAGCCGCCGCTCGACGACCCGGCCCCGGCTCCGGCCGGTCGGCCCGTCGCGTCGCCGCGGCCCCAGCCCGAGGCGCCGCCCAGCGCGCCGGCCGAGCGCACGCCCGCGTCCGCCCCGGCAGCCTCGTCGGCGCGTGAGACGCCGCGACAGGCCGCGGAGCGCCGGGTGCGCGAGGCGCAGCAGTCGGAGGGCCGGTCGACGTGGGCGCCCGCGACCGGCGGGAACCCCGCGGACGACGAGGCCTCCGCCGACGACCCCGACATCACGTCCGCCGGGTTGGTCGGCGTGCAGCTCGTGGTGCAGGTGCTCGACGGCAAGGTCATCGAGGAGATCGCGGAGCAGCCCTGACATGACAGGCACCACCACCACGCTGCACATCGTCGCGGCCGTCATCGTGCGCGACGACGGCCACGCCCTGCTCGTGCGCAAGCGCGGCACGACCGCGTTCATGCAGGTGGGCGGCAAGATCGAGCCCGGTGAGGACCCGGTCGCCGCGCTCGTGCGCGAGTGCGCCGAGGAGATCGGCCTCGTCGTCGACCCCGCCGCCGTCCGCCCCCTGGGCCGGCGCGCCGCCGTCGCGGCGAACGAGCCGGACCACGTCGTCGACGCGCACGTCTTCGAGGTCGCGTTGCCGTCCGGCTTCGACGTCGAGACGAGGGCCGAGCTCGAGGAGCACGTGTGGGTCGACCCGGCCGCGCCGCTGGCCGGGCACCCGCTGGCGCCCTTGTCCGTCGATCTCATGGCGGACGTCGCCTCAGCCCGATGAAGGACATCGTCACCCGGGGACGCCTTCACCACGTCGGGCACCCGTTCGCCGGCTCCGGAGCCGAGGTAGTCCCGGACCCCGCGAGGTAGTGCGACATCGCGCGAGGTAGTGCGAGACCCGCGAGCTCCGGACTACCTCGGCAGGGTGTCCAGCCAGATCGCGAGGTTGGCGACGCTGTCGGGCATGAACGGCAGCTCGTCCAGCATCTCGAGCAGGCGGGCCGGGGTGACCCACGCGCCCCAGGCCACCTCCTCCGGCTGCCAGGTGATCGGGCCGTCGTACGTGCACTCGTAGATGAAGCCGTGCATCCGGGTGCGGTCGTCGACGTAGTCGGCCACGCCGAGGGGCACCAGCTCGACGCCGGTGACGCCGAGCTCCTCGGCCAGCTCGCGGCGTGCGGACTCGAGCGGATCCTCTCCGGCGCGCAGCACGCCGCCCGCGCAGAAGTCGTACCGGCCGGGGTAGAGGTCCTTGGTCCCGGTGCGGCGGTGCACGTAGACGTCGCCCGCCGTGTTGCGCACGACGACGGCGGTTGCCGCGTGTCGCAGGTTCTCCGCCCGCACCCGCGACCGGCGGGCGCTGCCCGTCACGTTCCCGGCCTCGTCGTACAGGGCCACGATCTCGTCGGTGTCGTCTCCGGGCGCCATGCGGACATCCTGCCCTCCGGCCGCCTCGAAATGCCTCGCGCGATCTCGGACTACCTGGCCGAGATCGGGACTACCTCGCGCCCACGGCGCTGGTGCGCGGCCGACCGGCGCGCCGGGGCGTCGTGACAGATGTCATGGCGCTCCCGTGCAGGGCTCACGGGAGCCGGTGACGGCCGGCACTACCTGCGACGACGCCCCGCCGCGAGGGTGGAGGCATGACATCGGAACCCATCGTCCACGTCCGCGGGGCCCGCCGCCGGTACGGCACGTTCGAGGCCGTCCGCGGGGTCGACCTCGACGTCCACCGCGGGGAGCTCGTCGCCCTGCTCGGCACCAACGGCGCGGGCAAGACGTCGTTCGTCGAGCTGGTCGAGGGCCTCGCGCCGTCGGACGGCGGCACGGTCCGCGTGCTGGGCCACGACCCCTACCGCGAGCGGCGGCAGATCGTCGGGTCGCTCGGCATCATGCTGCAGAGCGCGGGCTTCTCCGGCGACCTCACGGTGATCGAGACGGCGCGGACCTGGGCGGGCACGCTCAGCCGCTCGCGGCCCGTCGACGTGGTGCTCGACGCCGTCAACCTCGTCCACCGCGCCGACGTGCGGGTCGCGAGCCTGTCCGGCGGGGAGAAGCGCCGGCTCGACCTGGCGCTCGCGACCATGGGGGACCCCGAGGTGCTGTTCCTCGACGAGCCCACCACGGGCCTCGACCCGGAGAGCCGCCGCGCCACGTGGCGGCTGGTGCAGGGCCTGCTCGCGGCCGGTACCACGGTGCTGCTCACCACCCACTACCTCGAGGAGGCGGAGGAGCTCGCGGACCGCATCGCGATCATGCAGGCGGGACGCATCGTGCGCAGCGGGTCGGTCGCCGACATCGTCGCCGCCGAGCCCGCCCGGGTCGAGCTGGTCGTGCGGAACGCCGCCGGCCGGCCCGTCGTCCCCACGGTCGGTGACCTGCCGTCCCTCGAGGGCGTCGTCGGCGTCCCCGAGATCGACCGCGTCGGCCGCCTGCGGCTGCGCACCACCAGCCTGCAGGACGACCTGTTCACCCTGCTGCAGTGGGCGGACGCCCGGCAGCTGCGGCTGGACGACCTCGACGCCCGCTCGGCGTCGCTCGAGCAGGCGTTCCTCGCCATGGACGGCGCCGGCTCCGGCGCGCACACCGACGACACGACGGAGGTGGCGGCATGACCACCACGACCTCGACCACCCCGCCCCGCGCGGCTGCCGGGCCGGCGACGACGCGGAACGGCCTGCGCCGCGTCGGCGTCCTCGCGCGCGCGGAGCTCCGCCTGCTCGTGCGCAACCGCACCGCGCTGTTCAACGCCCTCGCCCTGCCGCCCCTGACGATGGCGCTGTTCACGGCGGCCGGGGGCGTCGGTGATGCGGCGGACGACGTCGTGGGCCCCGTGCTCCTCAACGTCCTGACGCTCATGTCGCTCACGTTCGTCGTCTACTACAACCTCACGGTCGCGTACGTGGCACGGCGCGAGGAGCTGGTGCTCAAGCGGTACCTCGTCGGGGAGTCCTCCCGGGCGGAGATCCTCGCCGGCGCCGCCGTCCCGGCCGTGGTGGTGGCCCTCGCGCAGGCCGTGCTGGGCGTCGTCGCGGTGTCCGTGTTCCTCGAGCCGCCCGCGTTCGTGAACCCGCTGCTGATGGTGCTCGCCGTGGTCGGGGGCTCCGTCATGCTGACGGCGCTCGCCGCCGCGACCTCCGGGCTGTCGCGGACCGTGGAGTCGGCACAGCTCACCACCCTGCCGCTGCTGTTCGTCGCGCTGCCGTTCGCCGGGATCTTCGGGGGACCGGGCAGCTCGTCGGGCGTGTTCGACACGATCAGCACCTTCACCCCGCTGCGGCCGATCACCGACCTCATGATGCTGGGGGCGTCAGGCATCGACGGGGACGGTCAGGCGCTGACGTTCGTCGAGACCCTCGCGGCCGCACGCGTCCCGCTCGGGGTGCTGATCGTGTGGACCTTCGTCGGCGTGCTCGCCGCACGCCGGTGGATGCGGTGGGAGCCCCGCCGGTGAACGCGGCCAGGCTCCGGCACGTGGGAGGCTGACGGCGTGAGCAGCAGACGCGCGCAAGGCGTTCGGGCAGGGGGCGGCGCCTACGGGGTGGAGGTGTACACCCGCGTCACCCTGTACCTGTTCGTGCTGCTGGAGCCGTTCTTCTACCTCTACGCCGTGGCGGCGCTGTCCGAGACGGACGCGCCGGCCCCGGGCCCCGGGGCGTCCGTCGCCCTGGTGCTGCTCGCCCTCGCGCACATGCTGGTCTGCCTCGCGACCGTGCACGCCGGGTTCGAGGGCCGGCCGGTCACCGACCGGCGGTCGCGTCCCCTCGCGACCGCCCTGCTGCTCTCGACCGGTGCCGTCGTCGTCACCGCGGCGGTGACCCTGCCGGGGAACGACGCCGCCGGGCCGCTCGCGGACCCGCGTGCGCTCGTGATCGCGGTGTGCCTGGCCGCGACGGTCGGCGCACTCGCGGTCACCCTCACGTTCCGGCAGGTCGTCCAGGTGGGCCTCGTCGTGCCCGTCGTGGTGGTGGCGGCGTCGCTGGGCGGGGGAGGCGTCGAGGCGGCGCCGACGGTGGCGGCGGTCCTGGCGACGTACGCGTTCACCCTGTTCTGGGCGGGCACGATCCGCATGTCGATGTGGATCGTCGAGGTGGTGCGCGAGCTGGACGCGGCGAGGGAGGTCTCGGCCCGGCTGGCCGTCGCGGAGGAGCGGCTGCGCATCGCCCGCGACATGCACGACGTCGTCGGGCGCGCACTGTCCGCCGTCGCCGTGAAGTCGGAGCTCGCGGCCGCTCTCGCCCGGCGCGGCGCCCCGCGGGGCGCGGACGAGATGGACGAGGTGCGTGCGCTCGCCCAGGAGTCGCTGCGCGAGGTGCGCGGGGTCGTCGCCGGGTATCGCGGCGCCGACCTGGCCACCGAGCTCGACGGCGCCCGATCGGTGCTGCGCGCCGCCGGTGTGGCCGTGCGGGTCGTCGGCGAGGTGCCGCACCTCGCGGCCCCGCAGGTCGAGGCCCTGGCCTGGGTCGTGCGCGAGGGCGTCACCAACATCGTGCGCCACTCCGACGCCCGTGAGTGCCGCATCGACCTCACGGACGGCACGAGGAGCGACGGCGTCCGGGAGCTGGCGCTGACCGTGAGCAACGACGGCGCCCGCCCGGACCCGGCCGCCCCAGGAGGCCCGCGGGTCGGAGGCGCGGGCCTCGTCGGGCTGCGCGAGCGTCTGGCCGCGGTCGGCGGCTCGCTCGACGCCGGCACCCGGGGCGACCGCTTCGTCCTGACCGCCCGGGTGCCCGCTCCCGGCCCCGACGACCCGACCAGAGCGGCGGCCGCATGATCCGCGTGGTGCTCGCCGACGACGAGACCCTGATCCGCGACGCCGTCGCCCAGCTCCTCGACCTCGAGGACGACCTGGAGGTCGTCGCGGTCGCGGGCGACGGGCCGGAGGCCGTGGCGCAGGTCGAACGGCACCGGCCCGACGTGGCGGTGCTGGACCTGCAGATGCCCGGTGCCGACGGCATCGAGGTCGCCCAGCGGGTGCGGGGGACGGTGCCGGACTGCGGCGTCGTCATCGTCACCAGCCACGGCAGGCCCGGATACCTGAAGAAGGCGCTCGCCGTCGGGGTGCGGGCCTTCCTGCCCAAGTCCGCGTCGGCGGCGGTGCTGGCCGCGGCGGTGCGGCAGGTGGCCGGCGGGGGCCGGTACGTCGACCCCGAGCTCGCGGCCGACGCCATCTCCGCGGGCGACTCGCCCCTGACCGCGCGGGAGGCGGACGTCCTCGAGCTCGCGGCCGACGGCGCCCCCGTCGAGGAGATCGCCGAGCGGGCCGCCCTCGCTCCCGGGACGGTGCGCAACTACCTGTCCTCCGCGGTGGCGAAGCTGGGCGTGACGAACCGGCACGAGGCGGTGCGGCTGGCGCGGGCCAAGGGCTGGGTCTGAGCGTGGGTGCCGGGCCGTAGGCTGGACCCTTGTGTACGAGGGCGCAGTCCAGGACCTGATCGACGAGCTCGGCCGCCTACCCGGCGTCGGGCCCAAGAGCGCGCAGCGGATCGCGTTCCACCTCCTCGCGTCGGACACGGCCGACGTGCGCCGCCTCGCGGAGGCGCTCCTCGAGGTCAAGGCGCGGGTGCAGTTCTGCGAGACGTGCGGCAACGTCGCCGAGTCCGAGCGCTGCCGCATCTGCGCCGACCCGCGCCGCGGCGACGACGTGATCTGCGTCGTCGAGGAGCCCAAGGACGTCGTCGCGATCGAGCGCACCCGCGAGTTCCGCGGCAGGTACCACGTGCTCGGCGGGGCCATCAACCCGATCGAGAACGTCGGCCCCGACGACCTGCGCATCAGCCAGCTCATGACGCGGCTGGCCGACGGCGCCGTCACCGAAGTCATCCTCGCCACCGACCCGAACGTCGAGGGCGAGGCCACGGCCACCTACCTGTCGCGGCTCATCGCCCCGATGGGGGTCACGGTCTCCCGTCTGGCCAGCGGCCTGCCCGTCGGGGGAGACTTGGAGTACGCGGACGAGGTCACGCTCGGCCGGGCGTTCGAGGGACGGCGGGTCGTCGGCGGCTGACCGCTCGACGACGGACGGGACGAGGGAGCAGATCGTGGGCGAGATCGAGGCGGGATCCGAGTTCCGGGACGTCGCGGAGCAGATGTCGGCGCAGGCGCGCGTCTTCCTGTCGACGACGACGCAGGTCGCGTCCGGCGCGGCGCCGGGGGCAGAGATCTCCCTGCTGATCCTCGCGACGTCCGACCTCCTGGCGGCGGGGGCGCGGCTCGCCGCGATCGTCGACGTCGTCCCCAAGGAGCGGTTCGAGCCCGACGCCGGCCCGGAGACCGACGTCGACCCGCTGCGCGACGCGCTCGCGAAGATGTTCGACGGCTTCGACGACTACGTCGAGGTGTCCGACCCGGCCCTCCGCGCCGACGTCGCGCCCGCCACCCTGTCCGGTGACCTGGCCTGCGTGGCCGAGGAGCTGGCCAAAGGGCTGCAGCACTACGACGACGGGCACGAGCTCGAGGGCCTGTGGTGGTGGCAGTTCAGCTACCTGTCGTCGTGGGGCGAGCGGGCGTCCTCGGCGCTGCGCGTGCTCCAGGGCGTGCTCGGCCACCTGCGGCTCGACGTCGAGGACGACGTCGCCGCCGAGGCGGAGTACGACGCCCTGCACTCCTGATCCGCTCGGGCGCGTGCGAGGATTCCTCGCGTGCCCGACCTCGACACCCTCACCATCGTGCTGCTCGTGCTCGCCGGGCTCACCGCCGGCTGGGTCGACGCCGTCGTGGGCGGCGGCGGGCTGATCCAGCTGCCCGCGCTGCTGCTGGTGCCGGGGATCTCGCCCGTCCAGGCGCTGGCCACCAACAAGCTCGGCTCGATCATGGGCACGTCGACCAGTGCGATCACGTACTACCGGCGGGTGGGCCCGGACCTCACGACCGCCGGCCCGATGGCGGTCGCGGCGCTGGTCGGGGCCTTCGGCGGCGCCGCGCTCGCGAGCCGCATCCCGGCGGAGCTGTTCAAGCCGATCATCCTCGTCGTGCTGATCGGCGTGGCCACCTACACGGTGCTCAAGCCGAAGCTGGGGGTGCACGACAACCTGCGCTGGGAGGGCAACCGGCACCGGTGGACGGCCGCCGGCATCGGCCTCGTCATCGGCGCGTACGACGGGCTTCTCGGCCCGGGCACCGGCACGTTCCTCGTCATCGCGCTGGTGAGCGTGCTGGGCTACGCCTTCCTCCCGGCATCCGCGCTGGCCAAGATCGTCAACTTCGCCACCAACCTCGGCGCGCTGCTGTTCTTCGTCCCGCACGGCGCCGTGCTGTGGGGGCTCGGCCTGATGATCGGCGCGGCGAACCTGGTGGGCGCCTACGTCGGGGCGCGGATGGCGGTGGCCAAGGGCAGCGCGTTCGTGCGCGTCATCTTCGTCGTCGTGGTCGGCGCGCTCATCGTCAAGCTGGGCTATGACGTCTGGCACGACTGGGCCTCCTGATCGCCACGCACTGAGACGTGCCTCGTCCGTGGGCCGGACGGCGTCTACCATCGACGGGCAAGCACACGCCCCGGCGGACCGTTGAGAGAGACGGAGGCCGGCCAGCAGAAGGTTGTGACATGGCACTTGTCGTGCAGAAATATGGCGGATCATCCGTCTCCGACGCCCACAGCATCAAGCGTGTGGCCAAGCGGATCGCAGCGGCCAAGCGAGCGGGGAACGACGTCGTCGTGGTGGTGAGCGCCATGGGCGACACCACGGACGAGCTCCTCGACCTGGCCGGGCAGATCACCCCGCTGCCCCCGCAGCGCGAGCTGGACATCCTCCTCACCTCCGGTGAGCGCATCTCGATGTCCCTGCTCGCGATGGCGATCACGAACCTCGGGGTCAAGGCGAAGTCCTTCACCGGCCAGCAGGCCGGCCTCATCACGGACGCGGTGCACGGCCGCGCCCGGCTCGTGGACGTGGTGCCGCACCGCATCCGCGAGACGCTCGAGAAGGGGCAGGTCGCGATCGTCGCGGGCTTCCAGGGCGTCAGCTCCTCCAACGACGTCACCACGCTGGGCCGCGGCGGGTCCGACACGACGGCGGTCGCGCTCGCGGCCGGCCTCGACGCCGACGTCTGCGAGATCTACACCGACGTCGACGGCGTGTTCACGGCCGACCCCCGCATCGTCCCGAGCGCCCGCAAGATCGGCCGCGTCACGTACGAGGAGATGCTCGAGCTCGCCGCCTCGGGCGCGAAGGTCCTCGCCCTGCGCGCGGTGGAGTACGCGCGTCGCTATGACGTGCCCGTGCACGTGCGCAGCTCGTTCAGCAACACCACCGGCACGCTCGTCACCGGCACGCACGGCGACGCCATCGACCCGAACGCCCCCTCGGGCGAGCAGGAGGAAGCCCAGATGGAAGCCCCGATCATCTCCGGCGTCGCGCACGACCGCAGCGAGGCCAAGATCACCGTCGTCGGCGTGCCGGACAAGCCCGGCACCGCCGCCCGCATCTTCGAGGTCGTGGCCGGCACGGGCGCGAACATCGACATGATCGTGCAGAACGTCTCGGCCGCCCACACCGGGCTCACGGACATCTCGTTCACGCTGCCGCACGCGGACAGCCCCTCGACCCTGGCGGCGCTCAACGCGCTCCAGGAGGAGCTCGGCTTCGCGTCGCTGCAGTACGACGACCAGATCGGCAAGCTGTCGCTGGTGGGCGCGGGCATGAAGTCGCACCCCGGCGTGTCCGCGCGGCTGTTCGGCGCGCTGCGTGACGCCGGCATCAACATCGAGATGATCTCCACCTCGGAGATCCGCATCTCGGTGGTCACCCGCGAGGACGCGCTGGACGACGCCGTGCGCGCCATCCACACGGCGTTCGACCTGGACTCCGCCGACGGCGAGGCCGTCGTCTACGCCGGTTCGGGGCGGTGACGCGCTGATGGTCCAGATCAACGAGTCCGGCGTGAACGTCGCCGTGGTGGGCGCCACCGGACAGGTCGGCGCCGTGCTGCGGCGTCTGCTGGCGGAGCGTGCCTTCCCGGTCAAGGAGCTGCGGTTCTTCGCGTCCGCGCGCTCGGCGGGCAGCACCCTGCCGTTCGAGGGCGTGGACGTCGTCGTCGAGGACGTCGCGGCCACGGCCACCGACGACCTCGCGGACGTGGACGTCGCGATCTTCTCCGCGGGCGGCGGCACGTCGCGCGAGCACGCACCCCGGTTCGCCGAGGCGGGCGCCGTCGTCATCGACAACTCGTCCGCGTGGCGCCTCGACCCCGAGGTGCCGCTGGTGGTCTCCGAGGTGAACCCGGAGGCGATCGGCGACGCGGTCAAGGGCATCGTCGCCAACCCGAACTGCACCACGATGGCCGCGATGCCGGTGCTCAAGCCGTTGGCCGACGAGGCCGGGCTGGAGCGACTGCGCGTCGCGACCTACCAGGCGGTGTCCGGCTCCGGGCTGGGCGGCGTGCGCGAGCTCGCCGACCAGGCGCGTGCCGCCGTCGCCGGCGACCTCGAGGGGCTGGCGCACTCCGGTGCGGCGGTCGCGTTCCCCACGCCGGAGAAGTACGTCGCGCCCATCGCGTTCGACGTGCTGCCGCTGGCGGGCAACCTCGTGGACGACGGGTCGGGCGAGACCGACGAGGAGCAGAAGCTTCGGAACGAGTCGCGCAAGATCCTCGGCCTGCCCGACCTGGCCGTCGCCGGGACCTGCGTGCGCGTCCCGGTGTTCAGCGGGCACTCGCTGGCGATCCACGCCGAGTTCGGCACCGCGATCACCCCCGAGCGGGCGCGGGAGCTGCTGTCCGCGGCCCCGGGCGTCGAGCTGTCCGACGTCCCGACGCCGCTGCAGGCGGCGGGCGCCGACCCGTCGTTCGTCGGGCGGATCCGCACCGACCAGTCCGTGCCCGGCGGGCGTGGGCTCGTGCTGTTCGTGTCGAACGACAACCTGCGCAAGGGTGCGGCGCTCAACGCGGTGCAGATCGCGGAGATCGTCGCCGCCGACCTGGCCGAGCTGGCCGCGTTCGACGACGTCGACGCCGCGGAGGCCGCCGAGGCGGCTCGGGCGTGACCGCGAGGTAGTCCGGATCGTGCCGAGGTAGTTCGAGGCCCGGTGAGGTAGTCCGAGGGGCCGTGGTGAGCACCGCTCACCGCGGCCCCTCGTCATGCGGCCCGTCGTGCTCCGCGTCGTCCAGGACGTCGGCCAGGTCGGCGCCGGCACGCAGCAGCGCCACCGACCGCGCGGCGATCCGGTCCAGCTGCTCGCGCAGCGCGGCCTCGGCGTCCGCCGTGTCGCCGAGGCCGCGCATCGCGGCGACGACGTCGCGCAGCGCGGGGATGCCGTACCCCGCCGCCCGGAGCGCGGCGACCACCCGGGCCGCGACGACGGCGGACCGGTCGTAGGCGCGGGCGCGCACCGACCCCACCCGCTCCGGCTCCAGCAGCCCCTCGGCCTCCCAGTGCCGCAGCGTGGACGTGCGCACCCCCAGGGCGGCGGCCAGCTCGGTGATCGTCAGGATGCTGTCCCGCGACGCCGCGGCGGGCTCCCTCCGGATCGTCGCGAGCGCGTCGAGCGCCTGGAGGGTCTGGGCGCGCTCGGCGTCGAGGCCGGCGTGGAGTGCGGTCACCGCCGCCGCAGCGTCGGCGAGGGGCCCGCCCTGGAGGGCGGTCAGGGTGCGTCGCGCGACGACGGGTCCGACGGCGGCGGCGAGGCCGCGGTAGGCCCGGACGGCTGTGACATGGCGCGGGCCGTAGGCGCGGTAGCCGTTCGCGGTGCGGGCGGCGGGCGGGACGACGCCGAGCCGTTCGAGGTCGCGCACCTGCTGCACGGAGTAGTTCGTGGCCCGCGCGACGTCGAGGGTCCGCAGCGGACGATCCATCCCCACCCCACAGAAGCACTTGAAGGTCACGCTTGAACCATGACGATGCCTACGAGTATGGACCAGATCATCGCGGCCGTCCGGCGGCTCGACGGCGTGCTCGTCCTCGAGCCCCGCCCCGGGGACGGGACGCCCGAGATCGCCTGGGGGGACGCGTTCTTCTACTACGCACCGGACGGGCAGGTGCCGACCACCGTGCAGCCGTACGGCACCGTCGTCACCAAGAACTACCCCGAGGACGACGGCTGCGACCTCGACAGGCCCGACCGGTGGCGCGTCAACGTGCACGTGGGCCGGGACCGGGCGCGAGAACTGGTCGGGGCGATCGAGCGGACGGACGGCGTCGTCACCGACGTGCTCCTGCCGCATCCGCTCTACGGGAGCCAGGGCTGGGTCTGCGTGGTGAACCCGGGGGAGCGCACGGGCGAGGCCGTCCTCGACCTGCTGCGCGAGGCGCACGACGCCGCCCGGCGGCGGTACGGGCGTCGTCGGGTCCCTGGCTGAGCGGCCGCCACGTAGCCTCTGCGCGGGCGGGCGCAGATCGCTCGCGCGCTCGTCGCCGAGCCCGAGCTCGTCCCTGCTCGACGAACTCACCACCGGGCCGGCGCGGGTGACCGTGGGCGGACGAGCTCGCGCCCCGCGGCGACCCTCCCGGGTCACCGCGGGGAGCTGTCGGTCGGGCGCCGCCCGACGGCGGGCGCGACGACGGCGATTGCGACCGCCGCGAGCACGTGCCACACGGCGTGGCCGGGCACGGTGTCGAACGTCGCGCCGTCGGACCACGGGCGCCCGGGGCGAGAGAGCTCGCCGAGCACGGCGCCGACGCCCAGCACCGCGATCGCGGCCAGGAGCCGGCGGCGCAGGGCCGGCCTGGCCCGCGCGCGGAGCAGCACGGCGACGACCGCGACGGCCGCCGCCGTGCCCTGCGCGACCATCGATGCGAGCGGCCACGTCGCCGCGAGGGCGACGTCCGCCAGCACCGGCACCAGCCACCACCAGGTCCGCAGCTCGCGACCGGTGAGGTCGGCCAGGGCGTCGGCCGCCACCAAGGCGTAGGCGCCCAGCAGGGGCGGGTCGTGCACGACGGAGTTCCAGGCCGGCGCCGGGCCGTGCTGCACGGCCGAGCCGACGCCGACCAGCACGGCGAGGACGCCGAGGCTCCGCTGTGCCAGGACGCGCTCGCGGCGTGCGTCGTCGTCGAGCGCCCGGACCCGCCGGGGCGTCGTCGCGAGGATCCACGCGCCCGCGACGACGAACGCGAGGCTCGACCACACGTCGGCAGTCCACGACATGCCTCCAGTGAAGGTGCCCCGCGGCCTCCTCGCGTCCGGGGAACGGCCTCGCGGGAAGGGGTTGCGCGCGGCCAGGGTCTATGGTTCATTAGTAGAGTAATGAACCCCAGAACTACTGAACCCTGGTGAGGAGGTCCGCGTGTTCGACGGTCCCGAACCCATCTACGTGCAGATCGCCCAGATGATCCGCGCGCAGGTGCTCGCCGGTGAGCTCGCGGAGGAGGAGCAGGTCATGTCGACCACCCAGTTCGCCACGACGTTCCGCATCAACCCCGCCACCGCCGCCAAGGCCTTCACCGGCCTGGTGGAGGAGGGCGTGCTGTACAAGCGCCGCGGGCTGGGCATGTTCGTCGCCCCCGGGGCGCGCGAGCGGCTGCTGGACAGCCACCGCAAGGCGTACTTCGACGACGTGCTCGCCCCCGCGCTCGCGCAGGCGGACCTGCTCGGCATCTCGACGGACGAGCTCGTCGCGTACGTGCTCGGCACCGACGGCCACCGGAAGCCCGGCGGCCCCACGACCACCACGGAGGAGTCATGACCCCCGCACCCTTCGGCGCTCGTCTGGACGACGTCGTCGTCCGGTTCGGCGCGCAGCGCCGCCTCACGGCCGACGGCACCGCCGTCAAGGACGAGGCCGGCACCGCGCTCGACGGCGTCACCCTGGACCTGCGGCCGGGCGTCATCACCGGCGTCCTGGGCCGCAACGGCGCCGGCAAGTCCACGCTCCTGACCCTGCTCGCGGCCTTCAACCGACCGACCGAGGGCACCGTCCGGGTCGGCGCCGGCGACCTCCTGGAGGACCCGTGGGAGAACCCGTGGGTCACCGCCAACGTCCAGCTCGTGCGCGAGAGCGGCGACCTCATGGACGACGAGCGGGTGTCCGAGACGTTCAAGTACTACGCCGACCTGCGGCCCTACTGGGACGCCGACCTGGCCGAGCGGCTGCTCGACACCTTCGAGGTCAACCCCCGCAAGAAGCCCACCGCGCTCTCGCGCGGCAAGCGCTCCGCCGTCGGCGCCACCATCGGCCTCGCGGCCCGCGCGCCCCTGACCATCCTCGACGAGGTGTACCTCGGCATGGACGCCCCGACCCGGTACGCGTTCTACGACGAGATCCTCGCCGACTACGCCGAGCACCCGCGCACCATCCTGCTGTCCAGCCACCTGGTGGAGGAGGTCGAGCGCCTCTTCGAGGACGTCGTGGTGCTGCACCGCGGCAAGGTCCTCCTCGCGGAGACCGCGGAGGAGATGCAGGCCCGCGGGTTCAGCCTCACCGGCCCGGTCGCGGCCGTCGAGTCCCTCGCCGGGGGTCGGCGGGAGCTGCACCGGCAGCGGCTCGGCGCCACCGTGCAGGTCACGCTCGAGGGTGCGCCCGACGGCGACACGGCGGCCGCGGCCCGCGCCGCGGGGGTCGAGCTCGGGTCCCTGCCGCTGCAGGACCTGTTCGTGCGCCTCACCCAGCCGCAGCAGGCGGACGGGACGAGCGGGGCGGAGGTGCGGCGATGACCGCGACCACCGTCACCCGTGCCGAGCGCGACACGTTCGCGGCCCGCGTCCACGCGCGGGCGGTCCGCCGCGTGGCGCGGTACGTCGGCTCGGTGACGCTCGTCATCGGCGCGGTGTTCTGGGGCATCTTCCTGGTCGTCACCGTGGCCGTGCCGCTGATCGTCAGGCAGGCGGGCGGCGTCATGGGCGGGGGAGCCATGACGGGCGCGGAGTACGCGGCCCCCTGGTTCGCGCTCTCGCTCGGCACGATCGCGCTCGCGACGGTCGTCGTGCCGCACCTCGCGGCCGGCGGCACCCGCCGGTCGATGTTCGTCGGCGCGCTCGTCGCCGCCCTCGTCGCCGGCGTCGCGTACGGCGTCGCCGCCATGCTGCTGCTGCTCGTGGAGCGCTCCCTGTTCGGCGCGCTCGGCTGGGAGTGGGAGCAGCTCGGCAGCGGCCTCGACGCCGGCGACGCCTGGCTCGTCGTGTCGGGCGCCGGAACGGCGATCGGCGTCGCCGTCTACATGCTGGTCGGGATGGCCGCGCAGGCCACCTACCGGACGAACGGCGTGTGGCGGGGCACCGCGCTCCTCCTGCCGGGACTGGCGCTGCTCGTCCTGGTCGACCACGCCACCCGCAGCGGGGCGTTCGCCGACGCGCTGGGCGGGCTCGGGCTGGTCGGGGACCAGCCTGCCGGCGCCGGCCTGCTCCTGGCGCTGGTCGTGCTGGCGCTGGCAGCGGCCTGGCTGTGGTGGCAGCTGCGCGTCCTGAGACTGAGGCCGACCCGATGAGCGCCGTGACGTCGGCGGCCACCTTCGCCCAGGCGCCCGCCCGTGCCCATCACCGCGCCGCCACCCGGGTGGCACGCCGCCGGTTCCTGGGCGCACTGCTCGTCGCCGGCGCCTGGTTCTGGGCGGCCTGGGCCCTGCTGGTGCTCAGCCTCCCGCTGATCGTCGAGCGCTGGGGTGGCGAGGCGGACGGCCTCACCTACGACGCCGCCGGCGGGCCGGTGCGCTGGGTGGCGTTCGCGGTGGGGATCGTCGTGACGGCGGGCACGCTCACCGTGCACGTCGCCGCGGGCGGCACCCGCCGGTCGTTCGTCGAGGGCGGGGCTCGGGCCGCCGCGGTCGCCGGGCCGGTGCTCGGCGCCCTGGCCGCCACCCTCATGCTCGCCGAGGAGGCGGTGTACGCGGCCCTCGACCGGCCCTGGCAGGGCCCGGCCGCGCCACTCGACGTCGACACCCCGACCGGGTTCGTGCTCGAGGTGGTGGGCGAGGGGTTCGTCGTGGTCACCTACCTGCTCGTCGGGGTCGCGGTCGTCGCCGGCTACCGGCGCGCGGGAGCGTGGCGCGGCACCCTGCTCGTGCTGCCGTTGCTCGTGCCCTGCGCGCTTGTCGACATCGCCACCCGGACCGGCCTGTTCGGCGTCCCGCTGCGCGGCGGGTACGACGACGTCGCGCTCGGCGTCCTCGGCACCGTCGGCGGCGGGCTGCTCGCCGTCGCGCTGGCCGCCGTCGTCGCGTCCCGCATGCTCCGCTCCGTCCCGCTCCGCCCGTGACCGCTCGTCGAACGGCCACTGATCGACCACCGAGAAGGCTCAACCACCGAGAGAAGGAGGCCGAGATGGCCGACCCCATCGTGGAGGTCCGGAACCTCCGCAAGACGTACGGATCGAAGGTCGCCGTGGACGACGTCTCGTTCGCCGTCCAGCCCGGCGAGATCTTCGGCATCCTCGGCCCCAACGGGGCAGGCAAGACGACCACGGTCGAGACCCTCGCGGGCCTGCGCACCGCCGACGGCGGCACGGTGCGGGTGCGGGGGATCGACACCCAGCGCGACCCGGTCGCCGTCCGCGACATCCTGGGCGTGCAGCTCCAGGAGGCCGCGCTGCACGACAAGATCACCGTGGGCGAGGCGCTGAACCTGTTCGCCGGGTTCTACGCCGATCCTGCCGACCCGGCCGAGCTCATGGCGATGCTCGACCTCACGGCGCACGCGGACCGCCGTTTCGCCAAGCTGTCCGGCGGGCAGAAGCAGCGCCTGTCGATCGCGCTCTCGCTGATCGGCAACCCCGAGATCGCCGTCCTCGACGAGCTCACCACCGGCCTCGACCCGCAGGCCCGGCGCAACACGTGGGAGCTCGTGGAGCGCGTGCGGGACACGGGCGTCACCATCCTCCTGGTCACGCACTTCATGGAGGAGGCCGAGCGGCTCTGCGACCGGCTCGTCATCATCGACGCCGGGAACGTCGTCGCCGAGGGCACGCCCCAGGGGCTGATCGACGCCCTCGAGGGCGGGCGCACCGTCGTCGTGCGGTTCGCGCCGCAGGACGTGGAGCGAGGCCGCCGCGAGCTCGCCGTCCTGGTCGACAGGGACGCCGAGGTCGAGGGCGTGGCACCGGTCGACGGGTCCGACACGGAGATCGCCGTCACCGGCACGCGCCGGGTGCTGTTCTCCCTGGTCCCCGCGCTCGCCACCGCTGACCTCGTGCCCGACGACGTCCGCACCGTCACCAAGTCCCTCGAGGACGTGTTCCTCGCCCACACGGGCCGGGCCTACGCCACCGGGGCCGACGACGCCACCACCGACACCGTTCTCGCCACCGAAGGAGTCCGGCCATGACCACCACCACCGCCACCACCACCGCCCCGGCGCGGGTGCGATCGTCCGGCGCCGGCTGGCGCGGGTTCGGCCGCCTGTTGCGCACCGAGACCGCCGTCTGGCTGCGCGACTCGACGTCCGTGTTCTTCGGGATCCTGTTCCCCACCGTCCTGCTCGTCGGTGTCGGGTTCGGCATCCCCGGGATGCGGGAGCCGATGACGGACGTCCCGCCGGACTCCATCTGGTACGGCGTGACACCCATCGCGACCTACCTGCCCACCGTGCTCGCGATGGCGATCGGCACGCTCGCGATCCTGTCGCTGCCGGTCACCTTCTCCACCTTCCGCGACAAGGGCGTGCTGCGCCGGCTGTCCACGACGCCGATGCGGCCGCAGGCGATCATCGTGGCCCACCTGGTCATCAGCATCGTGACCACGTTCGTCGGGGTGGCGCTGGCCCTCGTCGTGGCGCAGGTGGCGTTCGGCATCGTGCGACCGGAACAGCTCGCCGTCGTCCTCGGGGCCTTCGTGCTCGGGCTGCTCTCGCTGTTCTCGTTGGGCATGTTCCTGTCCGCGCTGGTGAACAAGCCCTCGACGGCGAACGCCGTCGCCTCCCTCGTCTACTTCCCGCTGCTGTTCCTCGCGGGGCTGTGGACGCCCGGCCCGATCATGCCCGACATCGTGCGGCAGATCGGCCAGTTCACCCCGATGGGCGCGGCCGCGCAGGCGATGGACGAGGGCTGGTTCGGCACCGAGTTCCCGATGCTGCAGTACGTCGTGATGGCGGCGTGGACCGTGGTGTTGATGCCGCTCGCGGTACGGCTGTTCCGCTGGACGTGACCGCGGCCGCCGGTAAGGTCCCACTCCATGCGCAGAGTTGCGGAGCTGGCCGGCCAGTGGTTCGCGGTGCTCGTGGTGCTGGGCGGGGTGGCGGGGCTGCTGGCCCCGACCGCCCTCGCCCCCATCGCGAGCCAGATCCCGCTCTTCCTCGGGATCATCATGTTCGGGATGGGCCTCACGCTGCGGGGGTCCGACTTCGGGCTCGTGCTGCGGCGACCCTGGGCGGTGCTCCTGGGCGTCGTGTGCCAGTACACGATCATGCCGCTCCTGGCCTGGGCGATCGGCCACCTCGTCGGCCTCGAGGGTGCGGCGATGATCGGGATGATCCTCGTCGGCGCGGCTCCTGGCGGCACGGCGTCGAACGTCATCGTGTACCTCGCGAAGGGCGACACCGCGCTGTCGGTGACCCTCACCGCCGTGTCGACGCTGCTGGCGCCGCTGCTCACGCCCGCGATCGTGCTGTGGCTGGCCGGCACCGAGCTCGACGTGACGTACGGGTCGCTGGTGACGTCGATCGCGCAGGTGGTGCTCTTCCCGGTGCTCGCCGGCCTGCTGGTCCGCACCTTCGCGGGCGGGCTGGTCGAGCGGTACATGCTGCCGTACCTGCCGCTGGTGTCGGTGGCGGGGATCGTCGTGGTGGTGGCGGGCATCGTCGCCGCCAACGCCGACGCCGTGCTGAGCACCGGCCTGCTGCTGGCGCTTGCCGTCATCCTGCACAACGGTCTCGGGCTCGCTCTCGGCTACGGCGCGGCGCGCGTCGGCCGCCTCGGCGAGGGCGCGAGCCGCGCGGTGAGCGTGGAGGTGGGGATGCAGAACTCCGGCCTCGCGGCCAGCCTCGCCACCACGCACTTCACGCCGGAGGCCGCGCTCCCCGCCGCACTGTTCTCCGTGTGGCACAACGTCTCCGGCTCCGTCCTCGCGTCGTTCTGGGCACGCCGCCCGGTCGCCCCGGAGGGGGACCGGCGGGCCGCCGCGGAGGCGTCTAGCCTGCAGCCGTGAAGCCGTTCCTGTTCCTCGGCACCCGGGCGGAGGACGTCGCCGCCGACGGGGAGTACGAGGCCGTGCTGCGCTACTCCGGTCTGGCCGCCGCGTCCTTGCGGCGGGTGCGCCTGGAGCGCGAGCCGATGCCGCGCGTCGACCTGGACGCCCTGTCCGGCGTCGTCGTCGGTGGCGGGCCGTTCAACTCGAGCGACCCCGAGGAGGAGAAGTCCGCCGTCCAGCACCGCGTGGAGCGGGAGATGGCGGCCCTGCTCGACGAGCTGGTCGACCGCGACTTCCCGTTCCTCGGCGCCTGCTACGGCGTCGGGACGCTCGGCACCCACCAGGGGGGCGTCGTCGACCGCACGTACCCCGAGCCCGTCGGTCCGGCCGAGATCGAGCTGACGCCCGAGGGGCTGGACGACCCGCTGCTGGCGGGGATGCCGGCCCGCTTCACCGCCTACCTGGGGCACAAGGAGGCGGTGCGCGAGCTGCCGCCGTCCGCCACCCTGCTCGCCCGCTCCGCCGACGCGCCCGTGCAGATGTTCCGGGTGCGGACGAACCTGTACGCCACCCAGTTCCACCCCGAGCTGGACCTGGCCGGCATCGAGCAGCGCGTCGAGGTGTACCGGACCTACGGGTACTTCCCGCCCGAAGAGGGCAGGCGCATCGTCGCCCGGTCGCGCGAGCACCGCGTCACCGAGCCCATGCGCATCCTGCGGAACTTCGTGACCCGCTACGCCCGGACCGCGAGATAGAGAAGGCAGACCCGCGAGACAGAGAAGCCCGGACGAGACCGCAGCCGCTGCGGTCCCGCCCGGGCTTCTCTGTCTCGCGGGTCTGCCTTCTCTATCTCGCGGTCAGCCCCGGTTGCGCGGCGTGGTGACGTCCACCGTCATCACGCCGTTCTTGCTGTTCACGTCCTGCACCTTGATCTTCGTGCCCGACCCGGCGACGACGACCGACCCGCCGGGGTTGGTCTCGTCGTAGTAGGCGTACGGGTCGGAGTCGTCGAAGACCCTCTCAGCCTTCTCCTTCCACGTGCGCAGCGTCGTCATGCCCGCCTCGGTCTCCCGGTGCAGGGTGAACGCGTCGGACTTGCCCAGGCCGAACGTCGCGTCGAACGCCTGGATGCGGTTGCGGGCCACCGTGCCGTCCGACCACCGCAGCGCCTGCGCGTTGGCGTCGACCGGCAGGGCCTGCCCGCCGCCCGGGTGCTGCGACGTGTTGTTGTCGCCGTAGAACGAGTTGGAGTACCAGACCAGCAGGCCGTCCTGGTACGGGTAGTGCTCCACGGTGTTCGGCTTCGACAGCGTCCAGCCGAAGTTGTACGGCCCGGTCTGCAGGGTCGCGTCGTAGCCGGCGTACTGCCGGTTCTCCGCCACGTAGTAGTGCGAGTACTCGACCTCGTACGTGCCGTCGGCCCCGATGACGCTGAACTCGTCGTTCGTCCAGCCGTCGAAGCCGTCGCTGAAGTCCTCGGTCAGCGCGCCGCCCACGGCGACGTCGTCGACCATGAAGCCCTTGAGGTTGAGGCCCCCGTCACTGGCGTACCGGAAGCGGACCTGGGCGTCCTGGCCCGCGTACTCGGCCAGGTCGGCGGTCAGGTCGACCCACGCCTTGCCCGAGCTGCCGGAGATGCCGCCGTTCGCGTCCGCGTCGGAGCGGTTCGTCGCGAGCGACGTCCACTCCGTGCCGCCGTCGGTCGAGATCTCGACGAAGGCGTGGTCGTAGCCCGGCTCGATCTCGTACTGCACCTTGGCGGTCAGCGACGCCGCGTCGGGCACGGTGAACGACGGCGACGCGAGCGTGTAGCTCGCGTTGCTGCCCGTGCCGGAGTAGGCGAACTGCCCGTCGTAGGGTTCGACGCCGAGATCGACGTCCTTGACGCCGTCGGGCAGGTTCACCACCACGGCCTGGGGATTCGTCGTGGCGTGGTACGACGGGCCGAGCTTGACCGTGGCCCGCTCGCCCGGCTCGACCGTCTCGTAGTCGAGCCAGCCCAGGAACATCTTCTCGGTGGCGCCCATGTGGTTCGGCGTGGTGCCGATGGTGCCGTCGCCGTGGCCCAGCCACGAGCCCGAGCTCATGAGGTTCCAGAAGCCGGTGCCGTTCTCGCCGCCCTCGGTGTCGTAGTAGTCGGGGAGGCCGAGGTCGTGACCGAACTCGTGCGCGAAGACGCCGAGGCCGCCGTTCTCCGGCTCCGTGGTGTAGTCACGGATCCAGATGTCGGAGTCGCCGATCTTGATGCCGCCGGCCTTGTCGTAGTCCGCGGGCCCGTCCTGGCCCAGCGGGTTGACCGCCCACCGGTGCGACCAGATCGCCGAGGTCGGGGCGCCGGCCTCCTCGCCCTCGCCGGCATGGATCGCCTGGAAGTGGTCGATGTAGCCGTCGGACTCGTCGAAGATCCCGTCGCCGTCCAGGTCGTAGCGGTCCCAGACGTCGAACGACTGCAGATACTCGGTGATCTCCTCGTCCGTCTTGCCCTGGGCCACCTGGTCGGCGTACCAGGCGTCCGCGGAGTCCTGCACGAACCGCGTCATGTCGGTGTTGGACTCGGTCTCCCCGTACGACGCCGAGTTGTAGGGCACCGTCACCCAGTCGGCGACGTCGCCCTGCAGGTCGAACCGGCCCGACGACATCTCGTCGTAGACCCCGGCGAAGGACTCGCCGTTCTGGTCCTCGAGCCCGGTGAAGAACATCTCCTCGTAGTGCTCCTGGGAGAAGTCGGGCTCCCAGTAGGTGGAGTTGTCGCTGCGGGTGGGCTCGGGGATCTCGTTGTGCACCGGACCCGTGGCCGGCGCGTCGGGGAAGCGGGGGTCGGTCTGGTCGCCGAAGTCGACGAGGAACGTCAGCAGCTGCGCCGTCTGTTCCGTCTCGTACTCGACCCACTGGTTCTTGCCGACCTTGACCGACTTCGAGGTGTTGTCCCCGGTGCCGCGGGTGGTGACCTTGGCGTCGCCCGTGGCGACGCGGTCGACCGCCTCCTGCTTGAGGGCCCGGCGCTTGTCGCTCAGCGGGTCCGCGCGGTCGTCCTCCTTGACCTGCGCGGACGAGGGGTCGTTCGATGGCGCGTCGGCCGCAGGCGCCGCGGCGGCGATGCCGGGCGCGAGGACGGCGGCGGCCAGCAAGGCCCCCGCCGTGCCGAACGCGCTGGTGGTGCGTGCTCTCACGGTTTTCCTCCATGGGTGTCGGAGCAACCCGACCCTCATGGCCGGGCACCGTCGTGCCCGGTGCGCGACGGTGCGCCCGGGCAAACTGTGGCGTCGCACACATAACCACTTCCACGTTTCGCCCGCGAGACGAACGGCGCGCGCGTCGGTGTCCGTGTCGTGCCGGTCAACCCGCGGCGTCGTACGCCTCGCGGACCCAGGCGGCGATCTCGTCGTCCAGCTCGGCCGGGTCGCGCACCTCGACGTGGTGCGTCCACGCGTGCTCGGACGGGTGCGCGACCTCCTTGACGCGGGGCGACCTCAGCTCGCGCGGCAGGACGAACGAGACGACGGCGGGCACGTCCACGTGGTCGCGCAGCCCCTCCCACGGCGGCCAGACGAACGCGAAGGCCCGGCGACGCCGGAAGGCGACCTGCGTCTTGGTGGTGCGGGTCGTGACGTCGGCCTCGGTGACGCCGGCGACGACGTCCTCGAACGCCCGGCAGACCGCCAGTCCCACCGGGGAGTGGGCGAACAGCCGCTCGGGGGTGGACGGCGTGGCGGGGGTCGGCACCGGTGCTCCTCTCGACGGCGGTCGCGACGGCCGGGACGGGGACACGACGACACTACGGCCGCTCCAGGGCGGACGCCCGGCACGGCCCCGGGACCGGATGGTGGACGCGAGTGGACGGACCGACGCGCACGACGTACCGTCGTCGCCGTGGACATCCGTTGGTATTGGCGCTTTACGCCGGCTCCGGTAGGGGCTCGGCGGGCTGACGCCTGACCGACACACCACTCCGGAGCCAGCACAGGGCCTGGGACGCAACGTGCGTCCGGGCCCTTCGTCGTCAGACGGGCCGCTCCGGTCGGGCAATGGACCCACGGTTCGACGACGACGCCGAGCCCCACGTCCCGCCACGACCGACCGCCACGAACCGACGTCTGACCCACCAGGAGCCCCGTGATGACCACCACCGCCGCCACCACCCGCACCGCGCCTTCCGAACCCGCCCGGCCGCATACTGACCTGATGGCAGAGACCTCCGACCTGCGGGTCCGCGCGCTCGACCCGCTGCCCGCACCGGGCGTCATGCGGACGGACCTGCCGCTCGGCACGACCCGCAGCGACCTCGTCACGACGTCCCGCCGCGAGGTGCGCGACGTCCTGCGCGGCGAGGACGACCGCCTCCTCGTCATCGTCGGGCCGTGCTCCGTGCACGACCCGGCGGCGGCCCTCGACTACGCGCAGCGGCTCGCGCCCCTCGCGCGGGAGCTGTCGGACGACCTCGTCGTGGTGATGCGGGTGTACTTCGAGAAGCCGCGCACCACCGTGGGCTGGAAGGGCCTCATCAACGACCCGCACCTGGACGGCTCGCACGACGTGCACCACGGCCTGCGGCTGTCCCGCGAGGTGCTGCTGGGGGTGCTCGACGCGGGCGTGCCCGCGGCGTGCGAGTTCCTCGAGCCGACCAGCCCGCAGTACATCGCCGACGCCGTCACCTGGGGCGCGATCGGTGCGCGCAACGCGGAGTCGCAGGTGCACCGGCAGCTCGCGTCGGGGCTGTCCATGCCGGTGGGCTTCAAGAACGCGACCGACGGCGACGTGCAGATCGCCGTCGACGGCTGCATCACCGCGGCGAGCGAGCACACCTTCTTCGGGGCGGACGCCGAGGGGCGCGCGGCCGCCGTCGAGACCACCGGGAACCCGGACTGCCACGTCATCCTGCGCGGCGGGCGCGGCGGCCCGAACTACTCCGAGAAGGACGTGGCGGACGCCCTGGCGGTGGCGCGCACGTCCGGGCTCGGCGGAGCCGTGGAGGCCGGTGTCGTGGTGGACGCGTCGCACGGCAACTCCGGCAAGGACCACGTGCGCCAGGCGGAGGTGGTGCGCGAGCTCGCCGCGCGACTGGCCGACGGCGACCGCGACGTCACCGGGCTGATGATGGAGAGCTTCCTCGTCGCGGGGGCGCAGAAGCCGGGCCCGCTCGACGGGCTCGTCTACGGGCAGTCCGTCACCGACTCCTGCCTCGACTGGGACACCACGGCGGACCTGCTCGGCACGCTGGCCGCCGCCGTCCGGTCGCGCCGCGAGGGGTGACGCGGCTCACGGCCCGCCACCCATCCGGGACCGTGTCGGCGTCGAACCCCTGACGTGTTGCGGCAGACTGACCAGGTGCCGCCTCCTACGACCACGCCGGTCGACGCCGCGCTCGTCGCCTGCGCGGACGGGGACCCGACCACGTTCGGGCCGGTCTACGACGCGCTCGCGCCCGTCGCATTCGGCACGTCGCTGGGGGTGCTGCGCGATCCCGACCATGCCGCCGAGGTGACGCAGGAGGTGATGGTGGAGGTGTGGCAGACCGCCGCAAGGTTCGACCCGGCGCGTGCCTCCGCGCGCACCTGGGTCGCGACGCTCGCCCGCCGCCGGGCCGTGGACCGGGTGCGCGCGGAGCAGTCGCGCCGGGACCGCGACCAGCGCGACCTCGACGCCTCCGTCGCGGGCGCGCCCCGGGACGTCGTCGTCGAGGACGTGGAGCGACGCCTCGAGGGGGCTGCGGTGCGCCGCTGCCTCGAGTCGCTCACCCCGACGCAGCGCGAGGCCGTCGTCGAGGCCTACTACGGCGGGCGCACGTACCGCGAGGTCGCCGAGCGGCTCGGTGCGGCGCTCCCCACGGTCAAGAGCCGGATCCGCGACGGCCTCGGCCGCCTGCGCGACTGCCTGGGGGTGGCCCGTGGCTGACGACGGGACGACGCGCGACACCTGGGACCTGCTGCCCGCGTACGCGCTGGACGCCGTCGACGACCTGGAGCGCCGGGCGGTCGAGCGGCTGCTCGAGGCGGACCCCGACGCGCGCCGCGCCCTGGACGAGTACCGAGAGGTCGTGGCGGCGTTCGCCGTCGACCAGGAGCCGCCCGCGCAGGTCCGGGACGCCGTCCTCGCACGCGTGGCACGGACGCCGCAGGCTCCTGTGCCCGCCCCGGCAGCGATGCCCGCGGCCCGCCCGCGCCGCCGGCGGCGCTGGGCGCCCGTGGTCGCCGCCGCGGCGGCCGTGGTCGCCGTCGCCGTCCCGACGACCGTCGCCGTGCAGCAGCACCGGGCCGCGGTGGAGCTGCAGCAGCAGGCGGACCGCGTGGCGCAGATGCTTGCCGACCCGGAGGCGCGGCTCGTGACGGCGCCGATCGCCGGGGGTGGTGAGGCCACGGCGCTCGTGTCCGACGGTGACGTGCTGATCTCGGCCGAGGGGTTGCCCGACCCGGGCGAGGGCCAGGACTGGCAGCTGTGGACCATCGCCGACGGCGCCCCGGAGTCCGCCGGGATCATGCCTGCCGGTTCCGGCGGCGTGACGACGGCGTGGGTGCCGGGAGGTGCCGGGCGGACCGTGGCCGTCACCCTGGAGCCGGCCGGTGGCTCCGAGCAGCCGACGTCCGACCCGGTCGTCGCGATCGAGACCTGACGGCCGCCCGTTCCCGGCCGCTCGTTCCTTCCCGAAGGCACGGCCTGCGCGCGCACGACGAGGGCCGCCGCACCCCCTGCGTGCGGCGGCCCTCGTGGTCCCTGGGGTCACATCGGCGGCATCAGCACCGAGTCGACGAGGTAGACGGTCGCGTTCTGCGTCATCACGCCACCGCAGACCACGTTGGCGTCGTCGACCTTCAGCTCGTCGCCCTCGCCGGTGACCTCGACGGTGCCGCCCTGCACGGTCTCGTGCTCGCCCGCGATGTCCTCGGGCAGGATCTGGCCGGGCACCACGTGGTAGGTCAGCACGGTGGTCAGCAGGTCGGCGTCGGTCGACAGCGTGTCCAGGGTCTCCTGGTCGACCTTCCCGAAGGCGTCGTCCACCGGGGCGAAGACGGTGAACTCGTCGCCGTTGAGGGTGTCGACGAGGTTCACGTCGGGGTTGAGCTCCCCGCTGACCGCCTTCGTCAGCGTCGTGAGCACCGGGTTGTTGGACGCCGCGACGGCGACAGGGTCGGTCGACATGCCGGTGATCGAGCCGGCGCCGTCGGGCACCTGCGCGGCGTAGTCCTCGCAGCCCGGGCCGACGAGGTTCGCGGCCGGGTCGGCGGACATGTCCTCGCCCATCTCGTCCGACGGCTCGTCGGAGGCCATCGGCGACTCCTCGGTCATCGTCTCCTCCGAGGCGGAACCGGAGTCGGAGCCGGAGTCGGAACCGGAGTCGGACGAGCAGGCGGCGAGCCCCAGCAGGGCCAGGGTGGCGAAGCCGGCGGCGGCGGTGCGGGTACGAGTGCGGACGTTCATCGTTCTCTCTCCTTGCGTCGTCGCCCCTCCGGTCCCGGGGCGCTCGACCAGGGTTCGGAGCGGCCGTGGCGCCGGATGGGTCGGACCTTCGGCGACCCTCCGCGGCCCGGCGCGCGGGTGCCCGGCGGTCCGGGCAGACTCGAGCGGTGGCGGACGGTCGGCGGTCGTGGCGCTTCGACGGGCAGATCCTCGGCGTCGGGACCACGTCGGGCACGCGTGTGGTGGTCGGGCACTGGTGGCGGTCGCCCTTCGGTGCGTTCGCCGACGCGATGGTCGAGGAGATGCCGGGCCGCCGTGTCCTCGTGGCGCCGACGGCGGTGGCCGCTTTCGTCGCCGCCACCTACCGTTTCGACGAGGTGGTCGAGGCGGACGTGCACGTGCACACGGGGCGCGACGCCCGGGGCGGGCGACGGCTCGCCGTGGCGGGCGGCCCCCTCGAGCTGAGGGCCGACGTCGGCCGCCGCACCGCGGTGGGACACCTTCTCCGGCTGCTGCCGCCGGCGTGGGCGACGTCGCCAGCCTTCTCGCTCGTCACCGATCCCGTGGCCCGGCTCATGATGGACGGCGTCCGCACCCGCGGGGTCGCCGGGCCCGGCCGCCGCGAGAGCTACGGCGCGACGGACGTGCGCCACGTCGTGGCGGTCTGCGCCGCCTGGGACGGGGCGGACCTGGGAGCACTGGCGCCGGTGGACCCGCCGGTCCGGTTCGGCTTCGGCTCGACGCCCCGTCGTCCGAGCCTGACCCGCGTCGTCACGACGGTGCGGGAGACGGGTCGGGGCGATCCGCCGCACTGACCGACCCGTCCGGCAGGGCGTCGTCTCCGAACCGGTGGCATGGAGACCCTCGTCCTGATCGGCCTGCTCGGTGGCCTCATCACCGGCATCTCGCCCTGCATCCTGCCGATGCTGCCGGTGATCTTCTTCGCCGGCGGCGTGCAGGGGGCGCGCGAGCCGCGACCCGCGGCCGCCCCGGGCCTGCGCTTCGACGTCCCGACGACCGTCCGCGTGGACGCGGGCGGCCGGGTCGAGGCGGGCGTCACGGCGACCGCCAGCACGCCGGCGGGGGAGACGCAGGACGCGCCGCCGCCGTCCCCGGGACGTTCGTGGCGCCCGTACCTCGTGATCGCCGGGCTCGTGCTGAGCTTCAGCGTGATGACTCTGGTGGGCTCCCTGATCCTGGGCGCGCTCGGCCTGCCGCAGGACCTGTTGCGCTGGGTGGGCATCGTGCTGCTGGTGGCGCTCGGGGTCGGGATGATCGTTCCGCGCTTCGAGGAGGTGCTGGAGCGGCCGTTCCTGCGGCTCGCGTCCCTGGGGTCGCGCCGCGCGGCCGGTCAGGACCGGGGGGCGTTCCTGCTCGGTCTCGGCCTGGGCGTGCTCTACGTCCCGTGCGCCGGCCCGGTGCTGGCGGCGATCACGGTGGCGGGCGCGACGGGCGACATCGGGCCGGGGACGGTCGTCCTCACCGTGTCCTTCGCCGTGGGGGCGGCCATCCCGCTGCTCGTCTTCGCGCTCGCCGGGCGCCGGGTCGCCGAGCGGGTGTCGGCGTTCCGCCGTCACCAGCGCGGCATCCGTGTCACGGGTGGCGTCGTCGTCATCCTGCTCGCGGGGGCGCTCGCCCTGAACCTCCCGCAGCAGCTGCAGCGGGCCCTGCCCGACTACACCGGGGCGCTGCAGCAGCGGGTGGACGAGAACGCCTCCGTGCAGGACGCGCTCGACCTGGGCGGCATCGTCACCGACGCCAACCGGGAGCTGTCGAACTGCTCCAACGGTGCGGCGGAGCTCGCGGACTGCGGGACGGCGCCGCCGATCACAGGCATCACGACCTGGCTCAACACCGAGGACGGCGCGCCCGTCGACCTCGCGGACCTGCGGGGCAAGGTCGTGCTGATCGACTTCTGGACCTACTCCTGCATCAACTGCCAGCGGGCGATCCCGCACGTCACGGCCTGGTACGACGCCTACCGGGACGCCGGCCTCGAGGTGATCGGCGTGCACACCCCGGAGTTCGCCTTCGAGCGCGAGACCCGCAACGTCGTCGCCGGCGCGCGCGACCTCGGTGTCGAGCACCCGGTCGCGCAGGACAACTCCTACTCCACGTGGACGGCCTACCGGAACCGGTACTGGCCGGCCGAGTACCTGATCGACGGCGAGGGCACCGTGCGCTACATCAAGCACGGCGAGGGCGACTACGGCGTCACCGAGCGGCACATCCGGGA
This sequence comes from Isoptericola peretonis, assembly GCA_023241745.1. Taxonomy (GTDB): domain Bacteria; phylum Actinomycetota; class Actinomycetes; order Actinomycetales; family Cellulomonadaceae; genus Isoptericola; species Isoptericola peretonis. The sequence goes on along the minus strand of JALQCY010000005.1, from coordinate 206,684 downwards.
CCTGCTGCAGGCCGCCGACCCGGGCGTGGAGCTACCGCCACCGACCGAGGTCACGGACACCACGCCGGGAGAGGAGACGACGCCGGAGACGTACCTCGCGCTGAACAAGGTGTTCAACTACTCCGGCTCGCCGGAGTACGGGTCCGGCGAGGAGTCCTACGAGCACCCGGACGCCCAGCCACAGGACACCTTCTCCCTCGGCGGCACGTGGGAGGCGGACTTCCAGGGCGCGACGGCGACGTCCGACGACGCCACGCTCCGGCTCGCCTACCGGTCCACCGACGTGTACAGCGTCCTCGGCGGCGAGGGCACGGTCACCGCGCGGGTGCTCGGCGCCGACGGCACCGTGCGCGAAGAGCGCCGGATCGACGTCGGCGGCAACCCGACCCTGTACGACGTGCTGCGCGGCGACGGCCCGGCCGAGGGCACGGTGGAGCTGGAGGTCCCCGAGGGGATCTCGGTCTACACCTTCACCTTCGGCTGACCGGCGCCGCCCGTGCCGGCCAGGTCGACCGGGTGAAATTTCCGGTCGAGTGTTCGCCCGGGCGACAGGACCCGCTACGTTCTGGTCGGACTTGTCCGGGATGGGCGGTCCAGGCGACCGACGAGGATCGCCCCGCGGACGACGAACGGTGGACAACGGTGGTTCGACGACGTCAGGCCCTGGCCGCGCTCGCTCTGGTGGGCCTCCTCATGACGGGAGGGGTCACGACGGCGAACGCGTCGCCCGACGACGGACCCGTGGCGCCCGTCGTCGCGGCGGCCGCGCAGGACGACCCGATGGTGCTGGAGTCGGGCCCCCAGACGCGCACGGCGCTGCGCAGCGGTGCCCCCTCGAGCACCGCCGGCTTCGGCTTCACCCGCGACCGGTTCGTCGGCCGGTGCACCGGCGAGGGCGGACGGGGCTGCCCGGCTCGCGCCGTCCAGCGGGTCGCGTACGACTTCGGCGACCTGGGGGACCCGGCCGCGCTGGCGGACGGCACGCTCGTGCGCGCCACCTTGTCGCTGCCCGTCGGCCGGGACCAGCGCTGCGGGGTCGCGGACGTGCAGGTGTACACCGTGCCCGCGGTGACGGCCACGACGACCTGGGGCTCCTCGGCAGCGCGCTGGCGTGCCACCGGCGCTGACCTGTCCGACGCGGGGTGCGGCGGCGACCGCCGCGTCGAGGTGGACGTCACGGAGGCCGTGGACCGGGCGCTCGGCCAGGGGTGGCCGCTCGCGTTCGGGCTCGCGGCCGCGGACGAGGACTGCCACCGCTGCGGCCGGGCTGCGTTCGGTCCCGACGCGACCCTCACGGTCGAGGTGCGTGCCACGGACGTCGTGGTGCCGGTGGGGACGTGGCACCCCGAGACGCCCTGCCTGGTCGGCGACGACCGGCCGGCCGTGCGCAGCGCCACGGCGACCCTCGCGGCCGAGCTGTCGAACGAGCGAGAGCCGTTCCCGACGGGCATGAGCGCCGTGTTCGCCGTGCGCGACCTCGCGACCGGCGCCGAGCTCTGGCGCTCGACACCCACGGCCCGTCTCGCCTCGGGTTCGACGCACACCGTGCGGGTACCCGCGGGCACGCTCGTGGACGGGGGGACCTACGGCTGGACCGCACAGGCGGTGCGTCCGGACGGCGCCCTCACCGCGGCGGTGGGCTGCGAGCTGTCGGTCGACCTCCGTGCGCCGGGCGAGACGGTGGTGACCGCGGTCGACGGCTATCCGGCGGTCTACCTGGAGGATCAGGTCGCGGGCGGTGTCTCCGTGACGGGCGGGTTCCGCTTCGAGGTCCCCGACACCGACGACGTCGCGTACGTGCGCTATTCCTTCTACGGCGACGCTCTCCTCGAGCGGGCGGCACCCGGAGAGATCGTGGAGTTCACGCCGACGTCGACCGGACCGACCGTCCTGTACGCCCAAGCGGTGGACGGAGCGGGGAACGTCGGCCCGCGGCTGACCTACCGGTTCGTGGTCGCCGTGCCGGTGCCGAGCGGCGGCTCGTGGTGGTTCGACGAGCTCTCGGGCACCACGGCGGCCAGCGCTCTGCCCGGCGGACATGTGCTCGCCCTGTCGGGCGAAGACCTGTGGTCGCAGGGTGTCTTCGGGACGCCGGACGACGGCGCGCTGACGTTCGACGCCGCGGGCGACGTCGCCGCGACCGACGGCTCGGTGGTCGACCCGACCGGCAACCTCACGGTGGCCGCGTTCGTGCGACCCGACGCCGACGGGAGCACCGCATCCGTCGTGGCGCAGGGCGAGGACGGGCGCACGGGGTTCACGCTCGGCACCGTCGCCGACGGCTCCTGCACCTCGTCCACAGGCACCTGCTGGGCGTTCTCGGTGGGCACGGGCGACGGATCGACCGCCGTGACGGCGGTGTCGGACGTCGCGCCCACGCCCGGCGCGTGGACGTTCGTGACCGGGATGCGCAACGTCGTGACCGGTGACGTCGAGGTGTGGACGTGCCCGCTCGAGGGCTTCGGCGACGTCACCCTGACCGGCCGCGCCGACGCGACACCCCTGACCGGCGCGCCCGCAGGGCACCTGACGATCGGGGGCGGCGCCTGGCAGGGTGCCGTGGACGGCGTCCGGGTGCTCGACTCGGTCCAGGACGTCTCGAAGCTGCGGCGCTGGTGCACCGGGGCCCGCTGACGCGCGCTCACGACCAGCCCTCGGCCCGCTGCACCCACGGGCCGACCCGGACCTCGGCGCCGTCGAGCACGTCCAGCCCGGCGGGGGTGTCGCCCGGCGCGTCGTCCGGGAAGGCGGGAGTCAGCGGCACGGGATCGCCCCCCGGCACCGCAACGACGTCGACGACGGTCGTGACGTCCGGGTCGTTCGTCGTCGACATCGCCGGCCACTGCACGGTGGCCATCGCCCGCTCGCCCGGCGGCACGACGACACGGCCGGGCACGACGCCCGGCGCCGACGGCCCGACGGTCACGTCGTGCTGCGGCTCGCCGTCCGCGCCCCGGAACACGAGCCCGGGCACGCCCTCCAGGGCGCACGGACGGTCGGAGGAGTTGCGGGCGAGGACGGCGAGGTAGCGGCTCCCGGCGGCGGCGTCCGGCGTGCTCAGGGACAGCTCGAGATCCTCGACCGCGCAGGCAAGGGCTCCGCCGGGCTCCTCGTCGGGCCAGGGCTCGACTCCCGCCGGCAGGGGCACGGTGTGCTCCTCGGGCTCGGGCGGCGCGGACCGGGCGACCCAGCCCGCGACGCTCGTCGCGTAGCCGGGCTCCCACAGGATGTACGCGAGGGGCGCGTCGTCGGCGGTACGCCGCGGGTCGTCCAGCCAGCGGATCAGCGCCTCCGCCTCGGGCGTCGTCGCGGGCCCGGTCAGCCGGACGTCGAGGCCCAGCACCACGCCGCCCGCCACGGCCGTGCCCTCCGGCACCTGCGCGCCCACGGACACGGACGTCACGCCCGGCCTGGACGACGCCTCGGCGGCGAGCCGCGCCACCACCGGGTCGGGCACCCGGCCGGACGTGTCGTACTGCAGGGTGCCGTCGGCGGTGCGCAGGGAGGCGGCGATCTCCCGCTCCGCGGCGGTCTCGGCGAGCCGGACGAGCGCGTCGCCGTCGGGCGCGTCGCCGCTGGCGCCGCTGACCCGCGTCGCGCCCGCCTGCCACAGCACGAAGCCGTCCTCGACGGCGGACGCGTCGCCGTCCTCGGCCACCGACGCCGTGAGCGGGTACACCTCGACGCCGTGGACGGTCCGCGGGCTCCCGGCGTGCACCGTCGTGAAGTGGGACAGCTCGCGCACCCCGGCGACCTCGACCGCGGCGAGCTGCGCGCCCGCCCGTGAGGCGGCCTCCCGGGCGGCCTCGGGCGTGAGCCGTGCGTCGAGCACGACCTCCGCGACGGCGCGGGCGACGTCGCCGTCCTTCGCGTCGCGGAGCGTCACCTCGTAGCCGGTCACGTCCACGGACACGACGCCGGGGACGTCCGCGGCCTGCCGTGCGGCGGCCCGCAGGCCGTCGGGCACCGGGTCCCACGGGCGCGACTGCACCAGGACGGCGGCCGCCGCCACCGCCGCCACCAGGACGGCCACCAGCGCGAACGCGCGTCGTCGGGTCACGACGGGAGCCTGCCAGACCGGAGCCGCGCCCGGGCGCGCCCGGCGAGGCGGGCCTGGGGCCGCCCTGTGCAGATGCTGCGCCCGTCCGGATGAGAACCTCCTCATGGTCGGCTCATCCATGACTCAGGCAACCGCCGCAGGGTGACCAGGGTGCGACAGATATCAGCGGTCGAACCCGCCCGCCCGCCCCGCCGGCGGGTCGCGTTCTACTCCCACGACACGCAGGGCCTGGGCCACGTGCGGCGCACGTCGCTCCTCGCCCGCGCGGTGGTGGACGCCGACCCGGACACCGACGTGCTGCTGCTCTCCGGCGCGCGGGAGGCGACCGGCCTGCCCCTGCCCGAGCGCACGGAGGTCGTGACCCTGCCCCGCGTGGGCAAGCACCCCGAGCGCGGGTACGGGCCGCGCACCTGGGGCGGCACGCTGGACGACGTCGTCCGCGTCCGCTCCGGCGTGCTCGACGGCGCGCTGGCCGCCTTCCGCCCCGACGTCCTCGTGGTGGACAAGGTGCCGCTCGGTGTCGGGGGCGAGCTGCTGCCCGCGCTGCGACGACTGCGGAACGAGGGCCGCACCGCGTGCGTGCTGGGGCTGCGCGACGTGCTCGACACCCCGGAGGTCGCCGTCCGCGAGTGGCGCGAGCAGCGCAGCACCTCCGTGATCGAGCGGTTCTTCGACGAGGTCTGGGTGTACGGCGACGCGCGCGTCTACGACCCGCTCACCGAGTACGCGCTGCCCGACCGCGTCGCCTCCAGGACGGTGTTCACCGGCTACCTCGGCCGCGGTCGCACCTCGGCCACCACGGCACCCGGAGGGACGCCCTACGTCCTCTGCCTCGTCGGCGGCGGGCAGGACGGCGCCGCCCTCGCCGAGGCGTTCGCGGCCACGACGCTGCCCGCCGGGCACCGCGGCGTGCTCGTCGCCGGCCCGTACCTGCCCGAGGCCACCCGCGACCGGCTGCACGACCTGGCGGCCCGGCGCGGCGACCTCGAGGTGCGCGCGTTCGTGCGCGACGTCGTCCCCCTCGTCGAGAGCGCCGCCGCGGTCGTGACCATGGGCGGCTACAACTCCGTGTGCGAGGTGCTGGCGTCCGGCCGGCCGGGCCTGGTCGTGCCGCGCACGCACCCCCGCGCCGAGCAGCTCGTGCGCGCGTGCCGGCTGGCCGACCTGGGGCTGCTCGACGTCCTCGTCGGGGCGATCACCCCCGAGCGCGTCGGTGCCTGGCTGGCCCGCGTCGCCCACGAGGCGCCCGGCCGCGGACGTCCCGAGGTCGACGTCGACCTCGACGGGCTGGCCCGCGTGCCCGCCCTCGTCGACCGGCTCGTGACCGCCACCCGCGCGGCGACGAGCACCCCCGACCCCAGGGTCCAGCAGGAGGAGGAGCACCGTGCCACGGCCTGACATCATCCCCGTCCCGACGAGCGTCCCGGGCGTCACGCCGCGCGTCGGCTACGTGACCAAGATGTACCCGCGCTTCTCGGAGACGTTCATCGTCAACGAGGTGCGCGGCCTGGAGCGCCGCGGCGTCGAGATCGAGATCTTCTCCCTGCGCGCCCCGGTCGACACCCGGTTCCACGCCGCGCTCGCGGACGTCGCCGCGCCGGTGCGCTACGTGCCGCGGGCCACGCGGACGGCGGACGCCTGGTCGGCGCTCGCCGCCGCGCACGAGCGGCTGGACCTGCGCGCCCTGCCCGCCGCCACGCTCACGGACCTGCTCGCCGCGGACCCGGAGGACGCCGTCCAGGCGCTCTGGGTCGCGTCGGCGGCGCACGACGCCGGGCTGACGCACCTGCACGCCCACTTCGGGTCCGTCGCCACGACGGTCGCCCGCCTCGCGGCCGCCGTGCTCGGGATCGGCTACACCTTCACGGCGCACGCGAAGGACATCTTCCACGAGTCGGTGGACCCCGCCGACCTGCGGGCCAAGCTCGCGGACGCGCGCTCCGTCGTCACGGTGAGCGACCACAACCTCGCCTACCTGCGCGAGACGTACGGGGCCGACGCCGAGCGCGTGGTGCGCGTGTACAACGGCCTCGACCTGCGGGAGTACGCCCGCGCCGACGGGCCCCGTGTGCCGGGGCGGATCTGCGCCGTCGGGCGCCTCGTCGAGAAGAAGGGCTTCGGCGACCTCCTCGACGCGCTCGCGCTCCTCGCGGCGGACGGCCGCGACGTGCACCTCGACCTCGTCGGGTCCGGCCCGCAGGAGGCGGACCTGCGCGCACGCGCCGCAGCCCTCGGCCTCGTGGGGGCGGGCGCGGACCGCGTGACGTTCCACGGCCCGCTGCCGCAGGACCGGGTGCGCGACGTCGTGGCGCGCGCCGCCGTCTTCGCCGCCCCGTGCGTGCTCGGCGCCGACGGGAACCGCGACGGCCTGCCCACCGTGCTGCTCGAGGCGATGGCGCTCGGCACGCCCGTCGTCTCCACGCCCGTCACCGGCATCCCCGAGGCGGTCCGCGACGGTGAGACCGGGCTCCTCGCGCCGCCCGGCGACGCCCGGGCCCTCGCCGTGGCGCTCGGCCGGGTGCTCGACGACGAGGCGGAGGCGTCGCGCCTCGCGGACGGCGCCCGCGCCCTGGTCGAGGCCGAGTTCGACGTGGTCGGCACGTCCCGGCGCCTGCTGGACGTGCTGCAGAGCGCGGCGGCGCCCGCCGCGGAGGGGAGAGCGGCATGAGGGTCGCGTACGTGAGCTCCGACCCGGGCGTCCCGGTGTTCGGCCGCAAGGGCTCGTCAGTGCACGTGCAGGCCGTGCTGCGCGAGCTGGTGCGCGCGGGCGCGGAGGTGCACGTCGTCACCACGCGCCCCGGCGGTGACGTGCCCGCCGACCTCACCGGCGTCGTCGTGCACCGGGTGCCGGTGGCTCCCACCGGCACGACGGCGCAGCGCGAAGCTGCGCTGCGCGAGGCCGACGCGCAGGTCACCGGCGTCATCGCCGCGATAGACGCCGGGGGCGGGGATCTCGACCTTGTCTACGAGCGTTACTCCCTCTGGGGCACCGCGGCCACCGCCTGGGCGTGCGACGCCGGCGTCCCGAGCGTGCTCGAGGTGAACGCGCCCCTGGTCGCCGAGCAGCGCACGCACCGGGAGCTGGTCGACGAGGCCGCGGCCGAGCGCTGCGCCCGGGCCGCCATCGGCGCCGCCACCGCCGTCGTCGCCGTCAGCGGGCCCGTCGCGGCGTGGGCGGCCGAGCGCGCCGGCGAGCACCCGGAGAAGGTGCACGTGCTAGCCAACGGCGTGGACACCTCCCGGATCACCACGCAGCCGTCCACGGACGTGAGCCGCGCCCTGCCGCGTTCTTCGCGCGGACGTATCCCTCCCGAAGTGGAGGGCGCCCTGGCGCCCGTGAACGCGTCCGCGCGAAGACCGCGGCAAGGCGCGGCGGAGTTCACCGTGCTCTTCGTCGGCACCCTCAAGCCGTGGCACGGGCTGGACGTGCTGGTCGACGCGTTCGCCGAGATGCGCGGCCGCGTGCCCGGCGCGCGGCTCCTGCTCGTCGGCGACGGCCCCGAGCGGGAGGCGGTGCTCGGCCGGGCCCGCGCGCTCGGGGTCGTGGACGGCGTCGAGAGCGCGGGCGCCGTCGTGCCGGCCGACGTCCCCGCGCTGCTGCACCGCGCGGACGTCGCCGTCGCGCCCTATCCGCCGCTGGACGGCTTCTACTTCTCGCCGCTCAAGGTCTACGAGTACCTCGCCGCCGGGCTGCCGGTCGTCGCGAGCGCCGTCGGTGAGCTGCCCGACGCGCTCGAGCACGGTGCTGCCGGGGTACTCGTCCCGCCCGGTGACGCCGCCGCGCTGGCGGACGCGCTCGTCGACCTCGCGCACGACCCCGCCCGGCGGGAGTCGCTGGGGGCGCGGGCCCGGGAGGTCGCCGTGGAGCGGCACGACTGGTCCGTCGTCGTGCGGCGGGCGCTCGGGTACGCGGGCGTGTCGATGGCGGAACCCGCGGGAGCCCGTCATGGCTGACACCGCTGACACGGCCTCCGGCGTCACCGCCGCCGGCCGGTACACGCCGCGGTCGTTGCGCGACGCGGGCCGCTCGTTCCGACGGTTCTGGCCGCACCTGCGCCACCACGTGCGGCCCGAGCGTCGCCTGTTCGTGCTGGGCAGCCTCGCGATGCTCGCCGAGGTCGGCATGCGGTTGCTGGAGCCGTGGCCGCTGAAGTACGTGGTGGACGGCATCGTCGCCGCCACGGGCTCGACGGCGGCCGGTCCCGAGCCGGCGAACCTGCCGGCGCTGATCCTGCTCGCCGCGGGGTCGCTGCTGGTGATCGTGCTGCTGCGCGCGGGTGCGGCCTACGCGTCGACCGTGTGCTTCTCGCTGGCCGGCAACCGCGTCCTCACGGGGGTACGCGCCGACGTCTTCGAGCACCTGCAGCGGCTGTCCCTGCGCTTCCACGACGGCTCGGCGACCGGAGACCTCGTCACGCGCCTCACCAGCGACGTCACGCGCCTCAAGGAGGTGTCGGTGACGGCGATGCTGCCGATGATCGGCAACGTCGTGACGCTCGTCGGCATGGTGGTCGTGGTCGCGATCCTCGATCCGCTGCTCGCCCTGGTCATGGTGGTGGTGCTGCCGGTCTTCCTGCTCACCAGCTCGCGCCTCTCGCGCCGCATCCGGCGCGTCTCGCGCGACCAGCGCAAGGCCGAGGGGCAGCTCGCCTCCCTCGCCACCGAGACGCTCGGGGCGGTCAAGGTGGTCCAGGCCTACGCGCTCGAGGACCGCATGGGCGGCCGCTTCGCGCGGTCGAACTCGTCGTCGCTGCACGAGGGCGTGCGCGCCAAGCGCCTGTCCGCCGGGCTGGAGCGGTCCACCGACGTGCTCGTGGGCGTCGCCACCGCCGTCGTGCTGTATGTCGGCGCGCAGCGGGTGCTCGACGGCGCGCTCACCCCGGGCGAGCTCACCGTGTTCCTCACCTACCTCAAGGCCGCGTTCAAGCCGATGCGCGACATCGCGAAGTACACCGGCCGCATCGCGCAGGCCGGGGCCTCGGGGGAGCGCGTCGTCGAGGTGCTGGAGAGCCGGCCCGAGGTGACCGACGCGAGCTGGGCGCGGCCCGTCGGCCGCGCGCTGGGCGACGTGCGGTTCGAGGGCGTCTGGTTCTCCTACGTGCCCGGGCACCCGGTGCTGCGGGGCCTCGACCTGGCGGTGCGGCCCGGCGAGCGGGTCGCGGTGGTGGGCGCGTCGGGGGCGGGGAAGTCGAGCCTGGTCTCGCTGATCTCCCGCCTGCGCGACCCCGACCAGGGCACCGTGCGGCTCGACGGCCACGACCTGCGCAACCTCACCCTCGAGAGCGTGCGCCGGTCCGTCGCGGTCGTGCTGCAGGAGAGCGTGCTGTTCCACGGCACGGTCCGCGAGAACATCACCGCCGCCGTGCCCGACGCCACCGACGAAGAGGTCGAGCGCGCCGCCCGCGTGGCCGGCGCGCACGACTTCGTCATGGCGCTGCCCGACGCGTACGACACGGTCGTGGGGGAGCGGGGCGGCACGCTGTCCGGCGGCCAGCGACAGCGGATCGCCATCGCGCGCGCCGCGATGCTCGACGCCCCCGTGGTCGTGCTGGACGAGGCCCTCACCGGCCTGGACGAGCAGACCGAGCACGAGGTCGTCGACGCGCTCGGCCGCCTCACGCGCGGGCGCACCACGTTCGTCATCACCCACGACCTGGACGCCGCCCGCGGCTGCGAGCGGGTCGTGCGGCTCGACGGCGGTCGGGTGGTCGCGTCCGGCCCGCCCGACGTCGTCCTCGGCGAAGCGTCAGACCCGTCGCACCCTCTGCCCGCACGAACGCCGGCCCGCCCCGGCCCGGAGGAGGTGGCGTCCCGTGGCGCCTGACCTGACCCTTGCCCCCGCCGTACCCGCGACCGTGCGGGACGTCGCGGCGCGAGACGCCGACGTTCCCGCCCTCCCGGTCGTCCTCGACCTCGACGCGCTCGCCGGGCGCCTCGCCGCGGCCACCGGGACGCCGGGACACCTCTCCCGTCCCTACCTGCGGTACAAGCCCGGCACCAGCGTGGTGCTGTCCTGCCGGTGGACGGCCGAGCGGGCCGACGGCGCGCACGGCCCCTCGCGAGACCTGCTGGTGCGCGCGTACGCCGACCACGCGCGCGGCAAGCTCGACAAGGGGCTCGATCCCCGCCGACCGGACGAGCTCGTGCTGCTGGACCGCGCCGCCGGGCTGGTCGTCACCGACTGGACCGCCGACCGCCAGCTCCCGGCGGCGCGCGACGCCGCCCGGATCGCTGCCGGCGCGGTCGACGGTGTGGCGAAGGCGGCGACGGACGCCGGGCCCTGGACGGTCGCGGCGGGCCGGGTGCGGCTGCTGCGGCACAACCCCGAGCGCCGCGCGGTGCTGCACGCCGCCGGACCGGGGGGCGAGGCGGTGGTCCGCGTGCTGCGGCCGGCGGCCGTCGGCCGGGCCGTCGCCGGGTACACGCTGCTCGGCGCGGTGTCGGACGCGGCCGGGCGGGGAGCGGTCCGGGTGCCGCGGCTGCGCGCCGTGGACGCCGACCGCGGCGTCGTCGTGACGGACTGGGTACCGGGCCGGCCGCTGGACGGGCTGGACGCCGCCGGCACGCTGGACGACGCGGCGCTCCGCGAGGTCGGCGCGCTGGCCGCCGCGCTGCACGGGGCACGGCCCGCCGGGCAAGGCCTGCCCCCGCGACCGGCGGGCAGCGTCCCGCTGCACGGCGACCTGTCGCTCGACCAGTTGGTGCGGGCGCCAGACGGCGGGCTGTGGCTCGTCGACGCCGACGCCGCCCGCTGGGGGAGCCCGGCCGACGACCTCGGCTCGCTCGCCGCGGCGCTCGTGCGGGCGCACGACGACCCGGACGCCGCCGCGGCGCGGCTCGCCGCCGTGCTCGGCGGCTACGCCGACCACGGGGGATTCGTGCAGGGGCCCGAGCTGCGCGCCGCCGTCGCGGCGCACCTGCGGCGGCGCGCCTCCGAGCCGTTCCGGCGCCTGGAGGCCGGCTGGGCCGCGACGTCCCGCGCGTGCATGGCGCTCGCCGAGGAGATCGCCGACGGCCGCGGCGGCGCGCTCGGCACCGCGCTCGCGGGCGCCGGACGGTGCGGCGCACCCCGCATCCGGACGGCGCCCGTCGCCGTCGCGCTGGCCGACGCGCTCGCGGCGCGCGGGCACGCGCTGCGCGCCGTGCTCCCACGCTCGGCCGACCGGCTGCTCGTGGTCGGGCTCGCCGGCGACGGCGCGGTCCTGGCCGGACGCTGGCACCGGGAGGCCGACGTCGCCGACCGGCACGCCCTCCGGGCCGCGCCGGTCGCAGGCGGTGGCCTGGTGCTGCAGCCCGGCGGTACCGACCCCGACCTGCCCGGTCTCCGCGCTCGCGTCCGGGAGGGCGCGACGCTCGTCGCGCACCGCTCCGGACGTCGGGGCGTCGTGCGCCACCCCGACGGCACGTACACCAAGGTGACGCGCCCGGGCCGGGAGCCCGCCGACGTCGCCGTGCCGGCCGAGGCGTTCGCCACCCCGGTCACCGTGGGCCGCGGGGAAGGGTGGGTCACCACGGCACCCCTGCCCGGCCGCACCCTGCACGCGCTGCTGCGCGACGCGACCACGCCCGACGCCGTGCTCGACGCGGCCGGACGGGAGGTCGGGCGCGGGCTGCGCCGGCTGCACGACGCCGCGCCGCCGGCACGGGTCGCGGCGCACGACGCCGACGCCGAGACCGCGGTCGTCGAGCGGTGGTGGAGCCTTGCGGCCGCCCACGGCGCGACGACGCGGCCCCACGTGGACGTGGTCGTCCGGCACGTGCGCGGCGTGCTCGCCGCGGCTCCTGCGTGCGGGCCCGTGCTCACCCACCGCGACCTGCACGACAAGCAGCTGCTCGTCGACGCCCGGGCCGGCGGCGACGGCGCGGCGGGCCGGGTGCGCGTGGGCCTGCTCGACCTGGACCTCGCCGCCGTCGCGCACCCCGCCCTCGACCTGGCGAACCTGCTGGCGCACCTGGAGCTGCGCGCCCACCAGGGCGTGTGCACGACGACGCGGGCGGCCCTCGTGGCCCGCGCCGTCGTCGACGGCTACGGCGCCGGCGCTGCAGGACCCCGCGGCCTCGCCGCGTACGCCGTCGCAGCGCGTGCCCGGCTCGCCGCGGTGTACGCCTTCCGGCCCGCACCCGGGGACGTCCCCGGCGCGCTCCTGGCCGGCCTGGACCGACCCCTGACGTTCGACCACACCCTGCTCACCCCTCTGGAGGACCGATGACGCACCACTCCGCGACCAGCGCCGACCTCGCCGCCGACACGCCTCGCACCACCCCGCGGGTCACCGTGATCGGCACGGGCTACCTGGGCGCCACGCACGCCGCGTGCCTGGCCGAGCTGGGCTACGACGTGCTCGGGCTCGACACCGACCCGGCGAAGGTCGCCGACCTCGCGGCGGGGCGGCTGCCGTTCTACGAGCCCGGGCTGGCGGAGCTCGTGGAGCGGCACACCGCGACCGGGCGGCTGCGGTTCACCACGGACCCCGCGGAGGCGGCGGAGTTCGCCGACCTGCACTTCGTCTGCGTGGGCACGCCGCAGCGCCGCGACTCGATGGCCGCGGACACGAGCCACGTCGAGGCCGCGGTGGCCTCCCTGGTGCCGCACCTGCGCCGCGACGCCCTGCTCGTGGGCAAGTCCACCGTGCCCGTGGGCACCGCCGCCGGCCTGCAGGCGCTCGCCGACGAGGCGGCGCCCGCGGACGTCCGGGTGGGAGTGGCGTGGAACCCCGAGTTCCTGCGGGAGGGCCGCGCCGTCGACGACACGCTGCGCCCCGACCGGATCGTCGTCGGCGTGACGGACCCGCTCCACGAGAAGGTGCTGCGCGAGCTGTACGCGCCGGTCGTCGACACCGGTGTGCCGTTCCTCGTCACCGACCTCGCCACGTCGGAGCTGGTCAAGGTGGCCGCCAACGCGTTCCTCGCCACCAAGATCTCGTTCGCCAACGCGATCGCCGAGCTGTGCGACGCGGCGGGCGGCGACGTCGTCGCGCTCACCGACGCGATCGGGCACGACGCCCGCATCGGGCACCAGTTCCTGTCCGCCGGGCTCGGGTTCGGCGGCGGCTGCCTGCCCAAGGACATCCGCGCGCTGATGGCCAGGGCCGGCGAGCTCGGTGTCGACGAGGCGCTGACGTTCCTGCGGGAGGTGGACGCCGTGAACATGCGGCGCCGGTCGCGCACGGTGGCCCTGGCCGTGGAGGAGTGCGGCGGCAGCGTGCTCGGCCGCCGCATCGCCGTCCTGGGCGCGGCGTTCAAGCCCGGCACGGACGACGTGCGCGACTCGCCGGCTCTCAACGTCGCCGCGCAGCTCCAGCTGCAGGGGGCGCACGTGCGTGTGCACGACCCGCGGGCCAACGCGACCGCCGCCCGCACCTTCCCCACCCTCGGCTACGCGGACACCGTCGAGGAGGCCGTCACGGGCGCCGACCTGGTGCTGCACCTCACCGAGTGGGAGGAGTTCCGTGCCCTCGACCCCGCCGCGCTCGAGCCCGCGCGCCGCGTCGTCGTCGACGCCCGCAACGCGCTCGACGCGCGCCGGTGGGCCGACGCCGGGTGGCGCGTGCGTGGCCTGGGCCGGCCCGCTGTCGGCCCGGTGCCCGTCACCCCGTGACCGTGCCGACCACGCTCGCAGACGGAGCTTCTCGGCCGCGTCGGTCGTGGTCCTCCCTGCTGGCGAACACGTCGTCCATGTGGTTCTGCGCCCAGGACTTGAGGGCTCGCATCGTCTCCTGGAGCGACAGACCGAGCTCGGTCAGCTCGTAGGTGACGGTCACCGGCACCGTCGCGGTCACCGTGCGGGTCACCAGCCCGTCGCGCTCCAAAGAGCGCAGGGTCTGGGTGAGCATCTTCTGGCTGACCCCGGCGATCTGCCGGGAGAGCTCGGAGAACCGCATCGGCCGAGCCTCGCCCTCGCCGCCGGAACAGGCGTCGCCCAGCGCCGCGAGGATCAGGGTGACCCATTTGCTGGAGAGCCGGTCGAGCAGCTGGCGGCTCGGGCACACGGACAGGAAGGCGTCGTACTCCACCTTCGCCTGGGCGCGCTGTTCTGCGGCGGTCATCGTCACGTTCGTTCCCCTCACGCACCCTGGTGCCTTACGCACTTCCAGGTGCCTACTTCCTCTTGGAGACCAGCCTTCGGATCATGGCATGCCGAGGGTGCTCGCACGAGCAGCCCGATCCGACCCCGACCTGAAGGACGACACCATGAGCATCGTCTCGACCACGCTTCCCGGCGGAACCTGGACCCTGGGCGACCGGCCCGTCACCCGCTTCGGATATGGCGCGATGCAGCTCGCGGGACCTGGGGTGATGGGCCCGCCCGCCGACCGTGACGGCGCCCTCGCCGTCCTGCGTGAGGCCGTCGACCTGGGCATCACCCACATCGACACCAGCGATGCCTACGGGCCCCGGGTCACCAACGCGCTGATCCGCGACGCCCTGCACCCCTACACCGACTCGCTGAACATCGTCACCAAGGTCGGCGCCACCCGCGACGCCCATGGCGGATGGCCGATCGCCCGGCAGCCCGAGGACCTGCGCCGCCAGGTTCGGGAAAACCTCGACTCGCTCGGCCTCGACGCACTCGGTGTGGTCAACCTGCGGCTGGGTGACGCGGGCGGCACCGTTCAGGAGCCGATCGCCGAAGCCTTCGGAACCCTCGTCGAACTCCAGCGGGAGGGCACGATCCGGCATCTCGGCGTCAGCAACGCCACCCCGGAACAGGTCCGTGAGGCACGGGCGATCGCCCCGATCGTGTCGGTGCAGAACATGTACAACCTCGCCGTCCGGCACGACGACGAGCTGATCGACGAGCTCGCCCGTGACGGCGTCGCCTACGTGCCCTTCTTCCCGCTCGGAGGCTTCACTCCGCTGCAGTCCTCCACCCTCTTCGCCGTGGCGGAACGGCTGCGGACGACGCCGATGGCTGTGGCGCTCGGCTGGCTGCTGCAGCGCTCGCCCAACATCCTTCTGATCCCGGGCACCACGTCGGTGGCGCACCTGCGCGAGAACGTCGCCGGTGCCGGGATCCCCCTCTCCGCGGAAGACCTCGGAGAGCTCGACCGGATCGCCGCCGACTGACGCGCCCGGAGCGGTCAGCCGGTGAACGACTCGAGCTCGGCGCGGGGGACCTGGCGGCGGGAGCGGATCAGTGCCTCGACGTCGTCCATGCGGTCCCAGACGTTGACGGCCATCCCGGCCTGGACCTCGCCTTCGCGCACCCAGAAGGCGACGAGCTCACGGTCGTCGATCTGCCCGCTAACGACCACCTCGGTGTCGCCGGCGCGCGGGTCGACGAAGCCCTTGTACTCCATGCCCACGTCGTACTGGTCGCTGAAGAAGTAGGGGAGCACGTCGTAGGTGGCGTCGTCGCCGAGCATGGAGCGCCCGGCGTGCGCGCCGGTGTCCTGGGCCACGGCCCAGTGCTCCACGCGGAGCGGGCGGCCGTACTGGGGGGAGGGGACGGACGCGATGTCGCCGGCGGCGAAGACGTCGGTCGCGGAGGTGCGCAGCGCGCCGTCGACGGCGATCCCGCCGCCGAGCTCGCGCGAGCGCAGCTCGATCCCGGCGGCCGACGCGATGCCCACGTTGGGCGCGACGCCCACGCCCACCACCACGAGGTCCGCCTCCAGGTGGGTGCCGTCGGCGAGGTCGACGCCGGTGACACGGCCCCCCTCGCCGCTGAACCTGACGACATCACCCCGGTGCCGGGCCACGCCGCGCTCGTGGTGCAGGCGCCCGTACAGGGCGCCGAGCTCCGGGCCGAGCGTGGCCTGCAACGGGTGCTCGGTCTGTCCGACGAGGCACACGTCCAGCCCGAGCATGCGTGCGGACGCCGCCACCTCGGTGCCGATCCAGCCGTCGCCGACGACGACGATCTTGCCCTCGCCCTCGAGCGACGCGGGCAGCAGCCAGCCCGCGAGCAGGTCGGCGTCGTCGACGGTGCGCAGCGTGTGGACGCCGATGAGGCTGCGACCCGGGATGTCGAGCGCGCGCGGCGTGGAGCCGGTGGCGAGCAGCAGGCGCGAGTACCCGAGCGTCGAGCCGTCCGCGAACGTGACCTCGTGGTCCGCGGGCGCCAGGTCGACCACGGTCGTGAGCGTGCGCAGGTCGATCGCGTGGTCGTCGTACCAGCCGGCCTTCAGCGGGTAGACGACGTCGGGCTCGGCCTGCCCGCGCAGGTAGTCCTTCGACAGCGGTGGGCGCTCGTACGGGCGGTGTCCCTCCGCGGTGACGACGACGACGTCGACGGTGGCGTCGCGCTCGCGCACCGCCTCGACGGCCCGAGCGGCGGCCAGGCCCCCTCCGACGACGACGATGGGTGCGGTGGACGACGCGGGCATGGGGACTCCTGACCAGCGGGGACGAGGGCTGCCGACCTCGACGGTGCCACAGTTCCGTCCCGGTGGCGACCGTCTCGTCCGGATGCCCGCATCCTCTCCCTGGTCAGGCGGCATCCCACCGGCGTCGCCTGCCCGCCCGAAGCAGGTCGAAGGCGGGGACGCGGATCGGTCCGGATCGCCGGTCTCGGCTCGAGCGCCTCGAATCCTGGTCCGTGGGTCAGACGGAGAAGGTCACGCCAGTGAGCCGCTCGCTCTCGGCCCACAGCCTGGCGCCGAGGTCGGGGTCCGCCGCGCCTGGCGGGAGGTGTGCCGGTGTGGGAGCACCAGCCGTCTGGTCGCGTCCCGCAGGGCCGTAGAACGTCCCGCTGTCGGCGTCCTCGCTCGTCGCCGCGTACAGAGACGGCCAGGACGCGCCTTCGGGGGAGCCCATCAGCAGCCGCTCGGCGAGCGAGGTGACCACGCCCGCGAAGCGGTTGCCGCTGTAGCGCTGCAAGCCGGTCATCGCGGCACCTGGGTGCACGACGACGGAGGTGACATCCCGCCCGGCTGCCCCGGCCCGCCGATCGAGCTCGAGGGCGTAGACCACGTTCGCTCGCTTGGACTTCGCGTACGCGCCCATCGGGCGGTAGCGCACCTCGCTCTGGAGGTCCCGGAGCTTCCCCGACGGCCAGCGCGACGCGATCGCGCTGACCGTCACGACGCGTGGGGATCGGGAGCGGAGCACCGCCGGCCAGACCTGCGCGTCGAGTGCGAAGTGGCCCAGGTGGTTGGTGCCGAACGTCGTCTCGAACCCGTCTGCTGTCGTGGTGCGTTCGGGGAGGTTCATCACCCCGGCGTTGTTGATCAGCAGGTCGAGGGTCTCGTGCTGCGCGACCCGCGCTGCGGCCTCGCGCACCGACTCCAGGTTCGACAGATCCACGACGACGGTCTCCAGGACTGCCGACGGTGCGGTCACGCGGATCGCGTCGGCCGCCTCGGCGAGCCTGCCCCCGCTGCGTCCGGCGAGGAGGACTCGCGTACCGCGGCCTGCAAGAACGCGGGCAGTCTCCAGACCGACACCGCTGTTCGCGCCGGTGATGAGAGCAGTGCGGCCGGTCTGATCGGGGATGGTGGCGGGGGTCCAGTGGCTCATCGCGGGCTCCTGACTGAAAGGTCATTCACTACGCCGAGAGTGCGGCACCGCGGACGAGGTTGTCAAATGAACGTTCAGTTATTTATAGTCGATTCGTGACATCGGAACCACGCACGAGGGACCCGGAGGCAAAGAAGGCGCGTCTGCTCGAGGCTGCGCTCGGTGAGTTCGCCGACGTCGGGCTCGCCGGTGCTCGGGTCGAGCGCATCGCGCGCCGCGCGAGGATCAGTCCCGGACTCGTGTACTCGTTCTACGCCGGCAAGCAGGAACTGTTCGACGGCGTCTTCGACGAGATCGTCCATCGGACGGTCTCAGAGGTCCCGATGGACGCCAACCACCTTCCGGAGTACGCAGCCAGGCTGCACGACGCGAACCTCGCGCATCCCGAGGTCGTGCGGTTCCTCGATTGGTACCGGCGCGAACGAGGCGCCGCCGCACAGCGCGACACCGTGACGGAGTCGATGCGGGAGAAGGCCCGCGCGATCGCCACTGCGCAGGAACACGGCGTCCTCACCAAGAAGCTCGGCGCAGAACAGGTGCTGGCGCTCGTCCTGACGATCGCCAACATGTGGGTCCAGCAAGCCGAGGACGTCACGACTCTCGTCCCCGCGGCGATGCAGCGCCAGACGATCAAGGACGCCGTCGCGCGCATCACCGCGCCCTCGGTGTGATCCCCGGTCACAAGGTGGCACCCTCGTGCAGCGGCGCGGGCAGGTCGGCAAAGCCGATCTCGATCGCGAGCAGCTGCTGAGACGGGTGTCGTGGGAGCAGTGGCGTCGGCCCAGGTCGCTTCGGCATCCACGAACGCCCGGAGCGCGGCCGGGACCGGGGCAGCGGCGGGTGGACCCGGCTGGTCCTCGGCCGGAATGGGGTGGAGGCGCGAGCCGTGGCCGGGGCAGGCTGTGCGGATGACCTCCACGCTGCCGCACATCGACGTCCACCTCGTGCGCGGGCTCGTGGAGTCGCAGTTCCCGCAGTGGTCGCGGCTGCCCTTGGCCTTGCTCGACCCTGCCGGGTCGGATCACGTCATCTACCGACTCGGCGAGCACCTCACCGTCCGCTTGCCGCGCCATGGCGGGGCGGTGGACCAGGCTCGCAAGGAGATGGCGTTGCTGCCCCGGATGGCCCCGCTGCTGCCGTTGGCCGTCCCGGAACCGGTCGCGGTGGGGGAGCCGGGCCTTGGCTACCCGTGGGACTGGGGGGTCACCCGCTGGCTCGAGGGGGCGCCCGCGACGGTCGCGGCGCTCGGTGCGTCGACGGAAGCCGCCCAGGTCCTGGCGGAGTTCCTGCTGGCGCTGCAGGCGCTGCCGCACGACGGCGAGCCGGCAGCCGAGCCGCTGGTCGCGCGTGACGCCCAGACCCGGGCGGCCATCGACACCGTCGGCGAGCATTTCGACTCCGACGCCATGATCCGGCTGTGGGAGGCCGCGCTGGCAGCACCGGCCTGGGACCGGCCGCCGGTATGGTTCCACGGCGACTTCCATACCGGGAACCTGCTGACCGTTGCAGGTCGGGTCACCGCCGTCCTGGACTTCGGAGAGCTCGGGACAGGCGATCCCGCACGCGACCTGATGATGGCGTTCACACTGCTCTCCGAAGGGTGTCGTCCTGTGTTCCGTCAGGTGCTCGGCTGCGACGATGCGACCTGGCTCCGCGGGCGGGGCTGGGCACTGACGACAGGCCTGAGCGCCTACACCGCGTACGCACGCACGCGCCCCGACGTGGCCGCCCAGACTCGTCGCCAGATCCTCGCGGCCCTCGAAGGCTGACAGATCAGCACGCCGCACGACCTGTGCGGCGGCGACCGCGGTGCGTCGGTGTCACCCACGCTGCTCCGTGGCGGTCCGGGCCTCGCGGGCGGGTCCGGGCCGTAGATGTCGTCACTCAGCGCCCGCGGGCAGCCGTCCGGGCAAAAGCGAAAGGCCCTCTGTCTCAGCGTTTCCGCTGGCCAGAGGGCCTTTCTGCTGGTCGGGGTGACAGGATTTGAACCTGCGACCTCTTCGTCCCGAACGGCTGGCGCACCGCGTCGTCGGCTCGGCTGGCCGCGATCTCTCGCCATGCGCGGTCGGCTGATGTCGGCCGGCGTCGGTGGCCGGTGGAGCAGGTTGGCACTCACTTTGGCACTCACGGCGCGGGTGTGAGGGCAGGGACACTGCGAGGCGCTGTACCGATAGCGGAGCACGAGAGGCTGTCGGAGGGCCGGGTCAGGGGTGGCCGCAGGCCATCGCGTGCGACGCCGAAGGCGCCCTTGACGCGGGGTGGAGACGGCCGGATGCTCGGCGGTCGGTGCGGTGCCGGATGGTGAGGCGGCTTCGGGAACTCTCGGGTTCGCCTTCGTCATGTGGGGAGGCCGGACGGGTGGGGTGCGCGGAGCGAGCTTGCGAGCGGAGCGCGGGGCCCCGCCCGGGAGGCCGACTCGCGCGGCGGAGCCGCGCGCTTGAGTCAGTAAGGAAAGTTCTCACGCGATGAGGAGATCGGGTCGTCCCAAGCGGGCGGGACGTCGCTTCCCATTGTCGGAACGCCGGGTCGGCGGAGGAGTGTGCGGTAGCGACACCCGGT
This sequence comes from Isoptericola peretonis, assembly GCA_023241745.1. Lineage (GTDB taxonomy): Bacteria > Actinomycetota > Actinomycetes > Actinomycetales > Cellulomonadaceae > Isoptericola > Isoptericola peretonis. The sequence continues at coordinate 186,604 of JALQCY010000005.1, read as the reverse complement.
GTGGTCGGCTCGAGGAGGGCGAGTCGCTGTGCGGTTACCAGTTCGCCTCGGACCACCACGAGAGGAAGCTGATCAAGGCAGCTGCGAGCATTGCAGCCTGGACGAAGTTGCGGAAGCTGATCACCCTCGCTCCGGTCACCACATGAGCGACGCCGTGCCGCGCGAACGACGTCGACAGGGCGCGCTCGTCGGGGGTGTTCATCTGCCGGTATGCGAACCAGATCGGGCGGAAAACCATCGCCTTCCTGAGATCGAGTTCGTCAAAATGGTCCATCACCGGCTGATTATTCGAGGACTTGTGACCGACTAGGCGGACGCGCAGCTTGTTCTCGATCGCGTCACGCATCAGAGAGTCGAGGAGGCCTCCGATGTGCGAGAGCGCCGGCCCGAGGTAGCCATCCCGCTCCGCCGCGATGGCATCCTCGAGTTCGCGTGCCGAGGCCGCGTGCGGCCCGCCGGCAGCGTATGCGGCAACTTCCTGGCAGTCGTCGATGATCGCGCGGCCACGCCTGCCAAGGACTTCGCGGCGGGCGCCGGAGTTCGGTGCGGCGATGAGCTGTTGGGCAGTCTGGCGGCGCGGCACTGCCCAGAGTGTGACGCCCTCGTTGGCGAGGCGACTCAAGTCTTCCACCGTGACATCCACACCACGCAGGTTTGAGGGCAGGAGTTGGCGGCGGCGCTTCTCGAGAACCTTCCCAAAATCTGCGATCCGCGCGGGCTGATTCAGGATCCCCAAGCCCTGGATGCCCTCCAGGTATCGAGAGAGACTCTTCGAGACCGCCGACCCGGCATAGAACCGCCGCGTCATCGTTCGCACGTTCTCGTTCATGCCCCACCCGGCGGCGATGGCCCGTTGGGTTGCGGAGGTGCCCGAGAGGCCCTGGATCGCTGCCCAGGTTCGTCCGTCGAGCCCGGTGGCGGCGATGGCCCGTTGGGTTGCGGAGGTGCCCGAGAGGCCCTGGATCGCTGCCCAGGTTCGTCCGTCGAGCCCGG
>JALQCY010000005.1:0-185511 GCA_023241745.1 Isoptericola peretonis | reverse complement strand
TGGCGGCGATCGCTCGTTGGGCTGCCGAGATGCCCGACACCCCCCGCGCCGCCGCCGACGCTCGCGGTTTGAAGCCGACGGCCGCGATGGCCCGTCTCGTCGACGCCGTGGCGGCGGGATCGGGTTCGACCTCCTCGTTCGAGGAGGCGTCGCTACCGGAATCTTCTGTCATGTCGAGAAAGTAGCGCCTCGCCCCCGACAATCATGGGTGAAATCGACTGGAACCTGCGTCCTACGTGTCCCATGTCCGCGACCAGGCTCGCTAGCTGAGGAGTCCCCGCGAGCGGGTAAATAGGTTCGATTTATCGGTCGACCGGTTCTGAGGCGCACCAGAACCGGGTTGTGGAGGTTTCAATCCCCTCCAGACCTCAAGTACAAGTACTAGTGAGGGACCTGCGTTGCGGCGGAAAGCGAGCCGACGAGCGAGGCGAGGGCGCCCGGCGCGAGGGAGAAGTAGGCCCAGCGGCCGCGCTGTTTGCGCTCGAGCAGGCCGGCCTCGACGAGGATCTTGAGGTGGTGGCTGACGGTCGGCTGGGAGAGGCCGACGGGTTCGGTGAGGTCGCAGACGCACGCCTCGGCGCCCGGCTGGGTGGCAACGATGGCCAGCAGCTGGACGCGGGTGGGGTCGGCGAGGGCCTTGAAGGATCGGGCCAGTTCTTGTGCGGCCTCGGGGTCGACTGCCTGGGTCAGGTCGGGCGCGCAGCAGCCGCCGCCCGCCGGTGTGGCGAGAGGCAGGGGTGCTGGCACGGTCGTGGTCATGGCCTCACTATCCCACAGATTGACATCCATCGATATGTGCTCCAGGATCGACGTATCGATGGTTCTCGATGTGAGGAGTGGTGATGAGCGAGGTTGCTCGGAACGAGTTGCCGGTGGTCGTGATCGGCGCAGGCCCGGTGGGGCTGGCTGCGGCGGCGCACCTGCTGGAGCGGGGCCTGGAGCCCGTGGTGCTGGAGGCCGGCGAGCACGCCGGTGCGGCGATCTCGTCGTGGGGCCACGTCCGACTCTTCTCGCCGTGGCGGTACGACATCGATGCTGCAGCTCGCCGTCTGCTGGAGCCCACTGGGTGGGCTGAGCCTGACCTGGACGGGCTGCCGACGGGTGCTGAGCTCGTGGAGGGATACCTCGCCCCGCTGGCGGCGACGCCGGAGATTGCTGCGCGGCTGCGCACGGGCACGCGGGTACTCGCGGTGGCGCGGGACGGTGCGGACAAGACGCGCTCGCTCGGTCGTGAGCGCCGCGGCTACCGGGTCCGCACCGTCGACGCCGACGGCCGGGTCGCCGACGTCCTCGCCCGCGCCGTGATCGACGCATCCGGGACGTACGACACCTCCAACCCGCTCGGGGTCTCCGGGCTGCCGGCCGCAGGCGAGGCCGCGGCGGCGCCCTTCGTGACCGGCCCGCTGCCCGACGTCCTGGGCGCCGACCGCGACCGGTTCGCGGGGAGGCACACGCTCGTGGTGGGCATGGGGCACTCGGCGGCGAACACGCTGCTGAGCCTGGTGGAACTCGCGCAGACCACGCCGGGCACCACGATCACGTGGGCGATCCGCGGCGGGTCCGCCCGGCGCCTGTTCGGGGGCGGCACCGACGACGAGCTCCCCGCCCGCGGTCTCTTGGGCGCCCGGCTCAAGGAGGCCGTCGACGCCGGGAGGTTGCGCCTGCTCACCCGGGTCTCGATCGAGCAGCTCGTCCCGGCCGATGGCCCGGTCCAGGTGCTCGGCACGGCCAAGGACGAGCCGCTCGCCTTGGACGTGCACGCGATCGTCAACGCCACCGGCTTCCGCCCCGACCTGGACATGCTGCGCGAGGTGCGCCTCGACCTCGACCCCGTCGTGGAGGCCCCGAGCGCGCTCGCCCCGCTCATCGACCCCAACCAGCACTCCTGCGGCACCGTGCCCCCGCACGGCGAGGCGGTGCTGTCCCACCCGGACGATGGCTTCTACCTGGTCGGCATGAAGTCCTACGGCCGCGCGCCGACGTTCCTGCTGGCCACCGGGTACGAGCAGGTCCGGTCCGTCGCCGCCGCCCTCGCTGGCGACCGCGCGGCGGCCGACGCCGTCGAGCTCAACCTCCCGGCCACCGGCGTGTGCTCGACGGACCTGGCGCTGGAGGCGGACGGCGAGTCTGCCGCGGGGTCGTGCTGCGGGAGCGCTCCGGCCGAGCCGCAGCTCGTCACGCTCGGCGTCGGCGCCCCGGCAGGTGTCGGGTTCGCCAGCGGTGTGGTGCACGGACGTTCTGGCGACGGCGAGGACGCGTGAGCCTCACGCTGCGCGCCGCGACCCCCGCCGACATGGCAGGGGTCGCGGCCATCTATGACCACTACGTCCTGACGTCGACGGCGACGTTCGAGCTGGACCCGTCGGGACGCCCGCTGTGGGGCGCGAAGCTCGATGCCGTCCGGGACGGCGGGTGGCCGTTCCTCATCGCGGACTCGGGCGGCGACGTCGCCGGCTTCGCGTACGTCGGGCCGTGGCGACCGCGTCCCGCATATGAGCACACGGTGGAGGACTCCATCTACCTCGACCCCGCGCACACAGGCCGCGGCGTCGGCACGCAGCTCATGGCCCGCCTCATCGAGGAGGCCGAGCAGGCCGGCGCGCGCGAGGTGATCGCGGTCGTCGCGGACATGGACTCGCCTGCGTCCCTTTCGCTGCATCGGCGGGCGGGGTTCGCCGACGCCGGCCGTCTCGAACGGGTCGGGCGCAAGTTCGACCGGTGGTTGGGCACGACGCTGCTGCAGAGGTCGCTCGTCTGAGCAGGCCGGGTGTTCTTGTCGACGGCGCTGAGCTGCTCTCGGATGTCGGAGCAGGCCCGGAGCCGCGTGCCGCGTGCATCACGAGGATCAGCGCCGCGACCGGTGCTACCGACGACGGACACCTTGAGACATTAGGTCAGCGAGTGCTGTATGGTCAGTGCATGCTGACCATTGCCTCGCGTCTCGACGTGATGAACCGCCTCGGGCGCGCCATGGCCGACCCGACGCGCTCGCGCATCCTGATGTCCCTGCTGCACGGGCCGAGCTATCCGGCTGTGCTCGCGCGTGAGCTGGAACTCACGCGCTCCAATGTGTCGAACCACCTGACGTGCCTGCGGGACTGCGGGATCGTCGTCGCCGAGCCGCAGGGGCGCCAGACGCGCTACGAGATCGCCGAACCGCGCCTGGCGCGCGCGCTGGTGATGCTGATCGACGTGACCCTCGCCGTGGACGAGGACGCCCCGTGCATCGACGGCGGCTGCCCGACGCCCGAGTGCGCAGGAGCGTGCGTGCGATGAACACGACCCTCACCGAAGAGCGCAGGAAGCGCCTGCACCGCCGTGTGCGGTTCATCGTCGCCTTCACGATCACCTACAACGTGATCGAGGCCGTCATCGCGATCACTGCCGGGGCGCAGGCGTCTTCGGCCGCGCTGATCGGGTTCGGCCTGGACTCGGTCATCGAGGTGGCCTCGGCTGCTGCGGTCGCCTGGCAGTTCACCCGCAAGGACCCCGAACGGTGGGAGAAGGCCACAGTCCGCGCCATCGCGATCGCGTTCTTCGCCCTGGCCGCCTACGTCACGATCGACGCCGTCCTGAGCCTGACCGGACAGGCCGACGTCGACCATAGCCCGCTCGGGATCGGCATCGCCGTCGCGAGCCTGATCATCATGCCGGTCCTGGCCTGGTTCGAGTTCCGCACCGGTCGCGAGCTCGGGTCGCGCAGCGTCCAGGCCGACGCGAAGCAGCTGCTGCTGTGCATCTACCTGTCCGGCACGGTGCTGATCGGACTGCTCGCGAACTCGCTGTTCGGGTGGATGTGGGCCGACTCGGTCGCCGCGCTGGTCGTTGCCGTCCTGGCGATCCGCGAGGGCGTCGAAGCCTGGCGAGGCGACGTCGAGTCGCCGTTCGAAGTCCTCGAGGAACTGGCCGAAGAGGACGACGCTCACTGAGCAGAGCCGCGGGTCGGACACATCGACGACGGACCTACCTGGCTCAACGCAGATGCCGGCCACACCCTGAGGTGCGGCCGGCATCCTCGGCCTACGAGCTAGCAGCTCACGCGGTGGGCAGGGCGACGGGCTCGACGTCGAGCGAGGCGAGCAGCTCGCGGATGCGGCGCTCGATCTCGTCGCGGATGGGCCGGACGGCCTCGATCCCCTGGCCGGCGGGGTCGTCGAGCTGCCAGTCCTCGTAGCGCTTGCCGGGGAAGATCGGGCAGGCGTCGCCGCAGCCCATGGTGATCACGACGTCGGACGCCTGGACGGCCTCGGTGGTGAGTACCTTGGGCTGCTCGGCGGTGATGTCGACGCCGACCTCGGCCATGGCTTCGACGGCGACCGGGTTGATGCGGTCGGCGGGCATGGAGCCGGCGGAGCGGACCTCGACGGCGCCGCCCGAGAGCGCGCGCAGGAAGCCGGCGGCCATCTGGGAGCGGCCGGCGTTGTGCACGCAGACGAACAGGGCGGACGGCTTCGTGGTGGCGGGGGTGTCGGTCACGGTGGTCTCCGAGGTTCGGTCGTTCACGGGGTGGGCAGGTCGAGTTCGGGCAGCAGGTCGGCGAGCAGGGCGCGCACGCGGGTGTCGAGCTCGTCGCGGATGGCCGCGACTCCGGCCGGGGAGGCCAGGGCGGGATCGCCGACGAGCCAGTCCTCGTACCGCTTGCCGGGCAGGACCGGGCAGACGTCGCCGCAGCCCATGGTGATCACGACGTCGGCGGCGCGGACGGCGTCGTCGGTCAGCGGCTTGGGGAACGGCTCGTCGGTGCCGAGGGCGGCGAGCTCGGGGCGCACGGCGGGGTGCACGTCCGCTGCCGGGGTGGACCCGGCGGAGCGGACGACGACGCGGTCGCCGGCGTAGTGGCGCACGAGCGCGGCGGCGAGCTGGGAGCGGCCGGCGTTCGCGACGCACACGAACAACACCTGGGGCGCGGTCGCAGTACCGGCGTCGGCGTTCCTGGCTGCCTCGCGGGTCAGGTCGGCGAGGCGCTGGCGGGCGAACCGGTCGGTGAGGGTGAGCAGGTGCGCCGAGACCTTCGCCGAGCGGGCCAGCGCGGTGTACGACTCGCGCACGGTGCGCAGCACGACCTCGCGGGCCAGGTCGGGATGCGTGGCCGCGAGGTCGGCGGCGAGCCGGTCCAGTGCCTTGTCGGCGTCCTCGAGCCCGGTCAGGTGCGGGTGCTCGCCCAGGGCGTCCAGGGCCGCCGGCGCGAACGACTCCAGGAGGGTGCTGATCGCGGACTTGTAGCCGGGGGTGATGCGGTACCAGACCCAGGTGCCGCGCCGCTCGGAGGCGAGGACGCCGACGTCGCGCAGCACCTTGAGGTGGTGGGACACGGTCGGCTGGGACACGTCGGTCAGCTCGGCCAGGTCGCACACGCACGCCTCCCCGGCCGGCGCGGTGGCGATAAAGGACAGCATCCGCAGCCGCAGCGGCTCGGCCAGGGCCTTGAGCGTGGCCGCGACCACGCCCGCCGCCTCGGCGCCGATCGCGTGCGCCTCGATCCGCGGCCCGCAGCCCGGGTCGCGCACCGTCAGCGGCAGGGTCGCCCCGGTCGTGTCAGTCGTGGTCATGACCTCACCTCGTCCAGCTCTCGTGCGGGGACTTCGACGGCGTACGGGTCGACGGCGAACCAGCGCCGGGCGACCCACAGGGACACATAGACCAGGCCCACCAGCACCGGGACCTCGATGAGCGGGCCGACGACGCCGGCCAGCGCCTCGCCGGAGGTGGCGCCGAAGGTGCCGATCGCGACGGCGATGGCGAGCTCGAAGTTGTTGCCCGCCGCGGTGAACGCCAGCGTGGTCGAGCGGGCGTAGCCCAGGGACAGGGCCTTGCCCAGGATCATGCCGAGCCCCCACATGACGGCGAAGTACACCAGCAGCGGCAGGGCGATGCGGACGACGTCGAGCGGGTTCGAGGTCACGGCGTCGCCCTGCAGGGCGAACAGCAGCACGATCGTGAACAGCAGCCCGTACAGGGCCCACGGTCCGACCTTCGGCACGAACCGCTCCTCGTACCAGTCGCGACCCTTGGTCCGCTCACCGATCCAGCGGGACGCGAAGCCAGCCACGAGCGGGATGCCAAGGAAGACCAGCACGTTGAGAGCGATCTCGCCGACCGAGACGTCCAATCCCTGGGTGTCGAGGCCGAGCCAGCCGGGCAGCACGGTGAGGTAGACGTACCCGAGCAGGGAGAACGCCAGGACCTGGAACACGGAGTTGATCGCGACCAGGACGGCGGCGGCCTCCCGGTCGCCGCAGGCGAGGTCGTTCCAGATCACGACCATGGCGATGCAGCGTGCCAGGCCCACGATGATGAGCCCGGTGCGGTACTCGGGCAGGTCGGGCAGGAACGTCCAGGCCAGGGCGAACATCAGCGCCGGGCCGACGATCCAGTTCAGCAGCAACGAGCTGACCAGCAGCTTCTTGTCCCCAGTCACCGCGGCGACCTTGTCGTAGCGGACCTTGGCCAGCACCGGGTACATCATCACCAGCAGCCCCAGCGCGATCGGCACGGAGATGCCGCCCACCTCCATCGAGGCCAGCACGTCCGACAGGGCCGGCACGAACCGGCCCACCAGCAGGCCGCCGACCATGGCCAGGCCGATCCAGGCGGGCAGCCAGCGATCCAGGGTGGACAGCCGCCGGGCGGCCTGTGCGGTCGAGGCCCCGCTCACCGGGCCACCTCCGCCGCGTCGTCGAGTGCGTCCGGGAGACCGCTGGGGTTCGGAGCCGCAGGCGTGCCGGCGCCACCGGCGTCGGCCAGCCCGGTGAGGTACGCCTGGGCGTCGAGCGCGGCGGAGCATCCGGAGCCGGCGGCGGTGATGGCCTGCCGGTAGGTGTGGTCCACGACGTCGCCGCACGCGAAGACGCCGGGCAGGTTGGTGCGGGTGGAACGGCCCTCGGCGAGGATGTAGCCCTCGTCGTCCAGGTCGACCTGGCCCTTGACGAGGTCGCTCCGCGGGTCGTGACCGATCGCGACGAACAGCCCGGTGACGTCGAGCGGGCGCGGCTCGCCGGTCACGGTGTCGCGCAGCGTCAGCCCGGTCACCTTGTCGTCGCCCGAAATCCCGGCGACTTCGCTGTTCCAGGCGAACTCGATCTTGGGGTCCGCGGCGGCGCGGTCGGCCATGATCTTTGAGGCGCGCAGCCCGTCGCGACGGTGCACGACGGTGACCTTGGACGCGAAGCGCGTGAGGAAGGTGGCCTCCTCCATCGCGGAGTCGCCGCCGCCGACGACGGCGATGTGCTGGTCGCGGAAGAAGAACCCGTCGCAGGTGGCACACCACGAGACCCCGCGGCCGGACAGTTGCTTCTCCTCGGGCAGACCGAGCTCGCGGTAAGCCGAGCCGGTCGCGAGGATCACGGCGCGGGCACGGAAGGTCTCGCCGCCGCCCGTGACGACCGTCTTGACGTCGCCGGTGAGCTCGACCTGCTCGGCGTCGTCCCACAGCACGCGGGCACCGAACTTCTCGGCCTGCTCGCGCATGGCCTCCATGAGGTCCGGGCCCTGGACACCGGTGGGGAAGCCGGGGAAGTTCTCGACCTCGGTGGTGTTCATGAGCGCGCCGCCCGCGGTGACGGAGCCCGCGATCACGACGGGCGCCAGACCAGCCCGCGCGGCGTAGACGGCCGCGGTGTAGCCCGCCGGGCCCGAGCCGACGATGACAACCTCGTGGACCTGCTGTATCGACATGCCTCTATATTGACATAGACCGATGCAGCCTCGCGTATCCGTGTCAGAGCCGATCCACTCTGAGGCGCTGGCAAGCCGTCATCAGGCGTTGCGGGCCCGCTCATACCGGGGAAGGGTATGCAGAGGCATGAGGAAGGATTGAGATGGCTACCCACCCTTCGCACCACGAACCTGAACGCGCACCGGCTGGCGATGCCGGTGGCAGCCAGGGGGAAACTGTCCATCACGTCCAGCCCTCGCATGGTGAGCCTGGGGGAGGTCGCGGCCCTTCTGGTCACGGTGACGGCGAACCTGATCACCTGGGGCACGCTGTCCATCGGGGTAACGAGCGCCACTCGGGCGATCACGCCGGCCACGCGGGACATGGCGCGGACCACGTGGCGATGTTCCGGCGGTTGTTCTGGATCATGCTCCTGATGGCCGTGCCGACCGTGCTGCTCAGCGATATGTTCGCGGGCCTGCTGGGGTACGACCTGCCGGACGTCGCGGGCCTGGCGGTCGTGTCGCCCCTGCTGGGCACGGTGATCTACCTGTGGGGTGGTTGGCCGTTCCTGACCGGCGCGGTCTCGGAGGTTCGAGCGCGCCTGCCCGGAATGATGCTCTTGATCGGGATGGCGATCACTGTCGCGTTCGTGGCCTCGTGGGGCGCGACCCTGGGGGTTCTCTCGCACGAGCTGGACTTCTGGTGGGAGCTGGCGCTGCTGGTGGTGATCATGCTGCTGGGCCACTGGCTGGAGATGCGATCCCTCGCACAGACATCCTCGGCGCTGGATTCCTTGGCAGCACTCTTGCCCGACGAGGCGGAGAAGGTCAGCGGCGACCAGGTGGTCAAGATCGCGCCGGCACAGCTGGAGCTCGACGACGTCGTGATTGTCAGGCCCGGCGGTCGGGTGCCCGCCGACGGCGACGTCGTCGAGGGCAGTGCCAGCGTGGACGAGTCGATGATCACCGGAGAATCACGGCCGGTGCTGCGTGAGGTCGGGGACCCGGTCGTCGCGGGTACGGTCGCCACGGACAACGCGGTGCGAGTGCGCGTCACGGCGGTCGGCGAGGACACCGCCCTCGCGGGTATCCAGCGACTGGTCTCCGAGGCGCAGTCCTCGACAACCCGCGCTCAGCTGTTGGCGGACAAGGCGGCGGGCTGGCTGTTCTGGTTCGCGCTGATCGCCGCGATCGTCACAGTCGTCGTGTGGAGCGTGGTCGGCAGCCCGGATCTGGCGGTGGTTCGGGCGATCACCGTGTTGGTGATCGCGTGCCCGCACGCCCTCGGGCTCGCGATCCCTCTGGTCGTGTCGATCTCGACCGAGCGCGCGGCGCGCGGCGGCGTGCTGGTCAAGGACCGCGGCGCCCTGGAGCGCATGCGAACCGTCGACGCCGTGCTGTTCGACAAGACCGGCACGCTGACCAAGGGCGAACCGGTGTTGCGCGGCATCGTGACTGTCGACGGCACGGAGGACGAGCTCGTCGCCCGAGCCGCCGCGGCCGAGTCCGACAGTCAGCATCCGCTGGCCCGGGCGATCCTGGACGCCGCCGAGAGGCGCGGTCTGGAGGTGCCGCAAGCGTCCGACTTCAGCGCTTCGACAGCTGTCGGTGTGTCCGCGACAGTCGGGGGTCGGACGGTTGCCGTCGGGGGGCCGAACCTGCTTGCCGAGCACGGAGCCGTCTCCCTCGCCCAGGCCGGCGAGTGGTCCGAGCAGGGATCCACGGTGCTGCACGTCTTGATCGACGGGCAGGTGGTGGGTGCCCTGGCGTTGGCGGACGAGGTGCGTCAGGAGTCTCGCGAGGCCGTGGACGCGCTGCATGCCCTCGGCGTCCACGTCGTCATGATCACCGGCGACGCTGAACCCGTGGCACGCAGCGTCGCCGCCGAGCTGGGCATCGACCAAGTCTTCGCCGGCGTGCGCCCCGAGAACAAGAGCGAGAAGGTCCTCGAGCTTCAACAGCAGGGCCGCGCCGTGGCCATGGTCGGAGACGGTGTGAACGACGCCCCCGCTCTCGCTCAGGCGGACGTCGGGATCGCCATCGGCGCAGGCACCGACGTCGCCATCGCCTCGGCCGGAGTGATCCTGGCCTCCGACGACCCACGGTCGGTGCTGTCCGTCATCGAGCTGTCGCGCGCCGGGTACCGCAAGATGAAGCAGAACCTGTGGTGGGCCGCCGGGTACAACATCGCGGCCGTGCCTCTGGCAGCCGGTGTGCTGGCTCCCGTGGGCTTCGTCCTACCCATGGAGGTGGGCGCCATCCTGATGTCGCTCTCGACGATCGTCGTCGCGGCAAATGCCCAGCTGCTGCGCCGTCTCGACCTCAATCCTGCGGCGTCTGTCGCTGCCGCCTATCGGTCCGCGCCCCAGCGTACTCAGCCGTCCTCACCGGGCGCTGATACCCAGCACGTGCCTGCGTCGTGAGAGCAGGCGGGCGACCAGCCTGCCATCTGGCAGGTCAGGTCGCCCGCCCGGGTGCGTGCCTCAGGACTCGACCTGGGCGACTTCCTCGGTGAGCTCCCAGTGCCACGGTTCGTACTTCGAACCGCCCGGGCGTGCCCACGGAGGGTTGTCCCACCCGAAGGACGGCGCGTTCTCAGCGAGCCACGACCAGCGCTCGCCGGCGTAGGTCTCCGGGCACAGGTCGACCGCGAGTCCCCATCCGTGGTTCGAGGTTCCGGGGGTGGCTGCGAGATAGCCCTTCGCAGCTTTCACGGCGACCTGCTGGTCGTAGGAGCGGTAGCCGTCAGTGATGCACATCGGCTCGCCGAATCGCTCGGTGTAGGCCTCGTTCACCTCGGCCAGTGCTACGGCTGCGTCGGAGCGCACGTGCGTCTGTCCGTCCCAGAGGTCGCACAGCTCGCTCGAGGGCACCTGGCCGTTCGACCCGGTCCCGGTGGCCTCGCCGCTGCAACCGTCGAGGGCCGGTTCGGGTTCCGGCTCCGGTGCGGGCTCGGGTTTCGCCTTCGGCTCCGGAGCGGGTGCCGGAGTGATCTTCACGCGATCGACGCGTTCCTCGGCGCGCGAGATCTTCGCCGACCGGTCGACCACGATCGGCGGCGCGGCGGGGACTTCAGTGCGGGCCGCCGGGTCGGAGGTGGTCTCTTGTGTCGTCGTGCGTTCGATGGCGGAGGCCCGGCGGCTGCTGTCGTTGTCGGCGGTTGCCACGGTGAACGAGGTCGTGGCCGTCACGGCGATCGCAAGTCCGATGCCGGGGCCGAGGGGCAGGCGGCGGGCTGGGCGCAGGGTTCGCCGGCGGGCTGAGCGTGTGGCGGACGGCGGGAGGCTGGCGTGTCGTCCCTTGGAGTGGCGTTCGCTGCGGCTGGAGGGCCTGCCGGAGGAATCGGCAGACGGGTTCTGGGTGTGGGCGTGCTTCATCTGGGGTCCCTTGCGGCAGAGCGGTCGCGTGGCTGCATGCGGGCAGACGTCGGTCTGCCACGCGCGCTCGACCCCGCGCGGCGCGAGCTCGCGCAGGGCCGAGCGACCGTCAACTCATCCGCAAGAAGGTCGGGTTGTCCTGCCAGATCGACCGGTACCGGACCGTCTTTCCGGGGACCGGAGCCTCGACCTGCATGTCACCGCCGGCGTAGATGGCGATGTGGCCGGGGCTCCAGATCAGGTCACCTGGCTGCGCTTCCTCGCGCGAGACGACCGTGCCAGCGTCGCGCTGGCCCGAGGAGGTCCGCGGGATGGAGATGCCCGCCTCGGCATACACGTACGACGTGAACCCGGAACAGTCGAAGCCGGACGGGGTCGACCCGCCCCACTGGTAGGGAACCCCGAGGTACTGCCTCGCGATCTCCACGATCGCTGAACCGTTGGCCGCGTCCGGGATGTCGGGGGCCGCTTCCTGCGAGGACCCTGCCTCGGCCGGTCCGGGGGCCGCCGCGGAACGCTCAGCGGACTGGCCGTTAGCGTCAGTTTCCGGGCCCGGAGCAACCTCCGGCTCCGGCTCCGGTGCGGGTTCGGGTTCCGGTTCGGGTGCGGGGGTGATCGTGCCGCCCGCTGTCTTCTCCACCGTCAGGACGGCGTCAGCAGGCACCGCGACGGCAGGCGCCGCCGTCAGTGCCTGGCGGGCCTGGGCAGTGATGGCATCCAGCCCGGCGGCGCTCAGTGCCTTGCCGTGGTCGGTGGCAGTCTCGGCTCCAGCGGGAGCGCCGAGTGTCGAGACGAGCACTCCCGAGCCGGCCAGGGCCAGCGCCCCGCGGCGTGCGACGGTGCTCACGCTCGTGCCGGCAGCCCGCGTCAGCGAAGTCAGTGGGGTGATCGGGGCGCGGGTGGCGCGATGGCGCCCGCGAGGAATCGGTGAAGCCATGGTCATCTCCTGACGCCTGCGAGGTTAGCTGTCGGGTTCGGGTCGGAGACTGACCCGGCCGACGGGAAGATCCCGTCCGGCTTCACCCCGAGGACGCCGCAGCGCCCGTGAGTGGGTCCCCCGTCCCTGTCATGACGTGTGCGTGTTGCCCGAAGCGGTGACAGGGCTCGGCGTCCGCTCGGGCGCCTCGCAGGGCTGCGAGGTGGGGAGAACATACCCCGCGTCGCCCCCAATGTCACGGATTGATAACAGTGCCGAAGGCAAGCGTCGGAGGCCGGCGTCGGCGCGCTCGTCCGCGGCCTCATGAGATCTCCACCAGCGACACCCATGTGGCACCAAGATCCGGGCTGGACATGATGCGCTCCTCGGTGGCGACCACCAGATTCGTTGTGGCATCAGGGCTGGGCGCGGTCGTCATGGCCTCGACCGCTCCGCCTGCGGCGGTGCCGTGCGACCGCCAGCCGGTGGCGGACGGTGTCGCCGTCCAAACGAGGCCGTTGGTGTCGATCCCGACGATGTCCCCGCTCGCTTGGGTGTCCACGAAGACCAGTAGCGGAGCATCCGCGAGCTTGGAGAAGGACCGGCCCCCGTCCTGGCTGATCTGCACACCATCGGGTGTCGTCGCGAGAATCTGGTCCGGATCATCGGCGAGGAACGCCAGGTCGTGGGCCGGGATCGTCGCGCCGCGATCCCAGGTCTGGCCGGCGTCGTTGCTCAGGAACATGGTGGAGCTGGCCGAATCCAGGCCGGCGATGCGTTCCGCCCCTGAGTCGTCGGTTGCGGCGAGGGCATGGAAGTCGACCTCGCCACCCAGGGACACCGACTCCCAGGTCTGGGCGCCGTCGGTGCTGCGGATGAGCCCGAGGTTCGGCGTGGCGAGGTCGGGTGCCTCGCCAGGGCCGGGATGGCCGGATGCCAGGAGGTCGCCGTCCGGGGCGAGCGCCATGCCCATCGTGTCCTGCATGCCGGAGCCGATGCGTTGCGGGGCGGCCTCGTCCCTCGCGGGCGGAGTGGTCGGGTCCGGTAACGCCCAGACCCCCGTGTGGGTGGCCGCGTACAGGGAACGGTCCTGCTCGTCGAAGACGAGGGCATGTAGATGCGAGAAGTCGGCCCGGCTCAGCGAGGAGCCGGAAGCCGTCGCCGCACCGCCCGACTGGGCCGGGGACGAGTCGCCCGGCGGCGTGGAGCAAGCGGTCAGGGTGAGCAGCAACACGACGGTCGCTGGGATGCGGGCGGGTATGCGGGCAGGGGAGATCATCACACGTCCTAGCGCGCTCGAGGATGGGAGGAGCGAACCGAGATGGTGCGCCGGCGTCGATGACGGCCGGCGCACCACCTCCTTCTGGCTACTTCTCGGACAGGAGCTCGTCCATCGTCGAGATCTCTGCCTGCTGGGTCTCGACAATGCGCTCTGCCATGGCGACCGCGTCCGAGTTCTCGCCCGCGTCCACCTCGGTCTGTGCCATCGCGACGGCGCCCTGGTGGTGGGAGATCATCTGCGACAGGAAGAGCCGGCCAGCCTCGGAGCCGCTGGCGTTCTCAAGGGCTTCCATGTCGTCGGCGCTCATCATCCCGTTCGTGGACCCGTGGTCCATCGAACCCATGGAGTCCATCGAGCCGGACTCGGGGACGGGTGCGCCCCACTGCTCGAGCCACTCGGTGAGCTGCTCGATCTCCGGGGCCTGGGCGTCCTTGATCTGGGCGGCGAGGTCCAAGATTCGCGGGTCGACCCCCGACTTGTCGGCGATCAGGTCCGACATCTCTACCGCCTGCTGGTGGTGCGGGATCATCATCTGCGCGAACTCGACGTCCGCATCGTTGAACGGCGCCGACTCGGCGGGCGACTGCTCCGCTGTCGGGCTCGACATGGTGGACATGTCGTGCGCGGGCTGCTGCGTGTTCGAGCACGCGCCGAGCACGGCGACGGCGACGATCACGAGAGCGGGCACAAGGGTGCGCTTCATCAAGGTAGGGCCTTTCTTGGGTAGATCCACTGCCGGACCCTGGGTGGTCCGACATCGGCGAGTGCCCGATGTGTCGAGGCTCGACACATCGGCTCAGGGGACCTACGTCCGAGAAATGCTCAGGGCATGCAGCGACGGGGCGCTGGAGAAGACGGTGCGCGAAGGCGATGCGGTGCGGGGGCCGGCACGCGTCCAACCGACCACGAAAAAGAGTCGGCGCACCGGAACCGCCAGTGTCAGCAGCACGACGAGCACCATCAGGCACATCGCGGTCATCAACTCGTGTCCGCCACAGCTGTGGTCGCACGACTGTGACGCGTCGCCCGAGTGATCGCTCGCGCTCACCGCTTGCCCGTGCCCGGGGTCCGCCGGGTCGGCGTTCGCACCGGCGTCGACGTGCTTCGTCGCTACCGGCGAGCCGTGGGCGGTCGACGAGCCGCTCATCGCGTGCATCGTCACCACGCCGAGGACGAGCATGACGATCATGAGCGCAGCACCCAAGCGCCGCCGAGGATCGGCGAGCAGCGACTGGAGGGTGCGAAGCGCGTGCATGACGAGGTCCAGGCTAGCGAATCTCGAACAGCCCATCTGACACTCCGACGTTGCCCGGGACTTTGGTATCAGAGCCGTAGACCGCGATCGTGGCCCTGGGGTGATGCGTCGACGGTATTGCGCGGTGGGGGCCGGGACCCGGTGTCGACGTAGCCGGAACGACCAGGCGCGGAGCTGTTCGAGGCTTCAAGTGAAACTGACCGAGTCTGTGGTGCCTCGGAATCGGGTTCTGACGGTCTTGAAGCCTCCCGGTAGAGGCGCCCCTACTGTTGCTCCGCTGCGGTTGCCTGCTGACCTCGGAGAAGGGCGAGGGCGAGGACGGCGGCGGCGAGGAGCACACCGGAGGCGACCGTGAGGGCGGTGCTGTATCCGGCCACGAGTGCCTGGTCGGTAGCCAGCGCGGCGTTGGCTGGGCGTGCGGTGACGGTCGCTGCGATGCCGGCGAGGAGCGCGAGACCGAGCGCGACGCCGATCTGCTGGGCGGAGTTGAGCAGGGCGGAGGCGATGCCGGCCTTGTCGGGGTCGACGCGGTAGACCGCGGCCTGGGTCAGGGTCAGGACGCCGAGGCCGAAGCCGAGTGCGAGGACGAACATCGCCGGGGCGAGGTGCAGCCAGTAGCCGGAGTCGACGGTGATCGTGGAGAACCAGAGCGCGGCCGCGGCGCCGAGCAGGGCACCGGCCGCGGCGACGTACCGCGGCGCGATGCGCAGCAGCAGCTTCGGCGCGATCCCGGCGCCGACGACGATGCCGAGCGCGAAGGGGAGCCAGGCCAGCCCGGTCTGCAGCGGGCTGTAGTGCTGGACCTGCTGCAGGTGCAGCGTGAGGACGTAGAAGGTGCCCATCGGACCGATCGCGAGCAGCAGCATGGTTACGTAGGCGCCGGTGCGGTTGCGGTCGTGGAACAGGCTGAGCGGCAGCAGTGGGTTCCTGCTGCGGGCCTGGGTGAGGACGAACGCGGTCAGGAGCACGGCGGCGGCGGCCACGAGGGCGATGGCGACGGGGTCGGCGAGGCCGTCCTCGCCGAACCGTGTGATCGCGTAGACGAGGGCGATCATGCCGGCGGTGCCGAGGATGGCGCCGAGGACGCCGAGGCGGCCGCGGTGGCGGTCGGCGGCCACGAGGGTGCGGCTGCCGAGCAGTACCAGGAGCCCGATCGGGACGTTGATGAAGAACACCCAGCGCCAGCCGAGCGTGTCGGTGAGGACGCCGCCGAGCAGCAGGCCCAGGATGATGCCGAGCCCGGACATCGCGCCGTAGAGCGAGAGTGCCTTGTCGCGCGTGGCGCGGTCGGAGAAGGTCGTGGCGATCAGGGCGAGGGCGTTCGGGGCGGCCATCGCGGCGCCGATGCCCTGCACGGCCCTCGCGACGACGAGCATCGCCGTCGTCTGTCCGAAGCCGCCGGCCAGGGACGCGAGGACGAACAGCGCGATGCCGGCTTGCAGGGTGCGGCGCCGGCCCCACAGGTCGCCGACGCGGCCACCGAGCAGCAGCAGTGCGCCGAACGCGAGGATGTAGGCGTTGACGACCCACGGCAGGTCGACGGCCTCGACGTCGAGCTCGGTCTGGATGCTCGGCAGTGCGATGTTCACGATCGAGTCGTCGAGCACCAGCATCAGCTGTGCGGTCGCGATCACCAGCAGGGCCACCAAGGCCCCCCGCTGGGACGTTGTCGTCTGGTTCTTGGCCACGCCGTCCTCCCGTTCGCGGCCCTCGGGCCACGTCGTCGTCATGTGCCGGCTGCCCGTCCGGTCGGCCGGGGCGGCCCGACGACTATACCCCTGTGGGGTATAGGCTCAGGAAGCCTCGCCCGATCTGACGGTCGGGCACGTAGAACGAGAGAGGATGGCCCCGTGAAGGTTGAGCTCCTGGTAGTCGACACATGCCCCAACGAGGTGCCCGCACGGGACGCGCTGCGCAAGGCACTGGACCGGGCCGGCATCGACGCACCGATCGCGACCGTCGTTGTCCGCGACGACGACCAGGCCCAGGCTCGCGGCTTCCTCGGGTCGCCGTCGTTCCATGTCGACGGACAGGACTTGTTCCCCGCTCCTGCGGATCGCCCTGGTGTGGCATGCCGCGTCTACCCCACGATCGCGGGATTGCGCGGCGTGCCCGAGGACGACGCGCTGGCCCTCGCCGTCGAGGCGCGCATCCGAGGTTGACCGCACTCAACGGGCGCCGGTCGAAGGTGCCGGCTCAGAGCCCTGCGCCGGTGCTGGGCGGAGGGCGATGTCGTCGGATCGCCCAGACCGTGATCGGTGCGCCGATCGCCGCGGGCAGGATCCAGAACGACCAGTCGGGTAGCCGCTCCCACACCGGTAGGTGTGGCCCGTTGTCGACGTAGAACGCGGTCAGCATCGCGACATACGCCAGGCCCATCCACGCGATGTGCACGCCGTCGCTCTCGCCGCGGCGCCGGTTGTGCCACCCGAGCAACACGGCGGCCAACGCGATCCCGCCGAGGACGGCCAGATGCACCGTGGCGGGCCAGCGGATCACCACCATCACGACCATCGACCCGAAGAGAGCCGCGACCCCACCCAGGAAGACGCGCCCCGCCGTGATGTGCCAGCGACCGCCCTTGCGGGCGAGCATCGCGACCAACCCCGCGAGCACCCCCGTCAGCCCCGCGGCCACGTGCACAAGCAGCGCGAGGTCGAACACCGGACCTGCGTCCGGCTCCGGCAACCCCGGGATATCGATCACGGTCGCCTCCGACCTCGAGCCCCATCCCAGCGTCCCACCGTCGCCAACCCCCAGGGTTGTGGGACAGTGCAAAACCGACCGTTTCTGACGCGCCCGCGCTGCGCCCTCGCCGCGCCGACGACACGCCGGTCAAAAACCTCTCTCAATACCCTCGGTGGTTCAGAACCCCCGGCGGGGGATTTTGCCGCGTCGCGACACGGCGATCACCGTCAGCTATGGGTGAGTCTCGACGTCTACACAGAGCCCCCGATACGCAGCGTGACTACGCGTGACTCGCCGCTCGGCATCTGCACGTCGAGACGGCGCCGAACGGCCGGCTATCGCCAGGTGCCCACCACCGGCAGCCGGTCCTTGCGGCCGTTGCGCAGGTACTCGGAGCGCCGGTCTCCACGGATCCGCCGGAAGGAAGCTCGCGCCTCGGGGGTATGCGCTTCTACCAGGCTTCCTGTGGCGGGCGACGGCGTCGGCTGTACAACGTGTTGAACGCTCGGCGGTAGTGTCGCTGTATGGCTAGCGGCAGTCGGTCCCAATACGACCTCCACCGCGATCGTGCTCGCGCGGCGATCGCGCGCCAGAAGGAGGCTGCCGAGCATGAGCGCATGGCTCGGCTAGCGCGCGATGTCGAAGTGTTGGCGATGCTCGCGTCGCCCGGGGCGTCGCTTGGCACCGTAGCGTCCGACGTCGGCCTCTCGAAGAGCATGGTCGCCTACATTGACCGGACCGCCCGCGCGAACTTCGAGAACGCGGAGCAGGCACGCGCATACCTCGAGCGGCACGACGCGTAACCAAGAGTTCACTGTCGGGCCTCTGTCCTCCGGCGCGTCGCGCCGCCGATTCGTCGCCCGCGGCTAACACTGGAAGTGCCGGGGTGCGCATCGCAGCGCGTGCGAAGCGCGGTCGACAGCCCCGCGGGACAACCTCAGACCGGCTGCGCGCCGACTCCCTCGTGGTCATCGACCACGAGCTGGCTCCCTGACAACACCCTCGCGACGAAATCTCCGAACCGGCTTCCCTAGCAACTGTCGGACAACGCGTGTAGCGTGTAATGCGTTGCACGATCCAGCATCGAAGGAGACTCCATCATGTTTGGTACCGGCGGCATCGCTCAGTGGATCCAGGACAACGTGGTTCCACTCATCCTGATCGTCATCGCGATCGGCGTCCTGTGGGCCGGCAACGCCGGCAACATTTCCAAGGCCGTGACCAAGGTTGGCGTGACCCTCGTCGGGGTGGCGTTCCTGGCCATGGTCGTGACCGGCTCGTCCGATGAGGTCGGGAAGTGGCTTCTCGGGCTCTTCCAGACGGCCTGATCATGCGGCTCCCGGACGACGACGAGATCTACGACGTCGACCAGACGTACCTCGGCCCGCCGGGGTACTACATCGGCCGACTGCGCTACCGGATGATCGCGGTCACTCCGGTGATGGTCCTGCTCGGGCTGGCTTTCCTCATCAAGACCGGCATCGGGTTCACGCTGCTGTCGGTCGTGCTGACCGTTCTCATCGCTCTGCGGCTGTCGCAATGGATCGTCGACAAGACGACGCACGAACGCCCGATCGGCGTCCTGATGACGACGTTTTGGCACGAGCTCACCGCGACCCGCCTGCCAGTGCGCGGGCAGCAAGCCCGGTGCCCTGCGGCGTTTCGACGTCGGACCACAGCCATCGGCGCTGACCACACGCTGCCGATCGGACGGCGGCGCTGGCGGTCGTACGCCAATCAGCAAGCCATCACCCGAACCGCCGTGCGCGAGGGGGAATGATGCAGCTCAACCTGAGGTCGCTCCTCGGCCGCAAGCGGGACGACGTCGAGGACGACGACGCCGCGATCTCCTACGACCCCGTCGAGGAGCACGTCGAGACTGCTCGGCCGACGAAGCCCGCGAAGGGTCGCGGCCGTCACCCGGACGCCCCGAAGATGACCAGTCCCATGAAGTGGGCGCTGTCGCGAGTGGCCGACCACGTCACGTTCTCGGACAAGCGCATGGTCGCCTGGTACCTGCTCGACCCGCAGCGGTGGAGCTTCCGCACCGTGGCCGACGGCGAGGCCCTGATCGAGGCGCACGCCTCGCAGATCGCCGAGCTCGTTGGGCGCACGGCCTACTGCCGCATCACCACTCGCCCCTATCCGGTCCAGACCTGGGCGCAGGCCGCATGGCAGAACTCGCCGAACCCGAGCGAGGGCTTCGAAGAGATCCTCGTGCGCGACCAGCAGCAGCTCGCGTCGCGCATGCAGTCGGACAAGCTCGTGTACTTCGGGGTCGACCTCGGGTCGCGGTCCTCGGCCGTCGACCTGACCGCGCGGGTCCTGCCAGACGTCGCCCGCCGCGAGCTCGAGGCGGTGCAGCACCGCGTGGACGAGGTGGGCGAGATCATGGCGGGCGCCGGCGTCGACGCGATCCCTGCGGTCGGGAACGACATGGCCTGGCTGATGGCGCGGTCGTTTGCGCTCGGCTGCCCGGCTCCGAACCAGGACACCATCGAGGAGACCCACTGGTCGAAGGAGGACCTGCACGAGTTCACGGGCTCGACGTTCTGGAGCGCCGAACCGCTGGCGCAGTCGGTGCGGATCGACTCGACGGCGGGGGAGCAGCCGATCACGCGGTACGTCGTCGTCCTGACGGTCGGCCGCATGGGCGAGCTGCACATCCCCGAGGTCGACGAGCCATGGATCGCCAAGACCGACAAGCTGCCCTTCCCCGTCGAATGGTCCTTTCGCGTGGACGTGCGTTCGCCGGACGAGACGTCGAAGGAGATGAACAAGCTCTCCGACCGGGTGCTGGCTCAGCGCGACCACTACCTCGAGGACCACGGCAAGCAGCCTCCGCGCCAGCTCGCCCGGCAGTCCGAGCGGGCCTCCGCTGTCGAGGACGAACAGCGCTCCGGCTTCGACGGTCTCGCGACCCGCACCCGTGGCTGGTACCGGATCGCCGTGGCTGCACCGACCCAGGAGGAGGCGCTGGCGCGGGCCAAGGTGGTGCAGAAGGTCTACAAGCCGGCCATCAAGATCGAGCGCGAGCTCGACCAGTTCCGCCTCGCCCGAGAATTCGTGCCGATGGAGCCGCTCGCCAACACCGGCCACACCCGGCACCTGCCGATCCTCAAGTTCGCGGCCGGCGTCCCCGCCGCGACGGCAGAGGTCGGCGACAAGCGCGGCGTGCTGATCGGCTATACCAGCGGCTTCGCGGAGCGGCCGGTCACCTGGGATCCCTGGTACGGGCCCGAGGTCGTCGAGGGCTCCGGCCTGGTGCCGATCGTCGGCGGGCTCGGTGCGGGCAAGAGCTTTTTCGCGGGCGGCATCGTCTACAAGACCGGGGCCCAAGGGGTGCCCTGGACCGTCCTCGACCCTTCGGGCCGACTCGGCGCGCTGGCGGGGCTCCCGGAGTTCCGGGTGGTCGCCACCGCGATCAACTTGCTGGAGTCCGAGCCCGGGGCGCTCAATCCTTACGCGCTCGTTCCGGAACCGCAGGAGGCGTGGTTCCGCGACGAGCCGGACCCCGAGCAGGCTCTCGCCTTGGCGAAGTCCGCCGCCAAGGCCCAGCGACGCGACCTGGTGACGGACACGCTGCGGTGGTGCCTTCCGGCCGAGGACCAGGACGACAACGCTGCGATGTCGATCCTGCGCGACGCCGTCGCCCGCGCCGAGGCCTTGCCGTACTCGACGGCGCACGGCGTCCTCATGTCGCTCCAGCACCACGACCACGCCGACCGCGAGCTGGCGGCGCGCATCCAGCGCAGGCTGCGGGAGGCATCGGAGCGGGAGATCTCGCGCTTGTTCTTCGCTTCGCCGTCGGCCGGCAACCATGGCGAGGCGCTGAGCAGCCGGCGCATGACGTTCTTCAGCCTCAAGGGCCTCGCGCAGATCGACGAAAACAAGCCCAAGGGCGAGTGGTCGTACGACGAGCTGATGAGCCGACCGGTGATGTCGCTGGCCGCGTGGTCAGCGCTGCGGTCGGTCTACCGGGCCGACTTCCACGAGCGCAAGGGAATGTTCCTCGACGAGGTCCACGAGATCACCGCTGTCTCGACGGGCCGCACTCTGGTGCAGAAGGTCGCCACCGACACCCGCAAGCACGACATCGCGGCCCTGGTCTCGACGCAGAACGCGGCCAACGTCATCGGGCAGAACATCAACAATTTCGTCGGCGCCGCGTTCGTGGGGAAGACGACGGACGAGGAAGCGCAGGAGCACAACTGCCGCTTGCTCGGGCTGCCCACCGGAGTCGGATACGAGGCGGAGTTCGCGAAGCTCTCGCGCCGGTCGCGGCGCTCGGAGACGACGGGCGCTCCGCGCGAGTTCATCTTCCGCGACGGCATGGGCGGGGAGGACGGCAAGGGCGGCGTCGAGAAGATCCGCGTCGACTACTCGAATCACGAGCGGCTCACCGCGGCGCTGAACACCACCGCGGACCCGACCAAGCGGCGCTCCCTCGAACTCGTCGACCACGAGAGCGCCGAGGCAGGCGCAGCATGATCCGCCGGGCCGCCGCCGTCGTCCTGCTGACCCTTGGCCTCCTGGCCGTGGTGCCAGCGCTGAGTGCTGCCGCCGCACCCGGGGCGACGATGGCGGTCTCGGCCGCGGGCGGGGTCGCGGCGAAGGCGTGCGCCCCGGCCCCCGAGCCGGCCTCGCCGTTGGCCGGCCTGCCAGGGAAGCTCTACGACAAGCCCGCCACGGCCAGTGACGCCGACCCGTTCACCAACCAGGACGTGAAGCTGGCGGACGTCTATGGCTACTCGTATCGCTGGGTCAACTACGACAACGGCTGTGTCCCTGGCTCGGACGTACTTCCGAAGGCGCAGACGGGCATGGCGAACTTCCTCCTGTCGGGCAGCGCCGCCGTGTCGGGGTTCACGCACGGGCTGTTCAGCCTCGTCGTCACGCCCGACTTCCTGGGCCCGCTCGACGACGTCCTGACGAGCGCCACCTCGGCGGTCAAGGGCGGATTCTGGGACCCGTGGGTCACGGCGATCCTGCTCCTCGTCGCCGCCGGCGTCTTGATCACGGCGATGCGAGCCGACGTCTCGTCCACGGTCACGACGGTCGGCTGGGCGCTGCTGGTTCTGGTCGGATCGACGTACGTCATGAGCTACCCGGTCTCGTCGGCCCGTGCGGTCGACGAGCTAGTGCAGACGACGATCGCGACGTCGGCGCGCGGCGTGGGTGTCGCGAACGAGACCTACGGCCCGCCGGTCCCAGGTAACGAGGGCCGGGAGAGTGCCAACGAGGCCCAGGCCGCGCTGGACGACATGTTCGACACGATCAACCGCGACTTGTTCTACGACGCATGGCTAGAAGGCACGCTCGGATCCAACGACAGCGCGGTTGCTCGCGAGCACGGTCCGAACCTGTTCCGTGCCTCGCACCTGACCTGGAGCGAGGCCGAGACGGTGAAGAACGACCCCGACGCCGGCCAGGCGATCATCGACGCCAAGAAGGACCTGTGGGTCAAGACCGCGGCCGCCGTCGAGCGCGAGGACTCCGGCGCCTACCAGCAGCTCACGGGGAACAACGGCCGCTGGGATGCAGCCGGGACCGCTGTGCTCAGGGTCGCCGTGATGATGCCGTTCCTGGCAGTCGCCGCGGTGTTCATCGTCGTCGCCTACGTAGCCACGCGAGTGTTCGTGCCGCTCGCGCCTGCGTTCGGGGTGCTCGGGCTGCTGTACGTCACCCAGGACTGGGTGATCGGCGTGCTCAAGCAGGTGGGACGGTTCATCATCCTGGGGCCGGCGTTCTTCATCGCCGCGCTGGCGAACCTTCTGCTCGCCACGGCCGTGCTCGACTCCGACCTCGCGTTCGGGCTCAAGCTCGTCATCGTCGCCGCGATCCCGTTCGTGTTGTTCAAGTTGCTGCGTCCTGGGCGTGCGGTTCCGGGCTCGCGGGCGGCGCGACGCATGGCCCGGTCGGGGATGGGGACGTTCCTCAACGCGTTCGTCACGCGCCAGGCAGTCCGGGGCGGCGTCGAGGACTCGAAGAAGGGCGACGAAGACTCGACCGACGGGAAGAGCCGGGAGCCCAGCGTCTACCGACACGCCTACGCCAAGAGTGCTCCGGTGGCAGCGGGGAACACGAGAACGCTCCCCGCCGGGAGCGTGCCACCGCGCGAGTTGTCCTCCAGCCGCCAGACCGCTGAGGCGCGCGAGTTGACGGAGATGCCGGGCGGGTCGAGCCGCGCTCGGAACCGCGACCGCACGAACGAGATCCCCGCTGTCCGGCCGGCCGGGCGTCGAACGCTGTCGCGTCGCACCCGCGGGGAACTGGCGGTTGGTGCTAGCGCTGGTGCCGTTGCCGGGGCCGCGGCGAACTCCTCGTCCTCGAGTTCTCGCGACACGTTCACGCCCGTGTCCGCCGACATCGACACTCCGACCATGGCGGCGGGGACGTCGATCGTCGGGCCCGGCAGCGAGAACCCGGTCATCGAGGTGCGAAAGTCCTCCGCGACCCGCCCGGAAGATGCCGATGTGGACCTGTCGCGGCCCGCTGACAAGAACGCCCCGCGCGGCGAGGTCATCGGTACGAGCGACCTGCCCACCGGCGTCGTGGAGGCGAGCACGACCTACGACTCGGAAGGCAACTCCGTCTTCGAGATCTGGCGTCCGCCGACCACGGCCGACGCGCACGGCGACGACCCGGGGGAGTACCGCTGATGTGGGAAGTGCTCGCCCCGATCGTCCGCTGGCCGCTCTATTCGCCCTTGCGGTTTATCGCCGTCGTCGTCGGCGTCCTAGTGGCGGTGTTTCTGGTCGGCGAGGTGAACGACGAAGGCGCCGCGCCGGCCGCCGCCGTCGTTGTGTCGGCCACGCCCGAGGCTGTCCCGGGCTCACCCTCGTCGACGTCGTCCGGCGAAACTTCGAGCCCTAGCACGACGGCAGGCGAGGCCGCCTCTGCTGACGCGACCGACGACCTGAGCGTCGACCCCGCGGCCGACAACCCCGGTGCCGCCGCCGCTGATGCTGCCGCTGCCTTCGTCGCGGCCTGGGCGCGCCCCGACCTCGACCCCGAGGCCTGGGCCGGCAACGTCCGGCCGCTGGTCACGTCAGACCTGTGGACCACCGGCCTGAGCATGACCGACCCGGCAAGCACGCCCGAGGTCACCGTCCGCGGTGAACCCCGCCAGATCGCGATCAACGCCGAGGAGGCAGTCTTCGACGTCCCGACGACGGGCGACTGGGTGCGAGTCCATGCCGTCCCTGGACCGGACGGCGCGACCTGGCTCGTCTCCAGTGTCGAGCCCGTGAGCTGAGGATGGTGAGGACCGGATGGAAGCCGTCACCGCCTCGCTCGTGCTGTGGGCCAAGACCCAGGCGCTCGGCTGGCTCGCGCGCAACTGGGGCAAGCTGGTGGCGGCCGGTCTCGCCGTCGTCGGCGTCGCGACGTTCCTGGCGGTGACCGCCGTGAGCCTGGTGTCGAGCAACGGGCAGGTCACCGAAGCGGCGAACGCCTGCACCGAGCTGGGCTACTCCGTCGACCAGGCGGCCTATCGACCGCCGCCCGTCGAGGAGAAGCCGACTGTTCCCACCGGCGGGTCCGTCCCCGGCTTCGGCCCGGACGACGCCGCCGAGGTCGCCAATGCCCAAGCGATCATCGCGGCCGGCGGTGTGGCCGGCGTCGGACGGCGTGGCCTGATCGTCGCGATCGCTACGGCGCTCCAGGAGTCCGGGCTCGAGAATGTCGACTACGGCGACCGGGACTCGCTCGGTTTGTTCCAGCAGCGCCCGTCTCAGGGCTGGGGCACCGCTGAGCAGGTCCGCGACCCGAAGTTCGCCGCCCTCGCCTTCTTCGGCGGCCCGACGTCACCGCACTTCGGCCATGCGACAGGGAAGGCCTCGCCGGGTGGGCTCCTCGAGGTGTCCGGCTGGAGCGACCTGCCAATCACCGTCGCGGCGCAGAGCGTCCAGCGCTCCGCGTTTCCCAGCGCGTACGCCAAGCACGAGGAGCGCGCCGTTGTGATCGTCGACGCCCTTGCTGGCGACATGACCTCGACGACATCGATCGGCTCAACGTCCTCGAGCGGCGGCAAGCAGACGAGCCACACTCAGCAGGCCGTGACGACAGCCGCCGAGTACCGTGCGAGCGGCGTAGACATCGACAGCTTCTGCTCCACGGAGTTCGAGCTCGCCTCGGCCGAGGGCCCTGTCGCGGCGACCTCGGGCAAGGTCGTCCAGGCAGGGGAGTGGACCGCGCCGATCCAGTCGCAGGTCACGTCACCGTTCGGCATGAGGTTCCACCCGATCTATCACGAGTCGCGTCTGCATGCCGGCACGGATTTCCACGCCGCCGTCGGAACGTCGATCGCATCGCCCACGAGGGGGGTCGTCGACCAGGTGGGATGGAGCTCGGGGGGCGGGTTGAACGTCGCCATCGCGCACGCCGACGGGGTGAAGACCCGCCACCTGCACCTGTCCGAGGCGTTGGTAAAGCCGGGCGAGGAGGTCCAGGGCGGCCAGCCCATCGCGCGGTCCGGCGACAGCGGTGTGGGCACGGGCGCGCACTATCACTTCGAGGTGCACGTCGACGGAGAGCCCATCGACCCGGAGCCGTTCATGCGCAAGCACGGGGTCAACCTGCGAGCCTGGTCATGATGGACGCCGAGTTCTTCGCGTTCGAAGACATCGCGTGGCAGACGGTGCCCCCACCGGTCCGCCACCCGATCCCCGCTGCCTACGTTCCTGATCTCGACGTCGGAGCCGAACTGACGATCGGCATCCCGGACCGCTACTTCATCGACGGCCAGATCCTCCTGCGTGCGGAGCGGTCGCGGATCGAGTTCCCGGCCGACGGCGAGCTGCACGAGGCGCTGGCCGTGTGCGCGCCGATCCACTACTGGACCTGGCGGGTCGCTCCGAATCGGAACCCGGTCATGCAGTGGTGGCCGGTCGATCACGCGTGGATCTACCGGGACGCGGTGCCAGCAGGTGCGCACACATCCGCGGCGGCTGGCGAGCCCGCGGTCGAGGCATCGACGTCGTGGTTGGACCGCGTGCGCCCGGACTTGGGGCAACCGCCCGTGTTGAACCCGATCCGTGCTCGGGGGGCCGGCGCCCTCACGGGCCGAACGCTCCGATCCCGCAACGCCGAGGGGGAGTGGTTCTGGTTCGTCGGCGTCTCCGAGCCGATCGACGTCGACGGCGACTTCTGTGTCCGAGCTGTTCCGCAGTCCCACTGGTGGCTCCACCAGGTTGGCTACTACCCGGAACTGCAGGACAAGGTCCGGACGATCCCGCTGCACCGCCTGTTCGCCTACGTCTGAGGGGGGAGCCGTGAGCAACGACCGTGAGGGCGATGGCGAGGTCCAGCAGGTCTTCTACTGGGTCCTCGCCCTCGTCGGCCTCGTGGCGATCAAGCAGCTGTGGACCGCGAAGCTTCGCCCGTGGATCGAGCAGGTCTGGGGTGAGATCCAGTCAGGTGAGATCGCTGATCTGCCGGTGGTCGGTCGCCTCGACCAGGCGGACGTCGTCGGTGTTGGCGTCCTCGTGGTGCTGCTCCTCGCCATCTTTGCGTTGGTTGCTTCCGCTATCAGGAGGCGACGTCGGTTGGCCCGCAGCCTGACCATCAGCGGGCGATCTGCGCCGCGCTCTGGCACCCACCGGCGCTGATCGGTCGTCAGATCGAACCGTGGGGGACGAACTAGGCGATGTGGTCGGGCAGGGGCACGATGGGAACATGTGGAGCGCAGAGGTGGCGCCGAAGCTGGCGTCCGAGTACCTATCAGGTCTCGGCCGTCGCTGGGACCATGTCCAGGCTGTAGGGCGACTGGCTGAGGATCTCGCCTTAGCTCACAGGGTGTCGTCAGACGTCGTAGCGGCTGCTTGGCTGCACGACCTGGGCTACGCCGAGGAGCTCTCGACGAGGGGTTTCCACCCGCTCGATGGAGCGTCGTTCCTCATGGACGAGGGTGTCCCAACGGAGATCGTGGCGCTCGTTGCCCATCACACGGGCGCCGACTTCGAAGCGGATGAGCGGGGACTGAGCGAGCATCTGGCTAGATTGCCGGCACCCGAACCGGACGAGCTTGACGTGCTCACCCTCCTAGACCTCGTGACGGCGCCGGACGGGACGACGACCGACCCGGAGACCAGGGTCGCGGAGATCCTGAGCAGGTACCCCACGTTCAGTCCTGTCCATCGAGCCGTCACCCGCTCGCAGGCCGCGCTCATTGCGTCCGCCCGACGCGCGCGCGAGCGACTCGGGCTACCCGATGAATGGCCGGTCGGAGTCGCTGAGCGCATGCTCGAGGCGTAGCCGCATCGACGGGTGGAGGTCTAGGCCCTCGATCTGTTCGGGCGTGAGCCACTCCACCTCGTCGCTCTCGGAACTGGTCTGCTTCACGCCGCCGACCAGCTGTGCGCGGAAGGCGATCGAGAACTGCTGGCGCACCTCCCCGTCGTCGTACTGGATGACGTGATTCGGGTTGGTGTACGTGCCGGTGATCGTTTCGACCTCGACCTCGTAGCCCGTCTCTTCCCGGACCTCGCGGACCACGGTGTCGGCGATGCTCTCGCCAGGCTCGTGGCCACCGCCCGGCAACGCCCACTTGTCGTTGTCGGTCTTGTGGATCATGAGCACGCGGCCCCGGTCGTCCTGGACGATCGCGACAACGGAGGGGACGACCGAGTTGATCGCCGGGGCGCTGGGGTCGTCGATGAAGTCGGTTCGAGCCATACCAACGAGACTACGCGGCTCGCTGACCTGCTCAGCGAGGGATCGCGAAGGTTCGTGCCGTCCGCGACGTTCCTCCCCTGCGAACTGAATCATTCATTCCCGCCGACGACAACCTTCGACCTGCTCAAGTTTCGGACTCATTGGCGCATCCTGACGCCCAATGTCTCGGATCGCCGCGCCCTACACCAACGACTTCGCTGAAGTATCGCTC
Organism: Isoptericola peretonis; assembly: GCA_023241745.1. Classification (GTDB taxonomy): domain Bacteria; phylum Actinomycetota; class Actinomycetes; order Actinomycetales; family Cellulomonadaceae; genus Isoptericola; species Isoptericola peretonis. The sequence goes on along the minus strand of JALQCY010000005.1, from coordinate 157,449 downwards.
TCCGTTCTCATCGGGCCTCATTGTCACGCTAATGACGTCCTCATCTCCAACCTCGTTGAGCAATTCGATGATTTTGCCAATGTCTATGGAAAGAAGATGGTCGCGACGACGCCGATCAGAAACGAAGGATAGTGAAATCAGGTTTCCGCGCCTACCGGTCTCTTCATGCCACTGCCAGACCGGGAAGAATAGAAAACTGTGGACTATCTGGTTGGTGATCTCCAGGGTCGATAAGCTGAATCGCGTTGACGACGATAGATCGAACAGTTCTTCCGGCGCGTAGAAGTTGTACACATCCGGCACGGGGCCAATCCGTGCGAACTTGATTAGCGGCCACGACTTTCTTGCGAGGGTGTCGGACACTTTGTGAGACTCAATTAGCTTACGAACCGAGTATGCCGCCGTCATTACGTCACGCTCGAACAGAAACATCGAGCGTTCTGTCCAGCGCTTCTGGACGACCTTCCGCTCAATTCGAGCGGCCGTAGCCAGAAGACTTTCCTTCCATGGCACGGAATCACTGATCACTGACGTCTCCGATTCGTTCCGATGTGACCACCGCTAGGTTGGCTCCCGCGTGACGGCAACTAGTTGTCGATCGAGACGTTTGCATCACTCTCGCGCTCGCGGATCCAGAGTAATGGAGAGAAATCGGACGATAGTGCAGGCGTGGCCTCAGCTGTCGCATCAATCAGCATGCTGGCCAGCCGGCGACAACCCTCGGCAGCCTCTTCGTCAAGATGGTCGATTGAGGGCGCTGATAGGGCAGTTCGTATGCGAGCTTGGATCAGCTTCTTGGCCTCAACCTCTCCCTGATACTCGCCCACAGCGCTGTTGTAGCCGGTCCACCGGACCGGTGATAGCGTAAGATTCGCAGAATCCTGCAGCACGGTTTGACCAAACATCATTTCAATTGTGATCGCTCGACCATTGATGTTCACATGGGACATGCCGTTCGGGCCAAGGGTGGGATAGCTTGATCCAAGTTCGACGTCGGGCAGTCGGGTGGCTGTTATCGTGACTGCAAGATTACTGCGCTTGAGCTGTTCAAATGCAGCTTTGCCTGCCGTGTCGTTATCAAGTACGGCGACGACTCGATTCATTACCTTCGCCGCCGCCATGCCGCGAGTGAGGCTCACCACGCGATCGGTACCTCCGGGTGCAGACGTTCCTTCGAAGTCCAAGAAAGAGAAGGCGTCTGTGAGCTCGGGTCGGGCAAGAGCGAGGGCTCGGGTGAGAAACTCTGCGTCTGTGCGGCCCTCGGTGATTACGATCACGCGCCCATTCGCGGTCACGTCGTTTGCGACTCGTGTGCGCGCAGTTCGGTGCGGGATTTCGTTCTCTTCAAGCCAGCCTCCGAGAAGGAGATCCGTGAGATCGAGCGTGACCGTAGTAGAGCGCCGGGTGCGAGTGAGGCCGAGTGCAAGTTTGAAGCGAGGGTCGTCAAAAGCTTCGAGCAACTCATCCCAGGCCCAGGACATCGATCGATCATGTCGAGACTCCCCACGGGCCATGATTCGTCCGTTCCGGGACTCCCAGGTCAACATAGCTTGCAACAAGCGTTTGCCCGTCCGGTATTCCTTGTCGATGTCACCCCAAAGGAACGAGTCTTCGGAGCCCATCTCATCGTCCAGATATCTCTCGGCATGCTCGACTACTGCAGTAGGTCCGAAGCCTTGGAGGGTCAGGCGGGCTACGAGGTCTTCGGCTTTGGCTTGGTAGGTGTATAGGTGATGCAATTCCTCGTTAGATGTTTCGGCGCCGTCGTCTGTGGACCAACGGGCTTGCAGCGCGGCATAGCGCGTTCGGTCAATCCGTCGGTCGTCGTCATCGAAGACAAGCATCAGCGGGTCGGGCAGGAAGTTCTTCCCCCAGAGGAGTTCGCGCCGCCCCGCGGTCAGTAGCCAATGAGATCCCACGAGGGGAAGGTTACTCGGTGCTCGCGCTCATTGGGTTGCCTAGCGTGGCGCCGGAGCGCTGATGTTCTTGCCGGCGGCCTCGAGGGCGGTGTTGGCTTCCGGACTTTGTTCCTAGGGCGCCTGAGCGAGAGGCTGAACGACAGCGGCGGGCGACGCGCACGGGTAGTGGTTGATGGACAGGCGCTCTGCCGCTGCCGATGGGACGGGTCGGCCCTGGTAGCGCTGGGTCGAGTTTTGCGCGAGGCGATCCAGACGTCTGGGCTAGTCGAGTCGTAGCGATCGATTGGCGAACTGCCAGGTCCGATCGAAGGACTCCATGTAGTGATCGAAGAGCTTGCCACCAGCGATGCGATGCAGATGGAGGATCGGGGAGTGCCCGGCCGGCGCGCCCAGGGCGTGTGGGTTGACTAGCAGAGTGTTGTCGAAGCGGAAGAGCGAGGCGTAGACCGTGCTGCCGTGCTTGCGTGCCTGAATGCCCGCGATGCCGTCGAGCAAGGGTGCGAGGTAGTTCCACGTCAGCCGGCATCGGGCAGCCATGAGGTCGCCGATGCCCTCCTCCTCGCCGCGTAGCGTGACAGCTGCGCTCTCTGGGTCTCCGAACAGCAGGCGAATTCGCACGCCTGCCGCCGCACGTGCCCTGATCCGCTCGCCGAACTCAGGAATCCCGTCGTGCAGGAACGAGCCGGCGAAAGCGAGAAGGTCGATCGACTCGGTGGCGCCGTCGATGAGGTCTTCCCACATGGAGATGGGAAGCGCGCCACGGCTGGGGTAGAGGTCGACGAGCTCGGCGCGGGTGGCTGACTTCGTGCGAGGGTCGGCCTCGGTCGACGGCCAGAGGTAGCCAGCGGTCCTGCCCAAGATGCCTGCGGCGTTCATGCGGTGGGACAGGTAGGGCATCCGGTCCTTGGTGATCCAGCGCTCGACGGTCTTGGGATCGACGCCGAGCTGGTCGCTGAACTCCTGGAGCGAGAATCCGGCGTCGGTGATCGCTGCGCGCAGTCGTTCGTTCGTCATGGCGGCTCCAAGCGTGACGATGATGAGCACTGGATGGGGCGTTGCGGGACGTCTTTGTCATCGTAGGACGTCCCAAGACGTCCCGCTAGGTGGTGACGACGTCCTTGTCGCTGACGGTCTCGTGGTGAGTGGGCATCCAGCCCGAACTGGAATGAACACGAGATCGACGAGGAGACGACATCATGGCCATCGCCAAGCGGTTCGAGATCGCCCACGAGGCAGTGTTTCCCCAGGGCGCCTACCTGCGGGGCATCGTGGAGCCCGTCGCCGACTTCCAGGCCGAGAAGCGCCCGGACGGCTCGCGGCCCCAGCAGCGCGACAAGGAGACCGGCCTCCCGCTGTGGCAGTGCACGGTGATCGACGGTGACGAAGAGGCCAACCGTCGCGAGCTCGGCGTCACGGTGAAGTTCGCTGCCGAGGTCCAGCCGGTGCCGCCGAAGAACACCTCTCCGATGCCGTGGACCCCCGTGAAGTTCGCCGGGCTGACGGCGCTGCCCTACGTCGACGACTCGGGCACCCGGCCCCGCATCGCGTGGTCGTTCCGAGCGAAGGGCTTCGCGACGGCGGGACAGGAGCAGGCCAAGTCAGGTGAGCAGAAGGCGGCGGCGTGATGTCGGACTTCGACGTCGGGCAGACCCTCGACACCTCGGGGGAGATCGGGCCGACCGTCCCGGAGCTGTTGGCCATGGCGGCGGACATCATCGCCATGGTCAACGGCCGGGTCGTCACCGTCGAGGTGGGCAACGGGGGAGTGTCGGTGCACGTGGCCTCCCAGACCGCCGCGGAGTACCTCGCATGGCGCCTCGGGCTGGACCAGGTGCTCGAGGTCGCGACGTCTCAGTCCGTTCACCCGTTCGCGGTGTGGAAAGGCGGGACATGGCCTGAGGCACAGTTCCAGGTGTTCTGCGACGTGGAGCCGGTCCGGCCCCTGCGGGCGTTCCCTCGGCGTGAGGATGGCGCCTCTGTGGCTGCCCCATCTGGAAACGGTGCGGCGTGATGTCCGGGCTCGCTTTGATCGGCTCGTTGCTCGGGCGGGCAGGGCGCGCGTTCTGGAACTCCGTGGCGTGGACCGCCCAGTCGTGGCGAATTATTCTCGTCAGCTTCGTGGTCGGCGACGTCTTGCTGATCACCGACCACGAAGCGGCGGGGATCGCCGTCTTGCTACTCGTGCCGGTATGGAACACGGTCCGGGCGATCTGGGAAGCCGTCAGCCCGCTCACGTACGAGGCGGCACTCGGCGGTCCGTTGCGTCGTCGAGCCTGGCGACGTCGGGTACGCAAGGAGTGGGGTCGGGTTGCCGAGCGGTGCGGGCTCGCGTGGCCGTGGGAGAACGACAAGAGGCAACGATTCCCTCAGCTGCTCAAGGTCCGTACGAGCGGGAACACGCTCACGCTCCGCGTCCGTGCCGTCGTCGGGCAGACCGTCGATGACCTGGTTGATGCTGCCGAGGCCATTGCTACCGCCTTCGACGCGGAGTCGGTCGACTCGCGACGCATCGGTCCGGGTGTGGTTGAGATCGTGCTGACGATGCGCGAGCTCCTGCACGAGCCGTCTACGCCTCCCTTCCCGGACGAGATCGAGACCGAGGCCGTCACCCTCGGCCGGCGCTCGGACGGCTCGCCATGGCGGCTCGAGCTCGCCGGCCGTCACACCCTCGTCGTCGGACGATCGGGTGCTGGCAAGGGGTCGATCTTCTGGGGCATCGCGGGCAACCTCTCCCCGGCGGCCAGCGCCGGACTCGTGCGGCTGTGGGGGATCGACCTCAAGGGCGGCGTCGAGGTAGCTGTGGGCGCAAGGATGTTCTCGTCGGTCGCAATGGACGAACGGGCGGCGCTCGAGCTGCTCAACTCTCTGCACAGGGTCATCGGCGAGCGGCAGGCTGCCATGCGGGGCAGGACTCGGCAGTTCGAACCTTCCGAGGGAGACCCGGCGCACGTGCTGCTGATCGACGAGCTCGCCGTGCTGACGGGCTACGCGTCGCGCGACGTCGTCAACGAGGCGACCACGCTGCTCAAGCGGATCCTGACTCAGGGCCGCGCACTCGGCGTGATGGTGGTGGCCTTCGTGCAGGACCCGCGCAAGGAGACCGTGGGCATGCGCGAGCTGTTCACCCAGACCATCGCTCTGAGGCTCGCCTCGACGTCGGAGACCCGCATGGTCCTCGGCGACGGGTACGGCGACCTCGCCCCGGCGCACCGCATTGACCGGACCATGCCCGGGGTCGGGTACGTCGTGCGCAACGACGGCGAGGTCGAGCGGGTGCGGGCCGACTACTGGCCCGACGACGTCCTCCGGCTGGTCGCGGGCACCTACCCGGCGCCGGTCGATCCCGGTGCGGACGAGGAACCAGATGAGCCTGAGACTGACGTTGACGAGCAGGTGGGCGAGCTCGTCTCGATCGTCGCCCCGCCTCCCGACCGCCAGCGCTCGCCTCGCGCTCCGCGTGAGCCTGAGGATCCTGAGGCGGCGTGATGACGACGGCGACGCGCGATGGGTTCCCGGGCTTCGGGCCCGACGCTCCCCTCGAGCTGGGCGACCTCGTCGCGTCCGAGGCGGAGTCCATCGTGGGACGCCTCGCCGACGGCACGATGCCGGCCCTCGCTGCGACGCTCGCCAAGGTCGGCAACTGCGCCCACCCGGTCCGTCTCGTCGGCAGCTCGGAGACCGTCGACACGCGCACCGGCGAGATCACGACCTTTCGCTCGGTCGACGAACCGATGGGGAGGCTGTTCAAGCCCTGCGGCAACCGGCGCGAGGAGGTCTGCCCCTCGTGCTCGCGCATCTATGCGCGCGACACCTTCGAGTTGGTCTCCACCGGCCTGCACGGGGGCAAGGGCGTCCCGGCCACGGTCCAGACGAACCCGCTGCTGTTCGTCACGCTCACTGCGCCCTCCTTCGGGGCCGTGCACAGTGCCCGCGACGGGAAACAGCCCTGCCATCCGCGATCGCGCACCGGCGTCTGCCCGCACGGCCGGCGCCTGACGTGCTGGGCGCACCACGACATCGACGACCCTGACGTCGGCGCCCCGCTGTGCCCGGACTGCTACGACGTCGAGTCGGCCGTGGTCTGGCAGTGGCACGCGCCCGAGCTGTGGCGCCGGTTCACGATCGCCCTGCGACGGCAGCTTGCCGCTGAGCTCGGCGTCACGGAACGCGATCTCAAGCACCATGCGCGCCTCGAGTACGCCAAGGTCGCTGAGTTTCAGGCGCGCGGGCTGGTCCACTTCCATGGGCTCGTCCGGATCGACGGACCCGATGGTCCGGGGTCGCCAGCGCCGATCACGGCGTCAGCGCTGGAGCGAGGAGTTCGCGACGCTGTCACTGCGGTCCAGTACGCGGCCATGCCCGTCGATGACGGCGACGTCGAACGCATCCTCCGGTTTGGCAGCCAGACCGACGTGCGAGTCGTCCGTGATGGCGCGGCGGCCGGCGACCAGATCACCGCTGAGCAGGTTGCCGCGTACCTCGCGAAGTACTCGACCAAGTCGGCCGGCGTCGACCCCAGGCGCCCTGCTCCGCACCTCGAGAGGATCATCGACTCCTGCCGAGCCCTGGCGACCCGCGCCCTCGCCGGGTGTCCCTTCGGGTGCGACGAGCGCGTCAACGACCGCCGCGCACGCCTCTGCGGCGAGTGCTGCCAGAACACATACGCCCTGCTCGGTCGATGGGCTCTGATGCTCGGGTTCCGCGGCCACTTCTCGAGCAAGTCGCGCCGCTACTCGGTCACCCTGGGGGCCCTGCGTCGCGCCCGCCGACGCTTCCAACGCTACGCAGCCGACTCACGTCATCGCGACGAGGTGCTTGACGTCCGAGAGCTCGAGGATCGGCTCATGGCGGACGAGGAGGAGACAACCCTCGTAATCGCCAACTGGGCATTCGAGGGGTCGGGCTGGCCTCGTGCGGGGGACAAGGCCCTCGCCGACGCCGCGGCGTCTCGTGCCCGCGAGTACGAGAAGTGGCGTGCCGACCGGCGCCACGCGCGCATCCATCGAGCCTGACGGGACAGTGACGACTACGAGGGGACATCCACCATGACCAGCAAGGACAACCACGACTTCGTGGCGGCGGACGAGCCGCCGCTCGTCTACAGCGTGGAAGAAGCGGCCGAGGTACTGCGCATCTCGCGAGACACCACCTATGAGCTGCTCCGCTCGGGACAGCTACGGTCCATGAAGGTCGGCCGCCGCCGGCTAATCCCGGCCGTGGCGATCCACGAGTACATCCGCACGCGTCTGGCGGTGACGGCATGAACGAGCGACAGCGCGCCCCACACGGGGAGGGGAGCGTCTACTGGGACGAGCGTCGCCAGCGCTACCTCGCGGCGAAGGTGGTCGGCTACGACGCGCGGGGGAAGCGGATTGTGCGTCGCGGTTCCGGCAAGACGGAGTCGGCGGCTCTCCGAGCCCTGCGGGAGAAGGTCAAGGAGCACGAGGCTGGGATCCGGGTCGGAGCTGATCGGTACACCGTGAAGCGGGCCGTCGAGGACTGGCTCGAGCTCGGACAGGGCAAGGCCGGCGAGCGGACGACCGAGAAGCACGGCTACCTCGCACGGCACGTCATCGAGCATCTCGGTGCGAGGAAGCTCAAGGACCTGCGTGCCGACGAGGTCGAGCGGTGGCTCATCACCCTCGGGCAAACACAGTCGACCCGGACGCTCCGCGAGACGCGTTCGGTGCTCAACCGTGCGGTACGCCGCGCAATGATCCAGGGGATGGTGGAGCGCAACGTCGTCGAGCTCGCGCAGATCCCGCGCGGACGGGCTGGCCGCGACTCACGATCCTTGACGCTGCGGCAGGCGGACGACGTGCTCGGACGCTCGGTGGGACATCCGATGCACGCTTACATCGTGCTGTCGCTGACGACGGGGCTGCGGACGGAAGAGGTGCGCGCTCTGGAGTGGCGGCACGTCGACCTCGAGGGGCGACCCGACGGTGACCCGCCCGCGCCGCCGTCGGTGAACGTGTGGCGTTCGGTCCGAGTCGGCGGCGACACGAAGACCCGGAAGTCGCGAAGGACGCTTGCGCTGCCGACGATCGCGGTGCGTGCCCTGCGCGCTCAGCAGCACACCCAGGCGGAGGCGCGGAGGGCAGCTGGCGAGCGCTGGCAGGAGCACGGACTCGTCTTCGCCTCGCAGGTCGGAACACCACTCGACGCCTCGAACGTGCGACGGCATTTCCGCGACGCGCTGCGACGGGTACCCGGGCTCGAGCCTTCGGAGTGGACCCCGCGGGACCTGCGGCACTCCTTCGTCTCTCTCATGAGCGAGCACGGCGTCCCGCTCGAGGAGATCTCCCGGCTCGTCGGCCACTCGGGAACCGCGGTAACGGAAGCTGTCTACCGGCACGAGCTGCGACCGGTGCTCCAGACCGGGGCCCGTGCGATGGACGACTTGTTCTCGGTGATGGGGGTCGAGGAATCGCCGGCCAAGGACGACGAAGCGGGTGGACGTGGCGCGGCGTAGGCACTCACTTTGGCACTCAGCGACTTCGGACAGCCCTTCCGGGCAAAGCGAAAGGCCCCCTGGTCTCAGCGTTTCCGCTGGTCAGAGGGCCTTTCGGCTGGTCGGGGTGACAGGATTTGAACCTGCGACCTCTTCGTCCCGAACGAAGCGCGCTACCAAGCTGCGCCACACCCCGAAGGACTTGCCCCACGCACGGAGAACGCCGTTCTCCTGTGGAAGCCTGCCTAGAATAGCCGACGATCCGGCCTGGACGAAAACGAGATCCGGCTACCGGGCGGTGAACGTGAGCAACGTCGCCTCCGGGCGGCACGCGAACCGCACGGGGGCGTACGGCGAGGTGCCCGCGCCGGCGGAGACGTGCAGCCACGTGGAGCCCCGCCCGCCCGTCTCGTCGGGCCGCGGCCCGGGCCAGCCGTGCAGGCCGCTGGCCCGCCGCCGGTCGATGTCGCAGTTGGTGACGAGGGCCCCGTAGCCCGGTAGCCGCAGCTGGCCGCCGTGCGTGTGACCGGCCAGGACGACGTCCGCGCCGTCCGCGTGCATCCGGTCGAGCACGCGGCGGTAGGGGGCGTGCGTGACGCCGAGGCGCAGCAGGGCGTCGTCGGTCGACGGCGCCGGGAACTCGTCGCGGTCGAGGTGCGGGTCGTCGACCCCCACCAGCGACAGCAGCCGGCCGTCCGCCTCGACGGCGTCGCGCCGGTTGGTGAGGTCCTTCCACCCGGCGGCGGTCATCGCGTCGGCGAGGTCCTGCGAGGGCAGCTCGGCCGGGCGCGTGTGCCTCACGCGGGTGTCCCGCTTCAGGTAGCGCGCCGGGTTCTTCGGCACGGGCGCGTAGTAGTCGTTCGAGCCCATGACGAAGGCCCCGGGGGCGGTCGTGAGCAGCGGTGCGAGCGCGTCCAGCAGCGGCCCGAGCGATTCGCGGTGCGCCAGGTTGTCGCCGGTGTTCACCACCAGGTGCGGCTCGAGCGCGGCGAGCGACCGCACCCACGCGACCTTTCGGCCCTGCGAGGGCGTGAGGTGCAGGTCCGACACGTGCAGGACGCGCAGGTCCGGCTGCCCCGCGGGCAGCACCGGCACCGTGGCGCGCCGCACGGTGAAGAGCTTGGTCTCCAGGTGGGCGTACGCGAGCCCCGCGACACCAGCGGCGACGAGGCCGCCGGCCACCCGCCAGCCGGCGGTCAGTTGTCGCCCCACGAGTCGCCGAGCGAGTCCCAGTCACCCTCGGTGATGGCGTTCCACGCGGCCTCAGCGTCGGCCCGGCCGTTGTTGCCCTTGCCGTTGCCCTTGTCGTCGCCGCCGTTGCCCTCGTCGCCGCCGTTGTCCTCGTCGCCGCCGTTGTCGTCGCCCTCGTCGCCGCTCTTGTCCTCGTCGCCGCCGTTGTCGCCGCCGTCGTCCGACGACGGGGGCGGGGCCGAGGCGCCGATGAGGCTCTGGTCCGGCGCGCCGAAGTCCTCGACCGGGACGTCGTCGATCGCCTTGTCCATGTACTCCTTCCACGCCGGCGCGGCGATCGTGGAGCCGTACAGCACCTCGTAGAACTGGCCGTTGACGACGTTGCCCTCCGTGTGGTCCTCGTTGGGCTTGTCGGCGTTGCCCACCCACACGGAGGTGGACAGGTTGGGCGTGAACCCCGTGAACCAGGTCTGTGCGGACAGCTGCGACGTGCCGGTCTTGCCCGCCACCGGTCGACCGTCCGCCAGACCGCCGAGGCGCCGCGCCGTGCCGTCCGTGAAGACCTTCTCCATCGCGTACACCACGGTGTTCGCGACGTTGGCCGGCAGGGCGTCCTTGTCGCACTTCGCGTCCGGGACGTCGTAGTCCTTGCCGCCGGGGCCCGTGATGCTCGTGATGGCGATCGGCGAGCAGTAGGTACCGCCCGAGGCCAGCGTCGCGTAGGCCGCGGCCTGGTGCAGCGGTGTCGACTCCTGGGTGCCGATGATCATCGGGGCCCGGACGTCGATGTCCTCGCGCTCCGGGGCGGTCACCACGCGCGCGCCCTTCTCGCCGCCGGTCGCCCGGGTGGGGCGGAAGCCCATGTCCCAGGCGGTGTTGCGCAGGTCGCACAGGTTGAGCTCGTAGCCCATCGACGCGTAGGCCGTGTTCACGGACTCGTAGGTGGCCTGCATGGCACTGATGTACCCGCGGCCGCCGCCCTCGGAGTTACCGGGCATCCACGGCTCCGGGCCGAGCCAGCCGACGCAGGGCTTGGTCTGGAAGTTGCCCACCACGCGGCTGACCTCGTTGGCGTTGACGCGCTCCGACAGGGTGTGGCCCTCCTTGAGCCACTCCGCCAGCACGAACGGCTTGAAGTTCGAGCCGACCTGGAAACCGCCGGACGCGCCGTGCAGGGGGTCCGCCGCGTAGTTCACCCGCGTGGTCCCCTTCTTGCCGGCCGCGGGGGTGTAGGGGATGTTCTGCGCCATCGCCAGGATCTTGCCCGTGCCGGGCTCCACCGACGCGATCGCGGACTGCAGGCCGCTGGAGTCGCCCGGGTGGACGGCGTTGCGGACCGCCTTGGCGGCGGCCTTCTGCTTCTTCGGGTCCAGCGTGGTGTGGATCTCGAGCCCGCCGCGGTACAGCAGCTGCTGGCGCTCGGCCTTCGTCTCGCCGAACACCGGGTTGGTGACGATCTCCTTGGTGACGTAGTCGCAGAAGAACGCCGAGTCGCCCGCGGCGCTGCACCCGATCTCCGTCGGGTTGACGTCGAGCGTGTCCTTGACCTTCGTGGCCTTGGCCTCGTCGCGTTCCTCGGTGGTGATGTAACCGAGCTTCCACATGTTCTGCAGCACCAGGTCGCGGCGCTCCTTCGCCTCGTCCGGGTTGACCGTGGGGTCGAACCGGGTGGGCGACTTGGTGATGCCGGCGACGGTCGCCGCCTCGACGATGCTCAGCTCCGAGGCGTGCTTGTCGAAGTAGTAGCGCGCCGCGGCCTCCACGCCGTAGACGCTGCGCGAGCCGAACTGCGCGGCGTTGAGGTAGCCCTGGAGCACCTCGTCCTTGCTCATCGTCTTCTCGAGGGAGATGGCCATCTTCGCCTCGGTGAGCTTGCGGGCGATCGAGTCCTCGCTCGCCTTGATCACGGCGAACTTGTCGCCGTCCTGCAGCGCCTGGTCGATCAGCATGTTCTTCACGTATTGCTGCGTCAGCGTCGAGGCGCCCTGCGTCGCGTGGCCCGCCACGTTGTTGGCCAGCGCGCGCGACATGCCCTGCACGTCGATGCCGCCGTGCTCGTAGAAGCGCTCGTCCTCGATCGCGATCACCGCGTGCTGCATCGGCTCCGAGATCTCGTCCAGCGGCACCACGATGCGGTTCTGCGCGTAGAACGTGGCGAGCAGCTTGCCGTTGGCCGCGTAGATGCGCGACTGCTGCGACATCGGTCGCGGCTCCAGCTCCGCCGGCACCTCGTCGTAGATGGCGACGGTGCTGTCGGCCGCGGCGTTCGCCCCGGCGACCATCGGGATGACCAGGCCGGCGGCGAGGACGCCGCCGACACCGGCAGCGAGGACGAACGCGAGCAGCAGCGCGACCAGCTGCGTGGCCGGCATCGTGCGCGTGATGCGGCGAGGGTCGGATTTGGCCATGCCCACCAGCGTAAGGGTTGGGCCCGTCCGGGCCCGTCCGGGCGCCGCCTTCCCGCTGTGCAGGTTCTGTGCACCGGTGGTGGTTACGATCGCCGCATGGCTACCACGTGGGAGTACGCGACCATCCCCCTGCTGATCCACAACACCAAGGCGATCCTGGACCAATGGGGGTCGGACGGCTGGGAGCTCGTCCAGGTCGTCCCCGGCCCCGACAGCACCAACCTCGTCGCCTACCTCAAGCGCCCCTCCGGCGGGCAGTGATGAGCGGCACCGGCCCCGAGGCCCGCCTCGCCGAGCTCGGCATCTCCCTGCCCGAGGTCGCCGCGCCCGTCGCGGCGTACGTCCCGGCCGTGCGGTCCGGGCAGTACGTCTACACGGCAGGCCAGTTGCCGTTCGTCGGCGGCGCGCTCGCCGTCACCGGCAAGGTGGGGGAGGGCGACGGCCTCGTCGCGCCCGACGTCGCCGCGGACCTCGCGCGCACCTGCGCGCTCAACGCGCTCGCCGCCGTCCGCTCGATCACCGGCACGCTCGACGGCGCCCGCGTGGTCAAGGTGACCGGCTTCGTCGCGTCCGACCCGTCGTTCACCGGCCAGCCCGGTGTGATCAACGGTGCGTCCACCGTGCTCGGCGAGATCTTCGGCGACGCGGGCGTGCACGCCCGGTCGGCCGTCGGCGTCGCCGTCCTCCCGCTGGACGCGCCCGTCGAGGTCGAGCTGATCGTGGAGCTCGATTCCTGACCGAGGTGCTCTCCTCGCTGGTCCCGCGGGTGGGGACGACGTCCGTCCCAGGACCTCGTCCCCACCCGCGGCCGCGTCACCGAGCGTTACGCCGGGCGCCGTCGCGCACCAGGACGCCGGTCGCGACGGCACCCGCCACACACACGCCGGCGGCGGCCCACAGCGTGAGGTGCCAGACGTCGGTGAGGTGGGCGGCGAGGGTGTCGGCCCCCGCCGCCGGGACGTTGCCCGTCACCACCCGTCCGGCGAGCTCCGACGAACCCAGCCGGGCGGAGAGGAGCCCGACGAGCGCAGCCCCGAAGAGAGCCAGGACGAGCGCGTTGGCGGCCGCCCGCACCGTGTTGAGCATCCCGGCCGCCATGCCCACGTGGTCCTCCTCGATCTGGTCCATGGCCTGCGCATCGATGGTCCCGGACGCGAGGCCGACGCCCGCGCCGACGGCCAGGAGCGGCCCGGCGAGCGCCGCGAGGCCGACGTCGGGCGCGAGGACGGTGAGCCATGCGTTGCCCGCGGCCAGCAGCAGGAGCGCGCCGGTGACGAGCGCCCCCGGGCTCGCGCCGCGGTTGATCGCGGCGGCGGCGAGCGGCGGCAGGCCCACCATCGGGAGGGTCGGCAGCAGCATCAGCGCGCCGGCCGCGGTGGCGCTGTACCCGGCGGGGGACTGGAGGTAGCTGGGCAGGAAGGACAGGACTCCGCCGAATCCCAGCGCCATCGTGCCCGCCGCGAGCAGCCAGCCCATGAACCGGCGACGGCGCAGCAGCCGGAGGTCTAGCACGGGGTGCGGCCCCCGCCTCTCGACGGCGACGGCGAGGCCGATCCCGAGGACGCCGACGGCGGCGGCGCCGAGGACGAGGGGGTCCGTCCAGCCGCGACCGGGTCCCTGGGAGACGGCGAGCATGGTGCCCGCGAGGCCGGTCGCGATCAGCGCAGCCCCGGCCCAGTCGACGCGCGGTCGGGTCGCGGCGCGGCTCTCGGGCAGCGCCCAGGTCCCCGCCACCAGGCCGAGGCCCGCCAGAGCGAAGACGGCGAACCCGAGGCGCCAGCCGAGCGCGTCCACGAGCCAACCCGACACGGGCGGGCCCAGCGCCAGCCCCAGGCCCGCCGTCGTGCCCACCGCTGCGAACGCCCGGGTGCGGGCCCTGCCCGAGAACGTCGCGGCGACCAGGGCCCCGCCGGCCGCCATCACGCCGGCGGCCCCGGCGCCGGTGAGCACCCGGGCGGCGAGCAGCACGCCGATCCCGGGCGCGAGGGCCGCGGCAAGGCTGCCGGTCGCGTAGGCCACGGCGCCGGCCCGGTACACCCGGCGCCGCCCGACGGCGTCGGCCAGCGACCCTGAGACCAGCATGAGCGCGGAGGCGGTGAGGAAGTACGCCGTCACCACCCACTGCGCGGCTGCGCCACCGGTGCCCAGGCCGGCGGCGATCCGGGGGATCGCGACGCTCGCGCCCGACATCGACATCGGCAGGACGAGGAAGCCCGCGAGCACCACCAGCAGCGCCGCGCGCGCTGACCTCACCCGGTGGCCGCCCGGTGCCGGCCGCGGGGCGGCCGTGGCCATCAGCGCGCGCCCGCCAGGGCGCGCACCGGGGCCAGGGCGCGGCTCCACGTCACGAGCTCGTCGAGCAGCTGGGCGAGGTCGTCGGTGTGCCGTTCGGCCGGCGAGAACAGCCCGGTGACCGTGGGGTCCGTGACGTCCAGGCCGGTGTAGTCGAAGTCGGTGTAGGTGTTGAGCACGACCTGGGTGCGCACGTCGGCGAGCTTGAGCTCGGCCGCGGTCTGGCGCAGCTGTTCGACGGCGCGGACACCGCCGTTGACGCCGTAGCTGACGAAGCCGACGGCCTTGTCGTTCCACTCGTGGAAGAGGTAGTCGACGGCGTTCTTCAGCACTCCGGGGACGCCGTGGTTGTACTCCGGCGTCACGAAGACGTACCCGTCGAAGCCGGCGACCGCCTCGGACCACCGGCGGGTGTGATCGTGGGCGACGAGCCCCCACGCCGCGGGCGCCGGTTCGTCGAGCACCGGGAGCCCGAACGCTGCGAGGTCGAGCGCTTCGAACGTCGCGTCGGCGGGGCCGACCCGGCGCGCGGTCCCGAGCGTCCAGTCGGCCACCGCCTTGCCGCGTCGGTGCGTCCGGGTGCTTGCCGTGAGGATGGCGATGCGGGTCATGTCCTGCTCCTGACTCTTCGGTAAAGTACAACGAGCACTTTACATGCTAGTCTCGGCAACGCCAGCGACCGGCAGGAGGAGCCATGGGGGACGACGGCGACAGGCCCGCGAGCGGGCGGCTGCGTGCGGACAAGCGGGCGGCGATCGTCGCAGGGGCGCTCGAGGTGTTCGCGTCCGACGGGTACGTCCGCGCCAGCATCGGCGCGATCGCCGAGGCCTCCGGGGTGTCGACCCGGACGATCTACAAGCACTTCGCCGACAAGTCGGCGCTGTTCGACGCCGTCGTCGCGGCCTCGGCCGGCCGCGTCGCCGAGGCGGAGGTCGAGCTGGTGGAACGCCACCTCGACGGAGTCGCGGGCGCCGCGGAGATCGGGCCGGCGCTGGTCGGCTTCGCCGTCGCGTGGCTGCGGGGGAGTGCGGAGTCCGCGGCCCACCGGGCCCTCATCGGCCAGGTGCGGGCCGAGGCGGCGCACCTCGGGTCGGACGTCGTCGCGGCGTGGTGGGCGGCGGGGCCGGTGCGGGTGCAACGCGCCCTGGCCGACCGGCTCGCGCAATGGTCTGCCGCGGGCTGGCTGCGGATCGACGACGCTGACCGCGCCGCCGTCCACCTCGGCAGGCTCGTCTCGGCGACACCCGGCCCGCCGGGGGCGGCGCCGCCCGACCGCGACGCGTGGATCGTGGCCGGCGTGGACGTCTTCGTGCGCGGTTACCGCGCCTGACCCTCAGCCGTCCGGCCGGGACGTGGCAGGCAGCCGACCGGCGGCCACCGAGACGTGCGGTGGCCAGCCGGATGACTCAGCGCGCCCGGCGCTCCAGGCGGTCGATGTCGAGGAGGACGACGGCGCGGCCCTCGCGGCGGACCCAGCCGCGGGTGGCGAAGTCGGCCAGCGCCTTGTTGACCGTCTCGCGGGAGGCGCCGACCAGCTGGGCCAGCTCCTCCTGCGTGAGGTCGTGCGCCACGCGGATGCCGTCGTCGTTCGGCTCGCCGAAGCGGGCGGACAGGTCGAGCAGGGCCTTGGCGACGCGACCGGGCACGTCGGAGAAGACCAGGTCGGCCAGGGTCTCGTTGGTGCGGCGCAGGCGGCGGGCCAGCGCGCCCAGCAGCGTCGTCGCGACGCTGGGGTGCGCGGCGATCCACTGCACGAGCGCCTGGTGGCGCAGCTCGTAGACGAGCGCGTCGGACACGGACGAGGCCGTCGCCGTGCGGGGGCCCGGGTCGAACAGGGACAGCTCGCCGAACATCTCGCCGGGGCCGAGGATCGACAGCAGGTTCTCCCGGCCGTCGCTCGACCGGCGGCCGAGCTTGATCTTGCCCTGGGCGATGACGTAGAGCCGGTCGCCGGGCTCGCCCTCGCGGAAGAGGACGTCCCCACGGGTCAGCTCGACGGGGACCATGGACTCGAAGAGCGCCTTCGTCTCCTCGGATTCCATGTCCGCGAAGAGAGGGGCGGAGAGCACGACGGTGTCGTCCACAGGATTCCTCACGTGGTTCAGGGGCGGCCTTCCCGGGGTGGGACCGGTCGTCCGGGGGTTGTCAAGAGGGTGTGTTCCGGTTCTCAGTCTGCCTCACCGCACCAAATCGCGGCACGACGGAGCGCCGGGAGGCGGTGGCTCCGGGCTGTCGGAGGGGATGGCTAGGCTCGTCACGTGCCGACGACGCCCGCCCCCGCGACCGACCGTTCGTCCGACGAGACCCCCACGGGGGAGTCCCGCGTCGCGCTGGTGCGCCGGGCGCGCCGGATCGACCGCGAGCTCGCCGTCACCTACCCCGACGCCCGTGCCGAGCTGGACTTCACCACGCCGCTCGAGCTGCTGGTCGCGACGGTGCTGTCGGCGCAGACCACGGACGTGCGCGTCAACGCCACCACGCCCGCGATCTTCGCCCGGTACCCGGACGCCGCGGCGTACGCCGGCGCGGACCCGTCGGAGATGGAGGAGCTGTTCAAGCCGCTGGGCTTCTTCCGCGCCAAGACCCGGTCGGTCATCGGGCTGGGGCAGGCCCTCGTCGAGCGGTTCGACGGCGAGGTCCCGGCCCGCCTGGACGACCTGGTGACGCTGCCCGGCGTGGGACGCAAGACGGCGAACGTGGTGCTCGGCAACGCGTTCGGCGTGCCGGGGATCACGGTGGACACGCACTTCGGCCGGCTCGCCCGCCGCTTCGGCTGGACCACGTCGGAGGATCCGGTGAAGGTCGAGCACGAGGTCGGGGCGCTGTTCCCCAAGAAGGACTGGACGATGCTCAGCCACCACCTGGTGTGGCACGGGCGGCGGCGCTGCCACGCGCGCCGGCCCGCGTGCGGGGCCTGCCCGGTGGCGCGCTGGTGCCCGTCGTTCGGCGTCGGCGAGACGGACCCGGTCGCGGCGCAGAAGCTCATCAAGCCGGGGCCGCGCGGCTGACGTCGGTCCGGCTCGACGGGCTCAGGGCGGGGCTCAACCCGCGGCGTGAGCGAGAGCGTGCTGCAGCCAGTCCACGAGCAGCTTGCTGACGTCGTCGGGCGCCTCCTCGGGCAGGAAGTGCCCGGCCCCCTCCACCGTCTCGAAGCGGAAGTCGCGGGCGAGCGCGGCGCCGTCGACGGCGGCGTACCGCGGGTCGAGGAAGCCGTCCAGCGAGCCGTGCACCTGCAGCACGGGCACGTCGACGGGCTGCCGCAGCGCCGCGAGGTAGCGCCGGCCGTCGGGCCGGGGTGTCGAGCGGACCATCCAGCGCAGCGACTCCATGACGGTGTGCGCCGCGAACGGGATGCGCATCACGGTGCGGTACAGCTCGAACGCGTCCGTCCCGAGAGGGCGCGCCGCGCCGTCCCGGAGCACGCGCGCCACCTGGTCGCCGTCCGTCAGTCGCCGCTCCGGGAGCGTGGGCACCTGGTAGGCCGCGAGCTGGCGCCGGGCCAGCGGGGTGAGCAGCCGACGCCCGGACACGTGCAGGCGGCCCGGGTGCGGCGAGGAGAAGGCGGCCACGGCGGCGGTGACGGCCGGCTGCAGCCGGGCCATCGACCAGGCGGTCACGCCGCCGGTGCCGTGCCCGACGAAGACCGCACGGTCGTGACCCAGGGAGCGCACCACGCCGGCCACGTCCTGCGTGCCCGTGGGGACGTCATAGCCGGACGGCGGCTTGTCCGAGGCGCCGACGCCGCGCAGGTCCATCGCCGCCACGCGGTACCCGGCGTCCGCCAGGTGCGCGACCTGGTGGCGCCACGCCCACCAGAACTGCGGGAAGCCGTGCAGCAGGACGACGAGCGGGCGGCCGCCGCCGTTCGACCGGTCGGGGCCGGCCAGCGCCACGTGGAACCGGGCGCCGTTGGCGGGCACGAGCTCGTGCCGCCAGGGGCCGTCCACGAGGGCGCTGGAGAAATCGCTGGAGTCCGACATCGCGGTCACCCGGTCGAACCTACCCGCTGCGCGCCGCGGAGGACGGGAGGCGACGGAAGGCCCCGACCGCTCAGCGCGCCGGTGCCCGCCCCGCTGCGCCCTCGCCGTCGACCGTCGCGGAGGACCTGTCGCCGTCCGCCCCCTCGACGGGGCGGGGCTCCTTGGGCGGGTCGAACCGGTAGCCGACGTTGCGGACCGTGCCGATGAGCTGCTCGTGCTCGGGCCCGAGCTTGGCGCGCAGCCGCCGCACGTGCACGTCCACGGTGCGCGTGCCGCCGTAGTAGTCGTAGCCCCAGACCTCCTGCAGCAGCTGGGCGCGGGTGAAGACGCGGCCCGGGTGCTGCACCAGGTACTTGAGGAGCTCGAACTCCTTGTAGGTGAGGTCGATCGGGCGGCCCCGCAGCCGCGCGGTGTAGCCGCCCGCGTCGATCGCCAGGTCGCCGGCGGCGATCTCCTGCGGCCCGTCGTCGACGGGGCCGTGCGCAGAGCGCTCGATCACGAGCCGCAGCCGCGCCTCCACCTCGGCGGGCGACGCCGTCTCGAGCAGCAGGTCGTCGGCGCCCCACTCGTGTGTGACGACGGTGAGCCCGCCCTCGGTGAGGACGAGCACGAGCGGCACCGTGAGCCCTGTGGCGTGCAGCAGGCGGCACGTGGTGCGGGCAGCGACGAGGTCGCGTCGCGCGTCGAGGAGCACCACGTCGGAGTCGGGCGCGTCCACGAGGGCCGACGGCTCCATGGGAAGCACCCGGACCTTGTGGTTCAGCAGACCCAGCGCGGGCAGCACCTCGACCGACCCGCCGGAGGCGGGCGTGAGGATCAGGAGCTCGGCCACCGGCACCTCCTCCCGGTCGTCGGACGGTCCGTGGCAGCGCCCGACAGGTGCGCCGCCAACGTACCGCGGCTGCGGCGTTGGTCACACCGCACCCGTCCCGGTCGGCCGACCAGGTCCCCGCAGTGTGCCCCGAACCGTGTTGCGGGCGCGTTACCGACCGTTGACCGGACTGTGTCGTGGGTGGCCGGAAGCCGGCCGGGGGAGACGCGGGAAGGGCCGGGGGGCGCTGCGCCGTCTGCCAGACTCGTCGTCGTGACCGTGACCACCCGTGCCGTCTGGACGGCTGTCCTCTCCGCCGTCGTCGCGGCCGCCGCCGCGTTCGGGCCCTCGGTCGGGGCGTCGATCGGGCCCGGCGAGGTGCTGCCCTTGGCCGTCGTCGCCGCCGCGCTGGCCATCCTCCTCGCGATCGGGTGGGCGCCCCTGCTGCGGCTCCCCGCGCAGGGCGGGACGACCGTCGTGGTGGCGCTCGCGGGGCTCGGGGCCGTCGCGGTGGCCTGGGGCACCGAGGGCGAGCCGGTGCTGCGCAACGTGCCGCTGGTGCTCGCGATGGCCCTGGTGCTCGCCTTCGTGGCGGAGATGCTGCGCCGCGGCGGACGCCCGCGGCTCGTGGAGTCGGTCAGCGGCACGGTCACCGGCGCCGTCGTCGCGGTCTGCGCCTCCGGCTGGGTCGCCGCGGGGCGGTCCGAGGCGGGGGCGTCGCTGGTCGTGGCGAGCGCGATCGGCCTGGCGGTGGCGTCAGCGGTCTCGGCGACGCCCGTCGCGCGCGGGTGGGCCGGCTCGCTCGTGGGCGTGGCGCTCGGCGGCGTCGCGGCGGGGGGCGCGGCCGCGGTCCTGCCGTCGATCGACCCGATCAGCGGGCTGGTCGCAGGTCTCGTTTCCGGGCTCGTGGTCGCGGTGCTGCGCCTGCTGTTCGAGCGTCAGCCCGCGCTGACGAGCCGCCGCGCGGTGCTGGCCGCCGTCACCACGCCCGTCGCCGTGGCGGGCGTCCTGGTGTTCGTGGTCGGGCGCCTCGTCGTCGCGTAGGTCGACGGGCTCAGAACGCCGGAGCGGGCTCGGGCGGCGCCTGGCGGATCGCCTCGCCGGCCAGCTCGATGCGCACCGTCTTGGCCACGAGCACTCCGCCCGCCTCGAGGGCGACGTTCCACGTGAGGCCGTACTTCTCGCGCTCGAAGTCGGCGGTGGCGCTGAAGCCGAAGAGGTCGTTGCCGAACGGGTCGCGGCGCGCGCCGCCGAACTCGGCGTTCAGCGCGATCGGGTGGGTGATCCCGCGGATCGTGAGGTTGCCGTACAGCGTGAACTTGGCGGAGGTGCGCGCCGCCTGCGGCACGACGGCGCGGCCGGGGGTGCGGCCCTTGAGCCGTGCCCAGGAGAACATCGCGTCCTCCTCGGTGCGCCACTCGAGCCCGGTGCTGCGGAACTCGATGGTGGGGAAGGTCTCGACGTCGAGGAAGTCCGGGCTGCGCAGGTGCGTGTCGCGGTCCGGGTTGTGCGTGGTGATCGTGCCCGTCTCGAGCGTCGCGGAGACGGACGACTGCAGCGGGTCCTCGCCCACGTGGATCGTCGCGGTGCCGACCGGGAACTCGCCGCGCACGGGGCTGACCATCATGTGCATCGCGAGGAAGCCGAGGCGCTTGTGCGCCTCGTCGAGCACATAGGTGCCCGCCGCCGGGATGACGAGGTCGTTCCAGGTCCGGGTGGGCGAGGTCATGGGCGGTTCTCCGGGGATCGCGGCGACGGCCGGTGCCCGCGGACGGCGGGAGGGGCCTCGGGGACGTACGTCCCGGCCGCGGTCGGCACGGCGGGGCGTCACGGGATGCTTCAACGTTCAATCTACGGCACGACGCGTCACCTCCGGGAGTACCTCGGGCCACCGGTGGTGTGCCTCACAGCCGCGACGGGCCGGGGCGGGAGGGTCGACCGAGCCCTCCGCGCTCCGTCGTCAGTAGACGAGGGCCTGGGCGCCCGGCCGCAGGATCTCCTCGGCGAAGACGGCGGCCCCGGCGATGCGGATGCCCGGCAGGACGTCGTCGGGGCCGAGGTCCCGGCGGGCGGCGCACTGCGTGCACAGGGTGACCGACCCGGCCGCGAGCACGGCGTCGAGCAGGTCCGCGGCCGGCGCCGCGTGCTCCAGGGCCAGCTCCGCGACCCGCCCGGGCACCGCGAACCAGGCGGACTCCCCGGTGAGCCACAGGCTCACCTCGGCGCCCGCGGCGACGGCGGCGGCCGCGACGGTCAGGGCCTGGTTCGCCGCCTCGGGGCGGTCCACCCCCGACGTGGTCTTGATCACGAGCGAGCGTGCGGGGGCGGCAGTGGTGGAGGAGCTCATGGGGCGCGACCCTACTCACCTCACCTCGGGCCGACGTCACGCCGCCCCGCGCTGACTCGCCCGGGGACGGCTGGGTAGGATCGCAGCATGTCGATCCATGCTCTCGAGGCAGTGTTCACCGGTCTGCTGGTCGTCGTGTCGGTCACGATCGTCTGGTTCGCCGGGTACGTCGTCTACAAGCTGTTCCAGGGCCAGCGCTGATGCCCTTCGCCTTCCCCGAGGGTCTGGCGCCCGAGGTCTACCCGCTCGCCTGGCTCGTCGGCCGCTGGCGGGGCGAGGGCGTGATCGAGTACACCGGCATCGACGAGACGCCGTTCGTGCACGACCTCGTCTTCGACCACGACGGCGGGCCGTACCTGCGCTTCGAGTCCACGCTCCGCGTGCGCTCGGCCGCGACCGCCGACGGCGAGGGCACGGACGGGCCCGGCGCCGACGAGCCCGACACCGTCTGGTCCACGGAGACCGGCTACTGGCGCGTGTCGAGCGACCGGCCCGAGGGGCTCGAGGACGACCGGCACACCCTCGAGGTGCTGGTCACCGACGCGTCGGGCCGGCTGTCGCTGTTCCTGGGTGTCGCCGGCAACGGCCGTGTCGACCTGGCCACCGACTTCGTGGCCCGTACCTCCACCGCCGCCGAGGTCACCGCGGCGAAGCGGCTGTACGGCCTGGTCGAGGGGCGCCTCATGTGGGTCGAGGAGCTGGCCGCGTTCGGGCACCCGCTCGGCTCGTACGCCTCCGCCCAGCTCGACCGCGTCGAGGAAGGCGCCTGATGGACTCCCCGCTGCTCACGCGCCACGGCGCGGTGCCCGCCACGGGCGCCGACGAGGGCGTGGCCTGGCACTACGGCGACCCGGTGGCCGAGCAGCGCGCGCTCGCCCGCGGCGGCGCCGTCGTCGACCAGTCCCACCTGGGCGTCGTGCGCGTCGCCGGCCCGGACCGGCTGTCCTGGCTGCACTCGATCACGTCGCAGGACGTGCAGGCGCTGGCGCCCCGCACGTCCACCGAGCTGCTCGTGCTGTCCCCGCAGGGACACGTCGAGCACGCCGCGGGCGTCGTCGACGACGGCGAGGCCACGTGGCTGGTCACCGAGGGCGACCACGCCGCGCACCTCGCCGGCTGGCTCGAGCGCATGAAGTTCATGATGCGGGTCGAGATCTCCGACCTCTCCGCCGAGTACGCGGCGGTCGGCGAGCCCGTCGCCGCCGAGGGCGCCGAGGGCGAGCCCGTGACGTGGTGGGACACCTGGCCGCGCGTCGCCGCCGGCGGCACCCGGTACGGGCCGTCCGAGACGGAGCACCCGGGTCTCGACCGTCCGTGGCGGCTCGTGCTCGTGCCGCGCGCCGGGCTGGAGGCCGCCGTCGCCGAGCGCGAGGCCGCCGGCTGGACGCTCGCGGGCACCTGGGCCACCGAGGCGCTGCGCGTCGAGGCGTGGCGTCCGCGGCTGTCCCACGAGGTCGACCACCGCAGCGTCCCGCACGAGCTGGACTGGCTGCGCACCGCCGTCCACCTCCACAAGGGGTGCTACCGCGGTCAGGAGACGATCGCGCGGGTGCACAACCTCGGCCGACCGCCGCGGCGCCTGGTGCTGCTGCACCTCGACGGCTCCCAGCACGTGGTCCCGGAGGCCGGGGCCGAGGTGTTCGTGGGCGGCGCGGCAGGCGGGCGCGCCGTCGGCACGGTGACCACGGTGGCCCGCCACCACGAGCTCGGCCCCGTCGCCCTGGCCGTGGTCAAGCGGTCCGTGCCCGAGGACGCGGAGCTCACCGTGGTGGGCGACGTCGGCGGGCAGGAGCTGCAGGTCGCGGCCGCGCAGGAGGTTGTGGTGCCCGGCGACGGCGTCTCGGCCGACCGCCCCGAGCAGCACGGGCCGCTCGCGCGCGGGCTCACCCCGCGCGGACCGGACGCACCCCAGAGCCTGCTGTGAGCGGGCGCCCGTGAGCGACGAGCCGGCGGCCCGTCCCACGGGCGGGACCCCCGTGTCCCGACGGGCCGGCGCCGCGGCGCGCGCCGCGCTGCGCACCCTGCCGCGGCGCATCCGCCTGCGGCAGGGGCTCGCGCGGCTGCGGGTCTCCTTCTGGCCGGTCGTGCAGGCCGCACTCGCGGCCGGCGTCGCCTACGGGATCGCGACCGTCGTGCTCGGCCACACGCAACCGTTCTTCGCCGCCATCGCCGCGTGGGTCTGCCTGGGGTTCAGCTTCGACCGCGAGCTGCGCAAGGTGGCCGAGGTGGCCGCGGGCGTGGCGCTCGGCGTCGCGCTGGGCGACCTCATGGTGCACCTCATCGGGTCCGGTTGGTGGCAGATCGCGCTCGTCATGGGCGTCTCCGCCCTCATCGCGCGGTTCATCGACCGCGGCGCGCTCGTGACCATCCAGGCGGGCGTCCAGGCGGGCGTCGTCGTGGGGCTGCCCGCGTCGGTGGCGACGAACGGCGCGTTCGGGCGCTGGACGGACGCCCTCGTCGGCGGCGGGGTCGCGCTGCTGGTCGCCCTGCTCACGCCCGGCGACCCGCGCCGCCGCATCCGCGGCCTGGCGCAGAGCGCGACGCGGGAGCTGGCCCTGACCCTCGAGTCGGTCGCCCGCGGCCTGCGGGACGGCGACGCGGACGAGCTGGCCGCCGCGCTGGTGCGGGGCCGCGCGGCGGAGAAGGTGCTGGAGGACTGGCACGACGTGGCGACCAAGTCGGACGAGATCGCGCGGGTGAGCGTCAACCGGGTGCTGCGCTCGGAGATCACCCGGCTCGCGTCCCAGGCGGTGCTGGTCGACCGGGCCATGCGCAGCGTGCGCGTGCTCGCGCGCCGTGTCCCGGCCACGCTCCGGTCGCTGGGGGAGCTCTCCGAGGACGGCGACCACCGCGTCGAGACGGCGCCCCTGTCGGGCGCGCTGCCGCCGCCGCCCGAGGTGGACCCGGTGGCCGACCCGGTGGCCGACCTCGTGGTGCGCCTCGGGCACGGGGTGCGCCTGCTCGCGGCGGCGCTCGGCACCGGCACCGGCCTGGCAGAGGCGCGCGACGCGCTCGCGGACGTCGCCCGCGACGTCGATCCCCGCACCCTCGGAGAGGGCCACTGGCAGGTGCAGTCGCTGGTGCTGCTGCTGCGCTCGCCCGTCGTCGACCTGCTCGAGGGCGCCGGGATGGCGCCCGACGAGGCCCGCGCCACCCTCCCGGAGATGTGACGCCGAGGTGGTCCGGACCGCGCCGAGGTAGTCCCGGGCTCAGCGGTGCTCGACCACGTCCGTGTCGTCCGCCAGGAGCTGGTGGGCGAGCTGCTCCACGAGCTCGTCGACCTCCGGCTCGTCGCCGCCGGGCCACTCGGCGACGTATCGCCGCAGCCGACGACGCTCGGCCTCGCGGAGGGACTCGGCCGCGGCGTCGCCGTCGGGCGTGGCCAGGACGGCGTCGCCGTCCACCTCCACGAGCCCGCGCGCCTCGAGCGACTGCGCGACGCGCCGTACGGTCTCGGGGGACACCTCCGTGCGCTCCGCCATGAGCTGCACCGACCGCTTCCGCTTGAGGGAGACGCGGGTGACCATCCAGGCCTCCTCGGCGCTGAGGTCGATGTCCCGCTCGACCAGCTCGTACACGCGCAGCGGGTCGAGCTTGCCGACGCGGCGCCACAGGATGAGCCGCAGCTCGTCGAGCGACGTGCGGGCGGAGCCGAGGGCGAACGACTCGCCGGCGGCCTGCCCGGCGGTGGCGGCGGCGTCGCCGCGGGTCGCCGTGCGCAGCTCGACCTCGGGCAGCAGCCACGTGAGGAGGAAGGCGAGGACGGCGACCGGCACGGCCCAGAGGAAGACGACGTGCAGCGCGCCGGCGTACGCGTCGAGGAACCAGTTCTGCACCTCGGGCGGGCACTGCACGAGGGCCTGGGTGGAGGCGGCGAGCGCCTCGGGCGCGCACGGGCCCTGCGCCGTCGCGGGGACGGAGGTGATCAGCTCGTCCCCGAGCCGGTTGGCGAAGACCGTGCCGAAGACGGCGACGCCGACGGACGAGCCGATGGTGCGGAAGTATGTGGCGCCCGACGTCGCGGTGCCGAGATCCTTGTAGCTGACGGCGTTCTGCACGGCGATGACGAGCACCTGGGTGACCATGCCCAGGCCGGCGCCGAGGACGAACATGCTCAGGCCCGCCTGGAGCGTCGTCGTGTCGCGATCCATGAGGGACAGCAGGTAGAGCCCGCACGCGGTGATCGCCGTCCCGAGGATCGGGTAGATCTTGTACCGCCCGGTGCGCGAGATGAGCTGCCCCGACCCGATCGACGTGAGCAGCATGCCGAGCATCATGGGCGTCATCTCGAGGCCGGACTCGGTCGGCGTGGAGCCCTTGACCGTCTGCAGGTACAGGGGCAGGTAGGTGATCGCGCCGAACATGGCGAACCCGACGACGAACCCGACGACGGCGGCGACGGAGAACACCTTGCTGCGGAACAGGCGCAGGGGCAGCACGGGCTCGGGCGCGCGCTGCTCCACGACGACGAAGGCGATCAGCGACGCGACGGCGAGCGCGACCATCCCGTACACCGGCCACGACTGCCACTCCCAGGTGGTGCCGCCGAGGCTGGTGACGAGCACGATCGACGTCGAGACGAGGCCCAGCAGGATGATGCCGGCGTAGTCGATGCGGGGCTTCGTGCCGGCCTCGATGTGTGGCAGCACGGCGGCGACGACCAGCAGCGCGACGATCCCGATGGGGATGTTGATGTAGAAGACCCAGCGCCAGTCGAGGTTGTCCACGAAGAACCCGCCGAGCAGCGGCCCGGCGACGGACGAGACACCGAAGACGGCGCCGAAGAAGCCCTGGTACCTGCCGCGCTCCCGCGGCGGGACGACGTCGCCGATGATCGCCTGCGACAGGACCATGAGCCCGCCGCCGCCCACGCCCTGCACCGCGCGCCAGGCGATGAGCTGGCCCATCGTCTGGGACGTGCCCGACAGGATCGACCCGACGAGGAAGATGACGATGCAGGCGATGAACAGGGCCTTGCGGCCGTAGAGGTCACCGAGCTTGCCCCAGAGCACCGTGGTGGCCGTGCTCGCGAGCATGTAGGCGGTCACGACCCAGGACAGGTGCTCCGCGCCGCCGAGGTCGGAGACGATCGTGGGCAGCGCCGTCGCGACGATGGTCTGGTCGAGCGCGGCCAGCAGCATCGCGAGCATGAGCCCGCCGAAGATGGCGAGGACCCGGCGCTGGGGCAGCGCCTGCGGTTCGGCGGCAGCTGCGGTCATGGCGGCCCTCCGGCGTCGACGGTCGGCATCAGCGGACGGCGGTGTCCGCCGTGGTGTCTTCCCGGACGCACGTTGCCACGGTCGAGGTACATCGGCACGACGAGCGCGGACTACCTCGCCGGGGTCCGAGCCACCTCGTGGGTGGTGGTGCAGGACCTGAACCTGTTGTCGTCGAGTAGTTGATGAGATACAGTACCTGTCGTGATGCAGCGAGACGAGACCTCGACGGTGGACGACGCGTTCTCCGCCGACCTGCTGCGTGGCCACACCGACACGATCGTGCTCGCGACGCTCCGCCGCGGGGACCGCTACGGCTTCGAGATCTACAAGGCGATCCGGGACGCCACGGGCGGGTCGCACGAGATCAAGGAGGCCACGCTCTACGCGACGTACCGCCGCCTGACCAAGGACGGGCTGGTCGAGGCCTACTGGGGCGACGAGTCCCAGGGCGGGCGCCGCAAGTACTACCGGATCACCGACGCGGGCCGCGCCGTCTACCGGCGCAACGTCGCCGCGTGGGTCGCCACCCGGGACGTCATCGACTCCCTCCTCCGCACGGACACCACGAGCACAGACAAGGACACCCCGCGATGAGCACCGTCCACCGCCTCCTCGACCAGGCCTTCGCCGGCGTCGAGCTGACCCCTGAGGTCCAGGACCTCAAGGAGGAGATCCGGGCGAACCTCGAGGCCCGCGCCGCCGAGCTGCAGGCCTCCGGCGCGGCACCCGACGACGCCGCCCGGCGCGCGTTCGACGAGCTGGGGGACCTGAGCGCGTTGGTCGAGGACGCCGCCGGCGCCCCGGAGGCGCCAGGCGCTCTGCGGCCGGGGCGCGCGCCGCGGCCGGTGCTCGCGGCGGGGTACGCCTCGACGGCCCAGGCGATGCTCGCGAACAAGGTGCGCCCGAAGCCGGGCTTCGTGCTCGGCGTCGTGATCGCCGCGATGGTCCTGCTGGCGGCCCTCGTCGTCGCGGGCCTCGACGCGGCCGCCGTCCTCGTGCTGCCCGCCGTCGCCACCGCCGCGATCCTGCTGACGGCGGCGAGCGCCGCCGGCTTCGTGGTGGGCCTCTCCCTCTCGCAGGAGACGACGACGAATCACCCGCTGCCGTCCGGCCGGGCCGGCGGCTACTACCTGGCGACCTCGCTCGCCGTGTTCGGGCTGCTGCTCGCGCTCTTCACGGTCCTCGGGACGTTCTTTTCGTGGGTGTACGCGGTCGCGGGGGTCCTCGTGGTGCTGGGGGCGATCCTCTTCGTGGGGCTCGGCGTCACCCAGACGAACCGCAAGAAGGCGTGGTTCCGCGAGGTCAGCCGCGAGCACGGTGCCGTCGGCGACCGGTTCGACCGGGACCCCGACGCGGCGGCCAGGTTCGGCATCTTCACGTCGGTGATCTGGATGACGTCGTTCGTCGCCTTCGCCGTCCTCGGCTTCACGGTCGGGTGGGCGTGGTCGTGGCTCGCCCTCGTGGCCGGCTGGATCGTCTTCATGCTGCTGCTGGCGAAGATGCTCTTCGGCGAGCGGAAGGACGACGCCGAGGGCTCGCCGCAGCAGTGAGCACGAGAACGGTCCCGGGCGACTGCCATCGCCCGGGACCGGTGGCTCGGGTCCGGTGCACGACCGCACCTCGAGACGCACTCCCACCCTAGGGCGTGCGCCGGACCCTCCGGACCCGCTGGGGACGCCAGCGGGTCGACCGACCAGGAGGAAGACATGTCCGCACACCCGAACGGGTCGGCGGGCGGCGCGATCGACAACGCGATCGACGTCGCCGGCCTGACCAAGACCTACGGCTCCGGCCGCGGCGCCCGCACGGTGCGCGCGCTCGACGGCCTCGACCTCACGGCCCCGCACGGCAGCGTGCTCGGCCTGCTGGGCCCCAACGGCGCCGGCAAGTCCACGACCGTGAAGATCCTCGCGACGCTGTCGCGACCCGACTCCGGGACGGCCCGGGTGGCCGGGCACGACGTCGTCCGCGACCCGGCCGCCGTCCGCCGCGCCATCGGCTACGTGGCGCAGCGTCCGGTGACGGACCCCATGGGCACGGGCCGGGAGAACCTCGTGCTGGCCGGCCGGCTGCAGGGTCTCGGCGCCCGGGACGCCCGGCAGCGGGCCGACGAGCTGCTCGAGCGCTTCGGCGTCGCGCACGCCGCCGGCCGCCTCGTGAAGACCTGGTCCGGCGGGATGGCGCGCAAGCTCGACGTCGCCGTCGGCCTCGTGCACCGGCCGCAGGTGCTGTTCCTCGACGAGCCCACCACGGGCCTCGACCCCGAGGCCCGTGCCGCCATGTGGTCCGAGATCGAGCGGATGGCGCTCGGCGACGGCATGACGATCCTGCTCACCACGCACTACCTCGAGGAGGCCGACCGGCTCGCCGACCGGGTCGTCATCGTGGACGCGGGGCGCGTCGTGGCCACCGGCACGCCCGACGCGCTGAAGGACGAGCTGCGCGGAGACGGCGTCACCGTCGACCTCGGCGACGACGTCGCCGCGGCCTCGGCGGCGGCGGTGGCCGCGCGCGTGCCCGGCGTCGTCGACGTCGCGGCCGACGGGCCCACGCTGCGGGCGCGCGCCGACGCCGGGGCCACCGCGCTCCCGGCCCTGCTGGCGGCGCTCGACGCCGCGGGCCTCGGGGTGCGGGCGGCGGGCCTGTCCCGGCCCACGCTCGACGACGTCTACCTGCGGCACACCGGCCGCAGCATGGCGGCGGCCCACCGCGCCTCGGCCGGTGTCGAGGCCGAGGAGGTGGCGGCATGAGCGCCGTGACGCAGGCCGCCCTCCTCACGGGGCGGCAGGCGCGCCAGGGTGCGCGCATCCCCGTGTTCATGGTCATGAACCTGCTGCAGCCGATGATCTGGCTGCTGCTGTTCGGCCAGCTCTTCCGGTCGGTGATCGAGATCCCCGGGTTCGCCGGCGGGGCGGACGTGAGCTACCTCGAGTACCTCACGCCCGGCGTCGTCATGATGACGGCGATGGGCGGTGCGGCGTGGGCGGGGACGACGTTCGTGCAGGACATGGAGCGCGGGGTCATGGACCGCTTCCTCGCCTCGCCGACGAGCCGCGGCGCGCTGCTCGCCGCGACGATGGCCTGGTACTCGCTGGTGGGCTGCGGCCAGGCGCTGGTCGTCGTGGGCGTGGCGTGGCTGGGCGGGGCGAGGTTCCCGGGCGGCGGGGCCGGCGTGCTGGTGACCCTCGTCGCGGTGGCGCTGCTGAGCTGCCTGTTCGCCGCGCTCTCGGGGGCCGTCGCGCTCCTCACCCGCCAGCAGGAGGCGCTCATCGGCGTCTCCCAGCTGCTGACGATCCCGCTGATGTTCCTCTCGTCGGCCGTGATGGACCCGGCGCTCGCGCCGGACTGGATCGCCGACGTCGCGCGGTACAACCCGTTCGACTGGGCGGTGGTCGTCGCCCGCGACGCGCTGCAGGGCTTCGCCGACCCCGGCACCGTGTGGCTGCACCTGGGGCTGCTCGCCGCCGCCGTCGGCGTGATGGGCGCGCTCGCCTCGCTGGCGTTCCGCGCCTACCGCCGCGCCCTCTGACGCCGGTGTCTGTTCGCCACCGGCCGCGACCGGTACGGTCGTCGGTCATGGAGGTCTCCGTCAGCGCGCTGCGCGCCGAGCTGAAGTCGTGGATCGAGAGGGCTCGGGCGGGCGAGGAGGTCGTCATCACCGAGCGGGGGGTGCCCGTGGCGCGCCTGTCGGGGGTGCAGACGGCGGACCTCGTCGCCGGGCTCGTGCGGGACGGGCTGATCACCCCCGCCGCGACGGAGCGCGCGGTGCACGCGGTGCCCGACGACGGCACCGCGGCCGCCGCCCGGCCCGTCGGCCGCCCCGCGGCCCGGACGTCGACGCGCGTGTCCGACCTGGTGCGTCGCATCCGGCGCTGACCGGACGGCCCACCTGGGCCGCCCACCGGGAACCCGCAGGACCGCTGATCGAGCCCACCGAGCCCAGGGCTCGAGGGGCGCTACCCGAACGGAGCACGATGGCCCTCGTCTACTTCGACGCGAGCGCGCTGGTGAAGCTGTGCGTCCGCGAGCCCGGGTCCGAGCTCGCCAGCGCGCTGTGGAACCGTGCCGACGTCGTCGTCAGCTCGCGCCTCGCGGACGCCGAGGTGCGCGCCGCGCTCGCGGCCGGCGAGCGGGCCGGGGTGCTCGACCCCCTCGCCCGCCGGCGGGGCGCCGCGCTCTGGGACGACCTGAGCGCCGGGCTGCACCTGGTCGAGGTGACCGCGGACGTCGCCGCACGGGCAGCGGAGCTCCTGGCGGCGTGCCCCGTGCCGCTGCGGGCGGCCGACGCCCTGCACGTGGCCAGCGCGCTCGCCGTCGCGCACGAGGACACCGTCGTCGCGGCGTGGGACGACCACGTCGCGGGCGCCGCGCGCTCCCGCCGGATGCACGTGCTCCCGTAGGCTCGGCGGGTGATCCAATCCCTCGTCTGGTTCGTCCTCAACCTCGTCGTCTTCGTCGTCCAGGCCGTGGCGTTCGTCGACGCCGTCCGCCGCCCGGCGAAGGGTTTCGTCGCGGAGGGGAAGCTGACCAAGAACATCTGGCTCCTCATCCTCGGCATCGCTGCGGCGCTGGGCCTGCTCGCGCTCACGGGCGTCGGCATGGGCTTCCTCAACGTCTTCGCCGTCGCGCCGTCGATCATCTACTGGGTGGACGTGCGGCCGCGGCTCCAGCCGTACGGCACCGGCGGGGGGCGTCGCCCGCAGGGCCCGACGGGCGGGTGGTGAGATGACCCCGCCGGCGACGCCCGCGCCCGCTCCGGTGGCCCGCGGCGCCGTCCCGCTCGCGGAGGTGGTGCGCGGCGACCTCGTCGAGTCGGTGCACCTGGGGCACCTCGTGGTGCTGGGCCCGGGCGGGGAGGTCCGGCTCGCCCTCGGCGACCCCGCGACGACGATCTGGCCGCGCTCCTCGGCGAAGCCGCTGCAGGCGCTCGCCATGCTGCGCTCGGGCCTCGACCTGCCGGACCGCCTGCTCGCGCTCGCGGCGGCGAGCCACAGCGGCGCGCCCGAGCACCTCGCCGGGGCGCGGGAGATCCTCGCGGGGGCGGGGCTCGACGAGTCCGCCCTGCGCAACACCCCCGACCTGCCGCTCGGCCGCGCCGAGGCGCGCGCCTGGCAGGAGGCCGGTCGCGGGCCGGAGCGGATCGCGCAGAACTGCTCGGGCAAGCACGCCGCCATGCTCGCCACGTGCGTCGCTGCGGGCTGGGACACGGCGTCCTACCTGGACCCGGCGCACCCGCTGCAGCGTGCGGTGCGGTCCGCCGTGGTCGCGCTGACGGACGACGACGAACCCCTCGGCACGGTGGACGGGTGCGGCGCCCCGCTGTTCTCCACGACGGTGCTCGGGCTGGCGCGGTCGTTCGGGCGCCTCGCGGCGGCGGGGTCGGGCGCGGCGGACGGCGACGCCGACGTGGCGCGCGTCGCCCGCGCGATGGCCGGGCACCCCGAGATGGTCGCGGGCCGGGGGCGGGAGGACACGCTGGTCATGACCGCCGTGCCCGGCACGGTCGCGAAGATCGGGGCCGACGGCGTCTGCGCGGCGGGGCTGCCGGACGGGTCCGCGGTGGCGTTCAAGATCCTCGACGGAGGGGACCGGCCGCGGCCGGCGATCCTCGCCGCCGCGGTGCGCGTCGCGGGGGCGGCGGACGTCGCCGGGGCGGACCCCGCGGCCCTGGACGCGGTGGCCGACACGCCCGTGCTGGGCGGCGGGGCGGCCGTGGGAGCGGTGCGCGCGGCGTTCGGGACGGCCGGCGCATGAGAGCGGTGGTGCAGCGTGTCGCGCGGGCCAGCGTCACGGTGGACGGCGAGGTGGTCGGCGCGATCGACCGGCCCGGCCTGCTGGCCCTCGTCGGGGTGACGCACGACGACGGCCCGGCCGAGGTGGCGACCGTGGCCCGCAAGATCGCGGAGCTGCGCATCCTGCGCGACGAGCGCTCCGCGGTGGACGACGGCGCGCCCGTGCTGGTGGTCAGCCAGTTCACGCTGTACGGGGACGCCCGCAAGGGGCGTCGTCCCACGTGGAACGCGGCGGCCCCCGGCCCCGTCGCGGAGCCGCTCGTCGACGCCGTCGTGGCCGACCTGCGGGCGCGAGGGCTCGAGGTGGCGACCGGCCGCTTCGGCGCCGACATGGCCGTCGAGCTGGTCAACGACGGTCCGGTGACTATATTGGTGGAGACCTAACAAATGGCAGGCCGCGCCTCCGGGCTCGGCGCCGTGCGCTGAGCCGTTCCCACCGGCACCTTCGCCGGCACGAGACGGGAGGCCGACGATGACGTCGATCCGGGACGCTGCCATGCCCCCGCGGACCTCGTCCGTCGCGCGCGCCCGGCCCGTCGCGCCGCAGGTCGTGCGGCGCGTGTCCGCCCTCGTCGGCGGCGACCGCGAGGCACTCGCCCAGACCCTCGGGCAGCTCACGCCGCACCAGCTGGCCGGGTCGGCGGTGCTGCCCGACCCGCTGCCCGTGACCCCCGCCGTGCGCGAGGCGGTGCGCGACGGGTCGTCCGGCACCCTCGACGACGAGGCCCGCCGCGTGCTGCTCGCGGCCGGCGTCCTCGTGGTCGACCGCGTCGACGTGCTGCTCGGCGCGACCGGCGTGCCGGTCGAACGGCTGCTCGCACCGCCGGTCGCGCAGCACCTGGAGCTCGTCGACGGCCGCTTCCGCGTGGTCGACCCGCGGGTGCGCGCCGTCGTGCACGAGGACGCCGACCTCGCCGGCCGGACGACGGTGCACGCCGCCCTCGCCGCCGAGCTCGACCGGGCCGGCGAGGCGGACGCCGCGCGGTGGCACGCGGCCCTCGCGACGCTCGCCGGCGACCCCGGGCTCGCGGACGGCCTGGTGGGGCTCGCGGAGCGACGACTCGAGGAGGGCAGCGCGGTGGCGGCGCACGCCGTGGCCCGCGAGGCCGCGAGCCACGGCACGGGCGATGTCCGGGCCCGCGCGTTCCTCGTCGCCGGCCGCGCCGCCCTGCTGGCCGGGTACCTGCACACGGCGGCGGGGTGGTTCGACCGGGCGACCAGCACGGGGGCCACCGGGGTGCAGGGAGCTGCCGCGCGGGCGGGCGAGGTGGTGCGGGCGCTCTCCGGGGTCGAGGCCGGGGCCCCGACGCCCGACGACGCCCCGCCGGGCCGGCGGCTCGCCCGGCTCGTGGTGCCCGTCGTCCGGACCGCGGTGTCGAGCGCGGACCGTGCCGCGCTGGTCGCGGTGGTCGACGCCCTGGCCCGGCTCGACCTGCGACCGCGCGACGCCGACGCCGTCCTGGCGCGGGCGGTCGTCACCGCGGTGCCGCACAGCGAGCAGGCGGTGTGGCCCACGGGCAGGGCCGGGCTCACCCCGCTCGCCGAGGCGCACCTGCGCGTGGTGCAGGCGCTGGTGCTGCTGCGTGGCGGTGACGCCGCGCAGGCCGCCCGCGTGCTCGACGACGCGGCGGGGCGGCTCCCCGTGACGCACGTCGCGGGCGGCCTGGCCGCCGAGGTCGCCCGGTGCGTCGACGGCTCCGGCTCGCTCGCCGCGAGCCTGCGCGCGGCCGGTCCCGGGCCCGCCGCGCCGGCGCGCGCCGTGTGCCGGGACCACGGCGGGGCCCGGTCGCCCGAGACGCCGTCGCTGATGGTCAGCGCGGTGCGGAGGTGCCGGGGGCCGGACGACCGCCCCGGGGGCGACGTGTGGGCGCGCTGGGCGGGTGTCCTGACGGCGCGGGAGCTCGACGTCGCGCGCCTCGTGGCCGACGGGCTGGCCAACAAGCAGGTGGCCGACCGGCTCTGCGTCTCCGTCCGGACCGTCGAGGTCCACCTCGGCCGCGTGTTCCGCAAGGTTGGGGTGAGCTCGCGCGGCGAGCTGACCGTCGTCGCGCACCGTCGCGCCTCCTGAGCCCGGGAGCCCCGGAGGCGCGGCGGGTCAGCTGTCGGTGCTGCGGCGCCGACGGGCGACGGTGACGGCGAGGCCTCCGGCGGCGACCAGCGCGGCGGCGGCCGCGACCAGCCCGGCCACGCCGGCACCGGTCTGCGGCAGGAAGCCCGACGCCGGCGGGGCGGCGGCCGGCGGTGCGCCGTCGACCGGCACGGCCGCGGGGACGGTCGTGCCCGGCGCCGGCTCCTCGCCCGGGGGCGGGTTGCCGGGCGGGTCGGTGGCGCAGTCCGGGGACGACGGCGGGTAGTCGGCCGTGAGCGTCAGCTCGGGGTTGACCTCGAGCTTCACGTCGACGGCGGGCCGCACCCAGTCGAACTCGTCGCCCTGCACCCACACGCCGTCCACCAGGCGCCAGCCGGGCCAGTCGAGGGGGGCGCCCGACCCGTCCACCACGGCCCCCGGCCACAGGACCCGGCCGCTGAGCGGCAGGCCGGCCTGCACGACGTCCTCGCCGGACGGGTTGATCCAGGTGAGGGTCACCGTGGTGTTCTCGGTGCCGGTCGCGGTCACCGCGTAGCGCAGGTAGGGCACGTCGCCGTCGCACTCGGGCTGGAAGATCTGCGCCGTCAGCGTCGGGACCTCGGGGGGCGGGTACCCCGTGGTGCTCGGGCTGGGGCTCGGGGCCGTCGCCGCCCCGGCGGGCGCGGCGGCGAGGACGGCGCCGACGCCCAGGGCCAGGCCGACGGCGACACCGGCGACAGAGCGTGCATGGGCCATCTCGACTCCCTCAGGCGTGCTCGGCGGGGGGCTTGCTCGGACGTTCACGCTAGCCGCGGCGGGGCCGCCGGATCCCGTCTCACCCGGGTGAAACCGCTGGCCGGAGGTGCATTCACCCGCTCGGAGCGCAGGGCTCGGGAGGGCCCCGATGCGCCTCACGAGCACACGGGCACCTCGACGTCGAGGAGGCCGGCCGACGTGGTCGTCGGCGTGGACCAGACCTCGAGCCGCCCGGGCGGCGTGCCGCCGTCGACCGCCGGGCCGGCCGGGACGGTGAGGCGCAGCGTCGTGCTCTCGCCCGGGGCGAGGGCCAGGGTGATCGACTGGGTGGGGCGGCCGTGCGTCGTGCGGGCCTCGCCGCCCACCGCGCTCCCGTCCCGTTCGACGCGCGGCGTCTCGCCTCCGCGCGGCCCCGACACCGTGACGCCGAGCCGCAGCGAGCCGGGCGGTCCGGCCTGGTCGGGCAGGCCTGCGACGTACCAGGGCAGCGACGTGGCGGCGTCCGCGGGGGCCGTCGACGCGAGCGTCAGCTCGAGCGTGTCCACGCGGACCCCGTCGGTGCACCGCGAGTCGACGACGCTCAGCACGGAGTCGAGGTACGCCGACATCTTCCCCGAGACGTGGTCGGTGAGGAACACGCCCACCGCCTCCGCGGCGCGCGGGACGGCGTACGACCCGGCGACGAGCGTGCCCTCGAGCCGCGCCTGCTCCGCCGGGTCGGCCGACCAGACGCGCACGCGGTGCTCGACGGCCGCCCGCTGCAGCCCGGCGAGCAGGGCGCCGGGGGAGACGTCGTCGGACAGGCCCCGGCCGAGGACGGCCGCGGCGGCCTCGGCGTAGAACTGGTCGGCCGTCCGGGGGTCCAGGACGTCGTACACGCGACGCAGCAGCACGTCGACGGCGTTCTCCGCCGTCAGCTCGACGATGTCGCGGCCGAGGGCCCGGGCCACCGGGTCGGACAGCCGCACCTGCACCGGGCCGGCCTCGGCGAGCAGGAGGGACAGGGCCACGGGGTCGGTCGCCAGGACCCCGTCGACCTGCTCGCCCTGGGCGCGCGCCCACATCTCGGCGGCCAGGGTCGCGGACGTCGGGAAGTCCGGGGTGGCGGTCACGTCCTGCACGAACATGCCGAGCCGACCCGTGTACGCGGCGTCGTCGTCGGCCGTCAGCGGGAGCACCGGCTCGCGGAACGGGCCCACCTCGGAGGCCGCGACCTGGCGGACGATCTCGACGCGGCCGCCGTCGACGCGCAGCAGGATGAGGGCGCCCGGGATGCCGCCGCCCTGACGCAGCTCCGCCGTGCTCATGCTCAGCAGCAGGTAGGTGCGCGGCCCGTCGGCGCCCAGCATCGCCGGGCCGAGGGCGGCCGCGCGGTCGCCGGTCGCGACGGCCCCGGCGATCTCGTCGACCCGGTCTCGCAGCGTCGTGACCGGCCCGGACAGCTCGGGGAGCAGCTCCTGCGGGTCGAGGTCGTCGATCCGGGCGAGCGACGCGTCCACCGACTCCTGCGCCGCCGCCATCCCGGGAGCCGCCGCCTGCAGCGGCGCGAGGTCGAGGCCCCCGTCCGGGGTGCGGGTCGTCGCGGCCACGGCGTCGGCCAGGTCGGCGAGGGCGGGCAGCACGTCGTCGGTCATGTCGGAGAGCACGACGGCGACGTCGGCCGTCGCCCCGGCCGACGGCCCGATCACGGGCGCACGGGCGGCGAGCCACCACAGCGGGCCGTCCGTCGCCTCGCGCGCGGCCGTCGTCTGCCGGCGCAGCTCCGCGAGGGCGGGCGAGGACGCGAGCGA
Source organism: Isoptericola peretonis (assembly GCA_023241745.1). GTDB lineage: Bacteria > Actinomycetota > Actinomycetes > Actinomycetales > Cellulomonadaceae > Isoptericola > Isoptericola peretonis. Next base: position 120,422 of record JALQCY010000005.1, on the reverse strand, counting down.
GGCCGGGGAGGCGTCGTCCCCCTCGGTACGGGCGCCCGCGCGCAGCTCCTCGGACACCGCGGGGACCTGCTCGGCGGCCCGGGTCAGTGCCGTCCGCGCCACCAGGGCGTCGCGCACCAGCAGCACGCTGCACACGACCGCCGTCAGCAGGACCACGAGGACGCCCAGCACGACCCACCGCGCCACGTGCCGTCGTCGCCGGGCCGCGGGCGCGGCGGGGCCCGTCGTGGTGGGCGCCCGGCCGGTGTCGACGGTCATGCCCGCACCGTAGGTCCGTATCGGTCCGGCGGAGGGATGAATGTGCGGGTGATGTCGGCGCGCGGGGGTGCAAGGGGAGGGCGTGTGGCGACACAGTCGCGGCGAGGGGTGGCGCGCGTGCCGTCGCGCGCCCAGGACCGCAGGAGGCCCGGTGGACCCGGACGAGACCGTGCGCGACGACGCGACGTGGTTCGACGACCTGTTCGCCGCGCACGCCCGGGCGGTGCACCGCTACCTCGTGCGCCGGCTGCCGGCGGGCGCCGCGGACGCGGAGGACCTGGCCGCGGACGTGCTGGCCACCGCCTGGCGTCGCCGGGCGGACGTGCCGCGCGGGGCCGAGCTCCCGTGGCTGTACCGGACGGCCGGCTTCGTCCTGGCCAACCACCGCCGCAAGGCGCGGGCGATCCCGGTCGCGGTGGTCCCCGAGGTGCCCGACGACGTCGACCCGGCCGTGCTCGCCCTCGACGACGACCGCGTGCGCGCGGTCCTGGCCGGGCTGTCGCCGCGCGACCGCCGCATCCTGCTGTTGGTCGCGTGGGAGGGCCTGGACGGCGAGGGGCTGGCCGAGGTGCTCGGCGTCTCGCGCGGGGGAGCCGACGCCGCGCTGTCCCGCGCCCGGTCGAGGCTGCGCGCGGCGTGGGACGCCGGCGACGCGCAAGCCGACGCCGGCTGAGCACACAGACGAGGACGAGGGCGTCCGCCGCGACGGCGGGCCGCGGGGCCGGGGAGGCACGATGAACGACGACGAGCGGTCGGGGGACGGGACGGTGCCCGACGACGAGGCGCTGGCCAGGGTGCGGGCGGCGGACCCGGCGGCGGGGCTCGAGACTCCTCTCGGCGAGCTGCGGGCGCGGGTGGACGCCCGCCTCGCCGCGGACGGCGCCGAGGCGCCCGGCGCGCAGGTCGAGGCCGAGGCGGCGGAGCCCGACGAGCTCGCCGCACGCCGTCGTCGCCGGACCCCGTGGCTGGCGGTCGCGGGGGTCGCCGCGCTCGCCGTCGTCGGCGGGGGCGGGTACCTGCTGGGTGGCGCGTCCGCGCTCGGTGCCGCCGACGCGGGCGGGGGGAGCGCGGCCGCACCGATCACGCTGAACGGCGGTCCCCGGGGCGACCAGGCCGCCGCCGGGGCGGAGGCGTCCGCGGGCGCGGCTCTCGGGGCGGCCGAGGACAGCGCGGCGGCGGACACCGCCGGGGCGTCGGCCGGTGCCTCCACCCTGCCGAGCTGGTACTCGTCGGGCCGCGCCCTGTTCCGCGCGGACGGCCTGTCCACGGAGGCGGGCACCGCGACGGCGTACGCCCTCGACGCGACGGACGCCGCGACGCGCGAGGGTGCGGCCCGGGTCGCGGCCGCGCTCGACGTGGAGGGCGAGCCGCGCTGGGAGTCCGGCTGGGCCGTGGGACCGGGCGACGGCGACGGGCCGCACGTCTGGTTGTCCGTCGACGGCAGCGCGACGTTCAGCTACAGCTCCCCGGACCTCGACCCGTGGCGGTGCGAGGAGGACCTCGCCCGCAGCTCCGAGGAGGGCACCGGGGACGGCGCCGTCGAGGGCGACGTGGCCGACTGCGAGACCCCGAGCACGTCGACGGTGGGCGACCGGGAGGCCCGGGGCGCGCTGGCGGACGCCATGCGGAGCCTCGGCGTCGACCCGGAGGACTTCGAGATCGAGGTGGGAGAGAGGTCCGAGGGCGACCCCGCCCGCTGGGTCACCGCGTACCAGGTGGTGGACGGGACCCGCACCGGGGCGCAGTGGAGCGCGACGGTCGGGGAGAAGGGCATCGCCTGGCTGGACGGGTTCCTCGCCACGACCACGGACCTCGGCGAGTACCCGGTGGTCAGCGCCGCCGAGGCGGTCGAGCGGCTCGGCGACCCGCGGTTCTCGGGCTCTGCCTGGCCGGTGGTCTACGCCGAGGAGGAGATGGCCGCGGAGGTGTACGAGGAGCCGACGGAGCCGACGTCCCCGCCGTCGCCCCCCGCGGCCGGCGACCCGGTCGACTGGCCCGTCTCCGAGGTCGAGATCACCGACGCGCGCCTCGGGCTGGCGCAGCAGGCCCAGGACGACGGTTCGGTCGTCCTCGTCCCGGCCTACGAGCTGTCCGACGCCGACGGCAACGCCTGGTCCGTCGTCGCCGTCGCCGACGACGCGATGGACTTCTCGGCCCCCCGCTGACGGCGAGGTCACGGACGTGACCGCCACCACCTGGGAGGCCGCTGTCGCCCGGGGCAGGCACGGGTTACGGTCGTCGTGACCTGTCCCGGAGCACGAAGGAGAACTCCTATGTCCACCCGCACCGCACGCACCGCCTGGAACGGCGACATCCAGAACGGCACCGGCCGGGTCGAGCTCTCCAGCTCCGGCGTCGGGGCGTTCGACGTCTCGTTCCCGCGCCGCACGGCGGACGCCGCGGAGGGTGTCACCAGCCCCGAGGAGCTCATCGCGGCCGCGCACTCGTCGTGCTACGCGATGGCGTTCTCGCTGGAGGTGGCGAACGCGGGCGGCACGCCCGGCACGACCGACGTGACGGCCGACGTCACGCTGACGCCGGCGGCCGGCGGCGGCCTCGAGATCTCGAAGATCCACCTCACCGTGGTGGGCTCGGCCGAGGGGATCGACGCGGACGCCTACCGCGCCGCCGCCGAGGCTGCGAAGGCCGGCTGCCCGGTCTCGAAGGCGCTCGCGGGCGTCGGCGAGATCACGCTGGACGTCACCTTCAACGGCTGACCACACCCGGCGCGGGCAACGAGCGTGCTGACCTGACCCTCAGACCGATCGTCTGAGGATCAGGTCAGCACGCTCGTTGCCTGCCGGGGGCCGTCAGCGGGCGGCGAGGGCCCTGCCGGCGGCGACGGCGTCCTGCTCGGCCTGCTTGGCCAGGACCGCGGCGACGTCGGTGAACTCGTCGAGGGCCGGGTTAACCCCCACCAGCGTGAACTCGCGCTCGACGACGGTGAGGTCGGCCCGCCAGAGGTCGGCGAGGATGCGGCGCAGGTAGTCGGTGTTGTGGTCCCAGCCGGCGCGCGGGCTGCCCTCGCCGTAGGAGCCGCCGCGGGTGGTCACGAGCACGGTGGGCTTGCCCTCGAGCACGGGCACTCCTGTACCCGCCCCCGTGGTCACGAGGTCGATCCAGGTCTTCGCGTGCTGCGAGACGCCGTAGTTGTACAACGGCAGGGCGAGCACCAGGGCGTCCGCGGAGCGGACCTCGTCGGCGAGGGTGGCGGCGAGGTCGAGGGCGGCGCGCTGCTCGGCCGTGCGCCGGTCCTCGGCGAGGAAGCTGCCCGCGGTCGCGTGCGCCCAGGCGTCGGCGGGCAGCGGGTCGCGGCCCAGGTGCCGGGTGACGACGTCGGTGCCGGGACGGGCGGCCGTGAGCTCGGCGACCACAGTGTCCGCCAGGGCGGAGCTGGCGGACCGGTCACCCTGGATGCTGGCGTCGAGGCGAAGAAGCGTCATGAGCGGTGGTCCTCCGGGTGCGCCCGTCGTCGCGAGACGCGGACTTGAATGTTCAATACAACGGACGGGGCGAACGTACCCGCGCCAGGTTGATCATTCAAGTCAGCCTACGATGGGGCATGCCGTCCGCCCCGCCCGAGGAAGTCCTGTGGCTCACCGACGACCAGCAGTGCAGCTGGGCGTCCGTCGCCGCGCTGCTCATGACGCTTCCCGCCACGCTCGACGCCCAGCTGCGCGCCGACGCAGGCCTCAACCTGTTCGAGTACCACGTGCTCGTCGCTCTCGGCGAGGCGCCGGAGCGGACCGTCGGCATGTCCGACCTGGCCGCGCTGTCCCGCGGCTCGCTGTCCCGTCTGTCGCACGCCGTCGGGCGGCTCGAGCGCTCCGGCCTGGTCGAGCGTAGGGCCTGCTCGGACGGTCGCCGGCGGATGGAGGCGCGGCTCACCGAGGCCGGATGGCAGAAGCTCGTGTCAGCCGCCCCGGGGCACGTGCGCGAGGTGCGGCGCCTGGTCGTCGACGCGTTGAGCGACGACCAGCTCGCGGCGCTGGGGTCGGCGTCCGCCACCGTCGTCGCGGCGATCGACCCGGGGCTGCTCCCTTCAGCCCAGCAGCGGGGGTGACCCCGCGCCGGTGCCGGCGATGACGCCCTCGACGGTCTCGCGCAGCACCTCGCGCGGGTCGTGGACGGGTGCCCAGTGCAGCAGCTCGCGGGCGCGCGACGCGTCGAGGACGACGTCGGCGCGGGCCATGTCGTACCAGCCGACGTCGATCGGGGCGAGCCGCAGCCGCGAGGCGATCGAGAGGCCCCGCCGGGCGAGGTCCGGGGCGACGGCGACCTTGCGCCCACCCGCGAGCAGGTCGGCGAGGTCGTCGCCGGTCAGCCAGCCCTCGGGGGCGAGGTTGAAGGCACCCGGGTGCCGTCCGACCACCACCGCGCGGTACGCCTCGGCGGCGTCGTCGGTGTGCATGACCTGGAGGCGGAGGCCGTCGGGCGCGGGGACCGCCGGCAGCAGCGCGCCCTCGGGCGCCCGCCTGGCTGCGAGCCGCAGGGCGCGCGTCCCCAGCGAGCCGAGGAAGTAGCGACCGAGCTCGGCCCCCGCCTCGCGCTGCAGCATGAGCGCGGGGCGCACCCGCGTCACGACGAGTCGCGGGTGGGTGTCGGCGATTTCGTCGAACATCCGCTCGACGGCGGCCTTCTGCACCGCGTACGCGGAGGTCGGCACGCCGCGCCGGGGCCACTCCTCGGTGACGGGGCTGCCGTCCTCGGGCCCGGGGGAGTAGACCCCGGAGGTCGAGCCGAGCACCAGGTGCGGCACGCCGCCGCGGACGACGGCGTCGGCGACGGCCCGGGAGCCGTCGAGGTTGAGCCGGCGGGCCTGGGAGGAGTTCTTGGCCGACGGCGGGGCCCAGGCCAGGTGGATGACGGCGTCCGCCCCGAGAAATGCCTCGTCGAGGCCGCGGACGACGGCGTCCGCGGTGTCGGTGAGGTCGACGCGGACCCACTCCGCCGCGCTGTGGGGGTACGCCACGGTGCTGCTCCCGTCGGCGCGCGGCACCCGCCGGGCGACCCCCACGACCGAGGTGACGGCGGGTTCGCGGTCCAGGGCTCGCAGCACAGCCGTCCCGACGTTCCCGCTGGCTCCCACGACGACGACGCGCACGGTCCGACCGTAGCGGGGAGCGCGTCCGGACGCTCGGGCAACCGGCGTGTATTGGGCACACAGCGTGTATAGCCAACGCGCTGTGTATGCCGTACGCTCGTGTACGTCATACACACCGAACCGAGGGGAACGGCCATGAACGACCCGATGATCGCGGTGCGGGGGCTGCGCAAGTCCTACGGGCGCACCGCCGTCCTGCGCGGCGTCGACCTCACCGTCCGGCGCGGCGAGATCTTCGCCCTGCTCGGCCCGAACGGCGCCGGCAAGACCACCACCGTCAACATCCTCACCACGCTGGTGCACCCCGACGGCGGCAGCGCCACGATCGCGGGCGCCGACGTCGTCAAGAACCCGGGAGCCGTGCGACGCAGCATCGCGCTGACCGGTCAGTACGCGTCCGTCGACGAGTTCCAGACGGGCGAGGAGAACCTCGTCATGATGGCCGACCTCGCGCACCTGCCGCGGTCCGCGGTGCGCAGGCGCGCGGCGGAGCTGCTCGCGCGGTTCGACCTCACCGACGCCGCGCGACGCCGCGTGAGCACCTACTCCGGTGGCATGCGCCGGCGGCTCGACCTGGCCATCAGCCTGGTCGCTGACCCCGACGTGCTGGTGCTCGACGAGCCCACCACCGGCCTGGACCCGGCGTCCCGGTCACAGCTGTGGGAGGTCGTGCGAGGGCTGGCCGCCGACGGCACCACCATCCTGCTCACCACCCAGTACCTCGAGGAGGCCGACCGCCTCGCCGACACGATCGCCGTCCTCGCCGAGGGCCGGATCGCCGCGCGAGGCACGGCCACCGAGCTCAAGGGGCTCGTGGCAGGCGACCACGTGCGCGTCTCGTTCGACGACGTCGCGAGCCTCGCGGCGGCCCGGGGGCTCGGCGTCGCCGGCATCGAGGCGGCCGAGGAGGACACGAAGGCGCTCGCCCTGACCTTCCCGAGCGCCGAGCCGGTGCGCGCGATCCGCGACGTCCTCGACCGGGCCGAGGCCGGGGGCCTCGCGGTCGCGGGCGTGAGCGTCGTCAAGCCGACCCTCGACGACGTCTTCCTCGCGCTGACCGGGAACCGCCCGGCCGGTGCGGCCGCCGCGACCCCGACCGACACCCCCACCGACCGCACCGCCGAGGAGGCGCTCCGATGACCACCACCCTGCCGGCCCCGGCCGCCCGGACCGCGCCCGCGCCGTCCCGCCCCGTGCACGGGGCGCCGCTGCGCGACGTCGTGACCATGTCCCGGCGCGAGGCGCGCCGCTCCCTGCGCTCGATCGACGGGCTGATCACCGCGTTCGCGCTGCCCGTGCTCATCATGACCGTGTTCGTCGTGATCTTCGGCGGGGCGATCTCGGGCGGCAGCGGCGACTACATCGACTACGTGGTGCCGGGGGTGCTCATCATGTGCCTGGGCATGAATTCCGCCACCGCGGCGGTCGGGGTGGCCCAGGACATGACGACGGGCACGATCGACCGCTTCAAGACCCTCCCGATCTTCGGGCCCTCCGCCCTGTGGGGACACGTCATCGCGAGCGTCGTGCGCAACCTCGCCTCCGCGGCCGTGGTGCTGCTCGTGGCGCTCGCGTACGGCTTCGGCCCGGGCGCCGCGCTCGGCGACTGGCTGGGCTTCGTCGCCTTCGCCGTGCTCTCCGTGCTGACGTTCACGTGGATCAGCGTGGCGTTCGGGCTGGTGCTCAGCGTCGAGGCGTCGATGTCGGTGAACATGATCTTCCTGTTCGTGCCCTACCTCAGCTCCGGCTTCGTCCAGGTCGAGACCATGCCCGACTGGCTGCACGGCTTCGCCGAGAACCAGCCGTTCACGCCGATCATCGAGTCCGTCCGCGGGCTGCTCATGGGTGCGCCCGACGCCGGCACGATCGTCACGGCATGCATCTGGCTGGTGGGCTTCCTCGTGGCGAGCATCGTCGTCGGGGGCGTCCTGTACCGCCGTCGCACCGCACGCTGAGCATGGACGCCGCTGGGGGTGGGCCCGCGGCCCCGTCTCGACGCGAGACGGGGCCGCGAGCCCACCCACGACGATGCTGGACGGCACGAACCGGTCGGGGATGATGAACCCATGACGGACACGCCGGAGACGGACCTGCCGGAGACCGACCTGCCCGATCCGGACCTGCCCGAGCTTCCGCCGCGCCTCGCGCTCGCGTGGGGCGTGGCCGAGCGGCCGGAGCGGGTGCCGCGACGGGAGCTCAGCATCGAGCGCATCGTCGAGGCCGCCGTCGAGATCGCCGACGCCGAGGGCCTCGCGGGCGTCTCCATGGCGCGCGTCGCCAAGAGCCTCGGCTTCACCACGATGTCGCTGTACCGGTACGTCACGAGCAAGGACGACCTCCTGCTGCTCATGCAGGAGGTGGCGCTGGACCTGGAGTTCCCGCCCGCGCACGAGCCGGCCGACTGGCGGGCCGAGCTGCGCGAGTGGGCGGTGTTCACCTTCGAGCTCTTCCGGCGGCACCCGTGGGTGCTCGACGTCCCCGTCACCGGGGCGCCCGTCACGCCCGCGAGCCTGCGGGCCCTCGACGCCGGGCTGCGTGCCCTGCGCTCGACCCCCCTCGACGACGCGGAGAAGATCGCGACCATCCTGCTCCTCAACGGCTACGTCCGGAACGCCGCCGGGCTGGACCGCGACCTGGCGCAGGCCAACACCGCCGGTACGGACGCCGCGGCCGAGGTCGGCCCCGGCCTCGCCGACGCGCTGCGCATGCTCGTCGACGAGGTCCGCTTCCCGTACCTGCGCCCCATCGTGGAGCGCGGCACCTACGCCGCCTACGGCACCAGCACCTTCGACGACGAGGAGGACGTCGGCTGGGGCCTGGAGCGCACGCTCGACGGGATCGCCGCCTACGTCGCCGCGCGCGAGGCGGCGGGCGGGCCGGACGCGGGGGCGGTGCCCGGCTGCGTGCCCGAGGAGGAGGGCGTCGCCGAGGCGCTCGCCCTCGCGCAGCGCTACACGTCCGACGCGAAGGTCAAGAAGGCGGCCGCCCGGCGCAAGGAGGCCGACAAGCGCGTGCGCGAGGCGCAGAAGCGGGTGCGCGAGCTGGAGAAGGCGCTCCGGGACTCCCGCAAGGCCGAGGTGGAGGCGGTGCGCGCGGCCCGGGAGCGGGCCGAGCGCGACCGCTGAACGGGCACGGGTCGGGGCGGTCGCGTGGACCCGTCGGCAGCCCGCGGGCACGAATGGCAGAATCGGCGCGTGCCAGCCCAGACCCCGACGACCCCGACCCCGGAGGGCGGCGCGGACGTCGCGCCCACCCGTGACGAGGCGGAGAGCGCGGCCAGGCGGGCGGCGGACGAGGCCCGCGCGGCCGTCGTCTCCGCGCTGCGGACCGTCATCGCGGGGGACGTCGACGCCAGCTCCCGCCGTCGCGCGGAGTACTCCACGGACGCCTCCAACTACCGCGTGGTGCCGGACGTCGTGGCCTTCCCGCGCAGCTCGCGCGACGTGGTGCGCGGTCTCGAGGTGCTGCGCGAGCTCTCCATCCCGGTGACGGCGCGCGGCGCGGGCACGTCGGTGGCCGGCAACGCGGTCGGCACGGGCGCGGTGCTCGACTTCTCCCGGCACCTGAACCAGGTGGTCTCGGTCGACCCGGAGGCGGGCACGGCCGTCGTCGAGCCCGGCACCGTGATGTCGGCGCTGCAGCGGGCGGGCGCCGCCCACGGCCTGCGGTTCGGCCCGGACCCGTCCACGCAGAACCGCGCGACGCTCGGCGGGATGATCGGCAACAACGCGTGCGGCCCGCACGCCGTGGCCTACGGCCGCACGGCCGACAACGTCGTGGAGCTCGACGTCGTCGACGGTCGGGGGCGCCGCTTCACCGCGGGGCGCGGGGACGCGACGTTCGCCGCCGTGCCGGGCCTGGCGGAGCTGGTGCGCGAGAACCTCGCGCTCATCCGCACGCAGTTCGGCCGGTTCGGGCGCCAGGTCTCCGGCTACTCCCTGGAGCACCTGCTGCCGGAGAACGGCTCCGACCTGGCCAAGGCGCTGGTCGGCACCGAGGGCACGCTGGTCACCGTGCTCGGCGCCACGCTGCGGATGGTGCCGGTGCCGACGGCGCCCACGCTGGTCGTGCTCGGCTACCCCGACATGCCGTCGGCGGCCGACGACGTGCCGCACCTGCTGGGTCACAAGCCGCTCGCGGTCGAGGGCCTGGACGCGCGCCTGGTCGACGTCGTGCGGCGCGCCAAGGGCGAGGCGTCGGTGCCGGCCCTGCCCGAGGGTGCGGGCTGGCTGATGATCGAGGTCGGCGGCGCCAGCCAGGAGGAGGCGAGCGCCCGGGCCGAGGCCGTCGTCACGTCGTCGTCCGCGATGTCGTCGCTGGTGCTGCCGGCGGGACCCGACGCCACCAAGATGTGGCAGATCCGCGCCGACGGGGCCGGGCTCGCCGGCCGGACGCCCGCGGGTGAGCAGGCCTGGCCCGGCTGGGAGGACTCCGCCGTCCCGCCCGAGCGGCTGGGCGCGTACCTGCGCGACCTCGAGGCCCTCATGGAGCGCTACGGCGTCGACGGCCTCCCGTACGGGCACTTCGGCGACGGGTGCGTGCACCTGCGCATCGACATCCCGATGGAGAAGTCCGGCTCGGTGCTGCGCACGTTCATGACCGACGCCGCCCGCCTCGTGGCGTACCACGGCGGGTCATTGTCCGGCGAGCACGGCGACGGCCGCGCCCGGTCCGAGCTGCTGCCGCTGATGTACTCGCCGGAGGCGATCCGGCTCATGGAGCGGTTCAAGGCGCTCTTCGACCCGGACGACCTGCTCAACCCGGGTGTCGTGGTGCGGCCGGCGGCCGTCGACGCCGACCTGCGCCGCCCGGCCGCGAAGCCCGTGCTCTCCACCCTGCCGGTGGGGGAGCGGGGCCTCGTGGGCTCCGGCCGGCTGCGCGGCATCGCGAAGAAGGCGGGGCACACCGGCTTCTCGTTCGCGCACGACCACCACGACCTCACGACGGCCGTGCACCGTTGCGTCGGAGTCGGCAAGTGCCGGGCGGACAACCACGCCTCGGGCGGGTTCATGTGCCCGAGCTACCAGGCGACGAAGGACGAGAAGGACGTCACCCGCGGCCGGGCCCGCGTGCTGCAGGAGGCCGTGAACGGCACCCTCGTGGGCGGGCTGACGGCGCCCGAGGTGCACGAGTCGCTCGACCTGTGCCTGAGCTGCAAGGCGTGCTCCTCGGACTGCCCCGCCGGCGTCGACATGGCCCAGTACAAGTCCGAGGTGCTGCACCGGACGTACAAGGGGAAGCTGCGCCCCGTGGACCACTACGCCCTGGGCTGGCTGCCCCGCTGGGCGCGGCTGGCCGGCGGGATGCCGCGGTTCGTCAACGCGCTGCTCGGCGTGCCGTGGATCGCCAAGGCGGTGCTGTGGGCCGGCGGCATGGACACCCGCCGCCAGGTGCCGCGGTTCGCCGAGATCCCGTTCCGCACCTGGTGGAAGCGCGGCTGGGCGTCGCACGGCGTGCCGGGGCTCGCGGCCGGTCAGCGACCCGGCGACCGGCCCGGGTCGGAGCGGCCTCGGGTGGTGCTCTGGGCGGACTCGTTCAGCGACGCCCTCGCGCCGTCCGTGCCGCAGGCCGCGGTGAAGGTCCTCACCGAGGCCGGCTACGACGTCGTCGTGCCCGACCAGCAGGCGTGCTGCGGGCTCACCTGGATCTCGACGGGGCAGCTCGACGGTGCGCGCCGGCGACTGTCGTCGCTGCTGTCCGTGCTGGGGCCGTACGCCGTGAACGGCATCCCGATCCTCGGGCTGGAGCCGTCGTGCACGGCCGTGCTGCGCTCCGACCTGCTGGACCTCTTCCCCGACGACCCCCGCGCCAAGGCCGTCGCCGAGGCGACCCGCACCCTGGCCGAGCTGCTCACGTCCCCCGAGACGGCGCCGCCCGCAGAGTCAGGCTGGTCGATCCCCGACCTGTCCGACGTCACGGCGGTCGTGCAGCCGCACTGCCACCAGCACTCGGTGATGGGCTTCGACGCCGACGAGGCGCTGCTGCGCGCCGCGGGCGCCGAGATCACGGTGCTGGCGGGGTGCTGCGGGCTCGCCGGCAACTTCGGCATGCAGAAGGGCCACTACGACGTGTCGGTGGCCGTGGCCGAGAACGCGCTGCTGCCCGCGCTGCGCGAGGCCGCGCCCGGCACGGAGCTCGTGGCCGACGGGTTCTCGTGCCGCACCCAGGCGGTGCAGCTGCAGGGGGTCGAGGGCAAGGCGCTGGTGGAGGTCATCGCCGAGCGCCTGTGACCTCAGGCCGGCACGGCGACGGCCTCCGGGGAGGGCGCGGGCACGGTGGCGGTCGCCCGGTGGAAGCACCACGCGACCGTGAGGAACAGCCCGGCGGCGACCAGCTCGCCGGCGGACTCGAGCATGGCGACGACCCAGCTGACGTCGCCCGCCACGAACGGCTCGACGACGATCGCGAGCATGTCGACGCCGACCGCGGCGAGCCCCAGCACGCCGACGCAGCCGAGCAGCCACCACGACACGCGGCGCGCCGTCGGGCCGCTGCGCAGGAAGGTGGCGACGAGCACGGCCAGGGAGACGGCGCCGAGCACGCCCCACACGGCGAGCTCGCCCCAGCCCTGCGGGTCCAGGCCGAACGCCTCCGTCAGCCCGGCCCGGGACGCCACGGCGCCCCCGACCGTCTCGTGGATCCGCAGCAGGTCGTCGGCGACCACCAGCAGGAGGACGGCCGCCCAGGCCGCGAGCACCGGCGACTGCGGGAGGGTCCGGGCGCGCCGTGCCAGGAGCGCCGCCGCGACGAGCAGCGCGGCCGAGGCGACGAGCTCCGCGACCGAGCGGTCCTCGTCGATCTTCCAGGGCGAGGACGGGTCGGTCGCGACGCCGTCGTCGAGCCGGTAGAGCAGGTCGCCGGTCACGAGCGCCAAGGTCACCAGCAGGGTGCAGGCCACCCCGACCAGTGCTGCGCGACGCGTCCGGCGGGGGAGCGGTGCCCTGGCGGGCGCGTGCGCGGGAGGCATGCGCCGTAGCGTAGAGCACGCCGTGACGGCCCCGGCCGGGCGTGTCGAGACCGCCGCCCGGCCGACGAGCTCAGTCGGCGGGGCCCGCGAGCCGCAGGACGGCGGACCTGGCGGGCTCGGGCAGCTCGGGCACGAGGACCACGAGGCTGGACAGCAGCAGGCGCTCCAGCTCGGCGCGGGCGACGTCGCACCCGCCGAGCCAGCCCGCGGTGACGTTCTCGACCAGGGCGACCCACCCCCGCGCCAGGAGCTGCAGCCGGCTGCTCGGCGTGAAGCCGATGACGCCCGCCGTCGCCGTCATGCGCCCGACCAGGGCGGAGCGCACCTGCTCCAGCGCCTCCTGGGTGACGTCGTCGGACGCCAGGGCGCCCCGCCAGACGTCCTCCCACACGCGCCGGTGCGCGGTGACCGAGTCGAGGAAGGCCGCCAGGGCGAGCTCCGGCCGCTCGGCCAGAGGGACGTCCTCGGAGGGCCGCAGGGCCGCGTCCAGGTGGGTGACCGCGTCGAGGGCGACGGTGCGCCGCAGCTTCACGGTGGACCCGAAGTAGTGGAAGACGAGCGCCTTGGAGGCGCCGGAGCGGGCGGCGACGGCGGCGGGGGTGAGGGTGTCGAGCCCCGACTCCTCGACCTCGGCGAGCGCGGCGTCCAGGAGCTGGCGCCGGCGGTCGGCCGGTTCGTGCCGGGTGCGCGAGAGCGTGGTGGCGGAGACCATGCTCTCAGTTGTACGGGCTTGTTGACCGCTAGTCAATACCGGGCGTACCGTTGTTGATCGTTGGTCAACATGAGCGTGGACGGGGGAGCGGCAGGGTGCAGATCACGCTGAGCGGGGTGCGGGTCGAGGGACGCCGGGACCCGATGCTGGAGGCCACCGACCTCACCTGGTCGACGGGGGAGTGCCTGCTGGTCGCCGGCGAGCCGGGGCACGGGCACACCGCGCTCGCGCTCGTCGCCACCGGCCGGTTCGTCCCCTCGGACGGCGTCGTGCGGCTCGACGGCGCCGCGGTCCCGCCCGCCGCGCTGCGCGCCCGCACCGCCGTCGTCGACGTGCCCGGCATCAGCGAGCCCGACGACGCCCTCACGCTCGCCGACGTCGTGGCCGAGGGGCTCGCGCTCGCAGGGCGGCGGTCGCTGCCGCGGGACGTCACCCGGTGGCTCGAGGAGCGGTCGCTCGCCGAGGACCGCGGGCGCCGCGTGGACCAGCTGCCCGGCGTCGTGCGCACCGCGGCCCTCGCCGCCCTGGCCGCAGAGAACCCGGACGTGCGGTTCGTCGTGCTGACGCTGCCCGACCGGCACGGCGGCGAGGCCTCCGGCTGGTGGGAGACCGCACGCACCCTCGCGGCGTCCGGCCTGGGCGTGCTCGTGCAGTGCACCCGGTCGTCGGCGCGCGACCTGGGCGTCGACCTCCCGCCCGCCCGCGGCGCGACCTTGCACGAGCCGCCGCAGGTGGTGCTGCGCCAGGTGCCCGGGGCGGAGACGGCGGACCCCGGTCCGACCGCCGTCCTCCCGCCGGTCGAGCCGGCGCCGAGCCCCGAGCAGGTCTCGCCGGACGAGCCCTCAGAGCCCTTGGAGCCCGCGGAGCCGTCCGACGAGCTCGAGCCGTCGCCCGAGCCCGACGCGCGCGCCGAGGAGGAGGTCGACGACCCGCTCGAGGTCCCGACACATTCGACCGGCGACGACCTGGGCACCCCGATCCACGACACCTTGGCCGCGGTGCCGGCCGACGACACACAGGAGGAGGCCCGATGACCGCGGTCCGGCTCGCGCTGTCCGAGCTGCGCCGGCTCGCCGCCGGGCGCCTCCCCAAGCTCGCCATCCTCGCGATGGCGCTGATCCCCACGCTGTACGCGGGGCTGTACCTGTTCGCCAACCACGACCCGTACGGCAACCTCGACCAGGTGCCGGCGGCCGTCGTCGTGCAGGACGAGGGCACGACGACGACGGACACCTCGGCAGGTGAGGGGACGGGCGAGACGACCGAGCGCCACTTCGGCCGCGACGTCGCGGACCAGCTGCTCGACGACGGAGGGTTCGGCTGGGTGGAGACCAGCCAGGTGGACGCGGAGGCGGGCGTGCGGTCCGGCCGCTACGACGCCGCGCTGATCATCGGCCCCACGTTCTCGGCGGACCTCGCCTCCGCGGGCGAGTTCGAGCCGCAGCAGGCCAGCCTCACGCTCATCACCAACGACGCGAACAACTACCTGGCGGGAACCATCTCCGACACCATCGTCGGCAAGGTGCGCGACTCGATCGCCGAGGAGGTCGGCACGGAGGCGGCCGACACGTTCCTCCGCGGGTTCGCGTCCATCCACACGAACCTCGCGGACGCGGTGGACGGGGCCCAGCGGCTCCTCGACGGCGCGACGACGCTGGACGACGGCCTCGCCGACGCCGACGACGGCGCGCACACCCTCGCCGACGGCGCGGCGCAGGCTGCCGACGGCGCCGCGACGCTGGACGGGAAGGTCGGCACGCTGGCGGACGCCGTCGGGCAGCTCGACGCCGGGGCGGGGCAGCTCTCGTCCGGGCTCGGGGAGCTCCAGGACAAGACCGCGGACCTGCCCGCGCAGACGAAGAAGCTGGCCGACGGCGCCGCCCAGGTCGCCGACGGCAACGCCCAGGTGGCGCAGTACGGCCAGGAGGCGGCGGACGCGGCCGGGCAGGTGCTGCCGACGCTCGACGGGGCACGGTCCGACGCCGCGGACGCCCTCGACCAGGGCCGGTCGGACGTCGAGGCGCAGCTCGCCGACCTGTGCGCCGCGATCCCGGCCGACGGGTCCGACGGGTCCGACCTCGCGGCGCGGTGCGACGACCTGCGCTCCCAGGTGCTCGACCGCCTCGACGCGACGCGCGCCGACGTCGACGGCGCCCTCGACGCCCAGCGCAAGGACGTGCAGTCGGCGGTGACGACGGTGGAGGGCGCCTCCGAGAAGCTCGACCAGCTCGCGGACGGGTCCCGGCAGGTGGCCGACGGCGCCGCCACGCTGGCCGGCGCGACGCCGCAGCTCACCGCGGGCATCGCGTCGGCGGCGGACGGCGCGGACCGCCTGGCCGACGGCACCGGGCAGCTCGCCGACGCCACCCCCGCGCTGGTGGACGGCGTGCACCGCCTGGCGGACGGCACGGGGCAGGTCGCGGACGGTGCGTCGGACCTGGCCGCCGGCACGACGAAGCTCGCCGACGGCTCGGGAGAGCTGAGGAGCGGCACGAAGGAGCTGCGCGACGGTCTGGCCCAGGGGCTCGGGCAGGTCCCGGACCTCGACGACCAGACCCGCGAGGACACGGCGGCCACCATCGGCAACCCGCTCGAGGTGCGCGACGAGTCGTTGTCCTCCGCGGGGACCTACGGCGGAGGGCTCGCGCCGTTCTTCCTGTCGCTGGCCACGTGGATCGGCGCGTACGTGCTGTTCCTGCTGGTGCGGCCGCTGTCCACGCGGGCGCTCGCGGCGGGCCGGTCGGGGCTCGCCACGGCCCTGGGCGGCTGGGCCACCCCGGCGGCGATCGGCGTCGTGCAGGTGGCGGCGATGTTCGCCGTGACGAAGTACGCGCTCGACATCCAACCGTCCTACGGGTTGTTCACTGCGTTGTTCCTGGTGCTCGTCTCGGGCACGTTCGTCGCCGTCCTGCAGGCGCTCAACGTCTGGCTCGGTGCGGCGGGACAGTTCCTGGGCCTGGTGCTCATGCTGGTGCAACTGGTCACCGCGGGCGGCACGTTCCCGTGGCAGACCATCCCGCAGCCGCTCAAGGCGATGCACCAGTTCCTGCCGATGACCTACGCCGTCGAGGGGCTGCGCCAGCTCCTGTACGGCGGCAACCTCGCGACCGTCACGCGCGACGTCGTCGTGCTGCTCGGCGTGCTCGTCGTCGCGCTGGGCCTCACCACGCTCGCCGCCCGCCGGCAGCGCGTCTGGACGGTGACCAAGCTGCAGCCCGAGCTCGTGCTCTGACACGGCGGCGTCCCACCGCGGTCCGGCGGGGCAGGATGGGCGCGTGGAGTTCCAGGACGTGGTGCGCAGGCGGCGGATGGTGCGGCGGTTCACGGACGAAGCGGTGCCGCCCGAGACGGTGGACCGACTGGTGCGCAACGCCGTCCGCGCCCCCAGCGCGGGCTTCTCGCAGGGCTGGTCGTTCCTCGTCCTCACCGCGGCGGACGACCGGGAGCGGTTCTGGACGGCGGCCACCCCGGCCGCGTCGGAGCGCGACATGTCCGCCTGGCTCGCGGGCATGCGCACCGCCCCGGTGCTGATCGTGGCGCTGTGCTCCCGCGACGCCTACGTGCGCCGGTACGCGGAGCCCGACAAGGGGTGGACCGACCGCGACGAGGCGCGCTGGCCGGTGCCGTACTGGCACGTCGACGCCGGGATGGCGTCGCTGCTCATGCTGCAGACGGCGGTGGACGAAGGGCTCGGCGCCTGCTTCTTCGGCATCGGCGCGGGCGAGATCCCCGCGTTCCGGGAGGCGTTCGGCATCCCTGACGAGTGGGTCCAGACCGGCGTCGTGGCGGTGGGCCACCCGGCCGAGGGCGGCGCGCAGGGCTCGCCGTCGCGGCGCCGCCGCAAGCCGCTGGAGGACGTCGTGCACCGCGGCCGCTGGTGACTCAGGTCCGGGCCGACCGGATCGCCGCGGCCAGCCCGGCCACGGCCTCGTCGAGGCGTGCGTCCGCGAGGTTGCCGTACCCGACGACGAGCGCCTCGCCCCGGACGTCGGCGTGCTGCGGGGCCGCGGTGACGCGGTAGCGCCGCAGGTCGGCGACGGCGACGTCGCGCGCGGCGGCCGCACGGACGACCGCGGCGGCGGGGACGCCGTCGGGCAGCCCCAGGACCACGTGCAGCCCCGCGGCGAGGCCGCTCACGGCCAGGCCGGGCAGCGCCGCGGCCAGCGCGTCGAGCAGCGCGGCCCGGCGCCGGCGGAACCGCCCCCGCGCGGCGCGCAGGTGCCGCTCGTAGCCGCCGTCGGACAGGAAGCGGGTCAGCGCGAGCTGGTCGACCGTGGACGGTGCGGCACCGCCCGCCTGGGGGCCGAGCCGCTCGCGCCACCGCGGCGGCAGCACCGCCCAGCCCAGCGCGAACGCGGGTGACACGGTCTTGCTGAGCGACCCGAGCAGCGCGACCCGGCCCGGGTCGTGACCCTGCAGCGCGGCGACCGGCCGCCGGTCGTAGCGGAACTCGGCGTCGTAGTCGTCCTCGACGACCAGGCCGTCGACGCCCCGCGCCCAGGAGACGAGCGCGTCGCGCCGCTCGGGTGCCAGGGCCACGCCCGTGGGGAACTGGTGCGCCGGCGTCACCAGCGCGGCGCGGGCCCCCGTGCGCGCGGCCGCGGCGGCGAGGGCGTCGACGTCGACGCCGCCGGCGTCCACCGCGACCGGCACGGGGACGAGGCCGGCGTCGCGGGCGACGTCGCGCAACCGGCCCCAGCTCGGGTCCTCGACCAGGAGGGCGCGGTGGCCGGCGGCCCGGAGCGCCCGGGCGAGGCGTGCCATGCCGTCGGTGGCGCCGTGCGTCACCAGGACGTCGTCCGCGCCCGCGCGGGTGGAGCGCGCCCGCGCGAGGTACGCGGCCACCGCCTCCCGGGTGCCGGGGTGACCGGCCGGGTCCGGGGCGCCGAGCGTGGCGTCCGGGGCGTCGGCGAGGCCGTCGCGCATCGCCCGCAGCCATGCCGTGCGCGGCACGTGGCGCAGGTCGGGGACGCCAGGAGCGAGGTCGAGACGAGCCCGCCCGGCCGGACCGCCCGCGGTGAGGCGTGCCGGCCGCGCCGAGGACGGGTGCGCCGAGGTCGGGGACGCCGGGCGCAGGGCCCCGTGGCCCGCGGCGGCGCCCGAGGCGATCCGGGTGCCGGAGCCGACACGGGCCTCGCAGAACCCCTCGGCGACGAGCTGCCCGTAGACCTCCGTCACCACCCACCGCGACACGCCCAGCGTCTCCGCGAGCGCGCGGGACGGCGGCAGCGCGGCCCCGGCGGGGACGCGGCCGGCGTGCACGGCGTCCCGCACGGCACGCTCGAGCCGCGCCACCAGGGGAGCGTCGTCCGCCCCGAGGTCGAGCACGGTGTCCCACGCCAGGCGCGGATCGGTCCGGTGGCGAGGATTGGTCTGGCCCGATGCCATGGCATTGGACGGTACACCCGGACCGATCCGCTCCTAGCGTCGTGGGTGTCAGCCGGTCGGGACCGCCGCCGGCACGCACACGACAGGAGCACCCATGCGCTACCGCACCATCGGCGACGGCACCACGTCCTTCGACGTCAGCACCCTGTGCCTCGGCACCATGTGGTTCGGCACCCGGACGGACGAGGAGACGTCCTTCGCGATCCTCGACCGCTTCGTCGAGGCCGGCGGCACCTTCCTCGACACGGCGAACAACTACAACGGCTGGGGCGGCGGCCACGGCCGCGACAGCGAGGACGTGATCGGCCGCTGGCTCGCCGACCGGGGCAACCGCGACGAGCTGCGGATCGCCACCAAGGTCGGCGCGGCCAAGAAGGACCCGAACCTGCCGCTGCAGCAGGTGCCGCCCACGAACTACCAGGGCCTCGGCGCCGAGACCGTCGCCTGGGAGGCGCGCGAGAGCCTGCGGCACCTCGGCGTCGACCACATCGACGCGTACTACGGGCACGTGGACGACTACGACACCCCGCTCGCCGAGACCGTCGGCGCGTTCGGCAAGCTCCAGGCCGAGGGGATCGTCGGGATCGGCGGCATCTCCAACGTGGCGCTGCACCGCGTCGTCGAGGCCCGCGAGGAGGCCCGGCGCCAGGGCGTGGCCCCCTACGGCCTGGTGCAGCAGCAGCTCACCTACCCGTACCCGCGGCCCGACGTCGGCCGGCACAACTGGGCGTCGTACGAGCTGCTCGACTACGCCCGTGCGTCGTCCGAGGCTGGCAGCCCGCTCGCCGTCGTCGCCTACTCGCCGCTCATGCAGGGGGCCCTGGTGCGCGACGACAAGCCGCTCTGGGACGGCTTCGACCACCCCACCACGCACGAGCGGCTGCGCGTGCTGCGGGAGGTCGCGGACGAGATCGGCGCCACCCCGAACCAGGTGGTGCTCGCGTGGCTCATGGGCGGCGACGTGCCCGTGGTGCCGATCGTCGGGGCCGGCAACCTGGCCCAGCTCGAGGAGATCCTCGGTGCCGCCGAGCTGGACCTCGACGACGAGCTCCGGGCGCGCCTCGACGCCGTCTGACCGGCAGCGGGGCTATTCCAGCCACTCCGTGACGAACCGGTCGTTGGCGTGCACGTGCAGGGCCTCGTACACCTCGGGGCCGATCACGGTGAACTTGTGGGGCGTCCCGGCGGGGGCGACGAGGATCTGGCCTCCCACGGCGACCACCTCGTCGTCCCCCACCTGGAACAGCGCCCGCCCCGAGCGGAGGATGAACGTCTCCGTGTAGGGGTGGCGGTGCAGGCGGGGGCCGACGCCGTCGCGGTCGAACCGCTCGAACATCACCGACACGGTCGACCCGTGCAGGTAACCCTCGAAGTCGGTGCCCGGCAGCGTGGACTGCTCGATCAGCTCGATGCTCATGCCGGGATGGACCGGGACCCGGTGCGGAACTGAGCGGTGCCTCGTTGCCCGGCCGCCGTGCAGGGCAGGGGCTCAGGGCAGGGGGAGGTCGAGCCCGTGCCGCAGCCGGTCGCGGACGGCGCGGGGGAGCTCGCCCCAGTCGTCCACGGTGTCGAGGTCGACGGCGGTGCCGGGGCGGCGCACGACGACGGGCCGCAGGTCGGCACGTTCGGCCTCGGCGACGTGCGCCGCCCGCGACGCCTCGCCGAAGCGGAACCGGAAGTTGGCGGTCGCCGGCAGGACCAGCAGGTTCGTCCCCGCGAGGTGCCGGTCCGTGGCGACGACGACGGGCGCCCCGCCCCTCGCGTCGTCGCCGGGCGTCGGGGCGGCGGCATCGAGCAGCGCCGCGACGTCGTCGGGCGCGAGCAGCGGCAGGTCGGCGTGCGCGACGAGCAGCCGGTCCGCCCCGCGGGCGACGGCGGCGTCCCGCCCGACGTCGAGCGCCGCGTTCAGTCCCGGCCGTCCCGCCGGCTGGGGGACGATCTCGACGCCGCGCGGCGCCGTGCTCCGGAGCGTCTCGGTCGCGAAGGGCACGTCGGCGGTGACGACGAGCACGCGGTCGACGCCGTCGGACACCAGCAGGACGGCGACGACGTGCCGGGCGAGCGCCGCGACGAGCCGCCGCCGGGCGGCCGGGTCCAGCGCGGCCGCCAGCCGCGACTTGCCCGAGACGCCGTCCCGGAGCGGCACCACCGCGACCGTGCCGCCGGCCCCGTCGCGGTGGTCCGGTGCGCTCATCCGAGGGCGAGCAGGTCGCGGGCCAGGCGCTCGCGACCGGCGGGGCCGCCCATGATCGTGTCGGTGACGAGCACCTCCAGCCCGAGGTCGCGGATCGGGGCCGCCAGTGCGGCGTCGACGTCGTCCACCACCATGACGTCGACCAGGCCGGCGTAGAGGCGCGCGACGCCGAGCGCCGAGACCTCGTGCCCCAGCGTCTCGAGGATCTGCGCGGCCGGGCCCTTGATCGCCTGCCCGCCGACGATCGGGCTCACCGCCACCCGGCGCGCGCGCGACGCGAGCACGGCGTCGCGCACGCCCGGCACGGCGAGCACCGGTTCCACGGACAGGAACGGGTTGGACGGCGCGACGACGAGCAGGTCCGCGCTCGCGAGGGCGTCGAGCACGCCGGGGCCGGGCCGGGCGGCCGACGCGCCGTCCAGCTCGACGCCGAGCACCGCGTCGGCGTGGTGGCGGCGCACGAAGTACTCCTGGAACGCGACGCGGCCCGACGGGGTGTCGACGAGGGTCCGCAGCCGGTCGTCGGTGACCGGCAGCAGCCGGGCACGCACGCCGAGCGCCGTCGCGAGCCGGGTCGTCACCGCGCTGAGCGGCTGCCCCTCCCGCAGGGCCGCCGTGCGCACCACGTGGGTCGCGAGGTCCCGGTCGCCGAGCGTGAACCAGGTGTCCTCGCCGAGGCGCGCGAGCTGGTCGAGCGTCGTGTACGTCTCGTCGGTGAGCCCCCAGCCGCGGGTCTCGTCGTTCAGCCCTGCGAGCGTGTACATGACGGTGTCGAGGTCGGGGGAGACGAGCAGGCCGTGCCGCTCGGTGTCGTCGCCGACGTTGACGACCGCCGTCAGCCCGCCGTCCGGGCCGACCGAGCCGCCGTCGGGCAGGGCGAGGGCGAAGCCGTGCGCCAGCCGGGCGCCGCCGACCCCACCGGCGAGAAGGGTGATGCGTGTGCTCACCCGACGAGCCTACGGTCCCGTTCCGCGCTCAGGGACGGCAGGATGGGCGCATGGCCGTCTTCGCTTTCTCCGTCGCCCCGCTCGGCGCGGGCGAGTCCGTCGCGGACTCCGTCGCCGCCGCCGTCCGCATCGTCCGGGAGTCCGGGCTCCCGACGCGCACCACCGCGATGTTCACCGAGATCGAGGGGGACTGGGACGAGGTGATGCCGGTGATCCAGCGCGCCACGGAGGCCGTCGGCGCGGGCGGGCACCGGGTGTCGCTGGTGCTCAAGGCGGACATCCGGCCCGGGTACACGGGTCAGCTCGACGCGAAGGTCGCGCGCGTCGAGGAGCGGCTCGCGGACGACGGCGGCGCCGGCCACGCGTAGTCCTCGACCGGGCGGCGATGGGGTCCCGCCCGGCGGGTGTCCGGCGCCGCGCGCCTGGGAGATCCCTGTGTTGCAGGCCACGTCCTGGGGGGCCTTAGGCTTGGCCCGTGATCCGGCCGCCCGGGCCGTGATCCGAGCCAGGAGTGGTGTGCATGCCCCTGTTCGAGGTCGACGCCCAGCGGCCCCTCCTCGTCCAGCCCGACCGGTCGCCCGCAGCAAACGCCCACGGCGTCGGGACCACCGCCCACCGGGTGGTGGACAGCCACATCGACGGTCTGCTCGGTGAGCAGATCTTCCCGGTCAGTCCCGGCGTGGGCCCGGACGAGCCGCACCTGCTGGCCCTCGACGCGACCGGCTCGCCGGTGGTCGTCGAGCTCGTCGCCGACCTCGACCGGGCCGCGCTCACCCGGGCCCTGGACCACGCCGGCGCCGCCGGCCGTCTCACCCGCGGCGCCCTCGCCGAGCGGTACCACGGCGGCCCTGCAGCGTTCCACCGCGACGTCGCCGCGTTCTACGACAGCGTGCCCATCACGCGCTCCCAGCCCGGTCGCAGCAGTGCGCGGCTCATCATCATCTGCCAGGAGGCGAGCGAGGAGATCCTCAACGCCGTCGACTTCCTGCGCCAGCCGACCATGCCGGTCGAGGTGCTGAAGATGGGCGTCGTGCACAGCGCGGACGGTCGCCGGTTCGTCGACGTCTCGCCCCTGGTGATCCACCCGGCGTCGGCGCCGTCGGCCCCGAGCCTGTCGGCGCCCGCGAGCGACACGGTGCCGGCGCTCGGCGTGCCCGCGACGGACGGCGTCGCCCCCGCCGTCGACCAGGACCCCTTCGCCGAGGGCGTGGCCGTCGGGCTGGCGCTCAACGGCAAGATGCCGGCCGCGGCGCAGCCGCCGCGCGAGCGCGCGGACGGCGCCGCCCCCGCGTCCCGCTCCCGGCGGCGTGCCGCGCGGCCCCGGTCCGCCGAGTCCGGGCCCTCGGCCGGCCTGCCCAGCGGACCGCTGCCCGTGCCCGCCCCGGCCCCGAGCCCCCGGCCGGTCCCGGCGCCGCCGGCCCCGTCCCCGGAGCCGGACCTCGACACCACCCTCGAGCGGCTGCCACGCCCGCCCGCGCCGGCCCCCCTGAGCGTCGCTCCGCGCGACGCCGCCCCGCCCGCGCCGCCGCGCCGTCGGTCGCGGTCCGACCGGTTTTCCGCACACCCCGAGCTCGAGGAGACCGGTGTGCCCCCCGTCGCCGGCGGCCTCGGGCCGACCACCGGTCTGGGCAGCGAGCTGGGTCAGGCCTTCGCCGAGGTGGCCGCCCCCGCCTTCGAGCTGCCGGTGCCGGAGCCCCGGTGGTCCGGCGTCGAGGACGACCTGCCGCGCCTGCAGGTGCCGCCGCTCGAGCCGCCGCGGCTGCGCACCCCGCCGTCCGACCCGCTGGACGACGGCTGGGCGCCCGCCCCGCACGACCACGGCTACGACCCGCTGACGTCGCCCGTGCCGCCCGAGCCGCTCGGGTCGCCGGAGCCCTTCGGGGCGCCGGAACCGTTCGGGACGCCCCCGTCGTTCGGGTCGTCCCAGCCGTGGGCGCCGCCGTCCGCGTCGGACGACGAGGTCGACCCCGACCTCGTCGCGCTGGCGGGCACGCTCGTCCACCCGACACGGATCGTGTGGTCCCGGCCGCGCCGCCGCCAGCACTTCGAGGCCGTGCTGCACCAGGACGGCGCGATCGAGCTCGCGGACGGCTCGCGGTACTGGCACCCCGACCACGCGGCGTCCGCCGCCTCCGGGTCGCCGACCGCGGACGGCTGGAGCGTCTGGCGCCTCGGCTCGGACGGGCCGACGCTGATGGACGCATACCGGCACCGGTTCGCCTGACCGGTTCGCCCGACCGCGACGCGGCGGGGTCAGGGCAGGACGACGATCTTGCCGGTCTGCTCGCCGGCGGCCAGGCGGGCGAGGCCGTCGCCCACCCGCGCGAGCGGCACCTGGGAGTCGATGACCGGCCGCACACCCGTGCGGGCGCAGAACCGCGCGAGGGCGGCCAGGTCGTCGCGCGTGCCCATCGTGACGCCCTGCACCCGGACCTCGTTGAAGAAGATGCGCGTCAGCTCCGCGGGCGCGGCGTCGCCGGACGTCGCCCCGCACACGACGATCGTGCCGCCCGGCCGCACGGACCGCACCGAGTGCGCCCACGTCGCCTGGCCGACGGACTCGATCACCGCGTCCACGCGACCGGGGACCCGGGCGCCCGTCTCGACGGCGTGCGCGGCCCCGAGCTCCAGGGCGCGGTCCCGCCGCTCCGCGGAGCGCGACGTCGCCGTCACCTCCAGGCCGGCGGCCGCGCCGAGCACGATCGCCGCGGTGGCGAGCCCGCCGCCCGCGCCCTGCACGAGCACCCGGTCGCCGGGGGCCAGCCCGGCCGCGCCGAACAGCATCCGGTACGCGGTGAGCCACGCCGTGGGCAGGCAGGCCGCCTCCTCGAACGACAGGCCCTCGGGCAGCGGCACCAGGTTGTGGGTGGGCACCGCCACCCGCTCCGCGAGGGTGCCGGGGTAGTGCTCGGACAGGAGCGTGCGCCGCTCGTGGGGCCCGACGCCGTGCCCGTCGGCGCCGATCACGCCGTGCACGAGCACCGGCGTGCCGTCCGCCGCGACGCCGGCGGCGTCGGTGCCGAGGATCATCGGGAGCTGCTCGGCGCGCAGCCCCACGCCGCGCAGCGACCACAGGTCGTGGTGGTTGAGCGTCGCGGCGCGCACGTCCACGGTGGTCCAGTGCTCGCGCGCCTCGGGCTCGGGCCGGTCTCCCACCTCCAGGCCGTCGAGCGGGGAGTCGGGCGAGAACCTGGCGACGGTGGCGGCGAGCATGCGTCCCAACCTACTGTCCGGCCGCGGCGGGGTCCCGCTAGGTTGTGCCGCATGACTGTCGGTGGGGTCGAGGAAGAGCTGACGGCGGCCCGCGCCGCCGTCGTCGAGCACGCGCAGCAGTCCGCGCGCCGGGTGCGCGCGGGCCAGGAGCTGGCCGCGGCCGAGAAGGCGCTGACCACGGCGCGGGAGGCCCTCGCGGACGAGACGGCGGACGTCGCGCGGCTGGAGTCGCTGAGCCTGGTGCGCGTCTGGGCGGGGCTGCGCGGCGACCGCGCCCAGCGTCTCGACGGCGAGCGGGCCGAGCAGCAGGCCGCCGAGTACGTGGCCGCCGCGGCACAGGCGCGACGGGACGCCGCAGAGCGCGAGGTGCGCGCCGTCGACGCCGGCCTGGCCGCCCTCGGCGACGTCCAGGGCCGCTGGCACGCCGCGCTCGCGGCCAAGGAGGAGTGGGTGCACGGGGCCGGCGGCCCCGCCGCCGGCGAGCTGGCCGCGGTGGCCGAGCAGACGGGGGCGTGGCGCGCGCAGCAGGTCGAGGTCGCCCAGGCGCAGACGGCCGCCGAGCAGGCAGCGGGTGCCCTCGGCGCCGCGGCGGACGTGCTGCGCTCCGCCGACGGCTGGTCCACCTACGACACGTTCTTCGACGGCGGCATGCTCGCGAGCATGGCCAAGCACGACCGCATGGACCGGGCCGCCGACCTGCTCCGCGAGGCGGACGGCGCGCTCCGGCACCTCACGGTGGAGCTCGGCGACCTGGGCGAGCAGGGGGTGGGCGGGGTCGGCGTCGACGGCCTCACCCGCACGCTCGACGTCTGGTTCGACAACATCTTCACCGACTGGTCGGTGCGGAACCGGATCGCGGAGGCGCGCGACCGCGTCGCGGCCGCGGGCCGGGCCGTGGACGCCGTCCGGCAGCGACTGGCGGACCGGTCCGCGGCCGTGGACGCCGAGCTCGCGGCCCTCGCCGCCCGTCGGGAGTCGCTCCTGGTCGGATGACCCCGGCGCGCCGCGTCAGGCGGCGCCGACGTCGAACATCCAGCTGACGCCGTAGCGGTCGGTCACCTGCCCGTAGAAGTCGCCCCAGGGAGCCTTGTCGAACGGCATCGCGTCCGTGCCGCCCTCGGCGAGCTTCGCGTAGGCGCCCGCGACGTAGTCGTAGTCCTCGGGGCCGCCGGTCAACGCGACGGTGACGCCGCTGGTGGGCGCCACGTACGGCATCATCGAGCCGGTGTCCGCGGCCATGAGCGTGAGGCCGTGGGGCGTCTCGAGCTGGCCGTGCATGACCAGGTCCTTGTCGGCGTCCTCGATCGGCATCCCGGCGTCCGCGGGCATGTCGCCGAACCTGCTGAGGTCCAGCTCGCCGCCGAGCACGGACCGGTAGAACTCGAGGGCCTCCGCGGCCTGGTCCTTGAAGCTGAGGTAGGGGTTGAGCCGGACCATGGGGTGCCTCCAGCAACGCTGCGGGGAACGGGTCGGCCGCGCGGGTCGGCGGCCGAGGTCCACGCTAGGCAGGACCGCCGGCACCCGCTCGTCGCGCCCTCAGCCCTCGGGCTCCTCGACGCTCGCCCCGGCGAGGAAGTCGGCCACGATCGGGCCGAGCTGGTCGAACTCGATGAGGAAGCCGTCGTGCCCGAAGTCGGAGGTGACGATGCGCAGCGGCTCGGCCCTGGGGACCCAGGCGGCGATGCGGCTGGCCTGGTCCGGCGGGAACAGCCGGTCGGAGTCCACGGCCACGACCAGCGCCCTGGCCGTGATCTGCGACAGGGCGGACTCGACGCCGCCGCGGTCGCGGCCGAGGTCGTGGCTCAGCATCGACTCGGTGAGCACCAGGTAGGAGTTGGCGTCGAAGCGGCGCGCGAGCTTGTCCCCGTGGTGGTCGAGGTACGACTGCACGGCGTACCGGCCGTCCGAGAGGGGGTCCTCGCCGCCCTGCGGCAGGCGCCCGAACCGGACGTCGAGCTCGGCCGCCGTCCGGTACGTGGTGTGCGCGATCTGCCGGGCGATGGCCAGCCCGGCGTCCGGGCCGTCGCCCTCGGGGGCGTCGTAGTAGTCGCCGCCCCGCCAGCTCGGGTCGGCGCGGATCGCCCCGAGCTGCGGGTGCGCCCAGGCGATCTGGTCGCCGGACGTCTGCGCCGTCGTCGCGATGGCGGCGATCCCGTCCACGGCGATGCCGGCCTCGGGGCCCATCAGGGCCCACTCGAGCACACGCAGGCCGCCCATCGACGCCCCGACGACGAGCGACCAGCGCTCGACGCCGAGCTGCCTCGCCAGCTCGATCTCGGCGGCCACCTGGTCGCGCGTCGTGACGCGGGGGAACCGCCCGCCCCACGGCCGCCCGTCGGGGGCCGTCGAGGCGGGGCCGGTGGTGCCCTGACAGCCGCCCAGCACGTTGGGCGCGACGACGAAGTACCGGTCGGTGTCGATGGGCGCGCCCGGACCGATCATGTCCGACCACCAGCCCGCCGTGGGCTGGCCGGGCCCGGCCGGGCCTGCCACGTGCGCGTCGCCGGTGAGCGCGTGCAGCACGAGGACGGCGTTGGAGCCGTCCTCGTCCAGCTCGCCCCAGGTCTCGTACGCGACCCGCACGTCGGGCAGCACGCCGCCCGTCTCGAGCTCGACGGCGCCGACGTCGGCGAACCTCCGGGCGGCGACCGGGTCGCCCTCGCGCCACGCGCCCGTGGCGGGCACGGGCGGCTTGCGCCGGGCCCGCGAGACCGGCGTCGGGCGGACCGTCGGGGCGTCGCTCTCGTGGCGTCCCCCCACCGACAGCACCGTGGGGGACACCCGCGAGGAGATGCCCCGGCGCACGGGCAGGCGGCCGCGAGCGCCCGTCACGCGGCGGCCTCCGTCTCGCCCGCCGTGGTGTCGGGCGCCGCGGTCCGCGCCGCGGCGGCGAACCCGAGCTCGAGGTCGGCGAGGATGTCGTCGATCCCCTCGAGGCCGACGGAGAGCCGCACCAGGGCGGGAGTGACCCCGGACTGGGCCTGCTCGGCCGGGGTGAGCTGCGAGTGCGTGGTCGAGGCGGGGTGGATGACCAGGGAGCGCACGTCGCCGATGTTCGCCACGTGCGAGTGCAGCTCGAGCGCGGAGACGAAGGCGCGCCCCGCCGCGGAGGCCTGCTCGGCGTCGGCCACGTCCAGCTCGAAGGCGATCACCGCGCCGGCGCCCTTCGGCGCGTAGCGCTGCGCGTTCGCGTACCACGGGGAGGAGGGGAGGCCCGCGTAGTGCACGAGCCGCACGTCGTCGCGCTCCTCGAGCCACTCGGCCACGCGCTGCGCGTTGGCGACGTGCCGCTCGACGCGCAGCGACAGGGTCTCGATGCCCTGCGCGAGCAGGAAGGCGTTGAAGGGCGAGACGGCGGGCCCCAGGTCGCGCAGCAGCTGCACGCGCGCCTTGAGCACGAAGGCGAGGTTGGCACCGAGCGCGGAGCCGACGCCGAGGTCGCGGGCGTAGACGAGCCCGTGATAGCTGGCGTCCGGCTCGTTGAAGCCGGGGAAGCGCTCCGGGTGCGCGGCGTAGTCGAACGTGCCGCCGTCGACGATGACGCCCCCGATCGCGGCGCCGTGGCCGCCCAGGTACTTGGTGGCCGAGTGCACGACGACGTCCGCGCCGTGCTCGATCGGCCGCACCAGGTACGGCGTCGCCACCGTGTTGTCGACGATCAGCGGTACCCCGACCTCGTGGGCGACGGACGCGACGCCCGCGATGTCCAGCACGTCGGCGCGCGGGTTGGGGATGGTCTCGCCGAAGAAGGCCTTGGTGTTCGGACGGGCGGCCGCGCGCCAGGAGTCGAGGTCGTGGGGGTCGTCGACGAACGTCGTGGTGATCCCCAGCCGCGGCAGGGTGTGGTGCAGCAGGTTGTACGTGCCGCCGTACAGGCTCGGGCTCGCCACGACGTGGTCGCCCGCCTGTGCGACGTTGAGGATCGCGAGCGTCTCCGCCGCCTGGCCGGAGGCGACGAGCAGCGCGCCGACGCCGCCCTCGAGGTCGGCGACGCGCGCCTCCACGGCCTCCGTGGTGGGGTTGCCGATGCGGGTGTAGATGGGGCCGAGGTCGGCGAGGGCGAAGCGGTCGGCGGCGATGTCGGCGCTGGGGAACTCGAACGACGTGGTCTGGTAGATCGGCAGGGCGCGGGCACCGGTGGCGGCGTCGGGGCTCTGGCCGGCGTGGATCTGGCGGGTCTCGAAGGTCCAGCTCGAGGTGGTCATGACGTGCTCCTGGTGGCTCGGTGTCGGGCTCGGTCGGCGGTGGTCGGGCCGCGGCGGGAACCAGGAGGCCTGCGCATCTGGGGCGGGCCGCGGCGGTCGGCTGCGCACGCGGAGCGGATGGCTGGGTCGACGAGCGGCCGCAGGCAGGCGAACGTGCGCGGTGGTCAGCGGCACATTCGGCGGGTCATGGCCACGACCGTAGCCCGCCTGCGCCACGGGCGACAGTGACGTCTCGTGATGTGGGACCAGGATATGGACGGCGTGTCGCCTTGCGTCGCGTGTCGGGCCCGCACTCTCGGGTGGCGCTGTCCGCCCCGAGGGGTGAGCCTGGGCGAGGTTGCCCGGAGCGCTGCCCAGGGGAGGAGCAGAGCATGGCCCGCACCCGTCGCGCGCGCGTCACCGCGCTGTCCGTCGTCGTGCTGCTGGGCGGGGTGCCCGCCGCCGGCGTCGCGTGGGCGGAGCCTCCGTCGGACGACGACGTCGCGGCCGCGTACGCCGCGGTGGACGCCGCCCGCCTCGACGTCGACGGGGCCCAGGCCCGGCTGGACACCCTCCGCGGCGAGCTGTCGCGGGCCGAGGCCGCCGTGCAGACCGCCGCCGAGGACTACGCCGAGGCCCGCGAGGCGCTGGACGTGGCCAGGCGCGAGACACGCGAGGCGCGTCAGCGCGCCGACGGCGCCCAGGAGGCCGAGGAACGGGCCAGGACGTCCTTGGCGGAGGCGTACCGCACCACGGCGCGCGCGAGCGAGAACGGGCTCGGTCCGCTCGACGTCGTCACCGGGGCGCGCGACGTCGGCGACGTCGTGTCCGCCGAGGCGGCGCAGCGTGCCGTCGACCGCAAGGTCGCGGGTGCGCTCGCGACCCAGGCGCAGGTACGGGCGACCGCGCGCAACGCCGACGCCCGCTGGGACGCCGCCCGCGTCGAGCAGCAGGAGGCCGGCGAGGCGGCCGAGGCCGCCTTCGCGACCGCCCGGCGGGCCGCCGACGACCTCGCCGCCCGCACCGCCGCCGCGGAGACCGAGCGCGACCGCCTGTTCGCCCGGCTCGCCGACCTGCGCAGCACGAGCGTCGAGCTCGAGCGGCAGCGCGAGGCCGACCGGCAGGCGCAGGCCCGGGCCGCGCGGGAGGACGCCGCGCGCGAGCGGGCCGAGGCGGTGTCGTCGATCGACGCGGCGCCCGCCGGAGAGAGCCGGGGCGCGGCGGCGCCGGAGCCGGGTCGCGACCGGCCGCACCAGCCCGCCGGGGAGGGCGCCGAGGACGACCGGTCGCGCGACCGCGTCGTCGAGGGTGACGAGGAGCAACAGCCCGAGCCCCGGCCCACCCGCACCCGCGAGCCGGCGCCCGACCCCGCCCCGAAGCCGGAGCCGAAGCCCGACCCGCCGCCGGTCAGCGGGGTCGGCCAGGGCAGCGCCGCCCAGGGCCGCGAGGCGCTCGCGTGGGCGCGCTCGAAGATCGGGACCGCCTACCAGTGGGGCAGCGACGGCAACCCGGGCTACGACTGCTCGGGCCTCACCTCGGGGGCGTGGAACGCGGCGGGAGTGTGGATCACCCGCACGTCGCGGTCGCAGTACCTCACCGTCGGCAAGGTCTCGTACGACGCGATGCGCCCGGGCGACCTGATCTTCTACGCCAACGACACCTCCGACCCGTCGACCATCCGGCACGTCGCGATCTACGCGGGCGGCGGGATGATGGTCGAGGCGCCTCGCCCCGGCGTCGACGTCCGCGAGACCCCCGTCCGCTGGGACGAGGTCATGCCGTTCGCCGGCCGCCCCTGAGCGCTCACCGCTCCCCGACGGACGACCTGGGTCGCGACGATCGTCGACCTACGGGCGACGCGGCCACCCTGCGACGCCCCCGACGCTGGCGGCATGGCCTCACAGTCCCGACTCCTCCTGGCTCTCGTCTCCTGCACGGCCGCGCTGCTCGCCGGCCTGCTGTCCGTGCTCGCGCCGCCGCCGACCGGTTACTCGGCGATCTTTGCCCCGCCGTGGGTGACCCCCGTCGCCGCGGCGTCGGCGCTCGCCGCGCTCGGCCTGTGCGCCCGGAGGTCGCGAGCGGGCGTGCCGTTCGGGTGGGTGGCGGTCGTGCTGCTCTTCTGGGGTTCGGGCGGGCTGGCGCTCGAGGGCTTCCGGGCGTTCTTCGCGGTCACGGGCATCCCCGCGGGGGAGTTCGCCGAGGTCGACGTACCCGGCATGGTCACCCGGGCGCTGGCCGCGCTCGCGGCCGTCACCACCGCCCTGACCACCTGGGACGTCGCGCGGGCGGCCCGTCCGGTCGGCGCGCCGGGGCCGCGGTGGCCGCGGTACGTTGCCCTGGCGATGTGCGTCCCGTACCCGTCGCTCAAGCTCTACTGGTGGCTCGGCGGCACGGTCGGGCGCCCCGAAGGCCGCGCGGAGGGAGTGCCCTGGATGGAGGTCGCGCTGTTCGCCACCGGGGCCCTGGTGGTGCTCTGCCTGACGGGCCCGCGCGCCTCCGACCGCCTCCGGCCGCTGCTGCTCGCGGCGGGCTGGCTCGGTTCGACGGCCGCGCTGACGATGGGCGCGCTCATGCTGTTCGGCACGCTCGGCCAGCTCCTCGGGCTGACCGCAGGGCCGGTGGACCTGGACGCCGGCGCCATCACCGCACTCGTGGCCGTGACCTACGGCAGCTGGCTCCTCCTCGGCGTGGCCCTGCTCGCCGCGACGCTGCGGGCGCAGGAGGCCCGGCTCCCGGCCCGGGCCGTGCCGGCGGGAGCCGCATGACGGCCCGGCCCGGCCAGGGCGACGTCGTCCTCGCCGCGGTCGCCGCCGTCGCGCTCCTGCCCGCGACCGCGGTGATCGCGCTCCGGTCCCTTCCCCCCGGGACGGCGACGGGGCTGGTGGTGCTGGCCGCGGTGGCGCACGCCGCGATCGCCTGGCGGCGCGCGGCCCCGGTCGGCTCGCACCTCCTGGTCCTCGCGGCGCTCGCGGGCCAGCTCGCGCTGACGGGGTTGTTCCTGCTGCTGCCGTCGGCGCTGCTGGTGTGGCTGTCGGTGACGGCTTGCACGGCCTGGTCGGCGCGATCCCGGCTGCCGCTGGTGACCGGGGGCGTCGGCGTGGCCGCGGCGGTCCTGCGGTACGCGGGCGACCCCGCGGTCCGCGACTCCGGCTTCGGCCCCGCACCGTGGCTCCTCGCCCTGCTGCTGCTCGCGCTGCTCGCGGCGTCCTGGACGGCGGGCCTGCTGCTGCGCGCGCAGGAGGTCGCCCGCCGGACGGCGGAGGACCGGCACGCCGCCGTCCTCGCGGAGCAGGACCTCCGGGCCGAGCGCGCGGCTCTCGCCGAGCGTGCGCGGATCGCCCGCGAGATGCACGACGTCGTCGCCCACTCCCTGGCGGTGGTGGTCGCGCAGGCGCGCCTGGGTCGTGCCGCCCCGGGCCGCGCCCAGGAGGCGCTCGCGGCCGTCGAGGAGGCGGGACGGTCGGCGTCGGGGGAGCTGCGGGGCCTGCTGCACGTGCTGCGGGAAGGGTCCGGTGCCCCCGGCGGACCTGGGCCCGCCGAGGGCGTGCGCCCCGCCCCCGGCCTGGACGACGTGCCCGCCCTCGTGGCGCGGGTGCGTGCGGCAGGCCGCACGGTCGACCTCGACGTCACGGGCGAGCCCCGGCCCCTGGGGCCCGCCGCGCAGCTCGCCGCCTACCGCGCGGTGCAGGAGTCGCTCACCAACACGGCGCGGCACGCCGGCCCGGGGGCGGCATCGCAGGTGGCGCTGACCTGGGGCGACGACACGTTGGAGGTCGTGGTGGCGGACGACGGTGGCACCGCGTCCGCCGCGCAGGGTGAGGCCCAGGGCGCCGGGACGGGTCTGCGCGGCATGCGCGAACGGGTCGAGGCGGCCGGAGGCCGGCTCGAGGTGCAGCGCGGCGACGGCTGGGCGGTCGTCGCGACCCTGCCGACAGGGCCCGGCGCCGCGGCTCCGCCGGTCGAGGGCGGGGCTTCGTGATCCGCGTGCTGGTGGCCGACGACCAGGACCTCGTGCGCGCGGGGGCCGTGGCGGTCGTGGACGCCGCCCCGGACCTGGAGGTCGTGGCGGAGGCGGCCGACGGCGCCGCCGCCGTCGAGGCGCAGCGTCGGCACCGCGCCGACGTGGTCCTCATGGACGTACGTATGCCCGTGCTGGACGGCATCGAGGCCACCCGGCGGCTGGTCGCGGGCGCGGCGGACGGTTCGCTGCCGCCGTGCCGCGTCGTCGTCCTCACGACCTTCGATCTGGACGAGTACGTCTACGGCGCGCTCCGGGCGGGGGCCAGCGGCTTCCTGCTGAAGGACGTGCCCACACCCGACCTGCTGGCCGCCGTCCGCACCGCGCACCGCGGCGACGCCGTCGTCGCACCGTCCGCGACCCGGCGCCTGCTGGCGCACGTCGTGCCTCGCCTGCCCGACCTCGCCGCGCGCGACGCCGTGGCCGCCGCCCTGTCGGAGCGGGAGCTCGCCGTCGTGCGACTCCTGGCCGAAGGGCTGTCGAACGCGGAGATCGGCGCACGGATCTTCGTCTCCGAGGCGACGGTCAAGACGTACGTCGGCCGGGTGCTGGCGAAGCTCGGCCTGCGCGACCGCGTCCAGGTGGTCGTCTGGGCGTACCGCACGGGCCTCGCCGAGGCATGACCGGTCAGGCCGGGTCGCCCTTCGGCGCGGGCCACACCATCGTCAGCTGGTGCGCCCGCCCGCCGTCGGTGAGCCGCAGCCCCGGCACGGCGGGGGTGCCGCCGTGCCGCACGAAGCCGCTGCGCGCGAAGAACCGCGCGGCGCGCTCGTTCTCGACCAGGGTCTGGAGGTAGGCGCCCGGCACGCCGGCCGCGCGCACGTGCGCCTGGAACGCCTCCATCAGTCCCTGGGCGAGGCCCGTGCCGCGGGCCTCGGGGGCCACGTTGACGTGCAGGTGCGCGGGCCACCGCGGGTCGTCGATCTCGCCGGCGGACGGCTCTCCCGCGCGCTTGTCGCGGACGCCGTCGCGCACGCTGCGGACGAAGAACGGCATCGAGCGCGGTCGCAGCACCACCAGGTACCGCGAGATCGCACGCACCATGCGGTCCTCCTCGCTCGGCACGGCGCCGCGCCCGAGCGACCCGGCGAGGTAGCCGACGAGCGCGCCGTCGGCGACGGCGACGAAGACGGACCCCGGCTCGTGGTCGAGGTACGGCGTGAGGTAGATCGCCGCCTCGGAGGGCAGGTGCCCCCAGAGGTCACCGGTGGGGGAGCCGTCGCCGGCGCGGGCGAAGAGGGCGAGCAGCTCCTCACGGTCGTGCGCCTCGTACCGGCGGACGGTCCCCCCGGCGGTCACGGCCGGACCAGCACCTTGGTGGCGCGGCGCTCGTCCATCGCGGCGTACGCCTCCGCGATGTCGGCGAGCGGCAGCTCGAGGTCGAAGACCTTGCCCGGCACGATCGCGCCGGACAGGACCTCGGGGAGCAGCGTCTCCATGTAGCGGCGGGCGGACGCCATGCCGCCGCCGATGGTGATGTTGCGGTCGAACAGGCGCCGCACGCTCAGGTCGGGTCCGTGCGGCACCCCGACGAACCCGACGCGCCCGCCGCCGCGCACCACGCTCAGGGCGGTGTCCATGGACTGCTCGGTGCCGACGCACTCCAGCGCGGCGTCGGGGAGGTTCCCGTCGAGCAGGTCGCGCACCGCCGCGAGGCCCTCCTCGCCACGCTCGGCGACGACGTCGGTGGCGCCGAACTCGCGGGCCAGCGCGGCCCGGTCGTCGTGCCGGCTCATCGCGATCACGCGCTCCGCGCCGAGCAGGCGGGCGCCGATGACGCCCGACAGGCCGACGGCGCCGTCGCCGACCACGACCACGGTGTCGCCCGCGGACACTCCCGCGGCGAACGCCGCGTGGTAGCCCGTGGACATGACGTCGGCGAGGGTGAGGAGGTGCGGCACGAGCCCCGCCGCCTCGAGCTCGCCCTCCGGGCGCCCGACCGGGAACAGGGAGTGCTGCGCGAGCGGGATGCGCACGCGCTCGCCCTGCGCGCCGTCGACGGGGTGGCCCCAGCGGTCCGTGGAGCCGAAGCCGGTGACGAGGTCGCACGCCGCGGGGTAGCCGGCGCGGCACGACTGGCACTCCCCGCAGCTCATGGTGAAGGGCAGGATCACGAAGTCGCCCACCTGTGCGGACGTCACGTCGGAGCCCAGCTCCTCGACCACGCCCACCAGCTCGTGCCCGATGGGGCGCGGCTTCCTCACGGCGGAGACGCCGCGGTAGGGCCACAGGTCGGAGCCGCACACGCAGGCGGCGACGACGCGGACCACCGCGTCGCCGGGGGTGAGGATCTTCGGGTCCGGACGTTCCTCGACGCGCACGTCGCCGGGTCCGTGGATGACGGCTGCTCGCATGGCCTCACCGTAGTGCGCGCGTGGCGCGGTGCTCGCCCTTCCCCGCACGAGCCGTGGACCTCGGTAGGGTCCCCGGCGTGAGCGACGAGAAGTGGGACGACATCTTCCGCCAGGTGCGGGACGGCGACAACGGCCCCTGGCTGTGCCCGGTGTGCGACGTTGACGACCCGACCGTGGAGCTGGGGCAGCGGTTCACGCGCGGTCGGGTGGTCGCGTCGAAGCTGTACTGCATGGCCTGCACGGCGCAGGCCGAGGTGCCGGTCCCGTAGGACGACGACCGGTCGTGCCCGACGCCGACGGCGCCGCACCCCCGAGGGTGCGGCGCCGTCGTGGCGCGGACGACGGGGTCAGTGACCGTCGTAGTAGCCGGTGTCCTTGGCGCGCTGGAAGGAACGCTCGATCTCGGCCTCGGCGTCGGCGCGGCCCACCCAGTGGGCGCCCTCGACGGACTTGCCGGGCTCGAGGTCCTTGTAGACCTCGAAGAAGTGCTGGATCTCCAGGCGGTGGAAGTCGGAGACGTCGTCGATGTCCTGGCGCCAGGCGGCGCGCTGGTCACCGAGGGGCACGCACAGCACCTTGTCGTCGCCGCCGGCCTCGTCGCGCATGCGGAACATGCCGAGGGCGCGGCAGCGGATCAGGCAGCCGGGGAACGTGGGCTCCTCGAGCAGCACGAGCGCGTCCAGGGGGTCGCCGTCCTCGCCGAGGGTGCCCTCGATGAACCCGTAGTCGTCCGGGTAGCGGGTCGAGGTGAAGAGCATGCGGTCGAGGCGGATGCGACCGGTCTCGTGGTCCACCTCGTACTTGTTGCGCTGGCCCTTCGGGATCTCGATCGTGACGTCGAACTCCACTGTTCCTCCATGCTCGGGGAGATGCTTCGGACATGCTCGGTTCGGGCATGCTCGGTGCGGACGCCCTGTCAAAGTGTGCCATGTGCCTGTGCCCGCGCCCGGGCCGGTGCGGCGGCGCGGATCGTCGTACGGACGTGGGAAGATACGCACGGAGCACGCCATGGGATCAGGGCTGTGACGATGCTCACGGACTCGGGAGGGTGACATGGGGTGGCGGGCCAGCGTCGGCGCCACCGTCACGACCGTGGTCGTGCTCTTCGGCGGGTACCTCGTGGCGGACGCCTACGACGTCGTGCCCGGCATGCTCACCACCGCCCCGGCCCCGACGCCGGCGGCCCCCTTCCCGTCGGCTCCCGCCGCCACCACGGGGCCCGCCCCCGAGCGCTCGCTGCCCGACCTGCCCGACGACTCCCCGCGGCCCGCGGTGGCCGCCGTCCGCGGGCTCGTCACCGACCTGGCGGAGGACGAGCGGCTCGGCAAGCGGGTGTCGGTGTTCGTCGCCGACGGCGTCACCGGCGAGACGCTCGGCTCCGCCGCCCCGGACCGGACGATGGTCCCCGCCTCGACGCAGAAGCTGTTCACCGCCGTCGCGGCGCTGACCGGGCCCGGCGGGGACGTGACCCTCCCCACCACGGTGGTGCTCGACGGCGACGCGCACCTCGTGCTGGTGGGCGGCGGCGACATGATGCTGGCTGCGGGCACCGGCGACCCCGACGCCGTGAACGGGCGGGCGGGGCTGGCCGACCTCGCGGACCAGGTGGCCGGTCAGGTCCGAGTGACCGGCCGCGACACGGTGACGCTCAGCGTCGACGACACGCTCTTCTCGGGCCCCGCCGTGCCCCCGACCGTGCCCGCGGCCGACGTCAAGGACGGCTACACGGCCCCCGTGGCGGCGCTCGCGGTCGACGTCGCGCGGACCACCGACGAGGAGTACGCGCCGCGGGAGAAGGACCCGGCGCTCGCGGCGGCCCGCACGTTCGCGGAGGCTCTCGAGAAGGAGGGCGTGACCGTGAGCGGTCAGGTGTCGCGCAGCCCCGCGCCCACGTCCGCCCGCGAGATCGGACGCGTGGAGTCCGCGCCGCTGCGCGACATCGTCGGCGACCTGCTGCGCCGCTCCGACAACACCGTCACCGAGGTCGTGGGGCGGGTCGTGGCGATCGACGCCGGCCTGCCGGGCACGGGTGAGGATGCCGTCCGCGCGGTCATGGCGCAGGTCGAGGAGCTCGGCGTGGACATGGAGGGCGCCAGGCTCGTGGACCTGTCCGGGCTGGGCCGCGGCTCCCGCGCGACGGCACGGCAGCTCGGCGACGTGCTCGCCCTCGCCGTCGACCCCGAGCGACCGGAGCTGCGGGACGTGGCCGACGGGCTCGCCGTCGCCGGGCTGAACGGCACGCTGCACAACCGCTACCCGCAGGGCAACCCCGGCCGCGGCTACGTCACCGGCAAGACGGGCAGCCTGCCGAACGTCACCGGGCTGGCGGGCACCGTCGTCACGGCCGACGACCGGATGCTCGTGTTCGTCACGATCGCGGACAAGGTGCCCGACGGCGGGGCGTACGGCGCGCGGGTCATCTTCGACCGCTTCGCCGGCGACCTCGCCGACTGCGGCTGCCGCTGACGTCCGCGCCGGCTACCGGAGCTGCATCAGCCCCGCGGCCGTCCTGCGGAATCCACAGGCATCCAGATAGAACTGTGCACGGTCGGCCTCGAAATCGACGTGCAGCCAGACGCAGCCGCGATCGCGGGCTACGTCGTCGACGGGGCCCCGAACGGCGATGGCGATGTCCATCGCGGCACCGTATGCCTCGTCCGACGGCCGACGGGTGCGGCCGCTCGGTGCAAGGTGGTTACCGTGGTCCTGTGACCACGCCAGCGCGTACCGCCGAGCCCCTGCTGGACTGGACGGCGGCGGCGCAGATCGCCGGCCGGCTCGCACGGCCGGGTGCGACGGCGCCCCGTGACGAGCTCGACGCGCTCGTCGCCGGTCTGCGCGCCGCGGCCGGGGAGGCCGTGGGGCACGTCCTGGAGGTGACGCGCATGGTCCCGGCCGACGCGCGGGCCGCCGGCGTCCTGGGCGACGTGCACGTCGTGGACCGGGCCGGCTGGACGCGCGCCAACACGCAGTCGATGCGCGCGATGACCGACCCCGTCATGACGGCGCTCGCCGCCGACGTCCCGCCGACGTCCCAGGCCGCCCGGCTCGCCGGTGCCGCAGAGGTGGGCGGCCTGCTGGCGCTGCTGTCGGGGCGGGTGCTCGGCCAGTTCGACCCGTACGGAGCGGACCACGCCGCCGGTCACGGCCGGCTGCTGCTGGTGGCGCCCAACGTGCTGCAGGTGGAGCGGGCCCTCGGGCTGCGCCCCGCCGACTTCCGGCTGTGGGTGTGCCTGCACGAGCAGACCCACGCCCTGCAGTTCGCCGCGGCGCCGTGGCTCGCCGACCACCTGGTGGGCCGTCTCGGCGACCTGCTGCGCGGAGTCGCCGAGAGCACCGCGGCGATGGCCCGCGCCCCGCTGCGGCAGAAGGTGGCGGTGGTGGGCCGCACCGTGCTGCGCGCCGTGCGCGGAGAGCTCGTCACCCCGCTCGACGGCGTCCTCCGGCCGGAGCAGCGCCGCGAGCTCGAGGAGGTCACCGCCGTGATGGCCCTGCTCGAAGGGCACGCCGACGTGATGATGGACGCCGTCGGGCCGCGCGTCGTGCGGTCGGTGCGCACCATCCGGGCGCGCTTCGAGAAGCGGCGCGACGGCGAAGGCGCCCCCGCCCTGGACGTCGTGCTGCGCCGCGTTCTGGGCATGGACGCCAAGCTCGCCCAGTACCGCGACGGCGCCGCGTTCGTCCGCGAGGTGGAGGAGCGGGTGGGGCGCGACGGGCTGAACGCCGTCTGGTCCGGGCCAGCCCACCTGCCGTCCGCCCGCGAGATCGCCGACCCGCGCGCCTGGGTGCGCCGCGTGCACGGCTGAGGCGGAGCCGGTGGCCCGCGTCGACCCGGCGCTCGCGGCGGCCCGCGCCGCCGTCCGCGCCGAGCTCGCCGACCTCGCGCGCGGCCCGTCTGCCCTCACCGCGGACGGGCTGGTGCTGGTCGCGTGCTCGGGCGGGGCCGACAGCCTCGCCCTGGCGGCGGTGACCGTCACCGAGGCCCGGCGGGTGGCCAGGTCGGTGCGCTCCCCGGGGTTCGCGGTGCGGGCCGGGGCCGTCGTCGTGGACCACGGCATGCAGCCGGGGTCCGCCGAGGTGGCGGCGACCGCGGCGGCGCGCTGCCGGGAGCTCGGCCTCGACCCCGTGCTGGTGCGACGCGTGACGGTGGACGCGGGTGCCGGTGGGCCCGAGGGCGCGGCCCGGGACGCCCGCTACGCCGCGCTGGAGGCCGCGGCGCGCGAGACCGGCGCGGCCGCCGTGCTGCTCGGCCACACCCTCGACGACCAGGCGGAGTCCGTGCTGCTCGGCCTGGCGCGTGGCAGCGGGGCCCGCTCGCTGGCGGGGATGCCGCGACGTCGAGGGCTCTACCGACGCGCGTTCCTCGGACTGCGCCGCGCCCAGACCGAGGCCGTGTGCGCCGCGGCCGGGCTCGAGTTCTGGACCGACCCGACGAACCTCCTGCCCACCGGGGGGACGGCGACGGTGCCCGCACGCACCCGGGTGCGCGCCGCCGTCGTGCCCGTGCTGGAGGACGCGCTCGGCCCCGGCGTCGTCGAGGCCCTCGCCCGCACCGCCGACCAGCTACGCGACGACGCCGACGCGCTCGACGCCCTGGCGGCCGACCTGCTGTCGGGAGCCGACCTCACCGGGGTGGACCATGCTCCTGACGACCCGGGGCTGGTGCTCGGCGTCGGGCGGCTCGCCGCGGCGCCGGCCGCGCTGCGTCGTCGTGCCCTGCGCGCGGCGGCGATCGCGGTCGGCTGCCCGCCCGGGGCGACGACGGCGCGGCACGTGGACGCGCTCGACGCGCTCGTCGTCTCGTGGCGTGGGCAGGGAGACGTCCACCTGCCGGGCGACGCTCGCGCGGTGCGCGCGTGTGGCAGGCTCTACCTGCGTGCCGCCGTGCCGGACCCGGCGCGGGCGACCCACCCCCCAGCCCCAAACCCGTCCCTCGAGGAGTGACCGTGGACCAGTCGGACGTCTCAGGCGACCTCGCAAACATCCTGCTCACCGAGGAGCAGATCGGCGGCAAGCTCGACGAGATCGCCGCGCAGATCGACGCCGACTACGCGGGCAAGGACCTGCTCCTGGTCGGCGTGCTCAAGGGCGCCGTCATGGTGATGGCTGACCTCGCCCGCCGGCTGCACCACCCGGTGCAGATGGACTGGATGGCGGTGTCCTCCTACGGCTCGGGCACCAAGTCGTCCGGCGTCGTGCGCATCCTCAAGGACCTCGACGCCGACCTCACCGGACGCAACGTGCTGATCGTCGAGGACGTCATCGACTCCGGCCTCACGCTCTCGTGGCTGGTCGCCAACCTGCGCTCCCGCGGCCCCGCGTCCGTGGAGATCGCCACCATGCTGCGCAAGCCGGACGCCGCGAAGGTCGACGTCGACGTGCGCTACGTCGGCTTCGACATCCCCAACGAGTTCGTCGTGGGGTACGGGCTCGACTACGCCGAGAAGTACCGCAACCTGCCGTTCGTCGGCACGCTCGCGCCGCACGTCTACAGCTGAGCGGACGCCGACGGACAACGTCGCGCCCTGGGCGAACAGCCACGGTTCGTCCACACTCGGCGTGTAGCGTCGTGAACCACACGTTGCCCGACGGAAGGGAAGCGGGGAACCGTCCCCGTCGCCGATGAACATCAAGAAGATCCTGAGCGGCCCGATCATCTGGATCGTGGTCGGCCTGCTGCTCGTCTCGCTGGCCTTCAGCGCGTTCAACACCGAGCGGGTGTCGCGGATCGAGACCTCCCAGGGGCTCGAGCTGCTCGCCGGCGACACGGTCGACCATGCCCTGATCGTGGACGGGGAGCAGCGCGTCGAGCTGGAGCTGAGCGAGAAGTACGTCACGGGGGCGGACACCGAGTCCGAGCAGGACCACGGCACGAAGGTCGAGTTCTTCTACGTCGAGCCCCAGGGCGACGCCGTGGCGACGGCCGTCGAGGGCGCCGACCTCGAGGACGGCTTCAACTCCGAGGTGCCGCAGCCGAGCTTCTGGAGCTCGATGCTGGGCTTCCTCATCCCGTTCCTCATCATCGGCGTGGTGTTCTGGTTCATCCTGTCGCGGATGCAGGGCGGCGGGCGCAACGGCGTCATGGGCTTCGGCAAGTCCAAGGCGAAGCTCATCAGCAAGGACATGCCGCAGGTGACGTTCGCCGACGTCGCGGGCGTGGACGAGGCGGTCGAGGAGCTCCAGGAGATCAAGGAGTTCCTCGCGGACCCGGGCAAGTTCCAGGCCGTCGGCGCCAAGATCCCCAAGGGCGTGCTGCTGTACGGCCCGCCCGGCACCGGCAAGACCCTGCTCGCACGCGCGGTCGCCGGCGAGGCCGGGGTGCCGTTCTACTCGATCTCCGGCTCGGACTTCGTCGAGATGTTCGTCGGCGTCGGCGCGTCCCGTGTGCGCGACCTGTTCGAGCAGGCCAAGAACAACTCGCCCGCGATCATCTTCGTGGACGAGATCGACGCCGTCGGCCGCCACCGCGGCGCCGGCATGGGCGGCGGGCACGACGAGCGCGAGCAGACGCTCAACCAGATGCTCGTCGAGATGGACGGCTTCGACGTCAAGACGAACGTCATCCTCATCGCGGCCACCAACCGCCCCGACATCCTCGACCCCGCGCTGCTGCGCCCGGGGCGCTTCGACCGCCAGGTCGCCGTCGAGGCCCCGGACCTCAAGGGCCGCGAGCACATCCTCAAGGTGCACGCGCAGGGCAAGCCGATGGTCGAGACCATCGACCTGGCCGTCGTCGCACGACGGACCCCGGGCTTCACGGGCGCCGACCTGGCCAACGTCCTCAACGAGGCCGCGCTGCTCACGGCCCGCAGCGGTGCCCAGCTCATCGACGACCGTGCGCTGGACGAGGCGATCGACCGCGTCATCGCCGGGCCGCAGAAGCGCACCCGCGTGATGCAGGTCAAGGAGCAGAAGATCACCGCCTACCACGAGGGCGGCCACGCCCTGGTGGCCGCCGCGATGCGCTACACGGACCCCGTCACGAAGGTGACGATCCTGCCGCGCGGCCGGGCGCTCGGCTACACGATGGTGATGCCGATGGAGGACAAGTACTCCACCACCCGCAACGAGCTGCTCGACCAGCTCGCGTACGCGATGGGCGGCCGCGTGGCCGAGGAGATCGTCTTCCACGACCCCACCACGGGAGCCAGCAACGACATCGAGAAGGCCAGCGCGATCGCCCGCAAGATGGTCACCGAGTACGGCATGAGCGAGAAGGTCGGCGCCATCAAGCTCGGCACCGGCTCCGGCGAGCCGTTCATGGGCCGCGACATGGGCCACCAGCGCGACTACTCCGAGGCCGTCGCCGGCACGGTGGACCACGAGGTGCGCAAGCTCATCGAGGCGGCGCACGACGAGGCGTGGCAGGTGCTCACCCAGTACCGCGACGTCCTCGACGACCTCGTGCTGCGCCTGCTGGAGAAGGAGACGCTCAACCAGAACGAGCTGGCCGAGGTGTTCGCGCCGGTGGTCAAGCGCGAGCCGCGCGACGTGTGGCTGTCCAGCGAGCAGCGCACCGTGCACACCCGCGGTCCGATCATGACGGACGCCGAGCGCGCCGCGGCGAACGGGAACGGGCAGGCCGTGGTGCCGCAGGACGAGGCCGCCATGGTCGGCAACGAGAGCGACCTGCAGGAGGCGGGCCCGGGCGTCGGGACCGACAGCGAGCCGCCGGCGGCGGGGGAGAACCGGTGACCGACCCGGTGACGGACCTGGGGATGCGCGCTGCCGCGGACGTGCCCCCGTACGACGCCGCGCGCGCCGAGGCCGCCGTCCGCGAGCTGCTGCTCGCGGTCGGCGAGGACCCGGAGCGCGAGGGGCTCCGGGACACGCCCGCCCGCGTGGCGCGCGCCTACCAGGAGATCTTCGCGGGGCTCCGGCAGGAGCCGGAGGACGTGCTCACGACCACCTTCGACATCGGTCACGAGGAGATGGTCCTGGTGCGCGACATCGAGGTGTACTCGACGTGCGAGCACCACCTGGTGCCGTTCCACGGCGTGGCGCACGTGGGCTACATCCCCAGCACCGAGGGCCGCATCACGGGCTTGTCCAAGCTCGCGCGGCTCGTCGAGGTGTACGCCCGGCGCCCGCAGGTGCAGGAGCGCCTGACGACGCAGATCGCGGACGCCATGGTGCGCATCCTCGAGCCGCGCGGCGTCCTCGTCGTGGTGGAGTGCGAGCACCTGTGCATGTCGATGCGCGGGGTCCGCAAGCCCGGGTCGCGCACCGTGACGTCGGCCGTGCGCGGCATCATGCAGAACGCGACCACCCGCGCCGAGGCCATGAGTCTCGTCATGGGGCGCTGAGCGTGCACTCTCGCGACGCGGTGGTCGCCGGCCTGCCGGAGCTGTCCGGCGTCGGTCGCTGCCTCGTCATGGGTGTCGTGAACATCACGCCCGACTCGTTCTCCGACGGCGGGGAGTGGTTCGAGCCCGACGCCGGCGTGCAGCACGGGCTCGACCTGCTGGCCGAGGGTGCGGAGATCCTCGACGTCGGTGGCGAGTCCACCCGCCCCGGCGCCGCCC
The DNA here is from genome assembly GCA_023241745.1 of Isoptericola peretonis. GTDB lineage: Bacteria > Actinomycetota > Actinomycetes > Actinomycetales > Cellulomonadaceae > Isoptericola > Isoptericola peretonis. Next base: position 76,558 of record JALQCY010000005.1, on the reverse strand, counting down.
GCGTGGACGAGGCCGAGGAGCTGCGCCGGGTGATCCCGGTCATCGAGCGGCTCGCGTCGCACGGCGCCGTCGTCTCGGTCGACACGACGCGCGCCGCGGTCGCCGAGCGGGCCGTCGCGGCCGGTGCCCGGATCGTCAACGACGTGTCGGGGGGCCTCGCGGACCCGCGCATGGGCCACGTCGTGGCCGACACGGGCGTGGCGTATGTCGCGATGCACTGGCGCGGCCACGCCGACGTCATGGACAGCCTCGAGGTGTACGACGACGTCGTCGCCGAGGTGCGCGACGAGCTCGCCCAGCGTCTGGACGCCCTGCTCGCCGTCGGCGTCGACCCGGAGCAGGTGGTGCTGGACCCGGGCCTCGGCTTCTCCAAGGCCGGGGTGCTCAACTGGCCGATCCTGGCCCACCTGGAGGCCCTGGACGCCCTCGGCCGGCCGGTCCTCGTGGGCGCGTCGCGCAAGCGCTTCCTGGGCCACCTGCTCGAGGGCACGCGGGGGCTGCCGGCCGACGAGCCGGCGCCGCCGCTGGAGCGCGACGACGCCACCGCCGCGATCTCCGCGCTGTCCGCGGCCGCGGGCGCCTGGGCGGTCCGGGTGCACGCCGCGCGCGCCAGCGCCGACGCCGTCCGTGTCGCGGACGCCTGGACGGCGGCCACCCGCGACGTGTTGGATGCCGGGATGACCGCACCGGCGCACCGCACCACTGCCGTGGGAAGCACAGGAACCACCGCCGACGAGGAGGGCCTCTCGTGACGTTCGCCGCAGCAGTCCCAGGGCCGGACGGACAGCCGCTCGACCAGATCCGCCTCGCCGGCGTCTCGGCGACCGGCCACCACGGCGTGCTGGCCCACGAGCGCGCCGAGGGTCAGGTGTTCAGCGCCGACGTCGTGCTGCACCTCGACACCCGCGCCGCCGCGTCGTCCGACGACCTCGAGCGCACCGTGAGCTACGCCGACGTCGCGCAGGACGTGCACGACGTCCTCGCGGGCTCGCCGGCCGACCTCGTGGAGACGGTCGCCGAGCGCATCGCGGCCGTCGTGCTGGCCCGTCCCGCGGTCCACGCGGTCGACGTGCGCGTGCACAAGCCGCAGGCCCCGATCCCGGTGCCGTTCGACGACGTCGAGGTCGTGGTGCGCCGCGACCGGTCGCGGCCCCCGGTGGTGCCCCCCGTCGTGTCGTCGGCCGAGCCGGTCGCGCCTGCGGAGCCGGTCGCGCCTGCCGCGCCCGAGCCGGCCGACGCCGTCTCGACCGTGGCGCCCGCAGCCCTGGGCGGGTCCCTGATCGACGCGGTGCCGGCTCTCGCGCCGGTCCCGCCGGCGCCCGTCCCGACGCGGGTCGAGGCCGAGCCGCCCGCGGCTCCCGAGCCGGAGCCCGCCGCGCCGGCCGACCCGCTGGACGTCACGCCGGCCGAGCCCGTCGAGGCGGTGCTGGCCCTCGGCGCCAACCTGGGCGACGCGCAGGTGACGCTCCGGCAGGCGGTGACGGACGTCGACCGGCTCCCGGGCGTGCAGGTCATGGAGGTGTCGCCGCTGGCGCGCACCGCGGCCGTCGGCGGGCCGGAGCAGCCGGACTACCTCAACGCGGTGCTCGTCGTGCGGACCATGCTGTCGCCGCGCGACCTGCTGCGCAGCACGCAGCAGGTGGAGGCTCAGCACGGCCGCGTCCGCGAGGAGCGCTGGGGGCCGCGCACCCTGGACGTCGACATCGTGCAGTACGGGTCGCTCGTCGCTGCGGGGCCGGACCTCGAGCTGCCGCACCCGCGCGCCCGCGAGCGCGCCTTCGTGCTCGTGCCGTGGGCGGAGGTGGCGCCCGACGCGCTGCTCCCGGGCCCCGGCGGCGGCCCGGTCGGGCAGCTCGCCGTGACGGCGCCCGACCGCTCCGGGATCCGCTGGCTCGCGCTCGACTGGCTGACAGGCCCGACGCAGAGCACCGGGCAGGTGTCGGCGGGGTCGTCCGAGCCCGCACCGTCCACGCCCGTGCCGCAGTCGGCCCCCGCGGACCCGGGGGACGACGTCGCACCGTCCGCTGCCGCCTACCCGGGCGACGCCGGCCCGTACGGCGCCCCCGCGCCTCAGGCCCCCGCGTTCGGTGGCCCGGCCGCGGTCCCCGGTCCGGCGGCGGCTCAGCCCGTCGCGGAGCCGTACTCGGCCGAGCCGTACCAGTCGGAGCCGCAGGTCGTGGAGCCGCCCGCCGCCCCGGTGGCGGAGCCGCGCCGCGAGGACCCGCCCGCGGACGAGCCGCGGGCAGCGGCGCCCACGGCGTTCGCCCCGGTGGAGCAGGCGGAGCCGGACCAGCCCGTGACGCCGCGGCCCTTCGCCCCCTTGCCCACGCCCGCTCCGGGCCTTCCGGTCGCGCCGGAGCCCGTCCCGGCACCCGAGTCCTTCGCGCCGCCCGCACCGCCCGCGCCGACGGCGCCGTCGTCCTTCGCGCCGGAGCAGTACGCGCCCGAGCAGTACGCGCCGGAGCAGTACGCGCCGGAGCAGTACGCGCCCGAGCAGTACGCGCCGGAGCAGTACGCGCCCGAGCAGCAGTACTCGCCGCAGCCCCTCGCGCCGGGGCCGGTGCGGCACGCGCCCGTTCCGCCGGCGCCCCAGGACACCCCGCCCGCGCCGCCGGACGCGTTCGCCCCCGTCCGGGACGAGCAGGCCGGCCGGCCCCCTGAGCCCCGGGCCCACGCGCAGGAGTGGGACGCGGAGGACGACCGCTGAGATGCGCCGCACCTCGGTCGGTCTCCTCGCGGCCGTCGCCGCCGTGGTGGCGGTCGGTGGCGCGGGCCTGCTGCGCCTGCTCGAGTCGCGCGGCGTCTACCTGCCCGCGGTCGCGTGGGTCGAGGACGTCGCGATCCTCGCGCTGGCCGGTGGCATCTTCTGGGCGGGCTGGGCGGTGCGCGCGTACCAGAAGGGCGACAAGCCCGACCTCGACCCGTTGCGCGCGTCCCGCACGTTCGTCCTGGCCAAGGCGGGGGCGCTGACCGGAGCGCTCCTCGCCGGCCGGTACGTCGCGAGCGTGCTCGTGGTGCTCGGGCAGCTGCACATCGAGGCGCGCCGCGACCAGGCGGTCGCGGCGGCGGTCGCCGCCGTGTGCGCCGTCGTGCTGTGCGTGGTGGGCCTCGTGGTGGAGAAGTTCTGCCAGCTGCCCCCGCCCGACGACGCCGACGGCCCCGACGCGGAGGAGCGTGTCGACCCGCTGCCCTCGTGACCGTCGCTCCCGGTGGCGCCGTGGGCGAGGTCATCCTCCTGGCCGACCCCCGACGCCGCGCGTCGAGCCCGTCGGAGGATGTCGCCGCCGTGGCACCGGATGGAAGGATGGGCTCATGACCAGCATCCCCGCGGGCGCCGGACCTCAGGCCGGGCCGCCGACCGGCCCCTTCGACCCGCCGGGCGTCGCCTGGCAGAGCGTCTCGCCCCGGCTCGTCCCGGCGCGGCTGATCTCGACCGGCGTGACGCTCGCCGTGCCGATCGTCGCGGGCATCGTGCTCGCCGTCCTGGTCTCGCCGTGGTTCTGGCTGCTCGCCGGGGTGCCCGCCGCGCTGCTGGTGTGGGCGGTGCTGCTCGTGCCGCGCCAGGTGCGCGCGATCGGGTACGCGGAGCGCGACGACGACCTGCTCATCCGCAAGGGCATCATGTTCCGCACCCTTGTCGTCGTGCCCTACGGCCGCATGCAGTACGTGGACGTCGAGGCCGGGCCGCTCGACCGCAAGCTGGGCATCGCCAAGGTGCAGCTCCACACGGCGTCGGCGGGCACCGACGCGGACATCCCGGGCCTGGTGCCCGACGAGGCCGAGCGGCTGCGCGACCGGCTCACCGCTCGGGGCGAGGCGAGGTTGGCGGGCCTGTGAGCTCCTCGAACCCCGGACCGACGTCCGACCCGACGCCGGACCTGACGCCCGATCCGACGCCCGATCCGGCGCCCGACCCGACGGCCGGCGACCCTCCGTCGTCCGCGCGACCGGAGCCGGACTGGCGCCGCGTGCACCCCGTCACGCCGTTCGTGCGCGGCTGGGCGGCGGTGGTCGCGATCCTCGTCATCGGCAGCCAGCAGGTGCTCGACGACGTGGCGAGCGCCGTCCGGGCCGTCGGCGAGATCCGGGACCTGTGGTGGATCGTGCTGCTCGGGCTGGCCGTGGTCGTCGGCCTCATCTTCGGGTACGCCGCGCTCGCGTGGCGGATGACGGCCTACGCGGTGGACGACGACGCGGTGCACCTGCGCAAGGGCATCCTGTTCCGCCAGCAGCGGCACGCGCGGCTGGACCGCCTGCAGGCCATCGACGTGCGCCAGCCGTTGCTCGCGAGGCTGTTCGGACTGGCGGAGCTGCGGCTGGAGGTGGCGGGCGGCTCCGACTCGGGCGTGGCCATCGGCTTCCTCAAGGAGGCGGAGGCGCAGCGCCTGCGCGCCGACCTGCTGGCGCGCGCCGCGGGGGTCAAGGCCGCCCGCGCCGGCGCACCGGAGGCACGGCCCGTCGCGGCTGGTCCCGCCTCCGGCACGAGCGCCGTGGCGCCCGGCGAGCCGCCCGCGGGCGCGGCCCCGGCTCCCGACGACCGGGAGCCCGCGGACGACGTCGCCCCGGAGGCGCCAGAGCGCCAGGTCTACGAGGTGCCGCCCACGCGGCTGCTGCTGTCGCTGCTGCGGATGCCGGGCGTCTGGTTCGCCGTCCTGGTGCTGGTCGGGGTGGGCGTGGCGGTGTTCGTCACCCGTGAGGTGAGCATCCTCTTCTCCGCGCTGCCCGCGATCCTCGGCGTCGGCGGCTACATCTTCCAGCGCTTCGCCGGGGAGTTCGGGTTCCGGGCGGCGCTGTCCCCGGACGGGATCCGGCTGCGCCACGGCCTGCTGGAGACGCGCGCCCAGACGATCCCGCCGGGCCGCGTCCAGGCCGTGTCGCTCACGCAGGGCCCGCTGTGGCGGGGGCCGGACTGGTGGCGGGTCAAGGTCAACGTGGCGGGCTACGGCGGCGTCGAGGGGCAGGCGGGGGAGCAGCAGCACGTGCTGCTGCCCGTGGGGCCGCGCGAGGAGGCGCTCACGGCCCTGTGGCTGGTGCTGCCCGACCTGGAGGTCGACGACCCGGACGACACCCTCGCGCTGCTGGACGAGGCGCTGACCGGCGACGCCCGCACCGACCGCTGGTTCGTCACCAGCCCGCGCCGTGCCCGGCTCCTCGACCCGTGGAGCTGGCGCCGCAACGGATACGCGGTGACCGGCCGCGCCCTGCTGGCGCGCGGCGGGAGGTTCGTGCGCCGGCTCGAGGTGGTGCCGCACGAGCGCACCCAGTCGCTCGGTCTGGTGCAGGGCCCCTGGCAGCGCCGGCGCCGGCTGGCGTCGTTCGCGCTGCACTCGACGCCCGGCCCGATCAGCCCCACCGTCTACCACCTGGCCGAGGACGAGGCGGCGCGGCTGCTCGGCGAGCAGTCCGCCCGCGCTCGCGCGGCGCGCGCGCACGCCGGGCCGGAGCGCTGGATGGAGGGTTCACGATGAGCGCGGTCGACGGCGACGGCACCACGGCGTCGCCGGCCGCCGCCCGGCCGGGCCGGCTCGGGGTGGGCGTCGTGGGCGCGGGCCGGGTGGGCGCCGTCCTGGGCAGCGCGCTGCGCGCGGCGGGGCACACCGTCGTCGGCGCGAGCGGCGTGAGCGAGGAGTCGCGCGAGCGGATCGCGACCCTGCTGCCGGGCGTGCCGCACCTCGAGGTGCCGCAGGTCGTGGAGCGCGCCGAGATGGTGCTGCTCGCGGTGCCCGACGACGCGCTGGCGGACGTCGTGAGCGGGCTCGCCGCCCTCGGGGCGTGGCAGCCCGGCCAGCTCGTCGTGCACACGTCGGGCCGCTTCGGCGTCGGCGTGCTCGACCCGGCGCGCCGCGCGGGCGCCATCCCCGTGGCCCTGCACCCGGCGATGACGTTCACCGGCACGTCGCTGGACCTGCACCGGCTGGAGGGCTGCACCTTCGCGGTCACGGCGCCGGCGGCCGTCCAGCCCATCGGTCAGGCGCTCGTCGTCGAGGTGGGCGGCGAGCCCGTGGTGGTCGCGGAGGAGGCGCGCGGGCTCTACCACGCGGCCCTCGCGCACGGTGCGAACCACCTCGTGGTGCTCGTGGCGCAGGCGGCGCAGGCGCTCGAGGCCGCCGGGGTCGAGCGGCCCGGCCGCGCCCTGGCGCCGCTGCTGTCGGCGGCGCTCGACGGCGCCACACGTGCCGCCGACGTGCGCGACGGCGAGGGGCCCGGTGCGATCACCGCGCTGACCGGCCCGGTGTCGCGGGGCGACGTCGGCACCGTCCGCGCGCACCTCGAGGCCCTGCGCTCGCTGGCCGCCACGACCGGGGCCACGGACGCGCCCGCCTCCTACACCGAGCTGGCGCGGGGGGCCACGAGCCGTGCGCTCGCCGCCCACCGCATCGACGACCGTGCGGCTCGCGCCCTCCTCGACGCCCTCGCGCCGCAGGTGCCTCCCCACCCCGACGACCCGCCCGGCGTCGAGCCGCCGTCCGCCGAACCTCCCCGGGAGCCACGATGACCACGAACCCCTCCACGCCTCCGCAGGCCCCCGCCGTCGTGCGCACCCGGGTCGAGCTGCACGACGCGCTCGCCTCCTGGACGCTTTCCGGGCCGGAGCCGACCGACCGCCGGGCCGTCGTCATGACCATGGGCGCCCTGCACGCCGGCCACGTGCGGCTGGTGCAGGCCGCGCGCGAGGCGGCGGGGCCCACCGGCCAGGTCGTCGTGACGATCTTCGTCAACCCGCTGCAGTTCGGCGCGGGGGAGGACCTGGACCGCTACCCCCGTGACCTCGAGGGCGACGTCGCCACGCTGGCGAGCGCGGGCGCCGACCTGGTCTTCGCGCCGACGCCCGACGTCGTGTACCCCGACGGGGACCCGATCGTGCGGGTGTCGGCCGGGCGGGTCGGCGAGGTGCTGGAGGGCGAGTCGCGCCCCGGGCACCTCGACGGCGTCCTCACCGTGGTGCTCAAGCTCATGCACCTCACACGCCCCGACGTGGCGCTGTTCGGCGAGAAGGACGCGCAGCAGCTCCTGGCCGTGCGTCGCATGGTGCGCGACCTGGACGTGGACGTCGAGGTGCTCGGCGTGCCGACCGTGCGGGAGGCGGACGGCCTCGCGATGTCCTCCCGCAACGCCTACCTGTCCGACGACGAGCGGGCGTCCGCGCTCGCCCTGTCGCGGGCGCTGCGGGCCGGCGCGGAGGCCGCGGACGGCGGGGCGCCGGCGGTGCTGGAGACGGCGTCGGGAATCCTCAACGGGGAGTCCGGCGTTGAGGTGGATTACCTCGCGCTCGTCGACCCGACTACCGTGGACCCGGTCCCCGCGGACTTCAGCGGCCCGGCTCTCCTGCTCGTGGCGGCGCGCGTGGGCACCACCCGACTGATCGACAACCAGGCCGTGGACCTCGCCGGCCAGGAGAAGACCCGTGACTGATCACCGCACCGAGCGTCCCGCGTCCCTGCAGCGGCCGATGATGATCGGCAAGATCCACCGCGCCACCGTGACGCAGGCGGACCTGCACTACGTGGGGTCCATCACCATCGACGCCGACCTGCTCGACGGCGCCGACCTGTACCCGGGCCAGCAGGTCGACGTGGTGGACGTCACCAACGGCGCGCGCCTCACGACCTACGTCATCCCCGGCGAGCGGGGCGGACGCCAGGTGAGCATCAACGGCGCCGCCGCGCACCTCGTGCACCCCGGGGACACCGTGATCGTCATCGCGTACGGGATGCTCTCGGACGCCGACGCGCGCACGTACTCCCCGGCCGTCGTCTTCGTCGACCCGGAGAACCGCATCGTCGAGCTGGACGACGACCCGGGCCAGGTGCCCGACGGCTTCGGCCTGGAGTCCAGCGGGCTGCCCTTCGCGGCCGTCCGGTGACCCGTCGGTGAACGGGCCGCGGCTGGCCCGCGCGCTCGCCGCCCCCGCCCCGGGCTGGACGGTCACCGCCGACGCCGTCGTGGTCGGCACGGGTATCGCCGGCCTGACCGCCGCGCTCGAGCTGCGCACGCGGGTGCCGCGGGTGCTGCTGGTGACCAAGGGCGCGCTGTCCTCCGGCTCCACGGTGTGGGCGCAGGGCGGCATCGCGGCGGCGCTGCACCCCGACGACACCCCGGACGCGCACCTCACGGACACGCTCGCCGCCGGCGGCGGGCTGAGCGACCCGGAGGCCGTGCGGGTGCTCGTCACCGAGGGACCGGACCGGGTGCGCGAGCTCGTCGCGCGCGGGACGTCCTTCGACGTGGGCCCGGACGGCGGCATCGCCCTCACCCGCGAGGGCGGCCACCGGGCGGACCGGATCGCGCACGCCGGCGGGGACGCCACGGGCGCCGAGATCTCCCGTGCCCTGATCGCGCAGATCGAGGCCGTCCGCGACGACCCGGGCATCGAGGTGCTGGAGCACGCGCTCGTGCTCGACGTGCTCACCGGTGCCCCTGGCCCCGACGGGCGCCGCCCGGCCGCCGGCGTGACCCTGCACGTGCGCGGCGAGGGCAGCCGCGACGGGGTCGGCGCGGCCCTGGCGCCCGTCGTGGTGCTCGCGACCGGCGGCATCGGCCAGGTCTTCCGCTCGTCGACCAACCCGCCCGGCGCCACGGGCGACGGCATCGCCGCCGCGCTCCGCGCGGGCGCCGCCGTGGGCGACCTGGAGTTCGTGCAGTTCCACCCGACCGTGCTGTGGCTGGGTCTGGGGGCCAAGGGGCAGCAGCCGCTCATCAGCGAGGCGGTGCGTGGCGAGGGGGCGCTGCTGCTCGACGTCGACGGCTACCGCTTCATGCCGCGCGAGCACGAGCTGGCCGAGCTGGCGCCGCGGGACGTCGTCGCGCACGCCATCGTGCGGCGCATGGCCGCCACGTCGGCGGACCACGTGCTGCTGGACGCCCGGCACCTCGGTGCCGGCTTCCTGCGCCGCCGCTTCCCCAGCATCACCGCCCGCCTGGTGGCGCAGGGCATCGACTGGACCGAGGAGCCGGTGCCGGTGGCGCCCGCCCAGCACTACCACTCGGGCGGCGTCGTGACGGACGTCCGCGGCCGCACGTCGGTGCCCGGCCTGTACGCCGTCGGGGAGGTGGCCTGCACGGGCGTGCACGGCGCCAACCGGCTCGCGTCCAACTCGCTGCTCGAGGGGCTCGTGTTCGCGCACCGTGCGGCCCGCGACGTCGCGCGGCGGGTCGAGGACGGCGAGCTGCGGCGTGCCCCGGACCCGCAGGAGCGTCCCGGCGGGGCGGCCCTCGTCGCCGCCGCGGCCCGCTCGCGGGTCCAGCGCGCGACGTCCGACGGCGCCGGCCCGGTGCGGTCCGCGGAGTCGCTCGAGCGCGCCGCGGGCGTCCTCGCCTCCGTCCGCACCGACGCGCACCGCGCGGCCGACGTCGTCGCGGACCCCCAGGTCGCCGAGTGGGAGACCACCACCGTGCACCAGGTCGCGACCGCGCTCGTGCACGCGGCCGCACTCCGGGAGGAGTCCCGCGGCGGGCACTTCCGCACCGACTTCCCCGCCCCCGACCCGGCCTGGCGGCGTCGCGTCGCCCTCGCCCTCGACGACGACGGCGCCCTCCGCGAGGCGACCCCGGTCCCCGCGAGGTAGCTCGAGTCCTCCCTGGCGGAGATCTGCACGACCGCGCGGGGGGAGGCGCGCCCGGTGGGGGCGGTAGCGTTGCGCACCGTGAGCGCGACCGACCAGCACCGCGACCTTCCGCACCCCGACCTGCCCACGCACGACCGGCCGTCCGCCGTCGCGCCGGGGCTGGACGACGCATGGCTGGCCCGCGTCGTCGAGGTGGCCCTCGACGAGGACCTCGGCACGGCCCCCGGCCGCGACGTCACCACCCAGGCCACGGTGTCGCCGTCGGCCACCGGGACGGCGGAGCTCGTGGCCCGTGCCGCGGGCACGGTCGCCGGGCTGGTCGTGGTGGACGAGACGCTGCGGCAGGTGGCGGGCCGGCTCGGCCTCCCGGCACCCGCCGTGACGTTCCACGCGCAGGACGGCGAGGCCGTCGCGCCGGGTCAGGTGCTCGCCTCGCTCGCCGGCCCGGTGCAGGTGCTGCTCGTGGCGGAGCGGACGCTGCTCAACCTCGCCTCCCGCGCGTCCGGCGTCGCGACGGCGGCGGCGGCGTGGGCGCGCGAGCTGGCGGGCACGGGAGCCCGCGTGCTCGACACGCGCAAGACGACGCCGGGCCTGCGCGCGCTGGAGAAGTACGCCGTCCGGGCCGGGGGAGGCGCCAACAAGCGCATGGGCCTGCACGACGTCGCGATGGTCAAGGACAACCACGTGGTGGCCGCCGGCTCGGTGCGCGGCGCGATCGAGGCCGTGCGGCAGACCTTCCCCGACGTGCTGGTCCAGGTGGAGGCGGACACCACCGCCCAGGCGATGGAGGCGCTCGACGCCGGCGCGGACTTCCTCCTGCTCGACAACATGCCGACGCCGGTCTTGGCCGCGACCGTGGCCGCGGTCCGCGAGCGGCAGGGGCGGGACGGCGTCCCCGCGCACGTCGAGCTCGAGGCCACGGGCAACCTGACCCTCGACCGTGCCCGCGAGGTGGCGGGGACCGGCGTCGACTTCCTGTCGGTCGGCGCGCTCACGCACTCGGCGCCCATCCTCGACCTCGCGCTCGACCTGCGACCCGTCCGGTAGCGCCGCCCGGCCGGGTGTGAGGTGCGTCGCCCGTAGAATCGACGGGTGACCTCCGAGCAGAACCCCGCCCCCGCCGTGCCCGCCGACGACCTCCCGGAGCAGATGCGCGTGCGCCGGGAGAAGCGCGACCGGCTGCTGGAGCAGGGGGTGGAGCCGTACCCGGTGGCTCTGCCGGTGACCCACTCGATCGCCCAGGTGCGCGCCGGCTACGAGCACCTCGACGCGGGCCAGGAGACGGACGACGTCGTCGGCGTGGCCGGCCGCGTCGTGTTCCTGCGCAACACGGGCAAGCTGTGCTTCGTCACGCTCCAGGACGGAGAGGGGCGTCGCCTGCAGGCGATGCTGAGCCTCAAGGAGGTCGGCGAGGAGCGGCTGGCCGCGTTCAAGACGGACGTCGACCTGGGCGACCACCTCTTCGTGCACGGTCGGGTGGGCGCGTCGCGCCGCGGCGAGCTGAGCGTCTTCGCCGACGCGTGGCAGCTGGCGGCCAAGGCGCTGCGCCCGTTGCCCGTGCTGCACAAGGACCTGTCGGAGGAGGCCCGGGTCCGCCAGCGGTACGTCGACCTCATCGCGCGCCCCGCCGCCCGCGAGATGGTCCGCACCCGGGCCGGCGTCATGCGTTCTTTGCGCGACAACCTGCACGGCCGGGGATTTCTCGAGGTCGAGACCCCGATGCTGCAGACCATCGCGTCGGGTGCGTCGGCGCGGCCGTTCCAGACGCACATGAATGCCTACGACATCGACCTGTTCCTGCGCATCGCGCCGGAGCTCTTCCTCAAGCGAGCCGTCGTCGGCGGTGTCGAGAGGGTTTTCGAGATCAACCGCAACTTCCGTAACGAGGGCGCGGACTCCACGCACTCTCCGGAGTTCGCGATGATCGAGGCCTATGAGGCGTACGGCGACTACGACTCCATCGGTGCGCTGACGCAGGATCTCGTGCAGACGGCGGCCCGCAGCGTTCTGGGGACGACCGTGGTGACCCTTCCCGACGGCGAGGAGTACGACCTCGGCGGGGAATGGACGCAGATCACGATGTACGGGTCGCTCTCCGAGGCGATCGGTGAGGAGATCACGCCGGAGACCACCGTGGAGCACCTGACGAAGCTCGCCGACAAGGCCGAGATCTCGGTGGATCCCAAGAAGATGAACCACGGCAAGCTGGTCGAGGAGCTGTGGGAGCACCACGTGGGCGACGGCCTGTACGCGCCGACGTTCGTGCGCGACTTCCCGGTGGAGACGTCTCCCCTGGTGCGCGCCCACCGCACGGTGCCCGGCGTGGTGGAGAAGTGGGACCTGTACGTGCGCGGGTTCGAGCTGGGCACCGGCTACTCCGAGCTGGTCGACCCGGTCATCCAGCGTCAGCGGTTCGAGACCCAGGCGCGTCTCGCGGCGGCGGGTGACGACGAGGCCATGGCGCTCGACGAGGACTTCCTCACCGCGATGGAGTTCGCGATGCCTCCGTCGGGCGGGATGGGCATGGGCATCGACCGTCTGCTCATGGCGCTCACCGGTCTGGGCGTCCGCGAGACCATCCTCTTCCCCCTCGTCAAGCCGACGGCCTGAAAGGACAACGACCGTGGATACTTTTCTCGCGATCCTGGCCGGCCTGGTCCCGTCCGTCGGAGTGGGATTGTTGTTCTGGCTCGCGATGCGCAAGATCATGCACGCGGACCGCAACGAGCGGCTCGCTCTCGAGAGGATGGACGCCGAGGAAACCGCCGCTGAAGCGGAATCGCGCTGACTTCTTCCTTCGAAATCGTCGTGCTGCGCGATTCGGATTGACAATGCGATGACGGCGAAGGCATTCTCGGGTTGACCGAGTTTGGTGACCGGAAGGCATTCACGTGGTTCAGAAGCAGCAGATCGTCCTGATCGACGATATCGACGGGAGCGACGCCGACGAGACCGTCACCTTCGCCCTCGACGGGGTCTCGTACGAGATCGACCTCACCTCCGCGCACGCGTCCGAGCTCCGCGACTCGTTCGCCTCCTGGATCGGGCACGGGCGCAAGACCAGCGCACGCCTCGGCGGGACCACCCGCTCCGCCGGTCGTCGCACCACGACCGACCGGGCCCAGCTCGCCAAGATCCGCGAGTGGGCCCGCGAGAACGGTCACCAGGTCAGCGACCGGGGCCGCATCTCCTCGTCGGTGATGGCCGCCTACGAGTCCGCGCACTGACCTCGCCCCGCGCGCACGTGACCCCCGGCCGGGGCATCCGGCCGGGGGTCACGTGCGCGCGGGGACGGGCGACCGGCGGTCATAGGCTGGGTGCATGACGGAGCCGAGGACATCGACGGGACCGGGCGCTCGGGCGCACCTCTGGGTCGGCACCTACCCGCAGCCGGGGGCCGAGGCGGGCAGCGGCGAGAGCATCTGGCGCGTCGCGCTGGACGCCGACGGGTCGGTCGCGTCGGCCGTGCCGGCGATCGCCGCGGCGGCGCCGTCGTTCCTGGCGGCGCACCCGTCGGGCCGCACGCTGTACGCGGTGCGGGAGACGCCCGACGGTGCCCTGACGGCGTTCCGGGTGGACGGGGACGGCGAGGGGGCGGCGACGCTCGCGCCGTCGGGCTCGGTGTCGTCCGGCGGCGCGGAGCCCTGTCACGTGCTGGCGCGCGCGGGGTCCGTCTGGGTGGCGAACTACGGCGACGGCGTCGCGGCGTCGGTGGCCGTCGACGAGGCGACGGGCGGCCTCGCGGCGGACGGCGTCGTCGCGCACCCCGGCGTGGGCAGCGGGCCCGTCGTCGAGCGCCAGGCCGGGCCGCACGCGCACTTCGTGGCGGACGCCGGCGCCGACGTGCTGGTGTGCGACCTGGGTGCGGACGTGGTGCGGCGCTACCCGGCCGAGGGCGCGGAGACGGGTGCGTCGGCGGACGTCGCCGCCGTCCTGCCGCCCGGCACGGGGCCGCGGCACCTGGTCGCGCTCCCGGACGGGTCGCTGGTCGTGGTCGGCGAGCTGGACGCGCGCGCGCACGTGCTCGTGCGCGACGGCGTCGGGTGGACGCAGGCGGCCGCGGTGCCGATCACGCCTGCCGCGCAGGCCGGCCGCGACTTCGCGGCCCACGTGACCCTCAGCGCCGACGGCTCGCGCCTGCACGTCGGGGTGCGCGGCGCGGACGTGCTCGCCGTGCTCCGGGTGACCGCGGGCGTTCCCGGCCTCGAGCACCTCGCCGACATCCCGCTCGGGGACGGGGCCTGGCCGCGCCACCACGCCGTCCTCGCGTCGGACGACGACGGCGCGGAGACCGTCGTCGTGGCGCTGCAGGGCCGCAGCGAGCTCGCCACCGTGCGCATCGATCCCGCGACGGGGACCGGCGAGGTGGTCGCGCGTCACGCGCTGCCCACGCCTCCCGCGTGCGTGCTGGAGTCCTGATGGCCACGCCGGGGGATGCCGTCCGACCCGGCCCACGGGTGGCGATGCTGTCCGTGCACACGTCGCCGCTGGACCAGCCCGGCACCGGCGACGCGGGCGGCATGAACGTCTACGTGCTGGAGCTGGCGCGCGCGCTGGCCCGCCGCGGGGCCGAGGTCGAGATCTTCACGCGCGCGACGACGTCGGCGCAGCCGCGGTGGGTGGAGGTCGAGCCCGGCATCCGGGTGGTGCACGTGGCCGCCGGGCCGTACGAGGGGCTCGACAAGAACGACCTGCCGGGCCAGCTCTGCGCCTTCACCGCGGGAGTGCTGCGGGCCGAGGCGCACCGGCCGCCGCACTGGTACGACGTCGTGCACAGCCACTACTGGCTCTCCGGCCAGGTGGGCTGGCTCGCCGCGGAACGGTGGGACGTCCCGCTGGTGCACACCATGCACACGATGGCGCGGGTGAAGAACGCCGCCCTCGCCCCGGGCGACTCGCCGGAGCCGATGGGCCGGGTCGTGGGGGAGGAACAGGTGGTGGAGGCCGCCGACGGCCTCGTCGCCTCGACCCGCGAGGAGGCGCACGACCTGGAGCAGGAGTACCGGGCCGACCTGGACCGCGTGCACGTCGTCGCGCCCGGCGTCGACCTCGACGTGTTCCGCCCGCTCGAGCCCGCGCCGGGGCAGGACGTCGACGAGACGCGGCGCGCGCTGCGCGAGCGGCTCGGCCTGCCGACGGACCGGCGCGTCGTGCTGTTCGCGGGGCGGGTCCAGCTGCTCAAGGGCCCGGACGTGCTGGTGCGCGCGCTCGGCGTCCTGGCCGACCACGCTTCCTCCGGCGACGCCACCGAGGCGGAGTCCTGGTGCGACGGCGGCGGGTCGCACGTGCCCGCGCTGGTGGTGCTGGGCGGTGCGAGCGGCCGGCCGACGGCGGTGCGTGAGCTCGAGGCGCTGGCCCACCAGGTCGGCGTGACGGACCACCTCGTGGTGCGGCCCCCGGTGCCGCGCGAGGAGCTGGTCGACTACCTGCGCGCGGCCGACGTCGTCGCGGTGCCGTCGCACAACGAGTCGTTCGGCCTTGTCGCGGCCGAGGCGCAGGCCGCGGGCACGCCGGTCGTCGCCGCGGCGGTCGGCGGGCTGCAGACGGTCGTGGTGGACGGCGTCTCCGGCGTCCTCGTGCCCGACCACAGCCCGTGGACCTGGGCGCGCGAGCTGGGGGACCTGCTGGCCGACGACGAGCGCCGCGCCCGCCTCGCGGCCGGCGCCCGCCGCGCCAGCGAGCGTTTCAGCTGGGACCGCGCCGCCGCGGCCATGCTCGACGTCTACGCGCAGGCCGCGAAGGTGCACCGCTCCCGCTCGCCGAGGTAGCCCGCGATCTCGCGAGGTGGTTCGGGAATGGATCGCCCGGGCACGGGATTGCACGGGACATGCCGATCACCGGAGAGTACGCACCCAGCCCGTCCGCCCGCGCCGCCCACCAGGTGGAGCTCTACGAGAGCTCCGGCGGCACCAAGGGCACCACGATGCGCGGCATGCCCGTCGTCATCCTCACGACGGTCGGCGCGAAGAGCGGCAAGCTCCGCAAGGTGCCGCTGATGCGCGTGGAGCACGACGGCGCGTACGCCGTCGTCGCGTCGCTGGGCGGCGCGCCCCAGCACCCGGTCTGGTACTACAACGTCCTGGCGAACCCGCGGGTCGAGCTGCAGGACGGGCCCGAGAAGCACGAGTACGTCGCCCGCGAGGTGACGGGCGACGAGAAGGCGCTGTGGTGGGAGCGGTCGGTGGCCGCGTACCCCGACTACGCCGACTACCAGAAGAGGACCGACCGGCAGATCCCCGTCTTCGTCCTGGAGCGCGCCGACGCCTGACCGGTCGGGTGATCCGGACGTCACAGGTCCGGGATCCGGCCCGCGGTGCGTCCGGCGCGACGGAGAAGGCAGGATGGTCCCCATGACCTACACCCTCGTGCTGCTCCGCCACGGCGAGAGCGAGTGGAACGCGAAGAACCTCTTCACCGGCTGGGTGGACGTGCCGCTGTCGGAGAAGGGCACCGCGGAGGCGAGGCGCGGCGGCGAGCTGCTCAAGGAGTCCGGCGTCACCCCCGACGTCGTGCACACGTCGCTGCTGCGCCGCGCCATCAACACGGCGAACCTGGCGCTCGACGCCGCCGACCGCCACTGGATCCCGGTGAAGCGGAACTGGCGCCTCAACGAGCGCCACTACGGCGACCTGCAGGGCAAGGACAAGAAGCAGGTGCGCGACCAGTACGGCGAGGAGCAGTTCATGCTCTGGCGCCGTTCCTACGACGTGCCGCCGCCCGAGATCGAGCTGGGCTCCGAGTTCTCGCAGGACGCCGACGTGCGCTACGCGGGGGAGCCCATCCCGCGCGCGGAGGCCCTCAAGCAGGTGCTCGACCGGGCGCTCCCGTACTGGGACGGCGAGATCGTGCCGGACCTCAAGGCCGGCAAGACCGTCCTCGTCGCCGCGCACGGCAACTCGCTGCGCGCGATCGTCAAGCACCTCGACGGCGTCGACGACGAGACCATCGCCGGGCTGAACATCCCCACGGGCATCCCGCTGGTCTACGAGCTCGACGAGGAGACGCTGCAGCCCACCAACCCGGGCGGCACGTACCTCGACCCCGAGGCCGCCAAGGACGCCATCGCGGCGGTCGCCAACCAGGGCAAGTGACGCCCGACCGGTGACGCCGACGCACCCCGGGCCCCGAAAGGGTCCGGGGTTCGTCGTCCCGGCTGGCAGCATGGCCGCGTGACCACCGGCATCGACCTTGCCCAGGGGTACTACACCGACGTCGTCCGCCCCCTCCTCGAGGCGTGGCGTCCCGGGCTGCCGCACGCGGCGGCCCGGCTGGGCAGCGGCTCGGACGTCCTGGGGCTCGACGACGCGACGTCGCGCGACCACGACTGGGGGCTGCGCCTCACGCTCCTCGTCGACGCGGCTGACGTCGACGCCGTCGACGGGTACCTGGAGGACATGCTGCCGCGCGAGCACGCGGGGCTGCCCACCCGGTTCGCCACCACCTGGGACCCGGTGGTGCGCCAGCGGGTGGAGGTGTCGACGCCGCGGGGCTTCGCGCGGTCGCGCCTCGGCCTCGACCCCACGACCGACCTCGACCCCGCGGGCTGGCTCGCCCTGACCGGGCAGTCCGTGCTGGAGCTGACCGCCGGCCCCGTCTTCCACGACGGACCGGGGGAGCTCGCCGCGATCCGCGACCGCCTGCGCTGGTATCCCCGCGACCTGTGGCTGCACGTGCTGGCCGCCGAGTGGGCGCGCGTCGGGCAGGAGCTGCCGTTCGTCGGCCGCACGGGCGAGCGCGGCGACGACCTCGGGTCGCGGGTCCTGGCCGGGCGGATCGTGGGCTCGCTGATGCGCCTCGGCCTGCTGCTGGAGCGGCGCTGGCCGCCCTACCCGAAGTGGCTCGGGACGGCGTTCGCGAGCACCCGGGCGGGCGCGACGGCGGGGCCGCACCTCGCCCGGGCCCTCGCGGAGCCGCGCTGGCCGGAGCGGGACGCCGCGCTCGGCGCCGCCTGCGACGCCCTGCACGAGCGCCAGCGTGCGCTCGGGCTGCCCGCCCTCGACGGCCGCGCGACCGAGCCGTTCTTCGACCGCCCGTTCCACGGCGTGCGGGGCGTCCCGGAGCTGCTGCGGGACGCCGCCGGGGAGGCCGTCCGGGGGCTGCCCGCCGCCGTCGAGCAGTGGGTGGACGCCGTGGACGTCCTCACGGACGGACCCCGTCGGGTCGCCCTCCTGACGCCGAGATAGAGAAGGCAAGTCCGCGAGATAGAGAAGCCCGGACGGGCCGCATCAGCTGCGGCCCGTCCGGTCTCCCGGACGGGCCGCAACCACATGCTCGGCGGGGGGTCAGCGGACGGTGAGGCCGTTCGCCTGCGCGACGGACCCGAGCCAGCCCAGCGACGGCTTCGGGCGGCGCTCGAAGGTCTCGGGGTCGAACCCGATCAGGCCGAAGGTGGGCCGGAAGCCCGACGCCCACTCGTAGTTGTCGAGCAGGCTCCAGTGCAGGTAGCCGCGCACGTCGACGCCGTCGGTGATCGCGGCGTGGAGGCCGGTCAGGGCGCCCTCGGTGTAGTCGACGCGGCGGGCGTCGTCGCTGGTGGCCATGCCGTTCTCGGTGACGAAGACGGGCACGCCCTGCGTCTTCTCCCACGCGGAGCGCACGCCGTGCTCCAGCGCGAGCGGGTAGAACTCCCAGCCTGTGAGCGTGGTTTCCACACCCTCGGGCACCTGGCGCGGGCCGTCGGGGCCGATGATCGTGCGGGTGTAGGCCTGGACGCCCACCCAGTCGTCGCCGCGGGAGGCCTCGAGGTACCAGTCGTCGCGCCGGTAGCCGTACTCGTGGGCGACGTCCTCGCAGCCGGGCTCGGGCTGGAAGTCCTGCGTGGCGACGGTCCAGCCGGACCGGATGCCGCCCACGCCGGCGAGGACCTCGCGCGAGCGGGTGTGGCACTCGAGCAGCGTGTCCGCGACCTGCAGGTCGGGCTCCGGCAGGCCGTAGGCCACCAGGTTCGCCGGGTCCTCGCCGCCCGCGATCATCGCGGCGATGTTGGGCTCGTTGATCGTGCAGACGTGGTCGACGTCGTCCCCGAGGATCGGCAGCGCGAGCTCGGTGAAGCGCGCGAAGCGGTCGGCCGCCTGGGGGGAGCGCCACATGCCTTCCTCGGCGAACCAGCGCGGCACGGTGAAGTGCATCAGCGTGACCATCGGGGTGATCCCGAGCTCGAGGCACGTCTCGACCATGCGGCGGTAGTGCGCGATCTCGGCGCGGGAGACGAAGCCCTCCTCCGGCTCGATGCGCGCCCACTCGATCGAGAAGCGGTAGGTGTCGAGGCCGGCGTCGCGCAGGAGGGTCATGTCCTCGCGGTAGCGGTGGTAGCTGTCGGCCGCGTCGCCGCTGGGCTCGACGATCGAGGTGCCGGCGGCGTGCTCGCGCGGCCACCAGTCGCTGTTGATGTTGTTGCCCTCGATCTGGTGGGCCGCGGTGGCGGCGCCCCAGCGGAAGCCCTCGGGGAAGTGCAGCACGGGATGATCCTTACGTCGGTGGTGCGGTGGTGCAGAGGTGCGGCGGCTCAGCGGGTGGTGGCCCAGAAGCCGGCGAGCAGGTCCGCCGTGGCGACGGGGTTCTCGACGTTGGGCAGGTGCCCGGCCCCCTCGACGACGGCGTACCGGGCGCCGAGCCGCTCGGCCATGGCGCGCTGCCACGGCTGGGGCCACGCGGCGTCGTCCACGCCGTGCGCGACGAGCACCGGCAGGCCGGTGGCGGCGAGGTCGGGCGTGACGTCGCGGACGTCGGCCAGGACGTCGATCGCGCCCAGCAGGTTGTCCGTGCTGGTCGCGACCGAGCGGTCACGGTGGAAGCGGGTGTCGGCGTCGAGGCCGGCCAGCGCCTGCGGGTCCTCGGCCAGCCGCCGGGCGAGCCCGGGGTTGTCGAGAGTCCACAGGTCGACCAGCCCGGCGGCGGCGAGCAGCCGATCGCGCTCGGCCTCCTTGCGGCCGGGCCAGCCGTGCGGGCCGGAGCAGAGCATCGTGAGGCTCGCGAACGGTGCGGCGTCGCGTACGGCGGTGGCCGCCGCGACGGTGCCGCCGAAGCTGTGCCCCAGCAGGTGCAGGGCCCCCGGCTCGATGCCGGCCGCCTCGGTCACGACGGCGGCCACGTCGAGCGCGTCCGCCGTGAAGTCGTCGCGCCGGTAGGCGCCCACCCCGCGCGGGGCGACCGAGTCGGCCTGCCCGCGCTGGGAGTAGGTCCACGCCTCGACGCCGCGCTCAGCGAGCAGCGGCAGCAGCAGCCGGTGGTCCTCCTTCGACCCGGTGAACCCGGGCACGAGGAGGGCCACCGCGCGGCGCTCCACGCCGTCCGGCACGACCGACCGCAGCGCGGTGAGCGGGCCGACCGGCACGTCGAGCACGAGCGGGGCGACGCCGTCCGGCAGCGGCAGGCCGCCGAACGGGGCGCCGGGGCGGACCGTCACGACGCCTGACCGTCCGCGAACCGGCGCGCGGGCTGCGGGATCGCGTCCAGCAGCTGCGTCGTGTACGCGTCCTCGGGGAAGCGCAGCACCTGTGTGGTGCCGCCGGACTCCACCACCCTGCCGTGGTGCAGCACCATGATCTGGTCGGTCACGACGCGCGCCGAGAGCAGGTCGTGCGTGATGTACAGCAAGGAGACGCCGAGGCCGGCGCGCAGGTCCTCCAGCAGGCCGAGCACGCCGGCGCGCAGCGACACGTCGAGCATGGAGACGGGCTCGTCGGCGATGAGCACCTGCGGGTTCGACGCCAGGGCCCGCGCGATGACGACGCGCTGGCGCTGCCCGCCGGACAGCTGGTGCGGCAGCTTGGCCGCGTACTGCTCGACGGGGGTGAGGCCCACCGTCTCCAGGAGCTCGAGCACGCGCTCGCGCGCGGCCTCGCCCTTGAGCCCGGCGAAGTTCTCCACCGGCCGCGTCAGCGTGTACTCCACGGTGTGCAGCGGGTTGAGCGCCGAGTACGGGTCCTGGAAGACCATCTGGACGTCCGCGTGCAGCGTCTTGAGCTGGCGCCGGCGCAGCCGGTCCACCCGCAGGTCGCCGAACGTCACGGTGCCCGACGTCGGGCGCTCCACGCCCGTGATCATCTTGGCGATCGTGGACTTGCCGGAGCCCGACTGGCCGACCAGCGCCATCGCGGCGCCCGGCTCCAGGCGGAACGACACGTCGTCGACGGCGGTGACCGCCTGCTCGCCGCGGCGCGGCGGCGGGTAGACCTTGGACACGTGGTCGACGACGATCGCGTCGTGCGCGGCGGCCCGCTCCGGCCGCGCCGCGCCGTCCTGCGGCGCCTTGCGCTCGAACCCGGGCAGCTCCACGACCTCCGCGCGCGGGTCGGCGTAGTGGCTCAGCAGCATCTGCGTGTACGGGTGGGCGGGGGCCGAGAAGATCTGCCGCGACGCGCCGTCCTCGACGATCTCGCCGTCGTGCATGACGACGACGCGCTCGGCCGACTCCAGCACGACGCCGAGGTCGTGCGAGATGAGCACCGCGGTGAAGCCCTCCGCGGCCTGCAGCTCGCGGATGGTGTCCATGACGGCGTGCTGCACCAGCACGTCGAGCGCCGTGGTGGGCTCGTCGAACACCATGAGCCGCGGCTCGAGCGACAGGGCGAGCGCGATGGACACGCGCTGGCGCATGCCGCCGGACAGCTCGCCGGGGTAGCGGTCGAGCACCGTGGACGGCAGCTGCACCTTGTCGAGCAGCTCGGTCGCCCGCTGGCGCCGCCTCGCCTTCGGCACGTGGCCGTGCGCGGCGAAGATGTCGCCGAAGTGGTGCGCGATGGTGCGCACGGGGTTGAGCGCGTTCATGCCCGACTGGAGCACCATCGCGAACCCGCCGCGGCGCTGGGTGCGCAGCTCCTCGGCGTCCAGGTGCGCGATGTCGGTGCCGTCGAACACGATGCGCCCGCCGGAGATGCGCGCCGGCGCCTTCGCGAGCCGGGTGACGGCGAAGCCGAGCGTCGACTTGCCGGAGCCCGACTCGCCGACCAGACCCACGAACTCGCCCTGCTCCAGCGAGAGGCTCGCGTTCTTGACGGCGTGCGTCGGGACCGCCCCGCGGGGCTCGTAGACGACGGAGAGGTCCTGGATCTCGAGCAGGCTCATCGGCCGGTCCCTTCCCGCAGGCGCGGGTTGGACAACCCGTCGACGCCGAAGTTCACGAGGGTCATGGAGGTCGCCAGCAGCGCGATGCACAGACCGGGGGCGAACAGCAGGATCCACTGCCCGGTGAGGATCGCCATCGAGTTCTGGGCCCAGAAGATCATCGAGCCCCAGCTCACGGTGGCCATGTCGCCCAGGCCGAGGAACGACAGGCCGGACTCGGCGAGCACCGCCGACGTCGCGGCGCCGAAGAACGACCCCGCGATCATCGAGGTCATGTTCGGCAGGATCTCGCGGAAGATGACGCGCGCCGAGCTCTCGCCGGAGAAGATCGCCGCGGTCACGAAGTCGCGCGAGCGCAGCGACTGCGTCTGCGAGCGCAGCACGCGGGCGCCCCACGCCCAGCCCGTGATGACGACGACCAGGATGATCATCGGCAGCCCGCCGTTCTGCAGGTAGGCCGCGATGATGATCATCAGCGGCAGGCCCGGCATCACGAGGAACAGGTTGACGAGGAAGTTGACGACGTCGTTGCCCCAGCCGCGCAGGTAGCCCCACGACAGCCCGATGGCGACGGCCACCAGCGTGGAGAGGCCGCCGGCGA
Organism: Isoptericola peretonis; assembly: GCA_023241745.1. Classification (GTDB taxonomy): domain Bacteria; phylum Actinomycetota; class Actinomycetes; order Actinomycetales; family Cellulomonadaceae; genus Isoptericola; species Isoptericola peretonis. Next base: position 54,325 of record JALQCY010000005.1, on the reverse strand, counting down.
CGAAGCCGACGAGCAGCGACACGCGGGCGCCGTAGATGACCTGGGACAGCACGTCCTCGCCGGCGCCGGTGGTGCCGAGCCAGTGCGCGGCGCTGCCCGGCTCGTTGCGGCCGAACGAGTCGTCGTGCGGGGAGTACGGCGCGAGCAGGGGCGCGAAGACCGCCATGAGGACGAAGAGCCCCAGGATGACGAGCCCCACGCGGGCCTTCGGGTTGGACCAGACGGTCGCGAACGCGCGGCCCAGCACCTGCCCGGTGCGGCCGAGCCGTGTGCGGGCGGGCCGCTTCGGGCCGTGGGCCGCCTCGGGGGCGGGGCCGCCGGGGTCGGCGGTCGCGGGCGTCGCGGTGGTGGTCATGTCAGCAGTGGTGTCGGCCATCTCGGGTCACCGCCTCGTTCGGGGGTCGAGGACGCCGTAGAGGATCTCCACCAGGAAGTTCGCGAGCAGCACGCTCACGGTGATCATGAGGAAGAGCGCCTGCATCAGCGGGAAGTCCTGGTTGGTGACGGCGTTGAAGAGCAGGTAGCCGACGCCGGGGTACGCGAACACCTGCTCGACGAGCAGGGAGCCGCCGACGACGCCGCCGAGCGCCATGCCGAAGCCGGTGAGGTTCGGCAGGATCGCGTTGCGGGCGGCGTAGCGGATCGCGACCGTGCGGCCGCGCAGGCCGTTGGCCTCGGCGAACGTCACGTAGTCGTCCCCGAGGGTGTTGATCATCGTGTTGCGCATGCCGAGGATCCACCCGCCGAGCGAGGTGAGGAGGATCGTGGCCGCGGGCAGGGCGGCGTGGTACAGCACGTCGCCGAGGAACTCCCACGACAGGTTCGGCACCGCGGTGGCGGAGTAGGCGCCCGAGGTGGGGAACCAGCCGAGCACGTAGCCGAGGAAGAAGACGATGAGCAGCGCGGTCCAGAAGTAGGGGAACGCGGACAGGAAGCTGCCGCCCACGGTGGGCAGCGAGTCCATCCACGTGCCGCGCTTCCAGGCGGCGCCGATGCCGATGAGCGTGCCGAGCACGAAGGCGATCACGGTGACGGCGCCGACCATGATCAGCGTCCACGGCAGCGCGCCGGCGACGAGCTCGGAGACCTGCTGCGGGAAGAAGGTGTACGACACCCCGAAGTCGAGGTGGATGACGTTGTTGAGGTAGGCGACGTACTGGTCCCAGATGCTGCCGCCGGGCATGCCGAGCTGGGCCTCGATCGCCGCCTGCACCGACGGCGTCACGGGGCCGTTCTGCGCGAGCTTGGCGATCGCCGCGTCAGCGGGCGAGCCGGGCATGAGGCGCGGGATGACGAAGTTCAGCGTCACCGCCGCCCACAGCGTGAGGACCAGCAGGCCGAGCTTGCGGAGCGCGTAGCGCAACGGAGCCTCCGGGTCGGTGGTGGTCGGTCGGGTCGGTCGGGCGGGGCTGCCGGCCGGGCCCGACGTGTGTCGTCGGGCCCGACCGGCGGCGGCCGTCAGCCCTGGGCGGGCTCGAGGTGCGTGAGGATCAGCAGCGGGGTGGAGTCCCACGTCTTCGGGGAGGCGTAGGGGTCGTCCGCGCTGGGCCAGCCGGTGAAGTTCTTGTTCGAGAACAGGCCCCACGACCCGCCGTAGAACAGGGCGATCATCGGCAGCTGCTCGTAGGTGATCTGCTCGAGCTGGTGCGTGAGCTCGAGCTGCTCCGCCTCGTCGGTGGTCACCTTGAGCTGGGCGAGCAGGTCGTCGGCCTGCTTCGACTCGAACCGGCCGAAGTTGCCGGCGGCGGTCTTGCCGACGGGCAGCAGGAACTCGGAGCCCATGAGGCCGTTGTAGTCCTGGAACGGCTGCCCGGAGCCGCCGACGGTGCCCATGATCATGTCGAAGTCGCCCGTGCGGAGCTCCTTCTGGTAGGCGGCGGGCTGCGGCTGCACCACGGTGACGTCGATGCCGATCGCGGTGAGCTGGCTCTTGACCTGCTCCACGCCCTGCAGCCAGTCGGACCAGCCGTTCGGCGTCGTGATGTTGATCTTCAGCGGCTTGCCGGCCGAGTCGACGAGCTTGTCGCCCTTCTTGGTGTAGCCGGCCTTCTCGAACGAGGCGAGGGCGGCGTCGACGTCCTGGTCGACGTAGCCCTGGTTCGGGATCGACGTGTCCAGGACCTTCTCCTGGTTCGGCAGCATGAGGCCGGTCTGGCTGGCCCGGTCGACGTAGCCCTGCTCGGCCTTGTCGGCGATGACCTGCTTGTCCAGCGCGAGCGCGATGCCCTTGCGGAAGTCGACGTCGTCGTACGGCGCCTTCGTCATGTTCGGGATGAGCGAGATGGGAGCGCCGGCCGGGAACCAGTACGTGTTGTTCTCGGGGTCGGCCTTGACCCAGGTGTCCTCGATGTCGCTCATGAACGCGTAGGCCCAGTCGTAGCCGTTGTTGACGATGTCCAGCTCGGAGTTCGCGGCGGGCTGCACGAGCTCCTCGACCGCGACCTTGTCGGCCTGCCAGTACGTCGGGTTCTTCTTCAGCGTGTACTGGTTCGGCGTGAACTCGCCGAGCGTGTACGGGCCGGAGCCGACGGGCTCCTCGTTGGTCCAGGTGACCGGGTCCTCGACCTCGGCCCAGATGTGCTCGGGCACGATGAGCTGCTGCGCGAGGATCTTCGCGGCGGGCACGTTCTCCGTCTGCAGGTGCGCGACGACGGTCGTGCCGTCCACCTCGACCGACTCCAGGTGCGACCAGGCGCCCTTGAGGTCCATCTCGGGGTGCTTCTTGACGAGGTCGAACGAGTACTTCACGTCCTCGGCGGTGAGGGGCTCGCCGTCCGACCAGGTGACGCCGTCACGGATGGTGAAGACGACCGTCCTGGCGTCCGGCTGCTCGTACCCCGTGGCGAGCCAGGGGGTCTCCTCGCCGCTCATCTCGTTGATGATGACCAGCGGCTCGTACATGTACGTCGTCGTGTTGCGCTTGCCGGACGAGTACGGGTTGAAGTTCCGGTCGAACGTCGGGGAGCCGTTGTCGGCCGCGATGAGCATCGACGTCGCGCCGCCGCTGGCGCCGTCGTCCCCCTTGTTCTGCACCGGTGCCGAGCAGGCCGCCGTGGCCAGCACCGCGACGGTGGCCGCGATCGCGGCCAGGCGCCGCCCCGAGCGCGCTGTGCGCGTCATGGACATCCACTCCTCTTCGTCGAGGCCTCTCCTGTGAGGGCCCGCGCACGCCGGGGTCGGCGTGCGACGTCGCAGCGAGTGTATGCGCATACATTTCGGGTCGGCAAACCGCGGGCGAACGCCCTGGCCAGCGGCCGGGAGGCGCCGTCGGGGCGCCGGATGCGGGGGGTCACGCGCAGCCGCAGCTCTCCCGCAGCAGCACCCGCACGGGCAGGTTCACCGTGGCGGGCGGGGCGCCCGGGTCGGTGAGCCTCGAGCGCAGCAGCTCGACGGCGGCCCGCCCCAGCTCCACCATGGGCTGGCTCACGGTCGTGAGCCGCGGGATGGAAGCCTGCGTCGCGTCGATGCCGTCGAAGCCGGTCAGCACGACGTCGCCGGGCACCTCGATCCCGGCCTCGGTGAGCACGTCGAGGAAGCCGAGCGCGGTCTGGTCGTTGGAGCACACCAGGGCACGGGGGAGCGCGCGGCCCGTCTCGTCGCCCGGGCCGCGCCCCGTGAGGTGGTCCTCGAGCATCGTGCGGGCGAGGTCGCGCGCCCCGGCCCGAGTGAAGTCGCTGCGGGCCGCCGGCTCGTCCGGCGCCGGAAGCCCCGCCGCCCTGAGTGCGTCGCGGAAGCCCTGGAAGCGCTCGTGCGCGTCGGGTGAGTCGAAGGGCCCTCCCACGAAGGCGAGGTCGCGCAGCCCGTGGTCGGCGATCAGGTGGTCCACCAGGGCGCGCGTGCCCGCGCGGTTGTCCACCGAGATGTGGTCGTAGGCGTCGTCCTGCGGCGGCCCGGCCATGACGACGACGGGCACGCGGCGCGCGATGTGGGCCAGCAGGTCGTCGGGCACGGACTTCGAGAGCACGGCCAGCCCGTCGACGCGGCCGGCGAGCTCGTTGACCGCCTGCGCGCGGCGCAGGCCGCGGGCTACGCCGATCATCACCGCGTGGCCGGTGCGCCACGCCTCGAGCTCGGCGCCGCGCATCACCTCGCCGAGGTAGAGGTTGCTCCAGCGCGCCGTGACGGGGCCGCCGACGTCGCGCACCATCTCGACCGCCTCTCCCACCCGGACCGGGTCGGGCAGGTCGTCGACCTCGTCGATGCCGTCCACGTCGGGGAAGCAGAGGCCCAGCACGCCCGTGGAGCGCGCCGCCAGCCCGCGCGCCGCGCCGGAGGGCACGTACCCGAGCTCGCTGATCGCCTCGTGCACCACCGTGCGGGTGCTCTCGCGCACGTCGTCGGGGCGCCGCAGCACCCGCGAGACCGTCGCGATCGACACCCCCGCGCGCTGCGCGACGTCGTACACCGTGGGGGCCTTCGCCACCGGAACTCCTTGACCGCGTGCGTCGCCCGCACGGTCGTGCGGGCGGTCCCACGATAGTGACTGCGCATACATCGCAGCATCGCGGCTGGTCACGCAGGGGGAGTGGGCTCAGCGTCGACGAATGCGTGCCCCGAGGTTGCCTTCCAGCACGCGGTCTGGCGCGCCATCGGACCGGATGACGCGACAGACCGCGTGCTCGAAGGCAGGAGCGGGTCAGGCGGTCGTGGCCACGGCCGGCGACTCGGCGTCGACGGCGATGCGCAGCGCCGCGACCAGGTCGCGGTACAGCTCGTCGGAGGCGTGCAGCTCCTCGTGCGTGCCGCTCGCGCGCACCCGTCCGCCCTCCATGACCAGGATCCGGTCGGCGTCGAGCACCGTGGACAGCCGGTGCGCCACCGTCACGACGGCGCCGCGGCGGGTGTGGGCCCGGATCGCGTCGTGGATCGCCGCCTCGGTGAGGCCGTCCACCTGGGACGTCGCCTCGTCCAGCAGCAGCACGTCCGGCTCCTTGAGCAGCGCGCGGGCCAGGGCGATGCGCTGCCGCTGGCCGCCCGAGACTGCTGAGGACACGAGCGAGGTGTCCAGGCCGTCGGGCAGCGCGTCGAGGTCGGCGGCGAGCCGCACCGCCTCGAGCACCGCGCGCACCTCGGAGTCGGTGGCGTCCGGGCGGCTGAACAGCAGGTTCTCCCGGATGGTGCCGGGCACCACGGGCGTCTCCTGCTCCACGTAGGCGAAACGGGAGCGCACGTCCGCGTGGCTCAGCTCCCGGTACGGCACCCCGTCGAGGCGCAGCTCGCCCGACGTCGGCTCGACGAACCGCAGCAGCAGCGAGAGCAACGTCGTCTTGCCGGCGCCGGACGGGCCGACCAGCGCGACGTGCCCGCGCCGGGGCACCTCGAGCGAGACGCCGTGCACCACCGGGGACCCCTCCGCGTACCCGGCGGTGACGGCGTCGAGCACCAGGACGGGCCCGTCGGCGCCGGCGTCGTGCGCGGCGGCCTCGCGCCGGCCGGCGTCGGGGCGGCCGGCGCCGTCGTCCTCCTCGAGCTCCATCGTCTCGACCTCGCGGATCCGCTCGGCGGCGGCGAGCCCGGACTGCAGGGTGGTGAACGCCTGGGTGAGCTCGGAGATCGGGCCCACGATGTTGAACGCGTACAGCAGGAACGCGACCAGGCTGGAGACGGCCAGCAGGTCCTGCGACACGCGCCAGGCGCCGAGGCCGAGGATCACGATGATCGCGAGCTGGATGCCGCCCCACGACACGGTCCAGGCCACGGCCTCCGTCTTCACCGCGGTCACGGCGTGCTTCCGCGCCTCCTGCGCGTCGCCGAGGATCGTGCGGCCCTGTCGCTCCTCCGCGCCGCTCGCCTTGACCGTGCGCACGGCGCGCACCGCGCCCTCGACGGCCCCGCCCAGGCGCCCGACCGCCTCCTGGGTGCGGTGCTGCGCCTTGCCGATGCCCGGCAGCAGCAGCGCCATCGCGACCGCCACGACGACGATCGCCGCCACGGTGGAGCCGAGCAGCGTGAGGTCGAGCACCGCCATGAGCACGAGCGTGCCGACCAGCGAGATGAAGCCGTTGACGAGGCTGACCAGGCTGTTCGACGTCGCCTCGCGCAGCAGCAGCGTGTCGGAGGTGACCCGGGTGACGAGCTCGCCCGCGGGCTGGGAGGTGATCGCCCCGACGCGGGCCCGCAGGTAGCGCGTGACGATCGACGAGCGGGCCTCGTAGACCACGTCCTCGGCGAGCCGGCCGAGCAGGATCCACTGGAACAGCCCCACCACCGAGCCGACGATCATCAGGGCCACGAGCCAGGCGACCGGCCCGCCCATCGACGCCCCCGTCGACAGGGTGTCGAGCACCCACTTGGTGACCATCGGGGTGGCGAGGCTCATCGCCGTGGCGAGCAGCCCCAGCGCCAGCCCGAGGGCGAGCGTGCGGCGGTGCGGGCGCACGAAGCCGAGCAGGATGCGCAGGCGCTCGCGGCCGGACCGCTCGGGCGGGGGATCGGTGACGGTGGTCTCGGTGGGCGGGTTCTCGACGGCGGCGGCCATGCTGTCAACCATGGTTGACGCTCCTCAATTCGTCAACCCGGGTTGACGAGTTCGCGGCGGGGCGGGTCCACTCCTTAGTGGAACACTGCTGTTCCAACCTGGTCAAGCATTGATCCATTCCCGGGTGTAGCGTTCGCCGCATGACGGAGGTGCACGAGACCGAGACCGGCGCCCGCGCGCGCACCCGGCGCGCGATCGTCGAGGCCGCGGTGCGGGAGCTCGCGCACGACGCCGCGACCTCGCTCGGGCAGATCGCCGACGCAGCGGGCGTCGGCCGCACCACCCTCCACCGGTACTTCCCCGACCGTGCCGCGCTGCTCGACGCCGTCGGGTCCGAGACGGTCGCCCGGCTGACCGAGGCGCACGCGCGAGCCAGGCTCGATGACGGCGACGCGCGGACGGCGCTGCTGCGGTTGTGTCCCGAGTACCTGCTGCTGGGGGACCTGCTCACCCTGTTCTTCACGGGCGTGGTCCCCGACACCGTCCTCGACGAGGGCGGCGCCGCGCCCCTGGCTGCGCTCGTGGCGCGTGGTCACCGCGAAGGCAGCATCGACCGCGAGCTCGACGTCGACTGGGTCGTGGGCGTCGTCTGGGCGCAGCTCTACCTCGCGTGGGCCACCCTGCGCGAGGGGCAGGCCGCCCGCCACGACATCGTCCCGATGCTCGTGCGCACGGTCGACAAGGCCGTCGCCCCCTGAGCCGTCGAAGGTGTCAGGCCGTGGCCGCGGCCGCCGCCCTCGCGCCCGCCGGCAGGGCGTCGAGGATGCGGTTCACCGCGGCGTCGTCGTGCGCCGCGGAGACGAACCACGCCTCGAAGACCGACGGCGGCAGGTTGACCCCCGCGTCGAGCAGGGCGTGGAACAGCGCCCGGTAGCGGAACGCCTGCTGCGCCTGGGCCTGCGCGTAGTCGCGCACGCCGTGGTCCGCGGCGAACGGGCCGAAGAAGACGGAGAACAGGGAGCCCGCGCGCTGCACGCGGTGCTCCACGCCCTCGGCCGACAGGGCGTCGCCGAGCGCCGTGGCGATCGTGTCGGCGACGGCGTCCACGCGGGCGTAGACGGCGTCGTCGGCCAGGCGCAGGGTGGTGAGCCCGGCGGCGACGGCGACCGGGTTCCCGGACAGGGTGCCCGCCTGGTACACGGGGCCGGTCGGGGCGAGCTGGTCCATGACCGCCGCCGGGCCGCCCAGGCCCGCCACCGGCATCCCGCCCCCCACGACCTTGCCGAAGGTGAGCAGGTCGGGGACGTACCCCTCGCCGCCGTCGGCGCGGACGCGGGCGTTCTCCAGGCCCCACCAGCCGGACGGGCCGACGCGGAAGCCGGTGAGCACCTCGTCCATGACGAACAGGGCGCCGTGCTCGCGGGTGATGCGGCGCAGGCCCTCGTTGAAGCCCTCGGCGGGCGGTACCACGCCCATGTTGGCGGGGCTCGCCTCGGTGATGACGGCGGCGATCTGCGAGCCGCGCTGCGCGAACGCGGCCTCCACGGCGGCGAGGTCGTTGTAGGGCAGCACGAGCGTCTCGGCCGCCGACGCCTCGGTGACGCCCGCGGTGCCGGGCATGGCCAGCGTCGCGACGCCGGAACCTGCCTCCGCGAGCAGCGCGTCGACGTGGCCGTGGTAGCAGCCGGCGAACTTCACGACCAGCGGGCGCCCGGTGACGCCGCGCGCCAGCCGGATCGCGGTCATCGTCGCCTCGGTGCCGGTGGACACGAGGCGGACGCGCTCGGCGACGGGGACGCGTCGGCGGATCTCCTCCGCGAGCTCGACCTCGGCGACCGTGGGCGCGCCGAACGACAGGCCGCGCGCGGCGGCGTCCTGCACGGCCGCCACCACCTCGGGGTGGGCGTGGCCCAGCAGCGCGGGGCCCCACGAGCAGACCAGGTCCACGTACTCGCGCCCCGCGACGTCCGTGACGTACGGGCCGCGCGCGCTCGCGAGGAACCGCGGGTCGCCGCCCACGGAGCCGTACGCGCGCACCGGGGAGTTCACGCCCCCGGGGATGGCGGCCTGGGCGCGCAGGAACGCGGCGTGGTTGTCGGTGCTGACGGTGGCGTTCACTTGATCCACTCCGCGATCTCGTTGGCCCAGTAGGTGAGGACGACGTCGGCGCCGGCGCGCTTGATGGCGAGCACCGACTCCAGGACGGCGCCCCTGCGGTCGATCCAGCCGTGCGCGGCGGCCGCCTCGATCATCGCGTACTCGCCGCTGACCTGGTACGCCGCGACGGGGACGTCGGAGCGGTCCGCGACGCCGCGCAGCACGTCCAGCGACGTGCCGGCCGGCTTCACCATGACCATGTCGGCGCCCTCGGCGAGGTCCAGGTCGGCCTCCCGCAGGCCCTCGCGGGAGTTCGCGGCGTCCATCTGGTAGGTGCGCCGGTCGCCCTGCAGGGCGCTGTCGACGGCGTCGCGGAACGGGCCGTAGAACGCGCTGGCGTACTTGGCGCTGTAGGCGAGCACGGAGACGTCGGTGAAGCCGGCGTCGTCGAGCGCGTCGCGGATGACGGCCACCTGGCCGTCCATCATCCCGGACGGCGCCACGACCTCCGCCCCGGCGCGGGCCTGCGCGACGGCCATCGCGGCGTACCGCTCGAGCGTCGCGTCGTTGTCCACGACCTGCTCGCCGGCCGGGTCGGTGGTGAGCACGCCGCAGTGGCCGTGGTCGGTGAACTCGTCGAGGCACGTGTCCGCCATGACGACCGGCCCCGGGCGCCCCGTCTCGCCCTCCACCGCCGCGACGGCCTCCCGTGCGATCCGGATGCCGCGCTGCAGGATGCCGTCCGGGTCGTCGCCGGCGGAGCCGGTCGCGTCGCGCTCGGCGGGGATGCCGAAGAGCATCACGCCGCCCAGGCCCGCGCGGGCGGCGTCCGCCACGGCGTCGCGGAGCGAGGCCTCGGTGTGCTGCACCTGGCCGGGCATCGACGCGATGGGGGCGGGCTCGGACAGGCCCTCCTTGACGAACAGCGGCAGGACGAGGTCCGCCGCGTGCAGGCGGGTCTCGGCCGCCAGACGCCGCATGCGCGGTGTGGTGCGCAGGCGGCGGGGGCGGTAGACGATGCCGGACGAGCCCGAGGTGCTCACGGGTGCTCCTTCGTGGAGGGGGGTGCGGTCGCCGTCGGGTCGGCGGCGAGGTCGTGTGGGGGAAGGCCGAGGCTGGCGGCCACGGCGTCGGCGAGGGCGTCGTCGGTCGGCTGCGCGGCGACGGCGGCCACGCGCAGCCCGGCGTCGCGGGCGGCGGCCGCGGACGGCGCGCCGATGGCGACGACCGGCGTGCCGGTGCCGGCCTGCGCCGCGATCTCGCGCGCGACGGAGCCGGACGAGACGACGACGAGGTCGAAGCCGCCCGATCGGGCGCGCGCCGCGACGTCCGCGGGCAGCTCGTGGTGCACGGTGCGGTACGCCGTCACGACGTGCGGTGCCCAGCCGCGGCCGGCGAGCCCGTCCTGGAGGGTCGGGCGGGCGAGGTCGCCGAGCGGCAGCAGCACGCGAGGGGTGGCGTCCGGGGATCCGGGGTCGGGGAACGTCGCGACCAGGCCGGCGGCGGTGGCGTCGCCGTCCGGGACGAGGTCGGTCGTGACGCCGGCGTCGTCGAGCGCGCGGGACGTGGCCGGCCCGACGGCGGCCCAGCGCACGGGCGCCGCGGCGAGGTCCGTGCCGGTGCGGGCGGCGGCCCCGGCGAGCGCGTCGACGGCGTTGACGCTGGTGACGACGGCCCAGGCGTACGCGCCGTGCGCGAGGCCGCGGACGGCGTCGTCGAGGGGAGCCGGGTCGGCCACCGGGGCGCGCTCGATCACGGGCGCGACGACGACCTCCAGCCCGGCGTCACGCAGACCGGTGGCGAGGCCTGCCCCGCGCTCGGGCGACCGCGCCACCAGCACCGCTCGCGGACGAGCGGGGGTCACGCGCCCTCCGGGTCGTCGGTGCCGAGCGGAGCGCGCAGGGGCGCGACGTCGGCGCGTGCCGCGACGTCGTCGGACTCGGCCGTGCGGGGCTCGCCCGCGCCGCCCACGAGCGGGGCGAGCCGGGCCGCCCCGTCGGCGAGCAGCGCCTCCGCCACGCGCACTCCCAGGGCGGTCGCGGCGTCGTCCTGCGCGACGGCGTCCTGCGGGTCCAGGCGGGCGACGGCGCTGTGCGTGAGCTGCTCCGTCCCGTCGACGCGCGCCACCACCGCGGTGAGCTGCAGCTCCCCCGCCTCGACGCGGGAGTGCGCGCCGACCGGTGCGGCGCAGCCCGCCTCGAGCCGCGCGAGGACCGCGCGCTCGGCCAGCACGGCGAGGCGCGTGGAGCGGTGGTCGAGCGCGGCGAACGCCTCGGTGAGCGTGGCCCCAGGGGTCAGGTCCGCGGTGCGCGCCTCGACGGCGAGCGCGCCCTGCCCGGGGGCGGGGGCCACGACGACCGTGTCGAGCAGCTCCGTGACGACCTCGGTGCGGCCGAGGCGGGACAGCCCGGCGAACGCGAGGACGACGGCGTCGAGGTCGGCGTCCGGGCCGAGGGCGCGCGCGAGGCGGGTCTCGACGTTGCCGCGGATGTCCACCAGCTCGACGTCCGGGCGCGCGGCCTGCACCTGCGCCGCCCGGCGCGGGGAGCCCGTGCCGACGCGCGCCCCGCGCGGCAGCGTCTCGAGGGTCAGCCCGTCGCGGGCGCACAGCGCGTCGCGCGGGTCCTCCCGTTCCGGCGTCACGACCGTCAGCTCCGGCGGCTGCGCGGTGGGCAGGTCCTTGAGGGAGTGGACGGCGACGTCGCACCGGCCGTCGAGCAGCGCCTCGCGCAGCGCGGTGACGAACACGCCCGTGCCGCCCAGCGAGGCCAGGGAGCCCGTCTTCACGTCGCCTTCCGTGCGGATGCGCACCAGCTCGACGGGTCGGCCCAGCAGCTCCTCCAGCCGGCGCGCGACCAGGCCCGACTGCGTCGTGGCGAGGGCGCTGCCGCGGGTGCCGAGGCGCAGCGGGGCGGGGGCGGTCTCGGGGGTGCTCACCCGTCCAGTGTCGCGCAGCGTCCGGGCCTGTGGACAACCCCGGCCGGGCCTGGAGGTCGATCTCACACGGATCCCGCGACGTCGTGACGCCGGGTCATGACGATGCGTCACCACCACCCTCCGCGAGGTGGTCCAGATCTCGGACCACCTCACCGTCAGAGGGCGGCGACGGCGGCCTGCGCGTGCGCGACGATGGCCGCCAGACCGGTGCCGGCCACCCAGCCCCCCGTGACGGACAGCCCCGGCGTGTGCCCGACGGCGGCGGCGAACGCGGCGACGTCCGTGCGGTAGGCGGGGGTGGGCGGAGGGAGCGAGCCGTCCCAGCGCTGCAGCAGGTGGTCGCGCACACGGTCGGTGAGGTCGACACCGAGCAGCGCGGACGCGTCGCGGGCGGCCTCGTCCACGGTGGGCGGCGCGGTCGGGGTGCCGATCCGGCCGTAGGACAGGCGCACCACGTGCACGCCCGGGCCGAGGGCGGCGCGCACCCGGTCCGCCAGCCACGGCCACTTGGCCGTCGCGTGCGTGAGGGCCTTGGCGCGGATCGCGGGGCCGGCAGCCTCGTCGTCGGGCGCCACGAGGAGCCCGGAGCCCCGTGGGGCGTCGTCGAGCTCGGGTGCGTCCAGCAGCAGGGTCGCGAGCCAGATGTCGGCGCCGGCCTCGGGGGTCGGCACGGCCACGCCGCCGCCCTCCGAGCCGCCGTCGAGCGGCTGGACCCACGGGCCGAGCAGGGTCGCGACCTGCGGCGCGGTCACCACCAGCCGCGGCGCCCGCACGGTGTCGCCGGCCGCCGTCGTGACCTGCCAGTCCGCGCCGGCCCGCTCGACGCCGACCACCTGCTGCCCCACCCGGACGGCGGCGTGGATCGGGCCGGTCGCGTCGGTGCGGGGCGAGTCGGCGAACTCCTCGGCGCTCGCGGCGATCTCGCCGGTGAGTGCCTCGACGAGAGCGTGGATGCCGCCGTCGACGCCGCGCACGGCCGAGCCGGCGGGGGCGGCGGCCCGCAGTGCGCCGACGGCGAGCGACAGCGACCCCTCGCGGGCGAAGGCGTCGAGCAGCCCGGGCGCGACGGCGGCGACGTCGAGCCGGTCCAGGGGCGCGGAGTGCACGCCCGTCGCGACCGGGGCCACCAGCCGCTCGGCGACGCGGCGGCCGAGGCGGGACCGCACGAAGGTGCCGAGGTCGGTGGTGTCCACCACGAACCGCGGCAGCACCCGGTCCAGGGCGGCGCGCACGACGCCGGGCCAGCCGATCGCGCGGCGCACGTCGGGCGCCCACGGCACGGACGGGATGCCGAGCACCCCGGCCTTCGGCAGGGGGAAGGACCGGCCGGCGGCGTACCCCCAGGCGGGCAGCGGGGCAGGGCTCACGACGTCCAGGCCGAGCTCGCCGGCCAGGTCGGAGACCGCGGTGCCGCGCGCCGCGAACGACTCCGCGCCGAGGTCCAGCCGCACGCGCGGCAACGAGCCGAACGCGCCGCCGCGCACGGGCCCGCCCACGCGGTCGGACGCCTCGAGGACCACCACCTGGAGCCCCCGGTGCACCAGGGTCCGGGCGGCGACGAGGCCCCCGATCCCGCCGCCGACGACCACCGCGTCGACGTGCTCCGGCGGCCGCACGGGCCGGCCGGAGGTCGCGTCGGGGGCGCCGAGCGGCGGGAGCGGCGTCACGTGGGCGGCGGGTGGGTTCACAACGAGTGGACCAGCTCGACGACGCGTGTCAGCACGGTCGGGTCGGTGTCGGGGGGCACGCCGTGGCCCAGGTTGACCACGTGCCCGGGGGCGGCCTGGCCGCGGGCGACGACGTCCCGCACGTGCGCCTCGAGCACGGGCCACGGTGCGCCGAGCAGGGCCGGGTCGATGTTGCCCTGCACGGGCACGGCGCCGCGCGGGTGGTCGGCGAGCAGCGCGGCGGCCTCGTCCAGCGGCGTGCGGTAGTCGACGCCGACGGCGGGGTGGGTGATCCCGGCGGCGTCGAGCACGTCGCGCAGGGCGGGCAGCAGGTGCCCGGTGCCGGTGCCGAAGTGGATCGCCGGCAGGCCGTCGCCGGTGCCGCCGTCGGTGCCCGGCACCCGCAGGTCCGCGACGTGCGACAGGGCGGTCGTCGACGACGGCGCGACGTGCGTGGCGTAGTCCGCGAGGGACAGGGACCCGGCCCAGGAGTCGAAGAGCTGCACGGCCGAGGCCCCGGCGAGCACCTGCGCCCGCAGGAACCGGCCGGTGAGCTCCGCCGTCCAGGCGGTGAGGCGGGCCCACGTCTCGGGGTCGGCGTGCATGAGGGTACGCGCGGCGAGGTGGTCGCGGGACGGCCGGCCCTCCACCAGGTAGGCGGCGAGCGTGAACGGCGCGCCCCCGAAGCCGAGCAGGGGGACGTCGCCCAGCTCGGCCACCGTCAGCCGCACGGCCTCGGCGATCGGCGTGAGGGCCTCGTCGCCGAGGGTGAGCGAGGTGAGGCGCGCGACGTCCTCGGCCGTGCGGTACGGCTGGTCCATGACCGGGCCGACGCCGGCCTTGATGTCGACGTCGACGCCGGCGAGCCGCAGGGGCACCACGATGTCGCTGAAGAAGACGGCGGCGTCCACGTGGTGGCGGCGCACGGGCTGGAGGGTGATTTCCGCGGCGAGCGGTGGCCGGAGGCAGGAGTCGAGCATCCCTATCCCCTGACGGACCTCGCGGTACTCGGGCAGGGACCTGCCGGCCTGGCGCATGAACCACACGGGGGTCACGTCCGGACGCCCTCCCCGGAGGGCGCGCACCAGCGGCGCGTTGGTCGTCCGGCCGTCGACCAGCGGGTGGTCGGCGGGAAGCAGGGTGGACGCCGATGGTGTCTCGGCCGGGACCGTGGGGGATGTCACGGTTCACGATTCTGCCCCGCCGGCTCGGCCCTCTTAAAGTGGAGGCACTGTGGTTCTCCTCTCCCTCACCGCCTCGCACCGCGAGCTGGACCTGGACGCGCTCGAGCGGCTGTCCACCGGCTCGGGTTCCGTCGGGCGTGTCGTCGTGGGGTCCTGCGGGCCGGTGCAGGGCTCGGTCGTGATCTCCACGTGCAACCGTTTCGAGCTGTACCTGGACGTCGACGCGCCGGTCCACGGCGACGCCGTCCGGCACGCGACGCGGCACGTCGCGGCACTGGTTGCGGCGAGCTCCGGGGTGACGCAGGACGTCGCGGCCGACTCGTTCACGGTCCGCACCGGGCCCGAGGTGACGGAGCATCTCTTCACGGTCGCCGCCGGCCTGGACTCGATGGTCGTGGGCGAGCGGGAGATCGCCGGTCAGGTGAAGCGCGCCCTCGTGGACGCGCGCGCCGACGGCACCACGTCCAAGACGCTCGAGCTGCTCTTCCAGACCGCGTCGCGCACCTCGAAGCGGGTCGGCACGCAGACGGAGCTCGGGGCCGCCGGCCGGTCGGTCGTGGCGCTGGGGCTCGACCTCGCCGGCCGCGACCTGCTGCACACCCGCGGCGCCGGGGACGACGGCTCGTGGCGGGGCGTGCGCGTGGTGCTCATCGGCACCGGCTCGTACGCAGGGGCGTCGGTGGCGGCCCTGCGCGCCCGCGGCTGCGACGACGTGCGGGTGTACTCGCGCTCCGGCCGGGCGGAGGCCTTCGCCGAGGGCCACGGCGTCGAGCCGGCACGCGACCTCGTGGCCGCGCTGGCGGACGCCGACCTCGTGGTCTCGTGCTCGGGCGCCCGCGGCCGCCGAGGCCCCGGTGTCGCGGCGGACCGACGGGCCGAGGCCTCGCTGGAGTACGTGCTCGACACCGCGGCCGTGGTCCGGTCCCGCGAGCGCGCGGCGGCCGCCGCCGGCGACGAGCCCGAGCCCCGCCCGCTGGTGGTGCTCGACCTGGCCCTGCACCGGGACGTGGACCCCCGCGTCGCGGACGTCGAGGGTGTGCTGCTGTACGACCTGGGCACCCTCAAGGCGCACGCCCCCGCCACGGCGACCGACGTCGTCGACCGGGCCCGCCGGATCGTGGTCGGCGCGGCCGCGGACTTCGAGGAGACGCGCCTCGGACGGGCGGCGGACGCCGCCGTCGTGGCCCTGTTCGACGACGCCGAGGAGCGGGTGCGGCAGGAGGTCGACGCCGCCGTCGAGCGCCTCGCCGACGAGCTCGCCGCCCGTGGCGAGACCCCGGACGAGTCCGACGTCGACGCCGTCGCGCGCGACGTGCGCAAGCGGGTCCACTCCGCGCTGCACGCGCAGATCGTGGCCGTGCGGGCCGACGCGCTGGCGCGTGCCCGGGCCGAGGAGGCCGCGGTCGTGGCGCGCGCCGAGCAGCTCGTCACCGACGCCGAGCACGCCGTCGAGCGCTGACGCCCGCGCTGTCGCGAACCTCCCGCGGCGACCGGTTCGCCGGGTGCGGGCCCAGATCACCCCGTTTCAGCGCGCGCGTCCTGCATGTCGGCACTAGCGTTCCGAGCGCGGGCGGACCGTCCGCCGACGGTCGACCTGCGAAGGTCGGGACTGCCTCGAAAGGACACGCTGAGCATGGACACCTTCTGGGACTTCTTCTGGTACCTCGTCTGGATCTTCCTGTTCGTCGCCTACCTGATGGTCCTCTTCCAGATCCTCACCGACCTGTTCCGTGACCGGGAGCTCTCGGGCTGGTGGAAGGCGGTGTGGGTGGTGTTCCTGATCTTCGTCCCGATGATCACGGCGCTCGTCTACCTCATCGCCCGCGGCCGGGGGATGTCGGAGCGCCAGCTCTCGGCGGTGAAGGAGGCGAAGGCCGGCACCGACGCGTACATCAGGGAGGTCGCCGGGTCCCCGGCCGACCACATCGCCTCGGCCAGGAAGCTGCTCGACGAGGGCACCATCACGCCCGAGGAGTACGAGCGCCTCAAGGTGAAGGCGCTCTCCTGACGCCGGCGCCCTCGAGGCGCTGCGCTCGCCGGCCGAGCCCGTCGAGACCCGTCCGCGGTCTCGACCCGCTCGGCCGGCGTTCGTGTTCCCGGCCCCGCGCGCGCCGCTACGCTCGGCTGCCATGACCAGCGCAGCCACGAGCTCGCCCGCCCCCGCGGTGTCGCGGGCCCCCCGCCTCGGCGTGATCGACATCGGCTCCAACACGGTGCACCTGCTCGTCCTCGACGCCCGGTACGGCGTGCGGCCGGTGCCCCACGCCTCGCGCAAGATCACGGTGCGGCTCATGCGCTACCTCGACGCCGACGGCGCGCTGTCGCCGGAGGGCCGGCGGGCGATGCTGGCGGCCGTCGACGACGTCATGGAGCTCGCGCGAGAGTCCGGGGTCGACGAGCTGCTGCCCATGGCCACCTCCGCGCTGCGCGACGCCACCAACGGCGCCGAGGTGCTCGGGGCGATCGCCGGACGGGTGGGCCGCGAGGTACAGGTGCTCTCCGGCGAGGACGAGGCCCGCCTGACGTTCCTCGCCGCCCGTCGCTGGCACGGGTGGGCGGCCGGGCGGCTGCTGGTGCTCGACGTCGGCGGCGGCTCGCTCGAGATCGCGTCGGGCGTGGACGAGGAGCCGGACCTCGCCGCGTCCGTCCCCCTCGGCGCGGGCCGGACGACGCGCGAGTACCTGCCCGCCGACCCGCCGCCGCCGGAGCAGGTGCAGGCGCTGCGCGTGCACGCCCGCGCCCTGCTGGCGCCGGTCGTCGACCGGCTGGCCACCGTCCCGGCGCCCGACCACGTCGTCGCGACGTCGAAGACGTTCCGCTCGCTCGCCCGGCTGGCCGGCATGCAGGTGGAGGCCGTCGGACCGGACGACCGGTGGCGGATGCGCCTGTCGCAGCTCTCGGACTGGGTGCCGCGCCTGGCCCGGCTCACCGCCGAGGGCCGCACCGCGCTCCCCGGCGTGACGCCGGAGCGCACCTATCAGATCGTCGGCGGGGGAGTCGTGGCCGAGGAGACCATGCGCGCCCTCGGGGTCGACGAGGTCGAGATCTGCCCGTGGGCGCTGCGCGAGGGCGCCGTGCTGCGCTGGCTCGACCACCTGTGAGGTGACCGCCGTCCCGGCGTGCTCAGGGGCGCGGCGGGCCCTGCACCCAGGCCGCGCCGGACGCCGACACGCGCGTGCCGTCGGGGCGTTCGACGACGACGAGCAGCACGGCGGTGCAGGTCGCGCAGCGCACGACGCCGCCCATGGCGGACAGGTGCACCGTCGTGCGGGCGACGACGTCGGTGTGCCCGCAGGTCGCGCAGCGCACCACGGCGAGCGTGGCGTCGAAGGCGTAGACCTCGCTCAGCGTACCGGCCAGCGCGGACCCGTCCAGGGTCGCGGGCGCCGGACGGCCTCGTGCGTCGGGCTCCGTCATCAGGCACCTCCGAAGCGCTCGGTGCGGACGCGGGCGGGCGGGTGCCCGAGCCCGGTGAGCAGCGTGGCCGCCGCCTCGACGAAGCCGGTGGGCCCGCAGGCGAACACCGACGTGTCGTCGCCGGGTCCGAAGCCCCGGGCCGTCAGGTCGTCGGCGATGAGGCGGCGCGGCGGCGCCGGCCACCCGGGCGGCGCCTCCCGGGTGTAGACCCACCTCACCTCCAGCCCGGGGTCGGGCGTGTCGATCTCCTCGCGCTCGATCGCGTCGTGCGGGCTGCGGACGGAGCACACGAGGCGGAACGGTGCCGGCCGTCCGGCCGCGCGGCGGGCGCGCAGCATCGCGAGGAACGGGACGACCCCGGAGCCGCCCGCGACGAGCAGCACCGGCCCCGGGTCCGCGTCGTGCCACACGAAGTAGCCGCCCAGCGGGCCGCGCACCTCGACCTGGTCCCCGGGCCGCGCGTCGCGGGTCAGGTAGGGCGAGACCTCGCCGCCCGGCACCTCGTCGACGACGAGGTCGACCCGCTCGTCGTCCCCGGCCTCGGCGAGGGAGTACGCGCGGGTGGCCTGGTAGCCGTCCGGCGCGGTCAGCCGCACGTCGACGTGCTGCCCCGGCAGCGCTCCGGCGAACCCCGGCACCGACAGGGTCAGCTCCCGGGCCGTGGCCGTCAGCTCCCGCGTGCCCACGACCGTCGCGACGTGCCAGCTCACGCGTACCGCTGCTCGAGCCAGGGGTCGCCGTAGGCGTGGTACCCGTTCTGCTCCCAGAAGCCCAGGTCCTCGTCGTCCATGAGGTCGAGCCCGCGGAGCCATTTGGCGCTCTTCCAGAAATAGAGGTGCGGCACCAGCAGCCGGGCCGGGCCGCCGTGCACCGCCTCCAGCGGCTCGCCCTCGAACTCGTACGCCACCCAGGCCTGCCCGTCGAGCAGGTCCTCCAGCGGCAGGTTGGTCGTGTAGCCGCCGTAGGAGCGCGCCATGACGAACTCCGCGCCGGTCTCGACGTCGGCCAGGAGCGTGTCGAGGGACACGCCGCGCCACGTGGTGCCCAGCTTGGTCCAGTGGGTGACGCAGTGGATGTCGGTCTCGACGTCCTCCGCGGGCAGCGCCATGAGCTGCTCCCACGTCCACGAGGTGCCCTCGCCCGTCTCGGTGCGCACGGTGAGCTCCCAGCGCGACTCGTCGACGTCCGGCGTCGGGCCCGCCGAGAGGACCGGGAAGTCGTCCGTGACGAACTGCCCCGGTGGGATCTCGTGCTCCGGCTCCGGGCGGCGACCCCCGAACCCGCGCGTCACGACGCCCATCGAAGACCCCTCTCGTCGGAGCTCGCCCGGCGCTGCGCGCCCGGGCCCGGTCCGATCAGACCAGAGCCGCGGACGCCCCGCACCCGGTGGCGTCGGTCAGCGCGGGGCCGACGGGTCGGACGGGTCGGACGGGTCGGACCATGCCGCGTGGTCGCTGCCCCAGGGGCTGGCGGGTGCGGGGTGGTCGTCGAGGCCCGGCAGCGCGGGGCGGGCCGTCGTCACGCGGGGCCGGTGGCCGTGGCTCACGACCGACCCCGGCCCGGGCACGGCCGCCGGGGGACGGGCGGGGTCGCGGCCGTCGGCGTCGAGCAGCCAGGCCGCGGTCCGCGCCAGCGCGGCCGTCACGTCGCGACCGCGCCCGTCGGCGCCGCGCGCGCCGAGCGCGTCCACGACGCCCGCGGCGAGCAGGTAGCCCGTCGCGTGGTCGAGCGCCTGGGCGGGCAGCGCGCCCGGCGTGTCGCCGTCGGGCGACTCGACCAGCGCGACGCCGGACGCCGCCTGGACGATCGAGTCGAACCCGCGACGGCCGGCCCACGGCCCGACGTCGCCCCACGCCGACACGCGCGCGACGACGGCGCCGGGCGGCGGGACCAGGCCGAACCGGTCGAGCGCTCCGGGGCGGTACCCGGTGACCAGCACGTCCGCGTCGTCCAGCAGGGTCTGGGCGCGACGGCGGTCGCCGGCGTCGTGCAGGTCGAGCAGGGTGGTGCGCTTGCCCTGGCCGACGTCGAGGTGCTGGTGCCGGATCTCCGCCGGCACCGGCGGGTCCACGCGCAGCACGTCGGCACCGAGGGCGGCGAGCGCGCGGGTGGCGACCGGCCCGGCGATGACGCGGGTCAGGTCCAGCACGCGCACGCCGGCCAGCGGCGCGGGGCCGCCCGCGAGGGCTGCGGGGCCAGGGGAGATGTCCTCGCGCGCCCGGAGCCGGACGAGCGGCCCGTCGTGCGCCGCCCGGCCCGGGGCGGAGGACCGCCACGCGGCCTCGGTCCGGACGCGGGCCACGACGGCGCCGGCCGCTGCGGCGTCGTCCTCGAGAGTCGCGGCCGAGGCGTGCGCCAGCCTCGCGACGAGGTCGTCCCGGTCGGCGCCGTCCGGCAGGCCGAGGAGGTGCAGCAGCCGGGCGCGGTGGTGGGGGTAGTTCGCGTGGGTGCGCACCCAGCCGTCACCGGTGCGGAAGAACCCCGACAGGGGAGCGAACCCGGGCACGGGACGACCGTCCAGCCGCAGCAGGCGGTCCGAGCCGAACGACGCCGCGACGCGGGCCGGGGAAGGGCCGCGAGCGGTCAGCGGACCGGTCGCGCCCGCCCGGCGCGCGGCCGAGCACAGCGCCGCGACCGAACCGAGCGCCAGGTCCAGCACCGGCAGCGTCGCCGCGAGCCACGCGTCCCGGTCGCCGTCGGGGGCGGGCTCCGCCCGCGCCTCGCGACGCCCGCCGTCGTCCGCGTCGTCCGCGTCGTCCGCGCCGTCCGCGCCGTCCGCGCCGTCCGCGCCGTCCGACCGTCCGCCGACGCCCGACCGGTAGTCCGCCACCAGGCGGCGCCACCCCTCCATCCGGTCACCGTACCCACGTCGGCCGAGGTAGTTGAGTCCGCGCCGAGGTAGTCCGTTTCTCCACGAGGTAGTTCGGTCGCGCCGAGCTCGTCGGCGAGGAGGGGCGGCCGGCACGGACCGTTAGGATTCCCGACATGGCCAAGAGCTCTGCGTCGACCCCTGTCCTGCGTCCGTTCGAGGGTCTGCCGGGGGAGGCGGACTGGGTGGCGCTGCGCGAGGTGGTGCCGTCCGCCACCGCGACGGCGCGGACGACGGCCGACCACGGCGGTCGCGACGTGACCGTCACGACGGTCCTGCCCGGTGGCTGGTGCGCGCTGCACCGCGAGGACGGGACGGTGCTGCTCGCGCTGCACGGCATGGGCGCCTCCGACGACCTGAGCCGCGACCTCGCGGCCGCCCTGCTCGCGGCGCTGTCGGCGGAGCCGGGCACGGGCGTGCTGCCCGAGGAGCTGCCGGACGCGCAGGACGGCGACCCGCGCCTGCAGGACGTGCTCGACCTCGAGGTGCCCTTCGAGGTGACCGTGCACGAGGGGTACGACTACTGGATCGACGGCGGCACCGAGATGACGGACGAGATCCGCGAGTCGCTCGACGAGGCGGCCGAGGCGTCGATCCCCACGGTGAAGCTGGGTTCGGTCCCGGCCGCGTACTGGTGCCGGATGTCCCGCGAGTTCCTGCGGTGGGCGCGCACGGAGGACGAGGACCGCGTGGTCGACGCGATCGCCCGCCTGCACGCGCGCCGCGAGTCGGGGCTGGCGGGCGGCAAGTTCCTCGGCATGTTCCGGGCCTGCGGGCTCGTGGTGCCGGTCTGGGAGCTCCCGCGCGGCACCGAGGCGGCCGAGCTGGAGGAGCCGGTGGCCGAGCTGGCCCGCAAGCTCGACGAGGCCCTCGCGGTCACCGAGCCGCTGGACGCGAACGAGCGGCGCGCCCGGGCCGGTATCGTCTCCCGTCAGGTGACGCTGCGCTGACGCGGTGGTGCCGCGCGGCCCGCTCGCGCGGCGGGACCGCGACGGCGCGAGGCTCCGCACGATCTTCACGGCACGTCCCGGACGACACCGTTTCTTGACCCGAGATCGGGCCTTCTGGGGGAGTACAGTACTTCGGGAAAAGATTGCTCTTCAGATCCCCGGTGATTCCACCAAGAGTCACCGCACACCAACGCCGGGCGGAGCATGGTCCACCCGGCCACACACGGGCGAGAGACCAACAGGCAGGGAGTCGTGAACACGGACCACGGGGCGACCCGCACGGGCGCTGAGGTGTCCACCAGCCAGGACGAGGTCGGCGAGCGGAACAGGGTCGCCGGCACTGACGGCAACGACGGCGCGGGCGCGTCCGTCGGCACTCGGGCCGGGGCGCTGCCCGTGGCCAAGACGCCGCGACCGCCGTCGGCCCAGGGGCGGCGCAACCCGCAGCGCGTCGCCGTGATCATCCCCGCGAAGGACGAGTCGGCGCGCATCGCCGCGACGGTCCGCTCGGCCCGCGCGATCCCGCACGTCGACCTGGTGCTCGTCGTCGACGACGGGTCCACCGACGACACGCAGCACGTCGCGCGCGACGCGGGCGCCGTCGTCGTCCGGCACTCGCACAACCGCGGCAAGGCGGCCGCGATGGAGACCGGCGCGGCGGTCGTCGCGATGCGCGACGCCGACGGCCGCGCCCCACGCCTCCTGCTCTTCGTCGACGGAGACCTCGGCGACACGGCCGTGAACACGGCGCCGCTGGTCTCCCCGGTGCGCGAGGGGGTCGCGGACCTCGCGATCGCGCTGCTCCCCAAGCAGACGGGAGCGGGCGGTCGCGGCATCGTCGTCGGCACGGCGCGCCGGGCCATCCAGCACCTCACCGGGTGGAGCCCCAGCCAGCCGCTGTCCGGGATGCGCTGCCTCACGCGCGAGGCGTTCGAGGCCGCGACGCCGCTGGCGCACGGCTGGGGCGTCGAGACCGGCATGACGATCGACCTGCTCCGCCAGGGGTACGTGGCGGTCGAGGTGCCGTGCGACCTCAGGCACCGGCCGTCGTCGAACGACCTCAAGGGCCAGCTGCACCGGGCCGGGCAGTACCGGGACGTCGTCCTCGCCGTCAACGCGCGTCGCGTCCGCGGCGCGGTCGACGCCGTGCGCGGCATCGGCCGTTCGCACGACCACGCGTCGTCCTGACCTGCGTCGGACGCCGCGTCACACCTGTGTCGACACCCGCAGCGGACCTGCGTCGACAAGGTCTGAGGGCCTGACTAGGCTCGCAGCGCCGGCAGGACGACCCCGTCCTGCCCCGTCCAGTCGGAGGCTCGATGCCCACCCCTGAAGCCAGCCCGAGCCCGCTGCACGAGGCCGAGGTTCGCTCGGTCCTCGACGCCCTGGCGACGGGCGCGCCCGGCGGCGAGGCCGCGGTCGTGGAGGCGACGGGGCTGCCCCGGACGACGGTCGCGTCCGCGCTGGGCGTGCTCGCCGCGGCGGGCGTGGCCGTGCGGGAGGGCCGAGGGCGGTTCCGCGCGGACGCGGACGCGGCGTTCGGGCTGGGCGTCGACGTCGCGCGCGACCGCGTGCGGGTCGCCCTGGTGGACCTCACGGGGACCGTGCGGGCCCGCGCCGAGCGGCGGGACGTCAAGCCGACGCCGGTCGCGCGGGCACGGGCGGCGGCGGTCCTCGCGAACTCCTGCCGGGAGGACGTGGAGACGCGGCTCGGGCCGGGCCGGGTCGTCGAGGTGAGCAGCGCCGTCGTCGCGTTCCCCGCCGTCGTGGGCGCGGACCGCGCCACCGTGCTGCACGTGCCCGGCTACGAGAAGGGCGGCACGGCGCTGCACGACGCGCTGGTCGACGCTCTCGGCTGCCCGGTCGTCGTGGACAACGACGTGAACCTGGCCGCGGTGGCGGAGCAGCACCTCGGGGCCGGGCGCGGGCGCTCGTCGTTCGTGACGCTCGCGTTCGGCGCGGGCTTCGGGGCCGGCGTCGTGCTCGACGGACGGCTCCACCGCGGCGCCTCGGGCATCGCGGGCGAGGTGTCGTTCCTGCCGCAGCCGGGCCACGCCCTCGGCGAGCAGGTGCTGGGCGACTCCGCGATCGCGGCCCTGGCCAAGGACCACGACCTGCCCGAGGACGTCACGGTGCGCGAGCTGATCGACCGTGCCGAGGCCGGCGACGGCGTCGCGGGCGACGTCGTGGCCGAGATGGCGCGCAGGATCGCCGTCGTGGTGGCGTCGCTCGCGATCGTGCTCGACCCCGAGGCCTTCGTGCTCGCGGACGAGGCCGCGCGCGCGCCGATCCACGGCCGGGTGGCCACGTACATGCGCGACCGGGTCGGCGTCCTGCCGGCGCGGGTCGAGGCGTCGCCGCTCGGCGCCGACGGCTCGGTGCTGGGCGCCGCCCGGGCGGCCAGCGAGGAGCTGCGCCGGCGGGCGGCGACCGCCGCGGTCGCGGGCGCCGCCGCGCCGGCCGGCGCCGGACGGGGCGACGGAGCGGTGCGGTGAGCGCCGCACCGTCCGACCTCACCGCGCGCCTCGGGCTCGGGGCGGACGCCCGCGCGATCATCCTCAACGCGGACGACCTCGGCATGTGCCGCGCCGCCAACCGGGCGGTCCTGCCGCTGCTGGCGGAGGGCTACCTCGACTCGTCCACGGTCATGGTGCCCTGCCCGTGGGCGCCGGACGCCCTCGCGGCGGCGGCCGCCGACCCGGGCCTGGACGTCGGGGTGCACCTGGTGCTGACCAGCGAGTGGACCCGCTACCGGTGGCGCCCGCTCACCGGGATCGGCACCTCGCTGGTGGACGACGCCGGCTACTTCCCCGCGGACGTCGAGGCCGTCGAGCGGCGGGCGACGGACACGGACGTCGCCGTCGAGCTCGTCGCGCAGCTCGACGCCGCCCTGTCCGCCGGGGTCGACGTCAGTCACCTGGACAACCACATGGGCTCGGTCTACGGCCTCGTGACCGGCCGCTCGTTCCTCCCGGTGGTGCTGGAGCTCGCTGCCGCGCGAGGGCTGCCGTTCCGGCTGCCGCGCTCGCTCGACGGCCTCGAGGCGGTGGGGGCCGACCCGTCGGACGCGGGGTTCCGCCGCCTGCTCGACGCCGCCGCCGCGGCAGCCGACGCGGCGGGGGTCGTCATCCTCGACCGGCTGTGGACGCACCCGTTCGAGCTCTCGGGCGAGGGCACCGCCCAGGAGGAGGACTACGACGCCGTCAAGGCGGGCTTCCTCGACCTGCTGCGCCGCGTGCGCCCCGGGGTCACGGAGATCTACCTGCACCCGATGCTGCCGGGCGACGAGCTCGCCGACGCCGTCGACTACGGGGCGCCCAAGCGCGGCCACGAGGAGCGGCTGCTGCGCGACCCGGACGTCGCCGCGGTGATCGCGGCCGAGGGGCTGGTCCGCGTCGGGTGGCGCGACCTGCGCGCCGTGCAGCGGGGCGAGCGGTGAGCGTGCTCGCGGGGCTGCGCGACCGCCGCCTGGTGGGTGCGCCCACGCGGGCGCAGACCGTCGCGTACGGGGCGTCGGCGTTCCCTGCGAACCTCCTGCTGCAGACCTTCTCGGCCTTCGTCGTCTACTTCTACGTGGACCACCTCGGCGTGCCCGCGGGGTGGGTCGCGGGGGCGATGGTGGCGCACGGGATCCTCAACGCGGTGCTCAACCCGCTGGTCGGCGCGGCGTCCGACCGGCGCCGCACCCGCTGGGGGCGGCGACTGCCGTGGATCGGCCTGGGGATCGTGCCGCTGCTCGTGGCGTTCGCGCTGGTGTGGATGCCGCCGCCGCTGCCCCCGGCCGGGCTGGTCGTGTGGTTCCTCGTCGTCGTCGCCGTGTACGACGTCGCGTACGTCGCGGTGGTGCTGAACGTCTCCGCGCTGTTCCCCGAGATCTTCCGCACGACGGCGGAGCGGGCGCGCGGCAACTCGCCGCGGCAGCTCTTCGCCCTGGTGGGGATGATCCTCGGCACGGCAGGGGCGCCGCTGCTGTACGACTCGATCGGCTGGGCGGCGATGGCGCTCGTCCTCGTGGTCGTGTGCGCCGGGTTCTTCGCCTGGTCGATGGTGGGCATGGTGGAGCGGGAGGCCGACGAGGCGGTCCGGGCGCGCGAGTCCACGGTCGGGCTGGGCGACCAGCTGCGGTACACGTTCGCCAACCGGGCGTTCGTCACCTACGTGCTCGGCTCCCTGCTGCTGCAGAGCACGACGGCGATCCTGCTCGCGGGCATCCCGTTCTACGTGCGCTACACGGTCGGCGGCTCGGAGGCGGACGCGACGCTGCTGCTCGCGCCGATCTTCGTGGCGGCGATCCCGGCGATCCTCGGCTGGTCGTGGGTGGTGCGCCGGGTGGGTCCGCGCACCGCCATGCTCCTCGTCGTCGTCGTGTACGGGCTGGCGACGTGCCTCTACCTGGTGCCGACGACGGTGCTCGGCGCGGCGGCGGCCGGCCTGGCCGTGGGCCTCGGCGTCGCCGGGCTGATGCAGGTGCTCGAGGTCGCCCTCGCGCAGGTGATCGACGACGACGAGCGCCGCACCGGGCTGCGCCGCGAGGGGATGTACTTCGGCGCGAACGGGTTCGTGGTCCGCGGCTCCGTCGTGGTGCAGGCGGTGGTGCTGGCGGGGGTGCTCGCCGCGAGCGGGTACGTCGAGGGGGCGGACGCCCAGGGGCCCGCCGTCGCGACCGGCGTCCGCCTGCTCCTCGGCGGCGTGCCCGTGGTGCTCGCCGCCCTGGCCTTCGTGTGCTTCTGGTTCTACCCGCTGCGCACCGCTGCGGTGGAGCCGGTCGGGGCCGCGACGGGGTGACCGCGGCGCCGCGGAACGGGAGTGGCACCAGGCCCTCGCCGTGGTCGTGCCGCAGCGTGCGCTGCGACGGCCCGGTGCGCCTGACGTGAGGGTAGAGTTCCGCGCGCCGCGGGCGTGCCCGCACCCCGCCCGCACCGAACGGAACCCACGTGCCGAACGCCCCGCGCCCCGCCCTGCCCGACCCCGCCCCCGCGCCGTTGCCCGTGACCGGCGCCCCCGAGGCCGCCGTCTCCGGGTCGTTCCGGGCGGCGTTCGGCTCGGTCCGCACGCTGCGCACGGAGGTCCTCGCGGGCCTCGTGGTCGGTCTCGCCCTCATCCCGGAGGCGATCGCCTTCTCGATCATCGCGGGCGTCGACCCGCGCATCGGGCTCTTCGCGGCCTTCACGATGGCGGTGACGATCTCGTTCGTCGGCGGACGACCCGCGATGATCTCGGCCGCGACCGGGGCGATCGCCCTCGTGATCGCGCCGGTCGCGCGGGAGCACGGCCTCGACTACCTCGTCGCGACGGTGATCCTCGGCGGCCTCCTGCAGGTCCTCCTCGGCCTGCTGGGCGTGGCACGGCTCATGCGGTTCATCCCGCGGTCGGTGATGGTCGGCTTCGTCAACGCGCTGGCGATCCTCATCTTCCTGTCCCAGGTGCCGCACCTGCGGGACGTGCCGTTCGCGGTCTATCCGATGGTGGCCGCCGGCATCGCGATCATGGTGTTCTTCCCGCGCCTGACGAAGGTGGTCCCCGCGCCGCTCGTCGCGATCGTCCTGCTCACGCTCGTCACCGTCGCCGCCGCGATCGCCGTCCCGACCGTGGGTGACGAGGGCGCGCTGCCCGAGTCGCTGCCCACCCTCCTGCTCCCGGACGTGCCGACGGACCTCGAGACGCTGCGGATCATCGCGCCGTACGCGCTGGGCATGGCCCTGGTCGGACTCATCGAGTCGCTGCTCACGGCCAAGCTGGTGGACGACATCACGGACACCCACTCGAACAAGACCCGCGAGTCGTGGGGGCAGGGCGTGGCGAACGTCGTCACCGGCCTGTTCGGCGGCATGGGCGGCTGCGCCATGATCGGCCAGACCATGATCAACGTGAAGGTCTCCGGGGCCCGCACGCGGCTGTCGACGCTCCTCGCCGGGGTGTTCCTGCTGATCCTGGTCGTGGGCCTCGGCGACGTGGTGGCGATCATCCCGATGGCGGCGCTCGTCGCGGTGATGGTCATGGTGTCGGTGGGCACCTTCGACTGGCACTCGGTCCGGCCGTCCACGCTGCGTCGCATGCCCCGGTCGGAGACGGCGGTCATGCTCGCGACCGTCGCCGTCACCGTGGCCACCCACAACCTCGCGATCGGGGTCGTGGTCGGCGTGGTGGTGGCCGCGGTGCTGTTCGTGCGGCGCGTCGCGCACCTCACCACGGTCACCCGGCTGGACGCCTCCGACGCCGACGGCGAGCGCGTGTACGCGGTGGACGGCGAGCTGTTCTTCGCCTCGTCGAACGACCTGGTCTACCGGTTCGACTACGCGGGCGACGCGGACCGCGTCGTCATCGACATGTCGAACGCGCACGTGTGGGACGCGTCCACCGTCGCCGCGCTCGACGCCGTCCAGCACAAGTACGCCGCGCACGGCAAGGCCGTCGAGTTCCGCGGACTCGACGCCGACAGCTCAGCCCGGCTGGAGCGGCTCGCGGGCCGGCTCGGCGCCGGGCACTGACGCCGGGTCGGGGTCGGTCGGCGCGTCGTCGGGCGCCGGCCACAGGGCGTGCAGCGCCGCGACGGTGAGCAGGGGTACGGCCGGCACGAGGGCGATGACCGCGATGCGGGCGCCGAAGTCGTTGACCGCGGAGCCGGCGACGCACACGATCCACAGCGCGAGCACGGTGGGCCGCAGCAGCGGCCACGCGGCCTCGGTCCGCGCGAACCAGCGCGGGGTGAACCGGCCCGGCGCGAACAGGAGCAGCGCGCACGCCGCCAGCACCAGCAGGGTCAGCCAGACGGGCACGCCGCCGAGCAGGGAGCGGGCGGCGTAGCCGGCCTTGCGGGCCAGGGTCTCCCACGCCTCGCCCTCGATCACCTGGGCGACGAACCGGCCCAGGTGCGAGCGGTCGTTCTCGGGCCGGAGCCAGTCCAGGACCCCGACCGCCGCGACGGCCCCGACGCCCGCGGCGGCCACGAGGAAGAACCGGCGCCACGTCAGCCGCGCCCCGGACGCGGCCAGGCCCAGCACGGCGAACGCCGGCACGAGCACGAGGCCGCCGCCGAGGTCCGCGCCGAGGGTGGGCCAGACGTCGACCGCCATCGTCACGAGGCCGATCCCGCCCACGACCACGGCGGCGAGCCCCCGGCGTCCGCGGCGGACGAGGCCCTGCGCGAGCGCGGCCGCCAGCACGAGCGCGGCCACCGCGTACACGGAGAACGTCGGGTTGCCGAAGCCGTAGAACCGCGCCCCGAACGTCGGCGCCGAGCCCAGGGGGCTCGCCCGGTTGAGGGGCGTGCCGATGAGCGCGTCGAGCGTGAGCACGGCGAAGGTGATGCCGGCGACCACGCCCGGTCCGAGCCAGACGGGCCGCCGCGGGGCGAGCGCGCCGAGCGCCGCGACCACGGCGGTCGCACCCAGGGCGGACACCGCGAACGCCACGGTCGGCTCGGCGAAGCGCCACCACCCGGTGAGGGAGACGAGGAAGGCCGCGGCCGGGAGCGCGGCGAGCACCAGCGCGGCGCCGCGCGCCCACGCCCACGCGGTACGACGGCGCGCTCGCGCCCGCGGGGTCGTGGCGCGCGCGAGGCGGGGGCCGAGCAGCAGGCAGGCGGCGGCGAGGCCCAGCCCCGCGTACAGCGGGACGTCCACGAACGCCGTGTACACGGTGCGGCGCACGTGGTCGAGCAGCGTGAGGTCGGCGAGCGCCTCGGCGGAGGACGCGGCGTCCGCGGGACGCGGCGACCCCCACGAGAGGGGGGTGTCCTGCACCGGAGCGGCGGGCGTCGCCCCCGCGGCGCCGAGCACCGTGGCCGGCACGTCGAGCACACGGGCGACGCCGTCGGTGCGGGTCGCGGCGCTGGTGAGGTAGCGGGGCTGGTCGGGGCCGTCGGCGCTGGGCCGCACGAGCGCGGCGCCGAGCACGGGTCGGGTGCCGGGCGTCCCGGAGACGTCGACCACGAGCACCGTGGCCGCCGCAGGCGCCGCGGCGAGCACCTGGCGCACGGTGTCGTCGACGCCGCGGAGCCGGTCCGCGTGGGCCTGCTCCCGGGCCGCCCTGGCCTCGGAGCCGCTGAGCGCGGGGTCCGCCGCGGGGGACGTGGCGTCTCCCGCGTCGACGACCGTCACCGGGCAGTCGAAGCCGTCCGCGCCGGGGGCGAGCGCCGCGTCGAGGTCGCGGTACCGGGCGACCGACCCGTCCGGTCCGGCCAGCGCCAGCGCGGCGCCCGGGCCCACCGCCGTGGCGCAGGCGACCGGCTCGAGCTGCGCCCCGAGGGTGCCGAGGCGCGCCTGGTACGCGGACCCCTGCTGGAGTGCGACGAGCTCGTCCCAGCCGTCGACCGTCGCCCCGCCGCCCGTCCCTGCATTCGCGGCGACCGGCTGCGCGGTCGGGCACGCCCAGCTGCCGTCGGCGTTCCGCTGCGCCGCCACCTCGGCGAGCGTGCCCGCGGACAGGGCGAGCCAGCCCCCGGTCACGCACCGGCTCGCGGCGCCCGTGGGCTGGGCGACGCCGCCGGCGCCCGCTCCGTCGGCGAGGAGCCCGTGCAGGGTGGGCGCCCGCCCCTCGGCGACGTCGTCCCAGCGCACCCCGGTCGTGCCGACCACGACGAGGGGGTCCTGCGTCGCGACGGCGTCGGCGCGCGACGGCGTCACCTGCCCGCCGGCGTCGACGGTGTCCGACGCGGAGCGCAGCCCGGCCGCGGAGATCACCGTCGACGCGAGGAGGAGCACCACGAGCACGGTGCCGCTGGCCGTCACCAGCATGGTCGGGACCCGCCGGATGCCGGGCTCGCCGTCCGGCGCGTGCGGCGGCCCGGAGGTGGCGTCCGCGTGCTCCACGTGCCCGGCGAGCACCAACGGGACGGCCAGCACCAGCACCAGGAAGGCGACGGCGACGCCCGAGTCGTTGAGCAGCGTGCCGACGGCCGCGGTGACGACGAGCGCGACGACGAGCCGGCGCAGCATCGGGTCCCGGCGGTAGGCGGCGGCGACGCCGGTCAGCCGGGCGCGGTCCGGGTCCAGCACGGCCCAGGCCGCGGCAACGCACACGAGCAGCGCGGCGGCACCGGCCGGGTTGGCGACGGTGGCCCACGCCCCGGCCGCCTTGCCGGCCACCACGCCCAACGCGCGCCCGTCCAGCACCGACTGCACGAAGCCGCCGAGGTGGCTGCTGCCGCCCCCGACGAACCAGTCCACGACGGCGACCACCGCCACGACGGTTACCGTCGCGGCGCCGACCAGGAGGGCGCGGCGCCAGGTGACCCGCACTCCGGCGAGACCGAGCCCCAGCACGGCGAAACCGGGCACGAGCGCGAGGATCCCGCCGAGGTCGGCGCCGAACGGCGGCAGCCCGTCCACGAGCACGGTGACGGCGCCCACGCCGACGGCCGCCCAGGCGGCCCGTGACGGGGTGACCCCGCGGGCGCGCAGGATCGCCGCGAGCCCGGCGGCGAGCACGATGCCCGCCACCGCGTACACCGCGAACACCGTGTTGGAGAAGCCGTAGAACCTCGCCCCGAGGGACGGCGCCGGCCCCAGCAGGGAGCCCTGCTGCAGGGTGGTGCCGGTGAGACCGTCGACGGTCAGCACCAGCCAGGTGACGCCGGCGAGGCACGTCGTGAGACGCCACGGCGACGGCGGCAGGAGCCGGCGGGCAGCCCAGGCGACCAGGCCCGCCAGGAGGGCGGCCACGGCCAGCGACAGCACCAGCGTCATCACCGGCGACGGCCACGCCCACCAGCGCGAGAACGTCGCGAGGGACGCCGCGACGGGCAGGCTGGACGCGACCACGAGCACGGCGAGCGCCACGCGCCGCCCGGTCGGGGACAGGCGGGTGGCGGTCGGATCGGTGCCGCCCCGCCGACGAGCCAGCAGCAGCGCCCCCGTCACCACGATCCCGGCCAGCGCGACCACGCCGATGAGCAGCGGCGACAGCCGGGGCACCGTGTCGGTGAGGACGCTCAGGTACTGCCGGTTCTCCACGGTGCGGGCGACGGGGATGCGGCGGTCGTCGCCGCGTTCCAGGGGCGAGCCGGTGAAGGGGGTGAGCGCCTCCGTCAGCGGGTCCTCGACGGGATCCTCCTCGACCTCCTCGTCCTCCGGCTCCGGCGCGGTGCCGGAGAGCGCCCCCCCGGTCAGGGTGTCCGCGACGGTGGCCGACAGGTCGGCGAGCACCACCACCCCCACCCACCGGGACGACGTGGAGGTGAGCCAGGTCGCGCTGCCGCCCGGAGCGGTCCAGTCGACCACCACCTGGAGGTCGGACGGGCCCATCGGGGTGTCGGAGATGCCCGCGACGACGAGCCGCCCGCCGTTCGGCAGCAGGTCGGCGAGGCGGCCCACCTGCGCGTCGAGCTCCTCCACGGCGGCGCCGCGCTCGCCCGCGGCGTCGGGCAGCACTCCGAGGTCGACCACGGTCGCGGGGCAGTCGGCGACGAGCTCGGCGGTGAGCCGGTCGGTGTCCGGGAGGTAGCGCGGCACGTCGCCGTCGGGATCCGCGAGCGCGACCGCGGCGCCCGGGCCCACGGCGGTGGCGCACGCGCCGGCCACGTCGGCGAGGTCGCCCAGCGCTCCCGGCGCCGCGGTGGCCGGCAGCACCGGGTCGCTGGCCGTGAGGTCCGACCAGCCCGGCACCGACGTGCTGCCCGTGCCGCTGTCGGTGCCCGCGTCCGTGTCGGCGGTGGTGGCCGACGGCACCGGCAGGGAGGTGCAGCCGCGCGCGACGGCGTCCTCGTCGTCCCGGGCGTCGTCCTGCCCCGCGTCCGCGCCGTCCGCGGTGCCGGGCCGGTCGGCGTCGTCGGTGACCCCGGGCGGCCCGGTCGGGTCGTCCTCGCCCTGGGCGACGAGCTTGCTCCCGGCGGAGAGCGTCAGCCAGGCGTCGGTCGGGCAGGTCGGGGTGAGCGTGCGCACGGCGATCGACGCGACGGACCCGCGGCCGATGAGGCGCCACAGGTTCGGCGTGCGGGACGCGTCCACGTCGGACCACTGCAGCCCCGAGACCCCGGCGAGGACCAGCGGGGCGTCGGGCGCCGCGGCAGCGCCGTCGTCGTCCGCGCCGGACGTGCCCGGCGTCGTGTCGGTCGCCGTCGCTGCGGAGGTGCTCGTCGAGCCCGGCAGCGCCGCGCGCGCCGCCGACGCCGTCCCCGCGAGCGTCGTGAGCAGCATGACCAGCACGGCCGCCGCCACGAGCAGGGCGCGGGGCGCGCGGGCGGCCACGGGCGGGCGAGCTGGGCTGATCACGCGGGCCAGCCTATGCGGGGACGGTCCGGCGCCCCGTGGCCCTCCCCGGTCCGCGCCCCGGTCCGCTCCTCGATCCGCCCGGGACGTTCACGCGACCAGGCCCGTGCGCACGACGAGCGCGCCGGGTTCCACCCACGTCTCCAGCTCCACCGCGCTGCCGAGCGGGTCGCCGTCCACCTGCGCCTGCTCGCCGCCGTCCACCCGGATCACGGCCCGGCGCGCCCGGGTGTGGTCGATCCGGCCGATCTTGCCGGGCAGGTCGTTGCGCACCCCGAGGCCCTGCGCCACGACCTCCCCGAAGAGCTGCGCCCAGCCGGCGAGGCCGCCGCGGGTGTCGATGGCGGCGACGTCGAGCTCTCCGTCGTCGATGACGGCGTCGGGCAACAGGGTGATCCCGCCCGGCAGCCGCCCGCAGTTGCCCACCATGACGCTCCGCAGCCTCGCCTCCACCGCCTCGCCGTCGTCGAGGCGGATGGTCGCCCGCATCCGCCGCCCGTGCAGGTGCCGTGCCCCGGCGAGGAAGTAGGCCACCCAGCCGACCTTGGCCTTGAGGTGGTCGTCCGTGTCGGCCACCATCGCGGCGTCGAACCCGAGACCCGCGATGACGAGGAAGATGTGCGCCTGGTGCGGGTCGCCGCCGCCGTCGGGCAGCTCGGGGTCGGCGGCGAACTCGGTGACGCGGGCCCGCCCCACGTCGATCGCCCGGTCCTGCCCGCCCAGCACGACGGCGACGGCGTCGGCCACCGACGTCAGCGGCAGGTCGAGGTTGCGCGCCAGGAGGTTGCCCGTGCCGACCGGGATGAGCCCCATGGGGCGACCGGTCCCGGCGAGCGCCTCCGCGACTGCCCGCACCGTGCCGTCGCCGCCCGCGGCGACCACGACGTCCGCGCCCGCCGCCAGCGCCCGGCGGGCCTGGCCGGTACCGGGGTCGTCCACGGTGGTCTCGTAGAACAGCGGAGAGGGGAGGGCGGCCTCGGCGCACACCCGCTCGACCCCGTCGCGCACGTCCGCGGCGCCTTCCTTGGAGGGGTTGATGACGACGGCGAGCAGCAAGCCCCGCGCCTCGCCGTCCTGCGTGGCGTGCGCGTCCCCGTCGGCGAGCCCCGGCCCCTCCGTCCGGCCGCGACGCCACAGCACCAGGGCCGCGGCGAGCGCGCCGAGGGCGACGGCCAGCACGAAGACCAGCGCGACGACCCAGGCGTACTCATCCGGCATGACCGCAACCTATGACGATTCGGGCCTGGTGACCCGGCGAGGTCGCCCATCTCACGTCGAGGTGGGCCAGGGCCGGCCGTCCCCGCGAGGCAGCGGGCCCGGCGGGACGGGGATATCCGTGAGGCCCGGCGGGGCCCGGCCGTTAGGCTTGCGCGCGTGATCGACCTCCGACTGCTGCGCGACAACCCCGACGTCGTCCGTGCGAGCCAGCTGGCCCGCGGCGACGACCCCGCCCTCGTGGACGCGGCGCTCGACGCCGACGCGCGGCGTCGCTCCTCCCTGACGGAGTTCGAGTCGCTGCGCGCGGAGCAGAAGGCGCTCGGCAAGAAGGTGGCACAGGCGCAGGGGGAGGAGAAGGCCGAGCTCCTGACCCGCACCAGGCATCTCGCGGAGCAGGTCAAGGCGCGGCAGGCGGAGGCGTCGGACGCCGCGACGCAGGTCGACGAGCTGCTCTACCGGATCGCGAACGTCGTCGAGGGCGCCCCTCCCGGGGCCGAGGACGACTACGTCGTGGTCAAGGAGGTCGGCACGCCGCGCGACTTCGCGGCGGAGGGCTTCGCCCCGCGCGACCACCTGGAGCTGGGGGAGGGCCTCGCGGCCATCGACACCGCGCGGGGTGCGAAGGTGTCGGGCTCGCGGTTCTACTTCCTCACCGGCATCGGTGCCCGGCTCGAGCTGGCGATCCTCAACGCCGCGGTCGACCAGGCGGTGAGCGCGGGCTTCACCCCGATGATCACCCCGACGCTGGTCAAGCCGGAGACGATGCGCGGCACCGGCTTCCTCGGCAGCCACGCCGACGAGGTGTACCACCTGGAGAAGGACGACCTGTACCTGGTCGGGACGAGCGAGGTGGCGCTCGCGGGCTACCACGCGGACGAGATCCTCGACCTGTCGGCCGGGCCGAAGCGGTACGCAGGCTGGAGCGCCTGCTACCGCCGCGAGGCCGGCGCGGCGGGCCGCGACACGCGGGGCATCATCCGCGTGCACCAGTTCCACAAGGTGGAGATGTTCAGCTACTGCGACCCCGGGGACGCCGCGGCGGAGCACCAGCGCCTGCTCGCCTGGGAGGAGGCGATGCTCGCGAAGGTCGAGCTGCCGTACCGCGTCATCGACACCGCGGCGGGCGACCTCGGCACCTCCGCGGCCCGCAAGTTCGACTGCGAGGCGTGGCTGCCCACCCAGGAGCGGTTCCTCGAGCTCACCTCGACGTCCAACTGCACCACGTTCCAGGCCCGCCGGCTGGGTGTGCGCGAGCGCACGGCCGACGGCACCACGCGCCCGGTCGCGACGCTGAACGGCACGCTCGGCACCACCCGCTGGATCGTCGCGATCCTCGAGAACCACCAGCAGGCGGACGGCTCGGTGCGCGTCCCCGAGGGCCTGCGGCCCTACCTGGGCGGCCTCGAGGTGCTCGAGCCGGCCGCGTGAGCCGCTACCTCGTCGCCCTCGACATCGACGGCACGCTGATCGGGTACGACGGCGGCCTGTCGCCGGCGGTGCGCGACGCCGTCGCCGACGTGCAGGCGGCCGGGCACCACGTGGTGCTGAGCTCGGGCCGCTCGCTCATCGCGATGACCCCGGTGGCCGAGCTGCTCGGTATCACCACCGGGTGGATGGTCTGCTCCAACGGCGCGGTGACGGTGCGGCTCGACCCGGACGTGCCGAACGGCTGGCAGCTGGACGAGGTGCGGACCTTCGACCCCGGCCCCGCGCTGCGGCTGCTGCGGGAGGAGCTCCCGGACGCCCGGTACGCCGTCGAGGACATCGGCATCGGCTTCCGGATGAACGCGCTCTTCCCCGAGGGGGAGCTGGACGGCGAGCACCAGGTCGTCGACTTCGAGCAGCTGTGGTCGCGCGAGGTGACGCGTGTCGTCATCCGCAGCCCTGAGCGCACGCCCGAGGAGTTCAGCGAGATGGCCGCCCGCATCGGACTGGGTGACGTCACGTACGCCGTCGGCTGGACGGCGTGGATGGACGTCGCGCCGAAGGGCGTCACCAAGGCCTCCGGGCTGGAGCGGCTGCGCGAACGCCTGGGCGTCGACCGGGCCGCGACCGTCGCCGTCGGCGACGGCCGCAACGACGTCGACATGCTGCGCTGGGCCGGCCGCGGCGTCGCGATGGGCCACGCGGACGACGTCGTGCGCGCCGCCGCCGACGAGGTCACCGGCACCGTCGACGAGGACGGCGTCGTCCCGGTGCTGCTCTCCCTGCCGAGATAGAGAACCCCTGAGCGCGAGATAGAGAAGCCCGCACGACGCCGCAGCCGGTGCGGCGTCGTGCGGGCTTCTCTGTCGGCGTCAGTCCCGCGCGGTGAAGACGACCGGGCCGTCGTCGGTGATCGCGATGGTGTGCTCGCTGTGGGCGCCGCGCGACCCGTCGGCGGACCGCAGGGTCCAGCCGTCGGGGTCGGTGAAGATCTCGTCGGTGGTCTCGAGGAACCACGGCTCGATGGCGATGACGAGCCCGGCCTTGAGCGGGAAGCCGCGGCCGGCACGGCCGTCGTTCGGCACGTGCGGGTCGCCGTGCATCGTGCGGCCGACGCCGTGCCCGCCGAAGTCGGTGTTGATCTCGTAGCCCGCGCCCCGGGCCACCTTGGCGATGGCGGCGGAGATGTCGCCGATCTTGTTGCCGACGACGGCGGCGGCGATGCCGGCGTCGAGCGCCACCTCGGTCGTCTCGATGAGCTTCGCGTCGGCGGCGGCGCGCTGCGGCGTCGACGACGTGCCGACGACGAACGAGACGGCGGAGTCGGAGACCCAGCCGTCCACGGACGCGGCGAAGTCGATGCTCAGCAGGTCGCCGTCGCGCAGTGCGTAGTCGTGCGGCAGGCCGTGCAGGACGGCGTCGTTGACGGACGTGCAGATCACCTTGCCGAACGGCATCGCGCCGAACGAGGGGTGGTAGTCGATGTAGCAGGACTCGGCGCCGCGGTCGCGGATCATGCGGTGCGCGAGCGCGTCGAGCTCGAGCAGGTTCACCCCGACGTCGGCGGCGTCGCGGACGGCCGTGAGCACCTCGGCCACGAAGCGTCCCGCAGGCCGCATCTGGTCGATCTCTCGCGGGCTCCTCAGCTCGATCATGTGTCGTCCTTCGTCGTCGCTCTCGTCGCCCCGACGCGTGCCGCCGGGCACACCGGGATCCTGGTCCGGGTCAAGGGTGTCACGGATCGTCATCGAGTCGTGACCGAGATTCATCCGCTTCCGGGTTGCGACACGGGTCGGTTCGCGGTCGACTCATGCTGGTCAGGGCTTTTCCGCCCCCCATCTCGGGCGCGTTCGCCCCGGCCACGACGCTCTACCCACGACGCTCTACCCACGACGCAGTGAAGGGGATCGGCGATGACCACACGAACCACGACGGCGAGACGCCGGGGCTTCATGGTCGCGGCGGGAGGAGCGAGTCTCGCGCTCTTCGTGGCCGCATGTGGCGGTGGCGGCGACGACGGAGGCGACGGGGGCGACGGCGGGGAGACGGCCGCGGCGTTCGAGATCGACTGCGCCCCCTACGAGGAGTTCGGCGACCTCGAGGGCACGGAGGTCACGGTCTACACCTCGATCGTCGACCCGGAGGCCGAGGCGCACCAGGCGTCGTACGAGCAGTTCGAGGAGTGCACCGGCGTCACGATCCAGTACGAGGGGTCGCGCGAGCAGGAGGCGCAGCTCCCGGTGCGCGTCCAGGCGGGCAACCCGCCCGACATCGCGATCGTCAACCAGCCCGGCCTGCTCAACACGCTGGTGACCCAGTACGACGCCGTCGTGCCGGCACCGGAGCAGACGGAGGCCAACGTCGACGAGTTCTTCGCCGAGGAGTGGAAGGCCTACGGCACCGTCGACGGCGAGTTCTACGCCGCGCCGTACGACGCCAACGTGAAGTCCTTCGTCTGGTACTCGCCGGCGATGTTCGCCGACGCCGGGTACGAGGTGCCGACGACCCTGGACGAGCTGATGACCCTCAGCCAGACGATCGCCGACTCGGGCGCCCTCCCGTGGTGCGCCGGCGTCGAGTCCGGCGATGCGACCGGCTGGCCGGGTACCGACTTCATCGAGGACATGGTGCTGCGCACCGCCGGTCCGGACGTGTACGACCAGTGGTACAAGCACGAGATCCCGTTCAACGACCCGCAGATCACCGAGGCGTGGGACGCGGCGGGCGCGATCCTCAAGAACCCGGCGTTCGTGAACGCCGGGCTCGGCGAGGTGAACTCGATCGCGACCACGACGTGGTCGGACGCCGGGTTCCCGATCCTCGACGGCACGTGCTGGATGCACCGCGCGGCGAACTTCTACCAGGCGCAGTGGCCCGAGGGCACCGAGGTCGCGGAGGACGGCGACGTGTGGGCGTTCTACCTGCCCGCCGAGACCACGGAGGAGAAGCCGACCCTCGTGGCCGGGCCGTTCATCGCCGCGTTCAACGACCGGCCCGAGGTGCAGGCCTTCCAGACGTTCCTGGCGAGCTCGGACTGGGCGAACGCCAAGGCCGTCGCGACGCCGGCCGGCGGGTGGGTCAGCGCCAACAACGGGCTCGACCCGGAGCTGCTCGCCACGGACTTCGACCGGCTCGCGGCCGAGACCCTCACCGACGAGGCGACGGTCGCGCGCTACGACGCGTCCGACCTCATGCCCAGCGAGGTGGGCGCGGGCTCGTTCTGGACGGGCATCGTCGACTGGCTGACGGGCGCCGAGACCCAGGCGGTCGTTGACCAGATCGAGAGTTCCTGGCCGTCCTAGCCCACGCGGTCCGGCCGCCGGACGGGCAGGGCGCGCAGGCGCCCCGCCCGTCCGCCGCTCCGGTGACGTCGTCCTGGTGATCCACGGGGAGGGAGAGCATGGACTGGTTCCTCGGCACCGACACGGCCACGCAGAAGCTCGTCGGCATGGCCGTCGCGATCCTGCTGTTCGTGGTCGTCATGGGCGTGATCCTCCTGGCCGTGGACCGCCCGCGGCGGGTGCCGCGGTGGGTGGTGGTGGCCGCGTTCGTGGGTCCCGCGCTGCTCCTGCTCGCCTTCGGTCTCGTCTATCCCGGCATCGTGACGATCCGGGCGTCCTTCTACGACAAGGCGGGCTCGACGTTCGTGGGCCTCGACAACTTCGTCACGGCCTTCACCAACGAGCAGTTCCTCATCGTGCTGCGCAACACGGCCGTCTGGGTCCTGCTGGTCCCGGTCGCCGCGACCGCGTTCGGGCTGATCTACGCCGTCGTGGTCGACAAGAGCCGGTGGGAGAAGCTGGCCAAGGCGCTCGTCTTCCTGCCCATGGCGATCTCCATGGTGGGCGCGAGCATCATCTGGAAGTTCGTCTACGAGTTCCGGCCCGACCAGCCGGGGGTCAACCAGATCGGGCTGCTCAACCAGCTCCTGGTTTGGCTGGGCATCCCCCCGCAGCAGTTCCTCATCACCCAGCCGCAGAACACGATCTTCCTCATCGTGGTGCTCATCTGGATCCAGACCGGCTTCGCGATGACGCTGCTGGCTGCCGCGATCCGCGCCATCCCTGACGACATCGTGGAGGCGGCCCGCCTGGACGGCCTCACGGGGCTCGGCATGTTCCGCTACATCACGGTGCCGTCGATCCGGCCGGCGCTCGTCGTCGTCCTCACGACCATCGCCATCACGACGCTCAAGGTCTTCGACATCGTGCGCACCATGACCGGCGGTCAGTTCGGCACGTCGGTCGTGGCGAACGAGTTCTACACGCAGTCCTTCCGGCAGAACAACGCCGGACTGGGCGCGGCGCTCGCGGTGATCCTCTTCGTGCTGGTCATCCCGATCGTCTGGTACAACATCCGCCAGATGCGGCTCTCGGAGGACGTTCGATGACCGAGCCCAGGAAGTGCCCGCGCTCCGCTCCGGTATGTCACGGGGGCCTCCGATGAGCACGACGCCGACGCCCCCCGTCACCGACGCCGACGCCGCGGCCACGCCCGCGCCGCGGTCCCGCGGGGTCTCCGACCGGGCACGGATCGCCCGCAAGCGGCTGTCGAACCCGTGGGCGTCCGGCATCGCCCTCGTGCTGGCGGTCCTCTGGACGATCCCCACGCTCGGCCTGCTCGTCACGTCGTTCCGTCCGGAGCTCGAGATCCGCCGCAGCGGCTGGTGGACGATCTTCGGGGACGTCTTCAGCGGAGAGGCGCAGTTCTCGCTGGACAACTACGAGACGGCGCTCTTCGGGTCGTCGACCAACCTCGGCAGCTACTTCCTCAACTCGATCGTCATCACGCTGCCGGCGGTGATCATCCCGATCACGCTGGCGCTCCTCGCGGCGTACGCGTTCGCGTGGATCGAGTTCCCGGGTCGGGACTTCCTGTTCGTCGCGGTCTTCGCCCTGCAGATCATCCCCATCCAGATCACGATGATCCCCCTGCTCTCGGCCTACGTCTCGGCGGGGGTGGCGGGCACC
The DNA here is from genome assembly GCA_023241745.1 of Isoptericola peretonis. Taxonomy (GTDB): domain Bacteria; phylum Actinomycetota; class Actinomycetes; order Actinomycetales; family Cellulomonadaceae; genus Isoptericola; species Isoptericola peretonis. The sequence goes on along the minus strand of JALQCY010000005.1, from coordinate 13,966 downwards.
TTCTGGACGGTGTGGCTGTCGCACTCGATCTTCGCGCTCCCGCTGGCGATCTTCCTGCTGCACAACTTCATGAAGGACATCCCCGCGTCCTTGGTCGAGGCGGCCCGGGTGGACGGCGCGGGACACGTGAAGATCTTCTTCCGGGTGATGCTGCCGCTCCTGGTCCCGGCGATCGCGGCGTTCGGGATCTTCCAGTTCCTGTGGGTGTGGAACGACCTGCTCGTCGCCCTCGTCTTCACCGGGGCCACGCCCGACGTCGCGCCGCTGACCGTCCGTGTCGCCGAGCTGGCCGGTTCCCGTGGCGGTGACTGGCCGGTCCTCTCGGCCGGCGCCTTCATCTCGATGGTCGTCCCGCTGGTCGTGTTCCTCGGACTGCAGCGGTACTTCGTCCGGGGGCTGCTCGCCGGCTCGGTCAAGGGCTGAGCGGGCAGACGGGGACCCGGTCCCGGGGACGACGACGGCGGCCCGGGCGCTGCGCGGACCGCCGTCGTCGTGCCCCGTCGGCGGCCGTCAGACCGCGGGGGACACGGACGCCTCGTACGGCGCCGTCGAGGCCTGCGCGACCTTCGGGTCCTGGCCGAAACGGTTCGGGCCCACGGTGCCCGTGGTGGCGTAGAAGACGATCATGATGATCGGGCCGGCCAGCGGGATGAGGCTCATGAACCAGAAGAAGCCCGACTTGTCCTGGTCGTGCAGGCGGCGCACCATGACGGCGAGCGTCGGCAGGAGCAGCGCCAGCCAGACGAGCGAGACCAGTGACGTGAGCACGTAGAACGCCCCGCCGAGCGTGCCCGTGGTCGCGTCGAGCGAGGCGGCGCCGACGATGCCGAGCAGGATGCCCGTCACGGCGGCGACGATCACGAGGAACAGGTACCAGAACCAGAACTCGGAGCGGCGAGCGCGGCCCGAGAACGTGGCGTACTGCGAGAAGACGGACTTGATCGCGTCCGGGAACGACATGACGGCCTCACTGGGTCGATGGAACGGGGGCCTCGAACCGATGCGCGCGCGTCGCGTGCAGCCCCCGGTGGCTCCGCGAGCGTAGGGGCGTCCGCACCGCCCGTCCAGAGGGTGATCACATCCTGTCCACATCTGGGGCGACCGGGATGCGGTGTCGGCGGGCCACGTGGGCGCGCCCGCCTATGCTCCGTGGGTGTCGAGCCCTGCCCCCAGCCCCCGCGCCGGGCCGGACCGCGTGCCGGCACCGCTGCTCTTCGTCGTCTCGGGTCTCACCCTCTACGCGGGCGCCGCCGTCGCGGTGGGGCTGTTCGACACGCTCGGTGCTCCCACGGTCGGCTGGTGGCGCATCGCCCTCGCGGCGGTGGTGCTGCTCGCGTGGCGGCGCCCGTGGCGACGTCGCTGGACGCGACGGGACCTCGTCGCCGCCACCCTGTTCGGCGTCGTCCTCGCGGCGATGAACGTCGTCTTCTACGTGGCCGTGGACCACCTGCCCCTCGGGGTGGCCGTGGCGATCGAGTTCCTGGGTCCCGTGGCCGTCGCGGCGGTCACGGGTCGCGGCTGGCGGGAGCGGGCGGCGATCGTCGTCGCCGCAGCCGGGGTGGTGCTGCTCGCCGGCGTCACGCTCGGCACCGTCCCCCGCGAGGACGCCGTCATCGGCCTGACCGCCGTCCTCGCGGCGGCGGCCTGCTGGGCGGGATACATCGTGCTCGGCAAGCGCGTGGCCGGGGCGGGGACGGGGATCGACGGGCTTGCCGTCGGCATGGCCGCGGGCGCGGTCGCGTTCGCCCCGTTCTTCGCCTCGTCGACGGCGACGGTCGTCACGGACGTGCCGCTGCTCGCGTTCCTCCTCGTCGTGGCCGTCTGCTCGTCCGTCGTCCCGTACGTGCTCGACCAGGTGGTGCTGCGCCGGGTCGGCACCGCGTCCTTCGCGGTCATGCTGGCGCTGCTGCCCGCGACCGCCGTCGTCGTCGGCGCGGTGGTGCTGCGCCAGATCCCCACGTGGCCGGAGCTGGCGGGCCTCGTCCTCGTCTCCGGCGCCATCGCGATGACCGCGCGCACGTGACCCGCGAGCGGTCCGCCTACAGGTACTGGCCGGGGGAGGGGCGGCGGTCGTCGGGACCGGGCTGATCCGGCTGTCCGGGCCGGCCCGGACCGCCGGGGCCGCCGGGACCGAAGGGCGTCGCGTGCGCGCCGGGCGGCAGCGCACGGCGCATCTGGGAGAGCTGCGCCTGCGCGGCCATCTGCTGCGCGACCAGCGCCGTCTGGATGCCGTGGAACAGCCCTTCCAGCCAGCCGACGAGCTGGGCCTGCGCCACCCGGAGCTCGGCGTCCGAGGGCACGCCCTCGTCGGAGAAGGGCAGGGTGATCCGGTGCAGCTCCTCGACGAGGTCGGGGGAGAGGCCCTCCTCGAGCTCCGTGAGGGACCGCTCGTGGATCTCCGCCAGGCGCGTGCGGGCGGCGTCGTCGAGCGGGGCGTCGCGCACCTCGTCGAGCAGACGCTTGATCATGCCGCCGATGCGCATGACCTTCGCCGGCTCCTCGATGCGCGACGTCTCCTGGTCCTCCACCGCCTCGGCGTCGGGGCCGGCGGCATCGGCCTCGGGGGTGAGCACCCGCGGCAGGGTCTCGTCGGTGTCGCGAGTGGCGTCGTCGCTCTCGGTCATGCCTCCCAGTGTGACCCACCCGGCCCATGCGGGCCGGTCAGGGCACGAGCAGCACCTTGCCGAACGCGTCGCCGGACTCCAGCAGCTCGTGCGCGACCGGCGCGTCGGCGAACGGGACCCGGGCGTGCACCACGGGCCGCACCCTGCCGTCGGCGACCATCGGCCACACCTGTTCGCACACCGTCGCGACCAGCGCGGCCTTCTCGTCGGCGCTGCGCGGGCGCAGCAGCGTGCCGGTGACCCAGGCGTGCTTGGCCATGACCGCCTCGAGGTCGAGCTCGCCCCGGCGGCCCCGCTGCAGCCCGATGACGACGAGGCGGCCGCCCGGGGCGAGCGCGCGCACGTTGTCGCGGAGCCCGCCGCCGCCGAGCACGTCCAGCACGACGTCGGCGCCGCGTCCTCCGGTCGCGTCGCGCACGGCGGCCACGACGTCCTGCTCCCGGTGGTCGATGCCGACGTCCGCGCCGAGGGCGACGCAGCGGGCGACGCGGTCCGGCCCGCCCGCGGTGGCGACGACCTGCGCGCCGAGCGCCGCGGCGAGCTGCACGGCGATGCTCCCCACCCCGCCCGAGCCGCCCTGCACGAGCACCGTCTCCCCGGAGCGGAGACGACCGGTGTCGACGAGGTTGGTCCACGCCGTGCACACGGCCTCGGGGAGGGCCGCGGCATCGACGAGGTCGACGCCGTCCGGCACGGGGAGCACCTGCCCGGCGCGGGCCACGACCTGCTCCGCGTAGCCCCCGCCCTCGAGGAGCGCGACGACGCGATCGCCGGGCGCCCAGGTCGTCACGCCGGGTCCGAGGGCGCGGACCGTACCCGAGATTTCGAGGCCCGGCCATTCGGGAGCCCTCTTCGGCGGAGGGTAGTTTCCGGAACGTTGCAGCAGGTCAGCGCGGTTGACGCCCGCGGCGGCGACATCGATCACCACCTCGCCCGGGCCCGGTTTGCCCAGGTTGACGAGGGATAGGGTGAGTTTCCCTGGACCGCCAGGTGCCGATATCGTGACCGCTCGCACACCGATGGAGCCTACTCGTGCGCCTGGAAGCCCAGCCTGGCGTACGAAGTGGTGCCGGACGTGATGGCACCCACCCGGGGTTTCGGACGGCGACGGCCGACCGCCTCGACGAACAGTGATGGAGAGAGGTTCAGATGCTCCGCAGGTTGGGCGTTCGCGGGAAGATCCTTGCGACACTCGCCGTGCCGATCTTCGTCCTGGCGTTGACCGCGGGCTGGATCACCTGGCAGTCGTTGCAGGAGAACACGCGAGCCGAGCAGACGGCCGCGCTCATGGAGTCGCTCGAGCAGCAGGACACCGCCGGCTCGGCGGTCGCCGCCGAGCGTGCGACGAACATCGCCGCGGAGATGGGGCTCCCCACCGCGAAGAAGCAGCTCGTCGCCCTGCAGGAGAAGACCGACGCGGCGCTCGACGCCCGCGACGAGACGCTCGAGCAGCTCGCGACGACGAACGTCTCGCCGAACGTGCAGGACGCCGTGGCCCGCACGCTCCGCGACCGGGTCGCCATGGACGACCTCCAGCGCAACGTGACCTCGAACCAGGTCACGGAGCCGCAGGCCACGGAGCGGTACACGGAGCTGATCGAGAGCGCTCTCGAGGTGCCGCGGTCCGTGGCCCAGAGCTCCGAGGACGCCGGCCTCACCCGGCGCGCACAGGCCTACATCGCCCTCGACGAGGCGATGCTCGCCAACACCCTCGAGCGCCCGCTCGTCGCGAAGGTGCTCGCGCAGGCCGCCGCCGGCGACGAGATCGAGTCCCAGCTCGTCAGCCGCGTGGTCTCGGCGCTCGAGACCACCGACGCGCTGCGCCAGGAGGCCCAGGACCGGCTCGACGCGATCCCCGGCGGTTACCAGGTGCCGTCGTACGAGCCCGACCTCGACCGCGTCCGCCTGCAGCTGCGTTACTGGAACCTCTCCGGCATCGACCCGGAGGTCGCCGCGTCGTGGCCCGAGCTGTCGCAGGCGTGGGTCGACTCCACCCAGGACGTGCGGGACGAGGTCCGCGAGGACACCGTCGACCACTCGCGGGACCTGGCGGGCGACGCCAGCACCGCCGCCTTGCTGACCGGTGCCGCGGCGTTCGGCGTCGTGCTCGTGTCGTTCCTGCTGGCGCTGCTCATCGCGCGCCGCATCGTGCAGCCGCTGGCCCGACTCACCTCCGCGACGGCGGAGGTCCGCGACCGCCTGCCGCGCATGGTCGAGCAGATGGCCGTGCCGGGCCAGGCGCCCTCGGTCGACCTCGTCCAGGTGCCCGTCGAGTCGAGCGACGAGATCGGCCGCCTCGCGGCGGCGTTCAACGAGGTGAACGAGACGACGATGGTCGTGGCTCGCGAGCAGGCTGCGCTCCGCGGCTCGATCGCCGAGATGTTCGTCAACGTGGCCCGGCGCGACCAGGTGCTCCTCAACCGTCAGCTGTCGTTCCTCGACGAGCTGGAGCGGTCCGAGGAGGACCCGAGCACCCTGTCGAACCTCTTCCGGCTCGACCACCTGGCCACGCGAATGCGACGCAACGCCGAGTCGCTGCTCGTCCTCGCGGGCATCGACTCCGGCCGTCGCGTGCGGAACCCGATGCCCATCTCGGACGTCGTCCGCACCGCCTCGTCCGAGATCGAGCTCTACGACCGCGTCCGGCTGAACCTGGGCGTCGACCCGCACATGCTCGGGCACAACGCGCTGAGCTCCGCGCACCTGCTGGCGGAGCTGCTGGAGAACGCCACGATGTTCTCCGAGCCGCACACCCCGGTGGAGGTCACGACGTCGCGCGACCAGCGCGGGGTCGTCGTCACGGTGCGCGACCACGGGCTCGGCATGAGCCCCGAGGAGATCGCGGACGCCAACGTCAAGGTCTCGAGCCGCTCCGCGTCGGACGCCGTGGGCGCCCAGCGACTCGGGCTCTTCGTGGTCGGCCGTCTCGCGGACCGGCTGAACGCCCAGGTGCGTTTCCGCACGGGCGACGGCGGGACGGGTACCGAGGTCACCGTCCTGTTCCCGGCGGACCTGTTCCTGCCCGACGACGCCCTCCCGCTGCCGCAGCCCACCGACCCGCTGGAGGCGTCGACGCAGAGCGCGGCCGCCGACCTCAGCGGTCAGACGGTCGGGACTGTCGAGCCGCCGGTCCAGGCGCCGGTCGCTGCGGCGCCCGTCGACGCGCCGGTGCCCGCCGCCGACCCGGTGCCGTCGTTCGCGGCCACGCTCGACGACGCGCTCACCACCCCCACCCCCGCGATCTCCTCCTCGGCGCCCGTCGAGCCGGAGCCCCCGGCGGCGGTCCCGGTGGACCTCGACGCGCTCACCGACGGCACGACGTCGATCGGGATGCCCCGGCGCCGTCGCTCCGGCGTCGAGACCGGCGCCGGTGACGCCGGGAGCCGGCCCGACACGGGTCCGATCGTGCTGCCCCCGCTCGCGACCCCGGAGCTCCCGGAGCTCGTCGACGAGGCGACGACGGACGCGTGGCGGCCGCCGGCCGAGGTCCAGGCGTCGACCTCGTCGCTGCCGAGCCGCCACCGGGCCGAGCCCGAGCGGCTCACGGTCGAGCCCGAGCCGGTGTCCGCGCCGATGCTCGGCGTCGACCAGCGCGCGGGTCTGTTCTCGAGCTTCCGGTCGATGGGGTCGATCGACGCCTCCGAGACCGAGAGCACGTTGCAGCTCGACGCGGTGACCCAGGACCCGGTCGCGCTCCCGGACGACCTGGCGCCGCTGCACCCCGCGGAGCCCGGCGCCGTCGAGCCCGGTCCCGTCGCGCCCTCCCCGCTGGCCGCCGAGGCGTACGAGGCCCCGGCTCCGCAGCCGTACGAGCCTCCGGCCCCGGCACCCGCCCCGGCGGAGCCCGCGCACCCCGAGGCGTACCGCCCGGCCGCGGAGCCGCAGCCGTACCGCCCGGCCACCGAGGCGGCGCCGGCCGTCGCGCTGCCTTCGCGTGAGGTCGCGCCCGCCCCGGCGGAACCCGCTCGCCCGGAGCCTGCGCCGCAGGAGCCGGCCCCGGTGTCGTACGCCGAGCCGGTGTCGTACGCCGAGCCGACGACACCGTCGTTCGACCCCGTCGTGCGCGAGGTTCCCGAGCCGGTCGCGGGGCCGACGTTCGACCCGGTCACGCCCGTGGCCCAGAGCTCGCTCCAGGCCCCGGACGACGCCTCCCAGGGGGCGTTCCAGGAGCTCCCGGCGTTCGAGGACCTGATCACCGACCTGCCGACGCGCCGTGGAGCACGCGAGGCGGCTCCGTCGCAGGCGGCCCGCAAGCGCGGACTGTTCGGGCGCAAGCCCTCGACCGACGAGCCGTCGGCGCCGGCGCCTGCCGTCTCGCCGTTCCCGCCGTCCACGGCGGCGCCCGAGCCGTCCCGGCCCGAGCCGGCGCCGTTCGGCGCCGCTCCCGCGGCGTACGACGCGCCCCGGGACGCCACGGCGCGCCCCGAGGACCGGGAGGAGTCGGCGGCGACGTCGTACGGCGGCTCGGTGCTGCCCCTGCGGCCCACGGAGCCGGCCGGCTACGACCCGCTGGACCCGCACTTCGTGCCCGACACGGTCGAGGCGCGGTCGGAGTGGATGGCCTCGGCCGTCCTGTACGAGGAGATGTCCACGATGCTGCAGCGCGGCGTCTTCCAGGAAGGGAACGTGACTTCGACGAACGACGAGCAGACGTACCGCCCCACGACCGTCACGAACGAGGCCGGCGGTCTGGCGCGGCGTCAGCGGGCGGGGGAGTCGACGGCGTCGGCCGAGCGGTTCACGGCCCGCATCGAGCGGGACCCGGAGCAGCTGCGCTCGCGTCTGTCGGCCTTCCAGTCGGCGACGAGCCGCGGTCGTAACGACGCCGGTGCGGTCAGGGCCTCGACGGCACCCGCCCCGACCGTGAATGATGTCCCTGGATCCGCGCCGCAGCAGCGGTGACCTGCGCCTTCGGCGTATTTGACGAGGAGGAAGCGTGACCCTCAGTACTGAAGCGACCAACTTCGGGTGGCTTCTCGACAACTTTGTGCGCACCGTCCCGGGCAGCCGGCACACGCTGGTGGTCTCGGCGGACGGTCTGCTCATGGCGATGTCCGACCAGCTCGACCGCACCAGCGGTGACCAGCTCGCGGCGATCGTCTCCGGGATGTCGAGCCTGACCCGCGGGGCGGCCCGCCAGCTCAACGGCGGCAACGTGCGCCAGGCCGTGATCGAGATGGACAACGGCTTCCTCTTCCTGATGAACGTCTCGAACGGGTCCGTCCTCGCCGTGGTGGCGGAGTCGTCCTGCGACATCGGGCTCATCGGCTACGAGATGGCGCTGCTCGTGTCCCGCACCGAGGCCACGCTCACCCCGCAGCTGATCTCGGAGATGCGCGGCAACCTTCCGGTGGACGGCTCGACGCGCTCCGCGCGGGTGGGATGAGGTCGCGACCATGACGCACGCATCGTTCGGTTCTCTGGGTGCGCACTCGGCAGACGGCTACGAGGCCTCGACGGTGCGTCCCTACGCGGTCACCGGTGGCCGCGTCCGCTCCGCCCTGTCCGACCTGCCGCTGGAGGCGCTGGTCGAGGTGTTGCCCGGCGCCGTGACCAGCATGGGTCTCACCCCGGAGAAGCGGGCGATCCTGCAGCACGCCGCGCACACCTACGTCTCGATCGCGGAGCTCTCCGCGCTGCTGCGCCTGCCTCTCGGGGTCGTCCGCATCCTGGTCGCGGACATGCAGGAGGAGGGGCACATCACGGTGCACACCTCGACCCCGGTCAACGTCCACACGGGTCACGGCAGTTCCCACTCGGGCCTGTCCCTGAGCGTCTTGGAGAGTGTTCTCAATGGCATTTCCGCCCTCTGACAGCCCGACGCCCGGAGCGGCCGGAGGAATGTCCCCCGCCTGGGCGCCGGTCTCGCAGACCGTCGGCGCGGTGAGCGCTCCGGCGGTCGGCGGCGCTCCGGCGGCTGTCGGCGCGCCGCAGCGGCAGAGCGTGCTCGGCGGTGCCCCCGCGGCTCCCCGCGACGACGTTCCTCCCGCGGCCGCGGCGAACCCGGGCCCCATCACGTCCGTCCCGGTGGCGCAGGCCGCCTCGCGTCCGGTCGCGCAGCAGGTGCCGGCCCCGGCCCCGCAGGCGTCGGCCCACCAGCCGCCGACGGCGCCGCAGCCCGCGGCGGAGCGGTCGGCGGCACCCGCCCAGGCCGCGGCGGCGGCACCGCAGCAGCCGTCCACCGCACCGACGGTCACGAAGATCGTCGTGGCGGGCGGCTTCGCGGTCGGCAAGACGACGTTCATCGGGTCGATCTCCGACGTCGAGCCGCTGAACACCGAGGCCGCGATGACCGAGCACTCGGTCGGCGTCGACGACGCGGGCGGCGTCTCCGACCGGAAGACCACCACCACCGTGGCGATGGACTTCGGGCGCGTGGCGCTGCCGGGCAACCTGTGGCTCTACCTGTTCGGCACCCCGGGCCAGGACCGCTTCCTGTTCATGTGGGACGACCTGATCCGCGGCGCGATCGGTGCCGTGGTGCTCGTCGACACGGACCGGCTGGAGCAGTGCTTCCCGGCGATCGACTACTTCGAGTCGCGGGGCGTGCCCTTCGTCGTCGGCGTCAACTGCTTCGACGGTGTCGCCAAGCACCGGCTCGAGGACGTGCGCGAGGCGCTGCAGATCCCGGCGCACGTGCCGATGCTCTACACGGACGCGCGCTCCCGCGCGGCGACCAAGCAGACGCTCATCGCCCTCGTGCAGCTCGCGATGCGGCAGCTGCGCTCGGGCGGCGGCGCGGCCTGACGGTCGTCCGTCCGCACGGCGCTCTCGCGGCCCCGGAACGCCTCGGCGTCCGGGGCCGCGCGTGTGCCCGGCCGGTACACTTCTGTGCCGGACGGACGCCATGGCGTCCGTCCCGGGAGGGCTGACAGAGCGGCCTAATGTGACGGTCTTGAAAACCGTTGTGCAGCAATGCACCGGGGGTTCGAATCCCTCGCCCTCCGCCACGGCCACCGCCGCCGACGGGCTCCCGTCGGCGGCGGTCGTGTGTGCGGCGCTACCGGATCTCGACGATCGGCAGGCGCAGGGCGCCCGGCGCCGCGGCCGGCACCGCCGGGTGGCGAGGCGCCGTGGGCGGGACGACGACGTACCCCGCGCCGGGGGCGGGCCTGGCGTCGGGGTCCCCGCGGTGGGGCCAGAGGGCGCACGCCCGTTCGGCCTGGGCGGTGATGGTCAGGGACGGGTTGACGCCCAGGTTGGCCGTGACGGCGGACCCGTCGAGCACGTGCAGGCCGGGATGCCCGTGCACGCGGTGATAGGGGTCGACGACGCCGGTCGCGGGGCTCTCGCCGATCGTGCACCCCCCGAGGATGTGCGCTGTCATCGGCACGTCGAAGGGGTCGCCCGCGCTGCCGCCGGCGAGCCCGCCCATGCGGGTGGCCATCGCGCGGACGGCGTCGTGCGCCGCGGGGATCCACGTCGGGTTGGGGGCGCCGGTGCCCTGCCGCGACGTGAGCCGCCGGCCGAGCGGGCCGCGCCGCGTGAAGGTGGTGAGCGAGTTGTCGCGGCTCTGCATCACCAGGGCGATGACGGTGCGCTGCGACCAGCCCCGCAGGTCGTACAGGGCCGGCAGGTGGCGGCGCTGGCGCCACAGCTCGCCGAGCCAGCGGCGCCACCGGGGTCCTTCCCCGGGGCCGACGCCGTCCACCAGCACCGTCTGGAGCAACCCCATCGCGTTGGACCCGCGGCCGTACCGGACGGGCTCCACGTGCGTCTGCTCGTCCGGGTAGAAGGACGACGTGATGGCGACGCCCTCGGAGTAGTCCGGCTCGCCGACCTCTCCGCGGCGGGCCGGCCGCATCGCGCCGAGCAGGGCCTCGGAGTTGGTGCGCGTGAGGTGCCCCAGGCGGTCCGAGAGGTGCGGGAGGTCGCCGCTGTCCCGCATCGCGTGCAGCAGGCGCTGCGTCCCGAGCGTCCCGGCCGCGAGCACCACCTGGCGGGCGCGGTACGTGCGCCGGGTCGCCCACGGCCGGCCGGTGCGGTGGGTGCGCACGTCGTACCCGCCGTCGGGCCGCGGCACGACGGCGGTCGCGGTGGTGAGCGGGTGGACCCGGGCGCCGGCGGCCTCGGCGAGGTGCAGGTAGTTCTTCACGAGGGTGTTCTTCGCGTTGTGCCGGCAGCCGGTCATGCACTCGCCGCAGTGCAGGCACGGGTTGCGCTCGGGTCCGGCGCCCCCGAAGAAGGGGTCGGGGACGGCGGGCCCGCGGCCGTCCCCCGCCGGCAGGCCGCCGTCGTCGTCGCCGAGGTAGACGCCCACCCGGACCTTGCGGAACGTGTGCCCGACGCCGAGCTCGTCGGCGACGTCCCGCATCAGCTCGTCAGCGGGGGTGGTGCGGGTGTAGTCGACGACGCCGAGCATCCGCTCGGCCTGGTCGTAATAGGGCTCGAGCTCGGCCTTCCAGTCGGTGACGTGCGCCCACGCGGGGTCGGTCCAGAACGCGTCGAGCGGCCGGTAGAGCGTGTTCGCGTAGACCAGGGAGCCGCCGCCGACGCCTGCCCCGGCGAGCACGAGGACGTCGCGCAGGCGGTGGATGCGCTGGATGCCGAAGCAGCCCAGCGCGGGCGCCCACAGGAAGCGGCGCAGGTCCCACGACGTGCGCGGCAGCTCGTCGTCGGCGAACCGGCGCCCGGCCTCCAGGACGCCCACCCGGTAGCCCTTCTCGGTGAGGCGGAGGGCAGCGACGCTGCCCCCGAACCCCGAGCCGATCACGAGCACGTCGTAGTCGTCGCGCGCGTGGTCGTTCCCCGCACCAGGCCGGTCCCGTCCCTGGTGGTGGTCGTGCGCAGGCCCCTGGTCGTCGTCGTCCAGCATGCGCCAGACCGTAGCGCGGACCGCCCGGGGGAGGGGGCGCGGACGCGCGGCTTTGCCCCGGGGCAGCGTGGGCGGTTACTCTGGGCGCCGCGGTGCCTGCTGTGCTGCCGCGAGGAGACGTCGCATAGTCTGGTCTAGTGCGCCACCCTGCTAAGGTGGTAACGGGGCAACCCGTTCGCGGGTTCAAATCCCGCCGTCTCCGCCAGGAAGGCTCCGGCTGCTCAACGCCCGGGGCCTTTTCTGTTGGTCGGCCACGCTCGTCGGGGTCGTCGATACCGTTCCGGTGTCGTGCATCACGATGGGACCCCTCGGTTTGGGGAACCGGCCCCGGGGCGGTAATGTTCTCGTCGGTCGGTGCGAGAGCGCCGGTCAGGACTGCGCCCGTAGCTCAACGGATAGAGCATCTGACTACGGATCAGAAGGTTGGGGGTTCGAATCCCTCCGGGCGCACCGAAAGGCACAACGGCTCGATCCTCACCCGGGATCGGGCCGTTGGTCGTTTCGGCCCCACGGGGTGGCATCGCAGCGAGGTCAGCGCCGACCGCGTCCCGACCTGGCCCCGGTCCGTCGTGCACGACGCGGCGGTGGGCGCATCCCGCGCCAGACGCTGCACCGCTCGACCGAGAGGGTGATCGATCGCATGAGCGATCAGACCTGGCAGACGATCGCGATCGTCGTGTACCTGCTGGTGATGCTGGGCATCGGGTACGCGGCCTACCGCAGGACCGACGACCTGGACGACTACATGCTCGGCGGCCGACGGCTGTCCCCCGGCGTGGCCGCGCTGAGCGCCGGCGCCTCCGACATGTCGGGCTGGCTGCTGATGGGCCTGCCCGGGGCCATCTACGCCACGGGGCTCGTCGAGGCGTGGATCGCCGTCGGCCTGACCATCGGGGCCTGGCTCAACTGGAAGTTCGTGGCCCCGCGGCTCCGGGCCTACACGGAGGTCGCGAACAACTCGATCACGATCCCCAGCTTCTTCGACAACCGGCTCCGGGACCCCGCGCACCTGCTGCGCATCGCGGCGGGCGTGATCGTCCTGGTGTTCTTCACGTTCTACGTGTCGTCGGGGATGGTGGCCGGCGGGACCTTCTTCGAGAGCTCGTTCGGCCTGGACTACCTGACCGGCCTGGCCGTCGTGGGCGGCGTGACGCTCGCCTACACGCTCTTCGGCGGGTTCCTGGGGGCGACCTGGACCGACGTCGCCCAGGGGCTCCTCATGCTCGCGGCGCTCGTCGCGGTCCCGGTGATCGCCGTGGTGGACCTCGGTGGGTGGGGTGCCGTGCAGGACGGGATCCGCGCGGCGGACGCCGCCGGGGGCACGGAGCACCTGTCGTTCCTCGCGGGCGCCTCCGCCACCGGGGTGATCTCGGCTCTCGCGTGGGGGCTGGGCTACTTCGGGCAGCCGCACATCATCGTGCGGTTCATGGCGATCCGCAGCCCGCAGGATGCGCGCGCGGGACGGCGCATCGGCATCGGCTGGATGGTGGTCACCGCGCTCGGGGCCGTGATGACCGGTCTGGTCGGCGTCGCGTACGCGGAGGTGAGGGGGCTCGAGGTCGACAACCCCGAGACGATCTTCCTGGTGCTCGCCCAGCTCCTCTTCCACCCGCTGGTGGCGGGGTTGGTCCTGGCCGCCGTCCTCGCGGCGATCATGTCCACGATCTCGTCGCAGCTCATCGTCTCCTCCTCCGCCCTGGTGGAGGACCTGGTGAAGATGGCGGGCCTGCGCCTCAGCACTCGCGCCGAGGTCATGCTCGGCCGGGCGGGGGTGCTCCTGGTCGCCGTGGTCGCCGCGCTCATCGCCCTCGACCGCACGTCGTCGATCCTCGACCTGGTCGGCTTCGCCTGGGCCGGCTTCGGGTCCGCGTTCGGGCCGTTGGTGATCCTGAGCCTCTACTGGCGCCGGCTCACCCGGTGGGGCGCGCTCTCCGGCATGGTCGCGGGGGCGGTCGTCGCGTTCGTCTGGGGACGGTCGTCCCTCGCGGACACGCTGTACGAGATCGTGCCCGGCTTCGCCATCGGGCTGCTGGTCGCCGTGGTCGTCAGCCTCCTGACGCCGAGGCCCGACGCCGCGGTGCTCGCGGAGTTCGACGCCGCACGTCGCCTGGCCCGCGGTGAAGCCGCCGAGCCGGAGCGCGTGGGTATCTGACCCGGGCGCTCCCGGCCGGGCCCGGGAGCGCGTGGCGGGACGTGGCGCGCGCCACGTCCCGCCACGTTGCACGGGGGCCACGGTCCGGGTAATGTTCTCGAGGTCAGCCCGACGGGCCGACGGACATCGAGGAGACAGCCGAGAGGCTGGGTACCGATGGCCGGGCCGGGACTGAAAAACCCACACCTTCACGGACGGGATGCTTCGCGCGTTCCGAGCCGGTGGGATCGGATCGTCTTTTCGATTCCCTTTGATCTACGGATCAGGGATTTGGAAGAGGGAAAACGGTCTGGTAAGTTTGAGGGGTTGCCCCGGCGGGGCTGGGATCCGGTGAGGGTTCTGGTTGCGCGGTGTGCGTCGGTTGTTTGAGAACTC
>JALQCY010000004.1 GCA_023241745.1 Isoptericola peretonis | reverse complement strand
AGCCGACCGCAGCCAGCTGCGGTCGGCTCTTCTCTGTCTCGGCGAGACGCGTTCTCTATCCCGCGAGGATCGTGATCTGCTCGTGGATGCGCACCCGGAGGGTCTCCGGCGCACGCTCGGCGCAGGACCGGCGGACCAGCTGCTTGACGAGCTCCTCGATGCTCAGCTCCGCGAGGCACGGCGAGCAGTGCGCCACGTGTGCGCGCATCCGCTGCTCGTCCTCCGGCGTCATCTCGGAGTCGAGGTACTCGTTCAGGTGCACGAGCGCGTGCTCGCACTCGTTCTCCCCCTCGGCCCGCTCGTGCGGGATGGGGACGACGGGGTCGGTCATGACGCTCCTCCACGAGCCGGGACCAGGCCACGCTGCGCGGCGTAGTCGGCGAGCAGCTCGCGCAGCTGCCGGCGGCCGCGGTGCAACCGGGACATCACCGTCCCGATCGGCGTACCCATGATCTCGGCGATCTCCTTGTAGGGGAAGCCCTCGACGTCGGCGTAGTAGACGACCATGCGCCGGTCCTCGGGCAGCTCCTGCAGCGCGCGCTTCACGTCGGAGTCCGGCAGCCGGTCGAGCGCCTCGGCCTCGGCCGACCGCAGCCCCTGCGACGTGTGCGACGCGGCGCGCGCGATCTGCCAGTCCTCGACGTCCTCCGCCTGGGACTGCTGCGGCTCGCGCTGCTTCTTGCGATAGCTGTTGATGAACGTGTTGGTGAGGATGCGGTACAGCCAGGCCTTGAGGTTGGTGCCCGGCTTGTACTGGTGGAACGCGGCGAACGCCTTGGCGAACGTCTCCTGCACCAGGTCCTCGGCGTCGGCGGGGTTGCGCGTCATGCGCAGCGCGGCCGAGTAGAGCTGGTCCAGGTACTGCAGCGCGTCACGCTCGAACCGCGCGGCTCGCGCCGCGCTGCTCTCTCCCTCGGGGGCACGTTCCGTGTCCTCGGGGATCTCCTCGCCGTCCGGGGTGTACCCGGTGCTCCCGCGCGGTGCGTCGCCGCCCGCCGGGTCCAGATCCTGGGTCATCACCGTCGAGCCTAGTCCAGCCACTGGGCGGGGTCCTCCGATCCACGGGGTCTGCAGGTCTGTCGTGCCGCCGGCCGGACCGGCGGTGCTCGCCGTGAGCGCGTCCGCCGGCACGGCGAACAGCCGCACGGACGCAGGTCCGGTGGCAGGGACGGCGGCGGGCGCCGTCGGCGAGGTGCGGGTGTTCACGTGGGTGTGCAACCGCGTCAAGGGCTCCCGCATTCCCGCCCGCCCGTGCGGCGCGGGGCCGTCAAGAGGCCAGCGGAGCGGCGAACCGTCGCCGGTACGCGACCGGGCTGGTGCCGAGCTGCCGCGCGAAGTGGTGCCGCAGCACGGGCGCGCTGCCGAAGCCGCACACACGCGCGATCTCGTCCACCGGCGCAGCCGTCGTCTCCAGCAGCTCCTGGGCGCGCGCCACGCGCTGACGTGCCAGCCAGGCGGCCGGCGTGGTTCCCGTCTCCTGCCGGAAGCGCCGTGCGAAGGTGCGCTCCGACAACGCGGCCCGGCGCGCCAGCCGCGGCACGGTGTGATCCTCGGCCAGGTGCTCGCGCATCCAGGCGAGCAGGCTCGCGAGCGACTCGCCCTCGCGCGGCAGCGGATCGACGACGAACTGCGCCTGTCCCCCCTCGCGCTGCGGCGGCACCACCATGCGGCGCGCGACCGCGCGGGCGGCGTCGGCGCCCAGCTCCGACCGCACCAGGTAGAGGGCCGCGTCGATCCCGGCCGCGGTGCCCGCGCTGGTGAGCACGCGCGCGTCCTCCACGTAGAGGGCGTCGGGGTCGACGACGGCGGTGGGCACCTCGGCGGCCAGCCGCTCGGTGTACATCCAGTGCGTGGTGCAGCGCCGGCCGTCGAGCAGACCGGCGCGGGCGAGGGCGAACGCCCCGGAGCAGATGGCGAACAGCCAGGCACCGCGGTCGTGGGCGGCGCGCAGCGCGTCGAGGTAGGCCTGCGGAAGGATCTCCGTGCCGTCGTCGTCGATGCCGTACGCGACGGCGACGACGAGGTCGGCGTCGTCCAGCGCCTCGAGCCCGTGCTCCACGACGACGGGGAAGCCGCCCTTGGTCATGACCGGGCCCGGCTCCGGCGCGCACAGGGTGAACTCGAACGACGGGCCGCCGGTCTCGCTCCGGTCGATGCCGAACACCTCGTACGCGACGCCGAGCTCGAACGGCGCCACGCCAGGGACGACGACGGCGGCGACCTTGCGGATCATGCGGCCAGCCTCGCACGTCGTTGGCAGGATGTCGATGCCTGACAAGGACCCGCCATCACCGGTCCGGTCGGACCAGATCAGGTGGTGGCGTCCGCGGCGCCGGCGAGCACGACCGCGACGACGGCGCCCAGAGCGGGGAGCGTCACGCCGCCGCGCAGCCGGCCGCCGCGGCTCCGCACCCGATGCGCGAGGACCAGCACGACGACGACCGCGAGCGCAGCTGCCCCGGCACCGAGCCAGAGGAGACCGGCGGCCTGCGCGTGGTCGCTCTCCGTCGGCGGCTCGCCGAAGAACGATGCCAGGGTGATGGTCGCGGCGAAGCCGCTCCAGAGCGGGGCCAGCAGGAGCCCCAGCGACGCCACGAGCCACGCGAGCGGCGACTCCCACCCCAGCCCGTCGACGGCCGCCCTCCTCGCCCCCACCGCCGGTCGTCCCGCACCTCCCGGGCCGACGGAGGCGTCCGGGTCCGCCGCCTCGTCCCTCGCACGCCCGGCGTCCCGCCAGGCGACGAGCCAGCGGCCCGCACCCGCGCCCAGCGCGAGCTCCAGCCATGCGTACGCCGTCGTGCCGGGGACGAATCCCCAGGCGGCCACCTGGTACCCGAGCACCGCGCCCGCCGCGGCGAACGCGACCGCCTGGAGCCATACCGGCCACCTCCTCACGAGCGCCGCCAGCAGCGCGGCGCCCGGCACACCCACGACGACGGCGACGAGCACCCGCCCCACGACCATGCCCGTCGCGCCGGGGAGGACCCCGCCCAGGTGGCCGTACAGCGCGACCACGAGCACCGTCGTCACCAAGGATGTCGCCAGCGCGCAGGCGCTGACTCGCCACCCGACCGACCATGCTCGCGCGGACGGTGCCACCTGCGTCGCCTGGGTCATGCCCTGAGGGAAGCGGTCACCACGGACCGGGTCAAGAGGTCGTGCCCCATGGCAGGATCTCACCGCATCCTGGCACTCCTGCCACTCGTGGCAGGAGTGCATCGCGCGAAGCATTGCTGCCATGACCGCAATTCTCCTGGCCCTCACCGTCCTCCTCGTCGTCGCGTACGCGGCGTCCCTCGTCCGCGCGGTCCGCCGCGACGGGCTGGGGACCCGTCGGCCTCCCCGTTCACACCCCGACTGGTGGGACGGCGCACCCACCTGACGCCAGAAGGCCGGCGTCCGCCCCGTCGCCGCGCAAGCCCGTGGCCCCTCTGCCACAGTGGGCCCATGCTGTTGCGTCGTATCGCCCGCCCCCTCCTGGCCGCACCGTTCGTGTACGACGGGATCCAGGCCGTGCTGCATCCGGCCGAGCACGTGGACGCCGCTCGTGACGGCTCCGCACTCGTCACGGACGCCGTCGGCGCCGAGCCCCTGAGCGACCGCCAGCTCGGCCTGCTGGTCCGCGTGCACGGCGCCGTGACCGCCGCGGCCGCTCTGCTGCTCGCCGTCGGCCGCACGCCCCGCACCGCGGCGCTCGCGCTGGCTGCCCTCACCGCGCCGCTCGCCGTCGCCCACCAGCCGTTCACCAGCAAGGGCGCCGAGCGGAGCCTGCGGACGGCGGCCTTCGTCAAGGACCTCGGCAAGATCGGCGCGGCCGTGATCGCCGGCGTGGACCTCGAGGGTCGCCCCGGCGTCACCTACCGGGTGAGCCAGGCGCGCGAGCACGCCGCCCGGGTCGCGGAGGCCAAGGCCGAGACCGTGAAGGCCGCGACGAAGGGCGAGGCGGCCAAGGTCGCGGCCAAGGCGGACGCCGCGAGGTCGGCGACGAAGGCCGAGGCGGCCAAGGTCGCGGCCAAGGCGGACGCCGCGAGGTCGGCGACGAAGGCCGAGGCGGCGAAGGTGCGGGCCAAGCTCGCCGACGTGGCCTGACGGCCGCCGGGGCGCGGCCCGCCGCGAGACGCGCGGCCCGGCGTCCGGGGCGTGAACTAGCCTCGAGCCATGACGTCAGCCGTGCCGCCGCACCCCGCCCCGTCCGCGACCGCCGCGCCCGAGGCACGCGACGACGGCTGGGCGGCACCGCTCGCGACGGCTCCCCTGGACGCGACCGTCGAGGTTCCCGGCAGCAAGTCGCTGACCAACCGGTTGCTCGTGCTGGCCGCGCTCGCCGACGGTCCCGGGACGCTGCGGGGTGCGCTGCGCTCCCGCGACGCGGACCTCATGATCGGCGCGCTCCGCGCCCTGGGCGCCGGCATCGACGAGGGCGACGACCCGAGCACGCTGCGGGTGACGCCCCGGGCGCTGCGCGGTGACGTCGACGTCGACACCGGGCTCGCAGGGACCGTGATGCGGTTCCTGCCTCCCGTCGCCGCGCTGGCCGACGGGCCGGTGCGGTTCGACGGCGACCCCGAGGCCCGCGTGCGGCCGATGCTCCCCGTGCTCGCTGCCCTGCGCAGCATCGGCGTCCGGGTCACGGACGCCGACGGCGACTCCCCCACGCACCTGCCGTTCACCGTGCACGGCACGGGCCGGGTGGCGGGCGGCGCCGTCGACGTGGACGCGTCGGCGTCGTCCCAGTTCGTCTCCGCCCTGCTGCTCGCGGGCGCCCGTTTCGAGCGCGGCCTCACCCTGCGGCACATCGGCACCACGCTGCCGAGCCTGCCCCACATCGACATGACGGTGGCCACGCTGCGCGACGCGGGCGTCGAGGTCGACGACTCCCGCGACGGCATCTGGCAGGTGGCCCCCGGCCCCGTCGCCCCGCGCGACGTGCGGGTCGAGCCCGACCTGTCGAACGCCGCCCCGTTCCTCGCCGCCGCGCTCGTGGGCGGCGGCACCGTGCGTGTGCCCGGCTGGCCCGTCCGGACCACCCAGCCGGGCGCGCTGCTGCCCGACCTGTTCGCCCGCCTCGGGGCCGAGTGCAGCCTGGACGGCGACGTCCTGACCGTCAGCGGCACCGGCGAGATCCGCGGCGCCGACCTGGACCTGCACGCCGCGGGAGAGCTCGCTCCCACCTTCGCCGTCCTCGCCGCCCTCGGCGACTCCCCCAGCCGGCTGCGCGGCATCGCGCACCTGCGCGGCCACGAGACCGACCGGCTGGCGGCGCTCGCCAGGGAGATCACGCGCCTCGGCGGGCGGGCGGAGGAGACCCGCGACGGCCTCGTCATCACCCCGCGGCCGCTGCACGGCGGGCTCTTCCGCACCTACGCCGACCACCGCATGGCCACGTCCGCCGCGATCCTCGGCCTCCGTGTGCCGGGCGTGCGGGTGGAGAACGTGGGCACCACCGCCAAGACCCTCCCCGGCTTCGACGCGATGTGGGAACGGATGCTCGGCGCCGGGGCCGGCACGGAGGGCGGGGCCTGATGGCCCGCCGCGCCGTCGACGAGCACGCGCAGTACGCGCGGCCCTCGAAGCGCGGCTCGCGCCCCCGCACCAAGCAGCGCCCCGAGCACGCCGACGCCGTGACGGGCATGGTCGTCGGCGTCGACCGCGGCCGGTACACCCTCGTGGTCGACGACGGCACCGCGGACGAGCGCACCGTGCTGGCCATGAAGGCGCGCGAGCTCACCCGCACCCGGGTCGTCGTGGGCGACCGGGTGGACGTCGTCGGCGACACGTCGGGTGACGAGGGCTCGCTCGCGCGGATCGTGCGCATCCAGGACCGCACGTCGGTGCTGCGCCGCACCGCGGACGACACCGATCCCTACGAGCGGATCGTCGTCGCGAACGCCGACCAGCTGGTGATCGTCACGGCGCTCGCCCAGCCGGAGCCGCGCACCGGGATGATCGACCGGTGCGTCGTCGCCGCCTACGACGCGCGCATGGACGTGCTGCTGTGCCTCACGAAGGCGGACCTGGCGGACCCCGCCCCCCTGCGCGACCTGTACACGCCGATCGGCGTCGACGTCGTGGTCACCCGGCAGGACGACCCGACCAGCGTCGAGGCCGTCCGCGAGCGTCTCGCCGGCCGCACGTCGGTCCTGGTCGGTCACTCCGGCGTCGGCAAGTCCACGCTCATCAACGCGCTCGTGCCCGACGCCGACCGCGCCACCGGTGTCGTCAACGACGTCACGGGGCGGGGCCGCCACACGTCCACGTCGGCGGTGGCGCTGCGGCTGCCCGAGTCCCCCGGGCCCGGGGCCGAGCACCGCGGCTGGGTGGTCGACACGCCGGGCGTCCGGTCGTTCGGGCTGGCGCACGTGGAGATCGACCACCTGCTGCAGGCGTTCGAGGACCTCGCCGAGGTGGCGGCCGACTGCCCTCGCGGCTGCACGCACCTCGCCGACGCGCCGGACTGCGCGCTCGACGACTGGCTCGCCGCGTCGTCGGACGACGAGCGCGCGGCGCGCGAGGCGCGGGTCGCGTCGTTCCGGCGGCTGCTGACGGCGCGGCACACCGCCGACTGACCGGCACTCCGGCCGCGCACCGCGCGCCGGGGGCCTGGCGGCGCCGTCGGACCGCTACCGTGTGAGGCGTGTCGTACACCCAGCCGTCTCCCAGCCCGACCAGCGGGCCTGCGCGCACGTACGAGGACGACCTGCGCCTGGCCCACGTGATCGCGGACCAGGTGGACGCGATCACCATGTCCCGCTTCAAGGCCCTGGACCTGCACGTGGAGCGCAAGCCCGACAACACGCCGGTCTCCGACGCCGACCGGTCCGCCGAGGAGTTCATCCGCGCCCAGCTGCACCGGGCCCGCACCCGTGACGCGATCGTCGGCGAGGAGTACGGCTCCGCCGGCAGCGGCGCGCGGCGCTGGATCATCGACCCCATCGACGGGACCAAGAACTTCGTGCGCGGCGTCCCCGTGTGGGCCACGCTCATCGCGCTGGCCGACGGCGAGGACGTCGTCATGGGCCTGGTCTCCGCGCCCGCGCTCGGCCGCCGCTGGTGGGCGGCGAGGGGGTCAGGCGCCTGGACGGGCAAGTCGCTCGCGTCGGCGTCCCGGATGGCGGTCTCCGGCGTGAGCACGCTCGGCGACGCGTCGTTCGCCTACTCGTCCCTGTCCGGCTGGGAGGAGCACGGCAAGCTCAACGGATTCCTCGACCTCACCCGTCAGGTGTGGCGCACGCGCGGGTACGGCGACTTCTGGTCGTACATGCTCGTCGCCGAGGGCGCCGCGGACATCGCCGCCGAGCCCGAGCTCGAGGTCTACGACATGGCCGCCCTCGTGCCCATCGTCACGGAGGCCGGTGGCCGGTTCACCGCGCTCGACGGTGCCCCCGGCCCCTGGCACGGCAACGCGCTCGCCACGAACGGCCTTCTCCACGACGAGACGCTCGTCTACCTCGGCTGACCCGCCGCCACGCTCAGGGGCGAGGGATCTGGGAGATCTCGGTCGGGTCGTACCAGAGCAGGTCGCGATCGGTGACCCGCTGGAGCGCGGCGTCGAGCGCCTCCTCGGACGTCGCGCCGACGTCGCCCGCGCGCTCGGCGTCGTTCTCCTCGTCGGCGGCGGCGAGCACGGCCCGCACGTCGTCCGCCGCCTCCGGCTCGTCCACATGGACGGCGACGACGGCCACGCCGGAGAGCGCGGCGACGTCCACCGCGCTGGCCTCCTCGGCCCCGACCGCCGCGGTGACCGAGGTGTCCGGCACGTCGACCGACACGACGGCGCGCAGCGGCGGGACGTCGCGCCGTGCGGCCACGAGGGCCAGCGAGTCGTCGGCTGCCGCGAGGAACGCCTCGTACTCGCGGGTCTCGTCGTCATCGTCGGGGAGCTCCCGCACCATGGCGGGCGTCACGGCGTGCGCCCGGCGGGCCGGGACGTCCCAGCGAGCACCTCCGGCGGCGACGACGGCCCCCTCGAGCTCGTCCAGGGTGGCGGGAACATAGATGCGCATGCGCACAGTCTGCCGCCCGCGGCGTCCCGGCGCTCACACCGCCGCGGCGACGACCGCCCGCAGCCGTTCGGCGAGCCCGGCGAACGCCGCGCCCACCGGCGAACCGGGCACCTCCTCGGCCAGCGTGCGTCCCGCCAGCAGCGCGGCGTCGAGCCCTGCGGCATCGTCCGGGACGACGTGCACGTCCTCCACCGCCGCGTAGCGTGCCAGCGCGTCGCGCACGGCCGCCTCGGGGTGCGCGCCCACCGCCGACGCCCGCACGCGGTTCGCGACCACGACCCGCTCCCCCGCCACCGGCACGGGCACCTCGCGCAGGTCCTCGAGCCCGCGGACGAGCCGCTGGATCCCCACCGGGTCGGCGGCCCCGACGACCACGACGACGTCCGCGGCCTGGAGCGCCGCCAGAGTCGCCCCGTTGCGCTGCGGCGCGTGCGTGTCGTACATGAGCAGCTCGTCGGCCTCGAGCAGCGCGCCGCAGTCCACCACCGTCCAGTCCGCGAGCTCGCGGGCGCGCTCCAGCACCACCTCGATCGCGCTGGCGGGGAGCTCGGGCCAGCGTGCCGCTCGCGTGATCCCGGTCAGCACGCGAAGACGACCACCGACCACCGGGCTGTGCCGGGCCAGCGTCGACAGGTCGAGAGAACCCTGGCCCGCCGCTCGGGCGGCGGCTGCCAGGCCCGGGGCGTCGTCGAGCAGCCCCAGACGGGCCGCGATCGAGGCGCCGTACGTGTCGGCATCGACCAGCAGGACGCTCTCCGGCGGGGGCGCCACCACATCACGGCGGGCGCGGCCGTGACGCCGTCGGGCCCGGGACGAGAGCCCGCCGAGGGCGGCTCCGAGCTCGAGGGCCACCGTCGTCCGTCCCGGCGCGCCGACAGGGCCCCACACCGCCACCACCCTGCCGCGACGCGGACCGTCGCCCGCCTGGAGATCGTCGAGGCCCGCGAGGTCGTCCGCGGGGAAGACGTCGCCGGAAGCCCCGTCCGCCCCACGTCCCAGGACGAGATCGGCGGGCGATCCTGCCACGGGCGGCGCACCGGCACGCACCGAGGCCGCGTCCCGGACGGCCGCGAGCAGCACGGCCTCGTCGTACCGCTCCACCACGGCGTCGACGCCGAGGGCGTGCAGCCGCGCCGCCGGCGCCGCGTCCTCGCCCAGCGCGACGACCCGCACCCCCGCCCCGTGGAGCCTGCCGACCGTCTCCCGGTCCAGGCCGGGCAGGTCCGCGGAGACCACGGCGACGACCCCCGCGCCCGCGGCGGCCGCGGCCAGGAGCTCGGCGACGTCGCCGCAGCGGCGGGTGACCGTGGCTCCGGAGCCGGGCCCGCCGAGCGCGACGACCACGTCGGTCTCGGCTGCGCCCCGCACCGCGCAGAGCACGGTGACGCCGGCAGCCATCAGGCGCCGGCCCCGGCCCGCGGGACCACGGTCACCGCGCCCGGGTCCGCGAGCGCGCTCAGGACGGCGGGCAGGTCGTCGGCCGGGACGAGCACGTGCAGCGTGGCACCGTCTGCCACGACGAGCCCGGAGCCCGCCTCGTCGACCTGTTCCACGACGACGCCCTCCACCAGGGGCGAGGGCTCGGCGGCGGGTGCGTCGGCCCCGGCCGGGGCCTCGGGCGCCGACCACAGGTCGACGACGGAGCCGGCGGTCACGCGGGCGGACATGGCTTGGTCGACCGGCACGGAGACCGACCGGACGTCGACGTCTGCCCCGTCGCCCAGGGCCGACCGCGCCACGAGCTCCCCGTCGTCGACGACGCGCAGCGCCACCAGCTCGGCGGGCAGGTCCTGGTCCGCCCGCAGGTAGAGCTCGGTGCCGGCGTCGATCCGGACGTCGACCGTCCGCAGCCGGGACGCGTCCACCGCCTCGCCGGGGGTGAGGGTGCCGTCCGCCACGTACACGGGAACCGTGCGCCCGGCGGACGACACGGCCCAGGAACCGAGGGCCACCGACGCCGCGACGATGACGACGCCGACGACGAGCCGCGGGTCGCGCCACGTGGGCCGGCGCAGACGTGCGGCGACGGGGGCCGGCAAGGGGTCGGTGCTCACGGACGTCCTCCGGGGGTCAGGGGCGCAGCGTCGCGCCGGAACCTATCATCGGGCACCCGGTGCCTGCTTCCGGCAACCACTGTGGACAACCAGGAGCATCCGTCGCGACCGCTGTGCCAGAATTGCCCGTATGGCCAGCCGGTTCCTCTCTCTCGCGGACGTGCAGGAGATGCTCAACATCTCCAGCACGCAGGCGTACTCCCTGGTGCGCTCCGGCGAGCTGCCTGCCATCCAGGTCGGGCCGAAGAAGGTGTGGCGGGTCGAGGCCAGCAAGCTCGAGGAGTACATCGAGCGCCAGTACGCCCGGACGCGCCAGCGGATCGCGTCGGGCGACCTCTGACCCGGCCGTCGCCCGGCGGGCCCGCGCGGGTCACGCCTCGCTGACCCGCAGCACGGCGCCGAACGGCACCGTGCGCACGACTTGCCGGGCCCGGTCCGCCTCCTCGACGTCGAGGTGGTCGGCGCCCACCCGGCCGATCCGTCCGGTGACCGAGCCGCCCGCGGTGCGGACCAGCACCCGCGCCCGGTCGCGCTGCAGCCCGCGCAGCACATGACCCAGGCCGAGCCCGTCCGTCATCGCACCGGAAGGCGTCGCCGACCGCCCCAGCCCCACGACGGTGGCGAGCGCCCTCGTCGGTACCAGGTGCTGCACCCGGCCGCGGGCGCCGTGCCCGTCGAGGAGCACCCAGGCGCGGGCGACGCGCGAGACCGTCCCCTCGAGCCCCTCGCCGTCGAGCAGCTCGAGCCGCAGGACACCGCCTGAAGCCGCCCGCAGCCGGTCCACCAACGGGATGGACGCCTGCTCGGCGCGTGTCAGCTCGGCGACGGCCCCCTCGCGCTCGGCGACCTCCTCCGCCTCGAAGCGCGCTTCGAGGTCGGCGAAGAGCAGCTCCCACCTTGCCGGACCCCTGCCCGTCATCACGATCCTCTCGTCGCGGCTCGAAGCACCCAGGATGCCCGGGTGGACAGACCCGACACCAGTCCGCTTCAATAACCTTCACCAGAAGACATCAACCGCTACCAACAGGCACCATCGAGGATGTCATGGACCAGCGGCGCGGGACGAGGAGGACCTGATGGGCGGTAGCACGCAGCCGGGACGGATCGCGCGGGGCGGCGGCGCCCACCGGCGACCGGGCGGGATCGGCACGCTCGTCCTCCTCACCGTCGGCGCAGGCGGCGCAGGGACCGCCCTCCTGCTGCGTGCCGCCGCGCTCGCGCCGCCGACGGCCGCTGCGGCGGCAGGACTCACGGTCGACCGCTGGGTGGAGCTCGCCGTGCTCGTCGCCGGCCTTGCCGCCGCCGCGTGGCTGGTGGTGAGCGGCGCGCTCGCCCTCGGCTGCGTCGCCGCATCTCGGGTCGGCCGCCGGTGGCGCGCGGGCGAGGCCGCCGTCGAACGACTCGCACCCGCCGCCGTCCGCCGTCTGGTCCGCTCCGCCGTCGGCGTGGGCGTGGGCGCCGGCCTCGCCCTCGCCCCGACCGCCGCGCTGGCCGCCGACGTCCCGCCCGCCGAGCCCGCCGCCGGGCCGTCCGTCGTTCTCGATCTCGGCTGGCAGCCGACCACCGACGACGCGCGCCCGGCGTCCCCGGTCACGGAAGAGCCCGCCGACACGGCCGTCGAGGAGGTCGATGCCTCCCCTGTCGCACGCACGACGACCACCGACGCCGAGGCCACCCACGTGGTGCTCCGCGGCGACACGCTGTGGGGCCTCGCGGCGCGGCACCTCGGCGGAAACCCCACCGACGCCGAGGTGCTGCGCGAGGTGACCCGGTGGCACGACGTCAACCGCGACGTCATCGGCGCCGACCCCGACCGCCTGCTGCCCGGCCAGATCCTGCGCGTCCCCGCCTGACGGCACGCGACGTCCGAGACCCACCCACCGGAGGGCACCATGACCGCGACGACCACGACCACCACCGCGCGAGGGACGTCCACCGCGCACGTCGCGCCCACGGCGGCGCCGCAGGAACCCACCTCGCCCCGACAGGCTGCCGCCGACGTCGAGGGTGCCGCGCCGGGGGCCGACGCCCGGGAGGACGTAGGCGCGACGGCCGCCCGCCCGATCCGCGTCTCGGGCACCCCGCGGCTGTCGGGTCCCGCGGGCTACCCCGAGGCGAGCACGCGGCCAGGGTCACGACCGCGCCGTGTGCGTGTCGGCGAACCCGGCGTGCGGCGCCGAGCCGCCGAGGAGGACGAGGACCTCCCGGTCCGTCCGCTCCGGGAGAGCGCGCCTTCGCCGCTCCCGGACCCGACGGCGCAGTGCTGCGCGGTGGTGCGTGCCGCGGTGGAGGTGCTGCGCGGTGAGCGTCCGGCCGCTCACCTGGCCCGCTGGGTCACTCCGCAGGTGCGCGACCAGCTCGCCGAGCGCGCCCGGATCGGCCTGGCCCACGACGGGCCGCGGCCCACCGAGCACCACCGCCCCGTCCAGGTCAGGCGGGTGCGCCTCGTCCGCCTGGGCGAGGACGTCGCCGAGGCCACCGTGGTGCTGGACGACGAGGGCCGGGTGCGGGCCGCCGCCGTCCGCCTGGAGGCACGCCGTGGCGCGTGGCGCGTGGCGGTGCTCGAGATGGGGTGAGCCACCCGCCTGCCGAGACGGAGAGGGGCCCGCACGCGCTGCGTGCGGGCCCCTCAGCGACTCGGCGTGCGGGTCACTCGTTCATGCCGTGGCACACCTTGTACTTCTTGCCCGAGCCACAGGGGCACTGGGCGTTGCGGGGCGTGCCCGGGAAGGTCCGTCCGTCGGAGGTGGCGGCCGTCGCCTCGCCGTGCAGCTCGCGACGCGACCGGCGCGTGGCGCCGCCCGTCGTCGTGGTCGAGCCGTCCTCGCTCGGGGCCGAGTACGACAAGCGCTGCGGGGCCGGGGCGTCGAGGCCCTTGGCCAGCAGCACGGGCTCCTCCTCCGCGGCGGCCGGGGCCGGCGTCACGGGGGCCACGGGCTCGGCCGGCGCAGGCTCGGCCGGCGCCTCGGGCTCGGCCGTCAGGGCAGGCTCGGTCGGCTGTGCCGTGGGAGCCTGCTGTGCCGCGGGAGCCGGCGCGGAAGGCGCGGCCTGGCCGGAGACCAGCTGCCCGGCCCCGGACTGCGCGGCCGCAGCGGCGCTGGCCGCGGAGATCACGGGACCGCCGGCGCCGGCCGGGGCGCCGGGCTGCTGCACCTGCACCTCGAGGTTGAACAGGAAGCCGACGGACTCCTCCTTGATGGCCTCCGTCATCGCCTGGAAGAGCTGGAAACCCTCGCGCTGGTACTCGACCAGCGGGTCGCGCTGCGCCATCGCGCGCAGGCCGATGCCCTCCTTGAGGTAGTCCATCTCGTAGAGGTGCTCGCGCCACTTGCGGTCCAGCACCGAGAGCACGACGCGACGCTCGAGCTGGCGCATCGCAGCCTCGCCGAGCGTCTCCTCACGTCCTTCGTACGCCACGCGGGCGTCCGAGAGCAGCTCCTCGAGGATCATCTCGTGGGTGAGCCGGCCGACGCCGCCCGCCTCCTCGACCACGTCCTCGGGGGTGATGCCGACCGGGTACACGGACTTCAGGGCCGTCCACAGCGCGTCGAGGTCCCACGACTCGGGGTTGCCCTCGGCGGTCGCGCCCTCGACGTACGCGGTGACGACGTCCGTGAGGAAGTGCTGCACCTGCTCCTGCAGGTCCTCGCCCTCGAGCACGCGCTTGCGCTCGGCGTAGATGACCGAGCGCTGGCGGGACAGCACGTCGTCGTACTTGAGGACGTTCTTGCGGATCTCGAAGTTGCGCGCCTCGACCTGCGACTGCGCGCTCTGGATGCCGCGCGTCACCATCTTCGACTCGAGCGGCATGTCGTCCGGGAACCCGGCGCGGTCCATCATCGACGACGCGAGGCCGGAGTTGAACAGCCGCATGAGGTCGTCCTGCATCGACAGGTAGAACCGGGACTCGCCCGGGTCGCCCTGACGGCCGGAGCGGCCGCGCAGCTGGTTGTCGATGCGTCGCGACTCGTGCCGCTCGGTGCCGAGCACGTACAGGCCGCCGAGCTCGGTGACCTCCTCGTGCTCGGAGGCGACCGCCTCCTTGGCCTTCTCGAGGACCTCGGGCCACGCGGCCTCGTACTCCTCCGGGTCCTCCGCGGCGTCCAGCCCGCGCTGCGCCATCTCCTGGACGGCGAGGAACTCCGCGTTGCCGCCGAGCATGATGTCGGTGCCGCGGCCGGCCATGTTGGTCGCCACGGTGACCGCGCCCTTGCGCCCGGCCTGGGCGACGACGGCGGCCTCCTTCTCGTGCTCCTTCGCGTTGAGCACGCTGTGCGGCACGCCCGCCCGCTTGAGCAGGCTGGACAGCAGCTCGGACTTCTCGACGCTCGTGGTGCCGACCAGCACCGGCTGGCCCTTGGCGTGGCGCTCGACGATGTCCTCGACGACCGCGTTGAACTTGCCGTCCTCGTTCTTGTAGACGAGATCGGCCTGGTCCATGCGGATCATCGGCCGGTTGGTCGGGATGGGCACCACACCGAGCTTGTACGTGCCCTGGAACTCGGCGGCCTCGGTCTCGGCCGTGCCGGTCATGCCGGCGAGCTTGTCGTAGAGGCGGAAGTAGTTCTGCAGCGTGATCGTGGCGAGGGTCTGGTTCTCCGCCTTGATCTGCACGCCCTCCTTGGCCTCGATGGCCTGGTGCATGCCCTCGTTGTAGCGGCGGCCGGCGAGGATACGGCCGGTGTGCTCGTCGACGATCATGACCTCGCCGTTGAGCACGACGTAGTCCTTGTCGCGCTTGAACAGCTCCTTGGCCTTGATGGCGTTGTTGAGGAAGCCGATCAGCGGGGTGTTCAGCGACTCGTAGAGGTTGTCGATGCCGAGGTAGTCCTCGATCTTCTCGATACCGGGCTCGAGGACGCCGACGGTCTTCTTCTTCTCGTCCACCTCGTAGTCGGTGTCGAGGGTGAGCCGCCGCACCACCTTGGCGAACTCGT
Source organism: Isoptericola peretonis (assembly GCA_023241745.1). Classification (GTDB taxonomy): domain Bacteria; phylum Actinomycetota; class Actinomycetes; order Actinomycetales; family Cellulomonadaceae; genus Isoptericola; species Isoptericola peretonis. Next base: position 476,761 of record JALQCY010000004.1, on the reverse strand, counting down.
TGTACCAGCGGTTCGCGTCCCCGGAGGCCGGGCCGGAGATGATGAGCGGCGTGCGGGCCTCGTCGATGAGGATCGAGTCCACCTCGTCGACGATGGCGAAGTGGTGGCCGCGCTGCACCAGGTCGTCGGGCGACCAGGCCATGTTGTCGCGCAGGTAGTCGAAGCCGAACTCGTTGTTCGTGCCGTAGGTGATGTCGGCGGCGTACTGCTTGCGTCGCTCGTCGGGCGCCTGCCCGGAGAGGATGACGCCCGTCGTCATCCCGAGGAAGCGGTAGACGCGCCCCATCAGCTCGCCCTGGTACTTGGCGAGGAAGTCGTTGGTGGTGACGACGTGCACGCCCTTGCCCTCGAGGGCGTTGAGGTACGCCGCCGTGGTGGCGACGAGGGTCTTGCCCTCACCGGTCTTCATCTCGGCGATGTTGCCGAGGTGCAGGGCGGCGCCGCCCATGAGCTGCACGTCGAAGTGGCGCTGGCCGAGCGTGCGGCGAGCGGCCTCGCGGACCGCCGCGAACGCCTCGGGGAGCATCTCGTCGAGCGTCGCGCCGTGCTCGAGGCGCTCCTTGAACCGGTCCGTCTCCTCGTGCAGCTCGGCGTCGCTCAGCTCCTCGAAGCTGGGCTCGAGCCGGTTGACCTGCTGGGCCAGGCTGTTGAGCTTCTTGACAATCCGGCCCTCGCCAAGACGGAGGACCTTCTCGAGGATCGCAGGCACGCAGTACTCCAGGGTCGGTGGCGCCCCGGGGTGTCCGGGACCGTGCGGCGCGACGGCGGGCGACGACGGGCGGTCGGGATCTCGCGTCCGCGCCGTCGCCTGGGTCACACCCGGCCCATCCTAGGCGGAGAGCCTGAAAGTCCGGCACCGGTTCGCGACGGACGAACGGCGCCTCGTGCATCGCCCGGCGCCGTGATCGGGCGAACGGCCCCGTTCTCACGCCTTGACCGGGCCGGACGCCGGCTCACAGCGACTCGTGGTCCGGCCCCCGACCTGCCGCGAGGTCGGCCGCGGCGCGGTCGGCGAGCTCGGCCCCGGCGGCGCCGTACAGGTGGTACACGGCGTCCGCGCCGTGCCGTCGCAGCTCGGCGGCGTCCTCGTCGTACCGGGCGATCGCCGCCACCCGGCCGGTGAAGCCCGCGGCGCGCAGCCGCGCCAGCGCGATGAGGTTCGCCTTGTGGAACGGCATGGCCAGCACGGCCAGTCGCACCCGTCCGGCCCGTTTCACCCGGGCCCAGAACTCCAGGTCCGTGGCGTCGGCGGGCACGACGGCGATGCCCTCGGCGCGCAGGGCCGCGACGCGGGTGCGGTCGTGCTCGACCCCGATGACCGTCAGGCCGTGCACGTCGCGCAGCCGCCGGTAGGTCGCGGAGCCCACACGCCCGAGGCCCAGCACGACGGCGTCGGTCCGGCCGACGTCGACCGGGCGGTCGTCCGGGTGCAACCGCGCCACGTCACGCCGCGGCAGCAGCCCGGTGAGCCGGCTCGCGAGCTCCACGCCCCGCCGGTTGACGATCGCCGACACGACGAAGCTGGCGGCGACGGCCAGCGAGACGATGACCGTCCACTCCTCGTCGAGCAGTCCCGCCGTCGCGCCGAAGGCGACGACGATGATGCCGAACTCGGAGAAGTTGCCCAGCGCCAGGCCCACGAGGAACGACGTGCGGCGGCGCAGGCGCATGAGCCACAGCAGCAGCGCGTAGCCCGCCACCTGGAGCGGCAGCAGGAGCAGGAGCAGCACCGCGAGCAGGACGTCGACGGGCGCCGGCATGCCGTGCAGCCCGATCTGCAGGAAGAAGGCGACGAGCGCGAGGTCCTTGACGGTCAGCAGCGAGCGCGACAGCTCGGTGGCCCGTGGGTGCCCGGCGAGCAGCGCCCCCATGACGAGCGCGCCCAGGTCGCCGGACAGCCCCACCGCGTCGAACAGCCAGAAGCCGGGCACGAGGGCGACGAACGCGCCGAACAGGGCCTGCAGCTCCCCGTGGCCCGCGCGGTCCCAGACCCGGCGCAGCACCCAGGAGGCCGGGATCAGGGCCACGACCGCGAACGCCCACGGGCTGGGCGGTTCGCCCGTGGAGGCGGCGAGGAACGCCACGGCGACGACGTCCTGCACGACGAGCACGCCGACGGCGATGCGCCCGTAGAGCGCCGTCGTGTCCGAGCGGTCCTCCAGCACCTTGACGACGAACACGGTGGAGGAGAAGGACAGGGCGAGCCCCACCAGCGCCAGCGACCCGAGCGACTCGTCGGCGAGCAGGCCCAGCCCGACCACGGCGAGCAGGCCGAGGAAGCCGACCGCCATCGCGATGCTCAGCGCCAGGTGCGCGACGGTGGTCAGCCAGATCTCGGGCCGCAGCAACGACCGCACGTCCAGCTTCAGCCCGATGGCGAACAGCAGCAGTGCCACACCGAGCTCGGCGACCGTCTCCAGGCCGGGCAGCTCCGGTGCGCCGGAGGCCCCGAGGGCGAACCCCGCGGCGAGGAACCCGACCAGGGGCGGCAGCCGCAGGAAGGTGGCGCCCAGGCCGCCCACGAGCGCCGCCGCGAGGTACAGCACAGCGGTGGCCATCATCAGCGCTCCCGACCTCGTCGGACCCGGGCCGACGCGGGCGGGCCCGACGTCGTGGTGGGCCGATCCTACGAGCGCGACCGCCCGCGGGTCGTCTCACGCCGCGCGCAGGACCCCGGTCAGGGCGGGCGCGAGCTCTCCGACGGGGGCGACCTGGGTGTCGTCGAGGCCGAGCCATCCCGCCAGCACGTCGAGCTCCGTGGCGAGCGCCGCCGCGGTGTCGGGGCCCGCGTGCGGGGTGGGGTGCACCGCCTGCACGCGCAGCACGCCGGCCTGCCGGTCGGCCTTGAGGTCGACGAGCGCGGTGATCGCGTCCCCCTCGAGGAACGGCAGCACGTAGTACCCGAGCACCCGCTTCGGCGCGGGCACGTAGATCTCGATCCGGTAGTACACGTCGAAGAGCGCCTCGAGACGGCGCCGCTCCCACACGAGCGGGTCGAAAGGGCTGAGCAGGGTCCGGGCCTCCGCACGCCGCGGCACGCGCGCCTCCCGGTGGCGGTAGGTCGGCTCGGCCCAGCCGCGCACGTCGACCGGCTCGAGCATCCCGGCCTCGACGAGCTCGTCCCGGGCGCGCCGCACGGAGGGGCCGCGCAGCCGGAAGTAGTCGGCGAAGCAGCGGACGGTCCCCACGCCGTGGGCGCGTGCGCCCAGCTCGAGCAGGCGGCGCACCGCCTCGTCGTCGGGGACCGGTGCGGCCGCGCGCACGGCGGGCGGCAGCACGCGCTCGGGCAGGTCGTAGCACCGCTCGAACGCGGAGTTGCGGCCCGCCGACATCACCTCGCCGGTGAAGAAGAGGAACTCGAGGCAGCGCTTCGCCGTGGTCCAGTTCCAGCCCCACTCCTCGCGGGTCCGGGGCCCGGAACGCCCGGTGGCCACGAGCTCGTCGTGGATCTCGCGAGCCGTCACCGGCCCGCGCTCGGCGACGAGCCGTCGCACGTGGTCCATCTCGGCGGCGTGCGCCAGCGGCGCCCCGGCGATCGTGCCCCAGGCCTCGTCGAGGTAGTTGCGCCGGCGCCACTCGAGCAGGGGGTACGTCTCGGCGGGCACGAACGACGCCACGTGCGCCCACGTCTCCACGAGCCTGCGCGGCGCCCGCCCCGACGCCCGGTCCAGCAGCCCAGGGTCGTAGGGCCCCAGCCGCGAGTACAGCGGCATCAGGTGCGCGCGCGCCAGCACGTTGACGGAGTCGATCTGCAGCAGGTTGAGTCGCTCCACCGTCGCCATCGCGCGCCGCATCGTCACGCCGCCGGCGTCGCCACCGGTCGTGCCGGGCCGAGGCCGGTGCAGCCCCTGGGCCCCGAGGGCGACGCGGCGGGCCTGCGCGAGCGAGAGGGAGTCCACCCCGACATCCTGCCCTTCACCACCGACACGCTGACGAGGGGTGATCCGGCTCGGCCGGGCGAGAACCGCGCCGCGCCCGGACAGCGGAGAGCCGGTCGAGGCCTTCTCCGCGGGGACGTATCCCTCCCGAAGTGGAGAGCGCCCTGGCGCCCGTGAACGCGTCCTCGCGGAGAAGGCCTCGACCGGCTCGGGCTGCACATGAACAGGCCCGACCGATCCGGATCAGGTCACGTCAGCTCGGTGACCGGCTCCACGCCACCGACCGTCGAGTCCAGCTCGATGACGCCGTACGTCCAGCCGCGTCGGCGGTAGACGGCCGACGGGCGCGCGGTCTCCTTGTCGATGAAGAGGAAGAAGTCGTGACCCACCATCTCCATCTGGTAGACCGCGTCGTCGACGGTCATCGCCTCCGCGTGGTGCAGCTTGCGGCGGATGACCACCGGGGAGTCGCCGAGCTGCTGCTCGACCGCGTCGCCGGGCTCGGCCAGCGCGACGGGCGCGGGGACCTCGGCGGCGGTCTCGGCCGCGGCGACCTCGTCGTAGGGGCGGACGTCGACGGACGGGAGGACGCCGTTGGCGCGACGGCGGTGGTCCTTGCGGCGGTCGCGCGATCGGCGCAACCTCTCCGTGAGCTTGTCCAGCGCGATGTCGAGGGCGCCGAACCGGTCGTCCGCCGCGGCCTCCGCGCGGATCACGGGCCCCTTGGCGCGCACGGTGAGCTCGACCCGCTCCCGGACCTCGGACAGCCTCGGGTTGTTCTCGCGCGTCACCTCCACGTCCACCCGACGGGCGGCCGGTGCGAGCTGGGTGACCTTGCTCAGCTTGTCCTCCACGTGACGGCGGAAACGGTCCGCCACCTCCGTGTGCCTGCCGACGACGACGATCTCCATCGTGTTGCTCCACTTCGTCGTGGGGCCGCCCATTGCTCGAACGGCCCGCGATTCGCTCTGGGCACCCCGGGGGGCGCCGGGTTCGGCACCACCTCCCGGGTCGCCGGACGCTCGGTCCAGACCGCTCGTGGGTCGCACGGGCGGCCGTCCCGGACCGGGGTCTCGGGGGCGGTCCGCCCGCGTGGGAACCCTCAGGCTAACCCGCTCGCGGCCGGCAGGGGTACCGGGGGCGGCGGGAGATCCGTCGCAGTTCTCGTGACCGTCCCCGGCGGCGGCGTCGCGGCCACGACCAGCGCGGCGACCACGTCCGCCCCGGCGTCCTCGAGCGCCCGTTCCGCCGCGGCGAGGGTGGCTCCCGTGGTGAGCACGTCGTCCACCAGGAGGACGGCGGGGCGGTGATCGCCGGACCGTTCGAGCGCCGGACGGCGCACGGTCAGGGCGCGGGTGAGGTTGCGCCCGCGGGCGCGGGCCCCGAGCCCGACCTGGTCGCGGCCGCCGCCGCGGCGGACCAGCGCCGGCACGACGTCGGCAGCCGCCCCGGCGTCGCCCAGACCGGCCGCGGCGGCGCGGGCGAGCACGCCCACGTGGTCGCGGCCGCGGGCTCGGCGCGACGCGGCCGTCGACGGGGCGCCGACGACCAGCAGCGTCCGGCCGGCGCCGGCCTGTCGCAGCCGGCCGGCCAACCCACGGGCGGCCGCGCGCAGGCGTGGCGCGAGAAGCCGGTCGAGGTCGGTGCGGCCGCGGTCCTTCCACGCGACGACCAGCTCGCGCACCGGCCCGCTGTACGCGGCCAGCGCCCACACCGGCAGGGCGGCGACGTCGTCGAGGCGGTCCAACCGCGGGGCCGCGGCCTCGACCCGGGCCGGCGGACGCCCGAGCAGGTCGCGGCAGGCCGCGCACCAGCGAAGGTCGGGTGCGCCGCAGCCCGGGCACGCCACCGGCACGACCAGGCGTGCCAGCTCGCGCGACCAGCGGAGCCCTGCCGCGGCGGGTCCCGTCGCACGGCGTCGAGCCCTGTCGGTCATGTCCTCGTTCACATGGGCCAGCGTCGCGCGCCGTGCCCCTGCTGGTCGTCCCCTCCACAGCACCTGAGGGCGCCGGCGTCCTGGGGGCAGGCCCCCGCGGACCAGGCGTCGCGCGCCGTCCTCAGCCGGGTCGTCGGGGTCAGCCGGGGTAGGCCACCAGGTCCACGTCCTCCGACACCATCGACCACAGCGCGGAGCTCTGCCGTGAGTAGAGGGTGGCGCCGCCGTCCACCGCGAGCATCGCGCCCGTACCGACCGACGCCGTCACCCAGCGCGGGTCGGTCACGCCGGCGACCGTCCGCGAGAGCCCACCCTGACCGGCGAGTCCGCCCACGCCGGCGAGGAAGACCGCGCCGTCGCCGTCCGCCTCGTTGCCCAGCAGCGCGAGGACCGTCTGGTCCTGCCACACCGCCTGCGTCACCTGCCGCACGGACGCGCCGACCTGCACGGGTGCGGACAGCCCGGTCGGGACGTTCTCGGCGTCGCGGACCACGCCCGCCACGTGCACGAGGCGGCCGCTGGGACCGGAGCTCACGACCGCGATGCGCGCGCCCTCCGGGGACACCCGCACCGAGCGGATCGTGCGCGAGGACAGCCAGTCGACGTCCAGCGAGATGACGTCGCCGGAGGCGAGCGCCACGAAGAGCTGGCTCCCCTGTGCGCTCCACACGCCGTCGAACCGGTCGACCGACGGGGGCACGAGCCGGGTGCCCGAGATGAGCACGGCGGGGGCGCCCTCGCCGGAGACGCGGACGACCCGCTCCTGCCCGTCGCGCACGACGACGGGCTCGTCACCGGGCCCCGTCGCCAGCGCCGTCGGGTCGAGCCCGGCGAGCGGCAGCGGGACGTCCGGCTCCGCCAGCTCGCCCCCCTGGACACGCACGACGCGGCCGCCCGTGACCGCGAGCGCGTCGCCCGACGTCCGGGGCACCGACAGCGCGTCGGTGCCCGCCGTCGTCAAGGGCGTGTTCCCGTCCGAGAGGACGACGGTGCGCCCCTCCCCCTCGGCCAGCGTCGCCTGCAGCTGCGCGACGGCGAGCGAGCGCTTTTCCGCGCTGGCCTGCGCGATCGTGGTGGTGAGGCTGACGTCGATGGTGCCGTCGTCCGTGACCGTCACGGCGTCGATCGCGAGCGACGTGCCCTCCGGGATGACGGTGGTCGTCGAGTCCTCGAGCCAGTCGGGCGGGCCCGCGAGGATCTCGCTGGTCGCGTCCGTCCGCCAGGTCTGGCGCGGGAACCAGCGCAGGTCGGGCACCCACCAGGTCAGGTCGGGCGTCGGGAAGTAGAGCGTCGTCGGGTGGAACGCCTGGCCGAAGAACGCCGTCGGCAGCATGAGTCCGTCCTCGAGCTGCGCGACCCGCCACTCCCCGCCCGCCTCACGGGTCAGGCGGAAGGGCACGACCTGCTCCGACGGCTTCGGTGCCTCGGTGTACATGCCCCGCTCGTCGAGCGTCGCAACCACCCGGACGGTCGCCGTGACGGTGGCCTCGGTCGCGTCGGCGGGGATGTCCTCCAGCTCGACCTGCGGGTCCTCCTCCAGCACGAGCACGCGGGCGTACCGGTCCCATCCTTCCCACGCCTCGGGGGTGAGGAACTCCTGGGCGACGGTGAAGGCCGACGTCGACGTGGGGCCCAGCTGCGCGACGCCGAGGAAGCCCTGCACGATCTGGTCCGGGCTCGCCCCCGCGGCCGGACCGGTCGGGATGTAGCCGATCTCGCTGACGTTCTCCAGCTCGGTGTCGCCGTCCCGCACCGCGCCGTCCGTGGGGATGCGGGCGCACGCGACGGTCGCGACGAGCACGAGCGCCGCCGCGAGCAGCGCGGCCGCCGGGCGGCGGCGGGGCCCCCTCGTCATCGTGCCTCCTCGTCGGCGTCCGGACGGGCGGGTGCGACAGGAGCGTGGACGATGTCCACGCCGTCGACGTCGACCACACCCAGCTCGGGGATCGCGGTGGGCGTGGGGCCGGTCGGCGGGTTCACCACCGGGAGCTGCCCCGTCGGCGGCGCCGTCACGCCCTTCGACGGCCCTTCGATTGGCAGCGGGGAGCGCTGCAGCCGGATCCCGGCGCGGCGCGGCAGCGTGAGCCGGAAGCTCGCGCCCTCGCCGGGGCGCCCCCAGGCCTCGAGCCACCCCGCGTGCAGCCGGGCGTCCTCGAGCGAGATGGCGAGACCGAGCCCGGTGCCGCCCGTGGTGCGTGCGCGCGCCGGGTCGGCGCGCCAGAAGCGGTGGAAGACGCGCTGCAGCTGGTCCGGCGCGAGACCCACGCCGTGGTCGCGCACGACGACGGCGACGGCGTCCGTGTCGAGGCCGACCGTCACCTCGACCGGCCTGCCCTCGGCGTGCTCGAGGGCGTTCACCACGAGGTTGCGCACGACCCGCTCCACGCGCCGGGGGTCGACGTCCGCCGTCGCGGGCTCGTCGGGCAGGGTGACCGAGAGGAACACGTCCTTGCTCTCGGCGAGGGGCATCGACGTGTCGGCCACGGTGGCGACGATGTCGCGCACGTCCCGCTGCTCGACGTCGAGCACCGCCGCGCCGGCGTCGAACCGGCTGATCTCCAGCAGGTCGGTGAGCAGCACCTCGAACCGGTCGAGCTGGGCGTACAGCAGCTCCGCGGACCGCCGCGCGGCCGGGTCGAGGTCGTCGCGGGAGGCGTGGATGACCTCCCCCGCCATGCGGATCGTGGTCAGCGGGGTGCGCAGCTCGTGCGAGACGTCGGAGACGAAGCGGCGCTGGGCCGCGGAGAGCTCCTCCATCCGCGCGATCTGGTCCTCGAGGTTGGCGGCCATCTCGTTGAACGTGCGCGTCAGGGTCGCCATCTCGTCCTGGCCCTTCGCCTCGGGCAGCCGCTCGTCGAGGTGCCCGTCCGCGAGCCGGGAGGCGACCGTCGCGGCGCGGCGCACGGGCGAGACGGTCTGCCGGGTGACGACCCACGTGAGCACGCCGATCAGCGCGAGGATCGCCAGAGCCCCGATCGCGAGGGTGCGCTGCACGAAGGAGAGGGTCTCCTGCTCGGCCTGGAGCGAGTAGATCGAGTACAGCTCGTAGGTGCCGATCGACGGCACCTGGACGGTGGAGCCGACGACGACGCCCGGTTCCGGCGCCTCGGACTCGGTGTACTCCGCGGGGATCTGCACCGACTGCAGCACCTGGCCGTCGGTGGCGCGGGTGGCCTCGCGCAGGTCGTCGCTGATGACGTCCGTGAGCCCCGGCTGCGTGCCCGTGTCCGCCAGCCGCTGGGGCTGGTCGGGCGCGTTGAGCAGCAGGAAGTCCTGCGCGCTCGACGCGCTGGACGCCAGGGTGCGCACCATCTGCGCCAGCAGGAGCTGCAGGTCGGAGGTCGAGGTGGCGGGCGAGATGTCGAAGGCGCCGCGGACCTGTTCGGTGATCGACGCGTTCTCCCGCTCGATGCGGTCCACCCGCTGCTCGAAGAGGCCGTCGCGGATCGAGACCGACAGGTACAGGCCCAGCAGCGCCACCGCGACGATGCCGAGCGCGAGGGCCGACGTCACCACCCGCAGCTGCAGGGAGGAGCGCCATCGCCGGACCAGGTACCGCGTCCGCGAGACGGCCCAGGCGCGCCACCGGCGCCACGTCCGGCGGACGCGGCGCGCGGCGGGCTCAGCGCGGAGCACCGGCCTTGTAGCCCACGCCCCGCACGGTCAGGACGACCGTGGGGTTCTCCGGGTCGCGCTCCACCTTCGAGCGCAGCCGCTGCACGTGCACGTTGACCAGGCGGGTGTCGGCGCTGTGCCGGTACCCCCACACCTTCTCCAGCAGCACCTCGCGGGTGAAGACCTGCCAGGGCTTGCGGGCGAGGGCCACGAGCAGGTCGAACTCGAGCGGGGTCAGGCTGATGCGCTCGCCGTCGCGCACCACGTTGTGACCGGTGACGTCGATCTCGACGTCGCCCACGCGCAGGCGCTCGGGGCCGGGCTCGTCGTTGCGCCGCAGCCGGGTCCGGATGCGCGCGACGAGCTCCTTCGGCTTGAACGGCTTCGTCACGTAGTCGTCCGCGCCGGACTCGAGGCCGAGCACGACGTCGACGGTGTCCGTCTTGGCCGTCAGCATGATGATCGGCACGCCGGACTCGGCGCGGATCTCGCGGGCCACCTCGATACCGTCCTTGCCCGGCAGCATGAGGTCGAGCAGCACGAGGTCGGGCTGCTCGTCGCGGAAGGCGACGAGGGCGCCGTCGCCGTCGGCGCAGAACGTCGGTTCGAAACCCTCGGACTTCAGGACGATGCCGATCATCTCGGACAGCGCAGTGTCGTCGTCGACCACCAGGACACGAGACTTCATGGGGGCATCCTTTCACGCACCGGGCCTGCCAGGGCGGACGCCCGGCTGTGGAGCCGCGTGGGCGACCGCGGCCGGTCGTACTAGGGTCGGTGCGACCGGCGTCACGCCGGTCGCTCACGCCGACCCGTCCGCCGACGCCGCCCGTCGACGACCCGACCGCCCTGCAGCCCGGGAGGCCGCGATGACCACGCCCGACCAGCCCCCGCCGCCGTCCGGCTGGGGCGACGCCCCCGAGCCGCCGCGGTACGGCCAGCGCGCGCCCGGCGGCGCCCCCCAGCCGCCGGCCCCGCAGTACGGCCAGCAGGGCCAGCAGGGCCAGGGGCAGTACGGGCACCAGTACGGGCAGGGTCAGTACGGACCGGCACCCGCCGGCGGACCGGGGCCGTACGGCCCGGCGGCCGCGAAGCCGGGCATCGTGCCGCTGCGGCCGCTGTCGCTCGGCGAGATCTACGACGGCGCCTTCACCGCGATCCGGCACAACCCCAAGGTCATGCTCGGCGCCGCGACGCTGGTGCTGCTCGTCGCGACCGTCCTCGGCGTGCTCGTGGCGCAGCTGCTGGTGCCGTCCCTCACGTCGTCGTTCGCGGAGCTCGGAGAGATCGACCCGGAGTTCGCGGAGCTCGGGTTCGACAACCTCTTCGCCCAGACGATCGCGTCCAGCCTGGGCATCGGGCTGACGATGCTGCTCGCCCAGCCGGTGGTGGAGGGCATCCTCACCGTGTCGGTGAGCCAGTCGGTCATCGGCCGCAAGCTGACCCTCGGCGAGGTCTGGGCGCGGCTGCGCGGGCGCGTCGGCGTGCTCATCGGCTGGGCGCTGCTGCGCGCCCTCGGCAGCCTCGTCGTGACGTTCGGCTGGTTCTTCGGGCTCGTGCTGCTCGTCGCCCTCGTCGGCGAGCAGTCCCCCGGGGCGGCGCTGGCCCTCGGTGTGGTGCTGAGCGTCGCGTTCGTGGTGCTGGTCGTGTGGCTCGGCGTCCGGATCGGGCTCGTCGCGCCGGCGCTCGCGCTCGAGGGACGGGGCCTGGGCGGCACGGTCGCCCGCACCTGGCGCCTCACCCGCGGCTCCTTCTGGCGCCTGTTCGGCATCTACCTGCTCGCCATGATCATCGTGAGCATCGCCTCCTACATCATCACCATCCCGATCAGCCTCGTCGCCGGAATCATCGGCGGGGGCAGCGGCAGCCTGGAGGCGTTCAGCACGACGACGATCGTCGCGAGCGTGCTGTCCTCGGTGATCTCCGCCGCGATCACCACGATCTTCATGGCGTCCGTCGTCGCCCTGCTCTACATCGACGTCCGGATGCGCCGCGAGGGCCTCGACGTGCAGCTCGCCGCCGCGGCGCAGGCGCCGGACGGCGGGCAGCCCGGGTCCCGGCCCGGTCCGCCGCCCGGCATGCTCACGTGACCGGCACGTCGATGGTGCACGAGGCCCTGACGGCCCTGCCCGTCGGCGTGCCCGTGGACCCGGACCGGGAGACGGCGCACCGCTGGCTGCTGGAGGAGCTGTCGCAGCCCGAGTACTCGACGGCGCCGTCGCTGCTCGAGCGCCTGCTGCAGTGGATCGGCGACCTCTTCGACGGCTTGTCGCTCGGCGAGGGGCGGTTCCCGCTCGCGTTCGTCCTCGTGGTGGTCGCGGTCGTGGTCGCCGCGGTGGCCTGGTGGGTGGCGGGCCCCGTCCGGCTGACCCGTCGCCGCCGTGCCTCCGTCGTCGTCCTCGGCGACGACGAGCGCTCCGCCGACGAGCTCCGGGCCGCCGCTGACGCGGCCGCCGCCCGAGGCGACTGGTCCGCCGCGGTGCTCGACCGCTTCCGCGCGCTGGTGCGGTCCCTGGAGGAGCGCGTCGTGCTGGACGAAAGGCCCGGCCGCACGGCGCAGGAGGCGGCGCACGACGCGGCAGCCCGGCTGCCCGCCGTCGCCGACGAGCTGCACCGCGCGGCGGGGCTGTTCGACGACGTCTGCTACGGCACCCTGCCGGCGCGCCCCGAGGACGACGGCTTCCTGCGCGACCTCGACGCGCGGGTCCGCGACCTGCGCCCCGCGCCCGGGGTGTCGCCGCCGGCGGAGAGCGAGGTGTCCGCATGAGCGTCGGCACGCCACCGGGCGTCCGGTCCGATGCCTCCGCGGGACTCCTCGGCTCGCCCGAGGCGATGACGTCGGCCGTCGTGACCGGCGACGGCACCACGGCGCGGGGCCGGGCCGCGGACCGCTGGCGACGGGTGCGCTGGACGCTGCTCGTGCTGGGTTTCCTCGCGCTCGTCGTGGCCGTGCTCGCCGTGATGCGCCCCGCCACGTCCACCACGCCGTACGCCCCCGACAACGCCCAGCCGAACGGCGCCCGCGCGGTCGCCGAGGTGCTCGGACAGGAGGGGGTCGAGGTCGAGCACGTCACGCACGTCGCGGACGCCGTCGCGGCCGCCGGACCCGGCACCACGCTGGTGGTGACGCCGGCGACGATGCTGCTGCCCGAGCAGGTGGACGCCCTCGCCGGCGTGGACGCCGACCTGGTGCTGCTGGGCGCCGCGGACGACCTCGTGCGCGAGGCGACCGGCGACGCCGTGAGCCGCGGGCCTGCGGCCGACGCACCCGACGGACCGATCCCGCCGGGGTGCGACCTGCCGGTCGCCCGGGCCGCGGGGCCCGTGCGGCTGGCCCCCGGGCTGCAGGCGGGGCCTGCCCCGTCGGGGGACACCACCCTCTGCTGGACCGTGGACGGCGGGGCCGCGCTGGCGCAGGTCGCGCTGCAGTCCTCCGACGGGCCACGGACGGTGACCGCCGTCGACGACGCCACCCTCGTCCGCAACGACACCGTGCTGGCCGACGGGAACGCCGCGCTCGCGCTGGGCCTGCTCGGCACGCACGAGAAGCTCGTGTGGCTGGTGCCCGACCCGCTGGACGTCACCGCGACGACGGACGAGGCGTCCCCGCCCGCCACCGGCCTGCTGCCTCCCTGGGCCGGCGTGGTGGGGCTGTGGGCGCTGCTCGTCGTGCTCGTCGCCGCCGTGTGGCGGGCGCGCCGGCTCGGCCCGCTGGTCGCCGAGGAGCTGCCCGTGGTCGTCCGCGCCACCGAGACCACCCGGGGCCGCGGCCGCCTCTACCGCCGGGCGCGGTCGCGCGGTCACGCCGCCGCCGGCCTGCGTGCCGCCACCGCCGAGGTGGTCGCGCGCCGGCTGGGGGTCCCCGGGTCCGCCGACCCGACGGCGCTCACCGACGCCGTCTCCCGCGCCACCGGGCGCACCGCCCACGACGTGGCCGACCTGCTGTACGGCCCCCCACCCCCTGACGACGACGCGCTGACCGAGCTCGCGCGCCGGCTCGACACCCTGGAGAGCGAGGTCCACCGATCGTGACGACCCCCGACGACAACCCGCAGGCCATGCCGCCGGCCGAGCCTGCCGACCCGCCCGCACCTCCGCCGGCCGAGACGACGGCCCCGTCGGTCGAGCCGGCCGGCACCACGACCCCGTCGGTCGAGCTGCGTGCCGCGCTCGCGGGCGTGCGCACCGAGGTCGGCCGGGCCGTGGTGGGCCAGGACTCGGCGGTGACGAGCCTGCTCATCGCGCTGCTGTGCTCGGGCCACGTGCTGCTCGAGGGCGTGCCCGGCGTCGCCAAGACGCTGTTAGTGCGGGCCCTCGGCGCGTCGCTCGACCTGTCCACCAAGCGCGTCCAGTTCACCCCCGACCTCATGCCCGGCGACGTCACCGGCTCGCTGGTCTACGACGCGCGCACCGCCGAGTTCTCGTTCCGGGAGGGGCCGGTCTTCACGAACCTCCTGCTCGCGGACGAGATCAACCGGACGCCCCCGAAGACCCAGGCCTCGCTGCTCGAGGCGATGGAGGAGCGACAGGTCTCCGTGGACGGCACGCCGCGCCCGCTGCCGGAACCCTTCGTCGTCATCGCCACCCAGAACCCGGTGGAGCACGAGGGCACGTACCCGCTGCCGGAGGCGCAGCTCGACCGCTTCCTCCTCAAGGTGGTGCTGCCCGTCCCGGAGCGCGACCACGAGATCGAGGTGCTGGCCCGCCACGCCGCGGGGTTCGACCCGCGCGACCTGGCCGCCGCGGGCGTGCGCCCCGTCGCCGGACCGCAGCAGCTCGCGGCCGCGCGCGCCGAGGTGCGCCAGGTCCAGGTGGCGCCCGAGGTGCTCGGCTACGCCGTCGACCTGTGCCGCGCCACCCGCCGCTCCCCCTCGCTGTCGCTCGGCGTGTCCCCTCGCGGCGCCACGGCCCTGCTGGCGACGTCGCGCGCCTGGGCCTGGCTGTCGGGCCGCGCGTACGTCACGCCCGACGACGTGAAGGCGCTGGCGCACCCCACCCTGCGGCACCGCGTCCAGCTGCGCCCCGAGGCGGAGCTCGAGGGGGTCACGGCCGAGAGCGTGCTGACCACCGTGCTCGCGACCGTGCCCGTCCCCCGCTGAGCGGCGGACCGACATGGCGCTGACGTGGCGCGCCGTCGTCCTGGCGGCGCTCGGGGTGGTCCCGGTGGTCCTGTTCCCCGTGCCGGGGACGGTCGTGGTGTGGGCGCTGGTGGTGGCGGCGGTCTGCGCCCTCGACGTCGCCCTCGCCGCGTCCCCGCGCGCCGTCGCGATCCAGCGGCGCACGCCCCGGGCGGTGCGGCTCGGGGTGAGCACCCGCTCGGAGCTGGTGCTCACCCACACGGGGCGACGCCGGCTGCGGGCCGTGGTCCGCGACGCGTGGCCGCCGTCCCTCGTGCCCGACGCCGTGGTGCGCACCGACGGAGCGGCGGCCGGCGAGCCGTTGGTGGCCCGCTCCGCCCGGCACGACGTCGACCTGCCGCCCGGCGAGTCCACGCGCGTGCGCACGCCGTTGCGCCCCGCCCGCCGGGGCGACGCCGTGGCCGGGCCGGTCACGATCCGGTCGTACGGGCCGCTGCGCGTCGCCGCCCGTCAGGCGTCCGTGCCCGTGCCGGGCCGCCTGCGCGTCCTGCCCGAGTTCTCGAGCCGCCGGCACCTGCCGTCGCGCCTGGCGCGGCTGCGGGAGATGGACGGCCGGGCCGCGGTGCAGGTGCGCGGCGAGGGCACCGAGTTCGACTCGCTGCGGGAGTACGTGGTGGGCGACGACGTCCGCTCGATCGACTGGCGCGCCACCGCCCGACGGGGGGACGTCGTCGTGCGCACGTGGCGCCCCGAGCGCGACCGCCGCGTGGTGATCGTGCTCGACACCGGCCGCACGTCCGCGGCGCGCATCGGCACCGATGCCGGGACGGCGACGACGGACGGCTCCGACGAGCCGTCGTCGGCTCTCGGGGGCACACGGCTCGAGGCGAGCATCGAGGCGGCGCTGCTGCTCGCCGCGCTCGCCGACCGCGCCGGCGACCGGATCCAGGTGCTCGCCTACGACCGCGGGCTGCGCGCCCGCGTAGCCGGGGCGTCGGGCCCGCGGCTGCTGCCCTCGCTCGCCGAGTCGCTCGCGACCGTGAGGCCCGCGCTGCTGGAGACGGACTGGCCCGGCCTCGTCGGCCAGGTGCGCCAGCGCGTGTCGCAGCGGTCTCTGGTCGTGCTGCTCACGGCGCTCGACCCGGCGGCGGTCGAGACCGGGCTGCTGCCGGTGATCGACCGGCTCTCGGGAACGCACCAGGTGGTCGTCGCCGCGGTGGGTGACGCCGACTCGGCACGGCTGCGCGCCGACCGGCTGTCGTCGTCCGCCGTCTACGACGCCGCGGCGGCCGCGCGCGCCGACCTGGAGCGTGCCGCCGTCTCGGCCGTGCTGCGCCGGCACGGCGCCGAGGTCGTCGAGGCGCTGCCCGACGACCTCGCCCCCCGCCTGGCCGACACGTACCTGGCGCTCAAGGCCGCCGGACGGCTCTGACCCGGGCCGTGCCGAGCAGGCGCCGGTCAGCCGACGGTCGGCACGACCTCGCCGGCGCGGTCGGCGTCGAGGTCGCCGGTGAGGCCCGCCTCGGTGGCGCGACGCCCCAGCACGACGACGTACACCCAGAACGCGGCGAGGGCCAGGGCTCCGACGGCGATCTTCAGCCACCACGGCAGCGTGGAGCCCGTGACGAAGCCCTCGACGAGCCCGGAGACGGCCAGGGCCCCGGCGAGCCCGATGGCGACCGTCACGAGCGCGCGCCCCTCCTGGGCCAGCGCGACGGTGCGCGGCCGCGGACCGGGCGACACCGCCGTCCAGAACAGCTTGAGGCCGGCGGCACCGGCCACGAAGACGGCGGTGAGCTCGAGGAGGCCGTGCGGGGCGATGAGCTGCAGGAAGAGGTCGAGCTCGCCGTACGCCGCCATCATGCCGCCCGTGGCACCGACGGACACGGCGTTCTGGATCAGCACGAACGCCGGCCACACGCCGGTGATGCCGAGCCCGACGCACTGCGCGGCGATCCAGGCGTTGTTGGTCCACACCATGGCGGCGAACGACGCCCCCGGGTCGTAGTACGACGCGAACGCGTCGTTCACGTACGCCTCGCGTTCCGCCGGCGTGCCCATCTGGGCGAGGACGTCCGGGTCGGCCGCGACGCGGTGGCCGGCCACGACCGCGAGGGCGAGGCACACCACGACGACGCCGAGCGTCCACCAGCGCACCCGGTACAGCGCGGCGGGGATCGTCACCACGACGAACCGCACGACGTCGGACCAGGCCGGCTCGTGCGTGCCCGCCACCCGCACCCGGGCGCGGCTGAGCAGGTCGGAGAGCTTCGTGACGAGCACCGGGTCCGGGGCCGCGGACCGCACCGTGGACAGGTGGGTGGCCACCGCCTGGTAGAGCCGCACGAGCTCGTCGGCCTCCGCGCCGTCCAGCCGACGCTTGCGGGTGAGCTGCTTGAGCCGGTCCCACTGCGGGCTGTGCACGGCGGTGAAGGCGTCGAGGTCCACGGCCGCTAGCCTTCCACACGGGACACGTCGCACGAGCGGGGGATGCACATGCACGACGGGATCGTCATCGGCGAGGGCGTGGTGCTCGACGCGCGCCCGGCGTCGTTCGTCAGCCGCGCGCTGGCGGCGCTGCTGGACCTGGCGGCGCTCGCGCTGGTCGGGATCGCGCTGCTCGTGGTCGTGGCGATGCAGGACGTCGCCTTCGACGAGCAGTGGGCCGCCGTCGCGTCGGTGGTCGCGGCGGTGCTGGTGATGGTCGTGGTGCCGGTGACGGTCGAGACGCTGTCCCGCGGTCGCTCCCTCGGCAAGCTGGTGACCGGCCTGCGGGTGGTGCGCGACGACGGCGGCCCGGTGCGCTTCCGGCACGCCTTCGTGCGCGCCCTGGTGGGCGTGGGCGAGCTCTGGCTGACGTTCGGCAGCGTGGCGCTCGTGACGTCGCTGTCCAACTCCCGCGGCAAGCGGCTCGGCGACCTGCTCGCGGGGACCTACGTGATCCGCGTGCGGGGCGGCCGCGGCTGGTCGGTCCCCCTCGCGATGCCGCCGGAGCTCGCGGGCTGGGCGCGCACCGCCGACATCAGACGCCTCCCCGACGGCGTGGCGCTCGCCGCCCGGCAGTTCCTCGACCGGGCACCCCGCCTCGCCCCGGCGTCGCGGGCAGGGCTGGCCGACGAGCTCGCGGGCCGCATCGAGCCGTTCGTCGCCCCCGGCCCGCCGCCGGGCACACCGGCGGAGGCGTTCCTGCACGCCGTCCTGCACGAGCGCCGCGACCGCGAGCTGGAGCGCGGGCGGGTCGAGCAGGAGCGGGCCGAGGCGCGCGCCGTGACCCTGCACCGCCTGCCCTACGCGATCCCCGACCCGCCCCGCTGACCCGCGGCGTCAGCTCGTGGGGCGACGGTCCTCGAACCGGCCGAACACCCGGACCAGCCCGAGCAGCACCAGGACGAACGCCGCGAACCACACGGGTCGGGACGCCCACCAGTCGGCGCTCCACGCGGCGGGAAGCTCCTGGCCGAGGCCGAGCAGCGCCGCTCCGACGACGGCGAACATCGCCGTGAGGTGCCACAGGTAGACGGTCATCGACCGGCGCGCGAGGGCCCCGACGACCTGCCGACCCGTGCAGGTGGCCGCCCGACGCACCAGGGCGGCCCGGAACAGCAGCACCAGGCAGACCTGCGCCATCGCGTGCGCGACGACCGGCGCCGTCGGCGGGCCCAGGTTGGAGATCTCGTCGCCGGGCATCCCGATCAGGCTCGGCGGGTAGGGGCCGAGCGCCACCAGCACCGCCGTCGCGGCGACGGCCGTCGCCGCGCCGACCGCGAGCAGCAGACGGGCCGTCCGGCCGCCCGCGTGCTCGGTCGCCGGGCGGTGCGGGGCGCTCCGCCGGGCGGCGTAGGCGACCCCCGCGAGGTACGGGGCCGCCCACGCGAGGACCACGGTGGCCCAGGACAGCGTGCCGGTCGCCTCGCCCGGGAGCCCGAACCGCAGCGCGTCCAGGGCCAGGGGCAGCGCCACCGCGACGCCGAGGGCGCCCCAGCGCCAGCGCTGCCATGCCGCACGGAGCAGCGGCGTCAGCGCCATGAGCACCACCCACACCGCCAGGAACCACAGCAGCTGCGGCGCCATCCGCACCATCCGCCACACCGCGCCGTCGGGCACCCCGAGGGCGAGGAGCCCCGCCACCGCGAGGACCCAGGCCCCCGCGAACGCCAGGACGGGCCGCACGACGGCACGTAGCCGCGAGCCGACGACGCCGGCCCACCTCCGCCCGCCCGCGGCCACCGCGCCGCCCTGGTAGCCGGCGGACGCCCCGGCCGCGAAGAACAGCAGGGCCAGCGGCTGCAGCCACGTCACGAGCCAGCCCGCGCCGTGCCCGAGCGCGTTGCCGACGAGCAGGGTGCGGCCGTCCCAGGACGCCTCCGCCATCAGCCAGTGCAGCAGCACCACGCCGACGGTGCCGACCGCCCGCACCACGTCGACGAACGGGTCGCGCGCGGAGCGGGGCCCGTTCGCGGCGGGCGCTACCGGTCCGGGGCGCGCGACGGGTGGGCGGGCGACAGCGGGCGAGGGGGCGCGCCGGACGGGTGGGGCGGGGGCGTCGATGACGGCCACGGTGGCTCCTGAGGCTGTTCGGGCTGGACGGTTCCAGCCTCGTGACCAGCGGCGTCACCCGGAATGGGCCTGACCTCCGCCGCCGTCCGCCGCATCCCCCGGCTCGTTCCGGGGGTCATCCCCCGGGCGACCCTCCGGGGTCGGGCGCCAGGGGTCAGGCGTCGACGCCCAGGTACCGCAGGACGGCGCGCACCCGCCGGTGGTCGGCGGAGTCCTGCGGCAGGTCGAGCTTGGTGAAGATCGATGCCACGTTCTTCTCGACCGCCCCGTACGACAGGTACAGCTGCTCGGCGATGGCGCCGTTGGAGCGGCCCTGCGCCATGAGCTCGAGCACCTCCTTCTCGCGCGGCGTGAGGCGGGACACGCCGTCCTCCGGCGAGCGGTGCGCGCCCATGAGCTGGCGCACCACCTCCGGGTCCAGCACGGTCTCGCCCGCGGCCACGCGACCCAGCGCGGCGACGAAGTCCCCCACGTCGGCCACGCGGTCCTTGAGCAGGTACCCGACGCCACGCGGGTCCCCCTCGAGCAGGCGCGACGCGTACCGCGTCTCGACCCACTGGGAGAAGACCAGTACCGGCAGCCCCGGGTGCGCCGCGCGCAGCGTCTCGGCGGCCCGCAGCCCTTCGTCGGTGTGCGACGGGGGCATGCGGATGTCGGCGACCAGCACGTCGGGCAGCGCCCCTGCGGCGGCGAGCGACGTGACCTCGCGGACCAGGGCGTCGCCGTCGGGCACGGCCGCGACGACGTCGTGCCCGCGGCGGGACAGCAGCGCGACGAGTCCGTCGCGCAGGATCGCGGAGTCCTCGGCGACGACGACGCGCAGGCCGGTCCCGGGGGCCGTCGGAGTGTCGGTCGTCGTCATGGGCGAGCGTCGGGCGCCGGCAGCGGGATGGTCACGGTGATCACCGTAGGCCCTCCGGCGGGGCTGACCACCCGGAGCGTGCCGTCGACGCCGGAGAGGCGGTCGGTGAGCCCGGCCAGGCCGCTGCCGCGCCCCGAGGCGTCCGGCGCCCGGACCGCCGCGCCGCCCACGCCGTCGTCGCGCACGCGCAGGACGAGCGCGCGGACCGCCGCACCGGTGGCCGCGTCCGAGACCGGCTCCACCCCGGCGACCACGTCCACCCCCGTGGCCCGCGCGTGCTTCGTCGCGTTGGCGACGAGCTCCGCGACGGCGAAGTAGGAGATCGCGGTGACGCTGGGCGGCAGGTCGGCACCGTCGAGCCCGACGGCGTGCACGCGGACCGGCAGGGCGGCGCGGGCGGCGAGCGTCTCGAGCGCGACGGCAAGGCCCGCGTCCAGGGCCGGGGGGCGGATGCCGCGGGCCAGCTCACGCAGCTCGGCCAGCGTGTCCTTGGTGCTGGTGTGCGCCGTCTCCAGGACGGCGGCGAGCTCGGCGGAGTCGATGCCGCGGTCGCTGCCCGCACCGTCGCGCAGCAGCTCGCGCGCCTCACCGATCTGCATCGCCACGGCCACGAGGTGCGCCTGCGTCCCGTCGTGCAGGTCGCGCTCGATGCGGCGCAGGCGCGCGTCGGCGTCCTCCACCGTCACCGCCCGGGCCCGCTCGGCGTACGCCACCCGGAGGCTGGCGCGCGTGGGGCTGAGCAGGCCGACCGCGAGCAGGCGGAACAGGCCCACGAACAGCAGCTGCACCTGCGGCCAGAGGTAGAACAGGATCACCCCGGCGGCGACGAGCAGCAGCTGGCGGGCCGGGGTGTCGACGAACCAGTCGGTGCCGAACGACGCCCCGCGGTGCCAGGTGCCGTCCGACGCCTGCTGCAGCGGCAGCCATCGCGACCAGAACCAGTGCGTCATGCTGCCGAGCGCCACGGCCAGGAACACCGTGCTCACGACGAAGCCCACGAGCGCGAGCGGGAACGTCACGACCATGTACAGCAGCGCCCGCCACGCCGTCGCGTCGCCGAGCATCCCGCCGAGGCGCCGCCAGAACCCCTTGCGCGGCGTGCGCGGCGCCGGCTCCGCGATCTCGACGCCGAGGAACCGCACCGCCATCCGCCGGTACATCGAGCCCCACCCGCGCGCCCCGAGCAGCACCCCGCCCGCGACGAACAGTCCCACCACGGTCACCGCGACGCCCGCCATGAACACCACGGTGAACAGCGAGTACGCGAGCGCGAACGGCGCCAGCAGCAGCGCGAGCCACAGGAAGCCGTAGGCGCGCCACGTCCGGCGGTCGAACGGGGCGAGCAGGAACGGCGGCGCGTGGCCGTCGACAGGCGTCATGCGGGTCATGCTTCCAGGCTCCCGCCTGCGACGTCGTGCCGGTACCCGGCTCTCCACCCTCGTCGCGGGGGCTGTCCCCCGCCCCGAGGTGGTTCAGGGTCTCGCCGAGGTGGTGGACCGGACCACTACCTCGGCGAGAAGGGCACTACCTCGTCAGTAGCGGTAGTGGTCCGCCTTGTACGGGCCCTCGACGGGCACGCCGATGTAGTCGGCCTGGTCCTTGCTCAGCTCGGTGAGCCGCACGCCGAGGGCGTCGAGGTGCAGGCGCGCGACCTTCTCGTCGAGCACCTTGGGCAGGCGGTACACCTGGCGCTCGTACTGCCGCTCGTCGGCCGGGCGCGCCATGTCGGCGAACAGCTCCAGCTGGCCGATCACCTGGTTGGCGAACGAGTTCGACATGACGAACGACGGGTGCCCCGTCGCGTTGCCGAGGTTGAGCAGGCGGCCCTCCGACAGCACGATGATCGACCGCTCGGGGCGCTCGGCGCCGTCCGGCCCGACGCCGGCGGGGATGGTCCACTCGTGCACCTGCGGCTTGATCTCCGTCTTGACGACGCCCGGCACCGCTGCGAGCCCCGCCATGTCGATCTCGTTGTCGAAGTGCCCGATGTTGCCGACGACGGCCTTGTCCTTGAGCGCGAGCATGTGCCGGGTGCCCACGACGTCCTTGTTGCCGGTGGTGGTGATGACGAAGTCCGCCTCGCCGACCAGGTCGTCGAGCCGCGCCACCTGGAAGCCGTCCATCGCCGCCTGCAGCGCGCAGATCGGGTCCACCTCGGACACGATGACGCGGGCGCCCTGCCCCCGGAACGCCTCGGCGGCGCCCTTGCCGACGTCGCCGTACCCGCAGACGAACGCGACCTTGCCGCCGATGAGGATGTCGGTGGCGCGGTTGATGCCGTCCGGCAGCGAGTGGCGGATGCCGTACTTGTTGTCGAACTTCGACTTGGTCACCGAGTCGTTGACGTTGATCGCCGGGAAGAGCAGCTCGCCCGCCTCCGCGAGGTGGTACAGCCGGTGCACGCCCGTCGTCGTCTCCTCGGTGACGCCGCCGAGCGCCTGGGCGACCGTCGTCCAGCGCAGCGGGTCGGACTCCAGCGCCCGGCGCAGCACGGCGCGCACCACGTTCATCTCGTGGGTGTGGTCCGGCTCGCCCGGCAGCGTGTCGGGCGGCACCACGCCGGCACGCTCGTACTGGAGCCCGAGGTGCACGAGCATCGTGGCGTCGCCGCCGTCGTCCAGGATGAGGTTGGGGCCGCCCTGGCCGTTCTCGGCGCCCGGCCACACGAGGATCTGCTCGGTGCAGTCCCAGTACTCCTCAAGGCTCTCGCCCTTCCACGCGAACACCGGCACGCCCTGGGGGTCCGACGGGCTGCCGTGCGGCCCGACGACGACGGCGGCCGCGGCCTCGTCCTGCGTGCTGAAGATGTTGCAGCTCGCCCAGCGCACCTGCGCGCCGAGCGCGACCAGCGTCTCGATGAGCACCGCCGTCTGGACCGTCATGTGCAGGGAGCCCGCGATGCGCGCGCCGGCGAGCGGCTGGGCCTCGCCGTACTCCTCGCGCAGCGCCATTAGCCCCGGCATCTCGTGCTCGGCCAGCCGGATCTGGTGCCGCCCCGCCTCGGCCAGCGCGAGGGAGCGCACCTTGTAGCGGCCGGGAGCCTCGTCGAAGCGGGTGGTACCGGGTGCCTCGGTGGTCGTGGACATGGTCGCCCTCCTGGGTGTCTGCGGTATGAGCCGTGTGCGCTGGGGGCTCCCGTCTGCGCGTGGCCGCGTCGCCGCGGGCCAGCACCCAGGGTAGACCGCGGCGCGCCGGTGCCGCAGCGAGTCGCCGCGGCGGGCGCACGACCGCGCCGCGACGACAGGACGCCCGCCCGGTGCGGACCGGGCGGGCGTCTCGTCGTTCACGGGCGTGGGGCGATCAGCCCTCGAACGCGGGGATGACGTCCGGGTTCTCCTTCAGCCACGTCTCGACGCCGGCGGCCGGGTCGTCGGCGCTGTCCACGGCGACGGCCTTCTCGAGCGAGCTGTACTGCTCGTCGGTCAGCTTCACCTGGCCCAGCCAGTCGGCGACCTCCGGGTGGTCCTCGCCGAAGCCGGCGTGGCTCATGAACTGGAGGTTGTCGACGTCGCTGAACGCGCCCTCCGGGTCCTCGAGCGCCTTGATCGGGTAGCTGCCGTTGGCCCAGAACGGCGTCCACATGGTGACGAGGATGTCCTCCTTGTTGTCGATGGCCTCACCGAGGGCGGTGAGCATCGCCGAGGTCGAGGAGTCCTGCAGCGTGTAGCCCGCCTCGTCCAGCCCGTAGGCGGGGACGGCGAGGTCCTTGGTGTCCTCCATCAGGCCCGCCGACGGCTCGATGCCCGTGATGGTGCCGTCGAACTTGTCGACGTTGTCGGGCAGCTCGGCCAGGGAGTCGATGTCCGTGTACTCGGGCACGGCAAGGAACTTCTTGCCGCCCTCGTAGAAGTCGCCGAGGTTCTCGAGGTCGTCGCCGTACTGCTCGATGTAGCTGCTGTGGAGCCCCGACCACGCGGAGGGGTAGAGGTCGACGTCGCCCTCGGAGAGCGCCGTGTACAGCACGCCGGCCTCGCTGATCTCCTCGTGCTCGACCTCGTAGCCGGCCGCGGAGAGCTGGTTGTCCAGCAGGTACGCCATCGTCAGCCCGTCGGTCCAGGACGGGATGTAGCCGAGGGTGACCTTCTTGTCGGCACCCTCGCCGCCCTCGCTGCCGCCGTCGTCGGTGCCGCAGGCGGCCAGCGTGAGGCCGAGGGCCGCGACGGCGGCCAGTGCGGTGCCGCGGCGGATCGTCCGGTGGTTGCTCATGGTGATGTCCTTCCGTGTCGACCTACGTGTCGACGTGTCGAGGAATGCGGTCCCGTGCGGGCGGGACGAAGGGCTCAGAGGGCGGGGGCCACGCGCCGGCGACGGCGGAGCACCGCGAGGAGCGACCGCCCGGTCGACTGTCCGATGGCGCCGGTGAGGCGGTCCAGGTAGATCGCGAGGATGACGACCGCGAGCCCGGCCTCGAAGCCGAGGGCGACGTCGACGCGGGAGATCGCGCCGACGACCTCGGCGCCCAGCCCGCCCGCGCCGACCATGCCGGCCACCACGGCCATCGACAGGGCCAGCATGATGACCTGGTTGACGCCGGCCATGATCGTCGGGAGCCCCAGGGGGAGCTGGATGCCGCCCAGGATCTGGCGGCCGGTGCCGCCGAACGCCTCGCCCGCCTCGACGGTCTCCCGGTCGACCTGGCGGATGGCCAGCTCGGTGAGGCGCACGCCGGGGGGCAGCGCGAAGATGATGGTGGCGCAGACGCCGGGAGCGACGCCGATGCCGAAGAAGATCACCACGGGCACCAGGTAGACGAACGCCGGCATGGTCTGCATGAAGTCCATCACCGGGCGGACGACAGCACTGAACCCGTCGCTGCGGGCGGCGAGGATGCCGAGCGGGATGGCGATCACCAGCGCGATCACGGCGGCGACGAGCACCAGCGCGAGGGTCTCCATCGCCGGCTCCCACAGCTCCATGCTCACGACCAGGAGCGTGCCGACCAGGGTGACCGCCGCGAACGTCCAGGAGCGCAGCAGCAGCGCCAGCAGCGTGAACAGCGCGACGACCACCAGCGGCGGCGGCGCGAGCAGCAGTCCGGAGATCCCGTCGACGAGGGCGGCCAGGCCGGTGCTGATGCCGTCCAGCAGCGGCTCGAAGCTGTCCTTGATCCAGTCGACGCCGTCTGCGACGTAGTCGCCGAGGTGCAGGTTCGGGATGGTCATCAGTTCGCTCCCGCGGTGTCGAGGACGGTGCCGCCGTCGCCGGTGGCGACGAGCGCGGCGGCGGCAGATTCTGCGCCGTCGGCGCCCGCCGTGCCGTCGGCTCCGTCAGGGACCGACAGCGCGCTCAGCAGCGTCACGCGCGGGATCACGCCCTGCAGGCGGCCGTTATCGTCGACCACCGCGAGCGGGGCCCGGCTGGACGCGGCGTCCCCGAACAGCTCGATGAGCGGGGTGTCGGGCGTCACGCGGATGGCCCCTTCGTCGCTCAGGGGGAGCTTCTCGGCGCCCTTCTTCACGGCGTCCGCGACGTCGTCCTCCCACACCACGCCCGCGAGGGTGCGGTTGCGGCCGGTGACCAGCAGCGCCGGGACCTGGTGCTCGCGCATCAGCTTGTGCGCGGCCTTGGGCCCCTGCTCGACGCCGATCACGGCGGCGGGGCGCTCCATCACGGCGCCGGCGGTCAGCACGCGGCTGCGGTCGACGTCCGCGACGAACTGGGCCACATAGTCGTTGGCCGGCTCGTTGAGGATCTGCTCGGCGGTGCCGACCTGCACGATGCGGCCGTCGCGCATCATGGCGATGCGGTCGCCCAGGCGCATGGCCTCGTTGAGGTCGTGGGTGATGAACAGGATGGTCTTGCCGAGCTCGGACTGGAGCTCCAGCAGCTGGTCCTGCATCTCCTTGCGGATCAGCGGGTCGAGGGCACTGAACGCCTCGTCCATGAGCAGGACGTCGGTGCCGGCCGCGAGCGCCCGGGCGAGCCCGACGCGCTGACGCATGCCACCGGACAGCTCGGACGGGAGCGAGCCGCCCCAGCCGGCGAGGCCGACCATGCCGAGCGCCTCCTCGGCGCGCTGCTCGCGCTCGACCCTGTTCACGCCGCGCAGCTGCAGCGGGTAGGCGGCGTTCTCGCCGACGGTGCGGTGCGGCAGCAGCGCGAAGTGCTGGAACACCATGCTCACCTTGGTGCGGCGCACCTCGCGGAGCCCCGCCCGGGACAGGTGTGTGACGTCCTGCCTGTCGATGCTGATGGATCCGGCCGTGGGCTCGAGGAGCCCGTTCACGGTGCGGATCAGGGTGGACTTGCCGGAGCCCGACAGGCCCATCACGACGAAGATCTCACCGGGGGCGACGTCGAACGTGGCGTCGATGACCGCCGCGGTGAGGCCTTCCTTCCGCAGCTTGGCGCGGTCCGCGCCTTCTTCGAGCATCCGGACGCCGCGCTGCGGGCGACGTCCGAAGATCTTGGTCAAACCAGTTGCCTGGATGGCTGACACAACTCTCCCGGGGTCGGGGACAAGGCCTGCCCGGTGCGGTGGCGACGCTCACCGACCGGGCGTGGGCGGCGTCGTCCGCACGGCATCACACCGGCACGACGCGGCCACACACTGTTCACGACGTTAGGCCATCTCCAGTCGCATCCTGTACGTGACCCTGGCGAAACCCCGGTGATCTTTATCATGATGTGACCATCGGGGCCTCCGAGGAACGGATCTCCCGCGGTGAAATCAGGAACCGTCCTGCGCCTCGGGCATCTGTCGCGGGAGGGTCGGTACGGTGGCCCGGTGCCCACGACCCTCGGACCGCTCGGACGGGACCGCGACCGCCTCCACCTGGTGCTGATGCTCGCCCTGACGTTCTCGACCGGGATCGCCGACGCCGTGGGGTACCTCGGCCTGGACCGGGTGTTCACCGGCAACATGACGGGCAACGTGGTCATCCTCGGGATGGCTCTGGCCGGCGGCGACGACCTGCCCGTCGTCGGGCCGCTGCTGGCCCTCGGCACGTTCATGGCCGGCGCGGTCGTCGCCGGCGTGGTGCTGCGCCCGGTGCAGGTCGGGTGGACCCCGCGCACCACGGGGCTGATCGCGGCCGTCGGGACGGTCCTCGCCGCGATCACCGTCCTGCTGGCGGTGTCCGACGACGACCTGCCGCACGCCGTGCAGCTCACCGTCACCGGTCTGCTCGCGTTCGCGATGGGGACCCAGGCCGCGACAGCGCGGCACCTGGCGGTCAAGGACGTCACGACCGTCGTCGTCACGTCCACCATCACCGGCCTGGCGGCCGACTCCCGGCTCGCCGGCGGGCACGGCACGAACTCCGGGCGGCGCATCACCGCCATCGCCCTCATCTGCGCGGGCGCCGCCGTCGGCGCCCTCCTGCTGCAGGCCCACCTGGCGTGGGGCGTGGGCGTGAGCGCCGTGCTCACGCTCGTCGTCGCCGCCCTCGGACACACCACGGAGGAAGCCTCATGACGTTCGTCCCCCCGACCCCCCACCCCACGCGGCCGGACCTGCGCGGCACGTTCGGGATGGTCGCCTCGACGCACTGGCTGGCGAGCGCGAGCGCGCAGTCGGTGCTCGAGCGCGGCGGCAACGCCTTCGACGCCGCGGTGGCGGGCGCGTTCGTGCTGCACGTCGTCGAGCCGCACCTCAACGGCCCGGGCGGGGACCTGACGGCGATCGTCGCGACGGCGGACGGCCCGGGGCGGCCGCGGGTGCTCATGGGGCAGGGCCCCGCGCCGGCGGGGGCGACGATCGAGCACTACCGCGACGTCGAGGGGCTCGACCTGGTGCCCGGCTCGGGCGCGCTGGCCGCCGCCGTGCCCGGCGCGGTGGACGCCTGGCTCCTGCTGCTGCGCGACCACGGCACGTGGGCCGTCGCGGACGTCCTCGCCCCGGCGGTCGGGTACGCCCGGGACGGCCACCCCGTGCTCGCGGCGGTGTGCCGCACGATCGAGGGCGTGTCCGGGCTGTTCCAGGAGCACTGGCCCACATCGGCGGAGCGCTGGCTCCCCGGCGGGCGTGCCCCGCGGCCCGGCGAGCTCGTGACGAACCCGGAGCTGGCCGCGCTGCTCGAGCAGCTCGTGGCCGCCGAGCGGACCGCCGCCGAGGGCGGCGCCGACCGGACCGCCGCCGTGGACGCCGCGCGCGCCGTCTGGCGCACCGTGGTCGGCGAGGCGGTCGAGGAGTTCGTGCGCACGCCGCACCGGCACGCCGACGGCCGCGACCACGCGGGGGTGCTCACGGCAGCCGACGTGGCAGGGTTCCAGGCGTCGTTCGAGGACGCCGTGTCGGTGGAGTTCCGCGGGCACACCGTGGTCAAGACCGGCGCCTGGGGGCAGGGGCCGGCGCTGCTGGAGGCGCTGCGGATCCTCGAGGGCTACGACGACGGCCGCCTGGACCCGTCCACCGAGCTCGGCGCGCACACCGTGCTCGAGGCGCTCAAGCTCGCCCTCGCCGACCGGGACACCTGGTACGGCGACCCCGAGGGGGCAGACCCCGTCCCTCTCGACGCCCTGCTGTCCGACGAGTACGCCGCCGCCCGACGGGCGCTGATCGGCGAGCGCGCGTCGCACGAGCTGCGACCGGGCAGCGTGCCCGGCCGCACGACGCCGCCCGTCCCGACGCTCCGCACGTCGTACGCCACGGACGTGCCGGCCGCCGCGCTGCCCGGCGCGCCCACCGGCGGGGCGCTGGCCGGGATCGGGGAACCGACCGTCGTCGTGACGACGGGCGCACCGCTGAACGGGGACGGCCTCGAGACCGACGCCACCGGCGCAACCCGGGGCGACACGTGCCACCTCGACGTCGTGGACCGCTGGGGCAACATGATCAGCGCGACGCCGTCGGGCGGCTGGCTGCAGTCCTCCCCCGCCGTGCCGGGACTCGGCTTCGCCCTGGGCACCAGGCTCCAGATGACGTGGCTCGACGAGTCGTCCCCCTCGGCGCTGGTGCCCGGACGTCGCCCGCGCACCACGCTCACCCCCACCCTCGTGCTGCGCGACGGCGAGCCCGTGCTGGCGTGCGGCTCCCCCGGCGGCGACCAGCAGGACCAGTGGCAGCTCGCGTTCCTGCTGCGCGTCCTGGTGGGCGGCTACACGCCGCAGGAGGCGATCGACGCGCCCGCCCTGCACACCACGTCCGCGCCGGGCTCGTTCTGGCCGCGCACGTGGACGCCCGGCGGCGCCGTCGTCGAGGACCGGCTGGGAGCGCACGTGCTCGCCGGGCTCGCCGAGCGCGGTCACCTGCTCACCCTCGCCGGGGACTGGGCGCTCGGACGGCTCAGCGCCGTCACGCGCGACCCCGCCACCGGCGTCCTCGGCGCGGCGGCGAACCCCCGCGGTGCGCAGGGGTACGCCGCCGGCCGCTGACAGCTGGCGGTCAGCCCAGCGTGACGGCGTCGAGCGCGTCGACCATCCCGTCGCCGAAGAACGAGTTCTCCTCCGGCGTCCCGACGCACGCCGGCCCGGCGGTCGTGGTGCCGCAGGGCCGGTCGTCGGCCTGGTCACGCACCGCTTGCTCCAGCATCGCGGGCGTCCAGTCCGGGTGCGCCGACTTCATGAGCGCCAGCACGCCCGCCACGTGCGGCGACGCCATCGAGGTGCCGCTCTTGGTGTCCCACGTGCCGTTGAGCTCGGTCGAGACGATGGCGCTGCCGGGGGCCGCGACGTCGATCTTGCCGAGGCCGCGGTTGGAGAACGAGCTCAGCGCGCCCGTGCTGGTGACCGACGAGACCGTCACCACGCCGTCCGCCTCCGCCGGGATGTCCTCGCACCCCGAGTTGATGGTGCGGTCCACGGCCGTCGAGTCGTTGGGGCTGGACGTGTCCCGGACGTTGGTCGCCAGGTCGGTGGCCGCGTTGCCCGCCGCGGCGGCGTGCACAGCGCCGCGGTCGGTGGAGAAGTCGATCGCCCGTCGCACGGCCTCCTTGACGGCCGCCTGGTCGGGCTGGTCGGAGCACCAGTACATGAAGGGGTCGATGTAGTAGGAGTTGTTGGTGACGTCCATGCCGTGCAGGCCGGCCCAGACGAAGCCGCAGACCGCGTACTCGGGATAGATGAAGCCGTCGTCGTTGACGACCTTCACCGAGGCCATCGTGACGCCCGGCGCGACGCCGACGATGCCCAGGCCGTTGTCCGCGGCCGCGACGGTGCCGGCCACGTGCGTGCCGTGGTCCGACGTCGTGGGCAGCCAGCCGGTGGCCGAGGTGTCGGGGCGGCCCGCCGCCGTGCAGTTCACCGACGCGGCAGCGTCCACCTGGCTCGCGAGGTCCGGGTGCGTGGCGTCGATGCCGGAGTCGAGCACGCCGACCACCACGTCGGAGGAGCCCGGATTGATCTCGATCGCCTGGTCGGCCTTGATCATGGCCATGTCCCACTGGGTGGCCTCGCCCGGGTCGGGCACGGCCGCCGTGCCGGTGTCGTCCTCGACGCCCGCCCCCGGCTTCTTCGTCACCTTCGACTTCCAGGGACCGCCCTTCGCACCGGGCACGTCCTCGACGACGGCGGGCGTGCCCTCGCTGACCGGCACGGTGCGGGTGACGCCGACGGACTGCACGGCGTGGCCCCGGGCCTTCCGCACCACGTCCGCGCGGAAGGTGTCGTTGGCGGAGTGCGCGACGACGACGCCGACCTCGGGCCACGACTGGACGACGACGCCGCCTGCCGCCTCGACCGCCCGCTCGGCGAGCCGCGTCTGGCCGGGGTTGGCGTGCTTGGCGTTGACGACGTAGGAGAACGTCTGCCCCTCGGGCGTGTCGATCGGGACCGGGGTGGAGGGCGGCTCCACCCCGGTGTCGGCGACGGCGGCGCTGCCGACGCCGGAGAGGAGGAGGGCCGCGGCGGCTCCGACGGCGGCCAGACGCGCGCGTTGGGTGGTGCGCATGCTCATGGTGTCCCCTTCGTGAGGTGCGGCCGCGCGTCGCGGCCGTCAGGGCGACACTAGAGCGACAGCAGGCTGGATGTGAGTTGAACCACAGGTTGCTCGACGGTGCGGTACGCCCGTCGGTCGGCGTCGCGCGTCGCCCTGACGCTCCTCGACACAGGGTCTAGCATCGGCACCGGAGACGACGGACGACACCGGCGTCTCTCGCCATATCGGGCGAGTCACCGACGACACGCCCGACGAGGTGCGCCGACAACGGAGTTCCATCTGCGAGGTCCCTGTTCCCCAGGACACCCCAGGAGCACGCCGGATGAGACAACAGCTGAACCGCATCGCACGCCGGGTCCTGCCGAACCGGTTGACCGCCCCTCCGACGCTGGTCGGTTTCGAGGGAGGGGTCACCGACGCGCGCCTGACCATCTCCGCGCACGCGGGTGATCGTGACGGTGCCCGGGAGCTGGTCCTCGTGGGCCGCACCTCCGGGCTGGAGGCCCGGGTCCCGCTCGAGGCAGCACCCGAGGGCTGGACCGGTGAGGTCGTGGACGCCGACCTCACCCTGTTCGAGGGCGAGACCGTCGACCTGTTCCTCGCCCCCCTGGGCGAGGGCGTCGAAGGCCGGCGCCGGCGCGTCGCGTCCGGGATCGACCTGACGTCCTTCGCCGTGCACGAGGCGCCGCGTCGCTGGTACACGACGGTCGAGGGGAACGTCAGCCTGCGACGGCGGAAGGCGGCCGAGGTGATCGCCGAGTCCGGCGCCTTCGACGTCGACCACTACCTCCGCCAGGTCGAGCGCGCGGGGGTGGAGCCGCTCCCCGCGGACATGGACCCCGTCGAGCACTACGTCGGCAAGGGGGTGGCCCTCGGTCTCGACCCGTCGCCGATGTTCGACACCCGCTACTACCAACGGATGAACCCGGCGGTGCGCCGCAACCCGCTGGCCCACTACTGCGAGTACGGCTGGCGGGAGCTGCGGGACCCCGCACCGGACTTCGACACCTGGTGGTACTGGTCCAAGCACCTCGACCCCGGCGACGACGGCGTCAACCCGCTGACGCACTACCGCACCACCGGCCGTCGCGACGGGCTCTCGACCCGGCCGGAGCCGTCGCCGTCCCGCCGTCTGGGCCCGGGGCACCGCTTCGCCCCCGGTCAGGACGTGCGCCGTGTGTGCCTGTTCGCCGGCTACGACCCGGACGGCGTCGTCGACGACTACGTGGTGGCCTACGTGCGTGAGCTGGCACGGCACGCGGACGTCTACTACATGGCGGACGGCGAGATGCCGTCGAGCGAGCTCGCCAAGCTCGCCGAGCACACCAAGGGTGCGTGGGCGGAGCGGCACGGGAGGTACGACTTCGGCTCCTACTCGCGCCTGACGGAGCGCGTCGGCTGGTCCACCCTCGAGCAGTACGACGAGCTGCTGCTGGTCAACGACAGCGGCTACCTCCTCCGGCCGCTCGACGACGTCTTCGCGCGGATGGACGGCCGGGCGTGCGACTGGTGGGGCCTGCAGGCCACCAAGGGCATCTACCGGACCCGCAACGTGCCCGTGAACCAGTTCCACGAGCCGATCCCGATGGACGCGGTGCGCGGACCCCTCCTGGACCGTTTCGAGCAGGACTACACGTACGACTTCCTGGTCGGCTCCTACTTCCTCGCCTACCGCCGGCCGGTCGTCCAGGACCCCGAGTTCCGCCGCTACCTCGCCTCCGTGTCCCACCAGGACAAGAAGCGCAACGTCGTGCTCAAGTACGAGGTCGGCCTCACGAGGTGGCTCGTGCACCACGGGCACCCGTTCGACACGTACGTCAGCCACCTCTACCCCCTGCACCCCGTGTACACCAGGTGGTACTTCCGGCTGCTCGACGAGGGCTTTCCGCTGTTCAAGCGGTACTTCCTCACCAGCAACCACTACGAGGTGCCCGGGCTGGCGGACTGGGCGGACCGTGTGCTGGAGAAGGTCCCCGACGCGGACGTCGCGATGTTCGAACGCAACCTCGCCCGGGTCGCCGACCCCGACACCCTGCGTCGCAACCTGTCGCTCGGGAGCGAGGCAGGCGTCGTCGACGCTCCCGTGCCCGACGAGCTCCTCACCCCCGCCGAGTTCGCGGAGGCCGACCGGCTGAGCCCCAAGCACGGCGACTGGTGGGCCTTCCCGGTCTGCGGCTTCACGCACGACTTCTCCGGCAACGAACGGGCCGTCTTCGAGGAGGTGAAGGACGACCCGTCGATCCGCAAGATCGTCCTGACCCGCGACAAGGAGGTCCGGGTGGACGGCGTCAACGTCGAGGTGGTCCCGCTGGACAGCCCCGAGGGCCAGCACCGGCTCATGCGGGCCGGCACGATCTTCATCAAGCACAGCAGGTACCGCAACGTCGGGCACCCGGTGTCGAGCTCGCTGCACAACCTGATCCAGGTGTGGCACGGCATCCCCTTCAAGCGGATCGGCTACGCCTCGGCCGACTACCTCGGACGCCTCGACCGCACCGACGCGGAACAGTCCCAGTACCGCGCCGTCATCGCGTCGTCGAAGGTCGACGCGCTGGCGATGACCGCCGCGTTCTACCCGCTCACCTTCCACCAGGTGTGGAACACGGGGCTCCCTCGCAACGACTTCGTCCTGCGCGACGAGGACCGCCTCCCGGCCCACCTGCGCGACCAGCTCGGCCGCCTGCGTGCGCTCGTCGGCGAGCGTCGCCTCCTGCTGTTCGTGCCCACCTTCCGCAACGCCGCCGACGGCGGGGCCTACCGGTTCTCCCCCGAGGAGCTCGCGCGGCTGGGGGCGTGGCTGGAGCGCAACGGGTACGTGCTCGGCGTGCGCGAGCACATGGCGGCCGCAGACCGTGGCTACGGCGCCCAGTTCTCGGGCCTGCCGACCCTCGACCTGTCCACCGACGCGTTCCCCGACGTCGAGATGCTGTACCGCGTGTCGTCCGCCCTGGTCACGGACTACTCGAGCGCGTTCATCGACTACCTGCTGACGGGCAAGCCCGCCGTGAGCTTCGCGTACGACTACGAGGCCTACCAGCTCGAGCGCGGGGGCTTCTACGACCTCGACCTGGTCTTCCCCGGCCCGATCTGCGAGACGTTCGACGAGCTCCTCGACGCCCTCGACGGGCTCTCGTCGCGCACGGTCGACGAGGCGTACGAGTTCCGGCGCCGGCTCTTCTTCGACCACCTCGACGACCGGGCGTCCGCGCGGGTGGTGGCACGGGTCCGCGACCTCACCACCGCGCACGGCGTCGGCAAGTCCCCCGTGGAGCGCGTCGCATGAGGGCCCTCGACCGGTGGCGCTCCTCGCGGGCCCGGCCCGCCGCGCCGGAGCCCGCCGCACCGGAGGCCGCGGCACCGGGCGACCGCGCGACGGACGTGCCCCTGCCGGACATCGACCCCGCAGGGGCCCGCGTCGCCGTGCTCTCGACGGCCCACCAGACGTTCCTCTCCGTCAAGGGGAGCCGGCTCGACCAGGCGCGTCGGGGACGGTCCCGCGCGCGCCTCCTGTGGCAGCCGGGCGCCGACCTCGGCCTGCTCGTCGGCGACGACCTCGACCACGAGTTCGGCCTCGGGCCCGGCACGCCGCGTTCGCTCGGGCACCTGGTGCGCCTGGCGTGGTCCTCCGAGACGACGGTCGCGATCGCCGACCTCTGGTCACGCACCTGGCTGTCTGCGGCGCCGGTCGACGACGCCGAGGCGGGGAGCCCGCGGATCCGCACCGGTGCCACGGCCGTGGGCCCGGACGAGACGTTCACGGTGGGATCGCACGGCACGGCGGACGGCGACCCGACGCTGACGACCGCAGCCGTCGTCTACGCGGAGGCCCGCGACCTGCGCGGCTCAGGTGGAGTTCAGGTCGACGACGTCCTCGCCACCCTCGATGACACGGACACCCGCCGGGCGCGGATGCGGCTCTCGACCCTCCTCCCCCTGCTCTCGTACGACTCCCTGCAGGAGCTCGCCAGAGCAGTCCTGGCGAGTACGGACCGCACCTCTGCGCTTGCCGCGGCGTTCCCCACCGACCCCTGGGCCACGCGGTCGCTGCCCGGACTGCGGGAATGGCTGCAGGACCGGGACACCGGCTGGCGCAGGCAAGAGGTCGGGACGGACCTCGACGTCCTGTGGCCGGCCGGCCCCGGGGACGTGGCCGCTTCCTCGGGCGAGACGATCGCCTCCGCCGCGCGGGCCACGGTGCGGCCGAGGCGTCGGGTCTGCGTGGTGGCGACCGCCCGCAACGAGGGCGTCTACCTGCTGGAGTGGCTCGCCTACTACCGGGCTCTCGGCGTCGACGAGTTCTTCGTGTACAGCAACAACAACGAGGACGGCTCGGACCTCCTGTTGCGCGCGCTCGCCGACGCCGGGGCGATCCGCTGGCTGGACAGCTCCATCGGTCCCGGTACGAAGGCGCAGGCCAAGGCGTACGCCCATGCGTTCTCCGTGCTGCCCGAGGTCCTCGACTACACCTGGGCGATGACCGTCGACATCGACGAGTTCCTGGTGCTCGACCCGGTGAGGTTCGACGGCTTGGCCGACTTCCTGGACTGGCACGCGACGCGCCAGACGGACGTGATCGGCGTCAACTGGGTGGTCGTGGGGCCCAGCGGCCTGACGCGCTGGGAGGACGACCTCGTCACGCGCCGCTTCCCGGCGCGCATCGCCCCGGTGGACTCCCACATCAAGTCGATCTCCCGGCCAGGCCGGATCCTCGGTTCGCAGCCCCACTTTCCCTACACGGCCGAGCGGGAACGCCTCGCGTTCCGCGAGGCGACGGGCGAACCGCACACCTCGTTCACCTCGGAGCTCGCCCCGCACCTCGTGCAGGCGCAGTCCGACCATCCGACGACCGGGCACGCCGCGCTGCACCACTACGCGCTGAAGTCGGCCGAGGAGTTCCTCTGGAAGTTCTCCCGCAACCGCGGCGGCCGTGTGGTCGCGACCGACGACGCGGGTCTGGCACTCACCCTGGAGGAGCGGTTCGTCCGCCGGTTCCTGGCGCAGCTCGGCAAGGACGCCGGCGACGTGCGGCCCGCCGTGGAGGCGACCGTCCCGCACCTGCACGAGGCGATCGAGCAGCTGCGGCGCCTCGACGGGGTCGCAGAGGCCGAGCGCCAGGTGAAGGCCCTCTTCCTCGAACGGTCCGCCCGCGTCGTCGACGCCTATCGCCCCATCCTCCGGAACGACCTCGGCGAGAGCGGCCGACGGCTGCTCCGCCTCATCGACGACAACATCGGCGAGCACGTCGATGGGGAAGGAACCGCACATGCTGCCCCTCCTTCGTAAGGCCGCCTGGCTCGTCGGCGCGCTCTCGGCGGTCGGCGCCGTGGTCGCCGGGTTCGCCGGCGCCTCCGACGTCGCGCTGGCCCTCCTCGGGCTCGCCGTCCTCACCTTCGGGGGCGGCGCGTTCCTGTCCTTCCGGGCCCTGGCGGACGTCGTCCGGCACTCGACGGCCCCGTCACGCCGCGCGGCCGTCGCGCTCGCAGAGCTCACCGAGCAGCCCGCGGCGCAGGCCGCACAGCTCGAGGAGATCGTGCAGCGACGCACCAAGCCGCTCAACGACGGGATCGCCGCGGTCGTCCGCCGGATCGACCACGAGCCGTACGTCCACGCGGAGCTGCAGCGCCGCTACGACCAGCTCATCGGGCCCACCGACGAGCCGATGCCGGTGCTCGGGGCCAACTGGGCCGCGACCGCCCCCACGATCCTGTTCATCGTCGACGAGATCCTCGGGCCTGACGCCAGGCGGAACATCTTCGAGTGCGGGTCCGGTGCCTCCACCCTCTGGACCGCCGCCGCCCTGCGCCGCCGCGGCCAGGGCGGCCACGTGTGGTCCCTCGAGTCCGACGCCACCTACGCCGAGGTCACCCGCGAGAACCTCAAGCGCCACGGGCTCGAGTCCTGGGCCACCGTGATCGACGCCCCCCTGGTGCCCACGAGGGTTGCCGGGCTGGACGCCACGCAGCCCTGGTACGACCTGTCCGCCTGGCCCGCCGAGGCCCGGGAGGCCGACCTGCTGTTCGTCGACGGACCGCCCGCCAACACCGCCCGGTACGCGCGCTTCCCGGCCGTCCCCCAGCTGCTGCCGCGCCTCCGCGACGGCGGGCTCGTCGTCCTCGACGACACCAACCGCCCGCACGAGCGCGAGATCGTGCGCCGCTGGGCGGCGGGCGCACACTCGGGCCGGTCGGTGCGCGTCGTCAAGTCCGTGGGACGCAGCACGGTGCTCACGGTCGCGGGAGCGGAGCGGCCGTCCACGCCGAGCGCCTGACGTCCCTCGATGCTTCCCACGCCCGAGCAGGAGCGAGTACGTCGCCGGCCTCCGGACGCCCCCGCCGAACCACGCCCGCTGCGGCTGGAGGTGCAGGCGCTGCGCGCGCTCGCCGTGCTGCTCGTGGTCGGGTTCCATTTCTGGCCGGGCCGCGTGCCCGGCGGCTACGTCGGCGTCGACGTGTTCTTCGTCATCTCCGGCTTCCTCATCACCAGCCACCTCACCCGTGAGGCTGCGTCGACGGGCAGGGTGTCGCTCCCCCGCTTCTGGGCCCGTCGCGCACGCCGCCTCCTGCCGGCCGCCTACCTCGTCATCGCCGTCACCGCCGTCGCCACGCTGCTGGTCGTGCCGTCGGTGTTCTGGGCCCCATGGTTCCGCGAGGTCCTCGGCGCCACGCTGTACGTGGAGAACTGGGTCCTCGCCGCCGACGCAGTCGACTACCTCGGCGCCGACAACGACCCGTCCCCCGTGCAGCACTACTGGACGCTCTCCGCGGAGGAGCAGTTCTATCTGCTGTGGCCTCTGCTCGTCGGTCTGTCGGCGGTCCTGGCGGGACGATCCCGGCGCTCGCAACGAGGCGTGACGTTCACCGTGCTCGCCGTGGCGACCTCCGCGTCGTTCGGGTACTCGCTGTGGCTCACCGCCACCAACCCGGCGTCCGCGTACTTCGTCACGACCACCCGAGCGTGGCAGTTCGGCGCCGGCGCGCTCCTCGCGCTGCTCCTCGTCGGGCCGGCCCGCCGCCCGGACGCACGCTGGCGCACGCTGGTCAGCTGGGCCGGCTTCACGAGCATCGCCCTGTGCGGGCTGGCGTACGGAGCGTCGACGCCGTTCCCCGGCACGGCCGCCGTGTGGCCTGTGCTGGCCACGGCCGCGGTCATCTGGGCGGGGACCCCCCGGACGCGCCTCGCGCCCGCGCCGCTGATCGCGTGGCGTCCCGTGCAGTACACCGGCGAGATCTCCTACTCGCTCTACCTCTGGCACTGGCCGGCGATCGTGCTCGCCCCGTTCGTCCTGGGGCACGTGCCCGGGCTCCTCGAACGGGTCACCCTCCTGGCCGGCGTCTTCCTGGTGTCCGCGCTCACCAAGAGGTTCGTCGAGGACCCGGTGCGCTTCACCGCGCGCTGGGGGCTCCCGCGGCCGCGTCGAACCCTCGGGCTCACTGCGGTCGGGGCCGTGATCCTCTCGCTCGTCGCCGGCTCGGCCTGGTTCGTCGCCGACCAGCGTGCCCGCGACCAGGCGGCGGTCGCCGCCCGCCTGGTCGAGGACATGCCGCGGTGCTTCGGCGCCGCCTCGATGGACGCCGAGAACCCCTGCGAGAATCCGGACCTCGAGGGGATGCTGGTCCCGTCGCTCGACGCGGTCGCAGCCGACTGGACCAAGCTGCCGTGCTTCGTGGAGAGCGACGAGGAGGACCTCGAGGAATGCTCCTACGGCCCCGTGGACGACCCGGACGTCCCGCACGTCGTGGTCGTCGGCGACTCGCACACGCGGGCGATGCTGCCCGCCTTCCAGGCCCTCGCGGAGCAGGGCACGATCAGCGTGACCCCACAGCTCAAGGCGACCTGCGCGTGGACCACCGGGGTCATGGACTACGACGACCCGCAACGGGTCGCGACCTGCGAGACGTGGAAGGAACAGCTCCAGGAGTGGTTCGAGGCGCACGCCGGGGAGATCGACCTCATCGTCACTACCGGCTACGCCAGGACCATCGGTGGCGAACCTGACCAGAAGGTCGCCGAGATGGCAGCCGCCTGGCGCCCGATCGCCGACCGCGGCGTGACGATCGTCGGACTCTCGGACAACCCGGCGCACCCGTCACGCCCGATCGACTGCCTCGCCGAGCTGGAGGTGGTCGAGCCGGACAGCTGCGCCGTCACCGTTGACGAGGCGTACCCGTACTCCGACCCGTTCGCCGCGACGGCGAAGGCGGTCCCCGGGGCGCTCCACCTCGACCTGCGGCCGTACTACTGCCGGGACGGTGTCTGCCCCTCGGTGATCGGCGGCGTCACCGTTTACCGGGACAGCCATCACCTCACGACGACGTACACCCGCACCATGGCGCCGTACCTGCTGCGCGGGCTGAGGGAGCTGGGTGCGCTCCGGTGACGCGGCGCCGTCCGCTATCTCACGCTCGGCCGGCGGATGTGCGGGCGCGACGGACCCCAGGGAGGGACTCCGGGTAGGTCTCGCCCTCGAACACGTAGAGGTAGCTGTTCGAGATATGACCGATGTCGATCGCTCGAACCCCGGCAGCGGCCAGGCGGGCTGCCAGAACGGTCCCCGCCGGCCCCAACGACACCAGGTGGAGATCCGAGCTGCGCCGATCGAGGATCTCGCGCTCGAGGCGTTCGAGGTCTGCGAACGCGTTGCGTGGCGTGGAGTGGACGACGTCGTGCCCCGCGAGATTGTCGAAGAGCTGAGGAACGAGGTCGAAACGCGACCCCTCCCCCGTCACGATCGTGACGTGCCGGCCCTGCCAGACCTGACGCCAGAGCTCGACCGCCTCCTCGCCGAGCTCCTCGAAGCAGTCCGGTCGGGAGACGTGACTGTTCCCGAACCGTCCCGTCGGGGGCACCAACGGCTGGACGTCGTCCCAGACGATGCTCCACACGGTGGTGTTGTGCGGGGTCCAGAAGGCGCGTGGCCAGCCGACGAGCAAGGAATCGTCCTGGCGTTGCAGAGTACTGCGCAACGCCTCGCGCAACGCGACGCTGTTCCCCTGAAACCCCAATCGGTACAGCGGGTCCACCATCAAGCGGAGCTCGCCGTCGCCGAAACGAGCGAAGCTCAGCTCGTCCCTGGCCAGCGACTCGAGCGTCTCTCGATAGGTCAGCACTCGCGTCGCGGCGAAATCGTGAACCGCACGCATCGTCGAAGCGGTGCCGGCCACCCTGATCGTCCGCACCTCGGCCTCGATCTTGGCTGCGTCGGCCCGTAGCTGCTCCAACAGCTGGTGCTGTGCCCGAAGCGTCGACGCCACCACGTCCAGCTGCTGCTGCGTGGTGCGTGCCGTCGCCGCCATGGACTTGGAGAGCTGTTCCGTCGAACGCTTCGCCCGTCTGGCAATCTCGACCTGTCGCTCGGTTGCCGCAGCAGTCCGCCGGAGATCGCTCAGCGCTCCCTTGGCCGCCCGCGCCCACCGACGCGGCGCCCATCGGTCCATCGGTTCGCCCACCAGCAGCTCCTTCGTCGTCCGGGGACCCGAGGACAAGCACGGACCGGCCACGGACCGGACGGGTCATTTCGGACGCCGAGCGTACTCGATCTCGTCGGTGTTCAGCGGGATCTTCCGAGACGACGAGCCGTACGCCGCAGGGCGCTCCAGGCCCGTTCGGACGGACGCCGCTCGAGCATGGCCACCTCGGCCCGGGCCGCCTCGAGCTGTGCCCGCAACGCCGCGGTCTCCGGCGACGGCGTCCCAGCGGCGGGTCGCGTCTTCCCGGCGAGGTACGTGTCGATCGACGAGCTCAGCGCGTCGGCGATATCGGTCCGGCCGCGTTCGCGCGCGAAGTCCAGGTTCTCCCGGGCGAACGCCAGGTCGGTCTCCGTCCGCACGCCCAGGGCACGCACCGCAGCGGGGTCGACGCCCTGGGTGAAGGTGGAGAAGGATCCCAGCTCGCCCTCCAGATCGAGGGCGATCATCGTCCTCACACACTTCTTGCACCGCTCGCAGTTGTACTCGCCGGTGCGTTGGAAGCACACCCTCAGGTGGCGCTGAGCGACCGGGTCGTGCGCGATCGCGCGGGTCTTCGCGACGCGGGTGGCGCCCGCCCCGTCGTGGTGGATGGCGAGGTACTCGGTGGACCACAGCCGGTCGATCAGAGGATGGCTGCCCCACGGGAACAGGTCCGCGTACGAGTACGACGCCGGCAGGTACAGCGTGCCGTGCCCGCCGGAGAGGAGCAGCACGAAGCTCGCGATCGCCGCCCCGTGCGACATCGTCGACCAGGTGACGTGGGGGTTGAGGAACCGGCGGAGGTTGGTCGCCCCCTCGATGAGCTCCTTGCCGGCCGACGCAGCCGACGCCTGGAGATGCTCCGACGTGACCTTGCGGAACTCCTTGTGCGCGAGCGGGATG
The DNA here is from genome assembly GCA_023241745.1 of Isoptericola peretonis. Classification (GTDB taxonomy): domain Bacteria; phylum Actinomycetota; class Actinomycetes; order Actinomycetales; family Cellulomonadaceae; genus Isoptericola; species Isoptericola peretonis. The sequence continues at coordinate 435,670 of JALQCY010000004.1, read as the reverse complement.
TCGAAGCCGTGCACGAACAGCAGGCTCGAGATCGCGTCGGAGTTCTGGTGCAGCGTGTAGAACGAGTCCACGCCGCCGGTGAACGTCGACAGCGCCTTCGCGGCACGGGGCGGGGTCGCTCCGGTCCTCGCGGTAACCCCGCGGAGGCTCGCCCGGGCGAACTTCCCCGGGTACCAGGCCGCGAAGACGTCCTGGACCGTCGCGCTCTGGTCGAGGAGGGCGGGCGAGACCGGCGCGTCGAGGACCAGCTCACGGTCCGTGGCCATCGCCAGGAGGAGCCCGATCGGGAAGAGCGCGTCCGCCATCGCCTCGGGTGAGGGCTCGTGCGCCGCCGGGAAGCGGTAGCGGAGCGTCCCCGCGGGGCGGATGCCGGACAGCTCTGCCTTGACGACGACCTCGTCGCCGTCTCGCTCCAGCTCCGGAGTGTTGATTCGAACCACGACGGCACGTTAGCCGTTCGCGCACCATCCCCGAAATCGCGGCGCGTCACCGACCGGGAGCGGCCAGGGCTCCTACCGGATGCCGGCAGGCTCCCCCGCCGCCTCTGCGGCGGCCAACGAGGCTCGGACCTCCCGGAGCGCGCGACGCAGCTGCACCGCCCTCACCGGCGCGGGACCGCGGACCGGTCTCCGGCCGTGTGCGGGCGCCATGCCCCGCGCCGTCGTGGTGGAGACCCCCGTAAGGTCCGGGCGGACTCCCGTGGCGAGGACGCCCAGGAGGGAGATCATCGTCGGGAGCAGGTACTTCAGGGTGCTGAAGTGGTCGCTCGCCCGCGCGGAGCCGGCCGCCAGCACACTGAGGTGGCGCAGACGCGCGACGGCACCCGCGTGCTGCGCGAGCCCGTCGAAGCAGTTGTCGTCACCCGGGCTGGTGAGCACGTAGTAGCACCCGTCGCGGTTCGTCGCGTCGGCCAGCGCCCGAGGGACGACCTCGTCGAGCCAGGCCACGGCCTCGCCGTCGCGCGATCCCGCGATCGTCTCCAGGAAGGGCTCCGTTCGGCCCAGCAGGTACGTGCCGATCGCGAGCTGCGGGACGAGCGACACCACGGTGGCCCCGGGCAGTCGCGCCCCGATGATCAGCGCCGCCGCGCCACCCTTGGACATCCCCGCGAGCACGACCTGCTCGAGACCCACCCCGCGCTGCGCCGCGAGGTGGCGGACGAACGCCGTGACCGCGCGGGCCACCTGGTCGTCGCGGCCCGTGCCGTAGTAGTAGCAGAACGCCTGGTCGTGGTCGTCGTGGACGAACACGAGCTCCGCGCGGTTGCTCGCGAGGTACGTGCCGTCCGGACCGTCGAAGTCCAGGTCGGTGGCCACGGTGCGGATCGATGTGAAGACCACGAGGATCTGGTCGCAGTCCTCCTTCGGCGCCCGTCGCACGTAGTTCACCGCGACGCCCTCGTGCGTCCACGTCGACTCCTCCACGGACGACGACCTCGGCGCCGCGGCGGCGAAGATCGCCTGGTGCGCGCGACGCATCGGGCCGAGGATCCCCTCCGACACGTCCGCCGCGTCGAGGTCCACCGACGCCAGCGCGACCTTCTTGCCGGTGGTGGACCGCGCGATGCCCTCGCACGCCGCGCGGACCACCTCCCCGGACCGCTCGTCGCGTGCGGCGACCGCGACGTGCGCGGTGGAGCCCTCGACGGTGATGTCGAAGGCGAACGCGACGCCCTTCGGACTGCGGTAGTCGGCGGCGAGGATCCGCCCCCGGTAGATCCAGACCTTGCTCAGTCCGTCGGGGATCTCGCCCCCGATGTCGAGCGCCGAACGCAGTCGGGCGAGGACGTCGTCAGTCACGCAGCCTCCACGGCCAGTCGTAGAAGGGATCCGGGGTCCGCCAGTCGTCGCCGTAGCGCTCCGCGAGGAATGCCTCGGGCTGAGCCGGTGCGAGCATCTCCTCGCCCAGGAAGGTGAACGTCGACGGCGGCAGCACGACCGACGTGGGGATCGCTCGCAGCTGCATCTTCTCCATGTGCAGCTGGGTGCTCTCCCCGTCGACGAGCAGCGGGAAGACGTCGACGTGCAGCCGGGTCGCCGGGTCGATCAGGTGGAAGTTGGTGTAGCTGTTCGGGCGCGACACCTTCCATCCCTTGCTGCGCAGCTCGTCGTGCAGCCGACCCAGCACCTTCTCGGCGTCTTCCCTGGTGGCGGCGTCGATCGGAACGAGAAGGTCGATGTCGTCGTCGTGAGCCAGGAAGTTCCCCTCCCGCACCGCGCCCAGCAGTGTGCCGTAGGCGAGCATCGCGGGGTAGCCGCACTCCTCGAGCAGCCGGGCCGCGTCGCGGATGAGCGCGACGTAGTCGTCCGACCGCTCCCGCAGCCCGCCCACCTTCGTCAGCCCGTGGCGCGTGAGGACGGCCTGCGGGGTCCCGAGGACCTCTCCGGCGCGGTTCGCCTCGGTCTCGAGGCGCAGGAGCGCCTCGCGAGAGTCCAGCACCCGGTGGAACGACCGCATCGACGTGCTGGTGCCCGGCATCCGGAGCCGCTCGGCCGTGAGCAGGTGGCCGAGGAGCGTCCACTCGTCGTCGGTCAACGCCTCCTCGCCGGCCGGCACGTGCCTGCGCACGAGAGACGCCAGCAGCCGCTGCTCCTCACGGTCGGGCGTGAGCAGGCCCTCGCCCGCGCGCCGTGCGAGCTCCGCGAGCACCTCGGTACGGGCGGCAGCCGCGGACTCCTCGGACGCGAGGACGGACGCGTCGAGCTCGCGACCGGTGAGGCGCGACAGGAGCTCGAGAGTGTCGGACACGACCCGGTCCGAATCCACGGAGCGGACGGTCGAGAACTGCCCGTCCGGGCCGGCGACCGCCACGGTGAGCCGACGCGAGCGGGCGCCCCAGCCGTCGAGGCGGTTGAAGACCCGGATCTCGTCCGCGGCGACCGGCGAGTCGAACGAGACCGTCCACCACGGACCTGTCTCCTTCTCCGACCGGATGCCGCCCAGCACGAACGGGCTGCGCCGGTGGCCGGGGCGTCGGGCGTCCGAGCTCTGCTCGAACTTCGCCTTGTCGTCGTCCACCGGGACCCGGTGACCGGCCTGGTACAGCTCGAGCCCGCGGAGGTCCAGCTCTCCCGTCGTCGACGACGGGAGCGAGAGCCGGATCTGCGAGACCGGCCCCTGGACGGGCACGGGCAGGTAGTTCACGGCGTTCCCGCCGAAGTACCCGAGGGACGGCAGCAGCACACGGCAGCCGGGCCGGCCCTCCAGGTCCGCGCCGGGCTCCCGCGACGGCGGGCTCGGGGCGGGACGACGGCGGGCGCCCTTCTTGCGCCGCAGGAAGGGCGAGGCATCGAGCAGCGGACGATAGTCGTAGCGGATCGCGTCGCCGTCGAAGGTCAGCCCGTCCCGCAGCCGCTCCTTGGTGACCGGACCGCCCGTGAGATCGAACGACTGGGGGTTGCGGAACTTCTCCACCGACGCGAAGTAGTCGTAGAACTTGTAGACGCCCCCGCGCGGCGAGTCGGAGGCCAGCCAGGCGTTCGGGATGCCGTAGGCGTCCGCCACGATGAGCCCGTGGAGGGACGACGTGACGATCCGACGGCACGACAGCAGCTCGCGCACCACGGACTCGACGTCGCTGCGGGCGAAGTCGATCATCTTCACGCCGGGGCCGAACGTGGCCTTGGCCCAGCGCCGCTCGCTCCAGCGCACCACCACGCCGTACTCGTGGGTGATCGGCACCTCGGGCATGTAGTACAGCGGCAGGAGCAGAGCGGGGTCGCCGTAGACCTCCGGCACCTGGATGCCGAACCCCTTGTGGGCGCCGAGCTTGGCGCGGGTCAGGGGGCCTCGGACGGCGGTGTAGCGCGCGCGCGGCGAGACCTCGTCCTTCCCCTCGGTCCCGTAGGTGCCGCTGCCCCACACGACCGACCGGGCGGTGGCCTGGTTGATGATCGAGCCGATCACCACGTAGTGCGGCTTCTTCCGGTCGGCGACGACCACCTCACGGCCGGTCATCTTCTCCACGAGCCAGGGTGACAGCAGGTCGCCGAAGTTGGGGCGGTACGTGAAGTAGTTGAGCGGGATCTTGCCGTCCACCTCGATGAGCTTCGCCACCTCGTAGTCGTCGAGGAGGTGACGGAACCGTCGCATGCCGAAGGTGTCCGGGATCCGGCGGCCGAGGCGGGTCTTCGCCTCCTGCGCGAGCCGGTCCCGCGCAGAACGGTAGATCGACATGATGGGTGCTCCGGGGCTGGGTGGGGCGGGTCAGAGAGTCAGGCCGGCCGCGTCGACGACACGCGCGGACGCGGCGCCGTCGTCGCGCGGGGCGAACTCAGCGACGAACCTATCGTGCGCTGCGCCCCACTCGGACCAGTGGTCGGTACCGAGCGCGGCCACGAGCTCCGAGGTGTCGGCGCACAACGGCCCGGGCGCGACGTCCTCGAGGTTCCGGTAGAACCCGCGGGTCGTAGTGCCGTACAGCTCGAGGTCGGGAACCAGCAGAAAGATCGGTCGCCGCAGGACGCCGTAGTCGAACATGATCGACGAGTAGTCGGTGACGAGAGCGTCCGACGCGAGCATGAGCTCGTTCACGTCAGGGTGGTGGGTCACGTCGACCACACCGCCGGGCAGGTCGCTCGAGGACGCCGCGGTGTTCGAGTGGCCGCGGTAGAGCACCACCGTGCGCGGCCCCGCGGCTCGCGCCAGCTGGTCGAAGTCGAGGAAGGCCACGCGTCCGTACCGGGCGCCCTCCTTGACGTTGTCCCGCCACGTGGGCGCGTACAGCAGCACGCGGACGTCGTCGTCGAGGCCCAGCCGCCGGCGCACCGCGGCGCGGGTACGTTCTGCGGTGTCGTCCACGAGGGCGTCGTTGCGGGGGTACCCCTCCACGAGCACCTTGCCGTCGAACCCGAAAGCCGCCGGGAAGATCTCCGCCGAGTACTCGTTCTGCGAGAGCAGGTAGTCCCAGGACTGCGCCTCGCGCTGCATGAGGCGGCGGTAGGTGATCGTGAGGTTCCCGCCGGGCACGTCGTTGCCGATCCGCTTGAGCGGCGTCCCGTGCCACGTCTGCAGGTAGGTCTGGTGCTCGCCCTTGCGGAAGTACCAGGGCCAGTTGTTGTTGTTGATCAGCAACGTCGCGCGCTCGAGGACGTCGTACCACTCCGCCGAGAACCGCAGCACCGGTGTCGCCCACTCCGGCACCGGGGTCGACAGGCACGCCACCGACCAGTACTGCGGGCGCCCGTCGCCCCGCCGGTGCAGCTCCCGGCTCAGCGCCAGCGGTGAGTCGCCCACCGACCGGCCACCGAACGACTCGAGCAGCACCGCCTCCAGCGATGCCTGCTCGCCCCGGTGGTACCGCTGCTGCAGCCGGTGCTGCGACCGCCGGCTCCGCTCGGTGTCGTCCAGGTGGGTCCGCAGGCGCAGGCTCACCGACCCGGCCTTGGGCGTCGTCGACGCCGTCGCGCAGAGGACGCCGTCCGCCATGTCCAGCGGCAGGGCGCGCACCAGGGCCGCCGACGCACGTGGCCGCGCCACGACGTCACCGGCACGCAGGGTCACCACGAAGTTCACGGTCTTGGACAGGGTGCTGCCGAGCGCGTCGACCACGGGGACGACCACGTCGAACCTGCCGTCCGCCTCCAGCACGAGCGGCACGTCGCTGCCCGGCGTCGCGTCGTGCACGAGAGCGAGCGTCAGCGGCTCGCGACGGAGGGCGTCGGTCGCCGCCGCCCAGCCGCGCACCCGGAGGCCGTCGCGCCCCAGGCTCAGCTCCTCGACCTCGCCCAGCAACGGAGCGGTCTGCACCACGACGTTCCCGGACCGCGTGGCACCCGCCAGCACGTCGGCGAGCGGGGCCGGGTCGAGCGTCCGGCTCGGGGCCACCCACGAGAAGCGACGCTCCCGGCCGCCGCCCACCGGGCGCGCCGCGAACGTCCACGTCCGGGGACGCTCGTCGCCCTCCGGCTGCGGCAGGTCGAAGGCGACGACCTCGTGGTGCCCGTCGTGCTGCGCCGTGCCGGGCACGACCGTCGTCCCGGAGCGGGCGACACAGCCCCGCACCGACGGCATGCTCCCGGCCACCACGAGCTCCACCCGGCGCCCCGCCACCCGGACGTCCTCCACGGGGACCCGGGCGCTCGTCATGCACCGCAGCTCCAGCACGTCGGACTCCCGAGCGTGATCGGCGTACCACCGACCGGTGGCGTCGAGCGTCCCGAACTTCGGCAGCCTCCCCGCACCGCGAGGGTCGGGCACCGTGAGCAGGGCACGGCGCTCGACCCCGTCCACCAGGACGCCGACCTCGAACCGGTACAGCGGCGACACGAGCTGGCCCAGGTCGAGACGTGCCCGGAACCCGGACCGCGAGTGGTCGTTCCACGGGTCCGCCGCACGCATGTCGATCTTCTCGTCGGCGAAGCGCTCGACGTGCGCCACGACTCGGGTGCCGACGTCCGAGACGGCGTCCACGGTGATCTCGCTCTCCGTACCAGCGAGGTCGACGAAGGAGAGGAAGGCGCTGCCCTCGATCAGGAGCGAGCCGTCCTCCAGGACGACGTCGGCCGTGCGCGCGAGGACCTCGACGTCGCCGTCGAGGTCGTCCAGCACCCCGTCGGGCCTCAGCGACAGCCCCTCGAGGTAGTCGGGCCCCAGGCGCACTCCGCCGTCGTCGACGATGCCGTGGACCTTCCACGTGAGCGACTCACGACGGGCCACCAGCTCGACGACGTCGTCGCGGAGGCCGTGGTAGGTGGCCGCGGCCAGCAGCCGATCGGCGACCGGGACCTCGGCCAGGCGCTCGTAGCCCGCCATGTCGACGAAGCCGCGCACCTCGCGCTGGAGGAAGCTCCAGTACTCGTCGTCCGTGCGCGGGACCTGCTCGTAGTAGGGACGCATGTCGAAGCCGACGACCTTGGCCTCCCACGCGCGGCGCACCGGCTCCGGGGCGTCGCGCATCACCTCGTGCAGCTCGTCGAGCATCGTCCAGCGACCGGTGAGGTCGCGCATCGTGGACTTCTGCTGGGTGATCGACGACTCGTCGTCGCGGATCCGCCAGTGGCAGACGACGTCCTGCAGCACGTCGAACCGGCCGTGGAGGTAAGCCTTCGCCGACGGGACCTGGTCCTCGTAGAGGCCGTCCGGGAACCGGCCGACGACCCGGCGGAAGTAGTCGGTGCGGAACAGCTTGGTCCACGCGAAGACGTTCTTGAGGACGTCGGGCTCGTCGGCGATCGTCACGCCGGTCCTGGTGCGGTCGTGCAGCTTCCGGGCCCAGGGCGGCATGTGCTTGCCCGCCGACGTGTCCCGCAGCAGCGAGCCGACCGCGAAGTCGGACCCGCTGCGGGTGAGCGACGTCAGCATGGCCTCGACCGCGTTCGGCGGGACGGTGTCGTCGGAGTCGACGAAGCACAGCATCGAACCGCGCGCGTGGCGGACGCCCGTGTTGCGCGCGGCCCCGAGCCCCGCGTTCTCCTGCCGCACCACTCGCACCCGGCGGTCGCGTGCCGCGATGCGCTGCACGACGGAGATCGAGTCGTCGGGCGAGCCGTCGTCGACGACGACCACCTCGAGCCGCCGGTGGGTCTGCGCGAGGATCGACTCGAGGCACTCACCCACGTACCGCTCGACGTTGTACACCGGCACGACGACCGACACGAGGGTCCGTCGACCCGGCCGGCGCAGCTCGGAGAGGTGTGCTCGCCAAGGCTCCGGCAGGCGTCGGTAGGTGGACCGCAGGAGATCAGTGAGCACGGTAGACATCAACTCGCGTTCGGGCACGGACGGATGGTTCGGTGGCGGGCCCTGCCGATCGCGGCGGAGCATCAGCCAACTCTAAAGGGCCGTCGGGCAGGGTACCGTCACAGCCGCTCGGCGAAGCCCGCCAGCTCGCGCGACGCCCGGGCCGCCGCCCGCGCGGCGAGGCTGCGGTGGGGCGGCGGCGGCAGCGGGATGTCCCTGTACCCGAACCGGCGGAAGTCGTCGGCGTAGAACTCCTCGAGCCGCGCCTCGAGCGACGCGGACACCTCGACGTCCTTGCTCGAGATGCCGCGCGTCCGCTCGCTCGTGCGCACGCGCGCCACCTCGGACGGCAGGCCGAGGTCGTGCCGGGCGTTGAGGTCGGCGACCGCCGCGTCCAGACCGTCCTCGAGCCGGTAGACGTGCGCCTGCTTCACGAGGAACTCCACCTGCGGGCGGATGTGGTTGTCGTGCACGTACGGGTTCGACGCGAACTTCTCGAACCGCTCCTCGGCCCACGCCTCGACGGCGTCGGCGTTCGTGGTCAGCTCCTGCTTGTGCCGCATCACGTACTCCGAGCGGAACCGCGCGACCGGGTCGCGCACCACGGCGAAGACCGCGTCGAAGCGGCGCAGGCGGAAGATCTCCTTCAGCAGCGCGCCGTGCATGTGCTGGGGCGTGCAGCGCCGCAGGTAGTTCGGGTACCCCTTCGGCATGCGGCCGTCGTGGTACGACATCTCCCAGCCGTCCGCGACGAAGTGCTTCTCGACCGCAGACCCGCCGGTCTTGGGGACGTGGATGAACAGGACGTTCCGCTCGTCCTTGGTGAAGACAGGCATCGTCTCTTCTCGCGATCAGGAGGCGTGCGGCAGGCTGCCGACCATCCCCGCGGCCACGGTCTTGTTCGTGGCCTCGTCCACCAGGATGAAGGCGCCGGTCCGGCGGTTCTGGCGGTAGGGGTCCACGAACAGCGGCTGCGTGACGCGCAGCTGGACGCGGCCGATCTCGTTGAGCCGGATCTCGGTCGCGTCCTCGTCCCGGTGCAGGGTGTTGACGTCGACGCGGTACTTGACGTCCTTGACCATCGCCCGCGCCCAGCGGGTGGTGTGCTTGATCGCGTACTTCTTGCCCTGCACCAGCGGCGCGGACTCGTCCATCCAGCAGATCTGGGCGTCGATGTCCTGCAGCGCCGCGGGCGAGTTGTTCGGGCGGCAGATCATGTCGCCGCGCGAGATGTCGATCTCGTCGGTGAGGCGCACCGTCACGGACATGGGCGGGTACGCCTCCGCCACGGGGCCGTCGGCGGTGTCGATCGCCTCGATCGTCGTCTCGAGCCCGGACGGCAGCACGCGCACCGTGTCACCCGGCTTGAGGACGCCGCCCGCGACGGTACCCGCGTACCCGCGGTAGTCCCGCGCGTCGTGCGACTGCGGCCGGATCACGTACTGCACCGGGAACCGCACGTCCTGCAGGTTGCGGTCGCTGGCCACGTGCAGGGTCTCGAGGTGGCTGAGCAACGGACGCCCGTCGAACCACGGGGTCTGCTCGCTGCGGTGCACCACGTTGTCGCCGACGAGCGCCGAGATCGGGATGAACGTGAGGTCGGGCACGCGCAGGCGCGAGGCGAACTCCGTGAAGTCCTTGCGGATGGTCTCGAAGACCTCCTCGGAGTAGTCCACGAGGTCCATCTTGTTGACGCACACCACGATGTGCGGCACGCCCAGGAGGGTGGCCAGGAACGTGTGCCGACGGCTCTGCTCGATGACCCCCTTGCGCGCGTCCACGAGGATGAGCGCGACGTCGGCGGTCGACGCCCCGGTCACCATGTTCCGCGTGTACTGGATGTGGCCCGGGGTGTCCGCGATGATGAACTTGCGCTTGGGCGTCGCGAAGTAGCGGTAGGCGACGTCGATCGTGATGCCCTGCTCGCGCTCGGCACGCAGGCCGTCCGTGAGGAGCGCCAGGTCGGTGTAGTCGTTGCCGCGGTCCTTGCTGACCTGCTCCACGGCCTCCAGCTGGTCGGAGAAGATCGTCTTGGAGTCGAACAGCAGCCGCCCGATGAGGGTGCTCTTGCCGTCGTCCACGGAGCCCGCGGTCGCGAACCTCAGCAGGTCGGCGGACGTGTCGATCGCCTGCTGGGCGGCGGTCGTGGTGCTGGTGGTGGTCTCGGTGCTCATGGCTTAGAAGTAGCCCTCTCGCTTGCGGTCCTCCATCGCGGCCTCGCTCACCTTGTCGTCGCCACGGGTGGCGCCACGCTCGGTGAGGCGCACGGCGGCGACCTCCTCGACGATCTCCGCGCGGGTCGCGGCCGTCGACGCGACGGCGGCGGTGAGGTTCGCGTCCCCCACCGTGCGGTAGCGCACGGACCGCACCTCGGCGGTCTCGCCGTCCTTCAGCGGCGTGAACTCGTTCACCGCGAAGAGCATGCCGCCCCGGTCGACGACCTCGCGCTCCGTCGCGAAGTACAGGTCCGGGAGGTCGATCTCCTCGGCCTCGATGTACGCCCAGATGTCCAGCTCGGTCCAGTTGGACAGCGGGAACACGCGGATCGACTCGCCCTGGTGCACGCGGCCGTTGTAGAGGTCCCAGACCTCGGGGCGCTGGTTCTTGGGGTCCCACTGGCCGAAGTCGTCGCGGAAGGAGAACACGCGCTCCTTGGCGCGCGCCTTCTCCTCGTCGCGGCGTCCGCCGCCGAAGAGCGCGTCGAAGCCGTTCTTCTCCGCGGCCTCGAGCAGCACCGGGGTCTGGATGCGGTTGCGCGAGCCGTTGGGCTCCTCCTGCACCAGCCCGCGCTCGATCGCCTCCGGGACGGAGGCCACGACGAGCTGGACGCCGAGCCGCTCGACCCACCGGTCTCGCGTCTCGAGCACCGACGGGAAGTTCAGCCCCGTGTCGACGTGCATGATCGGGAACGGGATCCGTGCCGGCGCGAACGCCTTGGCGGCCAGGTGCAGCATGACGATCGAGTCCTTGCCGCCCGAGAAGAGCAGACAGGGACGCTGCATCTCGGCCACCACCTCGCGGATGATGTGGATGCTCTCCGCTTCGAGGCTGCGGAGCTGGCTCAGGACGTGGGACGTCACGGCTGGGCACCTTCCTTGATGTCGACCCCGACCTCCGTCAGCGCGGCGCGCAGCCGGGCTGCGAGCGCCGGGTGGCAGACGAAGAGGTCGGGGAGCCAGGGATCCTGGCGGTTGTACTCGAGCGGGGTGCCGTCCAGGCGCGTGCACTCGAGACCGGCGGCGAGCGCGACCGCGACGGGGGCCGCCGAGTCCCACTCGTACTGGCCGCCGGCGTGCACGTACGCGTCGACGGTGCCGTCCACCACGGACAGCACCTTGACCCCGGCGGAGCCCATGGGCACGAGCTCGACCCCGCCGCGCGCGGCGAGACGCCGCACGAACTCCGGCGGACGGCTGCGGCTCGCCGCGAGGCGCAGCGGACGGCGGCCGGCGAGCACCGCGGCGGGGTCCGCCGGGCGGACGTCGGAGGAACCCTCGGTCGGCGTCGTCCCGAGGACGACGGAACGGGCGGGCAGCCCGACGGCGCCGGCGGCCAGCCGTGCGGGCCGGTCGGACCCGCGCTTCCACAGCGCCACGTGGACGGCGAAGTCGTCGCGCCAGGCCGCGGCGGCCGGGCTGGTCGAGGCCCCGGTCCCGACGGGTCCGGCCGGCGCGAGACGCTCGGCGAACTCGCGGGTGCCGTCGAGCGGGTCGATGATCCACACGCGGTCCGCCGTCAACCGGGCCGCGGGGTCCGCGGCCTCCTCGGAGAGGACGGCATCGTACGGACGGGCGTGCGCGAGCGCGTCCGCGAGCCAGGCCTGGCTCGCGGTGTCGCCGGCGTCCTTGAGCTCCCCGGTCACGAACGCCCCGCCTGCGGCGTCGACGTCGGCCCGCAGGCCGCGCAGCACCTCGCCCGCGCCGCGCGCCAGCACGGCGGCGAGCTCGCCGTCGGGCAGGCCCGGGTCCGGGAAGGACGGGGCGGACGGGGACATACGGCTCCTCGGCTGGCGGCTCTGGACGGAGGCCCGTGCGGGCCGCGGCCGACGCTACCATTCCGCATTGGACGATTCCCCGAGAGTTCATACTGCTGAATTCTGTTTCTCCGATAGGAATGGTGCTGTTTTGAGCATCGACCTCCCGCTGATCCTCGGCGGCCTCGTCGTGGGGTTCGTCGTGGGCCTCACCGGGATGGGCGGCGGCGCCCTGATGACGCCCATGCTCATCTTCGTGTTCCGGGTCGACCCGCTCACCGCCGTCTCGTCCGACGTCGTCGCCAGCCTGTTCATGAAGCCCGCGGGCGCGATCGTGCACCTGCGCCGCCGCACCGTGAACCTGCAGCTCGTGCTGTGGCTGTGCATCGGGTCGGTGCCCGCGGCCTTCTCCGGGGCCCTGCTCATCCGCTACCTGCCCCTCGGCGACGGCTTCGACGAGACCCTCAAGCAGGTCCTCGGCGTCGCGCTGCTGGTCGCCTCCGCGGGGCTCGTCGTCCGGGCGGTGCTCGGCATGCTCCAGCGGCGCACCGCGCTCGGCGAGGGACCCGCCGTGCCCAGCAGCCCCGACGTCGTCGTGCGCAGGGTCCCCACCCTGATCCTCGGCGCCGTCGCCGGGCTGATGGTGGGGCTCACCTCGGTGGGCGCGGGCTCGATCATCATCGTGGTGCTGCTCCTCCTCTACCCCGCGCTCAAGGCGTCGCAGCTCGTGGGCACCGACCTGGTCCAGGCCGTGCCCCTGGTCGCCGCCGCGTCCCTGGGCCACGTCCTGTACGGCGACTTCGAGCTGGGGCTCACGACCTCCCTGCTGATCGGGGCGGTCCCCGGCGCATGGTTCGGCGCCCACGTCTCCAGCCGTGCCCCGGGCGGCATCATCCGTCGCGCCCTCGCGATCCTGCTGCTGGCCTCCGGCCTCAAGCTGCTGGGCGCGTCGCTCGGCGTCGTGGTCGCGGCGGCCGTCGGGGCGCTCGTCCTCGGCAACCTGCTGTGGATCGTCGTGCGCGAGCGCATCAAGCGGCTCCCGCCCAAGCCCCTGCCGCTCGGGACCGTCGCTGCTCCCGACCCCGATCCCGACCCGAAGGACACGACGACGCGATCATGACCGTCCCTACCCCGCCCGCCCCCGACGACGTGTCGGCCGGCCTGCCCGCCACCGGCCACGTCCTGTCGCCCGACGGCCTTGACCTCCTCGAGCTCGCCCTCACCGGGGGTGCCCCGTGGCTCCCGCCGGCGGGGGTGCCGGCCGGCCCCGTGACCCTCACGGACGCGGAGAACACACCGCTCGCCGTGACCGGGACGGGCACCGGCGACGCGGCCGCCCCGCTCCCCCGCGCCGTCCGGCCGTTCGCCCGCGCCGCAGGCCCGCACTGGGACCCGCGGCTGCGGCGCGCGGCTCGCGACGTCCGGGCCGACCTCGAGACGGGGGCCGACGCGCCCGCCGTCGCCGTCGTGGTGTCCGAGCCCCCCACCCGGTCCGAGGTGGACGCCCTCGGTGGCCTCGTCGGTGACGCCGGGCCGGTGCTCCTGATGGTTCCCTCCGCCCGTCGCTCCCCCGCCGCCGGGCACGTCGGCGCACCGGGGCTCGTCCGGATCGCGCAGGACCTGGCAGACCGCCTGGGTGCCGACGGCGGGCGTCGCGCCACCGTCGTCGTCGTGCCCTGGCCCGCGGAGGCCCCGGACGGGCTGGGCTGGCCGGAGGTCGGCGCACGCTACGGCGCCGCTCGCACCGAGGTCCTGGCCGACCACCGGTCGCCGGCGGCCCGTCGCAGGGTCGGGCGGCTCGACACCCTGTGGGCCGACGAGGTCGCCGCCCTCTACCCGGAGCCCGCGGCCGGCGAGCTCGCGCGCGCCGCCCGGACCGCACGGCGTCGTGGCGCCGTCGTGTTCTTCACCGGCCTGTCCGGCTCCGGGAAGTCGACGGTGGCACGCGCGCTCGCCGCCGAGCTCGACGACGAGGGCCTGCACACCACGCTGCTCGACGGCGACGAGGTACGCCACCATCTCTCCAAGGGCCTCGGCTTCGACCGCGAGTCCCGCGAGCTGAACGTGGAGCGCATCGGCTACGTCGCGTCGCTCGTGTCGTCCCACGGTGGCGTGGCGGTCGCCGCGCCCATCGCCCCGTTCGCCTCGGGCCGTGCCCGCGTGCGGGAGCTCGCGCAGCAGGCGGGCCTCTTCCTCCTCGTCCACGTCAGCACCCCGTTGGAGGTGTGCGAGGCCCGCGACCGCAAGGGCCTCTACGCCAAGGCGCGGCGCGGCGAGATCCCCGAGTTCACCGGTATCTCCTCGCCCTACGAGGCCCCGACCGACGCCGACGTCGTCATCGACACGTCGCAGGTGGACGTCTCCGACGCCGTCGCGCGGGTCCGCGCCGCGCTCGCCCAGCGGCTCGACGGCTAGCGCTGCCTCGACAGGGCTCGGGCCGGTCGGGACGAGGTCCCGACCGGCCCGAGCGCCGTGACGTCAGTCCTGCGGCTTCTTCTTGCGCCGCGCGCGCGGCCCGACGCCGCCGGCACGGCCGGACGAGTTCGCCTGGCGGTGCGCCCGCACAAACTTGCGGTACTCGGCGAGCACCTCGCTGGTGGGGCCGTCCATGACGAGCTGACCCTGGTGCACCCACAGCACCCGGGTGCACATGGCGTCGATCGTGCTGATCGAGTGGCTGACGAGGAAGATCGTGCCGGCGTTCTTGCGCACCTCGTCGATGCGGGCCTTGGAGCGCGCCTTGAACGCGGCGTCGCCCGTGGCGAGCGCCTCGTCGATCATGAGGATGTCCGGCGTCGCCGCGGACGAGATCGCGAACCGCAGCCGCGCCCCCATGCCGGAGGAGTACGTGCGCATCGGCATGTAGACGAAGTCGCCGATGTCGGCGAACTCGACCACCTCGTCGAAGCGCTCCTCGACCTGCTTCGGTGTCAGCCCCAGCGCGAGGCCGCCGATCCAGATGTTGCGCTCGCCCGACAGCTGCGGCATGAGCGCGGCGTTCACGCCCAGCAGCGCCGGCTCCCCCGCCACGAAGACGGACCCGGAGTGCGGCGGGATGAGCCCGGTGATCGCGCGCAGCAGCGTGCTCTTGCCGGAGCCGTTGATGCCGACGATGCCGATGGCCTCGCCGTGCCGGGCGACGAACGAGATGCCGCGCACGGCGTGCACCTCGCTCACCGCGCCCACGTGCTGCGACGTGGAGCTCACCAGACGGCGGACGAACGACCGCTTGGGAGCCTGCGTCTCGCGGACGTTCTCGGCGCCCTTGGCCGCGATCTGCTTGGCCTTGCCGCCGAACACGCGATAGACGATGTGCAGGTCGTCGACGACGAGCACGGGCTCGCCCACGGTCGCGACGGGCCGGGGCCCCTCGAGGTCCTCGGGCTCGAAGTCCTCGTCGAGGTCGACGTCGAGGTGAAGGTCGGACTCAGTCACGGCCGTACCGCTCCTCTCCACGCCAGAAGATGATGAAGCCGACCACGAACGCCACCACGGCCCAGCCGGCCGCCCAGACCCACATCGACGGGTCCTGCGGGAAGCTCGGCTCCTGCGTGAGGATCGAGCGCGCCACGTACAGGAAGACGCCGATCGGCTGGTACTCGAGGATTGCCCCCACCACGCCCTGGACGCCGTCCGGGAGGTTGTCCACGTAGTGGGTGACCGGGAAGATGACGCCGGACCCGTACATCACCAGACGCAGGACGAAGCCGATGATGTTGTCCAGGTCCGGGGTGATCGCCACGGCGCGGGCCACGATGAAGGCGATACCGGTGTTGAAGATCCACATCAGCGCCACGATGGCCGGGAGCAGCAGCCAGCTCCACGTGATGTGCTCCATCGGGTACGCCGGCAGCAGGCCGCTGAGCAGCACGATCGCGCACATGACGAGCAGCGCGGGCACCAGGGTGGTGAGCAGCGAGACCACCTGGGCGATGGGCAGCACGGCGCGCGGGAAGTGCAGCGACCGGATGAGGTTCGTCTTCTGCGCGATCGACCGGGAGCCGGCGTGCACCGACTGCTCGAAGAACCGGTAGAGGAACGTGCCGATGACGATGAAGGAGATCGCGTTCTCGAGCCCGCGGGTCGTGCCCAGGAGGATCCCGAAGATCAGGATGTAGACGGCCGCGTTGAGGATCGGGTTGAGCACGGCCCAGAGCTGACCCAGATAGTTGTTCTGGTTCTTGGAGTAGGCCGTCGCCGTGCCGAGCACGCGGATGAACGCCCAACGGGAGGCGACGTCGCGGATGTACCGGCCGAGCGGCGGGCGCACGCCCATCTGCTGCAGCCCGTACTGCTGCGCGATCGCCTGCCGCTCCTGCGAGGTGGTGTCCGGCACGATCGGCTCCGGCGGGCGGAGCGGGTCGCGTCCGGGCCCCGGCTTCCCGCGGTCACCCGACGCGGCCCCCGTGGTGGTGTCGGTGGTCACGTAACTTGCATACCCGTCTTCTGAGGTACGGCCAGCGGCTGCCAGGCCCCGTCGATAGTACAGCGGCTGCCCGCCCTCCCCGCGTCCCCGCAGGCGGGAGGCCGTCGCGTCCGCCGTGGAATACTCGGTGCGCCACGGGACCCCGCCACCAGGAAGGCACGGATGTCGCACGTCAGCCCACCGCAACCCAGCATGAAGGAACGCGCGCGCAAGCTCGCCGCGCAGATAATCCTGGGTGCAGGATCGCGCGTCAAGCGGGTCGTGACCAAGACCATCGTCGGCGAACCGCCGGAGTACTCCCCCGAGATCGACGAGCTGCCGCCCTACCCCGTCGTGGCCTACTTCGCCGACACCACGAACCAGGCCTACCAGCTGCGGCAGTGGCTCCCCGTGCTCGAGCGGGTCGCCGAGGAACAGCCGCTCGCCCTCGTCCTGCGCGACTGGGAGCTCGTCCAGGAGCTGCGGCACACCAGCCCCCTGCCCGTCCTGTTCGTGCGCCGCCTGGACGGCCTGCGCCGGCTGTACGAGCGGATCGACGTCAAGACGGTGGTGTACGTCAACAACGGCTGGCGCAACTTCCAGTCGCTGATCTACCAGCGGGCCCTGCACGTGCACGTCAACCACGGCGAGTCCGACAAGATCTCGATGGTCTCCAACCAGGCCAAGGCCTACGACCATGTGGTCGTGGCCGGCCAGGCCGCGGTCGAACGCCACCGGCGCGCGCTCATCAACTTCGACCTGGACCGGCTCGTGGTCTGCGGACGGCCCCAGCTCGACCTGGACGTCGCCCCGGTCCTGGGCCCCGCCGCCGGACGCCGCACCGTGCTGTACGCGCCGACGTGGTCCGGCGAGGACGCCGCCAACAACTACACGTCGCTGGACCTGTACGGCGTCGCGATCGTGCGCGCCCTGCTCGCGCGCCCCGACGTCCGGCTCGTCTACAAGCCCCACCCGCGCGTGCTGACCGCCACGGACCCGGCCGTCGTGGGGGCGCACGCCGAGATCGTGCGGCTCGTGACCGAGGCCGCCGCAGCAGGTGCACCCCACGTGCTGCCCCTCGACGCCGACATCCTCGGGCTCTTCGAGGACACCGACCTGCTGGTGACCGACATCTCGTCGGTCGGGCTCGACTTCCTGTACCTCCGGCCGGACGCGCCCGTCGTGCTCACCGACCGGCGGACCGACCGGGCACGCATCGTGGCCGAGGCGCCCGTGGCGAGCGCCGTCGACATCGTCGACGGCGACACCGTGGCGGACGTCGCCGGCCTCCTCGGCGCCAACCTCGCCGCCGACCCGCACCGCGAGGCCCGTGCCGCGGTCCGCGACCACTACTTCGGCTTCGCCCGGGGCGAGAGCAGCCGCCGGTTCCTCGAGTTCGTCGGCGCCTGCGTCGCGCGGCGCGACGCGCTGGTCGACCCCGCCGGCTGAGGCCCGCTCGGCCGAGCACGCCGGTGGTCGGTCCAGGCGAGACCCGAGCAGGTCTCGCCAGGCCCGACCCCGGCCGGACGCGTCAGAGCTCCTGGTTCGCGCGCTCCAGGTCCTCGGCGAAGTCCACCTCGACCGCGTAGAGGTCGGAGATGTCCACCGGCGTCACCTTGACGCCGTCGTGCGCGATCGCCAGCTCGAGGCCGCCCTCGAAGTACTCCTGCTCGTCCACCTCGTCGAGGCGCTGCAGCAGCTTCGCCTTGTCCTGCGCCGCCACGTAGTTGATGCCCACGGCCTCGCCGAGCGCGTCGGCGCCGACCTTCTTCGACAGCTCCTTGATGTTGCCGTCCTCGTCGACCGTGTACTTGACCTCCTCGTCGCCCACGGACGACGTGTTGACGCACACGAAGGACTTGCCCTCGTCGATGAGCGGCTGCACCCGGCGCAGCACGTCCGGGTGGAACACGACGTCGCCGTTCATCCAGAGCACGCCGCGGTCGCCCGTGACGCGCAGCGCGCGCAGGAGGCTCTTCGAGGTGTTCGTCTGGTCGTAGACCTCGTTGTAGGTGAAGGCCACGTTCGGCGCGGCCTCGAGGATCATCTCGAGCTTGAAGCCGACGACGATCAGCACCTCGGCCTCGCGGCCGTACACCGACCGCAGGTTGCCCAGCTGCTGGGCGAGGATCGTGCGGCCGTCGCGCAGCTCCGTCAGCGGCTTGGGGTGGGGCCGGCCCAGGCGGGTCCCCATACCCGCCGCCAGGATCACTGTCTGGATGCTCATCGCGTTCCTCTCTCGTTACCTGTCGGTGCGGCGCCGGGCGCGCCGTAGGCCTCGATCCTGGCGACCTCGCGGTCGCGGATCTCCATGAGCCGCTCGCAGGCGGCGACGAACCGTCGCGTGGACGCCCCGGGGGCGGTGTCGCCGAGATAGTGCTCGCGCAACGCCAGGCGCTGCTCGCGCGTCGGGTTCTCGGTGAGCTCGCGATCGACCGTGGCCAGCACGTCGCCGAGCTCGGCGACCGGGAGCGCCGGCGCGAGCTCGAGCAGCGGGCTGGACGCGATGACCGCGTCGCCCGCCGGCCGCGTCACGACGATCGGCTCCCCGGTGGCGAGCCAGTCCATCGCGACGCCGGATACGTCGCAGACCAGCAGGTCGGCGGCGGCGAACGCCGGGGCGACGTCGCCGTGGGTGTCCGTGCCGTGGGCGGGGCCCTCGGCGGGGGCGGGGGCGCCGGCCAGGTACTCGCGGACCGCCTTGTCCGCCTCCCCGTACGACGCCACGCGCACGCCGGTGAGGGGGTGCGGGCGGTAGAGGACGCGGTAGCGGCCCGACTCGACGAGCGCCCGTACGATCGCGAGCCCGTGCGTGGCGACCGACCCGTACTCGGCGGACGGCTGCCCGCCCTCCCACGTGGGGGCGTACAGGACGGTGGGCAGCGGCCCGCGCGGGGTCCGCGCGCGCAGGCGCAGCTGGTCGTCGAGCTGGGGCCGGCCCACGGGCACGCACCGCGCGTGGGCGTCGAACAGGGTGCTGAAGCGCGCCATGCGCTCGACGGCGGCCTGGCCCGCGACGAACGAGAAGTCGTACGCCTTGGTCTGGTTGGAGACGGTGACGAGCTTGTCGCTGTCGCCGTGCATCAGCGACGCGTGCACCAGCTGGCCGAACCGCAGGCAGGTGAAGTTCTCGGGGTTGTGGTTGACGTACAGCGCGAGCTTCGTCGCCGACCGGCCCAGGACGTCGTCGAGCGTCGTGTAGTGCGCGACGGTCCGCACGTCCAGGCCGCTGTCCCGCCGGATCGCGCGGGCCGTGCGGGAGTCGCGCGTGACCACGACGACCGGGTGCTCGGCGTGCAGCGCGCGGAACGTGTCGTACCACTGCTCGATCTGGTAGAGCGCCTCGGGCGTGTCGGCGAAGTAGACGAGCACCTCGTACGGCCACGACGTGCCGAGCAGCGCCTCGTCCTCGCCCAGGCCGTCCGGCATGCCGCCGGGCAGCAGCCCCAGCCGCCGGATCACCGTGCCCCCCAGCGATCGGATGCGGCGCCGCAGCGTGGCACCTCGGGGTGTGGCAGGCATGGATCTCCTGGAGCGTCGTCGGTCAGCGGGGGGCGCGTCGCAGCATACCGGCCAGCCGGCGGAACATCCCGGGCCGGTCGCCGGCCGCCGCGGGCGCGCTCGTCGCGGTCCGCGGCGCGGCGGACGCCCGCGGACGGCGGCGGCGCGTCACGTCCTGCAGGACCTCCGCCCAGCGCGCCACGACCGCGGCGTCGGAGTACCGCCGCGCCGTCGCGACCGCCGCCTCGCGCATGCGACGCACCGCGTCGTCGTCCAGGGTGACGAACCGCTCGATCGCGGCGGCGAGCGCGTCGGCGTCGCCGTCGGGCACCAGGTAGCCGTCCACGCCGTCGGTGATGATGTCCGCCGGCCCGTACCGGATGTCGTAGGCGATCGGCACGCAGCCGCGCGACATCGCCTCCGCGAAGACCAGCGGCAGGCCCTCGGAACGACTGGTCAGCAGCAGGAACGACGCGTCCGCGAGCCGGTCGGCGGCCCCGCGCACGTAACCGTGCAGGGTCACCCCCTTCACCTTTGCCGCACGCGCCTCGACCCGGGCACGTTCCGGGCCGCCGCCGTAGACGTCGAGGGTGAGGTCGAGACCGGTCCGCCGCGCCGCGCGGTCCAGTCCGACGATGGCGTGGCCCACGCGCTTGCGCCCGTGCAGCGACGCCACCACTGCCCCGCGGTACCGGTCGGGGTGCGGCGGCAACGGGCCGTCCGGGAGGTCCGTGCTGTTCGGCACGACGTACGTGTTGGCACGCTCCCCCACCCGCTCCCGGACGTCCCGTCGTTGGCCCTCGGTGAGGAACACCACCGCGTCGAAGTCGTCGAGGTGCTCGACGAGCGGCGCCCGGGACGGCGTCAGGGGGCCGTGCGGGTCGGTCGCGTGGACCGACAGGTGGGCGCCGTGCACCAGGTGCGCGGTGTACACCTGCTTCGAGCCCAGCGCCGCGAAGAACTTCACCAGGGACTTGCTGTCGACGATGACGTAGGCGGGCTTCTCCGGCAGGACCGTGTCGACCCAGTACCGGTACATCGCCCACACCGAGCCCCACCGCCTGCCCCGGCGGCCGTCCCGGGTGAAGAGCGTGACGCGCCGGCCCGTGAGCGAGCGCTCGTCCACGGCCGCGAGCGTGCCGTCCGCACGAAAGTGCAGGTGCCGCTCGGCCGACTCGCCGTCGCCGTCCTCGGCACGCATCCGTTCACCCTCGGCGGCGGTCGGCAACGCCTCGGGGCGTGCTCCGGGCGGCGGGGCGACGACGTCGTCGGGGAGCTCCCGGAGGTCCTGCCACACGTTGTGGAGGGTGACGCCGGGCGTGAGCTCCCCCCGCGCCTGGAGCGTCTCCCGCGCGGCGTCGACGTCGAGCTCCGGCGAGAACGTCAGGACCCGTACGGGGACGCCCGCCTCGCGGACGAACGCCCGCGAACGCCGCAGCAGGGCCGACGTCATCCCGCCGTAGTCCGCCGGGATCGTCCAGGTCGCCGCGGCATGGCTCCCGGCCGGGAGCTCGGTCGTCGGGTGTCCGTCGCTGTGGGGCACCGGCCCATCGTAGGGGCTCGGGACCTCCCGGCGGCCTGCCCTCGGCACCGTGGTGCGCCGGAGGGCGCCTCTGTATCCCGACCGCCCGGATGTAGTATCGCCCGGCCTGCCGACCCCCGTCCCGACCCACGCGGAGAACCCATGCCCCGTCGTCCGCTGCACCCCACCACCTGGCTCCGGGGTGCCCGCCGCGCCCTCCGGTCCGCGCTCGGTCCTCGGGGCGCCCTGCCGGGTGGCCTCGCGTCGAGCCACCCGACCGTGCACGAGGTCCGCGCGCTGCTCCGTGCCAAGGACCGGCGGGCGGCGCAATCGCTGGCCGACGAGGCGCTCGCCCGGCGTTCGCCCGGCGCGGACGCCCTGCTGGCCGCCGGCCTCGTCGCCCACCGGCGGCACCTGCACGAGCGTGCCCTGCACCTCTTCGACCGGGCCGGAGGAACCGCCCTCGCGGTGACCCCCGTGGAGTACGTGGAGTCGTTGTTCCGTGTGGATCCGCAGCGCGGTCTCGCGCTCACCCGGGGCTGGCTCGCCGACCGCTCCACGAGGCTCGACGCGCGGACCTGGCACATGGTGCTGCGCCAGGTCTTCGCCCGCGGGGACGACGCGCTGCGGCGCGCGGTGCACGACCGCCTGGTGGCGTCGTACCGGGGCCAGGAGGAGCGGTGGCCCGGCGGCGCCGCGGAGATCGAGTGGCTCGAGCGGTGGCGCGGGGCCGAGCGGCACACCACCGCTCCGGCACCGGCGGGCCGCGTCCCGTTCGCCGTCATGGACTACGTGCAGCCGGGCAAGGGCAAGTCGTCCCAGAACATCGGCGACCACGTGCAGACCCTGTCGTCCCTGGGGCACGTGGTGCGCCGCCAGAACCTCCGCTTCCACGGTGAGCCGGAGCTGGTCGGCCTCGTGCAGGAGCTGCAGGAGCGCGTGCGGCCGGAGCTGCGGCTCGACGGCCGCGCCACGGAGGTGGAGCTCTACCGGGTCGACCGCGACGGGTCGTCCTTCCAGGCGTTCCCGGAGGGCACCTGGCTGCTGGAGTTCGGCTGGCACTCCCACGACCTCGCGGGCACGGGCGTGTGGGACTTCCCCATGCACGAGAACCTGCACCCCGTGTTCGTGTCGTTCCACTGCAACAAGCGCGGACTGCTCACGCCGGAGGTGATCGACTACCTCCGGGCGCACGGGCCGATCGGCTGCCGCGACTGGACCACGGTGGACCTGCTGCTGTCCCTGGACGTCCCCGCCTTCTTCTCGGGCTGCCTCACGACAACCGTGAGCACGGTCTTCCCCGAGCTCGCACAGCGTCCGGAGGCCGCCACCATGTACGTGGACGCCGTCCGCGAACCGGTCCCCGACGGCCACGAGAACGTCGCCCAGAGCTATCGCGGGGTGAAGGACCGCACCTTCGTGGAGAACATGCGCGAGGCCGTGCGCCTGCTCGAGTGGTACCGCACCAGCTTCACGCACGTGGTCACCAAGCGCCTGCACTGCTACCTGCCCACGACGTCGCTGGGCCTGGACGTCGACTTCCAGCCCGCGAACTTCGCCGACGTGCGGTTCGCCGGCCTGCACCCGCTCGACCGCGACGGCTTCGAGGCGATCCGCACCGGCATGATCGCCCGGCTCGAGCCCGTCCTGTCCGCGATCTTCGAGGGCCGCGGCGCCGACGAGGTCTACGCCCTGTGGCGCGAGACCGTCGCCCCCGAGGTGGAGGCCGCCCGCGCGCGGCACGTCGCGGCGACGCCGCTGCCGGCGCTCCCCGCCACGCCCGCGGCGCTCGCTGCGCCCGCGGCGGTCACCGCGCCCGCCGGAGACGGCGCCGTGGACGTCGTCCTCCTGCCGCGGGGCGGCGAGCTGTCCCACGTGGGCGAGGCGGTCCGGGCGCTCGACGTCGCGGCCACCACGCCGCAGCGGGTCTGGCTCGTGGGCCCGGGTGTCGCCCGCGTGAGCGTGCCCGAGCTCTCCTCGCGCACGACCGTGCACCGCGTGCCGACCGGCGACCTCGACCTCGGCGCCCTCGGCCTGGTCCCCGCGCAACGCGCCCACCACGCGCTGCTGCCGCACCTGCTGCCCGGCGTGGACCGGGCCGTGGTGCTGCCCGTCGACGCGGTCGTCCTGGGCGACGTCGCCGAGCTCGCCGCGGTCGACCTGGGCTCCACGGCCGTGGCCGCCCGGCACACGTCCCACGCGGACCCCAGCGGTTTCGGCCTCCTCTACCGGGCGGCCCGCCGCCTGGACGACGCACCTGCGACGGCCCACGACTTCTACCGCCGCATCCACGCCCGTCACGTGTTCGACTTCAACGCGTTCGACGCGGACGTGCTCGTGCTGGACCTGGCGCGGCTGCGGGCCGACGGGTACGCGGCGGAGTCGCTCGTCGCGATGCGGGAGTTCCGCATCGACGCGCGCGAGGCCCTGCACCTGTACACCGGACCGCACCGCACCGAGCTCGACCCGGCCTGGGACCACGTGCCGACGCGCGACCTCCCGGACACCGGCGCGAAGCTCGTGCACTGGGCCGACCCGGTGAAGCCCTGGGACGACGCCTTCGTGGCCCGCCAGGACCTGTGGCACGCGCGGGCCACCGAGCCCGCCGTGGTGGCCGCCCCCTGACCCCGCCCGTCGGTCGGGCCCGTCGAGACCACCTCCGAGGTCTCGACGGGCTCGGTCACCGGATTCGGTATCGTCGCCGCCCATGACCGCACAGCCGACCACCGCCGCGCCGCCCGCCCGGGGCGTCGGCCCGGCGCGCGTCCACCCCCGGCCGCGGCTGCGCGGGCTCGACGGGCTGCGCTTCCTCGCGGCGGCCGTCGTGCTCGGGTTCCACTACACCGGCATCGGCATCCCGCAGTGGGGCGCACCGCCCCACGACGTGTTCCCGGCGCTCAACGAGGTCACGCGGTACGGGTTCCTCGGCGTCCAGCTCTTCTTCGTGATCAGCGGTTTCGTGATCATGATGACGGCGTTCGGACGCACCATCAGCGGCTTCGCCGCCTCCCGGGTCGCGCGCCTGTTCCCCGCGTACTGGGCCGCGGTCGCGCTCACCGTGGGGCTGCAGCTCGTCTGGGACGGCGGCCGCAACCCCACCCTGCTGGACTCGCTGGTGAACCTCACCATGCTGCAGGAGGCCTGGGACGTGCCGAACGTCCAGGGCGCCTTCTGGACGCTGTGGTTCGAGATGAAGTTCTACCTGCTCATCGGCGTCTTCATCCTGGTCGGCATCACGCGCCGCCGCGTCATCGCCTTCGCGGTCCTGTGGCCGCTGGTCGCCGAGCTCGCTCGCGCCACCGACAGCGACCTGCTGGCGTCCCTGCTGATCCCGTCGTACGCCCCGTACTTCGCCGTCGGCATGCTGCTGTTCCTCGTGTACCGGGACGGCGGCGACCTGGCCGTGTGGCTCGGCGTCGCGCTCACGACGATCCTCTCCATGCGGCAGGCGTACCACTACGCCGGGACGGCCGCCGAGCACGTGGGCGCGGAGGTCTCCCCCGCGGTGTGCGCGGTGGTGGTCGCGCTGCTCGTCGCCCTGGTGTGGGCGCTGAGCGCCGGACCGCTCCGGCACGTGGACTGGCGGGTGCTGTCCACCCTGGGCGCCCTCACGTACCCGCTGTACCTGGTGCACGGCCAGTTCGGCTTCGCCGTCATCGACCTGCTGCACGACCAGGCGCCGCGCTGGGTCGTCCTCGCCCTCGCCACCGCGCTCTCCGTGGCGATCGCGGCCATGCTGCACTACCTCGTCGAGAACCGCCTGCACGACCGGCTGCGCGACGGCGTGCGCCATGGCCTCGAGACCACGCTGGACACCACGCGGCGCTGACCTGCGGGGCCCGGGCACCGAGCGTTCATCCGCCGTCCACGCCGACGTCCCCTGCGCGACGCCCGCGACGGTGAGACTGGCGGCGTGACCGCGTTCGTCGAGTCCCCGCTCCAGCTGCTGTGCGCCGTCGAGGCGCACGCCGCCGGGCACGCCGGAGCCAGCACGCGCGTCCAGGCACGCGCGGACGTCCCGGCCCTCACGGCGGGGATCGACGCCGTGCGCGCCCTCGGCCTCCCCACGGGGCTGACCGTGGAGACCGCGCCCGCGCCCCGCCGCCTGGCCGACGACGTCGTGGTGGTGGGCGACCCGTTCTCGGGCGCCTTCCAGGCCGCGCTGCTGCGCGCCCCGCGTCCGCCCGAGCGACTCGTCGTCGTCGACGACGGGCTGGCCACGCTCGACCTGGCGCGCCGGGTGCTCACGGGGTCGCCGCTCGTGCGGCTGACCGCGCCCCCGGACCCGCTGCGGTACGGCCTGGGCGCCCTGGCCGCGCGCCGGCTGCGCCGCCTGGTCGCCGGCGGCCGGCTCACGCTCTGCACCACCATCCCTCTGAACGACGACGTGGCCGCCGGGCTGCGCGGGCTCGGGGTCGACGTGCGACCGCACGACTTCGCCTGGCTGCGCTCGCGACCGCAGCGCAACGCGCCGCAGGAGTCCACGGTCGTCGTCGGCTCCGCCCTGGTGGCCGACGGCCTGGTGCACGCCGACCGCTACGCGGCCTGGGTGCGAGGGATCGCCAGCGACGGCCCGGTCCGCTACGTCCCGCACCGCCGGCACGACCCTCTGGTGTCCGCCCTGCTCGAGCGCCTGCCCGGCGTCACCGTGGACGAGCCCGGCGCCCCGGTCGAGATCCGCCTGCGCGGGCTGCGGCCCGGCCAGCGGGCGGTCATGCTGCCATCGACCTCCGCGGTCACGCTGTCGCGGCTGCTGGCGCCGCGCGGCGTGGTCGTCGCACCGCACGCCGTGCCCGAGTCGTGGTGGACCGCTCGCGCGACCCCCGAGCTGCGCCGCCAGCTCGGGAGCACGCATGCGCTGGCCCGGCGCGCGGCGGCGCAGAGCTCCAGGTCCACGAGCGTCCGGACGGGCACCCCCACCCCCGAGCGCGGCCTTCCGTCGACCGTGGTCGCATCCCCCGCATGACGGTCGCCCGCCCCACCGCAGACCCCCGCGACCGTGCCGCCGCACGCCGACCCGGCCCCGACCGGGCGGCGCCCCGGGTGCTCGCCGTCGCCGACTCCGACTCCTACCTCAAGTGGGCGGTGTGGACCCTCGCGCGCCTGCGGGACGCCGACGACGGCACGGAGCGGGCCGTCGACGACGACCCCGGCGCGCCGCGGGTGGCGGCGGTCGTCGTGCGCTCCCCCATCGCCCCGGCCCCGGGCCAGGTGACTGCGGCGGTCGGCGGGTCCGGCGTCACGACCCCGCCCGTGCTGACACCCCGCGCGCTGCGCCGCCTGGTCCGTCGCACCCGCCCCGACGTCGTGCTCGTGGCCGCCACCGGCCCCGTCGCCGAGCTCGTCGCCAAGGAGGTGACCCGCGCCACGCACCCCGGCCCGCGGCCCGCCCTCCTCGCCGGGCTGCCCGGCATGGCGCTGCCCGCGACGCCTCAGGGCACGGGCTGGCGGCGCTGGTGCGACGCCTTCCTCGTGCACGGCCGGGTGGAGGCCGCCCCGTACGTCGAGGCGTTCGCGCTGCAGGGAGCCCGCCCCGACCTGGTCCTCACCCGGCTGCCGTTCCTCCAGGACCCGGCCGACGGCGTTCCGGCCCAGGTGCGCCGCGTCGTGCTCGCCGCCCAGGCGAAGGTGCCGGCGTCGCGCGACGACAGGGTAGCCCTCCTGGACGGGCTCGCCCGCCTGGCCGGCGAGGGCTTCGAGGTCGTCGTCAAGCTGCGGGCGCTCGCCGGCGAGCGCCAGACCCACAACGAGGCGCACCCGCTGGACGCCCTCTGGGCGGCGGAGCATCGCCGGCTGGGACATCACGAGGGCACCGTCGGCTTCGTCACGGGCTCGATGGCGGACCAGCTCACCCCGGGCACGGCCCTGCTCACGGTCAGCTCGACCGCGGGGCTGGAGTCCCTCGCCCTGGGCCTGCCGACGGTCTTCCTCTCCGACTTCGGCGTCGGCCCCGCACAGCTCAACGAGCCCTTCGCGGCGTCCGGCTGCCTGCGCCGGCTGGACGACGTGGCCGCGACGCTGCGCGCGGGCGGGCCGAGCCCCGACCCCGTGTGGCTCGACGAGCACTACCTGCACGCCGCGCCGTCGGGCCTGCCCGCCGCGGTGCACGACCTGACCCGCCGGTCCCGCGCGGGCGACCTGCCGCCCGTCCGCGTGCGCCCGTGGTCCTGGCCCCGGCACCAGTACACCGCGATGCGCTCCGCGCTGCCGGTCGCCGTCGCGCGGCACCTCACCCTGTCCCGCTGACCGACAGGGCCCGAAGCGTCGTGAGCGCGATCTCGGGGACTGTTCGCAGCCGAACGGTCCCCGAGATCGCGCTCACGACATCCAGGGATCAGGCGCGGTGGTCGGCCACCGCGCGGTCGGTGAGGCCGCGGACGAACCCCGCGCCCCAGGCCAAGTGCATCGTGGCGACGACGACGGGCAGCACGACCGCCGCGCGCAGCCCGAGGCGCGGGCGGCGCCCCGCGGCGTGCACGCTGGCCGCGAGGAGTCCGGCCGCGTAGCCCCCGGGGAGCACGACGCCGAGCGCCACGAGGCCCGGCAGCGCGGCGAGGGCGCCCCCGGCCACCACGACCGCCGAGGCGGCGAGGCCGAGCACCAGCGCGGGCGGCGCGAGGTACCGCACGCTGGCCGTCGACGGGTCCCGGCGGATCACCTCGCGACGCCACATGCCGGTGCGCCAGAACTGCTTGGCCACCGCCCGCAGCGTCCGCCGGGGCCGATAGGTGACCTGCAGGGCGGGGTCGAACCACAGCAGGCCGCCGGCGCGACGCAGCCGCAGGCACAGCTCCCAGTCCTCCGCCCGCACCAGCGACGGGTCGTAGCCGCCCACGGCCTCCACGGCCGCCCGCCGGAACGCCCCCAGGTACACCGTCTCCGACGGCCCTGCTTCCCCGCCCACGTGGAACGACGCGGCGCCGATGCCGGCCGGGTGGCTCATCGCCCGGGCCGCGGCCCGCTGCACGGTGCTTGTGCCGACCGGGTGCATCAGTCCGCCCACGCCAACGGCACCCGTGTGCTCGAGCGTCGCGACCGCGCGCGTCACGTAGTCGGCCGGGAGCACCGTGTGCCCGTCCACGCGCAGCAGGACCTGGTCGCCGTCGCCCGCGCGCCGGGTCGCCAGGTTCAGCCCGATCGAGCGGGAGCCCGTCGGGTTGTCCACGAGGACCACCCGCGGGTCCGCCGCGGCGAGCCGGTCCGCGACCTGCGCCGTCGCGTCGTGGGACGGCCCGACGGCGAGCACCAGGCGCAGCGGCCCGGCATAGTCCTGCGCGAGCACCGACCCGACGGCCTCCTCCAGGTACGCCTCCTCGTCGCGCACGCACGCGACCACGGCGACGCCGGGCGGCGCGTCCGTCCACCGCAGGGTGGCGGACGCGTCGCCCGGCGCAGGAGCGGGGGCGGCGGCCGGCGCGGCGTCGACCTTCTCCACCGGTCGTCCCGTGCGTCAGGCGTCGACGCGGCGCAGGCGCGACATCGGCGACAGCTCGCCGGGCATGACGCGCTTGGTGCCGTCGCCCATCGCCTGCTCGAGGATGCGGACGTCGCGCACGAGGTTCGCCAGGCCCTTCGGCTCCAGCGACGCCGCGTGGTCCGAGCCCCACATCGCCCGGTCCAGGGTGATGTGCCGCTCGACGGCGACGGCACCGAGGGCGACGGCGGCCAGCGAGATCTGCAGCCCCGTCTCGTGGCCGGAGTAGCCGACCGGGACGCCGTACCGCTCCTGCAGCGTCGTGATGGTGCGCAGGTTCGCCTCCTCCGGGGGCAGCGGGTAGGTGGAGGTGGCGTGCAGCATGACCAGCCCCTCCGTGCCGAGGATCTCCACGGCGGCGTCGATCTGCTCGAGCGTCGACATGCCGGTGGACAGGATCAGCGGCTTGCCGGTGTCGGCCAGCGCGCGCAGCAGGTCGTGGTCCGTGACGGAGGCCGACGCGATCTTGTGCGTCGGGACGCCGAACTCCTCGAGGAACGCCACCGACGGCACGTCCCACGGGGAGGCGAACCACTGGATGCCGTTGGCCTTCGCGTACTGGTCGACCTCGGTGTACTGCTCGTGCTCGAACTCGACCCGGTACTTGTACTCCAGGTACGTCATCTCGCCCCACGGCGTCTGACGGATCTTGTCCCGCTGGTCCTTCGGGGTGCTGATCTCCGGCGTGCGCTTCTGGAACTTCACGGCCTGGCAGCCGGCGGCCACCGCGACGTCGATCAGCTGCTTGGCGATCTCGACGTCGCCGTTGTGGTTGATGCCGATCTCGCCGATCACGTACACCGGCTGGCCGGCGCCGACCTCGTGGTCGCCGACGCGCACCACGGGCGCCTCCGGGCGCGGGGCGGTCGTGCTGGCGGTGCTGGCGGTGCTGGCGGTGCTGGTCATCGGGGAGTCCTTCCGGTCGTGGTGCTGCTGGGCGGGACGCGCGGCGGCGTCCGTGCGGGCTGCGAGGATCCGCTCGCAGACCTCGCGGACGGCGCCGTGGCCGCCCGCTCGGGCGAGGACGACGCGCGCGGCGGCGGCGACCTCCGGGTGGGCGTCGGCCACAGCCACGGGCCAGCCGACGAGGTTGAGGGCGGGCAGGTCGTTCACGTCGTTGCCGACGTACGCGACCCGGCCCGGGTCGAGGCGGTTGACGGCGCACCAGTCGTGGAGCGCCGCCGCCTTGTCGTCCACGCCGTGCAGCACGTCGACGCCGAGCTTGCGGGCGCGGGCGGCCACGACGGGGTTGGTCTCCGTGGACAGGATCAGCAGCGGGATGCCCGTGCGGCGCAGGCGGGCGATGCCCAGCCCGTCGCCCCGGTGCACGCGCACGCTCTCCGTGCCGTCCTGGGACACGTACGCGGCGTCGTCGGTGTGCACGCCGTCGAAGTCCGTGACGAGGGCGTCGACGTCGATGGGCAGCGCCTCGGTCGCGCGCGGCGGCACGACGGCGCGGGTCTCGACGGGCTCGACGGCCGTGGGCTGCTCGAGGAGGGTGCGGGCGAGCCACAGGTCGCGGGGCTCGTCGATCTCCATCGACCACTCCTCGGCCACGGGCTGCAGCCCCACCGACCCGAAGAAACGGCTGCCCGCCTCCCGCAGGCCGACGGTGCGCATCGCGTAGAACGCGCCGGTCTCGCGGAAGTGCGGTGCCCGGTCCTGGCGTCGCGGCCGGTGGTCGGTGCCGTGGCCCACCGGGGTGGGAACGCCGTCGTCGAGCCGCCACTGGAAGTCGTGCGTCGGCGAGACCGCCACCACGACGTCGTGCTCGCCGGACGCCACCCGGCGCACGGCGGCGTCCAGGTCGGCCGGGTCGACGAACGGGGACGTGGCCTGCAGCAGCACGGTGACGGCCGGGTCGGTCCGCTGCGACGTGTCCGCGCGCAGCGCGTCGAGCACGTGCAGGACGGCGGACTCGGAGCTCGCCGTCGCGCCGGCGATGTCGGCGGGGCGGCGGACCACCCGTGCACCGTGCGTCGTCGCCTCGCGGGCGATCTCGTCGTGGTCGGTGGAGACCACGACGGCGGTCACCGAAGGGGCGGCCAGCGCGGAGCGCACCGCCCGGGCGACGAGCGTCGTGCCGCCCACCCGCTGCAGGTTCTTCAGCGGGATGCCGGCCGACCCGCCGCGGGCGGGGATCACGACGAGCGCACCACGGTCGGGGTCAGGCCCCGGGTGGATGTCGTTCATGGCGCCGACACTAAGAGCGCGACAAGGCGCGATCGGCCCTTTGCGGAAAACTGTCGCCGAACATCAGGGTGCCGTCAGGTGAACACTTTCCGATGCCGTCCGGGAATGGTCCCGGAGGCATTCAGGGTGCCCTTTCATGGGAGAAGTCACCGGGAGAATTCCCCTGTCCGAGGAGGTCCGATGGACGCCCTGACCACCCGTACGCACCCGAGCGCCGCGCCCGCCCGCACGGCCGGGACCGCGGTCGCCGACCGTGCCGGCACCACGAACGGGAGCCTGCCGGTGCAGCACCTCGACAACCCCGTGCGCGCGTACGACTGGGGGTCGGCCACCCACATCCCCGACCTGCTCGGACGGGAGCCCGACGGGACGCCCGCGGCGGAGCTGTGGCTCGGCGCCCACCCGGGCGCACCGTCGCGGGTCGCCGCCGGCGGGCACGCCGGCCGCACCCTCGACGACCTGGTGCGCGCCGAGCCGCACGCCGTGCTCGGCCGCCGCGTGGCGGACCGCTTCGGCCCTCGGCTGCCGTTCCTGCTCAAGCTGCTCGCCGCCGACCGAGCCCTGTCCCTGCAGGTGCACCCGCGCCCCCACCTCGCCCGGGCGGGCTACCACCGGGAGACCCGCGCCGGGCTGCCTGCCGGCCACCCGCAGCGGTCGTTCCACGACGACCAGCACAAGCCCGAGATGATCGTCGCGCTCAGCCCGTTCGAGGCGCTGGCCGGGTTCCGCAGCCCGCGGTCCGTGCTGGCCCTGCTGGAGGGGCTCGACGGCGTCCTCGTCGACGCGGTGCGCACCGCCCTGGCCGACCGGCCGTCCACCACGGGGGTGCGCGCGGCGACGGAGGCGCTCGTCGCGGCGCGCCGGTCGCCGTCGTGCGCCGACGACGTGACCGCCGCGGTCGAGGCCGTCACGCGCCGGCACCACGCGACGGGCGGGGCGGGCGCGACCGCCCGCGCCGACGCCACCGTGCTCGCCCTCGCCGAGCAGCACCCCGGCGACCCGGGCGCCCTCGTGTCCCTCCTGCTCAACCGGGTCACCCTCGAACCCGGCGAGGCGATGTACGTGCCCGCCGGCGAGGTGCACGCCTACCTCAGCGGCTTCGGCGTCGAGGTCATGGCCGCGTCGGACAACGTGCTGCGTGCCGGGCTCACCACCAAGCACGTCGACGCCCCGGCGCTCCTCGAGTGCGCGTCCTTCGCCCCGCGTCCACCTGCGCGACCGGCCACGGTGGTCTCCGGCGGCGAGAGCGTCGTCGTCACCTACCGCGCACCGGTCGAGGAGTTCGCGCTGACGTTCGCGGACGTCGTGCCCGACGAGCCGGTCCCTCTGGCCGTGGACGGCCCCCGCGTCGTCCTCGCCCTCGACGGCGACGCCCGCCTGCTCACCGGTTCCGGGGAGCTGGCCCTGCGCCGCGGCGAGTCCTGCTTCGTGCCTGACTCCGCCGGCCCCGTCACGGTCGACGGTGCGGCCCACGTCGTCTGCGCCTGGGTCCCCTGACCACCACCGACCCCCGCCTGCTGCCGAACATGCAGTTACGCGCGTTCTGATAGTTCAGAACGTGCGCAACTGCATGTTCGGCGGGTTGTCCACAGGGTGTCTCGCGTCCCCTCCGGACGTTGCTGAGATGGGGGCGTGCGATACCCGACCGAGCTCCCCGCCGCGCTGCTCGCGCTCGCCCAGGCCCAGGAGGGGCTGCTGAGCAGTGCTCAGTGCGAGCGGCACGACGTCGGCCGATCACGCCGCGCGGGGTGGGTGCGATCCGGGCGGTGGCGGGTCGTCACCCGAGGCGTCGTCGACACCATCCCCGTGCTCCCGCGGCGACGGACCGTCGCCAACGTCCCGCGCGACGCGCTCGGTCCGTTCGTCCGCACCGAGCTCGACCTCGCGCTGCGGCGCTCGAGCCGTGCGACGGCGGCCACGCACCGGGACCGCTCTGCGAACGACAGGTTGTTCGACCACCTCCGACGCCGAGCGGGGTGGGCCGGCCTTCTTGCCTACGGGCCGGAGGCGATCGCCGTGGGCGGGTGCGCGCTGGCGTTCCTCGGCGTCGAGGGCCTTCCGCCCGTGATCCGTCCGGAGGTCGCGCTGCCACGTGCGTCGAACCGGCCGGATCGGCCGGGCGTGCGGCTCCGCCAGTTCGACGACGGCATGACGACGGTCGCTCACGGCGACCGGCGAACAGGCACGCGGCTGATCGCGTCACCGGAGTGGGCCGTCGCCCAGGCCGTCCCCGAGCTTCCCCTCGACCACGGGCTCGCTGTGCTGGACTCCGCCCTCCGCCTGGAGCTGCTGACCCCGGCAGGGGCCGCCCGCGCCCACGACCACGCCCGCGGGCGCCGCGGCATCGCCCTCCGGCACGAGCTGTGGGAGTGGGCCGACCCGGCGGCCGAGTCGTGGCTCGAGTCCGCCGCGCGGTGGCAGTGCATCGAGGAGGGAGTCCCGCCCGACGTCCTGCAGCTGCCCGTCGCGGGCCGTTCCGGCAGGCGCGTGGGCGTCGGTGACCTGGCGTGGCGGCTCAGCGGCGACACGTGGCTCGTCGGCGACCTGGACGGGTTCGACTGGCACGAGGGCGTCGAACGGTCGGAGCGCCGGGACCGCGACCGGGACAACGCGTTCGCCGCCGCGCCGGGGATCCACCTGTTGCGCTTCGACTCTCGGCACGTCCGCGAGAGGACGGTCGGCCGTCAGGTCCGCGAGTTCCTCCGCACCCATCGCACCGCGCCGAACATGCAGTTGCGCACGTTCTGAGGGTTCAGAACGTGCGCAACTGCATGTTCGGCGTCAGGCGGTGAGCTTGTTCTCCACCATCGAGAGGGCGGAGCCGATCGCCATGTGCATGTCGAGGTACTGGTACGTGCCCAGGCGACCGCCGAAGTGCACGCTCGGCTCGTCGGCCATGAGCTCGCGGTAGCGCTTGAGCCGGTCACGGTCGGCGGCGGTGTTCACCGGGTAGTACGGCTCGTCGCCGCGCTCGGCGAAGCGGGAGTACTCGCGCACGATGACGGTCTTGTCGCTCGTGTACTCGCGCTCGGGATGGAAGTGCCGGAACTCGAGGATGCGGGTGTACGGCACCTCGGGGTCGGCG
This sequence comes from Isoptericola peretonis, assembly GCA_023241745.1. Classification (GTDB taxonomy): domain Bacteria; phylum Actinomycetota; class Actinomycetes; order Actinomycetales; family Cellulomonadaceae; genus Isoptericola; species Isoptericola peretonis. The sequence goes on along the minus strand of JALQCY010000004.1, from coordinate 401,837 downwards.
TAGTTCATCACCGGAGTGCCCTGGAAGTCGCCCACCGGCAGCACCTCGCGCTCGAAGTCGAGGGTGCGCCACGACAGCGCCCCCTCGGCGTCGTCGAAGTACCGGTCCACGGGACCCGTGTACACCACCGGCACCTGCCCCACGACGGCGGACTTGCTCACCGGCTGCGAGGGGTCGAAGAAGTCCGTGGACAGCCGCACCTCGATGTTCGGGTGGTCCGCCATCCGTTCCAGCCAGGCCGTGTACCCGCCGACCGGCAGCCCCTCGTGCGTGTCGTTGAAGTAGCGGTTGTCGTACGTGTACCGCACCGGCAGCCGGGAGATGATCGACGCGGGCAGCTCCCGCGGGTCGGTCTGCCACTGCTTCGCCGTGTACCCCTGGATGAACGCCTCGTACAACGGCCGCCCGATGAGCGACACGCCCTGCTCGTCCAGGTTCTCCGGCCGCTTGCCGCCCAGCTCCGCGGCCTGCTCGCGCACCAGCGCCCGCGCGGCGTCGGGCCCGTGCGCGGACCGGAAGAACTGGTTGATCGTGCCGAGGTTGATCGGCATCGGGAAGACCTCGCCGCGGTGCGTGGTGTACACGCGGTGCACGTACGACGTGAACGCCGTGAACCGGTTGACGTACTCCCACACCCGCTCGTTCGACGTGTGGAACAGGTGCGCGCCGTAGCGGTGCACCTCGATCCCCGTGTCCGGGTCCGTCTCGCTGTACGCGTTGCCGCCGAGGTGGTCACGGCGGTCGAGCATGAGCACCTTGCGCCCCTGCTCGGCCATCCGCTCGGCGACGGTCAGGCCGAAGAGCCCGGTGCCGACGACGACGAGGTCGGTCATGCTGCTGCCTCCTGGCGAGGTTGAGGGTCAGTCCGGCTCGTAGCCGCCGCGCAGGCGCGTGTAGGCCCGGTACCCCGCCTTCCGCACGGACTCCGGCACCACGCGGTAGCCCGCGCGCACGACGACGTTGCGCATCAGCTGGGGGGCGGTGAGGAAGCCCTCGGAGTGCAGGGTGCGCTGCAGCGCGAGCTCGGACGCCAGCAGGCGGCGGCCGCCGCGCCGGGCGTACGCGCCCGCGCCCACCCGGTACAGCACGAGCGGCTCGGTGACGTTCTGCGCGTCCGCGCCGCCCGCGATCATGCGCGCGAAGAGCAGGTAGTCCTCCATGAGGTCCAGGTGCTCGTACCCGCCCGCGGCGGCGACGGCGGACCGTCGGTACACGACCGACGGATGGTTGAACGGGTCCCGGAACCGCGCCGTCGTCGCGATGTCGGGCCCTGTCGGGGGCACGCGCACCATGCCGGGCGCGTGCTCGTCCTCGTCGAACTCCTGGATCGCGGAGCCGACGATGTCGTACCCCTGCATGACGAGCGGCACCTGCACGGCGAACCGTTCCGGGCGGGAGATGTCGTCGGCGTCGGCGCGCGCCACGATCTCGTGCTTGCACGCCTCCAGCCCGGCCTCCAGGGCCTGGGCCAGGCCGACGTTGCGCTCCAGCGGCACCAGCGTGACCGGGACGTCCGTGAGCTCGTGCAGGCGGGCCAGCACTCCGGCGACCTCGTCTCCCACGGGCCCGTCGCGCACCACGACGACCTCGTCCGGCCGCAGCGTCTGGTCCTGCGTGACGGACAGGAAGCCGCGCTCCAGGTGCGCGGCGTCGTCTCCCGCGTACACCGGCAGCAGCACGGAGAACCGGTGGTCGTCGAGGGGTCCGGCCGCGACGACGGCGGCCGACGCGTCGACCGGCCGACGTGCGCTCGCACGGTCTGGCACCGCGGGGCCGTCGTCCTGCCCCACCTCGACCCGCGCGACGCTCAGGGCCGCCGGGCCGACGCCCGCCAGCACCTCGGTGTCGGCGCGCGGACGTCGCACGACGCCGTGCCACAGGCCGCGGCCGCCGGCTTTCAGCAGCGTGCCGCGGTCGGACGAGCGCCGGACGGTGCGGGCCCAGCGCCGCAGCGTGGAACCGCCGTACAGCAGACGCTCGGACGGGGCGAGGGCGGACGACCGGGTGAACGTCCAGACCTTGTTGCGCACCTCGTAGTAGAAGCGCGGGCCGGGGTCGTGGTCGGTGCCGACCAGGCGGGCGGTGCGGTGCTCGACGACGCTTCCCGGCACGTACAGGCCGGTGCCGCGGCGCAGCAGGCGGGTGGAGTACTCGAAGTCGTCGTTCCAGATGAAGAAGTCGCTCACGGGGAGCCCGTGCTCCCGCACCGCCCGAGCGTCGACCAGCATCGAGACGAACGACATCGACCGCACGGGCATCGCGCCGGCCGCTCGCGCCCTGTTCAGCTCGGCGGGCGTGGCGCCCGGGCGGCTGCGCGGGGTGTTCATCGGGTGGTCGCTACCGTCGGTCCACACCACGCGGCTGGCCATCGCGGTGACGTCGCCGGCGTACGCGTCCCGCGCGCCGAGCAGCGCCTCGAGGGCCGTCTCGGTGGGGACCGTGTCGTCGTCCATGAGCCACACGAGGTCGGCGTCGAGGTCGGCGACGGCGGTGGCGAGCCCGACGGCAAAGCCGCCCGCGCCGCCGGTGTTGCGCTTGAGCGCCACCACGTCGGGGGCGCTGGGGTGGGCCTGCGCCACCTCGAGGGCGTCGTCGGTCGACGCGTTGTCGACGACGACCACCCGGTCGACGGGCCTGCTCTGCGCGGCCAGCGCGTCGAGGGCCGCGCCGAGCAGCGCGGCCCTGTTGTACGACACGACGACCGCGACGACGGAGGGGGTGGACATCCGGACCATCCTAGTGGGGCGCCCGGGGTGCGAAGGTCGCCCGCCAGGTCTCGGGGTCCACGAGATCCGGCGCCGCGGCACGCCAGCGGGCGGACGCCTGCCGCCACCGCAGGGCGAGCCGCAGGTGCACGGCCGCGGAGGACCGGACCAGCCGCCAGAACCGCCGCCGGTCGCGACGCAGCCAGACGCCCGAGGCGCCGTCGCCTGCCAGGACCAGCACCGAGTCGTGCTCGGGCACCTCCCACCAGGTCGCCTGCTCCCGCGTCAGCGTGGCCCTCGGGGCCGACCCGCCCGCGGCGGGACGCAGGTTCCGCAGCACGCCGCGCAGGGCCAGACCTGCGAACGCCCCGGGGGACGTCGGCTTGGGCCGCGGCTCCCCCGCCCGGGCGCGCGGCGCGGCCGCGTCGAAGACCGGGTCCCCCGCACGGCGCACCACCGTCTCGGGGTACGCGGAGCCGACGGCCCGGGCGGCCGGGACGACGCGCTCCAGGTCCGCGTGCAGGTCGCCGGGGCCGGCGAGCACGTCGCGCAGGGCGCGCACGTGCAGGTCGACGGCGTAGTAGCGCAGGCCGAGCAGCAGCTTGAGGTCGTTCGCGAGCAGCAACGGCACCAGCAGCGCCGCGCGCGGGCGGCGGGCGTGCAGCAGCGCCGTGGCGACACGGTTCCGTACGTGCAGGTACGCCTGCCATTCGACGGTGTCGTCCTTCTCGGTCCACGCCACGTGCCACAGGGCCGCGCCCGGGAACGACACCGTCGCGTGGCCGGCGTCCCGCGCCCGCAGCCCGAACTCGGCGTCGTCCCACTTGAGGAACAGCGGCAGCGACAGTCCGACGTCGCGCAGCACCGCGGTGGGGAGGAGGCACATCCACCAGCCGTTGAAGTCGCTCTCGCCACGGGCATGCAACCACGGGGTGTCGCGCAGCGGCCCGGCGGCCAGGTCGTGCCACTGCTGGTCGGGCTGCGGCGGCCCCCAGTTGAAGCTGCGCTCGTGCACGACCTCGCTGAACGAGTTGAGCACGGTGGGGCGGTGCAGGTCGAGCATGTGCCCGCCCACGACGACGGGGGTGCGCGCCGCGCGATGGAAGCGGATCGCCCGCAGCAGCGCCTCGGGCTCCACCTCGACGTCGTCGTCGAGGATGAGCACGGCGTCGGCGCCGGGGCGGTCGAGCGCCTCGAGCATCCCGCGGGAGAAGCCGCCCGACCCGCCGAGGTTGCGCTGGTCGATGACGGTCAGCCGGTCGCCGAGGGCCTCGGCCACCTCGGCGTAGCCCGGGTGGTCGACGACGCGGCGCGAGCCCTGGTCGACGACGAGCACCGCGGGGGCGGCCTCCGCGAGCGCCGCCGAGCCCGCGATCCGGCGCAGGGTGGCGACGCAGAACTCCGGCTTGTCCATCGTGGTGATCGACAGGCACACGTCGCCCGTGCGCCGCGGCGCGACGTCCACGAGCCAGCGCGCGTCCGTGACGACCGCGTCGACGTCGCCGGCCTCCACCTCGAACCACAGCCAGCCGCCGTCGCCCATGGCCGAGACGTCGGCGTCGAGCGCCACCGGCTCCCCGGGGGAGAGCACCGCGGCGGCCACCGTGGTGGCGACGCCGTGCGCGTCCGAGCGCACCAGACGCACCGTCCCGTCCCCGGCGGCGTCGACCTCCAGCCGCGCCGTCGTGACCCCCGCCCAGCGCACCCAGTACGACGCCGGGAACGCGGAGAAGTAGGTGGCGAAACCCTGGGTGGCGCCCGCGGGGACCCGCACGCCACCGTCCTCGACGGCGGCGGGACCGGCCTCCACGCACAGGGCGCGGCGGCCGTCCCCGGGATCAGGGCTGGGAAGGATCAGCTGCTGGGCGAGGTGCACGCGCCCGACCCTAGCGTCAACGCCGGCCGGTCCAGTCGAGCCGTCGTGAAGGTCTGCGTCGGGCCGAACGACATCGCCCGCCAGCTACCAGCGGGCGAGTGCGATCTGGCTGATCCGCACCTTCTTGCCGTCGCTGACCTTCTTCAGGGTCACGTCGCCGTCGTTGTGCCCGGACAGGTTCACGGTGAAGATGCGGTCGCCGTCCGACGGCCTGCCGAAGTCGAGCGTGGCCCGGACCTTGCCGCCCACGAGCACCTGCACCTTGCCGTCGGCCGGGTTCGTCGGACCCCGGACGACCACGCGGTGCACCTGGTTGGCGCTCTTGAGGGTGATCGTCTTGCCGCCCGTGGAGGTCTGGTAGGCGTAGTCGCCGTAGTAGACGGCGTTGTTCACCTTCTTCCACCCGGTCGAGAAGGACCACGACTTCGGCAGGATCGTCGTGCTGGTGGCCACGAGGGTCGTCATCGGCCCGCGATGGTACTTCGAGCTGATCGCCCGCACGGCGATCTGGCGCGCCTTGCCGCGGTCGAGGTTCACGGTGACCGACGTCGCGGTCGTGGCGGACTTGAGCACCCGCCAGTAGTTGGTGCTCGGCATGTCCGAGCTCCAGTGCGCCTCGCGGTACAGCACCTGGTAGTACCTCGCGCCGGACACCTTCTTCCACTTGTAGGTGGCCCTCGTGGACCACTGGACCGGCGACTGCGAGGCCGTCGGCGCGTACCGGGTCGGGGCGGCCACGGCCCATCGCATCGACCCGTACCTCTTGATCGCGGCGGCCTTGCGCGACGCAGCGCTGCTGCGCAGCGTGCTCATCTTCGCGGCGAGGTAGCGGCCCGGGCACGCGGTCTCGTTGGTCGTCCGGTGCATCAGCACGGTGGGCACCCGGACGGTGCTGCCGGGTTTCGCCCGGGTGCCCGACCCGGTGCTGCCGCCGGTGACGAGGGTGGTGGTGCCCTTGGGGTCGATCTTGTACTGGTACGACTTCCAGGCGAGCACCTTGGCCATCGCGGTGAGGAGGGCGCTGGTGGGCCTCGCGGTGTCGAAGTTGCCCATCGCGGACACGCCGATGGTGCCCGTGTTGTACCCGCCGGCCTGGGCACCGATCGGGTTGTCGACGCGGGCGTCCTTGCGGCCCTGGAAGATGTTGCCGTACTTGTCGACCAGGATCTGGTAGCCGATGTCGGGCCAGCCGCGGGACTTCGTGTGGTACGCGTAGATGCCGCGGACCAGCGCCGCTGACTGGCTCTCCCGGTAGCCGTTCGTGCCCGCCGTGTGGTGGACGTAGATCGCCCGGAGCGACTTCGACGTCTCGGGCCAGCTGCCCGACAGCGACTCGTCCGCTCCCCAGCCCGCCCGGGTGACGATCGACGGGCGGATCTCGAACCCGGTGCCGGCGCTGGCCGAGGAGGCAGGGGCGGTGTCCTGCCCGACGTACGCGTCGGCGCGCGACGTCCCCGGGTCCACGACGTCCACCTGGAGCCCGCGCGGCGGTGTCCCGTCCGCCGTGCGCACGCGGGCCTGCACCCCGTCGGCGCCGGTCGAGACGATCGGCTCCGTCCCCGCGCGGCCGCCGTCGACGGTCACGCCGTCCAGGCCCAGGGCCTGCCAGTCGCTCCAGCGGCCGTCCTCGCGCACGCGGACCGCGACCTCGGTCACCTCGCTGCCCGTCGCCGCGTCCCAGGTGACGCCCGCGACGAGGAAGTCCTGCGTGGTCGTGCGCTCGCTCAGCGCAGCGAGGTCGCCCTCGTCCGGCGCCCCCTGTGCGAGCGTGGTGGCGCCGCGGCCGTCGGCCGGGACCTCCTTCGCGAGCTCCTCCTTCTCGGGCGCGGCGTGCTCGTGACCCACGGCGTCGTCGAGCGCTCCCCGCTGGTGGCGGGCGTCGGCGTCGATACCGCGCACCGGCACGTGCTCCACGTCCGGGGCCACCGCGTGCGCCTCCGGCACGGGCAGGGAGACCGTCGGGAGCACGACGCCCGCGAGGGCCAGCGCCACGACCGTCGACGTCGTGACGGCGGTCCGGGCCGCCCTTCGAGCCATGCGTGTCGTCGTCATGCTCGTCTCCGCTCGTCCGGCTCTGGTCCATCGTGGAGGCGCATCGTCGCGCCGGGCATCTGACCCGCACGACGATAGGCAGTGCGGGCAGACCCGGCACGCCGAGCGGGCGCCCCGCTTCCGGATGCTGGCCGCGCCGACCCGGGGGACAGTGGACGCGGGGGTGGTCAGGATGGCCGAGGTCCGCACGCGCACAGACGGCACGGGCTCGATGTCCGGTGCACGAGGACGATGGCGCCGCGTCGTCGCGGCGGCGACGTCCGCGCTGGTCGTGGCGGGAGGCGGCGTGCTCACCGCGACCTCCGCCGAGGCGGCGGTGCCCAGCTCCTTCACGATCGCCGGGTCGGGGTACGGCCACGGCGTCGGGATGGCCCAGTACGGCGCGTACGAGATGGCACGCCGGGGGAACGCGAGCTGGGACATCCTCGAGCACTACTACTCCGGGGCGAACGTGGCCTGGAAGACCACCACCGGGAACAACATCCTGGTCCAGGTCTACGGCAAGGACCCGGCGGGGCGGTCGGGCTACGGCGACACGAGGACGACGACCACGGTCACGGTGCGCGGCGGCGACTGGCGGCTCGCCGACGAGGACGGGAAGACCCTGGCCACCGGCTCCGGCACCGAGACCTTCGCCGTCACGGTCACGGCCGGCGGCCGGTCCCGGATCACGGTCAACGGCACGAAGTACTACGACCAGCTGCTGCGCCTCAACTGGTCGGGCACCCGGTACTACAAGCCCACCGGGAAGACGGCGGTCGCGACCGTCGCGGGGGCCCACGGCTCCTACAAGCACGGCCGCCTCACCGCGACCGCCCGCGGCGGCGTCCCCAACCTCACCAACGACGTGCTGCTCAACACCGAGTACCTCTACGGCATCGCGGAGATGCCGTCGTCGTGGGGCCTGAACGGTGGCCTGTCCGCGCTGGCCGCGCAGGCGATCACCGCGCGCTCGTACGTGATGAACCGGCCCGTGGACGCCGACTGCCGCTGCCACGTCGTCGACGACGTGCGCGACCAGCACTACACCGGATGGAAGAAGGAGTCCGAGGGGACGGATGCCAGGTACGGCAAGGTGTGGAAGAAGGCGGTCGACGCCACCACGTCGAGCCGCACGCGGGCCCGGGCGCTGACCTACGGCGGCACGGCCGTGGCCGCGCACTACTACTCGTCGAGCGGAGGACGGACGGCGAACTCCGAGGACGTGTGGTCGTCGCGGATCCCCTACGAGCGGTCCGTCTCCGACCCGTACAGCAAGGTGGCGCCGGGCAACTCGTACGCCTCATGGACGCGCAAGCTCACGCAGGCGCAGGCGCGCGCGCTGTTCGGGCTGCCGGACGTGCAGTCGATCACGGTGAGCCTCACGTGGTCGAGCGGCCAGGCGCGGACGCTCACGGCGAAGTCGTCGACCGGGACGACCCGCACCCTGACCGGCAAGGCCGACGCGATCCGGTCGAAGGTCGGCGCCCGCACCACGGCGGGCTCGATGCCCGCCGCGTGGATCACGAAGATCACCGCGGTGTCGTGAGCCTCAGCCGTCGACGGTGAAGTCGCCGAGGTCGACGCCGTGCGCCGCGAGCGTACGCCGGGCCAGCTCGACGTCGGCGTCGTCCAGGAACTCCTTCCACTGCCCGATCGAGCCGTCCCGCGTGAAGTAGCCGTCCAGCTTCACGACCATCGACCGGCCCGTCCGCTCCTCCATGGCGCGGACGGTGGAGATGTCCGACAGGGCGAGGGCGACGTCGACGGCGTCGTCGACGAGCGGCAGCCCGAGGAAGCGCACCACGTCGCGGAACCGTGCCCCCGGGTCCGCCTTGAGCGCCTCGTAGGACGCGACGTGCACGTCCGGGTCCCCGCGATAGCTGTCGAGGGTCAGGTAGTGCAGCGCGTACGTCCCGAGCATCTGCTCGAGGACGTCGCGGGGGTGCTCCGCCTTGTCCCGGTGCTGCGGCCGCTGCTTGATCGTGTAGTGGAACAGCGACACGACGTAGTCGAGCGGGTTGCGGTACAGCATGATCTTGCGGCCCGGGGTGACGACGAACGGGTCGACGTCGTGCCGGAAGTGCTGCATCGTCACGTCGGAGACCCCGTGCGCCGCCAGCAGCGTGCTGGGCTCGCGGTACGGCTCCGCCCCGCGGAACACCTGCCACCGGTTGTTGCCGTAGAACTCGTGCAGCAGCTGGGGGTAGGAGATCGGGTTCCGGACGGCGGGGTCGGCGAGCGCCCGCGCGTAGTTGGTGAGGAAGAACCGCATCCAGTGCGTGCCGGACTTCTGGATCGTCGCGACCGTCACCAGGTCGTCGGCGTGCAGCCGCCCGAACGCCTCGGCGAACGCGGCGCCGCGCGCGTCGGCCAGCGTGCCGAGGCGCCAGCGGGCGACGTCGCCCAGGTACCGCAGCGCCTCCCCCGGTTCCTCGGGCAGGCCGGCGACCACGGCGGCGTCCTCGCCGTCCCGCAGGCCCACGAGCGCGCCGGCGAGGCGCGCGTCCTTCGACGTCGTGCCCGCGTGCGCGGCCAGCGTCTCCCAGTCCCGGGTGAGCAGGGCGGGCCCGAGGTGCGGCGGCAGGTGCTCCTCGGCGGCGCTGCGGACCCGGCGGGCCGCCTTCGAGGGCGTGAGCCAGCGGACCATCGTCACTTCCTCCGGTTCCGGTAGTACTGCGCGAGGATGCCGCTGCCCACGGCGGCGGTCGCGATCGGTCCCTTCGCCCGCTCCAGGGTGCGCAGCGCCTCGCGCCGGCGCCCGAGCCGCATGTTCGCGACCGCGAGCTGGCGCTGCTCGGCGGTGGTCAGGCGGCGCTTGCGCCCGGTGTCGGCCAACAGGCGGGCGGCGTGCTCGGCCCGCCCCTGCGCCAGGTGCGCCTTCGCCGCCCGCAGCACCTCGGCGGGCGCCTCGGCCGTCGTGGTCGACAGGTCCGTCTGGCGCCGCAGGTCGCGGATCAGCTCGTTCTTCTCGGTGTCGGTGAGGTGGTCGAGCCACTCGACGTCGAGCGCGTCGTACCGGTCGTCGCCGCCCGTCGGCTCCCACGGCTTCTTCCCCACGTAGTGCAGCACGCGCACGTCCTCGTCGTGGAAGAGGGCCGGGTGGTGGGAGAAGATCCGCTTGGTGGTGTTGTCCTCGGGCGGCAGCACGCGCCAGGTGTCGAAGAAGACGTTGAGGAAGCCCTGGTCCCCGCCGTCGTACGACGGCGTGTGCGCCAGGCGGGACATCATCGACTCGAAGGTCCGGTAGGACGGCGTGAAGGCGAAGACGCCCGAGTTGAAGACGTCGGGGTCGGGCGCGTCGAGACCGGCGTCGGGCACCGCGGCGAAGTCGTCGCCGGCGAACAGGTCGTCGATGTTCTTCCGCACGACGGCGTCGCTGTCGACGTAGACCGCGCGGTCGAGGAAGTCGAGCCGGAAGACGTGCAGCTTGGTGTAGGTGGCGGCGAACCGCTCCTGCACCTTCGGCGGACCGGCGGCGGCCCCGTTCCGGCGCAGCACCGGGTTGGCGATCGGCGGCACGTCGAGCGTGAGGATGCCGCTCGCCGCGAGCGCCGCCTTGTCGGCGTCCGGGGTGCACAGCGCGACCAGCGGCACGTCCGTGACCCGGCGCAGGGAGTTCGCGAGGGCGCGCGCCCCGTGGTGGTACGACCCCGAGACCACGGTGACGAACGCGCAGCGGCGGCCGTCGACCTCCTTCCACAGCGGCCCGTCGACCTTCGGCACGGTGAGGGCCTGCACCCCGCCCGCGGCCGGGAGCTCGACCTCCACCGTGTCCTTCGTGGCGGCGACGCTCGACCCGTCCCCCGGTCCGAGGTGCGGGCGGTCCGCCGGCAGGTCCTCGGCCGGCGGCACGTACAGGTGCAGCATCTCCGACTGGCTCACCGACCGGACGGCGGCGTCGGGGTACGCGGCCAGGCACGAGCGCAGGAACGCGAGGTCGGTGTCGAGCCCGTGCGCGGCCTCGTACCCGGGAGCCGCGTCCTTGGCCTGCAGGCCCAGCTCGGCCACCTGCGGCATCGTGTAGCCGTAGCGCGCGTCCTTGGACTCGTACAGGTCGATGCCGGCCAGGTACACCTCCCGGAACCCGACCCCGAGGCCGAACGCCAGGGCCTGCATCCCCGTCGTGGGCAGCCCGGGGCGGCTCATGAAGTGCCGCGCGAGACGCGCGTTGCGGGCGGGCACCGCCCACGAGTCCAGCTCCTGGACGTCGACCAGCGGCTCCAGGCCGTACCTGTCCCCGTCCCGGTGGGCGGCGTGCCGCATGGGCGACAGCACCCGGTGCACGTCGTAGCGGCCCGACCGGATCTCGTCCTGGAGGCGCTTCTCGAGCTGCTCGTGCGGGACGGCGCTGAACCAGGCGTCGACGCGGTCGCCGAAGTGGTAGTTGCTCTCCAGGAAGAACCAGTTCATCCGGAAGACGACCGCGTCCGCGGGGATGCGCCGGTAGGGCGGCATCGCCGACGAGGGGCCGTTCCCGACGATCAGCAGGGGCCGGTCCGTGAGGCCGGCGAACGACGCGATCTCCGCGTCGCCCGGCTCGCGGCCGAGCGGGACGCTCCGCATGGTGGGCATGAGGTGGGCTCCTGTCGGGTGGTACGGGACGGTGCGGGCGGTGCGGGTGGTGCGGTTCAGCGGGGGCGCACGAGGCGGCGCGCCCGGTCGGCGGCGCGCGAGACGAGCGAGCCGCGCGCGAGGGAGGCGCGCACGGTGCGCAGCGTCGCGCGCGACTGCTCGACCTCGGCGCCGAGGCTGCGGAGCTGCGCGTCCTTCTCCCCGAGCCGGGCCTCCGTGGTCCGCAGGCGCTCCTCGGCCCGCGCCTTCTCCAGCGACACGTCGTAGGTGCGCGCGGCGAGGCGTCGCTCCTTCGGCGTCAGCGGGGTGAAGGACGGCGGGACGGCGGCGCCGGTGAGGCGCTCGTAGATCGTGGCGAGGTTGGCGAGCGTCGTGTCGTACAGGCGCTCGCGGGTCGCGGCGAGCTCGGCGCGCAGCTCGCCACGGCGCTCCGTGACGTCGTGGACGGTGCGGTACAGGTCGTCGGTGAACGACTCGACCCGCGGGTCGAGCGCCCACTCGGGGTGCCCGAGGTCGGTCGCGAAGTAGCGGGTCTTGTGGTGCACGTGGAGCGACAGCGGGATCGTGCCCATCCCGAACGGCACCATCTGCGCATGGCCGCGGGTGCCGAGGATCACCGGCAGGTCGGCGAGGTCCGCCACCCCCCGGAACAGCACGTCCCGGCTCCCCCACAGCACACGCTCGGAGTCGACCAGCCCGCGCTCGCGCAGCAGGTCGGCGAACAGCATGTCCGCCCGCGCGTGCGGGACGCTGACCAGCCGCCACCCCTCGCCCCGCAGGCGCGCGAGCACGTCCGCCTGGTCGGCGTAGATCCGGGTCCGGTCGAAGCCTGCCGCGATCTGCCGCTTGCCGATGATCGACTCGACGGCGAGCACCCTGCCGTCACCGTCGTCGAGGCGCTCGCGGTACAGGTCGGGGAAGAGGTAGGACGAGATCGTCGTCGGGCACGGCTGGTACTCCACGCGCTGCGGGTCATGGTCCACGTACTCGCGGATGGTGCGCACCGAGCCGTGGTTGCGCAGGCCGAAGAACACCGACTTGTCGAGGGTCAGGTTGAGGTGCTCGCGGAACGGCTCCGCGAAGTCCGCCTGGTCGATGAACCGGTTGTTCCCCACGGCGAAGACGACGATCGGCACCTCGAGGCGGCGCAGCTGCTCCAGGGAGATGTTCCACTGCCACCCGGAGCGCGCGTTCGCGTTGGTGTCCCGCAGGAACAGGCCGCCGCCGCCCACGACCACGGCGTCGTAGTGCTCGTTGATGTGGTCCACCAGCTTCGGGCCCACCGGGTCGCGCAGCGACCGGCTCCCGGCGACCTCGAACGCCGCGCCGCCGGCGAAGCCCTCGAAGGTCTGTCGGACGGCCTCGAACAGGAGGGTGTCGCCGTAGTTCCCGTACGTCTTGATGTCGAAGTGGAACAGGCGCAGGCGCCGCCCGGGACGGGGGTCGCCGGGGGTGGGTCGCGCGTCGGCGTCGTATGTCGGCACGGCGCGAGCGTAAGCACCGGATGGCCGCCGCAAGGCCGGAATCCGGCCAGATCACCGGTTGCTCATCGACTGTTCATCCGCGGGCCACGGAGTGCTCCGTGCGCGTTCGCCCAGCCGGCCCGGAACCCCTACGGCTCGGCGGGGATCGCCCCCGCCAGGAACGGGGCCAGGGACCGCGCGTACGTGTCGGTGACGTGGTTCGTGTCCCGGTAGACCATGACGTTCCCGATCACCGCCGGGCAGGATTCCGCCCCGCAGTACCGGTCGGTGAGGTCGACGACGTCCACGCCGGGCACCCGCTCGGCCGCGGCGTCCACGAGGTCGCGACCCACCAGTGCCCGCTCGCGCGGTACGGCGCAGCCGTCGAGGTCCCCGACGTCGGCGGGGTCCTCGGCGGCCGCGGCGACGCACCGCACCACGAAGGGGTCGGGCTGCGGCGCGTCCTTCACGGCGTACACCTGGATCCCGGCCTCCTCCAGCTCCCGCCACACGTCCGCCGTGCCTCGCACGCCGGGTCGTTCCCCCGTGCCCGGGTCGCGATACCGGGAGCCGCCGTACGCGACCGTGACGACGGCGTCCGGCGCCAGCTCGACGAGCCGCTCGAGGGTCACCGCGTTCGCGGCCACGCACGTCGGTCCCTCGGGCACGGTGCGCGGCTCGGCGGAGAACGGGCACGAGTCGCGCAGGAACGTCACGAGGCGCCAGCCCCGGTCCTCGGCGAGCCGCGCCACCGGGCTGCCGAGCATGCGCGCGTGCGAGTCGCCGACGAGGGCGACGGTGACCCGCCCGTCGGGGTCGCCCAGCTCGCACGTGCGCGGCTCCAGGGGGTCGTCCTTGCGCGCGGAGCACGACTGCTCGTCGAAGGCCGTGACGGCGTCGTCCTGCACCTCCGTCGGTGCCGGGACCACCACGCGCACGTCGTCGACGAACGGCGGCACGGCGCCGTCGCTCGTCGCCTCCGCACCGAAGCCGGAACCGTCGGCGACGACGACCTGCCCCGCCGCGCGGTCCCAGCGCGCCTGCTCGGCCGCCGCGCGCAGGCCGATCGTCCCGGCCAGGGCCGCGACGACCACCATGGCGACGGCGGCGAGGACGAGCGTGCCGCGGTCGGGCACCCGGCGACGACGGAAGGGGCGCTCGACGTACCGGTGGCTCAGGGCGGCGAGCCCGAGCGTCAGCCCGACGAGACCCGCCGCCTCGAGGGCGGTCGGCGGGCGTCCCGCGCGCGCCAGGGCGTACACCACGAGGGGGAAGTGCCAGAGGTAGACGGAGTAGGACACGTCGCCGAGCCACTGCACGGGCCGCAGGTCGACGACGCCGGTGAGCGAGACCGGCCCGGTGGTGCGGCCCGCGGCCACCACCAGCGCCGTCCCGAGCACGGGGACCAGCGCCGCCCACCCTGGGTACGGCGTCGCGCCGTCGATGGCGAACGCCCCCACGACGATCGCGGCGACCCCGGCGAGGGCCGCGGCCGAGCGTGCCGCGGCGAAGCGGGGCGTGTACCGCACGAGCAGCGCGAGGAGCCCCCCGACCCCGAGCTCCCACAGCCGGGTCGTCGTCGCGAAGTACGCCGCGGCGTCACCGCCGCGCACCGCGGTCACGTTCCAGACGAACGACGCGGCCACCAGGACGCCGAACACCAGCAGGAGGAGCCGGCCCGGCAGCCGGTCCCCGGGCGACGCGCCCGACGCGCGGGCCCGGACGCGGCGCGCGACCTGCACGACGCCGACCAGCACGAGCGGCCACAGGAGGTAGAACTGCTCCTCCACGGCCAGGGACCAGTAGTGCTGGACGGGCGCGGCCGCGTTCTCCGCGGCGAGGTAGTCGACCGAGTCGGACGCGAGCGCCCAGTTCTCCACGTACAGGACGGACGCGAGGAGCTGCCGCTGCACCTGCGCCCACTCGCTCGCGGGCAGCACGAGCGTGCAGGTGAGGGCGACGAACGCGAGCACCACCAGGCCCGCGGGCAGGATCCGGCGGGCCCGGGCCGCCCAGAACCGCGCGAGCGACAGCCGTCCGGAGGTCCGCACCTCGCGGAGCATGTGCCCGGTGATGAGGTAGCCGGAGATCACGAAGAAGACGTCGACGCCGATGAAGCCCCCGGGCAGCAGGTCCGGCCGGACGTGGTAGACGACGACGAGCGCGACGGCCAGGGCGCGCAGCGCCTGCACCTCGGGCAGGAAGCGTCGCGGTGCACCCCCGGCCGCTCCTCCCGCCGTGCGGGCGTGCCGCGCCTCCGGCGTGCCGGCCCCCGCCGTCGCGACGTCGGTCGCGGTCAGCGTCACCACCCGCCTCAGAGCGTGCCGAGGAAGCCCGCGACGGCGTCGTCGTACGCCTCCCGGAGGCGGTCGCGGGCGGTCGCCACCTGCTTGCGGTAGCGCTCGCCGTCGTCCACGACGTCGCGGGCCAGCTCGGTGAGCCGGCCCCCGAGGCCCGCCTCGTGCACCGGGACGCCCCAGTCGGGCTGGCCGACGTCCTCGAGGAAGTACCGCAGCTTGGGGTGGGAGACCAGCGACAGGATCGGCGTGCCCAGGCCGAACGGGATCATCCCGGCGTGGCCGCGCATGCCCACCACGAGGGACGACCGGGCGTAGGTGGCGAGGGCCTCGTCCACCCCCGTGCGGAACAGGCTGTCGACGGGGACCCGCGTGCCGTGCGCGGCGTAGAGGTCCTGCGCGATCCGCTCGTCCCCGACGGTGTGCGCGGCGATCCGCACCTGGGCGAAGCGCTCCGCCCGCCGCACGAACGCGTCCAGCTCGCGCAGCACGTCGGCGTACGCGTCCTTGAAGCGCAGCGAGGACCGGTCGTAGGCGACGTTGAGGTGGATCACGGGCCGGCCGTCGCCCCCGCGCCGTGCGCCGTCCTGCCCCTCGAGCACGCGGGCCGCGGGACCGGCGTCGAGGGTGCCGAGGAACGTCGTCGGGCAGGGCGTGTACACGACCTTCTCCGCGAGCTCGGCGGGCAGCAGGGCACGCACCCGGTCGATGGAACCGTGGTTGCGCAGCCCCACCATCCCGGCGCGCTCGACCGTGAGCCGCAGCGACTCGGCGAACCGGGTGCCGTGGATCTCCTGGCCCTCGAAGAGGTTGTACCCCACGGCCACGAGCGCGAGGGGCACGGACAGCGCCCGCAGGGAGGCGTCCGGCACGTTCCACTGCCAGCCGCTGTGACCGTTCGGCATGGTGTCGGGCAGGAAGAGGCCGCCGCCGCCCACCAGGAGCGCGTCGGTCTCCCCGGCCCTGGCCACGGACTCCTCGCCGAAGACCTGGTGCACGTGGAACCCGGTCCAGGACCGCACGGGGCGCAGCGCGCCGACGCTCTCGCGCACGGCGACCGGCAGCAGCTCGTCGCCGAAGTTGCCCAGGCGGTCCACGTAGAACGCCGCGTGGGACAGGCGCAGCCCCTCGGGCCGCGTCGTCGCCGCCACCCGGGCGTCCGGGGTCCCGGCGTCGAGCCGCTCGAGGAGCGACCGCGACGGGACGTGCACGGGATCGGCCCGGAGCGCCTCGGTGGCGTACCGGCGGGCGCCGTCCAGGTCCCCGACCACCCACGACGTGTCCGCCTGGAGGTGCCGGGCCTCTGCCACCGGGCCGTCGAAGGCCCCGACCGCCGCGACGGCCAACGCCTCGTCGTACCGCGAGCAGGCGCGCAGGTCGCGCGCCAGCCGCACGGGGTGCTCGATGCGGCCCGTCTCGGCCGCCACCGCCAGGCGCACGGCGCACGCCGCGGCGAACCGACCCTCGCGGGACAGCTCGGTCGCGCGCTGCAGCAGCTCACGCTGCGGGAGGTCGTCGGCCACGAGCTCGTCGGCCAGCTCCGGCGGGACGTCGCGCGTCGCGCGTCGGTAGTGCTCCGCGAGCGCCGGGTCGACGGCGGTCTCCCGGGCGAGCGCCAGATAGCGGCACATGTGGGCGAGGTCGCTGGTCGCGTACCGGTGCCAGGCCTGCTCGAGCAGCGCGTAGCCGTGCTCGCCGCCGTGCCAGGGCTTGTACCGGCCCGTGTAGTGCAGCACCCGGGCGTCGGCCGGCACCGGGCTGCCCGGGCGCGACGCCCGCTTCACCCAGTTGTCCGTGCGCGGCAGCCGGTCGTAGGCGCCGTCGAGCGCGGCCGTCAGGACGCCCTGGTCGTGCCGGTCGAGCTCGTAGTCGCCGGCCAGGCCGATCGCGTCGAGGCGGGCCACGAAGGCGTCGCTCATGCACGCCCGGCCGAACGCCAGGAGGCCGCTGTTGAGCTTGCGCCCGTCGTCCGGGTCGAAGAGCTGCGGGACGGCCGCGAGGTCCGACTCCCGCTCGAACAGGTCGTCGATCGGCGCGACGACCACCATGTCCGTGTCGAGGGTGACGACCCGGTCGTAGTCCCGCAGCCGGAAGGCGTCGAGGATGAAGTAGGCCTTCGTGTACAGGTAGTTCGACTCGTCGCCCTTGGCGTAGCGCTCGTACGGGCGCGGGTCCACGCGCACGAACCTCGCCCCGGGGTGGAGGGTCTCCACCCGGGCGACGTGCTCGGCCCGCAGGCCGTCGTGCAGGACGACGACGTCGGCGCGCGCCGCGGGGTTGCTCAGGTGCAGGCTCTTGAGGAGCGCCACGAACCCGGGGAAGTAGTCGTCGTCGACGAAGGAGACGAAGGCCCGGCGCGGGGTGGCCGTGGTCGGGGCGGTCATCGCAGGGAGATCCTTCCGGGAGCGGTGTCGACGGTCCGCCGGGCGACCCACTCCCGCTCCGCGTCGTAGCTGTGGGCCTCGGCGACCGGCAGGTGCATCGCCTCGGGCCGCCGCAGCGGCGCGCCCGTGTGGAAGTTGAACCCGAACAGGTCGATCCGGGTGCTGACGTCCAGGTAGTCCAGGAGCAGCAGGGTGTTGAGGCCGGTCGTCGGCACGGTGCAGAGCTCCCGCGTCCCGGGGTCCAGCAGCGTGCGACGCGGCCAGCGCACCGACTCGTCGCCCACCCACTGCTGGGCGCCGGGGCGCAGGTGCCGCGCCAGGCTGGCGGTCCACGCCGGCGCCGCGCCGCCGAAGACGAGGCGGCCGTCCACGGGCACGTCCCAGTTGAAGTCGTGCAGGTGGATGGTGGCGTGCACGTCCGTCTTCGTCCCGGTGCGGCGGGGGTCGAGCAGGAACGAGTTGAACCGGACGACGACGTCGTAGGAGTCGATCTCCGGGCCGAGCTCCAGGTCGAGCAGGTCGGCCGAGTTGGCCACCAGGGCCACCGACCGTCCGTCGAGGTACTCGCGCAGGCCGGCGGTGCCGACGGTGCGCACCGCGAGCGGCTCACCGGGCAGCGCCGCGCCGGGCGCGACGGCGCCCAGCTCGGTGGCGGCGGCGTCGAGCAGCTCCTGGAGCGGCGAGACGTCGCTTCCCGCGGTCAGCCCGCGGGCGAGCACCGCGCGGGTCGTGACGAGGAAGGGCGCGTCGGCGCGCTCGTCGCCGAAGTACGACCGGCGCAGCGTCGGCACGGCCGCGGGCACCAGCGCGTCGGGGTCCGTCCGCAGGGCCTGCTCGACGGCGAGCCAGCCGTCGGCGTCGGGCCCCGCCGGCGTCGCGGAGGCCGCGCCGCCGTCCAGGGCGTCGAGCAGGCGCGGCAGCTCCCCGTCGGCGGGGCGACGCCGGGACCGCTCGCGCCAGCCCTGCCCGCTGAGCTTGTCCGCACGCCGCCTGGAGTCCCGGGCGACCTCGCGCGCCGCGGCGTCACCGGGGCGCGCGGCCAGCAGGACGCGCGCCACCCGCTCCCCGACCTCGGGATACGCCCACCGCGCCCGCTGACCGACGACGAGCAGCGCGTCCCACGCCTGCGACGGCGCCGCGTGCCAGGGACGCCGCCCGAGGCTCAGCGCCACGGCGTCGTCCTCGTCGAGGCGGTCGGTCGCGACCTCCGCCTGCAGGTCGAGGACGGCCCGGGTGAGCTGGATGTCCGGCCACGCCGCGCTGGCCGAGACCTCCGCCGCGAGGGCCCCGAGGTCACGCAGCAGCGCCGCGAGCTCGGCGTTCTGCTGACGGGTGCGCGGCCCGCCCCGGAGGCGGTGCAACGCCGCCTCCCGGATCCTCTTCTTCGCCCGCGCGGGTGCGGCGCTCAGCGTCGCGCTCATCGATGGGTACCCCTGTCGTCGTCCGGGCTGCCGAGACGGCAGCCCACCCATGAGACGACCTCGAGGACCGCGGTGTCAGCCTCCGACCCGCTCCGCGGCGATCAATCCATCAACTGTTCAACGAGCG
Organism: Isoptericola peretonis; assembly: GCA_023241745.1. Classification (GTDB taxonomy): domain Bacteria; phylum Actinomycetota; class Actinomycetes; order Actinomycetales; family Cellulomonadaceae; genus Isoptericola; species Isoptericola peretonis. The sequence goes on along the minus strand of JALQCY010000004.1, from coordinate 382,958 downwards.
GACGACCCGTTCGCCGCGGCGCCACCAGAAGTTCCCCGGACGGACACCCGGGGCGGCCACGCTCGCCCGCCCGACACTCAGAGCGGACGGGCGTCGCTCTCCAGCAGCACCGGGATCCCGTCGCGCACGGGATACGCGAGCGGGCGGTCCGGGTCGGTCGAGCGGAGCTCCGGCGCGCCGTCGGGGCCCGTCGCGTCGACCAGCTCCGCGCCGGTGACCGGGCAGCGCAGGATGCCACGCACCCACGGGTCGATCCCGGGGGCGGCGCCGGGGTCGTCCGTACGCGCTCCGTCGCTCATGCGTCCTCCGTCCGGCGCACGAGCGACAGGACGTCGTCGCGCACCTTGATCATGATGTCCTCGTCGGCGGCCTCGACGTTGAGGCGCAGCAGCGGCTCGGTGTTCGACGCGCGCAGGTTGAACCACCACTGCGGGTGACCGTCCCAGTGGGCCACGGTGAGCCCGTCGAGCTCGTCGACGTCCGCCTGCGGGTAGGCGGCGGCGTACGCCTCGCGCACCCGCGCGGTCGCGGCGGCCGCGTCGGCCACGGTCGAGTTGAGCTCCCCCGACGCCACGTACGGCGAGTACATCTCCGCCAGCACCGACAGCGGGTGCGGCTGCCCGCCGAGCGCGGCCAGCACGTGCAGGGCCGCCAGCATGCCGGTGTCGGCGAAGAAGAAGTCGCGGAAGTAGTAGTGCGCGCTGTGCTCGCCGCCGAAGACCGCGTCGTGCTCCGCCATCTGCGCCTTGATGAACGAGTGGCCCACGCGGGTGCGGACGGTCGTCGCGCCGGCCGCCTGCAGCAGGTCCGGCACGGCGCGGGAGGTGATGAGGTTGTGGATCACGGAGGGCGTGCGGCCGGCCTCGAGCTCCTTGCCCACCTCGCGCAGCCCGACCAGCGCGGTGACGGCCGACGGCGACACCGGGTCGCCGTGCTCGTCGACGACGAAGCAGCGGTCGGCGTCGCCGTCGAACGCCAGGCCGAGATCGGCGTCGTGCTCGACGACGGCGGCCCGCAGGTCCTGCAGGTTGGCGGGCTCGAGCGGGTTCGCCTCGTGGTTCGGGAACGTGCCGTCGAGCTCGAAGTACAGGGGCACGACGTCCAGGGGCAGGCCCGGCAGCCCCGCGGCGGTGCCGAGCACGGCCGGCACGGTGTGCCCCGCCATGCCGTTGCCGGCGTCCACCACGACCTTGAGCGGCCGGATGCCGGACAGGTCCACCAGGCCGCGCAGGAACGCTGCGTAGTCGGCCAGGGTGTCGACGTCGGTGACGGTGCCGGGCGTCTGCGCCGCGACGGCGGCCGCCGGGTCCTCGAGGAGCTGCTGCGCGAGCTCCCGCACCTCGGCGAGCCCGGTGTCCTGCCCGACCGGCCGCGCGCCGGCACGGCACAGCTTGATGCCGTTGTAGACGGCGGGGTTGTGCGACGCCGTGAACATCGCGCCGGGGGCGTCCAGCGTGCCGGACGCGTGGTACAGCCCGTCGGTCGAGCAGAGCCCGATCCGCACGACGTCCACGCCGGCGGCGGTCACGCCCGCCGTGAAGGCCTCGACGAGCCCGGGGCCCGAGTCGCGCATGTCGTGCCCGACGACGACCCGGCGCGCCCCCTCGGGCAGCGCCACCACCCGGGCGAACGCGGCGCCGATCGCGCGCGCCACCTCCGGGGAGAGCTGGTCCGGCACGGTCCCGCGCACGTCGTACGCCTTGATGATGGTGGCCAGGTCGATCGTCACGTGCCACAGCGTACGTCCCCCGGCAGCGCGCGCGGCGGGTGGTTCTGCGGGTGTTCTCGCTGCGGCGGGGCCTCCGGCGCCCGCACCTGTGGAAGGGTGGTCCTGTGCCCGAGCTCTACCCGCTGGAGAACAGCGTCCAGCACGCCGACTGGGGCTCCCGCACGCGGATCCAGGAGCTGCTGGGCACGGTCCCGGACGGCACCCCGGCCGCCGAGCTGTGGCTCGGCGCCCACCCGAGCGCGCCGTCGCGGGTGAACGGCGACGGCTCCCTGCTGGAGCTCGTGCGCTCGGCGCCGGACGCGATGCTCGGCCGCCGGGTCGCCGACGAGTACGGCCCCCGGCTGCCCTACCTGCTCAAGGTCCTCGCGGCCGAGCGGGCGCTCTCGCTCCAGGTGCATCCCAAGCCGCACGCGGCCCGCGCCGGGTTCAACCGGGAGAACCGCCAGGGCCTGCCTCCGGGCGACCCGGGTCGCTCCTTCCACGACGACCAGCACAAGCCGGAGATGGTGGTCGCGCTCACCGAGTTCGAGGGGCTGGCGGGCTTCCGGGCACCGCGCGCCGTCCTCGACCTGCTCGCCGGGCTCGACGGCGCCCTGGTGGGCACGGTGCGCGAGGTGCTGGCGGCCGACCGGTCACCGCACGGGGTGCGGGCCGCGTTCTCCGGTCTCGTCGCCGCGCGCCGCGACCCGGCCGCCCCGGCGGACGTCGCGGCGACGGTCGCCTCCGTGGCCGCACGGCTCGCCGCGGGCTCGCCGTCGTCGCGCGCCGACGCGACCGTGCTGCAGCTCGCCGACCAGCACCCCGGCGACCCGGCCGCCCTCGCGTCGCTGCTGCTCAACCGGGTGACGCTCGACCCCGGCCAGGGGCTGTTCCTCCCCGCGGGCGAGGTGCACGCGTACCTGTCCGGCCTCGGCGTCGAGATCATGGCGTCCTCGGACAACGTGCTGCGGGCCGGGCTCACCACGAAGCTGGTCGACGAGGCCGCACTCGTCGAGTGCGCGTCGTTCGTGCCGCGCCCGCCGCAGCCGCCCCGCACGCGCGCCGCCGGTGGCCGGGGCCAGGTGACCACCTACCGCGCCCCGGTGCGGGAGTTCGCGCTCACGGTGGCCGACGTGGACCCGGGCGAGGACGTCGACCTGCCCGCCGAGGGGCCGCGCATCGTCCTGTGCCTCTCCGGCGACCTGAAGGTCACCGGTCGGGCCTGTCCGGCCCCCGCGACCCTGCACCGCGGCGGCTCCGTGTTCGTCCCGCACGACGCCGGGGAGCTGCGGCTGTCCGGCTCCGGTCACGCCGTCTGCGCCTGGGTGCCCTGAGCCGTGCGTGCCCGGGTCGGGTCAGTCGGCCTCGCGCAGCACCCGCAGGTGGCCGCGGCGGGCCGTCTCGGTGACGGACGACGGCTCGCCCGCCGGCTCCTGACGCACCCGCCCGGCCTCGCGGACCGCCTCGGCCAGCGCGGACAGGTCGTCGGCCGACGGCGGCGGCTCCTCGAAGGCGGGGGTGAGGCGCACGACCTCCCACCCGCGGGGCGCGGTCAGCCGTTCGGCATGATCCGCGCACAGGTCGTAGCTGTGCGGCTCGGCGTGCTGCGCGAGCGGACCCAGCACGGCCGTGGAGTCCGCGTACACGTACGTGAGCGTCGCGACGGCGGCATGCGTACATGCCGTGCGCGAGCACTGCCTCACCGATCTCACGCGGGGAGAATACGCCCCGGCCACCGGGCCGCGCGCGGGGCTCGCCGGTCGGCGACGGTCGTGACCGCACCGTGACCCCGGCTTACGCTCGTCACGTGCACCACGTCCCCTCCCCCCAGCCCGGCCACGAGCCGGGCCGCGAACCCAGCCCCGAGCCGGGCCCCGCGCCCGACCCGGGGGTCGCACCGCCGGTCCGCCGTCGCGACCGCCGCGGGCGGGGTGTGCGCGGCCCGCTCCTGCCCCCGGGCATGCCGGCCCACCGCACGCGGGCCGAGCAGTTCGACGACCTCGTGCTCGACGTCGTCGAGCTGGTGCAGCGCCGCTGGGGACAGCAGCTCGAGGGCACCGAGTTCGCCGTCGAGGACGTGCCGCCGTCCGAGCCCGCGCCCTGGGAGACCGATGGCGTGCCGCTGGGCCGCTGCTTCCCCGCCGAGTCGGGCCGCTCCGCGCGCGTCGTCGTGTACCGGCGGCCGGTGGACTTCCGCGCCGCCGACGACGCCGACCGCGCCGACCTGGTGCGGGAGGTCGTCGTCGAGCAGGTGGCGCACCTGCTGGCCCGCACCCCCGAGGAGATCGACCCCGGCTACGACTCCTGACGGTCCGGGTCAGCCGGCGGCGTCGACCGTGCGGACCTCGACGGCCCCGGGGGTGGTGACGGCGGCCGTGGGCGCGACCGACGCCACGAGCGTCCCCGCGGCCGCGGTCCCGTCGTCGGCGCGCAGCACCGCCGCCCACGACACCACGACGCCTTCCCCGTCCCCCCGGTCGACGCTCACGCCGGCGGGCACCGTGCCGTCGGCGACGACGTCGGACAGCGGCACCGACGTCGTCGTCCCCGCGGCCAGGTCGAGCTCGCGGCTACCGATCTCGGCCCCCGAGGCGTCGTAGGCCCGCAGCGTCACCGGCGCGGCGCCCGCCGGGTCGGCGTCGGGATCCCTCGTCCGCGGCACGGCGGCCAGCGTGAGCGCGGTCCGCACTCCCCCGGGCACCCCGACCTGGCCGGCGGGGCCGGCCGCACCCGACCCGGCCACGGCCTGGCCGGCCGCCCACGCGACGTCGTACGGCGTGCCGCCGACGACGGAGTCCTCGGGCTGCTCGCCCGGCTGGTCGAAGCGCGCCGCGGCCACCACCGGCACGTCCGCGTCGACGACGACCGTGTACCCGCCGGCCGGCAGACCGCCCAGCGGCACGTCCGTCACGACGCCCGGCTCGAGCTCGACCTCGTCGGCGCCGCGCAGCACGACCGGCCCCGACGGCCCGTACACGCTCACGCGGGCCGCGCCGCCCCCCTCGCCGGGGGCGAGCAGCCGCAGCCGCGGGGCGTGCGGGTCGTCCACCGCCTCGCCGCGGGACACCACGCCGCCCACGGCGACGGCCTCGCGCGGCGCGGCGCCCGCCGTGAGGACGTCCACCCCCGCGGGCAGCAGCCCGTCGATCGCCTGCGTCTGCAGGCTCGCCGTGACGCGCGCGCCCGACGCCCGCACGTGCACCGCCAGCCGGTCCTGCTCGGGCGCCACCGACTCCAGCCGCGTCGTGACCTGCGCGTGCGGCGCCACCGTGAACGTGCCGCTGCCGCCGAGCGCCACGGGACCACCGGGGCCGAACACGTCGAGGGCCACCGTCGCCGGCCGCTCGGACGGGTTCTGCACCGTCAGCGTGGCGGTCGCGCCCACCTCGGTGCCGCCGCCCACCAGCCACTGCGACGTCGAGGGCACGCCGCACGCCCCGGCGCCGAGCCCGCGCAGGTCGCCCGCGGCCGTCACCGAGGCCAGCAGGCCCGCCGCGCGGAACGGCTCGCCGGGCACCGGCGTCGCCCGCAGCACGCGGGTGCCGTCGACGTCGCCCTGCTGCGCCGCCGCGTCGTCACCGGTGTCCAGCGGCGCCTCGTCCTTGCCGTCGAGCGCGGTCGTGCGTGCGCCGTCCTCCGCGCCGCCCAGCACCAGGGCGCCGAGGCCGCTGACGGTGGGCACCGGGGTGGCGTCGAACTGCGCGTCCCCCACGTCGGCGCCCTTCGGGAGGGCGACCGGCGTCGGGCAGACGAGGGTCGCGTCCGCCGGCTGCACGCCCACCGTGCGCGTCCCGGCGGCCACCGCGCGCTGCTCGGCGCCCGTCCACGACTGGGCCCACTGGTCACCGAGCACGGCGACGGCGGCGAGCGCCGCGACGGCCGCCACCCCCGTCACCGCGGCGACCGCGGCACGCACGCCGTGCCGCACCCGTGTCCTGCGCACGTCCCTGCCCGCCCCTCCGGTCGGTTCCGTCGGTGTCTCCCGGGCGGCCGGCCCCGCGCCGCCCGTCATCGGCCCCGCCGCCGTCCGACGGGCAGCGCCAGCAGCACGTGCACCAGGAGCACCGCACCCGCGAGCGTCAGCCACGCGGTCCGGTGGGGAGCCTCGTACGCCACGCTCACCCGGCCCGCGTCGGGCCCGACGGCGAACGCCTGGGTGCCGCCGGCGTCGACGGCGGGCAGGCGCCGCCCGTCGAGGGTGGCGTGCCAGCCCGTGTCCGCCGACTCCGCGAGCCGTAGCGTGCGGTCCTCGCCGCCCGCGGCGAGGCGGCCGCCCGCCCGGGTGCCGTCGGACGGCACCGTGCGCACGGCGTCCGTCGGTGCGAAGAACGGCGACGGTGTCCCGTCCGCCGCCGCGCCGGCTGCCGTCAGGACCGTCGCCCACCCGGGGGCCGGGCCGTCGGTCGTGACCCGCCAGACCAGCACGTCCTCCTCGGTGACGCGTGCCAGCCCCGGCACCAGGTCGAGCGTCGTGGCGAGCTCCGGGTCGCCGCCGGCCGGCACCTGCACGGCGCCGATGCCGAGCGCGGCGAGCCGGTCCGCGACGTCGGTCGACCGGCCGGTGGCGACCTCGGCCACCACCCGGTCCAGCAGTGCGGTGTCGCCCCGGTCTCCGCCCGCCAGCAGGCCGGCCGCCCGCGCGCGCACCACGGTCGACGAGTCCTCGAGCCGCGTCCCGTCGGCGTGCAGCAGCGCATAGTCGACCACCGCCGCCGCGGCCGGGGCGTCGTCGCCGCCGGGCTGGACGCGGTCGAGCTGCAGCACGCGCGCCGCGCGCGGAGGCGCCTGCATCTGGGTGCCGACGGCGGGCACCACCGGGTCCTCGGCCGCGTGCAGGTCGCCGACCGCGCCACCGTCCGTGGAACCCAGCGCCCACGAGCCGAGCTGCGCCGCCGGCAGCGCGAGGGCCACCACGGCGACCGCCACGCCACCGGCCGTCGCGGCACGCCGCATCCCCGTGCGCTCCGCGCGGACGACGGGGGCGGACGCGGGCGCACGCCCCGTCGACGGCAGCGCGCAGATGGCGGCGGCACCGAGCGCCAGCAGCAGCACCGAGAGCCCGACGCCGGGCCCGCCGGTCACGCCCGCGGCCGTGCCGTCCTCCGCCGTCCCGCTCGCCACCGCCGTGGAGACGGCCACGACGGCCGTCGTCAGGCCCGCGGCCGCGGCGAGCCACGCCAGCCGCACGCCGCGCACGGCGCGACGGCGCACCAGGGCCACGGCCGCGAGCACCAGGACGGCACCGCCCAGCAGCGCCGGGCCCACCACCGCGGCCCGCCCGAGGGCTCCGTCGGAGCCGAGCCAGCGCTCGAACCAGGCCGTGTCCCCCGGGAGGCCGAGCAGCAGCTCCACGCCGGTGGGGGCGTCCTGCGCCACCACGGGCGCGCCCGGCTCGGCCACGAGCAGCCGCCAGCCGCCGCTCGACCAGGTGCTCAGCACCTCGCCCCAGAACGGCAGCGGCACCACCACGGCCGGCAGGAGCACGAGCAGCAGGGACCGCCAGGACCGCCGGACCACCAGCGCGGCGACGCCGATGAGCACCACGGCGACCGGCAGCAGCACCGGCGCGGCGCACACGGCCACCGCCAGCAGGAGGCCCGCGGCCCCCGCGGCCCCGAGCGACCCCCGGCGCCGTGCGGGAGCGGAGGGCACGACGTCGCGCGCGTGCGCCCCGACGACCCGCAGCAGGGCCACCAGCAGCCACGGGAGCACGAGGTGCACGACGACGGCGCCGAGCCGGCCGGAACCGAGCGAGGCGAGGAACCCGGGCGCCGCCGCCCACGCCAGCGCCGCGACGGCGCGGACCACGACCGCGCGGGTGAGGGCTCCCGCGGCGAACCAGCCGCCGAGGGCCGCGAGCGGCAGCGCCACCACGACCAGCGCGTTCACCGCCGTCTGGAGCCCGCCGCCCGCCAGCCCGGCGAACGCCGTCAACGGTGCCAGGAGCGGGTCGGCGGGGGCGCGCACGCCCAGGCCGTCGCGCACCCAGCCGGACGTCGCCGCCTCCCAGACGTCCCCGACCGTGCCGGGGGCCGGCAGCAGGCCGCCGCCCACGACGCGCCCGCCGTCGGCCAGCACGCCCTGCCACGGCCCGAAGAGCGCGACGTCGAGCGCCACGACCGCGACCGCCACGGCGGCGAGCACCGCGCGCCGGGTCCGCCCGAGGCGGCGCAGGTCGGCGCGCTCCAGCTCGGTCGGCGCCCACCGGGCTCGCTGGGCCTCCGCCCGGGCGAGGCGCGCGTCGCGGCGCTCGCCGAGCACCTGCCGCCAGGTGCCGAGCAGCGGCGCCAGCACCCGGCGCGGCAGGCGCCGCGACCGGGCGGCGCGTCGCCGAGCCCGGTACAGCGGCACGACCCGCAGGGCCGTGACCAGCGCCGCGAGGATCTCGTCCCGCGCGTGCGCCGGGCGCTTGAGCGCCAGGCGGTACATGGCGGCGAACGGTGCCCACAGCAGCGTCGCGAGCCACACGAACGGCAGCAGGGGCAGCGGCGCGTCCACCAGCCGCAGGTAGAGCTGGCTGCGGCGGCGCGCGTACCGCGAGGCCTCCAGGTCCGGGCCGGCGTCCGGCCGGCCGCGCAGCCCGAGCAGGGACGCCTGCGCGTGCCGCACCACCGCGTCCGGCACCACGACCACCCGGTGCCCCGCCAGCCGGGCTCGGCGGCACAGGTCGAGGCCGTCGCCGAACGGGCCGAGCTCCGGGTCCGTGCCCCCCAGCTCGGCCCAGACGTGCGCCCGCACGAGCGCTCCCGCCAGGCCGACCGCCAGCACGTCCTCCCGGGCGTCGTGCTGGCCCTGGTCGATCTCCGTGTCGTCGATGCCCGTCATCCGGCGACCGAGCGGCGAGACGGTGCTGCCGACCTCGACCAGCATGCTCGCCTCGGCGCGAGGCGTGCCGTCCGGCGCGACGGGCCAGCGCCGCTGCTTGCAGCCCGCGACGGCGACGGCGCTGGAGTGCTCGACGGCCCGCAGCAGGCGGACCAGCGCGTCCGGCTCGGGCGCCGAGTCGTCGTGCAGGATCCACAGCCACCCGGTCTCGGGCACGCCCACGACCTCGCAGGCGCGGTCCACCGCCTCCCCGAGGCTCCGGACGCCCGACGCGGCGACGAAGCGTGCACCGCCGAGACGAAGGCCTGGGTGCGCGGTCGACTCCGCGGCCCCGACGTCCACCACGACGACCTCGTCGGCGCCACGGTCCTGCCGCGCGAGCGCGTCGAGGGTGGCATCGAGGAAGGGGGTGCGGCCGCGCGTGACGACCACGGCGGTGACGGTGACCACCAGGGGCACGGCGCCGGTGCCGTCGAGCCTCTCGCGCCGCTCGTACCCCTCGCGGGAGGCGGCGGACACGGGCGCCGCGGCGGAGGTCGCGCCCGGGGGTGCGACCTCACCGCCGGGGCGGGCTGGGATCGGGTGCGGAGCAGTCATCCTGCCCGCCATGATGCGACGGGCCCGCAGCCCGTCGTGGGATATCCGGCCCGAGCGTGTCGGGCCGGATATTCCTCGCCGATCGAAGTCGGCTCAGACGGCGCGGCGCTTCAGCTTGCGGCGCTCGCGCTCGGAGAGCCCGCCCCAGATGCCGAAGCGCTCGTCGTTCGCGAGCGCGTAGTCCAGGCACTCCGCCCGGACCTCACAAGACGTGCAGACCTTCTTCGCCTCACGCGTGGACCCGCCCTTCTCGGGAAAGAAGGCCTCCGGGTCGGTCTGGGCGCACAGGGCTCGTTCCTGCCACCCCAGGAGAGTCTCGTCGTCGACCGAGTCGTCACCGAACAGCGGCAGCACCGGCGCTACGCGCTCGGGCTCACGACCGACGTCTGACGGGAAGACCCCCCGGTCCCCATCGAGCAAGTTCCACATGGCGTGCCCCTCCATGCCGTTCTTTAGGGAAACTGCATACCTGGAATTACACGCGTGTCCTTCGAGGGCGTCAAGTCGAAATGTGCTAGTGATCTCGATCTCCACTGCCCATTCACATGCGGGCACCGACCTGCTACAGGGTGGGCCCGGCTCGCTCTCGTAGGCTGACCTGCGTGAACCCGCTCCCCGCCGACCGGCGCGTCCCCTCCACGATCTCGCAGGTGCTCGACCTGCTCGTCTCGGACCCGGGCCGGCCGCGCCTCACCTGGTACGGCGACGGCGGCGAGCGCGTCGAGCTCTCCGGGGCCGTGCTCCAGAACTGGGTGAGCAAGACGGTGAACCTGCTCGTGGAAGAGTTCGACGCCGCCCCCGGCACCGTCGTGACGCTCGACCTGCCCGCCCACTGGCGCAGCGCGGTCTGGGCGCTCGCCGCGTGGCGCTGCGGCGCCACCGTCGGCCTCCCGTCCGACGGGCACGACGCGCGGCCCGCCGGTGACGTCGTGGTGACCTCCCGCCCGGCGGACTGGACCGACGTGCTGGCCGGACCCGGCGGCGGCGACCTCGTGGCGGTGGCCCTGCCCGCGCTGGCGCGGACCTTCGACGGCGACCTCCCGCCCGGGGCGCTCGACGCCGCGGGCGCCGTCATGACGTACGGCGACGTGATCGGGTGGGCTCCCGAGACCGACCCGTCCGCCGTCGCGCTCGCGCGGCAGGGCGGGGACGAGACCCGCTTCGCCGACCTCGTCCCCGCGCCGGGCGGCCAGGGCGAGCGCGTGCTGGTGGACGGGGCGCGGCCGCTCGCGGACGTGCTGCGCGACCTGCTCGCCACCTGGGCCGGCGACGGCTCGGTCGTGCTCACCTCCGGGGCCGCCGGTGCCGAGCTCGCCGCCGACCCGGCGCGGCTGGCCCGCCTGCGCGACACGGAGCGGATCACGGCCTCCGCCGGCTGACCACGAGTTCACCCTGCCCGGACGATCCGCCTGGGCCACAATGAACTGCCATGCGCGGAATCATCCTGGCCGGCGGCAGCGGAACCCGCCTGCACCCCATCACGATGGGCGTGAGCAAGCAGCTCGTGCCGGTCTACGACAAGCCGATGATCTACTACCCGCTGTCGACGCTGATCCTGGCGGGCATCCAGGACATCCTCGTCATCACCACCCCGCACGACGCCGACCAGTTCCGCCGGCTGCTGGGCGACGGCGCCCAGTTCGGCGTGTCGATCGAGTACGCCGTGCAGGCCCAGCCGAACGGGCTCGCCCAGGCCTTCGTGCTCGGCGCCGACTTCGTCGGCACGGACGAGGTCGCGCTCGTGCTGGGGGACAACATCTTCTACGGCCCCGGGCTGGGCAGGCAGCTCACGCGGTTCCACGACCTCGACGGCGGCGCGATCTTCGCCTACCGCGTCGCGGACCCCACCGCCTACGGCGTCGTCGAGTTCGACGAGCAGGGCCACGCCCTCTCGCTCGAGGAGAAGCCCGCCCGTCCCAGGTCGCCGTACGCCGTGCCGGGGCTGTACTTCTACGACAACGACGTCGTCGAGATCGCCCGGGGGCTCGAGCCGTCGGCCCGGGGCGAGTACGAGATCACGGACGTCAACCGCGAGTACCTGCGCCGCGGCACCCTGCAGGTCGAGGTGCTGCCCCGCGGCACCGCCTGGCTCGACACCGGCACGTTCGACTCCCTGCTGGAGGCCTCCGACTACGTCCGCACCGTCGAGCGGCGCCAGGGACTCAAGATCGGGTCGCCGGAGGAGGTCGCGTGGCGCCGCGGCTTCCTGTCCGACGACGAGCTGCGCGCCCGCGCCGAGAAGCTCGTGAAGTCCGGGTACGGCGCGTACCTGCTCGGCCTCCTCGACCCCTGAGGCGTTGTGAGCGCGATTTCGGGGACATTCCGAGCGAGGATTGTCCCCGAAATCGCGCTCACAACGCTTCGGCCGGGTGCTCAGCCGGGGGCGCGGCCCCAGGCGACGAGGCCGGTGCCCGTGCGCGGGAACGCCCGCTGCGCCTTGCGGAACGGCCACGTCGCGGCACGCACCAGGGTGCCCTGCGTCGCGGTCGTCGGCTGGAAGAGGCGGCCGCTGCGCGCGGTGCGGTCGGCGGTGCTCCCTTCCTCGCGCAGGCCCGGACGGCGCCGGGCGAGCTGGTTGCGCGCGGCCTCCAGGGCATAGCCGAGGGGAACGCCGTACAGGCGCAGGCCGACGTTGTTGAGCCCGGCGTCCCGCAGCAGGGCCGCGAGCGCCGGCGGGTCGTACCGGCGGAAGTGACCGACGGCCTCGTCCATGGGGCCGAACCGGCGCTGCCAGGCCGGCGTGGACAGGAGCAGCGTGCCTCCGGGGCGCAGGCGCGCGACCCACTCGCGCAGCGCGGCGGCGTCGTCCTCGATGTGCTCGATCACCTCGAAGGCGCAGACCAGGTCGAAGCGCTCCGCGGCGGGCAGGGTGTCGAGGGGGCCGTGGACCACCGTGCCCGGCACCCCGGCCTCGACGAGTCGCTGCTCGGCGGTCGCGGCGCTGTCGGCGTCGAGCTCGACGCCCGTGTACGCCGCGGCCCGGGCCGCGAGCCGGACGCCGGCCGCTCCCTGGCCGCAGCCGACCTCGAGGACGCGGCCTGCGGCTCCGGGCAGCAGCGGTTCCACGACGTCCCACCGCAGGCTGCCGTACAGGGTGAGCGGGGGCGGGGTGGTCGCGGTGTTCGGCACGGGGTCAGCCTGCCAGCACCTCGGCCGCCGCGGCGTCCCACCGCGCGGCCCAGTCGCCGATCGGCTCGACCCCGGCGGCGTGCAGGGCGTCGTGCCCGAGCACGGAGTACGCCGGCCGGGGCGCGGGGCGGACGAACGCGTCGGACGTCGTGGGCTCCACCGGTGTCGTCAGGCCGGCCGAGGCGAGGATCCGGCGGGTGAACCCGTACCAGGACGTCTGCCCCGAGGACGTGCCGTGATAGGTCCCCGCGGGCGCCCCGGCCGCCACGAGCCGCACGACCAGGTCGGCCAGGTCACGCGTCCAGGTCGGCTGGCCCACCTGGTCGTCCACGACCGCGAGCCGGTCCTTCTGCGCACCCAGGCGCGCCATCGTCTTCGGGAAGCAGCCGCCGTGCGCCCCGTACAGCCACGCGGTGCGCACGATCAGGTGGTCGGGCGCCTCGGCGCGCACCGCCCACTCCCCCGCGGCCTTGGTGCGCCCGTACGCGGACACGGGCGCCAGGGGCGTGCCCTCCGCGTACGGGGCGCTCGCGCGCCCGTCGAACACGTAGTCCGTGGACACCTGCACCAGGCGCGCGCCCGCCGCGCGCGCGGCGCGGGCCAGGTTCGCGGCCCCGACGGCGTTCACGTCGAAGGCCTCCGGCTCGTGCGCCTCGGCGTCGTCCACCGCCGTCCACGCCGCGCAGTTCACGACGACGTCGGCGCCGCGGACGGCGGCGGCGACCGCCGGCGCGTCGGTGACGTCCAGGTCCGTCCGGCGGAGCGGGACGACGTCGGCGTCCGCGGCGCGCAGCACGTCGAGCAGGTCGTGGCCGAGCATCCCGCCCGCGCCGGTCACCACCCAGCGCTCCCCGGCGGACGACGGGGCGGGGTCCACGGCGGCGGGGACGGCTGCGGTGCTCACGCCTAGGATCCTAGGCACGGGCGGCCCGGCCGGGCCCCCGGCAGACCGGTCGACCCGCCCTGGACCCGAGGGAGCACCCGTGCAGATCCGCGAGCTGGCCGTGGCCGGCGCCTACGAGATCACCCCGAAGCAGCACGGCGACCCCCGCGGCGTCTTCCTCGAGTGGTTCAAGGCCGACCCCTTCGCGGACGCGGTCGGCCACCGGTTGGACCTGCAGCAGGCCAACGCCTCGGTCTCCGCCGCCGGCGTCCTGCGCGGCATCCACTACGCGGACGTCCCGCCCGGCCAGGCCAAGTACGTCACCTGCCCCCAGGGCGCCGTCCTCGACGTCGTCGTCGACCTCCGCACCGGTTCGGCCACCTTCGGGCAGTGGGACTCCGTCCTGCTCGACGACGTCGACCGACGCGCCATCTACCTGGGCGAAGGCCTCGGGCACGCGTTCATGTCGCTGGAGGACGGCTCGACCGTGCTGTACCTGTGCTCCACCGGCTACAACCCCACCGCCGAGCACGGCATCCATCCCCTCGACCCCGAGGTCGGCATCGAGTGGCCCACCACGGCCCGCGACGGGTCGCCGCTCACCGCACAGCTGTCCGACAAGGACACCGCCGCCCCCACCCTCGCCCAGGCCCGCGAGCAGGGCCTGCTGCCCACCCGCGACGCCGTCCAGGCCCACCTCGCGTCGCTCCGCGGCTGACGACCGGGACCCGGCGGTCACCTCGGCCGGGCCAGGGCTCCCAGTCCCGCGAGCACCAGGTCGGCGAGGGTCACGAGCACGCGGCTGACCAGCACCAGCAGCAGCACCGCCGCGTGCGGCAGCACCCCCGCGAGGACGGCGAGCAGCACGAGCTCACGCGCCCCCGCCCCGGCGGGCACGACCACCACGAGGAACCCGACCACCCAGGCGAGCGCGTAGCCGCCGACGGCGAGGGCGGCCCCCCGGGCGTCCGACGGCATGCCGAGGCCGACGGCCAGCACCCACACCTGCGCGCCCGCGAGCAGCCACCCGGTCACGGACCAGAGCGTGGCGGCGCCGAGGCCGCGCCAGCCCAGCGGGCGCTCGAGCGGGGGGCGGCGCGCGACGCGCAGCGCCCAGGCCACGAGCCGGTTGAGCACCGGCGGCAGCAGGACGACGGCCACCGCGGGCAGCACCCACAGCAGAGGCCCCGCCGAGCCCAGGGCCCCCGTCGCGACGAACGGCAGCGCGACCAGGCCGACGACGGCGCCCGAGACGACCCCCACGAGCGTCGCGACCGCCGTCGTCGTGACGGAGGTGCGGCGCGCGATGCCGTGGTCGACGCCGAGCTCGGCGGCCGCGACGACGTTCCACACGCCGCCGGGCACGTACTTGCCGAGCTGGCTGAGCCCGAAGACCCGCAGGGCGACGCGCAGCCCCGCGCGGGAACCGAGGTCGGCGAGCACCACCCGCCACGACACGAAGGTGCACAGCACGAACGCGACGGACAGGACGAGGGCGAGGGCCAGGCGCTGCCAGGAGAGCTGGGCGGCCGCCTGGGCGAGGTCGTCGCGGGCGGCGTAGACGGCGTAGGCCGCGAGGCCGATCGCGAGGGCGAGGAAGCCCCAGCGCACCCACGGGGAGCGCAGCACGGCGAGCGCACGGGACAACGCCCCTCGGCCGCTGTCGGCCGTCACGGGCGGACCCCGCGCGCGTCGAGCAGGCGGACCAGCGGGTCGACGACGGCCGCGGAGCGCACGAGGTCGCGACCGGTCGCCGCGCGCTCCCGGGCGGCGGCGAGGACGGCGGGGTCGCGCAGGGAGAGCAGCCGGTCGGCCAGCGCGGCGGGGTCGGCCGGCGGGACGAGCTCGAGGTGGTCGCCCAGCAGCCGGCGCTGCGGTCCGGTGTCGGAGGTGACGACGACCCGACCGGCGGCCAGCCCCTGGAAGACCTTGTTCGGCACCACGCGCAGGCCCTTGGGGGTCGCGGAGAAGATCCCGAGGCAGACGTCGTGCGCGGCGACCAGCGCCGGCAGGTCGGCCGGCTCGACCCAGTCCCGCCAGGTGATGCCCGGCGTGTCGTGCAGGCGGTCGCGGGCGGCGGCCAGGTCCTGCCCGGAGCCGACGAGGGTGACCTCCAGCGGCCGGCCGCCGTGCGTCGCGTCCTCGGCCGCGCGGGGCAGGGCGGAGGCGAGGGCGTCGGCGAGCACGTCGGTGCCCTGCAGCGGGGTGAACAGGCCGAAGAAGACGACGCGCAGCGGCCGGCCGTCGTTCTCGGCCGTGGCCGGCGTGCCGGCGGGCGCCGCGTCGAACCAGCCCTGCGGCGCGCCGACCGGCACGACGAGCCCGCGGGACGCGCGGGAGGGCACGAGCTCGCGCAGCATGGCCAGGTGCTCGGGGGTGTCGAGCAGCACGACGTCCGCGCAGGTGGTGGCCAGGCGGTCCAGGCCGCGCAGCAGCGTGACCCGCGCACCGCGAGCACCCCGGTCCGTGGCGGTGTCGCCGGCGAAGACCAGGTGGTCCAGCAGCACCGGGGTGCGTGGGAACAGGAGGCGTGCGAGCACGACGTCGAAGTGGCCGAGGTATCCCACGAGCACCGCGTCCGGACGACCGTGCCGGCGCCGGTGTGCCACGACGTCGCCCACCAGCAGCGCCCAGCAGCGCAGCAGGCGCACCAGCAGCCCGGGCAGGCGCCACGGCTGGCGCAGCATCCGCACCCGCTGCGCCGTGGTCAGGCCGAGCGGACGGTCGAGCTCGCGCACCGTGTACCCGTGGGCGCGGAGCCCTGCGACGAGCACCCCGACGCGCGGGTGCCGGGCGGAGTCGTACGTGCCGAACGCGACGATCACGCGGGCGCGTCCTGCTCGCCGGGGACGTGGTCGGGCACCCTGTCGGTCGCGCTGGGGGCGACACCGCCGGGCACCGCGTCAGGAACGCCGTCGGGCACGCCGTCCAGCACGACCCGCCGAGGCCCGTACTGGAGCTCCTTGACGCGCTCGAGGGCCTCCTCCACCAGCGTGCGGTTGGTGCGCTGCAGGTCCGCGATGACGAGCAGCGCCAGGCACAGCAGCGCCCCGACCAGCATCGCGCCCGCGAAGACGAGGGACTGCACGTGGCCGCCGGCGTCGCCCTGGGCGAGGAAGACGAGGAACCGCACGGCGGGCACGGCCGCAGCGACGAAGAACAGCGCGCCGAGCGTGAGGAACACCAGGTGCGGACGGAACATGATCCAGGAGCGCACGATCGCCCGGCCGGACCTGCCCATGTGCTGCCAGATGTTGGAGAAGAGCCGCGACTCGCGCGTCTTCGCGTTCGTGGTGATCGGCAGGCTCGCGATCCGCAGGCGCTTGTTCCCCGCCTGGATGATCGTCTCCATGGTGTAGCTGAACTGGGTCACCACGTTGAGCCGCAGCAGCGCGCCCCGCGAGTAGGCGCGGAACCCGCTGGCGGCGTCGGGCAGCTCCACCCCGGCGGCCGCGCTCACCACCCGGCTGCCGAGGCGCTGCATCCGCTTCTTGAACGGGGAGAAGTGCTCGATGGTCGCGGTCTGCCGGTCGGCGACCACGATGTCCGCCTGGCCCGCCACGATGGGAGCCACGAGGTCGCCGATGCGCTCGGACGGGTACTGGTTGTCGCCGTCGGTGTTGACGACGACGTCGGCCCCGTGGGCCAGCGCGTAGTCCACGCCGTCGCGGAACGACCGGGCGAGGCCCAGCGTGCTCGGGTGCCGCACCACGTGCCGCACCCCGAGCCGGCGCGCCACCTCGGCCGTCCCGTCCGTGGACCCGTCGTCGACGACGAGGATCTCGACGCTGTCGAAGCCCTCGACCCGCCGCGGGATCGTCGCCAGCACGAGCGGCAGCGTCCCGGCCTCGTCGAGGCACGGGATCTGGACGAAGAGCTTCATCGCGCATCCTTCACGGGCCGGGGTGCCTCGCTCGGCACGGTCGGCACGGTCGGCACGGGCGACGCCGACGGCACGACGGCCGCTGGGGGCGCCGTGCCGGCCGTCGCGTCGAGCGACGCGGGCGCAGCGAGTCTACGGGGCCAGAGCGCCCCGACGACCAGCGCGGACACCCACGCCGTCACGGCGAGCACGAGGACCGCGATCAGCGCGGGCGCCTCGACGGGGCTCCATGCGAGCCAGCGGTCGACGGCGTCGCCCACGGACTCGCCCGGACCGCGGTAGAACGACGCGAACGCCCACGCCAGCCCGCCGACCCCGGCCGCCAGCGTGAGCACGACCACGAGGGGCACGGCCCACGCCGTCCGGCGTCGGTGCCGGCCCACGAGCTGCCACACGGCCACGGCGAAGACGGCGGCGAGCGCCGTCACCCCGCCGAAGACGTACCTGCCCTGCACCGCGACGATCCCCCCGCTGAACTGGTGGAAGTCCCAGGCGTTGTACGCGACGCCGAACGCGAGCCCCGCGGGCAGCAGCAGCAGGGCGGCGGACGCCCGCCGTGCTCCCGGCAGCGCGAGCGCCGCCAGCCCGGCGGCCATCAGCACCATCGTGCCCGCGACCACCCAGGCGCCCGGCAGGCGCACCTCCAGCCAGCCGAGGTTGCCGAAGAACGCCTGCGCCAGCTTCTCCACGATGGTCGACACCACCTCGCTGTCCGGGACCTGCGCGTACGTCTCCGGCTCGCGCAGGATCCCGACCGGCTGGACGGCGCCGAGCGTGATCACGTTACGCACCCACCACCAGCCCCCGACGACGCCGGCCACGACGCCGGCGACGACGACCCGGCCGAGGCGCGCGGGCCAGGAGCGGCCCCGCGCCAGCAGGTAGGCGACCACCACGGTGGGCACGGCGAACGCCACCATCACCTTCGTGAGCAGCCCCAGCCCGAGGACGAGCCCGATCGCGACCGCGACGCGCCACCGCAGGTCACCGGTCACCACCCGTGCCGCGAGATACGTGGCGCCGGCGCACGCGAGCATCACGAGGGCGTCGTTGTTCACCGCGCCCATGATGTGCCCGAGCTGCGGCAGGAACAGCGGGAACACGGCGGCGATCAGCCCGGCCGAGGTCGACCGGGTGATGCGGCGGGCGGTCTCGGCCGCGAGCGGGACGGTCAGCGCCAGCAGCAGGACGTCGAACAGCCGCAGGGCGAGCATCTGGACGTCCCACCGGTCGTCGTCCAGGCCGCTGACCCGGAGCACCCCGGCGGCGAGCGCGTAGTACAGCGGCGGGTGCTGCGTCATCTGGTCCACGTCCGTGCCCGAGGACGCGTCCCCGAGCGCGGTGGCGGCATCGATGTGGGCGCGCTCGTCGCGCGGCACGGGCTCGACGTCCACGAACTGGCGGGCGTCGGGGCGGTAGGTCCAGCGTCCCGGCGGGTCGGAGTGGTAGGCGGCCTCCTCGACCGCCTCCACGACGCCGGGCGAGAAGTAGGCGTCGCCGGGCGCGGGCCAGCCGCCGCCGTGCGCGATGCGGAGCGCGCTGTTGAGGTGGTTCTGCTCGTCGGGCGCCTGGAACGGCGGCGTGACGACGGCCCAGACGGCGCCCCACGCCGCCACGGCGAGCGTGAGCACGACGAGCGCACGCCGGTAGCCGCGCAGGCCCGAGCGGGGGGCTCGGCGCACGGCGCTCGCCGGGGAGGTCGGGGCGGGGTCCTGGCGCACGTGAGGCGTGGTCTCCGTCACCTCCTCAGTCTGCCAGCCGGTGCGCCGGGCGACCCGCGGACATCACCCGGCGGCCGCGGGCGGCGCCCCGGTAGGGTCGGCCCATGCGGGTTCTGGTGACGGGCGGGGCCGGTTTCATCGGTGCGAACTTCGTGCAGCAGACGGTGGCGGAGCGGCCGGACGCCGTGGTGACGGTGCTGGACGCGCTGACGTATGCCGGGGACCGGTCGTCGCTGGACCCGGTCGCGGACCGGGTTGAGCTCGTGCAGGGGTCGATCACGGACGCGGACCTGGTGGACGCGCTGGTCGGGGCGTCGGACGTGGTGGTGCACTTCGCGGCGGAGTCGCACAACGACAACTCGTTGGCCGACCCGTCGCCGTTCGTGCAGACCAACGTGGTGGGGACGTTCACGCTGCTGGAGGCGGTGCGCCGGCACGGGGTCCGGTTCCATCACGTGTCCACGGACGAGGTGTACGGGGACCTGCCGCTGGAGGGCCCGGAGAAGTTCACCCCGGCCACGCCGTACAACCCGTCCTCGCCGTACTCCGCGACCAAGGCGGGCTCGGACCTGCTGGTGCGCGCGTGGGTGCGGTCGTTCGGGGTGGCGGCGACGATCTCGAACTGCTCGAACAACTACGGGCCGTACCAGCACGTGGAGAAGTTCATCCCGCGCCAGGTCACCAACCTCATCGACGGGACCCGGCCCCGGTTGTACGGGGCGGGGCTGAACGTACGCGACTGGATCCACGTGGCCGACCACAACGCGGCGGTGTGGGCGGTCGTCGACCGTGGCCGGATCGGGGAGACGTACCTGATCGGCGCGGACGGCGAGACGAGCAACCTGGACGTGGTGCGGACGTTGAACGAGCTGTTCGGGCGGGACCCGGACGACTTCGACCACGTGAGCGACCGTCCGGGCCACGACCTGCGGTACGCGATCGACGCGACCAGGCTGCGCGACGAGCTCGGCTGGGCGCCCCGGTTCACCGACTTCCGTTCCGGGCTGGCCGCGACGGTGGACTGGTACCGGGCGAACGAGGACTGGTGGCGCCCGCACAAGGCCGCCGTCGAGGCCAAGTACGCCCGCACGGGCCAGTGACGGCGCGATGACCAGGCACCGGGCCGGACGGGTGACCGACCCACACATTTCCTCTACCGTCCCGGTCCTCGGGCACCGCAGCCGCGTGACACCGACCCTCTATGCTCGCTTCCCGTGAGCCGCTCCACCCCCCGACACGTCGCCTCGGGTCCCGAGTCCGTCAAGGGTCCGTCGCACGCCCGCGCCCTGCGCCGGCACTCGGTCGCGCGCGCCCTGGGAATGGGGCTCACCGCCGTCCTGGCGTTCGTCGCCGTCGGCGGCGCGACCGCGGCGGTGAAGCTCACCGGCAACATCACGTCGGTCGACGCCGACAAGCTGCTCGGTGAGGACCGGCCCGAGAAGAAGATGCCGGAGGACCCCAACGCGGACATGCCGCTGAACATCGTCCTCATGGGGTCCGACAGCCGCGGCGGCGACAACGCCGACATCGTCGGCGACGGCACCGACGGCGCCCGCTCGGACACGACGATGATCATGCACATCTCCTCCGACCGGTCCCGCGTGGAGATGCTGTCGATCCCCCGCGACACGACGATCGACGTGCCGTCGTGCCCGACGTCGTCCGGCGGGGAGACCTCGCCCCTGTCGGGCGTGAAGTTCAACGCCGCCTTCGCCCAGGGCGTCATGTCGGGCGGCGACGTCGAGTCCGGCGCCCTGTGCGCGCAGAAGACCATCGAGAGCATCACCGACGTCCAGATGGACGGCTTCGTCGTCGTGGACTTCGCCGGCTTCGAGAAGATGGTCGACGCCCTGGGGGGCGTGGAGCTGTGCATCCCCAACGACATCAGGGCGCCCAAGGCCGACAACCTCGTCCTGTCGGCGGGCGTGCAGGAGCTCGACGGCGAGACCGCGCTCAAGTACGCCCGGGCCCGCAAGGGTGACGGGCTCGGCGACGGCTCCGACCTCGGCCGCATCGGCCGTCAGCAGGAGCTGCTCGCGGCCGTCGCCCGCCAGGTGCTCAGCGCGGGTACCCTCGCCGACCCGACGAAGTCGCTCAAGTTCCTCGGCGCCGTCACGGGGTCGATGACGATGAGCAGCAACTTCGCGTCGATCCAAGGACTCGCCGGGCTGGCGTACAGCGCCCGCAACGTGCGCCCTGACACCATCGCCTTCATGACCGCGCCGTATGCGTACGACCCGAACAACGCGGCGAACGTCCTGCTCACCGACGAGGCCGACGAGGTCTGGAAGAACCTCTACAACGACGAGCCGCTCAGCGACGCGATCGAGGCCGAGTCGTCGAAGGGCGGCAAGGACGGCACGAAGGACGACGACAGCGACGCGGCCGCGGACGGCGAGCCCGGCACGGAGGACGTCGACGCCACCCCGGTGGCCGACGACGACACCACCGCGACGGACGAGGCCACGGACGGGTCCGGCGAGGCCGAGGAGACCCCCGAGCCGAAGCGCACCCGCGAGGCCGGCGAGGAGGCGTTCACGGGCGCCGACGTGACGTCGGTGTGCGGATGAGCGTGGGGAACCGATGAGCAACGACGACCAGCGCATCCCGCCGAGCTTCACGCCGTCCGGCGGCCGGTCCGACCGGCCCCGCGGCGCCGGCGACGCCATCCCGGTGGGCGGCGCCTCCCGGCCGTCCGGGCCGCCCGCCGGCGGGCGAGTCGGCCGGCGCGACGACGCCGCACCCGTCGAGCCGCGCGTCCGCCGCCAGTCGTCGCGCGAGATCCCGACCACGCCGCCCGAGCGGCGCGGGAGCGGGCAGCAGAAGCCGCGGTCGTACGCGCCGCGCGGCTCCTCGGCCTCGCGCGCGCCCCAGGCGCGCGCCCCGCAGGCGCGGCAGGGCTCCGGCACCCGCGTCATGCCCGGGTCGGCCCAGGGCCAGGCGCGGCGCACTCCCCCGCCCGGCAGGGGCGGAGGCGCCGCAGCGGCCACCGCCGGGGGCGGCGGCTTCCGCGTGCGCAAGGGCCGCGTCGTCGGCCTCGTCCTCGTGCTGCTGCTGGTGCTGCTGCTCGCGTGGCCGATCGGGCTCGTGCTGTGGGCCAACGGCAAGATCCAGCACGTCGACGCGTTGTCCGGCGCCGACGGCACCCCCGGCACCACCTACCTGCTCGCCGGCTCGGACGCGCGCGGCACGGGCAGCGTGGCCGACGACGGCACCGAGGGCGCCCGCACCGACACCATCATGGTGCTGCACAAGCCCCGCAGCGGCCCGGCCTCGCTCATCTCGATCCCGCGCGACACGTACGCCGAGATCCCCGGCCACGACCCGAACAAGATCAACGCCGCGTACTCGTTCGGCGGCGCCCCGCTGCTGGTCCAGACCGTGGAGGGTCTCACGGGGCTGACGGTCGACCACTACGCCGAGGTCGGGTTCGGCAGCGTCGAGGAGATCGTCGACGCCGTCGGCGGCGTGGAGCTGTGCTACCCCAAGGACGTCGACGACCCGAAGAGCGAGCTGACCTGGGAGGCCGGCTGCCACCTGGCCGACGGCGCGACCGCGCTGGCGTTCTCGCGCATGCGCTACTCCGACCCCAAGGGCGACATCGGCCGGGCCGAGCGTCAGCAGCAGGTCATCGCCGCGGTCGCGGAGAAGGTGGTCAAGCCCAGCGTCCTCCTCAACCCCGTCAACCAGGTGCAGCTCGTCAACGCCGGCACCGACGCCCTCGTCGTCGACGAGAAGACCGGCATCGTGGACCTCGGCCGGCTCGGCCTCGCCTTCAAGGCGGCCACCGGGCCGGAGGGCGTCACGGGCACGCCGCCGATCGCCGACCCCGGCTACAACCCGGGTACCGGGATCGGCTCGGCCGTGCTGCTCGACGAGGAGAAGACCGAGCAGTTCTGGACCGACGTCCGCGACGGCGAGCTGGACCCCGGCAGCACCGTCGGCGGCCTCCCCGGCTGACCGCCGGGCACGAACCCGCCCGGAGGCGTCATGACCACGGCACCCACCCCGGACGTCACGCGTGCCGAGGGCGAGGGCTCCCGCGCCCGCTTCCTCGGCGCCGTCGTCCCGCTCGCCCAGCGTCGGGAGCTCGCGGAGCTCGGCGACCGCCTCGACCTCTCCAGCGGAGAGGTGCGCGCCAAGCGGTCGGCCTTCTGGGCGATGCTCGTGCTCTCCGGGATCATCGCGATCTCGGGCGTCGTCACCGACTCCACGGCCACGGTCATCGGAGCCATGATCATCGCTCCCCTGTCGACGCCGATCCTCGGCTTCGGCCTCGGGATCGTCACCGGCCGGGGCCGGCTCGTCGGACGCTCGGCGCTCTACGTGCTCGGCGGCATGACCGTCGTCGTGGTGCTCGGCTGGCTGGTCGCCCTCGTGCTGCCGGAGACGTCGGAGGTCGTGACGAACTCCCAGGTGACCGGGCGCACCTCGCCCGGGGTGGGCGACCTCGTCGCCGCGTTCGCCACGGGGTTCGCGGGTGCGATCGCGCTCGCCCGCCGCGACCTCGGCGACGTCCTGCCTGGCATCGCCATCGCCATCTCGCTGGTGCCCCCGCTGGGCGTCGTCGGCGTCTGCCTCGGCGCGGGCGAGCCCTCCCTGGCCGCCGGCGCCCTCCTGCTGTTCGGCTCCAACGTGGTGGCCCTCGTCGTCGCGTCCACCGTCGTGTTCACCGGGGCCGGTTACGCCTCCGACGCCGCGCAGGTGCGCCAGGACGCGGGCGGACGGCGGCACCCTCGTCGCGCGGTCGTGGTGGGTGCCGTCGCCGTCGCGGTGGTGGCGGTGCCGATGGTCGCCAACACCGCCCAGTCCGTGCTCGCCGACGTCTGGGCCGGCCAGGTGCGGGCCGCCGCCGAGGCCTGGCTGGCCGACATCCCGGACGCCGACGTCGAGGGCGTCACCTGGCAGGGGACCGACGTGGTCGTCGAGGTCCGCGGGCCCGGGGAGGTCCCCGACGTCGCGACGCTGCAGGCCGCCGTCGACGACCTCGTGCCGTGGGACCCCGAGGTGACGGTGGTGCACACCGTGGGCGAGCGCGTCGAGGGCTGAGCCCTTCCGAAGCGCGGCCCGGCGTCAGGCCGAGAAGCCGGTGCGGCGCGCCCCCGCGCGGGCGGCGCGCAGCTTCTCCCCCTTCGCGCGCGCGACGTCGCCCAGATCGGCCTGGAACGCGACCATGCGCTCGCGGAGCGCGAGCGACTCGCCGTCGGTGCCGGCGGCGAGGATGCGCGCGGCGAGCAGGCCGGCGTTGCGGGCCCCGCCGATCGACACCGTGGCCACCGGGACGCCCGCGGGCATCTGCACGATCGACAGCAGGGAGTCCATGCCGTCCAGGTACCGCAGCGGCACGGGAACCCCGATCACCGGCAGCGGCGTCACGGCGGCGAGCATGCCCGGCAGGTGGGCGGCACCGCCGGCTCCCGCGACGATCGCGCGCAGCCCGCGCTCCGACGCGGTGCGGCCGTAGTCGATCATCTCGGTAGGCATGCGGTGGGCGGAGACCACGTCCACCTCGACCTCGACGCCGAGCTCTCCCAGCGCGTCCGCGGCGGCCTCCATGACCGGCCAGTCGGAGTCCGACCCCATGACGATGCCGACGGCGGGCTGCGTGCTCATGCGTGCTCCTGGCTCTCGGTGCTCTCGGTGCTCTCGGTGCTCTCGGTGGCCTCGCCCCGCAGCAGCGCGGCCGCGGCGACGGCCCTGCGGCGCACCTCGCCGAGGTCCGTGCCGCTCACGTTGACGTGCCCCAGCTTGCGGCCGGGGCGGATGCCCTTGCCGTACAGGTTCACCCGGGCCTCGGGGAAGCGCGCGAGCAGCTCCGGCAGGGCGTCCGTGAGGGAGCCGAGGCTCGAGCCCAGCACGTTGGCCATCACGGTCCACGGCGCGCGGGCAGCGGTGTCGCCCAGCGGCAGGTCGAGCACCGCGCGCAGATGCTGCTCGAACTGGCTCGTCACCGCGCCGTCGATGGTCCAGTGGCCGGAGTTGTGCGGCCGCATCGCGAGCTCGTTGACCCAGACGGCGGCGGTGCCGTCGGCCTCCCGCGTCTCGAACAGCTCGACGGCGAGGACCCCCGTGACGTCCAGCCCCTCGGCGACGGCCACGGCGATCCGGCGCGCCTCCGCCTCCACGGCCGGGTCGAGGTCGGGCGCGGGGGCCACGACCTCCGCGCACACGCCGTCACGCTGCACGGACTCGACCACCGGCCAGGTGCGCACCTCGCCCGACGGCCGGCGGGCGACCAGCGCCGCGAGCTCGCGCACGAACGGCACCTTCCGCTCGACCAGCAGCGCCGGGGCGCCGTCTGCGGCGGCCTCCAGCCAGTCCGCGACGTCGTCCGGGGACGACACGACGCGCACGCCCTTGCCGTCGTACCCGCCCCGCGACGTCTTCACGACGGCCTCGTGCCCCGCCTCGTCGGCGAGGAAGGCGGCCAGGGCGTCGCGCGCAGCAGCGGGGTCGGTCGGCAGCGCGGCCCAGCGCGGGCACGGCAGCCCCAGCTCGGCCAGCCGGCGCCGCATGACGATCTTGTCCTGCGCCTGGACCAGGGCGTCGGGCCCTGGGCGCACCGGGGTGCCGTGGTCGATGAGGTCCTGCAGCAGCGCGTTGGGGACGTGCTCGTGCTCGAAGGTGAGCACCGCCGCCGGCGCGCGCCCGTCGCCCGGGGCGATGAGGGAGCGGATCGCCGCGTCGTCGCTCGCCACCCCCACCGGGGCGTCGGTCACGACCTGGGCCGCCGAGGACTCCGGGTCCTCGACGAGGACGCGCAGCCCCACCCCCAGCTCGGCGGCGGCGGGGGCCATCATGCGGGCGAGCTGGCCGCCTCCCACGACGGCGACGACAGGGGCGGAGGCGGGGGTGGATCCGGTCACGGGGATCGAGGATACCGGGCCGGCCGTCCGCTCCGCCCGGGGCGCTCAGTCGCCGTGATGGTGCAGCCAGCCGCGTCGGCGGCCCCGCGAGGAGATCGTCGTGCCGGGCGGCAGCACGAGGTGCGGGTCCAGGGTGCGCGGGACCCCCGCCAGGAAGAGCGCGAAGACGGGCGGACGACGTTGCGCCAGCTCGAGGCGACCGCCGTCGGCCGCTGCCAGGTCCCGCGCCAGCGCGAGGCCGAGGCCGGTGCTGCCGCCCGTCGTCGTGCCGCGCTCGAAGATGCGCGTCGCGACGTCGTCGGCCACGCCCGGACCCTCGTCCGCGACCTCGACCGCCACCGCGCCCGTGGTGCCCGACGGGCGGGAGCGCACCGTGGTGGTGCCGTCGCCGTACTTGAGGGAGTTCTCCAGCAGCGTCGCGATGATCTGCGCCAGGGCGCCCGGCGTCGCGAGCACCTGCATCCCGTCCGGCACCTCGATCACGAGCCGGCGCCCGGCCCGCTCGAACGTCGGCGCCCACTCCTCCTCCTGCTGGTGCACGACGTCCGCGAGGACCACGGCCTCCGTCGTGCCGCCCTGCGACCGGCGCGACGCCGCGAGCAGGTCGTCGACCACCGTGACCAGCCGCTCCACCTGCTCGAGCGAGATGCGGGCCTCCTCGACGACCTCCGGGTCGTCCGACGCGAGCGTGATCTCCTCGAGCCGCATCGTCAGTGCGGTCAGGGGGGTGCGGAGCTGGTGCGACGCGTCCTGCGTGAACTGCCGCTCGGCCGCGAGCCGGCCGGCGAGCCGGTCGGCCGAGCGCGCCAGCTCGGCGGCCACGAGGTCGATCTCCTCGACCCCCGAGGGTTCCAGGCGTGGACGCACCTGCCCCGACCCCAGCTGCTCGGCGGACGCCGCGAGGTACACGAGCGGCGCCGACAGCCGGTTCGCCTGCCAGACCGCCACGGCGATCCCGGCCGCGATCGCCACGATGCCGGCGATGATGACGAGCACCACGGTCTGCGCGGACTTCACGTAGGCGCCGACGGCCGACACCGTCATCGACACGGCCACGTTCTGGTCGGTGAGCTTGGCCTTGTCGATCGTGGGCGCGGAGACGGGCTCGCCCGCCGTGAGCTGCGTGCCGTCGGGCAGCGTCACGACGACGTACGCGGGCAGGTCGCCCTCGCTGCCCTCGGCGGCGCGCTCCACGGTCCCGTCGCTGACGACGTCGCCCCGCTCGAGGGTCGAGTCGATGCCCCGCGCGAGCGTGTCCACGCGGGTGGTGATGCGCTGCTCCTCGATCGCGAGCACGTAGCGCGCACCGAAGATGCCCAGGGGCACGCCGAGCAGCAGCACGGCGACGGCGACCGCGGAGATGGTCGCCAGCAGGACGCGGCGACGCACAGGTCAGCCCTTGCCCGCCGGGACCGTCAGCTCGCGCCGAGCTCGAAGCGGAAGCCGAGCCCTCGCACCGTGGAGACGTAGCGCGGCGCGTTGGCGTCGTCGCCGAGCTTGCGGCGCAGCCACGACACGTGCATGTCGAGCGTCTTGGTGGAACCCACCGGGTCCGAGCCCCAGACGTCACGCATGAGGGTGTCCCGCACCACGACAGACCCGGCGTTCGCGACCAGCACCTTGAGCAGGTCGAACTCCTTGGTCGTCAGGTGCAGCTCGCGCTCGCCCTGGAAGGCGCGGTGCGCGGCCACGTCGACGCGCACGTCCTGCGCGCGCAGCTCCTCGTCCTCGCCCGTCTCGCCGTGCGTGCGGCGCAGCAGCGCCCGGACGCGGGCGAGGAGCTCCGCCAGGCGGAACGGCTTCGTGACGTAGTCGTCGGCGCCGGCGTCGAGCCCGACGACGAGGTCGACCTCGTCCGCGCGCGCCGTGAGCACCAGCACCGGCACGGTGAGCCCGGAACCGCGGATCTCCCGCGCCACGTCCAGGCCGTCCATGTCCGGAAGGCCCAGGTCGAGGACGACGATGTCCGCGCTCCCGGCGTTGTCAACAGCTCCTTGACCGGTTCCTTGCACGATGACGTCGTAACCCTCACGCGTGAGAGCCCGCGCCAAAGGCTCGGCAATAGCCGGGTCGTCCTCGGCCAGCAGTACGTGGGTCATTCCCTCATGCTAGCGGCATCCTCCCTGGTCCTGGCGCCCGCTCCACGCCGGTTCGACGCCAGCCCGGTGTGACATGGAGATGACGCGCCGACGCGAAGCGTCCACGGCCGTCCCGCGCCCCCGTCCCCCCGTGGGACGACGGACCTGGGGGTGGCGTCCGCCCGCGGGCGGACGCCGCCGCGGCGACGCCCCACCTACGCTGACGGGCATGAGCTGGATCGAGAGGATGGGGCGCTGGTTCGAGGCGCACCGGTTCGGCGTCGACCTGACGACGACCCTGCTGCTTGCGGGGTTCATGCTCGTGGCGGCCACCGACCTGTACTCGACCGACCCGTACCTCAACCGCGCCGGCTCCGTCGCGTGGACGTTCGCGCTGCTCGCCCCCCTCCCCTGGCGGCGCACCCGCCCCGTCCTGTCGGCCGTGGCGATCTTCGCCGTCGCGCTGGCGCACGTCCTCGCCGGCTACCCGATGATCATGCCGGGCGACCTGCTCGTGCTCGTCGCCCTCTTCTCGGTGACCGTCTACGGCCCGACCTGGGCACACGTCACCGCGATCTGCTCGACGGCGGTCGGCACCCTCGTCGCCCTGCCCGTGGCGGTCGCGATCCGCAGCGGGACCGGCGCCTCGGGCATCGCGGAGATGCTGCCCGTGGGCATGTTCAGCCTGGTGACCGGGCTGGCCGTCTGGGCGTTCGCCCTCGTGCGCCGGTCGCGCCGCGTGACCATGGACGCGCTGCGCGACCGCGCGCACCGGCTCGAGATCGAGCGCGACCAGCAGGCGCGGATCAGCGCCGCCGCCGAGCGTGCCCGCATCGCCCGCGAGATGCACGACATCGTCGCCCACTCGCTGTCCATCGTCGTGGCGCAGGCCGACGGAGGCCGGTACGCCGCGGCGTCCGACCCGGGGGCCGCGGTGCGCGCCCTCGGCACCATCAGCGAGACCGGCCGTATCGCCCTCACCGACATGCGCCGCCTGCTGGGCGTGCTGCGCTCGCAGGACGACGAGGACACCGAGGGCGTCGCAGGCAACGGTCCCCCGTCGTCGTCCGGTGGCGCCACGACGGGCGGGACCCCCGTCACGAGGCCGCGCGACGAGGCCCGCGCGGCGCGACCGGCCCCGCAGCCCGGCGTCGAGGAGGTCGAGGACCTCGTCGCCCAGGCGCGCCAGGGCGGGCTGCGCGTGTCCCACGTCCGCGTCGGCGAGCCGCGCACCCTGCCCGCGGGGATGGGCCTCACGCTGTACCGGGTGTGCCAGGAGTCGCTCACCAACGTGCGCAAGCACGCCGGCCCCGACCCGGCCGTCACCGTCGCCGTGCGGTGGACGCCGTCGACGGTCGAGCTCGAGGTCCTCGACGACGGCCGCGGGGCCGCCGCGGCCCAGCACGACCCCGGCTTCGGGCTGCGCGGGATGCGCGAGCGGGCCAACCTGTTCGGCGGGACGCTCGAGACCGGTCCCCGCGCCGGCGGAGGCTTCCGCGTGCACCTCGAGCTGCCGCTGCCCGGTGCGCCGGCGATCGCGGCGGCACCCCCCACCACCTCGACGACCGCTCCCCAGGAGGACGCATGACCCCGCCCGCCACCGACGTCCCGCCCGAGGCCGGCCCGACCGGGGCCTCCGGGGGCGGCGTCGTGCGCGTCGCGCTGGTCGACGACCAGCAGCTCGTGCGAGCGGGCTTCCGCATGGTCATCGACTCGCAACCGGACCTGGAGGTCGCGCTCGAGGCCGGCGACGGAGCCCAGGCGCTGCGGCTGCTGTCCGACCATCGCGTCGACGTCGTGCTCATGGACGTGCGCATGCCGCACCTGGACGGGCTGACCGCCACCGCGCGTCTCACCGCCACCCCCGACGCGCCGCGCGTCATCGTGCTCACCACGTTCGACCTGGACGAGTACGTGCTGGAGGCGATCCGGAGCGGCGCCTCGGGGTTCCTGCTCAAGGACGCTCCCCCCGAGGAGATGCTGGCCGCCATCCGCACGGTGCACGCCGGGGACGCCGTCATCGCGCCGTCGTCCACGCGCCGGCTGCTGGAGCACCTGGTCACCGCGCTCCCGGCGGACCAGGCGGCACCCCAGCACGATGCACTGTCGGCGCTCACCGACCGCGAGCGCGAGGTGCTGGTGCTCATGGCCCGCGGCCGGTCGAACACGGAGATCGCGGCCGACCTGTTCGTCGCCGAGGCCACCGTCAAGACGCACGTCGGGCGCATCCTCGCCAAGCTCGACGCCCGCGACCGGGTGCAGGCCGTGGTCACCGCGTACGAGGCCGGTCTGGTCCGCCCGGGCACCTGACAGGTCCCGGCACCCTCGAGTCGTCAGGAGCCCTGCGCGGTACACCGCGCAGGGCTCCTGACGCGTGGGCGGGGGTGCAGGTCAGGGGCGGTTCAGGGTGCCGGTCAGGGTGGGTGTCATACCTGAGGATGACCTGGGAGCGCCGCAGGACCAGCCCTCGGGCCGATGTCCCGGGCGGCGGCGCTCCGTAGCGTCGGTGGTGTCCTGGTCCGCGTGCCCCTGGCAGTCCGCGGACCACCACCCCCGACACTCCGGAGAGCTTCCGTGGACACGACCGTGTACGTCCCGATCCCCGACGAGGGCACCGCCGCCCGACCGACCGTCACCCCCGCGGTGCGGGCCCGCGCACTGACCAAGACGTACGGCCGTGGCGAGGCGCAGGTGCGCGCCCTGGACGGCGTCGACGTCGACTTCGCGGCCGGTCGCTTCACGGCGATCATGGGCCCCTCCGGCTCCGGCAAGTCGACCCTCATGCACCTGCTGGCCGGCCTCGACAGCGCCACCAGCGGTCAGGCGTTCATCGGCTCGACGGAGGTGACGGGCCTGAACGACAAGGCCCTCACCGCGCTGCGCCGCACCCGCGTGGGCTTCGTGTTCCAGCAGTTCAACCTGCTGCCGATGTTCTCGGCGGAGCAGAACATCACGCTGCCCGTGGAGCTCGCGGGCGGCACGGTGGACAAGCAGTGGCTGGGCACGCTCGTCGACACGCTCGGCCTGAGCAAGCGGCTCACCCACCGCCCGAGCGAGCTGTCCGGCGGCCAGCAGCAGCGCGTCGCCATCGCCCGCGCCCTCATCGCCCAGCCCGACGTGGTGTTCGCGGACGAGCCCACCGGCAACCTCGACTCCCGCTCCGGCGCGGAGGTGCTGAGCTTCCTGCGCCGCTCGGTGCGCGAGCTCGGCCGCACGATCATCATGGTCACCCACGACCCGGCGGCCGCCGCGTACGCCGACCGCGTGGTCCTGATCGCCGACGGCAAGATCGCCGGCGACATCACCGACCCGACGCCGGAGTCCGCCCTGGCGGGCCTGGACGCGCTGCGGACGGTGGCCTCGCGATGATCCGCCTCACCCTGTCGCAGATGCGCCGCAGCGCCGGCCGGCTCGCCGCCGCCGGCCTCGCGATCGTCATCGGCACCGCCTTCGTGGCGATCACCCTGCTCGCGGGCAACGTCATCACCCGCACCACCTACGACTCGATCGCCGCCCAGTTCACGGGCGCCGACCTGGTCGTCCGCGGGATCCCCGCGGACGACGCCGTCCTGGACGCGGTGCGCGGCGCCGACGGCGTGGCCACCGCCGACCCGCAGCTCATGTCGTACCAGCAGCTCGAGGCCGGCAGCCGCACGATCTTCCAGGGCGTCCTGGCCGAGCCGACCGACACGAGCGTGCTGCCGCTCGAGGTCGCCGACGGCACCCTGCCCGAGGCCTCCGGCGAGATCGCGCTGCCGACCGACGTCGCCGAGCGCCTCGGCGCCGCCCCCGGCGACTCCGTCACCCTCGTGCGCAACGTCCTCGAGGGCGACCAGGAGTCCGACGAGGACGCCTGGACCGAGGTCCGGGAGCAGCTCACCGTCTCCGGCACGCTCACCGACCCCTACGGCGCGTACTCGATGCAGGGCGGCGCGGCCGTCGCCCCGGCGGCGGACGTCGCCGGCTGGGAGGACGACCTGCGCGCCCCCGGCGAGGAGGCCGTCGAACCGACCACGATGCTCGTGACGCTCGACGACGCCGCCGACGTCGAGGCCGCCCGGACGTCCATCACCGGCGCTCTCACCAACGCCGCCGCGGCGGCGGGCGCGGGCACGACCGACCTCAAGGTCGTGACCCCCGAGGAGCACGCCGAGTCCGTCGCGAACGAGATGACCGGCGGTGACAACGTCATCTTCACGACGTTCGTGCTGGTCTTCGCCGCCGTCGCGCTGCTCGTCGCCGCGCTCGTCATCGCGAACACGTTCCAGGTGCTGGTCGCCCAGCGCACCCGCACCCTCGCCCTCCTGCGCTGCGTCGGGGCGGACAAGGGGCAGCTGCGACGCTCGGTGCTGTTCGAGGCGGCCGTGCTCGGCCTGCTGTCGTCGGCGGCCGGCCTGGCGGCCGGCGTCGGCCTGGGGCAGGCGGCGCTGGCGATCGGCCGCGGCATGGACCTGGGCGTCCCCCTGCCGGCGACCGTCACCGTCACGCCGGCCGTGGTCCTGATCCCGCTCGTGGTCGGCACCCTCGTGACGCTCGTCGCCGCGCTCTCCCCCGCCCGTGCCGCGACCCGTGTCGCGCCGCTCGAGGCCCTGCGTCCCGCGGACGCGCCCTCGGCCGCCCGGGGTGCCGGGCGCGTGCGCCTGGTCCTGTCGCTCCTCGTCTCCGTGATCGGCTTCGCCCTGCTGGGCGGTGGCGTCGCCGTGAGCACCGTGGGCGAGGAGCCCAGCATGGGCCTCATGGTCGCCGTCGCCGGCGGTGTGCTGTCGTTCGTCGGCGTCCTGGTCGGGGCGGTGTTCTGGCTGCCGCGCGTGGTGGCGCTCGCCGGGCGACTGGTCGGCATGTCCGGCCCGACGGCGACGCTCGCGGCCGCGAACACGCTGCGCAACCCGCGCCGCACCGCCGCGACGTCCACGGCCCTGCTCATCGGCGTCACCCTCGTCGGCATGATGTCGACCGGCGCCGCGAGCGCCCGGGTGACCATGGACGCCGAGCTCGACGGCCGCTACCCGGTGGACGTCACCGTCTCCACGGACCTGTCGAGCGACCCCACGGCCGTCGCGGCCGGCGAGGGGTCCGTCCCGGCGGTGCCCGGCACCCTGGCGGACACCGTGCGCGACGTCGCCGGCGTGGCCACCGTGGTGGAGTCGCCCGCCACGGCCGCGCAGGTGGCCGGCGACGGCCTCGACGAGGGCCTGGCCCTCACGGTCCGGGCCGTGGACCCCGAGGACGCGGCCTCGGTGCTGCGCAGCACCGAGATGGTCACCCCGCTCGCGGCGGGCACGGCGGTCGTGCCGGAGGAGCTCTCCGAGGTCTGGGGCATCACCGACGGACAGGCCCTCACGCTCACGGGCCCCGACGGGACCCTGGAGGTCACAGCCGCGGTCACCGACCTCCGGGACAGCGGCCTCCTCGTGATGCCGGACGACCTCACCGCCCTCGCGGCCGACGCCCCGGTGACGAGCCTCTGGGTCGGTCTGGACGACCCGAGCGACGCGGCGTCCGTCGT
The DNA here is from genome assembly GCA_023241745.1 of Isoptericola peretonis. Lineage (GTDB taxonomy): Bacteria > Actinomycetota > Actinomycetes > Actinomycetales > Cellulomonadaceae > Isoptericola > Isoptericola peretonis. Next base: position 349,762 of record JALQCY010000004.1, on the reverse strand, counting down.
CCCCACCATCCAGGACGCGGTGGCCGACACCGAGGCGCCCGCCGACGTCATGGGCGCGGCGGTCGAGCGCGCCGGCTTCCAGCAGGTCATCGACACCGCGCTGGGGATCGTCGTGGGGCTGCTCGCGGCGGCGGTCGTGATCGCGCTGATCGGTGTGGCGAACACCCTGTCGCTGTCGGTCATCGAGCGGCGTCGGGAGTCCGCGACCCTCCGGGCCATCGGGCTGTCGAAGGGCCAGCTCCGCGGCATGCTCGCGGTCGAGGGACTGCTCATCGCCGTCGTGGGCGCGGTGCTGGGCGTGCTGCTCGGCCTGGTCTACGGCTGGTCGGGCGCCGCCGCGGCGCTCGGCTGGGCGGGCACGCCCGTGATCGTGGTGCCGTGGCGCGACGTGCTGCTCATGCTGCTCGTGGCGGCCGTCGCCGGGCTCGTGGCGTCCGTCGCCCCGGCCCGCACCGCGGTCCGGACGTCGCCGGTGGAGGCGCTCGCCAGCGAGTAGCACCGAGGTTGTCCACAGGCCGTCCCCGATGGCCGCCCGGGGCGGGCACCCTGGAGGTCATGTCGACCTCCACGGTGCCCGCTCCTGTCGTCCCCCGGGCCCAGGGCGCGGGGGACGTGCGCGTCACCGTGCACCCCGGCGAGGACGTGCTGCTGCCCGCCGGGGCACGGCTGGGCGCCTGCCGGGCGGAGCTCGCGACCCTCCTGCGCCGACCCGAGCTGCGGCACGCGCCGCTGCTGGCCGACGCCGTGCCCGTGGCCGACGCCGACGTCGTCGGGGACCGACCGCTCCTGCCGGGGGCGGTCCTCACGCTGCGGCCCGAGGCGGGTCGGCGCGGGCCGGGCTCGGGTCGTCGCGGTCCCGGCGACCGCGATCGTCCCGTCCTCGACGGGCCGTGGCTCGTCGCCGGCGCGGACGGCGCCGCGGCAGGTTCGACGCTCCCGCTCACCGTCGGCTCCGTCGGCTCCGTCGGCTCCGTCGGCTCCGTCGGCTCCGTCGGCTCCGTCATCACGCTGGTCGGCGACCGCGGCGGCCCGGCCGGGTCGTCGGCGCGGGTCGTCGTGCGCGCCGATCCTCGCCGGCCGGACCGGGTCACCGTGCGTGCGCGCGGGCCCGCCGGGGCCTCGGCACGGATGGTCCCCTCGGCCGCCCCGGCCGGACGGCGCGCACGGCGCGTCGGGAGGCTCCCGCGCCGGTGGCGGCCGGGGGTGCGTCTCGAGCTCGCCGGGCCGGACGGGTCGCGCTCATGGACCCTGCACCGCTCCGGAGACGTCGCGACCTGGCTCGACGCCGCCCCCGGCCATACCCCGGAGGACGCCGCACGGGCCACCGCGGTGCCGGGCACGGGGATGCTCGCCACGGCGGCCCTGCCCGTGGTCGGCTCGCTCGTGCTGGCGGCCGTGCTGCGCCAGCCGGCGTACGCGCTGTTCTCCCTGCTCGGCGTCGCCGCGCTCGTACCCCAGCTCCTGGCCGCGCGGCGCCGACGGAACACTGCCGTGACCGGTCACGACGCCGCCGACCCGACCGGCACCTCCGGCCGTGGCGCCACGCCCGTCCGCGTGGTGGGCGACGCTCCGGGCCCGCTGCTGGCCCGGCTCCTCGCTGCGCACCAGGCCTCCGACGGCGCGTGGGCCGCCGCCGTCGAGAGGGCCGCCGGCGGGGCGCGCACGGGTGCACGGGCCGGGGTCGACGCGGCCGGGGGTCTGCTCGCCGGCGGTCCCGGCACAGGACCGGCCGGCCCGGCGCGGGCCGTCGCGCAGCTCGTGCCCGACGGGGCGATCGCGGTCGTCGGCCCCCGCACGGACGTCCTCGCCGTCGCACGCTCGATGGTGGCGGAGCTCGCCTCGGCCGGCGCGTCGGTCGAGGTCGCGGGCGCGTCCGAGGCCTGGTCGTGGTGTCGCTGGCTGCCTGGCGGCGGACCTCCGGTGCTGGTCGTCGACCTGCCCGAGGCCACCGTCGACGGGGGCACGGTCGTGGACGCCGACCGGCGCGACGAGATCCTGCGCCGCCGTGGGGCGGTGCTCCTGTGCCTGCCGGACGGCGCTCCCGTCCCCGCCTGGTGCCGCACGACGTGGCGGGTCCGGGGCACCGAGGTGCGGCGGTCCGCTCCCGACGGCTCGGCGAGGACCGCGATGCTCGTCGGGGTCACCGAGGACTGGGCGGAGCGCGCGGCGCGTCTCGTCGCGGGCCTGGCGCGGCTGCGCCGTTCGCTGGGCTCGCTGGACGCCGCGACCGTCGACGGGGCGCCTCCGGGCGACCACGGCGACGACACGGGAGACCCCGCGGACCCTCGGCTCCCTGACGCGGTCCCCCTGGTCGGGCTGCTCCACGACCCGACCGACCCCGGCGCGTCGTGGGACGCCGCGGAGGGCTGGGCGGTGCCGCTCGGCCGTGACGTGCGGGGTGGCGACGTGCTGTTCGACCTGGTGGCGGACGGCCCGCACCTGCTGGTCGCGGGCACCACCGGCGCGGGCAAGTCCGAGCTGCTGCAGTCCCTGGTGCTGGGGCTCGCCGCCCGACGGTCGCCGCGCGACCTCGCGCTGGCGCTGGTCGACTTCAAGGGCGGCGCGTCGTTCGGCGCGTGCGGGCGGCTGCCGCACGTGGTCGGCCAGGTGACCGACCTCGACCCCGGGCTGGCCGGCCGCGCGCTGGCCGGTCTGCGTGCCGAGCTGCACCGGCGCGAACGGACGCTGGCGCGCCACGGGGTCTCCGACCTGGCCGCGCTGCCGGCAGGGTTTCCCGACGCGCCGCCCCGGCTGGTGGTCGTGGTGGACGAGTTCCGGGCGCTGGCCGACGACCTGCCGGACTTCCTGCCCGGACTGCTGCGCGTCGCGGCGCTGGGGCGGTCGCTGGGGGTGCACCTCGTCCTGGCCACGCAGCGCCCGGCGGGCGCCGTGAGCGCCGACGTCCGGGCGAACGTGTCGGCGCGGCTCGCGTTGCGGGTGGTGGACGCCGCGGACTCGCTGGACGTGGTGGAGACCGCCGCGGCCGCCCGGATCCCGCCCGGCCTTCCCGGCCGCGCGGTGCTGCGGTGCGGCGCCGCGCCTCCGGTGGCGCTGCAGTGCGCGCACGCCGCCGGCAGACCGGCGGTCGGGGCCTCGATCCGACGCGCCCCGGCGTGGGGAGCGCCACCGGCGTCCGTGGCGGGTGCCCGGCGCGACGACGTCCGGCCCGCCTCGTCGGGGGCGGTGGAGGAGCTCGTGTCCGCGGCGTGCGACGCCGCCGAGGCGCGCGGTCTGAGGCCGGGCCCGGCGCCCTGGCTGCCGCCGCTGCCCGACAGCGTCCGGCCGGGCGACGTCGACCTCCCGCGGGTCGATGCCGGTCGCGGCCTGCCCGTCGCGCTCGGCGACGACCAGGACCGCCAGCGCCGCACGCTGCTGCGCTGGGACCCGCGGGACGGCCACCTGGGTGTCGTCGGGCGGGCCCGCTCGGGACGCACGACGACGCTGGTGACGGTGGCGCGGGGCGCGCTCGCCCAGGGCTGGCACGTGCACGCCCTCGCACCCCCCGCGGCGCTCTCCCGGTTCGCCGCCCTCGCGGAGCGGCCGGGCTTCGGCACGCTCGCCGGCCCACGGTCGCCCCGCCGCGCGGCGCGGCTCCTGCGCCTGCTCACGGAGCGGCCGGCCACGGTACCGGCGCTCGTGGTGGTCGACGGGGTGGAAGAGCTGCGTGCCGCGCTGACCGGTCCCGACCCGTGGGACCCCCTCGCACGGGCCCTCGCGGTTCCCGGTGTCGCGTTCGCCCTCGCGTCCGACGGCGCGATGCTGGGCGGGCTGGCCTCCCGCACCGGTCCGCGACTGGTGCTGCTGGGCCGCGAGGCTCACGCCGACGTGGTGCTCGGCGCCCCGCCTGAGCTCGCCGGCCGCGGCGGGCCACCGGGGCGCGCGGGCTGGCTGGGTCGCGAGCAGCTCCTGTGCCAGGTGCTGCTGGACGACGGCGCCGCCGGGGACGACGGAGCCGCTGCGCCTGCGGGCGCGCGCCAGGCCGCCCGGGCGGTGCCGCCGCAGCCACCGCCGGTCGTGCGCGCGCTCCCCGCGACGGTCGAGGAGCACGACCTCGACGGCGCCCACGTCCGCACCGTCGGCGGCGACGACGCCCCGTCGGGCGACGAGATCGTGGTCCCGGTCGGCGTCGGCGGCGACGACGCCCCGTCGGGCGACGAGATCGTGGTCCCGGTCGGCGTCGGCGGCGACGACGCGGCGCCGGTGGGCCTCGACGTGAGCCGGGGCGCCCTGGTCACGGGGCCGCGGGGCAGCGGCCGCACCACGGTGCTGCGCGTCGTCACCCGACGCCTCGCGGCCGCCGGGCGGCTCGCCGGCGTCGTCTCCCGCGACGCCGCGCTGCGTGCCGACGCCGGGGCCGTCCCGGCCGTGTCCCCGTCCCCTGCCACGTGGGGCGCGTTCGTCGGCTCGCTGGCGCCGGGCGTGCTCGTGGTGGACGACCTGGACGCCCTCACCCAGCAGCTCCCCCTCGAGGCCGACCGTCTGACGGCGCTGCTCGACGACGGGCGGCCGCTCGTCGCGTCGTCGACCACGACCGGGACCGCCCTCGCTCACCGGGGCGCCCTCGCGGAGCTGCGGGCCAGGCGCACGGGCGTGGTGCTGCATCCCGGCGAGCGAGGGGCGGACGACGCGCTCGGGGTGTCGCTGGCCGACGCCGTCGACCCCGGGCCGGCGCGTCCCGGACGTGGGGCTCTCGTGCAGTCAGGGCTCGTCAGGGCCATCCAGGTGGCGCGGCCGGCGGAGGCCGCGCAACGGCCGGCCGGCGAGCGGCCGGCCAGCGAGCGGTCGACCGTTCAGCGGTCAGCCGGAGGTCGCCTCGACCACGCGGCGCGACATCACGGCGACGAGCACCGCGGCCGCCACCACGAGGAGCCCGACGCCGCCCAGCACGGCCCAGGTCGCGCCCGAGCTGAGCAGGCTGATCCCGGTGAGCCCCTGCATGATCTGCCACACCACGATGGGTGCGCGCCCGCCCCGGCGGCCCGCCCAGAGAGTGCGGCACGCGACGACGAGGAGCCAGGCGAGCCCGAGGGCGAACAGCACGAGGAAGACGCTCACGGCTACGCTGAGAGTGGCACCGCGCACGAGCTCGACACCGACCAAACCGGCGGCGGCGACAAGAAGCAGCACCTCGACGCCGATCCCTGCCGCGACGACCCGCAGGCCCGGCGGCCGGGACGCCTCAGGAGCACCATCGGCTTCGGACGAGGGGGTGACAGCAGGGGGCATGACACGTCAGAATACGTGCGACCTGCGGTTTCACGACAGTGTGATGAAGCACTCACGCTTCATGCGCGAGAAACTTCCTGGTAACCCCTTGTGCGGCGCTTCACGAGGTGTGACGCTGGACAGCAGATTCCGCACCCCCCACCCACCGGACCCGGACGGGCGCGCCTCGACGCGCCCCCACCTCGGAACCGGGTTCACTGCACCGAGGAGATGACATGGACTGGCGCCACAAGGCCGCCTGCCTCGACGAGGACCCTGAGCTCTTCTTCCCCATCGGCAACACCGGCCCCGCCCTCCTGCAGATCGAGGAGGCGAAGGCCGTCTGCCGTCGCTGCGACGTCGTCGACACGTGCCTCAAGTGGGCCATCGAGTCCGGACAGGACGCCGGCGTCTGGGGCGGCATGAGCGAGGACGAGCGCCGCGCGCTCAAGCGCCGCACCGCCCGCGCCCGCCGCGCGGGCTGACGGCACCGCCGAGATAGAGAAGCGTCTCGCCGAGATAGAGAGGGACGGACCGCACGAGGTGCGGTCCGTCCCTCTCTATCTCGGCGAGACGCTTCTCTATCTCGGCGGTCTGGGTTCTCTATCTCGAGCCCTGACCGTCACGCAGCTCCAGCTCGAGCACCACCTGGGTACCGCCGCCGTCGCGCGCCTCCCAGTCGATGGTGCCGCCCAGCTCGTTCGTCACGAGGGTCTGGACGATCTGCGAGCCCAGGCCGCTGCGCGACGCGCGACCGAGGGTGGCGATACCTTCGGGCATCCCCACGCCGTCGTCGGCGACGACGATCCGCATCGACGCCCCGTCGCGCTGGACGTCGATCTCGACCGTGCCGGACTCGCGCCCCGGGAAGCCGTGCTCGACGGCGTTGGTCACCAGCTCGGTGAGCACCAGGGCCAGCGGCGTCGCGTCCTGCGCCGGGACGAGCCCGAACGACCCCGTCTGGCGCGTCCGCACCTGCGTGCGGGTCGAGGCCACGTCGGCCGCGAGCCGCAGGGCCCGGCTCAGCATGTCGTCGAGCTCCACGTTCTCGTCGAGCGTCTGCGAGAGCGACTCGTGCACCATCGAGATGGTCGCGACGCGCCGCATCGCCTCCTCCAGCGCGGCCCGCGCCTCGGGGACGTCCATGCGCCGCGCCTGCAGCCGCAGCAGCGCGGCGACGGTGGCGAGGTTGTTCTTCACGCGGTGGTGGATCTCGCGGATCGTCGCGTCCTTGGTCATGAGCTCGCGCTCGCGCCGGCGCAGCTCCGACACGTCGCGGCACAGCAGCACGGCACCGATCCGCTGCCCGTGGTCGGTGAGCGGCAGGGCCCTCAGCGACAGCGCCACCCCCTTGGCCTCGATGTCGGTGCGCCACGGCGCCCGCCCCATCACGACCAGCGGCAGCGACTCGTCCACGGTGTCCTGGTACTGCACGATGTCGGCCGTCACCTCGACCAGCGACTGCCCGACCAGCGGCCCGATGACGCCGAGCCGGTGGAAGCAGGACAGCGCGTTCGGGCTGGCGTACAGCACCTCGCCCTCGGAGTTGAGCCGGATCAGCCCGTCGCCCACACGCGGTGCACCGCGCCGCGGCCCGGTGGCCGCGTTGGGGGCGGGGTACTCGCCGCGCGCGATCATCGCGAGGATGTCGTCCGCCGACTCCACGTAGTTGAGCTCCAGGCGGCTGGGGGTGCGGCCGGACCCGAGGTTCGTCTGGCGCGCGACGACGGCGATGGGCCGGCCCTCGTGCACCACGGGCACGGCCTCCTCGCGGACGGCGTACGCGCCGAACCAGCGCGGCTCGCGCGAACGCTGGGCGCGCACCTCGGTCATGGCGGCGGCGAGCTGCGGGCGCTGCCCGTCGGGGGCGAGCGACCCCACGATGTCGTCGTAGTGCACGGTGGCGCCCGTGGACGGCCGGCACTGGGCGAGGGCGACGAAGCCGCCGTCAGCGGTCGGGAGCCACAGGACCAGGTCGGCGAACGCGAGGTCTGACACGAGCTGCCAGTCGCCGACGAGCAGGTGCAACCACTCGACGTCTCCCTCGGAGAGGTCGGTGCTCTGGGCGATGAGGTCACTCATGGCGGACACGCCCACCAGCCTACGGGCGTCGCCGCCCCCGCCCGGCCTCGGTAGGGTGACCTCGTGCACCTGACCGTGGAGCTCACGTACGCGGCGGACGCCGACGACGTCGCGGCGATGCTCGCCGACGAGGCGTTCGTGCGGTGGCGCGCGGGCCGCGGGGCGAGCGGCACCGTCGAGCAGACGGACGTCACGGGCAGCCCGGCCACCGGGTTCACCGTCGCGGTCCGGCGCACGCTGCCCACCGACCTCATCCCCACCCAGGTGCGCCCGTTCGTCGGCGACCGCCTCGAGGTGCGCCAGGCCGAGGTCTGGGAGGCGCCGTCCGGGAACCTGCGCACGGGCACCATCGCCGTCGAGATCGCGGGGGCTCCGGTCCGCGTGACGGGCACGGTGCGCCTCGAGCCGCTGCCCGACGGCGGCACCCGCCAGGTGTACGACGGCGAGGTCAGGGCCACCGTCCCGCTCTTCGCGGCCGCGGTCGCCGAGGCCGCGGCGCGGGCCGTCCGGTCGACCCTCGAGGCGGAGGGCGCGGCCGGTCAGGAGTGGCTCGCCGCCCGCCCCGGCCAGGGTGAAGACCGGTAACGATCAGGACACGCCCGCGCACAGCAACGCTCTGACCTGCGGCGACGCGATCGCCAACGTCACGATGCGGCATCGGAGCCCACGACGGGCTTGACTCCACGGCCCCCGACGACCAGCATCATGACCTGGCCGTGGGAGCGCTACCACCATGACGGTGGGAGCGCTACCAAGTTCCATCTCCTCAGCCCGACCCAGACAAGGGAGTCACCGTGCTCAACAGCACCCGACCCACCCGCCGAAGCCGCCGCGTCGTCGCGGCGACCGCCGGCGTCGCGACCCTCGCTCTTGCCCTGACCGCCTGCGGCGGATCGGACGACGGCGGCGACGACACCGCTTCCGGCGACGAGAAGATCACCCTGACCGTCGCCACGTTCAACCAGTTCGGGTACACCGACGAGCTCCTCGCCTCGTACACGGAGGACCACCCGAACGTCACCGTCAAGCAGGTCACCGCCGCGACGTCCGAGGACGCGCGCAACAACCTCACGACCAAGCTCGCCGCCGGCGGCGAGGGCCTCGCCGACATCGAGGGCATCGAGGTCGACTGGCTGCCCGAGCTCATGCAGTTCCCCGACCTGTTCGAGGACCTGGCCGACCCTGCCCTCGACGGCCGGTGGGTGGACTGGAAGGTCCAGCAGGCCACGACCCCCGACGGCAAGCTCATCGGCTACGGCACCGACATCGGCCCGGAGGCCATCTGCTACCGCGCCGACCTCTTCGAGAAGGCCGGTCTGCCGACCGACCGCGAGCAGGTCGCCGAGCTCCTCGGCGGCGAGGACGCCACGTGGGACGACTACTTCGAGGCGGGCAAGGAGTTCGTCGCCAAGTCGGACTCTGCGTGGTTCGACGGCGCGGTGCCGACCTACCAGGGCATGGTGAACCAGCTCGAGGGCGCCTACGAGGACCCGGCGACGGGTGAGCCCAAGGACCTCAAGACCAACCAGGAGATCAAGGACCTGTACGACCAGGTCCTGGCCGCGTCCGTGGACGGCGAGCTGTCCGCCGGCCTCGAGCAGTGGGGCGAGGACTGGATCGCCGGCTTCCAGAACAACGCCTGGGCCACCATGCTCTGCCCGCCGTGGATGACCGCGTCGATCGAGCAGAACGCCGGCGGCGTCGAGGGCTGGGACGTCGCGGACGTCTTCCCCGGTGGCGGCGGCAACTGGGGCGGCTCGTTCCTCACCGTGCCCTCCTCCGGCCCGAACACCGCGGCGGCCAAGGAGCTCGCGGCGTGGCTGACGTCGCCCGAGGTCCAGACCCAGGCGTACGAGAACGCCAACACGTTCCCGTCGCAGCTCGACGCCCAGGCGTCCGACGCCGTGCAGAGCTCGACGAACGACTTCTTCAACGACGCCCCGGTCGGTCCGATCTTCTCGGCCCGCGCCCAGGCGATCGAGGGTGCCCCGTTCAAGGGCAAGAACTACTTCGCGATCCACACGGCCGTGCAGAACGCGCTGAACCGCGTGGACCTCAACGGTGACGACCCGGAGAAGAGCTGGCAGGGCGCCCTCGACGAGTACGCCTCGCTCGGGCTCTGACCCCCTGACCAGTCCCTGAACCCTGCCGCGCCGCCGGGCGGGCCCGCCGAGACAGGATCTCGGCAGGCTCGCCCGGTGGCCGGCGGACCGGCGAGCACAGGAAGCAGCAGATGGCCGTCCTCTCCCCCACCCAACCCACGCACCGACGAGGTGCGGCCGGGCCCCGTCCTCCCCGACGCGTCGGATTCTCCCAGCGCCTCGGCCGCTGGGACGTGAAGGTCTCCCCCTACCTGTACATCTCGCCGTTCTTCCTGCTGTTCGCGCTCACCGGCCTGTTCCCGCTCGGGTACACCGCGTTCGTGTCCGTGCACGAGTGGAACCTGCTCGGCGGCCAGGGCGAGTTCACGGGGCTCGAGAACTACGCCGCCGTGCTGGCGCAGCCGCTGTTCTGGAAGTCCCTGGTCAACACCTTCTCGATCTTCGTCTTCTCGAGCATTCCGCAGGTGCTCCTGGCGATCACGATCGCGGCGCTGCTCGACCAGAACCTGCGCGCCGCCACGTTCTGGCGGATGGGCGTGCTCATCCCCTATGTCGTCGCACCCGTAGCGGTCTCCATGATCTTCGGCCGCCTGTTCGCCGACGACTACGGCCTCATCAACGAGCTGCTCGGGTTCGTCGGGATCGACCCGATCGGCTGGCACACCGACCGCATCGCCAGCCACGTCGCCATCGCCAGCATGGTGAACTTCCGCTGGACCGGCTACAACGCGCTGATCTTCCTCGCCGCCATGCAGGCCGTGCCCCGTGAGCTCTACGAGGCGTCCGTCATCGACGGCGCCGGCCGCGCGCGCCAGTTCTTCTCCATCACCGTGCCGCAGATCCGCGCCACGATCATCTTCGTCGTCATCACGTCGACCATCGGAGGCCTGCAGATCTTCGACGAGGTCCGGATGTACGACCCGAAGGGCCTCGGCGGACCCGACCAGGACTGGATGACGACGGTCGTCTACCTGTACGACGTCGCGTGGGGCAACCAGAAGAACCTCGGCCGCGCGTCGGCGGTCGCGCTGCTGCTCTTCCTGCTGATCATCGTCATCGGCATGATCAACTTCCTCATCACGCAACGGATCGCGACCTCCGGCCCGAAGGGCGCCAAGACGAGCCGCCGGCGCAGCCGTCGCGTTCTCGCCGAAACCGTGACCACGCAGACGTCCGGTTCCACCGCCCCCGCGAGCGGGGCCGCGGCCTCCGGGCCGCCGCTGCCGCCCACCTTCCCCCCGACCACCTCGATCACCGACCGGGAGGACCGCCGATGAGCTCCGTCGCCGTCACCGCCCAGACCGCCGGCCGGGGCGCGGCCCGCGCGGCCGCGAAGCGCCGGAACCGCGGCTCGCGCGCCACGCGCAGCGCCCAGCGCCGTCCCGGCTGGCTCACCTACGCACTGCTCGGGCTCGCGCTGCTGATCTCGATCTTCCCGCTGTACTTCACGCTGCTGCTCGGGTCGTCCGACCCGGTCACGATCGCGAAGAACGCGGTGCCGCAGTGGCTGCCCGACTCGAGCCTCTTCCAGCAGTTCGCCACCGTGATCGAGTCGACCCGGATCAACTTCTGGAAGGCCCTGACCAACTCGGTGATCGTCTCCGCGATCACCTCGCTGTCGGTGGTGCTGTTCTCCACGCTCGCCGGCTACTCGTTCGCCAAGCTGCGCTTCCGTGGCCGGGGCCCGCTGCTGGTCTTCGTCATCGCCACGATGGCGGTGCCCACCCAGCTGGGTGTCATCCCGATGTACATCCTCATGACCGACCTGGACTGGATCGGCAAGCTGCAGGCCGTCATCGTGCCCGCCCTCGTCACCGCGTTCGGCGTCTTCTGGATGACGCAGTACCTGTCCGAGGCGTTGCCCTACGAGCTCATCGAGGCGGCCCGGGTGGACGGCGCGTCCATGATCCGCACGTTCTGGTCCGTGGCCCTGCCGGCCGCGCGACCCGCCGCCGCGATGCTGGGCCTGTTCACGTTCGTCCAGCAGTGGACCAGCTTCTTCTGGCCGTCCATCGTGCTGAACAGCGAGAACCCGACCCTGCCCCTCGTGGTGCAGTCGCTGCAGGCCAACTTCTTCGTGGACTACTCGCTCGTGATGGCTGGCATCTTCCTCGTGACGCTGCCCCTGCTGGTGATCTTCGCCTTCGTCGGCAAGCAGCTCGTCGCGGGCATCATGGCCGGCGCCGTCAAGGGCTGACCTCGCTGGTCCTGCCCTGTCGTCACGCCCACGCAGCCGCGCCCTCGTGCGGCTGCGTGGGCCCACCACCGATGGAAAGATCCGAATCCATGACCCTCCCCACCCCCGGCGCGCGCCGGGCGGCCCCCGGCACGGCCGGGCCGTTCACGCCCACCGCTCCCCTGACGACCTCCCCGCACGCCACCGGCGCGGTGACGTTCCCGGACGGCTTCCTGTGGGGCACGGCCACGGCCGCCTTCCAGATCGAGGGCGCGTCCACCGAGGGCGGCCGCGAGGACTCGGTCTGGGACGCGTTCTGCCGCATCCCCGGCGCCGTGAAGAACGGCGACGACGGTTCCGTCGCCGACGACCACTACCACCGCTACCGCGAGGACGTGGCGCTGATGCGGCGCCTCAACCTCGACACGTACCGGTTCTCGACGTCGTGGGCGCGTGTCGTGCCCGACGGGAAGACCGTCAACACCGAGGGCCTGGACTTCTACTCCCGCCTGGTGGACGAGCTCCTCGGCGCCGACATCCTGCCCTGGCTGACGCTGTACCACTGGGACCTGCCGCAGGCGCTCGAGGACCTGGGCGGGTGGCCCCAGCGCGACACCGCCGCACGCTTCGTCGACTACGCGGTGACGATGCACGAGGCGCTGGGCGACCGGGTGAAGGTCTGGACGACGCTCAACGAGCCGTGGTGCTCCGCCTTCCTCGGCTACACGTCCGGCGCGCACGCCCCCGGCCGCAAGTCCCCGCAGGACGGCCTCGCTGCGGCCCACCACCTCATGCTCGCCCACGGCGGGGCCGTCCAGGCCCTGCGCGAGCGTGACCCGGAGGCGGTCCTCGGCCTGACGCTCAACTTCACCGTGTCGGACCCGGTCGATCCCACGGACCCGGCCGACGTCGACGCCGCGCGGCGCGACGACGGCATGTTCAACCGGATCTTCCTCGACCCGATCCTGCGCGGCGCCTACCCGCAGGACATCCTGGACGACGTCGCGCACCTCGGGTTCTCGGACGTCGTCCGCGACGGCGACCTCGACGTGATCTCCACCCCGATCGACGTGCTCGGCGTCAACTACTACAACGGCGGCGCCGTCTCCGCGCGCCCCCAGGGCACGGACGGGGACGCGACGCCGGACGGCACCGCCGACCCGGGCGGCGCGCGGGAGACCACGGAGGGCGCGCCGGTGTGGGAGACCCGATCCCCCAACCCGGTCCCGGACGGCATCTACCACCACAGCCGCGGTCTGCCCACGACCGACATGGGCTGGGAGGTGCAGCCGGAGGGCCTCACGCGCCTGCTGACCCGCCTGCAGCGCGACTACACGGGCCCGCGCGGCACGTCCTTGTACGTCACGGAGAACGGTGCGGCCTACCCCGACGTCGTGCAGCCGGACGGCAGCGTCGACGACCAGGACCGGCTCGCCTTCATCGACGCCCACCTGCGCGCGATCCGCGACGCGATCGACGCGGGCGCCGACGTGCGCGGCTACTTCGCGTGGTCGCTGATGGACAACTTCGAGTGGGCCCTGGGCTACTCGAAGCGCTTCGGCCTCGTGCACGTCGACTACGAGACCCAGGAGCGCACGGTGAAGGCCTCCGGCCTCTGGTACGCCGGCGTGGCGGGCACGGGCGTCGTTCCCGCCCGCCCCGTGACCGGCCCGGGCGCGGAGTAGTCTCCGCAGGTGGTCATCGAGCATGCCAGCCCCACGCTGGACGACGTCGCCCGGGCCGCGGGGGTCTCACGGTCCACGGCCTCGCGCGCCATCAACGGTGGTGATCGCGTGTCCCCGGAGGCACAGGCCGCCGTCGACGACGCGGTCACCCGGCTCGGGTACGCCCCGAACCGGGCGGCCCGCTCGCTGGTCACCCGGCGCACCGACTCGATCGCCCTCGTCGTCCCCGAGCCCGACGCCCGCATCCTCACCGACCCGTTCCTCGCGGGAGTGCTGCGCGGCGTCAGCGAGGGCCTGACGGGCACCGAGCTCCAGCTCGTGCTGCTGCTCGCGCGCCCCGGCGAGCCGCCGGGCCACATCGCCCGGTACCTGCGGTCGGGGCACGTGGACGGCGTCGTCGTGGCGTCGCACCACCGGGAGGACCAGCTCGAGCACGAGCTGGTGCACTCCCAGCTTCCCGCGGTGTTCGTGGGGCGGCCGTTCGACACCGAGTCGCTGCACTTCGTCGACGTCGACAACGCGTCCGGCGGCCGCACGGCCACCCAGCGGCTGGTCGACCGCGGCTGCCGGCGCATCGCCACCATCACCGGCCCCCTCGACATGACGGCCGCCGTCGACCGCCACGACGCGTGGGAGCACACCCTCGAGGACGCCGGGCTCCCAGCGGTCGCCGTCGAGAACGGCGACTTCACGGTCGCCGGGGGCGCGGACGCGATGCAGCGGATCCTCGCCGCGCACCCGGACGTCGACGGCGTGTTCGCCGCGTCGGACCTCATGGCCACCGGCGCGCTGCAGGTGCTCCGCGAGTCCGGGCGCCGCGTCCCCGACGACGTCGCGGTGGTCGGCTTCGACGCCCTCGGCGCCGAACGGACCACACCCCGGCTCACGACCGTGCTGCAGCCGGTCGTGGAGATGGTGACCGCCGCGACGTCGACGCTGCTCGACATGCTGGCGGGCGACGAGCCCCCCGCGCAGCCGCAGATCTTCGTCCCGAGGCTGATCGAGGGCGAGTCGGCGTAGCCCCGGTCGGTCAGGTCACGCCGGGGACCAGGCGCGAGCGCGGTCCTCCGGGGCGCGAGCGGTCGGGAATCCGACCGTCACGGACCGGAGGACCGCGACGGTGTCAGCGGCGCGACGCGCGGGGCGTGTCGTCGTCGACGCCGACGGCCGTCTGGAGGGCCTCGCGGTAGTCGGCGGCGAGCTGGTCCGGGTTCTTGCCGAGCTGCGAGCTCCGGTACCCGTACAGGAAGTAGATCGCGAACCCGAGCGCGAGCCAGACGAGGAACCTGAGCCAGGTCTCGACGTCCAGCTGGAGCATCAGCCACAGGCAGAGCACGCCGGAGACGATCGGCAGCACCGGCGACCACGGCACCTTGAAGTGGTCGGCCCTGGCCTCGCCACCGCCCGCCTTGAGCTGGCGCCGGCGCAGGATCGGGATGCCGAAGCTGACCAGCACGAACGCCGACAGGGTGCCGATGTTCACCATGTTGCCGAGCACGTCGACCGAGAAGAAGCAGGTGACGATCACGAGCAGCACGGCGGTGCCGACCTGGATCGTGACGGGCGTGCCGCGCTTCTCGGACGTCTTCGACATGCCACGGGGCAGCAGGCCGTCGCGGCTCATCGCGAAGACGATGCGGGTGAGGCCGAGCATGAGCACCATGACCACGGTCGTCAGGCCCACGAGGATGCCGACGGTGATGACCTGCGTGGCCCACGTCGGGGCGTTCTCCTGCAGCTGGAACGCGGTGATGATCGTGGCGGACGCGCCGCCGTCGGGCGTGGCGTCGCGCAGCTGCTGCGGAGTGGCCATGCCGGACAGCGCGATCGAGACGGCGATGTAGAGGCCGGTGCAGATGGCGAGGCCGCCGAGGATGCCGCGCGGCACGTTCCGGCGCGGGTTCTTGGTCTCCTCCGCCGCGGTGGCGACGACGTCGAACCCGATGAAGGCGAAGAACACGGTGCCCGCGCCCGCGAGGATGCCCATGACGCCACCCACGGAGAGCTCTGCGCCCGCCATCCACGAGAACAGCGTCTGGGTCATCGTGGTGCCGTGCGTCGTGGACTCCCCGAACGACTCCGGGCTCGGCACGAACGGGCTGAGGTTCGACGCGCTGAAGAAGGCGAACCCGACCACGATGATGAGCAGCACGATCGCGACCTTGATGGCCGTGAGCACGCCGGTGACGCGGGTCGACAGCTTCGTGCCGGCCGCCAGCAGGACCGCGAGGACGGCGATGAGCACGGCGGTGCCCCAGTCGAACGACACCCCGCCGAGCTGCACGGTGTTGTGGATGCCCGAGGGGACCCCGTCGGCGTCCACCCCGCCGAGGCCGAACACGTTGAGGAAGTTGTCGAAGTACAACCCCCATGCCTTGGCGACCACCGACGCGGCGAAGAACATCTCGAGAATGAGGTCCCACCCGATGATCCACGCGAGCAGCTCGCCCATCGACGCGTACGAGAACGTATACGCGGACCCGGCCACCGGCATGTACGACGCGAACTCGGCGTAGCAGAGCGCGGCCAGGGCGCACACGATGCCGGCGATGACGAACGAGATGACGACGGAGGGGCCCGTCTGCGTCGCCGAGACCTGCGCGGCCTTGGAGAAGATTCCCGCGCCGATCACGACGGAGATGCCGAGGACCACGAGGTCCCAGGCACCGAGGGTGCGCTTGAGCTGGCGCTCGGGCTCGTCGGACACCGCGATCGTCGCTGCGATCGAGCGTCTCCGCATGAGCTGCATCTTTGAGGCTCCTCACTGGAGTGGTCTGGACCACCGGGTCTCGGCGGCTGGGAGACCCTACCCGACGCTACGACGCTCGGAACGGGGCGTTCAGCGGGTGCGATCCCGGCGCGCCCGCACCGTGGGACGGTCGGCGTCCCGCTCCGTGATCCAGGCGTCCACCCGCTCCCACTGGTCGAAGAGCCACAGCTCCCGCCCCTCGGCATCGGCCGGGAGGTGCGCCACCGGGGTGAGGCGGCCGCCGAGCACGATGGTCTTGTCCATCGGCAGCTCGCGCCAGACGTCCTTCACGGTGACGAGCCGCTCCAGCCCGGTGTGCGCGACGATGAGCACGGCGGCGTCGTCCGCGACGGCGTCCAGGGCCGAGAGGAACCCGCCCGCGTGCGGCACCATGACGTGCGGCATCCGCTCCGCCCGATCCGCCAGGGCGTCCTTGCCGCGCGCCCGCAGCGTCGCGATGCGCCCGAGCCGGCGCCGGGGTGTCACGTTGCCCCCCTCGGGGAACAGCACGAGGGCCCCGTCCGGCCCGAGGTCCCCGGAGATCCGGGTGATCGTCTCCGCGGCACCGGGCTGACCGGCCCTGCGCCGCGACGCCGGGGTGACGAACGCTGCGGGCAGCCGGTGCAGGAAGAGGTCGATGGCCGGGTCCCACTGCAGGGTGTCCTTGAGCACGACGGCGGGGGCGCGTCGGGCGCGCCCGAGCAGCATGTGCACCAGGATGAACGAGTCCCCCGGGCCGGCGTGCCGGCTCACGACGAGCAGCGGGACGTCGGGCAGCCGGGCCCCCGTGGGGGCCTCCACGACGACGCGCAGCCGCAGCGTCCACCGCACCTGCCAGAACAGCACGTCGAGCATGACGCGGGCGAACGTGACGTGGGCGCGCTGCATCCCGGGCCGACGCATCACCAGCCCGAAGCCCGAGGCGACCCACAGCACGAAGAAGCCGACGAGCGCCGCGGCGTCCCACACGGCATAGAAGCTGAGCATCCACAGCACGCGCAGCACCCGCAGCCGGCCCGGCAGCACCCAGGTGAGCATCGCCCCCACGACCAGCGCCAGCATCAGCGTGGTCGGCACGAACACCACGGCGAGGAGCACCACGAGCGGGGCGAGGACGAGCCGGCGGACCCACCGCGGCGGGGGCGCGATCATGCGCCGAGCTCCACGAGGTAGTCCCGCGCGGCGGCGTGCGACCGGGCGATGCGGCGCTGGGTGGCGTCGAGCCGGCGGAACGCCCCGAGCCTCTCGTCCCCCGGCAGCGAACCGCCCGTGGGCAGCACGTGCACGGTCGCGACCCGGCGCGCCTCCTCGAGCTCGCGGAAGTACCGGTGCCGCCGCGCGATCTCGAAGCTCACGCGCGCGACGTCGGACGGCTTGCTCGGCACCGCCAGCGGCTCCTCCACGCGCCCCACCTGCAGCACGTAGACGGTCGTCGCGCCGCGCCGCACGGCCTCGCCGAGCGGGATCGAGTTGACCATGCCGCCGTCGACGAAGTGCTCGCCGTCGATCTCCGTGGGCGGCAGCGCGCCGGGCACCGACGCCGACGCGAGGACGGCGTCGACCAGCGGGCCGGAGTCGAACCAGTGCTCGGACGCCCGCTCGATGCTCGCGGCCGCCACCACGAGCGGCACCTGCAGGTCCTCGAAGGTGGTGCGCTCGCCGACGGTGCCCGCGATGAGCCGCCGGAGGGCCGCGGGGTCGTACAGGTGCGTGCGCGAGCGTGCCAGGCGTCCGAGCTGCCGGTACCAGGGCTCGCCGTAGACCTCGTTCGCGGTCGGTGACGCCCAGGCGTCACCCAGCCGGTCGACGACGGAGAGGCCGGGATCGGCCGCCACCGCCGCCCCGTTGATCGCGCCGACCGACGTGCCGACCACGAGCCCTGGGCGGACGCCGGCCTCGAAGAGCGCCTGGAGCATCCCCACGTGGACGGCGCCGCGCACCCCGCCGCCGCCGAGCACGAACGCGACCGTCATGGGCGCGATGCTTCCACGCCGAGATAGAGAGGCAAGTCGGCGAGATAGAGAGCTCGCCGCCCCGACGGGGCGCGCTGCGCTCTATCTCGCCGACTTGCCTCTCTATCTCGGCGAACTGCCTCTCTATCTCGGCGGGCGTGGCGGCGGTGGTCAGGCGTGCACGTGCCCGTACCGGTGCCGGGTGCGGCTGACGGCCTGCTCGCGCACGACGGCGAGCAGCTCGCGGCGACCGCTGGCCACCACCGGCGCGTCGAGCACCGTCACGCTGCCGAGGCGCTTCGCGGCGGCCTCGTGCAGGCCCGGCGCGCGGCCGACGACGCGGACGCGGCCGGTGACGCGGCCCTCCGCGACCGCGGCGGCGAAGTCCTCGTGGGACATCGGCGCCTCGTGCGGCACGCCCCAGCCGGAGTCGCCGTCCGGCACGACGACGGCGGGCACCCCGGCGCGCTTCGCGGCGGCGAGCACGCGCCGCACCTCGACGGGCAGGGCGCCGTCGCCGACGCGGACGGTGAGGCGCTCGATCGGCCGGTAGCGGAAGGTGTTCTCCTCCACCCGCAGGCCCGACCGGTCGTGGCCCACGCCGATCTCCTCGGCCCAGGCCGCATCGTCGGAGGCCTGCGCCGCCGCGAGCCAGCCCTCGGGGTCGGTCGTGCGCGACGGCACGCCGTCGGCGTCAGACCACGCGCCGAGCTGGGCCACGTAGTTCGGGCCACCCGCCTTGGCGCCCGGCCCGACGGCCGAGGCCTTCCAGCCGCCGAACGACTGGCGCTGCACGATGGCGCCGGTGATGTGCCGGTTGACGTACACGTTGCCGGCCTCGACGCGGTCGAGCCAGGTCGCGATCTCGTCGTCGTCGAGGGAGTGGATGCCCGCGGTGAGGCCGAAGGCCACCTGGTTCTGCAGGCGGATCGCCTCGTCGAGGTCCTTGGCCGTCATGATGCCGAGCACCGGGCCGAACACCTCGGTGAGGTGGAAGAACGACCCCGGCGCGACGCCGTCGCGCAGACCGGGCGACCAGAGCCGGTCCTCGTCGAGGCCTGCGACCCGGGCGGCGTCGTCCAGGCGGCGCGGGCGTACGAGCCACGACTCCCCCGGCTCGAGCGTCGTGAGCGCGCGCAGCAGCTTGCCCTGCGCGGGCTCGGTGAGCGGGCCCATGACGGTCGCCAGCTCGGTGGCCGGGCCGACGGCGAGCGACTGCACCGCGTCCACGAGCTGGCGACGGAACCGCTTGCCGGTCTCGGTGGACGGGTCGCCCACGGAGCCCACCAGGACGACGAGCGACGCGGCGGAGCACTTCTGTCCGGCGTGCCCGAAGGCGCTCTTCACCAGGTCGGCGACGGCGAGGTCGAGGTCGGCCGACGGCGTCACGACCAGCGCGTTCTTGCCCGACGTCTCGGCGAGCACCGGCCGCTCGGGGCGCCACGAGGCGAACAGCTCGGCCGTCTCGATCGAGCCGGTGAGCACGACGCGGGCCACGTCGGGGTGGGTGACGAGGTGCTGGCCCAGGTCGCCGTCCGGCACCCTCAGGAACTGCACGACGTCGCGCGCGACCTGCGGGTCGAGCCCGATCGCCGGTCCCACCTCGTCCAGCGCCGCGTGCACCGCCCCGATCGCGAGCTCGTAGCAGCGCGGCGTGGTCGGGGCCGGCTTGGCCAGCACGGCCGACCCGGCGGCGAGGGCCGCGAGCGCCCCGCCGGTGGGGATGGCGACGGGGAAGTTCCACGGCGGGGTCACGAGCGTGACGCCCTCGGGGGTGAAGGAGGCGCCGTCCACCTGCTCGAGGGCCTCGGCGGAGGCGGCGTAGTAGTTCGCGAAGTCGACCGCCTCGCTGACCTCGGGGTCGGCCTCGGCCACGGTCTTGCCCGGCTCGTGCACCATCGCGGTGACGAGGTCGGTGCGGCGGGCCTCGAGCTCACGGGCGGCGGCCCGCAGCACGCGGGCGCGGTCGGCGGGCGCGACGGCGCCCCAGGCACGCTGGGCGGCGACGGCGCGGGCGACGGCGCCGTCGATCTCGGCGGTGGTGGTGATCTCGGGAGCCTGCACCGGCACGTAGCCCGAGTCGGGGCCGACGACGCTGCGGGCCCAGGCGCGGTGCGCGGCGACGGCCGGGTCGGTGTCGACGGCGTTGCTGAACGGCTCGGCCGACGGGCAGCCGCCCGCGGTGGGGGCGGTGGCGCCACCGGCGAAGCGGTCCCGCCGGCGCGGGGCGACGTCGACCGGCTCGTAGCGGACCCCGTGCGTCACGGACGCGCGGAAGGCGAGCTCCTGCCGGTCCATGGCCGAGGCCTCGACGCCGGCCGTCCCGGCGGCGGGGGCGAACGCGGCGTGCAGGAAGTTCTGCTCGGCGGCGTTCTCCTCGAGGCGTCGCACGAGGTAGGAGATCGCGACGTCGAAGTCCTCGTCGCGCACCACGGGCGTGTACAGCACGACGTGACCGCCGTCCTTCGCGACCTCGTCGCGCACCAGGCGTGCCTCGATGGGGGCCATGCCCTGCAGCATCTCGATGTCGAGGCCCTCGGTGACGCCGCGGCCGCGCGCGAGCAGCACCGCGAGCGCCACGTGGAAGAGGTTGTGCGACGCGACGCCCAGGCGTACCGCGGCGGTGCGGTCGGCGCGCAGGTGGTGGTCGAGGATGCGCACGTAGTTGGCGTCCACGTCCGGCTTGGTCGGGTAGGGCGCCTGCTCCCAGTCGTGCAGCTCGGCCTCGACCTGCTCCATCGCCAGGTTGGCGCCCTTGACGAGGCGCACCTTGATGCGCGCGCCGCCGGCCGCCACGCGCCGCTGCGCGAACTCGGTGAGCTCGTCGAGCGCGCCCATCGCGTCGGGGAGGTAGGCCTGGAGCACGATGCCGGCCTCGAGGTCCTTGAATTCCTCGCGGTCGAGCACCTGGGTGAAGACCGCGGTGGTCAGGGCGAGGTCCTTGTACTCCTCCATGTCGAGGTTGAGGAAGACGCCGTGGTCGCGCGCCGCCCGGTACAGGGGCAGCAGGTGCTCGACGACGCGCTCGCGCGAGCCGTCCAGGTCCCAGGTGACGAGCTGCGCCGCGACGGAGGAGACCTTCACGGAGACGTAGTCGACGTCGGGCCGGCGGACCAGGTCGATGGTGCGCTGCAGGCGGGCGGCGGCCTCGTCGTCGCCGAGCACGGCCTCGCCGAGCAGGTTGACGTTGAGGGTGTAGCCCTCGGCCCGGGTGCGGGCGAGGTGCTGGCCGAGGCCCTTGCCCGCGTCGGCCACGAGGTGGCCGACGAGCTGGCGCAGGCGCACGCGCGCGGCGGGCACGACGACGGACGGCAGCACGGGGGCGACGACGGCCCCGACCTTGAACAGGGCACGGTCGACGGGGCCCAGGAACGTGGCCGACCCGGCGTCCCGGCCCAGCCGTGCCAGCGCGGCGGCCGCCACGCCCACGTCGTGCGGGCGGGCGACGTCGTCGACGAACCCGACGGCGAGCTCGAGACCTGCCGGGTCGGAGACGAGCGACCCGAGCCGCTCGGCGGTGGCGCGCGTCTTCCGGTCGGCGCGGGTGGTCGACCCGCCGCCGACCTGCGGCGTCGAGCCGGCGGCGACGGCGATCCAGTGGTGGGCGAGGGCGACGGCGTCCTCGACCAGGGCTTCGGCGCCCGTGTCGGCGCTGCGCACGGCGGTGGGGGTGGCGCCGCCGCGCGCCGGAACGGAGGTACTCATGCCCCCAGGGTGCGCCCTCGGCCCGGTGCCCGTCTTGTACGATCGGGCGCGCGATGGGCGCAGATTCCGACAACACCACCGGCACTCCGGCAGACGTCGCGGGCGACCCCCCGCAGGCGGTCGCGGACGTGCCCGGCACCGCCGCCCTCATGGCGGCGCTGTCGCCGGTCATGGTGGCCCTGATGGACGAGCTGTCGGACGTCATGTTCTGTGCCAAGGACGCCGACGGGCGCTACCTCGCCGTCAACCAGGTGTTCGTCCGCCGCACCAACGAGAGCTCCCGCCGCCAGGTGCTCGGCCGGCGCGCGGTCGACCTCTTCGTGCCCGAGCTGGCCGAGCGCTACGAGGCGCAGGACGCGGAGGTGCTGCGCACCGGCCGGCCGCTGCGCAACGAGCTCGAGCTGATCCGCCGCGTCGGCGGCACGCCGGGCTGGTTCCTCACCGCGAAGCTGCCGGTGCGCGACGACGCCGGCCGCGTCGTCGGGCTGGTCTCCGTGTCGCAGGACCTGCGCTCGGGCGACGCGGACGACGCGACGATGGACGCCATGGCCCGGTTGGTGGCCGCCGTCGAGCGGCACCTCGACGCCTCCCCCGGCGTGCCGTTGTCGGTCGCCGACCTGGCGCGGCTGGCCGGCAGCACGCCCGCGGTGCTCGACCGGCGGGTGCGCAAGGTCTTCGGGCTCTCTCCTCGCCAGCTCGTGCTGCGCACGCGCGTGGACCGCGCCGCCCACCTGCTCACGTCCACCACCACGCCGCTGGCGGCGGTGGCCGCCGCGGCCGGCTTCTACGACCAGCCGTCGTTCACCCGCACCTTCGCGCGGCTCACCGGCGAGACGCCGTCGTCGTTCCGCCGGCGCGCCCGCGGCGCCTGACGGGCGGCACGCCCGGCCACGAAGATGTCTGGCCTGCCGGGTCGCCGTAGGTTCGGACCATGACCGACCCCGCACCCACCGTCACCCTCGCCAACGGCACCGCGATGCCCGCCCTCGGGCTGGGCACGTGGCCCATGGACGACGACGAGGCCGCCACCGCGGTCGCGACCGCGATCGAGTCCGGCTACCGGCTGATCGACACCGCGGAGAACTACCGCAACGAGCGCGGCGTGGGCCGCGGCCTGCGCGACGCGGCGGTTCCCCGGGCCGACCTCTTCGTCACGACCAAGTTCAACAAGCGCTGGCACAGCGTCGACGGCGCGCGCCGGGCCTGCGAGGGCTCCCTCGAGCGCCTCGGCCTGGACTACCTGGACCTGCTGCTCATCCACTGGCCGAACCCGGACCAGGACCGCTACGTCGACGCCTGGCAGGGCCTCCTGGCGCTCCGCGACGAGGGCCTGGTCCGCGCCGCCGGTACGTCCAACTTCAAGCCGCACCACCTGCGTCGGCTGGTCGACGAGACCGGCGTGGCCCCCGAGGTCAACCAGATCAACCTCAACCCGTACGCCGCACGCGCCGAGACCGTCGCGTTCCACGCCGAGCACGCGATCGTCACGGAGGCGTGGAGCCCGATCAAGCCGCACGAGATGCTCGACGACCCGGCGATCACGACGATCGCCGAGCGGCACGGCCGCAGCCCCGCGCAGGTGGTGCTCCGCTGGATCACCCAGCAGGGCTACGTGACCTGCCCCAAGTCGGCGTCGCCGGAGCGGCAGCGCGAGAACCTCGACGTGTTCGGGTTCGAGCTCGACCCGGACGAGACGGCCACGATCTCCGCGCTCGACCGCGGCGAGGGGCAGGTCACCGACTCGGACTCCTTCGGCCACTGACGGTCCGGCCGGACCGGCCGCGGGTCAGGCGCCGCCCAGCACCGGCGCCAGCGCCTCGACGAGCTGCTGCACCCCGAGCACGACGAACATCAGCGCCACGAGGCCGAGCACCACGTTGGTGAGCGGCTTGTTGCGCCACCGCTGCGGCACCCGCGAGGAGTTCATGAGGATCAGCAGGGTGATCGCCAGGAACGGCATGAACAGCGAGCCGAGCGCGCCGTACGCCACGACCAGGGCGATCGGCTTGTCGAGCAGGAGGAGCAGCATCGGCGGGAACGTGAGCCACAGGATGTACGCGCGGTAGTAGGTGCCGCCGGACCGGCGCCGCGGGTCGTCGTCGGCCAGGCCCCGGGCCGTGGCGACGAAGTCGGCGAACATCAGGGACACCCCGTTCCAGACGCCGAGCACCGACGAGAACGACGACGCCCAGAAGCCCACGAGGAACAGCGGCGCCATGAGCTCGCCGTACCGGGCGGCGAGCACGTCGGCGAGGTCCACGAGGCCGCCCTCGCCGTCGGCGAGCGTGTTGCCGGAGGAGTACAGCAGCTCGGCGCCGACGATGAGCATCGAGACCACGAACACGCCGGAGATCACGTACGCCATGGCGTTGTCGATCCGCATGACCTTCATCCAGCGCGGCGCGTACCAGCCCTTCTCCTTGAGCCAGTACCCGTACGCCGCGAGGGTGATGGTGCCGCCGACGCCGCCCGCGAGGCTGAGGGTGTACAGGATCGAGCCCTCGGGGATGCGCGGCACCAGGCCGCCGAGGATCTGCCCCAGGTTCGGCACGGTGAGGGCCGCCGCTCCGACGATGGTCACGAACATGACGCCCACGAGCACCGCGATGACGTACTCGAACGTCTTGTACTTCCCCAGCCACACGATCGCGGCGCCGATCAGGCCCATCGCGATCGCGAACCAGATGAGGTCGACCTGCGGGAACAGCGCCACGAGGGGCAGCGCGGAGCTCGACATGGCCGCGGCCCCGTAGCTGAAGCCCCACACCACGATGTAGATGCCGAAGTAGACGCTCGCCCAGGCGCCCAGCGACTTCCAGCCGTCGAAGATGGTGCGGCCCGTGGCCAGCGACCAACGGCCGGCACCCTCGACCAGCACGATCTTGATGACCACGCCGAGCACCGCAGCCCACAGCAGCGTGTACCCGAACTTGCTGCCCGCCACGAGCGTGGCCACGAGGTCACCGGCGCCGATGCCGGTCGCGGCGACGACGAGGCCCGGCCCCACCAGGCGCCAGCGCGGGCGCTCCTGCGTGAGCTCGTGGTCCAGTGCCTGGGGTGTGACGTCCTTGTCAGCCATGTCGCCGGAGGCTACCGCACGCACGTTTCCGGCATCGACGACATGCCGGGCGACGAACGAGCCCGTCGTGCACGATTCCCACAACGACGGGGTCCTGGCACGCCAGGCACCGGCGCGCCTGTGTACGACCTGCACAAACGAGCCGCCCGGACTCGTGAGACGTCGGGTCGTGACCCGCCACCCGGGCGCCCCTAGCGTCGTCGTCATGACCGCAGCCGCACTCCCCCTCGCCCCCGCCCGCCCCCGCCGCGTCCTCGCGGACCTGCTGCCCGGGGCCCTCGCCCGCGACGCCGTGCTCGTCGTCGCCGTCGCCGCCCTCACCGCCCTGGCCGCGCAGGTCGTGATCCCCGTCCCGGGCCTTCCGGTGCCGCTCACCGGACAGACGTTCGCCGTGCTGCTCGGCGCCGCCGCGCTCGGGCCGTGGCGGGGAGCGGTCGCGCAGGCCGTCTACCTCACGGCGGGGGTCGCGGGGCTGCCCGTGTTCGCCGGTGCGACGTCGGGGTGGGAGTCGGTCGCCGGCGCGTCGGGCGGCTACCTCGTCGGGTTCGTCCTGGCCGGCGTCGTCGTCGGGGCCCTCGCGCGCCGGGGCGCCGACCGCCGGGTGCTCACCACCGCCGGCGCGTACGCGCTCGGCACGCTGACCGTGTACGCCGTCGGTGTGCCGTGGCTCGCCGTCAGCACGGGGATGCCCGTGGGCGCCGCGCTGCTCACCGGCGCCGTGGTCTTCCTGCCCGGCGACGCCCTCAAGGCCGCGCTCGCGGCCGCGGTGCTGCCGACCGCGTGGCGGCTCGCGCGCTGACCCGCCGGGGCGCACGCCGTCGAGCACCGCCGGTCGAGCTTGCCGGGCCGAGACGTGACTTGGTCTCGGCAGGCTCAACCGGCGGCCCGCACGGGCTCAACTCCCGGCATCGCACGGTCAACCCTCGGGCATGGCTCCGCAAGGGCGCGGGTTTCGCCCTCGGAGCCCGTGCACGAGGGGCTACGGTGGGCGCCGAGGCCCACCATCCCGGGCCGCGCCACCCTGCCGACCCCCGACCCGGGGCCGCCGGCACCGTGTCCTGGAGGACCCGTGACGACGACGTCGATGACCTCGACACCCCTGCCCGCCACCGATCACCCGGCCGGCCCCCCGGCCCCCGCGCCCCGCGCGAGCTCCCCGCTCGCCACCGCGCACAGCCAGCTCGCCGACGCCGTCGCCGTGCTCGGCTACGACGAGGGCCAGCACCAGATGCTCGCCACCCCGCGCCGCGAGATCCACGTGGCCGTGCCGCTCGGTCGCGACGACGGCTCGACCGTCCTGTTCCACGGTTTCCGCGTGCAGCACAACATCTCCCGCGGCCCCGGCAAGGGCGGGCTGCGCTACGCCCCCGGCGTCGACATCGACGAGGTGCGGGCGCTGGCCATGTGGATGACGTGGAAGTGCGGCATCGTCGACCTGCCGTACGGCGGCGCCAAGGGCGGCATCGCCATCGACCCGCGGCAGTACTCGACGGCCGAGCTGGAGCGTGTGACCCGGCGCTACACCTCCGAGATCATGCCGATGATCGGCCCGGACACCGACGTCATGGCGCCGGACATGGGCACCGACGAGCAGACCATGGCCTGGGTCATGGACACCTACTCCGTGAACCGCGGGTACACGATCCCGGCCGTCGTCACCGGCAAGCCCCTCGCCGTGGGCGGGTCCCGCGGGCGCGGCACCGCCACCAGCGCCGGCATCGTGCACGTCACCGCGGCCGCGCTCGCCGAGGCCGGTGTGCCGCTCACCGACATCACGGTGGCCGTGCAGGGCTTCGGCAAGGTGGGCTCCCACGCGGCCGCCATCTTCGCCTCCCGCGGCGCCACCGTGGTGGCCGTGAGCGACCAGTACGGCGGGCTGCGCAACGACGCCGGCCTCGACATGCAGCGGCTGTTCGCGCACGTCGCCGCCACCGGGAGCGTCGTCGGCTTCGACGACGCGGACCCCCTGTCGAACGACGAGCTGCTCGCCCTCGACGTCGACGTCCTCGTGCCCGCCGCCGTGGAGGGCGTGCTCGACGAGGAGGCGGCGTCCCGCGTGCGCGCCCGCTGGGTGGTCGAGGGCGCGAACGGGCCCACCACCACCGACGGCGACCGGGTGCTCGCCCGCCACGGCGTCACCGTGGTGCCGGACGTGCTCGCCAACGCGGGCGGCGTCGTCGTCTCGTACTTCGAGTGGGTCCAGGCCAACCAGACGTACTGGTGGTCGGAGCAGGAGATCGCGGACAAGCTCGAGCACCGCATGACGTCGTCGTTCGCGGACGTGTCCGCGCTCGCCAAGCGGGAGGGGCTGTCGCTGCGCGACGCAGCCCTCGTCATCGGCGTGGAGCGGACCGCCGAGGCGCACCGCATCCGGGGGCTGTACCCCTGAGCGCCACCGACGCCACCGGCCCGCGGGCCGCGGCCGACGGCCTGGACCCCCTGGTCGCCCGGCTGCGGGCCGCGGGCTGCGTGTTCGCCGAGGACGAGGCGGCGCTGCTGCTCGAGGCCGTCACGCGCCCCGACCACGCCGCTCGGCGCCCTGCCGACCCGACCGACGCGGTCCTGCTCGAGGACCTGGTGGCGCGGCGCGTGGCCGGCGAGCCGCTGGAGCACGTGCTGGGCTGGGTCGCGTTCGGTGGCCGTCGCTGGTCGGTGGGGCCGGGGGTGTTCGTGCCGCGCCGCCGCACGGAGCTGATGGTGGCCGCCGCGCTCGCGCTGCCCGCGCCGGCCACGGTGCTCGACCTGTGCTGCGGCTGCGGGGCCGTCGGCGGCTCGGTGCTGCTCGCCCTGCGCGCCGCCGGGTCCGCGCCCGTGCTGCACGCGAGCGACGTCGAGCCGGCCGCCGTCGGGCACGCGCGGTGGAACCTGGAGCCGCTGGGCGCCGCGGTCCACGAGGGCGACCTGCTGGGCGCCGTGCCCTCGATCCTGCGGGGCCGCGTCGACCTGCTGCTGTGCAACGCGCCGTACGTGCCCACCGGGGCCATCGCGACCATGCCGCCCGAGGCCCGCGACCACGAGCCCGCGGTCGCGCTGGACGGCGGCACCGACGGCCTGGACGTGCTGCGCCGGGTGGTGGCCGCCGCCCCGGGATGGCTGGCCCCCGGCGGCTCGCTCCTCTTCGAGGTCGGCACCGACCAGGTGCCCGGTGCGACGAACCTGGTCGAGGCGCACGGCCTGCGCCCGACCGTCGTCACCGACGAGGATCCCGACGCGGACGACGCCACGGGCGGCACCGTCGTCGTGGCGACGTCGGACACCGCCGGGCGGGCGGGCTCAGCGCGAGCGGGCTCGTAGCGCCGCGACCACGGGCGCGACGACGGCCACCACGGCGGCGACCCCCGCGGCGACGGCGACCGTCCGGTCGACGAGCGGCCCCTGCGTGCGGGCCACCGCGATCCAGGCCAGCCCCCACCCGGCGGCGAGGCCCACCGCGATCGCGAGGGCCGGACGCACCGCCGCTCGAAAGCTCACGCCGATCACGACCAGCGCCGCGACCGCGGCCAGCGCGACGCCCCAGCCGGTGGGCCCGAGACCGAGGTCGCCGACCTCCGAGGCGGCGAGCGCGGCGGCGACGTTCGCCAGCGTCGCGACGCACACCCATCCGAGGTACAGGCCGGTGGTGACCTCGGTGGCCACGACGTCGAGCACCCCGGAGGCGGGCAGGCGCACGAGCCGCAGCAGCACGACGCACAGGACCACGACGAGGCAGGCGATCACCGCCACGCTCGCCCAGAGCCACCCGGCCTGGACGACGCCGATCCACAGGGCGTTGAGCAGCATGGACGCCAGGACCCACCAGCCGACCGCGCGCAGGCGAGGGTCGGCGGCACGCCCGGGCAGGGCCTGCACCACGGCGAACAGGACCAGGCCGGCGTAGATCACCGACCAGACGGTGAACGCGGTCGTGCCCGGGGCGACGACGGTCGCGTCCGCGGACAGCGCCCCGTCCGCGGCCTCCGCGATGCGCTGGCCACCCGCCGCGCCGGAGCCGACCGCGGCCCCCGCCACGGCGAGCGCCGCGCCGACCGCCACGACGACCTGGCGCACCCGGTCGGCGCCGGTCGCGTCGCCGACCGGCGCCGTTCTCCTCGTGCCTGTCGCCTCGCTCATCCCCCCACCATGCCCAGGTTCAGCATGCTGAGCATCTGGGGGGCGCGTCGTCAGGCGCGGGGCTGCTTCTCCGCCCAGTCGGCCAGGGTGACGCGCGGGCCGGTGAAGAACGGCACCTCCTCGCGCACGTGCCGGCGGGCCTCGGTGGCGCGCAGGTCGCGCATGAGGTCGACGATGCGGTGCAGCTCGTCGGCCTCGAACGCCAGCAGCCACTCGTAGTCGCTCAGCGCGAAGGTGCTCATCGTGTTGGCGCGGACGTCCTTGTAGCCGGCAGCGGCCATGCCGTGGTCGCGCAGCATGGTGCGGCGCTCGGCGTCGGGCAGCAGGTACCAGTCGTAGGAGCGCACGAACGGGTACACCGACAGGTAGTCGCGGGGCCGCTCGCCGGCGAGGAAGGCGGGCACGTGGCCCTTGTTGAACTCGGCGGCGCGGTGCAGCGCCACGACCGACCACTCGGGGGCCAGCGCGGAACCGAGCCGCGACGCGCGCAGCCGCTGGTAGGCGCCCTGCACGGACTCGACCGAGGACCCGTGCACCCACACCATGAGGTCGGCGTCGGCGCGCAGCCCGGCGACGTCGTACACGCCGCGGACGACGACGTCGCCCTCGGCGCGGGCGGGGTCGCGGGCGTCGTCCGGCTGGCCGTCCCACAGCGCGGCCTCGGCCTCGGCCGCGACCTCGGCACGCTCCGCGTCGCCCGCCGGCAGCGGCTCGGCCAGGGAGAAGACGGCGATCATCGCGTACCGGATCGACTCGTTGATCGCGGCGGCGTCGACGGCGTCCCCGGAGTCTCCGTGGATGTGCGTGTCGGTCATGAGGTCCTCTCGGTCCGGTTCAGGAGTTCAGGTCGACGCCGCAGAGGGCGGGCACGCCGCTGGGCTCGCCGTCGCGGCGCAGGCAGCAGCCGGGCGCGCACACCGAGCGGAACGGGGGCAGGTTGCCGACCGTCTCCTCGGCGACGTCCTCGCCGCGCGCGAGCGCCGCACGCTCGAGGACCAGGTCGACGAGCCCGGACACGAACACGGGCCGCGTGCCGACCGTGCCGGCGCGCACCGCCGTCATGCCGAGCTCGGCCGCCGTGGCCATCGCCTCGGTGTCGAGGTCGTAGGCCACCTCCATGTGGTCCGACACGAAGCCGATCGGGGACATCACGACGTCCTTGAGCCCCTCGCCCGCGCGCTCGGTGAGCAGGTCGTTGATGTCCGGCTCCAGCCACGGCTGCGACGGCGGGCCGGAGCGCGAGCAGTAGGCCAGCTCCCACTCGACGGCGTGGCCGCGCACCTCGGAGACGACGGCCGCGACGACGGCGGCCAGGTCGAGGTGCTGCGCGGAGTACGTGGCGTGGGAGACGCGCGACGCCTCCTCCATCGTGTCGGGGATGGAGTGCGTGACGAAGACGAGCTTCGCCGTCGCGGGGTCGCCGCCCTTCTTCTCGAGCTCCTCGTAGGCCTCGAGCACGGCCTCGGCGTTGCCCGCCACGAAGCCGGGGTGGTTGAAGTACGAGCGGACCTTGTCGAACTGCACGCCGGTGGAGCCGTCGGGTCCGAGCTGGCCGCGCTTCTCCAGCGTCACCGCGAGGTCCTCGCGGTACTGCCGGCAGCCGGAGTAGGACGAGTACGCGGACGTCACGAGCGCGACGGCGCGGCGGGCGCCCAGGCGCTCCAGCTCGTCGATCGCGTCGGTGGTGTACGGCTCCCAGTTGCGGTTGCCCCACACGACGGGCAGGTCGATCCCGCGCTCGGCGAGCTCCGCCTCGAGCGCCGCCTTCAGCGCGAGGTTCTGCTCGTTGATGGGGCTCTTGCCGCCGAAGCCGTAGTAGTGCTCGCCGACCTCCTCGAGCCGCTCGTCGGGGATGCCCTTGCCGGCGGTGACGTTGCGGAGGAACGGCACCACGTCCTCCGGCTTGTTCGGACCACCGAAGGAGTACAGGAGCAGGGCGTCGTAGGGGCCGGCATCGGCCGACTGGGGGGTCAGCGACATGACTGTCATCCTCGCACCAGCGCGCGGCACGGCCCGCCGGGAAGGCCCTTCCGGCGACGTGACGTTGATGGCACGCCTTGTCATCTCCGCCCGTCAGCCCTGCGCGTCGGGCGACGACGCCCGGTCCGGGATCCGTGACTGCGCGGAGCGCAGGCGGTCGAGCAGCGCCTTGAGCTGCTCCAGCTCCCCCGGGTCCAGGCCCTGGCCCATGTACTCGGCGATCGTGCGCACGTGCGCGAGCCCGGTCTCGCGCTGCCGTCGCGCGCCCTCCGGGGTGAGGCGCACGAGCGTGCCACGGGCGTCGTCCGCGGGGACCGACCGCTCCACCAGCCCGCGCGCCTCGAGCCGCTCCACCATCCGGGACAGCGACGACTGCGCGAGGAGGATGTCCTCGTTGAGGTCCCGCAGCCGCAGCTCGCCGCGGGAGGCGCGCGACAGGGTGAACAGGACGTCGTACTCGCGCATCGTCAGGTCGTGCCAGATGTCGTCGGCCTGGAAGCGGCGCATCAGGGTGACCTGGGTGCGGAACAGCGACTCCCAGGCCTCGGCGGCGAGGCGTGCGTTCATCGCCCCAGTCTGCGTTCCCGCCGCGAGAAGTCACGCAGCGCGCGCAGGAAGTCGACCCGGCGGAAGTCCGGCCAGTACGCCTCGCAGAAGTACAGCTCGGAGTGCGCGCTCTGCCACATGAGGAAGCCGCCCACGCGCAGCTCGCCCGACGTGCGGATCACGAGCTCCGGGTCGGGCTGGCCCTTCGTGTACAGGTGCGCGGCGATGTCCTCGACGTCGATCCGCTCGGCCAGGTCGTCGAGCGTCGCGCCGTGCGCGGACTCCTGCTTGAGGTAGGACCGGACGGCGTCGGCGATCTCGTGCCGCCCGCCGTACCCGACGGCGACGTTGACCTGCAGGCCCTGGACGTTCTTGGTCGCCTCCGCGGCGGCGCGCACGGCGCCCGCGAGCCCGGCCGGGAGCAGGTCGAGGCGCCCCACGACCCGCAGCCGCCAGCGTCCCGACTCGGCGAGGTCCTGCACGGCGTCGCGGATGATGTCCAGCAGGTCGGTGAGCTCGGCCGCCGGGCGCGCGAGGTTGTCCGTGGACAGCATCCACAGGGTCACGACCTCGACGCCGAGCTCCTCGGCCCAGCCCAGGAACTCCGTGATCTTGTCCGCGCCGCGCCGGTGGCCGGTGGCCGCCGTCTCGCCGAACGACCTGGCCCAGCGGCGGTTCCCGTCGAGGATCACGCCCACGTGCCGGGGCGTCTGCGCCGTCGGCAACGAGGCGGCCAGACGCCGCTCGTACAGGCCGTAGAGCAGGTGGGGCATGCGCACGCGAGACCTCGGGGAGTCGTGCCGCGCCGCGCGGGCGCACGACGGCGCAGGCACCCGGCGGGCGGGGACGGACGGAGAGCGGGTCAACGGTACCGCTCCCGCGGCGCCGACCGAGCGCCCCCGGCGCCGCGACGTGCGAGGCCCCGCAACCCTGCGCACGATCTTCACTGCGGCGGTCGACCCTGCCCCGTGCCGTCGCCTACGCTGACGTAACCTACGGATGCGTAGGTTACGTCTCGAGCAAGGAGAACCACCGTGGCAGCAGCCGCCCGGTCGAACGACCGCCGGCACGACCGCCTGGATGTGCCCGACGTCAAGGAGGCCGCCATGGACGCCGTGCAGACCGTGTCCGCCGCGGCCGCCGAGACGGCCGCCTGGATCAAGCCCCACCTGCGCGGCTGGATCCACGCCGTCACGGCCCCGCTCGCGCTCGCCGCCGCGATCGTGCTCGTCGTGCTGGCGGACACCACGGCGGACAAGATCGCGTGCGCCGTCTTCGGCGTCACCGCCGTGCTGCTCTTCGGCACCAGCGCCGTCTACCACCTCGGCACGGGCACCTGGTCGCCGCGCACCGCCGCGCTGCTGCGCCGCCTGGACCACGCGAACATCTTCCTCATCATCGCGGGCACGTACACGCCCCTGGCGGTGATGCTGCTGCCGCGCGACACCGCCGTCGTCCTGCTCGCCGTCGTCTGGATCGGCGCGATCGTCGGCCTGGTCGCGCGCGTGCTGTGGATGGGCGCGCCCCGCTGGCTGTACGTGCCCGTGTACGTGGCGCTCGGCTGCGTCGCGGTGGGCTACATCCCGCAGTTCGCCACGTCCGGCGGGGCCGCCGTCGCCTGGCTGGTCGCCTCGGGCGGAGTCGCGTACATCCTCGGCGCGGTGGTCTACGGCACCAAGTTCCCCGACCCGTCGCCGCGGTGGTTCGGGTTCCACGAGGTCTTCCACGCGCTCACCGTGGTGGGCTTCACCTGCCACACCGTGGCGATCTACCTGGCCGCGCTGTGACCGCGGGGCTCGCGTCAGGTCCGGCTCAGGGCCGAGGCACCACGAGGTAGCGCCGGTTCGCCAGCGACGGGTTCTGCCGGCGCACCTGCGCCAGCGGCTCGGGGTCGAGGTCCACGGTGCGCACCTGCGGCGTCTCGTCGAGCTCGAGGCCCACGACGCCGTCCGGCCCCGCCAGCAGCGACCGGCCCACCAGGCCCGGACCGGCCATGCCGACGCCGATCACCACGGCCGTGTTCTCGATCGCCCGCGCGCGCAGCAGGGTCCGCCAGTGGTCCGCCTTGAGCGGCCCGTCCACCCAGGCGGCCGGCACCACGATGACGTCCGCGCCCGCGTCCACGAGCCGGCGCGCCGACTCCGGGAAGCGCAGGTCGTAGCAGGTGACGACGCCGAACGTGAGGTCACCCAGGCGGATCACCAGCGGCGGCACGTCCGGCGGCCCCGCCTCGAGCCGGTCGGACTCGCGGGTGCCGAACGCGTCGTAGAGGTGCACCTTGCGGTACGCGCCGACGAGCGCACCCGTCGCGTCCACCGCGACGACCGTGTTGAACGCGCGCTGCGGCTCGGCAGGTGCCGAGCCGGCCACCGGCGTCGTCCCCGTGATCGCCGGGAGCGACCCCGTCACGGCGGGGAAGGCCCCGCTGACGGCGGGGAAGGCGCCGCTGACGGCGGGGAAGGCGCCGCTGACGGCGGGGATCTGCCCCGTCCGGGACCCGCCCGCCGCACCGGACGCCGGCAGCGTCGTGCCCGCCACCACCGCGATGCGGTACCGCGCGGCGTGCTGGCGCAGCGCGGTGACGAACGGGCCGTCGAGCGGCTCCGCGTGCTCGACGCCGACGCCGTGCGGGTCGTACCCCGAGGAGTACTCGGGCAGCACCAGCAGGTCGGCGCCCACCCGGCCGGCGGCCAGGAACGCCTCGGCGACCGCCTCCCGGTTCGCGTCGTGGTCCGCGGTGATCGCGAGCTGCGCCACCGTGACGCGCACCGACGCGCTCATCGCCGGCCCTGACCGTCCGTCTCGTCGCCCGGCGCGCCGTCGACCCCCTCGTCGCCCGCCGGGGTCCCGGGCTCACGCCCGGGAGCGTCCGGGACGTCCTCGCCCGGGTGCCGGGGGCCGACGCGCTTGGGCTCCTCGATCGGCAGGCCCTGCTCCTCCGCGTTGTGCCGGGCCCGGCGCAGGTGCCGGGTGAGCGACAGGAACAGCAGCACGCACGCCAGCGCGACGGCGAAGGTCGCGACGAAGCCCGCGAGGCCCGGCGTCACCTCGAGCTCCGTCGGCCCCTGGGTGGGGCTGGGGCTCGGGCTCGGCGCGGCGGCGAGCACCGGCAGCACCGCCCACACGCCGCTCATCGGGCGCCCTCGCGCAGACCGGCGAAGAGGTCGTCCTCGGGCAGCGTGGTGGGCACGCGGGAGTCGGCGAGCTCGTACTCCTCGGTGGGCCAGACGTCGGCCTCGAGGTCCCGGGGGACCGCGAAGAAGAACCCCTTCGGGTCGATCTGCGAGGCGTGCGCCACGAGAGCGGCGTCACGCTGCGGGAAGAACTCCGCGACCCGGACGCTGGTCGTCGCCTGCCGCTCCGGGATCTCGCGCGCCGCGCGCGACTCGATCCAGTCGCCGAACGGGGACTCCAGCCCGGCGCCCTGCATCGCCTCGTGCACCGCCCGCATGCGCTCCATCGAGAAGCCGTGGTTGTAGTACAGCTTGCGCGGCTCCCAGGGGTCCGCGCCGCCCTCGACGACGTACCGCGAGGCGTCGCCGGCCGCGTGGTACGCCTCGAACGCGACCTCGTGGCACTTGATGTGGTCCGGGTGCGGGTAGCCGCCGGACGGGTCGTACG
Source organism: Isoptericola peretonis (assembly GCA_023241745.1). Lineage (GTDB taxonomy): Bacteria > Actinomycetota > Actinomycetes > Actinomycetales > Cellulomonadaceae > Isoptericola > Isoptericola peretonis. Next base: position 314,770 of record JALQCY010000004.1, on the reverse strand, counting down.
TCGTCACGACGTGCGGGCGGAACCGGCGCACCAGCTCCACCAGGGGCGCCGCCGCCTCCTCGAGCGGCACCAGGCCGAACGAGCCCTCGGGCAGCGGCGGCAGCGGGTCGCCCTCCGGCAGGCCGGAGTCGACGAACCCGAGCCACGTCTGGCGCACGCCGAGCGCCTCGGCGGCGGCCGCCATCTCGAGGCGGCGCACGGCGCGGCGGCCATCGACGGTCTCGAACTCGTGCCCCTCGGGCACCTGGAAGCTGGGGTTGAGCACGTCGCCCCGCTCGCCGCCCGTGCAGGTGACCACGAGCACCTCGACACCTTCGGCGGCGTACCGCGCGGTGGTGGCCGCGCCCTTGCTGGACTCGTCGTCCGGGTGCGCGTGCACCGCCATCAGACGCAGGGGCTCGGGCAGCCCCGTGGGCGGCGCGGAGGAGGCGGAGGACAAGGTCCCTCCCGGGGTGACGGGTCGGCAGCAGCGTTCAGGGACAATGGTGCACCATGAGCGAGCCCGTCAGCCCCACGCCCCCCGCCGACCGCTACGGCACCCGCCCGCAGCGACGCGGCCTCGGGACGGGCGGCAAGGTGGCGATCGGCGCGGCGCTGGCGGCGGCCGTCGGCGTGGCCGCCTGGTTCTCCGTGGAGCAGACCCGGCGCGACCCCGTCGACGTGGACGTCGTCAGCTTCGACGTGCGCGACGCCGAGCAGGTGGACGTCACGTTCCAGGTGCACATGCCGGCCGGCACCTCGGCCGTCTGCGAGGTCGAGGCGCTCGCCCCCAGCTACGCCCAGGTGGGCACGCTGGAGGTGCCGGTCGGGCCGAGCGAGGAGCTCACCTCCACGTACACGGTGACCGTCCGCACGTCCGAGAAGGCCACGACCGCCCTGGTCGAGTCCTGCGACGTCGACGGCGGCTCCTGACGGTCCGCCCCTCGCTTTCCGGGGCACCGCGACCGGGATCACCCGTTCGCCCAGGGCAAAGGCCTGGGATCTGGCGCGAACGCGGGCTATCCTGAGGGATTCACACGCACAGTCCTGCCCAGCCGACGCGCGTGGCGATGCACGTCGGTCGCCCCCGCACGGCCGAAACAGGCCACGAGCACCACGAAAGGAGAGCCCTCGTGACCGAGAGCACTGTCACCTGGCTCACCCAGGAGGCTCACGACCGGCTGCAGGCCGAGCTGGAGCACCTCTCCGGCCCCGCCCGCACCGAGATCGCCGAGCGCATCGCCGCCGCCCGCGACGAGGGCGACCTCAAGGAGAACGGCGGGTACCACGCCGCGCGCGAGGAGCAGGCGAAGAACGAGGCCCGCATCCGTGAGCTCACCGAGAAGCTGCGCCACGTCCAGATCAGCACGCCGGCGGACGACGGCGTCGTCGAGGCGGGCATGGTCGTGACGGCGCTGGTGGCCGGGGACGAGATGACCTTCCTGCTCGGCTCCCGCGAGATCGCCGGCACCACCGACCTCGACGTGTACTCCCCGACGTCGCCGCTCGGCGCCGCCATCGACGGGCACCGCATCGGCGAGAAGGTGGCGTACACGGCGCCGAACGGCCGCGAGATCCCCGTCGAGATCACCAAGGCCACGCCCTTCGCGGGCTGACCTCCCCGGGCGACGCCCGGACCCTGACGCATGCCGTGGGCGTGCCCGTGCAGACGGGCACGCCCACGGTCGTCTCCGGCTCCTGGCCGGCCGATCGTCTCACGATCCGAGACGGATGACCCTTCCCAGTACTGTCGATGATCCGTCGATGGCGAACGCGACCTTTCGTTGTGCTACCAACGATCAACGCCCCTCGCGCCGGGCGGCCCGGTCGAGGAACGGTCATGGCAGAGGTGAAGTTTTCCCCGTGGGCCGTCTATGGTCGATGGCGGTATGGACACGACGGACACCGCAGCGACCAACCAGCCGACCGACGACGACACCCTGACGATCCGCCCACCGACGCCGGTGGACGGCGCCACGATGTGGCAGCTGGCCCGCGACTCGGGCTCGCTGGACCTCAACTCCTCCTACGCCTACCTGCTGCTCGCGGACCACTTCTCCGCGACGAGCCGCCTCGCTCTCCTCGCGAGGGGCGCGGACGGCGGCGAGGGCGACCCGGTGGGCTTTCTCGCCGGCTACCGCCTGCCCGCCGACCCCGCCACGCTCTTCGTCTGGCAGGTCGCCGTGGCCCCGCAGGCCCGTGGCCGGCGGGTCGCGGGCCAGCTGCTGGACGCCGTCGTCGACGGTGCGAGCCCTGGCGGTTCCGCGCCCGACGGCGGGCCCGCCGTCACCCGGGTGCACACCACGGTGACCACCGACAACGCCTCGTCCCGGCGCGTCTTCGCGCGCTGGGCGGCGGAACGCGGCGCGACGCTGCGGGAGACCACCGGCTACGAGACGACGCACTTCCCGGACGGCCACGAGGCCGAACCCCTGCTGGTCATCAAGGGGTTCGGTCCGTCTCGCTGATCCGGTCGTCGACCGCACGGTCGACCAGACCTCGGGCTGCGCCGGTTCGGCGCGCAGGTGACGACGCAGCCCCGCCCCTCACCCACACACGCACCGGCGCGCACCACCTCAAGGAGTGTCATTCGTGACAACCCCGACCGTCCCCACCACCGAGGCGTCCGCCGCCGCCGACCCGCTGGGCTTCACCGCCCTCGAGTCGGAGGTCCGCAGCTACTCGCGCTCCTGGCCCGTCGTCTTCGACCGGGCCTCGGGAACGACGGTGCACGCCGAGGACGGCACCGAGTACCTCGACTTCTTCGCCGGCGCCGGCACCCTCAACTACGGGCACAACAACCCGCTGCTCAAGCAGGTGCTGGTCGACTACCTGACCGACGACCGCATGGTGCACACGCTCGACATGTTCACCGCGGCGCGCCGCGAGTTCCTGGAGACGTTCAGCGAGGTGATCCTGCGCCCCCGCGGCCTGGACCACAAGGTCGTGTTCCCCGGCCCCGGCGGCGCCAACGCCGTCGAGGCGGCGCTGAAGCTGGCGCGCAAGGTGACCGGGCGCGAGTCCGTCATCAACTTCACCAACGCGTTCCACGGCATGACGCTCGGTGCGCTGTCCGTGACGGGCAACTCGATGAAGCGCGGCGGGGCCGGCATCCCGCTGGTGCACGCGACCCCGATGCCGTACGACGACTACTTCGACGGGGACGTGCCCGACTTCATGTACCTCGAGCGGCTGCTGGACGACAGCGGCTCGGGACTGAACGCGCCCGCCGCGGTGATCGTCGAGACGGTGCAGGGCGAGGGCGGCATCAACGCCGCGCGGGCCGAGTGGCTGCGCGGCCTGGCCGACCTGTGCCGGCGCCACGGCATCCTGCTGATCCTCGACGACATCCAGATGGGCTGCGGCCGCACCGGCAAGTTCTTCTCGTTCGAGGAGGCCGGCATCGTGCCCGACATCATCTGCCTGTCGAAGTCCATCTCCGGGTACGGCCTGCCGATGGCCCTCACCCTGGTGCGCCCCGAGCTGGACATCTGGGAGCCGGGCGAGCACAACGGCACGTTCCGCGGCTTCGCGCCCGCGTTCGCGACGGCGTCCGAGGCGATCCGCACCTACTGGTCGGACGACGCGCTCGAGCGCTCCACGATCGACAAGGGCGCGCTCGTCGAGGCGCACTTCAACTCCCTCGTCGCCCGGTACGGCGACGACGTGCTGGTCGCCAAGGGCCGCGGCCTCGCGCGCGGCCTGCAGACGCCGGACGGCGAGACCGCCGCCCGCATCTGCGACGAGGCGTTCTCGCGCGGGCTGCTCATGGAGACCTCGGGCCCCGACGGCGAGGTGGTCAAGCTGCTGCCGCCCCTGACGATCACGTACGACGAGCTGCAGCGCGGCCTGCGGATCATCAGCGACTCCGTCGCCGCCGTCCTGCCTGCACCGACGGCCTGACCGCACGCCGTCCCGACCACCGCACCCGACCTTCCGGAGGTACCCCCATGATCGTGCGCTCCCTCGACGAGATCACCGACACCGACGCCGACGTCAAGAGCGAGAACTGGCGCTCGAAGCGGATCGTCCTGGCGAAGGAGGGCGTCGGCTTCTCCGTGCACGAGACCACGCTGTACGCCGGCACCGAGAGCTTCTTCTGGTACGCCAACCACATCGAGGCCGTCTTCATCACGTCCGGCGAGGGCGAGATCGAGGACCTCGGCACGGGCGAGGTGCACCAGCTCAGGCCCGGTTCGCTCTACCTGCTCAACGAGCACGACAAGCACAAGGTGCGGCCCCGCACCGACATCACCTGCGTGTGCGTGTTCAACCCGCCGGTGACCGGCCGCGAGGTGCACGACGAGAACGGCGTCTACCCGCTCGTCACCGAGCCCGCCGTCGTCTGACCGGAGCCCCACCCGGAGCGTGGTGAGCGCGATCTCGGGGACTGTCTTTCGACAGATAGTCCCCGAGATCGCGCTCACGACGCTCTGGGTGGGGCTCCGCTGAGGTCACGTGCCCCCGAGGGCGGCGAGGCGGGCGCGCAGCAGGCGGCGGTCGCCCTCCCGGTCGACCTGGTCGAGGGCACGGCGCAGCTCGACGACGGCGTCGCCGGGCCTGCCCGCGCGCACCAGGAGGTCGGCCCGCAGGGCAGGAAGCAGGTGGTACCCGGCCAGCGCCGGGTCCGCCGCGACGTCGTCGACGGCGCCCAGCCCGGCCTCGACGCCGTGCACCTGCGCCACCGCGACGGCGCGGTTGAGCGCGACGACGGGCGTGGGCGTCATCTCGAGCAGCACGTCGTAGAGGGCGAGCACCTCCGTCCAGTCGGTCGACCCCGCCGTCGCCGCCCGGCAGTGCAGCGCGGCGATCGCCGCCTGCACCTGGTAGGGACCGGGCCGACGCTCCGCCAGCGCGTCGTCGAGGACGGCCAGGCCCTCGGCGACCTCCTCCTGGTGCCATCGGGACCGGTCCTGCTCCGCGAGCGTGCGCGTGACGCCGTCGGACCCGGTCCGCGAGTCGCGCCGCGCGTGCTGCAGCAGCAGGAGCGCGAGCAGGCCGCGGGCCTCGGGAGCATCGGGCAGCAGGCCGGCGGCGAGCCGTGCCAGCCGCACCGCGTCGCCCGCCAGCGCCCGCCGCTCCGCGCACCCCTCGACCTCGTCCGACGGCTCGGCCCACGCGTCGTACCCCTCCGTGAACAGGAGGTAGAGGACGGCGAGGACGGCGTCCGTGCGCTCGGCCAGCTGCCCCGCCGGCGGCACACGGAACGCGATGCCGGTGGCGCGGATGCGTCGCTTGGCCCGCACCAGCCGCTGCGACATCGTCGCCTCCGGGACGAGGAAGGCGCGCGCCACGTGGGCCGTCGTCATGCCGGTGAGGGAGCGCAGCGTCAGGGCCACCCGCCCCTCGAGGGGCAGCGCCGGGTGGCAGCAGGTGAACAGCAGCCGCAGCAGGTCGGCGTCGGGGTCGTCCGGGCCGCCGTCCGGCACGGCCCCGTCGAGCGGGGCAGCGAGCCGGGCCGCCGTCGCCGTCCGTTCGACCTCCACCCGGCGACGGCGCAGCACGTCGGTCGCGTGCCGCCGCGCCACGGTGGTGAGCCAGGCCCCGGGCCGGTCGGGCACGCCGTCGCGCTCCCAGGTGCGCAGCGCGGAGGCGAACGCCTCCTGGACCGACTCCTCGGCGAGGTCGAGGTCCCCGGTGCTGCGCGCGACCGCCGCGAGGACGCGTCCACGCTCGGCGCGGAACGCGTCCTCCACGGCGGCGGCCCGGGAGGTCACGTGCGGGCGGGGCTCTCGGTCGGCCAGAACGGGTGCACCTCCACGGTGCCCCCGCCCCAGGACCCCGGGTGCTCGGCGGCGATCGCGAGCGCGCTCTCGAGGTCGGGCGCCTCGATCACGTCGAACCCGCCGATCACGTCCTTCGTCTCGGTGAACGGCCCGTCCGTCACCACCGTGCGCCCGTCCCGCACCTGGACCCGGCGCACGTCCGCGGCCGGCCGCAGCCGCTCCCCGAGGACGCGGGAGCCGTCGCCGTCGTGCCGGCGGACCCAGTCCTCGATGTCCGCGTCCGGCCCACGGTCGGGCACGTCGGGCTCGACGACGAGCATCAGGTACCGCATCACGCACCCCCGCCGGTGGCGGCCTGGTCCGGCTGCTCGAGGTCGAGCGGCCAGAACGGTCGCAGCTCGATCGCGCCGCCGTGGGCCATGGGGTGCTCGGACGCGATGGTGATCGCGGTGTCGAGGTCGGGTGCGTCGATGACGTCGAAGCCGCCGATCGCCTCCTTGGTCTCGGAGAACGGCCCGTCGGTGACGAGCGTGCGGCCGCCGCGCACCCGCACGCCGACGGCGTCCCCCGGCGGCCGCAGCCGGTCCCCCAGCACGGCCGCACCGCTCCCGTAGTACTTCTCCACCCAGTCCTCGATGGGCGGGGCGCCCTCCGCGTCCTCGGGCCGCAGCTCCGGGTCCTCGGGCGTGGACAGCACCAGCATCAGATAGCGCACGACGGTCTCCTTCGGGTCGGACCTCATCCTGCACGGCCCCGTCGGCCGTGTACATGAGCACGACGAACGGGAACGCCCCCGACAGACACCCTGTGAGAAGCTCGTGCGCGCTACTTGATCCCCGTGCTCGCGATGCCCTGGACGAACGTGCGCTGGAAGACGAGGAACACCACCAGCAGCGGCACGACGGCCACGGTCGCGACGGCCATGACCGCTCCCCAGGGCGAGCTGAACGCCGGGTTGGTCGTCAGCGTGGACAGCCCGACCGGGACGGTGAGGCTCTCGTTCCCCTGCAGCACGACCAGGGGCCACAGGAAGTCGTTCCAGCGGTTCATGAAGCCGAGGATCACCAGCACCCCGACCAGCGGCCCGCACGAGGGCAGCACCACCCGGAAGAAGGTGCGCAGCTCCCCCGCGCCGTCGAGCCGCGCGGCCTCGATGAGGGCGTCGGGCACGCCCAGCATGAACTGGCGCGCGATGAAGATCCCGACGACGTCGAACAGGGTCGGCAGGATCACCGCCCAGGGCGAGTCGACCAGCCCGAGCCGCGCGACGACGAGGAACGCGGGGACGAGGGTCACCTGGATCGGGATCATGATCGTCACGAGGAAGAGCGCGTACAACAGGCCGCGGCCCCGGAACCGGTACTTCGCGAGCGCGTAACCGGCACCGAGCGAGACGCACACGGACAGCGCGGTGCCGACCGTGGCGACGAGGAACGAGTTCCCCAGCCAGCGCCAGACAGGCTGGGTCGCGAAGACCTCGGTGAAGTTGCCGGTGGTCGGCGCGTCGGGCCACAGGTAGAACTCGCTGCTCTGCGACTGCCCTCCCGGGGTGAGGGCCGAGACGATCATCCAGTACAGGGGGAAGACGACGAGGATCGCGACGGCGGTGAGGCCCGCGGTGAGCAGCCACCGGCGGCGGCTGGAGCGTCGTGCCCGGGGCGAGCGGCCGGGCTGGGGGGTCGTGGAGGGTGCGGGCCGCAGGGTGGTGGCAGTCACAGGAGCTCCTCGGCTTTCTTCGTCGCCCGCTGCCGCAGCAGCGTGAAGACCAGCAGGATCAGCACGAGCAGGAGCCCGAGCGCCGCCGCGTACCCCATGCGGGCGTCGCCGAACGCGGACCGGAAGACGTACTGGATGAGGACGGTCGTGGAGAAGCCGGGCCCGCCGCCCGTCATCACGTAGATGACGTCGAAGGCCTGCAGCGAGAACACGACGTTGAGGATGAGCAGGATCGAGGTGGTCGGCGCCAGCATGGGCACGGTCAGCCGTCGGAACCGCTGCCAACGGCTCGCGCCGTCGATCGCGGCGGCCTCGCGCAGCTCGGACGGGATGGACTGCAGGGCGCCCAGGTAGATCACCATGCAGAAGCCGATACGGGTCCACACGACCACGAGGACCAGGGTCATCATCGCGGTGCGCGGCGACGTTAGCCACGGCAGCCCGTCGAGCCCGACCGCGCGGAGCGCGTTGTTCGCCACGCCGTAGTCGGGGTTGAAGATCCACGACATGATCACGCCGACCACGACGCCGGCCGCGACCATCGGCACGAAGAACAGCGCCCGCAGGAGACCTCGGCCCGGCAGCGGGCGGTTGAGCGCGACGGCGAGCGCGAGCCCGATCGCCATCGCCGTGGGCACCGTGCCGACCGTGAACACCAGCGTGTTGAGCAGCGCCGTCCGCAGCAGAGGGTCGGACAGCATGGTCCGGTAGTTGTCCGCGCCCACCCACGCCCCGTCTCCGAGAGTTGCCGTGTCCTGGAACGACAGCGCGACCGCGATGACGATCGGGACGAGGGAGAACGCGAGGAACAGCAGGCCCGCGGGCCCGACGAAGAGGTAGGGCGCCCATCGCGCGCGCCGACGTCGTGTCGTCGTCCCCGCGGACGTCGACCGGGCGGCGGGTCCGCTCCCCGGGTCCGTCACGACCGTCGGGGTGCCGGGCACCGTGAGGGTCTCACCGTGTGGTGACACTGCGCATCGCCTCCGTCATCTGGGCGCCGCACTCGGCGGCGGTGAGCTCGCCGAGGAAGCACAGGTCGAGGTAGTCCGCGAAGACCGAGTTGAGCGAGCTGAAGTACGGACCCGACTGGGCCCGCACCATGGACAGCGGGATGGTCGCGGCCTGGTCGATGAACTGCTGCATCGTGGCCTCGTGCCGCTCGTAGCCGATGTCGGCCGCGTCGAGCGAGGACCGCGCGGGCAGCCAGTTGCCCTGGCGGCAGAACTCGGCGACGTTCGTCCGGCTCGTGAGAAAGGCGACCAGCTCGGCCGCGAGCTCGGGGTGCTTGCTGGACCTGGTCACCGCCAACGCGTTGCCGCCGAGGTCGGAGGCCTCGCCGCCGTTGCGGATCATGTAGGTGGTGCCCCACTCGCCGGGCCTGGCCTCGTCGAGGGCGGCGATCGCCTCGGGGTTGTCGAGCAGCAGACCCGTCTGCCCGGTGGTGAACAGGTCGCGGCCGACGGCGCCGCCGCCGGACTTGCTCATGTTCGCCGGGGAGACGAGCCCGTCCGCGTACCAGCGCCGGCCGAAGTCCAGGGCGCCGACGGCGGCGTCGGTGTCCATGCTCGGCGTCTCGCCGTCCTCGCCGAGGAACGCGCCGCCGTTCTGGTACACCAGCGGCATCCAGCGGTACGCCGTCTCGGGGCCGCTCCAGCCGTATCCGAAGCCGTACCGGCCGGTGATCCGCTGCGCCTCCCGCGCGATCTCGAGGAACTCGTCCCAGCGCCACGCCTCATCGAGGGTCTGCGGCACGTCGACCCCGATCTGCTCGATCACCCGCTTGTCGTAGTAGGTGATGAAGTTGTCGGTGTGCTGGAAGACGCCGAACAGGCCGTCGGCCTTGGCGCCGATCGCCCAGAACGGCTCCGACCAGTCGTCCTGGTACTCCGCGGGCACGGCGCCGGTGAGGTCCACCAGGCTCCCGTTCGCCGCGTAGCGTCCGATCTGCTGCGGGGTGATGCGGATGATGTCGGGCGCGAGGTCCGCCGCGAGCCGGGTGATGAACCACTGGTGGAACTGCCCGGTCGTCACCTCCACCGCCACGCTGGTGCCCGGGTGCGCCGCGACGAACTCGTCGGCAAGCGCCTGGTAGGTCTCGAGGTCCAGCGGGATGTTCCACGAGGACAGGCGCAGGTGCTTCGTGCCGGTGGGGGCGCCGGAGCAGGCGGCGAGGGCTCCCGCGACGCTGATCCCCGCCACGGCCAGGAAGCTGCGGCGGGACAGGCTGCGCACGGCGGGGCTGCCGATCTCCGCGGCATGGGTCGGCATGTCTTCTCCTCTTCGTCGAGGGTCGTCGGGTCGCGCGGCGCACGACCCCGGCCGGTGTCCCGGGCGCCGTCGCCCGGGACACCGTGGGCGCTCACCCCACCAGGGCGGGGTCCCGATCCTGGAACGCCGTCGCGGAGGCCGACGTCCCTGGTCGGAGGGACACGGGGAGCAGGGCGGCGTGCGCCGCGAGCAGCTCGTCGGTCATCGAGCGGATGTCCTCGAGGGTGCAGTGCGCCGAGGTCAGGGGGTCCATCGCGACGGCGTGGTGGACGTGCTCGACGTCGCCGGTGAGGGCGGCCCGGACCGCGAGCGTCTGGACGTTGACGTTGGTGCGGTTGATCGCGGCGAGCTGGGGCGGCAGGTCGCCGAACGACGTCGGCTGCACGCCGTTCGCGTCGACCAGGCAGGCCACCTCGACGCACGCGTCGTCGGGCAGGTTCGTGATGACGCGGCCCGCGTTGGGGACGTTGCCGTAGACCACGGCGGGGACCCCCGTGACCACGGCGTTGACGATCGACGCGCCGTACTCGACCGACGGGCTGAGGTCGGCCTTGAGCCGCTCCAGCTGGTCGTCGACGTCGCCCTGCTCGTCGTGCGCGGAGCAGATCTCGTAGTAGTCCCAGCGCTCCGGGAGGTACTCCAGCGTGGTGGCAGGGTCCTTGCGGAACCAGGGCACGTACTCCGACGCGTGGTGGCTGGACTCCGTCTCGAAGTAGCCGAAGTGGCTCATCAGCGTGGTGCGGACCTGCTCGTTGCCGCCCTCGTACGTGCTGGCCGCGAGCGCGGCGTCGGAGTGGTCGCCGTCGTCGGCGACCAGGTCGGACGCCGCGCGGCCGCGGACGTGCTTCTCGGCCATGACCTGCCGCAGCCGGGGGTACAGGTCCTCGCTGCCGCGGCGGAGGTCGAGCACCCACGCCTGGTGGTTGATGCCGGCGCACCGGAAGGACACCTCGTCGTAGGGGACGCCGAGAGTGCGGGCCAGCATGCGCGTGGTGCCCTGCACGCTGTGGCACAGGCCGACGGTCCGCAGGCCGAGGGCGTTGAGGTAGGCGGTGGCCATCGCCATCGGGTTGGCGTAGTTGATGAACTGCGCGTCCGGGCACACCTCGAGCGCGTCGGCGGCGATGTCCTGGTAGGCCCGGACGGAGCGCAGGAACCGGAAGACGCCGCCGGGGCCGACGGTGTCGCCCACCGTCTGGTCGACGCCGTAGCGGCGCGGGATCTCGACGTCGTGCCGGTAGGACTCCACGCCGCCCACCTGGAAGGTGATGATGACGAAGTCGGCGCCGTCCAGGGCCTCGCGGCGGTCGGTGGTCTGCTGCACGTCCGTGGGCAGCCCGTGGTGGTCCACCAGCTCGCGCGAGGCGGTCGCGACGCGGTCCAGGCGGCCCGCGTCGAGGTCCATGAGGCACAGGGTGGCGTCGCGCAGGGCGGGGAAGCTGAGGAGGTCGCCGATGAGGCGGAAGGGGAACACGAAGCCGCCGGCGCCGATGATGGTGATCTTCGGGGAATGAGCCATGCAGCGACGCTAGGCGTGAGGATGGCGGTGGATCCTCCGGCTCCGTCGCCCAGGTCTCCGGGATCCTTCGGTCGCGCGTCCTACGATCTCCGCATGACGCTCATGGTGGACGACATCCTGACCGAGGACGCGGCGCTCTGGGTCCGGCACGGTGCGCCACCCGTGATGGAGCATCCCCACCGGCACGACGACCTCGAGCTGAACCTCGTGCACTCGGGGCAGCTCGAGTACCTCTTCGGCGGGTCACGGCTGCGGGTCGCCGCCGGGGAGGTCGCGATCTTCTGGGGCGGCACCCCGCACCAGCTGGTGGACCCCCACGACCCGGCGACCGCGGTGTCCTGGGTCCACATCCCGCTCACGGAGGTGCTGGGCTGGGCGCTGCCCCCGGAACAGATCGCGGTGCTGCTCCGGGACCGCCCCGTCGTGGTGCCGGTCGCCGTGCTCGCCCGAGACGTCGACGCCATGTTCGCGACGTGGCACCGTGACGTCCTCGAGGACGGTGAGAGCACGGTCGTGATGCTGGAGACGCAGGCGTTCGTGCGCCGGGTCCTCACGGCCCACGACGCGCGCTCGCAGGCGAAGGGCCCCGACGTCCCTGCCGAGCACGCCCCCTCCGCCCAGGGTCCGACGGGTGCCTCCGCACGGGCCACGGCGATGGCACAGTTCGTGGCGGAGCGCTACCGCTCCCCCATCACGCCGTCCGACGTGGCACGGGCGGTCCACCTGAGCCCGAGCCATGCCATGACGCTCTTCAGACGGGTGGTGGGCACGACCGTGGGCACCTACATCGCGCGCTGCCGCGTCGCCGAGGCGCAGCGGCTGCTCATCACCACGTCCGCGACCACCACGGAGATCGCGCACGCCGCGGGCTTCGCCTCGCAGAGCAGCTTCTACGAGACGTTCCGCCAGATCTGTGGCATGACCCCCGGAGGCTACCGCCGGGCCCTGCGCTGAGCGGGTGCGGGAGCAGCGCCGCCGTTTGTCAGGCGACCGCGAACCCGCCGGCCCGCAGGCGCTCCACGACGGCGGTGCAGTGCTCGTGACCCTTGGTCTCGAGCTGCACGTTGACCAGCACCTGCGACACCGTGAGCGACGTGTCCGTGCGGGTGTGCTCCACCTGGACGATGTTGGCGCCCGCGGCGGCGATCGTGTCGAGCAGGGCCGCCAGGGAGCCGGGCTTGTCGTCGATGCACACGCGCAGCTGCAGGTACCGCCCGGCGGCGACGAGGCCGTGCTGGACCACGCGCAGCAGCAGCAACGGGTCGATGTTGCCGCCGGTGAGGACGGGCACGATCGTGCCGGGCAACGAGCCGGGCTCGGCGGCGAGGACGGCCGCGACCCCGGCGGCGCCGGAGGGCTCGACGATCTGCTTGCCGCGCTCGGCCACGAGCAGCAGCGCGCGGGACATCTCCTCCTCGGAGACCGTGCGCACCTGGACGCCGAGCCGCTGCAGCACCTCGAACGGCACGTCGCCGGGGGTGCCGATGGCGATGCCGTCCGCCATGGTCGCCCCCAGGGCGCCCGACAGCGGACGGCCGGCGGCGAGCGACGCGGGGTACGCCGCGGCGGTCTCGGCCTGGACCCCGACCACCGTGACGTGCGGGGCGGCCTCCGCGAGCACGGTGGCGATGCCGGCCACGAGGCCCCCGCCGCCGAGCGGCACCACGACCGTGCCGACGTCGGGCACCTGCTCGAGCAGCTCGAGCGCGACCGTGCCCTGCCCGGTCACGACGTCGAGGTGGTCGAACGGGTGGATGAGGGTGCGGCCGGAGCGGGCGGCCTCGGCACGGGCGGCACCGAGCGCCTCGTCCACGCTGTCCCCGACCTGCCGCACCTCGGCCCCGTAGCCGCGGGTGGCGGCCAGCTTGGGCACCGACGCGTCCACCGGCATGTAGACGATGGCGTGGATGCCGAGCATCTGCGCGGCCAGCGCCACGCCCTGCGCGTGGTTGCCCGCGCTGGCCGCGACGACGCCGCGCGCCTTCTCCTCGTCCGACATGCGGCTCAGTCGCGTGTAGGCGCCGCGGATCTTGAACGACCCGGCGCGCTGCAGGTTCTCGCACTTGAGGACGACGGGCGCGCCCGCGACCTCGGACATGGCGCGGAACGCCTGCACCGGGGTGCGCGTGATGACGCCGTCGAGCAGCCGTGCCGCGGCGCGGACGTCCTCGAGGGTGACGCGGTCGATCGGGGGGTGTGCTGCCACTTACCTGTTCTCTCCTGCCGGGCCCGCGTCGGAGGCGGGCGAGGCAGGAGCGTCGGGCAGGTCGATGGTGCTGTCCGAGGCGCCGCCCGTGGCCGCCGCGCCCTGCGACGACCCCCGTCCCGACCAGAGCAGGGTACCGGGCAGCTGGGGGCGCCGGCGCAGCAGCGGCACGTGGTCCTCGGTGCCCAGCTCGGGGAACTTGTCGTGCCCGTGGAAGTAGAGCAGCACCGTGTTGAGCACGGCCGCCAGGGGCACCGCGAACAGGGCGCCGACGATGCCGGCTGCCAGGCTCCCGGCCGCCACCACGAGCACCACGGCCACCGGGTGCAGGGACACGGCGTGCCCCATGAGGAACGGCTGCAGGATGTGGCTCTCCGCCTGCTGCACCAGCAGCACGATGCCGAGCATGATGAGCGCGGCGATCCACCCGTTCGCGACCAGCACCACCGCCGTGGCGATGGCGCCGGTGACGATGGCGCCGATGATCGGTACGAACGACCCGACGAAGACGAGGATGCCGATCGGGAGAGCGAGCGCCGGCACGAAGAACGCCGACCCGACCCCGATGCCCACCGCGTCGACGAACGCCACGAGGATCTGCGTGCGCACGTAGGCGGACAGGGTGACCAGGCCGCGGCGGCCCGCCTGGTGCACCGACTCCCGTGCCCGCACGGGCAGCAGGTTGACCAGCCACGTCCAGATGGTGCGACCGTCGAGCAGGAAGAAGATCGTGCAGAACAGGGTGATCAGGGCGCCCACGAGGACGTGCCCCACGGTGGTCGCCGCGCCGAGCGCGCCGGAGACGAGGGCCGAGTTCTGGGTGATGGACTCCTGCAGCTGCTGGCCGTACTGGGACAGCTGCTGCGCGTCGAGCTGGAGAGGGCCCTCGGCGAGCCAGGTCGTGAACTGGCGGAACCCTTCGACGGCCTGGTCGGCGAGGTCCTGGAAGCCGCTCACGATCGACGTGCCCGCCAGGGTCACCAGGCCGCCCACCAGCACGATCAGGCCCACGATCGAGACCGCCGTCGCCAGGCCCCGGCTCAGGTGCCACCGTTCGAGGGTCCGGCGCGCCGGCGCCAGCAGGATCGTCAGCAGCAGCGCGATCGCGACCGGCACGACGATCGTCTTCAGCGCCGCGAGCAGCCACAGGAAGCCGGCGACCGCCGCGGCGATCAGCAGGAGGCGCCACGACCACGACGCCGCCGCGCGGACGCTCAGCGGGACGGTGGCCCCGCCGGAGGGGGAGGTTGGTTCCGAGCTCACGCCAGAACCCTAGGCGTCGGGCGGGCTCCACGCGCGGGGCCACGCCTGACGTCGTCAGGCTTCGGGGCGCCGTTTCTGCGGGTGCGGCGTCTCTCCCCGCTCCAGCATCGCGACGAACTTCGCCACGTTGCGCTCCCGCGCCTCCGCGGTCTTGAGCGCCCCGAGGCGGTGCAGGATGGCGAAGCGGTTCTGCGAGGTGAGGGCGGCGAACATGGCCGCCGCCGGCGGGCTGGCGGCGAGCGCCGCCTCGAGGTCGGGCGGCACCTCTGCGCGCGCCGGCCCGTGGTAGGCGTCCTCCCAGCGTCCGTCCGCCTTCGCCGCGTCGATCTCCGCCTGCCCGCGCGGGCGCATCCGTCCCTCGTCGGTCAGCCGCGCGACGATCTCCTGGTTGCGCACCGACCAGCGGCTGCGGGGGCGGCGCGGGCAGAACCGCTGCAGCGACGTGTCCGCCCCCAGGCTGCGCGCCTGCGCGTCGATCCACCCGCTGCACAGCGCCTCCTCGAGCGCCGTCGCGTGCGTGAGCGTGGTGGGTCCCGGCCGCCCCTTCTTCGCCAGCACGAGCCACGCTCCGTCGGGGGTGTCGTCCTCGTGCGCGTCGAGCCATGCCCGCCAGGCGGCCGGGTCGGGGAGCACCAGCTGGTCGAGCACGTCGTCGGTCATGTCGGGACCGTAGCGCAGTGGAACACCCGTGCGCCCGCCGTCGTTGCGCCTGTCGGGACCGAAGCGTCCCGACCACGCGGGTCAATGGAGGTAACACGATGAACTCGATCTTCGACCAGCTGCTCGGCCGTTCCGGCCGGACGACGATGGTGGCGCCGGAGGACGCGCTGCCCGGGCGCGAGTCGCCCGTCCTGCCCGCCGCCCGGCCGCACACGGTGCTCGGCACGTCCCTGACCGGGCCGTGGCCCGAGGGCACGCGGGTGCTGTATCTGGCGATGGGCTGTTTCTGGGGCGCCGAGGAGATCTTCTGGCAGGTGCCGGGCGTGGTGAGCACCGCCGTCGGCTACATGGGCGGCACGACGCCGAACCCGACGTACGAGGAGGTGTGCTCGGCACGCACCGGGCACACGGAGACGACGCTGGTGGCGTACGACCCGGCGAAGGTCTCCGAGGCGGAGCTGCTCAAGATCTTCTGGGAGCGGCACGACCCGACCCAGGGGTTCCGGCAGGGCAACGACGTCGGCACCCAGTACCGGTCCGCCGTGTACTGGACGACGCCGGAGCAGGAGAAGGCGGTGCGCGAGACCGCGGAGCGGTACTCGGAGGTGCTCGCGGCGAAGGGCTACGACCCCATCACCACGGAGCTGCGCCCGGCCGGCGAGGCCGGCCCGTTCTACTACGCCGAGGACTACCACCAGGAGTACCTGGAGAAGAACCCGAACGGCTACCGCTGCCACGCGACCACGGGGGTGCCCTACCCCGACGCCGCGTAGCGCGGCACGGCCTCACCCCTGCAGGAACTGCAGGACGGCGAGCACCCGGCGGCTGTAGCCGTCGGACGCGTCGAGGCCCAGCTTGGTGAAGATGGCGTTGCCGTGCTTCTCCACGGCGGACTGCGACAGGTGCAGGGCGGACGCCACCCCGGCGTTCGTCCTGCCCTCCGCCATGAGGCCGAGCACGTCCCGCTCGCGCGGGGTGAGGCGGGCCAGCGGGTCGGCCCGCGGGGTGTCGGCGAACAGCTGCCGCACCACCTCCGGGTCGACCACGAAGTCGCCGCGGGCCACCCGGTGCAGCGCGTCGAGCAGCTCGGACACCCGCATGACCCGGTCCTTGAGCAGGTAGCCGACTCCCGCTCCCTCGCCCGTCACGAGCTCGCGCGCCGCCTGCCCCTCGACGTACTGGGACAGCACGAGAACCCCCACGGCGGGCCAGCGGCGGCGGATCTCGACGGCGGCCCGGAGACCCTCGTCGGTGTGCGTGGGCGGCATCCGCACGTCCACGACCACGACGTCCGGCGACGGACGTCGGCCCAGGAGCGCGAGGAGCTCGTCCGCGTCGCCCACCGCGGCGTCCACGTCGACGCCCTCGTCGACCAGGAGGGCGCGCAGGCCCTCGCGCAGCAGGGCGGAGTCCTCGGCGATCATCACGCGCACGGCAGCACCGCCCGTACCGTCGTCGGGCCGCCCGTCGGGCTCTGCACCTCGACCGTGCCGCCCAGCGCGCCGACGCGGGCCGCCAGGCCGGCGAGGCCGCGGCCCGTCCCGGTCCCGGCCCCACCGACGCCGTCGTCCCGGACGGTCACGGACACGGCCTCGGTCGCTCCGCCGGCCGGTTCCACGACGACGTCGACCCGTGCGGCGCGGGCGTGCTTCGAGACGTTCGTGAGGGCCTCGGCGACGACGTAGTACGCGCAGGCCTCGACCGTCGGCGCCAGCCGGCCCGCGAGGCGGAAGTCCAGCCGGGCAGGGGGTGCGGCTCGCGCCGCCAGCCGACCCAGCACCGGGCGCAGCCCCTGGGTGTCCAGGGCCGTCGGGTGCACGCTCCACGCGACGTCGCGCACGGCCGTGAGCAGGCGTTCCGTCTCGTCCGCCGCCTGCGCGAGCAGGGCGTCGCGGGCGGCGTCGTCGGTGGCCCGGCGGCTGCGGTCGACGAGCATGCCGAGCGCGACGACGTGCTGCTGGGCGCCGTCGTGCAGGTCCCGCTCGACCCGCCGTCGCTCGGCCTCCACGGCGGCGACGATGCCGGCGCGCGACGCGACGAGCGACTCGATGCGCGACACCAGCTCCGCCCGGTCGTCGGTCCCCAGGTAGCGGGCCGCCGCGGCCCGCTCGAGCGCGGCCGCGCCGATCAGCCCCATGACGGCCAGGTAGAGCAGCAGCACCCCCGGCACCGCGGCGGACAGGATCGTCAGCCCGGTGGTGGGCTCACCCTCGTCGTTCGACAGGGCGGGCACCCGGGCGTCGAACGCCCACGACGCGATCATGAGCGCGGCGGCGAGCACCCCGTAGGCGAGGAGCAGCACCACCCCGAGGCTGGTGAGCCCGACCACCAGGCGCACCGCGAGGTAGCGGGCCCTGCGGTCCGGGCGACCGACGGCACGGGCCGGCCGGTCGAGCCACCGCTCGAGGCGTCGCTCGTGCACCCGGACCGCGGCGCCGAGCACGCGGTCGCGCCACGGGCCGGCGGCCACCAGTGCGGCGCCGTCGAGCGGGACGAGAAAGGCGCCCAGCACGACCCCGAACGTCGCGCGGGCGGCGGAGCTGGGGATGGCCACGCGCCCACCCTAGCCACGCGCGTCGCGCGCCGTACTGCGGTGAACCACACCCCTGACCTGCGGTTCTCCGTCGCGATCCGTGCGCGAAGCCGCGATGTGGCCACCGCCTCGCCGTCCCTAGCGTCGACGGCATGAGCACAGCACCCCTGACGGCGGCGGCCAGCACCGCCGAGCCCGGCATCATCACCCGCCTCACGGACTGGGCCGTGGGCCTCATGGAGACCCTCGGGGCCCCGGGCGCGGGGCTCGCGGTCGCCTTCGAGAACCTCTTCCCACCCGTCCCCAGCGAGGTGATCCTGCCGCTCGCCGGGTTCACCGCGAGCCAGGGCGACCTCGGCCTCCTGTCGGTGGTCCTGTGGACCACCGCGGGCTCGGTCGTCGGGGCGCTGGCGCTCTACCTCGTCGGCGCCGCCGTCGGGAGGGAGCGCCTGTACCGCCTCGTGGAGCGCATGCCCCTGGTGCGCGTCGAGGACCTCGGCGCGGCCGAGGCGTGGTTCGCACGCCACGGCGCGCGCGCCGTCCTGCTCGGGCGGCTGATCCCGATCGTGCGGAGCCTGATCTCGGTGCCCGCCGGCGTCGAACGGATGCACCTGGGCCGGTTCCTGACGCTGACGGCGATCGGCAGCGCGATCTGGAACACCGCGCTCGTGCTCGTCGGGTACGTGCTGGGCGAGCAGTGGCACGCCGTCGAGGGCGTGATCGGCCGCTACCAGTCCGTCGTGATCGTGCTGGCCGTCGTCGCGCTCGCCTGGTACGTCGTCCACGCGGTGATCACCCGTCGCGCGGTGGAGGCTCCTCGTCACGCGCGCTCACGGTGACGACGGCACGCCTCCGGGGGCCGACGGTCCGCGCACGCCGAACGCCCACCGCGTGAGGCGCCACCGTCGCACGCCGAGGTCGTACACGACCAGCAGCACGGCCGCGGACGCGACGACCACCACCGCGAGCTCCACGACGACGGGGGCCCGCCACGGCACCACCAGCGCGGCGACGCCCACGACCACCGGCTGGTGCAGCACGTACAGCGGCATGCCCGCCACGAGCAGGTAGGCGTACGCCCGGGCGCCGCGCCCAGGGGCGGGCTCCCCCTGGCGCCCCGCCCCGGCCGACGAGCGGCGGAGCGCCCACCGGTCGAGACCGCCGAGGATCGCGACGACGAACAGCCAGCCCGCCGCGCCGAACAGCACCCGGAAGATGACGGACGCGGCGTCCGCGGCGGTGAACGCGTCGGCGCCGGCGGCGTCCGCGACGAGGAAGGCGGCCAGCCCGCCGGCGAAGATCGCCCCGCCGATCACGCCGGCGAGCGGCGCGTCGCGGCGCAGGGCCGCCCGGAGCCGCTCGTCGCCGGCCAGGAGCGCACCGCCGAGGAAGAAGGCCAGGTACGCCCAGCGCGGCCAGCCCGCGTAGTCCTGCTCCAGGCCGGGCACGCACGCCGCCGCCATCGCGACGGCCGGCAGCAGGACGACGCCCCGCCGTCGTGCCGCCGCCCGCCCCACGCCGTCGAACGCCCGTGGCGCCGTCAGCCGCGGCGCGACGGCGGCCGCGAGCGCCAGCAGCAGCGACCACGCGAGCAGGAGCACCACGAACCACAGGTGACCGGACTCGAAGTGGTCGCCCTGCACGACGAACGGCGCCTCGGCGGGCTCCAGCCGCACGTCGAAGAACCGCGGGTAGAACTCGGCGTAGGACAGGTCGGATCCCTCGCGCGTGCGCTCGCGCACCCACACCGGGAACGGGAGCAGCACCACGGTCGCCACCAGCAGCGGGACGCCGAGGCGCAGCAGCCGCTCGCGCGCGAAGCCGGCCGCCGACCGCCTGCTCAGCGACCTCCTGGCCGCCCAGCCGGAGACGGCGAACAGCGCCGGCATCGCCCACACGACGGCGAGCCCGGCGAGGACGGTCGTGACCTCGGTGGTCGTCTCGTTCTTCACGTAGAAGTCGGGGTCGCTCGCGTCGAACACGAGCGCGGAGTGGAACAGCACCAGGCCCAGCACGACGGCGAGGCGCAGCGCGTCGAGCTCCGGCCGCCGGGCGGCGGCCCGGGCCGGGGCGTCGACGTCTCCGGGCACCGCGCCGTCCGGGGGCCGCACCCCCAGATCGTCGCACCGGCGAGCGCGGCGCGCGCCCCCGGCGCTCGAGGGGCGGGCAGGCCGTCCGACCGGGTGTGGAATGGGGGGATGACCGAGCACCGCACCACGCCCGACGTCCCGACCCTGGCCGCCGCGGACGGCACCACGATCCCCGCCGTCGGCTTCGGCACGTACAAGCTCAAGGGCTCCGGCGGGGTGGACACCGTCGCCCGCGCGATCGACGCCGGCTACCGGCTGATCGACTCCGCCTTCAGCTACGAGAACGAGGGCACCGTCGGGCGCGCCGTCCGCGCCTCGTCCGTGCCGCGCGAGCAGCTGCTGGTCACGTCGAAGCTGCCCGGCCGCCGTCAGGGCTACGACGACGCCGTCGCCACCGTCGAGGAGTCCGTCTACCGCAGCGGGCTCGACCACCTCGACCTGTACCTCGTCCACTGGCCCAACCCGCGGATCGGCAAGTACGTCGAGGCCTACCAGGCGCTCGTCGACTGCCGCGAGCGGGGCCTGATCCGGCACGTCGGCGTCTCCAACTTCCTGCCGGAGCACCTCGACGCCGTCATCGACGCCACGGGGGTGACGCCGGTCGTGAACCAGGTCGAGCTGCACCCGTACTTCCCGCAGGCCGACCAGCGCGCCGCCGACGCCGAGCGGGGCATCGTCACCGAGGCGTGGAGCCCGATCGGCCGCGCCAGCGCGATGCTGACCGACCCGGTGGTCGTCGAGGTCGCCGCCGCGCACGGCGTCTCCCCCGCCCGCGCCATCCTGCGCTGGCACGTGCAGCTCGGCGTGGTCCCGATCCCCAAGGCGTCCAGCCCCGAGCGCCAGGCGGACAACCTCGACCTGTTCTCCTTCCAGCTCACCGACGACGAGATGGCCCGCATCACCGGCCTCGGGCGTCCCGACGGGCGCACCGCCGACCAGGACCCGGCGGTCTACGAGGAGCTCTGATCCCTCGCGGGGCGGCGGGAGCGGCCGTCCCGCGGGCCGAAGACGCGCAGCGCGTCCGCGTCGCTCGCCGCCGACCGCAGGTACTCGTCCGCCCAGGCCCGGGCGTCGGGGTACGCGGACCGGGCGGCCACGGCGTCCACCGCGGCGTCGACGTCGACGGGCGTGTGCCGCAGCTCGACCTGGCCGTCGCGCAGCAGCGCCCACGAGCCCCCCGCGCGGCCGTAGGGCATGCCCACGCTGCCCGGGTTCACCACCAGCCGCCTGTCCACCAGTCGCACGAACGGCATGTGGGTGTGCCCGCACAGCACGGTGGTCACGTCGTCGTCCAGCCCGGACAGCACCTCGGCCCACCGCTCGAGCGAGGAGTCGACGAGGACCACCTCCTCGTCGTCGCGCGGGGTGCCGTGGCACGCCACCACGCGGCCGAACCCGCGCACCCGCAGCTCGACGGGGTGCGGCAGCCCGGCCAGGAGCCCGACGTCCGCCGGGCGGAGCTGCGCGACGGCCCACGGCGTGACGGGGTCGGGCACCGCTCCGGAGCCGTCGCGCGCGTGGGCGACCAGCTCGCGGTCGGCGTTGCCGCGCACGAGGACCGCCCGGTCCCCGAGCGCGCGCAGCCGGTCGAGCACCTCTACCGGCTGCGGGCCCGCGGCGTGGTCGCCCGTCACGACGACGGCGTCGGCGGCCCGCACGTCCGGCTCGGCCAGCACCGCCTCCAGCACGGGCAGCACCCCGTGCACGTCGGAGAGCACCGCGACCGTCCCCAGCTCGACCTCGCCCACGTCCCTACCGTCGCAGGCCCACCGTCGTGACGCACCGGTGTCGGCTCACGGCGACATGACGAACCGCCGTGCTGCCGGCGTCAGGGGCGGGTGCGACGATCGTCGGGTGCTGCTCGCCGACCTGGTCACCACGCACGCCGCCGTCGCCGCGACGCGCTCCCGGCTGCGCAAGCGCGAGCTGCTCGCCGACGCGCTGCGGGCCGCCGAGCCGGGCGACGAGGTCGAGGTCGTCGCCGCCTTCCTGTCGGGCCGGCCGCGGCAGCGCCGCACCGGGCTGGGCTGGCGCACGCTCGGCACCCTCCCGCCGTCCGCCGACGCACCGTCGCTCGCGCCGGCCGACGTCGACGCCGCCCTCGCGCGCCTGGAACGCCTGGCGGGGACGGGCTCCCAGGCCGCCCGGCGCGCCGCCGTCGACGACCTCTTCGCACGCGCCACCGCCGACGAGCAGGACTTCGTCCGCCGCCTCGTGCTGGGCGAGCTGCGTCAGGGGGCGCTGGACTCGCTGGTGCTCGACGCGGTCGCCGCCGCGACCGACGTGCCGCTGCCGGTCGTGCGGCGCGCCGCGATGTTCAGTGCCCTGACCGGGCCGATCGCGCGGGCCGCGCTCGACGGCGGGGCGCCCGCCCTGGAGGCCTTCCGGCTCGAGCCCGGTCGCCCGGTGCGGCCCATGCTGGCGGCGTCCGCCCCCGACGTCGCGGCTGCGCTGGAGCGCTTCGAGGGGGCGACCGTGGCCGCCGACACCAAGCTCGACGGCATCCGGGTGCAGGTGCACCGCACCGGCGACGAGGTCGTCGTGTTCACGCGCTCCCTCGACGACGTCACGGAGCGGCTCCCCGAGGTGGTCGCCGTCGCGCGCTCGCTCGACGTGCGCACCGTGGTGCTCGACGGCGAGGCCATCGCCCTCGACGACGCCGGGCGCCCGCGGCCCTTCCAGGAGACGGCCGCCCGCACCGGCAGCCACGACGCCGAGACGGGCAGCGCCGCCGTGCCGCTGAGCGTGCGGTTCTTCGACGTGCTGCACCACGACGGCACCGACCTCATCGACTCCCCCGCCGCCGAGCGCCTCGAGGTGCTCGACCGGGTGCTGCCGCCCGAGGTGGTGGTGCCGCGGCTCGTCTCCGCCGACGTGGGCGAGGTCGAGCGGTTCTTCGCCGACACCGTCGCCGCCGGGCAGGAGGGCCTCGTCCTCAAGGCCCTCGACGCGCCCTACGCCGCCGGGCGCCGCGGCGCAGGCTGGGTCAAGGTCAAGCCGCGGCACACGCTCGACCTCGTCGTCCTGGCCGTCGAGTGGGGCTCCGGCCGCCGCGAGGGCTGGCTGTCGAACATCCATCTCGGCGCGCGCGACCCCGACGGCGGCGGCTTCGTCATGCTGGGCAAGACGTTCAAGGGCATGACCGACCAGATGCTCGCCTGGCAGACGGAGCGGTTCACCGAGCTCGCGACGTCCCCCGCCGACGGCTCGTCGTACGTCGTCCAGGTGCGCCCCGAGCAGGTGGTGGAGATCGCGTTCGACGGCATCCAACGGTCCACCCGCTACCCCGGCGGGATGGCGCTGCGGTTCGCCCGGGTGGTGCGCTACCGCGACGACAAGACCGCCGACGAGGCCGACACCGTCGAGACCGTGCGCGCGCTCAAGGCGCGCGGCACGGCCTCGACGGACGGCTGAGGAGCTGCCTTCGGAGTCAGGCCGAGCGGCGCTGACGGGCGTACATCGTCACGCCGACGCCGGCCCCGATCAGGGCGACGGCCGCCATCGCGATGCCCAGCACCTGCGCGCCCGTGACGGGCAGCGACTCCGGGGCCGCGGCCACGGTGTCGGCGCCCCCGCTGCGGGCCAGGCTCGCGGAAGCGGTGTCCGCGCGGGCCTCGGGCTCGTCGTCCACGTAGTCCGCGCCGCCCATGCCCGGCGTCTCACCGTCCGTCGGCGCCGTGGGGAGCGTGGAGGGCGACGGGGACTGCGTCGGCTCGTCCGTGGGCGGGGTGGTCTCCTCGGCGGGCGGCGTCGTCGCGTCGTCGGTGGGCGGGGTCGGCTCCTCGGCGGGCGGCGTCGTCGCGTCGTCCGTCGGCGGGGTCGTCGCCTCGTCGGTGGGCGGAGTCGTCTCCTCGTCTGCGGGCGGGGCCGTCTCCTCGGGCTGCGGAGCGTCCACGTACGCGACCGCGTAGTGGCTGATCGCCCGGCACTTGCCGTCGGTCGGGTAGGCGATCGTGACCTCGGCCACCGGCTCGTCGAGGGTGACGACCTTCGGGCCGTCGCCGCGCTTCGCGGAGCCCGCCTTGACGCAGTACGCCGAGATCAGCTGTCCCTCGGGCGCGGACAGGGTGATGGTCTGCTCCTCGCCGCGGACGTCGGTCTTCGGCTCGTCCATGTCGGGGCAGACGTCGTCGCCCCACGAGCGGGTGTCGTCCGGCCACTCGTAGCGCTCGCCGTCGGCCCAGCCGGAGCCGCCGTCCCACTCCGCACCGGTGCGCGTGTCGTCGCGGCCGTCCCAGTGGCCGTGCGACGACGGGAGCGCTGCGGCGGGGGACGCGACGGCGAGAGAGGCGAGCAGGAGGAGCGAGGCTCCGAGGACGGCGGGTGTGCGCACGAGCACTCCAAAGGGCAGGCGGGATCGACCGCGGAAGGCGAGATTGCGGCCTCCGGCCGCGCCGGAATGCTAGCGAGTCCGACGTTCCTGCGGAAGGGTGAAATTTGCGGACGAGATGGACATCCGGTCCAGGTCGGCGCTCAGCGCCGCCCGCGACCCCCGCGGGGGCGTCCGCGGCCGGGCTTCCCGCCCGTCCGCGGGCGTCGTCCGGACGGCTGGCCGCCCCCTCGCCCGCCGTCGCGCCTGCCTGCCTCACGGCGTCCGTCCGCGGCGCCCCGTGCGGGTTCCGACGGCTCGGCGCGGTCCCGGCCGGCCCTGCCTCGTGAGCTGTTGACGGTGCGTCCCCGCACGATGCCGATCATCTCCTCGACCAGCTCGAGCTCCGCCTCGGAGAGCCCGTCGGCCCGCCACGCCAGACCGACCGGTGCCTGGGGGCCGCCCTCGAGCACGCGGTACGTCACGTCCTTGCGGTGGTGCAGCCGGGCCAGCGACATCGGCACGACCGTCGCGCCGACCCCGGTCGCGACGAGGGCGATCGCGTCGGCGGCCGTCGCCGGGCGCAGGTCGTCGGCCGCGTCCGGGTCCGCCGCGGTCGGCGCCTGTCCGGGCACGGGCCCACCGTCGGCGAACAGCACGTCGTCGCGGGCGAGCCACACCACGTCGTCCGCGAGGTCGTCGGCCGTGACCGTCTCCTCCTCGGTGGTGGCGGCGAGCAGGTGGTCGCGCGAGACGACGACCACCGGCAGCTCCTCGTACAGCGGGATGGCGTGCAGCTCGTCCTTGTCGACCGGGAGGCGCAGCACGGCGGCGTCGACGCGCCGGTCGGCCAAGGCCGCTGCGGCGTCCGCGGCGTCCACCTGCACCAGCTCCAGGCGGACGTCGGGGAGGCGGTCGCGCCAGGTGCGCGACCAGCGCCCCGGCGTGGCGCCGGGCACGTACCCGAGGCGGAAGGCCCCGCCCGCACCGCCGTGCTCGCCGTCACCAGCGTCGGCGTCGATGTCGGCGTCGGCGTCGACGCCGTCGAGGGCGATGTCGGGCGTCGCGTCGTCGGAGCTCGCCTCGGGGGCGTCGTCGGGGCGCTCGCCCGGCTGGTCGGTCACGGCACCAGGCTACGTGGGCGTCGCCCGCGGCCCGCCGCGACTACCCTGGTGCCCATGGCCGGAACCCCCTTCTCCCAGCAGGTCCTCAAGCCGACGAACGCGGCGAAGAAGCTCGGGGTGTACCTGCCCGCCACCCCGCCCGAGTTCCAGGAGCACGGCATCACGCGCGCCGAGCTCGAGGAGCTCGAGACCAACCCGCCCGAATGGCTCGCCGACCTGCGCCGCAACGGCCCGCACCCGCGGCCCGTCGTCGCCGGACGCCTCGGCATCTCCATCGCCGGGCTCGCGCGCGGCGGCATCACCGAGCCGCTCACGACCGAGCAGATCAACGAGCTGCGCGACGAGCCGCCCGCCTGGCTGGTCGCCGAGCGCGAGACCGCCGCCAAGGTGCGCGAGGAGGAGGACCGCGTCAAGGCGCGCGACGCCGAGCAGGCCGCCCGTCAGGCACGCCGCTCCCGCTGACCGCTGGCCCCGATCAGCGCGTCGGTCGGACCCGGTCCGTGTGGCCGAGGGACAGGTCCGGGGCGACGGCGTCCCGGATCGCCGTCTTGAGCGGCGGGATCTCCGGGAACCCGCCCTCGGCGGCCCGGTCCCACAGCAGCACCGGCGGCCGACCGTCGCCGGGGTCGAGCTCGACGCGGAAGACGCCGCCGGTGCCCGGCACCAGCGCGACCTCTGCCAGGCGGGTGCGGAACGTCTGCAGCAGCTCCTGCGCCACCCACGCCGCCCGCATCAGCCAACGGCACTGCGTGCAGTAGGTGATCGACACGCGGGCGGTGGACGGCACCGTGCCGGAGATCACGGCCTCGTCGGAGTCGCTCATGCCGCCCAGCGTAGGGCCGCTGCGCCCGACGTCAGGGAGACTGGTCGGGTGCACCACTCCCCCGAGCCCGACACCAGCCCCGAACCCGCCGACCCGACCGGCACCCCGGGACCCGCCGCACGGCTCGCCGCCGTCCTGGACGCTCTCGTCCCGTGGCCCGAGGACGGCTCCCGCCCGGACGGCCCCGTCGCCGTCGACGCCACCGACCGCCTGCTGCTCGACGAGGCCGCTCCGCTGCTCGCGACGGCCGGCCCGGGCGACGTCGTCGTCATCGGCGACCGGTTCGGCGCGCTCACCCTCGGCGCCGTCACGCTGGGGGCGCCGGACGTGCGGTCGTGCGAGGACACCGTCACCGCGGAGGCGGCCCTCGAGCACCACCTGAGCGACGCGGACCTTCTCGACGTCGTGCGCGGCGACCGGCCGACCGTGGAGATCACGGTGCGCGACCGCGTCGACGAGCACCTGCTCGGCGGGGCTCGCGTGGTGCTCCTGCAGCTGCCGCCGTCGCTCGGCGAGCTCACCGAGATCGCGGAGGCGATCGCCCGGCACGCCGCGGACGACGTCACCGTGCTCGCCGGCGGCCGGGTCAAGCACATGACGCGCACGATGAACGACGTGCTGGCCGCGTCGTTCACCGACGTCCGCGCCAGCCTCGCTCGCCAGAAGTCCCGGGTCCTCGTCGCGACCGGCGTCCGGCCGGAGGCACGCGACGCCGCCCCGAGCTTCCCCGCCCGCGCCGTCCTGCGCGACGCCGAGCTGCTGACCGCCGCGACGCCGGCAGGCGGACCGGCGCCGGAGGAGATCACCGTCCTCGCGCACGGCGGCACGTTCGCCGGTCCCGCGCTCGACCTCGGCACGCGGTTCCTGCTGACGACGGCGGACAAGTGGCCCGTCGCCGAGCGCGTGCGCGACGCGGTGGACCTCGGCAGCGGGACCGGCCTGCTCGCCACCGTCCTCGCCCTCCGCTACCCGGAGGCCCGGGTGGTGGGCACGGACAGGTCGGCCGCCGCGGTGGCGTCGACCCGGGCGACGGCCGAGGCCAACGGCGCGGGCGACCGCGTCGTCGTCCTGCGCGGCGACGCGGGCGAGGAGCTGGAGCCCCGGAGCGTGGACCTGATCCTGCTCAACCCGCCGTTCCACGACCGTGCCGCCGTGCGCACGGACGCCGCGCACCGCATGTTCGCCGCGGCGGGGCGCGCGCTGCGCCAGGGCGGCGAGCTCTGGTGCGTCTTCAACACGGCGCTGCACTACAAGCAGGCGCTCACCCGCTCCGTCGGGCCCACCGTGCACATCGAGCAGAACCCGAAGTTCACGGTCACCCGGTCCCGCCGGCGGTGAGCCCCCGACGGGTCGCGCGCGCCTAGGGTGAGGCCATGCCGCGCATCGTCGCCCTCAACTACGCCGCCCCGATCGCCGTCGGACACACCGTCGAGATCACGGAGTTCGCCGACACCCGGCCCGAGAAGAAGCGCAAGGGGTCGGACCGGTTCGAGGCGTTCCGGCTGCCGGTCGTCGTCGACCTCGACACGGGCATCCGCTACATGAACCACGTGCACGCGTCGGCGGGCGGCAACGGCGGCAACAGCTTCACGCCGAACCGCTACCCGCTCGTCCCGCGCCCGGACCTCCAGGTCGCGGCGACCTGGAGGGGACGGGTCACGGCCTGCACGATCGTCATGATCGAGGGCCTGGAGAACCAGCACACGACCTTGGTGGTCGAGCCCGTCGAGGGCTGAACGACGAGGGGCCGGCACCCGTCGGGTGCCGGCCCCTCGTCATGCCCGGGCGTCGGGTCAGCGCACGCCGACGACGTCGACGACGAAGACGAGCGTCGCGCCGCCGGGGATGCCGGCCTGCGGCACGCCGCGCTGGCCGTAGCCGTGCTCGGACGGGATCGACAGGAGCACGCGGTCGCCGACGTTGCGGCCGACCAGGCCCTTGTCCCAGCCGCCGATGACGGCGCCGACGCCGATCGGGAAGTCGATCGTCTGGCCGCGGTCGTAGGAGTTGTCGAACACGCCGCCGCCCCAGGTCTGGCCGAGGTAGTTGACGACGATGGTGCGGCCGGCGTCGACCACCGGGCCCGTGCCCTCCTCGAGCACCTGCACCTGCAGGCCGGCCGGGGCGTCGCCCTCCGGGAACGTGATCTCGGGCTTGTCGCCGAAGCTGCCGGTGGCGGTGGGGAGCGTGGTCACAGGGGTACCTCGTCTTCGTCGTCGTCCAGAAGGCCCGCCGGGCAGAGCAGCCGGGCGGAGATGCGCCGTCCAGCCTACGCGGCCGACCGGACCCGCGACCTGGCGACGTCGCGCAGCGCGGCGAGGGCCGTGCGCACGGGCGGGGTGTCGGCACCGGCGTCCCGGACCACCGCGTGGATGGACCGGGTCGGCGTGGGCCGCACGGCGGGCACGGCCACCGTGCCGGGCGGCAGCTGCGCCGCACCGAGGGTGGGCAGCACGGTGATGCCGATGCCGGCGCCCACGAACGCGAGGGCCGTGGGGTAGTCGTGCGCCTCGACCGCGAACGTGGGGCTGAACCCGGCGGCCCGGCAGGCCTCGAGCAGGTTGCGCCGGCACCACCCGCGGGCGAAGTCGTTGTCGATCCACCGGTCGCCGTCCAGCTCGGCCAGCTCGATCTCGTCGCGCCCTGCCAGCGGGTGGTCGCGCGGCACGACGGCGACGTACGGGTCGTCGAGCAGGTGGTGGGCGGTGAACCGCGGGACGTCGGGCGTGTCGCCCCACTCGGCGACCACGAGCTGGAGGTCGGGCCGGCGCGCCGCGTCCGTCGCGACGTCCTCGCGCAGCTCGAGGTCGAGGCGCACGCCCGGGAACTCCGCGGTGAGGGCGCGCACCACGGTCGGCAGCCACGCCGCCCCGACGGACGCGAAGTAGGCGATCGACAGGCTGCCGGTGCGGCCCGCACGCAGGTCGGCGACGAAGGTCTCCGCCTCGCCCAGCCGGGCGAGGACGCCGTCGGCCTGGGCCGCGAGCGCCAGCCCGGCCGCCGTCGGGCGCACGCCGCGCCCGTGCCGGTCGAGCAGCCGCAGCCCGGTCTCGCGCTGCAGCGCCGCGACGTGCTGGCTGACGGCCGACGGCGTGTAGCCGAGGTTGGTGGCCGCGGCGGCGACGGAGCCGCTGGCGACGACGGAGCGGAAGACGCGGAGCCGGTGGACGTCGAGCATGGACCCGACACTACAGCGCCACTGAAGTGTTCGGTAGATATATGAACTGGTGCTGATGGGAGGTGTGAGGGCACGATCGTCCCCATGACGACGCCGACCCGCTCCGCCCCGACCGTCGCCGCGGCAGCCGCCTCCTCGCCCGCCGCGGGCCCGCTCACCCTGGTCGCCATGGCGGTCACCGTGGTGCTGTGGGCGTCGGCGTTCGTCGGCGTGCGCGCCGTCGGCCACGACCTCGACGCCGGGGCGCTCACCCTCGGCCGGGTGGCCGTCGGCACGGTGGCGCTGACGGCGATCCTGCTGGTCGCGCGGTGGCGCCGACGCACGCCGGTCCGGCTGCCGCGCGGCAGGCTGCTCCTGCTCGTCCTCGCGTGGGGCGTCGCCTGGTTCGGTGCCTACAACCTCACGCTCAACGCGGCCGAGCAGCACCTCGACGCCGGCACCACCGCGCTGCTCGTCAACATCGCGCCCATGCTGGTCGCAGTCCTGGCCGGCGTGCTGCTGCGCGAGGGCTTCCCGCGGCGCCTGCTGGTGGGCATCGCCGTCGCGTTCGCGGGCGTCGTCGTCATCGCCGTCGCGACGACGTCGGGCCGCTTCGACGCCGCGGGCGTGGGGCTCGGGCTGGCCTCCGCGGTCCTCTATGCCGGCGCAGCCACGCTGCAGAAGCGCCTGCTCCCCCAGCTCGACGCCCTCACCATGACGTGGCTGGGCTGCCTCGCGGGCACCGTCGCCGCCCTGCCGTTCCTGCCCGCACTCGTCACGCAGGCGGCCGCCGCGCCGTCGTCGTCACTGCTCGGCGTCGTCTATCTCGGGATCTTCCCCACGGCGATCGCGTTCACCACCTGGGCGTACGCGCTGGCCCGGGTCAGCGCCGGCCGCGCGGCGGCGTCCACGTACGCCGTCCCGCCGCTGGTCGTCCTGATGTCGTGGGTGCTGCTCGACGAGGTCCCGGTGCCCGTCGTCCTGGTCGGCGGCGCGCTCGCCCTGGCCGGCGTCGCCGTCGCCACCCTCCCCCGGCGACCTGCCAGGGCCCGCGCGGCGCACACCCCGCGCTCGCCCTGACAGGTCGGGGTCAGAGGGCGGCGGCCTTCGCCTCCAGCACCCCACGCTCGCGGGCGTTGCCGCACAGCCGCGCGGCGAGCTCGAGCTCACCCCGTGCCTCGTCGTTCCGTCCGAGCCGGGCGAGCAGCTCACCGCGCACCGACGGCAGCAGGTAGGAGCCGGACAGCACCTCGCGGGCGACCAGGTCGTCCACGAGGTCCAGCCCGGCCGCCGGTCCGGCCGCCATCGACACCGCGACGGCGCGGTTGAGCTCGACGACGGGCGACGGCGCCACGCGGCCCAGCGCCTCGTACAGCACCACGATCCGTTCCCAGTCGGTCTCGGGCACGGACCGCGCGACGTCGTGCTGCTCCGCGATCGCGGCCTGCAGCCCGTACGGCCCGAGCCCGCGCCCGACGGCGACCGCCTGCGCGAGGGCGTCGCGACCGCGCCGGATCGCCGACCGGTCCCAGCGACGGCGGTCCTGGCGCTCGAGCAGCACCGGCTCGCCGTCGGGCGACGTCCGTGCGGGGAACCGTGCCGCGGTGAGCTCGAGCAGGGCGAGCAGCCCGAACGTCTCCGGCTCCGGGGCCAGCCGGGTGAGGACTCGCGCCAGCCGGACGGCCTCGTAGGCGAGGTCCGGGCGCATCCAGTCGTCGCCGGCCGTCGCCGTCGACCCCTCGGAGAAGATGAGGTACAGGACGTTGAGCACGGAGCCCAGCCGTTCTGCCCGGTCCTCGGCCGCCGGCACCTCGAACGGCACCCGCGCGGCCGCGAGCGTCTTCTTCGCGCGGGTGATCCGCGCCTGCACGGTCGGCACGGGGACGAGGAACGCCCGGGCGATCTCCTCCGAGCTGAGGCCACCCACCACCCGGAGCGTCAGCGCGACCCGGGCCTCCTTGGACAGCACCGGGTGGCACGCGACGAACAGCAGCGCGAGCCGGTCGTCGTCGATCCGGTCCGGGTCCCACAGCAGGTCGTCGGCCGGCCCCGGCGCAGACCCGGGACCGCCGGTGACGACGCCGCCCTCGCCGAGGTCGCGCGCCAGCGCGGCGTACCGCTCGTCCCGGCCCGACCGGCGCCGGAACGCGTCGATCGCCCGACGGCGGCCCGTGGCGAGCAGCCACGCCGTCGGGTCGCGCGGGACGCCGTCGCGCGGCCACGCGACCAGGGCTTCCGCGAGCGCCTCGGACGCGACGTCCTCGGCGAGCGCGAAATCGTTCGTGTAGCGCGCGAGCGCACCGACGATCCGGCTGGACTCGATGCGCCACACCGCCTCGACCACACGGCGAGAGGCCGCACCGTCGCCGGTGCGGCCCTCGCCGTCGGGGACGACGTCGCTCACTGGGCGCGCTGCGCCTGCTGCTCGCGCCACCCCTCCTCCTTCTGCATCCACTCGTTGTCCTGCGGGAAGTCCTCGGGGCCGTTGACGCGCCGCACCTCGAGCTTGGTGCCGGCGCCGCTCAGCGGAGCCCGCTTGGCCCACTCGATCGCCTCCTCCTTGGAGGCGACGTCCACGATCCAGAAGCCGTTGAACAGCTCCTTGGTCTCGCCGTAGGGGCCGTCGGTGACGACCGGCGTGTCGGAGGAGAAGTCCACGACGGCGCCCTCGGACGCGTCGGACAGCCCCTCGCCCGCCGCCAGCACGCCGGCGTTCATCATCGACTCGTTGTACCGGCCCATGTCCTCGATGACCTTCGCGAAGTCCATCTCCTCGTAGGCGGCCTGGCCCTCGTCGGTGCTCCGCATGATCAGCATGTACTTGGCCATCTCACTCGCTCCTGTCGTGAT
This sequence comes from Isoptericola peretonis, assembly GCA_023241745.1. GTDB lineage: Bacteria > Actinomycetota > Actinomycetes > Actinomycetales > Cellulomonadaceae > Isoptericola > Isoptericola peretonis. The sequence continues at coordinate 282,547 of JALQCY010000004.1, read as the reverse complement.
CGTGGTCACCCTCGTGGTGACCTTCTCATCCCCAGGTCGAACGGGGAACCGGGATATCGACACCCACCTCGAAGAATTTCTGAAGAGATCTCTTGACACTGCTGGCTAATGCCCTTAGCTTTATGGCTATGGACATCGACGCCTCGCGGCTCCAGCACCTCGCCCGACCCGAAGGTCGGCTCGCGTACACCGACACGGGGGCCGGACCCCTCGTGGTCGCCGTGCCCGGCATGGGCGACCTGCGCTCCACCTACGACGCCCTCGTTCCCGGCCTCGTCGCCGCCGGCTACCGCGTGGTGGTCACGGACCTGCGCGGCCACGGCGACTCCGACACCACGTTCACCACCCACGGCGACGTCGCCACCGGCACGGACCTCGTCGCGCTCGTCGAGCACCTCGACGCCGGCCCCGCGGTGCTGGTCGGCAGCTCGATGGGCGGCTCAGCCGCCGTCTGGGCCGCCGCCGAGCGCCCGGACCTCGTCCGCGGCCTGGTGCTCGTGGCGCCGCACCTGCGCGAGCTCGGCACTCCCGCCCAGCTGCGGATCAACCGCCTGCTGTACCGCGTGCTGTTCACCCGGCCGTGGGGCGCGGCGGCGTGGGCCTGGCTCTACACGTCGATGTTCGCCAAGGGGCGGAAGTCACTCCGCCACGCCGAGCACGTCGCGCAGATCCGGCGCAGCCTGGCGGACCCTGCCCACCTCCGCTCCTTCCGCGACCTGGCCGTCGCGCTCGACCACTCGGTGATCGAGCCGCTCGTCGGCCGGGTCCAGGCGCCGTCGCTCGTCGTCGTCGGCGACCTCGACCCCGACTTCAAGGACGCCGGCGCCGAGCTGGCCCGGATGCGCGAGGCGCTCGGCGGGCAGGAGCTCCTGGTGCCCGGCGTCGGGCACTACCCGCAGCACCAGGCGCCGGAGGTCGTGACGCCCGCCGTCCTCGACTTCCTGGTGGGTCTGCCCGCGGCGGGGCACGACGGTGCCGACCAGCGGGGTGCCCGTGCCTAGGGCCGGCCTGTCCCGCGACGCGGTGGTGCGGCTCGCGCTCGAGCAGGTGGACGCCGGCGGACCGACCGGGCTCGCCGACCTCACCCTCGCGAAGGTCGCGGCCAGCGCCGGCGTCGCCACCCCCAGCCTGTACAAGCACGTCGGCTCGCTCGCCGCGCTACGGCGGCACGTGGCCGTCGTCGCCCTGGGAGACCTGACGGCCGCCAGCGCGGCGGCGACCGTCGGCAGGTCGGGGCCCGACGCCCTGCGCGCGCTCGCCCGCACGTGGCGGGCGTACGCGCTCGCGCACCCCGGTCGTTACGCCGCCACGCAGCTCGCACCCGACCCCGACGCCCCCGAGGAGGCCGAGCACCGTGAGGCCGGGGCCCGCGTGGTCGCGCTGGTCGGAGCGGTGCTGCGCGGATTCGGACTGCCGGACGACCGCACGGTGGACGCGGTCCGCGCCGTGCGCGCCGGGGTCCACGGCTTCGTCACCCTCGAGCTCGCCGCCGGCTTCCGCCTGCCCGAGGACCTCGACCGCAGCTTCGACGCCCTGGTCGAGATGCTCGTCGCCGGGGTCGCGGCCCTCGCCGACCCGTCATCATCCCCCGCACAGGAGCAGCCATGATCCGCACGTCGCCGGCGGTACCCGCGTCGAAGCCCTCCCCGGCCAGGGCCATCCGCTCGAGCACCGCGGCCTGGACCGCAGCCGCCGCGGCGGGCGTGCTCCTGCTGCTCTTTCCCGTGCTGCGGCCCTGGCCCGACGAGTCGGAGCCGAACCTTGCCCTCGCCGAGGCGTTCGCCTCCGAGGGGTGGGTGCTCGCGCACCTGTGCGGGATCGCCGGGCTCGGCCTGCTGGCCCCGACCTTCCTCGGGCTGCGGTCGCTGCTGCGCACCGCCACGGAAGGAGCCGGCCCGGGTGCCCGCGCCGCCACGGCGGCGGTCGTGACGTCCTGGGCGGGGGCGGGCCTGTGCGCCCTGTACTTCGGCGCGGAGATCTTCGGGATCCGCACCATCGCGCAGGCCACGCTGCGCACCGGCGACGCCGCCCTGCTCGCCGACGTCGAGGCGCTGCGGTACCAGCCCTGGGCGGTGGCCGTCTTCGGCGTCGGCCTGACCCTCGTCGCGGCGGCAGGCGTGCTCGCGGCGGTCGCGGCCTGGCGCGGCGGGCTCCACCCCCGGTGGTCGGTGGTGCCGCTGGCCGCCGGCCTGGCGCTCTACCTGCCGCAGTTCTTCGGCACCCCCGCGGTGCGGGTCGGTCACGGCGTGCTGGTCGCCGTCGGGCTGCTGTTCCTCGCGTGGGCGGTCCGTCGCGCGCCGGCGCCGCACACGACGACGGCCGGCCACCCCGAGGGATGACCGGCCGTCGGCCGTAGCGCCGGAGCGTCAGTCGCCGCTCTGGAAGATCGCCAGCAGGCGCAGGAACTCCAGGTAGAGCCAGATCAGGGTGACCAGGAGGCCGAACGCCGCCGACCAGGCGAACTTCGCCGGGACGCCCTGCTCGACGCCGCGCTTGATGGAGTCGAAGTCGACGATCAGCGACGCGGCGGCGAGGCCGACCGCGAACAGGCCGATGATGATGCCCAGCGTGCCGCCGCGCATGCCCCAGCCGTCGAGCACGTTCGTCCACACGAGGACGACGTTGACGAGCGAGAAGACGAGGTAGCCCACCATCGCGATGAGCAGCCAGCGCGTGAACTTGGGGGTCACGCGCACCTTGCCGGAGCGGAACAGCAGCAGGGCCGCGCCGAAGGTGCAGATCGTGGCGAGCACCGCCTGGCCGACCACGCCGTCGTAGAACGACTCGTAGTAGGCCGAGATGCCGCCGAGGAAGACGCCCTGCGCCACCGTGTACAGCATGATCAGGGCGGGGCTGGGGTTGCGCTTGAACGCGTTCACCAGGCCCAGCACGAGGCCGACGACCATGCCGATCGGCCAGATGCCCGGCGCCATCGTCCACGTGGCGGCCGCCACGACGACGAGCAGCGCGAGCAGCCCGCCCGTCTTGATGACCACGTCGTCGTAGGTGAGGCGCTTGGTGTCGGCGGTCGTGGCCGCCGGCGCCTGGTACATGGCGTCGAGGCTCGCGGCGTCCGCGGCCTGCGCGCCGGTCGTACCCGCGGCACCGGCACCGTAGGCCCCGTACTGCGGCTGCGCCGTCGCGGTGGCCCCACGGCGGTCGCCCGTGCGGCGGGGCTCGCCGAAGACGTCGCTCTTCGAGAAGACGGGGTTGCTCATGAACTCCTCCTGGTCGCGGCTGCCGGGTGCCGACGACGGGTCGTCGTGCGCGCAGTGCCGGGTCGCTGGCCGTGCGATCCATCGTAGGGAACGCATCGCGGTCCCGATAGGTTCCCGGCACGGTCGGAGGAAGGTCACGAGGCCGGCGGCCTCTACTCCCACCTGCCGGATCACCCGGCCGACCCCGTGACGCGTGCCGCGCCCGGCCCGTAGGCTCGGAAGGACCTGTGCGGCACGACGACGGCACCCGAGACGACGATCCAGGGGCGACATGATCGAGGCACACGGCCTGACCAAGAGATACGGGACGAAGCTCGCGGTGGACGACGTGACGTTCACCGTGCGGCCGGGCATCGTCACGGGCTTCCTCGGCCCGAACGGCGCCGGCAAGTCCACGACGATGCGGATGATCATGGGGCTCGACCGCCCCACCGCGGGTTCCGTCACCGTGAACGGCAGCCCGTACGCGCAGCACGCGCGCCCGCTGGCCGAGGTGGGCGCCCTGCTGGAGGCGAAGGCGGTGCACCCGGGCCGCACGGCCCGCCAGCACCTGCAGGCCCTCGCCGCCACGCACGGCATCGCCACCACCCGCGTGGACGAGGTCATCGAGCTGACCGGCCTGAGCGCCGTCGCCCGCAAGCGGGTGGGCGGCTTCTCCCTCGGCATGGGGCAACGCCTCGGTGTCGCCGTCGCGCTGCTGGGCGACCCGCGCACGCTGATCCTCGACGAGCCCGTCAACGGCCTCGACCCGGAGGGCGTGCTGTGGGTGCGCAACCTCGCGAGGTACCTCGCGGGCCAGGGGCGCACGGTCTTCCTCTCCAGCCACCTGATGAGCGAGGTGGCGCTCACCGCGGACCACGTCGTCGTCATCGGCAGGGGCCGCATCCTCGCGGACACGACGGTGCAGGACCTGCTCGACGGCGCCTCCCGCCGTGCCGTGCTGGTGCGCTCACCACAGGCCACCGAGCTCGCCGAGGCGCTGCGCCGCGACGGCGCCGAGGTCGCCCGGCGCGACGACGGAGCCCTCATGGTCACCGGGGCGGACGCTGCCCGGGTGGGCGAGACGGCGGCCGTCGCGGGCGCCGTCCTGCACGAGCTCACCCCCACGGCGTCCACGCTCGAGGAGGCGTACATGGAGCTCACCGCCGACGCCGTGGAGTACCGGTCCGAGGAGATGACCGAGGGAGCACCCCGATGACCGCCACCACCCGTCCCACGACCGAGACCGCCTCCCCGTCGCCCGCCGTCGCCGTGCTGCCGGTGACGTTCGGTCGCGTGCTGCGCGCCGAGTGGATCAAGTTCCGCACCCTGCGCTCCACCGTCTGGACGGTGGTCATCACCGCCGTCGTCATGATCGGGTTCGCCCTCATGATGGCGTCGCTGATGCGGCTCGCCGCCGACACCCCCGAGATGGCCGAGGGGATGAACAACGACCCCGGCTTCCAGTCGCTGGGCATGTCCGGCACCACGGTGATCACGCTGGGCTACTCGTTCGCCCAGCTCGCCGTGGCGGTGCTCGCCGCGCTGATCGTGACCAACGAGTACTCGACGGGGATGATCCGCTCCACCTTCGCGGCCGTGCCGAGACGGCTGCCGGCGCTGTGGGCCAAGCTCGTCGTCATCGTGCTCACCACCGTCGTGGTGATCGCGCTCGCGCTCGGCGTGGCCTACCTGGTGACCCTGCCGATCCTCGACGCCGCGAACCTCTCGGTGGACCTGTCCGACTCCGAGCAGGTGCGCGCCCTGGGCGGCTGCGTGCTCTACCTCGCGACCGTGGCCGCGTTCTCCCTGGCCGTGGGCGCGCTGATGCGCCACAGCGCCGGGGCGATCTTCACCCTGGTGGCGATCTTCTTCGTGCTGCCGCTCATCTTCTCGATCGTCGTCGCCGCCTCCGACGCGGCGTGGACCGACTGGGTGAACAAGCTGCTGCCCAGCGTGGCCGGTGAGCGGATCATCTCGACCGGCCCGTCGTCGGACGTCCTGCTGGAGCCCTGGACCGGCTACGCGGTGCTCGCGGGCTACACGGTGGTGCTGCTCGTCGCCGCGGCGGTGACCCTCAAGCGCCGGGACGCCTGAGCGCCGAGCTACCGGGGTCGCGCCCAGCGCGAGGGTGTCCGCGGGCAGGAGAGCGGCGAAGACCACGGTCTGGAACAGGTAGGCGCTCAGTGACCGCTCCCCCGTGGCGCGCAGCGCGAACACCACGGGCTCCCGCCGACGGACCTGGAGCCGGCGGGTCGGTGGCCCCGTCGGTCCACCGACCGGTGGACCGACGGGCGCACGGTCAGGCGGGGTCCGCCGAGCCGCGGGCCGAGCCCTCCGACATCCGGGCGAGCGCCGCGGCCTTCTCCGCCTTCTCCTTCGCCCGCGCCGCGGCCTTCTCGGCCCGGCGCACCGCGCGCGTGTCCCGCCGTCCGAGACGACGCTCCTTGCGCCGCTCGATCAGCACGTAGAGCACCGGCACCACGAACAGGGTGAGCAGCGTCGAGGAGATGAGCCCGCCGATGACCACGAGCGCCAGCGGCTGGCTGATGAACGACCCGCCGCCCGTCAGACCGATCGCCATCGGCGTCAGCGCGAAGATCGTCGCGAGCGCCGTCATGACGATCGGGCGCAGACGCTTGCGGGCGCCCTCGCGCACGGCCTCGTCCAGCGACCTGCGGTGCCCCTTCGTCGGGTCCCGGTACTGGTTGATGAGGTCGATGAGCACGATGGCGTTCGACACCACGATGCCGACCAGCATAAGCACGCCGATCAGGGCCGGCACGCCCAGCGGCGTGTCCGTCGCGAGCAGCGCCAGCAGCGCGCCGGTGGCCGAGAACGGCACGGACACCAGCAGGATCAGCGGCTGCACCAGCGACCCGAAGGTCGCGACCATCACCAGGTAGACGATGGCGATCGCCGCCACCAGCGCCAGCCCCAGGTCGGCGAAGGCGTCCGCCTGGTCGGCGGCGACGCCGCCCACCTCGACGGTCGCCCCGGCCGGCAGGTCGAGGTCGTCGGTCGCGGCCGTGATGTCGGCGCTGAGGGTGCCGACGTCCTGCGTCTCGGGGGTGACCGAGACGGTGGCCGAGCGCTCGCCGTCGGTGCGGGAGATCGACGTCGGCACGTCGACCCGCTCGACCGTCGCGACGTCCGTGAGCGGCACCATGCCCGCCGCGGTGGGCACCTCGAGGTCCTCGATCTCGCCCTGCGTGGCCGGGGCGTCCCCGGTCTTCACGACGACGTCGACCGGGCCGTCGCCCAGGTCCACCTCGCCCGCGGTCTGCTCGGGCTCCATGGCTCCCGAGACGATGCCGGAGACCTGGGTCTCGGTGAGGCCCGCCTCGGCCGCCTTCTCGCGGTCGACGGACACCTGCACCACCTGCTGCGCCGCGGCGAGGTCGTTGGTGACCTCCGCGACGCCGTCCAGCCCGGACACGGCGTCGGTGACCTCCTGGGCGGCGGTCTCCAGCGCCTCGTCGTCGGTCGCCTGCACGACCAGGTCCACGGTGGTGGAACCGAAGCCGGAGTCACCGCCGGAGACGCTCACCTCGGTGGTGACGCCGCCGTCGGCGAGCGGCTCGACCGCGTCGCGGATGTCGGTCTGCGCCTCGACGCCGTCGGCCTCCGGGTCGAGCGTGATCGCGAAGGTCGCCTGCGGTGCGGAGCCGCCACCCATGAAGGCGGCCATCGCGGCGTCGCCGGAACCGACCGTGGTCTGCACGCTCTCGACGGCGTCCACGTCGGCGAGGGCCTCCTCGACGTCGGTGGCCGCGGCGTCCTGCGCCTCGAGCGACGCGCCGACCTCGAAGGTCTGCGTCACCGTGACGGTGTCCTGGCCGGAGTCGCCGATGAAGTTGGTCTCGAGGCGCGGCACCAGCGCGAGCGTGCCGCCCAGCACGGCCACCGCGACGACGAGCGTCACCCACGGGTGGCGCAGGGACGCCGCCAGGCTCGGCACATAGGCGCGCTGCCACAGGCCCCGGCGCTCCTTGGCCTCGGCGGCCTCACGGACGCGCTCGGCCTCCTGCGGGTCGGAGGCGACCACCGGCGTCTTGACGAACCAGTACGCGAGCACCGGGACGATCGTCAGGGCCACGAGCAGCGACGCGAGCATGGCGATCGCGACGGTCATGGCGAACGGCCGGAACAGCTCGCCGACCATGCCGCCCACCAGCGCGATGGGGAGGAACACGGCGACGGTGCAGATCGTGGACGCGGCGATCGCGCCGCCCACCTCGCGCACCGCGGTGAGGATCGCTTCCTTCTTGTCCTCGCCGTAGGACAGGTGTCTCTTGATGTTCTCGATGACGACGATGGCGTCGTCGACGACGCGCCCGATCGAGATCGTCAGGGCGCCGAGCGTGAGGATGTTGAGCGTGTACCCGGTGGCGTTCATGACGACGAACGTCACCGCCAGCGACAGCGGGATCGACACGGCCGACACCAGCGTGGAGCGCAGCGAGACCAGGAACACGAGGATCACGATCACGGCGAAGAGCAGGCCGAGGCCGCCCTCGGTGGCGAGCCCCTCGATGGACTCCTCGATGAACGGCGCCTGGTCGAAGACGACGGCGGTGGTGACGCCGGCGGCGTCGAGCTCGGGCCGCAGGTCGTCCAGCACGTCCTGGACGGCGTGCGAGACGTCGACGGTGTTGCCGTCGGGGGTCTTGGTGATGGCGACGCCGAGCGACGACTCGCCGTCGAGCCGGGAGTGGGAGGTCGCCTCGACGGGGACCACCTTCACGGTGGCGACGTCCGAGAGGGCGACGGGTTCGGGAGCCGACGGGGCCTCCTGCTCGGGCGGCGCGCCCGTGCCGTCGCCCACCTCGCCCGTGGTGCCGCCGGTCGCGTCGCCCGCGCCGGGCGTCGCGCCCGCCGCGGCCGGGTCCGGGACCAGCGGGAGCGCCTTGAGCTCCTTGACGCTCTCGATGCGCGAGCCCGCCTGCACGGAGTAGGTGACGTCGTCGTCGGTGACGGTGCCCGCGGGCAGCACGACGCCGTTGTCCTTCAGCACGTCGGCGACGTCCTGCGTCGTCAGGCCCGCCGCGGCGAGCATCTTCGTGTCGACGTCCACCAGCACCTGGTCGGTCTCGCCGCCGGTCACGGCCACGGACCGCACGTCGTCGACGTCCTCGAGCGCCGGCACGACGACGCTCTCCACCGTGTCCGCGAGCTCCGCCGCGTCCACCGCCTCGTCGGAGTCCTGGCTGCCCGCGGCGGCGAGCTGGATGACCGGCAGGTCGTCGAGCGAGCCCGTGACGACCTGGGGCTCGACGTCCTCCGGGAGCTGCGACTGGACGCGCGTCACCGCGGTCTGCAGGCGCTGGGCGGCCGCGTCCATGTCCGTGCCGTACGTGAACTGCACCGTGGTGACGGAGCTGCCCGTGGACGCCGTCGAGCCGATCGACTCGATGCCCTCCACGGACTGGGCGGCGGCCTCCAGCGGCTCCGTGACGCGCTGCTCGACGACCTCGGGCGAGGCGCCCGGGTACGTCGCGACGACGGCTCCCGCCGGGAGCTCGAGCGACGGGATGAGCTCCTGTTTGAGGGAGCCCAGGCTCATCACTCCGAAGACGAAGATCGCGATCGTCGCGAGGGCGACGACGGCGCGGTTCGCCAGGGACAGGCGGGCAAGTCGGAACACGCTCACTCCAGTCGGGCGGTCGGCAGGTGGTGCACGACTCCGCTGTCGTGACGCAGGACTGAACGGACGATACGCTCCGCCGGTTCCCGCCCGCATCGTCCGAAAGGACGACCGCCTCACAGCTCGGACACGGCCTCCTCGGGCGTGCCCTCGACGGCGCGGGCGGCGCGGTTCCACCGCGACCACAGCACGCGCTCGCCGAGCTGCCCGGCCATCCGGTGCGCGGTGAGCAGGAAGACGACGACGCCGACGGCGAGCACGCCCACCGCGACCCAGTACGGGGCGGAGGCGCCCACGGGGTGCAGCAGCCCCGCGATGACCGGGGCGGGGGCGGCGAAGCCCCAGCGCACGAGGTTGAAGGCGCCCGTCGTGACGCGACGGTCGGGGTCGCCCAGCGCGAGGCTCAGGTCGGTGAGGATCGCGTTGGCGACGCCCATGAACACGCCGGCGACGACGAGCACGACGATCGAGGCCGGCGTGGGGAGGCCGAGCGCGAGCAGGAGGGTCATGACGAGCACCCCGCCGACGGCGACGCCGAGGGTCTGCACGGCGCCGATCGCGTGGGCGAGCCGGTGCCCTACGACGAGGATGCCGAACGCGAGGCCGAGGCCCCAGGCGGTGAAGACGAGTCCCAGCGGGACGACGTCGAGCCCGAGGAAGATCGGTGTGTACCCGAGGATGACGAAGAAGACGAAGTTGTAGGCGGCGGTCACGGCGGCGAGCGCGAGGAACGCGGGCTTGCGGAAGACGGCGAAGACCTGGCCGACGTGCAGCTGCGAGGGCTTGGTGGCCGGGTCCTTGAGCCTCGTGACCGACACCGCCAGCGCGACGACCATGAACAGGCCGCAGGCGAAGAACGGCACCCGCCAGCTGATGCTGCCGAGCAGACCGCCGATGAGGGGCCCGACGGCGAACCCGAGGCCCACGCAGGTCTCGAAGATGCCGACCACCCACTCGCGGTCGTTGGCGAGCGAGACGAGCAGCACCATGGCGGTGGCGAAGAACATCGCGTTGCCCAGCCCCCACAGGCCGCGCAGGGCCGCGAGCTGGCCGATGGAGGTGCTCAGCGCGGCGAGGATCGCGGCGATCGCGACGAGGGTGACGCCGGCGCCGAGGATCTTCTTGTACCCGAACTTCCCGGTGGCCAGCACGGCCGGGATCATGCCCACCGCCATCACCGCGATGTATGCGGTGAACAGCAGCTCGATCTGCCAGGTGGTGGCGCCGATCTCCTCGCCGATGATCGGCAGGATCGGGTCGACGACGGCGATGCCGGCGATGGCGAAGAACGCCGTCAGCGCGGTGGCGTAGATGGCGGTCTTGTTCGGTTCGTTGCGCGTGCCTGCCACGAGCTCCTCAACTCCAGTTCCGAGATACCTGCATGATGCAGGTAATTGCCTGTAGGATACACCTATGACCGCTGCTCGAGGAAACAATGTGGACCCCGACGTGCTCGCGCGCGTGGAGCTCGGCCTCGCCCAGCTGCTCCGTCGTGCCGAGCGCACCACCGCCGCCACCACCGCACGCACGGGGGGCCACGACCTCGACCGCTCCGGGTACCTGCTGCTGCACGCGCTGCGCGACGGCGGCCCCCAGCGGGTGCAGGCCCTCGCCGACCGGCTCGGCATCGACGCCTCCACGGTGACCCGCCAGGTCGTGGCGCTGGAGCGCGCCGGCCATGTGGAGCGCTCCCGCGACCCGCACGACGGCCGCGCCGTCGTCGTCACCGCCACCGCCGGCGGCCGCGATGCCCTACGGGCGCAGCGCCGCCGGCGCGCCACCACCTACACCGAGGTGCTGGCGGACTGGGCGCCGGAGGACCGGGTCCGCCTCGCCGACCTCGTCGAGCGCCTCAACGCCGACCTCGACGCCTACAAGCGCTCGACGTAGCACCTGTCTGCCGTGGGCAGATGCGCTGCGGGCAGAGAAACCTCCCGCCGAGCGCGCCGTCGTCGGACGGTGGGGCCATGAGCACACCGACACCGCCTCCCTCACCCGCCTTCGACGACCAGCTCACCGCCCGGCTGCTGCACCAGCGCATCGTGGTGATCGGCACCGAGATCGACGACGCGGTCGCCAACCGCGTCGTGGCCCAGCTCCTGCTCCTGTCGGCGGAGGACCCCCGGTCCGACGTCGCGCTGTACGTGAACTCCCCCGGCGGCTCCGTCTCCGCCGGGCTCGGCATCTACGACACCATGCGGCTGCTGCCGAACGACGTCGTGACCGTAGGCTTCGGCTTCGCGGCCAGCATGGGGCAGTTCCTCCTGGCCACCGGCACCAAGGGCAAGCGGTACGCCCTGCCGCACACCCGCGTGATGATGCACCAGCCGTCGGCGGGCATCGGCGGCACCGCGGTGGACATCGCCATCCAGGCGGAGAACCTGGAGCACACCAAGCGCGTCATGCACGAGCTCATCGCGCAGCACACCGGGCGGACGGTGGAGCAGATCGCCGCCGACAGCGACCGTGACCGCTGGTTCACCGCGGCCGAGGCGCTCGAGTACGGCATGGTCGACCGCATCGTGGAGACCGTCGACGACGTGCGGCCCACCGCCGCCGGCCGGAAGGCGGGGCTCTGATGAGCAGCTACACGATCCCGAACGTCGTCGAGCGCACCCCGCTCGGCGAGCGCTACTCCGACGTCTTCAGCCGCCTGCTGCGCGACCGCATCATCTTCCTCGGGACAGAGATCGACGACGGCGTGGCGAACGTCGTCATGGCGCAGCTGCTGCACCTCGAGTCCGAGTCGCCCGAGCAGGAGATCGGCCTGTACATCAACTCCCCCGGCGGCTCCGCCACCGCGATGACGGCGATCTACGACACCATGCAGTACGTGCGCTGCGACGTCGCGACCACCTGCATGGGCCAGGCGGCGTCCGCCTCGGCGGTGCTGCTCTCCGCCGGCACGCCCGGCAGGAGGACCGTGCTGGAGCACTCGCGCGTGCTGCTGCACCAGCCGTCCGCCCAGGGGCAGGGCACCGTCTCGGACCTGGCCATCCAGGCGCGCGAGGTGCTACGCCTGCGGTCCGAGACGGAGCAGCTCCTGGCCCGGCACACCGGGCAGACGGTGGAACGCCTGCGAGCCGACACCGACCGTGACCTCATCCTGTCCGCGCGCGACGCGGTCGACTACGGCGTCGCGGACGCCGTCGTCACCTCGCGCAAGCTGTCGGCGCGCGCCGCGGCCTAGGACGCGACCCTGGGGCGCCCGCCGAAGTGCCAGTCGTGGACCTCGACGTCCGTGTAGTCGTCCGCGACCAGCACCCGGCGTGCGTCGACGGGCCCGCCGGCCTCGACCAGTGCGACGGCGCCGACGACGACGGCGCCGTCGTCGGACAGGAGCGGCCCCGCCGCGACGAGGCCGGCCCCGGTGCTCGCCGCCACGAGCGGCTCGCCGGTCCCCCGCCACCCGAGGCCGAGGACCAGGAAGCGGGGATCGCCGTCCGGCCCGCCCGGGTAGTCGTCCATGGTGCGGCCGAGAGTGTTGCGCCAGCGGCGCAGCAGCACGTCGCGGTAGGCGCCCGCCTGATAGTTGGGCTCCTCGAACGCGAACGCCCGGGCGGCCTCCGGGCCGGGCAGGTCGAGCACGTGCACGCTGCCCGTCAGAGTCTCGCCGCCGTCCGTCGTCGTCGGCCCCCGAGCGATCATCCCGTCCGCGAACCGGTCCATGTAGGCCAGGTGCTCGTCGTTGAGCGCCTCGCGCAGCTCCCTCGATCCGGCACGGTCACGGTGATAGCAGAAGAACTCCATGCCGCCCGACGGTAGCCCTAGGCCGCGAGGGCGACGACGTCCGACGTCGGCGCCGAGCGCACGTGCCGGGCCGACGACGGCGACCGGTCGCGCACGGAGGTGAGCACCCGGACCCGCTGCTGCTGCTCGACGGTCGCGGCGAGCGCGTCGTGCGCCTGGGCGACGAGGTCGACGAGCCGGATGCCGAGGGCCGCGCACACGGCGGCGAGCACCTCGGACGACGCCTCCTTGCGCCCACGCTCCACTTCCGACAGGTACGCCGTGGACATGCGTGCGGCGCCGGCCACCTCCTGCAGGGTGCGGCCCTGGCGCAGCCGCGCGCGGCGCAGGATCGCGCCCACGAGGTGGCGCAGCAGGGGTTCGCGCACGTGCTGCACCTCGGTCGCCGTGCCGACCCGCGTGTCCGCCGTCATGCCGACGACGCTACCCGCGCCCGGCACCCGACGGCTCCGTCAACGGTGCCGCGGACGCCCGTTCTGCTGACGGCAGAAGACGACGCGCGCGGGTGCTGCCGAAGAGCACGCCCCCGACGACGAGCACCGCCCCGACCCCCTCGAGGGGTGTCACCCTCTCGCCGAGCATCAGCCAGGCCGCAGTCATGCCGACCACCGGCACGAGCATGGAGAAGGGCGCCACCACCCCCGCCGGGTGACGGGCCATGAGCCAGGTCCACACGCCGGAGCCCAGCACCGTGGCGACCACCACCGTGTACAGGAGGCCGACGACGGCGCCGACCGCCGCCGGGTCGTCCCACGACGTGAGCGAGCGGGCGATCTCCTCCGGCCCCTCGACGAAGAGCGACAGCGCGAGCATCGGCAGCGGGGGCACCACCGACATCCACAGCGTGAGGCGCAACGGACTGGTCGGCTTGGCCTGCCGGTTGCAGATGTTGCCGATCGCCCAGCCGAAGGCGCCGGCCAGCGTGAGCAGGAACGGCACCACGGTGGCGCTCTCTGCCTGCTGCCACGCCACGAGGGTGAGCCCGCCGACCGCCACGAGGATGCCGAGCACCTGCCGCCCGCTCACGCGCTCGCGCAGGAACGTGGCGCCGAGCAGCACCGTGAAGGGGCCGGACATCTGCAGCACGAGCGACGCCAGCCCGGCGGGCATCCCCGCCGCCATGCCCCAGTAGAGGAACAGGAACTGCAGGGCGCCGAACCCGAGCCCGTAGCCGACCACCCAGCGCACGGGCACGTCGGGCCACGGCACGAGCAGGACCGTGGGGATCGCGATGAGCGCGAACCGTAGCGCCACGAGGAACATCGGCGGGAAGTGCTGCAGCGACGCGTCGATGGCGATGAAGTTCAGCCCCCACAGGAGGGCGACGAGCGCGGCGAGGAGCCGGTGACGGGCGGGCATGCGCCCAGCCTCACCCCCATGATCCTGAAGGACAAGCGAAAGTTGCTTCACCATGTTTGTAGGCTGGCTTCATGGACGTCCGGCATCTCGAGCTCCTGCGCGAGCTCGCCGACCGCGGCAGCGTGACCGCCGTCGCCCGCGCCACCCACCGCACGCCGTCGGCGGTGTCGCAGCAGCTGCGCACCGCCCAGCGCGAGCTGCGCACCCCGCTCGTCGAGGCGGCGGGTCGCGGTCTGCGCCTCACCGAGGCCGGCCGGGTGCTCGCCGAGGGAGGCACGGCAGTGGCGGCCGCCCTCGCGCAGGTGCAGGCGCGCTGGGACGCGTTCCAGGGCGAGCCGTCGGGCACGGTCACCGTGGCGGCGCTGGCCAGCGCCGCGACGTTCCTGCTCCCCCGCGTCATGGCCGACCTCGACGGCAGCGCGATCACGCTGCAGTGCGCCGACGTCGACATCGCGGAGGCCGAGTACGGGCCGCTCGCGGCGGACCACGACGTCGTCGTCGCGCACTCGCTCACCAGCGTGCGACCGGCGGGAGCCGAGGGCCTGACCGTGGTGCCCCTGGCCCGCGAGCCCCTCGACATCGCGATGGCCACCGGCCATCCGCTCGCGCGACTGCCCCGGGTGCGGCCGAGCGACCTCGTGGACGTCGACTGGATCGGCGTGCCCCTGGGGTACCCCTTCGACTCCGTGCGGCTCGCCGTCGAGCAGGCCGCCGCGGCCCAGGTGCGCGTCACCCAACGGCTGCGCGACAACCGCCTCATCGAGTCCCTCGTCGCCGCCGGCGACCAGGTCGCCGTCCTGCCCCGCTTCACCACCCCCACGGGAGCCGGCCTGGTGCTGCGCGAGCTGGCGGACATCGCGTCCGCCCGGCACATCTCCACCGTGCTGCGCCCCGACCGTGCGGAGCGGCTCGCCGTGCGCCGCGTCGTCGACGCGTTCCGGCACGCGGGCGCCGAAGTCACCGCCGAGATGACGCGCTGAGGTGCCCCCGCCCGGGTTCGAACCGGGACTGGGCCGGGTTTAAGCCGGCTGCCTCTGCCAGTTGGGCTACGGGGGCCGTCGCCTTCTCTATCTCGGCAAGGAGGGAGGTCAGCCCTTCTCGGCGCGCGCGGCTGACGACTCGGCCTTCTGCTCCACCTTCTGGCCCGGCTGCTTGGGCGGCACGGAGGCCTTGCGGAACTCGTCACGCGGGTCGTGCAGCGAACCGAGCGAGACGATCTCGCGGCCCATGATGAACTGGCCGACCCAGCCGATCAGGATGCGCACCTTACGATTGCCGGTCGGCATCGCCATGACGTGGTAGCCGCGGTGCGCCAGCCACGCGAGCGGGCCGCGCAGCTTGAGGAAGCCGAACAGCTCCGCGACACCCTTGTACAGGCCGAGGGAGGCGACCACGCCGACGCTCTTGTGGCTGTAGTCCTCGGGCTGCTCGCCCTTCAGCACGGCGATCATGTTGTCGGCGAGCTTGGTGGCCTCGCGGATCGCGTGCTGCGCGTTCGGCGGGCAGAACTGGCCCGGGTTGAGCACGTCCGGCACGGCGGCGCAGTCGCCCGCGGCCCACGCGTCGGGGACGATCTCGCCGTCCTCCGTCGCGACCTGCAGGGTCGGCTTGACGATGACGCGGCCGAGCTTGTCGAACGGGAGGTCGGACTCCTCCTTGATGACCGGGTTCGCCTTGACGCCTGCGGTCCACACGATGGTCTCGGTGTCGAACTCGACGCCCGTCGAGGTCACCACGTGCCCGTCGACGCACGACGACAGGAACGTGTTGAGGTGGAACTCGATGCCACGCTTCTTCATCTCGTCGAGCGCCCACAGACCCATGGGCTCCGAGACCTCGGGCAGGATGCGGCCCGTGCCCTCGATCATGACGAAGCGCAGGTCGTCGACGTCGATCGTCGGGTAGTTGCGGGTGGCGTACCGCGCCATGTCCTCGATCTCGGCGAGGGCCTCGATGCCCGCGAACCCGCCACCCACGAAGGTGAAGGTCAGCATCCGCTTGCGCAGGTCGGCGTCCCAGGTGGAGGACGCGACGTCCATGCGGTTGAGCACGTGGTTGCGGACCGCGATGGCCTCCTCCACGTTCTTGAAGCCGATCGCGTTCTCGGCGAGGCCCGGGATGGGCAGGGTGCGGGACACCGATCCGAGGCCGACGACGAGCTGGTCGTAGGAGACCTCGTAGTCCGGCCCCTCCTCGGGGTGGATCGTGACCTTGTGCCCGGCGTGGTCGATGTGGTTGACCAGGCCCTGCAGCACGTCCACGCCCTTGAGCGCGATGCGGTGGGGGGCGACGACGTCACGCGCGTCGATCGAGCCCGCGCCCGCCTCCGGCAGGAACGGCGCGTACGTCATGTACGGCCGGGGGTCGACGACGACGATCGCCGCCTCGCGCTTGCCGAGCTTGCGGCGCAGACGACGCGCCACGTAGAGGCCGACGGACCCACCGCCGAGGACGACGATGCGGGGAACCTTACGGGGCCGCGGCGCCGCTGCGGGCGCGTCCTGGACATGCGTGTCCGACGACAGAACGTTCTGAGGCATGAACACCATTCTACGACCGCCTCGGGGGCTCGCAGTCGGGGCGTCCACGAGGCGGCCCCGGGCACCCGTCGGCGAGGCGGGCGACCGGCCGCCCCGCCGTGGACCTGCAGGTCAGCGGGCCGCGGCCGCCGACGTCTCGGTCGCGCCCGGAGGCGGCACCTCGGCCCGCGACGCCGGCGAAGGCTTCCCCTCGGGCTTCGCCGAGGGGGACGGCGACGGTCCGGACGACGGCTGGGGCGACGGCTCGGGCGTGGCCGCGCCGAACGACGTCGGCGCCTTGAGGAACGGCCACGGCATCTCCTCCGGCTGCACCCCCACCTGAGGCTGCCAGGCGCCGCCGTCCTCGGACCACTCCATGCCCTCCTCCGGCACCGCGCGCATCGGGTAGACGTTCCACCGCTGCCTGCCGTCGTCGGCCGTGGCCGGGCGGAAGTACCACGTGCCCTCGACGTCGGGCACCGTCCACGCCTGCTCGTCGCCGTCCGTCGTCACCGTCCGCACCGGGCGGCCCCGGTCGTCGAAGAGCTGCACGTCCTTGATCGGGTCGCCGTTCGCGTCGTAGGCGAAGAGGTTGGACACCTGCATGCCGTCCACCCACACGCCGTCGTCGCCGGGGACGCCCGACCCGTCGTCGTAGCCCACGGTCAGCGCGTCGTCGCGCCCGGCCGCGTAGCCCTGGTCGTAGCCGCCGGCAGAGGACGAGGTGCCGTACACGTATTCGTCGTGCGTCGCGCTCGCCACGGCGGGCACCATCAGCACCGCCGCAGCCGTCGCGGCCACCGTGAGACGGGGCGCCCACCGGCGCGGGAGCCAGCGACCCCGGCCCCACTGCACGCTCACGAGCGCGCAGGCGCCCATGACGAGCAGCTCCCCCGTCCGCTCCGGGACGAGCGAGGGCCGGCCGTCCGTGTCCCAGGTGAACCACGCGACCAGCAGGGCCCCGACGATCCACCCGCGCGCCACCCACCAGAACGGGCGGACGTCACGACCCAGCCCGCGCAGCCGGTCCCACTGCGGCGTGCTGGTCACGGGGTGCCAGGCCCTGCGCCACCGCTCGACCAGCAGGATGCGGCGGGCGCCGAGGGACGGCCGCGCGCCCCGGCGCGCGACACCGGGCAGCGCGGCAGGCAGACCGGCGGCCCCGCGCAGCTCGGCGGCGTAGTCGGAGGCGGGGCCGAAGTGGGCCACGAGATCGAGCGCGACGTCGTCGTCCGCGCCGCCGGACGACGCACGCGCCGCGGCGAAGGGTGCGGTGGCCTCCGTGAACGCCTCGGCCAGGTCGGCCTCCAGTCCGTCGGTCAGCTCGTCGACGACCTCCGGGCCGAGGTCGGCGAGCCGCAGCCGGACCGCCTGGGCGTAGCCGAGGGCGTGCGCGTCGAGCACGGCACCGAGCGCGGGGGCGGTGCCGGTGGTGGTCGTGCCAGTGCTGTCGGCGGTGGTCATCACGCGGCCTCGTCCCTGTTCCCGAGGAGGCCGCCGACGGTCCCGGCGAACTCCTGCCACTCCTTGCGCTGGATCGCGAGCATCTCGCGCCCGTGCGCGGTGATGCCGTAGTACTTGCGGTGCGGGCCGGTCTCCGACGGCACGACGTAGCTGGTCAGCGCGCCGGCGGCATAGAGGCGCCGGAGGGTGCCGTAGACCGAGGCGTCGCCCACGTCGTCGAGCCCTCGGGCGCGCAGGCGCCGCACCACGTCGTACCCGTACCCGTCGTCGTCCTCGACGACGGCGAGCACCGCCGCGTCGAGGACCCCCTTGAGCAGCTGCGTCGTGTCCATCGACCCCATCCTCCCGAGTGCTTCGGAAGAGACACTAGTGTGCGATGCGCAGTAGCGGAAGGGGCCACGCCGTGCGTGTCCCCTTCCCGGGCGTCCGCCGTCAGGCGAGGGAGAGCGCGATGCCGTCGAGGATGTCGCTCTCGCTGGTGACGACGTCCCTCAGTGCGCCGCCCGCGGCGGCGACGTCGTCGCGCACCCGGGCGACGACCTCCGCCCACACCAGCGCGCCCGCGCCGATCACGTCCGCGCGGCCGGGGTGCATGAAGCCCAGCGCGAGCCGCTCGGCCCGGCTGCGGTGCAGCAGGTCGTCGCAGGCCGCGAGCACCCGGTCGACGCCGAGCACGGCGCCGTGCACCGCCTCGCGCCGGTACTCGGGCAGGGCGAGAGCGTGCGCCGTCACCGACGTGACCGAGCCGGCGAGGCCGACCAGCGTGGAAGTCCGGCCGAACGGGACGGTCTGCGCCGCGCGGTCGAGCGCGGCACGGACGTCGGCCCGTGCGGCCTCGATCTCGGCCGGCGTGGGCGGGTCGGAGTGCAGGTGCCGCTCGGTGAGGCGCACCGACCCGACGTCGAGCGACAGCGCCGCGTCGGGCGTGGTGGTGCCGAGCACCAGCTCGGTGGAGCCGCCGCCGAGGTCCACGACGAGGTACGGCCCGTCGTGCTGCGCGGCGACCCCCGCCGTCGCGCCCCGGAACGACAGCTCGGCCTCCTCGCGGCCCGAGACGACCTCCGGCTCGACGCCGACCGCGGCGCGCACGCCGTCGGCGAACTCCTGCCGGTTGCGCGCGTCCCGGGTGGCCGACGTCGCCACGAAGCGCACGCGGGAGGCCCCCGTCTCCGCGATCACCTCGGCGTAGTCGCGCGACGCCTCCAGCGTGCGCGCCAGGGCCTCCGGCGCGAGCTCGCCGGTGCGGTCCACGCCCTGGCCCAGCCGCACGATGCGCAGGCGGCGGTCGACCTCCACGAGCGTGCCGTCGGGGCCGACGTCGGCGACGAGGAGGCGGATGGAGTTGGTGCCGCAGTCGATCGCGGCGACGCGGGTATCGGAGGTGGAGAGGGTGGGGCGTTCGGTCACGCGGTCACCCTCTCACCCGCCACCGACCCCGCGCTTCCCGCGCGCCGAGCATGTGATCAGGGCCCGTCCGCGGGCCGCGACGGGCCGGGACCGCATGCTCGGCGGTCGAAAGGACATGGTCAGCAGGTGCAGCGGTCGGGGCGCCACTGGTCGCTGACCAGCGCGAGCGCCTCGTCGCCGAGCGGGTTGACGCCCGGGCCGGCGGCGAGCGCGTGCCCCATGAGCACGTGGATGCACTTGACGCGGGTGGGCATGCCGCCGGCGGAGATGCCGTCGATCTCCTCGACCTGCCCCAGCTCGGCGCGCCGGGCCAGGTAGTGCTCGTGCGCGCGGCGGTACGCGGCGGCGAGCTCCTCGTCGACACCGAGCCGCTCCGTCATCTCCCTCATCACGCCCTGCGCCTCCAGGCGCGACGCGGCGGCGACGGCGCCCGGGTGCGTGAGGTAGTACGTCGTCGGGAACGGCGTGCCGTCCGGCAGGCGGGGCGCCGTGCGCACCACGAGCGGGCGGCCGCACACGCACCGCGCGGCGATGCCCACGACGCCGCGTGGCTCGCGCCCCAGCTGCTCGGCCAGGACCTCGAGGTCACGGTCGGTGACGACGGTCGGGTCGTCGGGGAGGGTGGCGGGCTGGTCGGTCACGACGGTTCCTCGGGTGGCGTTCGCGGGCGGGCAGCCCCCATTCTCCCCCGCGCCGGCCCCGCTACGGGACGAGCAGCAGCGCGTTGCCGAGGTAGCGCTGCCCGGCGGCGTCCGACGGCCGGTTCACGACGCCGTCCGGCGTGGCCAGGGCGCTGGACCCGCCGCCGTCGAGGTTGAGGGCCTCGACCGCGCCGAGCCGCCACAGCAGCTGCGCGTGGTCCGCGATCGACAGCCCCTCGCTGTAGCCGGCCTGCCGCCCGTCGACGACGGAGAGCAGCAGCCGGCCCTGGTCGTCGACGCCCAGGGCGGAGCGCGGGTTGGAGCGCAGCACCCAGTTGTAGGTGAAGGTCGGGTTGCCGTCCTCGCGGAAGAGGCCGTCGGCGCGGGCGTTCACCGCCACCTTCCCGTCGTCCACCAGCGTGGGCCCCACCTGCAGGATCGTCGTGTCCGGCGTCAGCGCCACCCTCCGGCCCCGCGAGTCCTCGACCCTCTCGCTCAGCCGCACGACCTGGCCGACGCGCACATGGTCCGTCAGCCACTGCGCGGACTCCCCGATCGCCTGGACGGTGGACCCGCCCGCGGGCACGGCCGCCCCCCGACGGGCGTTGACGTCCAGGACCCGCCCGCGGCGGTCGAGCACGGCCTCCGCCCCGGCACCGGAGGGCACCTGCCCGAACTCGGGCGTGAACTTCACCAGCTCCGAGGAGTCGGTGCACACCAGGTCGTGCTGCGGCGCCAGGGTCGGCGTGTCGTCGCCGACGCCTCCGCAGTTCGTGACCTTGCCCGGGATCCGGTTCACCGCGTCCACCTCGACGGACTCGCCCCGCGCCGTGAGGAGCACCCGGCTCGTGTACGCGTCGACGTCCACCCTGCGGCCGCCGTCCCGCACCAGGACACCGCCGCGGCCCTGCGTCGCCGAGCCGAGGAGCCGGCCGTCCTTGACGTACAGGCCCGCGGGAGCGTTGTCGTAGAACCACTGGGCGTTGATGCCGGCGACCGCCCCGGTCCGCGCGACCGTGTCCGAGACGCGCTCGCCGCCGTTGAGCGCCTCGCCGTGCTCCGCCACGAGCTCGCCGTCGAAGTCGTCCAGGTCGACCCGCACCACGTACGCCGCCTGCGGGGCGTCCGGGTCGGCGCCGTCCTGCGCGGTGTACCGGGTGCCGCCGGCGAACCCGGCCGCGCGGAGCCGCGCCAACGCCTCGCGCGCCCGCGCGTCGGTGTCGTACGACCCCACCTTGACCGTCCAGCCGAGCGCGCCGGCGGGCGAGTCCGCGAACGCCGGGACGTCGATCCGCTCGACGTCCGGCACGAAGCCCGCGTCACGCAGCGCGGCCTCCGCCCGGCGGGCCGTCGCCTCCGGGCCCAGGGCCATGCTGCCCTTCGCGAGCGGGCCGTCCGGCTCGGGCGGCAGGTACACCAGCACCGTCCACCGGTCGTCGGCGGCGGTGGCGCCCCAGCGCAGCGTGAGCAGCTCGACGCCCGGCGCGAGCCGCTCGGTGCCGACCGTGTGCGACGCCACCCAGGCCGGGTCGCCGGGGGCCGGGCGGCCGTGCTCGGCCCGGGCGGTCTCCGCGGGAGCGGCGACGGACGTGACCGCCGGGGCGGCCAGGCCCGCCAGGACGGCGGCGAGCGTGAGAACGGGCAGCGTGCGGGAACGGATCGGGCGCATGAGGACCTTCCACGGACGGGCGGGACGGACCCTTGCATCCGACCCGCCACGGGTGTCCGGGCGCGGACCCCGCGATGAAGCGTCGCAGGCCGTCAGGTGAAGGTCAGGTCACCACTCGGCGACCGAGCCGTCCGGGTGCCGCCACACGGGGTTGCGCCAGCGGTGCCCGACGGCGGCCCGCTCGCGCACGTAGTCCTCGTCCACCTCGATGCCGAGGCCGGGGCCGCGCGGGATGTCGACCATGCCCTCGGAGTAGGCGAAGACGGAGGGGTCGACGACGTAGTCGAGCAGGTCGTTGCCGGTGTTGTAGTGGATGCCGAGGCTCTGCTCCTGGATCACCGCGTTGTACGCCACGGCGTCGAGCTGCAGGCAGGCGGCCAGCGCGATCGGCCCGAGCGGGCAGTGCGGGGCGACGGCGATGTCGTAGGCCTCGGCCATCGCCGCGATCTTGCGCACCTCGGTGATGCCGCCGGCGTGCGACAGGTCGGGCTGGATCACGTCGACGACGCCCGAGGTGATGACGTCCTTGAAGTCCCACCGGGAGAAGAGCCGCTCCCCCAGCGCGATCGGGGTCGCCGAGGCGCGCAGCAGGTCCGCGATCCCGTCGACGTGCTCGGACAGCACCGGCTCCTCGACGAACATCAGGTGGTACGGCGCCAGCGCCTCGAGCAGCACGCGCGCCATCGGCCGGTGCACCCGGCCGTGGAAGTCGACGCCGATGCCGACGTCGGGCCCGACGGCCTCGCGGACGGCCGCCACGTTCGCCACGACCCGCTCGACCTTGTCCCGCGTGTCGAGGTACTGCAGCTCCTCCGGGCCGTTCATCTTCACCGCGGTGAACCCGCGCTCGACGGCGGCGAGGGCGGCCGCCGCCGTCTGGTCGGGCCGGTCACCCCCGATCCACGAGTAGACCTTGATGCGGTCGCGCACCCGCCCGCCCAGCAGCTCGTGCACCGGCGCGCCGTGCGCCCGGCCGGTGATGTCCCACAGGGCCTGGTCGATGCCGGCGAGCGCGCTCATGTGGATGCCGCCGCCGCGGTAGAAGCCGGACCGGTACAGCACCGTCCAGTGCTCCTCGACGCGGCGCGGGTCCTTCCCCACCAGGTAGTCGGCCAGCTCCTCGACGGCGGCCGCCACGCTGGCGGCCCGCCCCTCGATGACGGGCTCCCCCCAGCCGACGATGCCGGCGTCGGTCTCGATCTTGAGGAACAGCCAGCGGGGCGGGACGACGTAGGTCGTCAACGAGGTGATCTTCACGGGTTCCTTCTCGGCGTGGTCGCTGCGGGTCCGACGGGTGCTGTCGTGAGGCGTGAGCGGTGCGGGCTACCGGGCGTGCTCGGCCCAGGTGCGGACGAGGTCGGCCGCCCGTGCCCCGACCGCCGGGGCGCCGTCGCCCGGGCGGTAGAGGGACGTGCCGATCCCGGCGCCGTCGGCCCCCGCACGGGCCCACGCACCCAGCGTGCTCTCGTCGACGCCGCCGACGGGCACGAGGCGCGCGCCCGTGGGCAGCACGCTCGCCCACGCGCGCATCCCGGACACCCCGACCGTCGCGGCGGGGAAGATCTTCACGGCGGTCGCACCGGCGTCCAGCGCGGCGAACGCCTCGGTGGGCGTCGCGGCGCCCGGGTAGCTCTCGAGCCCGAGGCGGACGGTCTCGGCGACGACGTCGGCGCGCGTGTTCGGCGACACGACCAGAGAGGCGCCGGCGTCGGCGGCGCGGCGCACGTCGTCGGGGGTCAGGACGGTGCCCGCCCCCACCCGCCGGCCGAGGCCGACGGCGGCGCGTATCCGGCGCACCGATTCCAGCGGGTCGGGCGAGTTGAGGGGCACCTCGACGGCGTCGAAGCCGGCGTCGAGCACCGCGGTCGCCACGGCGACGGCGTCGACAGGTGTGACGCCACGCAGGATGGCGACAAGACCGGTGGTGCGGGGGGTCATGGCTGGTCCTCCGGGGGCGGGATGTGCGGCGCAACGGTGGGACGTGTGGCGGGCCGGGCGGCGACGAGGCCGGCGCCGACGGCGACGCGCCACAGGCCGCGCACCGCGACGTCCCCGTCCAGGGTGCGCACGGTCGCGCCGTGCCGCTCGAGCGCCCGCCGGTAGCGGGGGACGGTCGCGCCGGCCCCGCACACCGCGACGTCGTCGGCCGGCGAGGCGCGCAGCGCGTGCCGCACCTCCGAGCCGACGAGGAGCCCGGAGAGGTAGTCGCCCACGTCGTCCGGCCGCAGCTCCCCCGCC
Source organism: Isoptericola peretonis (assembly GCA_023241745.1). GTDB lineage: Bacteria > Actinomycetota > Actinomycetes > Actinomycetales > Cellulomonadaceae > Isoptericola > Isoptericola peretonis. Next base: position 258,656 of record JALQCY010000004.1, on the reverse strand, counting down.
TGCACGAGCGTCCGCGCGGTGAAGAGCAGGGCGAGGAGGCCGCGGTCGTCGCCGTGCGCCGCCTCGGTGTCGAGGCCGCGGTCGAAGGCGCGGGAGGGCTCGGGCCCCGGGTCGCCGTCGGCGAGGCGCGCGAGGACGCTGTCGCGCAGCAGCAGGGCGTAGACCTCGCCGGTCATCGTGGTGGTGAAGCCGGCGACGCGGTCGCCGTCGAGGCGCACCCACTTGGAGTGCGTGCCCGGCAGCACCACCGCGGCGGGCGGCACGGCTCGGCCTGAGTCGTGCGCGTCGAGCAGGCCGAGCAGCTGGACCTCCTCGCCCCGCAGCACGTCCGGGTCGGGCCCGGGGACCCGCAGCCCGGGGACGAGGTGCACGACGCCGCGGGCGCCGTCGTCCTCGGGCGTGGCGGGCACCGGGGTGAGGTGGTCCGCCAGCCGGTCGAGGTGCGTCGGCACGTCCAGGTAGCCGGCGTCCGCCCAGCCGTGGTCGCTGCCCGCCATCCCCGCGCAGACCACCGGCAGCCCGGGGTGCGCGGCGAGCCAGGCGCCGCAGAGCCGGGCGAACGCGGCGGCGAACGCGGAGCGCCGCTCCGCGCCGGTCCGCGCCCCGGCCGACGTGCGCAGGGAGCCGTCGGAGGCCCGGACCTCGTCGAGCACCCTCCCGGTGCCGTCCAGCAGCCAGCCGCGGAACGCGGTGGTCCCCCAGTCGAGGGCGACCAGCGCGGCGTCGCGTCGAGGGGCGTCGTCGGCCATGACCCAGGACGTTAGGACCGGGCCCCGGCACAGGGAACCGCGTCCCGATAATCGGGATACCGTGCTGCCGTGTCCTCGACGAGCCCGCTGCCGCCGCGCCGGACGTCGCGCGCCGCCCCCGTGCCCGTTCCTGTGCCCGTTCCTGTGGCCCCGGGCACGCAGACGCTGGCGCGCGGCCTCGCCGTCGTGGACGCCGTGGCCCGCGGGCACGAGCGGCTGCGCGACGTCGTGGCGACCACGGGCGTCGGCCGTAGCACCACCCACCGGCTGCTGCAGCAGCTCGTGGCCGCCGGCTACCTGCGCCGCCTCGACGACGGGCGGCACGCGCTCGGTCCGGCACTCATCGAGCTCGGGTACCAGGCGCTTCAGGAGAACCCGGTCGCCGCCGTCGCGGCCGCCCCGCTCCAAGAGCTCGCCGCGCGGGTCTCCGACACCGTGCACCTCGCGATCGAGGACCGCGGTCAGGTGCTCTACCTCGACAAGCTCCCCGGGACGCGCGGGGCGCCGATGCGGTCGCGCATCGGTCACCGCATGCCGCTGACCCGCACCGGGATCGGCAAGGCGCTGCTGCTCGACCGCCCCGACCGCTGGCGCGACCAGTTCCTCGCCGAGCGACGCGTGGGCTCCGGTTCCCCGACGCCGGAGGCCGAGGTGCTGACCGCGGACGGGTTCGTCGCCGTCATGGAGGCCTCCGCGCGGCGCGGGGTCGCGCTCGACCTCGAGGAGAACGAGCCAGGCGTCCTGTGCGTCGCCGCCCCCGTGCGGGACGCGTCCGGCGCCATCGCCGCGGCCGTCAGCGTCTCGGCGACCCGCCCGTACATGCCGCCGCCGCGCGTGGACGCGCTGGTACCCGTCGTGCTGGACGCCGCCGCCGGGATCTCGGCCAGGCTGGGGTACCGCGCCGGGCGCTGACGGCGGTCAGCGGTCCTCGGACGGTCCCGGGCTCGGCGACCCGCTCGGCGTGGGCACCGGGTCGTCGGCCGGGGTCGCCGCCGGCCCGTCCGCGACCTGCACCGACTCCCAGACCGACTGGTACCAGGGCACGCTCGCCCCCGTCGCCGTGCCCACCGGCCCGGCGTCCACGGCCTCTCCCGTCACGGGGTCGACGTCGTCGCCTCCCACCGCGTCCGGGTCGACCACCCGCCACACCTTGTCGGACGGCATGACGAAGCTGAGCCGCGACCGCGCCTGCTCCTCGACGTACGAACGGTCCTCCCAGCGCCCGAGCTCCACCTCCAGGCGGTCGCGCTCGGCCTGGTTCTGCGCCAGCTCCGCGCGCAGACGGTCCAGCTCGTGCGACTGCTGCATCGCGCCACGCACCGTGGGCAGCAGCAGCACCACCGCGAGCAGCACCACCACCGACAGCACGACGAGGCGGACGGTGAGCACCTCGGGCAGCACCAGCCCGTAGCGGCTGCGCCGCCGGTCCTCGCGCGCCGGCCCGGCGGGACGACGCGACCCGCGCCGCGAGCTCGCCGTGCCCTTGCCGGGGCTCTTGCCGGACCCCTTCGCCGCGCCGGGGATCTTGCCCTTGCTCGCGCCCGTGCTCTTCGAGCCCTTCGCGGGTGCCTTGGGCTTCGTGCCCACCGACCCGTTCGACGTCGTCGTGGGCCGCGCGGACCCGCCGCGCGCCCCCGAGGGCCGCGACGCCGGACGGCGGGCGGCGGGCGAGGTCGGGCGACGAGCAGGCACGCCCCGATTCTGCCGAGCCGCACCTCCCCGTCCGGGGACCGTCGTCGGCGCGCCCGCGAGGAAGCCTCCGAGGAAGTGCTGACTACCTCGGCGCGGCCGGGACTGCATCGCGGGACGACGACGGCCGGCAGCCCCGTGCGGGGGCGACCGGCCGTCGTCGTCGAGCAGCGTTCCCGGTTGTCAGCCCTGGAAGCGCGGGAAGGCGGAACGACCGGCGTAGCGGCCGGCGTCGTCCAGGGCCTCCTCGATGCGCAGGAGCTGGTTGTACTTGTTGATGCGCTCGCCGCGGGCGGGGGCACCGGTCTTGATCTGGCCGGCGTTGGTCGCGACGGACAGGTCGGCGATGGTGGTGTCCTCGGTCTCGCCGGAGCGGTGCGAGGTCATCGTGGTGTAGCCGTTGCGCTGCGCCAGCGTGACGGCGTCCAGCGTCTCGGTGAGCGTGCCGATCTGGTTGAGCTTGACCAGCAGCGAGTTGGCGGCCTTCTCCTGGATGCCGCGGGCGAGGCGCTCGGGGTTCGTGACGAACAGGTCGTCGCCGACGACCTGGACCTTGTCGCCGACCTCGGAGACGAACTGCGTCCAGGCGCCCCACTCGTCCTCGGACAGCGGGTCCTCGATGGACACGATCGGGTAGTTGGCGACCATGCTCTCGTAGAGCTTGATCATGTCCTCGGTCGAGTGCGTCTCGCCGTTCTTGAAGCGGTACGCCCCGTCCTTGAAGAACTCGGTCGCGGCGACGTCCATCGCGATGGCGATGTCGGTGCCCGCGGTGAAGCCGGCCTTCTCGATCGCCTCGAGGATGAGGTCGAGCGCGGCGACGTTCGACGGCAGGTCGGGGGCGAAGCCGCCCTCGTCGCCGAGGCCCGTGGAGTAGCCCTTGGCCTTCAGCACGCCCTTGAGCGCGTGGTAGACCTCGGTGCCCGAGCGCAGGGCCTCCTTGAAGGTGCTCGCGCCGATCGGGGCGATCATGAACTCCTGGAAGTCCACGGTCGAGTCCGCGTGGGACCCGCCGTTGAGGATGTTCATCATCGGCACGGGCAGCACGTGCGCGTTGGGGCCGCCGACGTAGCGGAACAGGTCGAGGCCGGCCGACTTCGCGGCGGCCTTCGCGACGGCGAGCGAGACGCCGAGGATCGCGTTGGCGCCCAGCTTGGCCTTGTTCGGGGTGCCGTCCAGCTCGATGAGCGTCTGGTCGATGATGCGCTGCTCCTCGGCGTCGTAGCCGATGAGCTCGGGGGCGATGTCGTCGATGACGGCGTTGACCGCGCCCTCGACGCCCTTGCCCAGGTAGCGACCCTTGTCGCCGTCGCGGCGCTCGACGGCCTCGAACGCGCCGGTCGAGGCGCCCGAGGGGACCGCCGCGCGGGCGAACGTGCCGTCGTCCAGCGCGATCTCCACCTCCACGGTGGGGTTGCCGCGCGAGTCGAGGATCTCGCGTGCTCCAACGGCTTCGATGCTTGCCACGGGTGCTCCTTCAGACGGGGGCTCGCGGGCACCGTGCGGTCAGGTCCGGGCTGGATGTCGTAGCCCGAGACCGCAGTTCGCCCGCGGCGGTGCTGGGTTGACGTCCCCCAGCGTAGACCGCTCCCCGGCGGGCAGCGCCCCCGACCACGGAGCGGGCACCCCGCCCGCTAGCGTGTGACGGTGGACGGATTCTGGGACTTCGCCGGCTCGTACTGGTGGCTGATCTTCTTCCTCGGCCCCCTGGCCGGTGGCGTGGTCCAGAGCATCGAGAAGTGGGACAGGCGTCGGCGCCGCGACAAGCTGGAGATGTACCGGCTCAAGCACGCCGGCGACCAGGCGGCCAAGGCCGACGACGAGGCGCTGACCAGCGAGATCGAGCGCACGGTCGCCGCGCACGACGAGACCCAGCGGCGTTGGCTCGCCTACGAGCTCGACGCCGTGAAGTCCCTCGAGTACCCCTTGATGTCGGACATGCGCGAGCAGGTGACCGTCGACTTCCACCGCGCGCGGCGGGCGGCGGAGGACCTACGCCCGGACGACCTGGAGGAGCTGCGCGACCGGCGCCGGCTCGAGGCGTACCGCGACGCCGTGCGCGAGATGCAGGTCCGGTTCGACGTCGCCGAGCGGGAGGCGAGGCGTCGTCGCGCGTCGGACTTCTCCCCCGCCGAGCGCCAGGCCCTCGACCGTGCCAAGAAGCTGCTGGCGCTGGCCGACGACGAGGGCTCGTCGCAGCCCGAGCGGCAGTCGGCCTACCGGCGGGCCCTGAAGGAGCTCGAGGGGATCGTCGCGCTGCCGGACGCCGCCACGGACGCCCTCGAGCAGCGCATCGCCGGGTTCCTGGGCCGGGCCGCGGGGGACGACGGCGCGCCGCCCAGCGCCTGATCCTCCGGCTCAGGGGGCCGGCAGCTTCTGGCGTGCCTCGCGTCGCAGCGGGGCCGCCAGCCCGTCGCCCATCCGGTCGAGGAACGCTCGCACGGCCTCCGGGTCGGCTCCGCCCGCATGCTTGAGGGCGATGCCCACCGGCTTGCGCACCACCGGGTCCGGGTCCGCGTGCAAGAGCTCGGCGAGGCGCAGCAGGTCCGCGATGCCCGCGGGGTGCGGCGGGCGCGTGTAGGCGAGCGGCGCGGTCATCGCGGTGCGTCGGCGGAGCGGGTCGTCCGACCGGGCGAGCTCGAACAGCGGCTCCCGCGGGCGGTCACGCAGGTACTGCCCCACGACGCGCGGCGCCGACCGGTCCACCATGTCCCACGTGTCGATCCGGTCGTGCCGGTCGAGGTAGGTCCGGTACAGCGCCTCCCGCTCGTCGTCCGTCAGCCGTGGGCGTCGGGCCGCGAAGTCCAGCACGCAGAACGCGGCGAGCCGGGGCTCGTAGGCGGGCTCGTCCAGCAGGCGGTGCACCTCGTCCAGCGGCATCGCGGCGTACCTCTTCGCGACGTCGAACAGCGTGCCCATCCGCACGCCGAGCACCTCCCCGGTGCCGGCGTAGTGCCGGTTCGGGTGCGCCTGCGGGTCCGCGACGGCTCGCAGGTCGGCGACGACGGCGTCCGCGGTGAGGTCCACGGGCCCACCGTACGCGGCGGCGCTATCCTGTCGGGAGAAGCACGGGCGGGGTCCCCGATGACGCGTGAACGTGAGTCCAGGGCAGGGGCTGACGTCGGTGCTGCCCCGCCGGGACGTCGCGGCCTCGCGTCGATCTACCAGGCGAAGCTGCGACCCGCGGTCAACTCCGCGTACCTCGTGCCGCGCCCCCGGCTCGTCGACATGCTCGACCGCGCCGTGCAGACGCCGCTCACGCTGGTCGTCGCGCCCGCCGGGTCGGGCAAGACCTCCCTCCTTCGCGACTGGGCCGGTCGGACGGGCCTCCCGCATGCGTGGCTGTCCGTCGACGAGTCGGACCGCGACCCGGCGCAGCTCTGGCTGGGGATCCTCGCGGCTCTCGAGGGAGTCGCACCCGGGTGTGCGGAGCGGCCGGCCCGGCTGCTGCGCCAACGACGGACGTTGCTCCCCCCGGTCGGGATGCTGCTCGACGACCTCGAGACGCGGTCGTACGACCCCCGCGTGCTCGTGATCGACGACCTCGAGCTCGAGGACGGGGGTGCCGCGACCGCGGCGCTGTCCATGTTCGTCCAGCACCTCCCCGGCTGGTTGCGCGTCGTCGTCGCGAGCCGCCGCACGCCGCCGCTCCCGGTCGACCGGCTCCGGGCACGCGGCATGCTCAGCGAGGTCCGCTATCCCGAGCTGAGGTTCTCCGACGACGAATCGGTCGAGATGCTCTCCCGGCTGGCGCCGGCGATGCCGGCCGACCGGCTGGACGAGACCGCCCGGCAGGCCGAGGGGTGGGCGGCGAGCATCCAGCTGGCCGGGCTGGCGGCCCGCTCGGCCGACGCACGAACCGTCCCCGGCGCCCCCCGTCAGGACGTGGAGGACCGGTACCTGGAGGACTACGTCTGGCACGAGGTGCTGCGGGGCGAGCCTCACGACGTGGTCGAGGTGCTCGCCTCCACCGCCGTCGTCGACCGCGTCGGACCGGATCTCGCCCGGGTGCTCGCGGGTCGCGACGACGCGGCCGACCTCCTGGCGCTCGCCGAGGAACGCGGGCTCTTCACGGCGCGCATCGAGCCGTCGGGGACGTACGAGATGCACGCCCTCGTCCGCAAGGCGCTCGTCGCCCACCAGCACAGGCGGACGCCCGAACGGGTCGCAGACCTGCACCGGATCGCCGCCCGGTGGTTCGAGCAGGACGGGCAGCCGGTGATCGCTCTCGAGCACCTGCTGCGAGCCGGTGAGCATCGCGACGGGCTCCGGCTCCTCGCGGCCTGCGTCACCCAGCTCTACGACAGCGGGCGCGAGGACACCGTCCGGCGCACGGTCGCGGCGGTGCAGGAGAGCGTCCCTCCGGCCGACCTCGCCGCGACGATCGACCTCGCGTGGTGCCGGCTGTACACCGACCGGGCCCGCTTCGTGCAGACGGTCGACGACCTTGCCCCCTGGACGGGCGACGACCTCGACGTCGATCCGACGATGCGAGCGCGGCTGGAGGTGCTCCAGGCCCTCGCCTCCACCGTCCGCGGCGACTGGGCGGGCGGGGCCCGGCTCGCCAGGTCGGCCCTCGCGACGATCGGTGACGCCTGGCTGCTCGACCCCCTCGTCAGGTACGGCTGGAACCTCGTCGCGCGCGAGATCGCCCTCGCGGAACGATGGGACGACACGAGCACCGAGGTGCGCAAGGTCGTGTTCGCGATCAGCGCCGCCCCGGAACGACGGGTCGCCCTGGAGGGGACCCGGGCACTGGGCCACGCGCTCGCCGGGCACCCCGTCGACGCCCTGCGGCTGGTCGCCGGTGCGCGGCAGGCGTCAGAGGCGTCGAACCTCACCGTGCTGCACACGGAGCTCCTGACCGCCGAGGCGATCGCCGACCGTGAGATCGGAGACGCGTCCGCCGCCCTCCCGGTGCTGATGCGGCTCGCCGAGACCGGCAGCGAGCCCGTCCCGCACTGTCGCCTCCTGGCCTGCCTGGAGCTGGCCCGCTCCTGGCTCGACGGTGGAGACCTGGGAGCGGCCGAGCGCGCCTTCTCCCAGGCACGCCAGATCGTGGAGACCGAGTTCACCGGTCCGGCCGGGGGGTCCTGGCTTGCCAGGACGGGCGCCCTGCTGGCCCTGGCGGACGGGCGGCTCGGAGAGGCGCGGCGCTGGGTGGCGCGGGTGGACGACCCGTTCTGGGCGGGCGTCAAGACCTCCCGGGTGCTCCTCGCAGAGGGCGACGCCGGCGCCGTGAGCGACGTGCTGCGCGGCGTCGAACCCCGTTGCGTCCGCCACCACGTGGTCCGCGACCTGCTGCTCAGCAGGGTCGCCACGAGCCCTGCGGAGGCGGAGGCCCACCTGCTCAGGGCCGTCGAGCGGGCCTCTGCGCACGGGCTCGTGCAGACCGTCGCGGGCGAGGGACCCGAGGTGGTGGAGTCGATCGAGCGGCTGGCCTGGCGCGTGCCGCAGTCGTGGCTCGCCCGGCTGCGCCGTGTCCCCCTGGCCGGGACCGCCCTGTCGACCGCCCCGACGCTCGAGCGCGCCCGGACGCTGACCGACCGTCAGCTCGGGATCCTGCGGATGCTGCCGAGCCGGCTCACCCTGAGGGAGATCGCCGACGAGCTGTACATCTCCGTGAACACGCTCAAGTTCCATCTCAAGGTCATCTACCGCGAGCTCGACTGTGCGTCCCGTGCCGAGGCGAGCGAGCTGGCACGCGCACTGGCGAGCCTGCCTCCGCGTCCTCAGCCGTCGAGCACGCGGCGCCGCTGAACCTCGTACTGCTCGAGCGTGAGCACCCCGCGTTCCACAAGCTCCGCGAGCGTGAGCAGCTGCGCCGCCGGGTCCACGGCGAGCTCCGGGTGCGCGCTGGTGGCAGGACCGCGCACCAGCAGGTCACCGATCCTCCGACGGTCCGCGCCGCTGACCGAACGGCCGACGGCCGCTCGGATCCGGTCGCTGCCCACCCGTTCACCGCACAGGACGCGACCGCCGGCCTCACGGACGACCCTCGACAACGCTGCAGCCCACCGGTCCTCGACGAGGAGCAGGAGCACGGACACGCCGGGCTCCACCGTCACGGCGGCCAGGGCGATGTCGTGCGCGCTGAGCCGCACACGAGGGTCCGCCACCTCGACCAGGGGGGCGAGCAGCTCGACCTCCTGCCCCGCGCTGGTCACCACCGACGCCTGGTCCCCGGCGCGGTGGAGCAGCACCACGTCGATCAACCGGATCGACCCGGACCGGACCAGCCCGACCACCGTCGCGACGACGCCGTCCAGGCGCTCCGCCGCGGGAACGGCGACGAGGAGGTACTCGAGGAGGTCGGCGTCGAGGCCGGCGGCCGGGTCCGCCGGAGGCACGTCGCTCATGAGGCCCTCGCGGGAGCCGGACGGCCAGCGGTGCGGCCGCGCCGGCGGACCACCAGCTTCCAGAGCTCCTCGACCACGACCAACGAACAGGCGAGGGCGACGCAGATGCACCACTGGCCGAACGTGAGCCCGGTGGTGCCGAAGATCCGTGCGAGCAGGTCGATACCGGTGACCGCGACGATCGCGACCAGCGCGAGGCCGTACCGGCGCAGCTGCACCGCCCCGGGCAGCGCGTCCCGGTCGAACATCGTGCCCACCTGGTCGCGGGAGAGCAGCGCGCCCGCGAGGTGGAAGAAGGACAGCGTCGTCAACAGCATCGTCGCGCCGACCACCGCGCCGCCCGCACCGTCGCCGATCTGGTACGCGACGAGCGACCCCGCCGTCATGACCGCGCCCTGGACGCACAGCCGGACCCAGCTCGCGCGCGAGAGCACGGGGGCGGAGACCGGCCGTGGCGGTCGGGACATCAGACCGCGCGCAGGCTGGTCGAACCCGAGCGCGATCGCGAGCGGGATGTCGATCACCATGTTCAGCCACAGGATCTGCAGCGGGTCGAGGGGGATGCCTCCGGCGATGCCCAGGGTGCCCGCGCCGATGAAGATCGCGATGTAGGCGACGAGCGTGGACATCTGGAAGCGCAGGTACTTCACCAGGTTGTCGTAGAGGGTGCGACCGTAGGACACCGCTCCGACGATCGTCGCGAAGTTGTCGTCCGTCAGGATCATCACGGCGGCCTCCTTGGAGACCTCCGTGCCCGTGATGCCCATGGCGACGCCGATGTCCGCCGTCTTCAACGCCGGGGCGTCGTTGACCCCGTCGCCGGTCATCGCCACGACGTCGCCCCGCTGCTGGAGCAGGCGGACGAGGCGGACCTTGTCCTCCGGGGCGACCCGGGCGACGACCCCGATCTCCCCGATCTCGGCGAGCAGCCGGTCGTCGCTCGCGGCCGCGAACTCGGCGCCCGTCACCGCGCGCCCCTCGATGCCGAGCTCACCCGCGATCGCCGCCGCCGTGGCCGCGTGGTCGCCGGTGATCATCCGCACCCTGATCCCGGCCTCGCGGCACTCCGCGATGGCGGCCCTCGCCTCCGGCCTCGGCGGGTCGACGATGCCGACCATGGCGAGCAGCGTGAGGTCGTCGACCAGCCCGATCAGGTCCCCGCCGGCCTCGACGACCGCGGGCTCGAGGTCGCGCTGCGCGACGACCATCACGCGTTCGCCGACGGACGCGATGGCGTCGTTGGCGGCGAGCGCCCGGCGTCGTTCGTCCTCGCCGACCCGGACCACGGCGCCGTCCGGCCGCAGCGCCGAGGTGGACCGGGCGATGAGGACGTCCGGCGCGCCCTTGACGTAGCAGCGGACCACGCGGCGGCCGTCCGCGACGGTCATCTCGTGGAACGTCGCCATGAACTTGTGGTCGGAGTCGAACGGCACCTCGGCCACGCGCGGGAACGCGGTCCGGGTCCCGTCGACGTCGAGGCCGCCCTTGGCGCCCAGCACGATCAGCGCACCCTCGGTCGGGTCGCCGACGAGGTTCTCGCCGTCCAGCACGGCGTCGGCGCACAGGACCATCGGGAGCAGGTAGGGGTCGAGGTCGTACCGCTGTCCCCCGACGTGCTTGATCTCCCCGTCGGTGCCGTAGCCCTCCCCCGAGACGGTGAACCGTCCGCCCTCGGGGACGACCAGCTGCCGTGCGGTCATCTTGTTGAGCGTGAGCGTGCCGGTCTTGTCCGAGCAGATCGCCGACGTCGAACCGAGCGTCTCGACCGCCGGGAGCCGTTTGACGATCGCGTGCCGGCGGGCGATCTCGCGCGTGCCCATCGAGAGCAGGGCCGTGACGACCGCCGGGAGACCCGTCGGGATCGCCGCCACGGCGAGCGCGACCCCGGTGACGAAGAGCGTGTCGAAGGGCTGGCCCTGGGCGAGCCCGAGCATCACCACCAGCACCAGGGCGACACCAGCGATCGACGCGATGATCCTGGACAACGAGTCGAGCTGACGCTGCAAGGGCGTCCTGCCGGTCTCGGTGCCGGCGAGCATGTCGGCGATGTGCCCGATCTCGGTGCCCATCCCGGTCGCCGTGACGACCATCTCGCCCCGGCCCCTCGTGACCGACGTGTTCATGTACACCATGCAGAGCCGGTCGCCCAGGGGCACGTCCTGCCCCGCCACCGGGGCCGCCGTCTTGGCGACCGGCAGGCTCTCCCCGGTGAGGGCCGCCTCCTCGACCTCGAGGTTGGCGACCAGCCACAGGCGACCGTCGGCCGGCACCCGGTCGCCCGCCTCGACGAGCACGACGTCCCCGGGCACCAGCCCGGCCGCGTCGATCTCGGCCGCCTGACCGTCCCGGCGGACGCGGCAGACCGTCCGCATCATCTGCGCCAGCGCCTTGACGCTCTCCTCGGCCTTGGCCTCCTGGCGGAGACCGATCACGGCGTTGAACACCGTCAGGCCGGCGAGCACGACCGTCGTGCCGGTGTCACCCGTGACGAGCTGGTTCACTGCGGCGGCGACCAGCAGCACCACCTGCATGAAGTCCTGGTACTGGCGCAGGAAGGCGCGCCAACCGGGCTCGCGCGCCCCGGCCGCGAGCTCGTTCGGGCCGTGTGACGCGAGCCGGGCGCGGGCCTCCTCGCCCGACAGGCCGCGGACGGGCTCGACGCCGAGGTCGCGTGCCACGTCCTGCGCCGCCGAGGCGACCGGGTCGACCGTGGCCCCCAGGCGCGGGTCGGTGCTCGTCATCGGTCGCCTCCGAGTGTCGGCGGGGAAACGTCACGACCGATCGTGGCGGAGCGCCGGGTGGTGAGGCACCACCCCTCGCGGGGTGGTGTGGGACCACCCCCGGCGGTGCGAGCCTGTCGGTCGCGGGCAGAACCGCCCCCGCCCCGCCACCCTGGAGGACCACCGATGACCGGACAGGACGTAGGACCGATCGACTACCTGGTCGTGGAGTTTCCCGGCGCGAGGCTCGAGGGCCGCGGCCTGGCGGCGCTGCTCGACCTGGTGGAACGCGGGATCATCCGCATCCTCGACCTCCGGGTCGCGAAGGTGACCGACGCCGGCGACGTCGTCGGGGTGGCGCTCACCGACCTCGACCAGGACGGAGAGCTCGACCTCGCCGTGTTCGAGGGCGTGCAGTCCGGGCTGCTGGACGACGACGACCTCTCCGGGAGCGCCTCACTGATCGCCCCCGGCAACGCGGTCGGCCTGATCGTGTACGAGAACACCTGGGCCGGGCCCTTCGTCACTGCCATGCGCGACGTCGGCGCCGAGGTGGTCGCGAGCGGCCGGATCCCCGCCGACGACGTCGTCGCCGCGCTCGACGCGCTCGAGACGCGGAGCAACGCCTGACCCTGCACCCCGGCACACCTGGAAGAGGCACACGATGGGACTGATCCGAGGCATGGCACGCACGGCCGTGGTCGCCGGCACGGCGACCGCGGTGTCGAACCGCGTATCGCGGCGCCAGGCGGGCCGATGGGCCGCGCAGGAGGAGTACGCACCCCCGCCGCAGCAGCAGGCCTACGCGGCCCCGCCGCCGCAGGCGGCCCCCGCACCGGCCGGCGGCTCGGACGTGATCGCGCAGCTGGAACGGCTCGGGCAGCTGCGCGACAACGGTGTGCTCACCGACGCCGAGTTCGCTGCTCAGAAGGCCCGGCTCCTCGCCGGCTGAGGGACCATCCGCACCGACCGCAAGGAGGGCAGTCCCGTGGACAGCTTCATGGACTGGTTCTGGCTCATGCTCTGGTGGTTCGCGTTCGTCATGTACCTGATGGTGCTGTTCCACATCATCGGCGACCTCTTCCGGGACCGGGGCCTGAACGGCTGGTGGAAGGCGCTGTGGGTCGTCGCCCTGATCGTCGTGCCGTTCTTCTCGGCGCTCGTGTACCTGATCGCCCGCGGCCGCGGGATGGCAGAGCGCCAGCTGACGAGGGCGAGCGCGGCCCGTGCGGAGACCGATGCGTACATCCGTGCCACCGCCGGCGGCTCGACCGCCGCGTCGCAGATCACCGAGGCCAAGGCCCTGTACGACGCCGGGGTGATCGACGACAGGGAGTTCGGGGCCCTCAAGGAGAAGGCCCTGGGCTGAGCGCCCCGGGTCGGGTCACGGCCGGTCATGGGGCTCCCCCGGCACTCGCCGTACCTCCGCCTGCTCCGGGCGCGACGCCGGCTCCGGTCCGGCATCGTCCAGCTCCTGGGCGCGGGTGCGGGCGCCGTCGCGGGACTGGTGCTGCCGCTGTCCGGCGTCGGCCCCTCGGTGGACGGCCGAGGGCTGGTGGAGCCTCTGGTCACCCTCGGCATCGGGGTGGTCGGCGTGGTCAGCGTGGTCTACTCGCTCCTCTTCGGCGTCATCCAGTGGTCGGCCGGCGCCTTCTCGCCACGCCTGGGTCTGTTCCGCGACGACCCGATGGTGTGGCGGACCTTCGCCTTCGCGATCGGGGTGTTCGTGTTCTGCACGGTCGCAGCCGTGACCGGCGCCGACCGGCACCGGGTCTCGGTCCTCGTTCCGTGCGGGGCGATCCTCGGGGTGCTGGCGTGCGTGTGGCTGATCCGCCGGGTGCAGGCTCGCGCGTTCGAGTCCATCCAGCTGTCGTCCGTGCTCGAGGAGATCACGACGCGAGGGCGGCGCGTCATCGACCACCGCTACCCGCCCCGCGGGTCCGCGAGCGGACGGCACGTCGCACCGCCCGAGCCCTCGCCGTCGCAGCGGGCCGTGACGTGGACCGGACGGGCGGGCGTCGTGCAGCAGCTCGACCTGCACCGCCTCGTGCTCGCCGCGGCCCGGGCCGACGCCGTCGTGAGCTATCACGTCGCGGTGGGCGAGACGGTGCACGAGGGGACGACGCTCGCGACAGTCCACGGCGGTACCCTGCCGGACTCCGTCGTCCGCGGGGCAGTCGTCCGGGGCACCGAGCGGTCGTTCGACCAGGACCCGATGTTCGCCTTCCGCCTCCTGGCCGACATCGCCCTCAAGTCGTTGTCCCCGGCGGTCAACGACCCCGCGAGCGCCGTGGAGGCGATCGACGCCACCGACGGGCTCCTGCGGCGCCTCGTCACGCGCGACCTCGGCGTCGCGGACGTGCTCGACGACGACGGCGAGGTCCGGGTTCGCCTGGTCGTGCCGACCTGGGAGGACTACGTCGGCACCGGTGTCGGGGACCTGCTGCCCGCCGCGGCCGCGTCGCCGATGGTGCTCCGGCGGATACGTCACGTGCTCGGCCACCTGCTCCGCTCCGCGCCGGCGCCCGACCGGGCGGCGCTCGCGCGGCTGGCGGACGTGGTCGGGGCGCTGCTCGCCACCCCGAGCGCTCCTGTCGGGCCTCCGGGACGCCCACCCGGTGAGGCGTCGACACCAGAGCCGTGACCCGCGCATCCCCCGGCGGGTCAGGGTCGGGACGCGACGAGCCGGGCCAGCGTCGCCCGCGCGGGCGGGCCCCACGAGGACTTGCCGCCCGGGCGACCGTGGTCACCGGCGTCCCCGACGAGGAGCCCACCGATCGCGGACCCGGCCGCCCACCCGCGCGCGCGACGCCGTGTCGCGCCGTCCGCGCCGGGTCGGTAGCGCGCGTAGAAGCGGTCGACGGCGCCGTCGGGCAGGAGACGCCACGCGCCCGCGAGGTCGTAGGCCGGGTCGCCCGCGCAGAGGTCGCCGAAGTCGACGACGCCGCACAGGCCGCCGTCCGCGGTGAGGACGTTGGCCGGGTGCAGGTCGGCGTGCAGCCACACCGGCGGGCCGTCCCACGCGGGGGCGTCGAGGGCGTCCTGCCACACGGCGCGCACGGCCTCGGGGTCCGGGACCAGTCCGCGCTCGGACACCTCCGCGAGGCCTCGCTCGAACCCCTCGGTGTGGTCCGCCAGCGGGCCGCCCCGGCCGCGGCCCACCGGGGCCTCGTCCGGGGCGGGCCGGTGCAGCGCCGACAGGAACCCGGCGAGGACGTCGGCCGCCTCGGGTCGTGTCACCGGCGCGCGGTCGGCGGGCTCGCCGGGCACCCAGGTGGTGACGACCCACGGCCGCCCGAACAGCGCGCCGGGCTCGCCGAGCCGCTGCGGCACGGGCACCGGGAGCGGCAGGTGCGGGGCGAGGCCCGGCAGCCAGGCGTGCTCCTTGCGCAGCAGCGCGTCGGCAGACTCGGTGGCCCAGGGCAGCCGCACGGCGAGGTCGTCCCCCAGCCGCCACAGCTGGTTGTCCCAGCCGCGGGCGCCCAGCCGCAGCGGCAGGTGCGCGAGGTCGGGGTGCTGCTCGCGCAGCAGGTCCCGGATCAGGTCGGCGGTGATCTCGACGTCGGTGGTGGTCACGCCGCGTCACGCTAGCGGGGCAGCCGACCGGACCGGCACCGCTCGCCGACCGCTCACCGAACCGTCACGACGTCGCCACCGGCGCGTCGGCGGCGTCGCGGGGCCCGGTGTCCTCGGGCCGCGGCGGGCGGGCCACGAGCTCGAGCACCGCGATCACCAGGCCCGCGACGACGGCCGTGCCGACGACGAGCCCCGGCGACGGGGACTTCGCGAGCAGCAGCACCAGCGCGGCCACCCCGATCACCGCCACCCGGGCGGCGGTGCGGTACCGCCCCAGCCACTCGCCCACGGGGCCGGTCGAGACGCCGCGCCCCTCGCCGTACTCGCGCAGCCGCGCGAACCCGCGCACGGTCCCCGCGCGCAGCGCCCGGGCCGACGCGCTGCCCCCGGCCAGGTACGCGACCAGCGCCACGACGAGCCCGAGCACCCCGACCGTCCGCAGCGTGACCCGCAGGAACGACAGCGTCTGGTCGAAGAGGATCTCGGCCGCGTCGAGGCGCAGCACCACGTCGCTCAGCGCGTTCAGGTAGAGCCCGCGCGCGATCGCGAGCCCGATCGCCAGCACCACCATCCCCGCGGCGAGCGCCAGGCCGGCGACGACCAGCGTCCGCAGCTTGTGCCGCGCGACGAGGACGCCCGCGGCGAGCAGGCCGAGGGCGATCCACGGCAGCCAGGTGCCGAGCGCCACGACCTGGGCGTACCGGTTCTGCACCTGCACCAGCTGCGAGGTCTCCATCAGGGTGAAGGTGGCGTTCACCTCCGGGATCCGCGCCGCGACGCCCAGGCCCCGCTCGACCAGGCGCTCCTTGAGCAGCGCGATCATGCCGGAGAGCTGGATGGTGAGCTGCCCGTCCTCGCCGATCTGCAGCAGCTCGCCGCCCTCGCCCTCCATGGTCGCGACGAGCTGCTGGTGCGCCACCCGGTTGGCCTGCACCCAGGCGTCCGTGAACGCGTCGCTCGTGACCACGTTGTCGGCCGCGCGGCGGACGAACGACTCGACGCCGCTGGTCAATGGCCCCTCGAGCTGGGTCAGCGCCTCCGTCGCGCGCGGCCCGACACCCCGCTCCTCCAGGCCGTCGACCACCGTGCCCAGGACCGCGTCCACGTCGATCTGGTCCATGACCACGGTGGTGAGGCGGCCGGCGACGGCGGCCTGGACCGTCGGGTCCGCGGCGAGCGGCCCGATCGTCGCGACGTACCGGTCGGTGTCGGTCAGAGTGCGCTCCGCCCAGGCGGCGATCACCGCGACGGGCGCGAGCAGCGCTCCGAGGACGACGAGGACGACGGCCGCGGCGGCTCGGCCGCGGTGACGCGGTTCCCGCGGCGCGGTCGGCGGCGGGGCCGCCGTCACGACGACCGGCGGCCCCCCGCCGGCCGCCAGCCGCGCGCGCAGCTCGGCGTTCTCGCGCTCGAGCGCGGCCAGCCGCGCGGCCGCGTCGATCTGTCCCGACGCACCTGCGCCCTCGGTCGTGCCGCTCATCGCATCTCCGTCCGTCACCGCCGCCTGGTCGCGCTGCCTCGGACGACGCGGCCGAGCACCCTTGCGTGCCCTCCCCGGCTCATGCTAAGGACGGGGCGGCGTTCCTACCTGCCGAGACGCAGATTTCCCCCGGGCGATCAGTCCGGGCGCGAGGCGGAGTCACCACCGCATGAACCCGGCACCGACCTCCGCACCGGGCCTCGGGCCCGGCCACCTGCCCGACCTGGCCCGCTCGCTCGTCGCGGAGCCGCACGTGGCGCACCTCGCGACGCTGCTGCCCGACGGCTCGCCGCACAGCGTGCCGCTGTGGGTGGCGTGGGAGGGCGACCGGCT
The DNA here is from genome assembly GCA_023241745.1 of Isoptericola peretonis. Lineage (GTDB taxonomy): Bacteria > Actinomycetota > Actinomycetes > Actinomycetales > Cellulomonadaceae > Isoptericola > Isoptericola peretonis. The sequence continues at coordinate 241,750 of JALQCY010000004.1, read as the reverse complement.
CGCCTTCCTCACGGGCCTGCGCTCGCAGAAGGCGCGCAACGTGGACCGCGACCCGCGCGTCGCCATCTCCGTGACCCACTCCGAGCGGCCGTGGGAGATGGCGATGCTCCGGGGTCACGTCAGCTGCGTCCTGGTGGGCGACACCGGCTGGGCCGTGGTCGACCGGATCTCCCGCCTGTACACCGGGGCCGACTACCCGCGCGGCGAGGAGCGCATCGCGTTCCTCGTCGACGTCGAGCACGCGACGGCGCAGTCGTTCGGCTGACCGGCAGGGCCGACGACTGAAGGGCTGAAGGGCCGCAGTGTCAGCGCGACCCGGTGCCGACGCTCGCCGCCGCGGAGACCTCCCCCAGCACGACGGCGTCGATGAGCTGCCGCGCCCACGCGAGCACCTCGGCGCCGCGCAGGGGACGGCCGCCGATGCGCGCCGTCGTCGGGAACGGGACGAGGACCGCCCGGATGGCGGGCTTGAGGATCGTGCCCGGGTACAGCCGCTTGAGCCGCAGCTGCGCCGACTCCGCCAGGTCCACCGGCGCGAACCGGACGAACTTGCCCTGCGCGGTGACGTCGGTGAGCCCGGCGCGCCGGGCGTGGTTGCGGAAGTCCGCCACCTCGAACAGCGCGGACGCGACGTCGGGCAGCGTGCCGTAGCGGTCCACCAGCTCGGCCCGCACCTCGGCCAGCGCGGCCGCGTCCTGCGCGGAGGCGATCTTCTTGTACGCCTCGAGCCGCAGCCGCTCGGTCGCGATGTACGACTCGGGCAGGTGCGCGTCCACGGGCAGCTCGATGGTGACCTCGGGCTGCTCCTCCTCGCGCTCGCCGCGGTAGGCGGCGACGGCCTCCCCGACCATGCGCACGTACAGGTCGAAGCCGACGCCGGCGATGTGCCCCGACTGCTCGCCGCCCAGCAGGTTGCCCGCGCCGCGGATCTCGAGGTCCTTCATCGCGATCTGCATGCCCGCGCCGAGGTCGGTGTGCGCGGCCATCGTCGCCAGCCGGTCGTGCGCGGTGTCGGTGAGCGGCCGTTCCGGCGGGTAGAGGAAGTACGCGTACGCGCGCTCGCGGCCGCGTCCCACGCGGCCGCGCAGCTGGTGCAGCTGCGACAGGCCCAGCACGTCGGCCCGTTCCAGGACGAGCGTGTTCGCGTTGGAGATGTCCAGGCCGGTCTCGATGATCGTGGTGCAGACCAGCACGTCCAGCTCCTTCTCCCAGAAGGCGCGGATCACCTGGTCGAGCTGGTGCTCGCTCATCTTGCCGTGGGCCACCCCGACGCGGGCCTCGGGCACGAGCTCCGCAAGGCGTGACGCCGTCTTCTGGATGGTCTCCACCTTGTTGTGCACGTAGAAGACCTGGCCCTCACGCAGCAGCTCGCGGCGCAGCGCCGCGGCGATCTGCTTCTCCTCGTACGCGCCCACGTAGGTGAGCACCGGGTGGCGCTCCTCGGGCGGCGTGGCGAGCGTCGACATCTCGCGGATGCCGGTCACGGCCATCTCGAGCGTGCGCGGGATCGGCGTCGCCGACATCGCGAGGACGTCCACGTTGGTGCGCAGCTGCTTGAGCGTCTCCTTGTGCTCGACGCCGAAGCGCTGCTCCTCGTCGACGATCACCAGGCCCAGGTCCTTGAACCGCACCGACCCGGTGAGCAGGCGGTGGGTGCCGATGACGATGTCGACGGTGCCCTGGGCGAGGCCCTCGACCGTCTCGGCCGACTCCTTGTCCGACTGGAACCGGGAGAGCGCACGCACCGTGACCGGGAACCCGGCGTACCGCTCGGAGAAGGTGTCGAAGTGCTGCTGCACCAGCAGCGTCGTCGGCACGAGGACGGCCACCTGCTTGCCGTCCTGCACGGCCTTGAACGCCGCGCGGATCGCGATCTCGGTCTTGCCGTAGCCGACGTCGCCGCACACCAGGCGGTCCATCGGCACCGCCTTCTCCATGTCGGCCTTGACCTCGTCGATCGTCACGAGCTGGTCGGGCGTCTCGACGTAGGCGAACGCGTCCTCCAGCTCCCGCTGCCACGGGGTGTCCGGGCCGAACGCGTGGCCCTGCGTGGCCATGCGTGCCGAGTACAGGCGGATGAGCTCGCCCGCGATCTCCTTGACGTGCTTGCGGGCGCGGGCCTTGGTGTTCTTCCAGTCCGCGCCGCCCATCTTGGACAGCGACGGCGACTCGCCGCCCGTGTACTTGGTGACCTGGTCGAGCTGGTCCATCGGCACGAAGAGCCGGTCCCCCGGCTGGCCCCGCTTGGACGACGCGTACTCGATGACGAGGTACTCGCGCGTCGCGGCGTTCGCCCCCGCGCCGAGGGTGCGCTGCACCATCTCGACGAACCGGCCCACGCCGTGCTGCTCGTGCACCACGAAGTCGCCGGCGCGCAGCTGCAGCGGGTCGACGACGTTGCGCCGGCGGCTCGGCATCTTGCGCATGTCGCGCGTGGTGGATCCCTGGCGGCCCGTCAGGTCGGACTCGCTGAACACGGCGAGCTGCAGGTCGGGGGCGACGAAGCCCTTGCCGACCAGAGCCGGCGCCACCAGCACGACGCCGCCCTCCGGCTCCTCCCCCAGCTCGGCGACGAGGCGCGCCGCCGTGTCCGCGGCACCGAGCTGCTCCACCATCCGCTTGGCAGGGCCGTGCCCCTCCGTGGTGAGCACCAGCCGCCAGCCGGCCCTCTGCAGCGTCTGCACGTCGTCCAGCGCGCGCTGCACGTCGCCTCGGTAGGACTCGACGTCCCGCGCGCCCACCGTGAAGGTGGTGACGCCGTCGACCTCCGCCTCCGCCTCGGTCCCCTCGTCGCCGCCCGCGTCGAGGCCGAAGGAGGACAGCGTCCACCAGCCCAGGCCGCGGCGGGCGGCGACGTCGCGCACCTCGGTGAACGTCTCGAACGACGCCGCGGACAAGTCGATCGGCGCGGCGCCGCCGGCCACGGCACCCGTCCACGCGGCGGCGAGGAACTCCTCGGTCGTGGCCACGAGGTCGTGCGCCCGGCGGCGGACCCGCTCGGGCTCGTCGATGACGAGCAGCGCGTCGTCGGGCACCAGCTCCAGCACCGGCACCATGCGCTCGACCAGCACCGGGGCGAGCGACTCCATGCCCTCGACGGCGACGCCGGCGGCCAGCCGGTCGAGCATCTCGATCGCGCCGGGCAGCCTCTCGACCAGGCCGGCGGCGCGCTGCCGCACGGCGTCGGTGAGCAGGATCTCGCGGCACGGCGGTGCCCACAGGCCGTGCTCGGCGATCTCCAGCGACCGCTGGTCGGCCACGGCGAACCAGCGGATCTCCGTGACCTCGTCGCCCCAGAACTCGATGCGCAGGGGGTGGTCCTCAGTGGGCGGGAAGACGTCGAGGATGCCGCCGCGCACGGCGAACTCGCCGCGCCGCTCCACCATGTCGACGCGCGAGTACGCCGCGCCGACGAGGCGGTCGGCCACGTCGGTCAGGTCCGCCGTCGTGCCGGTGTGCAGCTCGACGGGCACCAGCTCGCCGAGGCCGTCGACCACCGGCTGCAGCAGCGCGCGGGCGGGCATGATCAGCAGCCGGATCGGACCGGTCTGACCCGGCTCGGGGTCCGGGTGGGCCAGGCGGCGGAACACGGCGAGCCGCTTGGCGACCGTGTCGGCGCGCGGCGACAGCCGCTCGTGCGGCAGCGTCTCCCAGGCGGGCAGGACGGCGACGTCGTCGGCGCGCTCGTCGGGCAGGTACGCGCGCACCGACGCGGCGAGCTCGTCGGCCTCCCGGCCCGTCGCCGTGACGACGACCAGCGGGCGGCGCTCGGCGGCCGCGGCCAGCAGCGGCGCGCGCACGCCCACCGGCCCGACGACGTCCGCGAAGCCCCGCGCCGGGACGTGCTCGAGCGCGGCGGCGGCGCCGGGGTCGGCGAGGAGGGCGGGGACGATGCCGGTGAGGTTCATGCGAGTCCTTCGGGGCGGGTCGACGGCGTCGGGCACGGTCGGGCACGGTCGGCAGCGGGCACGACGACAGGCCCAGCTCTCCCCGGGACGCACCCGGCCCACCGGGCCGTGGTGGGCCGGGAACCGTGCGGCCGGCGGGGTGCCGGGCGTGCCGCACCAGACTACGCCGCACCACCGACGCCCCGGCGAGCCGTCCCCGCGCGCTCAGGAACGCACGGACTCGACGGCTCGGCGATAGAGCTCCTTGAGGTCGGCGGCGCCGCCGTTCCTCGCCCACACCGCCCCGGCCGCGTCGAGGCAGGCGATGGCGCTGGCCACGATGGCGTCGGCCGCGACGTCGTCCGCGTCCGTGGGGTCGCTCCCCAGCCGGCGCCGGACGTTCGGGACGAGGAGGCGCTGCCACTGGAGGTGCTTCTCGATGCTGCGTGCGCGCAGGGAGGGGGTCTCGTACATCATCGTCGCGATCTTGAGCATGGTCTCGTCGTCGCCCACGAGCCCCTCGACCTTCCACAGCGCCTCCTGGAGCGCGTCCCACGGCGGGACCGTGAGCGGGACCGCCTCCAGGGCGTCCCTGACGAGCTCGCCCTGGACCGCGAGGTCACCGAGGACGATGTCCTCCTTCGTACCGAAGTAACGAAAGAAGGACCGGCGCGAGATGCCCGCCGCCGCGGCGATCTGGTCGATCGTCGTCGCTGCGAACCCCTGGTCGAGGAAGAGCCGCATCGCGACCTGCGTGATCTCGGCGTAGGCGGCACGACGCGACCGCGACCACAGGCCGTCCTCGATCCCCATGCGGGCGATCGTACACTCGGCGCCCCGTTGACACTGAGTGCCAGTCGGTCATACGGTGACGATCCGCCTCACGTCTGGAGATCGCCATGCCCCGTCTGGACCTCGCCAGTCAGACCGTCGTCATCACCGGCGCCAGCTCCGGGATCGGCGTCGCGTTCGCGCGTGCGCTCGCCGCCCGGGGGGCGAACGTGGCGCTGGTCGCCCGCCGGAGGGCCCGCCTCGATGAGCTGGCCGCAGCCCTTCGCGAGGAGCACGGCGTCACCACGAGCGCGATCCCGCTCGACCTCTCGGAGCCGTCGGCGTCCGACGACCTCCGGGCCGCGCTGTCGGACGCGGGCGTCACGCCGACGAGCCTGATCAACAACGCGGGGTTCGGCACCTTCGGCCCCTTCGTCGGCGAGGACCCCCAGCGGCTCGCCCAGATGATCGCCGTGGACGTCTCGGCCCCCGTGCGGCTGAGCCGCGCCTTCCTTCCGGACGTCGTCGCCGCTCGAGGGTTCCTCATCAACGTGGCGAGCATGGCCGCGTACACGCCGACTCCCCGGATGGCGGTCTACGGCGCCGCGAAGGCCTTCACCCTCAGCTTCACCGAGTCCCTGTGGGCCGAGACCCGTCACACGGGCGCGACGGTGTTCGCCCTCTCTCCCGGGGCGACGAGCACCGAGTTCAACGCCGTCGTCGGCACCGAGGACGCGACCGCGGGCGCCGCGATGCGCACGCCCGACCAGGTGGTCGCGACGGCGATGGCGCACCTGGAGAGCCGCCGACCCGGGCCCGGCGTCGTCGACGGGGCGGCGAACCGTGTGGGCGCGACGCTGAGCCGGCTAATGAGCCGGCGCCTGGCGGCGACGATGATGCACCGGGTCACGGACCCGGCACGGCGCGCGACGTCAGGGGCAGGCGCGCAGGGCTGATCCCACGGAGCTCCAGGGTCACTCCGCTACTGGAGGCCGAAGCCCCCGTCCGTGGTCAGCACCTGGCCCACGACCCACGAGCCGGCAGGGCTGACGAGCCACCCGATGAGCCGCGCCGGGTCCGTCGGCTCGCCCCAGCGGCCGAACGGCGTCGCGGCGCGCAGGGCTTCGAGCTCGTCGAGCGGACGGTCCGTCGACTCGGGGTCGAGGTAGCCGGTGTTGACCGGGCCCGGGTTGACGGTGTTCAGGACGATGCCCAGGTCGAGCAGCTCGGCCCCCACCGTGGCGGTGATCCCGGCCAGCGCGGCCTTGGACGCCACGTAGGCCACCTCTCCGCGCATCGGTCCGTGCACCTGACCCGAGGTCATCCAGATGACCTTGGGTGCCGTACCGGGGTCGGCGGCAGCGGTCCGCGTGACTCGTTCCCCCGGCCGGGCCCCCGGTGCGCTCGCGCCGCGCTGCTCGGCGAAGCGACGGGTGAGCAGGAGGGTGGACCTCGCGTTCGTCTCCCAGAAGGCGTCGAGCGTTCCCGCGGACATGTCGAGGATCGACCCGTCTCCGCCGCTGCGGGCGTGGTTGCACACGAGGATGTCGAGCGAGCCCGTCAGCGCGCGGGCGGTGTCGAACAGGGCGTCGAGCTGTTCCGGGTCTCGGAGGTCCGCGCCGGCGTGCCCCGCGACGGCCTCACCCTGGAGCGCGCGGTCCACGCCGGCGTGGACCGCGTCCAGGTCGTCCGGACCCCACGGCTGGTCGGCGTCGTGCGGCGAGTAGTGGTGAGTGAAGACGCTCGCACCCAGGGCGGCGAGCTCGCACGCGACCGCGTAGCCGATGCCCTTGCGTCGGGAGACGCCGGTGACGAGCGCGGTGCGGCCGGTGAGCGGTCGGTCGTCAGAGCGCATGGCCCCAACGTAGCGGTCGGCAGGTCAGCCGCCGGAGGGGAGGTACCCCTGGAGGTCCTCGGGGAGCTGGTCGCGGATGCCGTCCGGGAGGTTGCCGAGAAGGTCCTCGCAGGCGGAGGGGTCACCGGCCTGGCACTGACCGCCGAGGTCCTGCAGCTCGCCGGCGTCGCCGAGGGTGCCTGCGAGCTCCTGCAGGTCGCCGAACGACAGGTCGCCGGTGAGCCCGCCGAGCAGGAGGTCGGGCACGGACAGGTCCGTCTGGGTGAGCTGCTCGGCCTCCTCCAGCCCCTGCTGGATGTCGTCGCCGTAGGCGTTCCAGAAGATCAGGCCCCCGATCACGACGACCGCGGTGAGCACGACCTGGATCGACCCCAGCGTCACGCCCGTGGCCGCCATGCCGCGACCGCCGGTGCCTCGCCGGCGCGTCCGGTCCAGACCGACGCCGCCGAGCACGATCGCCAGGATGCCGAGCAGCGGCACGACGAACCCGACGAGGCCGGTGAGCAGCGCCGCCACCGCCGTCGGCTCCGTGCCCCGGCGCGCGCCGGCAGGCGTCGTGCGCTGCTGCGGCGGGCCCACCGGCCCGCCGTGCGCCGGCCGGGCGGCCTGCGACGGCGCCGCGCCCCACGGCTGCGCGGACGGCTGGCGCGGCGGGGTCGCCGGCCGGGGAGCCTGCGGCTGCGGGACGGGGGCCGCGACCGTCGCCACGACGCGGCCCGCGGGCGCGTGCGGAGCAGGGGTCGAACCCGGCGACTGGCGCGAGGTGACCGGGCGGGACGACGTCCGCCGCGGCGGCGCCGCGGACGGCAGCACCGCGGTGCCCGCCTCCTGCGAGGGCGGCGGCGTCGACGGCAGCACCGTGGTCCGCTCACCGGCGCCGCCCAGCGCCTGCGTCGGCGGCAGCACGGTCGTCCGCTCGCCACCGTCCCCCAGCGCCTGCGTGGCCGGCAGCACGGTCGTACCGTCAGCCGACGACCCCAGCGCCTGCGTGGGCGGCAGCACGGTCGTGCCGTCCTCGCGCGGCGCGAACGCCTGGGTGGGCTGCGCGTGCTGGGGGTCGTCCCCGCGCGGGTGGCTCATGGTCCTCCTGGTCGGCTGGTCGTCGTCCTCGGCGTCCCGGACGGGCGGTCGCGCCGTCCGAGCCGCGATGCTACCCACCCGGACGGACCGTTCGGCCGGGCGGGGCCAGGTCTTCGCCGGACCCGCACACGACCGGCGCGGGACGCGCCGACGGCCGGCGACCCCCGAGAGGTCGCCGGCCGCCGTGGGCATCCGTGCTACCGCCCGGCCGTCACCCCCTCCGACACCGCGGCGACGTCCTCGAGCCCGCGCGCGTGCGCCGTCACCTCGACGCTCAGCTCGTGCCCGACGTCCGCCCCGCGGACCCGGTAGGTCGAGCCGGCGACGGAGCCGAGCACCCACGGCTCGGCCTCGCCGCGCAGCACCTGGCCGGTCAGCTCGACCAGGCGGGCCAGGTCCGTGAGGGAACCGAGGCTGCGGCGGACCGGCTCACCGTCGCGCAGCCACCGGTACGTGTACCGCACGCGCACGCCGTCAGGGGCGGCCCACTCCCCCGGGTCGGCGACGAGGACGGCGCCCGGCGCGGTGCCGCGCCGGTCGTCGGGGACGACGGCGGGCGCCTCGACGTTCACCAGCCCGTCGGGCTCCGGGGCCTCGGCCGCCACGAGCCGGCCCACGCCCCACCGGGCCGTCGACTGGTAGCCCGTGCCGGTCGGGTCGGCCCAGTCGCGCACCGCGGTGCGCGCGCCGTCGGTCCCGTCGTTGACCTGGAAGTCCAGGCCGTGGAAGGTGTCCGCGCCGCCGGCGCCGGCCAGGTCGATCGCCGCCTCGACCACGTAGCCGCCGTCCACCAGAGCGGTGGCCGATGTGAGCCGGGCCGCCTGCGCCGCCTCGTCGCCGGTGCCGAACGACGTGACGTTCTCCGCGCTGATCCGCATCTGGGTGTCGACCTCGCGGTAGGCGCCGTTCTTGGCGTTGCCTGCGTCCAGGAAGATCTCCACCGAGTCCTGGACCCACGGGTCGGACCCGCTGACGTCCACCTGCGCGTCCGTCACCTCGGCCAGCACGTACAGGGTGTCGCCGGACCACAGGGTGCGCACCGTGGCGGTGGCGCCGCCCTCGCCCTCGATCTGCCGGTCGGTGGTGACGTGACCCGCCGCCGACCAGGCCGCGTCGACCGCGCCGTCCACCTCCGGGACGGTCGGCGCCTCGGCGACCTCGAGGTAGCTGAGCTCCTCCAGCAGCGTGAGCGTGCCGAGCGAGCCGGGCGTGTTCCAGCCCGACGTCGACTCACCGTCGGTGACCTGCAGGTCGAGGTCCGTGGTGTCCCCCTGCGCCGCGCCGTCCAGCGGCAGGTGCGCCACCACGACGTACCCGCCGTCGGTCTCGGTGACGACGGCGGTGTCCCCGCCGGTGACCGACCCGTCGCGCCCGACGACGACGGAGCCGCCGTCGCGCTCGAACGTCACGGCGTCGGTGGCGTCGACCGCCGCGTCGGCGACGGCGACGTGGGCCGTGAGGTGGTCCGGGGCCCAGCGGACCTGGAAGTCCGCCACCTGCTGTCCGGCCGCGGTGATCGCGTGCCGCGGCAGCCGGTCCCAGACGGGCGAGGTCGCGGCGTCGCCGTCCAGCGGGACGTCGCCCGCGAACACGTTCGCCGAGCGCAGCTGCGCCGGCAGCGCGCCGTCCGCGGCACCGTGGTACGCCGGCTTGGCCTGGTAGCCGTCGTCGAACAGCAGGGGCGCGCCGGAGTCGGCGCGCCACGAGCGGCCGTCGGTGAGCCCCCACACGGTGACCGAGTACAGGTCGTCGGCGCGCTCGCGGAAGAGCCGGAACGCGTCGCGGTACCAGTAGCCCTGCTCCACGAGGCGCGCCTCGCTGACCGGGGTGCCCGTGGTGACGTCGAGCTCGGTGACCGCCTGCGTGACCGGGAGGTCGGCAAAGCGGTCGAGCGCCACCTCGAGCTGGCTGACCGGCATGGACAGGGACACGTGGAACTGGTGACCCACGCCGTCCACGGGGACGCCGCGGGCGAGCAGCCGCTCCACCAGGGCGCGGTACCGGTCCTGCTTGCCCGACTGCTCGGTGTTGTAGTCGTTGATGAACAGCGCCACCGGGCGGTCGGTGCCCGGTTCGGCGTAGGTGTGGTTGAAGGCCTCGTCCGCGTACTCGAACGCGAGGTCGATGAAGTCCTCGCCGAGGATCCGGTACCACTCGCTGCGCCGCAGCCCGTCGTCCGGCTCGCTCGTGGCGCCGTCGTTGACCACCTCGTTGACGACGTCGAACGCCGTGAGCGGGTTGCCCGCGCCGAACGCGCCGTACTCGTCCGACAGCCACCGGGCGACGGAGTCGACGTGCGTGCGCAGCCGCTCGCGCAGGACCTGCCGGTCCGCCTCCGACGTCGTCAGGGGCGTCCCGTCCTCGGCCTGGAAGAACCAGTCCGGCGTCTGGGAGTGCCAGACGAGGACGTGGCCGTACATGCGCAGGTCGTGCTCCGCGGCGTAGTCCATGAGGGCCACCGCCTCGGGGTGCGGGCGGAACGTGCCCTCGGCGTCGTACCAGGCCTCCGGCTTCATGTGGTTCTCGCCGGTGATCTGGTCGAAGTGCCGCAGCAGCAGCTCGGACGCCGAGCCCGTGATCTCGCGGCTGTCGACCGCCACCCCGACCGGGAAGCCGGTCGTGTCGCGCAGCGGCGTGAGGTCCTGCACCGTCGGCGGCTCGGGCACGGCGATCGTGACGTCGTCCACCAGCAGGTCGCTGGTGTTGGTGCCGTTGTAGTCCGTCTCCAGGTACAGGTACGACGTCTCGGCCGCCGGCACCTGGAACGTCGCCGTGACCTCGGACCAGCCGTCCGCGGTCACGCCGGAGAACTGCGCGAGCGTGGCGTACGACGTCGCGCCGTCCGCGGTGCCGGCGACCGACAGCCACACGCCGTCCGCGGCCTGGCCCGGGGCGAACCGCACCCAGGCGCTCAGGTCGTAGGAGATCCCCGGGACCAGGAGGCCGGTGACGTCGCGGCCGATCCCGTCGCCGGTGGCGTCCCGACCGGACACGAGCGCGGCCTGCGTGCCGCCGTGCGCGTCGTCGGTCGTGACGTCGACCGCCGGGTCGGTGTCGTTCCCTCCGCGCGGGCCCCACCCGTCGAGACCGCCCTCGAAGTCCGTGCTCAGCACGGTGCCCGCGAACGGCGGGGCGCCCGCCGGGAGGGTGAGCTCCCAGCCCTCGGCGAGCCGCTCGGCGACCACGGTCCGCACGGCCTGGAGCGTGCCGGACCGGTCGCCACCGCCGTCGTGCGCGAGCACCAGCTCGCCGTCGGTCATGGCGGCGCGCAGGTTGTCGGTGAGGGTCGCGACGTCCTGCGTCTCCCAGTCGGCGATGGTGTTCGTCACGGCGAGCGGCTGCATGCCGAGGCTCACGGCGACGGCGGGGGTCGCGCCCCACGAGCCGTTCGGGGCCCGCCAGAACGGCACCTTCGCGTCCGGCTCGCCGAGCGCGTCGCGGATGATCCCGAGGTTGGCGACCAGGTCGGCCCGCACCTCGTCGGCCGTCCAGGAGCCCATGTCCGCGTACGACGTCGAGTGGTTGCACAGCACGTGGCCCTCGTCGACGATCCGGCGCAGCAGCTCGGCGCCGCCTGGCGCCTCGACGTTCTGCCCGATGACGCAGAACACGGCGCGCACCTGGTGCTCGGCGAGGAAGTCGAGCAGCGCGGGCGTGGTGCCCGGGTTCGGGCCGTCGTCGAACGTGAGCGCGGCGACGGGCACGTCGGCGGAGCTGCCCGGCAGGGCCGCCACCACCGGCTCGGGCACGGGGTTCACCGCGCCGCCCGGGACGACGTCCCCCGGGCCGGTCGGCGGCGTGCCCGTGATCACGAGGTCGTCCACGAGGAACGACGGGTGCGCGCCGTCCACCGGGGCGGCCTCGACGTAGAGCTGGGCGGCCGTGAGGTCCGAGGGCATCGTGTAGGCGCCCCCGACCTGCACCCAGCCGTCCGCCGTCGCGTCCACCGCGCCGCCCACCCACGTGTAGGCGTCGCCGTCCGCCGACGTCTCCTGGACCGTGAAGTGGACGGCCGCGGCGCCCGCCGCCCCGGCCGGCAGCTTCACCCAGGCCTCGACGTCGTACGTCCCGCCCGGGGCGAAGAGCCCGTCGACGGCCGTGGCCGGACCGTTCCACTCCGCCGTCCGCCCGGTGACGGACAGCGCACCCGTCCCGGTGCGGGCGTCGTCGGAGACCGCGAGCGTCACGGGGCCGCGAGGGCCCCACGGCGTCCAAGCCGAGTCGAAATCGTTTTCGAGAACGACGGAGTCGTCCGCCGCCGCGATGCTCGCACCCACGGCTCCGGTCACCACCGCCCCGCTCACCGTCAGCGCGGCGGCCGCCAACCCCGCGACCGCCCGCCTCACCCGCTGCCTCATCGTCGCTCCCTCGCGATCGGTGGGGCCCTGGCACCGGCACTGCCGCCGCCCGGGACCGGCGGCACGTCCGTGTGCCACCGCGGCACACGCTAGAGCGCGGGACGCAGGAGGGGCAATGGGTGGACGAAAACGTTGTCGAACCGAGGTCAGCCCGTCGCGGCCAGGCCGTACATCCCGGGCGTCATGTCGTCGAAGACGCCCTGCCGGCCCATCTCCCCGATCACGGCGACGCTGAACACGATGACCACGATCCAGACGACGATGCCGACCACGCCCAGCACGATGCCCGCGATCGCCATCCCCTTGCCCTGCTGGCCCGTCCGGTTGACCCGCGTGAGCCCGATGATCCCCAGCACCAACGGGATGATCGCCAGCCCCAGGATGCCGGTGACCAGCGCCGCGATCGACCAGCCGTCCGTCCCCGCCGACGGCGCGTACGGCTGCTGCGGGTACGGCTGCTGCGGGTACGGCTGCTGCGGGTACGGCTGCTGCGCGTACGGCTGCTGCGGATACTCCGTCGGCTGCTGCGCGTATGGCCGACCCGGGTCGGCAGGCTGCGGAGAGGAGCCCGGCTGGTAGTAGGGGCCCTGCTGCGGCGCGGGCTCGGAGCGGGTGGGCTGCCGGTGCGGATCCGGCGGCTCCGTCCCGCCGGGCGGTGCGCCCGTCCCGGGTGTCTCGGGCCCGGGCTCCTCCGGCCGTGGTTCGTACGGGTTCGGCTGCGTGCCGTCGTCCTGACTCATGGCCGTACCTCCTCGTCGACGCCCGCTCCCCCCACTATGCCGAGAAGCCGTCCCCGCCGCCCGGCGCGCAGGTTCCGGGCGGGCGCCGGCTGTCATTTCACCCGGACGAAAGGGAGCGGCGCCCCCTCGACTCCGCCCCGCCAGGGCGGCACGATCGAGCGATGGCGCCCGACGGGCCGTCACCCGCCGGGCGGGCAGAAGCAACCAGCAGGATCCGGGAGGCACCGTGCGAGTCATCGTCGTCGGGGGCGGCATCATCGGGCTCGCGACGGCGGCACGCCTCGCCGGCCGCGGGGACCAGGTCACCGTGCTCGAGAAGGAGCCCGACCTCGCGCTCCACCAGACCGGCCGCAACTCCGGCGTCATCCACTCAGGCCTGTACTACGCACCGGGCAGCCTCAAGGCCCGACTCGGCACCGCGGGCGCCGCATCCATGACGCGGTTCGCCGAGGAGCACGGCGTGGCCGTGGCCACGACCGGCAAGCTCGTGGTCGCGACCGGCGCCGACGAGCGCGACCGCCTGCGCGTCCTCGCCCAGCGCGGCGCCGCCAACGGCGTACCGGTGCGCGAGCTCGATCCCGTCGAGGCGCGCGAGCACGAGCCCGACATCGCCTGCGTCGCCGCGCTCCGCGTCGAGACGACCGGGGTGGTCGACTACCGCGGGGTGTGCGCCGTCCTCGCCCGGCAGGTGGGCGAGGCCGGCGGCACCCTGCTGCTCGGTCGCGCGCTCCGGGGCGCCCGCACGGTCGGCACGCAGGTGCGTGTCGACGTCGAGGAGGCCGGGACCGGCGAGCGGCACGACCTCGTCGCGGACGCGCTGGTCGTGTGCGGCGGCCTGCACGCCGACCGCCTGGCGCTGGCGTGCGGGGTCGACCCGGGCGCCCGCATCGTGCCCTTCCGCGGCGAGTACTTCGACCTCGCCCCCGAGGCCGCGGCCCGCGTGCGCGGCCTCGTCTACCCGGTGCCCGACCCGCGGTTCCCGTTCCTCGGCGTGCATCTCACGCGCGGCGTCCACGGCGACGTGCACGCCGGGCCCAACGCGGTTCTCGCCCTCGCCCGCGAGGGCTACCGGCGCCGGGACGTCGTGCTGCGCGACGTGCTGGACGCCGCGTCCTGGCCCGGCCTCTGGCGGCTGGCCGGGCGCAACCTCGTGCCGGGGGCGGCGGAGGTGGCGCGCTCCGTCTCGCGCACGCTGTTCGCCGCGTCCGTGGCGCGGCTGCTCCCCGGCACCACGGCCGACGACCTGCACCCCGCGCCCGCCGGCGTCCGCGCCCAGGCGCTGCACCGCGACGGCTCGCTGGTGGACGACTTCCTGATCCGCACCGGCCCCCGCCAGGTGCACGTGATCAACGCCCCGTCACCGGCCGCGACGGCGTCCCTGGAGATCGCCCGGCACGTGGAGGCCGAGCTGGACCGCACGATCGGTTCCGCCGTCCGCGGAGGCGCCTGAGGCCCGGGGGCCTCGTCACGCGCTGACGCTGCGCCGCAGGTACTCGCTCTTGGCGGCGGCGTCCGGCACGTCCCGGCGCAGCTCCTTCTGCGCCGCCTCCGGCGTGCGCCGCACCCGGCGCTCCACGGCCCTCGTGCGCACCGCGTTGGCGACCAGGACGCCGGCCGTGGTCGTGAGCCGGGGCCGCGCCGCCGCGTAGAGCGCACCCCCCTGGTGCGGGTCGCCCGGCAGGCCCGGGAAGCGCACGCGCGCCTCGCGCGCCTCGGCCGCGCGACCCAGGAGGCCGGCGCCCCGCAGCAGGGGCGACAGCCGCGCGGCGGTGTCCGCGCGCAGCCCCAGGACCCGCGCGACGCGGGCGAGCACCATGGCGACCGGGCGTCCGACGCGACTCACGGACGCGCGCGCCACGAGCTCCTCGACGCCCCCCTGGACGTCGTCCAGCGCAGCGAGCGCGAACCGGACGTCCGCCAGCCAGACGAGCCGGTTGGCGCCGGCCTGGGCCGCGTGGAACGCCAGCAGGAGCACCGTGTCGACGGGGTCCGGGCCCCACAGGGCGCGCCCGCCCCCGACGTCCACCCGCTGCCGGCGCGCGATCATGCCGCACATGTCGGTGCGGAACCGCTCCCGCAGCGCCGGCGGCACCGCGTAGTCCCAGTGCAGGTCGACGGCGGTGCCCTGCGGGGCACGGATCGCATACTCCGCGCGCATCTCGGCGAGCATGAGCGGCCAGTTGCGGTCCACGGCCACGCAGCCCGCCCCCTCCAGCGCCGCGACGGCGTCGGCGAAGCACCCACGTGGGACGTACACGTCGAGGTCGTAGTACTGCCGCATGTCCGGCGCCGGCCACAGCAGCGCGGCGGCCACCGGCCCCTTGGCGACCAGCCACGGCACCCCGGCGGCGTCGAGCACGCCGCCCAGCTCGACCGCCTCGGCGACCGCGCCGAGGTGCCGCACGGCCTGTTCCTGCCGGGCTCGGCGCAGCGCGGGACGCCAGGCGTCGGGGGTGGTCGGGACGTCGCCGAGCAGGCGAGCCAGCGCCGGGAGCACGCGGTGGTCGCGCGCGGCCCGCGCGACGAAGTCGACGTCGACGGCTCCGACCAGTCGGGCGGTCTCGTCGCTGTCCGGGCGCGCGGCGGGGGCGACCGACTCCACGAGGAGCCGTGCCGCGGGCCGGAGGTCCGCACGTCGTCCCATCCCGCCGATGCTAGGCAGCGGGGCGGGACCGGGCCGAGACGGTCGCCGGGTGAAACCTCGCCGCGGACGCGAGATCACCCTGCCCTCCGGCGGCGGCCCGGTGGCACGATGAACGCGGTGACGGAGGCCGACGTCAGGAGGACCGGGTGGCCGAAGATTTCGTCGACCCGGTCGACCTGCGCATCGAGGCGCGGGCCGGTCGCCGGTCGCCCCGCCGGCTCCTCGCCCTGTGCCGCCGGTCGACCCGCCTGGTCCGGGAGGCGGCGCCGCGGTCGTTCGCCGCCTCGGTGATCCTGCAGGTGGCCGCCGCGCTGCTCCTGGCCGGCCAGGTCTGGTCGGTCAAGCTGCTGCTCGACGCGATCCTCGCCGCCTCCGACGGCGGCGCGTCGGTGGCGTCCTTGGTCTGGCCTGTGGCGGTGCTCGCCGCGCTCACGGCGCTCACCGCGCTGACCGGCTCCGTGCAGTCGTACCTCTCGCGGTACCTCGGGGAGCGGGTCGCGCGGTCGATGTGGCGGCACGTGCTCGGGGCCGCGACCGCGGTCCCGCTGCGCAGCTTCGAGTCCTCCGCGTTCTACGACCGGCTCCGCCGCGTCCAGACGAACGCCGTGAGCCGCCCCTACCAGGTGACGCGCGGCATCCTCACGACCCTCGGGGCCGCGGTCTCCGCGGTCGCGGTCGGCGCCACCCTCGTGGGCATCGCTCCCGTCCTGCTCCCGCTCCTCCTGCTCGGCGGGGTCCCGTTGCTGCTCACGAGCCGGCGGGAGAGCCACCTCGAGTTCGACTTCGACGTCGCGCAGACCCCGAACCAGCGCCTGCGCGCCTACCTGACCCACGTGCTCACCGACCGGGACGCCGCCAAGGAGATCCGGGCGTTCGACCTCGGTGAGCCCCTGGGCCACCGCATGGACGACGCGTACGGGACCTTCCTGCACGACCTGGGCCGGCACCTGCGCCGTCGCACGCTGCTGTCCTCGGTCGGCACGCTCGGCACCGCCCTCGTGCTCGCCGCCACGCTCGGCGCGCTGGTGGTCCTCATCTCGCGGGGCGAGCTCGGCGTGGCCGACGCGGGCGCCGCCGTCGTCGCGGTGCGGATGCTCCAGGGCCAGATCCAGAGCATGTTCGGGGGCGTCCAGTCGGTGTTCGAGTCCGGCCTGTTCCTGGACGACGTCGAGGCGTTCCTACGCACGGGCGTCGCGGCGGGCGTCGAGTCCCGCGGCTTCCCGGCGCCGGAGCGCTTCGACCGGGTCGACGTGGACGACGTCTCCTTCACCTACCCCGGCGCGTCCACGCCCGCCCTCGACGGCGTCTCGCTGGGGATGACCGCGGGCGAGGTGGTCGCGATCGTCGGGGAGAACGGGTCGGGCAAGACCACGCTCGCCAAGGTGCTCGCCGGCCTGTACGAGCCGGACGAGGGCGTCGTGCGGTGGGACGGGGTCGACCAGGCGGGCATGGACCGGCGCAGCCTCCGTTCGCGGATCGCCGTGATCTTCCAGGACTTCGTGCGGTACGCGCTCCCCGCGTCGGAGAACATCTCGGCCGGGAGCGAGCACGACGACGCCCGCGTGCGGGCGGCGGCACGGGCCACCGGTGCGGACCGCGCCCTGGAGGGGCTGCCCGACGGCTACGCCACCGTCCTGTCACGTCTCTTCCGCGGGGGGCGGGAGCTGTCCGGGGGCCAGTGGCAGCGCGTCGCGCTCGCACGCGCCTACTACCGGGACGCGCCGCTGGTGATCCTCGACGAGCCGACGTCGGCGCTCGACCCCCGGGCCGAGCACGACCTCTTCGCGTCGCTGCGCGACGTGCTCGCCGGGCGGACCGCGGTGTTCATCTCCCACCGCTTCTCGACCGTGCGCTCCGCGGACCGCATCTTCGTCATGGACGCCGGGCGCGTGGTGGAGGCGGGCGACCACGACACCCTGATGGCGCTCGGCGGGCTGTACGCCGAGCTGTTCACGATCCAGGCCGCGGCCTACTCCGAGCCGACGGCCTGAGCGCCCGCCTGCACCAGCTGCTCGGCGCCGGGGAGGTCCCCCGTCAGGACCGTCCGGATCAGGTCCTCGACGACGTCGTGCCGGAACGGCGGCCCCCAGGGGACGCGTGCGAGCAGCACCGGCACCTGCGCGGTGAGCGCGACGAGGTCCGCGAAGTGCCGCGCCGTGACGGCGTGGTCCTGCCACTCGGACAGCCGCGGGACGCGCATCAGGGTGATCGCGGCCTCGCGCGGGGTCAGACGCTGCACCCGCAGCTCGTCGTGCGACCGGTCGGGGAACGGGATGACGAGGGCCGCGAGCGGCGCCGGCGGGCGCATGGCCGCGGCCCCGGGGGTGCCGGCGAGGTGCAGGGCGTGCCGCGCGTCGCCGCTGGTGCGGAGGGGCGCCCCGGCGGCCCCGAGCTCGTCGGCGAGGGCCACGGCGCCGTCGCGCAGGCGCACCTCGGCGGCCCCGCGTCGCGGGACGACACCGGCCCCGTGCCGGTCGAGCACCAGGACGTCGTCGGTCACCAGGGAGCCCCCGGCGCGGCACAGCAGGGTCGCCATCGTCGACTTGCCCATGCCGGACCGCCCGACGAACCCGATGCCCGCGGCCCTGTCGTCGCGGACGAGGTCGACCGCGCTGCCGTGCAGCACGAGGTCGCCGCGCCAGGTCAGGACGAACGCGAGGAACGCCCCCGCGAGGAGCACGGCGGCCACGCCCTCGTCGCCGCCCGGGGCGGGCCGCCACACGGCGCGCCGGCCGTCGGGGGCGAGCTCGACGTCGAGCACCCCGTCGAACCGGAGGACCAGCTGGCCGCCGCCGAGCTCCACGGCCCGATACCAGCAGCGCCCGTCCCGCACGTGCTCGAGCACCGTCCGCCCGGCGAGCGGGGCCTGCCCGGAGCTCCCGGGAGCCCGCCGGACGACCAGGTCGGCGGAGCGGGCGGTGTCGTCCGCGGCACGGTCGAGGTGCAGGTCGACGTCGCTGTCCACGAGCAGCCCGTAGACGTCGTAGCGGTAGGTCATGCGGTCACGGATCCTTCGCCGAGGGACAGGGGGAGGAACTCGACGGAGCCGTCGGGATCGAGGTTGACCCCGTCGACCACGAGCCAGGCGTGCGCCGAGACGACGCCGTCGCGCTTGGCGACGCCGACGACGAGGCGCGGGCCGCGCCGGCGCAGCGCGTGCCCGGCGCACAGGGCGCGCCGCAGGCAGGTCGACCCGAACGGGGAGAGCCGGAGCACGCGGCCCACGGCGCGCATCCGGCGCGCCTCCGCGTCGCTGAGGTCGAGCGGCCCGGCGACGGCGGACGCCGCGTCGTCCCTGCTCGCCAGGGGCGTCCCCATGAGCCGCGCCATGGTGGGCAGGCGGGTGGTGCGCAGCAGCGCCTCGGCCGCGAGCACCCGGCCGGCCGCGCCCAGGGCCACCGGGACCCGGCCGAGCCGTCGTGCGGCGCGCCGGGCGACGTCCGCGCCGCTCATCGCGTCTCCTCCCGAGGGAGCGCCCGGGCCAGCCAGGCCTGGTGCAGCAGCGGTCCCGTGAACCCGGCAGGCCGGTCGCCGAGCCAGTGCCGGCGCAGGGCCACGGCGTCGACCAGCCGGTCGTCGACGCCGCTCCCGTCCCAGCCCACGGCGAAGTCGCGCTCGTCGGCGCCGAAACGGCTGCCGTTGAAGGCGGCCTTCGAGCGGCGGGCCAGCACCGCGTCGGGCAGGAGGTCGGCGAAGAGGAACCGCATGGTGTCGGTGCGGCCGCGGAACCCCCAGGCGCCGCCGTCACGGGCGAGGGCGCGCACGAAGCGCGGGTCCTGGAGCGGGTGGTGCCAGCGCACGCCGCGGTCGTCGGCGAGCGCCTGGAGGTTCCGGGCCAGCACGCTCGGCACCCGCCACGACGCCATCGCCGCGGTCGCCCGGTCGTAGCGCCACGGCGTACGCGCCCGCGCGGCGACGTGCCGCCGCAGAGCCGCGCGCGCCGGGCCGCGCAGCCAGGGCGGCGCGTCGATCCAGGGGTTGTGGGAGGTCAGAGGGCCGAGCGGGAGCGCGGCGCCGCCCACGGTGCCCGCCAGCTCGCGCAGGTGCCGCGCGCCGTGCGGCCTCCCGTGCGCACGCGCGACGGTCCAGGGAGTCACGCGGCGGACACCCAGCACCTCGTCCCCACCCTCGCCGGTGAGCAGCCGGGTGCCGGGTGCGACGGTGTCGACGAGCGCGTCGGCGTGCGCGGCGGCCGGCCACACGAGCCCGTGGCGGTCGAGCGACGCCAGCGCCGCCGCCCCCAGCAGACGTTCCTGGTCCGTCACCGTCACGGTGACGAGACGGTCGGCCAGGCCGAGGTGGTCGAGGACCGCGCGCTGCCAGTCGGACTCGTCCGCGTGCGGGAGGTCGGGGTAGACGAGGGCGGTCGGCACGGGCAGGGGCAACCCTTCCTGCCGTGCCACGTGCACCGCGACGGCGAGCACGGCCGACGAGTCGCGCCCGCCGGAGAACGAGACGACGACGGGCCCCGCGCGCAGCGCCTGGGCGGTCAGCTCCTCGAGGACGGCGCGCGCTCCCTCCGCCGGGCCGTCCTGTCCGGCCGGCCCGTCCGGGGCCGCAGGCACGGGCTCGTGCCCCAGAGGCATGCCGACGGCGATCTCCGTCGCGGTGAGGCGCTCGATGCTCGCGCCGCCCCCGCCCGGCGCGCGGTCGGCTGCGGCGCCGCGATCGGCCGTGGTGGTCACCGTCCGCCCTCTCTCGCTCCGGTTCGCCGACAGGGGCGACGAGGGGTGTCGGGACGCGGCTTCGCGCCCCGGCACCCCTCGCGCCGTCAGGACGTCTCGTCCGGCTTGTCGCCCCAGGTGAAGAACAGGAACCGGTCGTCGTTGCCGTCCAGTCCCTGCGCCAGCGTGAGGTCGCGGACGCTGCCGGCCTCGGTGATGCGCGGTGCCTCGTACATCGAGGTCCCCTTTCGTGAGTGTTCCTGCAGGACAGGTCAACGACACGCGGGGCCGCGCCCCGGGTCAACCGTCCGGCGCGGTTCTCACCCGGCTCTCCGCGGGCTTTCACCCTGCGCGGGGTGAAACCTCGCCGCCCGCGGCGTCTGGCGCGCGAAACCGCCCTATCCTCGGTGCGTCCGCACGGCGCGAGGTCGTTGCGACAGGCACCGGACAGGCACCCGAGGGGCGCCTGCCCCGCGACGAGAGGCACGACTATGAGGCTTCGCGAGAACGGCGTCACCTGGCAGGAGATCGACGGCGAGCTGGTCATCCTCGACCTCGCGTCGTCGACGTACCTCACGACGAACGGCAGCGGCGCCTTCGTCGCCAAGCTCCTCCAGACGGACCGGTCGGCCGAGGACCTGACGACGGCGCTCGTCGCCGAGTACGGGGTCGACCGTGCGGTCGCCGCCCGCGACACGGAGGCGTTCCTCGCCGAGCTGCGCCGGCGCGAGCTCCTGGTCGGGGTCTGATCAGCCTGCCGGGCCCCAGGCCCGCACCGCGCTCACGGCGACCAGCCAGTCGCTCTCGGTCGCGAGCGGCATGAACGGCGTCGGCGGGCCGCCGAGGACTCCGGAGTAGTTGACGTCGAGCACCCGCGTGCCGCGGATCTCCGTCCACGGCACCGAGACGCGGACTGCGGTGATCTCCACCGGATCGATCTCGAAGAGCGCCACCCGGTCCCACAGCTGGTCGGACCGGGTCGCCACGGTGCGCCACCCGCCGTCCACGGCGCGCACCGCCACCGTGTAGTCCCGCAGGCCGGCCGTGCAGCACCGGATGCCCGCCGTGGCCACGGCGATGCGGTCGACCGTCACGGGGCCGTCGGTACCGATCTCCACCGTCGGGGCCGGGTCGACCGAGCCGTCCGGGAGCCGGCCGGAGCGCCACGGCTCGCGCACGTCGAAGGTGCCCGAGGTGATCGTGCCCGCCTCGCCCGCGTCCGGGTGGGTGGACGACACGGACACCGGGCGCCCCTCGAGCACGTCGTCGCCGAACGGCTCGGTGGCGCGCACCTGCAGCTCGGCGCCCGCCGGGACGCGCAGCTGCACCGGGCTGCCCGTCACGGGGACCTCGGTGCCCCGAGCCGCGAGGGTCAGGTCCTTCTCGGCCCCGTAGACGTCGCGGCGGGCCACCTCGACCTCGCGCCCGCCGCGCGGCGTCACCACGACCGACGTCGACAGCTCCTCCGACCACAGCGCCAGGACCGTCGTGCCGTCGTCCGCCCGGCCGCGCATCGCGTGCACGCCGGGCGTCCCGGTGCTCACCGCAGCGACGTCGTCGAGCCCTGCCACGACGGGCGCCGTCGCCGCCATCGCCGCTCCGGCCGGTTTCACGTAGGCGTCGTACTGCAGCAGCGACCACGAGTTGCCCGACTCACCGAAGCCGCCCTCGCTGAAGAAGTACGTCCACTCCTCGACGTCCTCGAGCGCGTACCACCACAGCTTGCGCGCCACGTCCCAGCCGGTCGCCCAGAAGTTCACCACGCCGTCGGACCACCACCCGGTCTCCGTGTCCCACACGGGCCGGTCGTCGCACGGGCGGAGGATCTCCCGCAGCTGGTCCAGCTCGGCGCCGTCGGCCGAGAACCCTTCCTCCTCCCACGACCGGTTGTGCCCCGTGTACGGATGGATGCCGGCGACGTCCATCGACGCGCAGCCGCCCGCCGCGACGAGGTCGGACCACCAGTCCAGGGCCAGGCCGAGCGTGTTGCCACCGACGACGACGGCGTCCGGATCCACCGCACGGACGCCGCGGGCGAAGGGCGCACCGACCTCGCTCTCGTACCTGGCGGCGTCCTCGTAACCCGTGCCGTTCGGCTCGTTCCAGGGTGACCAGTGCTCGATCCCCGGGGCGTGCTCCTGCAGCCCGGCCACGACCTGCCGCACCCAGCCCTCCCAGGTCCCCGCCTCCGCGGCGGCACGCTCGGCGTCCCCGCCCTGGCCCACCTGCACGACGAGCCGCACCCCGGTGCGGTCGGCCTCCCGCGCCGCGGCGGCGAGGTCGGCGAACGGGTCGGTCGTCCCCTCCGTCTCACCGTCCTCGGCGCCGACCGTGGCGCCGGGCAGCGAGGCCCACACGACCCCGGCCGGGCCGGGCTCGGCCGTGGGGTCCGGGACCAGCGCGCCGAAGTCGAGCTGCACGCGGTGCGACCCGACGCCGAGCTGGGCGGCGAGCTGCACGCCGCGCAGCGGCTGGGCGCCGCCCCAGTCCGCGCCGTCCGCGAGCGACGCCGGGTCGAGCGCGCTGCCCTCCGGGGTCACCGTGTAGCGCAGGCACGCCCCGGAGACGGCGGTCCCGTCGTCGTCCACCAGGGCCGCGTCGACCTCGTAGACGCCGGGGCGCGACGGCGGCAGGTCGAGCTCGACCTCCCCGCCCGCCGACGGCAGGTCGGCCAGGCGCTCCTCGCCGACGACGGGGTCCGGCACCCGCGGGTCGCCGCGCACCTGGTAGCGCAGCCGGTACCGGTCGGCGTGCGCGCCCCAGGCCTCGTCGAACACGGCGGCCACCTGGGGCTCCTCGCCGGCGGCGAACACCCCGTAGGGCCGGTCGACGAGCAGGCCGGCCCCCAGGCCCATGACCGCGACCAGGTTCTCGCTGTCGGCGGTGAGCGTGACCGGCGCCTGCAGCCCCGCGGCCATCCGTTCCCTGGAGATCGCCGTCAGCGACAGCCCACCGTCAGCGCCGTCGGTGAGCACGTAGTACGTGCCGCCGTCCTGGAGCACGGGCGTGCGGTCGGCCAGGGTGAACGGCTGCTCGACGTCCATGCTGACGTCCGGCCAGGTCCCGAGCAGCACGCCGTCGGTGCCGTACCGGCGCAGCCCGGTGCCGGGCTCGGCGAGCAGCAGCCCGCCGCCCGGGGCCGCCCCGGCACCGGTCGCGCCCGTCCAGGGCAGCGACGGCACGCCGAGGTCCGGGTCCACCGGGGCCCACGACCCGAGGCGCGCCCGCACGGCGCCGTCGGACTCCACCACCGTGAGGCTCAGGTCGGTCCGGTCGCCGCCCGCGGCGGGCCGCGCGGCCGTCAGGACGGCGGCCCCGCCGTCGAGCTGCCCGAGCACCGCCCCGTCGATCGTCAGGGGCTCGAGCAGGGCGCCGTCGGCACCCACCCGGTGCAGCACGGTCTGGGCGTCGACCACGCCCACGACCTCGCCGCGCCCGGAGTCCTCCCACACGACGGTCCCTTCCAGGTCCAGGACGGCCCCCGTGGTCTGCGGGCCCTCGGGCAGGGTCGTGCGCCACGTCTCGGTGCCGTCCGGCGCGACCTTGACGAGGTCGCGGCGCCCCATCAGCGTGTCGAGCAGGTAGACGGAGCCGTCCTCGCCCACCTCGAAGGAGCTCGTGCCGAAGGTCTCGCTCCTCCCGTCCCAGTCGAGCTCGACGACCGTCTCGCCCTCCGCCCTCCCGTCGTCGAGGGCGTACCTCGCCACCGTGTACGTCGCGTCGGCCCGGGACACGACGTACGCCGTCCCGTCGGAGACCCGGGCGGAGATCAGCTCCCCCGTGCCGGGCAGGACGTCGTCGGCCACCGTGCGCACGCCGCCCGACGCGGCGTGGTCGACGCCATCGTCGACCACCTGCGCCAGGTCGGGGATCCCGCAGACGGGGACGTCACCGGTGACCGCCGCGGCCGGGGCGGTCGGGCCCGTCGAGGCCGTCGAGGCCGTCGGGGCGGCACCTCTCTCGGGGTCCCCCCGCAGCAGCGTCGGGACCAGGACGAGCACGGCGACGAGCCCGCACGCCACGAGCACCGACACCGTCACCACCGTTCCTCGCGTCACGGGACCTCCCGGGGGCACACGCGTCCCGCCAGGCTAGGCAGCCCCGTCCACGGCGAAGAGGGCTGCGCGGGCAGTTCACCCCTGGCCCGGAGGGTTTCACCCGGACCGCACGGCGACAGGTGCCGCCGGGTGCCGAAACACTGTCCAGGACGCCTGCGGACAGGTGACGTCGACCGAGGGACGAGACCGAGGAGGCGACGATGCCCGACGACGCGCGCTCGGACGGACGCGCGGCCGCCCGCGGCCGGTTCCCGGTCACGTCCGCCGTCGTGAGCGTCGCGCTGGGCCTCGGCTTCGCCGCGCTGTACCTGCTCGCGGTCCGCACGGAGGTGGGCCAGCGGCTGGACGACGAGGCGCTCGGCGCGACGGCGAGCCTGTGGGACGCCACCGTCCCGCTGACCCGCCTCGTGCGGGCCGCCCTTCCGCTGGTGCTGGCCGCGGTGGTGCTCGTGCCGCTGGCGCGCGCCGTCGGAGCGCGAGCGTGGCGGCGGCTCGCGGCGGGGGCGCTGGTCGTGGGTATCTCGGTCCTCGGGTCGCAGCTCCTCAAGCACGTGCTGCTCGACCGGCCCGACCTGGGCCACCAGAGCATCCCCGAGAACTCCTACCCCAGCGGGCACGTGGCGGCGGTGACGGCGCTGTGCGTCGCCATCGTGCTGCTGTGGCCGGGAGGGGCGTCGCGCGCCGTCGTCGCCGGCTGGTCCCTGGTCGCGCTCGTCGCCGTGGCGGTGAACGTCGTGTCGTTCGCGCACCGGCCGTCGGACGTGCTGGGCGCGCTGCTGCTCGTCGGCGCCGTCACCGCCGCGACGTGGGGGCCGCTGCGCCTCGGCGAGACCGCACCGGTCACCGTGCGCGGGCGGGCGCGGGCGCCGGTGCGGTAGGGCGGTACAGCTCCTCGTACCGGTCGACGACACGCTCCAGGGAGAAGTCTCGCGAGCGGGCGAGGCCGGCGTCGACCAGGGCGGCGCGCCGGACGCCGTCGTCGAGCAGGTCGGCGAGCGCGGCCCCCACCCCCTCCAGCGGAACGAGGGCGCCGGCGCGGCCCTCGTCGGTCACGTACCGCGCGCCGACGTTCGGGGTGGCCACGACCGGCAGGCCGCTCGCCATCGCCTCCACGTAGGGGATGCCGAACCCCTCGTAGTCCGACGGCAGGCAGAAGGCCCACGCCCGCCGGTAGGCCTCCGCGAGGGCCGCGTCGTCGAGCGCGCCGAGCGCCCGCACGCCCGGCCCGGGGTCGTCGGGCACGTCGCGCGAGACCATCCACAGCTCGGCCGCCGGGTGCCGGGGCCGGACGTCGCGGACGAACTGGCGGGCGAGCTCGGCACCGTTCTTGCGGCCGTGCCAGGCGCCCACGAACAGCACGACCGGGTGGTCGGCGCGGGCCCCCGTCCGGCCGGGGGCGAAGCGGGTCGTGTCCACCCCGTTCGGCACCACGTCGTGCACCCACGGGTACCAGCGCCGTGTGGCCGGCGAGACGACGACCGTGCGGTCCGCGACGACGCTCGCGAGCAGCTCGGAGCAGCCGAGGAGCACCATCCGCAGGCGCTCCTTGGCGCCGCGGATGCGCCGCGCCTCCTCGAAGCACGAGCCGTGCAGGGTGCGCACGTGCCGCGGCACGCGGCGGCGCCACAGCCAGTAGTCGTCGCCGTGCGCGTGCAGCACGTCGTAGCCCGACAGGTCGAGGCGCCGCACCGCCGTCGCGAACCGGAAGGTGCGCAGAGCGCCGGCCAGCTCCACGTGGCGGTGCCCGTAGACGGCGCCGGGCACGGGCGGGCAGTCGCTGATCACGTCGACCTGGTGGCCGCGCCGCACGAGCTCCGTGGCCAGCTCGTGCACCTGGTAGCCGATGCCCTGCTTGCTCGCGCTGGGCAGGTAGTAGGAGACCATCGCGATCCTCATGGCGTGCCGTCCGCCGTGCCCGCGGCACCGTCGCGCTGTCCGTCCCGGAGCCCGTCGCGCAGCGCCTCGAGCCAGCCGCGCCCGAACCGCAGGTCGGGCTCGAGATGGTTGCCCTCCGCCCACTCGTTCCACGACTTGACCCACAGCAGCCGCTCGTCGGCGGGACGGTGAGCCACCGACGCGGCGGCCTGGCGGACGTTCTCGCGGAAGCCGTCGGGGGTCGCACCGTGCAGCACGATGCCGCGCCGGCCAGAGCGGGGCGTGTTGTCCCAGTTCGGGTACACGCAGGGCTGCACCAGGTCGCCGGTGCGGTTCTGCTCGGCCCACGAGGTCGTGTACGGGTGGATCTCGGGCCCGCCCGCGAGCTTGCGGACGGCGCGCATGCGCAGCAGGTCCCCGCGAGACGTCCCCGCCGGCATCCGCATGTACACCCCGGCGTCGAACCCGTCCTCCTTGACCCGGTCGTAGCGCACGCCGCGGCCCACGAGGTCGCTCATCTCCGCCACCAGGTAGAGCCCCTCGAGCCCGGCGCGGCGGGCCAGCGACTGCCACAGGTCGACGAAGGCCCCGGCGTCCGGCAGCTCCTCCGGGCGGAAGACGTAGAACACCGGTCGCCCGCCGACACGGAGGTAGCGCGGGTCGCGGAACGCGGGGAGCACGGCCTCGAAGTGCGCCACGTGGTCCGCCCGGCCGGGGTAGCGCTGCTCCATGAGCACCCGGTCGGCGTCCCCGTGCCAGATGCCGCTCCAGGTCTGGTTGGCCCACGCGAGGCAGAACGAGATGCCGGGCTCGCCCGTCTCCAGCACCTCCGTGAACGGGCGCTCGAGGATGCGACGCCCGTCGCCGAACCAGTAGTGCCAGTACGCGAACGCCTCCACCCCGTGCCGCTGCGCGAGCTCGGCCTGCGCGGCCCGCGACTCGGACAGCCGCAGGTCGTAGAAGCCCAGGTCGGCGGGCACGTCGGGCTGAGCGTGCCCCGGGTACAGGCGGCGCGCCCGCGCCACGTTGGTCCACTCGGTGAACCCCGGCCCCCACCACGCGTCGTTCTCGGGGACCGGGTGGAACTGCGGCAGGTAGAAGGCCACCGCGCGAGCCGTCGTCATCGCTGTCGTCATCGCTGTCGTCGCCACCGTCGCCATCGCTCCCGGCCCCGGGCGTTCGCCCGGGGCAGTCCCGAGTCTGTGCAGCGATCCGGACGGTCTCAACGACGGTGAGGGTATTTCACCCCGGCGCCAGGCTCCGGAGGCCCAAGTTCACCCCGGCGACCGGCCGGGGCGCGCCTAGCCTCGCCGTATGAGGTCGCGGACCGGGGACAGCGAGTGAGGACCACGACGAGGCTCGGCGCCTACGTCCTGCCGGGGGACCTGACCTGGCTCGAGGCCACGCTGCGCGCGTACTACCCGCACGTGGACGAGCTGGTCGTGCCCTGCCCGGTCGACGGCCTCGGGTGGAGCGGGCAACCCGTGCCCGCGGCGGAGTGCGTCGAGGTGGTGCGCGCGGTGGACACCCGAGGGATCGTGCAGCTGGTGCCCGGCACGTGGCGCGACGTCGACGACCCCCTCCGCGGCGAGACGGCGCAGCGACAGGCGGCGCTCGACGCGTTCGGCCCGGACGTCGGGTGGGTGCTGCAGCTCGACGGCGACGAGCTGCTGCCCCGGCCCGCGGCCCTCCTGGCGGCGCTGGACCTCGCCGACGTGCACGGGTGCGACACCGTGGAGTGGCCCATGCGGGTGCTGTACCGGCGCACCCGCCGCGGCTACCTGGAGGTGGCGACCGCGGCGGGCACGCCCGCCCACGAGTACCCCGGCCCCGTCGCCGTGCGCCGCGGGGCGCGGCTCTCCACCGCGCGCCGCACCTCGGGACGCCGGCTGCGGGTGCTGGTGACGGGGGACGTCGCGTCCCCCGCGGTGCGCCGGCCCGCGGAGCCGGGCGAGGTTCGGGTCGTCGCCGCGGACCCCGCCGACGCGATCGTGCACAACTCGTGGGCGCGCGGCCTCGCGCAGGTGCGCGCCAAGGTGCGCGGTTGGGGCCACGCGCGGGACTTCGCCGCCGGGCGGTACCTGTGGCTCGTGTGGTGGCCGTCGCGCGTGGCCTGGCGCCTGCAGCGGGACCTGCACCCGCTGTACGGCGCCGTCTGGCCCCGCCTGCGACCGGTGCCCGGGCCCGACCTCGGGCCCGCCACGTCGGTGGCCCCGGCCCGGGCGGAGGGGCACCGTGGCTGAGCGCGCCCACCTTGTCGTCGTCCTGAGCTGGCACGGCCGCCGGGACACCCTCGCCTGCGTCGCGTCGCTGGTCGACCGCTCCCCGGGGACCGACGTGCTCGTGGTCGACAACGGCTCCGAGGACGGCGTGCTGGAGGCCGTCCGCGACCGCTGGCCCCACGTCGCGACGCTGCAGACGGGCGACAACCTCGGCTTTGCCGGCGGGATGAACCGCGGGCTCGCCTGGGGCCTCGAGCGCGGCTACACGCTTCTCACGGTGCTCAACAACGACACCGTCGTGGCGCCCGGCGCACTCGACCGGCTGGCGGCCTCCGCCGCCGGGCGCGTCGCCGCGAGCCCGCGCATCGTGCGCCTCTTCCCCGCCCCGGACGACGGGCCCGGGGGCGCCGCGAGCGACGCCCCGCTCTGGTTCGCCGGCGGCGTGCTCGACGCCCTCGACGGGCTGCCCCGGCACCGGACGGCGGCGGAGTCCGCAGCGGACGTCGACGCCGGAGAGCCGTTCACGACCGACCTGCTCACCGGCTGCTGCGTGTGCGCGAGCGCCGACACCTGGCGCGAGGTGGGGCCGTTCGACCCGCGGTTCTTCCTCAACTTCGAGGACTCGGACTGGAGCCTGCGGGCGCGCCGGGCGGGCGTGCGGCTCGTGGTCGTCCCGCGCGCCGTCGTGCGGCACCGGGTCTCGGCGTCGTTCGTCGGCCCGGCGTCCTACCTCGGCACCTTCTACTACGCGCGGAACGCGCTGCTGTTCGCCGGACGGTGGCGCGGCGCCGGCGTGAGCCGCCGGGGGCTGCTGCGCCACCGGGTGCTCCCCCGCCCGGTGCGCGCCTGGCGCGACGTCGGGCCCCGGGAGGGCCTGCGCACGGCGGTCGTGGTCGCCGCCGCCCTCGTCGCCCACGTGACGCGCGCCTCCGGGCGCGCCCCGCGCGCCCTCGAGGCGCTCGCCGCCGCCTGGGCGGCGCGAGGCCGGGTCCCGGCCCCCGCGGGCGACCGGGTGGAATCCACCGCGGACCGGGGTGAAAAGGCCCCCGTCCCCCTCGGCCCGCACGGCCCACGCGGTTAGCGTGACCGCACTCCTACCGTCACGAGGACCCGCATGAACAGCACCGCCGACAGCCCGCCGGACACCGCGATCTCGACCCGCGGGCTGGCCAAGTCGTACCGCATCGCCACGTCCGGGCGCTCGCACGACCGTCTGTCCGAGGCGCTCGTCGCGCGCGTCAGGCATCCGTTCCGCCGGCGTGAGTTCGAGACGTTCGACGCGCTGCACGACATCTCGTTCGACATCCCGTGGGGCGAGGCCGTGGGCATCGTGGGCCGCAACGGCGCGGGCAAGAGCACGCTGCTGAAGATCCTCACGCGGATCACCGCGCCGAGCGGCGGCCGGGTGGAGCTCGGCGGCCGGGTGGGCAGCCTCCTCGAGGTCGGCACCGGTTTCCACCCCGAGCTCACGGGCCGCGAGAACATCTACCTCAACGGCTCGCTCCTGGGCATGGGCCGCAACGAGATCCGGCGCCGGTTCGACGACATCGTCCGCTTCTCCGGCGTCGAGAAGTTCCTCGACACCCCCGTCAAGCGGTACTCCTCCGGCATGTACGTGCGCCTGGCCTTCTCGGTGGCGGCCCACCTCGAGACGGAGATCCTCGCGATCGACGAGGTGCTGGCGGTCGGCGACGCCGAGTTCCAGCGCAAGTCGCTGGACAAGATGCGCGACGTCGCGAAGGACGGCCGGGCCGTGCTCTACGTGAGCCACCAGATGCAGACGGTGACGACGCTGTGCACGTCCGCGATGTTCCTCGACCGCGGCCGGCTGGTGCACCACGGGTCGGTGGACGACGTCATGACCGCCTACCGCGACAGCTTCGAGGACTGGCGGGCGCGGCAGGTCGACGCCGACCGCCGGCCGGGCACCGGCGAGCTCCGGCTGGCGCGCGTCGACACCGACGAGGTGCGCGACCCCGCGGACGACACGGTCGTGACGTTCGAGGTCGGCGCCAACCCCGAGATCGTGGGCAAGTACTTCGTCTCCTGCCACGTCGTCGACCACCACGGGGCGGTGGTGGCGCAGTGCGACTCCCGGCTGGTGAGCCAGTGGTTCGACCCGTCGGAGCCACGCCGCGGCGAGCTGCGGATCAAGAACCTCTGGCTCAAGCCCGGTACCTACACGATCGACGCCTTCCTGTGCCAGAACGGGATCTTCGACGGCTGGCGCGGCGCGGCGGCGTTCGAGGTGCTCCCCCACCTGCCCTACCCGGCCCTCGTCATGGACGAGGGCGTGGAGCTGGGCGCCGTGTTCGCCGACTTCGACTACGAGGCGTGGTGACGATGTCCGCTCCGAGGACCGCGACCAGGATCGTCCTCGCCCCGCCCGGGCGGCTCAACGTGCCCCGGTGGCGCGAGCTGTGGGAGGCCCGGGAGATCTTCTATCGCTTCGGCGTCCGGGACATCGTGCTGCGCTACCGGCAGACCGCGATCGGCGTCGCCTGGGTGGTGCTGCAGCCGCTCGTCACCGCGGCGATCTTCGCGATCGTCTTCGGCCGGGTGGCGGGACTGCCCACGGGCGGTGTGCCCTACTTCCTGTTCGCCTTCGCCGGCACGGCGGCGTGGACCGTGTTCTCGGGCGTGCTCACGCGGGCCGCGCCGTCGCTGGTGGCCAACCAGGCGCTCGTGTCCAAGGTGTTCTTCCCGCGCGTCGTGGTGCCGCTGTCGACCATGCTCTCCGTGCTGCTCGACTTCGTCGTGTCGCTGGCGCTGTTCGTGGTGCTGCTCGCGATCAACGGCGTCAACCCCGGCTGGGCGGTGCTCGGCCTGCCGCTGTGGACGCTCTGCGCCCTCGCGCTCGGGTCCGGCCTCGGCCTCGCGGCGTCCGCGATCATGGTCAAGTACCGCGACGTGACCTACATCCTGCCGTGGCTGGTGCAGGTGCTCATGTACGCGACCCCGGTGGCGTACTCCCTGGACGCCGTCCCCGCGGGCCTGTCGTGGTGGTTCGAGGCGAACCCGCTGACCTGGCTCATGGAGTGCTTCCGCTGGGCCATGCTCGGCACCCCGGGGCCGCCCGGCTGGCAGGTCGCCGGTCTGCTGGCGGTGTCGGCCGTCGCTCTGGTGGGCGGGCTGCTGGTGTTCCAGCGGCGCGAGCGCGAGTTCGCCGACCTGATCTGATGGGCAATCCGATGGGCAATCTGATGGGCACCGCTCGCGTGACGGTGGTCATGTCGACCAACCGCGTCTCCCCCTACCTCGCCGAGGCGCTCCAGAGCGTCAAGGACCAGTCGTTCACCGACTGGCGGCTGGTCGTCATGGACAACGGCTCGCCCGACCCGGACGGCGTGCGCGCAGCGGCGTCGGCCGTCCCGGGCGCCGTCGTGGTGCGCGAGGCGGGGCACGTCGTGTCGGTCCCGCTCAACCACGGGGCGGCGCTCGCCCGCGGCGAGTACGTGACGTTCCTCGACGACGACGACGTGTGGCTGCCGGACCGGCTCCAGGCGCTGGTGGCCG
Organism: Isoptericola peretonis; assembly: GCA_023241745.1. Lineage (GTDB taxonomy): Bacteria > Actinomycetota > Actinomycetes > Actinomycetales > Cellulomonadaceae > Isoptericola > Isoptericola peretonis. Next base: position 210,080 of record JALQCY010000004.1, on the reverse strand, counting down.
CGCTCGACGGCGCCCCCGACGCGGGCGCCGCGTACTCGTCCGTCGACTTCATCGACTCCGGCGGCGAGCGCCGGGGCCCGCTCTTCGTCGCCGGCGGCGAGTCAGGGAGGGACCTGCTCTCCGGCCGGTACCCGTTCCCCAACGTGGTCTCGATGCTGTATCGGCGCACCGAGCTGCTGCGCGTGGGCGGGTTCAACCCCTCGTTCCGCTACGCCGAGGACACCGACCTCACGTTCCGGCTGCTGCAGTACTCGCGCCTCGTCGGCGTCCCCGAGGTGCTGACGCTCTACCGGCGGCACGAGCAGAACGTCACGAAGGTGCTCCCCACCGACCTGCACGACGCCTCGCGCCGCATGATCGCCATGCAGCTGTGGGGCGCCGAGCACCACCCGGACCCGCAGGTGCTCGACGACGTGCGGGCGAACCTCGCCGCGCTCGACGCCCGGGACGCCGCCGACTCCGTGGGCGAGGGCCTGGACCGCCTGCGTCGCGGGCGGGTCCCCGGGGCCGTCCGCATGCTCGGGCGCGCCGTGCGGCTCGACGCCCGTGCCGCGGCCCACGAGGCGGCCCGCCGGGTGCGGAACCGGCTCGGCGGCGCCTGAGGCCGGTCCCGACAGGTCAGCCGTCGACCGGGTGCGTGCCCAGCACGAGCAGCCAGTCGTGGTCGCCCGCGGCGTTCGCGCCCGGTGTCGTCATCGACCCGGCGAGCGACGCCGGTGCGGGCTCGCCCGTCGTCGGGTCCACCCACCACGCCCGCGACCCGGGCGCGAGCCGGTCGACGTCGAGGGTGACGGTGCGCTCGGTCGGCACGTAGACGAGGGCGAGGTCGCCGTCGGGGCTCGCCGCGGCGGTGGCGAGGTCGGTCTCGAGCTGGTCGAATGCGTCCGGGTTCCCGCCCGCGCCGCCGGTGAGCAGCGCCCCGTCGTCGGGCACGAGCGTCCACCACGGGAGCGACGCGACCACGTCGCGCAGCCGTGCCACCTGCTCGGCGCCCTCGGAGCGCAGGCGGTCCTGCCAGCCGGGCAGGAACTCCCAGTCCTCGGTGCCGTACACGTCCCCCGGAGAGCCGGAGGTGATCGCCCAGAGCACCTGGCGCCGCAGCGTCTCGGTGGTGGTGGGCTGGTCACCCATGTTGTTCTCGCCCTCGTAGTTCGACTCGGCGAGCAGCGCGGGGCGCACGGGCCCGGTGTCGTACGCCTCGCGCACGGCCTCGTAGACGGGCTGATAGCTGTACACGAAGTCCCAGTCGACCAGCGGGTCCCAGTGGGGGTCCTGGCCGGCGAACCGCACCGTGATGAGCTGTGCCGAGAAGGGCCGGGAGTCGCCGGTGGACCGGATGCCCTCCTGCACCGCCTCGAGGCACGCGTCGTCGGCGGGCTCCGGCGTGTAGTCCCCGCCGGCCATCCAGAGCACGTGGGGCAGGTCCGCGGCCCACTCGCCGACCATCGCCCCGTAGTCGTGACAGACCGCGACGCTCGGCGAGCCGAACGGCTCGTCGAGCGTCCAGCTGTCGACGGGGTAGAGCAGCACCGTCAGGCCGAGGTCGGCCGCCCGCGCCAGGGTGTCGTGCGCGCGGTCCCAGTACGGCGCGTTCCAGCGGGTGACGTCGCCGTCGACGAACGGGAGCAGACCGTCCACCGTGGCGCCGTCCGCCGACGGTCCGCCGTTCGCCGGGTTGCCCAGCAGGGACACGAGCAGGGCGTTGAAGCCCTGCTCCGACCGGGTGGTGAGGTACGTCTCGGCCTCCGCCGGGCTCAGGTCCACCAGGAGCGACCAGGGCGCGTCGCCGCGCACGAGGATCGGTGCGCCGTCCTGGTCCACGAAGTACCGGCCGCCGTCCGCGACCGCCGTGACGAACGGCGCGCCGCCGCCGTCCGCGGGCCGCGCCGTCGACGGGGTCACCGCGCGCAGGGGCGCGTCGGCCGCCGGCGGGCGCTCGTACCACCCGTCCTGCTCGGGGGTGCCCGGCCGCAGCACGCGGTAGCCCACGACGGCGACGGCGACGACCACGGCCGCCGCCACGAGCACCGCCAGGAGGCGCAGGGCGGCCCGCCGGCTCACGACGCCACCCGGCGGGCCGCGCGGAGTCCGAGCAGGTCGCGCGCCCGGTCCTCCTGCGCGACGACGGCGGCGCGGTCGGACTCCGCGACGTCCCGCACCCACGCCGACTCCGCGGCGTGGTCGGCCAGGATCTCGCGCACCTGCGCGACGACGGCCGCCGTGTCGTAGGTGTCCCGGTCGTGCGCCCGGGACCGTCCCCGGCCCGGCGGCGCGTAGTGCGCCACGAGCGCCGCCTGCTTGGGCCCGTACCCGGTGGCGACCACGGGGACGCCCTCGCTCACCGCCGCGACCAGGTTGTGGTACCGCGCGGCGACCAGGGCGTGGCACCCGCCGAGGGCGTGCGCGACGTCCTCCACGGTGCGGGCCTCGCTCAGCTCGACGGCGGCCCGCGGGTCGGCCTCCCGGACGCGGCGCACCACCTCGCGGGCCACGCGCAGGTCCAGGTCCTCGCCGGTCACCACCCGCACGCCGGCCCCCGTGTCGAGCAGCGCCCGCACGAGCACGACGCCGCGGCCGGTGTACCGCTCCCGGTCGGCGTCGCGCTCGGTGCCGCCCCAGTCCATGACCCCGACCGCCACCAGCGGGTCGGTCTGCGCCGTGCCGAGGGCGGGGTCCGCGGTGACGGGGCCGCGGCGCAGCACGAGGTCGGGCACCACGGCCGTCTCCCGACGCACCCCCAGCCCGGCGACGGCCCGGGCGGAACCCTCGTCCCGCACGGTGACGAAGGCCGACCAGGAGAGCGTCCGGGCGAAGAACCAGCGCACGCCCGGCGACCCCTGGTCGTCGACCCCCACGCTGAGGAGCAGCAGCGGGCGGCGGTGCACGCGCGACCAGGCGGCGAGCCAGAACAGCGAGAAGGGGATGCCGCGGGGGCGCTGGCCCTGACCCTCGAAGATGCCGGTGCCCGGCACGACGACGGCGTCCACCGACCGCACCGTCCGCCCCAGGTGCACGACGTCGGCCACGCGGCCGAGCAGACCCTTGATCCCGCGCCGGGGGGCGCTCGGGTGCCGGATCTCCACCGCGTCGAGGCCGAGCGTGGCCTCGACGACAGCGGGCAGCTGCGCCACGGCCAGCGCCCGCGCCTCCGTCCCGTCGAGCAGCCGCAGCCCGGCGACGAGCGACGCCTCGTTCCCGTAGTTGCCGATGCCCGTCTCGCCGAAGAACGCGACCCGCCGCACCGGTCTCACGCGACCCTCCGGCGCGCCCCGACGAGCCCGGCGTCCCGGGGCAGGCGGGCGACGTCCCCGACGATGCTGCGCCATCCCGGCGCGGTCCAGCGCGCGAGCACCGTGGCGGCGCACCGCACGCGCTCGGCGCGGTCGAGCGGCGCGGCCCCCACGGCCTGCAGCAGGAGGAACGTGGACCGCGAGTACGGGAACACGGTGCGGGGCCGGCTGGGGTCCACCCACGCCGCCTCGGTGGCGCGGTCCCCGCCGTGCCGCTGGTCGTGCGTGCGGATGCGCAGCAGCCCGCGCTCGGGCACCACCTCGAGGCGGCCGGCCAGGGCGAGGGCCGCCGGCAGCACCATCTCCCCCGCTGTCGAGACCCGGACGCCGCCCGCGGCCCGCGCCGCCGCCGTGCGCATCAGGCCGAACCCGACCTGACCGACCATCCGCCGCAGCACCGTCCCCAGGCGCGCGTGCGGCGAGGCCCCGGCGAGGCCTCCGGCGAGGGCGGCGTCGCCGTCGTGGTGCTCGCCGACCTCCCGGTCCTCGGTGTCGACGAGCACCACGCGCGGGACGGCGCACACGGCTGCTGCGCCCGCGTCGTCCAGCACCTCGACGCTGCGGCGCAGCCACGCCGGGTCGCGCAGGTCGTCGTGGTACGCCCACGCGAACAGCGGCGAGCGGGCGTGGTCGAGCAGCCACTCCGCGTTGTGCCCGCCGCCGATGTTCACCTCGTGCCGCACGTACGTGAACCGCGGGTCGCGGGCTGCGGCCGCGCGCCCGATCTCCTGGGTGCCGTCCGTGGAGGCGTTGTCCGCCACGACCACCGCGAAGTCGCCGAGGTCCTGGTGCTCGAGGGCCGCGAGCGCCTGCGGGAGGTACCGCTCGCCGTCGTGCACGGGGACGCCGATGGTCACCCGTGGGGCGGCGGTCACGACGCCTCCCGGGCCAGGTCGCGGGCCCGGCCGCCGGCGCGGCCCCCCGGGGCGAGCCCGAGCACGTCGACGAGCCTGTCCGCCTCGGCGTGCACGGAGGCGTGCCCCGCGCGGCACAGGGCGTCGAGCAGCCCCGCCACCCGCTCGCCGTCGGCGTGCGCCGCCGACACGAGCCCGGCGATGCGCTCGGGCTCCAGGTCGTCGATCGGCACCAGGTAGCGTTCCAGACCCGCCCGGCGCAGGAGCGCGCCGTCCTTGTCGGCGTGGCTCAGCGCCACGACCGGTCGGCGAGCCAGCGCGGCGGCGACGAGCACGTGGTAGCGGCTGGCGACGACGACGTCCGCGGCGGCGAGCCGGGCGATCAGGGCGTCCAGGTCGCCCTCCTCCGCGGGCACGACGGTCACCGGTGCCAGGTCCTGCGGGGCCGCGCCGCCGCCCGTCCCGACGGCGGGCGCGTCGTCGCGGCCCTCGTCCAGGGCCGCCAGCACCGCGGCGACCGCCTCGCGGTCGGCCCGGTCCGCCGAGACCAGCTCGACGGCGAAACCCGTACGGGTGAGCATGCGGACCAGCCCCGCGACCCGGGCGACGTACCGGCGCCTGAGCTCGGCACCCGACGGGCCGGGCGGGTCGTGGTCGATCACGCCCACCGCGACGGTGCGGACGCCGGCCGGCCGGCCGGGCGGCGCGTCGCCGGCCACGGCCTCGTCGCGTCCGAGCACGACGTCGTGCGTCACGACGTCGTCCGCCGCGGCCGACCAGGCGGGGAGGGCGTCGCGGGTCTCGACGTCGCGGAAGGTGCGGTGGCGCGCTCCTCTCGCCGCGAGGCCCGCCGTCCACGCGGGCCACCGGCTCGCGTACGAGCTGCCGCCGATCGCGAACCACGCGAGCGGCACGCCGCGCACGCGGCACGCGACCGCCAGGAGAACCAGCCACACGAGCACGCCGCCCGGCCCCCGCCGGTGCTCGCGCTCGAGCACGCCCGTCCCGGGGACGACCACGGCGTCGAAGTCGCCCACGACCCGCACGAGGTGGCCCAGGTCCGCCAGCTTCGACAGGGTTCGCGCGACCGGACCCGTCCGCCCGGACCTGCGCAGCCGGAGCCCGAGGGCCGAGCCCAGCGGCACGGCGTCGTCGTAGCCGTGGATCCCCTCGACGCCGGCCACGCTGCCCGCGCCGGCGAGGCCGACGTCGCGGCCCATCGCGGCGATCCGCGCGCCGGGGACCCGCTCGCGCAGGAGCCGGGCGCATGCCGCGAAGGAGGCGTCGTTGCCGAGGTTGCCTACGCCGACCTCGCCGAACAGGGCGACGCGCGGGCCGCCCGTCCCCGTGACGCCTCGCGGTGCGCGGGTCACGGGGCGCCCGACCCTAGGTCCAGACGCTGCTTGCGCACGGTGTAGCCCTCGGCGTACGCCGACCGGCACTCCATCCCCCGCAGGCGCATCAGGCCGAGGAACGTCTCGTCGTCCCACCAGTCGCGGGCGGTCTGGGACGGGTAGTGCTTGGACAGCAGCTCCACCTTGCGACGCGCGTCCTCGCGGCCGACCGGCACGTACGTCGTCACGCGGCGCAGGTCGCCGTCCCATTTCGGGATCTCGTACTCGAGCACCAGGGCGTCGCGCCACACCGTCGGCACCAGCTCGCCGACGAGCCGGTGGTCCTGGTGCGCGTCCTGCGGGCTCGGCGCGAGCACCAGGTCGACCCTCCCCTCCGGCTCCAGGTCGCGGGCCAGCCGTTCGAGCGCGTCCTTGACCGCGCCCCAGTGCTCCGGCAGGCGGCCGTCGGGGAACGACCAGAACCGGCTGGTCGCGCCCGGGCTGAACGCCTGGGCCGCCCCCTCGGCCTCGGCGCACCGTTCGGGCGTCCCGGTGAGCGTCGCGACCACGACCTGCACGCCGCCGCGCGCCGCGAGCGCGAGGAGGGTCCCGCCGCAGGCGATCTCGACGTCGTCGGGGTGCGCCGCGACGCACAGCACCCGCAGGGGCCCCTGCGGCGGGACCAGCCCGATCACTGGGCCGTGCCCGACACGCTCAGCACCGGCGCGAGGTCGCGGTCAGGCGACGACGCCACGGCCGTGAGCGGCGCCGCGGTCGCGCGGCGAGGGCGCAGCGTGCCCGGCGCGTGCTCCCACACGGCCCACGGCCTGCGTCCCTGGCGATCCATCTCCTCGAGCATGTGGCGTTCCTTCAGCGTGTCCATGGGAGCCCAGAACCCCTCGTAGCCCACGGCACGGAACCGTCCGTCGCGGGCGGCCCGCACGCAGCCGTTCATGACGAGGTCGTCGCCCTCGTCCAGGTAGTCGAAGATGCCCTGGCGCAGCACGAAGTAGCCGCCGTTGATGCACATGGTCATACCGGCCACCGGCTCGAGGTCGCGCATCGTGCCGTCGGCGTCGTAGCGCACCACGTGGAACGAGTCCTGCGGGGGCACCGCCAGGAGCGAGCCGACCGCGTCGGTGTCGACGAGCTCCTGGACGATCTCGTTCATCGGCGCGTCGGTGAGCACGTCGCCGTAGTTCGCGAGGAAGACGTCGTCGTCCTCCAGGTACGGGCGGACGCGCCGCAGCCGCTCGCCGATCGGGGTGTCGATCCCGGTGTCGACGAACGTGATGCGCCACTCGCTGATGTCGCTCGAGAGCAGCTCGACCTGGTCCCCGCCCTTGGTGAGGACGAAGTCGTTCGAGTGGGCCTCCGAGTAGTTCAGGAAGTAGTCCTTGACGACCGACGCGCCGTACCCCAGGCACAGGATGAACTCCGTGTGCCCGAAGTGCGCGTAGTACTTCATGATGTGCCACAGGACCGGGCGGGACCCGATCGACATCATCGGCTTGGGCAGCGACTCGGGGCCGGAGCGCATGCGCATCCCCAGACCGCCGCAGAACAGCACGACCTTCATGACCCGACCTCCGTCGTTCCTCGGCCGGCGACGCTGCCGGCCCCGTCGCCCTCGGTCCCTCCGCCGTCCGGAAGCCGCCGCGGGGCGGCCCGCTCGCGCATCGCCGGTGCCACGGGCCGCCCCCGCAGCAGGCCGTCGGTGGTGCCGGCGTCGAGCGCACGGCCGTAGACCTCCAGCGCGCCGACCACCGCGTCGACGGTGAGCTCGACGTCGAGGTCGGTGTGCGCGGCCGAGATCACGAACGACTGCGCCAGGACGCCGCGCTCCAGGAGCTCCTGCAGGAACAGGGTGCGGAACGCCTGGGACGGCTTGCCCTCGTGGTCGCGGGTGCCGAAGACGAGGCACGACGCGCGGCCCATCACGGTCAGGTGCTCCGCGAGGCCCGCCTCGGCGGCGGCCCGCTCGACCCCCGCGCGCAGCAGCTCCCCCTGCCTCTCCATCTCCCCGACGACGTCCCGCCCGGCGTACGCGTCGGCGACTGCCAGCAGCGCCGCCAGCCCGGTCGTCTCGGCGCCGTGCGTCGTGGACAGCAGGAACGCCCGCGCGGCGTCGGTGTTCAGACCGCCGACCTCCATGAGGTCGGCCCGGCCCGCGAGCGCCGAGACCGAGAAGCCGTTGCCGAGCGCCTTGCCCCACGTGGACAGGTCGGGCACGACGCCGTAGACGGACTGCGCTCCGCCGGCGGCCCAGCGCATCCCGGTGATCATCTCGTCGAAGATCAGCACGAAGCCGTCGCGGTCGGCGAGCTCGCGCAGCCCCTCGAGGAAGCCGGGTGCCGGCTCCGCGGTCGCCGTGGCCTGCTCGAGGATCAGGGCGGCCACGCGGCCGGGGTGGGCGTCCAGCATCGCGCGGACCGAGTCCAGGTCGTTGTACCGGAACCCGACGGTCAGGTCGCGATGGGCCTGCGGGATCCCGGCGGACATCGCCGTCGTGGCGACGAACCAGTCGTCCGTGGAGAAGAACGGCTGCGTGGTGCACACGGCCACGAGGTCGCGGCCGGTGGCGACGCGGGCGAGCTTGACCGCCGCCGTCGTGACGTCGGAGCCGTTCTTCGCGAACTTCACCATCTCGGCGCCCGGCACCTGCGCGAGGAACCGCTCGGCGGCCTGCAGCTCCCAGACCGAGGGCCGCGAGAAGTTCACGCCGTCCCGGGCCGCGCGGGCCACGGCGTCGGCCACGGGCGCGTACCCGTGGCCCAGCGTCACGGCACGCAGCCCCATGCCGTACTCGACGAGCCAGTTGCCGTCGAGGTCCTGCACCCGCGCCCCCTCGCCCCGGACCAGGACGGGGGCCATGCCCTCCGGGTACTGGTCGGAACCCCGCGCGTAGGTGTGCGCACCGCCCGGCACGAGCTCGTGCAGCCGGCGTTGCGCCGCGGCCGACCGCACGAAGCGGTTCGGGCCGGACGCGCTCGCCACGGTGGCGCTCCCTGTGCTGCCTGCGGTCTGGGTCATCGGATGCTCCCTGGGATCGGACCTGCTGGCCGTCGCCAGTCTGTGCACCGGGGCGCGGCCGGCGGAAGACGCTCCTCGCCAGTTCACCCGGCCGCCGGGGCGATACGGCCGGATTTCATCCGCCCATGACGGTCCCGTCAGTGCCCGCGGCGACCTAGCGTGGGGACGCATGAAGGTCATCGAGACAACCATCCCCGGGCTCCTCGTCTTCGAGCCGACACCCCATCGCGACGAGCGCGGGTACTTCTCCCGCACGTTCGACGTCGCCGTCATGGCCGACGCCGGGATCGACCCGGCCGGCTTCAAGCAGGAGAACCAGTCCCGGTCCTACCAAGGCGTCGTGCGCGGCCTGCACGGCCGGTCGAACAAGGGCGAGTCCAAGCTGGTGCGGTGCGCGCACGGAGCCGTGCTGGACATCGCGATCGACGCGCGACCCGACTCCCCGACCTTCGGGCGGATGGAGACGTTCCTGCTCGACGACCAGCTCTGCCGGCAGGTGTACATCCCGCGCGGGTTCCTGCACGGCTACCAGGCCCTGACGTCGGTGACGGACTTCGTGTACCGCATCGACGACTTCTACGGACCCGACGAGGACGTCACCGTCAGCTTCGACGACCCCGACCTCGCGGTGCCGTGGCCGGCCCCGATCACGATCGTCTCCGAGCGTGACCGGCACGGCCTCACCTGGGCCGAGTACAAGGCGAGCCTCGGTCGTTGACCCTCTCTCACGCCCACGGACGACGGCGGTCCGGCTCCGCTCCCGGAGCCGGACCGCCGTCGTCCGTGGCCTGTCGAGCTCGCGCCGGTCAGAGCGGGGCGACCTCGCGGGGCATCGGGTCCAGCACGACCCACCGGCCCCCGTCCGCCTCGACCTCCGGCAGCGCACGACGCACCTCGTCCAGCAGGTCCGGGACGAAGAGCAGCACGCGGTCGGGTCGCAGAGCGACCATGTCCGCCGGCGAGACGATCGGGATGCGGTTGCCGGGCATCGTGCGGCCGTGCTTGGCCGTGGAGGCGTCGGCGACGGCGACGACCTGCGACGCGTCGATGTCCGAGGCCCGCAGCAGCGCGGACGTGCGGGACGCCGCGCCGTAGCCCGTCACGCGCAGCCCGCGCGACGTCGCGTCGTGCAGGTAGGCGCCGATGGCGGAGACCGACTCGCGCAGGGCGGTGTCGAGGCTCGCGACGGATCGCGCCTCCAGGATCCCCTCGGCCGTCTCGCGCTCTACCATCGCGGTCACGTCGGGCGTCTGCCCGCCCCACCGCGAGCCCTCCCGGGCGAACGCGATCATGATCGTGCCGCCGTACAGGGGGTACTCCCAGGCGCCGACGGCGGTGAGCCCCACCTCCGCGCCCATGCGCACGAGCGCGGGCGTCGAGTAGTAGGCGAAGTGACCGTGCCGCAGCGCGTTCCAGATCCCGCCCCGCACGATCGCCGCGAGCGTGTGGTACTGCATGAGCAGGACGCCGTCGTCGGCGAGCCGGTCCCGGCGCTCGAGCAGCGCGGCCCGCTGGTCGGCGTCGTGCATCATCCCGAAGATGTCGACGATCAGCTCGGCAGGGCCCTCGGTCACCTCGACCATGTCGCGCCGCGCGAGCTGCTCCACCCAGGTGCCGCCGTGCGGGCTGGGGTACTCCAGCACGCGGGCACCACGGCGGACGAAGCCGGCGGCCTCCGCCTGGTCGACGGCGGCCTCCGCCTGGGCGACCAGCGCCGCCGGCTCCACGCCGCGCGGCTCCTCGGGTGAGGTCGGGTCCGTCTCGATCTGCGCCAGCCCGGTCGAGGCGCTGAGGACCATCCGCAGCGGGTGCTCCGGGTCGGGGGTCGGGTCGGACGGCGCGGGGAACAGGTCCGCGGGCGGCTGCATCCCCAGGTCGAGGACGACGACGCCCTCGGCCGAGCCGTCCCAGCGGTCGCGCCAGGACGGGTCGACGGGGGCGCCTGGCGGACCCGCGACGGGTGCCGGCGACGTGGGCGTGGAGATGTCGGTCATGGTGTTCCTCCCGGGTCCCGGCTCAACGCAGCCGGAGAGTGGCGATGTCGAGGCGACCGTCGGCGGCGAGCCGGTTGATGCGCGCGAGGCGCACGAAGCGCTCGCCCTCGAACTGCTCGGCGGTCAGGTTGCGGTCCGAGGCGTCCTTCCAGATCTCGCGGATGCCGTCGGGGATGGTCCAGCTCGGCGCGGCGGCGGGCAGGGTCGACCGGATCTTGGTGAAGTCCACCCGGTAGTTGCGGGAGTCGGCGCCGGCGCCCTCGGCGAACGTCACCGGCGCCCCTGTGATCTCGCTGACCTGTTCGGCGATGGTGCGGATCTGCACGACGTCCTCGTCACGCCCCACGTTGAACGCCTGGTCGTGCACGACCTCCCTCGGTGCCTCGAGACCGGCGAGGAAGGCGCGGGCGATGTCCTCGACGTGCACGAGCGGCCGCCAGGGGCTGCCGTCGGACTGGAGTCGCACCTGCCCGCGCGTGTAGGCGGTGCCGGTGAGGTTGTTGACGACGATGTCGGCCCGGAGCCGCGGGGAGGAGCCGTACGCGGTGGCGTTGCGCAGGAACGTGGGCGAGAAGTCGTCGTCCGCGAGCGCGGAGATCCCTCGTTCCGCCTGGACCTTCGACTCCCCGTACGGAGTGACGGGGTTGAACTCGGAGCTCTCGTGGACCGGCTCGTCGCCCGCCGCGCCGTAAAGCGAGCACGACGAGGAGAACAGGAACCGCGGCACTCCGGCGCTCCGGGCGGCGCGCGCCATGCGGACCGCGCCGTCGGTGTTCACGGAGAAGGTGGCCTGCGGGTTCAGGTGACCCAGCGGGTCATTCGAGATCGCCGCGAGGTGGATGACCGCGTCGAAGCCGACGAGGTCCTCCGGCCGCGCGTCGCGGACGTCGCCCGTGCGCTGCTCGTACCCGGTCACCGGTGGTCCGAAGTCGCACCCGTCGTACCAGCCGACATCGAGCCCGACCACCTCGTGCCCGGCGGCCTGCAGGAACGGCACCAGCACTGCCCCGACATAACCTCGGTCCCCATCGACGAGCACTCGCATCGTCCGTCCCCCGTCATCGTCGTTCGGTCGGTCCTCGGAGGCCGGGTGCGGCCAGGGACCGGTGGCTGGGAAGCCGCTTCGACGCTAACCAGGGCACGCCGCGGACCGTGAGGGTTGCCCGGGGTGAAAACCCCTGGCACCCGGGTGATTGTGCCGCCGCGTCGTTCCCCGGTCCGGCTGCGACGGCGAGGATCGGGAGTCATGAGAGTCCTGCGCTTCTCGCACAGTGCCGTCGTCGACGCGTGGCGTGAACGGGAGCGCGAGCTCAGGCGTCTCGCGGTCGACGTCAGGCTGTACGCGGCGCTGGCCTGGGACGAGGGCGGGCGTCGCGTGCCGCTCGTGGCGCGGGACGGTGAGGACGTCGCCGGGCTGCGCACCTGGGGTTCCCACCCGGCCCTGTTCGTGTACGACCCGCGGGACCTGTGGCGCGCGCTCGACCCGCCTCACGACCTGCTCGACGTCCACGAGGAGCCCTTCGCGCTCGCCACGGCCGAGGTGCTGGCGCTCGCGTGGCTGCGCGCCCGCCTGCGCGGACGTACGCCGGCCCCGTTCGTCGTGTACTCGGCGCAGAACATCGCCAAGCGGTACCCGCTCCCCTTCCGCGCGATCGAACGACTGGTCCTGCAGCGGGCCGCCGCCGTGAGCGTGTGCAGCGACCAGGCGGGCGAGGTGGTGCGCGCCAAGGGGGCGCGGTGCCTGGTCCGCACGGTCCCCCTCGGTGTCGACCTGCAGGTCTTCCGGCCCGACGGTGAGCCCGGCGAAGGCGACGGTGCGACGCCCGGAGCCGTCCGGGTCGGGTACGCCGGACGGCTCGCGCCCCACAAGGGCGTCGACACCCTGCTCGCGGCGGTCCGCGACGAGCCGCACCTGCACCTCGACGTCGCCGGCGACGGCCCGGACGCCGCCGCGCTGCACGCCGCCGCGCTGCCGCTGGGCGACCGGGTGCGCTTCCGCGGCGCCCTCGACGACGCGCAGCTCCCGGCGTTCTACCGCTCCCTCGACGTCCTCGCCGTGCCGTCGCGGCGCACGGCGGGCTGGGTGGAGCAGTTCGGCCGCGTGGCGGTCGAGGCGATGGCGTGCGGCGTACCGGTCGTGGCGACCTCGACGGGCGCGCTGCCCGACGTGGTGGGACCGGCCGGCCTGCTGGTGCCGCCGGACCACCCGGGGGCGCTCCGCGAGGCGCTCCTCGCCGCCGGCACGAACCCGGCCCTCGCGGAGCGGTTGCGCGACGCCGGCCAGGAGCAGGCCGCGCGGTGCGCGTGGCCCGCGGTCGCCGCGGCGTACCAGGACCTGTACGAGCATGCGTGCGCCCGCCCGTTCGCCGCCCGGCGCGTCGTCCACGCCGCGCCGGAGCCGCCGGAGGTCATCGTCGTCGCGTACGGGGCGCCCGACCGGCTGCGCGCCGCCCTCGCTCCGCTGGTCGGGCGGCTGCCGCTGACGGTGGTGGACAACTCGTCCCTGCCCGAGATCAAGGAGATCGTCGCGATCGCCGGGGGACGTTACCTCGACCCGGGGACCAACGGCGGCTTCGCCGCCGGCGTCGACCACGGGCTCGCCCACCGGCAGCTGCCGGGTCGTGACGTGCTGCTGCTCAACCCCGACGCGGTGATCGGGGTCGGGGAGGTCCTCGCGCTGCAACGACGTCTGCACGACCACCCACGGACGGCGAGCGTCGGGCCGGCCCAGGTGGACGACCACGGGAGGGCCGCGCGCGTGTCCTGGCCGTTCCCGTCGCCCGCCCGCAGCTGGCTGGAGGCCGTGGGCCTCGGTCGCGTCCACGACCGCACGGCACGGGACCGCTACGTGATCGGTGCGGTGCTGATGCTGCGGGCCGACGCTCTCGCCGACGTCGGACCCCTGGACGACCGCTTCTTCCTGTACGCGGAGGAGACGGACTGGGCGCGCCGAGCGGTCCGGCGTGGTTGGCGCCACGTGATGGTGGACGAGGTCGTGGCGCGTCATGCGGGCGGTGCCACGAGCAGCGACCCGTCGCGCCGCGAGACGCACTTCCACGCCTCGCAGGAGCGCTACCTGCGCAAGCACCACGGGGCCGTGGGATGGCAGGTCGCGCGCGTCGGCACCGCCGCGGGGTCCGCCGCACGTGCCGTCGTCCTGCCGGACGTGGAGGCCCGCCGCGCTGCCCGCCGGCGGCTCGGCCTGTACCTGGCGGGCCCGCTCCGCACGGAGAGGCGTCTCGTCGCGGCCGGGCCCGGCGTTCCCTCGCCGGCCACCCGGCCGGGCACGCGGGCGGCACCATGACGCGCCCCTCGGTCCGCGACCCGGGCGGCTCCGTGATCCGCACCGACCGGCGGGCCGAACGGGTCGTCGTGGCGGCGGCCGGGGTGACGGCGCTGGGGGTCGTGGCGGCGGCGACGGCCTTCGACCTGACCTGGGGGCTGGTCGCGGCCGGGCTCGTCCTGGCGCTCGGCCTCGTCGCCTGCTCCCCGGCGGCGACGATCGCGTTCGTGATGCCCGCTCTGACCCTCGTGCCACGGGTGGGTGTCGCCGGGGTGGACCTGTCGGTCAGCGACTTCGCGCTGGCGGCCGCCTTCGGCATCGCGCTGGTGCTGGGCCCGCGCCCGTTCAGCCGTCCCGTGCGCTCGATCCTGTGGCTCACGGGCGTGTACCAGGCGGCGACGCTGTTCACGGTGGTCGCGAACCCGTACACCGCGAACACGGTCGAGTGGTTCCACGCGTGGCTGCTGGTCGGTGGCGCCGTGATCGTCGGCTGGGCCGCCGCGCGCGACGGGCACGGACGGCTCGCGACGAACCTGCTCGTCGCGCCGATGGTCGTCGTGGCACTCGCCGCGCTCGTGGTGGGGGCGCCCGGGATGCTCGCGGGCGATCCCACGCCCGTCTACCTCGACGCGCCGTTCGAGCTGCACAAGAACGCCCTCGGCGACATCCTCGCGTTCGGCGCGACCGTCGCCTACGCCCGTCCGCGGTGGCTGGGCTGGAGCCGTCCCGTCGCCTTCGGCCTCTTCCTGCTGTTCGCCGCGGGCATCGCGGCCGCCCAGTCGCGCCAGGCGATGATCGGGCTCGCCGTGGCGGTCCTGGTGCTGATCCTGCGGCCGGAGCCCGGCAGGCACCGCAGCCGGCTCCCGCTCCTCGCGGTCCCCGTCGCGGTCTGGTACGTGTGGCAGACGGTCGCCGAGCAGCTCGCCTCGGGGAACACGTTCAACTCCACGTACCAGCGGCTCACGTGGTTCGAGCAGTCGCTCGCCGTGTGGAACCAGAACGAGTGGTTCGGGGTGGGGCTGCGGTGGTGGACGGCCGGCCGGACCGAGTTCGAGTTCCAGCCGCCCAACGCCGAGCTCGAGGTGCTGAGCTCGGCCGGCACGGTGGGGCTCGTCGGGTTCCTCGTGATGATGGTCGGCGTGCTCGTCGTGGCGTGGCGGGTCGATCCCCGTTACGGGACCCTCGCGGTGGCGGTGGTCGCGAACCGGATGGTGCAGGGCCAGCTCGACCTGTTCTGGGTGGCGGTCCAGACGTCGCTGCCGTTCGTGATCGTGGGCCTGTGCCTCGGCGCGCAGGCGCACGACGCCGAGCGCCTGCGGCCCGAGCTGCCCGCGGCCGACCTCTCCGCGGCGCCAGGTGCCGCGACGCCCACCGACCGGGGGCACCGGTGACGGGCGCGGCGGGGGGGCCGCTCAGGGTGGTCCACGTCGTCGTCTCCGGCGCGTTCGCGGGCGTCGAGGCGCACGTCGCGCGGCTGGCTCGCGCGCAGGCGGAGCGCGGTGACCGGGTCGTCGTCGTCGGCGGGGACGTCGGCCGGGTGCGGCAGGCGGCGGGCCCCGGGGTGCGTGTGCACCCTGGCGCATCCCTGCGTGAGGCGTGGGCGTCGCTGGCCGCGCTGCGCGCCGGGGCCGACGTGCTGCACGCGCACATGACGGCTGCGGAGCTCCTGGCGGTCGCCGCGGCGGGGGCCCCGACGACGGCGCGCCACCTGCCGGTGGTGGCCACACGCCACTTCGCGCAGGTGCGCGGGCGCAGCCTCCCCGGGCGCGTCGCGTCCCGCATGATCAGGCCGCGGCTGGCGGCGCAGGTCGCGATCAGCCGGTACGTCGCGGACGCCGTCGGCGAGCCGAGCGTCGTCGTGCCGCCCGGGGTCGGCCCGGCCGGCGCCGACGCCCTCGGCGGGGCGAGCCCGCCGCGTGCCGCGGACCGCGAGCCGGTGGTGCTGATGGTGCAGCGCCTCGAGCCCGAGAAGCGCACCGACCTCGGCGTCCGGGCCTTTGCCGCCTCCGGCCTGGCGGCGCGGGGATGGCGCCTCGACGTGGCCGGTGACGGCTCCCTCCGTGACGACCTGGCACGACTCGTGAGCCGCAGCGGGCTGACGGGGAGCGTCCGGCTGCTCGGGGAGCGCCGGGACGTCGCCGCCCGCATGGGGCGAGCAGCGCTGCTGCTAGCCCCCTGCCCGGCGGAGGGGCTGGGGCTCAGCGTGCTGGAGGCGATGGCCGCAGGCCTGCCCGTCGTGGCCGCCGACGCCGGCGGCCACGTCGAGACCCTCGGTGGTCTCGACCCCGCGGCACTGTGGCGGCCCGGCGACGCGGACGACGGCGGGCGGTGCCTCGCCGTGCTCGCCGCGTCTCCCGCGCGTCGAGACGTGCTCGCCGACGCCGCCCTCGACCGCCAGCGCAGCGGCTACACCCCTGCCGCGCAGGCGACGGCCACGGACGCCGTCTACCGGGATGCCCTGCACCGCGCCGCGGCGCGGCGGAGCGTACGTCAGGGCGCCGCCCTCGACAGCCCTCCGCTCGGCTCCGGGCGGGCATCATGACCGGCGGGGGCGTCCGCGACGTCGTGCTGGTGTCGCTGGAGCCGTGGGACGACGTGTGGCGCCGCAACCAGCACCTCGCGGCGGGGCTGCTGCGCCGGTTCCCCCGGGCGCGGCTGCTCGTCGTGGAGCCGCCGCGCGACCCCGTCCACGACGCCCTGCGCCGCACCCGGCCCCGCACCGGGCTCGGGCTGCGCGCGGGGCCGCCGCTGGACGGCGTGGCACCGAGCCGGCTGTGGCTGCTGCAGCAGACGAAGTGGTGGCCCCGCCGGGCAGACCCCGGGGGCGACCGGCGGCGCGCCGCCGGCGTGCGCCGCGCGGCAGCGCGGGTCGGCCTGCGACAGCCCGTGCTGTGGGCCAACGACCCCGGGGCGGCCGACGTCCTCGCCGTCACGGGCTGGCCCGCGGTCTACGACGTCACCGACGACTGGGCGAGCGCGCACCGCGCGCCCGCCGAGCACGCGCGCATCGTCGCGGCCGAGGCGGCGCTGCTCGCCGGGGCGCGGGAGGTCACGGTCTGCTCGCCCGCGCTCGCCGCGCGCAAGGGCGGCGACCAGACCACCGGGCCCGTCACCCTCGTCACCAACGGGGTGGACGTCGACGCCTACCGGCGCCCGCGACCCCGCCCGGCCGACCTGCCGGCAGGGCCCTGCGCGGTGTACGTCGGCACGCTGCACGGCGACCGGCTGGACGTCGACCTGTGCGTACGGACCCAGGCCGCGCTGGCCGGCACGGGGAACCTCGTGCTGGTCGGTCCCGTGGCGCTCGACCGCGACGAGGAGGCCCGACTGCGCGCAGCGGGCGTCGTGCTCACGGGGGCACGCCCGTTCGACGCCGTGCCCGGCTATCTCCAGCACGCGGTCGCGCTCGTCGTGCCGCACGTGGTGGACGCCTTCACCGACAGCCTCGACCCGCTCAAGCTGTACGAGTACCGCGCGGTGGGGCGACCGGTCGTGACCACGCCCGTCGCGGGGTTCCGCGACCAGGTCTCCTCGGACGGCGGGACCGGGGGCGGGCCCTCCGTCACGTCGGTCGACGCCACCGCGTTCCCCTCGGCGGTGCGCGAGCTGCTGACGCAGCCGGCACCCTCGGCACCGGCCGACGACGTGCCGACCTGGGAGGGTCAGGTCACGCGGTTCGCGGCCGTGCTGGCACGGGCGGGCGCCGCGGAGCCCGCCCACGGCGCGCGGCACGTCGCCACACCGCGCTGACGGTGGCTGCCGTCACCGCCACGGAGAACCTCTCCAGCGCGACGGCGTGCGCCCGCACTGCGACCTCGTGCGCGGCACGTGGGTCGTCGAGGACGGCGATGATCGCGTCGGCGAGAGCCCGCGGGTCGCCCGGGGGGACGAGGCTGCCGAGCGGGGACCCGTCGGCGCGCAGGATCTCGGGGACGCCGCCCGCGTCCGTGGCGACCACGGGCACGCCGCGCACCATGGCCTCGACCACCACCTGGCCGAACGGCTCCGGCACGGGGGACGCGTGCACACACAGCGCGAGCGCATCGAGGGCGGCGGCGGGGTCGGGGGCGAAGCCCGCGAGCTCCACCCGCCCCTCGAGTCCGAGCCGCCGGACCTCCGCCTCGACATCGCGCGCGTAGCCCCCCGCCCCGAAGGCAGGTGCGCCCACCAGACGGAAGACGACGTCCGGATGGCGCGCGAGCACCGCCGGCGCCGCCCGGACCAGCTCGAGCTGGCCCTTCGTCGGGGAGACCCTGCCGAGCAGCCCCACGACGCGCGGCCGCCCGGACCGTGCCGCGGCCTGCGCGGGCGGCAGCGCAGCGAGCGCCTGGCCCGGCGCGAAGCCCGGGTACGCGACGGTCAGGTCGCGCACGCCGGGCAGGGTCGCGGCCGTCGCCCGGGAGTTGGCGACCACGGCCCGCGGTCCGTGCCGTGCCGCACTCCGGAGCACCCGGACGACCGCGGGCGGCAGGTAGTCGGGCGCGACGCGGTCGTGCACGTGCCACACCACGGGGACACGGCTGGTCCACGCCGCGACGAGCCCGAGCACGTCCGCCTTGAGGGTGGTGGTGTGCACCACGTCCGGCCGGACGGTGCGCACGACGCGACGCAGCGCGACGACGGTGCGTGCGGCGGCGGACGCACGGCGCAGCGAGGCCCGCGAGAGCGAGGCGAGGGTGGCCCGGCCCGCCGTCACGAGCTCGGGGTCTGCCCCGACGACCCTCACGGGCGTCCCGGTGCCCTCGAGGAGCGTGACGAGCGGCCCGTCGGCGAGGAGCACCACCTGGACGTCGAGGCCCGCCCCGGACGCATCCTGCCGCAGGGCCTCGCAGAGCCGGACCAGGGCGAGCTCCGCGCCGCCCAGCTCGGCGGTGTGCCCGAGGACGAGGACCCGCAGCCGGCCGCGCGAGCGGGGGCCGCTCACTGGTCGGTGGTCCCGCGATCCCGCCCGCCGCGGTCCGTCGGCTCGGACCCGAGTGCGACGGTGCCGCCCGACTGTGCCGTGGAGGTGACCCGCGGCCAGTGCGGGCCGCGGGCCGGAGCGGCCGCGCGGGCCGCCACCACCGCCGGCAGCCGGACGGTGGCCGTCGCGACGTCGTGGCCGCCGGGGCCGTCCTTCGTGGCCGGTGTCGGCTCCTCCGGCCGACGCACGGTGCCTGCGGAGCCCGGCGTCGCCGACGCGCCCGGTGCCGCCGACTCGCCCTGCGCCATCATGTCCTGCTCGCCCGACGCCCCACCGGCCGCGTCGTACACCGACGCGTACCGGGTGCGGCGGTCGCTCGTGACCCCCGAGAGGGCGATCCCCGCGAGCGGCACGTTGTTGCCGCTCAGGCGGTCGGCCGACTCGGTCAGCACCACGCGGTCGGTCTTGCCCACGGTCGCGAGGAGCACCGCGGCGTCGGCGTACCCGCCGAGGATGGTCGCGTCGGCGGCCGCGAGCACGGGCGGCGCGTCGATCACGACGATCTCCGCCCGCTCGCGCAGGCCGTCCACGAGCGCGCGTGCGTCATCGGTCGCGAGATAGTCCGCGGGGTCCATCGCCACGTGCGGCACCGGAACCAGCTCGAGGTACGGCACGCGGGTGGGCCGTGGCATCTGCAGGTCGCCGTCCCACCCAGCCGGTGGCGGGAGCAGCGCCGCGAGCTCGGGCCGGCGCATGTCCGCCTGCAGGATCGCCGTGCGCCGCCCGCTGAGCGCCCACGACGCCGCGAGGTTGGCCGCGATGAACGAGCGCGGGGCCGCCGGGTCGGTCGCCGTGACGAGCACGATCGCGGGTTCACCCTCCGGCAGGGCCACGTGCAGCGCGGTGCGCAGCTCACGGATCGACTCGGTGAACGGCGAGGCCGTACGGCTGGAGATCGGCAGGGACCCGGTCGCATGGGCGTCCTTGAGGGAGTGCTTCACCCCGGAGAGCTCGGCGAGCACGGGCAGACCGGTGAGCTCGCCGGCCTGCGACGCGCCGCGGACGCGGAAGTCGAGGCCTCGCCGGGCGAACGCGACGCCCACGCCCGCGAGGAGGCCCGCGAGCAGGCCGAGCGCCATCACGGTCGCGGGGGGCACCCCGAGCGACACGGCGCTGGTCGCCGGCTTCGCCACCAGGGCCACCGCCTCCGAGGCGCGGATCGAGTCGAGCATCTGCTGCTCGGCCACGAGCACCTGGTACTGGCCCTCGATGGTGGTCAGCTCGGTCTGCGCCAGCGCGTCGTTCCTGTTGGCCCGCGTGTTCACCGCGCTGTGCCGGTCGCGCAACCGTTCGAGGCGGTCGTCGATCTCCTCGAGCTGACCGTCGAGCACGGCCGGGAGGTGCTGGACGTACGCGGCCGCGAACGCATTCGTGATCGTGATCGCGTGCTCCTCGGAGGCACCACGCGCCGTGAGGACGACCGTGCTCGCCTCCGGGCCGGCGGCCGCCGTGACCGACAGGCCTGCGGCGTCCACGCCGAGAGAGCCGGCGGCGGCGTCCTCCACCTCGGGCGACGTCGCGATGTCCGGGTCGGAGTCGGCCGTCATGACCACCGACTCGAAGTCCGGCGCCGCATCGGCCTCGCGCAGCTGTACGGTCGCCGTCGCCTCGTAGACGGCCTCCTGCCGGCCGAGGTAGGCGTAGGCCGCGGCCAGGACGACCAGCAGCACCACGAGCACCAGGTACTTGCCGTCCCAGACGGTCTTGAAGAACTCCCGCACCGTCATCGCACGCCCGCCCCCTCTGTCGCTGCAGCAGCCGTCGCGCGGCCGCGGACGAGGTCGACCTGAGCGCCCACGACCTGTCGCAGCCGCTCGGCGAACCGGGCTGTGCCGAACCGGTCGACGTGGCCCAGGACGGTCCCCTCGTCCCACGAGGTGGCGAGCGCCGACTCCACCGCCGCCGCCACGCCGTCCGCGGTGACGTCGTGGAAGAAGACGCCGTTGACGCCGGGCACCACCGTGTCCAGGTAGCCGCCGGCGCGGAGCGCCGCCACGGGCTTCCCGAACGCGCCCGCCTCGAGCGGGGTCAACCCGTAGTCCTCGTACGACGCCGCGACGAGCAGCGCCGCATGACGGTACAGCCAGCGCAGCTCGGCGTCGTCCACGCGGCCCACCAGCCGCACCTGGCCGGGCCGGCCGCGTGCCGCCAGGCCCGCGAGGCGCGAGCGATCGGGTCCGTCTCCCACCACGACGAGGCGGCGCCCCGCACGCAGCGCCGCCTCGATCACGACGTCCACGTTCTTGTAGGGCAGCAACCGCGCCACGCAGAGCAGGTGGCCCGCGGCGTCGCCGTCCTCCGCACCGCCGCGCGCGTCGGCGCCGAGCGCCCGGGGAGCGTGCTCCGGACCGTCGGGCGACAGCGCCGGCGGCGGCGCCAGCACCTCCGCCTCGATGCCGTAGGCGGCTCGCACCGCGTCGCGCGTCACCGTCGAGTTCGCGAGGTAGACGTCGGCCCGTGCCGCAGCCCGGCGGTCCCACTCGCGCAGCCGGGGGGCGAGGGTCGCGAGCGCCGCCCGTGCCGCCGAGGCGCGCACCCGGTCGACGGTGCTGCCGGCCGGGGCGTGCGAGCCGAGGTAGCGATCGGTCTGGTAGAGCCAGCGGGCCGGAGCATGGCAGTAGACGACGGTGCGCGCGGCCCCGCGGTACCCGTGCGCCCACCCCGTCGAGCTCGCGAGCAGCACGTCACCCTCGACGCGCTGCCGGTCGACGGCGGCCGCGAGCACCGGGAGCGCGAGCCGGTGGTGGCGGCGCAGCACGCCCACGCGGTCGAGCACGCCGGTCCGCAGCGGGACGCTCGCGAGCTCGGGGAACGTGCCGTCCGCGTCGTACAGCGTCGTGTACATCGGCGAGCCGGGGAACACCTGCGCCAGGAGCAGGGCCACCCGTTCCGCCCCGCCGCGCTGGGTCGCATAGTCGTGTGCGAGCACCACGCCGTCGGTCATCTGGCCTCCCCTGCGGATGCCGTCGCGCGGGCGCAGCGGCCTCGCCAGGTTAGGTCGGCGAGCACCGGGATCAGGAGGGTTCGGGGTGTTCCTCACCCGGGTGAATCGCCCCGGGCATCCCTGTCAGACCTTGCTGTGGAACTTCCCCTGCGCGGCGAGGAGCCCCTCGACCAGCACCATCTCGACGGCGTCGGCGGCGTCGTCGACGAGGATCGGCAGGTCCTTGCGCTCGGTGGCGGAGAAGTCCTTGAGCACGTGGTCGGCGGTGTCCGTGCGGCCGGGCGGGCGCCCGACGCCGACGCGGACGCGGACGTAGTCCTTGGTGCCGAGGGCCTTGCTGATGTCGCGCAGGCCGTTGTGGCCGCCCTCGCCGCCGCCGGTCTTGAGCTTGATGGTGTCGAACGGGATGTCGACCTCGTCGTGCACGACGACCAGCTGCGCGGGATCGACGCCGTAGTACTTGACGAGCCCCGCGACCGGCCCGCCGGAGGTGTTCATGTACGTGGTGGGCTTGGCGAGCACGACGCGGGGGCCCGGCCGGCCGCCGGGCAGCACGCCGAGCCGCGTCTCGGCGACGACGGCCTGCGCGCGGGCGTGGCGGGAGAACCGCGCGCCGGTGCGCTCGGCGAGCAGGTCGAGCACCATCTGTCCGACGTTGTGCCGGTTGCCCGCGTACTTCGGTCCGGGGTTGCCCAGCCCGATGACGAGCCAGGGGGTGTCGGTCACGGACGGTTCCTTTCGACGTCGCCACCGGAGAGCGCTGTGAGCGCGATTTCGGGGACTATCCACGCGTGGATAGTCCCCGAAATCGCGCTCACAGCGCCAGGGATGGTGCCGGTCAGCCCTCGGTCGACTCGGCGGACTCGGCCGACTCGGCGGCGCCCTCCTCGGCCTCGTCCTCGGCGGCGACCTCGCCGCGCGGCTCGGAGACGGCGACGACGGCGGCGTCGGGGTCGGTCAGCAGCGTGGCGCCCTCGGGCAGGGTGACCTGGCCGGCGGTGACGTGCGACCCGGCCTCGAGGCCCTCGATCGACACCTCGACCGACTCGGGGAGGTTGGTGGCGAGCGCCTCGACCGACAGGGTCTGGGCCTCGACGAAGTGGATGGTGCCGGGGGCCGACTCGCCCACGACGTTGACGGTGACGTCGACGGCGATCTTCTCGCCGCGCTTCACCAGCAGCAGGTCGATGTGCTCGATGGTGCCGCGGACTGCGTCGCGCTGGATGTCCTTGATGACGGCCATCTCGGAACGCTCGTCCAGGTCGATGCTGAACAGCGCGTTGGAGTGGCGCACGGCGAGCATGGTCTCGTGGCCCGGCAGCGTGATGTGCAGCGGGTCCGTGCCGTGCCCGTACAGGACGGCGGGGATCTTGTTCGCGCGGCGGATGCGGCGGGCGGCGCCCTTGCCGAACTCGGTGCGGGCCTCGGCGGCGAGCTTGATGTCGGACACGTGGATCACTCCTGGGATGTCTGTGCGTGCCGACGACCAGAGGGAGCCGTCGGCTGTCCACGAGGTGGGTGGTCCCCGCGAACTGCGGTTGCGTCGGCGTGGGACACGTGACGGACGCGATCGGGAGCGCGCCGTAGGGGCACCATCTGGAGACGTGGTGCACCGACAGCCGCCCAGTCGATCACGGAAATCCGACGGATCCTGCTCTGAGGGTGGCGGCCTGGTCGCAGGTGGACCTGCACGACCTGCTGGACCGGCGCCCGTCAGACGTCCCTCGCCGAGGCAACCGGACGAGTATAGCCTCCCTCGCGGGCAGGCGTGTCAGGCCGGGTGTCAGGGCCGGCGTCAGGGCTGGGCGCGCTCGCCGGGGCGCTGCCCCGTCCGGGCGTCGGCCCGCGCCGAGCCGCGCGGGCGGTAGACGACCTGCGCCTGGAAGACGAACCGCACGACGAACGCCACGAGGATGAGCGCGGCCTGCACCAGCTCGGGGTGCGGCACCGCTCGCTCGACGATCCACCACAGCAGCAGCGTGCGCACCGCGGCCTCGGTGCCGTTGAAGGCGAACGACCGCACGAACCGGCCCCAGAACCCGTGGGCTCCCTCGCGCAGGTCGGCGAAGACGAACCGCTCCTGCAGCAGGAAGTTGATGACGATCGTCACCACGTTGGCCCAGATCACCGCGGGCAGGTAGTGCACCCCGAGCGCCTGGAGCCCTGCGAGGATCGCGAGGTTGAGGACGGCGCCCAGCGCGCCGATGATCGCGAACGGGGACAGCCGGCCGAACCGCAGCAGGGTGAGCTGTTGCACGTACCGCAGCCCGTTGGCCACGGTCGCCTTGGACCGGCCGGCGAACCGCTCGCCGAACACGAACGGCTCCTCGACCACCACGAGCCGCTGCCGCGCGAGGATCTCGAGCAGGATCTTGAACCCCCGCGGCCGCAGCCCCGCGAGGTCGACGGCGCCCTGGCGCACCACGAAGAACCCCGTCATGGGGTCGGAGACGTCGCGCAGCTTCACGGGGAACATCGACCGGGCGAGGAGGCCCGAGGCCTTCGACACCCAGCGCCGCCAGCGCCCGTCGAGCCCTCCCGCGTCGCCCTTGCCGGTGTACCGGGAGGCGACGACGACGTCGGCCCCGGTCTCCCGGGCGGTGGCGAGCAGCACCGGCACCATCTCGGGCGGGTGCTGCAGGTCGCCGTCCATGACGACGACGCGCTCGCCGGCCGCGGCTCGCAGCCCGGCGACGACGGCGCCGGAGAGCCCGCCGTCCGGCGCCTCGCGGTGGATCATCCGGACAGGCAGGGCCGACGCCGCCGCGACCCGCTCGATCTCGGCGGGGGTGTCGTCCGTGGAGTCGTCGACGAACAGCACCTCGACCGCGGGTATCGCCTCGCCTGCGCCCGCACCACCGGCGTCCGCCCCGTCGTGGAACGCCGCGGCGAGCCTCCGCACGAGCTCGGCGACGTTCGGCCCCTCGTTGAACGTGGGGACCACCACGGTCACGTCCACCGTCATGTCACCGCGCCTCCCCTCGACGGATGCCGCGGCCCGGGACGACGCGTCGTCCCGGGCCGGTGGCGCGTGCGGCTCAGGCGTTGCCGTCGAACAGGCTCGTGACCGAGCCGTCGTCGAACACCTCGCGGATGGCGCGAGCCACCAGCGGGGCGATCGACAGCACCGTGAGCTTGTCGAACCGCTTGTCGGCCGAGATCGGCAGGGTGTCGGTGACGACCACCTCGGTGGCGCCGCACTCCTGGAGGCGCTGCGCGGCGGGGTCGGACAGCACGCCGTGCGTGGCGGCGACGGTGACGGAGCGGGCGCCCGCGTCCATGACCACCTTGACGGCCTCGGCGATCGTGCCGCCGGTGTCGATGAGGTCGTCGACGAGCACGCAGTCGCGGCCCTCGACCTCGCCGACGACGCGGTTGGCGACGGCCTGGTTGGGGCGGGTGACGTCGCGCGTCTTGTGCACGAAGGCGAGCGGGCAGCCGCCCAGCTTGGCGGCCCACTGCTCGGCCACGCGGATGCGGCCGGCGTCGGGCGAGACGACGGCCACGTTGGACAGGTCCACGCGGGTGCGCACGTAGTCGACCAGGACGGGCATGGCCCACAGGTGGTCCACGGGGCCGTCGAAGAAGCCCTGGATCTGCGGGGTGTGCAGGTCGACGCTGAGGATGCGGTCGGCGCCGGCCGTCTTGAGCATGTCCGCGACCAGGCGCGCCGAGATGGGCTCGCGCCCGCGGCTCTTCTTGTCCTGGCGGGCGTAGGCGTAGAAGGGCGCCACCGCGGTGACGGAGCGCGCCGAGCCGCGCTTGGCGGCGTCGACCATGAGCAGCTGCTCCATGAGCCACTGGTTCACCGGCGCGGTGTGGCTCTGCAGCAGGAAGATGTCGCTGCCGCGCACCGACTCGCTGAACCGCACGTACGTCTCGCTGTTCGCGAAGTCGTACGCCGAGACCGGAAGCAGCTCGATGCCGAGCTCCTTCGCCACCGCCTCCGCGAGCTCGGGGTGCGCCCGCCCCGAGGCGAGGACGAGGGTGCGCTCGCCGGTTCCGGGGATGAAGTTGTTCATCGCTGCGTGCTTCCTTCGTTGTCGGAGGCGGGCCTGTCGGTGGCCGAGCCGTCAGAGGTGGCGTCGGTGGAGTCGGGCCGGACCACCGGGACGGCGCCGGTGAGGGCGTTGTGCTCGGCGAGCTGGCGCTGCGCCTGCGCACCGAGCCGGCCGGCGGACTCGTCGGCGCGGGCGCGCGCCGCGGCCTGCGCGGCCGGGGTCTCGGGCCAGCGGCGCTCCACCCAGCCCTCGATGTTGCGCTGCTGCGCGCGGGCGACGCCGAGCGCACCGGCCGGCACGTCCTTGACGATGATCGAGCCCGCGCCCGTGTAGGCGCCGTCGCCCACGGTCACCGGCGCGACGAACATGTTGTCCGCGCCCGTCTTCGCGAACGAGCCGATCACGGTGCGGTGCTTCTTCTGGCCGTCGTAGTTCACGGTGACGGTCGCGGCGCCGACGTTGGTGTGCTCGCCGATCGTCGCGTCGCCCACGTACGACAGGTGCGGCACCTTGGAGCCCTCGCCGATCTGCGAGTTCTTCGTCTCGACGAAGGTGCCGATCTTGCCCTTGGTGCCGAGCTCGGTGCCGGGACGCAGGTAGGCGAACGGGCCCACGGACGCGTCGGCGCCGATCACGGACAGCGAGCCGTGCGTGCGCACCACGGTGGCGCCGGGGCCGACCTCGACGTCGGTCAGCGTGGTGTCCGGGCCGATGGTCGCGCCGGTCTCGACCTTGGTGGCGCCGTGCAGCTGCGTGCCGGGCAGCAGCGTGACGTCGGCGGCGAGCTCGACGTCCACGTCCACCCAGGTGGTCGACGGGTCCACGACGGTGACGCCGGCCTGCATCCACTCGAGCAGGACGCGCCGGTTGAGCTCGGCGCCGAGGGTGGCGAGCGCCACCCGGTCGTTGACGCCCTCGACGAGCATCGGGTCGTCGCTGAGCACGGCGCGCACGGCGCCGCCCTCGGCCCGCGCGGACGCGACGACGTCGGTGAGGTACACCTCGCCCTGCGCGTTGTCGGTGCCCAGGCCGGCGAGACCGCGGCGCAGCACCGCGGCGTCGAAGACGTAGACGGAGCTGTTGATCTCGCGGATCTCGCGCTGCTCGGGCGTCGCGTCCTTGTGCTCGACGATGGCGAGCACGTCGCCCGTGCCGGCCTCGCGCACGATGCGTCCGTAGCCGGTGGCGTCGGCGACCTCGGTGGTGAGGATCGTGACCGCGTTGCCGTCGGCCCGATGGGCGGCGAGCAGCTGGGCGAGCGTCGCGCCGTCCAGCAGCGGGATGTCGCCGGCGAGGACGACGACGGGGCCGTCCAGCCCGTCGCCGAGCGGGTGGTCGCCGCCGTTGGCGTGGTCGGCGTGCAGCTCGTCGTCGACGGCGTCGTCGTGCACGAGCTGCGCGGCCCGGCCGGCGTGCGCCCGGGCGTCGAGCGCGTCCAGGGCGCACTGCACGGCGCGGCCGGTGCCCGGGATCTCGTCCTGGTCGACGACGAGCGCGAGGGGGTCGAGCTCCACGGCCGCGGCGGCGACGCGCTCCCGCTCGTGCCGCACGACCACGGCCACGTGCTGCGGCTCCAGCTCGCGGGCGGCCGCCATCGCGTGCCCGAGCATGGTGCGCCCGGCCAGGGCGTGCAGCACCTTCGGTGTCGCGGACCGCATCCGCGTCCCCTGTCCTGCGGCGAGGACGACGACGGCCGCCGGCCTCTCGTCGGTCGAGCTGGTCGAGACCACGTCTCCAGCGGCGTCCGGTCCTGTCGAGACCACGAGTGCTCCGTCTCTCTCGGGTGTGCTCTGTCGATGGTGCACGAGCTCCGCCCCCAGGACTCGAACCTGGACCAAAGGCACCAAAAACCTCTGTGCTGCCGATTACACCAAGGCGGATCGGGTCCCGGACCGACGCGCGCGGGCGCGGCGCCGTCGGGCGTCCGTCCTCAGTCTGCCAGGTCCGCGGCACCGCCCCGGCACGTCGTCCGGCCCTCCGGCACGCCCTCACCCGTGGCGCGCGCCACACCGCGATCGCCGTCCGGCGGGCCGACCCGACGAGCGACCGGAAGGCCTCCGGCCTGCCGGTGCGGGCACAATGGGGCCCATGCCCTCCGACTCGCGAGCGTCCAAGCGTCCGTCGCGCGCCCGCATGACGGCGAGCCAGCGGCGCGAGCAGCTGCTCGAGGTCGGACGGAGGCTGTTCGCCGAGAAAGGCTTCGACGGCACCAGCGTCGAGGAGATCGCCGCGCGCGCCGAGGTGTCCAAGCCCGTCGTGTACGAGCACTTCGGCGGCAAGGAGGGCGTCTACGCGGTCGTCGTCGACCGCGAGGTGCGGGCGCTGACCTCTGCCCTCACCGGCGCCCTCGAGCAGGGCGGCCACCCGAAGGTGCTGGTGGAGCGCACGGCGCTGGCCCTGCTCGGGTACATCGAGGCGTCGGAGGACGGCTTCCGGATCCTGGTGCGCGACTCCCCCGTGGCGCAGGCGACCGGCACGTTCTCGAGCCTGATCGGTGACGTCGCCACCCAGGTCGAGCACATCCTCGGCGACCAGTTCAAGGCGAACGGCCTGGACCCGAAGGCCGCCCCGCTCTACGCGCAGATGCTCGTGGGCATGGTCGCGCTCACCGGGCAGTACTGGCTCGACGCCCGCAGCCCCCAGAAGGCCGAGGTCGCGGCCCACCTGACGAACCTCGCGTGGAACGGGCTGTCGGGGATGGTCAAGAGGCCGGAGCTCACGAAGTCCCGCTGACGCCCCCGGGCATCCCGACGACGTGGTCGAGCAGCCGGTCGACGACGGCGAGCGCCACGTCGCCGGTGAGATGGCCGGCGAGCATGCCCTGGGTCAGCCCCGCGGCCGACGCGAGCACCACCTCGGCGTCCGTGCGCGCCGCTCGCTCGCGGCGATCGTCGGGTTCGCCGCCCCGCGCGCGCAGCACCTGCGCGGCGACGAGGTCCACGAGGGCGCGGGGGGCGCCCCGCAGCTCCTCGGGCTCGATCGCCTCGTTCGTCAGCGCCGCGGCGTGGAAAGCCGCGAGGACGACGGCGTCCGCCCGCCGGGCGTCGTCCAGCGGCAGCAGCGCGGCGAGGACGGCACTCAGGACGGCGCGAGGCGGCGGCTCGCCACCGCCCTCCGGGAGCCCGCCGCCGAAGCGGCCGGCCGACCCCTCGATCACGGCGCGGTGGGTGGCGACGAGCAGGCCGCGCTTGTGGCCGAAGTAGTACTGCACCAGGCGCACGGACACGCCGGCCTCCCCGGCGACGGCCTGGAAGGTGGCCGCCTCGAGCCCGTCGCGCGCGACGACGCGTCGGCAGGCGTCGGTGATCTGCCGCCGCCGCTCGTCGTGGTCCACCCGTCGTGGCACCGGGCCCTCCTTCGTCGTCGTCCGTGGTCCCGTCGTTGATGATACGGCCGTACCAAGTCGGTGGTACGGTCATATCATCAAACGACCCGAGGAGGACCCCGTGGCGACGACGACCGGCCGCTTCACCCACGACGCCGCGCGGACGGCGTACGACGCCGCGTACCGCGACCTCGAGGCCCGCTGGCCGCTGCCGTCGACGGACCTGCGCGTGGACACGACGTTCGGGCCCACCCACGTGCGCCGCTCCGGGACCGGCACCCGCACCCCTCTCGTGCTGCTGCACGGGCTGAACGGCACCGGCCTGAGCTGGCACGGCGTCGTGCCCGCGCTGGCGGCCGACCGCGTCGTCCATGCCCCTGACGTCCTCGGCACCGCCGGCCGCAGCGAGCAGACCGCCCCGCTCACGAGTCCGGCCGACTACGGCACCTGGGGCACCGAGCTGCTCGACGGCCTGGGGCTGGAGCGCGCGCACGTGCTCGGCTACTCCGAGGGAGCCTGGTTCGCCGCCCTGCTGGCAAGCCGCACCCCCGACCGGCTCGCCTCCCTCGTCCTGGGCGAGGGGATCACGGCGCTGGTGAAGCCGTCTCGGAAGGTCGTGGGCCGGATGGTCCGCGCGGCGGCGCTGCCCACCGCCCGCAGCTTCGCGCGGCTCGACGCGTGGCTCACCCCCGGCGTCACCCTGACCGACGAGGACCGCGCCCTCGCCCGGGCCGCGACGCGCTACCGCCGCCGCACCCCGTGGCCGAGCCCGCTGAGCGACGACCGGCTCCGCGCGATCACGGCGCCCACCCTCGCGTTCTTCGGCGCGGACACCCGGCTGGGCGACCCCGTCGCCGCCGGCCGTCGCGTCGCCGAGCACGTCCGCGACTCCCGCGTCGAGCTGCTGCCCGGCGGCGGGCACGGCGTGCTCTGGCAGCTCGCGGACCAGGTCCTCCCCTTGGTCACGGGCTTCCTCCGCGCCCACGACCCGGACTGACCCCGCTCGCCGAGGTAGTTCAGCCCTCCCGGGCGACGGAGGGCCCGACCAGGGCGTCCGCGAGCGCGCCGAGCGCCGGCAGCGCGTCGAGCGCCGCGTCGCGCACCTCGTCGGGCACGCTGCCGAGGCGGCGTCCCCAGAAGTCGTGGATGCGGGCGAGGTGCTCGTCGGCCAGCGGGGTCGCGACCAGCCGGACGGTCCGGCGGTCCCCCTCGGCGTGCTCGCGCACGACGAGCCCGCGCGCCTCGAGGGTTCGCAGCGCGGTGCTGACGTTGCTGCGGGCGAGCCCGGTCGCGGCGGCGATGCGCGACGGCGTCGGGCGGGCGGCGCGGTGGACCTCGCGGATCACGGCCACCTCGGTCCCCGTGAGCGGCACGATGTCGCGCAGCTCGGGGGACCGGACGTCCAGGTGGCGGGCCAGCTCGACGACGACGTCGGCGAGCTCCGCGAGGTCGCCGGCCCGAAGGGCGGCAGGCGGGCCCGCGTCGGGCGTGACGATCGTCTCGTCGGGCATGGCTCGATCCTAGGCGGACGCGTTAGTTATAGTTTCATAATCATTCCGATGCCCGGGGCCTGCCCGGGCATTCCTCTGCCCGGCCGCCCGTCGGCCCCGCACCGCGGCGCGAGCCGCCGCCCACCCTGATCCGAGGAGCTCTCGTGAGCACAGCCACCACCCCCGCCCCGGACGCGACCGCGTCCCCGCCCGCGCGGCTCCCCCTCCGCGGACGCCCCGCGCTGACGCTCGTCGGCGTCGCCTTCGGCCTGTTCCTCGTGGGGCTCGACGCCACCGTCGTCTCGATCGTCAACCCCGCGATCGCCGCCGACGTCGGCACCACGTTCGTGCAGCTCCAGTGGGTCACGCACAGCTACCTGCTCGGGCTGGCCGCGACCCTGATCCTCGCCGGCAAGCTGGGCGACCGGTACGGCCACCGCGCCCTGTACCTGACCGGGCTGGTGCTGTTCACCGTCGCGTCGGTCGCGATCGGCCTGTCGTCCTCCGCCACCGGCCTGATCGCCTTCCGCGTGGTCCAGGGCGTGGCGGCCGGCATCCTCATGCCCCAGACGCTCGCCATGCTGCGGGCCACGTTCCCCCGCGAGAAGTTCGGCATGGCCGTGGGCATCTGGGGCGGCGTCTCGTCGATCGCCATCGCCGTGGGACCGACCTTGGCC
Organism: Isoptericola peretonis; assembly: GCA_023241745.1. Lineage (GTDB taxonomy): Bacteria > Actinomycetota > Actinomycetes > Actinomycetales > Cellulomonadaceae > Isoptericola > Isoptericola peretonis. Next base: position 178,892 of record JALQCY010000004.1, on the reverse strand, counting down.
GGCGCGCTCGAGGCGTCCTTCGGCTGGCAGTCCGTGTTCTTCGTCAACGTGCCCGTCGCCGCCGTGGGCCTCGTCTACGGCCTGTGCCTGCTGCCGCGCACCAGCTTCCCGGCGGGCGGCCGGTTCGACGTGCGCGGGGTGGTCGTGCTCGCCCTCGGCCTCGTCGCCACCGTGTTCGCCATCGTGCAGTCGGAGACGTGGGGCTGGGGCGACGCGCGCACCCTCGGCCTCCTCGCGGTCGGGCTCCTCGTCATCGTCGGCTTCGTCGCGCTCGAGGCGCGCACCGAGTCGCGGACGGGCGACGCCCTGCTGCCGCTCTCCTTGTTCCGCGGCACGACCGTCGGCACGGGCGGGCTGATGATCGCCGCCAACTTCTTCGTGCTGATGGGCTCCACGTTCGTCCTGCCGATGTTCTTCATCAACCTGCGCGGCGCCAGCGCCCTGGACGCGGGGCTCATGCTGCTGCCGATGTCCGCCGTCTCCATCGTCTCCGCGCCGATCGGCGCGGTGCTCGTGGCGAGGCTCGGCACCCGCACCACCGGGACCCTGAGTCTCGGCCTCACCGCGGTCGGCCTGCTGATGCTTCTGAACGCCTCGGCCACCTCGGCGTACCCGGTGCTGGCGGTCGCGTTCGTCGTGCTCGCGATGGGCACCGGCATGACGATCACCGCGGGCGCCGAGGCCATCGTCGGCTCCGCGCCCGTGCACCTGGCCGGGGTGGCCGGCGGGTTCCAGTCCACGTGCATCCAGATCGGCGGCGCGCTCGGCACCGCCGTCATGTCCGCCGTCGTCGCCGCGAACGTGCGGTCCGGCACGGCCGGCCTCGGCCTCGACGAGGGCGAGCTCCAGGGCCTCGCCCAGGGTTCCGCGCCCGCACGGCTGGACGCCGTGGCCGCCCAGGCTGCCGAGGGCGCCTACGTCTCGGGCGTGCACGCCGCGTTCCTCGTGGCCGCGGCCCTCGCCGTCGCCGTCGCGCTCGTCGCCCTCGTGACGCTGCCGCGCCGGTCCGCGGACCGTCAAGATTCTTGACGTCGAGAGACCGGCGGTAGTCTCGGCCCATGGATGTGGAGGCACGGTCCGACGAGGTCGACCGGATCGTCGACGCGTGGCGGCGCGAGCGCCCGGACCTGGACGTCGAACCGCTGACGGTCTTCTCGCGCGTGAGCCGGCTGGCCCGGCATCTGGACCGTGCGCGACGGGGGGCGTTCGCCCGGCACGAGCTCGAGACGTGGGAGTTCGACGTCCTGTCCGCGCTGCGCCGCGCCGGCGAGCCGTACCGCCTGTCCCCCGGCGTGCTCGTGGCGCAGACCCTCGTCACGAGCGGCACCATGACCAACCGCATCGACCGGCTCGAGGAGCGCGGACTGGTGGAGCGGCACCGCGCCCCGGCGGACCGGCGCGGGGTGCTGGTGCAGCTCACCGCCGCCGGCCGGCAGCGGGTCGACGCCGCCATGAGCGACCTGCTCGACGTCGAGGCGCGCGTGCTCGACGCGCTGCCCGCCGCGGTGCGGCCGCAGCTCGCGGCGCTGCTGCGCACCGTCGTCGCGCAGTTCGACGAGTGACCCCGGAGTGACGGCGGGTTGACCTCGTACCCCTCCCCCGCGCGCGACGACGGCGCGCGCACCGGCCTCCTGCTCGCCGCCCTGCTGCTCGTGGCGCTCAACCTGCGCGCCCCCATCACCTCCCTGCCGCCGGTGGTCGACGACGTCGCGGCCGGGCTCGGCCTCACCCCCACCGGCGTGGGCCTGCTGACGTCCGTGCCGGTGCTGTGCTTCGCGCTGTGCACGCCGCTCGCGTCGGTGCTGGTCGCGCGGACCGGCCCGGAGGTCGCTCTCGGCGCCTCGCTGGCCGGCATCTTCGCCGGCACCGTGCTGCGCTCGGCGGGCTCCGTGCCCGCGGCCCTCGCCGGGACGGCGGTGGTGGGGATCGCCATCACCCTCGGCAACGTCGCGGTGCCGGTGATCATCGCGCGCGACTTCCGACGCCGGGCGGCCGCCGTCACGGGCGCGTACAGCGCGACGATGAACCTCGGCTCCACGTTCACCACGATGCTCACCGTGCCGCTCGCGGCGGCGTTCGGCTGGCAGTGGGCCCTGGCCGGGTGGGGCGTCCTGGCGCTCGCCGCGCTCGGCACCTGGGTCCCCGCGGGACGGCACCTCGCGGCCCGGGGGCGCGCACCAGACGCGGCCGGCAGGCGGCCCCGGCCGCCCTCGGCCCGCGCCGAGCTGGACGCCCTGGACCCGCCGGCCCGGTCGGCCGTGCGGCGCCTCGTCGTCCTGCTGTCCGTGGCGTTCGCGGGGCAGGCCAGCGGGTACTTCGCGGTGACGGCCTGGCTGCCCGAGATCCTGCACGACCGGCTCGGCATGACCGCCGCCGGCGCGGGCGGGGCGGCGGCGCCGTTCCAGCTCTGCGCGGTGCTCGGCTCGTTCATCGTGCCGGCCGGCCTGGCGCGCGGGCTGTCGTCGCGCACGGTGGCGATGCTGCTGTCGGCGATGTGGCTGTCCCTGCCGCTGGGCCTGCTCCTCGCCCCCGACCTCTGGCTCCTGTGGGTGGGGCTCGCGGGCGCCGCGCAGGGCGGCAACTTCACCGCGATCTTCACCCTGGTCGCGCAGCGCAGCCCCGGCGTCGCCGTGGCGCGGCGCGCGTCGGCGGTCGTGCAGACGGCGGGCTACGCGTGCGCGGCGCTCGCGCCCACCGTGATGGGCGCGGTCCACGAGTCGACCGGCGGCTGGACCGCTCCCCTGCTCGTCGTCACGGGGGTCCTGGCCGTCATGGCCGCCGCGATGGCGGTGGCGTCTGCCCGACCGCGAGACTGAGCGCGCCCAGCGCCTTCAGCGTCTCCTCCGCCTGCAGCTCGTCGTAGCCGCGCGTGCACACCGCGACGACCAGCGCGTCCGGGCCCTCGCCGACGAACGCGACGTCGTGCCGGATGCCGTCCACCCAGCCGGACTTGGACCCGTACGGCACGCCGTCGGGCACGGCTGCCGTGAGCTGCCGGTCGGTCTGGCGGGCGAGCAGGTCGAGCATCCAGGCGGTGCGCTCCGCGCCGGCCAGGCGGCCCGTCACGACCGCGGACATCAGCGACGCCAGGTCGGCGGCCGTGGTGCGGTGGGAGTCGCCCCTCGCCTCGGCGGCCAGGTCGCTGTACTTGCGCCCGACGACGCTCGCGCGGGCGCCCGCGTCCGCCAGCGCGCGGTTGGTGGCCTCCAGCCCGACCAGCTCGATCACCATGTTGGTGGCCTCGTTGGACGACACGACGATCATCCGCTCGATCACCCGGCCCACCGGCATGAGGGTGCCCGGCGGCGGCATCTCCGGGTCGAGGTCGTCGGGCTCGATGCGGTAGTCCGGCGTGCCGGGCACCTGCGAGCGGAACGTGTCGGTGCTCGCGACCTTCTGCTCGAGGGTCAGCGCGCCGTCGTCCAGCGCCCGCGCCGCCGCGACCAGCACCGCCAGCTTCACCGTGGACGCGGCGTAGAACGGGGCGTCCGCGTCGCGCTCGGCGAGCACCTCGCCCCCCGCCCGCCGCACCTGGTACGCGACGACCGGGACGCCGTCCGAGTGCGTGCCCGTGGCCGGCATCAGCGCACCCTCGACACGTTGTGAGCGCGATTTCGGGGACTGTCCCCCCGCGAACAGTCCCCGAAATCGCGCTCACAACGGTGCTGGACGACGGCGGCGAACGCGGCCGCGAGCGCGCGGGCCTGCTTCTCGTTCTCGGGCGCCCGCTCCAGCGCGGCGGCGAGCAGCTCGTCGCGGTCGTAGCCGAGCCCCGCGAGCTCGTCGGCGTCCCAGGTGCCGATGCGCTCGGGTGCGGCCTCGGGGTGGAACTGCAGCCCCCACGCGAGGTCGCCCACGCGGAAGGCCTGGACGCCGCAGGCATCGCTCGTCGCGAGGTGCACGGCCTCCGGCGGCAGCCCGGTGATCGAGTCCACGTGGCTCTCGACCATCCACACCTCCCCGGCGTCCGCCAGCGGGGCGAGCAGGCCCAGCAGCGCGTCGTCGGCCGCGTCGTCGAGCAGGCGCACGGGGCACAGACCCTTCTCCGTCTCGCCCGACCGGCCGGTCACCGTGCCGCCGGTCACGTGCGCGAGCACCTGGCCGCCCAGGCAGATGCCCAGCACGGGCACCTGCGCCTCGAGTGCCTCGGCCACGAGCGCGCGCTCGTGCGGCAGCCAGGGGGCGCGCTCGTCCTCGTCGGGGAGCAGCCCGCCGCCCAGCAGCACGAGCCCGTCCACCCCGTCGTCCCCGGTCGCGAGCGTGGGCACCCGGTCGGCGAGGTCGGCGCCCTGCACGACGACGGCGGTGACACCGTCCTCCTCCAGCCAGGCAGGCAGACGGCCCGGCCCGCTGTGCGGGGAGTTCTGGACGAGGACGACGGTCGGTCGCGGATCGGGCACGGTCAGCGCTCCCTGCTCTCGAGGACGGGACGGTCGGGGACGGGCTCGAGATCGGGGTCGGGGTCGGCGTCGGGGTCGGGGTCGGCGTCGGGGTCGGGGTCGGCGTCGGGGTCGGGGTCGGGGCCGGGGGGTGTGCCGGGGCCGGGCGACGCCTGCGCCGTCGGACCGGGGTGCGCGCCGAGCGTGGCCGCCTCCCGGGCGAAGTGGCAGGCGGCGACGTGCGCCCCCTCGTCGTCACCACCGCCGTCACGACCGTCGCCGCGACGCCCGAGCGGCACCAGCACCGGGTCCTCGGTGCGGCACCGCTCGGGCACGGCCTCCGGCCCGTCGCCCGCGACGCCGTGCTCCTCGGCGAGCCGGCGGGCGAGCCAGCAGCGCGTGTGGAACCGGCAGCCGGACGGCGGGTCGGCGGGAGACGGCGGGTCGCCCTCGAGCAACAGCTCGCCCTCGGCCGGGCGGGCCGTCGGGTCGGGGACCGGCACCGCGGACAGCAGTGCCCGGGTGTACGGGTGGTGCGCGTCGCCGTACACCGCGGGTCCGTCGCCCTCCTCGACGACGCGGCCCAGGTACATCACCGCGACCTCGTCGGCGATGTGCTGCACCACGGCCAGGTCGTGCGCGATGAACAGGTACGACAGCCCGAGCTCGTCCTGGAGGTCCTCCAGCAGGTTGATGACCTGCCCCTGGACGGACACGTCCAGCGCCGACACCGGCTCGTCGCAGACCAGCACCCGCGGCTTGACGGCGAGCGCCCGCGCGATGCCGATGCGCTGCCGCTGCCCGCCCGAGAACTGGTGCGGGTAGCGGTGCACGTGGTCGGGATCGAGCCCCACCAGCTCGAGCAGCTCCGCCACGGCCCGCCGGCGGCCGCCGCGCGGCACCGCGTCCCGGTGGATGCGGAACGGCTCGGCCACGATGTCGCCCACCGACATGCGCGGGTTGAGGGACGTGTACGGGTCCTGGAAGACCATCTGGACGTTGCGGCGCAGCTCGCGGCGCGCGCCGCGCGACATCGTCGACACGTCCTCGCCGTCGACCAGCACCTGGCCGCGCGTCGGCTTCTCGATGCCCACGAGGACGCGCGCCAGCGTGGACTTGCCGGAGCCGGACTCCCCCACGAGCCCGAGCGTGCGCCCGCGGCGCAGCGCGAGCGAGACGCCGTCGACGGCCTGCACGTGGCCGGTCGTGCGCTTGAGCACCACGCCCTGGCGCACGGGGTACGACTTGGCGAGGTCGCGCACCTCGAGGACCACGTCGTCCGGCGCGGAGGTCGCGGTGTCGGTCGTGACGGGCTCAGGCACGGACGCCTCCCAGGAGCTCGGCGGCGAAGAAGCAGGCCGACGATCGGCCGGGGGCGACGTCGTCGAGCGGAGGCACGTCGGTGGCGCAGACGTCGCGCGCCATGTCGCACCGCGGGTGGAAGGGGCAGCCCGGCGGCACCCGTCCCGGCGCGGGCGGCCGCCCCGGCACCACGGGCAGCCGGCCGCCGACGGCACGGTCGTCGCCGACGGCGTCCAGGCGCGGGACGGAGCGCAGCAGCGCCCTGGTGTACGGGTGGGCGGGCCTGGCGTACAGGTCGTGCACGGGGGCGTGCTCCACGGCCCGGCCGGCGTACATCACGGTCACCTCGTCGGCCACGCCGGCGACGACGCCGAGGTCGTGCGTGATGAGCACGAGCCCCATCTGCCGCTCGGCCTGGATCTCCGCGAGCAGGCGCAGCACCTGCGCCTGGACGGTGACGTCCAGCGCGGTCGTCGGCTCGTCCGCGATGAGCACGTCCGGGTCGAGCGCCAGCGCCGACGCGATCATCACACGCTGGCGCATGCCACCGGAGAACTGGTGCGGGTACTCGTCCACCCGCTGCGCGGCGTTCGGCACCTTCACGAGGTCGAGCAGCTCGATCGCGCGCCTGCGGCCCTCGCGACGCGACGTCCCCGACCGTACCCGCAGCGCCTCCGTGAGCTGGTAGCCCACCGTGTGCACCGGGTTGAGCGCGGCCAGCGCGTCCTGGAACACCATGGCGACGTGCGTGCCGGCGTGTGCGCGGTGCTTGGTGGGCGACAGCCCCAGCAGGTCGGTGCCGCGGTAGCGCGCGGTGCCCCGCACCACGCGGGCGGTGGGCGGCAGCAGCCCCATGACGGCGAGCGAGCTCACAGACTTGCCGCACCCGGACTCGCCGACCAGGGCGAGCGTGCGTCCCGCCTCCACGCGGTAGCTGAGCCCGTCGACGGCGCGCAGGGCGCCGTCGTCCGACCGGAACTCGACCGCCAGGTCCTCCACCTCGAGCAGGGTCGCGCCGGCGGTGCGCGCCGGCCGGTCGCCCTGCGCCACCTCGTCGCCGACCGCGCCCGGTTCCGCCGCGCCGCTGATGTCGATCTCCATCCCTGCCATCTCCCTCACCGGAGCCTCGGGTCGAGGGCGTCGCGCAGGGCGTCGCCGAGGACGACCAGCGCCAGGACCGTGAGGATCAGGCACCCGAGCGGGAAGAGCAGCAGGTAGGGATACCCGCCGGTCACCCATTCCGCACCGTTCGTGATCATGATCCCCCAGCTGATCGCGGGCGGGCGCACCCCGATGCCCAGGAACGCCAGCACCGCCTCCGCGCTGATCACGCCGGCGATCGCGGTCGGGACGAGCGCCGTCACCGGGCCGATCGCGTTGGGCAGCACGTGCCGCACCATGATCCGCAGGTCGGAGGCGCCCAGGGCGCGGGCCGCCGTGACGTAGTCGAGGTTCTTCGCCTCCAGCGTGCTCGCCCGGACGTACCGGGCGTAGCCCATCCAGCCGAACAGCGTGAGCACGAGGGCCGGCAGCAGGATGACGTCGAAGGCCCCGCTGCCCACGTGCACGTTGCGGAACAGGGAGAGCAGCAGCAGCGCGGCGAGCAGCAGCGGGACCACGAGGAAGACCTCGACGGTGCGGGACACGACCGTGTCCACCCAGCCGAGGTAGTACCCGGCGAGCAGGCCGAGCAGCACTCCGATGAGCACCGACGCGCCCACCACGACGAACGCCAGCAGCAGCGACGGGCGGGACCCGTGCACGAGCTGGGCCAGCATGTCGCAGCCGTGCACGTCGGTGCCGAGCGGGTGGGTGGCCCCGAGGCCCTGCGGCCGGGTCTTCGAGTCGCCGATGACGCACCGCTGCGGGTCGGTGCTGGTGAACAGCGTGGGGAAGGCCGCCATCACGGCGAAGAAGACGACGACCACCGCGGAGACGATGACGTCCGGCCGACGGCGCAACCGGCGCCAGGCGTCCCCGCCGAGCGACGCCGACACGTCGATGCCCGGCGCGTCCGGGGTGGCGGTGGCGGCGGTGGGCTCAGGCATAACGGATCCTCGGGTCGAGGGCGGCGTAGGCGATGTCGACCACCAGCATCACGGCCACCGTGACGGCGGCCAGGATGGTGACGACGCCGAGGACGAGGGCCACGTCGGTACCGCGGACCGCCTCCCACAGCACCCCGCCCATGCCGTAGATGTTCATCATCCCCTCGGTGATGACGGCGCCCGCGAGCGCCTCCGTGAACGTGAGGCCGACCGCCGTCACGACCGGCACCGCGGAGTTGCGCACCACGTGGTGCACGACGACGTGCCGCTCGGTCAGCCCGCGCGAGCGGGCCGTGCGCACGTGGTCGCCGGTGTACGACTCGAGCTGGCTCGCCCGGACGAGGCGGATGAACGCGGCGGACCCGGCGAGGCCCAGCAGGATCCCCGGCACGAGCAGCGTCGCCCAGGGATGGTCGTCGTCGAACGAGGGTCTGAACCACAGCGCGGGCAGGCTCTCGGCCCCGAAGGTCTCCGTGGCCCACTGGTTCAGCGGGACCGCGAAGACGTACCGGTACACGAGGAGCAGCACGAAGATCGGGAACGCGTCGATCAGCACGGACGTCAGCCGGATGCCGTGGTCGGCCGACCGGCCGCGCCAGCGGGCGGCGACGGTGCCCAGGCCCATGCCGAGCAGGAACCACACGATCGTCACGACGAGGAACAGCTTGAGGGTGTTCGGCGCCGCCGTCGCGACGATGTCCGTCACCTCGCGGCCGCGCAGGTTGGTGCCGAAGTCGCCCTGCGCGTACGCGCCGAGCCGCTCCGCGAACGGGCCCAGGCACGGGTTGCCGGTCTGGTCGTAGCACGGGTCGTCGAGGCCGAAGCGCGTCTCGACGGCCGCGAGCTGTGCCGCCGTCGGCACCCGCTCGCCGAAGAACGCGAGCGCGGGGTTCCCGTTGAGCTGGATGGCGAACGTCGTGAGCAGGTGCAGCACGAACATCACGAGCAGCAGGGTGGCCACGCCCAGCAGGGAGCGGCGGAAGATGTAGCGGCCCATTCACAGTCTTTCTCGGTGGTGCAGGGGACGACACCGGCCGAGCCCGCCGGGTCCACGGTGGCCGTGGTCCCGGCGTGCTCGACCGGCGCGGTGCTCACATGGCGTTGCTGACCTCCAGGAGGCGCAGCTTGGGCTCACCGCTGAACGGGTCGAGGACGACGTTCGAGACGTTCTCGCTGTAGTAGTACGAGTTCACCGAGAACACGACGGGGACGGTCGGGAAGTCCTCGGCCAGCACGGCCTCGGCCTCCTGGTAGTGCGTCACCGCCTCCTCGAGCGTCGCCGACTCGTCACCCGCCTTGATGGCCGCCTCGAAGTCCTCGCTGTAGTAGCCGAAGTTCACGTTGCCGTTCTTCACGTCACCGCTGGCGTACACCGGGGCGAGGTAGTTCTCGTTGAGCGGGTAGTCCGGGAACCAGTTGGCCCGGAACGGCCCCGAGAAGTCGCGGGCCCCGCGGCGGTCGAAGTAGTCCGGCGTCGGGTCGAGCTCGTACGGGATGCCGAGGTTCTCCTGGATGGAGTCGCCGATCGCCTTGAACAGCGCCTGCTCCGTCTCGTCCTGGCCGAGGTGGATGGTCAGCGTCTCGCCCTCGGGCCAGCCGCCCGCCTTCTCCAGGGCCGCCTTCGCCGCGTCGGGGTCGAACTCGCACCACTGGCACGTGCCCGCCTCGCCGCCGGGGACGCCGTCCGGCACCACCCAGCTGTCCGCCGGCACGCGCTCGCCCGGCAGCAGGGCGTCGATGATGCCCTGCCGGTCGATGGCCAGCGAGATCGCCTTGCGGAACTCGACGTCGGTCCAGGGGCCGTCCTTGTAGAGGGGGAAGGCCAGGTAGGTCAGCGCCGCGCCGGGTCCCTCGACGAACCGCTCCTGCAGGTCGGGGTCGTTCTGCGCGGCCACCATCTCGGCGGGCGGCGGGACGGCGAAGTCGAGGTTGCCCGCCTGGAAGTCCGGCCAGTTCTCGGTGCCGGCGTACTCGGTCCACTCGATGGCGCCGTAGGCCGGCGACTCGTCGAGGGTGTAGTCGTCCCAGCGCGAGGCCGTGAGGCTCACGCCCTGGTCCCACTCGTCCACCTGGAAGGGTCCGTTGCCGATCGGCTTGACGGCGCACGCCTCGATGTCGTCGAGGCACTCCTGGGCGATCGGGTAGAAGCCCGTGTAGCCGAGCATCGTGCCGAACCCGGCGAACGGTCCGGTGAGCGTGACCTCGAGCGTCTGCGGGTCCACGACCTCGAGGCCCGAGAGCTCCTCGGCGGCGGGCTCCACGGTGACGTTCCCCTCGTCGTCCGTCTCGCCCTGCATCTCCTCGTAGCCGGCGATCCGCTCGAAGAAGTAGTTGTTCGCCATCGCGTTCGGGCCGTAGGCGGCGTAGTTCCACGCCCTCGCGAACGCCTCCGCGTCCACCGGCTCGCCGTTCTGGAACGTGAGGTCGGGCTTGATCTTGATGGTCCAGACCGTGTTGTCGTCACTCTCGACGCTCTCGGCGACGTAGTTGTACGGCTCCGTGGTCTCCGGGTCGTACCGGACCAGCCCGTCGTACACGACGTCGAGCACCGAGATGTTGTCGTTGACGTTCGAGTCCATCGGCAGCAGCGTCTCGACGTCCTGCGCGAGCGCGAGCCGCAGCGTCGCGTCCGGGTCGCTCCCCCCGCCGCCCTCCGTGCTGTCGCCGCCGTCGTCGTTACCGCCGCCGCCCGAACAGCTCGCCAGCACCAGCGTCACCGCTGTCGCCGCGGCCGCTAGCGCAGCCCTTCGCCCCATCGTCACCGGCTTCTCCCCACGTCGTGGTCGCTCCAGGCGTCCTTGCCATGCCGTGTTCACGTCGTCGTGCACGTCGCCCGTGCCCCGCTCCTGCGGCGCACCACGACGTTGCCGTGGAACATATCGCCATCATGAGCCTTGGTGGTGAAAATCACTGTTAAGGATCAGTAACGATCGGTCGCGGTGCCCAGGTCGGCAGTCCGTACCGAGGGGTCAGCCGGCGACGACGGTGCCGGCCAGCTCCACGACGGCAGCCGTCACGTCGTCGAGCGCCCGCTGCGTGCGCTCCGGGTCGCCGTCGATCTCGAGCGAGTGGTCGGCGCCCGCGACCTCGAGGACGCGGGCGCCGGACGCGGCGGCGAGCGCGGGGTCCCACAGCCCGTCGGCGGTGCCGCCGGCCAGCAGCGCGGGGACGCCTGTGGCCCCGAGCCCGGCGGCAGCCGCGCGCACGTCCGGCGCCCGGTCGGTGGTGAGCAGCGGCGTCAGCCACGCCCCGGGCAGCCCGAGGTCGATGCCGACCGGCAGCGCCAGCGTGCCGAGCGACTTGGCGAGCACCAGGTGGGCTGCCTCCGGCGCCGCGTCCACACCGTCACGCAGGACGGCCGCGTACACGTCACGCGCGAGCTCGAAGTCCGGGCGACCGTCGTCCCACACCACGGTCCGCACCGTCCAGCGGAGCTCGCGCAGCGCCGCCGCCGGCCGCGCCAGCACCGGCCCCTGGGCGGTGTACCCGAGGCCGGGCAGCACGGTCAGCACCAGCCCCGGCTCACCGCCGTCCACCACCACCCGATGACTGACCACGGCCCGAGCCTGTCACGCTCGGCCGGCGCACGAAACAGGGCCGGGCGGGGGATCCGCAGCGGCTCAGGCGACCCGCGCCACCACCCGGTCGAGCACGGCGACGGCGTCGTCCAGCACCGACTCGTCCACGGTCAGCGCCGGCCGGAACCGCACGGACCGCTCGCCGCACCCGAGGATGAGGTAGCCCTCGTCGTGCAGGCCGGCCAGGACGGCGTCGCGCACGGCGCGCGACGGCAGCGACACCGCGCACATGAGGCCGCGTCCGCGAGGGTCGGTGACGACGCCGGGGTGGCGGGCCGCCACTCCCTCCAGCCGCGACAGCAGCCCGGCACCGACGCGGGCGGCCCGCCCGATCAGCCCTTCGGCCTCGATCACCTCGAGGATCCGCCGCGAGCGCACCATGTCGGCGAGGTTGCCGCCCCAGGTGGAGTTGATGCGCGAGGAGACGCGGAACACGTTGTCGTCGATCTCGTCGACGCGTCCGCCCGCCATGACGCCGCACACCTGGGCCTTCTTGCCGAACGCGACGACGTCGGGCTGCACGCCCAGCTGCTGGTACGCCCAGGCGGTGCCGGTCATGCCGACGCCGGTCTGCACCTCGTCGAGCACGAACAGCGCGTCGTGCTCGCGGCACAGGGCCTGCATGGCCTGCAGGAACTCGGGTCGCAGGTGGTGGTCGCCGCCCTCCCCCTGGATCGGCTCGGCGACGAAGCAGGCGATGTCGTGCGGGTGCGCCTCGAACGCGGCACGTGCCTCGGCGAGGGCCTGGGCCTCGAGCGCCTCGACGTCGCGCGGGGCGCCGGCGGCGCCGTGCCCCGGGTACGGGGAGCTGATGCGCGGCCAGTCGAACTTCGGGAACCGGGCGACCTTGCCCGGCTCGGTGTTGGTGAGCGACATGGTGTAGCCGGACCGGCCGTGGAACGCGTGCTCCAGGTGCAGCACCTTGGTGCCCAGCTCGGGCGACCGGCCGTGCGCCTCGTTGTGCCGGGACTTCCAGTCGAACGCGACCTTCAGCGCGTTCTCGACGGCGAGCGCGCCGCCGTCGACGAAGAACAGGTGCGGCAGGGCGGGGTCGCCGAGCACGCGGGCGAACGCGTCGACGAAGCGCGCGAGCTCGACCGTGTAGACGTCGGAGTTGGACGGCTTGTTGATCGCCGCGCGGGTCAGCTCCTCGCGGAACATCGGGTCGCGGAACAGGGCCGGGTGGTTCATGCCCAGCGGGTTGGAGGCGAAGAAGGTGAACAGATCGGTCCACTCGCGGCCGTCGCGGGCGTCGACCAGGGTCGAGCCGTGGGAGCGCTCGAGGTCGAGCACGAGGTCGAAGCCGTCCACGAGCAGGTGCTCGCGCAGGGACTCGAGGACGGCGGTGGCCTCGATCGAGCCACCGACGCTGGAGGCAGTGCGCTGAGAGATTGTCTCGGTCATACCTCGACCGTAGGGGAAATTCTCCGGCTCAACCAGAGTTCTGCAGGAACAAATCTTGTCAGGGGCTGACCGGGTGCCCCTCGAAGTAGGTCCGCAGCACGATGGTGGACCGTGTGGACACGCTCGCCTCCCGCCGGATCACGCCGAGCAGGTCCTCCAGCGCCGACGGCGACGGCACCCGCACCAGCAGCAGGTAGTTCGCGTTGCCGGCCACCGACCAGCACGCCTCGATGCCGGGCACGTCGCGCAGGCGCTCGGGCGCGTCGTCGGCCTGCGACTGGTCCAGCGGCGTGATCTCCACGTACGCGGCGATCGGCAGCCCCACCGCGTCGGGGTCGACGACCGCCCGGTAGCCGGTGATCACCCGGCGCGCCTCGAGCTTGCGCACCCGCGCCTGCACCGCCGACTGCGACAGCCCCGTCACCCCGGCGAGGGTGGCCAGGGTGGCGCGGCCGTCCTCCCGCAGCGCCCGCACCAGCGCGCGGTCGACGTCGTCCAGCGCGCCGTCGGTCATGTGTCGCTCATCCCGCTACCTCCGCGGACTCCAGCCAGGCCATCTCGAGCTCCTCCTTCTCGGCGCCGAGCTCCCGGAGCCGGCCGTCCAGGGCCGCGACGGCGGCGTAGTCGGTCGGGTCGGCGGCGATCTGCTCGTGGAGAATCTTCTCCTCGTCCGCGATCCGAGCCAACCGGCGCTCGATCCGTGAGATCTCCTTCTTGGCCGCGCGGACCTCGGCGGCCGACGCGGCGGGGGCCGCGGCGTCCGGCGCGACCGCCCCGGCCGTGGGCGCCGCCGGGACGCCGGCCGCGCCCGACCGGCGCAGCTCCAGGTACTGCTCCACCCCTCCCGGCAGGTCCCGCAGCGCCCCGTCGCCCAGCAGCGCCCACTGCCGGTCGCACACCCGCTCCAGCAGGTACCGGTCGTGGGAGACGACGATCAGCGTGCCGGGCCACCCGTCGAGCAGGTCCTCGACCGCGGCGAGGGTGTCGGTGTCGAGGTCGTTGGTGGGCTCGTCGAGCAGCAGCACGTTGGGCTCGGACACCAGCAGGCGCAGCAGCTGGAGCCGGCGCCGCTCGCCGCCGGAGAGGTCGCGGACGATCGTGTGCGCGCGCTCGCGCGTGAACCCGAGCCGCTCGGTGAGCTGCCCGGCGGTGAGCTCCTTGCCGTCCACGACGACGGTGCGCTTCTCGCGGTCGACCACCTGGACGGCGGTCAGGTGCCCGACGTCGTCGAGCTCGCCGACGTCCTGCGTGAGCTCTGCGACGTGCACAGTCTTGCCGCGGCGCACGCGCCCGGAGTCGGGCTCGCGACGCCCTGCCAGCAGTGACAGCAGCGTCGTCTTGCCGGCGCCGTTGACGCCCACGACGCCGTACCGGTCGCCGGGCCCGAGCCGCCAGGTGACGTCGTCGAGCAGCACGCGCCGGCCGGCCGCGTCGCGCGGGCCGGCCTCGTGACCGTCCCGCGAGGGCACGGTGACGGTGACGTCCTCGAGGTCGAGCACGTCCTTGCCGAGGCGGCGGGTGGCCATCTGCGTCAGCTCGAGGCTGTCGCGCGGCGGCGGCTCGTCGGCGATGAGGGCCTGGGCGGCGTCGATCCGGAACTTGGGCTTCGAGGTGCGGGCGGGTGCGCCGCGCTTGAGCCATGCCAGCTCCTTGCGCAGCAGGTTGTTGCGCTTCTCGGCGGCCGTGGCGGCCTGCCGGGAGCGCTCGGCGCGCGCCAGGATGTACGCGGCGTACCCGCCGTCGTACCCGTCGACGGCGCCCGTCCCGTCGCCGCGCACCTCCCAGGTGCGGGAGCAGACGGCGTCGAGGAACCAGCGGTCGTGCGTGACGACGACGAGCGCGCCGGTGGCGCCGGGCCGCCCGTAGCGGGCCACCAGGTGCTCGGCCAGCCACGCGACGCCCTCGACGTCCAGGTGGTTGGTGGGCTCGTCGAGCAGCAGCACGTCCGGGTCCTCGACGAGCAGCGCCGCGAGCGCCACGCGGCGGCGCTGCCCGCCCGAGAGGGTGGTCGCCGGCTGGTCGAGGTCGAGGTCCGCCAGCAGGCCGGCGTGCACGTTGCGGATGCGGGCGTCCGACGCCCACTCGTGCGTCGCGTCGTCCCCGTGCACGAGGTCGCGGATCGTCGCGGCGTCGTCGTCCACGTCGCGCTGGACGAGCATGCCGAGCCGCGACCCGCCCACCCGGGTGACGCGCCCGGCGTCGGGCGGCTGGGTGCCGGCGAGCAGCCGGAGCAGGGTCGACTTGCCCGCCCCGTTGGGCCCGACGACGCCGATGCGGTCGCCGTCGTCGAGCCCGAGGGAGACGTCGCGCAGGAGGGTTCTGGTGCCGATGGTCAGCGCGATGCCGTCTGCGCCGAGGAGGTGTGCCACCCCCCGAGCGTAGTCAGTGCAGGGTCGGTCCCCGATCAGTACAGGATCGACGCCTTGCCGCGCGGCCACGCCAGGGTGGCGTAGATCTGCACCATGGCCGCCTGCTCCAGCAGCTCGGTGTGCTCGTCGCCGGCGTTGAACAGCCCGGTCCCGGGGTCCCGCGCCTCGCGCCACTGGCGGTCGGCGTAGTCCTGCATCGCCTCGCGGTACGTGGTGCCGCCCGTCACGGACTCGAGCAGCAGGAGGTTCTTGAACCAGATGGAGTTGAAGAACATCGGCTGCCCGCCCAGCCGCCCCTCGGTCACGTAGAACCGGTAGGAGGCCGCGGCGATCGCCTCGGCCTTCTCCAGGTAGCGCTCCTCGCCCGTCGCCTCGTACAGCAGCGTGTACGTGCCCACGGGGACGCCCTGGTTGTACGACCACTGGGTCCGGTCGATCGTCCCGTCGAGCTTGACGTTGTCCCAGTACAGGCCGTTCGGCGCGAGCAGGTGCTCGTCCGTCCACCCGACCATCCGCTCGGCCCAGTCGAGGTACCGCTCCTCGCCCGTGATCATGTACAGGCGCGTCGCGAGCTGCGCCCCCGGCATGGTGGAGACGGTGTTGCGGTCGGTGCTCCACGGCGCCTGCGTCCAGAAGACGCCGCCCGCCGCGGGGTGGTCCGGGTCGGTGTCCCAGCCGGAGACGACGAGCTCGAAGATCTCCTCGGCCCGCTCGAGCGCCGCCCGGTCCCCCGTGGCGAGGTGCTGCTGCACCTTGGCGAGGGCCACCCACTCGTTGTCGTCGTAGAAGATGTCGCCGCCGTCGCCGTACGGGGCGCGGGCGTAGGAGTCGTACGCCGGCAGCCCGGTGGTCCCGCCGCCGGCGTTCCAGAACCGCTCCTGCCCCGCCGCCCGGTCCGCGAGGTCGTCGACGAACGACCGCCCCGCGGCCCCGGGCATCCCCGTGAGGTCGAGCGTCGCGACGTGCGCCTGGGAGAACGGCCACTCGTACGAGTACGGGCGGTCCTCGGCGCCGGACGGGTAGCGCTCGCGGTAGAGCCCGGACCCGTCGTCGACGTACAGGTGCTCCTGCATCGCCTCGTAGCTGGCCACGGCGCGCGCCTGCTGCGTGCGCGGCGTCGCGCCGTCGTCGCGCCCCGCGTCCGCCGACGCCGGCGCCGCCGTGGCCAGCACGCATGCCAGCGCTGCCGCCGTACCGACTGCTCTGGTGAACCTCATCGTTCTCTCCTTCGCTCGGTGGTGCTGGTCTCGGGTTCAGCGGCGCACGCGCAGGGTGACGACCTGGAACGGCGTCAGCTCCAGGACGACCGCGTCGCCGTCGCGGCCTGGCGTGCCGGCCGGGGCGGCGAGCGGGCGCTCGAGCAGGTCGGTCACCTCCACGCCGGTGTGCTCGAACGCCGGCGTGACACGCGCGCGGGCCCGGCCGCCGCGGCTCTCGTACAGCCGCACCACGACGTCGCCGCTGCCGTCCTCGGCGAGCTTGACCGCCTCGACGACCACCGCGTCGTCGTCCACGGCGACCAGCGGCTCGACGCCGTGGTCGCCCGCGACGACCCGCTCCGGCAGGTTGAGCGCGTAGCCCGCGTGGACGGCGTCCCCGATGCCGGCGCCGACGACGAGCTCGCAGGTCAGCTCGTGCTCGCCCTGGTCGGCGTCGGGGTCGGGGAACATCGGCGCGCGCAGCAGGGACAGCCGCACGGTGGTGCCGCGGGCGCCCTGCGCGTCGGTCGCGTCGTCGGTCCGGGTCCGCGTGATGTCGTGGCCGTACGTCGAGTCGTTGGCGACGGCGACGCCGAAGCCGGGCTCGCCCACGTGCACCCACCGGTGCGCGACGGTCTCGAACCGCGCGTGGTCCCAGGACGTGTTGACGTGCGTGGGCCGGTGCACGTGCCCGAACTGGATCTCGGACGTCGCCCGCTCGGCGCGCACGTCGAGCGGGAACGCGAGCTTGAGCAGCTTCTGCCGCTCGTGCCAGTCGACGCGCGTCGTGATGCGCAGCCCGCGGCCGCCGGTCGGGAGCGCGAGGTCCTGCTCGACGCGCGACGACCCGAGCTCGCGCAGCACGCGCAGCGCGGGGCCGGACGCTCCGTCGACGACCTCGATCTTCGCCGCGTCGACCAGGTCGGTGGTGCTGCGCCGGTAGTGCTCGTCGATGTCCCACGCCTCCCACTCGTTGGGGACGTCGCGGTGCAGCTGGAGCAGGTTGGCGCGCGCGCCGGGCAGGATCGCCTCGCGGCCGCCGGCCCGGTCCACGGCGGAGACCACGTGGCCGTTCCCGTCCACGACGACGCGGACGAGGTCGTTCGCCAGGACCCAGCCGTCGCCGTCCGGCACCGGCGCCACCGTGCCCGCGCCCCGCGCGGCGTCCAGGGCGGTCGCCCCCAGCCCCGCCACGCCGTCGCGCGCGAACGGCCCGGCGTTGACGGCCACCGGACGGTCCCCCTCGCCGACCAGCGCGCGCAGCGCGGCACCGATGACCTCCTCGAGCTCCCGCGCCACCTCGGCGTAGTTGCGCTCCGCCTCGCGGTGCACCCAGGCGATGGACGAGCCGGGCAGGATGTCGTGGAACTGCTGCAGCAGCACCGTGCGCCACAGGCGCCGCAGCCGCTCCGCCGGGTAGTCGGCCCCGGTCCGCACGGCCGCCGTCGCGGCCCACAGCTCGGCCTCGCGCAGCAGGTGCTCGCTGCGCCGGTTGCCGCGCTTGGTGCGCGCCTGCGAGGTGTACGTGCCGCGGTGGTACTCGAGGTACATCTCCCCGGTCCACGTGGCGGGGTCCGCGTACTCGGCGCGGGCGGCGTCGAAGAACGACTGCGAGTCGGACAGCTCCACCCGCGGCGAGCCCTCGAGGTCGCGGGTGCGGCGCGCGGCCGCGACCATCTCGCGGGTGGGGCCGCCGCCCCCGTCGCCGTAGCCGAAGGGCACGAGCGACGTGTTGGCGCGGCCCTTCTCGGCGTACTGCTGCTCGGCGCGGGCGAGCTCCTCGGCCGACAGGTCGGAGTTGTAGGTGTCCACGGGCGGGAAGTGCGTGAAGACGCGGCTGCCGTCGATGCCCTCCCACCAGAACGTGTGGTGCGGCATCCGGTTGGTGTCGTTCCACGAGATCTTCTGGGTGAGGAAGTTGTCGCTGCCCGCCAGCCGGGCGAGCTGCGGCAGGGCGGCGGTGTACCCGAAGGAGTCGGGCAGCCACACCTCCTTCGGCTCCACGCCCAGCTCCTCGACGAAGTAGCGCTTGCCCTCGACGAGCTGGCGGGCCAGGGCCTCGCCGCCCGGCATGTTGGTGTCCGACTCGACCCACATGCCGCCCACGGGCACGAACCGGCCCTCGCGCACCCGCTCGCGGATCCGCTCGAACAGCTCGGGGTAGTGCTCCTGCACCCACGAGTACTGCTGCGCCGACGAGCACGCGAACTTCACGTCGGGGTCGGAGTCCATGAGGGCGAGCACGTTGGAGAACGTGCGGGCGCACTTGCGCACGGTCTCGCGCGTGGGCCACAGCCACGCGGAGTCGATGTGCGCGTGCCCGACGGCGTGGATGCGGTGGGCCGACGCCGTGGCCGGGGCGGCCAGCGCGGTCGCGAGCGCTGCCCGCCCCGCGGCGGCGGTGCCGGCCACGTCGTCCGGGTCGACGGCGTCGAGCATGTCCTCCAGCGCCCGCAGCACCTCGGCCGCGCGCGGGCTGGTGGCGGGCAGCACGCGGACGAGCCCGTGCAGGGCGCGGACGTCCTGCAGCAGCTCCCACACGGTCTCGTCCACGAGGGCCACGTGCATGGTCCGCAGCGCGTAGATCGGGTCCGGGCCGGAGGTCTCCCAGGCGCCCATCGGCGTCGGGCGCGTCCAGGCCCCGCCCGGGACGTCCGGGTTGGCGGCGGCCTCCACGTACAGGTCGACGCGGCCCTCGGCGTCGAGGGCCTGCCCGGCCGCGAGCGGCACGTGCTGGTTGCGCGGCTCGACGGCCTTGATGATGCGGCCGTCGCGCGTCCACGCGGTGCCCTCGGCCTGGAAGCCCGGCCCCGCGCCGGTGAAGCCGAGGTCGACGACGAGCTCGACCCGCGTGTCGGCGGGCGCCGCGTCGCCGGACCACGCGGCGGGGACGGCGCCGGTCACGTGGAACCAGGTGGTGTCCCACGGGCGCCCCCACGGGGTGCCGAGCGCGAACGGCGCGTAGTCCGCCGCGACCGCCTCGGCGAACGGCACCGGCTCGCCGCCGACGGTCCACGCCTCGACGTCGAGCGGCCGGGTCTCGCGGAGCACCGCGGGCTCCAGCCAGTCGTGGGTGAACCGCTCGAGGCGCGCGGTGGTGCGGGCGGTGGTGTCGTGCATGGATCAGGCTCCTGAGGACGTGAGGTCTGGCGGGTGGGTCGGGTGCGGCGGTCGAGCGGTCAGCCCTTGACGGCGCCGGCGAGCGCGAACGACCCGCCGGACAGCCGGGAGACGAGCACGTAGAGCGCCACGGCGGGGATGGAGTAGAGCATCGAGTAGGCGGCGAGCTGGCCGTACGCCACGGACCCGTACTGGCCGAAGAACGCGAAGATGCTCACCGCCGCCGGCTGCTTCTCCGGCGTGAGCAGCAGCACGAAGGGGACGAAGAAGTTCCCCCACGCCTGGATGAACACGAAGATGAACACGACGGCGATACCGGGCCGCATCAGCGGCAGCACGATCCGGCGCAGTGTCGTCATCGCCGACGCGCCGTCGGTCCACGCCGCCTCCTCGAGGGAGATCGGCACGGAGTCCATGAAGTTCTTGGTCATCCAGATCGCCATGGGCAGCGACGTGGCGGCCATGAAGAACGTGGTGCCGGGCAGCGAGTCGAGCAGGTTGAGCCGCACGAACAGCGAGTAGACCGGCACCATCATGGCCGTGATCGGCAGGCACGTGCCGAACAGCACGGCGTACAGGAACGGCTTGTTGAAGCGCATGCGGTAGCGCGACAGCGGGTACGCGGCCAGCACCGACGCCACCACGGTGATGACGCCCGTGCCTGCGGACAGCAGGAAGGCGTTCGCGAGCGGCACCCACGTCTGCTCGGGCGTCATGACGGCCGTGTAGTTGGCGAGCGTGAACTCCTCCGGCAGGCGGACGGCGAGGGTCGCGCTCGCGTCGAGCGACGCCAGCACGATCCAGCCGAGCGGCAGCAGGAAGCACACGCCGACGACCACGAGCACGACGTTGGACAGGGCGCGCGCGGCCCGCGGGCCGGGCGCGGCGACCGACGGCGCGGCGCGACGCCGGGACGGAGACTCGAGCACGACGTCGACGTCGGGCGCCGGCGAGGGGGCGGGGGCGGTCTGGGCCATCAGTCGACCTCCGGCTTCAGGCTGCGGATGTACACGACGGAGAAGACGGCGCCGATGACGAGCATCACCGTGGCGATCGCCGTGCCGTAGCCCACCTGGGCGAACTTGAACGCCTCCTGGTAGGCCAGGATCGGCAGCGTGGAGCTGTCGGTGCCGGGGCCGCCGCCGGTCATCACGTAGATGAGGGTGAACACGGACAGCGTCTGCAGCGTCGTGAGCATGAGGTTGGTCGAGATGCTGCGGCGGATGGTGGGCAGCGTGACCCACACCAACCGCTGGACCCCGTTGGCGCCGTCGACGGTCGCGGCCTCCGTGATCTCCGGGGGCACCTCCGAGATCGCGGCGGAGTAGACCATCATCGAGAACGCGGTGCCGCGCCAGACGTTCGCCAGGATGACGGCGAGCATCGGGTACTCGAAGAGCCAGTCGGGACCGGTGACCCCGACGCCGCCGAGCAGCGAGTTGAGCGTGCCGTCGGCGTGGAAGAACGCGTACGCGGCGAAGGCGGCGACGATCTCGGGCAGCACCCACGCCGTCACGACCAGCGTCGAGACGACCGCCCGCACCGGCTTCAGCGCGGAGCGCATGAGCATCGCCAGCCCGAGGCCGGCCACGTTCTGGCCGATCACGGCGGACGCGATCACGAAGAGCACCGTGAGCCACAGGGCCTTCGGGAAGTCCGGGTCGCCGAGCAGCTGGACGTAGTTGTCCAGGCCGACCCACTCGGGGTTCGCGGCGTTGGGGCCGGTGAGCGCGGCGTTGGTGAACGAGCCGTAGAACGACCAGACGACGGGCCCGAGCATGAACAGCGCGAGCAGGACGACGGCGGGCACCAGGGGGACGAGGCGGCCGGCGGTGCGGCGCACCGGAGTGCGCCGCACCGGCGACGGCCCCGCTCCCGGCCCGAGGGGGGCGGGGGCGAGGGCGGTCACGTCGTCAGCCGTTCGTCGTGTTCTCTTCGCCGACCTGGGCGATCACGGCCTCGTCGTAGACGGCGGCCGCCTCCTCGGGCGACTGCTGGCCGGTCATCACCGACTCCATCGCCACCTGGATGGCGTTGGAGATCTGCGCGTAGTCGGACGTGGCCGGGCGGAAGTTCGTCACCTCGACCAGGTCAGAGAAGAACGGCACCGTCGGGTTCGCCTCGGAGTACGAGGGCTCCTCGGCGACGTCCGTGCGCACCGCGATCTGGCTGTTGTCGATCGCGAACCGCAGCGAGTTCTCCTTGTCGAGCGCGTGCGTGAGGACGTCGAACGCGACGTCCGGGTTCTTCGAGCCCGCGCCGATCGCCATCGTCCACCCGCCCGACATGCTCACCGCGCCGGGCTCCTGGCCCTCCTGGGTCGGCATCGCGGCCGTGCCCATCACCTCGGTCCACTCGGGCCAGGGCGCCGTGCCCTCCTCGAGCCAGGTGCCCGGCATCCAGGATCCGTCGAGCGAGATGCCGAGCTTGCCCTGCGGCAGCCACTCGGCCGAGACCGTGTTCCCGACGTTCGGGTCGAGCGCCTGCTGCGGCGTCGGGGCGAGGCCCTCGGTGTAGATGGTCCGGATGAAGTCGAGCGAGTCGACGAACTCCTGCGACCCGACCACCCACTTCGAGGCGTCGGTGTCGTAGAGCGTCCCGCCCGTGCCGTACAGCAGCATCTCGAAGCCCTGCATCGTGGCGCCCTCGCCCATCGGCTTGCCCGAGTAGACGTTGAGCGGGATGACCTCCGGGTCGGCCTTCTTGATCGCGCGCGCGGCCTCGAGGAGCTCGTCCCAGGTCTTCGGGGCCCAGTCCTCGGGCAGGCCCGCCTTGGCGAGCACCTCCTTGTTGAACCACAGCCCGCGCGTGTCGGTGCCCATCGGGACGCCGTAGGTCTTGCCGTCGTCGCCCAGGCCGGCCTGCTTGGCCTGGTCCACGAACTGGCCCCAGTCCTCCCACTCGGCGAGGTAGTCGTCCATCGGCAGGAGGTACCCCGCCTCGACGTCGGACTTGATCATGAACGTGTCCTCGTACATGAGGTCCGGCGCCGTGCTGGGCGACCGGTTCATCAGGGCGAGCTTCGTGAAGTAGTCGTTCTGGCTGGCCTCGATGGGCACCAGCTCGATGGTGACGTCCGGGTTCTCCTTCTCGTACTCCGCCTTGACGTCCTTGAAGAGCTCGTCGGCCTGCGTGAAGTTGCCGAACTTCTGGTACGCGATCTTGATCGTCGCGTCGCCGTCGCCCCCGCCGTCTGCGGAGCCGCAGGCTCCCAGCGTGAGGACGACTGCCGTGACCGCGGTCCCCGCGGCGAGGGTTCGTGCCAGTCGCATGGTGCTCCTTTGCCACATGAGTGGCCCGACGGCGTCGGGCCGGCTGACCGGAATAACTCAACCGAATTGAGTTAATCCTGTCAAGGGACATCCCGGGCACGGTTCGCCGGGATCTGCGAGAGCGTTACGGGCGGACGACGTCCCGCGGCGACGGACCGACGAGGCCGGACGGACGCGGGGTGAAGAGGCCGTCGAGCACGAGGCTGGCCGCGCCCACCGCCCCGACGTGGTCGCCGACGGCGGAGCCGAGCACCTCGACCGCGTGCACCTCGCGCAGCGTCGCCTCCAGCGTCAGCTCGCGCCGCACCACCGGCAGGTAGTGCGGCGACAGGCGCGCCCACGCCGGGCCGCCGAAGACGACGACGTCCGCGTCCACGAGGTCCGCCACCACCGTGATCCCCCGCGCCACGCGCCGCGCGGACGTCTCGAGGATCGCCGTCGCGACGGCGTCGCCCTCGCCGGCGATCCGACAGAGCGTCGAGAGCGCCGCGTCGAGCTCGGTCGGGGACGACGCCGGGGTGCGCGCCGGCAGCACGCCCGCGGCGACGGCCTCCGCCACCAGCGTCGCGGGCGCCGCGGAGATGCCGATGCAGCCGCGGTTGCCGCACCCGCACAGCGGGCCGTCGTTGTCGACCACGAGGTGGCCCACCTCGCCGGCGTTGCGCGACGACCCGGCCAGCAGCTCGCCGTCGTGCGCCACCGCCACCGCCACGCCGAAGCCCGTGTAGAAGAAGAGGGAGGTGCCGCGCAGCATCCGGTTGCCGCGCCAGAGCTCCGCCACCATGGCCGCCGACACGTCCTTGTCGAGCACGACGTCGAAGCCCGTCGCCGCGGCCAGGAGGTCGCGCACCGGCACCTCGTCCCAGCCGTCCAGGAGGGGCGGGCGGATCACCGTGCCGGCCGCCAGGTCCACCGGGCCGGGGGCCGCGACGCCGAGCCCGAGGACGGCGGAGCGGTCGACGCCGGCGCGGCCGAGCATCGCCGCCGTCGCCGCCGCGACGGCGTCGGCCACCGCCTGCGGACCGGCCGGCGTGGGCTCGACCACCTTCTCGACCGTGCGGCCGTCGAGGTCCACCAGCACCGACGTCACCACGACCGGGTCGACGTGCACGCCCAGCGCGTACGCGCCCTGCGGCTCGAGGTACAGCATGGTGCGGGGTTTGCCGCGCCCTTCCGCCCGGCGCTCGCCCTCGACGACGTACCCGAGCGAGATCAGGCGCGCCACGATGTTCGACACCGCCTGGAGCGACAGCCCCGTGCTCGCGGCGAGCTCGCTGCGGCTCGTGCCGTCCGGCGACCGCCGCACCTGGTCGAGCACGACCATCTGGTTGAAGTCGCCCACCCGCGGCAGGTTGGTCCCGCGTCGCACCGTGTCCTCACCTCGCCCGTCCGACGTGGTTGCAGCGTAGACGTCCGGCACGGGAAGCGTTCTCCCCGCCCGTCGCCGGCCCGGCTACAGTGCAGCCCGACACCGCATCGCTGCGGGGAGGCCCGCAGGAAGTCCCGGAGGAACCGATGGCCCAGTTCGACCTGCCCGTGCCCGAGCTCGAGGCGTACGTGCCCGAGATCGACGAGCCCGCGGACTTCGACGAGTTCTGGTCCCGCACGCTCGCCGAGAGCCGCGCGCACGACGAGGGTCCCGTGCTGGAGCGCGCGGACACCGGGCTCACCGAGCTCGTGGTGGACGACGTGACATTCCCGGGCTTCGACGGCCAGCCCGTCAAGGCGTGGCTGACCCGGCCCGCGCGCCACGACGTCGCGGCCGACGGCCCGCTGCCCGCCGTCGTCGAGTTCGTCGGGTACGGCGGTGGTCGCGGGCTCGCGCACGACCACCTCGGCGTGGCGGCCGCGGGCTACGCGCACCTCGTCATGGACACCCGCGGGCAGGGGTCGGGCTGGGGCCACGGGGGCGACACCCCGGACCCGGTGGGCAGCGGGCCCGCGTCCCCCGGCTTCATGACGCGCGGCGTGCTCGACCCCGCGACGCACTACTACCGCCGCGTCTTCACCGACGGCGTGCGGGCCGTGGACGCCGTGCGGCGTGTCGAGGGCATCGACCCCGCGCGCGTCGCCGTCGCCGGGACCAGCCAGGGCGGCGGCATCGCGATCGCCGTCGCGGGCCTCGTGCCCGACGTCGCCGCCGCCGTCCCGAACGTGCCGTTCCTGTGCCACTACCGCCGCGCGGTGCAGATCTCCGACGCGTTCCCGTACGGCGAGATCACCCAGTACCTGTCCGTGCACCGCGAGCACGAGGTCGCCGTCTGGCGCACGTTCTCCTACCTGGACGGCGTCTCCTTCGCCCGCCGGGCCCGCGCCGCGGCGCTCTTCTCGGCGGCGCTCCGCGACGACGTCTGCCCGCCGTCGACCGTGTACGCCGCGTACAACCAGTGGGGAGCGCTCGGCGAGACCGCCCCGGACACGGCGATCGACGTCTACCCGTACAACCGCCACGAGGGCGGTCAGGGCTACCGGTTCGCCCCGACACTCGCCTGGCTGGCCAAGCACCTCTGACACCCGCCGAGATAGAGAAGCAGACCCGCGAGATAGAGAAGCTCGGGCAGGAACTTCTCTATCTCGCGGGCCTGCTTCTCTATCTCGCGGGTCTGCTTCTCTATCTCGGCGCTCAGGGCAGCAGGCGGGCTCCGTGCGCGGGGCCGGACGTGCACCAGACGGAGTCGGCGGCACCCTCGGCGGTCCAGGAGGCCGCGATGGCCAGGGCGTGCTGGCGCGACCGGGCGAGCGCGGCGACGGTGGGCCCTGAGCCCGACACGAACGCGCCCAGCGCCCCGGCCTCGCGCGCGACGACGATCGTGCGCTCCAGCCCGGGGCGCAGCGAGAGCGCGGCGGGCTCGAGGTCGTTGTGCAGGGCCCGCCCCAGGGCGTGCGCGTCGCCGGCGCGCAGCGCCTGCATGAGCCCGGTGTCCTCGGTGAGGCCCGGGTCGTCGGCGGACTCGGAGCCGGCGGTCAGCTCGTCGAAGCGGCCGTAGACGGCGGGGGTCGACAGCCCCTCGGCCTGGGCGGCGAACACCCAGTGGAACTCTCCGCGGGTCATGGCCGGGGTCAGCAGGTGGCCCCGACCCGTCCCGACGGCGGTGTGCCCCAGCAGGGCGAAGGGGACGTCCGAGCCGAGGTCCGCGGCGAGCGACGCCAGCTCGTCGCGACTCAGGCCGGTCTGCCACAGGGCGTCGCAGGCGACGAGCGTGGCCGCCGCGTCGGCGGACCCGCCCGCCATGCCGCCGGCCACGGGCACGCCCTTCGCCAGGTGCAGGGCGACGTCGGGCGGGGTCCCGACCCGGGCGGCGAGCGCCTCGGCCGCGCGCCACGCGAGGTTCGTCGCGTCGAGGGGCACCAGGTCGGCCTGCGGGCCGTCCACGGTGATCGTCACGCCCGCGCCCTCCGAGACCTGCGTGGCGGTCACCTCCTCGTAGAGGGCGACCGCCTGGAAGATCGTCGACAGCGGGTGGTACCCGTCCTCCTGCACCGCACCCACCCGCAGCGACAGGTTGACCTTGCCGGGCGCCCGCACGCGGACGGACGGCGACGGGGCGGCGGCGAGGTGCGTCACCCGTCCACCGTGCCAGCAGCGACCGGAAGCTGCTCGGCGATCCGCGCGAAGTCGGTCACCTCGAGACGCTCGCCCCGCAGGCCGGGGTCCACGCCCGCCGCGCGCAGCGCCTCCTCGGCGGCGGGACCGGAGCCGAACGTGCCGGCCAGGGCCGCGCGCAGCGTCTTGCGCCGCTGGGCGAACGCCGCGTCGACCACGGCGAACACCTGCTCGCGCGTCGCCGTCGTGACCGGGGGCTCGCGCTTCTCCAGCGCCACGAGGGCGGAGTCCACGTTGGGCTCCGGCCAGAACACGTGCCGGCTGACGTTGAGCGACCGGCGCGCGTCGGCGTACCAGGCGGCCTTCACCGACGGGACGCCGTAGGTGCGCGACCCCGGTCCGGCGGCGAGCCGGTCGGCCACCTCGGCCTGCACCATCACGAGCACCCGTTCGAGGCTCGGGAAGCGCTGGAGGAAGGTGAGCAGCACCGGCACGGCCACGTTGTACGGCAGGTTCGCGACGAGCGCCGTGGGCGGCTCGCCCGGCAGCTCGGTGACCTCGAGCGCGTCCGCGGCCACCACCTCGAAGTCGGCCTCCGGCGCGTGCGCCCGGACGGTCTCGGCGATCTGCGCCGCCAGCACCCGGTCGATCTCGACGGCGACGACGGACGCCCCGGCCTCGAGCAGCCCGAGGGTCAGCGACCCGAGGCCCGGCCCGATCTCGACGACCCGCTCCCCCGGCCGCAAGCCGGCCGCACGGACGATCTTGCGCACCGTGCCGCCGTCGTGCACGAAGTTCTGCCCGAGCGTCTTCGTGGGGCGGACGCCGAGGCGCCCTGCCAGCTCGCGGATCTCCGCGGGGCCGAGCAGGGCGCCAGGGGTGTGGGTCATGGGGGCGAGTCTATTCGGCGGCCGGGGCCGCGCCGCTCACCACCACGGTCGGACGTCCGCGACGGCTCAGTACCAGTTCACCGACTGCGAGTGGCCCCACGCGCCGCACGGGGTGCCGTACACGTCGGCGATGTAGCCCAGGCCCCACTCGATCTGCGTGGCCGGGTTGGTCTGCCAGTCGGAGCCGGCGGAGGCCATCTTCGAGCCGGGCAGCGACTGCGGGATGCCGTACGCGCCGGACGACGGGTTGGCCGCCGAGGCGTTCCAGCCCGACTCCTTGGTCCACAGGGACTCGAGGCACGTCCACTCCGAGCCGGTCCAGCCGCGCTCGGCGGCCATCTGCTTGCCGATCGACCGGGTGGAACCGGAGTAGGTCGGCGTCTCCGGCTCGGGCTCCGGCCGCTCCTTGGTGCCCTTGACGAGCACGCGGGTGACCGGCTTGGTGGTGACCTCGTCGGAGACCTCGGACTTCTTCACGACCTTGCCGTCGACCGTCGTGACCTGCTGGACGATCGTGCGCTCGCCGTCCTTGCCCTTCTTCACGACCTTCGGGTCGAGGTCGGAGTACCGGTCGCCGGACTTCTTGGTCTTCGTCTCGTGCGCGACCGCCTTGGTGGTCGTGACCTTCTTGGTCTCCACACGCTGGACGACGACGGCGACCTGCGGCTCGGCGGCGGGCTCCGCAGCGACCTGCTCGGTCTGCGCGGTGGCCTCCGCCGCCTTCTTGTCCGCCTGCTTCTCCTGGGCGGCGACGGCCTGCGCCACCGCCTTCTTCACGCCGGGGTTGGCGGCGTCGGCGACGTGCACGCGGTCGGACCCGGCGAGCTTCACGTCGGCCTCGGCCAGCACGGCCTCGACGTCCTCCCCGCCGTCCACGACGTCGGTGGTGCCGTCGTGGACCACGGCCACCGGGCCGTCGGTGTCCACGTCGACGGGCAGCGAGGCGCGCTCCCCGTCCCGCGACGCGACGATCCGCACGTCGCCGCCGCGGGCGGTCAGGGTGTCGAGCGCCTCGTCGGCGTCGAGGGCGGTGACCCAGGCGTCGGCCTGCTCGCCGTCCACCTGCACGGTGAGCTCCTTGCCGGAGCGGACCACGACGTCGGCACCGTCCTGGAGCGCGGCGCCGGAGGCGGGGGTCACGAGGTCACGGTCGTCGACGACGACGCCCTGCGAGGACAGGAGGTCGTCGACGGAGTCGGAGTACGAGGTCACGGTCCGCAGGTCGCCGTCCACGTCGAGCGTGACGGTCTTGCGGGCGTCCGCGAAAGCCACGGCGCCACCGGCGACCGCGACCGCTGCGACGGTCGCGGCGGCCACGAAGGGCCAGCGGCGGCGGGTACGGGTCGTGCCGGTCTCGCTGGACGCGGTGGCGTCGGCGGCGGGCACGGGTGAGGTCTGGGGGGTGCGGGTCACGAGAGTCCAGTCGTCGTGGTGTCCGGGCACGGTCGCCGGTGGCGGGCCTCGACGACCCGTCACGCACCGGGGCGGCGCGGTCGCGCCCAGCTCCCGGCCTCTGCACCCTGGGGCGCCGAGTACCGACCCACCGATCCGGCGGTCCGCCCGCGGCGCTTACACCTCAAAGGCGCTTTTCGCACGCGGGACACCCGACCGTAACCGATTCGTTATCGGAGATCTAATCCCCAGGGGCCATCGTGACGAGCCCCACAAGCAAGCGTGTCCCGGGCCGCGGGGGACGCCGGGGGGCAGCCGGCGCGGGCGCCGCAGCACACGACCGCCCGGGCCGGCGGGTGCCGGTCCGGGCGGTCGGGGTGTCGGGTCAGGTCAGAGCAGGCCGAGCTTGGCCGCGCACGCGGGCCACTGGCCCCAGCCCGACTGCGCCTGGAGCTTCTGGGCGAGGCGGGTCTGCTCGGCGGCCGAGTTCTCCGACGGGAGGCCGGAGCCGCCCATCGCCTGCCACGTCTGCGCCGAGAACTGGTACAGGCCGTAGTAGCCGTTGCCCGTGTTCGTGGTGGGGTCGCCGCCGGACTCGCACTCGGCGAGCTGGGCCCACACGCCCGCGGGGGCGGAACCGCCGGCCGACGAGCCGCCGTCGGACGAACCGGACGACGAGTCAGCGGACGAGTCGGACGAGGACGAGTCGGAGGACTCCTCCTTCGGCGCCGGCTCGGGCTCCGGCTCCGGGCGCTCCTTGGTGCCCTCGACGACGACCTCGGTGACCGGCTTGGTGGTCACCTTGTCCGAGAGCTTCTTCTTGGCGACGACGTCGCCGTCCACGGTGGTCACGCGGTACGTGAGGGTGCGCTCGCCGTCCTTGCCCTCCTGGGCCACCTTGCTGCCCAGGTCGGCGTAGCGGTCGGCGTCCTTCTCGGTGCGGGACTTGTGGTCCACCGCGACCTTCTTGGTGACCTTCTTCGTGTCGACGCGCTCGATGACGATCCGCACCGCGGGGTCGCCCTCGGCCTTGGCGGCCTGGCGCTCGACGAAGACGCGGTCGTCCTTGTCCGCCGAGAGCCCGAGGCCCTGGAGGATCGCCTCGAGGCCGACGGAGCCGTCGTCCACGACCGTCGTGGTGCCGTCCGCGACGACCGCGACCGGCTGGTCGGCGTCGAGCCGCAGGGGCAGCGACGCGCGGTCGCCGGAGCGGGACGCGATGAGCGCGACGTCGGAGCCGCGGGCGTCGAGGCCGCGCAGCGCCTCCTCGGCGTCGAGCGCGGTGACCCACACGTCGTCCTGCTCGCCGTCGACGTCCACCGTGAGCTCGTGCCCGTAGCGGACCACGACCTGGGAGCCGTCGCGCAGCGCCGCATCGGTGCCGGGGGTGACGGCGTCGCGGCCGTCCACCTCGACGCCCTGGGCGTCGAGCAGGCCGGCCACCGAGCCGGAGAAGGTCTCGACGGTCTTGGTCTCGCCGTCGACGTCGAGCGTCACGCTCTTGCGCGCCGTCTCGTAGGCCGTGGCCGCACCGCCCGCGAGGACGAGCGCACCGGCCGCGAGGCCCGCGATCAGCGGGAGCCGCCGACGGCGCGTGGCGGTCGTGGTGGCCGTGCCGGACGCCTCGGGCGCCGGGTCTGCGGCGGGGTTGGGAGTCTCGTTCGAGGAGTTCACACAGGTCCAGTCGTCGTGCGATCCGGCCACGACGACGGGGTCCCGACTGGCGGTCAGGTCCGTGGTCGATCCGGTGGCTCCGAAGACCGTAACCGGATCGTGATCATCTACCAAGCCCCGCTGTGGTAGAGATGCCCGCCTCTGTCCAGGGCTGTCCGAAAAGTCGGGACGACGAGCGTGAGCCGACTCACACGCGGCTCGACCCTGCTGCGACTCAGTACCAGCCCACCGACATGGAGTGGCTCCACGCCCCGCACGGCGTCCCGTAGCGGCCGGAGATGTAGCCCAAGCCCCACTCGATCTGCGTCGAGGGGTTGGTGCGCCAGTCCGACCCGGCGGTCGCCATCTTCGAGCCCGGCAGCGCCTGCGGGATGCCGTAGGCCGAGCTCGACGGGTTGTCGGCGTTCCAGCGCCAGCCGGACTCCTTGTCCCACAGCTTCTCGAGACAGGCGTACTGGTCGTCGCCCCAACCACGCTCGGCGGCCATCGCCTTGCCGATCGCCTTCGCCGAGCCCGGGTCCGGGTTCGCCGTCGAGACCTCGAGCGTGCCGATCACGACCACCTCGTCGACCGGCTCGCGCGTCACCTTGCGCTCGAGGACCTTGCGCTCGACCTCCGCACCGTCGAGCGTCCGCACCTCGTACGTCGTGACGCGCTCCCCCGGCACCCCCGCCGTGCGGACCACCTCGTAACCCTTCGGCAGCTCGTCGGACTCGATGCGCTCGGTCTCGAAGGGGATTACCTCAGTCTCCCGGTCGGCGTCGGTGTCCCCCCGGCTGACCATCACCACCATCCCGTCCACCGCCGCCGCGCCGAGCGGCACCGAGGTGCGGTCGTGCTTGCCGAGGGCGATGCCGGCGGTGGCGAGGACGTCGCGCACCGTGGACTGCGAGGTGCGGATCGGCAGCACGAGGCCGTCCACGGCCACCTGCACCGTCTTCGTGGTCGACACCCGCACCGGGGTACGGTCCAGAGGCGCGGTGCGCGACGCCGACGTCACCGCGTCGGCGCCCCGCGGCCCGAGCGCGGCCAGCAGCTCGCCCACCGTGTGCGCCGTCGTCGGGAACGTGGTGACCTCACCGTCGATCTCGACCGTGACGTCGCGGCTCGACCGCACGACCACCTCGCCGCCGTCCGCCGCCGCCGACGTCACCGCCGGCTGCACCAGGTCGTCCGGACCGGGCGTGATGTGGTGATAGCGCAGCACGTCGGCCACCGACGCGCCGTACGCGTCGACCGTCGCGACGTGGCCGTCGACGTCGATCGTCACGGTCTTGTGCACCTGCGAGACGGCCGCGGTGCCGCCCACCAGCGCGAGAACCACCGTGCCGTGCACGACGTGCCGGGCCGGCCCGGTGAGCGGGGCGCGGCGCGCCGCGGCCCGCGCCGACCGACGCGAACGCGGCGCCGTGACGACCTCCGGGCCGTCCTGGGGTGCGGTCGACGAGGGGCCCGCCGACCCCTCCGACGCACGCTTCGACCTCGAGCTCCGCACGAGCACCAGACCGTAACGGAACCGTGACCTGGGGGGAAGCCCCGGGCGGGTCACCCGCCGCTCACCAGGCGCCGTACACGCGGTCGGACGTGCCCGAGACCGCGCGGCAGACCTCGTCGAGCGGGCGCTCGAGCACCTCCGCCATGGCGCGCACGGTCTGCGCCGCCACGTACGGGGCGTTCGGCCGTCCGCGGTACGGGTGCGGCGGCAGGTACGGCGCGTCGGTCTCGACCAGCACCAGCTCGAGCGGCACGGCGCGCAGGGCCGCGCGGAGGTGGTCGTTCCTCGGGTAGGTCACCGGGCCCGCGAAGGAGAGGAACCAGCCGTGCTCCGCCGCGAGCCGTGCCATCTCCTCGTCCCCGGAATAGCAGTGGAACACCGTGCGCTCGGGCGCGCCGTCCGCCAGCAGGACGTCGATCACCTGCGCGTGCGCGTCCCGGTCGTGGATCTGCAGCGCCAGACCGAGCTCCTTGGCGAGGGCGACGTGCGCGCGGAACGCCTCGCGCTGCGCCTTCTCGCCCTGCGGCCCCGTGCGGAACAGGTCCATCCCGGTCTCGCCGATCGCCCGCACGCGCGGGTTCGCGGCGGCGACGGCGGCGACGCGGGCGATCGCGTCGTCGAGCGGCACGTCGTGGTGCGCGGCAGGGTCGGGTTCCAGGCCGTCGGGCCCGACCTCACGGACGCCCGCGTGCAGCACGGCCTCGTTGGGGTGGATCGCGACCGCGCCGAGCACGGCGGCGTTGTCGCGCAGGAGCGCGTCCGTCCACGCGATCGCGGGCAGGTCACAGCCCACCTGCACGACGCGGTCCACGCCGGCCGCCGCGGCGCGCGCCAGGTGCTCCGCGACGGTCGGGACCGGGACGTCCTCCGGCAGCACGCCCCCGATCGCGTCCAGGTGCGTGTGGTTGTCGGCGACCGGGACGGGCAGGGGCTCCGGGTCCGGCGGGAACCCGCGCTCGCGCTTGCGCCCCACGATCAGGCGTCGTCGGCGAGACGCGGGAAGAGCGCCGCACCCTTCGTCACCGTGGCGCCGGCGGGCAGGACGCCGAACGACGCGGCCGCGGAGACCTGCTGCGCGTCGAGCGCCCCCAGCGCGGGCTCGGCACCCAGCGCCTCCCACAGCGCGTGCGCCGCCTGCGGCGTCACCGGGTTGAGCAGCACCGCGAGCGCGCGCAGCGCCTCCGCGGCGGTCACGAGCGACGTCGCCAGACGGCCGCCGTCGACCCCGCGGCCGTCGGCGTCCGTCTCGCCCTCCTCCTTCGCCACCTTCCACGGCTGCGTCTCGGTGAGGTAGACGTTGGTCGCGTCGACCAGCGTCCAGGCCGCGCCGACGGCGTCGTGGATCGCCAGGCGGTCGATCGCGTCCTCCGCGTCGGCGACCGCCTTGGCGGCGACCGCCTCGAGGTTCGTCTCGAGGTCGGTCGCCGGACCGGCCTTCGGCAGCGTGCCGCCGAAGTACTTGCCGATCATGGCCGCCGTGCGGGACGCGAGGTTGCCGAAGCCGTTGGCCAGCTCGCCGTTGTAGCGCGCGACCATGTCCTCCCAGGAGAACGAGCCGTCGCCGCCGAAGGCGATGGTCCGCATGAAGTAGTACCGGAACGCGTCGGAACCGAACGTGTCGATGATGTCGCGGGGGGCGATGCCGGTCAGCCGCGACTTGCTCATCTTCTCGCCGCCCACCAGGAGCCAGCCGTGCGCGAACACCTGCTTCGGCAGCGGCAGGCCGGCCGCCATGAGCATGGCCGGCCAGATGACGGCGTGGAACCGCAGGATGTCCTTGCCGACCAGGTGCACGTCCGCCGGCCAGGTCCGCGAGAACTTCTCCCGTGCCGCCTCGTCGTCCGCCCCGTAGCCGATCGCCGTCGCGTAGTTGAGCAGGGCGTCGAACCACACGTACAGCACGTGCTTGTCGTCCCACGGGATCGGGATGCCCCAGTCGAACGTGGACCGCGAGATCGAGAGGTCCTGCAGGCCCTGCTTGACGAAGCCGATCACCTCGTTGCGGGCGCTGGCCGGCTGCACGAACTCCGGGTGCTCCTCGTACAGCGCCAGCAGACGGTCCGCGTACGCGCTCATGCGGAAGAAGTAGTTCTCCTCCGCGAGCATCTCCACCGGCTTCCGGTGGATCGGGCACAGCTTCTGCCCCTCGTACTCGCCGGTGCCGTCGATCAGGTCGCCCGGGAGCTTGTACTCCTCGCAGCCCACGCAGTACGGGCCCTCGTAGGAGCCGGAGTAGATCTCGCCCTTGTCGTACAGGTCCTGGAGGAAGGCCTGGACCGCGGTCTCGTGCCGCTCCTGCGTGGTGCGGATGAAGTCGTCGTTGCGCACGTCGAGGGTCGTCAGGACCGGCTGCCAGGCCGTCTCCACGAGGCGGTCGGCCCACTCCTGCGGGCTGACCCCGTTCGCCTCGGCGGTGCGCAGCACCTTCTCGCCGTGCTCGTCCGTCCCGGTCAGGAACCAGACGTCCTCCTGGCGCTGGCGGTGCCAGCGCGTGACGACGTCCGCCGCGACCGTCGTGTACGCGTGCCCGATATGAGGGGCGTCGTTGACGTAGTAGATCGGCGTCGTCAGGTAGAAGGTCTTCGCGGGCTCCGGCATGGTGCCCATCGTAAGTGCGCCGCGACGGCGCTCTCACGCGGTTTCACACCGCCGACGCTCAGGGTTTGTCGCGCAGCCGCTCGAGCTCCTCCTCGACGATCGAGTCGTCGAGCTTGGTGAAGACGGGGGTGGGCTTGGCGATCGCGGTGCCGGGCGTCACCGGGTGCGACTCCCACGACGGGAAGCCGTAGTCGCCCGTGATGACGGGGTATCGGCGCGAGTCGTCGTCGAGGTCGGTGACCTCGTCGATGCGCGGCTGCGGAGCGAACGTCCCCGTGCCGCCGATCGTCTCGTGCACCTGCTGGGCCGAGTGCGGCAGGAACGGACTGAGCAGGGTGTTGCAGTCGCTGACGGCCTGCGTGACCGTGTGCAGCACCGTCGCCAGGCGGTCCGGGTCCGTCTTCAGCTTCCACGGCTCCGTCTCGGACACGTACCGGTTGACGTCTCCGACGACCCGCATGGCTTCCGCGACGGCGGCGCGCTGCCGGTTGGACTCGATGAGCCCACCCACGGTGCCGAACGCGCCGGCCGTCGCCCCGAGGACGCGCCGGTCGACGTCGGCGAGCTCGCCCGGCACCGGGATCCGCCCGAAGCTCTTGTGCACCATGCTCGCGGTGCGGTTCACGAGGTTGCCCCAGCCCGCGACGAGCTCGTCGTTGGTGCGGCGCAGGAAGCTGTCCCACGTGAAGTCGACGTCCTGGCTCTCAGGCCCGGCGGCCGCCACGTAGTAGCGGAACGCGTCGGGCTGGTAGCGCGCCAACATGTCGCGGACGTAGATGACGACGCCACGCGAGCTGGAGAACTTCTGCCCCTCGACGTTGAGGAACTCCGAGCTGACCACCTCGGTGGGCAGCTGCAGCGCCCCGTACTGCCCCGGC
Source organism: Isoptericola peretonis (assembly GCA_023241745.1). Lineage (GTDB taxonomy): Bacteria > Actinomycetota > Actinomycetes > Actinomycetales > Cellulomonadaceae > Isoptericola > Isoptericola peretonis. The sequence goes on along the minus strand of JALQCY010000004.1, from coordinate 143,750 downwards.
TCGCCGCCACGCGATCCCCTCCCGTCGTAGGCCAGCAGCTCCGCCGGCCAGATCTGGGAGTGGAAGGTGATGTTGTCCTTGCCCATGAAGTAGAAGGAGCGCGCGGACTCCTCGGTCCAGAACGCCCGCCACGCCTCCGGGTCGCCCGAGCGGCGGGCCCACTCGATCGAGGCCGACAGGTAGCCGATGACCGCGTCGAACCACACGTACAGGCGCTTGGTCGGGTTGTCCTCCCACCCCTCGAGCGGCACCGGGATGCCCCAGTCGATGTCGCGCGTCATGGCCCGCGGACGCACGTCGTCGAGCAGGTTGAGGCTGAAGTTCAGGACGTTCGGCCGCCACCCGGTGCGGCCACGCAGCCAGTCGCCGAGCGCGTCCGCGAGCGCCGGCAGGTCGAGGAAGAAGTGGTTCGACTCGACGAACCTGGGCGTCTCGCCGTTGATGCGGCTGCGCGGGTTGATCAGGTCGATCGGGTCGAGCTGGTTGCCGCAGCTGTCGCACTGGTCGCCGCGTGCGCCGTCGTATCCGCAGATGGGGCACGTGCCCTCGATGAAGCGATCGGGCAGCGTGCGACCCGTGGACGGGGAGATCGCGCCCATCGTGGTCTTCTCGACCATGTAGCCGTTCTTGTGGACCGTGCGGAACATCTCCTGCACGACGGCGTAGTGGTTGTGCGTCGTCGTGCGGGTGAAGAGGTCGTACGACAGACCGAGCGAGGTGAGGTCCTCGACGATCACGCGGTTGTAGCGGTCCGCGAGCTCCTGCGGAGTGACCCCTTCCTGCTCCGCCTGCACGAGGATCGGCGTCCCGTGCTCGTCGGTGCCGGACACCATCAGCACGTCATGGCCCGCCATCCGCATGTGCCGGCTGAAGACGTCGCAGGGAACGCCGAAGCCGGCGACATGGCCGATGTGCCGCGGTCCGTTGGCGTAGGGCCACGCCACGGCCGAGAGGATGTGGGTCACGCCCGCGAGTCTAGGGGCCGGGGCCTCGGCCACCCGGCCCGCGGCCGGCCGCCTCAGCCGAACGTGACACGCACCAGCCGGTCGTCGCCCTCGCGCGGCGTCCCGCGTCCGTCGGTGTTGTTGGTCAGCACCCACAGACCGCCGGAGTCGCCGCCGCCCGGCTCGACCGGCGCCACGTTGCGCAACCGCCCCAGCTCGCCGGCGAGGAGCGCCTGTGGCTCGCCGAGCGCGCGGACGCTGCCGTCGGCGTCGACGTCGTCCTTCCCGGAAGGACTCCCCGTCGCGTCCTCGCCCGCGCCCGACGCGGTGCTGCCGAACGGCACCCTCCACAGCCGCTCGCCCCGCAGGCCCGCGAGGTACACGGCGTCGCCGGTCACGGCCAGGCCCGACGGCGACGCCTCGGACGTGGACCACCAGGCGACCGGCGCGACGGTCCCGTCGCCCGCACCGTCCGGCCCTTCGGCCTGGGGCCAGCCGTAGTTGCCGCCCGGCTCGATCTGGTTGAGCTCGTCCCAGGTGTTCTGCCCGAACTCGCTCGCGAACATCCGGCCCGACCCGTCCCAGCCCAGACCCTGCACGTTGCGGTGCCCGTAGCTCCAGACCGGCGACGGCGGGGCGTCGCCGAGGGACGGGTTGCCGGGCGCCGGGTCGCCGTCGGTCGTGACCCGCAGGATCTTGCCGGCGAGCGACCCCGGGTCCTGGGACGCCTCGCCGTCTCCCGCGTCCCCGGTGCCGACGTAGAGGTGGCCGTCGGGCCCGAACGCCAGCGCGCCGCCGTCGTGGTGCCCGGCGCGGGGGATGCCGTCGAGGATCGTCGTGAGCTCGCCGAGGACCCAGCCGTCCGAGCCGCCCGTTCCCGACAGCGTGCCGCGCAGTACGGCGTTGTCGTCGGCGCCGGTGCGGTAGACGAACACCTCGCCCGACGCCGGGTCGCGGGCGACACCCAGCAGCCCGCCCTCGCCGTCGGGCGTGGTCTGCGCGGCGAGCGTGTCTGCGCCCGGCCCGGTGACCTCGGCCGCCGTGCCCGCGCCCGGTTCGACGACGACCATCCGGGCCTCGTCGCGGAGGCTGATCAGCAGCGCGCCGTCCGGCAGCGGGGCGAACCCCCACGGCACGTCCAGGCCGTCGACGACCGTCTCGACCGTGGTCTCCGGCGTCGCGGCCGGAGACGCGGCGGTGGGCATCGCCGGACTGCCCGTGGGGCTGCCGGGCCCACCCGATGACGCGAACGTCTCCGGCGCCCCGCCCTCCGGACCCCCGCAGCCCCCGAGCACGGCCAGGAGGCCCACGACGGGGACGGCGGCCGTCGCGATGCGGCGGAGAGCTCTTGCCATGCCCCCATCCTGGTGCGTCCACCGGCCGGCGTCGACACCGACCCGGAGACGATGGCATGATCCCCTCAAGAGAAGGTCAAGGGAGACTGCCATGTCGATCACGGAACACCTCCGACGCCTGTTCCGGCGGCACGACGAGCCGCCGCTCGAGAGGCCGCGGGACCTGCCGCCCCAGTCGCTGGCCCAGGAGATGGGCCGGCCCTCCGCCGGCACCATGGCCGTCCAGCCGCTCTACTGCCCCGACTCGTCGGGCGGCGGCTACTGCTGACACCTTCCGGCCGCCCGTCGCACGCCCCGCTCGCCGGACCGTGCCCCGGGTGACCGTCGTCGACACCCCCGGTTTCTCGACCTACTCTTGACGAAGAGTTTCCTGACTGCGGGTCCAGAGAAGGAGTCGTCATGAAGATCAGAGCGAGATTGAGGACCACCTTCCACCGCCGCGAGAAGCTTCCGCCGCTCGACTCCGCCGACCGCCGCCCGCCCTCCTGGGCCACGGACCCGCGGCTCGAGCCGGACAGGATGGACATGCGCAACCGCCGCTCCGCGGACGCCTTCGGCATGGGCTATCTCGACGGCCGAGGAGGCGGCGGCATGTTCGGTGACAGCGGAGGCGGCGGCGGCGACAACTGAGCCGCGCGCCGTGGCAGGCTGGCGCCATGAATGATGCCGCGAGCGCTGCGCCGTCCCAGCGCGCTCTGATCGTCGTCGACGTGCAGCCCACGTTCTGCGAGGGCGGCGAGCTCGCCGTCGACGGCGGCAACAAGGTCGCCGGGGACGTCGCCGCCTACGTGGCCGCGCACCGCGACCGGTACGAGATCGTCGTCACCACCCAGGACTGGCACATCGACCCGGGCGAGCACTTCAGCGACCAGCCCGACTTCGTGGACTCCTGGCCCCCGCACGGCATCGCCGGCACCCCGGACGCCGAGTTGCACCCTGCGCTCTCCGACCTGCACCCCGACGTCTCCGTGAAGAAGGGGCAGTACGCCCACGGCTACTCCGGGTTCGAGGGCACCGACTCCGACGGCCGCACCCTCGAGCAGGCCCTCCGGGACGCCCGGATCGAGGCCGTCGACGTCGTCGGGCTCGTCGAGTCGCACTGCGTCAAGCGCACGGCCCTCGACGCCGTCGGGCTCGGGCTCGCCACCCGTGTCCTGACCGACCTCACCATCCCCGTGAGCCCCGAGCAGGGCGAGCAGGCCCGCGCCGAGCTCGCTGCCGCGGGCGTCGAGCTCACCCCCTCCACCGCGAGGTAGAGCGGGCGGTCGGTGTCACTTCGCGGCGAGGGCGGCCGCGTACAGGTCGCGCTTGGGCACGCCGGCGGCGGTGGCGACGTCGGCGACGGCGACCTTGAGCCGCTCGCCCGCGCGGACGCGGGCGAGCACCTCGGGCACGAGGTCCTCGACGCTGGGTGCCGCGCCGGCCGGGGCGCCGCCGACGACGACGCAGATCTCCCCGCGCAGGCCGTCGCCGTCCGCCGCACGCGCGTCGACCTCGGCGACGACGTCGGCGAGCGGCCCGCGCAGCACCTCCTCGTACGTCTTGGTCAGCTCCCGGGCGACGGCGGCCGGCCGGTCCGCGCCGAACGCGTCCGCCATCGCACGGAGCGTCTCCGCGATGCGGTGCGGCGCCTCGAAGAAGACCATCGTGCGCGGCTCGGCGGCGAGCGCCCCCAGCCACCGCGACCGCTCGCCCGGCTTGCGCGGTACGAACCCCTCGAAGGTGAAGCGGTCGGTGGGGAGCCCGGACAGCGCCAGCGCGGTCAGGACGGCGGACGGGCCGGGCGCGGCCGTCACGCGCACGCCCCGCTCGACGGCCCGCGCCACGACGCGGTAGCCCGGGTCCGAGACGGCCGGCATGCCGGCGTCCGACACGACGAGCACCGTGCCGCCGTCGGCGACGACGTCGAGCAGCTCGTCGGCGCGGGCCGCCTCGTTGTGCTCGTGGTACGACGTCACCCGGCCCTGCACGGTGACGCCCAGGCGCGCGGCGAGCGCGTGCAGCCGGCGGGTGTCCTCGGCGGCGACGACGTCCGCCTCCGCGAGCAGGCGGCGCAGCCGGGGCGACGCGTCCTCGGCGTTGCCGATGGGGGTGGCCGCCAGCACGACCGACCCGGCCTCGACGCTCGGGACGGGGCGGGGTGCGGCAGAGGGCTCGGAGGTCATGGTGACCAGCGTCGCACGGCCCCTACGATGACCCGGTGACCGCCCCCGACGCCGACGCCACCACCACCGGCGATCCCGCGCCCGCGGGCACGCCGCCGAGCCCCGCCCGTCATCTGGCGGAGGACGACCCGTACGCGCCGCCGGCGGGTGAGGCGGGCGACGGGACCCCGCGGGAGCGTGCGACGCCGCCGGCGGGTGAGGCGGGCGACGGGACCCCGCGGGAGCGTGCGACGCCGCCGCCCGCGTTCCCCGACGCCCCGGTGCCGGCGTTCCACCGCACGGCGGAGGACGCCGACGGCAGGTCCACGCAGGCCCGCCTGCTCGACCGGCTGCTCGGTGCACGGCGCGTGCGGCTCGACCTGCGGCGGCGCGACCGGTTCTGGGGCTGGTTCGGCACGATCGTCGTGACCCTGCTGGCCGCGGCGACCCGGCTGTACCAGCTCGGCCAGCCCCACAAGCTCGTCTTCGACGAGACGTACTACGTCAAGGACGGCTTCACGCTCGGCGAGCTGGGCTACGAGGCCCAGTGGCCGGACGAGCCGAACCCGGCCTTCGAGGCCGGCGACGTCCTGACGTACCTCGACAAGGCCGCGTACGTCGTCCATCCGCCGGTGGGCAAGTGGATGATCTGGCTGGGCATGGAGGCGGGCGGCGGGGCGACCAGCGCGTTCGCCTGGCGGCTCGCGAGCGCCGTCGTCGGCATCCTCGCCGTGTTCCTGCTGGTGCGGATCGCGCGGCGGCTGTTCTCGTCGTCCCTCATGGGGGTGGTCGCGGGGCTGCTGCTCGCCGTCGACGGCGAGGCGATCGTGCACTCGCGCACCGCGCTGCTGGACCAGTTCCTCATGCTGTGGGTGCTGGTGGCGTTCGGCTGCCTGGTGCTGGACCGGGAGCAGGCCCGACGGCGGCTCGCCGCCCGGGTGGCGGAGATCGTCGACGCCGGCGGCACGGTGGTCCGCTACGGCCCGCGGATCGGCTTCCGGTGGTGGCGGCTGGCCGCGGGCGTCAGCCTCGGCCTGGCCTGCGGCACCAAGTGGTCGGGGCTGTGGTTCGTCGCCGTCTTCGGCATCCTCACGGTGCTGTGGGACCTGGCGGCGCGCCGCGCCGCCGGGGTCGGCCGCTGGTGGGAGGACTCGCTCGTCGTCGACGCCGTCCCCGCCTTCCTCACGATCGTGCCCACGGCAGTGGTGGTCTACGTCGGCTCGTGGTGGTCGTGGTTCGCGAACCAGGGCGCCTACCTGCGCCAGTGGGCGGCCGAGCATCCCGGCGAGGGCGTCACGTGGCTCCCCGACCCGCTGCGCAGCCTGGTCGAGTACCACCGGCAGATGTGGGACTTCCACACCGGTCTCTCCTCCGACCACCCCTACGCGTCGCATCCGCTGGGCTGGATCGTGCAGTGGCGGCCGACGTCGTTCTTCTGGGAGAAGGAGTCGCCCGGTCAGGGCACCTGCCCCGCCGACGCCGCGGAGGCCTGCGCCCGCGCCGTGACGTCGCTCGGCAACCCGCTGCTGTGGCTGCTCGCGGCCTTCGCGATCGTCGCGACGATCTGGCTGGGGATCCGGTTCCGCGACTGGCGCGCCGTCGCGGTGCTCAGCGGAACCGTGGCCGGGTGGCTGCCCTGGTTCGCGTACGCGGCGCCGTTCAGCGACCGGACGATCTTCACCTTCTACTCGATCGTCTTCACGCCGTTCGTGGTGCTCACCCTCGTCTACCCGATGGTCGTGGCGCTCGAACGCACGGAGGGGAACCGCGCCGCCCGGGCACGGGTGGTCGCGGTGGTCGTCGCCGTCCTCGTCGTGATCGTCGCCGTGTCGGCGCTCTTCTACCCGCTGTGGACGGGGATGCAGGTCCCGTACTCCTACTGGCAGAACGTCATGCGCCTGGAGTCCTGGATCTAGCGCGGCCCGGGAGCGTTGTGAGCGCGATTTCGGGGACTGTTCGTCATCGGATAGTCCCCGAAATCGCGCTCACAGCGATCAAGCGGTGGGCCAGTCGACCTGCGGGGTCTGGTGGAAGGCCCAGCCGCCGGCGCGCCAGGCGGGGGCCTGCGCGGCGGTGCGGGCGCGGAAGGCGTCCCAGTCCTTGCGCTCGGGCGCGGTCCAGGCGACCTCCGCGACGGCGCCGAGGCGCGGGAGCAGCATGGAGAACAGCTCGTCGCGGGTCGTGATCGTCTCGGTCCAGACGGCGGCCTCCACCCCCTCGACGGACTCGGTCGACAGCCCGTCGATGACGGCGGTCGGGTCCCAGTCGTAGGAGTCGCGCAGCTCGACGTAGCCGGCCCAGTGCAGGCCGAGCTCGTGCTCGGGCGTGTACTTCATGTCGAGGTAGGCGTGGTTGCCGGGCGACATGATGAAGCGCGCGCCGGAGCGGGCGGCCGCGACGAAGCGGTCGAACTCCTCGCCCTTGGGCTCCCAGTACTGGAGCAGCGTGCCGGGCTCGACCGGGCCGCGGGCGCCCTCCTGCCAGAAGATCGGCGTCTTGCCGTGCTCGCGCACGATCCGGGCCGCGAGCTCGACGAACTTCGCGAACTCCTCCACCTCCATCGTGTGCACCTCGTCGCCGCCGACGTGCACCCACTGGCCGTGCGTCATGGCGGCGATGTCGCCGATGACGTCGCGCAGGAACGGCTCCGTGGCCGGGTTGTCGAACCACAGCCTCGAGAAGCCGACCTCGATGCCGTCGTACGGGTCGGTGGCCAGGCCGTCCTTGGTGAGCGACCCGTAGACGTGCGTCGCCGCGTTGATGTGGCCGGGCATGTCGAACTCCGGCACGATCGTGACGAACCGCGCCGCGGCGTACTCCTGCAGCGCGCGGTAGTCGTCCACCGTGAGGAAGCCGGCCGTGCCGCCGCCCACCTGGTTGTCCGACGCCTTCTCCAGCTCCGGCCGCGACGGCACCTCGAGCCGCCAGCCCTGGTCGTCCGTGAGGTGCAGGTGCAGCACGCGCAGCTTGAACGCGGCGACCAGGTCGACGACGGCGCGGATGTCGTCGGGCCCGAACCAGTGCCGGACGACGTCGAACGACAGCCCGCGCCAGGCGTACCGCGGCGCGTCGTGCACGACGACGGCGGGCACCTCGCGCGTGCCCGCGTCGCCCGGCCCGCCGGTGGCCGCGGGCACGAGCTGACGCAGCGTGCGCACCGCGTGCAGCAGGCCGACGCGCTCGGGCGCCGTCGCCTCGACCCCCTCCGCCGTGACGCGCAGCGTGTACCGCTCGGGGTTGTCGGAGCCGGCCGGCCCGGCGGCGTCGTCGACCCGCAGCACGACCGGCGTCACGCCGTCCCCGGCCTCGGCGACGCGGACGCCGGCCGCGACGAGCTGTTCGGCGGCCAGGTCGGCGAGGGCGGCGTCTGGCGCGACGACGTGCGCGGCGTCCAGGGTGAGCGGCGGCGCGTCCTGGGCATCGACGGCGGTGGGCCAGGGGATCAGCGGCAGCACGGGATCAGTCTCCAGACGAGGGTCGGCAGCGGCACCGACACCGTCGGCACGGACGCACGATCGAAACGTTACGTTAGCGATCCTGCCGAATTCCTCGAGCCGGTGTCAACGACCCGTCCGCTCCGTCAGGACGCGGCGATGACCACCGGGGCGGGATCCGTCGGCACCAGCGGCCCTGCCACGCCCGACGCCGGGCCCGACCAGCCCAGGTGCACGCCCTCCGGGACGCCGGCGCTCACCTGGTTCCAGACCCACTCCCCCGTGGTCGCGGCGCCGGTCCGGTCCGCGACGACCACCACCTCCACCTGGGGCACGGAGTGCAGCCGGGTCCGGTCGGGCACCGACTGAGGGCGCGTCTGGTGCACGACGAGCAGGCTGGGCGGCAGGCCCTCGCGCGCCATGACGTCGGCCAGGTAGGCCGTCGCCTCCTGGAGCTCGGCGGCGGTCATCTCGTGCGACGTCGTCGCCACCCCGTCCCCGACCCTGCTCTCGGGATGCACGGCGACGCCCACCCCGGGGGCCCGCAGCAGCGCCTCCGCGGCGCGCACCTGGTCCACCACGGGGGCGGGTCCGGCGCCGACGTCGAGCAGCACGTACACGCCGGCGTCCCGGGCCGCGGAGACCAGCGGTCGCAGCGCGTCCACGTCCTCCTGCGTCACCCAGTCGCCGTCGTCGCCCGGCCCGGCCGCGGTCGTGCTCACCGGGACGACGACGGTCGGCACCACGGGGGACTCCTGGCCGTCGTCCTGCGCGGAGCCCTCGTCGTCCGAGTCGTCGTCCGATCCGTCGACGGCGCCGACCTCGTCGACCGGGGCGTAGGCGTCCGCCGCCGCCTCGGCGCGCGCCACGGCGGCGGCCGGGTCCTCCCAGGCGCTCACGTCGACCGCGACGTACCGCGCGGGCAGCAGGTGCTGCGAGCCGGTGGGCAGCAGGGCGGCCCGCTCCGCCGCCGTGACGCGCCACGCGAAGGTCGCGGCGTCGCCGAACGACCGCCCCACCCCCACCACGGTGAGCGCCTGCGCGTGGTCGAGCGTCTGCACCGCGCGCGGCGTGCCGAGGTCCCCGCCGGGCACCTGGGTCGTCACCGCGCCGGCAGCCCGCAGGGACGCGATCGCGGCCTCCTGCCCGTCCGCCGGGTCGACGAGCGCCAGCACCTCCCGCAGCAGCTGCGGACCGTCGCCGCCGCCCGCCGACCCTCCGGACGCCGCGTCACCGAGCATCCCGTCCAGCCGGCCGGTCAGGTCTTCCAGGTCGTCGTCCTCGAGCGCCGGCCCCGCGCCCTTCTCGCCCTCCACCACGTCGGGGGCGACGACGACGGCCTGGACGCCTGCGGCCTCCGCCGCCTGCCGCGCGGCCTCACCCGGCTCCCCGTCCGCCTCCGGCTCCGCCGACGCGTCGCCGGGGCCGTGGGCGTCGTCGCCGGTGACCACCACGGCGACCCGCGCGCCGAGCCGTCCCAGCTCCTCGGCGACACCGGAACCCGCGTCGTCGGCGAGCAGCGCCGGGGCGTGCACGGCGACGGCCGTCGCCGCCAGCGCGGGACGGGCCGCCTCGTCGTCGGCGTCCGCGACCACCACGACCTCCGACCGCGCGTAGACCGTCTGGCTCGTGGTCAGCGCCAGCTCGACCGGGTCCGTGGAGTCCAGGAGGACGGTGTGCGACGCCAGGTCGCGCACCGCGACCGACGGAGCGGCCGCGGGCGGGGTCGCGCTCTTGTCGGGCGGGGACGCCGCGCAGCCCGTGAGGACGAGCGCACCGGTCAGCACGACGGCGGGGAGGACGAATCGGACGTTCCGGAGGGGCACGACCCTCATCTTTGCGCATCCTCGCGCCCGGGTCGACGCCCTCCGCCCCATCCACCGGGCCGGTCGGCAGCACCGCCGCCACGCATCCGTGTCGCCCCCGCGGGGGACGATCGGGGATGCGACTCCGTCGTGGCCGCCGGGTCGGTCGTCACCGAGGACGTGCCGCCCCGCAGCCTCGTCACGGGCGGTAAGGCGACGGTGCGCCGCACCTGGTGAGGCGGGGCGGACGGACGTGGACCGTGCGGAGCTGCGGCGACCCCTGACGATCGCCGACGCCCCTCGACGGCGGGGGCGCAGCGGGGCCTCTCACGACCAGGGGTCGCTCGTCTCCTCGGTGACGTCGGTGATGGCGACGTCGATGGCGATGGCGTCGGCGTGGGGCGCCAGGTCCCCGAGGAGGGCGGTCAGGCGTGCGGCAGCGGCCTTCCGTGCGGTCGCGGCCAGCGGCAGGAGAGGCTCGTCGAACGCGGCGACGATCTCGATCACGACCGACGTGAGCCGGTCGTGGTCGTCGGTCGAGCAGGTGATCGCGAGCGGCCCGACGTGCGGCACCGCGGCGAGAGTCTCGCGCAGGGCCGAGACCAGCACGTCGGCGGCGACGTAGTAGTCGACCGGCCCGGCAGGCGTGGTGGTGCGCCCGCGCACCGGCGCTGAGGGGCGGAAGGCCGAGAGGGCCTTGAGCAGCGCGTTCTCCCGGACGAGGATCCACCCCTGGTCGGTGTGTCGCCGCAACGCTCCGATGGCGCGCCCGAGGACGGCGTCGTCGGTCATCGCCATCCCTCCATCGCGTCGGCCAGGGTGGCGCGGGACCGGTGGAGGAGTCCGCGCACCGTGCCGTGCGTCGTGCCGAGGATGTGTGCGATCTCCGCGTAGTGCAGCCCTTCGACCTCGCGCAGCAGCCAGCACGACCTCTGCAACGGTGGCAGACCGAGCAAGGCGATGTCGAGGGCTTCGACGAGCGCGGCGTCCGCCGCGTCCTGGTCAGGTTGGCGCGCCGACGCCTCGACCAGCTCGTCCGGCAGAGCGCCCGGCCGGTGCGCCGCACCGCTGCGGTGGCGATACGCCTGGCGGGTGGCGATCCCGAACAACCAGGTGCGCGGGCTGGACTCGCCACGAAAACCTGCGAACCCGGTCCACGCCGCCACGAGAGTGTCCTGCACGCAGTCGGCCGCGACCTCGGGATCCCGGACCATCCGCAGGATGTATCGGTAGAGCGCGGGGCCGTGCCGGTCGACCAGCACGGTGAACGCCTCTCGATCGCGCAGGGCTGCCCTGCGCGCGAGCACCAGGTCGGTCACGCCGCCTGCGTCGGCCGCATGGGCTTCCACCGTTCGACGGTAACGACGGCTCCAGAGCTCCGCACGCGGCGTACAGGATGTGACCTAGATCACACCCGATGGGTGTGACGGATGGCGGCTGCGCCCGCACCCACTGATGAACGACGCAGTTCGCCCGGAAGGACGGCGAGGCCGTCCTGAGCATAGGAGTCAAGGATGAGCGAGCACAGCGCGCCCACGACGGGATCACCGGCGAAAGGATCACCGACGTCCGGGTCCGGTCCGACGATCCGGGACAACGGTCCCGGACACCCGCCGCGCCAGGGCGAGGAGCGCACGTCGGCGCTGACGACCGAGCACGGCAGCACGACGATCGCCGACCAGGTCGTCGCCAAGATCGCGGGCATCGCGACCCACAACGTCCACGGCGTCTACTCGCTGGGCGGGAGCATGTCCAGGGCGTTCGGCGCCATCCGCGAGTACATCCCCGGTAGCGGCACCGACGCCACCTCCGGGGTCCGCGTCGAGGTCGGGGAGCGTCAGGCTGCTGTCGACCTGGACCTGGTCGCCGACTACGGGGTCTCGATCGCCGACCTGGCGCAGGCCGTCCGGCGCAACGTCATCACATCGATCGAGCGTATGACCGGACTCGAGGTCACCGAGGTCAACGTCAACGTCAACGACGTCCACCTGCCTGACGACGACGAGCCCGAAGCCGGCAAGCGGGGGCAACGCGAGCAGACAGGCGACGACGGTGGCGGGCGGGTCCAATGACCAGCCCCCCGCCGACGGGCTCCGGGTCGTCGTCCGCCCGCGCCCCTGGCACCGGCCAGAGCGACCACGACCAGGTCGACCTGGCGGATCGGGTCGCGGAGTCGGTGCTCGCCGTGCCAGGGGTGGTGCGGCTGCACGCCGGGGCGTTCGGCGAGGTCGCCACGTATCTGCCGGGGCGCGCCGTCCCCGGGGTGCGACTACGCCCCGACGAGACCGAGGTGCATCTGGTGGTCTCGGCTCGCCACCCCATCCCGTCGGTCGCACGCGGCGTTCACGAGGTGGTGCGCGCACTGGTCCACGGGCCGGTGCGCGTGTACATCGAGGACGTCGAGGCCCCACCCACCCACCGTCCGCGCCCTGAGCGGGCATCGACTTAGGAGAGCGCATGTCTGTGTCCACGATCGGTCTCTTCACGGGCCTCCTGCTGGCCATCGCAGCGATCCTTGGAGGGTTCTGGGGGTTTGTCCTCGCCGTCGTGCTCGGTGGCGTCGCATGGCTCGTCGCGGCCCAGATCGAGGGGCGCATCGACCTCGGCGCCGCCTTCCAGGGCCGACGTCATGGCTGATCCGTCGAGCACTCGGACGGCGCCTGCCGACGATCCACCACAGGGCTCGGCGCCCGAGCCCGTCGACGCCCAGGACCGGGGTGAGCTGCACGTCGGTGACCGGGTGGTCGAGAAGGTCGTCCGCACCGCCGTGCTCAGCGTCCCGGGCGTGGCGCCGGTCGCCGCGACCGCAGGGACCCTGGATCGTGCCCTGGGCAGGACCTATCCCCAGGTCACCTGTACCCGGTCCGCCGGCCGCGCCCGGGTCCTGCTCGAGATCGCGCTGGTGTGGCCGTACCCGGCCGCGCACGTCGCTCGACAGGTCTGCGCAGCGGTGACCGACCAGCTCGACACGCTCGCCGGAGTGAGCGTGGACGAGATCCGTACCACCGTCGCACGCATCGTGGACCCGTCCGACGTCGAGCGGGCGGCCGGTTCACCCAGGGAGGAGCGAGTCCGATGAGCGCACCCACCGCAGAGCGCACGCAGCAGGTGCCGCCCCCGGCCAGGTCCCCCCGGGCCGCGCTCGCCCTGACCTCGTGGGCCTTCGTCGTGGCGATCGCCCTGCTGGGCGTCGCGGTGCTCGCCGGACAGGCCGCGCTGGTGGCAGCGCGCGGGCAGGGCACCAGCTGGATCGGCACGGCCGTGGATGCCATGGACGACCTGCAGCCCGAGCCATGGGTCGGGATCTGTGGCGTGGTCCTTGCCCTGCTCGGCCTGTGGTTGGTGTGGCAGGCCGTCCGCCCCCGTCCACGCACCACCCGGCGGATCGTCGCCGCCAGCGGCATCCACCTCCGGTCACGCGCCATCGCCCGCTGGGTGGACGCCACTGCCCGCGACGTGCCCGGCGTCCTCGACACCAGCACCACGGTCACCCGGCGCGCCGTGCGGGTCACGGTCCGCTCGACCGGGTCCCCGGACATCCTCACCGACGTCCACGACGAGGTCACCCGCCAGCTGTCGGCGCTGGAACGCCCACCCCGCCTGACCGTGCGAGGCAGCGAAGGGCAACGATCATGAACCGCACCGTCCTGCGCCTCGACCGCGTCCTGCTCGCGGTCGCGGGCCTCGTCCTGCTCGCCGTCGGCGTCGCCGCGCTGCTGTGGACCACCGGGACCCTCGCGCAGCTCCTCGACGGCGTCCCCGCCTCGATCGACACCACCAACGCCGCCGAGGCCAGCTCCCAGGCGTGGTGGCCCTGGGCGGCAGGTGCGATCGCCGTCCTCCTTGCCGTGATCGCCCTGTGGTGGATGCTGGCGCACCTGCCCACGCGCTCGGCGCACGAACAAGACCTGCCCGGATCCACCCGCGCCGCGCGGCTTCGCATCTCCCGGAGCGCCGTCGCCCAGGCGACCGCCCACGCCGCCCAGCAGATCCCGTCCGTGCAGGGAGCCTCCGCCACGCTGCACGACGAAGGGGCCGAGCTCGTGCTGAGCCTGCGCGTCACCGTGGACCCGGCCACCGACCTTCCCGACCTCGCGGGCCGCATCGACGACGTCCTCGCGGACACCGCGACGGTCTTTCCCGACGACAGGCTCCGCTCGCGCACCACCATCACCTTCAGGACCGCGCGTCGTCGAGACCGCGCCGCCCGCGTCGACTGAGGAGCGTGGGGAGGACCGCACCGCGCGGACCGGTGAACGACGAAGGCCCGGAACCTGAGGGTTCCGGGCCTTCTCTCGGTGGAGCTAGGGGGATTCGAACCCCCGACCTTCTCATTGCGAACGAGACGCGCTACCAACTGCGCCATAGCCCCGAGAGCGGTGCCAACATTAGCACCCTGCCGCGGCAGGTCGCCAAATCGGCTCAGCCCGCCGCGCGACGCCGGGCGAGGATCTCGTCCAGCGGCAGGCCGAGCGTCTCGGTGCGCGGCCGCGGCTCGTCCCCCACGCTCACGTCCGCGCCCGGGGACGTCGCACGGACGGTGCCCGGCGCACGGTCCGCGTCGGGCGCCCCCGCGGGCGTGGCCGTCGGCCCGAGCGCCGCGTGCATCGTCGCGGCCAGCGCCGCACCACGGTCGGGGGCGGGCGGCACGCGGCCTGCCGCTGTCGGCCCGGCGAGCGGGCGCGGTTCGCGGCGGGGCGCGGCCGGCTTCGTCACGTAGGTCGGCAGCGGCACGGGGACCGGCTCCCACGGGTCGCTGCCGACGGGCGGGGGCCCTGCCGGCGCGCCCGGTCCCGGGTCCACGACCACGACCGGTTCCGGCGTCGCCGTCGGCTCGTCGGCGCCGACGTCGAAGACCTCGCGGCCTGCGTTCGTCGGGCGGCGAACGCCGGCCGGCTCGGGCTCCGCGCTCTCGTCGCCGCGCGCCTCGTCTACGGCGACGCGGGACGACGACGCGGACGGCACGGACGGCACGGCGGGCGCGGGCGACGCCGTGGTGCGCGACGCGCGCCGGTCGGCGCGAGCCGTCGCATGCTGGTCTGCCGCCACCGTCACGCGCGGGATCATCTGGGTGTGCGTGGTGGACGGCCGCACCGCGTGACCCGTGACGCGTGCACGGTTGCGCGGCGCGTGCGGGCCACCGTTCGCGAGGGCGCGGGCCTGGGTCGCCTGCTGCCGTGCCGTCTTGCGATCGGCCGCCCAGCGCGCGTCGGCGCGCCGCGCCTGCAGCACGGCGACCCGCCCCAGCACGAGGACGACGAGCAGCAGCGCGCTCGGGACAGCGCCCGCGTACCAGCCGACCGGGCCCAGCGCCACGACGACCCACGCCGCGGCGGTCACCAGGAGCAGCAGGACGGTGAGCAGCAGGCGGCGTCGCGCCCGTGCGGCGCGCTGCTCCAGCAGAGCCAGGCGGGACTCCCGCGGCCGGTCGACCTCGCGGCTCGTGGCGCGCGGGTCCGTCAGGGCGCGCGACGCGCCCCGGTCGTCGTCCAGACCCATCGGTCGCTCCCCTCGTCCGCCGTCCGACGTCGCGCCCGGCACCAGCAGCGGCACCGAGCCGCCGGTCGGGGTCGTCACCCCGCGCGCACCGCCCGGCCCCGCCACCGCCAGCACCCGGAGCCCCCCGGAGAATCTGTCGTCCACCCGGGACTCGAGCAGCTGCTGGCGGTGCCGCAGCCGGTGCGGCACCCAGAAGCCCAGCCACAGGACGAACAGCGCGAGCACTGCGAGTCCTGCCGGCGACGTTTCCACGTCACGACGGTAGGGGACGCCTCGACCGCGCCGACGCACGCCGTCGCGGCGTGTCCGTTGTCGGGTCCGCGTCTCGGCGTCAGCCGGCCTCGCGGACCTGCTGCCAGCGGGCCAGGAGCCCCTCGGGCACGTCCTCGGTGGTGAGCGCGAAGCTGCGATGGTCCCGCCAGCTGCCCTGGATGTGCAGGTAGCGCTCGCGCACGCCCTCGTCGCGGAAGCCGAGCTTCTCCACCACCCGCAGGCTCGGCGCGTTCTCGGGGCGGATGTTGATCTCGATGCGGTGCAGCCCGAGCACCGCCAGGCAGTAGTCGCCCGCCATCGCCACCGCCGTCGGGATGACGCCCCGGCCGGCCACCTCCTGCGACACCCAGTACCCGATGCTGGCGGAGCACAGGGAGCCGTACGCGATCTGCGACACCGTCAGCTGCCCCACGAGCGCGCCGTCGAGCTCGACGGCGAACGGCAGGGTGGTGCCGGCCCGGGCCTGCGCGGACAGGGCCCGCAGGTAGTCGCCGAACGTCGCGGCGGCGGGCCGCTCGCCCGGCGAGGTCGCCTCCCACGGCTCGAGCCAGCTCGCGTTGCGCGCCCGCAGCCGCAGCCACTCAGGGCCGTCCTTGCGCCGCAGCGGGCGCAGCACCACCGTGCCGGTGGGCCCGTCCTCGCGCAGCGTCACCGGCCAGGGCCGGGACACGGCCCATCCCCGCGCGTGCTTGTGCGCCATGCCACCTCGTTCCGTCCCGACGCTCCGCCCCGCGCCCGTGGGCGGAGCCGTTCTCGGCGTCACCGGCGCGCGCCGGGGCTCCCGGAACGCCGACCCTGCCACAATGGCCCCATGCACGGCGACCGCAAGGGCTCACACGCACGCCAGCCGTACCCGATCGTCGCCGGGATGGAGGCCGCGGACGCCAAGGAGGAGCTGCGACGGGCCATCCGCGCCCACCGCGCCGAGCGCTCCCCCCGCCTCCGCGACGCGGCCGCGCGGGCCCTCGCCGACGTCCTCGCCACGGTGCCCGCCGTCCGCGAGGCGCAGGTCGTCGCCACCTATGTCTCCCGCCCCACCGAGCCCGGCACCCACGTGCTGCTGCAGCAGCTCTCCGACCGCGGCGCCCGCGTGCTGCTGCCCGTGCTCGGCGCGGGCCTCGCCCGCGACTGGGCCGAGTACGCGGGACCCGACGACCTGCTGGAGCGTGCACCCGGGCGCCCGCCCGAGCCCGGCGGCCCCGCGCTCGGCGTCGACGCCATCACGCAGGCGGACGTCGTCGTCGCGCCCGCCCTCGCCGTCGACGACCGGGGCGTACGCCTCGGACAGGGCGGCGGCTGGTACGACCGGTCGCTGAAGATGCGTCGCCCGGGCGTGCCCGTCGTGGCGCTGGTCTTCCCCGAGGAGCTGTACGACTCGGCCACGCACCCGCTGCCCGCGGAGGACCACGACGTCTCGGTGCACGCCGTGGTCACCCCGGAGGGCTGGCAGGAGCTTCCCGCCTGACCGGCGAGGTGGCTCCCGGAGTCACGGCACGAGCGTCGCGCGCGTCTCCGTGGCCTCCTCGACCGCCCCGCGGGTGAACGGCCAGGCGAACGTCCTGCCGGCGGCCCAGTCGTCGAGCTGGTCGTCGTAGTGCGACGACGCCGGGTGGCCGGACACGCCGGTCACCGTGACCCAGGTCGACGCGTCCAGGTCCGCCATGTCGACCACCATGCGCATGGAGGGCCCGGTCGTGACGGCAAAGCTGCCGGTGCCGGCGTCCCACCCGGTGGCGTTGACGATCGACGACCCTCCGGGCATCCGCACGGAGCTCGGGTTCACAAGGTCGCGCACGAGCCCGGGAACGTCCGCGCCGCCAAGCACCGGGTGCTCGAGCTGGAGCGTGTGCAGCGTGCCCCAGTCCCAGTCCGCAGGCTCCTTGGACAGCTCCACCGTGAGGTCGCGCCGCGCGCTGACCAGGGCCCGGCTGAGCACCTCGTCGCGGGACTCGACGACGTTCGCGGTGGTCCGGTCGTCCCAGAACGTGTCCTCGGAGCGCTCCAGCATCGACTTCACCACCATGAGCCACTGCGACCCGCCGTCGGGGCGCATGCTCGTGGGCAGGTCGTCCCAGAACGCCTCCTGCAGGAGGTTGCGCCACACGGCCGCGAAATAGGCGGCGGCCGGGGAGTCTGCGTCCATCCGGTAGTCCCAGTCGGCGAGCAGCTCCTGCCCCGCGGCGCCGAACGAGTCCTCCACGTCGATGTCCAGCAGCACGGGGACGAGCGCCTCCGCGAACGCCGACCAGTCGTCGTTCTGGATGCGGTTCATGTCCTCGACGGTGAAGGGCCGGCCCGCCGCGATCTGCTCGGAGAGCAGTGTGCGGATGCGTTCGGAGCGGTAGCCGTAGTCCCAGTCGTCCGCGAGGTACGGCTTCGACCCGTCGCGCAGCACCGCCTGGTTCGCGGCGACGACGAAGCCCTCCTCCGGGTCGAGGGCGCGCGGCATGTCGTCCGCGTCCACCCAGCCCTTCCAGTCGTAGCGCGGGTCCCAGCCGGGGCGCGGCCAGGTGCCGTCGGACGGCACCGGACCCTTCACCTTCGACCGCACCGGGATCCGCCCCGGCGCCTGGTAGCCGATGTGCCCGTCGGTGGTCGCGAAGACGATGCTCTGGGCCGGCACCTCGAACAGCTCGGCCGCGGCACGGATGTCCTCGGCGTCCTTCGCCGTGTCGAAGGCGAAGACGGCGTCCGCCGTACGGCCCGGCTGGAGCGCCGTCCACTGCAGGGCCACCGCGTACTCGCCGAACTCCGTGCCTGCCTCGGTCGGCGACCCCACGACCTCCCCGACGTCGAGCGTGTCCGACACGATCGGACCGTGCTCGGTGCTCCGCACCGTGAGGTCGACGGGCGACCCGCCCGCCACCCGGATCGTCTCGGTGCGCGTCTCCAGCTGCTCCCACGCCTCCGAGTCCGCGTCCTTGAGCCAGGTGTCGCCGCGCACCCGCTCGATGACGAAGTCGGTGACGTCCGCACCCATGTTCGTCAGGCCCCACGCCAGGTCGCCGTTGTGGCCGATGACGACGCCCGGGAAGCCGGCGAACGAGAAGCCCGCGACGTCGAACGGGCACGCGTCGCTCACCTCGTTGCAGTGCAGGCCCACCTGGGACCAGATGCCGGGGGCCGAGAGCGCCAGGTGGGGGTCGTTGGCGAGCATCGGCTCGCCCGACGCCGTGTGCTCGCCCGAGACGACCCACGAGTTGGAGCCGGCCGCGTCGCCGCGACCCACCAGCACCGGGACCGCCTCCAGCGCGCTCCGGGCGGAGTCGACCGCGGCCTCGAGCGCGTCGGTCGCCGCGCCGTCGCCGGTGACGGTTCCGGTGAGCGCGGACGTCAGCTCCGCGTCCGAGGCCGCGTCGCCGTCCTCGCCGTCCGCCTGGTCCGACGCCCGGTCGGCGGAACGTTTGTTCGCCAGGTCCTGGTTGCGCAGCACCGGGCGGTTGCCGCTGTCGTCGTACGCGGGGAAGAGCTCGTCGACCAGGTCGGTCTCGCCGAGCGTGCTGTACGCGAGGGCGCGGTCGAGCTCGCTGTCGTAGTTGCCGCGCAGGTCCCAGGCCATCGCCTTGAGCCAGGCGAGCGAGTCCACCGGGTCCCAGGGCTCCGGCTCGTCGACCTCCACGCGTGCGCCGAGCACCGTGTACTCGACGCCGAGCTCCTCGGCGTCGCGGTCCTCGAGGTACGCGTTGACCCCCTGCGCGTACGCCTGGAGGTAGTCCCGCGACTCGTCGGAGATCAGGTGCCACTCCTGCTCGGCCACCTGCCGCCACCCGAACGTGCGGGTGACCTTGTCCGCGTCGATCGCGGCGGGGACCTCGCCGACGAGCTCCGCCAGCCGGCCCGCCGTCACGTGGCGGCGGTAGTCCATCTCGAAGAACCGGTCCTGCGCCTGCAGGTAGCCCTGAGCGCGGAACAGGTCCTCGGGCGTGTCGGCGTAGACCTGCGGCACGTCCTGCGCGTCGCGGCGCACCTCGACCGCGGAGGTCAGACCTGGCAGCTGCTGCGAGCCGTCGTGGCTCGGCAGCGGGCGGCGCAGCGTGACGACCGTGAAGACGGTGCCGGCCACGAGAGCCAGGACGACGACGACGGCGACGCCGACGACGGCGCTGCGGAGCCGCGAGCGCCTGGCCTGCCGGGGCGGCGTCTCCTCGGTGTCCGTCACGTCCGACGAGGGCTCGGGGTCGGGCGGGTTTCCGGGCGCTGCAGGGCTGGCGGTCGCTGACACGCAGGCGAGACTACCGTCCGGCGTATGCTTGGCACTCGCATCACCTGAGTGCCAGCGTCCCCCGCCCGCGGGGAGGCCGGCGTCCGCCCCGAGGAGATCACGTGCCCACCTACGCGTACCGGTGTGCCGACTGCGGCCACACCTTCGACGTCCACCAGGCGTTCACCGACGACTCGCTGACCGTCTGCCCCGAGTGCGGCGGACGGCTGAACAAGCAGTACGGCTCGGTGGGCGTGACGTTCAAGGGCTCGGGGTTCTATCGCACCGACTCGCGCTCGGGGACGAGCTCGAGCACCTCCACCGCGTCGAGCAAGGGTTCGGGGTCGGGCAAGGAGTCGTCCGGCGCGTCGAGCTCCTCCTCCGGCTCGTCGTCCTCCGGCTCGTCGGGCGGCTCGTCCTCCGGTGGGTCGTCGACGTCCTCGAGCACCTCGAAGGCCGCGTCCTCCTGACGTCGCGGGGCCGCTCCCCCGAAGGCGCCGCGGCATCGCGGCGTCTGGAGCCTGCCCCCAGCACCTCGCCGTCCACAGGGCGTCGCGGGTCCCGTCATCCGGCCGGCGCCGCGGCCTAGCGTCGCCGCCATGCCGCTGCCCGACGCGCCCGTCCGCCCCTCCGCCCGACGCCACAGCACCATTTCGCCGCGCCCCCACGACCCCGGCGGCGGCCGCGACAGGGGCGGGCACGGGCGACGGCGGGCGGCACGGCGGCTGCGCGCGGTGCTGTGGCGGGGGCGGTTCGTGCTCGCCGCGGTGTGCTGCGGCCTCGCGGTCGCGGCCGTCGTCCAGGCCGTGCGCCCGGCGCCACCGCCCACGGTCGACGTGGTCGTCGCGGTGCGGGCGCTGGCCGCCGGCGAGCCGGTGTCCGTCGCGGACCTCACGA
The DNA here is from genome assembly GCA_023241745.1 of Isoptericola peretonis. Taxonomy (GTDB): domain Bacteria; phylum Actinomycetota; class Actinomycetes; order Actinomycetales; family Cellulomonadaceae; genus Isoptericola; species Isoptericola peretonis. The sequence goes on along the minus strand of JALQCY010000004.1, from coordinate 123,198 downwards.
CCGTCCCCGTGGCCGCGGGCCTCGCCCCCGAGGGCACCGTCGCGGCCGTGGAGGACCTCGTCGGCCGGGCGCCCGCGACCGCGCTCCCGGCCGGGCTCCCCCTGCGCGCCGAGCTGCTGCCCGGCGGCGGGGTCGTCGCCCAGGCGCCGCAGGGCACGGTGGTCGTGCCGGTCCGCCTCGACGACTCCGCCGCGGGCTGGCTGCGCCCCGGCGACCGCGTCGACCTCGTCGTCACGGGCGAGGCCGTCGGAACCACCGTCGGCGCGAGCGACGACGACCCCGACGAGGCGTACCTCGCGCGGCGCGCCCTGGTGCTCCCCCGTCCCGCGGCCGACGGCGAGGACGCGCGGCCCGGCGGCCTGCTGGGCGGCGCGGCAGGCGCCCCGGACGGCACCGACGTCACGCTCGTGGCCGTGTCCCCGGACGAGGCCCCCGCGCTCTCCGCCGCCTCGGGCGGGGGGACCGTCGGTGCCGTGCTGGTCCGGTGACGCGCGGGCGCCGTCGTTGCAGTCCGGGACCTCCCCCGAGAGAATCGGCGACCGTCAGCCCGTCCGGACGCCGTCCGGGCGCACACCACAGGGGGAGATCACGTGCGGACCATGTTCGATGGCTTCAAGGCGTTCATCATGCGGGGGAGCGTCGTCGACCTCGCCGTCGGCCTCATCATCGGCAGCGCCTTCACCGCCGTCGTCACGGCGATGGTCGACAACATCCTCAACCCGATCATCGGGGCGATCTTCGGCAAGCCCGACCTGACGAACCTCTGGGACATCAGGCTGCGCGGCGAGCACGACGGCATCCCGGCGTCCGTCCTCTCGGTCGGCGGCTTCCTCGACGCCGTGCTCAACTTCCTCATCGTCGCGGCGGCCCTGTACTTCGCCATCGTGATGCCCCTCAACAAGCTCGCCGAGCGTCGCGCCCGCGGCCAGGAGGAGGAGCCGGAGCCGCTGGCCCAGGACACGGTGCTGCTGCAGGAGATCCGCGACCTCCTCGCCGCCCAGTCCGGCCGCCCGCAGCTCTGACGGGACGGCCGCCGCGGCCGGCCGCGCGTACCCGCGAGCGGGTCAGCGGCGGCCCCAGTGCGGCGGCACGTCGCCCCGCAGCCGGTCGTCGTTGTCGCCGTGGCCGCCGCGGTCGTCGGCGGTCTCCCCCAGCACGTTCTCCCGTTCGGTGCCCTGGCGCACCACGCGCCGACGCGCCCGCCTGCGCGGGGCCGCGTCCGGCGTCGCGCTCGGTGCCGGACGCGCGGGCTCGGAGGATTCGCTCACCGCACCATTGTCCGCCACCCGTGGCGCCCCGTGGTCGAGCCCGCGGCCGGGTCAGGCCTCGGGCCGCGTCCCGGGCGCCTCGCCCTCGGGCGTCCCGGCGTCCTGCGCCTCGGTGTCCTCCGGAACTACCTCGACGTCCTCCCGCACTGTCGCGGCGTCGTCAGGAACGACCTCGACGTCGTCCTCGAGGAGCACCTCGACGACCTCCGGGGCGACGTCGACGGGCGGCTCGTCCTCGTCCGGGAGCACGGGCACGACCACCTCCCGCGGCGGGACGACGCCGCCCGCGGTGCCGATGCGCTCGTCGCGGACGCGCTGGACCAGCCGGCGCACGCGGTCGGCCTCGCCGTCGGGGTCGAGGAACGCGGCGGCGGACCAGACCTGCGTCACCACCCATCCCAGGCGCTCGAGCCGCTCCGCGAGCTGGCGGTCACGCACGCGCACGGACGGCTCGGCCACGTACGCGGCGTCGTCGGTGAGCACCGCCACGAGCAGCTCGCCGGGCAGGTCGGGATGCCCCACGACGAGCGGGATGCGCTCGCCGTCCGGGGCGCCGTAGTCCGTCTCCACGAGGTAACCGAGCTTCCACAGGCGCTCGCCGAGGTCGACCAGCAGACGATCGGGCGCACGCCCCACGTCGACGCCGTTGCCCAGCCGCACCTGGTCGGCGACCCCGGAGCGGCGCTCGGCGAGCTCCAGGGTCTCCACCAGCAGGCGTGGTCCGGCGCCGCGCAGGCGCTCGGGGTCGAGTGCGTCGGACCGGAAGCACGACACGACGTGCAGGCGCTTGCGGGTGGCGCCCAGCGCGCCGACGAGCATGGCCTCTCCCCCGGCCTCGCCGAGCACCCCGAAGCGGTGCAGCACGCGGCCGTGCGGCGTGCGGCCGAAGCCGACGGACAGCAGCACCGTGTCCCGGGACAGGCCGGCGACCCCGGTGATGTCGGCGACCACGACCGGCTCGGGCCGCGAGCCGGAGAAGAAGGGCGCGAGCGCGGGGTTGGCCCGCACCTCGGCGAGGAGCGCCTCGCGCACCCGGTCGGCGTGCGTGGCCGTCACCGTGACGATCGCGAACGTCTCCTCCGGGCGGGTCAGCGCGTGCTCGATCGACACCTCGACCACGCGGTCCACCTCGGCCTGCGTGCTCTCGACGCTGCCCGAGACCGGGTCGGGCATCCCGGTGCCGTCCACCACGTCGAGGTGCACGAGCGCCTCGGCGCGCGGCAGCGGCGCCGGGCGCAGCAACCCCTCGTACCCGTGGGCGGCGAGCAGGCGGGTCAGCTCCGGGTCGCGGCTGTTCTCGTGCGGCAGCAGGGTCACCGTGGGCAGCAGGGCGGACAGCTCCTGCACGCTGGAGCCCGACGCCGAGCGCGGGTCCCCGACCACCACGACCTGGCGTCCGCGCGCGATGGCCGGCACCACCACCTCGGTGGGCACGTGCTGCACGGCGTCCAGGATGACGACGTCGGCGGTGCGGTGCTCGGTCAGCAGGTGCGGCACCAGCGTGGGGGTGGCGACCAGCGCCGGCCGCAGGCGGCGCAGCACGTCGCCGTGCCGCTCCGCGACGTCGCGCAACGTCGTCATCCGACCCTCGATGAGCTCGGTGAACAGCGCCTCGGCGGAGGCACGGTCCTCGCGCATGGCGGTGCCGAGGTGCGCCCGCGCGGCGACCCGCACCGGCTGGGAGAGCGCGGCGAGGTGCTGGCGGTCCAGCTCGCGGAACCGGCGGGCCAGCGCGTCGAGCCCGACGCCGTCCTGCCCCGCGAGGACGGGGTCCGCGGTCAGGAGCTGCTCGAAGACCGACGACCACCAGGCGAGCTCGAGCTCCGCGCCGACCAGGTCGCCGGGCACCCGGCGGTCGGTCAGGTCGTCCACCAGGTCGCCCACGCCCGCCGTCCGGGCCTGGCGCAGCAGGCTGGTGCGCTCCGGCAGCGTCGCGAGCGTGTCGGCGGAGCTCGCGAGACGCTGCAGCCGCTCGGCGAGCCCGTCCAGGTCCAGGTCGAGCAGGTGGCCGCCGAGGGTGGTGGGGGCGAGCACCGGCTCGAGCGCCTCGAGGTCGATGCGCACGGCCTCGTAGGTGTCCTCGATGGACGCGAGCCCCTCCGGCAGGGTCGGCCAGCCGCCGCGCTGGGCGTGCTCGGCCCAGATGTCGCGCTGCTCCTGCACCTGGACCAGCGCCTCGTGCAGGTTCGGGACGCGCACTCCCGGCCGCACCATGTCCTTGGCACGCTTGCGCAGCCGCCGACGGGCGAACCAGCCCATCTCGATGCCGTGCTCGGCGCGCCAGCGCCGCGACGCCGTCGCCTGGACCAGGTCGGCGGCCGTGCGCTCGAAGACCATCGGGTGGAACAGGTCGAGCGTGCTGCGCATGCCGCCGAGCATCGCGAGCTGCTCGCCCCAGCCGCGCACCGTCGTGGGCGTCGTGAGCCCCGTGACCTCTCCCGTGTACGCGAGCTGGCGGCGCAGCTGCGGCAGCGTGACGTCGCGCAGCCGCTCCACCCGCACCAGGGCCTGCCGCGCGTCGTCGTCGGTGAGCAGGTGCGCCCCGTACCAGGGGGTCGACGACGGCCGCAGGGTGAACGCGCCCAGGGCGGCGGCCCGCTCCAGGCCCGCCGCGATCTCGCGGCGGCGCTCCGACGTCAGCGCGAGCACCGACTCGGAGGCCAGCCGGACGGTGGTCGACGGCGCGGGCCGCTCGGAGGTGAGACGCGCGAGCGCCTGCAGCGCGTCGTAGGCGGAGACCCGCCAGGGCGAGCGCACCTCGTGCAGCGCCTCGATGTACCCGGCGAGCTGGGAGCGGGTGCCGATCAGCGCGTCCCGCACGCGGGCGACGCCGTCGACGTCCACCTGCTCCGGCTCGGTCGCCATGGCGGACAGGAGGCGTCGCGTCACGTCCTCGCGCCACGTCGGGTGCGGCGGCACGTCGAGCAGCAGGCTCTCCAGCCCCAGGGCGTCGAGGCGCTGCGCGAGCCGGTCGGCGGCCCGCCGGTGGCCCGTCACGTAGAGGACCGAGCGGCCGGCGGCGGTCGCCTCCCCGACGACGGCGGCCAGGGTGCCCGCGACGTCGGACCCTACGGGCGCGTCGACGAACAGGTGGCCGCCCGTCGCGAGCGCCTCCAGCACGGAACGCTGCTGCGGGTCGAGGTCACCGACGCCCCGCTCGCGCGTCGGGTCGGCGTCACCCCGGCGGGGCTCCGGCAGCTCGAGCGCCGCCAGGCGCTGCGCGGCCTCGTCGACGCCGGCGAGCGCCGCCACCACCTCGTGCCGGTGCAGCGACGGCGCGAGCTGGTCGAGGTCGTCGACGAGCGCCTGCCCCGGGTGCACGAACGTGCCCACGAGCACGCGGCGGTCCAGACGGAAGTCGTCGAGCACGGCCTCGCCGAGGGCCGCGACGCGGGCGAGCACGTCCGTGGGATCGAAGCCGGCGAGCGTGAACGTCGCCTTGGCGAGCGCCGCCGGGTCGAGCAGCGCGCCGTGGGCGCGCAGCGTGCGCGCCACCACAGGGTTGATCTCGACCGTCGGCTCGAGGGTCAGGTCGTAGTCGGCGCCGCCGTCGCCGCGCGGCGTGAGCGTCACCGGACGCAGCACGACCGGGGCGTGCACGACGCGGCCCGCAGGCGGCGTGTCGTCCGGGTTCGGCGGCGTCGTCCGCGGCGCGGCGGGGTGCTCCCGGGACGCCATCGACACCACCGGGATCGAGGTGGTCAGCGCAGGGGCCTCCCCCGGGTCCCCGTCGTCGGCGAGCGCGCCGGCACCGTCGCCGTCGTCCGGGGGCACGGTGGTGTCTGCGGCGTCCGTGTCCTCGTCGGCGGCGGGGTCGTCGACGCCCGGCGCACCAGGGGCGGGGGCCGTCGACCCGGTCGATGCGACGCGCGCCAGCGCCGCGACGTCGTGCCGCTGCGGGCCACCGCCGCCGATGGGCACCTCGGGCCCGTCGTCGTGCTCGACCCAGCTCGCGACGCCGATCGCCAGGTACGTGGGCGCGACGCCGTACCGGGACGCGTGCTCGGCCGCGCGGGCCGCGACCGCGCGGGCACGACGTCGCGCCGCGGGCAGCGCGTCCCCCTCGCGGACCAGGTTGGACAGGCGCGTGGGCCGGCCGGCGAAGAGGCCGGCGACCCCCGAGGGGTGGGCCGCCGAGAGGTCGACGACCGCCTCCCCGAGGAGGCCGACGTCCGACAGCGATGAACCGCCCACCATCTCGACGAGCGACGCCCGCCAGCGCCGGGTCGCGGCCTCGACCGTGCCCGCTGCCGCGGACGACGCGCTCTCCACGGACCTCCGCCGGGTCGGGTCGGCGTCCGAGTGCCTGTCCGTGCCGCCGCCCGGCCCGTCCGACGACGGGCGCGCGCGGTCGTCGCGCGGGCGTTCGGTGGCGTCCCCCGCGTCCGCGGGGCCGCCGTCGTCCCGACCGGTCCGGGCGGACTCGGTCGGCGCGGCGGGTGCCCCGGCGGAGGGGTCGACCGCGGTCGTGGCGGTGGATCGTCGGACGGCTCTCACGCCAGCACGGTAGAACGGCCGACCCCTCGGGCACGGCTCGGCGCGCCGAAGAACGGCCGGGGCGGGCCGATGCGGGTTCGCGGGAGACCGGGAAGTCACGTAGACGCCCCCTCGGCGGGGGGTCCGAAGGGGCGTCGGGCCGGGCCTGGCCCGGCAGGGGACAGCGCGCACCGCGCAGGGGGCGGGCGATGCGCGCCGTCACCGAGAGTGTGCCGCTCACCACCGACCGCGTCAATACGTGCCGAGGCCGATCCTCGCAAGTCGTGTGAGGAGAATCAGAGGGTGGTCGCCTGCCCCGGGCACCTAGGCTGGGCGCCCGTGAGACGAGTGGTCGAGGCGGTGGCCCCCGCCCGGATGGGCTCCGGGTTCCGGTGGTTGATGTCGGCGTCGTGGACGAGCAACATCGGCGACGGCGTCGCGCTCGCGGCGGGTCCCCTGCTGGTCGCGTCGCAGACGAGCTCCGCCATGCTCGTCGCGCTGGCCGCGATGCTGCAACGCCTCCCCTGGCTGGTGTTCGGGCTCTGGGCCGGGGTTCTCGCCGACCGGCTCGACCGTCGTCGCCTCGTCATCGTGGCGAACCTGCTGCGCGCCGTCGTCGTGGCCGCGCTGTGCGTGGTGATCGTCACCGGGCACGTGAACATCGGCGTGGTGCTGGCCGCGATGCTGCTCATGGGCGTGGCCGAGGTGTTCGCGGACACCACCTCCCAGACCCTGCTGCCGATGCTCGTGCGCCCGGCCGACCTCGGCATCGGCAACTCCCGCCTGCAGGCCGGGTTCCTCACGGCGAACCAGCTCGTCGGGCCGCCGCTCGGCGCGGCGCTGTTCGCGGCCGGCGCGGCGTGGCCGTTCGCCGTCCAGGTGCTGACCGTGCTGCTGGCCGTGGTCCTGGTCAGCAAGGTGGTGCTGACGCCCCTGCCCCCGGCCGAGGGCGCCGACCCGGCGGGCGCGACCCGGAAGGTGCGGCACGACATCGCCGAGGGGCTGCGCTGGATCTGGACCAACCCGCCGGTGCGCACGCTCGCCCTGGTGATCCTCGTCTTCAACATCACCTGGGCGGCGCCGTGGGCCATCCTCGTGAAGTACTCGCTGGACCACCTCCACATGGGGCCCGTCGGGTACGGGCTCCTGACGACGGCCTCCGCGATCGGCGGGCTGCTCGCCACGTTCACCTACGGCCGGCTCGAGCGGAGGTTCTCCCTCGCCGTCCTGATGAAGGCGTGCCTCACGCTGGAGGTGCTGTTCCACCTCGCTCTCGCCCTCGCCACCACGGGGTGGGTCGCGATGGCGACCCTGTTCGTCTTCGGGGCCTACGCCTTCGTGTGGGGCACGGTGTCCAACACGGTGCGGCAGCGCGCCACCCCTGCCCGGTTCCAGGGCCGCGTCGGCTCCGTCTACATGATGTGCGTCTTCGGCGGCATCGTCGTCGGCAACGCCGTCGGCGGCGTGCTCGCCGAGCACTGGGGGCTCACCGCGCCCATGTGGTTCGGCTTCGTCGGCGCCGGCCTCACCCTCGCGCTCGTGTGGCGCCAGCTCGCCCACATCTCGCACGCCCGGGCGGACTGACCTACTCCCCCGTCGCGCCGTCCGCGAGCTCGCGGGCGACGTCGAGGTGCCCCGCGTGCCGGGCGTACTCCTGCAGCACGTGGAAGCAGATCCACGCGAGCGTGGGCGGCTGACCGTCCTCCGCCGCGAACCGGCCGCCCACGGCGGCACGCTCCGCCAGGTCGTGGGACGCCAGGACCTCCCGGGTCCGCTCCCCGCCCGTGTGCAGCGCGGCAACCAGCTCCTCCCGCCCGACGCCGGCCGGCACGCGCCACGGGCCGGACGGGTCGTCGTCGGCGTGGTCGCCCCACGGATGGTCGACCTGCTCGCCGAGGAACCCCCACACGAACCACCGGCGCTCCATGTGCACCAGGTGCGTCAGCAGCTCCAGCGGCGTCCACCCGGACGGCAGCAGGCTCGTCCGCAGCTGCGCGTCCGTCATGCCCTCGAGCTTGCGGTCCACCACGGCGCGGTAGTAGTCGAGGTAGGCGGTGAACTGCTCGGACGGGCGCGCCGAGTCCAGGCGCGGTTCGACGTCGGAGAGAGGCATGGCGCCAGCGTAGGACTCTGCGGGAGCGACTCGCTCCGCGGTTCGGAGCGTCGGTGAAGGGGATCGACCCGCGCGGATCGCAGAGGCCGACCGAGGTGCGCCTGGGCAGACTCGAACTGCCGACACCCGCTTTAGGAGAGCGGTGCTCTATCCACTGAGCTACAGGCGCGCGCGCCGCATGACGACGTGTGCCGCTGCGCGTCTCGCGACCGCAGCGGCACACAGCCTAGCGGCCGACCACGCCTCGGCCGGAATCAGACCCAGCGGGCCGGGTCGGCGACGACCGACCGCAGCACCTCGCGCGCGCCGCCCGTGAGGGCGGCGTGGGGGCCGGCGGCCGCGGGGCGCACGTCGACGGGCGCGAAGGGCGCGGCGAGGGCGCGCTCCTCCACCACTCCGGCGACGACGTGCCCCACCCAGCCGAACAGCTCGGTGTACGCGCCGCCGAGGACGATCGTCGAGACGTCGACCAGGTTGACGAAGGTGGCGAGCGCGGAGCCGAGGGCACGCCCGCCGCGGCGCACGGTGGTGAGTGCGTCGTCGTCGCCGGCGCGCAACAGGTCGACGAGCGAGAGCACGGGCGCGGACACGGGCAGGCCGGCGCCGCGCAGCAGCACCTCCTTGCCCGCGTACTGCTCGAGGCAGCCGGTGGCGCCGCACGAGCAGCGGGGCCCGGCCGGGTCGACGACGACGTGCCCGATCTCGCCGTTCCAGCCGCGCTCGCCGAGGAAGAGCTGCCGGTCCACCACGATCCCGGCGCCCACGCCGACGTCGCCCGAGACGTAGAGGAACGACGGCGGCACGTCACCCGCGAGCTCGGCGAGCGCCGCGAGCTTGGCCTCGTTGGACACCTCGACGTCGAGGGCGCTGCCGTCGCCGGCGCGGAGGTCGAGGCCCGGGACCGGCTCGAGCGACGACCAGCCCAGGTTGGGCGCCACCTCGAGCCGCCCGCCGCGCGCGTCGACCAGCCCGGGGAGCGCGAGCCGCGCCCCGGCCACCCGCATGCCGCCGGCCTCGACCTCGCCGATCGCGTCGGCGGCGAGCGACCGGAGCCTGCCGAGCACCTCGCGCGGGTCGGAGTCGTGCAGGGACCCGCTGACGACGCGCTCGGCGACGACGTCGCCCACGAGGTCCAGCACGCGCACGCCGAGGTAGTCGACGTTCACCTCGAGGCCGAGGCCGACGACTGAACGCCCGGCGGGCACGAGCGGCACGGCGGGGCGGCCGGCCTTCTGCGCGGCGACGGGCGGCAGCTCGGCCACCAGGCCCCCCGCCACGAGACGGTCGACGAGGGTGGACACGGTGGCGCGCGTGAGACCGGTGGCGGCGGCCACGTCGGCGCGCGACGGTGGTGCGGAGGCCTCGAAGACGGCCGCGGCGACGAGCCGCAGGTTCCGCTCGCGGAGGGTGTGCTGCCGCGACGCGGCGCCCGAGGCGGGCACGCGGGGGGCACGTTCGCGCGTCGTCGTCGAGGTGGCTGGCACGTGTTGACTCTAGCCCAGCGACGCGCAATAGTTCAGCCGTACAACAAAACGCCGCGTGGACGCGCCGCCGCCTCACCGCACGCCGTCCCGGCACCGCTCGACACCCCGACTCGACCCCGACCTCAACGAGGAGAATCCCGTGAGCGACATCAAGTACTCGTTCGGCCTGTGGACCGTCGGCTGGCCGGCGAACGACCCGTTCGGCACCGCCACCCGCCCCGACCTGGACCCCGCGGACTCCATCCGCAAGCTGGCCGACCTCGGCGCGTGGGGCTTCACCTTCCACGACAACGACGTCTTCCCGTTCGGCACCGAGGGCGCGGAGCGCCAGAAGCACATCGACGCGGTGAAGAAGGCCTCGGAGGAGACCGGCCTCGTCTGCGAGATGGTCACCACCAACACGTTCACGCACCCGATCTTCAAGGACGGCGCGTTCACGTCGAACAACCGCGACGTGCGTCGCTACGGGCTCCGCAAGGTGCTCACCAACGTGGACCTGGCCGCCGAGATGGGCGCCTCGACGTTCGTCATGTGGGGCGGCCGCGAGGGCACGGAGTACGACAACTCCAAGGACCTGCACGCCGCGCACGCCCGCTACGCCGAGGGCATCGACACCGTCGCCGCCTACATCAAGTCCAAGGGCTACGACCTGCGCATCGCGCTGGAGCCCAAGCCCAACGAGCCCCGCGGCGACATCTTCCTGCCGAGCATCGGGCACGCGATCGCACTGATCGACACGCTGGACAACGGCGACATCGTGGGCCTCAACCCGGAGACGGGTCACGAGCAGATGGCGGGCCTCAACTACACGCACGGCCTCGCGCTGGCGCTGTACGCGGGCAAGCTGTTCCACATCGACCTCAACGGCCAGCACGGCCCGCGCTACGACCAGGACCTCGTCTTCGGCCACGGCGACCTGCTGAGCGCGTTCTTCACGGTGGACCTGCTCGAGAACGGCTTCCCGAACGGCGGCCCCCGCTACGAGGGCCCGCGCCACTTCGACTACAAGCCGAGCCGCACCGAGCACCTCGAGGGCGTCTGGGAGTCCGCCAAGGCGAACATGGAGACGTACGACCTGCTCGCCGCCAAGGCCAAGGCGTACCGCGAGGACTCCGAGGTGCAGAAGGCGTTCGAGCACGCCGGCATCTTCGAGCTGAACGAGCCCACGCTGGCCGCCGGCGAGTCGTTCGACGACTTCCTCGCCGACCGCTCGGCCTACGAGGACCTCGACGTCGACGCCGTCGCGGAGCGCGACTACGGTCTGGTGCGGCTGCACCAGCTCGCGCTGAAGCACCTGATCGGCTGACTCTCGCCCCACACCATCAGCCCGGCCCGCCCGCCCGCTTGAGAAGGAAGCAACGATGCCCCTCGTCGCCGGCGTGGACACGTCCACGCAGTCCTGCAAGATCGTCGTGCGCGACGCCGAGACCGGCCGCCTGGTCCGCTCCGGCACCGCCAAGCACCCCGACGGCACCTCGATCGACCCGCAGCACTGGTGGGACGCGTTCGTCGCCGCGTCCCACGAGGCCGGCGGCCTGGACGACGTCGCGGCGATCGCCGTCGGCGGGCAGCAGCACGGGCTCGTCGCGCTGGACTCCGAGGGCCGCGTGATCCGCGACGCGATCCTGTGGAACGACACCCGCTCGGCCCCGGCCGCCGAGGACCTGATCCACGAGCTCGGCGACGGCGACCGCGACGCCGGCGCGCAGGCCTGGGCCGACGCCGTCGGATCGGTGCTCGTCGCGTCGCTCACGGTCACCAAGCTGCGCTGGCTGCGCGACGCCGAGCCCGACAACGCCGCGCGCGTCGCCGCCGTCGCGCTGCCCCACGACTGGCTGACCTGGCGCATCGCCGGGTACGGGCCCGAGGGCGAGTCCCCGCTCGGGCCCAGGCTCGACGCCCTGGTCACCGACCGCTCCGACGCGTCCGGCACCGGCTACTACGACGCCGAGGCGGACGGCGGCAAGGGCGCCTACCGCCCCGACCTCGTGCGGCTCGCCCTGGGGCGCGACGACGTCGCGCTCCCCCGTGTGCTCGGCCCGGCGGAGTCGGGCGGCGTCGCGCACGCCTCCGTCGCAGGCGCGGACGTCGAGGGCGGCGCCCTGCTCGGGCCGGGCGCCGGCGACAACGCCGCGGCCGCTCTCGCGCTCGGCATGACCCCCGGCGACATCGCGATCTCGATCGGCACCTCCGGCGTCGTGTCCGCGGTGGCGCCGGCGCGCACGGCCGACGGCACGGGCGCCATCAACGGCTTCGCCGACGCCACGGGCAACGCCCTGATGCTCGCCGTCACGCTCAACGCGGCCCGCGTGCTCGACGCCGCCCGCGCCGTCCTGGGCGTGGACGTGCACGAGCTCGCCGACCTCGCGCTCGCCGCCCCGCCAGGCGCCGACGGCCTCGTCCTGGTGCCGTACCTCGAGGGCGAGCGCACCCCGAACCGCCCCGACGCGACCGGCACCCTGCACGGGATCCGGCTGGCGACCTCGACCCGGGAGCACCTCGCCCGCGCGTACGTCGAGGGTATGCTGTGCGGCCTCGCCGACGGCCTCGACGCGCTGCGGGCCCAGGGCGTGCCGATCGAGCGCGTCATGCTCATCGGCGGCGCGGCACAGTCCCCCGCGGTGCAGCAGGTGGCCACCCAGGTCTTCGGGCTGGCCATCGGCGTGCCCGAGCCCGGCGAGTACGTCGCCGACGGCGCCGCCCGCCAGGCCGCGTGGGTGCTGGCCGCGGCCGACGACGCCGACGCGCCCGCACCGGCGTGGTCGACGACGATCGCCACCACCCTCGACGCCGACCCGCGGCCCGTGGTGCGCGAGCAGTACGCCGCGGTCCGCGACCTGGTCTGAGTCCGTGCCCACCCTCGCGGACGGCCTGGCGACGCTCGTCGCGCGGGCCCATGAGCTGGACGTCGCCCTGCACACCGTCGCGGTCACGGTCGGCGGGGACGTCGTGGCCAGCGCGGCCTGCGCCCCGCTCGGACACCACGTGCCGCAGCGGATGTACTCGGTCTCGAAGTCCGTGACGGGGCTGGCCGTCGGCCTGCTCGCCGACGAGGGGGCACTGGGCCTCGACGACCCCGTCGTCGACCACTTCCCCGACCTTGTCGACGGAGCTGTCGACGGAGCCGTGCACCCGTGGCTCCGGGCCACGACGCTGCGGCACATGCTCGCCATGGTGGGCCCGCACCGGTCCACCACCTACAAGGTGCGCGAGGGCGGCTGGCTGGAGTCGTACTTCCGGGTGCCGCCCACGCACCCGCCGGGCGCGCTCTTCACGTACGACACGAGCGCCGCGTACACCCTGGCGGCGCTCGTCGAGCGGCTGACCGGCGGCTCGCTCGCCGACTACCTGCGCCCCCGGGTGCTGGACCCGATCGGCGTCAGCGCCGGATTCCGCTTCCTGCGCGGCCCCGACGGCTTCAGCCACGGCGGCTCCGGCCTGATCTGCACGCCCGACGACCTGGGCCGGCTGGCTCGGCTGCTGCTGGCGGACGGCGTGCACGACGGCGCCAGGCTGCTGCCCGCCGACTACCTCGCCGCCGCGACGTCGCCGCGGTCCGACCCCGCGACGCAGACCTGGGGCGGCCCGTTCCGTGCCGCGTACGGCTACCAGCTGTGGCTGCCGCCCGTCGGCGGCTGGCTCATGTTCGGGCTGGGCGGCCAGATCGTCTGGGTCCACCCCGACCGCCAGGTCTCGGTGGTCGTCACCGCGGACTCGCAGGCGGCGGCGAGCGGTGACCAGAAGCTCCTCGACCTCGTCCTGGACCACCTCGTCGCACCGGCCCTCGAGCCGGCTGCCGAGCCCGCCGTCGGGCCCGCCCCCGTCGAGCTCGGGTGGCCGAGCCCTGCCCACGACGACCGGCACGCCCGCACGCTCGGCGGCCGGTGGGTGAGCCGCACGCCCGGCGCCGGGCCCGCCGGCCTCGACGTCGACGTCACGGCGGGCGGCGGTGTGATCGCCTCGACGGACGGATGGTCGCTCGAGCTCGACACGTCCGGCCCGCACGTCACCAGCGTCGGGGCGGAGCCCGCCGTCGTGACCGCAGGCTGGTCCGGCCCGGGGACGCTCGACGTGCGGTGCGGCACCCACGGCGACGAGCTGGCCACGCTACGGCTCCGGCTCGTGCTCACCGACGACGGCACCCTCGCGGTCCAGTCCCAGGGCTTCGGCGAGACGCTCGACCCGCGCTGGTCCTTCCACGCCGCCTACGCGCCCGCCCCCTGAGGCGGGCGCCCGGCCGGGCGGGTCAGCCCTTGACCGACCCGATCAGCGCGCCCTTGACGAAGAAGCGCTGGACGAACGGGTAGACGATCAGCATCGGCAGCGTCGCGACGAAGATGACCGCCATCTTGACGGACTGCGCGGGCGGCACGACGTCCACCGCGTTCTCGTCGGCGTTCATGCCGCTCGCGACGATGACGATCTGGCGCAGCAGCACCTGGATCGGCCACTTGGTGGAGTCGTTGATGTAGAGGATCGCGGCCTGGTACGTGTTCCAGTAGTACACGGCGTAGAAGAGGCCGATCGTGGCGATCGACGCGAGCGACAGCGGCAGCACGATGCGCAGGAAGACGCCGAGGTCGGAGCAGCCGTCGATGCGGGCGGCCTCCTCGAGGCTGTCCGGGATGCCCTGGAAGAAGCTGCGCATGATGACGAAGTTGAAGGCGTTGATCGCCACCGGCAGGATCAGCGACCACAGCGAGTCGATGAGGCCGAGGCTGTTGACCACGATGAACGTGGGGATCATGCCGCCGCTGAACAGGATCGTGAACACCACGAGGAAGTTGATCACCCGGCGCCCGCGCAGGTAGCGCTTCGACAGGGCGTACGCCATGAGGGACGTGAGCAGGAGGCTCACGAACGTCCCCACCAGGGTGACGAACACCGACACGCCCATCGCCCGGAAGATCGTCGACGTCGACAGGATGTACCGGTAGGCGTCCAGCGTGAACGTCTGCGGGATCAGCACGAAGGGCCGCGTCGCGAGCTCGCCCGGCGTCGCGAGGGAGCTGCCGAGCACGTTGATGAACGGCAGCACGCAGATCAGCGCGAAGCCGCTCAGGACGATGACGTTCACCACCCGGAAGACGCGCATCCCCGTGGTGGGCCGGTGCATCCGACCCTCCTCCCGGGTGGTGGCTCGCGGCGCTGCGAGGGTCTTGCTCATGAGGTGCTCCCGGTCTCGGACGTGGGGTCGGGGGTCTGGCCGACGGTCGTGTCGGGCTTCCGCAGGGCAAAGAGCCCGGCGGAGAGGAAGAAGAGGAAGGCGATCGGGTACAGCACGAGCTGGCTCCCGAACAGGCACGCGAGACCGGCCGCGAGGAACCACCAGCCCGTGGTCCGGCGGGCCGGACGGCGGTGCGCCACGTAGATCCCGGCCGCGGCGACCAGCAGCACCGCCACGAGCGTGAGGCCGAACCACGCGGCCAGAGTGCGCGCGGCGTCGTAGGCGTCCGCCGACGCGACCGCGATGCCCGCGTCCGCCATGGCCGGGTAGAGGTCGTCGAGGAACGTCTGCTCGTCGACCCGGTTCAGCACCAGCGCGTAGCCGCCGAGAAAGATCGCCGACGCCACCATGCCGGCGACGGCCAGGCAGGTCTCGGCGGTGCGACGGATCGTCGGCGCCGGGCCGGCGTCCGGCGTGACCGCCCGCACGTCCTCACGCGTCGAGGCGCTCACCATCGACCCTCACCCCCGTCAGCCGCAGCGTGGGGCTCTCCTCGACGACGACGCCCGGGCCGTCACAGCCGTCCACGCGCACGCGGGAGAGCTCCGAGTCGGCGACGAAGCCGAGGTGGAACCCGGCCCGCCGCATGAGCGGCACGCCGTCGGCCATCGCCGGGTACCCGGCGACGGCGTCGGCGGCGAAGGACACCGTGACGTCGTCGAGGGTGACGTCGGTCAGCGGCTGCTCGGGCAGGCCGTACAGGTGCCCGGCGGACGCGTGCACGTCCCGGGCGGTGATGTGCGACAGGTGGATGCGCCGGAAGACGGGCGTCGTCTCGCCCACCGGGTGCGGGTTCCGGTCGGCCACGTGCGGCTCCTTGCCGTCCGGGCCGCAGAAGTAGAAGGGGTTGATGACGAACGGCGTCATCACGCCGCGCATCACCACGTTCGTCACCCGGACGTCCTCGACCACCCCGCCGCGCCCGCGCCGGGCCTTGATGCGGATGCCGCGGTCGGTGCCCTCGAAGACGCAGTTGCTGATGACCACGTCACGCACGCCGCCGCTCATCTCCGAGCCGATGACGACGCCGCCGTGGCCGTGCACCATCGTGCAGTTGGTGATCGCGATGTTCTCGCAGGGAATGCGCTCGGGGTCGCGCTCCGTGCCCGCCTTGATGACCACGCAGTCGTCGCCGACGTCGATGTGGCAGTCGCTGATCCGCACGTTGCGGCACGACTCGGGGTCGATGCCGTCCGTGTTGGGCGAGTCGGGCGGGTTCACGATCACGACGTTCGTGATCGTGACGCCGTCGCACCGCAGAGGGTGCACCGTCCAGCTCGGGGAGTTGGTCAGGCGCACGTCACGGATCGTCACCCGGGTGCAGTCGTGCAGCCCGACCAGGGTGGGCCGCGGGTGCTCGAGGGACGCCCGGTCGTGGCGGAACGTGTCCCACCAGGGGGCGCCGCCGCCGTCGATCGTGCCGAACCCGGTGATCGCGACGTCGGTCTCGCCGGCGGCGTACAGGCACGGGGAGTGGATGGTCGCCGGAGCGCCCTCCCAGCGGGCCTCGACCGCCGGGTACAGGCGCGGGTCGGGCACGAACTGGAGCACCGCGCCCGCCTCGAGGTGCAGCTCGACGTGCGAGCGCAGGCGCAGCGCGCCGGTGCGGTGCGTCCCGGCGGGCACCACGACGGTGCCGCCGCCGGCAGCCGCGGCGTCGTCGATCGCCGCCTGGAGCGTGGTCGTGGCCAGGGTCTCGTCGAGGGTGTGCACTGTCGCCTCTCGGTCGTGCGCGAGTGTGGTGAGCGGGCGTCCGGCCCCCTTCCGGCCGGAACAGGGCCGGACGCCCGCTCACCACGTCGGGGGGATGGTCAGCCGTTCACCTTGGCGTACGCCGCGGTGTACTCCTCGATGATCGCGTCGAGGCCCTGGCCGCGCAGGCCCTCGATGACGGCCTCGTAGTCGGCCATCTCGATCTGCCCGGTGATGTACTGGTTGTACGCGTCGTTCACCTGCTGCTCGATGGTCGACCACTGCCGGTCGAACGTGTCCGAGGACAGCGACTGCGCCGGGTTGATGACGACGAACTCCTCGTTCTCCTTCATCAGCTCGTTGGCCTCGTCGACGTATGGCGTGGAGCTCTTGTACGTCACGACCTTCTCGGACGGGCGCGACGACGAGAACGGCTGCACCTCCTGCTCCCAGGAGGTCTGGTCGGTGATCGTGACGACGCCGTCGCCGTCGATCTCGTAGTGCGTGCCCTCGACGCCGTTGGTCATGAGGGCGAACGCCTCCTCGTCCATCAGCTTGTCGACGAACGTGAGGATCTTCTCCAGCTCGGCCTCGGACTTCACCTCGGTCTTGGGGAACGCGAGCCAGCCGCCCATGCCGCCGCCGGTGTCCGTGAGGATGCGGTGCTCCACGTCGGCGGTGCGCATGTCGTTGACGAGCGCCCACTTCATGGGCGTCTTCGGGTCGGCGCTCTCCGCGAGGGCCAGGTAGTTCTTCGCCTCGAACAGGCCCGTGACGACGATGCCGCCCTTGCCCTGCGCGATCGCGTCCTGCTGGTTCTGCTTCTGGACGGTGACGAACTCCTGGTTCACGCCGCCCTTCTCGTAGACGCCGCGGTACCACTCCATCGCCTGCTTGAAGGCGTCGGTGGTGAACGCGGGGACGACCTGGCCGTCGTCGGTGACCTCGAACTTGTCGCCGGCGCCGAAGTACCCGGTCAGCGACCGGAACCCGACCAGGAAGCTCTCCTCGCGGTCGATGAAGCCGGTGGTGTCGTCCTTGCCGTTGCCGTCGGGGTCCTTGGTGGCGAACGCCTCGGCCACCTTGGTGAGGTCCTCGATCGTGTGCGGCGTCTCCAGCCCCAGGTTGTCCAGCCAGTCCTGGCGCACCAGCACGCCGTAGCGGGCCTTGATCTTCTGGAACGGGACGCCGTACAGCTTGCCGTCCAGCTTGGCCGCCTCGACCGTGTCGGGGTCGATCTTCGAGAGGTTCGGGTAGTCGGCCAGGTACTTCTCGACGTCCCAGAACTGTCCGGAGCCGAGCGCCTGGCGCACCTGCGTGCTGTCGGTCACCGTGAGGGACACGATGTCGGCCAGCGAGCCGGACGCGAGCGCCGAGTTGATCTTCTCCTCCTTCGAGGCGTCCGGCACCCACTGCATGTCGAACTTCTGGCCGGTGTGCTCCTCGAGCGCCGTCTCGATGACGCCGTCCTTCTCGGGCGTCGTCGGCGTGTGGAGCATCGCCATCCAGGTGACCGGACCGGTGTCGGCCTCGGCCTCCTCGCCGGAACCACTGTTGCCGCAGGCGGTCAGGGCGAGCGCGGCCACTGCCGCCGTCGCCGCGCCCTTGACGAACATGCCTCTCCTCATGGGGTCACTCCTCTTTCTCATGCGACCTGCTCCGTCACAGGCGCGCCGATGGAACTGCGGTGAAGCGCGCGGGAACCCGGCTGATCCGGGTCCTGCGCCAGGGGACGAAAGACGATGCGGGTGACGACGCCGACCGCACAGGCCGGCACGCCCACCCCGAACAGCGCCACCAGGGGCAGCGCGTACTGCCACAGCAGCCACCCGGTCAGACCCACGGCGGTGGCGCCGAGGATCGTCCAGTGCAGCGAGCCGAACCCGATGAGCAGGGCGCTCGCGAGCTGCCGGCCGACGGGCGCGGCCTCGGTCGCGACCATCACCGGGTAGACGTAGGCGGCCGCGACGCCGAGGACGACGAGCGCCACGACGTTGAGCGCCTGCACGGTCCAGCTCGGGCCGCGGAACACGTTGGTGAGGATCACCGCGCCGGCGCCGAGCAGGATCCAGCTGACGACCATCGAGCGCCACGGCTGCTCGCGCACGCCGTCCACGAAGGAGCGGGTGACGGGCGGCGTCTCGCCCCGGCGGAACCAGCCGTCCACGTACCGCGCGACCGCGTAGGACGCGGGACCGACCCCGATCAGGCCGAGGCCGAGCACGGTCGTCGCCATCCAGAGCAGGTTGAGGTATGCGAGACGGTAGGCGCCGGTCAAGAACGTGTTGATCCTGACGAAGCCCTCGAAGGAGAACATCAGTAGACGCCCTCTTCGCCGAACCGCTTCGCGAGGCGGTTGGCCATGATGACGAGGATCAGCCCGACCAGGCCCTTGAAGAGCCCGACGGCGGCCGCGTAGCTCAGCTGCCCGTTCTCGATGCCCGTCGTGTAGACGTAGGTGTCGAAGATGTCGCCCACCGAGCGGTTCAGCGAGTTCATCACCAGGAACATGTGCTCGAAGCCGAGCTCCAGGAAGTCGCCGATGGCGAGGATGAACATCACGATGATGGTGGGTCGGATCGCGGGGAGCGTGATGTGCCAGGTCTGGCGCAGGCGGTTCGCGCCGTCGAGCTCCGCCGCCTCGTAGAGCTGCGTGTCGACCGCCGTCATCGCCGCGAGGTAGACGATCGTGCCCCAGCCCGCGCCCTTCCAGATCTCCTGGCCCACGTACAGCGGCCGCAGCCAGTCGGGGTCGGTGAGGAACGGGATCGGCTCTCCGCCCCACTCGACGATGAGGTTGTTGACCGCCCCGCCGTCGGTGGACAGCAGCACGTAGAAGATCGACGCGACGATGACCCACGACATGAAGTGGGGCAGGTAGATGACCGTCTGCACGCTGCGCTGGAAGACCTTGGTGCGCACCTCGTTGAGCAGCAGCGCCAGGATGATCGGCACCGGGAACGAGAAGACCAGCAGCAGGAGCGAGATCACCACGGTGTTGCGCAGGAGCACCACGAAGGTGTCCTCGGTGAAGAACCGCACGAAGTGGTCGAACCCGACCCACGGGCTGCCGCCGATGCCGAGGAACGGCATGTAGTCCTGGAAGGCGATGACCAGCCCGCCCATGGGCGCGTACTTGAAGACGAGGAAGTACAGGATCCCCGGCACGGCCATGAGGTACAGGGCCTTGTGCTTCCACAGCGCGGAGGCGCGCTTGCGGGGCGGGCGCGGAGGCGCGACCTTGCTGGTCGCCGTCTCCGGCGCCGCGGTCTTCGCGGCGATGACGGCGCTCATCGCGCCTGCCCCTCGTCGTTCATCACAACCACCATTGGCGTGCCCCTCTGCTCGTCCTCGAGCTGTCCGCGCTCCCTGGTGAAACGCGCCGGTAACCGGTTTCCCGGAAACGTACCGGACAGGTGGCGGAATGGGCAAGCGCCTTCCACCGATCGGTGACGAGATCGTGATGCGCGCCGTCGGGCGGGGTGGTGCGGAGGTAGTTCCGCTCCCCGTGAGGTGGTGGTCCAGCCCACGACCTCGCGGGGATCCGGACTACCCCGCGGGGCGCGGGGCTACCTCACGGGCGGGGAGCGCGGGCATAGGTGCGGACGCGGTGGCGCAGGGCGCCCGGGCCCGACGACGTCGCCCAGGCGCCGTCATCGACGAGCCGCCAGACCGCGCCGTCGACGTCGGGCGCGAACGCGTCGCCCTCGACCTCGAGGTCGATCTCGGTGACGACGAGCCGGTCCGCGAGCGCCAGGGCCGCGGCGTAGACCTCGCCGCCGCCCATCACCCAGACCTCGTCGCCACCGGGGGCGCCGGCCGCGAGCGCCAGGGCCTCGTCGAGCGACCCGGCCGGGACGGCGCCGTCCGCGGCCCAGACCGGGTGGCGCGTCACCACGACGTTGGTGCGCCCCGGCAGCGGGCGCCGCGGCAACGACTCCCAGGTGCGGCGCCCCATCACGACGGGGTGCCCCGCCGTCGTCGCCTTGAAGTGCGCGAAGTCCTCGGGCACGCGCCAGGGGATCTCCCCGGCGGCGCCGATGACGGACCGGCCGGCGGCGTCGCGCGCCTGGGCCCAGATGAGTCCGATCACGTCGGTCCGACCACGTCCGGTCGCGCGCTCAGACGGCGACCGGGGCCTTGATGCCCGGGTGGTGCTGGTAGCCGAGCACCTCGATGTCCTCGTACGCGTAGTCGAAGATCGAGTCGCGCGGGGCGAGGCGCAGCGTCGGGTACGGGTAGGGCTCGCGCGCGAGCTGCGTCTCCACTTGCGACACGTGGTTGTCGTACACGTGGCAGTCGCCGCCGGTCCAGACGAAGTCGCCGACCTCGAGGCCGGTCTGCGCTGCCACCATGTGCGTGAGCAGCGCGTACGAGGCGATGTTGAACGGGACGCCCAGGAACAGGTCGGCGGAGCGCTGGTACAGCTGGCAGCTCAGCTTCCCGTCGGCCACGTAGAACTGGAACAGCAGGTGGCACGGCGGCAGCGCCATGTCGGCGAGCTCGGCCACGTTCCACGCGCTGACGACGAGGCGGCGCGAGTCCGGGTTCACCTTGATCTGGTCGATGACGCCGGCGATCTGGTCCACGTGCTGGCCGTCCGGCGTCGGCCACGACCGCCACTGCACGCCGTAGACGGGGCCCAGCTCGCCCTCCGGCGAGGCCCACTCGTCCCAGATGCTCACGCCGTGCTCCTGCAGCCAGCGCACGTTGGAGTCGCCGCGCAGGAACCACAGCAGCTCGTACGCGACCGACTTGAGGTGGACCCGCTTGGTGGTGATCAGCGGGAACCCCTGGCTCAGGTCGTACCGCAGCTGGCGGCCGAACACGCTGCGCGTGCCCGTCCCGGTGCGGTCCTCCTTGTGCGTGCCGTGCTCCAGCACGTCGCGCAGCAGGTCCTCGTAGGGGGTGGGGGTCGCGGCCATGCGGCCACCCTACGACCCCCGCGGGCCCGTGCTGGCGGCCCGGGGCGGCGAGTCGACCGGGTGCGGCACCGACGTCTCCGACGTCACACCGCCCGACCGTCACGAAGCGCAGCGCCACGTGGTCGAGGTGGTGAGAGCGCCCGACGGGCGCGGCACAGGAGGCAGTGATGCGACGCATCGTGATCGTCGGTGGCGGCTACGCGGGCTTCACGGCGGCCCGGGAGCTGGAGAAGGGACTGCGGCGGGAGCTGCGGGGCGGGGACGTCGAGCTGGTGCTCGTCGACCCGCGCCCGTACATGACGTACCAGCCGTTCCTGCCCGAGGTGATGGCGGGGTCGGTCGAGGCGCGGCACGCGGCGGTGGCCCACCGGAGCCACCTGCGCCGTACACGCCTGGTGGACGGGTCGGTGACCCGGGTCGACCACGCGGACCGGGTCGTGGTCGTGCGGCCGCGCTCGGGCGAGCCGTACCGCCTGCCCTACGACACGGTGGTGGTCACGGCGGGCGCGGTGACGCGCGTCTTCCCCGTGCCCGGCGTCGCGGAGCAGGCGATCGGGATGAAGCACGTCGAGGAGGCCGTCGCGATCCGCGACCGGCTGCTGACGTCGTTCGACCGGGCGGCGAGCCTGCCGCGCGGCCCGGAGAGGCAGCGGCTGCTCACGGTGACGTTCGTCGGCGGCGGGTTCTCGGGGGTCGAGGGGTTCGCCGAGCTGCTGTCGCTCGCGCACGACCTGCTCCCCCGCTACCCGGAGATCGACGCCGCCGAGCTGCGGTTCCACCTCGTGGAGCTCAGCGACCGGATCCTGCCGGAGGTGACCGACCGTCCGGGCCGGTGGGTCGTCGAGCAGCTCGAGCGGCGCGGCGCGCACGTGCACCTCGGCACGGGGCTGGAGTCGGCCGCGGGCGGGGTCGTCACGCTGTCGACGGGCGAGTCGTTCCCGTCGGGCCTGCTGGTGTGGGCTGCGGGCAACGCCGCGAACCCGGTGGTCGCGACGCACACCGACCTGCCGGTCGACCGTCGCGGGTACGTCGTCGTGCGGCCCGACCTGCGGGTGGGCACGGACGACGCGCCGGTGGACGACGCGTGGGCGGCGGGCGACGGCGCGGCCGTGCCCGACCTCGCGGTCCCGCGGCCCGGGGCCCTCGCCGTCCCGAACGCGCAGCACGCCGTGCGGCAGGGCCGGCGCCTGGCGCGCAACCTCGTCGCCGACCTGCGCGGGCGCCCGACGCGACCGTACGTGCACGGCAGCCTCGGCGTGATCGCGACGCTGGGCCTGGGCTCGGGCGTCTTCCAGTTCCGCCGGGTGGTGGTGCGGGGCCTGCTCGCGTGGCTGATGCACCGCGGGTACCACCTGCTCGCCATCCCGACATGGGAGCGCAAGGCCCGCGTCCTCGCGGTGTGGACCACCGCCGCGCTGTTCGGGCGCGACGTCGTCTCGCTCGCGTCGGTGCAGACGCCGCGCGCCGCGTTCGCCGCGGCGACCACGCCCGACGGCGCCGGGCGGGCGCAGCCCGATCAGGAGGTCGCCGCGTAGCCGGTCAGCTTGTCCGGGTTGACCTGGACGTACACGTGCTCGACCCGCCCCGCGACGACGTCGAGCGCCAGGAGCGCGAACGGCGCGCCGTCCAGGTCGACCACGATCGCGGGCAGGCCGTTCGCCTCGACGTGCCGCAGGCCGCCGGCGTTCCAGAACTTGCGCCACACGTTGTCGAGGAAGAGCGACACCCGCGCGAGGCCGACGAGCTCGACGCGCGACGCGTGCACCCGGCCGCCGCCGTCGGGGCGCGCGACGACGTCGTCGGCCAGGTAGCGCTCGAACCGGGCGAGGTCTCCCTCGTGGGCGGCGCGGACGAGCTCGTCGAGCAGGCGCCGGTGCTCCCCCGGGTCGACGGGCACGGCCTCGCGGGTGCCGAGCCGGTCCCGGGCTCGCCGGGCGAGCTGCCGGGCGCCCGCCTCGGTGAGGTCGAGGATCTCCGCGACCCGCCGGTACGGGTAGCCGAACGCCTCCCGCAGCACGTACACCGCGCGCTCCACGGGGCTGAGCCGCTCCATGAGCAGCAGCGTCGCCAGCTCGAGCGCCTCGGCCCGCTCGGCACCGAGGGCCGGGTCGTCGCTCGTGTCGACCGGCTCCGGGAGCCACGGCCCGACGTAGGTCTCGCGCCGGGCGCGGGCCGACGTCGCCGCGTTGATCGCGAGCCGCGTCGTGACGGTCGTGAGGAACGCCGCCGGGTTGCGGACCGCGGCGCGGTCCGCGCCCTGCCAGCGGATCCACGCGTCCTGGACCACGTCCTCCGCCTCCGCGACGCTGCCGAGCATGCGGTAGGCGATGCCGAAGAGCTGCGGCCGGACCGCGAGGAACGCGTCGAGCGCCCCGGCGTCCTCGGCGTCGGCGAGGGCGTCGGGGCGCTCCGGCGCGGGCGGGCGCGTCGTCATGCGGTCACGCTACGCCCGCGCCGCCACGAAGTCCTCGTACGCCGTCGCACCGAGGCGGGCGTCGCCCTGGGGCACGATCGAGTCCTCGGCGAGCACGGCACCGAAGTACGGGGCGGCCGGGTCGGCCACCACCTCGCGGGTGTCGCCGGCGATCGCACCGCGGATGAACTCGTCGAACCGGACTCGCTGGGGGCCGGCGACCTCCACCACGCCGTCGAGAGGCTCCCCCGCGGCCGTCTCGGCCACGCACCGCGCGACGTCGGCCGAGGCGATCGGCTGGAACGCGACGGGCGGGATGCGCACCGTCCCGTCGACCGTGGCGCCGTCGGCGATCCGCGGCGCGAACTCGAAGAACTGGGTGGCCCGCACGACGCTCCACGGGATCCCGCCGCCGTGCACGAGCTCCTCCTGCGCCACCTTGGCCCGCAGGTACCCGGAGTCGGGGTTGCGGTCGGCGCCGACGATCGAGAGCACGACGTGATGGCGGACGCCCGCCCGCTTGCCGGCGTCGAGCAGGGTGCGCGTCGACGTGGTGAAGAAGCGCAGCACGTCGTCGTCCGCGAACGACGGCGAGTTCGACACGTCCACCACGACGTCGGCGCCCGCGAGCGCCGCGTCGACGCCCTGGCCCGTGAGGGTGTCCACGCCGGTGCTGGGCGCGGCGGCGACCGCGTCGTGCCCGGCCTCCGTGAGATGTGCGATGACCTGCGTCCCGATGAGACCCGTCCCACCGACGACCACGATCTTCATGAGCCTGTCCTCTCTGCCGCCCGGCCCCGGTGGCCGCCCGACACCCTCTCGACCGAGGCCGCGGGCATTCCGTGACAGGCGTCGGCCGCCCCGGGCCGCCGGGCGTCGGGCGGTGGATCCGCGCGGCGGAATCGCGCGGCGTGCGCGCACGTTCTCCACGGGACCGCCCGGACGTGACCGGGCGACCAGTGGGAGGATCACCTCATGACGGACCAGAGCACCACGACCGAGACCGCCGACGCCCCGGCCGCCGTGACGCCGTCGCCCACCGACCCGCTGTGGGTGGAGCGCACCGGCTCTCGTACGTACCGCGGGTACACCGCCCGTGGCGCCAGCGTGGAGATCGGGCCGGTAGAGGCCGGCGCCGTGTTCACGCCGGGCGAGCTGCTGAAGATCGCGCTCGCCGCGTGCGCGGGGATGAGCAGCGACACCAAGTTCGCGCGCGTGCTGGGCGACGCGTACGAGGCCGTCATCCGCGTCGAGGACGCCAAGGACCTGGACGAGGACCGGTACCCCGTCCTCACCGAGCGGTTCGAGATCGACCTCTCGGGCCTCGACGAGCAGACGAGGAACAAGACCCTCCTGCTCGCGCAGCGCTCCATCGACCGCGCCTGCACGGTGGGCCGCACCCTCAAGGCGGGCGCCCTGGTGCCGCCGGCGGTGTTCGAGCAGCCGGCGGACGGCGCGGAGGGAGCCTCGTCGTGACCGCCCGCGGCAAGGGCGAGGGCCCCACCGACGACGCGACGGGCGAGATCGTGCGGCACGACGGCGCCGGTGACCTCGCCGAGGTCGCGGACGCGACGACGCGCCGCGAGGACTGGGCGAAGTACCGGCCGACGCCGCTGCTCGACGCGCTGCTCGACAAGGCGGTGACGATCCCGTCCGCGGCGATCCACAAGCACGTGGACCGCCTGCGAGCGCGCAACCCCGAGGCGGACCCGGCGCAGATCGTGCGGCTGCTGGAGAAGGAGTACCTGACGCTGCTCGCGACGGCGGGTGGCGCGGTGGGCGCTGCGGCCGCGGCACCGACGGTCGGGACGGCGGCGGCGACCGCCCTCACCACGGGCGACATCGCCACGTTCTTCGCCGCGTCGTCGGCGTTCGCGCTGGCCGTCGCGGACGTGCACGGGATCGAGATCGACGACGTGTCGCGCCGTCGTGCGCTGCTGCTGGCCACCGTGCTGGGCGACCGCGGCGCGAAGGACGTGGAGAACGCCATCGGCGGGTCCTCGGTGGCCTGGGGCAAGGTGCTGCTCACCTCGATGCCGCAGACCACGATCAAGCGGGTCAACAAGACCCTCGCCCGCCAGTTCCTCAAGCGGCAGGTCGCGAAGCAGGGCTCGCTCGCGCTGGGCCGGCTGCTGCCGTTCGGGGTCGGCGTGGTCGTCGGCGTCGCGGGCGGGCGCGCGCTCGGGCACGGCGTGGTGGCGCAGTCCCGCCGCGCGTTCGGCCCGCCGCCGGAGCACTTCCCGCGCGTCGTGGAGTCCGCGCTCGAACCGGGGGCCGACGTGTCCGGGCGGGAGGCGCTCGACAGCCCCGCCCGCCGCACGTCGCCGAGCCGGTGGCTGCCGCGCCGCAGGAGCGGGGCCGGCGGCCAGGACGCCGGCGACAGCGGCGGCGACACCGTGGACGACCGGTGACGTCGTCGCGCCGCGCCCGTCGCGTCGAGGTGGCGCGGATCGTGCCCGCGGAGGCGTCCGTGGCGTTCTCCTGGGTGGCGGACCTGCGGACGCACCCGCGCTGGATCGTCGCGACGCGCCTCGCGGGCCCCGCCGGACCCGGGCCCGAGATCGGGTCCCGGTACACGATGGCCAGCGGCCCGGGGGCGCGCCGCGACCCCGGGAGCGCGATGGGCCGGCTGGTCGTGCCGGACCGCATGGTCGTGGAGCAGCTGGAGCGGCCGTCCACCATGCAGGCGCGCGTGGGGCGCACCCGGCTGCGCAAGCTGGGGCCCGTGCTGCTCGGCGACGCGGGGTTCGACGTCGTGCCGCTGGACGAGCGGCGCTGTCGCGTCGTGTGGTGGGAGGAGGCGCATCTCGCCGGCCCCCTCCCCCGCGCGGTGACCGACCCCCTGGTGGGCCTGTTCCTCCGGCAGTTCATGCGCATCTCACTGTCGCGGCTGTCCCGCCGCCTGGAGCGGCCGGGCCGGTAGAGTCG
This sequence comes from Isoptericola peretonis, assembly GCA_023241745.1. Taxonomy (GTDB): domain Bacteria; phylum Actinomycetota; class Actinomycetes; order Actinomycetales; family Cellulomonadaceae; genus Isoptericola; species Isoptericola peretonis. Next base: position 96,672 of record JALQCY010000004.1, on the reverse strand, counting down.
CCGACGTGAGCACCGAGCCCGCCCCCGTCACCTCCGGTCACGACCTCACCGCCCGCCTCGACGACCTGCGCCGCGAGTACGCGGACCTGCAGGCACGCGGCCTGAAGCTCGACCTCACGCGCGGCAAGCCGTCGGCCGAGCAGCTCGACCTCGCGGAGCCGATGCTCGCGCTGCCGGGCGAGGGCGTGCACATCGCCGAGGACGGCACGGACACGCGCAACTACGGCGGCCTGGCCGGCCTGCCGGAGCTGCGGCGCATCTTCGCCGAGCTGCTCGGCGTGCCCACCGAGCAGCTGCTGGCGCAGGGCAACGCGTCGCTCACCCTCATGTACGACACCGTGGTGCAGGCGCTGCTGTTCGGCGTCCCCGGCTCGGAGCGGCCGTGGTCGCGCGAGGAGCAGATCACGTTCGTCTGCCCGGTGCCCGGCTACGACCGGCACTTCGCGATCTGCGAGGAGCTGGGCATCCGCATGGTCACGGTGCCCATGACCCCGGACGGCCCGGACGCCGAGGCCGTGGCCGCGCTGGTCGCCGACGACCCGACCGTCAAGGGCCTGTGGGCCGTGCCCACGTACGCCAACCCGGACGGCTCGGTCGTGTCCGAGGCCGTGGCGCGGCGGCTCGTGTCCATGCCGACGGCGGCGCCCGACTTCCGCATCTTCTGGGACAACGCGTACGCCGTGCACCACCTGACGGAGCACGAGGCCAAGTCCGCGAACGCGATCGACCTCGCCGCCGAGGCGGGCAACCCCGACCGTGTGCTGATGTACGCGTCGACGTCGAAGATCACCTTCGCGGGCTCCGGCGTCGCGTTCTTCGCGTCGTCGCCCGCCAACGTCTCCTGGTTCACCCGGCACCTCGGGATCCGCTCCATCGGGCCGGACAAGGTCAACCACCTGCGGCACGCGATGTTCTTCCGCGACGCCGAGGGCGTGCGCGCCCACATGCGCAAGCACCGGGAGGTCCTCGCGCCGAAGTTCGGCGCGGTCGTCGACATCCTCGACGAGCGTCTCGGCGACACGGGCGTCGCCACCTGGACGCGGCCCGACGGCGGGTACTTCGTGTCCGTCGACGTGGTGCCGGGAACCGCGTCGCGCGTCGTGCAGCTCGCCAAGGAGGCCGGCATCGCGCTGACCCCGGCCGGGGCCACGTACCCCTACGGCCGCGACCCGCACGACCGGAACATCCGCCTCGCGCCGTCCATGCCGCCCCTGGACGAGGTGCGCGTCGCGATGGACGGCGTCGCCACCTGCATCCTGCTCGCGGCGGCGGAGGCCGCCTCCGCCTGAGCCCCGCCCCTCCGGTGTTGTGGGCGCGATTTCGGGGACAATCCGACCTCGGATCGTCCCCGAAATCGCGCCCACAACACTGACCAGGGGCCGCACACAGGATCTTCGCGGTTCCTCTCGGGCCGGGTCACGACGGCGCGCTGCGACGTGCACACGCCCGGCCTAGGCTGCTGGGGACGCCCGCGGCAGACGCCGGAGCCCGCGGCGCGCGGCCCTCGTGCCGGCGGTGCGGCGGGCGTCGGACCGCCGACCCCCGACCTGGACGCCGCCCTCCGTGACCTCTTCCCCCCGTACCTCCGCCCCGGGCGACCCCGGCGACGCGACGCGTTCCGACGCGCCTCGTCCCGACGAGCAGGAGACCCCCGCCAGGGCGCACCTCTCGCTCACGCAGGTCGTGGCGAGCGCCCTCGCGGCGGTCAGCGCCACGGTGCTCATGTCGTTCTTCGGCGTCGCCGGGACGATCATCGGCGCCGGGCTCGCGAGCGTCGTCACGGTGATCGGCAACTTCTTCTACACCCGCTCGATCGAGAAGACGCACGAGCAGCTCAAGCCCGTCGTCACCAAGGTCGTCGCCCGCACCGGCCCCGCCGCGGGCCGGTCCCGCACCGCCTCCATGCGCGTCGCCGGCACGGCGACGACGGCGCGCGGCACCGTGGTCAGCACGTCCGACGCCGCGTCCCTCGACGGGGACGACGACGCGACCTCCCCGTCCGCGCCGCTCGATGCCACGCAGCAGCTGGGCGTGACCCGGCCTCTGCACTCCGGAGGCCCGGACGACGGGTCAGCGCGGGCCGCCGGGGACGGGACCGCCGACCCGGCAGGCGACCAGGCCGACAGCGACCCGGACCTCACGGGCGAGGAGGAGCCGGAGCCCCGCAACGCCTGGCTGCGGTTCGTCGAGCGGCACGGCACCAAGAAGGTGCTCGCGATGTCGGCCGCTGCCCTGTTCGTCGTCGTGATGGGCGTGGTGCTGGTGATCGAGATGGTCATCGGCAAGCCGCTCTCCGACGCCGTGCGCGGCCAGGAGGGCTCCGGCACGAGCATCAGCCGGACGTCCACGGACTCCGACGGGACGGACACCGTCCCGAGCCCGACCAGCCCCGCCGAGGACCCGGCGAACGTCCCCGGTGACGACTCGGGCGGCGACGTCGAGGAGCAGCCCACGACGGGCACCACCGACGCCCCCACCGATGCGCCGTCCGACGCGCCGACGGACGCCCCCACCGAGGGCACCGACACCCCGACGGACGGGTCCACCGACGACACGACCGGCGACGGCTCGACCGGTGACACGGGCGGCTCGGGCGACGACGCCGACACCGGGGGCACCTCCGGCGACACCGACGACGGCACCACGGGTGACACGGGCTCCGGGGCCGACACCGGGTCCGGCCTGTCCGACCCGGACGCAGAGCAGGACGGCGGCTCCGCCCAGCAGGACCCGGCGGCCACGCCCACCCCGACGCCCGCGTCCTGACCGCGGGGAGACCCCGGCACCGCACAGACAGCTGCGCCCGCCATGACGTGTCATGGCGGGCGCAGCTGTCTGTGAGGGAGTTCCCCGGGCGGGTGATCAGCCGCCGAGGACGGCCTTGAGGAACTCCTGCGTGCGCTCGTGCTTCGGGTTGGTGAACATCGTCTCGGGGTCTGCCTCCTCGACGATCTGCCCGTGGTCGAACATCAGCACGCGGTTCGACACCTCGCGGGCGAACTGCATCTCGTGCGTGACGAGCAGCATCGTGATGTCCGTGGTGCGGGCGATGTCGCGCAGCACGCCGAGCACGTCCGCGACGATCTCGGGGTCGAGCGCGGAGGTGACCTCGTCCAGCAGCAGGATCTCCGGGTCCATGGCCAGCGCTCGGGCGATCGCCACGCGCTGCTGCTGGCCTCCGGACAGCTGGGTGCAGCGGGCGTCGCGCTTGTCCGGCATCCCGACCTGCTCGAGCAGCTGCTCCGCACGGTCGGTCGCGTCCTTCTTCGACAGTCCGAGCACGTGCACCGGCGCCTCGATGATGTTCTCCAGCACCGTCATGTTGGGGAACAGGTTGAACTGCTGGAACACCATCCCCACCCGGTTGCGCACCACACGGCGGCGCTTCTCCGGGATCTCGACCCACTTGTCGCCCTTGTACTCGTGCGTGTAGGGGTCGCCGTCGATGAGGATGAGCCCGCCGTTCGCCTCCTCGAGGGTCATCAGGAGGCGCAGGATCGTCGTCTTGCCGGACCCGGACGGCCCGATCAGCGTCACGCGGTCGCCCTGGGCCACGCTGAAGTTCAGCTTGTCCAGGACGACGTTGTCGCCGAAGCGCTTGACGACGTCGCGGAACTCGATGGCGGGGGTGCCGTTCGAGGTGTTGGTCATGGTCGTGCTCCCAGCGGAGGTCGTCGGGTCGGGCGGCTCGTGTCAGGCAAGGCGCGTCTCCATCTTGCGCACCAGCAGCGACGTCGGGTAGCTCACCAGCAGGAAGAGCAGCCCGACCAGGGTCAGCGGCTCGATGTAGGAGAAGTTCAGGGCGCCGTACTGCTGCGCGGCCTGGTACATCTCCACCACCGTGATGGCGAAGAGGAACGGCGTCTCCTTGAACATGGAGACCGCGTAGTTGCCCAGGCCGGGCAACGTGTTGCGGATCGCCTGCGGCAGGACGACGGCGCGCCACGTGCGGGCGCGCGGGAGGTTCAGCGCGATGGCCGCCTCCCACTGCCCCTTCGGGACCGCCTCGATGCCCGCCCGGTACACCTCCGACATGTAGGTCGCGTAGTGCACGCCGAGCACGGAGAACCCGATGACGAGAGGCGGGATGTCGACCAGCAGGAGCCACGCGAACACGAGCTGCACCAGCAGCGGCGTCATGCGGATGAAGTCGACGACGAGCCGCAGCGGCCCGCGGACCCATCGTGTCGGCGTCCGCATCGCCAGCGCGATGAACAGGCCCAGTATCGAGGCGATCACCATGCCCACGACCGTCGCCTCGATGGTGACGACCAGGCCCCGGAGGAGCTGGGGCAGGACGTCCCACGCGGTCTCCCAGCTCCAGATGCTGTCCTCGTTCATGCCACACCCCCCTTCACCCGGACGACCTCGGTCGGGACGCCCGGCTTGAGCCCGAAGACGTCACGCAGGCGCGGTCGTGTGCCGCGGCCGAGGCGACGCTTCGCCCGCTCCTCGAGCCAGTTCATCCCCCACGTGAGGACGTAGGCGATCACGAAGTAGAGGACGAGACCGCAGCCGTAGCTGAAGAACGTGTCCCTCGTGTCGCGCTGGAGCTCGTCGATCCACCAGTACAGGTCGTGCAGCGTGATGTAGAACGCCAGCGCGGACCCCTTGAGGAGCTGGATCAGCAGGTTGGCCAGCTGGGGGATCATCAGCGCCCACGCCTGCGGGAAGATCACGCGCCGGATCTTGTGGAAGGGGCCGAGGTTGAGGGCCGTCGCGGCCTCCCACTGGCCGGTCGGGACGGACTCGACCGAGCCGCGCACCACCTCGGCGGCGTAGGCCCCGTAGTTGAGCCCGAGGGCGACGATCGCGACGGCGAGCGCCTCCATCTTGAACCCGAAGACCGGCAGCACGTAGAAGAGCCAGAAGATCTGGACCACGAGGGACGTGCCGCGGAAGAACTCGATCACGACGCGGGACGGCCCGCGCACCCAGAGGGAGCGGGTGCGCGAGCCGAAACCCAGCACCAGCGCGACGAGCATCGCGAGGACCGCGCCGCCGAGCGTCATCTGGAGGGTGACGAGGACGGCGCCGCCGAGATCGGGAAGGCTGTCGATCAGTGCCTGGAGATCGTCTGACATGCGGTCAGGAGTCCAGCCCCAGCTCGTCGGAGATCTTCTTGAGGTCGCCCTCGCACAGCATGTCCGCGGTCAGACCCGGCGGCGGGTACTCCGCCTCCGTGAAGCCGAACGGCTCCATGATCTCGAGCCACCGCTCCTTGTCCTCCAGGATCGGCTTGAGCTCCTCGTTGTACGCCTCGACCAGCTCGGTGTCGCCCTTGCGGAACACCTCGGCTCCCGCGCCGATCTGCGACACGTCGTCGATGGTCGCGACGAACGCCTCGGTGGCCTCGACGGGCTCGTCCGTGCTCTCCGCGAGCGCACGGATCGAGATGCCGGTCAGCGCGAAGGCGTCGGCACGGCCGGACACGACGGCGTTGAGCCCGTCGGTCGAGTCGCCGACCGTGATCGTCTTGACCCCGGTCTTCTGGGCGTAGCCGTCCTCGATGGCGCCGCTCGTCACCGCGAGCGTGAGGCCGGACTCCTCCAGCGACTGCCAGTCGGTGAGCTTGTCCGGGTTGCCCTCGGGGACCAGGAACGCGGTGGTGTACATGATCGTGGGCTCGGCGAACGCCGCCTGCTCGCACCGCTCCGGCAGGATCGACATCCCCGCGCTCACGGTGTCGTAGCGGCCGGCGTTGAGACCCGGGATCAGCGAGTTCCACTCGGTCTGGGTGCCCTCGACCTCGTCGATGCCGAGCGCGCCGAAGACCTCCTTGTCCAGCGCGATGGTGGCGCCGGTGAGCTCGCTGCCGTCGTCGTAGCTGTAGGGCTCCTCGCCGTTGTAGGCGACGTTGACGGTGCCAGCCTCCTGGAGCTGGGCGAGCGTCGAGCCGCCGCCCTCTCCCCCGCCGGAGCCGCCCTCGTCAACGCTCGAGCAGGCGGCCAGGGCGGTCATGGTGAGAACGGAGCCGGCGGCGAGGAACGCCCGGCGGCTCTTCGTGGTCCTGGTGGACGACACGGTGTGTCTCCCTTCCGTGCCCGGGCGGAGGCCGCGCCGGGCTTGTGGGTCTGGACGGTGCGACACCGTAGCCGCGATGCCGACGCTACGACAATCTATGTATCCACATGTCGGATTGTCTACAATCTCGGAGGGCGCGCCGCTTCGGACGCGCTCTCGCGACAATGCCGCAGGTCACGAGCGTGCCGAGGACTCCGGCTCCACGCCGGAGAGTGCCTGGAACGCCCGAAATTTCGGTCATAGCACGGTCACAATAGGGTCACGATCTGGCCGGAGGTCCGGTTCACGGGATGATGTGTCCCGTCGGGGCGGTCCTCGACCACGTGGAAGGAGAGCAGATGACCCCGTCGTCACGGGTCCCCGTCGGCAGCGCACCGTTCCTGTCGCCGGTGACACGGCCGTCGACGGTCGACCTCATCACCGTGGAGCTGCGCAACGCCGTCTACTCGGGCGCGCTGCCGGTGGGGTCGCCCATTCGCGAGGTCGAGATGTCGAGCCAGCTCGGCGTCAGCCGCGGGCCGTTCCGTGAGGCGGCGCAGCGCCTCGTCCAGGAGGGGCTGCTGCGCTCGACCCCGGGCCGGGGGCTCAGCGTGGTGCGGATCAGCGCCGACCGGGTGCGGTCGCTGTACGAGGCGCGCGCCGTCGTCGAGACGTCCGCCGCGCCCCTCGCCGTCGAGCGCGCCACGCCCGCGCAGGTCGCGGCCGTCCGAGCCGCGCACGACGCGCTCGTGGCCGCCGAGCGCAGCGAGGACGCGCGGCGCGTGGGAGACGCCGACCTCAACGTGCACTGGGCGCTCGTCGCCGCCGCCGGCAACCCGTGGCTGCTGCGCTGGATGACCACGCTCATCGTGGAGGTCCGGATCGCGAGCTTCACGCTCAGCGAGGACTACGCCGTGCGCAAGGACGCCGCCGAGTCGCACGTCGAGCTGGTCGAGCGGTTCGAGGCCCGCGACGCCGAGGGGCTGGTCGCGGCCATCCGCACCAACCTGGACGACGCCGTCGCCCGCCTGCTCGCCCCCGAGACCGTCGAGGTCGAGACGTTCGACGAGCCCCGCCCGTCGCCCGCGCCCCGCCTGGGACCGATCACGCCGACGTTCCCCGAGCCGTGACCGTGCGTGCCGCGAGCTGGGCGCGGCGCTCGCGCTCGTAGTCCTCGGCCCGCCACGACGTCAGCCCGCCGACGACGATCGCAGCCGGCCGGCCGAGATCGTCGGGCAGCACCTCGACCTGCTCCCCCGGCGCCCCGAAGCCGGGCTCGGCCGGGAGCCGGAGGACGTCGCCGTCCACGACCAGCCGCTCGGCGCCGGCCAGCGGGTCCTCCGGGCGTGGGTCGATCAGCCACAGGTCCCGCCCGAGCCGGACGACGTCCGTCAGCCCCCACAGGTTGGCGAACCGTCCCGTGCGGCGATCGAGGGCCGCGAGCTCCTCGTCCGACGGGACGCCCGCGTCGAGGGCGGTCGCGACCAGCGCGAACACTCCCGTGGCGATCGTGTCGGCCGGGCCGTCGACGGCGTTGGTCAGCACCGACACGACGATCCCGCCGTCCGGGGCGGCCCACGTGCGGCTGAGCTGGCCGGGGAACGCGCCGCCGTGCCCCACGACGCGCCGTCCCTCGATCTCCCGCGTCTCGAGTCCCAGCCCGTAGCGACGCCGCCGGGCGTGCGGTCGGTCGAACACCGACTCGTCGCGCTGCATCAGGCGGCGCGTCTCCGGGCGCAGCAGGTCCGAGGCGCGGGCGTGCGCCGCGAACCAGCACGCCAGGTCGGACGCCGTCGAGCAGAACCCGGTCGCCGCGTCGAGCGCGCCCGTGCGCACCGGCGCCACGGGCAGCCGGCCGTCGTCGGCGACGCCGAGGGCGGAGTGGCCGACGACCGCGGGGCCGACGTCGCCGAGCTCCGGCGAGGTGTGTACCAGCCTCAGCGGCTCGAGCAGGTCCGACCGGACGTGCTCGGCGAACGGCGTCCCCGTGACCGACTCGACGACCAGGCCGAGCAGCCCGAAGGCCAGGTTCGAGTACTTGAAGGTCTCGCCCCGCGCCAGGACCGGGCCGTCCGCCCGGACCGACGCGATCAGCGCCGCCCGGTTGGGGAACGGCCCACCGAGCTGCCAGAAGTCCGCGTCGCGCCCGTCCCGCAGCACCCCGCCCGTGTGGCCGAGCGCCTCGCGCAGGGTCACCCGGCCGACCGCGCTGCCCGCGAGCTCGGGCAGGTGGACCTCGAAGGGGTCGTCGAGGCGCAGGCTGCCCCGCTCGGCGAGCCGCGCCACCGCCGTCGCGGTGAACGTCTTGGAGTGCGACGCGACCCGGAAGACGTGGTCGGTGCGCAGCGGCTCCCCCGTGGAGGCGTCCGCGACGCCCCAGGCCCCGTCGATCACGAGGTCGTCGCCCGCCCGGACGGCGTACTGCACGCCCGGCACGCGCGCGTATCCCGCCTGCGTCGCGACCCAGGCGGCCAGGTGGTCGGGGTCCAGCAGCTGCGTCGTCATGGCCGCCACCCTGCCACGGGCGCGGCGACCGATGAGTTCTCCGTCGGAGGTCCGTCCTAGCCTGGTACGTGACGCACGTCACCTCTGGAGGGACCCATGTCCGACCCACCCGCCCACCGGCTCCCCGACGCCGTCCCGCCGCGAGACGGGCTCGCCGTCGACGCCCACGGGCTCGTCAAGCACTTCACCACCCGCAAGCAGGTCACCAAGGCCGTCGACGGCGTCGACCTGCAGATCCCCACCGGCAGCGTCTTCGGCCTGCTGGGCCCGAACGGCGCCGGCAAGACCACGGTCGTCCGCATGCTCGCCACGCTGCTGCGCCCCGACGCGGGCACCGCCCGCGTGCTCGGCCACGACGTCGTGAACGACGCCGACGCCGTCCGCAGCGCCGTCGGGCTCACCGGCCAGTACGCCTCGGTGGACGAGGACCTGACCGGCACCGAGAACCTCCTCATGCTCGCCCGCCTGTACGGCTTCAGGGGCGCGTCGGCCCGGCACCGCGTCGAGGGGCTGCTCGACGCGTTCAGCCTGTCCGACGCCGGGGCACGGCAGGTCAAGACGTACTCGGGCGGCATGCGGCGACGGATCGACCTGGCCGCGTCGCTCGTCCTCGCCCCGCGCGTGCTGTTCCTCGACGAGCCCACCACCGGCCTCGACCCGCGCAGCCGCAACCAGGTGTGGGACATCGTCCGCGTGCTGGTGGCGGACGGCGCCACCGTGCTGCTGACCACCCAGTACCTCGAGGAGGCCGACCAGCTCGCCGACCGCATCGCCGTCATCGACCACGGCAAGGTCATCGCGGAGGGCACGTCCACCGAGCTGAAGCAGTCCGTCGGGCAGGGTGCGGTGTCCATGCGCCTGGCCGACGCCTCCCAGCGGCCTGCCGCGGCGAGCGTCGTCGAGAAGGTGATCGGCTCCGAGCCGGCGCTCGCCACCGACCCGTACGCCCTGTCGGCCCGGGTGCCCGAGGACGGGGCCGACGCCGTCGCCCGGCTCCTGCCCGCGCTCGGCGAGGCGGGGATCGCGGTGCCCGAGTTCACGCTCGGCCAGCCCAGCCTCGACGAGGTCTTCCTCACCATCACGGGCAAGCCGCTGCCCGCCGAGGACGACGCCGAGGCGCGACCCGTCGACGCCCAGGAGGTGTCCTGATGACCACGTCCGCAGACCAGGCCGAGATCACGACCACCACGCTGCGGCAGGCCGTGGCGCTCACGGAGCGGCCTGCCCGGCCCTCCGCCCTGGCGATGACGTTCACGTTCGGCTGGCGGGCGCTGCTGAAGATCAAGCACGTGCCCGAGCAGCTGTTCGACGTGCTGGTCTCCCCCGTCATCTTCACGCTGATGTTCACGTACCTGTTCGGGGGCGCCCTGGCGGGCTCCACGTCGGCATACATCCAGTTCCTGCTGCCCGGCATCCTGGTGCAGACCATCGTGATCGTCACCGTGTACACGGGCTACACCCTCAACACCGACATCACCAAGGGCGTGTTCGACCGGTTCCGGTCGTTGCCGATCTGGCGGCCCGCCCCGATCGTCGGCGCCCTGCTGGGCGACACCGTGCGCTACACCATCGCGTCGGTCATGACGATCGCGCTCGGCCTGATCCTCGGGTTCCGGCCGGACGGCGGGTTCGTCGGCGTGGTGCTCGGGGTGCTGCTCCTGCTCGTGTTCGCGTTCTCGCTGAGCTGGATCTTCACCATCCTGGGCCTGCTGCTGCGCACGCCGAACGCCGTCATGGGCGTGTCGATGATGGTGCTGATGCCGCTCACGTTCGCGTCGAACATCTTCGTGGACCCGTCGACGATGCCCGCCGCCCTGCAACGGTTCGTCGAGATCAACCCGGTGACGCACCTCGTCACCGCCGTGCGCGGCCTGATGGCGGGCCAGCCCGACAGCGGCGAGATCGTCTGGGTGCTTGTCGCCTCCGTCGTCCTCACCGGCGTCTTCGGTCCCATCACCATGCGCCTCTACCGCACCCGCCACTGAAACCCCCGGGATGTTGTGAGCGGGCGTTTGGCCCTGTTTCGGACCGAAGCAGGGCCAAACGCCCGCTCACAACACGTGCCTGTGGATAGTCGTCGCGCATTCGAGCCCCCTCTCGCCACCCTGTGCGGATGGATGACGAGCTGTTCGGCGACAATGCCTCACCGTTCACCGTTGCCGACGCGCTGCGCACGGGCCTGAGTCGCAAACAGCTCCGAGCCGGGCGCCGGTGGGATGCACCGTTCACCGGTATCCGGCTCCCCGCCGGCGGCGCGACCGACCTGCGCGCGAGGTGCCGCGCCCTCAGCGAAGCACTCGACGACGGCGTGGCGTTCAGTCACGGGACGGCCCTCATGTTGCTCGGCGTCGAGCTTCCCTGGACGCACGTGCACGACGCCCGCCTGCACGTGATCACCAGACGGAGCGCTGACCGCGCCGAGAGACCCGGGGTGGTCGCACACTGGACTCGCCAGACGTTCCTCGAGACGACCGAGATCGACGGGTTGCTCGTCACGTCGCCCGCACAGACCCTCGTCCACGTCGGCTGCGACCTGCGCATGCCTGACGACGTCGTCGTCCTCGGCGATGCGCTGATGCGCCGGAAGCGCATGCTCACGTCGCCGGCCGAGCTGGAGACGATCGCCGAACGCACTCGCAAGGTCAAGGGGATCGTGCAGGTGCGCGAGGAAATCTCGCGCATGCGGCCGGGCACCGACTCGTCGACCGAGACGCGCACCAGATTGCTGCTCGTGGACGCCGGCCTGCCGTGCCCGCTCGTGAACGGGGTCGTGTACGCACCGGACGGCACGTACGTCAAGCGGGTCGACCTGCTGTACCCGAGCCAGAAGGTCGCTATCGAGTACGACGGCGACCAGCACCGCACCGATCGTGCCCAGTGGCAGGACGACATCCGGCGACGGCGCCTCCTGGAGTCACTGGGCTGGACCGTCATCGTCGTGGTCGCCGACGACCTCCGTGATCCCACACAGCTCGTCGCCCGGGTCCGCGCCGCGCTGCGCGTGTGAGCGGGCGTTTGGCCCTGTTACGTGACCGAAACAGGGCCGAACGCCCGCTCACAACATCAGGCGGCGGGGGCGGAGGTGGAGTCCTCGCTGAGTTCCTCGTCGCACTTGCGGGTCACGACGAGCACGGGGCAGGCGGAGTGGTGCAGCACCGCCTGGCTGGTGGAGCCGAGCAGCAGACCGCGGAATCCTCCACGGCCGCGGGAGCCGACGACGATGAGGTCCGCGCCCGTGGAGAACTCGGTGAGGAGCTCGGCACCCGTGCCGTCGAGCACGTGCCGCTTGATGGTGAGGCCCGGGTTCGCCGCCTGCGCGCGGTCCACGGTGACGTCCAGACCGGCCTTGACGTCGGCGAGGACGGTCTCGTGGTCGATCTGCGACGGCAGCCAGGCGAGGATACCCGCACCCCCGCCGAGCGGGACGCCGGCGACCGCCACCAGCTCCGCGTCCCACGCCTTCGCCTGCGCGACGGCGTGCTTCAGCGCGATCTCGGCCGACGGCGAGCCGTCGACGCCCACGACGATGCGCCGTACCTCGTGCACGGCGTCGCCGTCCCGCCGGTCCGTGACGTCGGTGCTGCCGCCGTCGGTGCCGCGGTACGGCACGACGACCGTCGGGCAGTGGGCGTGCGCCGGCAGCGCCGACGACACGGTGCCCAGCAGCCGCTCGGTGAACCCGCCCTTGCCGCGCGTGCCCACGACCGCCAGCGCGTGGTCACGCGACATCTCGACGAGCACCCCTGCCGCGTCTCCGGTCGCGACGGTTCCGGTGACGGGCACGCCGCTGGCGGCCACGCGTTCCTCCGCCTCGGCGAGGACCGCCTTGGCACCCTCCTGGATGGCGGTGTCGTCCAGGGCCGCGTATCCACCATCGAGGGAGGCCGCCGTGAACGACGGCAACGAGTAGGAACAGACGACGTGCAGCCCCCACCCCACCCGCCGCGCGTACGCGGCGGCCCAGTCGAGGGCGTGCAGGCTGGCTGCTGACCCGTCGACACCTACCAGGACGACCTCAGGCCGTGTCATCTCGCGCCTCCTGTCCGCTGGCGTGGAGCCCACCCTCGCCGTCGAGGGCGTCCGGTTCAAGCGTAGCGAAAGACAGACGAAAGGCGCAGCAAAGCGTGACCAAGACGCACCGACCCCCGTGCTCGATGAGCACGGGGGTCGGTGACGACGGGACGGAGCGCGGCGAGGAGGCCGCGAGACGTCAGAGGACGCGCAGGTACACGGACTCCGACGGGGACTGCCACATGTCGTGGTAGCCGGTCTCCCAGCCGATGGGGCGCGAGGCCTCGACGACCTTGCCGTCGCCGGCGTAGATCGAGATGTGGCCGGGGCTCCAGATGAGGTCGCCGGGCCGCAGCTCGGAGGCCGAGATCTGGGTGCCCGCGTAGCGCTGGTCCGAGGACGTGCGCGGCAGGTCGACACCGAGCTGGCCGTAGACGTAGGACGTCAGGCCCGAGCAGTCGAAGCCGGACGGGCTGGAGCCGCCGACCACGTACGGCGTGCCGATGTAGCGCATGGCGATCGACACGGCCTGCTGGCCGAGCGACGAGTCGGAGGACGACTCGGCAGCCGCCGGCGCCTCCTCACGCTCAGCGGAGCGCGAGACGGTCTCCGTGGACCGCTCGGTGGTCGAGGACTCCTCGACGACGGGCTCCGGCTCGGGCTCGGGCTCCGGCTCGGGGGCCGGGGTGATCTCGGACTTCGCCGCGATCTTCTTGCTGATGGTCTCGACGTCGACCTTGGCCTTGGCCTCCACCGTGACGACGGGAGCCGCCTCGAGGGCCTCGCGGGCCTGGTCGCTCAGGGCGCCCAGGTCGACGGTGCTGAGCTTCTTGGATGCTTCGTGGTCGACCGGAGCCGCCTGAGCGGCGCTCGCGCTGGCGAAGGTCGAGACGAGCAGGCCGCCGGCGGCGGCGACGACGGCAGCGCGGCGGCCCGTGGCCGTCGAGCTGACGCTCTGGACCAGCCCGCCGAGCGGGCGGCGCGCGGCGCGGTGCCGGGCGCGCGTGGTTCGTGCGTTCACGTGTTCCCTCTCCTGTCGCCTACGAGGTCAGCTGTCGGGTTCGGGTGGGAGAAATCACCCGGCCTCCCGGACCTGAGGTCCGTTCGGCTTCACCCCAAGGACGCTGTCGGAACAACGCCCAAAAGTGGGTCCCCCGCCCCTGCGTGCGGTCAAGGTTCCCGACCGGCTGCAGGGCTCGGCGTTCCGGTCGAGACTCGGCGAATGACCGCCGAGTGGTTGACACCGTAGCGGACACGGACGGCGATGTCACGTTTCGATCACGACCTCTGTGGACGACCGGCCGCGGACACGTCTGCGCAGGTCGAACCGGTTCCCCGACGACGACGACGCCCCGCCACGCCGGGGCGTGACGGGGCGTCGTGTGACGCGTCGGACAGACTCAGCCGACGCGGATGAACGTGGGGTTCGACTGCCAGATGGAGCGGTACTTCACGACGTCGCCCGGCTTCGGAGCGTCGATCTGCATGCCGTCGCCGGCGTAGATCGCGACGTGGCCCGGGGTCCAGACGAGGTCGCCCGGCTGCGCCTCGGAGGCCGAGACGACGGTACCGGCGTAGCGCTGGGCCGACGACGTGCGCGGCAGGCTGATACCGGCCTGCGCGTAGACGTACTGCGTCAGGCCCGAGCAGTCGAAGCCGGACGGGCTGGTGCCGCCGGAGACGTACGGGACGCCCACGTAGCGCATGGCGATGGAGACGATCGACGAGCCGTTGGCCGACGCGGCGGGCGCCTCGACGGCCGCACGCTCCTCGGAACGGGACGCGGTGTCAGCGGAGCGGGACGCGTCGTCGGAGCCGGACGCGGAGTCGCTCGCGACCTCCTCGACGACGGGCTCGGGCTCCGGCTCCGGCGCCGGGGTGATCTCCGCACCGGCGGCGATCTTGGCGGTGACCTTCTCGACGTCGACCTTCGCCTTGGCGTCGACGGTGACGACGGGGGCGGCCTCGAGGGCCTCGCGCGCCTGGTCGGTCAGTGCGCCGAGGTCGACGGTGCTGAGCTTCTTGGCGGCGTCGGTGTCGACCGGGGCGGCCTGCGCGGCGCCGGCGCTGGCGAAGGTCGAGACCAGGAGGCCACCGGCGGCGGCCACGACGGCCGCGCGGCGACCGGCGGTGCCGGTCGGGGCGATGGCGATCGGACGCCGGGCGGCGCGATGCCGGCCGCGGTTCGTGCGTGCGGTCACGTGTCTACCTCTCCTGTCGCCTGCGAGGTCAGCTGTCGGGTTCGGGTGGGAGAAACACCCGGCCGTCCGTGCCCGAGACCGGGCCCTTCCGGCTTCACCCCGAGGACGCCGTCACCGGCGCCCGAAGTGGGTCCCCCGCTCCTGCCGTGCGGATGTCCGTGGAGCTCGCCCGGTGGCAGGGTTCGGCGTCCGGTCGAGCGCTCGTCGGATGACTCCGGCGAGCGCCCCCGACCGTACCGGACAACCCCGGGCGGTGTCACGCTGCGGTCACGATGTGGCGTGCCGCCGCCGCCCAGGGGGTCCCGGCGCAGGTCAGCGGCTCGCGACGAAGAGGTGCTTGGCCAGCTCGTCCGGGAGGTCCAGCACGACGCCGGACCCCTCGACCTGGACCGCCACGTCCTCGCCCGCGGCGCGGGCCGTGATCTGCGCCCCGGGCAGGAGGCCGGACTCGGCAAGGCGGGCCAGCAGCTCGATGTCGACCTGGAGCGGCTCGGCGATGCGCTGGAGCACCAGCTCCACGCCCTCGCCGTCCACGGCGCCCGCGACGCGGCGCGCCTCGAGCACGGCCGGCAGGGACTGCACGCCCTCGAGGAAGGGCACGTCCTGGTACTGCTCGCCGAGCTCCGACAGGCCGGGGATCGGGTTGCCGTACGGGTCGGCGTGCGGGTGGTCGAGCAGGGTGACGAGCCGCTTCTCCACGAGGTCGCTCATCACGTGCTCCCACCGGCACGCCTCGGTGTGCACGTGCTCCCAGTCGAGCTTGATGACGTCCGTGAGGAGCCGCTCGGCGAGGCGGTGCTTGCGCATCACCCGGGTCGCCTTGGCCTGCCCCGCCTCGGTGAGCTCGAGGTGCCGGTCGCCCGTCACGACGACGAGCCCGTCGCGCTCCATGCGCGCGACCGTCTGCGACACCGTGGGCCCGGAGTGACCCAGGCGCTCCGCGATCCGTGCGCGGAGCGGCGGGATGCCCTCCTCACCGAGCTCGTAGATCGTCTTGAGATACATCTCGGTGGTGTCGATCAGGTCGGTCACGTCCACTCCCGTCGTTCGGCGCGGCCTAGTCTATTCGCACGCGCAGGCACAGGCGGGTCGCGCGGCGCCGCCGTGCGCGCACCGCGCCATCCTGCACCGAGCCATCATGCCGCGCCCCACCGACGCCCCGCCTCGTCCCCCGGAACCGGAGACCTCATGACCGCAGCGCCGACCCGGCCGACCCTCGTCATCCCCTCGTCGCTCCTGCCGGTCGACGGCCGCTTCGGCTCCGGCCCCTCCAAGGTGCGCGCGGCGCAGGTCGCCGCGCTGGCCGCGGCAGGCGACCCGGCGGCGCCGGTGCTGGGCACCTCGCACCGGCAGCCCCCGGTCAAGGACCTCGTGCGCCGCGTGCGGACCGGCCTGGCCGAGCTGTTCGCCCTGCCCGAGGGGTACGAGGTGGCGCTCGGCAACGGCGGCTCCTCGGCGTTCTGGGAGGTGGCCGCGGCGTGCCTCGTCGAGCGGCGGGCGCAGCACGCCGTCTTCGGCGAGTTCGGCGGCAAGTTCGCCTCCGCGACGACGCGCGCCCCCTTCCTCGCCGACCCGCAGGTCCTGAGCGCCGAGCCCGGCACGGTGGCCCGCCTGGAGCGCGCCGAGGACGTCGACGTCTACGCGACCCCGCACAACGAGACGTCGACGGGCGCGATGGCGCCGGTGCGCCAGGTGCAGGAGGCCCGCGCCGACGGGGCCCTGCTGCTCGTGGACGCCACGTCGGGGGCGGGCGCGCTGCCGGTCGACGTCGGCGGCACGGACGTCTACTACTTCGGCCCCCAGAAGGTGTTCGCGGCCGACGGCGGCCTGTGGCTCGCGCTCTGCTCCCCCGCCGCGGTCGAGCGGGCCGAGCGGGTGGAGGCCAGCGCCGGGACCGCGACGGGCCGGTGGGTGCCGGAGTTCCTGTCCCTGACGACCGCACTCGCGAACTCGCGACTGGACCAGACGCTCAACACCCCCGCCGTCGCGACGCTCGTGCTGCTGGCCGAGCAGGTGGAGTGGCTCCTGGCGCAGGGCGGCCTCGCCTGGTCGAGCGCGCGCACCGCGGAGTCCGCCGGGGTCCTCTACGGCTGGGCGGACTCCCGCGACTGGCTGACGCCGTTTGTCGCCGACCCGGCGGAGCGGTCGACGGTCGTGGCGACGCTCGACCTCGACGACGCGATCGACGCCTCCGCCGTGGTGCGGGTGCTCCGCGAGAACGGGGTCGTCGACGTCTTCCCGTACCGGAAGCTGGGCCGCAACCAGCTGCGCGTGGGCGTCTTCCCCGCCGTCGAGCCCGACGACGTGCGGGCCCTCACCGCCTGCGTGGACCACGTCGTGGAGCACCTCGGCTGACCGACTCCTCCGCACAGCCCGAGCAGTCCCGCTGGATGGCCCCGGCATCACCGCAGGTCAGACGGTGCTTTTCACCCACAAGGTCACGGGCTGATAACGTGCCGCTTCGTCATCGATGGGCGAGGATGCCGGGAGGGCCCGCTATGCCGGAGATGCACCACTTCACCTATGGAGCGATCACCCCGCTGCTCGCGTACGCCGCGTCGTGCCTCGGCGCCGCGACCGGCCTGTCGGCCACCTCGCGCGCCCGCGCGGCCTCGGACACCAGGACGCGTGCTGCCTGGCTGCTCGTGGGCGCCGTCGCGATCGGCGGCACCGGCGTGTGGGTCATGCACTTCATCGCGATGCTCGGCTTCACCGTCACGGACATGCCGATCAACTACGACATCCCGCAGACGATCTTCAGCGCGCTCGTCGCCGTGGTGGTCGTCGCGATCGGGCTGTTCCTGGTCGGGTTCGGCGGCAGCCGGCCGCTGTGGCTGCTCTCCGGCGGCGTGGTCGCCGGGCTCGGCGTCGCGGCCATGCACTACATGGGCATCGCCGCCATGCGCATGACCGGCCACATGGAGTTCTCGCTGCCCGTCGTGGGCGTCTCCGTGCTCGTCGCGATCGTCGCGGCCACGGCCGCGCTGTGGCTCAGCGCCAACGTGCGGGGCCGCCTCGCGACCGTCGGCGCGGCGCTCATCATGGGCGTCGCCGTGAGCGGCATGCACTACACCGGCATGGCCGCGCTGACGATCACCGGGCCCGAGGGCGTGCCCGCCGGCGGCACCACCGCCATCGACCTGCTCGGGCCGCTCATCCTCGGGATCGCGGCGCTCACCGTGGCCCTGATCTTCGTGGTCCTCATGTGGCCCACGGAGGAGGAGATGCGCGACCAGCAGGAGTTCGAGGCCCGGATGCGGCGGAGGTCACGCGGCCGCGAGCGGGGCGTGCGGCACGCCGCCCGGCAGGAGCCGGTGGCCCCGCGCCACTGACCTACCCGCCTCAGGCCGTGGTGGGTACCCGCTCGGCGTCGGCGCGGCTCAGCTCGCGACGCACGCCGTCCCGGGTGGTGACCCCCTGCAGGACCTCGCGGTCGAGGTACACCACCTCGAGGTGCGGGCGGCGCAGCACGCGGTAGCGCACCCGAAGGTGCCACCGCCGCACGGCCCACACGGTCGCGGCGGACGCGACGAGGAAGGTCGCGACCGACCCCACGAGGATCGACCAGCGCGGGCCCCACGCCTCGCCGATCCAGCCGACGATCGGCGACCCGATCGGCGTCGCGCCCTGGAAGATCATCACGTACAGCGCCATGACCCGGCCGCGCATCACGGGGTCGGTGGAGACCTGGAGCGCGCTGTTCGCCGCCGTCATCATCGTGAGGGACGCCAGGCCCACGGGGATGCACGCCAGGACGAACGACGAGTAGGTGGGCATGAGGCCCAGCACCGCGGTCGTCACGGCGAAGGCGAACGCCGAGCCGATGACGAGGCGCACGCGCGGCCGGTCGCGGCGTGCCGCCAGCAGCGCCCCCGCGAGGGAGCCGATGGCCAGCACGGAGCCGAGGATGCCGTACTCGCTCGCGCCGCGCCCGAACTCGACGCGCGCCATGAGCGCGGAGGTGAGCTGGAAGTTCAGGCCGAACGTCGAGACCACGAACATCACGACCATGATCACGACGATGTCGGAGCGCCCGCGCACGTACTGCACGCCCTCGCGGATCTGCCCCTTGGCCCGCGGCGCGGCGGGCTGGGGGCGCAGCTCGCGCACGCGCATGAGGGCCAGGGCGGCGATCGTCGCGCCGAACGTCACGCCGTTGATCATGAAGACCCAACCGGCGCCGACGGCGGCGATGAGCAGGCCGGCGACGCCGGGGCCGATGAGGCGGGCGGCGTTGAACGACGCGCTGTTGAGGCCGACGGCGTTGGGCAGCTTCGAGGCGGGGACCATGTCGGCGACGAACGTCTGCCGGGCGGGGCTGTCGAGCGCCGACACGACGCCGAGCAGCAGGGCGAACACGTACACGTGCCACAGCTCCGCCCGCCCGGACAGGACGAGCACGCCGAGCCCGAGCGCGAGCAGGCCCATGCCGCCCTGGGTCGCCATGAGGAGACGGCGCCGCGGCAGGCGGTCCGCCAGCACGCCGGCCCACGGGGACAGCAGCAGGAACGGCACGAACTGGAGCGCGGTGGTGAGGCCCACGGCGATGCCGGAGTCGTCGCTGAGGTCGGTGAGGACGATCCAGTCCTGTGCGATGCGCTGCATCCACGTGCCGACGTTGGCGACGAGGGCGGCCGCGAACCAGATGCGGTAGTTCGTGTACTTCAGGGAGGAGAAGGTAGCGCTCATCGGGCGAGGCTCCGGGTCGGTTCGTCCCGGGTACGTTCATCGCTCGGCGGTGCCACTGGTCTCCTTCTCCTCGGGGTCTCTCGACGTCTCTATCCACGCGGTCGTCTGCCTGGGCAACAGACTGTCGAATCGTTCTATTCCCAGCCCGGTGGTGACCCGGCCCACGCCGGGCCAGGAGTCCAGTACGGTATGCGCCGTGCGCACCGAGATGTCCCTTGCGGAGACCCTGAACGAGCTCGGCCTCCTGGGAGGCCGGACCCTGCCCCGATTCGTCACGTCCGTCGGCGGTTCCGGCGCCGAGCTGGAGGTCGTCGCCGACGCCCGGGCGGTCAAGAACCTGCCCGGGCCCCTCAAGCTCGCCACCCGCCTCGTGCCCGCCGTGCGGTCGCGGCTGCGGGTCGAGAGCTTCGACGGCGGCGTCGCGGTGCTCGCCGTCGACGCCAGCGCGGGCGGGCTGCCCGCGCACAAGCTGCTCGGGCTGGCGAAGAACCGCATCGAGTCCGTCCTCGCCTCCAAGGGCCTGCCCGCCGGCTCTGTCCAGATCCAGCCGGACGCGCGGATCGCCCTGGACGTGCAGCGCCTCCTCGCGGCCCGCTACCCCGGCACCGTGGTGCAGGGCATGACCTTCGCCGACGGCCGCGTCGCCGTCGACACCGCGGCCTGACCTCGACGTTGTGAGCGCGATTTCGGGGACAATTCGGTCGCGGATTGTCCCCGAAATCGCGCTCACAACGTCCCCGGGGTGGAAGGGTCAGCCGCGCGCGGCGATCTGCTCGGCCAGGCCCGACGCGTCGAGGTAGTCGTCCCAGCGATAGGCGATGACCTTGGCCACGTGCGGTCGCGCCAGCGCGACCTGGCGGTCGAGCGTCGCGAGGTCCCCGGGCGCACGGTGGCCCACCGTCCCCGGGGGCCGGAACGCCTCGACGTTCGCCCACACCGTGGCGCCCCGCACGCGCGCGGCCTCGGCGTACAGCGTGGCGGTCGAGCCCGCGTACGCCTCGGCGTAGGTCGTGGCACCGGTCGGGTCGCCGACGACGTCGCGCAGGTCCGCGCGCACGGGCCGGTCCCCCTCGGCGGGCCCGAAGACGCCCACACGCCCGGTGCCGCCGCCGTCCTGCGGCGCGAGGATCAGCGTCACGCCCCCGGCGGTGTCCGCGATCCGCTGCAGCGCCGGACGCACCGCCGAGACCGGCGCCTCACCGCGGCGCAGGTCGGCGTAGGGGCTGACCACCACCCGCTGCTTGTCCCGCGGCAGCCGGAACCCGACGATGCGGTGCTGCAGCTCGTACACGCGAAGGTTCGGCGCCCACGTGCCCGCGTCGGTGAAGACGGCCGTCTCGAGCGACTGGTAGGCGCCGGCGAACGCGTCGCTGCGACCGAACTTCGCCTCCCAGTCGGCGAGGACGCGGGACGTGAAGCCGCCGAGGGTCTGGGTGTACGAGTCGTCGGCGACGTACGGCACCTCGGGGTCGGGGGCGGGCTTCGGCAGCCCCAGGTAGACCGACATCCCGAACAGCTCCGCGTCGGCCACGAGCACCGTGTCCGCGTCCTTCGCGGAGGCGTGGAACGCGACCACGAGGTCGTAGGTGCGGCTCGGCGAGTCGCAGTCGCTGTACCCGCCCTCGACGGGCAGCAGCCACCACGTGAACGTGCCCCGGGGCGTCGCCGTGCGCCCGTCCCGGCCCGGGCAGAACAGCGCGGCGTCGCTGAACGCCGTCTTGTTCGCGTACGTGTAGACGTGCCGCACGCTGCCCCCGCCGGTGCGGGCGACGGCGCCGTCGTAGCCGTCCGCGCCGTCGACGGTGAAGCCGGCGAACCGCTCGTCGTCCGCGCCCGGGCGCAGGTCGGCCGGCGTGGCCGGGGTGAGCTCGGCGCCGAACGTCACCAGGGTGTCGGCGCCGATCGCGTGCGCGCCCTGCACCTTGGCGCGGGTGGCGCAGCGGTCGGGGTCCGTGAGCACGAAGTAGCCGGTCACGGCGTAGGCGGCGCGGACGGTGGGGTCCGGGCGGTCCAGCCGCCCGCCCCACGGGCACGTGGGCACCGGGTGCGCCGACGGCGCGGGCGCCGCGGTCGGGTCCTCCGCCGTGGCGGTCGGGTGCGACGACGCCCCCGCGGCGGCGCCCGGGCCGGCCGCCGGCCCGCAGGCCGCCAGCACCGACCCGAGCAGGACCAGCGCCAGGACCGTCAGCACCGTGGCCAGGGCGGGCCCGCGCGAGCGCCGGACCGCCGTCGACGACCCGATGGCTACTTGACCGTGGCCGGGAGCACCTCGAGGTCGTCGGCGTGCTCCTCGACGTAGTGCCCGGCCTCGTCGTTCGCGATCGCCTCCATGAGCGGGTCGAAGCGCGCCCGGTCGAGCACGACGATCGACTGCCCGTCGTCGCTCCGGCCGGTGCCCGAGTACGGGGCGGTCATGAAGTCGACGTCGTTGGTGCTGAGCCCGCGCGCGCTCATGTAGAGGTTGCGCATCCGGTCGATGGTGAAGCCGTCGTCGGCGGCCACCGACTTGCTGACCGTGGTGAAGAAGTCGGACATCATGCCGACGTCGTTCCGGTTGTTGTTGACCTTGGCGAGGATGGCGCGCATCCAGTTCTGCTGGCGCTGCACGCGGCCGAAGTCGCCGTTGTTCAGGCCGTGCCGCTGGCGCGTGTACTTCAGCGCCTCCTCGCCGGACATCATGTGCACGCCCTTGTGGAAGAAGACCTGGTCGCCGTCGCCGATGTCCTCCGGCACGCGGATGCGCACGCCGTCGAGGGCGTCCGTCATCGCCGTGAACGACTCGAAGTCGGTGACCACGAAGTGGTCGATCTGCACACCGGTGAGGTCCTGGACCGTCTGGATCATCAAGGACGGGCCGCCGTAGGAGAACGCGGCGTTGATCTTGGCCTCGCCGTGCCCGGGGATGTCCACCCACGAGTCGCGCGGGATGGAGACCACCTGGGCGCTCTTCCGGTCCTCCGGCAGGTGCACGAGCATGATCGCGTCGGTGCGCTGCGCGCCGGCCTCCCACTGCGACGGGTCACCGGCGGAGATCCGGCTGTCCGAGCCCAGCACCAGGAGGTTGACGGCCTCGTTCTCCTCCGCCGGCTCGGCGGCCTCGCCCTCGGGCGTCTCGATCGCCGCGAACGGGTCGCCCAGCCGCTCGATGTTGGAGTCCAGGCTCCGCTGGAACCACCACGCCGCGCCGAACCCCGCGGCGGCGAGCACCAGGACGACCACGCCGACCACGGCGAGCACGCGGCGCGTGCTGCGCGACCCGGTGCGGGCGTGACGGCGGGGGGACGGCGCCCCGGCGGGCGCAGGGGAGGTCGTCGGGTCGACGGAGGCTCGGCTCACAGGGCGGAATCCTACGGCTCGGATCGCGGAGATCCTGTGTTCCGACCGTGACGCTTTGCGCCGTAGCATTCGCCCGTGCACCGCGGGACGGTTGCGCGGGGCACGACGAGCGAGGCGAGGCGAGGACGATGCGGGGCACCAGGTCGACGGCGACGCCGTCGCGTCCGCGCGTGCTGCTCGTCACGCACCACTACCCGCCCGAGCACGGTGCCCCGCAGCGGCGCTGGGACACCCTGACGCCGCGGCTCCTCGAGGCGGGCGTGGACGTCGCCGTCCTGACCCCTCCCCCGCACTACCCGACCGGCAGGCTGCAGGACGCACGGGCCGCCTACCGTCCCGGGTCGGTCTCCCGGGGCCGGCACGGTGAGCGCGTGGTGCGCACGAGGTTCCGCCCGCATGCGGCCGACCTGCTCTCGCGCACGATCGACCAGGCCGTCGCCGCCGGGAGCGCCGTGGTGCTCGGGCTGCGGTTCTTCCGGCACCGCCCGGAGCGGCCCGACGTCGTGGTGGGCACGGTGCCCGGCATCCCGTCGATGTTCGCGGCCTGGCTGCTGGCGCGCGCGCTGCGCGCGCGGCTCGTGATCGAGATGCGCGACGCCTGGCCGGACCTCATCGAACCCAGCGGCGTCCTCGACGCGCGGCGCTCCCTCACCTCCCGGCTGCTGGCCGGCGCGCGCGCCGTCGTGCACCGCGCGGTGTCGCGGCTGCAGGCGCGGGCGGACGCCGTCGTGACCACCACCGAGACCTTCGCCCAGGTGCTGCTCGAGCGGGGTGTGAGGCACGTGGCGGTGGTGCGCAACGGCACGTCGTTCCAGCCGTTGACGGCCGACGACGCGCCCGAGCCCGACCCGCGGGACTCCGACGCCCTCCCCCCGGCCCGCCCGCTGCGCGCGGTGTATGCCGGCACGGTCGGCCGGGCGCAGGACCTGCAGTCGGTGGTGCGGGCGGCGGCCAACGTCGCGCGACGCGGGCTGCCGCTGGACGTCCGCATCGTCGGCGCCGGCGCCCGCGTGCCGTTCCTGGAGAACCTCGCGGCCGAGCTCGACGCGCCCGTGACGTTCGTCGGTCCCGTGCCGCACGAGGAGGTCCGCCGCTACTACGCATGGGCGGACACCGTCGTCGTGTCGTTGCGCGACTGGAAGCCCCTGGAGTGGACCGTGCCGTCCAAGCTGTACGAGGTGATGGCCTCCGGCGCCTACGCCACCGCCTGCGTCGCGGGCGAGGCGGCGGCCCTGGTCAGCCGCTCGGGCGCCGGGTCGGTGGTGCCGCCCGGTGACGTCGACGCGCTCACCGAGCTGTGGTCGGGCTGGGCCTCCTCGGGCACCGTGCCCGAGGCGGACCCGCTCGCCGCGCGGTGGGTGGCGGAGAACGCCGACGACGACGTCCTCGCCGAGCGGTACCTCGACCTGCTCGGGTCGCTGGTCGGCCCGCTCCGCGCGACCGAGGGCGCCCGATGACGCGGTGGGGCGAGCTCGCGCGCAACGCCCGCCTGGCCGCCTCGTTCGTCGGCGGCACGCTGCTCACCGACCCGGCCTGGCTGGTGCTGCAGGCGGCCCGCCGCACCCCCGCACGGGTCAGCGCCGTCGTCGTGCCGCGGGTGGAGCGGCTGCTGGGCGACGGGACCACCGGGGAGGCGGGGCGGCTGCGCGCCGCGTGGCAGGCGGGCGACGTCTCCGCCGTCCGCGCCGCGGCACCGACGACCCGCTCCGGGCGCCGCGTCCGGGAGTCGCTGCTGGCGCAGGTCGCGCTCCTGGAGGCCCCGACCCCGCCTGAAACGTCTCATCATCCGGACGGTTTCCGGAGGCAAGCGGGTGAAAAATCTTCGCAACTCGGACAGGGTGAAATTTCCCTCCCCGTGCATCACCACCTGACCAACTCGCTGCCGCACACGCAGAGCGGCTACACGCTGCGCACGCACGCGATCCTCACGGCGCAGCGGGCGGCCGGGCACCCGGTCACCGCGACCACCCGCGCGGGTTACCCCCTGATGATCGGGGCGCTCGGCGCGCGTGGCGAGGACCTGGTGGACGGCGTGCGGTACCGGCGCCTCGTGCCGCGATCGCTGCCGGCCGACCACCGCCGTCGGGCCGCGGACGGCGTGGACCTGCTGGTCCGCGCGCTCGAGGAGGCGCGTCCCGCCGTCGTGCACGCCACCACCCCGTGGACCACCGGCGACGCCGCCCGCGCGGCCGCACGACGCCTCGGCCTGCCCTGGGTGTACGAGGTGCGGGGGCTTCCGGAGGAGACGTGGGCCGCCTCGCACCCGACTCCCGAGGCGCGCGAGCGCGCCGCCGCGTCCGAGCGCTTCGCCCTGCTGCGGGCCAAGGAGACGGCGCTGGCCCTGGCAGCCGACCACGTCGTCACCCTCAGCGGCACGATGCGCGACGAGCTGATCGGCCGCGGCGTGCCCGGCGCCCGCATCACCGTGGTGCCCAACGCCGTCGACGCCGCCCTGCTGGAACCCGCGCCGTCGGCCACCGAGGCGCGGGCCGCGCTGGGGCTGCGCACCGCGTCGTTCGTCGTCGGCACAGTGAGCAGCGTCGTCGGGTACGAGGGCCTCGACACCGTGCTGCGCACCGTCGCCCTGCTGCGGTCGCGCGGCATCGACGTGTCCGCCCTCGTCGTGGGCGACGGCGTCGACCGGCCCCGGCTGCTGCGGCTCGCCGCCGAGCTCGGGCTGGGCGAGCACGCCCTGCTGCCCGGCCGCGTGCCCCGCGACGTGGCA
Source organism: Isoptericola peretonis (assembly GCA_023241745.1). Lineage (GTDB taxonomy): Bacteria > Actinomycetota > Actinomycetes > Actinomycetales > Cellulomonadaceae > Isoptericola > Isoptericola peretonis. Next base: position 71,202 of record JALQCY010000004.1, on the reverse strand, counting down.
CGCACCTACCTCGCCGCCCTCGACGTCGTCCTGGTGCCGCGCCGCCCCGACCGCGTCACCCGGCTCGTCACCCCGCTCAAGCCCGTCGAGGCGATGGCCCTCGGCCGCCCCGTCGTCGCGAGCGACCTGCCCGCGCTGGCCGAGGTGCTGTCGCCGCTCGAGCCGGCCGGCGGCTCCCCCGCCGGCGCCCTCGTGGACCCCGACGACACCGACGCCTGGGCCGACGCCGTCGCGCGCGTGCTCGACGACGCCGACCACCGCGCCGCGCTCGTCGCCGCCGGGCGGAGCGTGGCCGCCGAGCGCACGTGGGAGCGGCTCGTGGGCAGGTACGCCGGCGTATACGCGCGACTCGCCACCCCCAGGAAGGACGTCCCGTGACCCGCAGGACCCCGCGCCGGGGCGCGCTCGTCGGCCTGACGGCCTCGCTCGCCGTGATGCTCGCCGCGTGCACGCCGTCGTCGGCCGAGGACGCCGCGCCGTCCACCGTGCCGTCCGTGCGGGCGACGGTCGAGACGCCGTCGCCCAGCCCGTCGCCGTCGCCCAGCGAGGCGCCCGACCCTCTCGGCGAGGGTGCGACCACCGTGCTCCTCATCGGCACGGACTCCCGCGACCCGCAGAGCCTGGGCGGCAACGCGGACACGATCATGCTGGCGCACGCGCCCGCCGACCGGTCCGCGCTGTACCTCGTCTCGTTCACGCGGGACATGCACGTGCCGATCCCCGGGCTCGGCGAGGGGAAGATCAACTCCGCGTTCGCGCGTGGCGGCACGGACACCCTCGTCGACACGGTCTCCGGGGTGCTGGGCGGCGCGGAGATCGACGCCGTCATGCAGACCAACTTCAACGGGTTCATCGCTCTCACCCGCGCCCTCGACGGGATCAAGGTGGAGAACCAGCACGCGAGCCGGGTCACCGTGCAGAGCACCGGCCGGGTGGTCGAATTCCCCGAGGGCGACGTGACGCTCGAGAACACCGACGGCCTCATCTACGTGCGCGAGCGCAAGACGCTGCCGCTGGGCGACCTCGACCGCACCGAGCGGCAGCGCGCCGCCGTGACCGGCATTCTCGCCGGCATCGCGGAGCGTGCCGACGACCCCGCGTCGCTCGCCGAGCTGATCCCGCTCATGGCCGGGAACGTCAAGATCACGGGGTCGCTCGACGCCGTGGACCTCTTCGACCTCGTGCCGCTCGCCACCCGCCTCGACCGCGACGACGTCGTCGGGCTGATGGTGCCCATCACGGGGTTCGGCACCGTCGACGGCGCGTCCGTCAACCTCGTCGACGAGGCGCGGACCGCCGAGCTCGGCCGGGCCGTGCGCGAGGACACGCTGGACGAGAACGTGGAGCGGTACGGCACGGGCTACGCGCCGACGAGGTCCTGAGAAGCGCTGCCCGTCAGCGGCGCCCCAGGGCGCGGTACTGCCAGCCGGCGTCCGTCCACATCGTGCGGCTCAGGGCGTTGCGTCCGTCCAGGATGGTGCGCTGCGCCACGAGCGTGCCCACGCGCTCGGGATCGAGGTCGCGGTACTGCTTCCACTCCGTGAGGAGCAGGACGGCGTCCGCGCCGGCGAGCGCCGCCTCCAGGTCGCGCTCGTAGTGCAGCTGCGGCTGCTTGGCGCGGGCGTTGTCGATGGCCTGCGGGTCGTGCACCGTGACGACGGCGCCCAGCTCGGCCAGGCGGGCGGCGACGTCCAGGGCGGGCGAGTCGCGCACGTCGTCGCTGTCGGGCTTGAACGCCGCGCCCAGCACCGTGACCTCGGCGCTCTCGACCATGCCCCCGAGCACCTCGACCGCCAGCTCGACCATGCGGCGGCGGCGGCGCGTGTTGATGGCGTCCACCTCGCCCAGGAATGCGACGGCGTCGCCCGCGCCCAGCTCGTCGGCACGGGCACGGAACGCGCGGATGTCCTTGGGCAGGCAGCCGCCGCCGAAGCCCAGGCCGGCGTTGAGGAACCGGCGTCCGATGCGGGCGTCGTACCCGATCGCGTCGGCGAGCCGCGCGACGTCGCCCCCGGCCACCTCGCACAGCTCCGCCATCGCGTTGATGAACGAGATCTTGGTGGCGAGGAACGAGTTCGCCGCCACCTTCACCAGCTCGGCCGTCGGATAGTCGGTGACGATGCGCGGCACGTCCTCCGCCAGCAGCGTCGCGTACACCTCGTCGAGCACCACCGCGGCCCGCTCCCCCGCCTCGCCGTCGGGCAGGCCGTAGACGAGCCGGTCGGGGTGCAGCGTGTCCTGCACCGCGAACCCCTCGCGCAGGAACTCCGGGTTCCAGGCGAGCGCGGCATCGGGCCGGGAGGTGGCCACGAGGTCGGACAGCCGCTGCGCGGTGCCCACCGGAACCGTGGACTTCCCCACCACGACGTCACCCGCCCCGAGGTGCCTCACGAGCTCCTCGACGGCGGCGTCGACGTACGTCAGGTCGGCGGCCTGGCCGTCGCTGCGCTGTGGCGTGCCGACACACACGAAGTGCACCCGGGACCCCTCCACGGCCGACATCTCGGTAGACACCGTGAGCCTGCCCGTGGCCATGACCTGGGACAACAGGTCGTCCAGGCCCGGTTCGAAGAACGGCGCCTTGCCCGCGGCGAGCGCCTCCACCCGATCCGTGTCGACGTCGACACCCACCACGTGGTGGCCCAGCTTCGCCATGCTCGCGGCGTGCACCGCTCCGAGGTACCCGAGACCGATCACCGAGATCTGCACGTTCGCTGCCCTTCGTCGAGGCATCCGTGGGATGACAGCGCGTCCGTGGACCGCCCGCGCTCACTCTAAGATGCGGGGCGATGACGTACGAGGCTGATGTTCAGCAGGGCGCGGGGACGCGCCCTGCCGACCTGTACGCCGAGCTCTTCGGCAAGCAGGCCTCCACGCTCGAGGTGGTCTCCACCGGCCGGCTCTCCCAGGTGGGCGCCCGGCCCCCGGTCCGCACCTACCTGTCGCAGCTGTGGAAGCGTCGGCACTTCCTGTGGGCCGAGGCCCGGGCCAAGGTCACCAGCGGCACGCGCGAGACGCTGCTGGGGCAGGCGTGGCTGGTGCTGAAGCCCATGCTCGACGGCGTCGCGTACTACCTGATCTTCGGCAAGGTGCTCGGCGCCGACATGGGAATCCCGAACTTCCTCGGCTATCTGGTCATCGGGGTCTTCCTGTTCCAGTTCACCACCCAGTGCGTGACGGGCGGGGCCAAAGCGATCCCGAGCGGGCGCAATCTCATCCGCGCGTTCACCTTCCCCAGGGCCTCCCTGCCGATCTCGGTGGTGCTGCGCGGCGTCCTCAACCTCGTCCCGACGCTCGCGGCGATGTTCGTGCTGCTGCTGGTGCTGCCCGAGCAGGAGCACTGGACGGCGGCAGCGGCCCTGTTCCCCGCCGTCCTCGGCCTTCAGGTCGTGTTCGTCACCGGGCTGTCCTTGTTGTTGGCACGCGCGGCGGCGGCAGTGCCGGACCTCAACCAGCTCATCGGCGTCGCCATGCGGTTCTGGTTGTACGGGTCGGCGGTCTTCTTCTCGATCGACCGCTTCTCGAACTTCCCGTGGATCGTCGGGGTCATGGAGGCCAACCCGATGTACATGGTGCTCAACGCCGCCCGGGACACCCTGCTGTACGGCGTCGTCCCCGCCATGTCGACGTGGATCGGGCTCGGTGCCTGGTCGCTGGGGACGCTGCTGATCGGGTTCCTCGTGTTCTGGCGGGCGGAGGAGTCCTATGGGCGTGTCTGACCTCGCCGTCGCGGACCCCTTCGCGCAGGCGACCGTGGCCGTGCAGGACGTGAGCGTCCGGTACCGCGTGCCCTCGACGGACGCCGCGGAACGCAAGCGTCGCGTCAACCCCGTCGTCCGCGCCGCGCGCACCGTGCTGGGCAACGACCCCAAGGTGACCGTGCGCGCGCTCTCGGGTATCTCGTTCGTGGCGAAGTCGGGCGAGCAGATCGGCCTCGTGGGGCAGAACGGCTCCGGCAAGAGCACGCTGCTGCGCATCATCGCCGGACTGGAGAACCCCGCCAAGGGGCGTGTGCTGGCCGAGAGCACGCCCGTGCTCATCGGCGTCAACGCTGCCCTGGTGCCCGACCTGTCGGGCGAGGAGAACATCCGGCTGGGCTGCCTCGCCATGGGGCTCACGCCGGCGCAGGCGGAGGCCGCCGTCCCGGAGGTCAAGGAGCTCGCGGGCCTCGGCAAGTCGATCTACCTGCCCATGAAGACGTATTCGTCCGGCATGGGTGCCCGCTTACGCTTCGCTATCGCTACCGCGTCCAACCCGCACATCCTGCTCATCGACGAGGCGCTCGCGACCGGCGACGCCGCGTTCAAGGAGCGAAGCGAGGCCCGCATGCAGGGGCTGCGCAAGAGCGCCGGCACGGTGTTCCTCGTGTCGCACGCCGCCCAGACCATCGAGGAGTCCTGCACGCGGGCGATCTGGCTCAACCACGGGCGTCTGGTGCTCGACGGCCCGGCCGAGGACGTGGCGCTGCGCTATCGCAAGTGGGCGTGGGCTATGGCCAAGGACAAGCCCGACGAGGCGAGAACCATCATCGAAACCGCGTTCGCCGAGCGCGAGCAGACCCGGGTCCAGGTGGAGGAACCGCGCTCGTCGCGTCTGTACACTGCCCGTCACGTGAGGCCGCCGATGACGTCGCGGCGTCGCAACCAAGGAGACAAGACATAGTGGCTACCTCACGCCCGCGCATCATGACGGTGTACGGCACCCGCCCCGAGGCCATCAAGGTGGCCCCGGTGATCAAGGCCATCGAGGCGAGCGACGTGCTCGACTCGATCACCGTGGTCACCGGCCAGCACCGCGAGATGCTGGACCAGGTCAACGAGATCTTCGAGATCGCGCCCGACCACGACCTCGACATCTTCGAGCACGGCGCCTCGCTCTCGACGATCGTGGCCCGCGTGCTCGAGCGCCTCGACCCGGTGCTCGAGGCGGAGAAGCCCGCCGCGGTGATCGTGCAGGGCGACACGTCGACGTCAACGGCCGCCGCGCTTGCCGCCTTCCACCGCGGCATCCCTGTGGTGCACGTCGAGGCCGGCCTCCGCTCTGGGAACATCCTGTCGCCGTTCCCCGAGGAGGCGAACCGCAAGATCACCTCGCAGATCGCGGCCCTGCACCTCGCTCCGACCGCGACCAGCAGAGCCAACCTGCAGCGCGAGTCGGTCGCCGACAACGACATCGTCGTCACCGGGAACACCGTCATCGACGCGTTGCTCATGACGGTCGAGAAGAAGACCCCATTCACGGACCCGCTGCTGGAGGACCTCGCCGACTCCGGCAGCCGCATCCTCCTTGTCACCACTCATCGCCGGGAGAACTGGGGCGGCGCGATGGAGGGCGTCGGCCGCGCCCTCGCACGGCTCGCGAAAGCGTTCCCTGACGTGCAGGTCGTGCTGCCCGCCCACCGGAACCCCGTGGTCCGCGAGGCCGTTCTGCCGCACCTCGTGGGCCTCGACAACGTCACGGTGACGGAGCCGTTGGCATACGGCGAGTTCACACGGCTCCTGTCCCTCGCCACGGTGGTGCTCACCGACTCCGGTGGGGTGCAGGAGGAGGCACCGAGCCTCGGCAAGCCGGTGCTGGTCATGCGCGAGAACACGGAGCGTCCCGAGGCGGTCGACGCGGGCACGGTGAAGCTCATCGGTACCGACGAGGAGCGCATCGTCGCCGAGGTGACGACCCTCCTCACTGACCGTGCGGCGTATGAGGCGATGGCTCAGGCCGCGAACCCGTACGGGGATGGGGCAGCTGCAGGGCGCATCGTCCTGCGAATCGAACGGCTGGTGTCGGGGGACTCGGCCGACGACCAGGATGGCCTAGCCGTATGAGCGCCTCGCGCCTCTTCATCTACGGTTCCTGCGTCTCGCGGGACGCCCTCGAGTTCCTCCCACAGGGATCGTGGGAGCTCGTGGGGTACGTCCCGCGGCAGTCCCTCATCGCTGCCGCCCGCCCGGCGTCGGGATACCGGATCGACCTATCTCGTCTCCGTTCGCGATTCCAGCGGCGCATCACCCAAGGGACGATCTCCGGGAGCCTTTTCCCCTCCCTGCGGGCCGCCACCGACGTCGACCTCGTCCTCTGGGACCTCACCGACGAGCGCACGGGGGTCTTCGAGTTCGCCAACGGGGCGTACTTGACCCGTACCGTCGAGCTCGACAGCGCCGGCCTCACGACGCAGATCGCACGTGACGCGCTGCGCCACGTCCCGTTCGGCAGCGACGAGCACTTCGCCCTGTGGCAGGTGGCCGCACTGCAGTTCCGCGACACGCTCGGTCAGGCGGGGCTTCTCGGCAAGTCCGTGGTGGTCGCGCCGCCGTGGGCGGCGACGGACACTCACGGGCGGCCGACACCCGCGAGCTACGGAATCCCTGCAGAGCAGGCGAACCAGGCCTTCGAGCGCTACCTGCAATTCGTCGAGCAGATCCTCGGCTCCCCGCGTCTGACCGCCTCGCCGGTGTACGGCGACGTCGCCCACAAGTGGGGGCTCGCCCCGTTCCACTACGACGACGAGACCTACCGGACACTCGCGCGCGGTATCCGGTCGCGGCTCGCGTCGAGCGCCCCGCCGGTCGCCCTGCCTACCAGCCAGCAGACCCGGACCGTGGCACCCACGTCGCCGCCGCCGGTGGCACAGCCCGCGCAGCACGAGCCGCCCTCGGCAGTCGCCGACCTCGAGCCCGTGCCGAGCAAGCCCTCGACGGACTCGGACGACGTCCGCGAGGTGTCGACGGTCGGCACGCTGCAGGTCGTCTCCGAGGCCCGCTACGTAAACTCCGCGCTGCCCACAGTCGTCGTCGTCGAGACGCTCACCGCGAACAACGTGCGCGACAAGCCCTGGGTCCGGACCGACCTCGATCTCGACGACCACGCCAACCTCCTGTTCGTCAACGACCCGACCCTGCTCGTCGACGACCCGCCGGTCATCGGCTGGGGCCTGGGCGACGAGCGCACCTCCGGCATCGACGCGCTTCTCGCGCTGATCAACGACGTCGACGGGGACGACGGGTCAATGCGGGTGTACCTGGGCTCCGGGGCCGGAGGGTTCATCGCCCTCCAGCTGGCCATCCGTGAGAACGCGCGGCACGCCGTGCTGTCGAACCCCGACCTGGGGTGGCACGACAGGCAGAGCCCATCGACCCGGGCGATCGTCTCTCGCGTGTTCCCTTCCGGTGAGCCCGACCCAGCGCGGATCGACGTCCGCGCCCACACGCAGACGCCCGGTCGCCCCCGGCCGAGGATCACGGCGCTCGTCAACACCGCCCACCCCCAGCAGTGGGAGGGCCAGCTCAAGGTCATCGGCGACCTCATGGAGGAGGGCAGCGCCATCGACGCACGCAGCTCCCGCGTCCTCACTTACCACGATGAGAAGCGCAAGCTCGCGCCAGCGACGCTCGAGGAGATGGCCCGAGTCACCCTAGAGGCGCTGAGCGCCGGAGTGCGGCAGTAGGCCGGATGCGCGTCCTTATGCCGGCGACGTACGTCGCGGCCCGCGGCGGCCTGTTCGACCACATCAAGGAGACCGCGCTCGCGACCCGCGCCTATGGCATCCATGTCACGGTGACCGGCAAGGCGGGGGCCTTCCTCGACGGCCTCCAGGCAGCGGGGGTCGACACCCTCCCGTCCGTTCTGGAGCACCCTGACGAAGCGATCGCCGAGCTCGGCGCGAAAGGCCCCTGGGACCTCATCCATACGCACCCCTTCGCAGCGCGTGCCTTCGCAGTTCAGGCCGCGAAGGCGTGGCAGGTACCGCTCGTCGCGACCATCCACGGGTGGTACCTGGACGACGTCCAGGCCTGGCACCAAGACGCGTCCGTGATCATCGGGGTCACCGACGCCATCACCGACCGCCTCAAGGCTGTGCCGGGCGTCGACCCGGCAGCCGTCCGCACGATCGAGAATCACCGGAAGCTGACGCCCGACGTCGCACGCCGGGCCAACCCCTCGGGGAGACGGACGCTGCTCGTCGTCTCACGGATCGATCGCGACTTCGCCCCGGTCGCCCAGCTTCTGGACGAGTTCGTCACCGCAGCCAACGACCGCGGCGACCGACGCTGGGACGTGGCGATCGCCGGCACGGGGACCGGTGTCCGCGACCTCGTAGCGACAATCGCCAGGCGCTGGAGCCACCCGGGCGCCCCGCCGATCTCCCTGCTGGGTTGGTTGGACGCTGCCGGGCTCGCGGTACAGTACGCGCGGGCCGCCGCCGTCATCGCACCAGGGCGCGCCGCCGTGGACGCTATGATCAGCGGCATCCCGACGGTCATGACCCGGCAGATCGGTTCGTACGCGATGGCGCCGTTCGGGGATGCCCGCTCCGCGCTTTACGGTCGACCCGGCGAACGGGTGATGGGCGAGGACTTCTTCGGTGCGTGCACACGCGCCCTGGACAATCCCGAGATCGCTGACGAGTACTCCTACGCGCACCGCCGCATCGCCGAGCTCACCTTCGACCCCGACTCCCTCACCAGACGACTCGTCGCGGCGTACGAGGTGGCGGCGCTGGAGCGCTTTCGTCAGGCGCCCGACACCCGTCCGAGCTCGCGGAGCAAGAACGGCGGGTAGTAGGTCGCGAGCTCGCCGTGGTTCGCGTAGTCGTCGACCTCGACACGGTGGTCGATCCCACGCTCGGCCAGGTCCTCGACCAGCGGTGCGATGTGCTTCTCCCTCGTCGGATCACCGCTCCCGATGTGGATCGTCACGCACGTCTCTCGCGAGCCACCACGAACTGCGTCCGCGAACACCGTGTCCAGCTCGTCCCTGGCGCGTTCGACGTCGGTCGTGCCGCAGATCGGTGACAGCAGCTCGTTCCGGGACCAGCTGCTCAGCCCGTGCAGGTAGGAACCGACCCGGTACTGGGCTCCCCCGGGCAGCGCGCGGCCGAACCCGTAGCGCACCGCGAAGTAGACCGCGGCGCTCCCGCCCTTGGACGACCCGGCGAGCGTCACCTTCCTGGCCTCGATGCCCAGGGCGGCCATCCGGTCGAAGATCAGCGTCGCGACCGCGACCTCGTAGTCTCGCCGGCCTCCACGCCCGATGTAGTAGCAGGGAAGCCCCTGGTAGTCGTCGAGGATGAAGAGCCGGTGCATCTCGACCGACTCGACGGCACGCACGTAATTGAACATGCCAGGGATGCCCTCGGTCTCTCGTCCGTGAAAGCCCGAGAACATGACCAACAGCTCGTCGCTCTCGACCGCCGGCTCGAGGTACAGGTACTTCAGAGGGACTGGGCCCTCTTGCGTCCGGGTCAGCTCCATGACCTGCTGGCCCGAGAGGGAAACCGTCGTCAACTTCTGCTCCTTTGCGGCCGCGCTGCTAGATGCTGACGTGCTCGATCGGCGACCCCGTGAGGACAAACCGCCCGGAGGAGAAGAGCTCGTCGTCCCCGACCTGCCAGGTATGGGCACCCGGCTGAGCCGACCGGCGGATCACGAAGTTGAACCGGTCCGCGGCGTAGACGCGACCGCCTTCGGCACTGAGCTTGCGCAGGAACCTGGAGTCCTCCGACCGGGGCACGTCGTCGAATCCCACCTTCCGGAAGATGTCCCGAGCACCCGTTAGGGTCGCTCCCCGCACGAAGTCCGTGTAGCGGTGCTCGTGCGCCTCGTAGCTGATCACCGTGGCGTTCTGCGACTCGAAGTAGATGTAGGAGGCCGCCTTGCCGACGACCTCCGCCTCAGAGAAGTAGTGGGCGTTCACCAGGTCGCGGAGATAGTTGGGCCCGTAGTAGTCGTCGTCGTCGATCTTGGAGACGAGATCCCCGGACGCCGCGTCCACGAGCCGGTTGAGGGCGTGACCGAGCGTCTTGTCCTTGTCTGCCTTGAGAAGCACCAGCGACTCGATGCCGAGCTCCTTCGCGCGTGCCTCGACGTCCGCCTTCTCGAGCTCGAAGCCGTGGCTCAGCACCACCAGCTCAACTTCGGCACCGCGCTGCCGCGCCGCGTTCTCCAGGATCATGGAGACGTTCTGCGGCCGGATAGTCGGTGCGATCAGTGAGACCGACCGGCTGCTGATCGGGTCCGCGATCCCGGCCGCCTCGAGCACCTGTCCCACACGGTGCGTGTAGGTGTTCTCCTCCCAGATCCGCCGCTGCGCGAGGTGCACCTGGCGCTGGCGGAACTCCTCGGACCGCAGTAGCCCACGGAAGGCGTGCTTGGCATCCATCTCGGTTGCCACGGTCGTGATCTCCCCGTGGGGGAAGAATGTCCGGACCGCGGGAGAGGGAGGCGTGACGATCGACGCCCCCGACGCCGTCACCTCGAAGATCCGTCGCGCGCACATGCTCGGCGAGTCAACCACCGAGTTGACGTTGAGGAAGATCTTGTAGCGGTGGTATGCGTGCAGCATCTCCGGGTAGCTGAGGCTGCCGCGGACGAAGCCGTCGTACGGCGCCGGGAACAGATAGTCCTCGTTGCCCCCGCTGTGACGCGAGAAGATGTCGAGCTGATGCTTGGCCGCAGCAGGGAGCAGGAACTCCAGCTGCCGGCGACGCTCCGGGTACTTGTGGCGGAAGTACATACCGCCAAACGCCACCTCACGGTCGCGAAGCACCTTGCCCGGTCGCGCCGGGTTGTGGACGCGCGCCTGCGCCGCGAACGCCAGCACTCCCACCCGATCGTGACCGAGTCGTTCACGGTATTCGTCGACACAGTTGACGTCGGTCGTGAAGACGTGGTCGAAGAGTCGCGCGGTGTCGAGGAAGTCCTCGAAGTGCGGCGGGTCTTCCTTGTTCCAGAACACGGCCGGGATGCCCCGCCGCTTACACTCCTCCACCAGGTCGACGAGGGCCGGCCGTGGCGCTGAGGTCCCTACTACATGGTAGAGCCAGGCGCCGTCGTTCCCGTTCCACGCTGACTCGACGAACAAGAGGTCTGGCTGGAATTCGTCCAGCTCCTGCCGCCAGCCGGTCGGCGTCACGGGAAGCTGATCCCACTCGGGCTCAAACGCAGACGCGGAGAACTCGTCCAGGATGACGGCCGCCCGGACCTGGCCGCGGCGGGGATCCCCACCGGGCGAGAGTAACGGCGGAAAGGTCGGGAACCGGTCCGGCGCACGCTGAGGCGCGGGCTTCTTCGTCGGCGCCGCGACCTGGGTCACGACGGGCATGGGAGGCTGCGCCTCGAGCGCCGCACGGATCGCGCGCACTTGGGGCGCCGTGCGCCCGGTCGTCCCCGCGATCGCGTGCACGACATGGGTATCGCGTCGTTGCCGCTCGACCACCTCACGCAGGATACGCTCCTGTCGGCGTGAGGCGGCCAGGACCCGGCTCGCGGCCCTCCACGCGCCAACCAGCAGGGCCGCCACCGCGGCGCTCACTAGCGTTGCACGCCACGGGCTCTCCACCAGCGAGAAGCCGAGGATGACCGCGACCACCACCGCGGCGGCGGGAATCCTCCAACGTCGGATCGGACCGGTGGCGAGACCTCCTCGCCTCAACGGACAATCCCACGAGTGTCGACGAGCACAGCATGTTCCGGGTCGAGCGAGGTGACACGTCCCTTGAACTCCGTGTGGTCCACCAGGACAACGATGACGTCGGCCGCCGCGGTCGCGTCGGCGAGTCCACTCAGGCCCACGTTGCGCCGGTTGGCGAGCTCCGGAGGAAGAGTCTCGATGTGGGGCTCGACTACCACGATCTCCGCGTGCGGGAGGCGGTCCGCCAGGTCGGCGACGATGCGGCGTGCCGGTGACTCGCGCAGGTCGTCGATGTCGGCCTTGAACGCGAGGCCCAGGGCGGCGATGGTCGGCGACTCGATCCCCTCAGCCGCTGCCACCACCTGGTCGATGACCCACTGCGGCTTGCTGTCGTTGACCTCACGCGCGGTGCGGATCAGGCGTGCCTGCTCGGGGTCGGCGTCGACGATGAACCACGGGTCCACGGCGATGCAGTGGCCGCCTACGCCCGGACCGGGCTGCAGGATGTTCACGCGCGGGTGGTGGTTCGCGAGGCGGATGAGCTCCCACACGTCGATGCCGAGCTTGTCCGAGATGAGGGAGAGCTCGTTGGCGAACGCGATGTTGACGTCGCGGAAGGAGTTCTCGACCAGCTTCGCCATCTCGGCCGTCACGGCGTCGGTGAGCAGGATCTCGCCCTGGCAGAAGACCGCGTACAGGTCCTTCGCGATCTGCGCCGCCTCGGGGGTGAGCCCACCGACGATGCGGTCGTTGGTGACCAGCTCGATCATCACGCGGCCCGGCAGCACCCGCTCCGGGCAGTGCGCCACGTGGATCTGCGGGCGATCCTCCGAGCCGTCGAGGCTGAGGTCGGGGCGCACCTCGAGCACCCACTCCGCCATCTTCTGCGTCGCGCCGGGAGGGGACGTCGACTCGAGGATGAGGAGCTCGCCGCCGCGGAGCTGCGGGGCCAGTGCCTTCGCCGCCGCCTCGATGTACGACAGGTCCGGCTCGTGGTCGCCCTGGAACGGCGTCGGCACGGCGACGATGAAGGCGTCCGCCGGCTCCGGCGTGCCCGTCGCGCGCAGCGTCCCCTGCTGCACCGCACCGGCCACATAGGTCGCCAGGTCGGGCTCCACGAACGGCACGTCACCGCGGTTGACCGCTTCGACGGTCCGGGGGCTCACGTCCACCCCGATGACCTTGACGTCCTTCGACGCCAGGATGGCGGCGGTCGGCAGGCCGATGTAGCCCAGGCCGATCACTCCGACGGTGTTGATCTCCATCGCATGTCCCTGTTCAGACGAGGACGTGCCGGTCGGCACGTCCGTAGAAGGCGACCGAACCGCTGGCGAGCAGCTCGGCGTCGGTGACGGTCCAGGTGTGCCGGCCCTCGCCGGAACGCACCTGGACGAAGTTGAAGCGGTCGGCGGAGTAGATCCGGGCCCCGGCGTCGACGACGCCGCGCAGGAACGCGGTGTCCTCGCCCGTCGACGTCTCGCCGAACCGGACCGCGGCAGCCGTCTCGCGCCGCGCGACGATCGTCGGGCCCATGACGAAGTCGGTGAAGCGGTGCTCGCGCTCCGCGAAGCGCAGCACGGTCGCGTCGTGACCCTCGAGGTACATGTAGTGCGCCTGCTTGCCCACGACGTCCGCGCCGCTGTACGCCAGGGCATACAGCTGGTCCGACAGGTACTCGGCCCCGTACAGGTCGTCGTCGTCCAGCTTGGCGACGACGTCGCCGTCGGCCGCGTCCAGGAGCAGGTTGAGGCAACCGCCCAGCGGCACGTCGGTACCCGCGTGCAGCAGCACCAGGTCCTCGACGCCCGCCTCCTTGGCGCGCAGGCGCACCTCGGCGTCGTCCACCTCGAACCCGTGCGTCAGGAGCGCGAGCTGCACCTGCACCCCCACCTGGGCGCCGACGGTGCGCAGCACGTCGTCCAGGCGGTGCGGCCGGTTGGTCGACACCAGCGCCGTGACGCTCGGCCGGTCCACCTCCGCCGATCGCGCCAGGCCGACGTCGTGCAGCACGCGCTGCACCCGCGCGCCGTACGTGTGCTCTCGCCAGATGCGCCGCTGCCCCCGGTGGACGGCACGGTCACGCAGCTCGGGCGAGCGCACGAGGGCGCGCACGGTATCGCCGGCCTCCGCGCGCGTCGTCACCGCGAAGACCTCGTCGGCCGGGAAGAACTCCCCCGTCGCGGCGCTGGGCGCCGTCACGACGGGCGTGCCGCAGGCGGTGATCTCGAAGATCCGCCGCGCGCACATGCTCGGCGAGTCCACCACCGAGTTCACGTTGAGGAACGCCTTGTAGTCCCGGTACGCGGTGAGCATCTGCGCGTAGTCGAGCGACCCGACGACCCGCGACGCGAACGGCTCCGGAAACTCGTACTGGTCCCCCTGCCCACGGAAGCGGGAGAAGATCTCGAGGCCCGTGGCCATGCGCGGCGACACGTCCAGGGCTCCGCCCAGCAGCATCTCCGCCTGCTCCCGGCGCTCCGGGTACTTGTGCGCGAACCACGTGCCGGCGAACGCGACGTCGCGCCCCGGTCCGTCGCCGTGCGTGCGCACCGGGTTGTGGATCGCCGGCTGCGCGCCGAACTCCAGCACCCCGACGCGGTCGTGACCGAGCCGCTCGCGGTAGGCGTCGAGGCGCCCGACGTCCGTCGTGTACACGCGGTCGAACAGCGCGGCCGTGTCGACGAAGTCCTCGAAGTGGACCGGGTCCTCCTTGTTCCAGAAGACCGTCGGGATGCCCTGCTCGCGGGCGGCGTCCAGCACCTCGACCAGCGCGGGCCGCGGGGCCGAAGGACCGGTGAGGTGGTACTGCCACGCCCCGCCGTTGCCACGCCACGCCGACTCCACGAAGACGAGGTCGAGGCCCTCGAGCTGCTCGCGCCACGACGACGGCTTGAGGAGCACCTGCTCCCACTCGAACCCGAACGCCAGCCGCGAGAAGTCGTCCAGGACCACGCCCACGCGCAGCGTGCGCGCCGGGTCCCGACGCGGCGTGATCCACGCGTCGAAGGTCAGCCCGTCCGCCGTCATGCGCCCGGCCCCGGACGACTGGTCACCGACAGCGCGGCGCCGTCGCAGGAACGTGCGCAGCTGGGCCACCCCACCGTGCCGCAGGTGCCACAGCGCCTTGCGCGCGGTCGCCAACGACCGGCGACGGTCGGCGGGTGCAGGCATGCGTTTCAATCCTCGGTCGGGGGCGGGTGCACGTCTCGTCCGAGAGGGCTTTCCCGAGTCGACCGCCGGGCAGATCCCAGGCGGCCGGGGCAATCGTAGCGGCGCGAGCGCGCCACACCAGAGCCCGTGCCCACGGTTCGGTCACACTTCCGCCCGCAAAACCGCCACAACAGGGCAGAAGCCGCAGAACATTTCACCCGCTCGGGACGACGGCCCCGGACCGGTCGCGAAGGACCGGGCCGGGGCCGTCGGGCATGGATCGTCAGACGCCCAGGCCGAGCGCGTTCTGGATCGGCTCGAGCGTGAAGTACACGACGAACATCAGCGAGGCGACCCACATGAGCGGGTGGATCTGACGCACCTTGCCGAGCGCGAGCTTGATGATCACGAACGCGATGAACCCGGCGCCGATGCCGTCGGCGATGGAGTACGTGAACGGCATGATGATGATCGTGAGGAACGCCGGGATCGCGATCTCCACGTTGCGCCAGGAGATGCCCGCCACCTGCGCCATCATCAGGTAGCCCACGAAGACGAGGGCCGGCGCGGCGGCCTCGTAGGGCACCAGCGCGACGACGGGCGACAGGAACGTCGCGAGCAGGAACGCGACGCCGGTGACGACGGCGGCGAAGCCGGTGCGGGCGCCGGCACCCACACCGGTGGTCGACTCCACGTACGCCGTGTTGGACGACGTGCTGCCCACGCCGCCCAGGACGGCGGCGAGCGAGTCGGCCACGAGGATGGCGCGGGTGCGGGGCGGGTTGCCCTCCTTGTCGAGCAGCTTGCCCTCGGCGCCGACGGCGACCATCGTGCCCATCGTGTCGAAGAAGTCGGCGATGAGCAGCGAGAACACGATGAGGACGACCGACACGGCGGCGATGTTCTCGAACGAGCCGAGCAGGGAGAACTGGCCGATCAGGCCCAGGTCCGGCGTCGTGACGACGCCGTTGAACGTGGGGGCGTTGAGGTTGAAGCCGTTCGGGTTGCCGCCGCCCTTGGTGCCGATGTGCAGCGTGTTCTCGAGCACGACGGCCAGCGCCGTCGCCGTGATGATCGCGACGAGCATGGCGCCGCGCACCTTGCGGACGAACAGCACGATGGTGAGCACCAGGCCGACGACGAACACGAGGATCGGCCACGTGCCGAGGTTGCCGAGCGCGAGGACGGTGCCCTCGCCCGGCACGACGAACCCGGCGTTGACGAGACCGACGAGCGCGATGAACATGCCGATGCCGACGCTGATCGCCGTCTTGAGCTCCACGGGCACGGCGCGGAACACGGCCTCCCGGAACCCGGTGAGCACGAGGATCAGGATGATGATGCCCTCGATCACCACGAGTCCCATGGCGTCGGCCCAGGTGACCTGCGGCAGCCCCGCGATCGAGTAGGCGACGACGGCGTTCAGCCCCAGCCCCGCCGCGAGGCCGAGGGGGTAGTTCGCCCCGACACCCATGAGGATCGTCACGACTCCGGCCACCAGGGCCGTCGCGGCCGCGACCATCCCGAGGCTCTCCGGCGTCGCCTCCGCGCCGCCGCCGAGCACCTGGCCCGTGCCGTCCTGCACGGTGCCGATGATCAGCGGGTTGAGCACGATGATGTAGCTCATCGCGAAGAAGGTCACCAGGCCGCCGCGGACCTCCGCGCCGATGGTGGAGCCTCGCTCGGTGATCTTGAAGAAGCGGTCGATCGCGCTCAGCTCGCCCTGGGGCGGCGCGGTGGTCTGGTTCGCCATGAGCAGAATCGTGCCAGATCCTGTGAAGGGCTCCTGCACGGAAACGGCATGGTGACGCGGATTTCACATCCCGGCACCGCGAGCCGAGGAACGGTCAGTACGCCCCGCGCCCGGTGAGCACGGCCTTCGCGGTCCGGGCCAGGATCAGCAGGTCGCCGAAGACGGTCCAGTTCTCGGCATAGAACACGTCGAGCCGGACGCCCTCCTCCCAGGACAGGTCGGAGCGGCCGCCCACCTGCCACAGCCCGGTGAGGCCGGGCTTCACGCGCAGCCGGCGCCGCACGCGCGCCTCGTACTGCGACACCTCGGCGGGCAGGGGCGGGCGCGGCCCCACCAGCGACATCTGCCCGGCGAGCACGTTGAACAGCTGCGGCACCTCGTCCAGCGAGTACCGCCGCAGCACGCGGCCGACGGGAGTGACGCGCGGGTCGTCCCGCAGCTTGAACAGGACGCCGTCGCCGTCGTGCCGCCCGGCGAGCACCAGGTGCTCCCGTTCGGCGCCGGGGCGCATGCTGCGGAACTTCAGCATCTCGAACGTGTGCCCGTCGCGGCCCACGCGGTCCTGGCGGAACAGCACCGGGCCGGGGCTGGTCACCTTGACCGCGAGCGCGACCACCCCCATGACGGGCAGCATCACCAAGGTGATCAGTGCGGCGCCCGTCCAGTCGACCACCGACTTGAGGAGGTAGCGCGGCCCCGTGAACCGGGGAGCGTCCACGTGGAGCAGGGACACCGACTGTTCGGGGGTGATCGTGATGCGCGGGCCGGCGACGTCGGCCAGCTCGGCCGTGAGCATGAGGTCGACGCCGGCGGGCTCGAGTTCCCAGCCGAGGCGCCGCACGACGTCGGCGGTGATCGCGTCGGAGCCGCTGACGGCGACGCAGTCCGCCCCGACCTGGGCGGCCATGGTGCTCGCGGTGCGCAGGTCGCCGAGGATGGGCACGCCGAGGATCTCCTCCCCGGGCCGCAGGCCGTCGCTGGTGGGGACGCACACGCCCACCACCCGGTAGCCGGAGGGCCGGTCGTTGAGCTCGTGCACCAGCCGCTCGACCTGCTCGCGCAGCCCGATGGCCAGCACCTGGCTCACGCACCCGCCGGCGAGCCGCTGCCGGTGCAGCCAGCTGCGGCACACCCACCGTCCGACGAGGAGGGCCGCGACGCCCGTCGGCACGGCGACCAGCAGGAAGACGCGCACGCCGGTCCAGGTGACCAGCAGCGCGAACAGCGCCAGCGGGCCGACCAGCTTCCACGACGCGTCGAACACCCGCTGGTACTCGGCGGGCCCGGAGGCGAACACCCGCACGTCGTAGGCGCGGGCCAGTGCGAGGCTGCCGAGCCACGAGGCGATGAGCACGACGGCGAGCAGCAGCTGGTCGACCAGCACGGACGGCGTCATGCTGGCCTGCACGGACGCTCCCCGCGCCAGGTCGGCGACGACGGCGGCGACCAGCACCATCGCCGCGTCGGTGCGCATCAGGCGGCGCCGGTAGGAGGTCTGCCAGGACCCCACCCGGAACGAGTCGCGCACCTCCTTGAGGCGGGCGGAGCGGACGGCGGCGGTGCGCGACCGGAGGGGCTGGCCGGTGTCCGGGATGGTGATCACGACGGTCTCCTTCCTCCGGTCGGGTGCCGCTCCCGAGCGGGGCGGCGTCACCACGGTAGGAGCGACGGGGGGCCCTCGGAGAGACTCTCGGGGTCCTTTCACCCCGGCTTTCACCCGGCCGCGTTTTCACCCTCTGACCTGCACTTTCACCCGTTCTTCAGCCGGGGTTCCGCGTCATGGCGAGGGTGCTCGGGGCCATTGCTGCCCGGGCCCATAGACTGGGCTCGTGCCCTCCCTCGTCCGTCTGCTCACCCACCCCGAGGAGCGTCGTCCGGGTCCCCCGCCGCTGCGCGTGGACCTGCGGCGGGTGGTGCTCGGCGGCATCGCGCTGTGGGCGGTCGCGCTCGTCGCGACGCTGGTGGTGTTCGTCCTCGGCCGGGCGACGGTCGAGGCCGTCGTGACCTGCGTGGCCGGCATCGTGCTCGGCGGCGCCGGGCTGCTGTGGGAGCGCAAGCACCGCGACGACTACCGCGGCGAGGACTGACTCAGCCCCAGGCGGTCGTGACCCACAGCTCGGCGGCGCGCTCGGGCGCGGCCAGCACGGTGGCCAGCAGCGCGGCGCGGTCGGGCCGGCCCAGCAGGTCCGCGAGCGCGGCGGAGAGACCCGCGCGGTCGGTGGCGTGGGCCCGGCCCTCGGCGTCCACCCACCAGGGCACGGGGCTCCCGGCCACGGAGAGCCGGCCGTGCTCGAACCAGACGCTCGGCAGCCGGGGGTCGAGCGCGGCGACGCGCTCGTCGAGGGTGCGCTCACGCCCCGGCCCGTCGGGGGACGGCAGCCCCTCCTCGCCGACGACGGGCAGGTCGAGCAGGTCCGCCACGGCCGCCACCTCGGGCCCGGGCACGGGGAGCACCGCCCCGAGCACGGCCCAGCGCGCGGTGCCGGCCACCTCGACGTCGTCGGCGCGGCGCACGACGACGTCGCTCGCGTCGAGCGCGGGCAGCCGGTCGGGCAGCGGGTCCAGCGCGTGGGCGCGGGCCGACGGCGCGAGCCGCACCGCCAGCCCCGCGAGGCCGCGCCACACGCCCAGGGCGACGGGCAGCGGCACGGACGTGCCGACGTCGGGCAGCCGGTCGAGCGCCGCGGGCCAGTCGAGCGGGTCGAGGCCACCCAGGCCGTCGACCACGCCGAGCGCGCGCCGCGCCTCCTCGTCGAGCGCCGCGACGGAGGGCGGGGCCGGCGGCAGCAGCGGGACGTCGTCGTGCGCGGCGAACGGGGCGCCGAGCCGGTCGCGCAGCCACCAGGCGGTGTACGACGGCGCGCCCGCGACGGGCGTCAGGAGCGCGCGTCGGGCGGCGGGGTCGGCGACGAGCGCGGCGAGCACGCCGGTCCAGGGGTCGTCGGCACCCGAGGTCCCGCCGTCGCCGTCGTCCTCCTCGTCGCCGGGGTCCACCGCGTCGAGGTCCGCGACCGCCTCGACGTCCCCGACGTCGACGCCGGGGCCCAGGCGGTCGGCGAGGAACCGCAGGTAGTCCTCCCAGCCGGAGAGCCACCCCGCCGGGTCGTCGGGGCCCGGCTCGGCCTCGGGGTCCGCGGGGTCGGGCGCGAGGACGTCGGCCACGCGGTAGACGCCGAGCTCGGCCCGCACTCCCACGGCCGTCAGCAGCGGGGCCGAGTAGTAGGCCACGGCGGCGCGCGTCACCGGCGCCAGGCCGGGCATCGCCGAGGCCGCCCACGAGCCGGGCAGCACGGACTCGCGGGCCGGGCGCATCCCGTCCTCCGAGGGCACGGGCAGCTCGCCGAGCCAGAACGGGAACCCGTCCCCGCCGGCCGCGAGCGCGAGGCGCGCGAGCGCGAGCACGTTCTGCACCACCTCCTGCGGGCTCACGTCGACGGGACCCACCAGGGTGGGCGCGCCGAGCACGCCCGGCACGTCCGGCAGGTCGTGCGCGCCGTCGAGCAGCGCCTCCGACGCCGCCAGGGCGAGCGCTCGCACGCCCGCGTCGTCGAGCAGGGCGCGCGGGCTCGTGGACGACGCGCCCGCCCGCACCAGCAGCGGGTGCGCCGCGTCGGGGTGCACCACCCGCACGCCGAGGGTGCGCGCGACGGCGGCCAGGGCGGGGTCGTCGTCGTCCTCCGGCAGCACGACCGTGCCCCGCACGCCGGACGCCGTGCGTCCGTCCGCGAGCGGCACGCGCGCCCCGGCGAGCGCCTCCAGCACCCCGGGGTCGACGGCGTACGGCTCGAGCGCCTCGCACAGCGCGTACCAGCGGGCGGCGGGCAGGCCGCCGGGCAGCTCGGCCACGACGTCCGCGAGCGTCGTGGGCGTCGCGCCCAGCCGGCGCGCCACCCCCTGCTGCGCGGTGGTGAGCGACACCAGACCCGGGACCACGCCGGCCAGCACCGCCACGAGCCGCGGGTCGTCGCCGGCCGCGCCGACCAGCACCGTGGCCTCGACCGGGGCGACGGCGCCACCCACGGGCCGGTCGTCACCCTCCCCGTCCTGTGTGGGCGGATCGGCGTCGGTGGGGGCGGGGAGCAGGGGCGCGGAGCGCAGGGCGTCGAGCGCGGCGTCCCGGACGGCCGCGTCGAGGTCGCCCGCCGGCATCCCCACGGGGACAAGTCCCAGGACGTCGGCCCCGCGCCCGGGCGCGAGAGCGGTCAGGAGCTCCGCATAGGCGTGGCCCGCCTCGGCCGCGAGCCGGTCGGTGAGCGGTCCCGGCAGCACGCGGCGCCGGCCCGGGTCCACCGGGAACGACGCCACCAGCAGCGCGGGGAACGTCAGCGGCACGTCCGTGGGCGTCGGGGCGTGCAGCACGCCGCCGCCGTCGCCGTCCCGGTCGCGGGCGGCGGGCCCGTCCCGTCGCACCGCCCACGCGACGGACCACTGCGCGCGCCGCTGCTCCCGCGGCAGGTCCGCCACCGCGTCGTCGTCCACCTCGCCCGTGCGCCGCAGCACTGCCCACCGGTCGTCCAGGTCGGTCAGTACCCGGGCGGACCCGCCGTCGACGGTGACCGTGGCGAGCGCGGGCAGGGCGAGCAGCAGGGCGTCGTCGACGGCGTCGAGCTGCGCCCGGACGGACGCCACCGCCTCGTCGTCGCGGAGCACCAGCTCCACCACCGTCTCGTACGCGTCGTCGAGCCCGGCGTCCTCCTCGAGCTCGCCGAGCGCCGGCGCGGGGAACGGCAGCCGGAGCACCGGCAGGTCGTCGCCCCGCTCGGCGACGGCGTCACGCAGCGGGGAGCCCTCGGGCGCGACGTCGTCCAGCAGGTCGCGCGTCGCCGCCAGGGAGAACCGCGCTCCCCCGGCGCGCGATCGCACGGCGACGTCGTCCGACACCGCCCGCACGGCGGCGAAGCCGACGCCGAACCGGCCCACCTCCGGGCCCTCGGCGGGCTTCGCCGACGCCCGCAGCGACGCCAGCGACGCGACGCCGTCCGCCGTCAGCGGCGACCCCGTGTTGGCGACGAC
This sequence comes from Isoptericola peretonis, assembly GCA_023241745.1. Lineage (GTDB taxonomy): Bacteria > Actinomycetota > Actinomycetes > Actinomycetales > Cellulomonadaceae > Isoptericola > Isoptericola peretonis. Next base: position 49,880 of record JALQCY010000004.1, on the reverse strand, counting down.
GAGCCGGGCGACGCCGGGGCCCGCAGGGTCCGGCTCCAGGCGCAGCAGCAGCCGCCCCGGCTCGCCGGCACGGGCGGCCGCGTCGGCGGCGTTCTGCGCGAGCTCCACGACCACCCGGTCGCGGTAGTAGCCGCGCGCGTGGTCCTCCTCCGCGTTCGCGTCCTCCCGGAAGCGCGTGCCCGACCCGAGCCACGCCTCCGTGACCGCGTGCCGCAGCGCGGCGGTCCCGAAGACGTCGCCGGTCACTCGGCGGCGGGGCGCTCGGGAGCGGCGGACGCCTCCGTCGCCTGCTCCGCGGGCTCGGCCGGGCGCCGCACGACGACCCGCTCCACCCGGAGCTCGTCGATCAGCGGCGCGTCGTCGGGCCAGTCGCTCGGCGGCTGCGGGGCGTCCGTCTCCGAGTGCGCGCCGCAGCCGTGGTCCAGCGACACGACCTTGCCGTCGTCGGGCGACCAGGCGTTGGCGCAGACGCCGAAGAGCTGGCCGAGCGGCCCCTGCAGCGGCACCAGGAAGCCGCACGTGGTGCACGCCGCCGGCGACGCGACCGCGCCCGGCGCCGTCGGGCCGCGCGACCCGCGGTACCAGCGCTCCGCGGCCTCGTCGCGGCCCTGCGGGGACAGCACCCGCTCGCGCGCCAGGGCGAGCTCGTCGATCGCGACGGAGTCGAGCTCCTCGTCCCCCGTGGGGGTCCAGCCGGGCTCGAGGCGCGGGTCGTCGGCGCGGAACGGCAGCGTGTCGCCCGGGCCGATGTCGCCGGGGCGCAGCCGCTCCGCCCACGGCAGCCAGGCCGGGGCGAGCAGGGCGTCGTCACCCGGCAGCAGCTCGACCTCGCACACGGTCGCGACCTTGCCGCGCGGCACGCGCGCCAGCGTGACCGTCCAGTGCCAGCCGCGGTAGCCGGGCATCGTCGCGGCGAACCGGTGGGACATGAGGCGCTCGCCCTCGGCGACCGCCCCCAGGTGCTCGCCGACGTCCGACGGCGACGACGCGGCCTCCTGGGCGGCCTCGCGTGCCTGGTCGACGGCGCCCAGCAGCACGGCGTCCTTGCGCGCGCGGGAGCTGACCCGCGTCGTGCGTGCGGGGGCGTCAGCGGCAACGGTCACCATGTCGTGGTCCTCTTCGTGCTCGTCATGTCCTCGTCTCGGGCCCTCGGGTCGGGCGTGGTCGACGTCCGGGGCGTCAGGAGTCGAGGTCGTCGGCGACGGCGCGCAGCAGCGTCGCGACGCGCTGGCCCGACGTGGCGTCCGGGTACTTGCCCCGCTTCAGCTGGTCGCCCACGCGGTCGAGCACCTTGATGAGGTCCTCGACGATGCCGGCCATCTCGGACGGCGCCTTGCGCTTCGCCTTGGCCACCGACGGCGTCGGGTCGAGCAGCTTCACGGACAGCGCCGAGGGACCGCGACGGCCGTCGGCCACGCCGAACTCGACCCGCGCGCCGGGCTTGACGCCCGTCACGTCCGTCGGCAGCGCGGAGGCGTGCAGGAAGATCTCCCCACCGTCCTCGCTGGCGATGAAGCCGAACCCGCGCTCCGCGTCGTACCACTTGACCTTGCCGGTGGGCACCTGAACCTCTTCGTGCTCGTCGTCGACTACGGCCCCGCGCCGGTGCGCGGAGCCGGATCCGGCCGGTGCCCGGGCGCGCGCGCCCGGCACACGGCCAGGCGCCCAGGCTACCGGCCGGTGCGGCAGGGTGCCGCATCGGCCCGGGTCCGCACCCCGGGTGTTCGCGCGGAACGGGCGGCTGGGTGCTCGTCGGCCCGGCCGGGTCAGCGGATGCCGAGGTCGGCGGCCAGGCGGCGTGCGACGGCGTCGTACCACTGCGCGGGGTCGGTGACCGAGCCCACGAGGTGCCCGAAGAGCTCGAAGGACACGGTGCCGAACAGCGTGGTCCAGGCCATGAGCACCCGCGTGACCAGCTCGGTCGGGGCGTCCGCCACGATCCCCCGCGCGGCCACGAACTGCCGGGCCGGGTCGACGAGCTCGCCGATGTCGGGCGCGTCGTCCGGCGCAGGGCGCGCGTCGGCGCCCGCGCGGTGGGCGTCCGCCACCACCGCCACGAGCACGCGCACCACCCGCGTGGCCGGGTCGACGGTGTCGCGCGGCGCGGCGTACCCGGGCACGGGCGTGCCGTAGAGCAGCCCCAGCTCGCCGGGGTGCGCCACGGCCCAGGCCCGCAGCGCGTGGCAGGCGGCGAGCCAGCGGGCGGCGACGTCGTCGCGGTCGGGCACCGCGGCGTCGGCCCGCTCCACGGCGGCGCCCAGCTCGTCGTAGCACTCGACGATGAGCGCGGTGAGCAGGGCGTCGCGGCTGGGGAAGTACCGGTACACGGCCGAGGACACCATTCCGACGTCGCGGGCGACGGCGCGCAGCGACAGCGCGGCCGGCCCGTCGGTCGCCAGGCGCGCCCGGGCCGCCGTGAGGATCTCGCGGGTCAGGGTCTCGCGGGCGAGGGCGCGGGCGGAGCGGGGGGCGTCGGCCATGCGCCTCAGCCTGGCACGCGAGAGCAGCGACCACAAACGAGAGCACCGCTCTTGCCATTGCCGCGACGCCGTGCCACCATCGTCACGACAGAGAGCACTGCTCTCGGATTGGAGCACCCGTCATGACTGACCGTCACCTGATCGTCGGCGCCGGCCCCGTCGGCGGCCACGTCGCCGCCCTGCTCGCCGCCCGCGGCTCCGACGTCACCGTCGTCACCCGCAGCGGCCGGGACACCGGGGTCCGCGGCGTGGCCCACGCCGCCCTCGACGCCTCCGACGCCGACGCCCTGACCCGCGCGGCGGACGGCGCCGACGTCCTCTACAACTGCGCCAACCCTGGCGACTACACGCAGTGGGAGCGCACCTGGCCGCCGCTCGCGGCCGCGTTCCTCGCCGCCGCCGAGCGCACCGGCGCCGTCTACGCGATCACCGGCAACCTCTACCCCTACGGCCCGGTGGACGGCCCGATGACCGAGGACCTGCCCGACGCCGCCACCGACCACAAGGGCGTGCTGCGCGCCCGGCTCTGGGCCGACGCGCGCCAGGCGTTCACCGAGAGCCGGCTGCGCGGCGTCGTCGAGGTGCGTGCCTCCGACTACCTGGGCCCCGGCGTGGGCGCCAACGGGCACGTCTCGCGCGTCCTGCCGGACGCGCTGCGCGGACGGCGCGTGACGATGATGGGCCGCACCGACCTGCCGCACACGTTCACCGACGTGGGCGACGTGGCGCGCACCCTCGTCGCCGCCGCCGAGGACCCGGGGTCGCACGGCCGCGCCTGGCACGTGCCGAGCAACGCCCCGCGCACCCAGGCCCAGGCCCTGGCCGACGTGCTGGCCGCCGCCGGGCGCCCGCCGGTGCGCGTCGGGTCGCTGCGCGGCCCCGCCCTCGCCGCCGTCGCGACCTTCTCGCCCCTCCTGCGGGAGCTGCGCGAGCTGATCTACCAGTGGGAGCGCCCCTACGTGCTCGACGACTCCGCGGCCCGCGCCCGCTGGGGCATCGAGCCGACGCCGTGGGGCGAGGTCTGCCGCCGCACCGCCGGTTCCTGACCGCTCCCGCCCCGGCGCCGAACGGGCGGTCGCGCGCGTCCTGACGCCGTGACCGGTGCGTCACCACCTGTCCGGCGGCGGGCGGGCGGCGCGTAGCATCGATCAGATGGCCAACACGTCGCCCCGAGGCACGGCGGAGGCCGACGTCGCGGACGGCGCCGGCGGCACGGGCGCGCCCCACACCTTCACGGAGTCGATCCGCGCCCGGGACGACGCCGCGCTGCTCGCCCTGCTGCGCGCCCGCCCCGACCTGGCCACGCCGTCGCCCTCCACCCTGCGGTCGCTCGCCGCCCGCGCGTCCAGCCGCACCGCGCTGGAGCGGGCCCTGGCCCACGCCGACGCGCGGACCCTCCAGGTGCTCGAGGCCGTCGTCGCGCTCGCCGGGAACGGCCCGGTGTCCCCCGACGACGTGCGCCACGCCGTGGGCGCGGACGACGTCCCGGCCGCGGACGGCGGCGCGCCCGACGCCGGGTCGCTGGTCGAGCGTGTCCTCGACGACGCGCTGGCCGCCGCCCTGCTGTGGGACGCGGGCGCACCCGGACGTCCGGACCTGCGCCCGGCGCCCGGGCTGGACGACGTCCTCGGGCCGCACCCGGCCGGGCTCGGGCCGTCGCGCCCCGCCGAGCGTCCCCTGACGTCCGGGGAGGAGGTTCGCGGAACCCTGGCCAACCTGCCGCGCGGCGGCCGCGAGGTGCTGGACGCGCTGGCCTGGGGCCCGCCGATCGGCCTCGTCCCGGCGCCGGGGACCACCGCCCGGGACGCCGTGGACGCCCTCGTCGACGCGCGGCTCCTGCTGCGCACCGACGCCCGGCACGTGGCGCTGCCGCGCGACGTCGGCCTCGCGCTGCGCGGCGGGCGCACGCACCGCTCCGCCGAGGTCGCCCCGCCGCGACCCGAGGGGCGCGCGGTGCCGCAGGAGGCGGCCGACGCCGAGGCCGCGAGCGCCGCGCTCGAGCTGGTGCGCCGCGTCGACCTCCTCGTCGCCGCGTGGGACGACACCGCCCCGCCCGTGCTGCGCAGCGGCGGGCTCGGCGTGCGCGACCTGCGCCGCACCGCCCAGGCGCTGGGCTCGGACGAGGCCGACGCGGCGTTCGTCGTCGAGCTGGCCGCGGCCGCCGGCGTGGTGGCCGACGACGGCGACGCCCCGCCGTCGTACCGGCCCACGACCGTGGCCGACGCGTGGGAGGCGATGGACGACGCCGACCGCTGGGCGCTGCTGGCGTCGGCGTGGGCGGGCTCCCGCCGCACGCCGTGGCTGGTCGGCTCGCGCGACGAGAAGGGGAACCTGCGCGCCCCGCTGTCGGGCGACCTGCACCGCGGCTGGGTGCCGCGGCTGCGCCGCCACGTGCTCCAGGTGCTGGCAGCGCAGCCGGGCACGGCCCTCGACGTCGCCGCCGTGATGGCGGTGCTGCGCTGGCACGCCCCGCGCACGGTGCCGCCGGAGCAGGCCGTGGAGGGGCTGCTCGCGGAGGCGGGCCTGCTCGGCGTGACCGGCGCCGGTGCGCTCTCCGCACCGGGTACCGCCGTCCTCGCGCACCTGTCCGACGCGGGGCCCGCCGGTCTGGCGGAGGCGATGCGGGCCGCGCTGCCCCCCGAGGTGGACGAGGTGCTGCTGCAGGGCGACCTCACGGGCATCGTGCCGGGCCGCCCGTCGCAGGCGCTGGCGACGCTGCTGGACCGGTCGGCGGACGTCGAGTCGCGGGGCGCGGCGACCACGGTGCGCTTCTCCCCCGCCTCGGTCACGCGGGCGCTGGACCACGGCACGACGGCGGACGAGCTGCTCGACGCGCTCGCCCAGCGCTCGCGCGTGCCGGTGCCGCAGCCGCTGGAGTACCTGGTGCGCGACACGGCGCGGCGGCACGAGTCGCTGCGCGTCGGCTCGGCGGGCTCCTACGTGCGGGCGGCCGACCCGACGGTGCTGGCCGGCCTCGCGGTCGACCCGCGGCTGGCGCACCTCGGCCTGGTGCGCCTGGCCCCGACCGTGCTGGCGGCGTCCGTCCCCGCCGCCGAGCTGCACGCCGCCCTGCGCGAGCGCGGCCTGCTGTCCGCCGTCGAGGGTCCCGACGGGCGTGTGCTCAGCACCCGCATGCGCCGTCCGCCGCGCCTGGACCGCGCCGGCCGCGACGCCCGGCGTCGCCCGGCCGCCGAGCCGGAGCCGACCACCGACGACGCCCGCGCGCACCTCGTGGCCCGGCTGCGCGCCGCGGACGCCGGCGACGAGACCGCCGTGGACCGGCTCGCCGGAGCGCACCGCGCCAGGCCGTCGTCCGGCACGAACGGCACCGGCACGAACGGCGCCGGCACGACCAGGGCGAACGGCAGCCGCGGCACCACGACACCCGGGCGGGCGCTTACCCCCGAGCCCGGCGACGCGCTGGCCACCCTGCACGACGCGCTGCGCGACGGCCGCCTCGTGTGGATCGAGATGGTGGGCGCGTCGGGCACGCTGGAGCGGCGCGCACTGAAGCCGCTGCGGCTGGACGGCGGCCGGCTGCGCGCCCTGGACCCGGCGCGCGAGGCGGAGCTGACGGTCGCCGTGCACCGCATCGCCTCCGTCGAGCCGGCGGACGGCTGAGGCGCGCGCCACGCCCCCGCGCGGAACAACGGCGCCCGCCCCCGGCGTTGAGACCCTGGATCGCCACCCCTCGGAAGGAGCCGCATGACCGACGGCCCGCTCATCGTGCAGAGCGACAAGTCCATCCTGCTCGAGGTGGACCACCCCCGCGGCGACGACGCCCGCCGCGCGATCGCGCCGTTCGCGGAGCTGGAGCGCGCGCCCGAGCACGTGCACACCTACCGGCTCACGAGCCTGGGCCTGTGGAACGCGCGCGCCGCGGGGCACGACGCCGAGCAGGTCGTGAACACCCTCATCGAGTACTCCCGCTACCCCGTGCCGCACGCACTGCTCATCGACGTGGCCGAGACGATGGGCCGCTACGGCCGCCTCACCCTCGCCACGCACCCCACGCACGGCCTCGTGCTGGAGGCCAGCGACAGGGCCGTGCTCGCCGAGGTGCTCAAGTCCAAGCGCACCGCCGGGCTGGTGGGCGAGCGCGTCGACGACCAGACCGTCGTCGTGCACCCGTCCGAGCGCGGCCACCTGAAGCAGGTCCTGGTGAAGCTCGGCTGGCCCGCGGAGGACCTCGCCGGCTACGTGGACGGCGAGAAGCACGAGATCGCGCTCGCCTCCCCCACCCACCCGCGCACCCCCACCGAGGAGCCCAAGGAGTGGGAGATGCGCCCGTACCAGGCGCAGGCGGTGGACGGGTTCTGGCACGGCGGCTCCGGCGTCGTCGTGCTGCCCTGCGGTGCCGGCAAGACGATCGTCGGCGCGGGCGCCATGGCGAAGTCCGGCACCACGACGCTCATCCTCGTGACCAACACGGTCAGCGCGCGGCAGTGGCGCGACGAGCTGGTGCGCCGCACCACGCTCACCGAGGACGAGATCGGCGAGTACTCGGGCTCCCGCAAGGAGATCAAGCCCGTCACCATCGCCACCTACCAGGTGCTCACCACCAAGCGGAAGGGCGTCTACAGCCACCTTGAGCTGCTGGACGCCCGCGACTGGGGCCTCGTCCTCTACGACGAGGTGCACCTGCTGCCCGCGCCCATCTTCCGCATGACGGCGGACCTGCAGGCGCGTCGGCGCCTCGGCCTCACCGCGACGCTCGTGCGCGAGGACGGCCGGGAGGACGAGGTGTTCAGCCTCATCGGGCCCAAGCGCTACGACGCCCCGTGGAAGGACATCGAGGCGCAGGGGTACATCGCGCCCGCCGACTGCGTCGAGGTCCGGCTCACGCTGCCCGAGCACGAGCGGATGGTGTACGCCACGGCCGAGCCGGAGGACAAGTACCGGCTGGCCGCGTGCGCGCCGGGCAAGAACCGGGTCGTGGAGCGGATCGTCGCGCAGCACCCGGACGACCAGGTGCTCGTCATCGGCCAGTACCTGGACCAGCTCGAGGAGCTCAGCGCCCATCTCGACGCGCCGCTCATCACGGGCGCGACGACGGTCCGCGAGCGCCAGCGCCTGTTCGAGGCGTTCCGCTCCGGCGAGATCAGCCGGCTCGTGGTGTCGAAGGTCGCGAACTTCTCCATCGACCTCCCGGAGGCGTCGGTCGCGATCCAGGTGTCCGGGTCGTTCGGGTCGCGGCAGGAGGAGGCGCAGCGCCTGGGCCGCGTCATGCGGCCCAAGGCGGACGGCCGGACGGCGCACTTCTACGCCGTCGTCGCCCGCGACACGGTGGACCAGGACTTCGCGGCGCACCGGCAGCGGTTCCTCGCCGAGCAGGGGTACGCGTACCGGATCGTCGACGCGGAGGACCTGGACGCGGTCGCCTGATCGGTCGCCGAACATGCCGTGTCGACCGCCGAGCATGTGTGTCGGGCCCGTCCGGTCGCTGGGACGGGCTTGAAACGCATGCTCGGCGGTCGGATCGACGACGACGGGGTGCGGGTATCCGCGTGTCGCCGCACGGTGGCTGTATGACCCGTTTCGGCTACACCCTGATGACCGAGCAGGCCGGCCCGAAGAGCCTCGTCGACTACGCGGTGCGCGGCGAGCGGGCGGGCTTCGACTTCGAGGTCATGAGCGACCACTACTTCCCGTGGCTGGACGCGCAGGGCCACTCCCCGTACGCGTGGAGCGTGCTGGGGGCGGTGGCCCACGCGACGGAGCGGGTGGGGCTCATGACGTACGTGACGTGCCCGACGCTGCGATACCACCCGGCCGTCGTGGCCCAGAAGGCGGCGACGGTGGGGCTGCTCTCCGACGGCCGGTTCACCCTGGGCCTGGGCGCCGGGGAGAACCTCAACGAGCACGTCGTCGGCGCGGGCTGGCCCGCGGTCGACGAGCGGCACGAGCTGCTCGCGGAGGCCGTCGAGATCATCTCCGTCCTGTTCAGCGGCGACCTGATCAGCTACCGCGGCGACCACTTCCAGGTCGACTCGGCGCGCCTGTGGGACCTGCCCGACGAGCCGGTGGAGATCGGCGTGGCCGTCTCCGGCAAGCACTCGGTGGAGCACCTGGCCCCGCTGGCCGACCACCTGGTGGCGACCGAGCCGAAGCCGGGCCTCGTCGAGCGCTGGGACGCCGTCCGCGCGGACGCGGCGCTGCCGCCGTCGCGCAAGATCGGGCAGATGCCCATCTCCTGGGACCCCGACCGGGACGCGGCGGTCGCCCGCGCGCACGAGCAGTTCCGCTGGTTCGGCCTCGGCTGGCCCGTGAACGCGAACCTGCCCACCACGGAGGCGTTCGAGCGGGCGACGACGTTCGTGCGGCCGGAGGACGTCGCGGAGTCGATCCCGTGCGGCCCGGACCTGGACGCCGTCGTCGAGGCGGCCGCCGCGTACTGGGAGGCGGGGTTCACCGACCTGGCCCTGGTGCAGATCGGCGACGAGCGGCAGGGGCAGTTCCTCGACGAGGCCGCGGGTCCGCTCCTCGAGCGGCTGCGGGACGCGGCGCCGGGCGACGACGGCGCGCGCTGACGGCCGGGGTCCCGTCGCAGGTGGGCCCGCGATTGCGTCGCCTGCCGCGGCGCGACACGATCGGGTCGTGAATCCCCCCGTCGTCCCCGGCGCACCGCGCCGCGGCGCAGCGGCCCTCGGTGCCTGCGTGCTGGCCCTCGTGCTGGTCCTCGCCGGCGCGGCCCTGCTCGCGGTGAGCGCCTCCGCCGTCCCTCCCCTGCCCCGGCTCGACAGCGAGATCACCGACGAGTCGGGGGTGCTCGAGGGGGACGAGGCCGAGGTGCAGGCCGCGCTCGACCGCCTCGCCGACGAGACGCCGTACCAGCTCTTCGTCGTGTACGTGGACTCGTTCGACGGCGCCGACGGTCCGACCTGGGCGAACGCGACCGCCAACAACGCCGCCCTCGGGGCGGACGACCTCCTGCTCGCGGTCGCCGTCGAGGACGGCGTGTACGGGCTGTCGGTGGACAACACCGCCGGCATCTCCGACGCCGAGCTCGACACGGTCGAGGCGACCGTCGAGGACCACCTGCGCGACGGCGACTGGTCGGGCGCCGCGATCGCGGCGGCGGACACCGTGCGGACCGGAGGCGCGACGTCGTCGGGCGGCACCGCGTGGGGCACGGTCGCCGCGGTCGGCGGGGTCGCCGTCGCGGCGGGCGTGGGCGGCTGGCTCTGGTACCGGTCGCGCCGTCCGGCCCAGGACCGTGCCGCCTCCCCGGCAGCACCGGACGACCTCGGCGCGCTGCCCACCGAGGAGCTCGAGCGCCGCGTCGGCACCGCGCTGGTCGAGATCGACGACGCCGTCCGCACCTCGGAGCAGGAGCTCGGCTTCGCGCAGGCGGAGTTCGGCCTCGAGGCGACGCAGGACTTCTCCGCGGCGCTGGACGCCGCGAAGGCCGACGTCGCGCAGGCGTTCCACCTGCGCCAGGAGCTGGACGACGCGACGCCGGAGGACGAGGCCGGCCGCCGTCGGCTCCTGGTCGGCATCCTCGAGCTGTGCGAGCGGGCGGGCACGTCGCTCGACGAGCAGACGGACGCGTTCGACGACCTGCGCGCGCTGCAGCAGCGGGCGCCCGAGCTGCTCGACGAGACCGAGCAGCGCGCGGGCGAGCTCGAGGCGCGTGTCCCGCTGGCGCGCGAGACCCTCGCCGGGCTCGCCGCGACGTACCCGTCCTCGGCCCTGGCGTCCGTGAGCGGCAACCCGGACCAGGCCACGGCGCTGGTGGCGCACGCGCGCGAGGCCGTCGCGACCGGCCGCAGCGCGCTCACCGGCCGCACCCGGGCGGCCGCCGTCGCACACCTGCGGGCCGCGCAGAACGCGCTCGGTCAGGCCGCCACGCTGCTCGACGCCGTCGACCAGGCCGGCGCGCAGCTCGCGTCGGCCGGGGCCGACCTGGACAAGGGGCTCGCGTCGATCGCGCAGGACGTGTCCGACGCCGCGAGACTCGTGCCGGTCGGGACGCACCCGGGCGCCGGCGCGGCGGACCGCTCCGCCCTCGATCTCGCGCTCGACGAGGCGGACGCCGCGATGGTCCAGGCGCGCGACGCCCGCTCCGGCGGCGACCCCCTCGCCGCGCTGCACCGGCTCACGGCGGCGGAGGCGGCCCTGGACGCCGCGCTGGCCCCCGCCCGGGAGAAGGCCGAGTCGGACGCCCGCGCCCGCGCCCTCCTGCGGGACACGCTCGGTCGCGCCGACGCGCAGGTCCGTGCCACCCAGGACTACGTGGCGACGCGGCGCGGAGCCGTCGGCCCCGAGGCTCGCACGCGGCTGGCGGAGGCGGCACGCCTCGTCGCCGAGGCCCAGGCGCTCCAGGCGCAGGACCCGACGGCGGCCCTCGGACGCGCCCAGCAGGCCGAGCGGTACGCGCGGCAGGCGGCGCAGGCCGCCGAGCAGGACACGGCCTCGTGGGGCATGAACCAGGGCGGCCCGTCGGGCGGGTCGAACATGGGCGGGATGGTGCTCGGCGGCATCCTGCTCGACTCCGTGCTGCGCGGCTCCGGCGGCGGCATCGGCGGCTTCGGCGGCGGGCGCGGGTACGGCGGCCGCCGCAGCGGGTCCGGGGGCGGGTTCGGGGGCGGCCGGGGCGGCGGCGGCTTCGGCGGCGGGGGGAGCCGCCGCGGCGGCGGACGCGGCGGGAGGTCGCGCGGGGGACGCTTCTGACCAGCGGGGCCAGGGGGGAACCGAGCCGGGACGGCAGGCGTTCTGGCAGTCACGGGACGACGACACATCACCTCAGCAGGGCGACGGAAGGACAGCACGACCATGACGCAGAAGCAGAGCATCCTCGGGCGCATCAGCCAGCTGGCGAAGGCGAACATCAACTCGCTGCTCGACCGCGCCGAGGACCCGCAGAAGATGCTCGACCAGCTGGTGCGCGACTACACGAACAACATCGCGGAGGCCGAGCAGGCCATCGCCCAGACCATCGGCAACCTGCGCCTCGCCGAGCAGGACTACAACGAGGACGTCGCCGCGGCGAGCGAGTGGGGCACCAAGGCCCTGGCCGCGTCGCGCAAGGCCGACGAGTACCGCACCGCGGGCAACGCCGCCGACGCGGACAAGTTCGACAACCTCGCCAAGGTGGCGCTGCGCAAGCAGCTCGACGCCGAGTCCGAGGTCCGCACGGCCCAGCCGATGATCGAGCAGCAGCGCGTCACGGTGGAGAAGCTCAAGACCGGCCTCGCCGCCATGAAGGACAAGCTGGGCGAGCTCAAGTCCAGGCGCGACCAGCTCGTCGCCCGCCAGAAGGCGGCCCAGGCGCAGCAGACCGTGCAGGGCGCGATCAGCTCCATCAACGTGCTCGACCCGACCAGCGAGATCTCCCGCTTCGAGGAGACGGTGCGCCGCGAGGAGGCCATGGCGATGGGCCAGGCCGAGATCGCCGCGTCGTCCCTGGACTCCCAGTTCGCCGAGCTGGAGTCCTCCGGCCAGGAGATCGAGCTCGAGGCGCGTCTCGCCGCGCTCAAGGCCGGCAGCTCGCCCGCGCCGCAGATCTCGCCCCGCAGCGACCAGGCCTGACACCGGTCCCCGCCCACCTGGGCACGCAGCGGCCCCCGCCGACGTCGCGTCGGCGGGGGCCGCTGGCGTGCGGAGGGCGGGATCAGGTCCCGGAGCACGCCGCGCTCGGGGACCCGGGGTCGCCCGAGCCGATGAGGCCGAACGTGGTCGACGCCCCCGCTCCCAGGCTCCCGTTCCACGCCACGTGGGAGACGGTGCTGCCGGACAGCACGCCGTTCCACACCTGGTCGGCCTCCACGCCGGCCAGCTCCACCGACCACCCGGTCAGCGGTTCGGTGGCCGTGACCGTCACCTCGGCCTGGTAGCCGCCGGACCACGCGTTCGTCACGCTGACCTCGGCGGTGCAGACGGCGTCCCCGCCGTCGTCGCCACCACCGTCGTCGCCGCCGCCGTCGTCACCGCCGCCGTCGTCCGGGCCCTCGCCCACGATGTCGCCGCCGCCGATGTTGATGTCGGAGCACAGGTAGTACGGCTGGTCGGCGTGGCTCGCCTGCCAGATGGTGTAGAGCACGGCGCGGCCGTCGTACCCGGTCAGGTCGACGTCGGTCACGTACGGCGACTGGGTCGGGTACGGGTCGGTGACCTTCAGCAGATCGAGGTCGTCCCAGGTCAGCGGCTCCGTCGTCGGGTCGTAGCCGGGCTTGGAGACGTAGATGCGCAGGTAGTCGGCCCCGTGGTTGGCGCCGTCCGTCAGCGTGAGCGTGAACTGGTGGTCGACGCCGGTGGCGTACCACCCGCCGGGGGTGTCGAGGTAGTCGTACCGGCCGCCCTCGGTCCGGCCGCCCGAGCAGAGCCGGCCGTCGGGGATCAGCTCCTCGTGGCGGTGGTTGATGCCCTCGTGGTACAGGCCGTTCCAGTTCCACATGGCGTTGGGGTCGGCCTGCCAGGCGCCCCAGCACATGGGGTCCAGCTCGGCCATCTCGGGGTTCTGGAAGTCGTCGCCCCAGCGGTCCCAGCAGCCGTAGTTCCGGGTGGGCGGGTCGGTGACGGAACCGTGGGCCGCGGCGGGTGCGGCGCCGGCGGTGGCGACGGCCACGACCGCGAGCGGCGCCACCAGTACCGCGGCGGCCGCCATCGCTACCCGACGCCATCGCCCGGCGGGCCGGGTGGTGCCACGAGTGGTGCGGGACATCGGTGTCCTCCTGTGCTCGTGCGACGGCCGCGACGTCGCGGCCCGGTCACGGACCATTCGGCCAGCCGACCGCCGGACGGTCCACGTCACGAATCGATTTGGGACGCGGGCCGGTAACCTGAGGAGCATGTCCCCCGCCTTCACCGCCCCGGCCCCGGCGAGCGCGCCCGCCCCCGCCGGGCCCGCAGCGCGCCGCACCTACCTCCTGGTGGACGGCGAGAACATCGACGCCACGCTGGGCATGAACGTGCTGGGCCGGCGGCCGAACCCCGAGGAGCGGCCCCGGTGGGACCGCATCTCGACGTTCGCGCAGAAGCTGTGGGACCAGGACGTCGTCCCCCTGTTCTTCCTCAACGCGAGCAGCGGCCAGATGCCGATGGCGTTCGTGCAGGCGCTGCTGGCGATGGGCTACAAGCCGATCCCGCTGGCGTCGTCGGGCACGGAGAAGGTGGTGGACGTCGGTATCCAGCGCACGCTGGACGCCCTGGCGGACCGGGACGGCGACGTCCTCCTCGCCAGCCACGACGGCGACTTCCTGCCGCAGATCGAGACGCTGCTCGGCGGCGACCGCCGCGTGGGCCTGCTCGCGTTCCGCGAGTTCGTCAACGCCCAGTTCACGCAGCTCACGGAGCGCGGGCTGGAGATGTTCGACCTCGAGGGTGACGCGGACGCGTTCACCACCCCGCTGCCGCGCGTGCGGATCATCCCGCTCGACGAGTTCGACCCGCTGCGCTACCTCTGATCGTTGTGAGCGCGATTTCGGGGACTGTTCCGAGGCGAATAGTCCCCGAAATCGCGCTCACAACGCCCCGGCGGTTCAGCCCGCGGCGAGCAGCTCGCGGTACAGCGGCGTCACGTATCCCGGCGTGAAGCCGGTGCCGCCGAGCAGCACGGTCAGCCGAGCCGCCTCGGCGGCGACGGCGGCCTCGCCGTCGGCCCCGACGTCCTCGAGCAGCCGCCAGGCGATCTCGCCGTCGGGGCGTGGCACCCACGCGCCGACGACGCGCCCCTGCCACCAGACGGTCGCCCCCGCGTTGCCGGCGCTGTCGAAGAGCTGCGGCCGGTGCGGCCCGAGGTACCAGTCGCGTGCCGTCCAGCCCATCGTGGTCGGGTCGAGGGTGGGCAGCAGGGCGGCGTGACCCGCCACGACGTCGTCGAACGCCGGGTCGAGGTCGGAGTCGAGGTCGGTGGAACGCAGCATCACGCCCTCGGCGACGACGGGTTCCTGCCCCGGCGGCCCCACCTCGACCTCCACTTCCCGCGCGTCCAGCGCGGCCACGGCCCGGCGCGCCTGGCCGAGGTTCCACCCGGTCCACCACTTGAGGTCCGCCACAGTGGCCGGGCCGAACGCCGCCAGCCACGCGCGGGCGAGCTCGACGCGCGCGGCGTCCTCGTCCAGCGCCGGGATCCCGTCGGGGAACCAGTCGCTCATCGGGGACCACACGTGCCGCGGGGACGACCACGCGCCGCGCGGCTCGCCGCGCACGACGGAGCCCTCTGCCGACAGCACGGACAGCAGCGGCGACGTCAGGGTGCGGCGCACGTCCCACGCCTTGTCCGTGGTGGGCAGGAAGGCCGTCCGCAGCAGGGGGGCCGCCCGGGAGAGCTGCGCCCCGTCGAGCGGGCCCTGCTCCACGAGGGCGGCGTGCACCTGCGCCTCCGCCGCGGCGAGCAGGGCCTCCGGGTCGTCCACGACCGGGTCCGTGGGCAGCGTGCCGAGCTCCTTGAGCAGGCGCGTCCGCAGCCGCCGCGCCACGCCCCCCGACGCCCCGGCGTGCACCACCGGCACGAGGTCCCGCGGCACGACGAACATCGTGCGGCGCATCGCCAGCACCTTGACGAGGCTGCGCCGCTCGAACAGCGCGTCCCGCACGTCGTCGAGCGTGAGCCCCGGCACCCGGGCCAGCACCGCGAGGTGCACGCTCGGCGCGTCGGTCGCGTGCAGCGCGACCAGCCGCTCGGTGACCTCCTCCGCCGTCGTCACCGGGTCGGCGCCGGGCCCGTGGGCACCCAGCGCGAGCTGCCGTACGACCAGGCGCCGCCGGCGCTGCTCCCCCGTGATCCGCACCCGCCCATGATGGGGCGCGCCACCCACACGGGCGCGGTCGGCGGCGCCGGCGCCGTCCGAGGGTGCTCCCAGGCAACGCCCAGAACACGGACGCACACTGGGGGCATGAGCGCACCCGAGGCACGCCTCGTCGTCGTGGACGACGAGCCCAACATCCGTGAGCTGCTGTCCACCTCCCTGCGGTTCGCGGGGTTCGAGGTGCACGCCGCGGCTGACGGGAACGGGGCGCTGCAGCTCGTCCGCGACGTCGAGCCCGACCTCGTCGTGCTCGACGTGATGCTGCCCGACATGGACGGCTTCACCGTGACCCGCCGCATGCGCTCCACCGGCCGGCACACCCCGGTGCTGTTCCTCACCGCCCGCGACGACACGCAGGACAAGGTGCAGGGGCTCACGGTCGGCGGGGACGACTACGTCACCAAGCCGTTCAGCCTGGAGGAGGTCGTGGCGCGCATCCGCGCGGTGCTGCGCCGCACGCACGCGGGCGAGCCGGAGGACGACGCCGTCCTGCGCGTCGGCGACCTGGAGCTCGACGAGGACTCGCACGAGGTGCGGCGCGCCGGCATCGAGGTGGACCTCTCCCCCACCGAGTTCAAGCTGCTGCGCTACCTGATGCTCAACGCCGGGCGCGTGCTGTCGAAGGCGCAGATCCTCGACCACGTGTGGCAGTACGACTGGGGCGGCGACGCCAACATCGTCGAGTCCTACATCTCCTACCTGCGCCGCAAGATCGACAACCTCACCGTCACCGGCCCCGACGGCGACGACGTCACGCTGCCGCCGCTCATCCACACCAAGCGCGGCGTCGGCTACCTGTTGCGGCCGCCCCAGGCGCCGCGATGAGCACCCCCGCGTCCGGCCCCCCGGTCACCGCGCCGGACGGTCGCGCGCTGCCCGGCGACCCGCGGACGGCCCCGACGGCCGCCGCGGGCGACCTGGACGGAGGTCCGGACACGCACCCCGACGGCGCCGCCCGGCGCTGGACGTGGCTGGAGCGGCTGCCCCTGCGCACGCGGCTCGTCACCATCACGGTGCTCGTGCTCGCCGCGGGGCTGATCCTCGCGGCCGTCGTGACGCGGACCGTCGTCTCGGGGTACCTCGTGAACCAGACGGACGACCAGCTCCGGCAGTCGGCCAAGAGCGTCGCGGAGCTCGCGGTGAACCAGCCGGAGTCCTCGGGACGCTTCCCGAGCGAGTACTACGTGGCGGTCCACGACGCCGACGGCAACCTCGACGGGGACCCGTACGCGTGGTCACAGAACGTGGAGCAGTTCGGCACGCCGGACCTTCCCGCCGAGGGCCTCGCCGACGTCGCGGGCCGCAAGGCGGCGCCGTTCACCGTGGACTCCTCCGGGGGCGCCGACCCCGCGCAGTGGCGCGCCGTCGGCTTCGTCAGCCCGTCGACGCAGCAGTCGGTGTACGTGGCCCTGCCGCTCGCGGGCGTCCAGCAGACGATCTCGTTCCTCACGCGGTCGCTGCTCCTGTCGGCCCTCGGCATCGTCGTCCTCGGCGGTGCGATCTCGTTCGCCCTGGTGCACCGGTCGCTGCGGCCGCTGCGACGCATCGAGACGACCGCCGCCGCCATCGCCGCGGGCGACCTGTCCCAGCGCGTGCCGGAGCGTCCGACGTCGACCGAGGTGGGCTCGCTGTCCGCGTCTCTCAACACGATGCTGGCGCAGATCGAGCGGGCGTTCTCCGCCCAGGAGGAGTCGGAGCGGCGCATGCGCCGGTTCGTCTCCGACGCGAGCCACGAGCTGCGCACGCCGCTGGCCACCGTCAAGGGCTACGGCGAGCTGTACCGGATGGGCGCCCTCGACACCCCCGCCAAGGTGGACGACACCATGGGCCGCATCGAGGACTCCGCGCGCCGCATGAGCGCGCTGGTCAACGACCTCCTGGTGCTCGCCCGGCTCGACGAGGGGCGGCCGCTGCGTCGGGAGCCCGTGAACCTGGCGGCGATGGCGCGCGACGCCGCGCAGGACCTGCACGCCTTGGACCCGACGCGCGAGGTCGGGGTGACCGGCCTGACCGCCGGCGCGCCCGCGCCGTCCGAGCTCCCCGTGACCGGTGACGCCGACCGGCTGCGGCAGGTGCTCACCAACCTCGTGGGGAACGTGGCGCGACACACCCCCGTCGGCTCGCCCGCCGAGCTGGCCGTGGGCCGGGCGCCCGACGGCGGGGCCGTCGTCGAGGTGCGCGACCACGGCGCGGGCATCACCCCGGAGCAGGCGGAGCGCGTGTTCGAGCGGTTCTACCGCGCCGACTCGTCGCGGAACCGGGAGTCCGGGGGCTCCGGGCTGGGCATGGCGATCGTCGCGGCGATCGTCGGCGCGCACCACGGTCACGTGTCGGTGAGCGAGACCCCGGGGGGCGGCATGACGGTGCGGGTTCTCCTCCCGGCGGGGGACGGCTACGATGGCGCGTCGTCCTCGTCCGCCGCACCGGCGCGCCCTGCCTGACGCCCCCGGCCGCCTTTCACCCGGCCGCGGTGCGATGTCGCCGGGCGGTCGTACTCTGGCGGGAGGAGGACAGTCCGAGTCCGGCGACCGAAGGTCTGATAGCGATGGGCGTCATGAGCGCCGACGCGCCCCAGTGGTTCCTCTCCGCGTTCGTCCGCACCTGTCACGGTGCGGGGGCCACGGCCGACGAGGACCGGATCCGGTCCGTCGGTGAGGAGCTCATCGACCGGTGGTCCGCCGCCGACCGGCACTTCCACAACCTGCGCCACCTGGCCGAGGTGCTGCACCGCGTGGACGAGCTGGCCCAGGAGACGCACGAGCCCGACCTGGTCCGGCTCGCCGCCTGGTACCACGGCGCGGTCTTCGACGCGACGCGCAAGGTGGCCGCCGCCACCCAGGGCGGCGAGCAGACCATGGTGAGCGCGGACCTGGCGCGCACGCAGCTCACGGAGCTCGGCGTGCCGGCGGCCTCGGTGGAGCGCACGGCCCGGCTGGTCGACTCGATCGACCGGCACAAGCCGCTGCCCGACGACGTCGACTCCGCGGTGCTGAACGACGCCGACCTGGCCATGCTGGCGTCCGAGCCGCAGCGGTACAAGCAGTACATGGCCGACGTGCGGGCGGAGTACTCCCACATCCCGCTGGCCGACTACCTCGACGCCCGCATCCGGGTGCTGCAGAAGCTGCTGCAGCGCCAGTCCCTGTACCGCAGCCCGATGGGCGCGGCGTGGGAGGAGCCGGCGCGGCAGAACCTCGACGGCGAGCTGCACCGCCTCCTCAAGGAGCGGCGCCTGCTCGCGGAGAAGACGGAGCGCTCGGCCTCCTGACGCCGTCCCGCCGGTCGCCCACAGGGCTGTGGACGACCGGCGCCGGCCGGGCCGCCTCCTCCGTAGCGTCGTCCTCGGCATCCCCGGACGGGGTCAGGGCGACGAAGGAGGACACGTGCGGTACGAGGTCGACAGCGAGCGGGTCGCGCAGGCGAGCGCGGCGGTGAACGGGTCCGTGGCGGCCATCCGCTCCGAGGTGGGGGCGATGATGCGGCACCTGCAGGACCTGCAGTCCAGCTGGCACGGCGGCGCGGCGACGCAGTTCGCCGGCGTCATGGGCCAGTGGCAGGCCACGCAGACGCAGGTCGAGGCGGCGCTCGACGCGGTCACGGCGGCCCTGTCGTCGGCGTCGCGCACCTACGCGGACGCCGAGGCCCAGGCCACCCGGCTCTTCGCGACCCGCTGAGCCCCGGGAACGACGACGGCGGCCGGCCACCCCTCGCGGGGTGACCGGCCGCCGTCTGCGTCAGCGCGTGGCTGTCGACTCAGGGCTTCCGGATCAGAAGTCCATGCCGCCCATGCCACCATCGCCACCCGGGGCGGCCGAGGCCGGCTCCGGCTTGTCGGCCACGACGGCCTCGGTGGTGAGGAACAGCGCGGCGATCGACGCGGCGTTCTGCAGCGCCGAGCGCGTCACCTTGACCGGGTCGTTGACGCCCGCGGCCAGCAGGTCCTCGTACACGCCGGTCGCGGCGTTGAGGCCCTCACCGGCGGGAAGGTTCTTGACCTTCTCCGCCACGACGCCGCCCTCGAGGCCGGCGTTGATCGCGATCTGCTTGAGCGGGGCCGAGATCGACGCGGCGACGATCTGGGCGCCGATCGCCTCGTCACCCTCGAGCTCCAGCTTCGGGAACGCGGCGGCACCGGCCTGGATGAGCGCGACGCCACCACCGGCGACGATGCCCTCCTCGACCGCGGCCTTGGCGTTGCGGACGGCGTCCTCGATGCGGTGCTTGCGCTCCTTGAGCTCCACCTCGGTGGCCGCACCGGCCTTGATGACGGCGACGCCGCCGGCCAGCTTGGCGAGGCGCTCCTGCAGCTTCTCGCGGTCGTAGTCGGAGTCCGACTTCTCGATCTCGGAGCGGATCTGGTTGACGCGGCCCGAGATGAGCTCGGCGTCGCCCGCACCCTCGACGATCGTGGTCTCGTCCTTGGTGACGACGACCTTGCGCGCCTGGCCCAGCAGGTCCAGGGTCGCGTTCTCCAGCTTGAGGCCCACCGTCTCGGTGATGACCTGGCCGCCGGTGAGGATCGCGATGTCCTGCAGCATGGCCTTGCGGCGGTCGCCGAAGCCCGGGGCCTTGACGGCGACGGACTTGAAGGTGCCGCGGATCTTGTTGAGCACCAGGGTGGCCAGGGCCTCGCCCTCGACGTCCTCGGCGATGATCAGCAGCGAGCGGCCCGACTTCATGACCTGGTCGAGGACCGGGAGCATGTCCTTGACGTTCGAGATCTTCGACTCGACGATCAGGACGTACGGGTCCTCGAGGACGGCCTCCTGGCGCTCCGGGTCCGTCTCGAAGTAGCGGGCGAGGAAGCCCTTGTCGAAGCGCATGCCCTCGGTGAGCTCGAGCTCGAGGCCGAAGGTGTTCGACTCCTCGACGGTGATGACGCCTTCCTTGCCCACCTTGTCGAGGGCCTCGGCGATGAGCTCGCCGATCGCCGGGTCGCCGGCCGAGATCGCGGCCGTGGCGGCGATCTGGTCCTTGGTCTCGATGTCGACGGCGGCGTTCAGCAGCTGCTCGGTGACGGCCTCGACGGCCTTCTCGATGCCGCGCTTGACGGCGATCGGGTTGGCGCCGGCGGCGACGACGCGCAGGCCCTCCTTGACGAGCGCCTGGGCGAGCACGGTGGCGGTGGTGGTGCCGTCACCCGCGACGTCGTCCGTCTTCTTGGCGACCTCCTTGACGAGCTCCGCACCGATCTTCTCGTACGGGTCGTCGAGCTCGATCTCCTTGGCGATGGAGACACCGTCGTTGGTGATCGTGGGGGCGCCCCACTTCTTGTCCAGGACGACGTTGCGGCCCTTGGGGCCGAGCGTGACCTTCACGGTGTCGGCGAGCTGGTTGAGCCCGCGCTCCATGCTCCGACGAGCTTCCTCGTCGAACGCGATGATCTTGGCCATGGGGACTGATCCTCCGCTGGTGGCTGAGTTGGCCGGCCGGCGCCCGCGACGGACGACCCACCCCGCGGCGTTCAGGTCACGCACGCGCGGAGGGTCTCACCGAACGACCCGAATGCTTCACCCGCGGCCCACGAGAACGCCGCCCCGGGGGGCGGCTGTCACTCGACGGCCGAGAGTGCTAAGCCATTATTGGCACTCTCGGGTGGCGAGTGCAAGACGTTCGCCGAGGGCGTGGAGCCCGGGAACGACGAAGGCCGGCACCCCGGGGGACGCGTCGGTGCGTCGCCGGGATGCCGGCCCTGGTCAGCTCGCCTCAGAGGGGGCGGACCTGCTCGGCCTGCGGGCCCTTCTGCCCCTGACCGACCTCGAACTCGACGCCCTGGCCCTCGTCCAGGGTGCGGTACCCGTCGGTCTGGATGGCGCTGTAGTGGACGAACAGGTCCTGCCCGCCCGCGGTCGGGGTGATGAACCCGTACCCCTTCTCCGCGTTGAACCACTTGACGGTGCCCTGGGCCATGTACCTCTCCTCGTGCTGCTCGGCCGCAGGGCAGGCACCCCGCGGTGGACGGGAGCCTAGTAGCGGCGGTCACGGCAAGGGAAGCACCGATGTCCGGAATGTCGGCATCCGGGATGCCGACGGTGCGGGCGGTGTCGTCGCAGGTCAGCCCACGGGAGACTTGAGCACGACCCACACGGCCTGCTCGCTCGCGGTGACGTCGTCCGACTCCTGCACGTTCGCCGGGTCGACGCCGAGCGCCTCGGCGACGGCGCTGGCCGTGTCCGCGCGGTCCGCGCCGTACAGCACGGTCGTGTCCTCGTAGGCGCCCCTGAGGTCGTCCGGGGCGTCCGTGGCCGCGACGTCGACGAAGCCGCCGTCGCCCGTCAGCACGCCCTGGCCCGCGGCGGCCTGACCGGCGCCCGCGCCGTCGTTGAAGACCATGACCGACGCCTCGAGGTTCGCGGCCGCCGGGTCGCCCGGGAGCTCGGTCGACTCGTCGGCGGGCTCCTCCTCGCCCTCGTCGGCGGGCTCCTCGCTGGTCTCGCCGTCGGCCGGGGGCTCGTCGCCTTCCGCCTCGGCCGTGGGCGAGGCCTCCGGCTCCTCGGCGCCGGCGCCGGCGGACTGCTCGGCCGCGGGCGGCGTGGGGTCGCCGTCGTCGGACAGGAACGACACGGCGCCGACGGCGATGCCGCCGCACACCACGGCGACCAGGAGGAACGGCCACACCGAGCTCCACCCGCTGCGCGGCTCGCGGTGCACGCCCACCGGGGTGCCCTCGGGCCCGCGGACGTCGAACTCGTCGGGCGGGTAGGGGTAATGGCTCTTGCTCACGGCGGACAGGGTAGCCGCTCCGGGTGTCCGCCCGTCCAGGCCTCTCTCAGCAAGCCCGTGGCCTGGGCCGTCAGGCCTGGCCGTCGGAGAGGCGCCGCGCCGAGCGCGCCCGCTGCCGGGTCGAGCGCATGCGCCGCAGCCGCTTGACCAGCATGGGGTCGTGCGCCAGCGCCGCCGGCGAGTCGATGAGGGCGTTCAGCACCTGGTAGTAGCGCGTGGCGGACAGCCCGAACAGCTCGCGCACCGCCTGCTCCTTCGCCCCGGCGTACTTCCACCACTGCCGCTCGAAGGCGAGGATCTCGCGGTCGCGGTCGGAGAGGTCGCCCTCCGCCGTCGCCGCGGCCTGCTCGGCCGCCGTCGTGCCCGACGCTGCCGGGTCCGGTTGGACCTGCTGGACCAGGATCTCGCTCATGGCGTCCCAGTATGGCGCGTCCGCGTGCCCCGCCCGACGACGTCGCCCCGCGCGCCGCGATCCCGCGACCTGACAGGGCGTGGGCGGGGTGCGCTAGCGTCGCGCAGGTGGAGACCGACCTGGAGACCGGCCCGGAGACCGAGACCGCCGTGGGGACGACGGGCGCCCGCCCGCCGCTCGACCAGGTGATGGCCCCGGACTGGGCGGCCGCGCTGGCCGGCGTCGAGCCGCAGATCCACGCGATGGGCGACTTCCTGCGCGCCGAGATCACCGCCGGCCGCACGTACCTGCCCGACGGCGCGCACATCTTCGCCGCGTTCTCCCGCCCGCTGGCCGACGTGCGCGTGCTCGTGGTCGGGCAGGACCCGTACCCCACGCCCGGCCACCCGATGGGGCTGTCGTTCTCGGTGCAGCCCAACGTGCGCCCGGTGCCGAAGTCGCTGGTGAACATCTACACCGAGCTCGCCGACGACGTCGGCGTCCCCACGCCGTCGAACGGCGACCTGCGCCCCTGGGCCGACCAGGGCGTCATGCTGCTCAACCGCGTGCTCACCGTGCGCCCCGGCACGCCGGCGTCGCACCGCGGCAAGGGCTGGGAGCAGGTCACCGAGGCCGCCATCAAGGCGCTCGTCGCGCGCGGCGGCCCGCTCGTCGCCATCCTCTGGGGGCGCGACGCGGCCTCGCTCAAGCCGTGGCTCGGCGACGTCCCCACCGTGGAGAGCGCCCACCCGAGCCCGCTGTCCGCGTACCGCGGCTTCTTCGGGTCGCGGCCGTTCTCCCGCGTCAACGCGCTGCTCGAGGCGCAGGGCGGCGCGCCCGTGGACTGGCGCCTGCCCTGACGCTCCAGCCCCCAGGACCGGCGGACGCCCCGAGGGCCCCGGTCGGCCCGAGGGAGCACAATGGCGGACGTGACCACGCAGGACTCCACCCCGACCCCTGACGGCACGACCCCTGGCGCGGCCCACGGCGCGACGCCCCCGACCTCGGCTCCCCCGTGGACGCGGTACGTCGCGATCGGCGACTCGTTCAGCGAGGGGCTGTGGGACCCGTACCCGTACGACGACGGCACCCCGGCCCCGGCCGGGACGGAGTCGGACGCGAAGCAGCGCGGCTGGACCGACCGGCTCGCCGGCGCGCTCTCCGCCCGCCGGACGGCTGCCGGCCAGGAGCCGCTCGAGTACGCGAACCTCGCCATCCGCGGCCGGCTGCTGCGCCACATCCTGGCCGAGCAGGTGGACGTCGCCCTCGCGATGCGCCCCGACCTGGTCTCCTTCGTCGGCGGCGGCAACGACATCCTGCGCCCGCAGGCCGACATCGACGTCCTCTCGGCGCAGCTCGAGCAGGGCGTCGCGAAGATCCGTGCGACGGGCGCCGACGTGCTGCTCGGCACGGGGTTCAAGGCCGGTGCCGGGCTCAGCTGGACCCGCGGCCGTGTGGGCCAGTTCAACGCGAACATCTGGACCGTCGCGCGCAAGCACGGCGCCCACGTGGTCGACCTGTGGGGCCTCGACCCCCTGTTCGACCTGCGTATGTGGTCCGACGACCGCATCCACCTGACGCCGGAGGGCCACCGCCGCGTCGCCGACGCCGCGCTGGTCGGCCTCGGGCTGGAGCCCGACGACGCGGAGTACGCCGCACAGCTCGACCCGCTGCCGCCGCAGGCGTTCGTGGAGCGGGCCCGCGCGAACGCGCAGTGGGCCCGCACGCACGTCGTGCCGTGGGTGCAGCGCCGGATCCGGCACACGTCCAGCGGTGACGGGCGCGCGCCCAAGTGGGCCGACCCCACGGCGTGGCCGCGGGGCTGAGTGGAGCCGCCTGTCGGATTCGAACCGACGACCTTCCGTTTACAAGACGGGAGCTCTACCAGCTGAGCTAAGGCGGCGGGAGCGCGGCACAGCCTACCGGGAGGCCGGGAGGCCGTGCCGCGCCACGACGATCCGGGGTCAGCTCCCCGCGGCGGCCGTGACGGCCGTCTCGAGCGCGGTCGGGTCGTTCCAGTTCTGCACGACCTCGCCGTCGACCAGCACGTACGGCGTGCCGGTGAAGCCGTCCGTCTCCTGGATGGCCAGCGTGGCCGAGTGGACGTACTGCCCGAACGTCTCGCGCGCGGTGCCGTCCTCGATGGCGGAGGCCACCTCGGCGGGCGCGCCCGCCTCCTCGGCGTAGGTCGCGAGCTGCTCGTCCGAGAGGCCCTCGGTGTTCTCCGCCGGCTGGTTGGTGAACAGCGCCGCGTGGAAGGCGGGGAACGCCTCGGGTGCCTGGTCGGCCACGTAGGCGGCCGCGGCGCCGGAGCGCGTCGAGTAGTCGGTGCCCGCCGAGAGGCGGTCGAGGATCGAGATCGGGTGGTAGACGACGGTCGCGTCGCCGGCCCCGACCAGCTCGTCGATGCCCGCCGCGTTGACCTGCTCGAACTGGCCGCACACCGGGCACATGTAGTCGAGGTAGACGTCGACGACGGGGGCGCCGTCGTTCGACGTGCCGGCCGCGCCGTCGGCGCCGACCGGGAGACCGCCGTCCTCCTGCGCCGTCGAGGGCATCGTCACCTCGGCCAGAGGGATGTCGTCGACGTCCTTCTTCGCGCCCTGCTGCATGATCATCCAGACCACGACGCCGAGCGCGACGAGCGCGGCGGCGAGCACGGACAGGGTGATGATCCGGTTGCGCTTGTCGCGCTGCTGCTCCTTCTCGCGCAGGGCGAGCGCCTCGGCGCGGGCGGCCTCGCGCCGCTGCGCCTTGGTCATGTTCGGGTTGTTCGTCGACATCGTGTCCTCGAGGTCCTCGGGAGGGCGGGGCGGCGCGGCGCGACAGCGCCGGACGGGGCAGAGCCTACCCAAGCGACCTGGACGTCAGCCGAACGTCGTCCGACGCGTCAGAGCATCTCGGGTGGACCGCTCATGGGCCACCAGTCGATCGTCGGGTCGCCGAGCACGGGCGCCACCAGGAGCACCGTGGCGACCAGGCAGACGACGACCACCACGGCGGCGCCGATCCGCCCCGGCGCGATCTTGCCCAGGACGATGCGCCCGCCCTCGCGCGCACTGGCGCCGGCGGGGCCGAACCAGGTCGCCAGCAGGGCGACGACCATCACACCGGCCAGCACCCCGTTGAACACGACGTCCTCGTTCATCCCGCCCTGGGAGCGCGCCTCCACGTCGTACCGGGGCGCCACGATGAGGTGCCCGGCCCCGAACAGCCACCAGCCGGCCAGCAGCGTCAGCAGCGCGGCGCACGCGCCGACCAGCACCGCGGGGATCGACCCGAGCACGCCCAGGAGCGCGTGCCAGGGGAACAGCAGCGTGCCGACCAGCCCGTCGCTGCGGCGGACGCCCTTGTGCTCGCGCCGGGTGTGCAGCCGGTCGCCGGACGTCGCGACCGTGCGGCACACCAGCACGAGCGCCACCAGCACGCCGAACCCGATGACGGGCCGGGTGGCCGCGAGCGCGACCAGCGGCAGCGCGACGGCGACGGCGGTACCCGTGCGTCGCCGGTGCACGGGCCGCTGGTACGGCCCGGGCGGCTCGGGCGGCAGCTCCTCGACCAGCTGGTCGTAGCCCTTGTAGCGGACGTCGCCGAGGGGGATCGAACGCGTGCCGCCGTCGTGCGCCTGGAGACGGTCGCGCTCGAGAGCCGTCATCGTCTGGGTGGGGTCACCGGGGTCCGGGGTGGCCGGCGGGGGCGGCGGCACGGTGGGCACGGCCCCGGTCGACGGGCCCGTCGACGCGGGCGCGGCCGACGCCGGCGCGAAGGAGGCGGGCGCGACGGCGGCAGGTGCCACGGCGGCGGGTGCCACGACCTGCGTGGGCAGCCCGACCCGCTGCGTCTCGTCCGCCTGGACGATCCGCTGGGTCGCCTCAGGCTCGACGACGGTCGGCGCCGCGCCGCCGAGCGCGTCGTCGAGGTCGCGCCGCAGCGACCGCACCACCTCGGTGGGGCCCCAGCGGCGCGCCGGGTCGGCCTGGAGCGCACCGGCGAGCGCGCGGGCGGTGCGCGGCGGCACGCCCACCAGGTCGGGCCGCCCCTCGCGGGAGCGGCGCAGCACCAGCTCGGTGGGCCGCACCCCGAAGGGCGAGCGACCGGTCGCCGCGAACGACAGCAGCGCGGCCCAGCTCCACCAGTCCGTCTCCGCGACGGGCGCGCCGCCGTCGAGCAGCTCGGGCGCGATGTAGCCGGGGGTGCCCATGACGAACCCCGTCGAGGTGGTGCGCGTGTCCCCGGGCCCCTGCGCGATGCCGAAGTCGATGAGCACGGGCCCCTGGCCGGTGATCATCACGTTGGACGGCTTGAGGTCGCGGTGCACCACGCCCGCGTCGTGCACCGCCTCGAGCGCCGCGGCCAGCTGGTCGGCCAGGGAGAAGACGTCGGCGGCGTCGAGCGGGCCGCGCTCGTCCACCTCCTCCTCCAGCGTGACGCCGTCGACCAGCTCGGTCACGACGAACGCGTACGGACCCTCGAGCTCCGCGTCGAGCACCTGCGCGACGGAGGGGTGACGCAGCCGTTGGAGGGCCGCGGCCTCGCGCCGCAGCCGTTCGCGGCCCGCGGGGTCGGCGTCGACGTGCGCGTGCAGCACCTTCAGCGCGACGGCGTGGCCGCCGCCGTCGACGGCCTCGTAGACGGCACCCATCGCCCCGCTGCCGAGCGGCCGGACGACGGTGTACCCGCCCACCTCGGCGCCCTCGGCGAGGCCCCCGTCGCGGCCGGTGCGCGCGTCGCGCACCACGTGCCCGTTCCGCCCGGCGCCGTCGTCGCGCGCGTCCGACGACGGGCCCGGCGCCGGGGTCCGCCCCGGGACCTGCCTCGCGTCGACCTCGCTCATGGGGCACACCGTAGCCTTCCGGGCATCTCGTGGCGCGTCGTGCCGCGCGTGTGACATGCGCCCGCCCCACGGCGAGGCGAGCGCCACGTCGGTACCCTGTCCGGGGGGACGATGTCCTTGGGAGTCCCACAGAACTCTTGGAGCGAGGTCCGTTGACAGGCAAAGATTCGTCAAGCAGCCATCCCCGCGAGGGCGGGTACGACCTCGTCGTGGTGGCCAACCGGCTCCCGGTCGACTTCACCGTCGACGCCGACGGCGGGGTGGACTGGCAGCGCTCGCCCGGCGGCCTGGTCACGGCCCTCGAACCCGTCATGCGGGAGGCCGAGGGGGCCTGGGTGGGCTGGTCCGGCGCCCCGGACCTCGAGCACGAGCCCTTCGAGGCCGACGGCATGCTCCTGGTCCCGGTCACCCTCGGCCAGGACGAGATCGAGCGGTACTACGAGGGCTTCTCCAACGACACGCTCTGGCCGCTCTACCACGACGTGATCTCGCCCCCCACCTACCACCGGCAGTGGTGGGACGCCTACCGCCGGGTCAACCGCCGGTTCGCGGAGGCCGCGGCCGAGCAGGCCGCCGAGGGCGCCGTCGTGTGGGTGCACGACTACCAGCTCCAGCTCGTGCCGAAGATGCTCCGCGACCTGCGCCCCGACCTGCGCATCGGCTTCTTCGACCACATCCCGTTCCCCGCGGTCGAGCTGTTCCAGCAGCTGCCGTGGCGCACCCAGATCGTCGAGGGGCTGCTCGGGGCCGACCTCATCGGCTTCCAGCGCGGCGGCGACGCCTCCAACTTCGTGCGGTCGGTGCGCCGTCTCACCAAGCACACCACCCGCGGACCGATCATCACGGTGGCGGACGAGGACGGCGGCCCGGCCCGGCACGTACGTGCCGCGGCGTTCCCCATCTCGATCGACTCCCACCACTTCGACGCGCTCGCCCGCGAGCCCGAGGTGCAGGCCCGCGCCAAGGAGATCCGCGCCGACCTCGGGAACCCCGGGATCATGATGCTCGGGGTCGACCGGCTGGACTACACCAAGGGCATCCGGCACCGGATCAAGGCGTACGGGGAGCTGCTGCAGGACGGCCGGCTCGACGTCGAACGCGCCACGCTGGTGCAGGTGGCGAGCCCCAGCCGCGAGAACGTGGGCGCCTACCAGGAGCTGCGGGAGCACGTCGAGGTCCTCGTGGGCCGCATCAACGGCGAGTTCGGCGAGCTCGGGCACTCGGCGATCCACTACCTGCACCACTCCTACCCGCCCGCGGAGATGGCCGCCCTGTACCTGGCGGCCGACGTCATGCTCGTGACCTCCCTGCGCGACGGGATGAACCTCGTGGCGAAGGAGTACATCGCCGCCCGCTCCGACGAGCAGGGCGTGCTGGTGCTCAGCGAGTTCACGGGCGCGGCCGACGAGCTCGCCCCCGGGCCGCTGCTCGTCAACCCGCACGACATCGACGGCATGAAGGACACCATCGTCGCCGCCGCGAACATGCCCCCCAAGGAGCAGCGGCGGCGCATGCGCCGGCTGCGGCGCAAGGTCATGGCCGACGACGTTGCCAAGTGGTCGCAGACCTTCCTCGGCGTGCTCACCGCCATGCCGCCCCGGACGAGCCACGGGTGAACGAGGCACGGCTGAGCGCGCACCCCGCGCCCCGGGCGGACCTCACGGCGGCGGTGCTCGGCTTCGCCGGCCCGCCGGACGCGGCGACGTCCCGCTGCGCCCGGCTGGTCGCGCTCGACTTCGACGGCACGCTCGCACCGCTCGTCGACGACCCGGCGACGTCGGCGATGACGCCCGCCGCCCGCGCCGCGGTCGACCGGCTCGCGACGCTCGCGGCCCGGCCCGTGGCCCCGGGCGGCGACGTGCTGCGTCTGGCCCTGGTCTCCGGACGCAACCTGACCGACCTGGCCGCGCGCTCCGCCGCCCCGGCGGGCACCTACCTCGTCGGGAGCCACGGGGCGGAGTCCGGCCGGGTCACCGCCCACGGCGTCGACGCCGTCCCGCTGCGTCTCACGGACGCGCAGGCCCTGACGCTCGAGCGGCTGCGCGAGGGCATGCAGGACGCCGTCGACGGGCGCCGCGGCGCGTGGGTGCAGGACAAGCCCAGCGCCGCCGTCCTGCACACGCGGCGCTGCAGCGCGGACGACGCGCTCGCCGCCGTGGCGGACGCCGACGCGCTGGCCGCGCGGCTCGGCCTGCACGCCATGCACGGCAAGGACGTCGTGGAGGTCGCCGTCGTGCCGACGTCCAAGGGGATCGCCGTCGAGCGGCTGCGGGAGGAGACCGAGGAGGACACCGACCTGCGGGCCCTGCTCCTGTACGCCGGGGACGACACCACGGACGAGGCGGCGTTCGAGGTGCTCGGGCCCGGCGACCTGGGCCTCAAGGTGGGGCCCGGGCCCACGCGCGCCGAGCACCGGGTCGCCGACGCGGACGCGCTGGCGGCCCTGCTCGAGCGACTCGCGGACGCGCTCGAGGGGTGACCGGAGGGCCCCGACGGCCCTGACCTGGAGCTGTGTCCGACCTCACGTCGCGGGCATGTACGATCGTCCCGGCGCACCGTGGCCACGCCGTCAGGCAGGGCCGGAGCGCACGAACAACAGAATGTGTCACCGCCGACACGGCAGCGTGTAAGCAACGGCACCCACCCACAACGGATCGTCCGGCACGTACCTGCCGGTGGAGGGATTGCAACCATGGCTACGGTCACCTTCGACCACGCGACGCGCGTCTACCCGGGCACTGAGCGCCCGGCTGTCGACCAGCTCAACCTGCACATCGAGGACGGCGAGTTCCTCGTCCTCGTCGGCCCCTCGGGCTGCGGAAAGTCCACCTCGCTGCGCATGCTCGCCGGCCTGGAGGACGTCAACGGCGGCAGCATCCTCATCGGCGACCGCGACGTCACGGACGTCCAGCCGAAGGACCGCGACATCGCGATGGTGTTCCAGAACTACGCGCTGTACCCGCACATGTCGGTGGCGGACAACATGGGCTTCGCGCTGAAGATCGCGGGCAAGCCGAAGGCCGAGATCCGTGAGCGCGTCGAGGAGGCCGCCAAGATCCTCGACCTCACCGAGTACCTCGACCGCAAGCCGAAGGCGCTCTCCGGTGGTCAGCGTCAGCGCGTGGC
This sequence comes from Isoptericola peretonis, assembly GCA_023241745.1. GTDB lineage: Bacteria > Actinomycetota > Actinomycetes > Actinomycetales > Cellulomonadaceae > Isoptericola > Isoptericola peretonis. The sequence goes on along the minus strand of JALQCY010000004.1, from coordinate 19,577 downwards.
CATGGGCCGCGCGATCGTGCGTCAGCCGCAGGTGTTCCTCATGGACGAGCCGCTGTCGAACCTCGACGCCAAGCTCCGCGTCCAGACCCGTACGCAGATCGCGTCGCTCCAGCGCCGCCTCGGCGTCACGACCGTCTACGTCACGCACGACCAGACCGAGGCCCTCACCATGGGCGACCGCATCGCGGTCCTCTCGGGCGGTCTGCTGCAGCAGGTCGGTACCCCGCGCGAGATGTACGACACCCCGCAGAACGTCTTCGTCGCTGGCTTCATCGGCTCGCCGGCGATGAACATCGGCACGTTCGAGATCAAGGACGGCGCCGCCGTCCTCGGTGCCGCGACGGTCCCGCTGGAGCGGTCGGTCATCGAGCAGCTCACCGACGCCGACGGCGGCAAGATCACGGTCGGCTTCCGCCCCGAGGCGCTGGACGTCGTGGGCCAGGGTTCGCAGGGCGCGTTCGACGTCAAGGTGAACCTCGTCGAGGAGCTCGGCTCGGACGCCTTCGTCTACGGCGACCTGCAGAGCAGCAACGCGGACCTGTCCTCCGGCTCCTCGGACCAGGTCATCGTGCGCATCGACCCGCGCGACGTCCCGATGAAGGGTGACACCATCCACGTCGCGATCAAGCCCGGGCAGGCGCACCTGTTCTCGGCCGCGACGGGCAACCGCCTGAGCTGAGTCACCTCCGCCGCACGAGGGGCGGGTCCGGCTGCTGCCGGGCCCGCCCCTCGTCGCGTACCCTGACGTGCCGGGCCACCCGACCCTCCCTCCCTCACGAGACCTGGAGCGACGTGGAACAGCTGCAGATCACCTCGGCGACGCCGGACTCCGCGCTCCTCGACCTGCCGTGGCGCACCCCGCTGGCCGACTGGCCGGACGACGTCCTGGCCGCGCTCCCCCGCGGCATCTCGCGGCACGTCGTGCGCTTCGTGCGGCTCGACGGCCGCGTGCTGGCGATCAAGGAGATCAGCGAGTCGGTCGCGTTCCGCGAGTACGAGCTGCTGCGCCAGCTGCGCAAGCTCGAGATCCCGGCGGTACGTCCGATCGGCGTGGTCACCGGCAGGCGCGACGACGCGGGCGAGCCCCTCGAGGCGGCGCTCGTCACCGAGCACCTCGCGTTCTCGTTGCCCTACCGCGCCGTGTTCAGCCAGGCCCTGCGGCCCGACACGGCCGCGCGGCTCATCGACGCCCTCGCGGTGCTGCTGGTGCGGGTGCACCTGGTCGGCTTCTACTGGGGCGACGTGTCGCTGTCGAACACGCTGTTCCGCCGGGACGCCCACCAGTTCGCGGCCTACCTGGTGGACGCCGAGACCGGCGACCTGCACCGCGAGCTGTCCCGCGGCCAGCGGGAGTACGACCTCGACCTGGCGCGCACCAACATCATCGGCGAGCTCATGGACCTCGCGGCGGGCGAGCTGCTCGACGAGGACGTGGACGAGCTCGCCATCGGCGACGCCCTCGTCTCCCGGTACACCGAACTGTGGGAGGCGCTCACCGGCGTCGAGTCGTTCGGGGCCGACGAGCGCTGGCGGGTCGCGGCCCGAATCGACCGGCTGAACGACCTCGGGTTCGACGTCGGCGAGCTGTCCATCACCACCGACATCGACGGCACCACCGTGCGCATCCAGCCACAGGTGGTGGACGCCGGCCACCACTCCCGGCGCCTGTTCCGCCTCACCGGCCTGGACGTGCAGGACAACCAGGCGCGGCGGCTGCTCAACGACCTCGACTCCTACGTGGCCGCGACGGACCGCCAGGAGGACGACTCGCAGATGGTCGCGCACGACTGGTCGCAGAACGTCTTCCAGCCCACGATCCGCGCGGTCCCCCGCGACCTGCGGCGCAAGCTCGAGCCCGCGCAGCTGTTCCACGAGATCCTCGACCACCGCTGGTTCATCTCGGAGCGGGCCGGGCGCGACGTCCCCATGCCCGAGGCCACGGCGTCGTACGTCGAGAACGTGCTGCGGCACCGCCCCGACGAGAAGGCCATCCTCGGCCTGCGGCCGGGCGAGCAGGACCCGGAGCTCGAGGAAGGGCCCCTGGAGCCGACAGGGGCTCCCGAGGACGACCACTTCCACCTCTCCACCTGACCCGCGAGATAGAGAACCCCCAGCCCGAGATAGAGAACCCCTGAGCGCGAGATAGAGAGCTCGGACTCAGGGGTTCTCTATCTCGGGCTGGAGGGTTCTCTATCTCGCGCTCAGGGGTTCTCTATCTCGCGGACGACGAGCGGGCCTGGGCCACCTCGTAGAGCGTGATCCCCGCGGCGACGCCGGCGTTGAGCGACTCGACGTCCGACGAGATGGGGATGGACGCTACGGCGTCGCACGTCTCTCGGACGAGCCGGGAGAGCCCGTGGCCCTCGGACCCCACGACGAGGACCAGCGGGTCGGTGGCGAACGCGAGGTCGCGCACCTCCGTGTCGCCGCCGGCGTCGAGGCCGACGACGAACGCGCCGGACTTCTTCAGGTCCGCGAGCGCGCGCGACAGGTTCGTCACCTTCGCCACCGGCACGCGGGCGGCGGCGCCGGCCGACACCTTCCACGCGGAGGCGGTGACGCCCGCCGAGCGGCGCGACGGCACGATGACGCCGTGCGCGCCGAACGCGCCGGCCGACCGCAGCACGGCGCCGAGGTTGCGCGGGTCCGTCACGCCGTCGAGCGCGACGACGAGCGGCGCCTGGCCGGCCGCCGCGGCGGCGTCGAGCAGGTCCTCCACGTCGGCGTAGTCGTACGGGGGCACCTGCGCGGCGACGCCCTGGTGCACCGACCCCTCGGTGAGGTGGTCGAGCTCGGTGCGGCTCACCTCGAGCAGCTGCACGGAACGGGTGGAGGCCAGCTCGAGGATCTCGCGCGTGCGGTCGTCGTGGTCGATCCGCGCGGCGAGGTGCACGGCGGTGACGGGGACGTCGGTGCGCAGCGCCTCGAGGACGGCGTTGCGGCCGGCCACGACCTCGGCGCCCCCGGTGGGGCGGCGCGTGCCGCGCACGACGCCCTTGCTGGCGCCCTTCCTCTCCTGCACGGCCTCGCGCTTCTCCGCGGCCGCCTTGCGCTTGTACGCCGGGTGGTAGGTGCGCTCCTCGGCCTTGGGCGTCGGCCCCTTGCCCTCGAGGGACTTGCGGCCGTGGCCGCCGGTGCCGACCTGCGCGCCCTTCTTGCTGCCGGCCTTGCGGACGGCGCCGGGGCGCCGGGTGTTGCCTGCCATGGTGTCTCTTCTCTAGCGGTGGTCGACCTGTCGACGTCCGACCAGTACATCGGGTCTCGGCAGGCTCGACCAACGGGGGTCAGTCGGTCAGCGTCCAGCGGGCGCCGTCGGCGGAGTCCTGCACGACCACCCCCGCGGCGGCGAGGCGGTCGCGGATGGCGTCGCTGGTGGCCCAGTCCTTGGCGGCGCGCGCCGCGGTCCGCGCGTCGAGCTCGGCGGCGACGAGCGAGTCCAGCGCGGAGCGCGCCCGCGAGTCGCCGGAGCCGGCCGCCCACTGCGGGTCGGCGGGGTCGAGCCCGAGGACGTCGAGCATGCCGCGCAGGGCGACGAGCTCCGCCCGCGCCCCGGCGTCGTCCCGCGCCGCCAGCGCGCTGTTGCCGGCGCGCAGGTGCTCGTGCACGACGGCGAGTGCCGCAGGCACGTTGAGGTCGTCGTCCATCGCCTCGACGAACTCCTGGGGGAGGTCGGCCTTCGCGATCTCCTCCGCGGGGACGGCACCCACGCGCTCGGTCGCGCGCTCCACAAAGCCGGACAGGCGCTCCCACGTGGCCCGCGCCTCGTCGAGCGTGTCGGGCGACCACTCGAGCATCGAGCGGTACTGGACCGCGGCGAGGGCGTACCGGATGACGGGTGCGGGCGCCTGCGCGAGCAGCTCGGTGACCAGGAGGCCGTTGCCGAGCGACTTGCTCATCTTGACGCCCTGCTGGGTGACCCAGGCGCAGTGCATCCAGCGCTGGGCGAAGCCGTCCCCGGCGGCGCGCGACTGCGCCTGCTCGTTCTCGTGGTGCGGGAACCGCAGGTCCAGGCCGCCGCCGTGGATGTCGAACGCCTCGCCCAGGAAGCGGTGCGCCATGGCCGAGCACTCGAGGTGCCAGCCAGGGCGGCCCCGGCCGAACGGCGTCTCCCAGGAGGCGGTGTCGGGCTCCCCCGGCTTCGGCGCCTTCCACAGCGCGAAGTCGTGGGGGTCGCGCTTGGCGGAGGCGGTGGCCTCGCCGTCGCCCGGCTCCGGGTTGAGGTCCTCCAGACGCTGCTTCGTGAGCTCGCCGTAGGCGGGCCACGACCGCACGTCGAACCACACGTCGCCGGGGCCCGTCGTGTACGCGTGACCGCGCTCGACGAGCCGCTGCATCAGCTCGACCATGTCGGGCACCTGCCCGGTGGCGCGCGGCTCGTAGGTGGGGGGCAGCACGCCGAGCGCGTCGTAGGCGCGGGTGAACATCCGCTCGTGGGTGGCGGCGTGGGCCCACCACTCGACGCCCGCGGCGGCGGCCTTGGCGAGGATCTTGTCGTCGATGTCGGTGACGTTGCGGATCAGGGTGACCCGCAGGCCCGAGCGCTCCAGCCAGCGGCGCAGCACGTCGAACGCGATCACGGGCCGCAGGTGTCCGATGTGGGGCGGGGCCTGCACGGTGGCGCCACACAGGTAGATACCGACCTCGCCCGGGTTCAGGGGGACGAAGGCGCGCACGTCGCGCGTCGCGGTGTCGTACAGGTGCAGGGTCACCGGTCCAGGGTACCGGCCGGGCCCTCAGCCGAAGGTGCGTCCCTCGCCGCGATAGGTGGGCACCGTCTCGACGATCTCCTCGCCCCGCACGAGGTGCACGACGTCGAACCGCTCCATGAGCTCGCCGGCCTTGGCGTGCCGCAGCCACACCCGGTCCCCGACCTCGAGGGACGGCGCGCCGCGACGGCGGCGCAGCGGCGTCATGACCTCGCCCGCTCCCTCGGTGCCGGTGAGCGACCAGCCGGGCGTCGCGAGACGCGGCAGACGCGACCGGCCCGCGGGGCCGGAGGCCACGTACCCGCCGCCGAAGGCCGTGGCCCAGCCCGGGCCGGGCACGCGCGCGACGTCGAGGCCGAAGAACGCGGAGGGCCTCGGGTCGAAGGAGCGGTAGCCGTCGAACAGCCCGGGGACGAAGAGCCCCGAGCCGGCGGTGACCTCGGTGACGGCGGGCCCGGCCGACGACGTCTCGAGCGATCCGGTGCCGCCGGAGTTCACCAGCTCCACGTCGCGGCCCACGGTGGCGCGCACCGCCTCGACCACCTGACCGCGACGCCGGTCCAGCTCGGTCACGGAGAGCCGCTTGACGAGCCGGACCGCGGGGTTGGTGTCCGGCAGGCCGGCCACCTGCGCCTCGTAGAACATGAGCCCGCGGAGGCGGGCGCCGGGCAGCGCCTCGACGTGCCGGGCGAGGGCCGCGGCGTCGTCGGGGCTCCGCAGCGGGGAGCGTCGCGTGCCCAGGTGCACCCGCACCGGTCCGACGGCCGCCCGCAACGACGCGTCCACGTCGAGGCAGACCGCGACGTCGGGCAGGTCGGCGCGCGCGGAGCCTGCGCCGCCCCCGGCCTGGCGCAGCGCGGTGCGCAGCAGGTCGAGCTGGGCGACGTCGTCCACCATGAGGGTGACCTCGCGGCGCGCGCGGACGTCGGCGGCGAGCCGCGCCAGGGCGTCCCGGTCGACCGTGGGGTAGCCGACGAGCACGTCGCGCACGCCCTCCTGCACGAGCCAGAGCGCCTCGGCGAGGGAGAACGCCATGACGCCCTCGAACCCGGCGTCCAGCGCGCGGCCGACCAGCGAGCGCACGCGCACCGACTTGCTCGCCACCCGCACGGGCACCCCGCGGGCGCGGCGGCGCAGGTCCGCCGCGTTGGCGTCGAAGGCGTCGAGGTCGACCACGGCGACGGGAGCGGGCAGGTGCGCCGTCGCGCGGGTCAACCGCTCCGTCAGGGTCATGACCGCACGCTACACCGGGCGCGCCCGGCGGCCGCACGGACGCCGTACTCCCTGCGCACGGCGTCGCACGGTCCACCCGGAGGGGGATCCGCCCACGCCGCGGCCCGTGGCAGAGTGTCCGCGTGAATCCGAGCACCGTCGCCCGCACACCGGCCCCCGCCGCCTCCGACGCCCCGCTGCGCACCTGGGGCGCCACGCACACCTGGCGCCCCGCCCGCCGCGTCGCGCCGCACGACGAGGGCGAGCTCGGCGCCGTGGTCGCCGGCGCCGGCGCCGAGGGCCTGCGGGTGCGCGCGATGGGCGCGGGCCACTCGTTCACGGCCGCGGCGGTCACCGACGGCGTGCACCTGAGCCTCGACCACCTGAGCGGCATCGAGGCGGTCGCCCCGCAGCCCGACGGCACCTCGCTGGTCACGGTGCGTGCCGGCACGCGGCTGCACGCGCTCAACCGCGTCCTCGCGTCCCTCGGCCTCGCGATGCGGAACCTGGGCGACATCGACCGCCAGTCGGTGGCGGGCGCGATCTCCACGGGCACGCACGGCACCGGGGCCCGCCTCGGCGGCCTCGCGACCCAGGTGCGCGGCGTGCGGGTGGTCGGGGCCGACGGAGCGGTCCGCGCGGCGTCCGGGGCGGCGGCTCCCGGCAGCCCCGAGCGGGAGCTCTTCGAGGTGGCCCGCCTCGGCCTCGGCGTCGCGGGCGTGCTCTCCGCGGTCACCCTCGAGGTGGTGCCGGCGTTCTGGCTGCGCGCGCAGGAGGAGCCCTGGCCGCTGGACCGCGTGCTGGAGCAGCTCGACGAGTACGTCGACGAGAACGACCACGCCGAGTTCTACTGGTTCCCCGGCACGCGCCGGGCCCTCACGAAGCGCAACAACCGGGCGACGGCGGACGAGGTGGCCGCGTGGTCGGGCGCCCGCGCCGGCGCCCGCGGGGTGATGCGCACGGCGGGCGCCCGCGCCCGCGCCGTCCTCGACGAGGAGGTGCTCTCCAACGGCGCCTTCGAGGTGGTGAACCGCCTCGCGTTCGCCGCGCCCGGCATGGTCCCGCGGCTCAACAGCGTCAGCGCCCGCGCGCTCGGCGCCAAGACGTACGTGGCGCCGTCGGCCGACGTGTTCGTCACCCGGCGCCGCGTGCGCTTCGTCGAGATGGAGTACGCCCTGCCGCGCGCGGCCCTGCGCGGCGTGCTCGACGAGCTCGACGCGTGGCTGCGCGCGTCCGCAGAGCCCGTCCCGTTCCCCGTCGAGGTGCGGTTCGCCGCGGCCGACGACGTCTGGCTCTCCACGGCCCGCGGCCGCGAGACGGCGTACGTGGCCGTGCACCAGTACGCGCCGATGCCGCACCAGCGGTACTTCAGCGCCGCCGAGCAGATCTTCACGGCGGCCGGCGGCCGGCCGCACTGGGGCAAGATGCACACCCGCACGGCCGCGGACCTGGCCGCCCACTACCCGCTCGACGACGTCGCCCGCGTGCGCGCCGCCGTCGACCCCGCCGGCGTCTTCCGCAACGACTACACGGACACCGTCCTCGGCAGCTGAGCCCGCTGCGAGCCTCACTGGCTCAGGCCGCGGGGAGCCGCACCGTGACCCGCAGGCCGCCGTCCGGGCCCGCCGCGAGCGCCACCGTGCCGTGGTGCGCCTCCGCGATGCTCCGCACGATCGCGAGGCCGAGCCCGACTCCCGCGTGCTCGCCGTGCGTGCGCTCGCCGCGCTGGAACGGCTCGACGAGGGTCGGCACGAGGCGCGGGTCGAGCGGCTCCCCGGTGTTCTCGACGGTGAGCACGACGTCCTCGCCGCGGACCCCGGTGCTCACCTGCACCGTGCCGCCCTGCGGCAGGTTGTGCACGACCGCGTTGTGCACCAGGTTCGTGGCGAGCTGGAGCAGCAGCGCGTGCGACCCCACGGCCGGGGCGGCGTCGCCCCCGACCCGCACGTCGACACCGCGGCCGTCCGCGAGCGGGAGCAACGTCTCGGCGGCCTCCTCCGCGACGAGGGACAGGTCGACGTGCTCCCGCGAGAAGGCCCCGCGGTCGGCGCGGCTGAGCAGGAGCAGCGCCTCCGTGAGGTCGATCGCGCGCGCGTTCACGGCGTGCAGGCGGTCGAGCACCTCGGCGGTGTCCCGCTCCGGGTCCTGACGGGTCACCTCGAGCATCGCCTGCGTGGTCGCGAGCGGGGTGCGCAGCTCGTGGGAGGCGTTGGCCGCGAACCGTCGCTGCTCCTCGACCTGCGCCTCCAGCCGCGCCAGCATCACGTCGAAGGCGTCGGCGAGCTCGCGGAACTCGTCCTGGCGGCCCGGCAGCCGCACGCGGTGGGAGAGCGACCCGTCGGCGGCCCTCCGGGTGGCGTCGGTGATGCGGGTCATCGGGGCGAGCATGCGCCCCGCGAGGACCCACCCGCCCAGCAGGCCGAACACGAGCAGGAACAGCATCGCCCACGCCGCCCGCGGGACGAAGGCGCGCTCGAGGTCCGACCGGTTGGGGACGAACTGCCCCGGGGAGCCCGGCCGCCGCAGGCCGACGTCGACGATCACCGACTCGGGCACGTAGCGCAGCAGGAACACCCACACCACGGCGAGCAGAAGGGCGCCGGCCACCAGGAGGAAGCCCGCGTAGCTCAGCGTGAGCCTGAGGCGGACGCTCGGCCCCGGCTCCCTAGCCACGCCTGCCGCCCGCGGCGCTCCCCGTCCCGGCGTCGCCCCCCGGGACGGCGTCGATGCGGTAGCCGACGCCGGGCACGGTGGCGATGACCCAGGGCTCGCCGAGCCGCTTGCGCAGCGCCGACACGGTGATGCGCACGGCGTTGGTGAACGGGTCGGCGTTCTCGTCCCACGCCCGCTCCAGCAGCTCCTCCGCGCTGACCACGCCGCCCTCGGCCGCGACCAGCACCTCCAGCACGGCGAACTGCTTGCGCGTCAGGGCCACGTACCGACCCTCCCGGTAGACCTCGCGGCGGAACGGGTCCACCCGCAGGCCGGCGACCTCCCGCACCGGCGGCCGGCTGTGCGTACGGCGGCGGTCGAGCGCCCGGAGCCGCAGCACCAGCTCCCGCAGGGCGAAGGGCTTGGTGAGATAGTCGTCCGCACCGAGCTCGAACCCGGACGCCTTGTCGTCCAGCCGGTCGGCGGCGGTGAGCATGAGGATCGGCATCCCGCTGCCGGACGCGACGATGCTCGCGGCCACCTCGTCGCCCGAGGGTCCGGGAACGTCCCGGTCGAGGACGGCGATGTCGTAGCAGTTGACGCCCAGCAGCTCCAGCGCGGCGTCCCCGTCGCCGGCCACGTCCGCCGCGATCGCCTCGAGGCGCAGCCCGTCGCGGACGGCCTCCGCCAGGTACGGCTCGTCCTCGAGGATCAGCACGCGCATGCCCTCGATGCTACGGACCGGCGCCTGTCGTCCGTGTATCGAGAACCGCATACGCGCCGGCAACGCGCGGCCCCGTCGACTGGCGGCATGTCCCAGCACCGACCCGCACCGCAGGCGGCCCGTGGGCCGCGCACCGTCGTCCTCGCCCTCCTGGCGGCCGGCGCCGCCGTCCTCGCGCTGGCGTCCTGCCTGACGACGCCCGCCACGTCCTCCCCCGCCGCGCCGGCGTCGACCGCGTCCCACGAGCCGGCCGCCGCCTCCGGCGCGCGACCCGACCACGACGGCGGCCGCACCGACGAGGCCGACGGCCGCGTGCCGAACGGCACGACCGTCTTCGACGACGAACTCCCCGCCGTGGCCGGGCTCGACCCCGCGCTGCTCGCCGCCCTGCGTGCCGCGGCGACCGACGCCGAGCGCGACGGCGTCACGTTCTCCGTCACCAGCGGCTGGCGCTCGCCGCAGTACCAGGACCAGCTGCTGCGCGAGGCGGTCGCCCAGTACGGCTCCGCGGCCGAGGCGGCTCGCTGGGTGGCCACCGCGGACACGTCGTCGCACGTCTCGGGCGACGCCGTCGACCTCGGGCAGACGGGCGCCACCGAGTGGCTGTCCGCCCACGGCGCCGCCTACGGGCTGTGCCCGGTGTACCGCAACGAGCCGTGGCACTACGAGCTGCGTCCGGACGCTCCCGACGACGGCTGCCCGCCCCTGTACGACGACCCGTCCCAGGACCCGCGGCTGCGGCGGTGAAGCCTCGGGCTCAGGCCGGGCGGGCCACCACGAGCGCCGTGGCGACCGCGGCGACGCCCTCGTCCCGGCCGGTGAGCCCCAGCCCGTCGGTCGTGGTGGCGCTGAGCGACACCGGCGCCCCCGCCGCCGCCGAGAGCGCCGCCTCGGCCTCCGCGCGCCGCGGCCCGACCTTGGGCCGGTTGCCGATCACCTGCACCGCGACGTTCCCGATGTCGAAGCCCGCGTCGCGCACGCGGCGGGCCGCCTCGGCCAGCAGGGAGGTGCCGGAGGCGCCGGCCCACTCGGGCTCGCCGGTGCCGAAATGGGTCCCGAGGTCGCCGATGCCGGCGGCGGAGAAGAGCGCGTCCGCGGCCGCGTGGGCTGCCACGTCCGCGTCGGAGTGGCCGGCCAGCGGCCGCTCCCCCGGCCAGCGCAGGCCGCCCAGCCACAGCTCGCGCCCGCTCCCCTCGGGGGCGTAGGCGTGCACGTCGACGCCGAGCCCGGTCCGGGGCAGGCCACGATGCGGCTCGGTCACGACTCCTCCTCCAGCAGCAGGCCCGCCACCAGCAGGTCCCGTTCGGTGGTGATCTTCATGGCCGCCTCCTCGCCCGCCACGACGTGCACGGCCTCCCCGATCGCCTCGACGAGGCCGGCGTCGTCCGTCGCGGCCAGGCCCTCGGCGGCGGCGCGGCCCGCGCCCTCGGCGTGCGCGCGCTCCAGCAGCGTCCTCTCGAAGCACTGCGGGGTCTGCACGGCCCGCAGCAGCACCCGGTCGGGGGTCTCGACGACACGCTCGACGGCGGGGCCGCCGCCCGCGGACTCGTCGCGACCCGGGGCCACCCGCTTCACGGTGTCCGTGACCGGCAGGCCCGGCACGACGGCACGGTGCCCGGCGCGCACCGCCTCCACCACGCGCCGCACGAGGCGGGGCGGGGCGAGCGGGCGGGCGGCGTCGTGCACGAGGACCACGTCGTCGTCCGGTCCGGCGAGCGCGAGGCCCGCCGCCACGGACGCCTGCCGGGTGGCGCCGCCCTCGACGACGCGGACCGGCACGTCCACGTGCGGGTCCTGCGCGACGACGTCGCGCACCGCGGAGTCCAGCCCGGCGGGGCACGTCACGACGAGGGAGTCGACGACACCCGAGGAGGCGAGGCGCCGGGCGGCGTGGACCACCAGGGGGAAGCCGTCCAGGCCGACCAGGGCCTTGGGAAGGTCGCGACCGAGCCGGGTCCCGGACCCCGCGGCGGTCAGGATCGCGAGCGTCGTCACGGCGTCACCGTACCTGAACGACGACGGCGACCCGCGGCCGGAGCCGGGGTCGCCGTCGTGCAGCGCTGGTGAGGTGCCTCAGGAGGCGAGCACCTCGTCGATGATGGCGCCGGCCTTCTCCTCGTCGACGCCCTCGGCGAGCGCCACCTCGGACTCGAGGATCTGACGAGCCTTGGCCAGCATGCGCTTCTCGCCCGCCGAGAGGCCACGGTCGGCGTCACGGCGCGACAGGTCGCGCACGACCTCGCCGACCTTGATCACGTCGCCGGACGCAAGCTTCTCGAGGTTCGCCTTGTACCGGCGGGACCAGTTGGTGGGCTCTTCCGTGTAGGGCGCGCGCAGCACCTCGAAGACGCGGTCCAGCCCCTGCTGGTCGACCACGTCGCGCACGCCGACGAGGTCGACGTTCTCTGCCGGGACCTCGATCGTCAGGTCGCCCTGGGCAACCTTGAGCTTGAGGTACATCTTCTCCTCGCCACGGATCTTCCGCGTCTTGATCTCTTCGATCAGCGCGGCGCCGTGATGCGGGTAGACAACCGTCTCGCCTACTGTGAACGTCATCTGCAGATGTCCCCTTTCCCAGTCGCCTATCTTATCACGCGGACACCGACACCCCCCTCTCGCGCGCCCTTCCGGGCGCTGTCCACAGACCACGTTTCCGCAGGTCAGAGGGCTGGTAGCGCGCCCAGGGACGCAGCACTCCCGGTGCATCGTTAGGATGGCTGCGGGCCCACTGCAGGCCCGATCCCCCGCGCCCGGCGCGGGCGGACCCCCTGACGCCCCGCGCTCGCGCCGCTCCCTGGCGGCAGCGAGCCGACGCCCTTCGAAGGAGAGCACGTGTTCCGCTCCGCCCGCCCCGCACGCACCGTCGCCGCCGCCAGCGTCATGACGGGCGCCCTGCTGCTGGCCGCCTGCTCCCCGACGATCACGACCATGCCGTACGCCCCGTCGGACGGCGTGCGCATCAACCTCACGGACCACGTGCGCGGCATCAACCTCATGGTCGTCTCCGAGGGCGAGGGCGAGCCCGGCGCGGTGCTCGGCGCGCTCACGAACGACTCGGCCGAGGACGTCGACTTCGTGCTCACCGCCGAGGGCGCCGCGCCGCTGTCGCTCAGCGTTCCGGCGGGCCGGACCATCTACCTCAGCGCCGACCAGGAGGGGGACCAGGTCGTGGACGCCCAGCTCGACGCCGTCGCCACGCACCCGGGCGGCGACCTGGAGTCCACCCTCTCCGGGGCCGGAGTCGAGGAGGACTTCTTCCTGCCCGTCATGGACGGCACGCTCCCCGAGTACCAGGCCTACGTGCCCACCGCCGCGACGTCCTGAGACGCCCGGACGAGGAAGGGGGCGGAGACGTAGTCCTCCGTCGCCTGCTCCGCGGGCGTGGAGAAGATGGTCGACGTCTCGTTCATCTCGATCAGCCGGCCCGGCTTGCCCGTGCCGGCGATGTTGAAGAACGCCGTGCGGTCGCTGACCCGCGCGGCCTGCTGCATGTTGTGGGTCACGATCACGATCGTGTAGTCCTGCTTCAGCTCGCCGATGAGGTCCTCGATCGCGAGCGTCGAGATCGGGTCCAGGGCCGAGCAGGGCTCGTCCATCAGCAGCACCTGCGGCTTCACCGCGATGGCGCGGGCGATGCACAGCCGCTGCTGCTGGCCGCCCGACAGGCCCGAGCCCGGGCGGTCGAGCCGGTCCTTCACCTCGTTCCACAGGTTCGCCCCGCGCAGCGAGGCCTCGACGAGCTCCTCGGCGGCCGACTTGCTGATGCGCCGGTTGTTGAGCCGCACCCCCGCCAGGACGTTGTCCCGGATGGACATGGTGGGGAACGGGTTGGGGCGCTGGAAGACCATGCCCACGTTGCGCCGCACGGCCACGGGGTCGATGTCGTCCCCGTAGAGGTCGACGCCCTCCATCTCGACGGTCCCCTCGACGCGCGCGCCCGGGATCACCTCGTGCATCCGGTTGAGCGTGCGCAGGAACGTCGACTTGCCGCACCCGGACGGGCCGATGAACGCCGTCACCGACTGGGGGTCGATCGTCATCGACACGTCCTGCACGGCGAGGAAGTCGCCGTAGTAGATGTTGAGGTCCTTCACGTCGATGCGCTGTGCCATCGTCTGTCTCTTTCTGGTGGGCTGCGGCGGGCGGCGGCTGCGGGTCAGCGCAGCTTCGGGGAGAACCAGCGGTTCACCAGCCGGCCGATGAGGTTGAGGGCGAGCACCAGGACGATCAGCACGAGAGCCGCGCCCCACGCGTTCTGGATCGCGATGTCGGCCACGCAGGTGGCCGACTCGCCGCCCGGGCAGGTGGCCTGCCCCTGGCTGTACTGGCGGTAGGCGAACACCGGCAGCGTCATCATGCGGCCCTCGAACGGGTCGAAGTTGATCGAGTCGGTGACGCCGACCGTCACGAGCAGGGGCGCCGTCTCGCCGATGACGCGCGCCACGGCGAGCAGGATGCCGGTGGTGAGGCCGGCCACCGAGGTGCGGAGCACCACCTTGACGATCGTCAGCCACTTCGGCACGCCCAGGGCGTACGACGCCTCGCGCAGCTCGTTGGGGACGAGCTTGAGCATCTCCTCGCAGGACCGCACGACCACGGGGATCATCAGCACGGACAGCGCGACGGCGCCGATGACGCCCATCCGCACCCCCGGCCCGAGGAACAGGGTGAACAGCGAGACGGCGAACAGGCCCGCGACGATCGACGGGATGCCCGTCATGACGTCCACGAAGAACGTCACCGCGCGGGCGAGGACGCCCTTGCCGTACTCGACCAGGTAGATGGCGGCGAGCAGGCCCACCGGGACGGAGATCACCGTGGCGAGGGCCGTGATGATCAGCGTGCCCACGATGGCGTGGTAGATGCCGCCGCTCGGGTCGCCGCCGAAGATGTTGCGCATCGACAAGGACAGGAAGTCCATGCTGATGCGGGCGGCGCCGTTGCTCAGCACCGTCCAGATCAGGGAGACCAGCGGGGCCATCGCCACGACGAACGCCGACCAGATCAGGACGGTCATCGTGCGGTCCTTGCGGCGCCGGGCGCCGTCGGCGCCGGTCAGCGCGGCCCGCGTGCGGGCGGTGGCCTCGGTGGTGCCGGAGGGGTCCGGGATGGTGGCGGTGCTCATCAGTTGGCCCCCGAGAATTCCTTGCGGCGCGCCACGATCGCGCGCGCCCCCATGTTGACGGCCAGCGTGATGACGAACAGCACGAGGCCCGTGGCGATCAGCGTGTTCACCGCGAGCCCGCTCGCCTCCGGGAAGTCGAGCGCGATGTACGCGGCGATGGTCTGCTGCTGGGAGCTGTCGAGGATCTTGAACGAGTACAGGAACCCGGGCGACAGGATCATGAGCACGGCCATCGTCTCGCCGAGCGCGCGGCCCAGGCCGAGCATCGCGGCGGAGATGACGCCGGAGCGGCCGAAGGGAAGCACCGCGGTGCGCACCATCTCCCAGCGGGTGGCGCCGAGCGCCAGGGCCGCCTCCTCGTGGAGCTTCGGCGTCTGCAGGAAGACCTCGCGGGCGACCGCGGTGATGATCGGCAGGATCATCACGGCGAGCACCACCGCGACCGTGGCGAGCACGCGGGACGTGGGCGACACCGGGCCGGCGAAGAGCGGGAACCACCCGAACCACGAGTTCAGCCACTCCCACACGGGAAGCGCCGCGGGCCCGAGCACGAAGATGCCCCACAGGCCGTAGATGACCGAGGGCACGGCGGCCAGCAGGTCCACCAGGTAGCCGAGCACCTGGGACAGCCGCGGCGGCGCGTAGTGCGAGATGAACAGCGCGATCCCCATCGCGACCGGCGTGGCCAGCGCCAGCGCGAGGGCGGCGGCCAGCAGCGTGCCGAACACGAGCGGGCCCACGTACTCCAGCAGCGACGTGTCGTCGGGGTAGCGCGGCACCGACGCCGCCAGCTCGTCCGAGCCGGCGGTCAGCGCGGGCCAGGCCTGCTGCAGCAGGAACACCGCGACGGCGGCCAGCACCGCCAGGATCAGGACGCCCGCGCCGACGGCGATCCAGCGGAAGGCGCGGTTGAAGCCCCGGTCGGTGGTGCGACCTCGTCGGCGTGGTCGACCCGGCGCCCTCTCGGGGGGCGGGCTGACGGTGGTGGTCACTCGTACTCCTCGTCGTCCTGCGGTGGTGGTGCCGGTGCCGGCCGAGCCCGTCGAGACGCTCAGGTCTCGACAGGCTCGGCCCGCGGTGCGTGTCCGGTCAGCCGGCAGTGATCGCCTCGATCGACGGCAGGACCGCGTCGCGGATGTCCGCCGACAGCGGCGCCGAGCCCGCGGCGTCGGCCGCGGCCTTCTGGCCCTCCTCGCTCACGAGGTAGGACATGTAGCCCTTGACCAGGTCGGCCTGCGCCTGGTCGGCGTAGGTGCCGCACGCGAGCAGGTACGAGACCAGGACGACCGGGTAGGTGCCCGCGACGTCGCGCTTGAGCTCGATCGAGTACACGCCGTCCGCCGTGCCCTCGGCCCGCGGGGACTGCGCCACGACCTCGGCGGCCGCCTCGGCGCTGTACGGCACGAACTCGTCGCCCACGCCGACCGCCACGGTGCCCAGGCCGGAGATCTGGGAGGCGTCGGCGTAGGTGATCGTGCCCTCGCCCGACTGCGCGGCCGAGACGACGCCGGAGGTGCCCTGCGCGGACTCCTGGCCCTCGATCGGCCACACGCCCTCGGGCTCGTGCTCCCAGGCGTCGGGAGCGGCCTCGTGCAGGTAGGCCTGGAAGTTCTCGGTGGTGCCCGAGTCGTCCGAGCGGTGCACCACGGTGATCGCCGAGTCAGGCAGCTCGGCGTCGGGGTTGTCGGCGGCGATCGCCTCGTCGTTCCAGGTGGTGATCTTGCCCGAGAAGATGTTCGCGATCACCTCCGGCTTGAGGTTCAGCGACTCGACGCCGGGCAGGTTGAAGGCCACGGCGATCGGGCTCACGTAGCCGGGGAACTCGATGACGCCGCCCTCGCCGCACTGGGCCTCGGCCGCCGTCATCTCCTCCTCGTCCAGCGCCGCGTCCGAGCCGGCGAACGCGTAGGAGCCGTCGGTGAAGCCGGTGCGGCCACCGCCGGAGCCGACCGGGTCGTAGTTGACGGTCACGTCGGGGTTGGCCGTCTGGAAGCCGGCACGCCAGGCCTCCTGGGCGGACTCCTGCGAGGACGCCCCGCCACCGCTGAGCTCGCCGGAGAGCGCGGAGTCGCTGCCCTCCGCCGGGCCACCGGTGGACTCCGCGCCCGGCGCGGCCGGGTCCGAGCCGCACGCGGCGAGGGTCAGGGCCAGCGCGCCGACCGCGACGGCAGATCCAGCACGGGTGAATCGGCTGAGCTTCACGTCTCGTTCCATCCTGTTCACACGGAGTGGCACCGGCGGAGTACCGGCGTTCGTCGGGAACGCTAGGCACGCAAGGTGGCTCGGGACCCAGGAGCAGGTGAACGACGGGTGAACAGTGCGAGGCGGCCGGGTCAGGCGTCCTCGTCGGCCAGCTTGTAGCCCAGGCCGCGCACCGTCAGGAGGAGCTGCGGCGAGCCGGGGTCGGCCTCGATCTTGGAGCGGATGCGCTTCACGTGAACGTCGAGCGTCTTGGTGTCGCCCACGTAGTCCGCCCCCCACACGCGGTCGATGAGCTGCCCGCGCGTGAGCACGCGGCCGGCGTTGCGCAGCAGCAGCTCGAGCAGGTCGAACTCCTTGAGCGGCAGCGACACCGCGCCCCCGCCCACGGTCACCGTGTGGCGCTCCACGTCCATGCGCACCGGGCCGACCTCGAGCACCGGCTCGCCGTCGTCGTCGTGCCCGTTCGAGCCCGCCTCGGGCGACGCCGGACCCCTACGGCGCATCACGGCGCGCATGCGCGCCAGCAGCTCGCGGAAGGAGTACGGCTTCGTGACGTAGTCGTCGGCGCCCAGCTCGAGGCCCACCACCTTGTCGATCTCCGAGTCCTTGGCCGTGAGCATGATGACGGGCACGTCGCCCCGCTGCCGCAGCTCCCGGCACACCTCCGTGCCGGAGAGGCCGGGCAGCATGAGGTCCAGCAGGACCAGGTCCGCGCCGCCGTCGTCGTAGGCGGCCAGCGCGTCCACCCCGTTCGACGCCTCCACGACCTCGAAGCCCTCACGGGTGAGCTGATACGTCAGGGGGTCGCGGTAGGACTCCTCGTCCTCGACCACCAGGATGCGCGTCACGCGCCTACCTCCTCGTCCGTGCCCTCTGCGGGCTGTTGATCGTGCGGAAGCTCCTGCGGCACGTCGGCCGCGGGGATGCGCAGGGTGAAGGTGGAGCCCTTGCCCGGCTCCGACCACATCTGCACGTCGCCGCCGTGGTCCGCCGCGACGTGCTTGACGATGCTCAGGCCCAGGCCCGTGCCCCCGGTGTCGCGCGACCGCGCCGGGTCCACGCGGTAGAAGCGCTCGAAGACGCGGTCCTGCTCGTCGGCGGCGATGCCGACGCCCTGGTCGACGACGTCGATCTCGACCAGGCCGTCGCGCTCGCGCACGCCCACGCCCACGCGGGTGTTCTCCGCGGAGTAGGCCACCGCGTTGTCGAGCAGGTTGCGCACCGCCGTCACCAGCAGGTTGTGGTCGCCGTAGACGAGGACGTCCGCGGTGCCGCCCACCGTGATGGTGATGTTCTTGGCCTGCGCGTTGGTGCGCGCCCGGTCCACCGCCTCGTCGACCACGCCCTTCACGGGGATGGTGCCGACCTCCTGGAGCGCGCCGGCCACCTGCAGGCGGGACAGCTCGATGATCTCGTGCACCAGCGCGGACAACCGCGTCGCCTCGGCCTGCATCCGCTCGGCGAAGCGGCGCACCGCGACCGGGTCGTCCGCGGCGTCCTGCACCGTCTCGGCCAGCAGCGCGAGCGCGCCCACGGGCGTCTTCAGCTCGTGCGACACGTTGACGACGAAGTCCCGGCGGATGGCCTCGACGCGGCGGGCCTCCGTGCGGTCCTCGGCCAGCACGAGGAGCTTGTCGGGGCCGACGGGCGCCACCCGCACCTGCAGCAGCACCGTGCCCGACCCGATCGGCCCGCGCGGCAGCTCGAGCTCCTTCTCGCGGATCACCCCGTCGCGGCGCACCTCGCGCACCAGGTCGACGATCGCCGGGTGCTGGAGGGCGTCGTTGCGCACCACCCCCAGCGCGTACGCCGGCGGCGACGCCCGCACGACGTCGTCCTCCTCGTCCAGGACGACCGCCGCCGAGCGCAGCACCGCGAGCACGCGGACGAGCCCCTCGTCGAGCTCGGCGGGGGCCGCCTCGGGCGACCGGCGCTGGACACGCTCGGAGAAGCGGAAGGCGACGGCCGCGACCACGCCCACCACGACTCCGAAGATGCCCGCGAACACCGCGGTCACTCCCTGGATGATTCCGTCCACGACTGCAGCCTAGGTGGGCGCGCCCGAGGAATCCGTCGCGGAGCGGAACTGCTCAGCGAGCCGTCGTCCACTGTTCACCTTCGACCCGCCCTGCGTTCACCTGGGCGCCTCCGGCGCGTCCACGGGGCGTGGCAAGGTGGACGCAGACCCCCTTCACCCCGAGAGGACAGCGATGCGAGAGATCTTCGAGGCCGAGCTGCGCCAGGTCGGTGACGACCTCATCGAGATGAGCCGGCTCGTCGAGTCGGCCATCCGGCGCGCGGGCGACGCCCTGCTGGAGGCCGACCACCAGCTCGCGCAGGAGGTCATTGCCTCCGACCACGCCATCGACCGGCTCGAGAGCGAGCTCGACGAGCGCTGCGTGCACCTGCTCGCGCAGCAGGCCCCCGTCGCCACCGACCTGCGCGTCGTCATCTCGGCGCTGCGCATCAGCGCCTCGCTCGAGCGCATGGGCGACCTCGCCCGCCACGTCGCCGAGATCGCCCGCGGGCGCTACCCCGCCCAGGCGGTGCCCGGCCCGGCGCGGGAGACGTTCGTCAAGATGCACGGCGCGGCGGTGCACGTCGCCCAGCGCACGACGGCGCTGCTCGCCACGCGCGACGTCACCCTCGCGGCCGAGGTGCAGCAGGACGACGACCTCCTCGACGCCCTGCACCAGGACACCTTCGCCGCGACGCTCGACCCCGAGTGGCACGGCACCGCGCAGGAGACCGTGGACGTCACCCTGCTCGGCCGGTACTACGAGCGGTTCGGCGACCACGGCGTGTCCGTCGCCCGCCGCATCACGTTCCTCGTCACCGGCAACTTCGACGACGAGCACGCGCGCGCCGACGTCTGACCCTCGCCGAGATAGAGAAGGCAAGTCCGCGAGATAGAGAAGCCCGGACGGGCCGCAGCTGAGGCGGCCCGTCCGGGCTT
>JALQCY010000003.1:581425-867559 GCA_023241745.1 Isoptericola peretonis | reverse complement strand
GTCCGGACGAGTTCGCACGACCTGCGAACTCGTCCGGACCTCTCTATCTCGCGGAAGGGCCTTCTCTATCTCGCTGTAAGGGGTCAGACCGACCTGCGGGTGGCGCGGATGCCGACGACGAGCCCGACGGCGCAGGTGACGGCCGCGGCGACGGCGCCCCAGAGCACCGCGGGGTCGGCGAACGTGCCGCCGAACAGGACCCGCTCGGCGTCCACCATGTAGGTGAGCGGGTTGAACTTCGCCGCCGTCTGCATCCACGACGGACCGGCCTCGAGCGGCAGCATCATCCCGGACAGGATGAGCAGCGGGAACAGCAGCGACTGCTGCACGCCCCAGAACAGCCACTCGCGGTTCTTCGACGCCAGCGCGAGGGCGTGCGACAGCGCGCCCACCCCGATCCCGAAGACGCCCAGCAGCACGAGGCCGAACAACGCGGGCAGCACGTGGAACGTGAACCCGAACGGGATGCACACCACGGCGATGATCAGCCCCTGCACCAGCAGCGGCGCGAACTCCTTGAGCGCCCGCCCCACGAGGATCGCCGAGCGGTCCAGCGGGGTGGCGAGCACCCGCTCGTAGGAGCCGGTCATGATCTCGTACAGCAGGTTCGAGCCGGTCATCGAGGTGCCGAACAGCGAGATCATCACGATCACGCCGGGCACGAACCACTGCAGCGTGTCGGCGGTGCTGGCGCCGCCCCCTCCGACGCCGCCCCCGAACGCCCCGGTGAGCAGCGGGCCGAAGAGGCCCAGGAAGATCAGCGGCTGCAGCAGCGAGAAGATCAGCGTGAACGGGTCGCGCAGCACCAGCAGGATCTCGCGGGTGAACACGGCGCCGGTGTCGGCGAGGAACTTGCCCGGGCCCGTGCGCGTGACGATGCGCGGCGCCTCGTGCCCGGCGTCGACGGGGTTGGTGGTGCGGGTCTGCTCGGTCATGCTGCCGCCTCCTCGCGCAGGCTCCGGCCGGTGAGGTTGAGGAACACGTCGTCCAGGCTGGCCTGGCGGGCGCTGGCCGACGTCGTGGGGATGCCGGCGACGCGCAGCGCCTCGATGACGGCCGGCAGCGTGTCGGCGCCCTGCGCCGTGCCCACCCTCACCTGCAGCCCGGCGTCGTGCGCCGTGAGGTCGACGTCGCCGAGCCCGTCGGGAAGCGCGGCGCGCACGGCCGCGCCGTCGTCGGTCGCGACCACGAGGGTGAGGGTGTCGTCGGCGTACCGGCGCTTGAGGGCGTGCGGCGCGGCGTCGGCGATGATCTCGCCGTGGTCGATGACGACGACGCGCTCCGCCATGCTGTCGGCCTCGTCCAGGTAGTGGGTCGTCAGCACCACGGTCATGCCGTACCGCTCGCGCATCGCGGTGATGTGGCCCCAGAGGTTGGCCCGCGAGTGCGGGTCGAGGCCGGTGGTGGGCTCGTCGAGGAACAGCAGCGGCGGGTGGTTCATCAGCCCGAGCGCCACGTCGAGCCGGCGCCGCTGGCCGCCCGACAGCGACTGGACGGACCGCTTCTCGAGGCTGCCCAGCTCGAGCGCCGCCATCAGGTCGGCGGCGCGCTCCTTGTAGACCTGCGGCGTCAGGCCGTAGAAGCGGCCCTGGTTGTGCAGCTCGTCGACCACCTTGTAGCTGAAGCCTCCGCCGTTGCCCTGCCCGATGAAGCCGAGCCGGGCCCGCACCTGCGCCGGGTGCGTGACGACGTCGTACCCGGCGACGGTCGCCTCCCCGGCCGTCGGCTCGAGGAGCGACGTCAGCATCCGCAGCGTCGTCGACTTGCCGGCGCCGTTGGGACCGAGGAACGCGACCAGCTCCCCTTCCGCGACGTCGACGTCGATCCCCTTGACCGCCTCGACGGTCTCTTTCCGGCGGCTGAACGTCTTGGTCAGCCCGCGCGCTCGAATCATGTCCGCACCTTTCTCCACCGTCTCTCGTACGCTGTACTGGAACTAGTCTCGACTCTAGCCCGGGGGTCCGACAAGACCTCGGGCGCCGGAATGGGAGGATGACGACCCATGTCGAGCACTTCGCCGCAGCCGCCGGCCGACGACGTCCCGCGCCCACCCGAGGTGGTCCGCCGGCTCGCCCTGCTGTGGGACCCGCCGCAGCCGTCGGGGCGCGGCCGCAAGGCCCGCCTCACGCTCGACGACGTGGTCGGCGCCGGGACCGCCCTCGCGGACTCCGACGGACTCGACGCCCTGTCGATGCGCAAGGTCGCGGCACGGCTCGACGTCGGCGCGATGTCGCTCTACACGTACGTTCCCGGCCGCACCGAGCTGCTCGACCTCATGATCGACCGCGCGTTCGCCGAGCTCGACCTGCCGCCGGCCGACGCGCCGTGGCGGGACGGGCTCGCGGCCTACGCCCGCGGGCACTGGGAGCTCTTCCAGCGCCACCCGTGGATCCTGCAGACCAACATGTGGCGCCTGCCGCCCACCCCCGCCGTGCTGGACGCGCAGGAGTGCGGCCTGCGCACCCTCGTCGACACAGGGCTGCCGGAGCGTCAGGTGGTCGAGATCATCGGCCTGGTCGACGCGTTCGTCCGCGGCCTCGCGCGCGCCACCGTCGCCGAGGCGGCCGAGGGTGACGCGTCGGGCCAGAGCAACGACGAGTACTGGACCTCGATGAGCAGCTTCTGGGTGGACCACTTCGACCCCCGGCGCTACCCCACCATGCAGCGCATCTGGGACGCGGGGGGCTTCGACGCCGAGGCCACGCCGTTCGACGCGTCGATGGAACGGCTGCTCGACTCCGTCGGGATGGCGATCGACCGCGCCCGCGGGGCGGGCTGACGGGCTTCCCTTCCGGCGCCGTCCTCCCTACGATGAACTGGTCCAGACCACCGTCCCCGGAGGACTCCATGGAACGCACCGTCGTCGTCGCCATCACCGAGGGCCTGCACGCCCGCCCGGCCGCCCTCTTCGCGCAGAAGGCGGGCCAGCAGCCCGTCGCCGTGAAGATCGCGAAGACCGCGGGCGGCGACGCCGTGGACGCCGCGAGCATCCTCGGGATCATGACCCTCGGCGCCTCGGTGGGCGACGAGGTGGTGCTGCGCACGGAGGCCGACGGCGACGGTGCCGCGGCCGCGCTCGACGCGCTGGTCGACTTCCTCTCCTCCGAGGTGGTGGCCTGACGGACCGCCCCCTCCGGCCGTCCGGGTTCTTCCACTCTGCCGGCTGGCTGTTCGGCGAGATGCTCGTCGGCGCGCCGCCCTGTCGTGCGACATCAACGCCGTCATCTCGTGCGGCACCGTCGGCACGCCGTGGAAGGCGAGCGTCGATGCTGCACTGGAACATCCTCGAGGACAACCTCTACTGGCCTCCGCGGGTGCAGTCCTGGGCCATGTCGCTGGTGCGTCCGGCGCATTCGGCATCCTCACCGCCGCCTGGTTCCTGCTGCCGGCCGCCGCCGTGCTGCTCCGGTACGGCACGGCCCTCCTCGCCTGACGCCC
Source organism: Isoptericola peretonis (assembly GCA_023241745.1). GTDB lineage: Bacteria > Actinomycetota > Actinomycetes > Actinomycetales > Cellulomonadaceae > Isoptericola > Isoptericola peretonis. The sequence goes on along the minus strand of JALQCY010000003.1, from coordinate 864,121 downwards.
CGCACGACCTACAGGCCGAGGGGGTGCAGGACGTCGGCCAGCTCGCGCCGGACGGCGGAGCGGGCGGCGTCGGCGTCGGGCTGCGCCAGCACCACCTGAGCGAGCTCGCGGCAGCGCACGAACGTGACCTCGGCGAGCACGGCCGCGACGTCCGCGAGCGCCCGCGGCGTCATGGACAGCGACCTCACGCCGAGCCCGACGAGCACGGGGGCCAGCACGGCGTCGGCGGCCGCCTCCCCGCACACGCCCACCGGCCGGCCGTGGGCCTGCGCGCCCTCGCAGGTGGCGCGCACCAGCTCGAGGACGGCGGGCTGCCACGACGTGGACAGCGCGGCGAGGTCGCCGAGCATCCGGTCGGCCGCCATGGCGTACTGCGTGAGGTCGTTGGTGCCGATGCTGCCGAACGTGGCGTGCTCGAACACCCACCTGGAGCGCAGGGCCGCGGCCGGCACCTCGATCATCGCGCCGGCCCGCGTCAGCCCGTGCCGCTCGCACGCGGCCACGAACGCCCGCGCCTCGTCGGTCGTCGCCACCATCGGCGCCATGACCCACACGTCGGCCTGCTCCGCCTCGGCGGCCTCCGCGATCGCCCGCAGCTGCCGGTCGAGCACCTCGGGGTGGGCGACGGCGGTACGCAGCCCACGGACGCCGAGGGCCGGGTTCGGCTCGTCGTCCGCGGTGACGAAGGGCAGCGGCTTGTCCGCCCCGGCGTCGAGGGTGCGCACCACGACCTTGCGACCGCCGAACGCGGCGAGCACGCCGCGGTAGGCGGTCACCTGCTCCTCGACCGACGGCTCGACGTCGCGCCCGAGGAAGCAGAACTCGGTGCGGAACAGCCCGACGCCCTCGGCGTGCGCGGCGACGGCGGCCTGCGCCGCGGCCGGGTCGGCCACGTTGGCGAGCAGCTCCACGCGGTGCCCGTCGGCGGTGCGGCCGTGCCCGTCGAACTCGCGCTCGACGCGCACGGCGCTGCGCGCGGCCTCGACCTCGGCGTCCGACGGGTCGCGCAGCACGATGCCCGCGCCGCCGTCCACGACGACGGTCTCGCCCTCGGCGAGGTCGTCGGCGCCCTTGGCGGCCACGACGGCGGGGATGCCGAGCGCGCGCGCCAGGATGGCCGTGTGCGACGTCGGGCCGCCGCCGCTCGTGACGATGGCGACGACCGCCTCCGGGTCCAGGGTCGCGGTGTCCGCGGGGGCCAGGTCCTCGGCGACGAGCACGAACGGGTGCCCCGGCGACGGCACGCCCGGCGGGCGCACCCCGGTGAGCTCGGCGACGATGCGGTCGCGCACGTCGCGCACGTCGCGGGCCCGCTCGCTCAGCGGCGGGCCGAGCGGCTCGAGCTGCGCGGCCAGCGCGTTGGCCGCGTCCCAGACGGCACGCTCCGGCGTCGCGCCGGACTCCCGCACCCGCCGCTCGGCGTCGGACGCGAGGGTCGGGTCGGCCGCCATCGCGGCGGTCACGGCGAGGACGTCGGCCGCGGTCCCCGTGGCCTGCGCCGCCAGCGCGTCGAGGCGGTCCTGCACGGCCCGCGACGCGGCGCCCAGGCGGGACACCGCGTCGTCGGCCTCGGACGGGCCGGTCGTCGCCTCCGGGGGCTCCGGGACGGGGGCCGGCATCGTCACGACGACGCCGGCCGCCCGCCCGGGGCTCACCGGGGCACCGGTGAGGGTGGTGCTCATCAGTCCGAGCCCTTCTCCTTCGCGGCCCCGGTGCCGCCGTCAGGCGCCGCCCCGGTGGGCGGGGCCGCGGCCGCGGCGGCCTCCTTCTGCTCCTCGACGGCCTGGTCGCCGACGACGGCGGCGGTGGCCTCCGGGTCGTCCTCGCGGCCGGGGGTCCTGAGGTTCCACTTGGTGATGACGAACCGGAACAGGAAGTAGTAGACGGCCGCGTAGACGAGGCCGATGGGAATGAGGAGCCACGGCTTGGTCGCGATACCCCAGTTGAGGAAGAAGTCGATGGCGCCCGCGGAGAACCCGAAGCCGCTGTGGATGCCGAGCGCGTTGACCAGTGCCATGGAGACGCCGGTGAGCACGGCGTGGATCGCGTACAGCGGGTAGGCGACGTAGACGAAGGCGTACTCGAGCGGCTCGGTGACGCCGGTGACGAACGCGACCAGGGCCGCCGAACCGAGCACGCCCGCGATGACCTTGCGGTTCTGCGGCTTGGCCGTGTGGATCATCGCGAGGGCCGCGGCCGGCAGGGCGAACATCATGATCGGGAAGAACCCGGTCATGAACGTTCCGGCGGTCGGGTCACCGGCGAGGAAGCGGAAGATGTCGCCGTGCGCGACAGTGCCGTCGGCGCCGGTGTAGGACCCGAACTGGTACCAGGGCAGCGAGTTCAGCAGGTGGTGCAGCCCGAACGGCAGCAGGAGGCGGTTGAGCGTGCCGAAGACGAACGCGCCGATCACGGTCGAGCCCGTCACCCAGCCGCCGATCTGGTCGTTGATCAGCCAGTCGAAGGCGGGGTAGATGAGAGCGAAGACGACCCCGATCACCAGGGACGCTCCGGCCGTGACGATGGGGACGAAGCGCCGTCCGCCGAAGAACGCCAGGTAGGGAGGCAGTTTGATCCGGTAGTACTTCTGGTACAGCAGCGCGGCGGTCAGGCCGATGACGATGCCGCCGAGCACGCCGTAGTTGACCAGGACCTGGTTGCCGTCGGCGTCGAGCCCGAGCCCGATGTGGGGGGACAGCGCGTCCGTCACGCCGTCGAAGACGAGGTAGCCGATCAGAGCGGCCAGGCCGGTGGTGCCGTCCGCCTTCCGGGCATAGCCGATCGCGACGCCGAGAGCGAAGATCACCGGCAGGTTGAGGAACAGCGCGTTGCCGCCGGCGGCGAACACGTCCGCGAGCGCCTGCACCCACCCGATCTGGATGCGGCCGAGCATGTCGTCCTGGCCCAGGCGCAGCAGCAGCGCGGCGGCGGGCAGCGAGGCGATGGGCAGCATCAGCGACCGGCCGACGCGCTGCAGCTGCGCCAGGCCGGGGAATCCCCGCTTCTGCTTGGTCTCTGCGACCGTGGTCATGGTTCTCCTCCGATGGATGGCCCGGGGGGCGGGCGTGTCCTGCAGGGCCAGGCCTGCGTCGTGCGGCGGCAGTGTCGCGACGGCGGTGCGGGCGCCATTGCCGGTGGTCCTACGCTGCCACCGGCAGGTTGTCTGGACCACTTGCACGAAGACTGGTCTAGACCTCATGATGTGTCAACCCCGCTCCCGCGGCGGGCTCAGACGAGATCTGGACGGCGACCCGGGCACCACACCCGATACTTGTCCCGATGTCGGACACCACGCAGATCGATGCCGATCACAGGGCAGGACAGGACACGACGATGGTCACGGGCGGCGCTCGCGCAGGTGCGCACAAGTACCTCGCGGTGCGCGCGTACCTCGCCGACCTCGTCACGACCGAGCTCGCCGTCGGGGACGCGATCCCCTCCGAGCGCAGCCTCACCGAGAAGTTCGGCGTCTCGCGCATGACGGTGCGCCAGGCGATCGACGCGCTCGTCACCGAGGGCGTGCTCGAGCGCGCTCAGGGCCGCGGCACGTTCGTGGCCCCGCCCCGCGCCGACTTCGAGATGCGGCTGACGACGTTCGGCGAGGAGGCGCGCCGTCGAGGGCTCACCCCCGGCGCCACGGTGCTGCGGTGCGAGGAGCTGCCCGCCCCGGCGCCCGTCGCCGAGGCCCTCGACCGCGAGGTCGGCACCCCCGTGCACCACGTGGTGCGCTTGCGCACCGCCGACGGCAACCCGATGAGCGTCGAGGAGTCCTGGATCCCCGTCGACCTCGCCCCCGACCTGCTCGAGGACGGCGTGCCCGACAGCCTGTACGCCGCGCTGCGCGAGCGCGGGCTCGACCCCAGCTGGGGCGAGGAGCTCATCACGGCGGCCGACGGCACCCCCGAGGAGCTCGAGTCCCTGCAGATGCAGACCTCGCGCGCCGTCATGCGCACCGCGCGCCGCACCTTCGGCGGGGACGCCGCCGTCATGTACTCCCGCGCGAGCTACCGAGGCGACCGGTACAGCGTCTTCGTGCCCCTGCGCGAGGCGCGCCCCACCCTGGTCCCCCGCACCCGACCCGCCGAGCCCGGCGCCGAGACCGGCCGCCCTGCCCAGCCCGGACGCATCCCCGAAGGGAGCCCCCGATGAGCACGCCCGATCCCGACGCGCAGCTCGCCGCCTCGATCCTCGCCGGCCTCGGCGGGGTGGAGAACGTCGAGGAGATCGACCCCTGCACCACGCGGCTGCGGTCCCTCGTCAAGGACCCCGCCCTGGTCGACGCCGCGCTGCTGAAGCGCGCCGGGGCGTTCGGCGTCATGATCAACGGACGGGTCGTGCAGGTGGTCGTCGGCCCCCGCGTCGACACGATCGCCTCGGACCTCGCCGAGCTCATGTGAGCCTCGGGCGACCCTGACACCTCCCGGAACGACCAAGGAGCACCATGAGCAAGGCACAGCAGATCCTCGACGCGCTCGGCGGCGACGGCAACATCGTCGACCTCGAGCCGTGCATCACCCGGCTGCGCGTCGAGGTCGAGGACCCCGCCAAGGTCGACGACGCCGCCCTCACCGCGGCCGGCGCCATCGCGGTCGTGCACTCCGGCATCGCGGTCCAGGTGATCGTGGGCCCCGAGGCCGACACCCTCGCCTCCGACATCGAGGACCTGCGCTGATGACGGCCCTGACCGTGCTCGCGCCCGTCTCCGGCACCGTCGTCGACGTGTCCGACGTGGACGACCCGGTGTTCTCCGCGGGGCTCGTCGGCCCCGGCCTCGCGATCGAGCCCGACGGCGTGCAGGGCACGGAGGCGGTCGCGCCCATCACGGGCACGATCGTCAAGCTGCACCCGCACGCGTTCGTCGTGCAGCACGACGACGGCCGCGCAGTGCTGGTCCACCTGGGTATCGACACCGTCAAGCTCGGCGGCGAGGGCTTCACGACGCACGCCTCCGAGGGCGACGTCGTGCAGCGCGGCACCGTGCTGGTCTCGTGGGACCCGGCTGCCGTGCGCGAGGGCGGACGCTCCGCCGTGTGCCCGGTCGTCGCGCTCGAGGCGAAGCCGGACGACGTGGACTCCCTCGCCCTGGTCGGCACGACGATCACCCACGGCGAGGACCTGCTCACCTGGGGCTGAGGTCCCTGTTCCGCCGAGATAGAGAATCCGGACCGCGCCTCTCTATCTCGCGGGTCCGGGTTCTCTATCTCGCGGGTCCGGGTTCTCTATCTCGGCGCGAGGGTGACGCCCAGCGCCTCGAGGACGGCGTCGATCGGGTTGCAGTAGGTGAGCCCCGTGCCGTCCGCGCCACCCGTCTCCGAGCCGGCGAACAGCAGGCCGAGGGCCACGCCGTCCTCCCGGTACACCAGCGACCCGGAGTCGCCGCCGCGTGAGAACGCGCCGCCGTCACCCTCCACCTCGATCTGGTTGTCGAAGGACAGGGCGCCGAGCTCCTCGCCGTAGCCGACGACGACGTCGTCCATCTCGATGGCGGTGACGCGCCCCCGCGTGAGCGCGGTGGTGCGACCGATCTTCGCGACGGCCTCCCCGCCTGCGGCCGCGGCCGTCGTGGTCACCGGCCCGACGGGGAAGGAGGCGTCGAGCTCGACCCCGTCGTCCAGGAGCGCGAGCGCGGCGTCCACGGTGGCGGGCTCACCCGGCGTGAGCGGCACCACCTGGGCGAGGGTGCCGACCCGGTCGGCGGGCGCGCGACCGCCGTCGGCCGGGCCCGGCTGCACCACGACGTCCCCGGCGCGCGCTGACGGCGACCCCGCCAGCACGTGGAAGTTGGACAGCACGTAGCGCGCCGCGGGGTCGTCCCCCTCCGTCTTCACCACGAACGCGCCGAGCGTGCCCGCGGTGACGTCCTCGTGCGCGATCGACACCCCCGGCCGCAGGGGCCTGGTCCGGTCGGTCTCCCCGAGCGCGCGCGCCGTCGCCACGGGAGGCCGGACCTGCGCGGCGAGCGTGCGGATGCGACCGGTGCGGCGCACGTCCACCGAGTCGCCCGCCGCGGCGGCCAGCCGGCGGGCGAACGACCGGGCCGTGGGCACGCCGAGCCGGTACCGCACGGCGATCGCGTAGTCGCCCTCGCCGCGCGGCGCGAGGCCCAGCGACAGGGTGGGGGCGCGGACCACGTCCGACGGCGTCGCGTCGTCCCCCACGGCGTACGGGCTGGCGGGCACGCCGTGACGTTCGGCCAGGTCACGGGCGAAGTCGGTGAGCTGGGACTTGGTCTCGCGCGCCTGGGTGAGGTCCATGCGGCGAGTCTGGTGCAGGCCGGTGACACACCGGGTGTCACAAACCGGCGAGTCGGACATCTCTGCTTCCCGTGAGACCCGCACCCTCCCCGTTCGCCCCCGAGCACGACGACGTCGGCCGCGCCCTCACCTGGGCGCTCGATCACGACCTGCACGCCCTCATCGAGCATCGCCAGGTGGCCCACCTCGGCGTCGCCGTCGGCGACGGCGCGGGCCGGCACGTCGACGTGCCGACGCCGTGCTGGTGCTCCGGTGGCAGCGGGCCGCAGCCCGCTGCCCGGAACAGATCCGCTGATCAGGCGCGCAGCAGACGCTGCACGCCGAGCCTGCGGCCGCGCGCGGTGACGAGCGCCGCCAGCGCGAGCCCGCCGAGGCCCCACAGCACGACCAGGGTGACGCCCATCCCGAGGCCCCCGGCCGCCGGCACCACCACCGCCGTCAGGGCGTCACGGGCCGCGCCGACCGGCAGCGCGTCGACCAGCCCCTGCAGGGCGGCCGGCACGGTCGCGACCACGCCCGTGGCGATGACCAGGACGGCGATCAGCAGGCTGATCCCGCGCCCGAGATTGCCGAGCCATCCCAGGAAGCCCTGGTGCACGGCGACGAACGCCACCGACGCCACGGCCCCCACGATGATCGAGCCGACCCAGCCGCCGACGTCGAGGTCCTCCACCGCCGCGAGGACCACGCCCACCAGGGCACCGGTGCCCGCGCCCACCGCGGCCGGCAGCGCGAACGCCGAGAGAGCCAGCCGCAGCGAGTCGCGCGTCGAGCCCAGGGCCCGCGCCACGACCGGCGGGAAGACCGTCATGAGGGCCAGCGCCCCCAGCCACAGCGCCACCACCGCGAACAGCGGGCCGGAGGCCCCCGTGCTGATCCCGCTCGCCGACGGCGCCGCGACGGGCTCCGCGACCACCGACGACAGCGTCTGGCGCTCGTCGTCCGTGTACGTCGGGATGCCGTCCTTCGCCTCGCCCAGCCCGGACGCCAGGTCCCCCGCCCCGGACGCGAGCTGACCGACGCCGTCGGACAGGTCGCCGGCGCCCGAGGCCAGGTCCGCGTTCCCCGAGGCGAGCTGGCCCACCCCGGAGGACAGGTCGGTCGCGCCCGAGGCCAGGCCCGAGACCCCGGTGGCGAGCTGGCCGACGCCGCTCGAGAGCTGGTCCGCACCCGTCGCGAGCTGGGCGGCCCCGCCCGACAGCTCCCCCGCACCCGACGACACGCCGTCGGCGCCGTCGGCGACCTGCGACGCACCGCCCTGGAGGGTGCGCAGCCCGTCGGCCAGGTCGCGGTTCCCGTCGGCGATGCCCGCGACGCCGGTCGCCACGTCCTCGGCACCGGTCGCGAGCTGGGCGGTCTGCGTCGCGAGCTCGTCGAGCTGCCGGCGCGCCGACACGACGCCGTCGACGGTGTCCTGCACCGCCGACGAGTTCGTCTGCATCTCGGTGAGCAGGTCGGTGAGGCCCTTGCACGCCTCCGTCGACGGGTTCGTGTCACAGCCCAGGGCCGCTCCCGCGGCATTCGCGAACTCGTCCGTGCGGGCCTGGGCGTCCGCCAGGGACTGCTCGATGGTGCCGACGTCGGGCACGTCCTCGTTGATCTCCGCCACGCCGTCGGCGAGCGCACGGTTGCCCTGCGCCACCTGGGTCGCGCCGGCGGCGAGGTCGTCGCCGCCCTTCGCCAGGTCGTCGGCGCCTGCGGCGCTCTCTCCGATGCCGCCGGCGATGCCGCGCGCGCCGTCGGCCACCTGGGAGGCGCCGGACGCCAGCTGACCCGCACCGTCGGCGAGCCCGGCGGCCCCGGAGGAGACGCCGGAGGCACCGGACGCCGCGCTGCTCGCGCCGGACGCGAGCTGCCCCGCCCCGTCGGCGAGCTGCCCCGCCCCGTCGGACGCCTCGGTCGCGCCGTCGGCGAGCTGGCCGGCCCCGTCGGCGAGGTCGCCGGCACCCCCGGCGGCGTCGCCCGCGCCGTCGGCGAGCTGGGTGGCGCCGTCCTGCGCCTCGCCGATGCCGTCGGACAGGTCGTTGAAGCCGACGAGGACGTTGTCCACGTACGTCTCGGTGAGCGTGCTCGACATGACGGACGTCGCGGTCGCGGCGACCACGCGGGCGAGGGCGTCGTCGGCCACGCGGCCGCCGGGCGGGGTGCTGACGTCGATGGTCGCCTGCTCCGCGTCCGCGGGGTCGCCGCCCATCGACGTCGCCGCCGCGGAGAAGCCCTCCGGGATGGTGACGACGGCCGAGTACGTGCCGTCCGCGAGGCCGTCGGCCGCGCTGTCGGCGTCGGTGATCGTCCAGTCGAAGTTGGTGGCGTCGGGGGCCGGCTGTGCGGCCTTGGCGCCGTCGGCGGTCTCGCCGCCGCTCACCAGGCCGGCCGCGAGCTGCCGGCCGAGCGGCACGGTCTGGCCGTCCACCTCGACGGGCTCGTCGAGGTTGACGATGGCGGCCGGCACCTGGTCCAGCCGGTCCTGCGGGTTCCACAGCGCGGCGAGCAGCAGCCCGAGCACCATGATCGGCAGCAGCGCGACGGCGGCGATGCGCCACGGGTCCCGGCGCACGGCGGCGACGGTCGTCGGGGTGGTGGTCGGGGCGGTCATGCCCGCACCTCCTGCACGTGGGTGTCCTCGTCGATGTCGTCGGTGCCGTCCGGCTCGTCGGCGGCAGGCTCCGCGCCCGGGCCCGCGTCAGCGGGCGGCACGGGTGGGGGCACGTCGGCGCCGGTGAGCACGCTCGGCGCTCCCCAGCCGCCGCCGACGTCGAGCACGGCGACCTCGCGGCCGGTGCCGTCGTCGAGCAGGTCGGTCGCCGAGACGCCGCTGGCTCCGAGCAGCACGGCCGTCCCGCCGCCCTGGGCGCGGGCGAGCGCGGCGGCGAGCGCCTCGCGCGCCGGGCGGTCGGCGACGGCGTCGGTGCGGTCCACCACCACGACCCGTGCGCCGTCGCGCACGGCGGCGTCGACGGCGGCGGCGGGGCGGCCGCGCTCCGCGAGCGCGTCCACCACGGCGACGCGGCCGCGCACCGACATCGCGCGCTCGGGGACGACGAGCCCGGTCACCTTGACCGCGCCCGCGGCGGGCGTCATCCGCCCGGAGAGCGCGAGCAGCAGCGCGGACACGGGGGCGGCCGCGTCGCCGTGCACGCACAGCGCGCCGCCGTCCGGCACGCGCACGCTGACCGGCCCGACGACCGGGACGTCGGTGCCCTCCGGGCCGGCGACCTCGAGCCCGCGGGCCGCGACGGCGTCGGTGGCGCCCGGCTCGGGCCACGACACGAGCCGCAGCTCCTTGGTGAGGCCCTCCCCCTCGACGTCGAACGTCGGCAGCACACGGTCGAGCCAGCGAGGCATGTGCCAGGCCCGCTCGCCCAGCAGGGCGAGCACCGCCGGCACCAGCGTCATCCGCACGACGAACGCGTCCACGAGCACGCCGACGGCGAGGCCCAGGGCGATCGGCTTGAGGGTCATGTCGCCCTCGGGCACGAACGCGACGAAGACGGCGAACATGATGACGGCGGCGGCGGTGACCACCTTGGCGGAGCCGAGGAAGCCCGTGCGCACGGCGCGGCGCGCGTCCCCGCCGTGCACGTAGTCCTCCCGGATGCGCGAGACGAGGAAGACCTCGTAGTCCATGGCGAGGCCGAACAGCACGCCCATGAGGATGATGGGCATGAAGCTGATGACGGGGCCGAGCTTGGTGACGTTGAGCGCCTCGGCGAGCACCCCGTTCTCGAAGACGAGGGCGACCGCGCCGAACGCCGCCCCGACGGACAGCAGGTAGCCGAGCGACGCCTTGATCGGCACCCAGATCGAGCGGAACACCATGGTGAGCAGCACCAGCGACAGCCCGACGACGACGAGCCCGAACGGCAGCAGCGCGGCGCCGAGCTTGTCGGAGACGTCGATGCCCACGGCCGTGAAGCCCGTGACGGACAGGTCGACGCCGTACTTCTCGAGGTAGTGGTCGTGCTGGGCGCGGATCTCGCCCACGAGCGCCTTGGTCTCCTCCGACGTCGGCCCGCCCTCGGGCACCACCTGGACGATCCCGGTGTCGGCCGACGGGTTGGGCGTGGAGAGCGGCACGTCGGCGACGCCGGGCAGCGTGGCGATCTCGGCACCGAGGTCGTCCATGAGCTTCACGGGGTCGTTGCTGGTGACGATCGAGCCGGTGACGATCAACGGTCCGTTGAAGCCGTCGCCGAACTCCTCGCCCACGAGGTCGTACGTGACCCGGGCGGAGCTCTCCTCCGGCAACGTCCCCGCGTCCGGCAGGGCGAGCCTGAGGTTCGTCGCGGGGAAGGTCAGGGCGGCGATCGCCCCCACGATGAGCACGATCGTCAGCACGGGGACCCGGGTCGCCCCCCGCACCCAGCCCGCGAAGAACCGGTTCTCGGACCCCTGCGGCGCGGCCTGCCGCTTGCCGCGGCTCTTGCGCCCCCGGCCCGGCGAGCGCGGCCGCAGCCGCTCCCCCGCGAACGACAGCAGCGCGGGCAGCAGGGTGAGCGAGATGACGACGGCGATGCCCACCGACGCGGCCGCCGCGACGCCCATGACCGTGAGGAACGGGATACCGGCGACGCCGAGGCCCACCAGCGCGATCATCACCGTGAGGCCGGCGAAGATGACGGCGGAGCCCGCGGTCGCCACGGCACGCGCGATCGACTCGTCGACGGCCAGCCCCGCGTCGAGCTGCTCGCGGTGACGGGACACGATGAACAGCGCGTAGTCGATGCCCACGGCGAGCCCGAGCATCAGCCCGAGCATCGGCGTCGTCGAGTTGATCGGGCCGAACACCGTGGCGCCGAGCAGCAGCAGCATGGAGACGCCCACGCCCATGAGCGCGTTGATCAGCGGCAGGCCCGCCGCGACGAACGACCCGAGGGTGATGATGAGGACCACGAGGGCGACGACGACGCCGATCGCCTCGATGATGCTCAGCGCGGGGAACTCGACGCTGAACAGCTCGCCGCCCAGGCTCGCCTGCGAGCCCGCCGGCAGCGCGGCTGCGAGGTCGTCGCTCGCGGTGTGCAGCGCGTCCTTGGTGTCCTCCGTGATGACGGACTGGTCGCCGTCGAGCTGGATGGTCAGCAGCGTGGCCGACTCGTCGTCGTTGACGGACGCGGCCATCTGGTCGTCGTAGGGGGAGGTGACGGCGGCGACCTGGTCGAGCTCGCCGATCTCGTCGACGGCGTCGGTGACCGGGCCCCGCACGGCGTCGTCCTCGATGGTGGAGCCGTCGGGCGCGACGACGATGATCTGGGCCGAGGAGCCGCTGACCTGCGGGAACGTCGCGGAGAGGCTGTCGAGGGCGTCCTGCGACTCCGTGCCCGGGATGGTCACCGAGTTGTCGAAGCCCTGGTAGAGGAGGCCGGCCGCGCCGCCGACCACCGCGAGCACCAGGACCCAGCCGATCACGACGAGCCGGCGGGCCCGGGCGGCCCAGCGGCCGAGGGAGTACAGGACGGAGGACACAGGCTCTCCCGGGACGACGGAGCAGGGGATCGATACGGCACTGTATCCGATGCATGAACGTATCGGATACGTTGCTGTACTGGCTAGAGTGGCCCCGGTCCCGGCGCCGAGCGCACGGGCCCGGTACCCCGCAGCACCCCCGAGGAGGACCCCCTGACCACCGAGAACGCGGTGCCCGACGAGGCTACGGCCGTCCCCGGCCGCTCGCCGCGCCGCGAACGCACCCGCGCCCGGCTGCTCGACGCCGCCTTCGAGGTCTTCGCGCAGGTCGGCGTCCAGGCGGCGTCGATCGAGGCGGTCTGCGAGGCCGCCGGATTCACCCGCGGCGCGTTCTACTCGAACTTCGCGAGCAAGGAGGAGCTGTTCCTCGCGCTCACGGAGCGCGAGGCACGCAGCCACCTCGGGGCTCTCGAGCGCGCGGTCACCACGGTGGACCCCGCCGCCCTGCAGACCCCCGAGGGGTTCCGGGCCAGCGTGCGCGAGGTCATCGCGTCCGTGCTGCCGGACCAGGCCGCTAAGTCGTCGTGGTGCGTCATGGAGCTCGAGTTCGAGCTGCTCGCCCTGCGCGACCCCCAGGTCGCGCAGCGCTACGTGGACCAGCAGCACCAGCTGCGCGAGGAGATGATCGCGGCGCTGAACCGCGTCATGGACGTCCTCGGCCTCCGCTTCGCGATCGACGAGCACGTCGCCATCGATCTGCTGCTCGGCGCCCACGAGGCCGGGCAGCGGGCCGCGATGCTCCCGGCCGCCGGCGCGCGGCGCGACGCCGCCTCCATGCTCGAGGTCCTCGTCGACCTCATCGTGGCCCCCGCCTGACCCCCCGTCCGGCCGAGCCGGGCCGGACGGCGCATGCTGGTGCGAGGAGGTCGGCCATGGGACGCATCGTGCTCACCGAGTTCATCTCGCTCGACGGCGTCGTCGAGGCACCCGGCGGCGAGGACTTCAAGTACCTCGACTGGAGCTTCGAGTTCGACCGCGGCCCCGACGGCGAGCGGTACAAGGAGCTCGAGTCGATCGGGGCGAGCGCCCAGCTGCTCGGGCGCGTGACGTACGAGGGCTTCGCCGAGGCGTGGCCCCAGGTCGAGGGCGAGCTCGCCGACGCGCTCAACGCGATGCCGAAGTACGTCGTCTCCTCGACGCTCCGCGACCCGACCTGGGCCCCCACGACCGTCCTGTCCGGCGACCTCCCCGAGGAGGTGTCCCGGCTGCGGCGCGACGTCGACGGGGACGTCCTGGTGGCGGGCAGCATCCGCCTGGCCCAGGGGCTGCTCGCCCTCGACCTGGTGGACGAGATCCACCTCATGACGTTCCCCGTCGTGCTCGGCCACGGCCGGCGGCTGTGGACCAGCACGCCGGACAAGAGCGCCTGGCGGCTGACCGAGGCCACGACCTACGGCGACGGCGTCCACGTCACCCACTACCGGCGGGCCCGCTGAAGCGACGGGCCCGCCGCCGGACCTCAGAGGAACGCGGGCAGCTCCGGCTCCTCGTCCAGCACGTGCTGCGCCAGGAAGGCCAGCACCACCTGGTACCAGACCTTCGCGTGCTGCGGCGCGAGCACCCAGTGGTTCTCGTCGGGGAAGTACAGGAAGCGGTGCACGGTGCCGCCGTCGTCGTCCGCGGGCAGCCCGGACCGGGTGAGCAGCTCCTGCCACAGGCGCAGGCCCTCGCCGATCGGCACGCGGTAGTCCTTGTCGCCGTGGACCACGAGCATCGGGGTGCGGATGTCGCCCACGAACCGGTGCGGGCTGTTCGCCTCCGCCATCTCGGGCGTCATCTCGCGGGACCAGTAGTAGGCCGCGTCGGTGGTGGGGCCGAACTGGTCGAGCGCCCACAGGCTCGCGTGCGTGACGATCGCGCGGAACCGGTCGGTGTGGCCGGCCACCCAGTTGGCCATGTATCCGCCGAACGACCCGCCCATCGCGGCGGTGCGCGACGCGTCGATCTCGGGCAGCGCCTCGACCGCGTCGGTGATCGCCATGAGGTCGGTGAACGGCGCAGCGCCCCAGGCGCCCCAGCCGCGCTGCACGAAGTCCTGGCCGTAGCCGGTGGACAGTGCCGGGTCGGGCAGCAGGACGGCGTACCCCCGCGCGACCATCAGCCAGGGGTTCCACCGCCAGCTCCAGGCGCTCCAGGTGCTCAGCGGTCCGCCGTGGATCCACAGCAGCAGCGGCGCGGGGGCGCCGGCGTCCGCGGCCTCGGGCAGCGCGAGCCAGGCGCGCACGCGCGCGCCGTCGGCCGTCGTGGTCTCCACCTCGGTGAGGACGCCGGGCAGCGCCGGAGCCGGGACGGGGCCACGCAGCGTGTCCGCGGCGACGGGCGTGCGCTCGCCCGCGGGGCCGGTCGCGACGAACGCGGCGAGGTCGACCCGCACCGGCTCGGCCGGCGCCGCGTAGCTGGTGCGCAGCGCGTAGAGCGCCGCACCGTCGGGGGCGACCTGGACGTCGGTGAACGACGCGTCGTCCGAGGTCACGCGCTCCACCGTGACCGGCTCGCCGGACCCGGGTCCGGCAGGCCCGAAGGTCAGCAGGAACACCGGCCCGCGGCCGTCCTCGTCCGCCGTCACGACGAGCCCCGAACCGTCGGGCAGCCACTCGACGGACGTCGGCCAGCGGTCCCAGTCGTCGGCGAGGATCTCGGGGGTCGGCCCGCCACCCGGGTCGCCGCCCGCCGCGCCGCCGCCGAGCGGGACGAGCCCGAGCCGGATGACCGGCGCGTGCTCGGGCGTCGTGATGGTCTCGGAGACGTAGGCCACCCAGCGCCCGTCCGCGGAGACCGCGGGGCCGAACGCGTCCGCGTCGGGGTCGTCCACGAGGACGCGGCGCGCCCCCGTTGCGGTGTCGATCGCGACCAGGGTGCCGCGCCGCGCCGCGCCCGGGTCGGCCACGCTCCACGTGGTGACCAGCGCACCGCCGTCCGGGGTGAGGACGGCGTCGTGCTCGTCGAGCTGGCGGCCGGGGCCGGTGAGCTGCCGCAGCTCGAGGCGCGCGTCCCCGCCGCCGCCGGTCCAGCCCGACGAGACGGCCGCGAACCGCCGGGGCTCGTCCGGGCCGAGGTCGTGGTCCCAGTACCGCACGGGGTAGCCGGAGTGCAGGACGGCCGAGAGCTGGCGATCCGTGCGGTCCTTGCGCAGCGCCTCGTCCTCGGAGAGCCCCGCCGCGCCGGGCAGCACGGGCGCGGACACCGACACGACGTCGGCCGCGCGGGCCGCGAGCACGCCACCCACCCCGCCCGGCGCCGTCGCCACGACCCGGGCCTCGCCGCCGCCGGCAGGCAGCAGCCACAGCGCCGCCTTCGGCTCCTCCTCGTCCTTCGCCACGTCCGGGTCCGGCCGGGCGGACGTGAAGAGCACGTCGCCCGACGCCGCGAACACGGCCGACGACTCGCCCTTCCGGCTCCGCGTGAGCCGCCGCGCGGGGGCGACGCCCGCCGGGTCCACCTCCCACAGCGCCGTCGTCCAGCCCGTCCGCTTCGCGTCGAGCGTCTGGACGGTCGTGACGAGGCGGGTGCCGTCGGGACTGAGCGCGAGCCCGCCCACCCGCGGCAGCTCCAGGTAACGGTCGAGGTCGTCGAAAGGCGTGGGGGCGTCGTCGTCCGAAGTCACGCGCCCGGTCTACCACAGCCCGTGCCGAACAGGCGGCCTGGGGAACGTGGGATGAACGTTCGCTGAACTTGTTCGCCAGGGCGCCCGCTGCGGTTGAGCAGGGGCTCCGCCATCGGGCACGGTCTCGTCGTGAGACCGCCGTCGCCCCGCAGCTCCAACCTGCCTCCCCTGCCCGCCGCCGCCGACCTCGTCGTCGTGGGCGCGGGGATCGTCGGGCTCGCGCACGCGCTGGAGGCGCACGCGCGCGGGCACTCGGTGCTCGTGGTCGAGCGGGACCCGCGCCCGGACGGCTCGTCGGCCCGGCGCAGCGGCCACGTCGCCGTCACCACGCAGGACGCCGCGACCCTGTCCTGCGCTCTCGCGTCGCGGGAGCGCTGGCTCAAGCTCGGTCGGGAGGCCGGGTTCTGGGTCAAGGACACCGGTGCCGTGGTGGTCGCTCGCTCGGCCGACGAGCTGGCGGTGCTCGACGACCTCGTGGCCGCCCGCGACGGCGACGCCGAGCTCCTCGACGCGGCCCAGGCCACGGAGCGCGCTCGCCTGACCCCGGGCGGCGGGGACCTCGTCGGCGGCGCGTTCCTCCCGCTCGACCTGCGGATCGACCCCCGCGACGCGCTGCGGTCGCTGGCGGCCGCGCTGGCCGCCCGCCCGCGGGCCGACGTGGCGTGGTCGACGACCGCGCTGACGTTCGAGGCCGGCACGGGACGCACGCTGGTGCGCACCTCGCGCGGCGAGGTGGTCGCCCGGCGCGTGCTGGTGGCCGTCGGAGCCGACCTGGACCGCTTCTTCCCGGACGAGGCGGCCCGCGCCGGGCTGCGGCACGACGTGCGCCAGGTGCTGCGGGTCGCGGCGCCGGGGCGCACGCACGACGCCTCCGCACCGGCGGTGCTCGGCGGCACCACCCTGCTGCGCGACGCCGCCTACGCCCACTCCCCGGCCCTGGCCGACGTGCGCGAGCGACTCCGCACGGGCGCGCCGGAGCTGCTCGACGCCGACGTCCATCTCGCGTTCACGCCGCACTCCGGCGGCGGGTCGCTGCTGCTCGGCGAGGCCCGCCGCCCCGACGCCGACCGCCGGACCGACGGCGGGCTCGACCGCGACCCCGAACGCTCCGAGGCCGCCGACGCGCTGCTGCTGCGGGAGGCCGGGGCGCTGCTCGGCCGGCCGCTCGAGGTGCTGCGCCGCTGGTCGGTGCCCGACGTGGCGGTGCCGCGCCCGCGCCGCGGCCCGTTCGCGGGGACGCCGTTCGTCGTGGAGGATCCGGCTCCGGGCGTCACGACCGTGACCGTCGCGGACGGTCTCGGCACGACCACGGCGCTCGGCCTCGCGGCGAAGGTGGTCGACGGCCTCCTCTAGCAGGTGACGTAGCGATTCCTTCTCGTCCGGGCGCAGGACGGGACGTCACCCTCCGAGGCCCGCCCGGATCGCGGCCAGCGCGCGGTCGAGCTGCGCGTCGTCCAGCCCGCCGAACCCGACCACGACGCCGGAGTGCCCGGCGCTGCGGCACAGGTCGGCCAGGAGCGGCAGGTCGAACCCCGCCCGCCGGGCGGAGTCGTGAGCCCGTAGCGCCGCGTCCTGCGGCATCAGCCAGGTCGAGTACATGCCCGCGGACGTCGCGGCGGGCACGCCGTGCGGCGCCAGGACCGCGGCGACGCGCGCCGACCGCTCGGCGTACACCCGGCGCGCAGTGCGGACCACGGCGTCCAGCCAGCCGTCCCGCAGCAGGGTCAGCAGGGCGCGCTGTGCGGGCCAGGCCGCGACGTCGTGGACGACGTCGCGGTGGCGCGCCACGTCGTCGAGCAGCGACGGGGGCGGCACCATCCACCCGATGCGCAGCCCCGGCGGCGCGGACTTCGACGCGGTGCCCAGGTACGCGACCCGGTCGCGCCCGAGCGCCGCCAGCGCGGGGACGGGGGCGACGTCGTACCGCAGCTCGGAGTCGTAGTCGTCCTCGACCACCACCGCCCCCGTGGCCCGCGACGCGGCGAGCAGCGCGAGCCGGTCGTCGGCCGGCATCACCCGCCCCAGGGGGTGCTGGTGCGCCGGCGTCACGTACGCGGCGGCCAGGCCACGGAGCGCCGCCTCGTCGTGCCGCGCCTCGGCCGGCAGGTCGGCCACCGTGCGGCCGGCGGCGTGCACGGCCGCGACGGCGGCGCGGTAGCCCGGGTCCTCGACGCCTACCGGCCCCGGAGGCAGGACGGCGAGCAGGTCGCGCAGCCCCGCCGTCGTCCCGGCCGTGACCACCACCTCGTCGGGGTCCGCGACGAGCCCGCGGGTGCGCGCGAGCCGCTCGGCGAGCGCGACCCGCAGCTCCGGCAGGCCGCGCGGGTCGCCGTACCCCGGGGGCGGCGCGACGGCGGACACCTCCCGCCACGCGCGGCGCCACCCGGCCCGGTGACGCGGGTCGATCCACGGCTCGCCGGTGCTGAGCCGCACCAGCCCGGGCGCGGCCCCGCCCGGTCGGCGCCGGGCCGGCGGCCCGGCGGGTGCCGCCTCGGCGCCCACGAACGTGCCCGCTCCCCGGCGCGCGACGAGCCAGCCCTCGGCCGTCAGCTGGTCGTACGCCTGCTCGGTCACCGACCGTGCCACCCCGAGGTCGACGGCGAGCGCCCGCGTCGACGGGAGCCGGTCGCCCCGGCGCAGCGTCCCGCCGGTCACCAGGGCCCGCACCTGGGCGGAGAGCTGGGCCCCGAGGGGGTCGGGCGAGCCGCGGTCGAGGCGGACCGGCAGCGAGGGGGACGTGGGCACGGCACCTCCGGGGTCGGCGTCGCGCCGTCCGGACGGAAGTGGCCTGCCGAACTGCGCGGAAAGTGGCTCGTGACGACCAGCCACATCGCGCCCAGGGTAGTCCTCATGTCGACCGTCGCCCCGCCCCCGCTGCCGCCGCTCTCCCCGACCGACCGCACCGCCGTCCGCCGCGGGCGCAACCGTGCCGTCGTGGACCGCGCCGCTCTGCACGCCCTGCTCGCCGACGGGCTGGTGGCCCACCTCGGCGTCGACGTCGGCGACGGCGCGGGCCGCCATCCGGTGGTGCTGCCGTGCGCGTACGCCGTCGACCTGGACGGGCCCGACGACGGCGGCACGCTGTACGTGCACGGGTCGGTGGCGGCGCGCTGGCTGGTCGGCGCGACGGACGCGACGGTGTGCGTCACGGTCACCGAGCTCGACGGCCTGGTGCTGGCCCGGTCCGGCTTCCACCACTCGATGAACTACCGCTCGGCGGTGGTGATCGGCATCGCCCGCCTCGTCACCGACGACGCCGAGCGGGCCCGCGCGCTGGACGCGATCGTCGACCACATGGCGCCCGGCCGGTCCGCCACGCTGCGCCCCGCCACCCGCAAGGAGCTCGCCGCCACCGCGGTGCTCGCCGTCCCGCTGCGCGAGGCGTCGATGAAGGCGCGCGCCGAGGGACCGGTCGACGAGCCCGCCGACGTCGCCGCCGGGGGCTGGGCCGGGCACGTGCCGCTGCGCCGCACCGCGGACGCCGCCGTCCCGGACGCCGACTCCCCCGGGCCGGTCCCGGCGCACGTCGCGGCCCGGGTCGCCGCGCTGTCCGGGGTGCGCTCGCGGTAGTGCGAGATCCGACTACCTCGGCGGCTGCTGGTCGTCCCGCTCCGCCATCGAGGCGAGCATCTCGTTGTACGCGGTGAGCTCGGCGTCGCCGTCGCGGTCGGCCTTGCGGTCGCGGCGGCGCGCCTCGCGCTCGTCCGACGTCGTCCACTGCACGGCCACGGCGATGGCGAGCGCGAGCGTCGGCAGCTCCCCGATGCCCCACGCGACGCCGCCGCCACGCTGCTGGTCCTCGATCGCGGGCAGGCCCCACGGCCGGCCCATGTTGCCGAACCAGTCGGCGACGAGCAGCGACGTCCCCGAGGTGAGCACGACGCCGAAGAACGCGTGGAACGCCATCGTCGCGAAGAGCAGCAGCAGCCGCTGCGGGTACGGCGGACGCTGCGGGCCCGGGTCGATGCCGACGAGCGCGTTGGCGAACAGGTACCCCACGAGCGTGAAGTGCACGATCATCCACACGTGCCCGGCATGGTTGCGCAGCGCGAACTCGAACGCGGGCGTGTAGTAGAACGCGATCATGCCGCCGGCGAAGAGCACGGCGGCCACCACGGGCCGCGCCATGAACTTCCCGAACCGGGAGTGCACCAGGGCGAGCACCCACTCGCGCGGGCCGCGGCTACCGTCCTTGCGGGCGGGGATCGCGCGCAGCAGCAGGGTGACGGGGGCGGCCAGCACCAGGAAGAGCGGCACCAGCATCGCCAGGATCATGTGCTGCACCATGTGGCCGCTGAAGATGACGTGCCCGTACACGGCCGGGCCGCCGCTGGTCACCCAGAACATCACGACCATGCCCAGGCACCACGACACCGTCCGCCCCACCGGCCACCGGTCCCCGCGGCGGGCGAGCCTCACCGCCCAGCGCACGTAGACCACCAGGCCGGTCACGCAGGCGAACGCGAGCAGCGGGTCGAGGCTCCACTCGGTGAACCAGCGCGCCGTCGTCGGCTCGGGCGGCAGCGACTCGCCGGTGAGCTGGAACGCGGGCGAGACGTCGACGGGCACCTCGTCGGGCACGGGCGGCGCGGTCGAGCCCAGCGCCACGGCCACGCCCGAGACGGCGCCGATGACGAGCAGCTCGACGGCGAGCAGCCGCCAGAACAGGCGCCGGACGGCGCCCGCGGAGTCCGTGCGGGCGAGCCGGTCGACGACCCACATCCGGTGCGCGAACCCGAACGCCCCCAGCGCCACCATGAGCACGGCCTTGACGAGCAGCAGCACGCCGTACGCGGTGAGGAGGTCGCCCAGGGACTCCATGCGCAGCCACGCGTTCAGCACGCCGGACACCCCCACGGCGACGAAGCACCAGCCCGCCACCGGGGAGAAGCGCGCGACGGCGGCCGCGGCGGTCCGCGCGCCGCCACGCTCGTCGCGCTCGGTGCTGCGCCCGTCACCACGGGTCAGCACGACGACGAGGAGCGCGCCCAGCCCACCGACCCACACGGCGGCGCCGACGAGGTGCAGCAGCATCGCGCCGACGGCGAGCTCGTGGTCGGCCGCGCCCGCCGCGTGCCCGGTCGTGGACTGCATGGCGAGGGCCGCGACCGGCAGCGCCGCCGTCCACAACGCGCACACGGGGCCGCGCACCGCCATCGCGAGGGCCGACGTGACGGCGGCGACCACGATGATCGCGAGGTAGAGCCTGCCCAGGTCGAGCTCGGTGACGAACTGCGCGAGCCCCTGCCCGAAGGCCGGCGACGTGGGCGAGGTGCCGGAGATGTTGGCGTACCGCAGCACCAGCTGCAGGACGGCGGCCACGGCCCAGACGGCGCTCGCGGCGCCGGCGGTGGCGAGCACCTTCGCCTGCGCCCGGCCGGGCGGCACGAGGCACGCGGCCGTGAGGAGCGCGCCGAGCGTCACGGAGACGCCCAGCTCGGTGAGCACCGTGGCCACGGGCAGGCCGTAGCGGACGAGCGCGCCCGGGTCGGTGAACCCGCTGAGCGCCTGGAAGGCGCCCGAGTAGGCGCCGCCGCCCAGGACGGCGAGGACGGCGACGAGGACGGCTGCGGGCCCGGCGGCGACGAGCCACCAGGGCCGCGGCGGCACGCTCGGGGTACCGCCCGGCCGCTGCACGGCGGGGGCTGCGGAGGTCACCCGTCCAGCCTATGGGCGGCCGGCCCCGGCCCGGGACCCACCCGGTGTGAGACTCACCTGCCTTCGAGCACGCGATCGGTCGCGGCAACCCTCTCGATGGCGCGACGGATCACGTGCTCGAAGGTCAGCCGGCTAGCGTCCTTTCAAATCCAACGATTATCGATTACTCTCCGAGACGTCACTCCACAGTCGTAGGCCGAACGTCGCGGGACGCACAGCAGCGTGCCCGGCAGGGCGGCATCCCGAGAGGATCAACGATGATCAAGCACCGCACCCTGGCGAGCGTGGGCACCCTCACGGTGGCCGCGCTCGCGCTCACTGGCTGCGCCGGCTCCGACGACGGCGGCACGGACGGCGGCACCACCGAGGTGAGCATGCTCGTGAACGTCACGCCCAACCTCACCGAGGAGTTCTGGAACGGGCTGGTCAAGCCGTTCGAGGACGCCCACCCGGAGATCGACGTCGTCGTCCAGAACCCGGGCGCCGAGGGCGTGGCCGCCGCCCTCCCCCGGCTCCTCACGGCCGGCGACGCGCCGGACGTCGTGCAGTCGCTGCCCCCGACCACCGACCTCGCGCCCGAGCTGGTCGACCTCTCCCAGTACGACTGGGCGAGGTCCGGGCCGCTGGCCGACCAGTACTCCATCGACGGCAAGTACTACATGGCCGGCATCGGCTTCCAGCTGCAGAGCCTGTGGTTCTACAACAAGACGGCGTTCGAGGAGGCCGGCATCACCGCCGTGCCGACCACGGTGGACGAGCTGACCGCCGCGCTCGGCAAGCTCAAGGACGCCGGGTGGACCCCGATCCAGACCAGCGGCGACTGGGCCACCAGCCACTCCCTGCAGGCGCTCGGGCTGCCGTCGATCGTCGCCGAGGACCCGGAGTGGTTCGCGCACATGAGCGCCGGCGAGGCCACGTTCTCCGACACCTACGGCGACGCCGTCGCCACCTACGCCGGCTGGGTGGCCGACGGCTACATCCCCAAGGACGCGCTGGGCGTCAAGTACCCCGACGCCGAGCAGGCCTTCCTGTCCGGCAAGAGCGCGATCTACCCGATGGGCAGCTGGTTCGCGGGCACCGAGGCGAAGGCCGAGGAGAAGGCAGAGATCGGCGTCTTCCGCGCCCCGGCCGTCGCGGGCGTCGACGACCCGGCGATGGGCGCGAACATCGCGAGCCCGTACTCGATCCTCCGGTCGAGCGAGAGCCAGGAGGCGGCGGCCCAGCTCGTCGAGTTCCTCGTGACCGACCAGGCGGCGGTGGCCGACCAGCTCGAGGTCGACGGCAACTTCCGCGACGGCTACGAGTACGAGATGGACGCCCTCGGCCAGGAGCTGCAGCAGATCGTGGCGGACACGCCCGCCGAGTCGTACACCCCGACCGGTCAGGGCTACGGCGAGCGCACCCTGCCGACGGGCTACTCCGACGAGATCAACGCGCAGACCCAGGCGCTCATCGGCGGCACGGCCGCCGACGAGGTCGTCGCCGCGATGGACGACTGGTTCGCCTCCACCGCGGGCTGACGATGGCTGCCACCCTCTCCCCCGTCCGCGCGCGCCGCCGTCCGGCGGCGCGCGTGTGGCGCGACCGACTGCCCGGCATCGTCATGGGCGGCCCCGCCGTCCTCGTGTTCCTGGCGATGTTCATCGTGCCGATGTTCCTGGCGTTCGTGCTGAGCCTGACCGACTGGAACGGCTACAGCCTGAACTTCACGTTCATCGGGCTCGAGAACTACGCGGAGGCGTTCCGCAACCCGCGCACCGTGGACGCGGCGGTCTTCACCGCCGTCGTGGCGTTCACGGGCACGATCCTGTGCAACGGCGTGGGGCTGTTCATCGCCGCGCTCATCGCCGGCAACGGCCGCGCGAACACGCTGCTGCGCACGATCTTCTTCTACCCGTACATCATCAGCGCCCTGATCATCGGGTTCCTGTGGTCGGCGATGCTGGCGCCCGAGGGCGCCGTCAACGGCCTGCTGGGCACGCTCGGCGTCGCCCCCGTGCCGTTCCTCACCGAGGTCACGTTCGCGAAGGCGAGCGTGATCCTCACGATCGTGTGGTCGCACTTCGGCTTCAACATGATCCTGTTCCTCGCGGGCATCAAGTCGGTGCCCCCCGAGTACTACGAGGCCGCCACCGTGGACGGCGCCTCGAAGTGGCAGCAGTTCCGCAACGTGACGCTGCCGCTCATCGCCCCCGTGTTCACGGTGAACCTCGTGCTCACGCTGGTGGGGCTGCTCAAGGTGTACGACATCGTGCTGGCCCTCACCGACGGCGGCCCCGCCGGGTCCACGCAGACGATCGTGTACCAGGTGCTGCGGGACTCGTTCGCGAACTCCGAGCTCGGGTTCGGCGCGGCGCAGTCCGTGATCCTGCTGCTCGTCACGGCCGTGCTGGGCCTCGCGGTCACGCTCGCCCGTCGCGGCGCGGAGAAGAAGGTGGCCGACTGATGGCGACGACGACGCACCCCACCCCGCCCCTGACGGGGCCGACGGCTCCGGCGGCGACCGCGTCCCCGACCTCCCGCACCCGACGACGACGCCCCGTCCCGGGCGTGGGCACGATCCTCAAGTGGGTGGTGCTGGGCCTCGGCGCGCTGGTCATGCTGGTGCCGCTCTACATCATGGTGATCAACGCCTTCAAGCCGCAGGACGCGATCATCTCCTCGCCGCTGGCGATCGGCCCGGACACGTTCAGCCTGGAGCACCTGCAGGCGGCGCTCACCAGCGAGAAGTTCAACGTGGTGCGCGCCTACGGCGTCACGCTGCTCTTCGTGGCGCTGGTCAACGTGTGCGGCATCGCGCTGGCCGCGCCCGTCGCGTACGTCATCGCGCGCGGTCGCTCGAAGTGGCACCTGGGCCTGCTGCTGCTGTTCGTCTCCGGCCTGTTCATCCCCGGGCAGGTGACGCTCATCCCGGTCGTCTTCGTGCTGCGGGTGCTGGGCCTCATCAACACCGTCCCCGGCTTCATCCTGTTCGAGACGGCGGCCACGCTGCCCGTGACGATCTTCCTGTTCGCCGCCTACCTGCGCACCGTGCCGCGCGACATCGACGAGGCCGCCGCCCTGGACGGCGCGGGCAAGATCCGGGCGTTCTGGTCGTGCATCTTCCCGATCATGAGGCCGGTGGTCGCGACGATCGTGGTGCTCAACTCGATCAGCGTGTGGAACGACTTCGTCAGCCCGCAGATCATCCTGGGCCCGAGCTCGGGCATCTACACCGTGACGACAGGCGTGTACGCGGCGGTCGGCGAGTTCTCCACCGACTACACCACCGTGTTCCCGACGCTGCTGCTCGCCGTGAGCCCGGCGATCCTGTTCTTCGTCCTCATGCAGCGGCACATCATCGGCGGCCTGGTCGCCGGGGCGACGAAGGG
The DNA here is from genome assembly GCA_023241745.1 of Isoptericola peretonis. Lineage (GTDB taxonomy): Bacteria > Actinomycetota > Actinomycetes > Actinomycetales > Cellulomonadaceae > Isoptericola > Isoptericola peretonis. The sequence goes on along the minus strand of JALQCY010000003.1, from coordinate 839,768 downwards.
CTGAGGGCATGCGTATCCCCACGACTCCCCTGCACGAGGTCCCCGCCTGGGCCGTGCTCGAGCGACGCCTGTTCGACGCCACCGAGGAGGCCTGGCGCCTGTTCTCGGCGCGCTACACCGGGCCCGACGGCCGCATCCTGCACGCGGGCGGCTTCGAGCACCGCGACGGCGTGGACGACCTGTACGAGCCGTTCTTCAACTGGCCCGCGTTCTACGCCCTGGGCGGCAGCGACGACGTGCTCTACGCCGCGAAGCACCACTTCGAGGGCGTGACGGCGCAGCTCACCGAGGCCGGCATGCTCACCGGCGAGTACGAGAACGGGTACGACTGGTTCCACCAGGGCGAGTCGCTGCTGCTCTTCTACGGCCTGTGCGCGGCCGACCCGGACGACGAGCGGTTCGCCGACCGCGCCCGCCGGTTCGCCGCCCTGTACACCGACCCGGAGCACGGCAACTACGACCCCGCGCGCAACCTGATCACCGCGCCGCACAACGGGGCCCGCGGCCCGCTGCCCGGGCTGGGCACGGAGTGGCTCACCTATCCCGCGTCGCTGGACTACATGGAGGCCTACGGGCTGCCGCTGCACGGGCTGCCCGGCATCACGCGCTGGTCGGACCTCGAGGACCCGGCCCACGCGCGGCTCATGGGCGACGAGCTGCAGCGCCGGGCGGCCGGCGACACGGCGGTCAACCTCGCCGCGACGTCGCTCGTCACCAACCGCTGGCTGTACGACAACGACGCGGCGTCGGCCGCCTGGGTGGCGCGGTACGTCGACGGCTGGCGCGAGCGCGCCGCAGCGGCCGGCGGGCTCATGCCCGACAACGTCGCGCCCGACGGCACGGTCGGCGGCCTGCACGACGGCGCCTGGTACGGCGGGCACTACGGCTGGACCTGGCCGCACGGCCTGCACTCGGTGGGGATGAGCACCCTGATCGGCGCGATCAACGCGTCGTTCGTCTCGGGAGCAGTATCCGGTCCGGGGAGGCGCGACGACGGGCCGCTCGACCTCGTGCGCACGATGCTCGACACGGCGCTGGACCACGCGATCACCGCGCCCGTCACCGAGACGCCGTTCAGCCTGCGCGGCAGCTGGCTGGAGCGCCTCGGGCCGCACGCCGCCGAGCCGGCCACGCTGGTGCCCTACCGGTTCGGCGCGGAGGGCTGGTTCGACTTCGGCCCGCTGCAGCTCGACCTGCCCACCTGGCTGTGGTGGTGGACGCGCGACGACGCCGACCGCAAGCGCCTGGACCGGGTGCTCGACGGCCTCCCCGGCTCGCGGGAGGTGCGGCCGTTCCGCGACAAGGTCGAGGCGGGGCACGAGGGTCCGTGGCTCGCGTTCCTCGACGGCGCGCTGCCGGAGTACCCGGAGCGCGCCCTGTCCATGGCGCTCGGGCAGCTCGCCCGCCGCGTCGCGGTGATGGACGCCGAGCCCGTGGAGCCGGGCACCGTGCACCTGCACTTCTGGCAGCGGGCCAACCCGGTCGTCACGGAGGTGCTGGGGCAGCTGGTCACGGGCACGCCGCAGACGCTCTACAACGGCGGCCTGCCGTTCGCCGCCGTCGCCTACACCGACGCCGACCGGCACCGCCCGGGCCTGCCGCCGGACGTCGCGGCCCTGGTCTCCGGCCTGGACCGAGGCGCCGACGGCACCGGCCGCGTCGAGCTCAGCCTCGTCAACCTGTCCCCCACCCGCACCCGGCGCCTGCGCGTGCGGCCGTCGCGGTTCGGCGAGGAGCGCCTGGTGGGCGTCGTGACGCGCGGGGAGGACGGCGGCGTCTGGCCCGGCCCGTCGACCGCCTCGGCCGGAGTCGCCGGCTCCCTCGCCACGGCCACCGTCCCCCTGGACGCGCCCGACCTGCTCGTCGAGCTGCCGCCGAGCCACCGCGCCGACGTCGTCCTGCTCACCGCGCCGTCCGACGCCCTGCCTCGCCATCAGCCGGGCCACCAGCGCCACCCGCACCACGAAGGAGCCCGACCATGACCGACTTCCTGACCACCCCCGGTCTGGACGGCCTGCCCGCCGCCGACCCCGACGTCCGGCTCGACCCGACGGCCGGGCTGGTGCGCCCCGAGATCACGCTGCCGGTGCGGGGCGGGGAGTACGAGCGGGCCGACGCCGAGACGCTGGAGCGGCTCGGTCAGGTGTCGTCGGCGACCGCGTGCGCCAAGCTGCACGGCCTCGGCATCCGGCACTCGTTCGTCGAGGGGCCCCGGCCGCTGAAGCCGGGCTACCGCGTGGTGGGCTCCGCGCTCACGCTGCAGTTCATGCCGCAGCGCGAGGACCTGGCCGCGGGCGACGAGCAGGAGTACGTGGAGCGGCACACCGCCCTGTGGCACGTGCTCGAGGCGGCGCGGCCCGGCGACGTGCTCGTGATCCAGGCGTACGGCAGCCGGTTCTCCGGGTGCGTCGGCGACATCCTCGCCCGCTACTTCCAGCGCAAGGGCGGAGCCGGCATGGTCGTCGACGGCCGCATCCGCGACTCGGGCAAGATCCGCGACCTCGGCCTTCCCGTGTGGTCCACGGGCGTCACGCCGCACTACGCCTCGCAGTCGGAGCTGTTCCCGTGGGCCTACGACGTGCCCGTCGCCGTCGGCGGCGTGCTCTGCATGCCGGGGGACCTCGTCGTCGCGGACGACGACGGCCCCGTCGTCGTGCCGCGCGCGATGGCCGACCAGGTGGTCGCGTCCGCGCAGGACCACGAGGAGTGGGAGGTGTTCAGCCGCCTCCGGCTCGACGAGGGCGCCCGCCTGAGCGACTACTACCCACTGACCCCCGACACGCGAGGGGAGTTCGAGGCATGGCGTTCCGGGCAGCGCTCCGCCCGCTGAGGCCGGGTTCCGGCGGCTCGGCCGCCACCGCGGCGACCTCGTCGTCCGGCCTCGGCTGCGCGCCCATCGGCAACCTGTTCACGCCGGTCGCGGACGGCGACGCCGAGGCGACGGTCGGGCACGCGCTCGAGCGCGGCCTCCGGTTCTTCGACACCGCGCCCCACTACGGCGAGGGCGTCAGCGAGCTGCGGCTCGGTCGCGCGCTCGCCGGCGTGGACCGGGACTCGGTGGCGATCGCCACCAAGGTGGGGCGGGTGATCGTGGACGCCGACGGCGCGCCCGTGCCCACGGGCGGCACCGGGGGTCCCGGCGGCACGACCGTCGGCGACCTCAGCCGCGACGGCGTGCTGCGGTCGCTCGAGGGCAGCCTCGCCCGGCTGGGCACCGACCGCGTGGACCTGCTCTACCTGCACGACCCCGCGGACGTCGACGAGGCGCTGCGCGGGGCCGTCCCCGCCCTGCTGGAGCTGCGTGACCAGGGGGTCGTGCGGGCCGTCGGCGTCGGGATGGGGCGGAACGCGCCCGTCGCCCGGCTCGTGCGCGAGAGCGCCGGCGCGCTGGACGTCGTCATGCCCGCGGGCCGGGTGACCCTGCTGGACCGCTCGGCGCTGGACGACCTGCTGCCGGCCGCCCGCGAGCGCGGCGTGGGCGTGATCGCCGCCGGCGTCTACAACTCCGGGGTGCTCGCCGACCCGGTGGCCGCCCCGTTCTTCGACTACCACCCGGCGTCGCCGGAGCAGGTGGACCGTGCGCTGCGCATGGCGGCCGCCTGCGACGCGGCCGGGGTCACGCTGGCGGCGGCCGCGGCCCGCTGGCCGCTGCGGGTGCCGGGCGTCGAGGCCGTCGTCGTGGGCGCGCGCACCCCCGCCGAGGTGGACGTCTTCGCCGACGCCTCGGACGCCGCCGTCCCCGACCACCTGTGGGCGACGCTCGACGCGATCGCCCGGCCCGGTGCGTGAACCTGGTGGGCGGGGTGGTGGGCGGGGTGGTGGGCAGGGTGGTGGGCGGGGTGATGGGCGGGGTCGTGGACGCCCACGTGCACCTGTGGGACACGGGCGCGATGCGGATCTCGTGGTTCCGCGACGACCTCGGCCTGCCGTCGCGCGTCGGCCCCGAGGACCTGGCGAGCGCCGTCGCGACCTCGCCGGTCCTGGTGCGTGCGGCGGTCGCCGTGCAGGCCGCGGACACCGAGGCCGAGGCGCGCTGGCTCGTCCGACAGGCCACGACGCACGGGCCGCTGCCCGGCCCGGTCGTGCTCCAGTACGACGCCCGCCCCGGCGAGCCCGGCGCATGGTCCGGCATGGCGCGACGAGTGCTCGAGGACGACGCGGCGGGCGCCCGGGTGAGGGGCGTCCGGCTCGCCGTCCCGGGCGGCGCGGCGGACCTGTCGGACGTCGCCGGCCTCGACGCGCTCTGCGAGGGCCTGGCCGCGTCGGGCCGGGTGCTCGAGACGCTGGTGCGCCCGGCCCAGCTGCCGGCCGTCGCCGCGCTCGCCGGCCGGCACCCGCGCCTCGACGTCGTCGTCTGTCACCTGGGTCTCGGCACAGGCGAGCCGGACGCGCCGTGGCGTGACGGCCTCGCCGCGACCGCCGCCCGCCCCCGCGTGCACGCCAAGCTGTCCGGCCTGCACCGGGCCGCCAGCGCCGCCACGACGAGCGACGACGCCGCGCGTGTCGCCGCGGCCGCACGCTCTGCCGTCGAGCTGCTGGGGCCGGGACGCCTGCTGTTCGGCAGCGACTGGCCCATGTCGGCACGCGTCGCGCCGTACGCCGGGATCCTCGAGCGGACCGCCCGCGCGCTCCCCCCGCTGAGCGACGAGGGCTCAGCCGCCGTCTGGTCGGGCACCGCCGCCCGCCTCTACGGCGACGCCCACTGACGAAGCCCCGGCCCGGGCGGCGGCCTCGGGCCTGACCCGCACCGCGACGATCGCGACGTCGTCCTCGACCGCCCCGGGAAGCATGCCGGCCAGGACGTCCGAGACCACGTCGCCCATCGCGGCGCCGTGGGTCCCGTCGAGCATCGCGGCCAGCGCCTCCACGCGCCGGCGCAGGGAGTCGGTGCGGTTCTCGACCAGGCCGTCCGTGTACAGCACGAGGGTGTCGCCGTCGCGCAGGTCGACGGTGTGGTCCGTCCTCGAGGTCGTCGGGGCGAGCCCGAGAACCAGGTCGTTGTGGATCCAGAGCACCTCGCTGGTGCCGTCGGCACGCGCCAGCACCGGGGGCAGGTGGCCGGCGCTGGACCACCGCACGGTGCGGACGCCGCGACGGCGCTGCTCCTCGGTCTGCTCGATGCGGGCCACGAGCACGGTCGCCGTCGCCGCCCCGCCGAACGCCAGCCCGTCGATGGCCGCGTCGACCCGCTCCAGCACGCGCGCCGGCGTCTCCTGGCTGTCGTAGCCGATCGCGCGCACCAGCGCCCGGAGCTGGCCCATGGCGACGGCAGCGTCCAGGTCGTGACCCACGACGTCGCCGATCACGAGCGTCGTCGCCCCGTCCCGCGTCACGAACGCGTCGTACCAGTCGCCGCCGATGTCGCGTCCGGCGGCGGCCGGCTGGTAGTGGACGACGACCTCGAGCCCGTCGAGCTGCGGCGGGTTGCTGAGCACGGCGCGCTGCAGGGCGAGCGACACCTCGGTGGCCCGGGCCCGCTCCTCCTCGGACCGGCGGGCCCGGAGCCGCAGCGCGTCGTCGTTCGCCCGGCGGCGCACGCCGTCGCGCAGCGCCGCCGCGACGTTGGTCGCCAGGACGGCCAGGAAGCGGGCGTAGTCCGCGTCCCACGGTCGCAGCGAGGTGGCGCGCAGCACCAGGACGGCGAGGATGCCGCGGCCCAGGCCCGATCGCACCGGCTTCACCACGACGCCGCGGGACGTCACGCGCAGGCCCGTGGCGAGCGCCCGCTCGACGAGGGCCTGCTCGGCCTCTTCGGGGGGCTGCCCCGTCTCCAGGAGGACCTCCCCGCCCTCGGCGTCGTAGACGGCCACCCGCGAGATGTCGGCGCTGCGGGACATCACCTCGAGCGCCGGCCCGACGAACGTCGGCACGTCCTCGTACGTCGTGGGCAGCACGGCGTGCACCTGGCCCACGGTGCTCAGCCTGCGCTGGTTCACGACCTCCTGGGTGGTCTCGGTCGCGATGTCCAGGACGCCCGCGACCCGGCCGTCGTCGTCCAGGAGCGGGCTGTAGGAGAAGGTGAAGTACGTCTCCTCGGTGTACCCGGAGCGGTTCATCAGCAGCGGGAGGTCGCGGCTCCACGTCGGCTCGCCGGTGGTGAGGACCCGCTCGAAGAGGGGGCCGATCTCGTCCCAGATCTCGTCCCACACCACCGTGGCCGGCGCCCCGAGCGCGGCCGGGTGCTTGTCGGTGCCGAGCATGCCGCGGTAGCCGTCGTTGTAGATCAGCGTGAGGTCCGGGCCCCAGACCATCATCACGGGAAAGTGGGTGGAGTAGCACAGCCGCACGGCGTGCCGCAGCGCGACCGGCCATCCGCTCGGCGGACCGAGAGGCGTGCGCTCCCAGTCGACCGCGCGGGCTTCGCGGCCCACCGCGCTGCCGGCCGTCGCCGCCTCGAACCACTCCGGATCCACACGCAAATGCTAACGAGAACACGCCGGCACGCCGCGGCCGGCGCGGGGTGAGACTCGCGTCCGGGTGCCGTTTTCCTCCCCTTGTCTCGCTGATCACCCGTCACGACACTCGAGATCATGCCCGGCCATCTCATCGCCCTCGTCGGTACGTCCAGCGTCGGAAAGTCGTCGGTGGCCGGTGAGCTGCAGGGACGGCTCGCCGGCCCCCACCTCGCGGTCGGGCTCGACCACTTCTTCTCGATGTTCCCGAGCCGCTGGACGGGAAACCCTGGCGGCTCGGGATTCTGGTACGAGGACACCGTGGACACCGACGGTCGACCACGAGCGCAGATCCGCTATGGCGACGCTGGACGACGTCTCCTGGACGGGCAACGCGCCGCGGTCCGTGCCCTGCTCGACACGGGGAACGACATCGTCCTGGACGAGATGCCTGTCGATCGGACGATCCTGCCCGCCTGGAGGCAAGGACTCTCCGGCTACCGAACCTGGTGGGTGCGACTCGTGGCACCCCTCGCCGTGGTCGAGGAGCGCGAGGCCTATCGGACGCACGGCCGGCATCTCGGCAACGCGCGCGGGCACCTCGACATCGCCGACGGCGAGCCGTTCGACCTCACGGTCGACACGTCTGCCCGCAGCCCGGCTGAGATTGCGGAGACCATCCTTGCCGCTTTCGACCTCGCCTCCGCGCCGGCGGCTCCGGAGCCGTCGACACCGGGCCCCGCGCCTGCTTGAGTGCACCCGTGGACGCTCCCGGACGCCGGTTCCCCGCACCGCAGCCTGACGATTGCGACGACGCGGGGCATCGCGGCAAGCCACGACCTGGATACGCTCGAGCGATTCTCGCCACCGGGCCTGCCGCGCGTCTCGCTGCGGTGGATCCTGGGCCACCTCCTGCACGAGACCGCCCGCCACCTCGGCCATCTGGATCTCCTGCGTGAGCTCGCCGACGGCGAGCGCGGCTACTGACCACCTGCACCGAAGACCGACCCTGGAGGAACGATGTTCGCGAGGTCCCTCGGCGACGACGGCGCCGAGCTGCGCCCGCTGGAGCCACGGCACGCGGAGGAGCTGCTCGCGACCATCGACCGGGGCCGGGATTTCATCGGGCGGTTCGTCCCCCTCCCCGACCGGATCACGGACGTGGAGTCGAGCCGGTCGTTCCTCGCCGCGTACGCCCAGAAGGCCGCGACCGACACCGGGCGGCTCTACGGGATCTGGCTCGACCGCACCCTGGTGGGCGGCGTGCTGTTCCGCACGATGGACGTGGCCCAGGGCACGGCGGAGGCGGGCTGCTGGCTGGAGCCGGCGGCGGCGGGCCGGGGCCTGGTGACGCGGGCCGCGCGGCTCATCGTCGACTGGGCGGTCCGCGACCGTGGGATCCACCGCGTCGAGTGGTGGGTGGCGTCGGGCAACGCGCCGAGCATCGCCGTCGCGCGGCGGCTGGGGATGCGACGCGACGGCGTGCTGCGGGAGCACCACGAGCACCTCGGGGTGCGCCAGGACATCGAGATCTGGTCGGTGCTCGCGCCGGAGTGGCAGGCGCAGCCCGTGCCCGCCGGGCAGGTCACCGGGGTCGAGCTGGTCGGCGGCGTCGAGAAGCGCGAGATCGCGATCGCCGAGCCGGACCCCGGGTGGCCGGCGCGGTTCGAGCGGGAGCGCGAGCGCATCGTCGCCGCACTCGGCCCGGTCGCGCTACGGGTGGACCACGTGGGCTCGACGGCGGTGCCCGGGCTCGCGGCGAAGCCGATCGTCGACATCGACGTCAGCGTGCCGGACGTCGAGGACGAGGAGGCCTACCTCCCCGCGCTGCTCGCCGCCGGGTACGTGCTGAGGGCGAGGGAGCCCGGGCACCGGTTGGTCCGCACGCCCGAGCGCGACGTCCACGTCCACGTCTGCGCGGCGGGCAGCGACTGGGAGCGCCGGCACCTGCTGTTCCGCGACCGGATCCGGCACGACGCCGACGACCGCGCCGCCTACGCCGCGCTCAAGCGTGAGCTCGCCGCCCGGGACTGGCCGGACATGAACGCGTACGCCGACGCCAAGGGCGACCTGATCGCGGAGATCACGGCCCGGGCGGAGGCGTGGGCCGCCGCCACGGGCTGGCGGGCGTAGCCGGTCAGCCGGCGGCGTCCGTCTTCGCGTCGGGCTCGCCGTCCAGCAGCGTCCCCGCCGCGTGCGCCTCGAAGAGCGCGGACGCCGCGGCGGCGTCGCCGGCGTCGAGGACGTCGAGGAGGCTGCGGTGCCAGTCGGCCACCTGGTGCCAGTCGCCGGTGAACTCCGGGTCGCCGAGCAGGTGCATGGACCGCAGGCTGGGCTCGATGATGTCCCACATGCGCGGCAGGTAGGTGTTGCCGCTGGCCTCGATGACGGCGCGGTGGAAGGCGAAGTCGAGCTCGCGGAACGCGGGGAGGTCCGCCGCGTCGACGGCGCCGTGCATCTCGTCGATGACCTTCTCCAGGCTGGATCGCGCCTCGGACGCGAGCCGCCCGCACGCGAGCCGGCCGGCGAGCGCCTCGACGGCGACACGTGCCTGCTTGGCCTGCTGCGCCTCCTCGTCGGAGTACTGCGCCACGAAGTTGCCCTGGTGGCGCACGTGCGTCACCAGCCCCTCGTGCGCGAGGCGCTTCAACGCGTCGCGCACGGGCGCCTGGCTGACCTGCAGGCGGCGGGCGAGCTGGGACTCCACCAGCTGCTCCCCCGGGGCCAGCTGCGACGTCTTGATCATCGTCTTGACGAGGTCGTAGATCTGGTCGGACAGGAGCCCGCGCTGGAGGCCGCTGATCGAGCTGAGCGCGTCCGTCATCCGTGCAGCCTCACATCGTTATCGAGAATCGTTTGTGCATCGCCAGCGTACGCCGTCTGCCGGTACGCGGTCAGCCACGCGTCCGCGACGAGCCTCGACGCCGCCGGGGCCGGGTGCACGCCGTCGGGGGCGAGCGCGGCCGCCCCGACTCCCTCGGCCGCCCGGCTCAGCAGCCCGTGCAGCGGCACTAGCGCGGCGCCGGTCTCCGCGGCGAGCCTGGTCACGACGTCCCGCTTGCCGTCCAGGTCCGTCAGCCACGCCTCCTGCTCCGGGCGCACCGGCAGGAGGTACGGCTCGACGAGCACGAGCCGAGGGCTGCCGGGGACCCGGTCGAGGAGGCGACGGTACGTGGCCTCGAACTCCTCGGCACCGGTGGGGTCGCCGGCGTCGAACCGCCGCCAGGTGTCGTTGACCCCCACGTAGAGGGTGAGGACGTCGGGCGCGGCGGGCACCACGTCGCGCTCCCACCGCCGCTCGAGGTCGACGGCCCGGTCGCCGCCGATGCCGAGGTTGACGACGACGGCGTCGGGCAGGTCGCGCGCCACGAGCCGGACGTAGCCGTCGCCGAGCGAGGTCGCGTCGGCGCGGTCGCGGCCGGCGTCGGTGATGGAGTCCCCGACGAAGACGAGGCGTTCGTGCGGGGTCGCGCTGCTGGTCATGAGCTCTCCTTCGAGTGACGGACGGTCCGACCGTAGCGGGTTCGGACCCCCGGCACACCGTTGTCAGCGATTATCGATTAATGTAACGTCGCTCACGCTGCCAGTCCCGGGTCGAGGTCGACCCGCAGTCCATGACCATCCGAAGAGGTCGGAGCACTCGCAATGAAGCGACATCTGTCAGCCCTGCTCGCCGCCGCCGTCGCCACGTGCGTCGTCGGCGCGGGCGCCACCAGCAGCGCGGCGACCGCGCTGCGCCACGGACCGGGCCAGCCCCCGGGCGTCGCCCTCTACGTCGCCCCGGGCGGTGACGACGACGCGACGGGATCGAAGAAGCGCCCGCTCCGCACGCTGGAGGGGGCGCGCGACGCCGTCCGCGACCTCAAGCAGCGCGGGAAGAAGCCCGTCACGGTCTACCTGCGCGAGGGCACGTACGAGCGCTCGGCGTCCTTCCTCCTCGGGGAGCAGGACTCCGGCACCGCGGAGGCCCCCGTGACCTACCGCAGCTTTCCGGGCGAGACGGCGACGATCTCGGGCGGCAAGGAGCTGCCCTACGACGGCTTCTCCCCCGTCACCGACCAGGCGGTGCTCGACCGGATCATCGAGACCTCCGCGCGCGACGACGTCCTGGAGATCGACCTGGGCGCGCTCGGCATCGACGACTACGGGCAGCTCAGCCGGCACGGCTACTGGAAGGCCAACGACGTCAGCACGACGCCGCCGATGGAGCTGTACGTGGACGGCGAGGACATGACCCTCGCCCGCTGGCCCAACGCCGGGGCGGCGAGAGACACCGTCCAGATGAACAAGATCATCGACGCCGGGCCCACGAAGGACGACGCCGACCTGCAGGAGCGGGGCGGCACCTTCAGCTACTCCTACGACCGCCCGCAGCACTGGGGCCAGGCCGAGGACGTCTGGCTGGACGGCATCTTCGGCCAGAGCTGGGAGTGGTCGTACAACAAGATCGAGTCGATCGACACGGACGCCCGCACGATCACGCTGCGCTACGGCGAGATGTCCGGGCTCATGAAGACCTGGTACCCGGACTTCCACTTCGCGCAGAACCTGCTCGAGGAGCTCGACGCGCCGGGCGAGTACTACATCGACCGCGACACCGGGACGCTCTACCTGGTGCCGAACGCCTCGTTCGAGGCCGAGCGGGGCGCCCCCGTCGTCACGACCCTGGACGAGCCGATGATCCGCACGGACGGCGCCTCGTACGTGACGTTCGACGACCTGGTGCTCGAGTACGGCCGGGCCACGGCCGCCGTGATCCTCGGCGGCAGCCACGTGACGATCTCGAACAGCGACATCCAGAACTTCACCGACGGCGGCGTGTACATCAACTCCCCCGGCCGGTACACCTACGACGGCATCCCGGTGAACCGCGGCGGTCGTGACCACGCCGTGGTGTCCAGCGACATCCGCCACGTGGGCGGCGTCGGCGTGGTGCTCCAGGGCGGGGACAAGACGACCCTGGAGCCCGGCCGCAACCGCGTCGAGGACTCGCACATCCACGACTTCGCCTACTACCACAAGGCGTACAACCCGGGCGTGATGTTCGACGGCGTCGGCAACGTGGCGCGCGGCAACGAGATCAACGACGCCCCGCACCCGGGCATCATCGTGCACGGGAACGACCACCTGTTCGAGCAGAACGAGGTCTACGACGTCTGCAAGACGTTCCAGGACCTCGGCGCGATCTACATGAACGCCGGCGAGACGCCCCAGCAGCGGGGGCACGTGTTCCGGCAGAACTACTTCCACGACGTGGGCCTCACGAAGCACGGCGTCGAGGGCATCTACGCCGACAACTTCACGTGGGACCTGGAGATCAGCCAGAACGTCTTCGTGAACATGGGCAACGACGCGATCAAGTCCGGCTCGGCCGACTACATCGACGCCGTGAACAACGTGTTCGTCGACACCACCGTGCCCTACGACAACTACACGCAGTGGATGGGCGACGGCGAGGGCAACACGGTCGACCGCGTCTACATGCCGACGTGGAAGAAGGTCTTCGCCGACAACAACGACTTCGTCGGCACGCCGTACCTGGAGAAGTACCCGGAGCTCGGGCACTTCTTCGAGGACAACCACTACTTCCCGAACAAGAGCACGTTCGCGAAGAACGTGGTCTGGAACCCGAACCGCACCCGCAACCCCGACGTCAACGAGCAGGGCGCGCTCGACACCAAGAACCTCCTCAACTACGGGGACAACTGGGTGACGGACGCCGACCCGGGCTTCGTGGACGCCGCGAACGGCGACTACACGTTCCGGGAGGACGCGGCCGTCTTCGACCAGGTCCCCGGCTTCGAGGCCATCCCGTTCGGCGAGATCGGCACGGACGGGCCCGTCGGCCAGTCGCAGACGCCGGACACCGTGGCCCTCGAGTCGCTGGTGCTGCCGGCCGACCAGCTCGGGGTGACGCTCGGCGACGAGGTGTCCGTGGCCGCCCAGGCGGTGCCGTGGAACGCGACCCAGCAGGCCGTCTCGTACACCTCGAGCGACCCGGAGGTCGTGACGATCAGCGCGGCAGGCGTGCTCACCGCGGTGGCGCCCGGCGAGGTCACGATCAGCGCGGAGGCGAAGTCCGACGCGGGCATCCGTGACGAGATGACCGTGACGGTGGCCGCCGGCGACGGCGTGCTCCACTCCACGGACTTCGAGACGGGGGCGAACGGCTGGCCCACCGACCCGAACCGCGCGATCGTCGACGACGGCACGGGCGACCACGTCTACCGGATCAAGAACGGCGCCAACTCCCAGCTGGACCGCCAGTTCTCCGAGTACGCCCTCGACTTCACCGTCACCACCCCGGCCGACGTGCCCGAGGGGGGCCAGCTGCTCGTCTACGACCGCACCGGCAGCACGCCGGGCGGGTACGTCCGGTACCGGCACGCCGCGGCCGGCTCGACGTGGACGATCTTCGACTCGGCCTGGGGCACGGTGAAAGAGGTGACCCTGCCCGCCGGCGAGGGGCTGGAGCCCGGCACGGAGTACGCCGTGCGGGTCGTGGTCACGGCCGGCGGCGTGCGCGTGCTGCTCGACGGCGAGGAGGTCGTCGCGGGCGCCAACCCGGCGCCCGAGGCGGCCGGCAAGGTCGGCTTCTACGTGCAGGGCTTCGCGTCGCTGGACGTGGACGACGTGGCCTTCTCCCTGGTCGGCGTCGACCCCGACGGGCTGACGCTCGCGCCGTCCGAGGCGACGATCGAGCCGGGCGAGACCCACCCGCTCGCGCCGTCGTTCACGCCCGCCGACGCCACCCGCACCGGGCTGGAGTGGAGGACGAGCGACGCGTCCGTCGCCACCGTCGACGCGAAGGGCGTCGTCCGCGGCGTCGCCGCCGGCACGGCGACCGTGACGGCGACGTCGACGGTCGTGCCCGGCCTGACCGCGTCGTCCACCGTCACCGTCCGGGCGGCGGACCACCCCGTGACCGACCTCGGCGCCGAGATCCTCGACCCCGCGTCGTGGGCGCCGGGCGAGGGCGTGACGGTCGCCGACGGCGCGGCGCACCTGGCGCCGCGCGGCGCCTGGGGCTTCGCGCCGAAGACCTTCGGCGACGAGCTGCTGCGGTTCGACACGTCGGTCGGCGACTTCGACGGCGGCTGGTTCGGGTTCTCCGTGCGGTCGAAGGCCGCCGGCGACCCGGTGTGGACGAACAGCAGCTCGGGCTACCTGGTGGTCGTCAAGGAGGACGTCATCGAGATGCAACGGTGGAGCCCCGCCGTCTTCATGATCGACATCTTCCCCAACACGGTGATCGGGCCGAACTCGACCCACGAGGTCACCTTCGGCGCGGTCGACGTCGCCGGCGGCACCCGCGTGGTGCTGCGGGTGGACGGCGAGCCCGTGTGGAGCTACCTCGACGACACGGCCGACAACCCGTTGGCCACCGACGGGTACTTCACCGTGTACCGGCAGGGTCCGGCGGGCGAGATGAGCATCTCCCCCGCGAGCTGATCCGTCACCTCCGAGAACGGGACCCGTCCCGCCGTCCGACCGGACGGCGGGACGGGCCCCGTTCTGGTAGGCGGCGCCGTCAGCCCTTGACCGAGCCGAGCATCACGCCCGACACGAAGAACCGCTGGACGAACGGGTACACGCACACGATGGGCACGATGGTGAGGATCATCGTGACCGCCTGGATGTTGGCGGAGACCGCCTGCGTGGTCGACCCGACGGCGGCGGCACCCTCGGACGCCGTGGTGGAGGCGCCTGCGATGAGGTTCCGCAGGAACAGGGTGACGGGGAACAGGTCGTTCTTGTCGAGGTAGAGGAACGCCGCGAACCAGTCGTTCCAGTAGGCCACCGAGTAGAACAGCACCATCGTGGCGAGCACCGCCTTCGACAGGGGCAGCACGATGCGGCCGAAGATGCCGAACCAGCCCAGGCCGTCGATCTGGGCGGCCTCCTCCAGCTCCTGCGGGAGGTTCTCGAAGAACGACTTCATCACGAGCAGGTTGAACACCGAGACCGCCCCCGGGAGCACCACCGCCCACATGGTGTTCTTGAGCCCGAGCGACGAGATCAGCACGTAGTTCGGCACCAGGCCGCCGTTGAAGAACATCGTGAAGACGGCGATGCCGATGAGCACGCCGCGGCCGCGCAGGTGGCGCTTGGAGATCACGAAGGCGAACGTGGTGGTCAGCACCATCGCGACGGTCGTGCCGACGAGCGTGTAGACGACCGTGTTGCGGTAGCTGGTCCAGAACATCTGGTCCTGCGCCACGGCGCGGTAGGTCTCCAGGTTGAAGCCGACCGGCCAGAAGCTCACCATCCCGGCCTTGATCGCGCCGGGACTGCTGAACGACTGCGCCAGCACCGTGACGAACGGGTAGAGCATCAGCAGCGAGACCACGACCAGCGCCGCCGTGTTGAAGACCGTGAACGCCCGGTACCCCCGGGTGTCGCGCGCCCCCACCGGCTTGCCCGGCCGGACCCTGCCGCTCGACAGCGACATGCCGCTCTGCGTCACCACAGGCTTGCTCCCACCACTCGTCGCGAGATGAAGTTGGCGCTCAGCACCATCACCAGGCCGATGCACGCCTGGAACAGGCCGATCGCCGCCGCGTAGCTGAGGTTGTTGGACACCAGGCCCACCCGGTACAGGTACGTCGAGATGACGTCGGCCGTGGAGTACGTCAGCGGGTTGTACAGCAGCAGGACCTTCTCGAAGCCGACGTTGAGGAACGTGCCGATGTTGAGGATCAGCAACGTGATCATCGTGGGCCGGATGCCCGGGATCGTGACGTGCCACGTCTGCTTCCACCGGTTCGCGCCGTCGATGCGCGCCGCCTCGTAGAGGGACGCGTCGACGGTGGTCAGCGCGGCGAGGTAGAGGATCGTGCCCCACCCGACGGTCTGCCAGACCTCGGACCCCACGTAGATCGTGCGGAACCACTCGGCCCGCTGCAGGAAGGGGATCCCCTCGCCGCCCAGCCCCTCGATGATCTGGTTGACGGTGCCCTGCAGCGACAGCAGCTGCATCACCATGCCCGCCACGATCACCAGCGACAGGAAGTGCGGCAGGTAGGAGATCGACTGGATCGTGCGCTTGAAGGCCTTCTTGCGGATCTCGTTCAGCAGCAGCGCGAGCACGATCGGCAGCGGGAAGCAGACGACGAGCGTCAGCGCCCCCAGGACCACCGTGTTCGTGAAGACCTTCCAGAACGTCGGGTCCTGGATGAACATCTCCACGTACCGCAGCCCTACCCACCGCTCACCGAAGATGCTCCCGCCGGGCCGGAACTGCCGGAACGCGATGACGTTCCCCAGCATCGGCACGTAGCGGAACACGACGAGGAAGAGGACGGGCACGACGGCGAGGGCGTACAGCTGCCAGTCGCGGCGCAGGCTCAGCCGCCACGACCGTCGCGCAGGTCTCGACCGGCCGGCGTCCGCCCCCGGAGGTCGCTCCGTGGGTCGGTCGAGGACCGCCGCGGGGGCGGACGCCTGCCGGTCCGAGGTCGTGCTCACGGGTCAGTTCTTCTCGGCGAAGCGCTGCTGCGCGCCGTTGATCAGGTCGAGGTACCCCTGGAGGTTCTGCCCCTCGAGCTCGGTCACGTAGGCGTCCCACTCGGACAGCGGCCGGTCGCCGAGGACGAACTTGAGCGTGTTCGTGTCCACGGAGTCCTTGAGCGGCGTGGACAGCAGGGACGCCTGCTCCAGCTCCGCGTCGTCGAGCGGCGCGGGCGGGAACGGCTCGCGGGGCGTGCGCGACTCGAGCACCCGGTCCATGTACTCGACGAACTGGTCGGAGTTGTACGACTCCTTGAGGGCCCGCGACTCGGTGGCCTCCGCCAGGAACGTGGAGAACCCGAGGTCCTTCTGCAGGTCGGTCTTGCCGTCCGGGTTGATGTTGAACGCGTCGAGGGAGTACTCGGGGTCGATGGTGATGGTGCCGTCGGCGTCCTTGGTGTAGGTCTCCCCCTCGATGCCCCAGCGCAGCAGCTCCCGCGCGTCCGGGCTGTAGTACAGCCAGTCGAGGAACTGCACCATCGCCACGAAGTTCGGGTCGTCCTTGGCCTCCGCGCTGATCATGAAGCCGTGCCAGAAGTTGCGGGGCTCCACGACCTGGCCCGCGGGCCCGCCGGGCGGGGCGATCTGGACGAGCTCGAACTCGGCGTCGGGGTCGGCGGCCTGGAGGGCGGTCTGGAACTCCACGACCGTCCCGGACGCCCCGGACGCCGCGAAGACGGCGCTGTTCGCGACCTTCTCGGAGAGCTCGTCCGTGCTGCCGTCGCTGGTCGCGGTGAGGGACTCCGGGTCGAGCAGCCCGTCCTCGACGAGGCCGTGGAAGTACTCGACCATCTCCTTGTACCCGTCGGACGTCGCGGCGTAGGTGAACTCGCCCGCCTCCTCGTCCCAGAACGTGCCGTTGCCGAAGCCCCAGCCACCCACCGTGCCGAAGGCGTGCGCGGCGTAGTTGAGCATCGACTGGCCCTCGAAGCCGTCGGCGAGCGGGTAGGAGTCGGGGTGCTTCTCCTTGATCTTCACCAGCGCGTCGCGCAGCTCGTCCCACGTCTCGGGCACCGGCGCCCCGACCTCGTCGAAGACGTCCTTGCGGAGGATCATCGAGAACACGGGGACGGACACCTCCTGCAGGCCCGGCACCATGTAGTACTTGCCGTCGTCCTGGCGGAGGTTGTCGATCATGCCGCCCAGGTCCCACTCCTGGACGTACTTCTCGAAGTTGGGCATGAGGTCGACGTAGTCGCTCATGGGGAGCACCGCGCCCGAGGAGACGAACGGCGCGTCCTCGCCGGTGTACACGAGCGGGATGATGTCGGGGGCGTCGCCCGCGCTGATGAGCAGGCTGCGCTTCTCGGTCGCGTCGCTGAACGGGATGTTGGTGGGCTCGAGCGTGACGTTGGTGCGCTCGGCGATCTCGTCGAAGATCCGCCACGAGTCCTTGATGGGCAGGTCCGGCCAGTCCGTCCAGAGGATGGAGAAGTCGACCGGCTCGGTGGCCTTGAACTGCTGGTCCGCCGCGAAGCCGCTCATCGACCCCTCGGTGTTCTCCGTCCCGGCGCCGTCCTCCTCGCCGCCGTCGCCGCCGCAGGCGGCGAGGAGGAGCATCGAGGTCGCGGCGAGCGCCGCCGTACCGAGCTGCCATGGCCGGCGGTGCGCCCGCGGCGTCAGATCACGCTTCATGTGTCTCCCCTTCGAGAACCCGAGCCGCACTGCCCGAGCGGATTTTAGCGTTAAACTAGAGCCCTGGCCGGGGCCCGTCAACCCCCGGCAGGAGGTCGGTACGACGTCAGCGGGCCGGCTGCACCTCGACGGCGTCGCCGCCCGCGGCCAGGTCGACCACGGCGACGCCCGCGCGACACTCCACCTCGTAGCGGCCGGCGAAGCCCTCCACCAGGACCCTGCCCTGCGCGTCGGCGCGCGCCGGCGTCGGGTCCAGCCACCACTCGCCCCGGACCAGCGACCGCAGCGCGTCGTACGCCGGCTTCGGCGAGCCGTCCGCGCGCACCAGACCGGCGGGCGCGCCCAGCCACGCCCCGGCGTCGCCCATGCCCCAGTAGGTGATCGACTCGACGGCGGGATGCGACACGAGCGTCGTGTAGTGGCGCACCACATCGTCGGCCTGGCGCGCCTCCCCGTCCGGGGTGGAGGGCCACCCGTCCGGCTGGAAGTCGTTGAGGTCCTCGACCTCGGGCGGCATGAGATCGCCCGACACCAGGGTGGTCTCCGTCCAGTGCAGCGGCAGGCCGAACCGCGCGAAGCGGTCGCAGATCTCCAGCAGCTGGTCGGCGCCCCGGGCGCCCTGGTGCATGTGCGACTGCAGGCCGATGGCATCGATCCGCACGCCCGCCTCGAGCAGCTCCTCGATCAGCCGCTCGTGCTCCGGGCCCAGGTCGAAGTCGTTGATCAGCAGCCGCGGCGACGTCCCCTGACCGCGCGCCTCGTCCACGGCCAGCCGCACCATCTCGACGCGCCCGAGGCGGGCGCACAGGCGGCTGACCGCGTTGGGGACGCCGTCCGGCTCGTTGGTGAACCGGGGCATGATCACGACCTCGTTGATCGCGTCCCAGGTGTCGATCAGGCCGGCCAGGTCCCGCACCTCCCGTCGCACGCGACCGCGCAGCAGCTGCTCGGCGTCGTCCAGCGGCAGGCGGTCGACCCACGGGGCCTTGACCGTGTGCCACACCAGGGGGTGGCCCTTGAGGCGCACCCCCCGGCTCGTGAACCAGCGCGCCGCGGCCGTGAGGTCCGCGAGCGCCGTCTCCCCCCGCCGGGGCTCGTAGCGGCCCCAGTAGACGGGCAGCGTGGCCGTGTCGAACAGCCCGAGCCACAGGTCCTGGTAGGCGGCGTCGGCGTCCGCGACCTCGAACGCCGCGCAGCCGAACTCCACCGCGTGCCGCACCTGCCGCACCGTCACGTCCTCGTGCGCCAGCGGGAGGCCGTCGGCCCCCGCCAGCGTGACGGTCGTGCGGGTGCGGCGGTGGTCGAGGTCCGTCATGCCGCGCCC
Organism: Isoptericola peretonis; assembly: GCA_023241745.1. GTDB lineage: Bacteria > Actinomycetota > Actinomycetes > Actinomycetales > Cellulomonadaceae > Isoptericola > Isoptericola peretonis. Next base: position 820,907 of record JALQCY010000003.1, on the reverse strand, counting down.
GCCACGTCGGGGACGCCCCGCCAGGTCGCGGCGGCCGTGAGCGGCACGAGCGGCGGGACGGCGGGGGACGTCGTCATGGCGACGCGCCCGCCGTCGTCGGCGGAGGCGAGCAGGCCGGTCATGACCTCCATGACGTGCAGCCCCACGTCGCCGCCGGCGCGCGGGGAGGCGGGCGCGTCGCCCAGGCCCACGGCCCCGACCATCTCCAGCAGGCCGATGCCGCGACCCGCGCCCTCGAAGCCCGCGCTCGCCGGCAGCACCTCCCACCCGGCCGAGCCGAGCGACGTCAGCTCGACGTCGCCGTCGAACCGGTTGGGGTCCGGCACCACGAGCGAGCCCTCGGTGCCGTGCACCTCGATGGGGCGGGCGTGCGAGCCCACCGCGTCGAAGCTCACGGTCACGGTGGACAGCGCGCCGCTCGCGTGGCCCAGCACGCCGGTCACGTGCGTCGCGACCTGCACGGGCACCCGCTCCCCGGCCCGCGGGCCGGAGCCGATCGTGCGCTCGTCGCGCGACGTCGACGCCGCGCCCTGCACCCACACCACCGGGCCGAGGATCTGCACCAGGCTCGTGAGGTAGTACGGCCCCATGTCCAGCAGCGGGCCGCCCCCGGGCGCGTAGTAGAAGTCCGGGTGGGGGTGCCACGCCTCGTGCCCGGGCGAGACCCACGTCGCGACCGCGGACGTGGGCGTGCCGATCCGTCCTTGCGCGACGGCGTCCCGCGCCGTCTGCACGCCCGTGCCGAGCACCGTGTCGGGGGCGCACCCCACCCGGGTGCCCGCGGCCGTCGCCGCCGCCATCGCCTCGAACGACGCGGCCAGGTCCGCCGCGAGCGGCTTCTCCCCGTACCGGTCGACGCCCGCCGCGGCGCACGTCGCCGCCACGTGCGCGTGCACGCCCGGCGTGGTGAGGTCCAGCACCACGGAGACGTCGTCGTCCGCGACCAGCGCGTCCAGGTCCGCGGCCACCCGCGCGCCCGGCAGCTCGGCGGCGACGGCCTCCGCCCGGGAGCGGTCGAGGTCCGTCACGGCGGCGACGCGCACCCCGGGATGGCCGGCCAGCGTGTCCAGGTACTGGCGCGAGATGACGCCCAGCCCCACGATGCCGAGACCGACGACCCCTCCGCCGCCCGGCGCGCTCGTCGTCCCGATGCCCGCCTGACCCGCTACCTGCTCGCCCACAGCAGTCCCCTCTCCACGATCGTCCGCACCGTCGGGTGCTCCAGCACGTCCACCGAGTGGCCCGGTGTCGCGACGAACACGCGACCCGCGCCCCACTGCCGCGTCCACACGGCGGGGGACGTCACCGGGCGGTGCCACGGGTGCCACTCCGGCGCGGGATGCGTGGTCGTCGCGAGGACGTCGATGAGGTCGTCGTGCAGCACCCAGTACTGCTCCGTCTCCAGCTCGACGGCGTCCAGCCCGGCGGTGATCGGGTGCTCCCGCCCCAGGTCGGTCAGCTCCACGGTGTGCCGCAGGTAGTTGTCGGTCTGGTCGCCGTGCCGCAGGTGCGGCTCCTTGCCCGGGTGCGTCGCGAACTGCCCGCCCACCAGCTGCAGGTAGTCCGAGCTCGCCCGGTAGGAGTCCGCGATGCCGCCGTGCCAGCCGGCGAGCCCGGTGCCCGCCTCCACCGCCGCCCGGAGGCCCGTCAGCGCGGGGCCGCTGATCTGCGACATCGTGACGCACTGCAGCACCAGGTCGGTGCCCGCCATCACCTCCGCGTCGGCGTACACCTCGTTGTCCGTCTCGACCCGCACCTCGAACCCCTGCTCGCGCAGGAACGGCAGGAACAGGTCCGTGGTCGCCTCGGGCTGATGGCCGTCCCATCCGCCGCGCACCACGAGCGCTCGTCGCGTCATACGTCTCCTTCGTCGTGTGTCGTCGATCGACCCTTTCAGAGCCGAGCAAGCCCTTTCCACTCGCCGCGCTGGAGCGGGAGCACGGCGCCGTGCTTGGTGTGCGGCGGCAGGTGCAGCTCCTCGTCCGGTACGGGCTCCCACTCCCCCGACGCGAGGTCGGTCGTGGTCAGCGCCCGGTAGCCCTGGGGCGGGCGGCCGTACTGGTCCACCCACAGGTACCACCGGCTCCCGTCGTGCGTCGGGAAGACGAGCGGCCCCTCGACCGCCGGGCCGAAGCCCTGCCCCAGCCCGGTCGCGAGGGTGCGGAACCCCGGGTCGAAGAGCGAGGGGCCGACCTGGTGGAACACCCGCCACGACCCGGGCGCGTCGTCGTCCTGCTTGGCGAACCGGTGCACCTGGTCGCCCGCCCGCACCACCGTCATGTCGATGACCCCGCCGGGCAGCTCGAGGTACGGCTCCGCCGGGGTGAAGGTGCGGAAGTCGCGGGTGGTGGTCGTCAGGATCCGCGGTACGCATGCACCCTCGTGCCGCGGGTCGTCCGGCGCGTACAGCGCGGCGGCGAAGTGCAGCACGAACACGCCCGCGTCCTCGTCGTGGAAGGCCTCGGGCGCCCACGCCATACCGGCGTCCGGGGGTGCCACGGTCACGTGGCGCGGCGCCGACCAGGTCCGCAGGTCGGGCGAGTCCCAGACGACGACGTCCCGGCTGCCGTGCCGGCGGAACTCCTCCCAGTCCGGCCCCTCGGGGCGCCAGACCCTCAGGTCGGTGGCCACGAGGTGGAACCCCTCGCCGTCAGGGCGGCGCACCAGGTGCGGGTCGCGCACGCCGCCGGTGCCGGCGGTGGTCTCGAGCACCGGCGCGCCGTCGTTCAGCCGACGCCAGCGGAGCGGGTCGTCCCCCTCGCTCAGGCTGAGGTGGACCCGCTCCCCGTGCCCGGCGCGGTCCTCCACGAAGTGCACGAGGAGATAGCCGTACGGGTCGTCGGCGCGCATCGTCGGGCCCTCCTCGGTTTATCGTTAATCCGGCCCGACCCTGACACGGCGGCCACGCGCCGTCAAGGACGGCACGACGTCGCCGGCGACCGCCTGGCAGGATCACACCAGGAGGTGCCGAATGGTCACGATGAGCGACGTCGCGCGCGAGGCGGGCGTGTCGATGATGACCGTGTCGAACGTGCTCACCGGGCGCAAGCGGGTGGGCGAGCCCACCCGGGACCGCGTGCTCGCCGCCGTCGAGTCGCTGGGGTACGAGGTCAACCTGACCGCCCGCCACCTGCGCGCCGGACGCACCGACACGGTCGCCCTCATCGTGCCCAGCTTCCACGACTACTTCGGCGAGGTCGCGGACCGGATCGCCCCCCTGATCGAGGCCGGCGGACGGCACCTCGTCGTCGAGCGCACGAGCGCCGACGCCCGCAGCGAGATGGAGTCGCTCAGCCTGCCGAGGCTGCAGATGTACGACGGCGTCTTCCTCTCGGTGGCCGGCCTGCACGCCGACGAGCTCGACCGGGTCCCGTCCTCGGCGCCCATCGTGCTGCTGGGCGAGCGGGAGGTGCCCGGGCGGTTCGACCACGTCCGCCTGGCCAACGTCGAGGGCGCCCGCCTGGCGACGGCCCACATGCTCGAGCGGGGCGCGCGCCGGGTGCTCGCGCTCGGCGGCGCCGTCGGGTCGTCGGCCGGGATGGAGTCCGACCGGCAGACGGGCTGGGCGCAGGCGCACCGAGCGGCCGGCCTCGCCCCCGGCGAGCGGCTCGTCGTCCCGGTGCCCGACTTCACCTCCGAGGCCGCCTTCCACGCCGTCGTCCGGCTGCTCGACGACGGCGTGCCGTTCGACGGGGTGTTCGCCGTCAACGACACCGTGGCGTTCGGCGCCGTCGCCGCGCTCACCGAACGCGGCGTCCACCTGCCCGACGAGGTCCAGCTGGTCGGGTTCGACAACCTCGGCGTGTCCCGCTTCGTCCCTCCGGGGATCACCTCGGTCGATCCCGGCTACGACGCCGTCGCCGCTACCGCGGTGCGCCTGCTCGAGCAACGCATGACCGGCAGTGACGCACCGCGCGAGCACGTGACGATCCCGGTCCAGCTGGTGGAGCGGGGCTCGACCCGACGCCTGCGGTGAGCCGAGCGGGCGCGGCACCCGCCCTCTCCGCAAATCCTCGGATCTCTGGCCGCCGGAGATCTCGCGTTTCCTTGCGTTCCCGGCGCCCGCCTGACTATCGTTCCCGATAGTCATCTGATGTTTCCTGTCGAGTTCTCGACGCCACGAAGAGGTGCGCATGCCGACCATCACCGATGTCGAGATCACCGACGTCCGCTTCCCGACCTCCCGCACGGCCGACGGGTCGGACGCGATGAACGCCGACGCGGACTACTCGGCCGTGTACGTGGTGCTGCGCACCGACGGCACAGACAGCCGGGGCGAGCCGCTGGCGGGCCACGGCCTGACGTTCACCATCGGCCGCGGCACGGACGTCGTCGCCCTGGCGGCGCGACACCAGGCCGAGCGCCTGGTCGGGCGCGACGTGGACGACGTCGTCGGCGACATGGGCGCCACGTACCGCGAGCTGACCGCCGACAGCCAGCTGCGGTGGCTCGGACCGGAGAAGGGCGTCGTGCACCTGTCGCTCGCCGCGGTGCTCAACGCGGCGTGGGACCTCGCCGGACGCCGCGCCGGCAAGCCGCTGTGGCGGCTGCTCGCGGACCTGACGCCCGAGCAGCTGGTCGACGTCGCCGACCTGCGCTACCTGTCCGACGCCCTCACCCGCGACGAGGCGCTGGAGATCCTGCGCGCCGCCGCGCCGGGCAAGGCCGAGCGCGTCGCGCACCTCGAGCGTCGCGGCTACCCCGCGTACACGACGTCGGCCGGCTGGCTCGGCTACGACGACGCCAAGCTGCGCCGCCTCACCCAGGAGGCCGTGGACGCCGGCTACCGCCACGTGAAGCTCAAGGTCGGGGCGCGGCTGGAGGACGACGTGCGCCGCCTCGGCATCGCCCGCGAGGTGCTCGGACCCGACCTCACGCTGATGATCGACGCGAACCAGGTATGGGACGTGCCCGAGGCCATCGAGTGGGTGCGCGCGCTGCAGCGGTTCGACCCGCTGTGGATCGAGGAGCCCACCTCGCCCGACGACGTGCTCGGGCACGCCGCCGTGCGCGAGGCCGTCGCGCCCGTGCGCGTCGCGACGGGCGAGCACTGCCACAACCGCGTGATGTTCAAGCAGCTGTTCCAGGCGGGCGCGCTCGACTACTGCCAGCTCGACACGGGGCGCCTCGCCAGCATCAACGAGATCCTCGCGGTGCTGCTGCTCGCCGCCAAGTTCGGGGTGCCCGTGTGCCCGCACGCCGGCGGCGTCGGGCTGTGCGAGATGGTGCAGCACGTGTCCGTGCTCGACTACGTCGCCGTGTCCGGGTCGCTGGACGGGCGCATCACCGAGTTCGTGGACCACCTGCACGAGCACTTCACGGACCCGTGCGTCGTGAAGGACGCCGGCGAGGGCGTGTCGTACGTCGTGCCGAGCGAGCCGGGCTACTCCACGCAGATGCGCCCGGAGTCGGTGGCGGAGTTCCGCTTCCCGGACGGGGCGGCCTGGGCGTCGTGACCTGGAACACGTTGACCTCAACGAGGGTTCAGGTCGTAGCGTGACCAGCAACGACGAAGGGAATCACATGTCCGTCTACACCCTGCCCGACCTGCCCTACGACTACAGCGCCCTCGAGCCGCACATCAGCGGCAAGATCATGGAGCTGCACCACGACAAGCACCACGCCGCGTACGTCACGGGCGCGAACACGGCCCTGGACAAGCTCGCCGAGGCCCGCGAGTCCGGCGACCTCGCCGCGGTGAACCTGCACGAGAAGAACCTCGCGTTCAACCTCGGCGGCCACACCAACCACACCGTGTTCTGGCACAACCTGTCCCCCGAGGGCGGCGGCCAGCCCGAGGGCGACCTCGCCGAGGCCGTCAAGGACACCTTCGGCTCGTTCGAGAAGTTCCAGGCCCAGTTCACCGCCGTCGCCACCGGCATCCAGGGCTCCGGCTGGGCCGTGCTCGGCTGGGACTCCATCGGCCAGCGCCTCGCGATCTTCCAGCTCTTCGACCAGCAGGCCAACGTGCCCGTCGGCATCGTCCCGCTGTTCATGCTCGACATGTGGGAGCACGCCTTCTACCTCGACTACCTCAACGTCAAGGCCGACTACGTCAAGGCCGTGTGGAACATCGCGAACTGGCAGGACGTCGCCGCCCGCCTCGAGCGCGCCCGCACCCAGACCGCCGGGCTGATCCTCCCCGCCTGATCCGCCCCAGCGCTGTGAGCGCGATTTCGGGGACTATTCGCCCACGAATAGTCCCCGAAATCGCGCTCACAGCGTCGTCTGCTGGTACAGGGCCAGGCGCGGTTCGCCGTCGACGACGACGTAGGTGCTCGTCATGAGCGCCACGAACGGCGCGGCACCGTCGCGCACCGCACGGGCGCGGTACACGAGCGCCGCGGCGTCCTCGCCCAGGCCGACGCGGCGCTCGTCGTGCAGCTCGTACGAGTCCCACGGCGGGGCCTCGTCGAGCGAGGCGACGACGGCGTCGCGGTCGAGCACCGAGCCGTCGACGAGCACCATGAGCGCGCCGGGCGTCATGAGGGCGCCGTAGAACGCGCCGCCGCGGCCCTCGCACAACGCTTCCCACCCCTCGTGCTCCAGGGTCACCAGGCGATCGAGCGACAGGTTCGTCATGGCCCCCAGGCTAGGAACCCGGCCGGCGACGCGCAGGCCGACCGCCCGGTCCGCGGATTCATCGGAGGAATCGGTGCGGCTTCAGCGCGATCTGGGCAATAATCCTGGGCATGTCCCGCACCGATGAGGTCGTCGACGGCGTCCGCCGCATGATCACCGGCGGCGAGCTCGGCCCCGGCGACCGGCTCCCCGTGGAGAAGGACCTCGCGGAGCGGCTCGGCGTCTCCCGCGGGTCGCTGCGCGAGGGGGTGCGCGCGCTCACCGTGCTCGGCGTGCTCGACACCCGCCAGGGCGACGGGACGTACGTGACCAGCCTCGACCCCGCGCGGCTCATGTCGTCGCTGCAGTTCGTCGTGGACCTGCACGGCGACACGAGCGCCCGCCCCTTCCACGCCGTCCGCCGCGTGCTCGAGACCGAGGCCGCCGGGCTCGCCGCCCACCGCATCACCCCCGAGGCGCTGGAGCAGGCCCTCGCCGTCCTCGAGCAGGCGGCACGCACTCTCGCGCAGGAACCGGTGGACCATGCCGCCTTCATCGAGGCGGACACCGCGTTCCACCGCATCGTCGCCGACCAGGGCGGCAACCCGGTGATCACCGCGCTCGTCGAGGCGATCGCCGGGCGCACAGCGCGCGAGCGCCTCTGGCGGGGCCTGCACGAGGAGGGCGCCGAGGCGCGTACCCAGCGCGACCACGAGGCGGTCTGGCGTGCCCTCGCCGCCGGCGACGCCGAGGCGGCGCGCGTCCGCATGGCCGCGCACCTCCTCGACGTCGAGGAGACCCTGCCCGGTCCCGAGGTCACCGAGGACTGACGTCGCCCGGAGGCGTCGCGCGGCACGCCGCTCACCGGGGCCTTCCCGCCCGGCGCACCGAACCCGGCGCGAGAGGCTGGCTTCGCGCCAGCCGCCGGCTACGCGGGCGAGACCCCGGGCGAGACGGCTGCAGCGCGGCGATGAGCGGCGCGGTACTGCGACGGCGCGAGACCGTACTCCGCGGTGAACGCCTGCCGTAGCGCCTCCGCGGAGCCGAGGCCGCAGTCGTGCGCGACCGCGCTCATGGTCCGGTCGGTCGACGCGAGCAGCTGAGCAGCCGCCTCGGTCCGGGCCCGCCGCACGTAGCGCGCCGGCGTACGACCGGTGTGCCGCACGAAGAGCCGCGTGAGCTGCCGAGGGCTCACGCCGGCGTGAGCAGCGAGGGCGGGCAGCGAGAGGTCGGCGTCCAGCCGCGTGGCGACGAGGTCGACCACGGCCCGGACGCAGGCCTCGCGGACCTGGGGGGCAGCGGTGAACACGCTCATCTGCGCCTGGTTGCCTGGGCGCTGGAGGTAGGTCACGAGCGCGCGGGCCACCCGACGGGCGAGCTCCGGCCCGTTGTCCTCCTCGACGAGCGCGAGCGTGAGGTCGAGCGCGCTGGTCACCCCGGCGGACGTGTACACGTTGTCGTCCCGGACATAGATGGGTGCCGGGTCGACGCGCACGGACGGGTAGTCCTCGGCGAGCCGGTCCGCGTAGCGCCAGTGCGTGGTCGCGCGGCGACCGTCGAGGAGACCGGCGGCGGCGAGGACCGTCGCCCCGGTGCAGACGGACGCGACCCTTCGGCTCAGCGCGGCGATACGGCGGACGTGCGTGACGACGAGCGGATCGGCGCCGGCCTCCTCGTGGCCGAGCCCTCCCGTCACGACGACCGTGTCGACGGGCTCGACCCAGCGCTGCAAGGAGCCTTGGCTCGCCAGCGCCAGGCCGGAGTCGCACGCCACGGGATCCCCCGCCGGGGTGAGCAGGACGACCCGGTACCCCGGCCGGGCTCCGGCGCGCGTCGCCAGGGCCAGCGTCGAGGTCACGCACGCGATGTCGAGAAGCTCTGCGCCGGCGTAGCCGACGACGGCGACCAGTCTCTCCGCCATGAGTCGTCCACCCCCGGATTCGCGACGTCCGGTCCAAGAATCCGGACGCCTCTCACCATACCCCGGGGGCGTACCGGGTCCCGGAGGGACGCTTGTCGTCAGACGAGGTCGCTGGAGTCCGGGCGCACCTCGCTCGCCGAGAGGGGACGCGATGAGCACGCACCACACCGCCCGTCCGAGCGCCGGAGCCGGCGCGACGACAGAGCCGGCCACGGCCGCGCGCAACCTCCTGAGCCGCTGGCCGGCCGCCCTGGGGGTGGCCGTCGCCGTCCTGCTGCTCTCGACCGGTGCGGCCGACCGCACCACCCTGGCCATCGGTGTGAGCGCCGCCGCGCTGTGCTACCTGGCCGCGGCGGCCTTCGGGCGGCCCTGGATCGCGTGGGTAAGCATCCTCGCCGCCTCGCTCGTCGTGCTCGCGAGCGAGCTCGTGGGGCTCGCCTGGTGGGCGGGCGTGGGGATCACGGCGCTGGCGCTCTTGTGGATCGGCGTGGCCCGCGGGGCGGCACGTCCGACGCTCACCCAGGCGACCGCGCTTCTCGGCTTCGGAGCCGTCGCCGTGACGGCACTCGCTATCGACCCCCGCGTCGGGCTGTGGGTCGCCGGGCTGGCACTCGCCGGCCACGCCGTGTGGGACGTCATCCATCACCGGCGCAACGAGGTCGTGCCGCGGTCGATGGCGGAGGCGTGCCTCTACTTCGACGTCCTGCTCGGCCTGGGCTGCATCGCCCTCGCAGTCCTTCGCTGATCTGTGAACCGCCCGAACACCCACTGATGAGAGGCCTGACACCATGCGAAAACTGACCTTCGGCATGAACCTGAGCCTGGACGGCTACATCGCGGCGCCCGGCGACGACATCGGCTGGGGCGTTCCGAGCGACGAGCTGTTCCAGTGGTGGTCCGACCGGGTCGAGACGACGGGCCTGACGCTGTACGGGCGCAGGCTGTGGGAGACGATGAGTTCCGCCTGGCCGACCGCCGACCAGCGGCCTGGTGCCACACCGGCGCAGATCGAGTTCGCCGGCCGCTGGCGGGACGTGCCGAAGGTGGTGTTCTCCTCGACGGCCATCGCGGTCGACTGGAACGCCCGCCTGGTCACCACCGGCGACGCCGCCACCGAGATCGCCCGGCTCAAGGCCGAGGACGGCGGCCCCCTGGACGTCGGCGGCGCCACCCTCGCCGCGGCGGCCATGAGGGCCGGGCTGATCGACGAGTACGCGATCGTCACCCACCCGGTCCTGGTAGGCGGTGGCACGCCGTGCTTCCCGGCTCTGGACAGCTGGGTGAACCTGAACCTGACGGAGACCCGGACGTTCCCCGGCGGCGCACTCCTGACCAGGTACGAGACCAGGCACTGAATGCATGCTCGCTGGACTCTCCGGATCGGCCGGAGTCACCGGTCGAGCGTGCGGCGTCCCCACCGGCTGGCCGGAGCAGCCGTGGCGACGAAGACGAGCGCGACGGCTGCCACGCCGAGGATGGCGGCACGGAGATCGACGGCCCCGGCGACAAGGCCGACGTACGCCGGCCCGAGGAGGAAGCCGAGGTAGGCGGTGGCCGTGATGGTCGAGGTGGCGCGACCGCGTTGATGGGGGGCGACCTCGCGCAGGCTGTGGCTGAGCAGGGTGGGGAACAGCGTCGCGGTCCCGGCGGCGGCGATGGCCAGCCCCGCCAGGGCGGCAGGGATGCCGGGTGCGAGGGCGAGCAGGACGCTCCCGCCGCCGGCGACCGTGCCGCCGAGCAGCAGCAGCGCGACCGGGTGGCTCCGTGAGAGCGGGGCCAAGGTCAGGCGGGCGAGCGCGGCAGCGCCGGCGAAGGCCGCCGGGGCGAGCGCGGCCATGCCCGGCGAGGCCGCGAACACGTCGGTGAGCAGGACCGCTCCCCAGCTCTGGTGGGCATTCTCGGTCGCGAGGGCCAGCGCACCGACCGAGCCGAGCACGACGAGAGCGACGACGGCCCGCGCCCCGAGCGCGCGCGGCCGCACGGCACCGGTCGAGTCAGCGGCCCCCGCGGCAGGCACGCTGCGCGGGGGACCGGTGAGGATCCCGGCTGCGCCGGCGAGCACCACGACGGCGAGAGCGACCACGGCGAGGACCACCGGCAGCGTCAGCGCTCGGGAGAGGAGTGCTCCGGTGCCGAGGCTGGAGGCGACCACCGCGAGGGAGAAGGCGCCGTGGGCGCGGGTGAGCACAGGCTGTCCGTCGTGATGCTCTGCGTGTCCGGCGAGCGTGTTGATCGCGACGTCGGCCGCCCCGGAGGCAGCGCCGACGACGAGGATGCACGCGATCGCCGAGACGCCGTCACGCGCCCAGAGCCCGACGGCGACGCCGGCGCCGCCCAGCAGCGCCAGCAGGACGCCGGTGGTCCTCAGCCCGAGGCGGTCGAGCAGCCTTCCGGTGACGGACATCGCGGGCAGAGCGCCGACGCCGACGAACAGCAGCGCCGTACCGAGCTGGCCCTCGCTCAGGCCGGCCTGTGCCCGGATCGCCGGGAGAGCGGCACCCCAGGCGCCCCAGAAGACGCCGAAGGCTCCGAACGCGGCGTACGCAGCTGGTGCGAGCGCGGACCGCGCCCGTCGACGAGGGAGAGCGTGCGGGCTGGGCATGGACACATGTGTAACGTTACGCATAGACTGGAGGCATGCCAACCTCTCGAAGGCGACCGACCGTCAAGGACGTCGCGGCCGAGGCCGGGGTCGGGGCCATGACCGTGTCCTACACCTTCAATCGGCCCGAGCGGGTCGCGGAGACGACGAGGGCAAAGGTGCTGGCTGCGGCGGAACGACTGGGCTACCGGCCCGACTCCACGGCACGGGCACTGCGTTCGGGGCGCACCGGACAGATCGGCGTCGTGCTCGGCGAGCACCTGTCGTACGCCTTCGACGACCCCCAAGCCACGACGTTCCTCGCCGGTGTGGCCGACGTCTGCGTCGAGGAAGGCATGGGGATGGTGCTGATCCCCACGCACGGCGACGCTTCGGACACCGACCGCGTCCTGGCCGCCGCAGTCGACGCCTACGTCCTGTGGACCACCACCGACGACGACCCCGTGCTCGACTCGGTCGCCCGCAGCGGGCGGCCCGCGAGCATCCAGGGCGGACCGGAGTCGGCCGGCATCACCCGAATCGGTCAGGACGAGCGCGCCGCCGCACGTGCGCTCGCCGGGACAGCTCTCGACCACGGGAGCTTCCCGGTCGTCATCAGCTTCCCCCTCGACAAGCGGCGGATCCCCGCCATCACGGACGGCGGTGCGCTGTCGGATCGCCCGGTCGCGTTCCCCGTCACCCGAGCGCGGCTGGCCGGGTACGCCGACGCCGTCACCAGTACAGGGCGCGACTGGGGCACGACACCCGTCGCCGTGGTCGGTCGCAACCGACGCGCCGAGGCGGACACCGCGATGCGCGACCTGCTCCAGCGCGTCCCCCTCGGCGCGTCCCCCGTCGTCCTCGCCATGAGCGACGAGCTCGCCCTCGGGGCACGGTCCGCGCTGGACCACCTCGGCCGGACCGCGCTGCTCGCCGGTTGGGACGCCTCGGCCGAAGCGCTCTCGGCCCAGATCATCACCGTCACCAACCCGCTCCGCGAGCAGGGCCGGCTCTGTGCTCGAGCCGCGCTCCACCCCGGGGCTTCCGTCGAACCCGTCCCCTGGCGCATCCTCGGACCCGGCGACGCGCGCCCCACGCACCGCACGTCGTGAACCGGCGACCAATGTGGTCGACGAGGCCCAGGCGACGTTCCTCACCGGCATCCACGTCGCTGTGGGCATCGCCCCACTGCTGTGCGCGGGGCTCGGCATGATTGCCCTGCGCTGGATCCCGAAGGCGCCGCCCCGGCCCAGGTGAGCCCAGCAGGACGACGGCGAGCACCGTGGCGGTCAGCGGTGCGAGCAGCGTGGGACGCCAGCCGTCGCCAAGCTCGCACGGGGCAGCCCGCGGAAGTACATCCCGCAGCGCCTACGACGACATGGACCGACGCCGCGCGATCAAGGTCGCACTCCGCCCCCCGACCTGATCGACGCACCGCGCAGGATCGCCGGGGCGGCCTCCGGGATCGACGCACTACTCCTCCGGCACGCGGACCCCGAGCGTGAGCAGCAGGTTGGCGTACACGCGCTGGTCCCCGTCGCGACGAGCACCGCGACGTCGTCCGACCGGGCGGCGTCGTAGAACGCGAAGCGGTCCAGCTCGTCCCAGCCCACGCCGGGTCCGAGCAGGTCCCGGTAGCCCGTGTGCTGGCGAGGCGAGGTCCGCACCGTAATCACGGGACTTCGATCACGCCGATGACGCGCGACTGGCCGCCGGTGCATCCCGGCTCAGGACGAGGCGTCGTCGACCACGGCGAACGCGAGTTCACAGAACATCGAGTCGGCCCAAGAGAACCAGGGTCGTGAGTACTGCGTCGGGTCGGAGGCATCGAAGCTCTCGTGGACCTGCCCCGTGCCGCCGTCCGCCCCTGCTATCGACTCGAGCAGGCGTCTGCGGTCATCGGGCGTGCCGGTCAGCCCTTCGACGGCGAGGGCGATCGGCCAGACATAGCCTCGCTCCGTGTGCGGGCTACCGATGCCGCTCACGAGACTCCCGGTGAAGAAGTACGGATTGGCAGGGCTGAGAACGAACTTGCGCGTCGCCTGCCAAATCTCCTCGTCGATCACGTCCGGTGCGATGAGAGGAAGTGACAGGAGCGACGGGGTGTTGGCGTCGTCCATGCAAAGGACGCCGCCGAGACCGTCGACCTCGTAGGCATAGATCTGCTCTTCGTCACCGGGAGATGTCACGACCCCGTGCGTCGCAACGCCGTCGACCAGCTCGCGGGAGAGGATGCGCGCGTCGTGCGCGAGCACGGCGTCGAAATAGACCTCGTCCGCGATCGCCGCCAGGTCGAGGAGCGCCTGCGCGGCGAACAGGTTGGCCGGCACGTTATAGCCATACGTGCATGCGTCGTCCGACGGGCGGAACGCGCTCCATGTCATCCCGGTGAATCCGACGGGTGTACCTCGACCGCCACGTGCGAGCGTCTCCGTGGGATTCGTGGTGTCGCGGGCGAAGCGGTAGGTCGAGCTGTCGTGTCGTTGCTCGGTACGCAGTTGGTCGACGACCACCCGGAGGACCCGGTGGGCGCGCTCGTCGAAGATTCGCGCCCCCTGGCCCGGGTCGGCGCGCCAGAGACGATGCGCGAGTGTCACCGGGTACGCCAGGCTGTCGACCTCGTACTTCCGTTCCCACACGTGAGGGTCGTCGCAGATGTCGTCCGGGTCGTAACGTGCCCCGGTGGGGCCATCGTTGAACGCGTTGGCGTACGAGTCGTGGTCCAGGCACGCGAACTGGCGCCGCACGACACCGGCCACGAGGGAAGCCAGCGGTGGACAGTCTGCGAGGAATCTCAGGTATGGCGTGAGCTGGACCGTCGAGTCCCGCAGCCACATCGCGGGAATGTCGCCCGTGATGACGAACGTGCTGCCGTCCGCTCCGACGGTCATGGTGTCGGTGAGGGTGCGCCGCAGCGCATCGTCGACCATCGTGCCGATGCGCTCGCCGGCGACCCTTTGTACGCGTTCGGCCGCTGTGCGCAGCGTCGTATCGATCGCCGGAGCGAGACGTTGAGTCAGGTGCTGAGCCATGGTGCGTCTTTCTGGTCAGAGTGTGGCGAGGACGCCCGTCGGGGGACCGGCCACGAGATCACGGGCCGCCAGTCCGGCTCCGAGCAGACCGGCGTGGTCGCCCCGGGAGGCCATGGTGATCTCGGCCCCTCGGACCCACCGCCTCGTGGCGGCCTGAGACCGGTAGACGTCGGCAACGAGGCCACCTCGGGCGAACACGCCGCCCCCGAGCACGATGCGGTGCGGGGCGAGGACCGCACACATGCCATTGAGCCCATCGGCGAAGGCCTCGGCGGCCTCCATCAAGGCACCGACAGCTCCCGGCTCGCCCGAGTCGGCGGCGGCGACGAGGCGGTCGACCGTGCGATCCGGTCCCGGCAGTACCCGCTCGGCTGCGCGGCGCAGCGACTCCCCGGACGCGAGGCCCTCCCAGCAGCCGGCGGCGCCACAACCACAGGGCAGGCCGCCGCGGTGGACCACCACGTGGCCGATCTCGCCGGCGAAGCCGCGCCCTCGGACGAGTTTGCCGTCCAGGACGACCGCGCCACCGATCCCGGTGCCGACCGCGACGACGAGGACGAGGCCTCGCGCCGAGCTCCCGTGGACCTCGGCAAGGGCGGCGGCCTGTGCGTCGTTGATCACCTCGGAGGGCAGTCCCGTGGACTCGACGAGAGCGGAACGCAAGTCGATGTCTCCGAGACCCACGTTCGCGCTGAGCAGGAGGCGACCGTCGTCGACCACACCGGCGACGGCGACGCCGACGGCGGTGGCGCCCTGCCCGAGGTCTCGTGCCAGGTCGAGCATCGCGGCGTGCCGAGCCCCAGGGCCGTCGGGCAACGGTCGGCGCACGACGTCTCGCAGGGAACCGTCGGGGCCGACCAATCCTCCGCGGATCATCGTGCCGCCCATGTCGATACCGACCGTGGTCCCTGGCACGCTCTGTCGCGACCTCGTCGTCATGGTGATTCCCTTCGTGGGGTTGTGCGCGGGTCCTCGAGGTGCCCTGCCGGCTCGACGCGAGTGCCCGGGACGTGCGCACGCGGTTGCCCGAGGTCGGCGAGACGGCTCCATCTGCAGGGGAAGTGCCGGTCCATCTCAGGCCCCCACCCCTTTCACCCGGAGAGTGACGATCCCGAAGGGCCGCACGACCAGAGCGGCACCGCACGCGTCGTCCCGCGACCACTCCTCGAAGCGGCGGCAGCCGTCGGCCTCGTCTCCGAGCGGCTCCTCGAGCAGGTCGACGCGCGCGACCGTCCCGGGCCCGTCGAACGCGACCCGGACGCCTGCCTGCGCGCCGTGCGGCTCGTACAGCCGGACGACCAGGTCCCCGCTCCCGTCGTGCGCGAGCTTGACCGACTCCACGAGCAGGCCCGGCCCGTCGACCCGCACCAGGGGCTCGACGGCCGCGCCGCCGGTCGGCGCCGGGCGCGGCGGGAGCGATAGGGCGTAGCCGTCCCGGACGGCGTCGGAGACGTCGGCCCCCGGGCGCACGCGGTGGACGAACGTGTGCCGGCCGAGGTCGGCCCCGGGGTCCGGGTACCGCGGCCCCCGCAGCAGGTGCAGGTTCACGGTCGTCGTGGTCCCGCCGTCGGGGCGGACCTCGCTCGCCGCGTCGTACCCCTGGGTCGTGCGGTTGGCGATGCCGACGCCGAACCCGGCGTCCCCGACGTGGACCCAGCGGTGGGCGACGTCGACGAACCGCGCCGACTGCCAGCTCGTGTTGCGGTGTGTGGGGCGGCGGACGTGGCCGAACTGCGTCTCGGCCGCGACCTCGTGCGCGCGCACGTCGAGCGGCCACGACAGCACCAGGAGCTCCTCACGCTCGTTCCAGTCCACGGCCGTGGTGACCTCGAGCGCGCCGTCCACGAGCCCGAGCCGCTGCACAAGGGTGCTGCCGCCCGGCCCGAGGACGCGCTCGACGATGATCGCGCCGTCCTCGTCCCCGACGCGGGCCTCGGGGACGTCCCGGGACACGCGGTGCGCGTGCGCGTCGATGTCCCACGCGTCCCAGCGGTTCGGCAGGTCCCGGAACAGGCGCGCGACGTTGGCCGGTCCGGCCGCCGCGACGGCGTCGCGCCCGGTCGCGAGGTCGACGAGCGAGACCACGTGGCCGGAGCCGTCGACGACGACGCGCAGCACGCCGTCCTGGAGGGTCCACGTCGCGCCGTCCGCCTGCGCGGACGGGGGCTCGGCCCGGCGACGCGGGCCCACGGACAGCGGCTCGACGCCGTCGAGGACGACGGGGCTCGGGTTGGCCCACAGCTCGCCCCGGCCGGTCGTCGGTGCGTCCTGAGGCCCGACGCCGGCGAGCACGTCCAGCGCGCCCGCGACCAGCTCGGCGCACCGCCGCTGGACCCGCTCATGGTCGCGCGCCGCGTCCTGGTACACCCAGGCGATGGACGAGCCGGGCAGGACGTCGTGGAACTGGTGCACCAGGACGGTGCGCCACAGGCCGCGCAGCTCGTCGAGCGGGTAGGCGGCCCCGGTGCGCCGCGTCGCCGTCGCGCACCACAGCTCGGCCTCGCGCAACGCCGACTCGCTCCGCCGGTTGTCCGCCTTGAGCCGCTGCTGCGACGTCGACACGCCGCGGTGCAGCTCGAGCGGCATCTCGCCCACCCAGACGGGCACGGTCTCGCCCCGCTCCCGCGCGGCGGCGGCGAGCGCCTCCGACCGGGAGAAGAAGTCGTCGGGTGTGCCCCAGGCCACGCGGGCCGAGCCGGCGAGGTCGTGCACGCGCCGCGCGGTCTCGGCGTGCTCGCGCGTCGGCCCGCCCCCGCCGTCGCCCCACCCGCTCGGGGCGAGCGAGAGCTCGGCGGACACCGTGTCGGAGTCCGCGACGTTCGCCTCCGCGTGCGCGAGCTGGCGCGGGGTGAGGTCGCTGTTGTAGTTGTCGACCGGCGGGAAGTGCGCGAGCACGCGCGAGCCGTCGATGCCCTCCCAGGTGAACGTGTGGTGCGGCATCCGGTTGGTGTCGTTCCACGACATCTTCTGCGAGAGGAACCGGCGCATCCCGGCGGCGCGGAAGATCTGCGGCAGCGCCGCGGAATAGCCGAACGAGTCGGGCAGCCACACCTCGCGGCAGCGCACCCCGAGCTCGTCGGAGAACCACGTGGTCCCCTCCAGGAGCTGGCGCGCCATGGACTCCCCCGACAGCAGCATGGTGTCGGACTCGACCCACATCCCGCCGACCGGGACGAACCGGCCCGCGTCGACGGCCGACCGGATCCGCGCGAACAGCTCGGGCTCGCTCTCCTGCACCCATGCGAGGTGCTGCGCGGAGGAGGTCACGAACGTCGTCTCGGGATACTCCTCCAGCAGCGCGAGGGCGTTGGAGTACGTCCGCACGACCTTGCGGCGCGTCTCCCGGAAGGGCCACAGCCACGCCGAGTCGATGTGCGCGTGGCCGACGGCCACGACCTCGTGCCCGGCGTCCCCGTTGCCCTCCGCCAGCACCCCGGCCAGCTCCGCGCGCGCTGCGGGGGCCGACGCGCGGAGCGCCTCGGGCGTGGCGACCTGCACGACGTCGAGCATGCGCGCCAGCGCCCGCAGGACCCGGCCGCGACGCAGCCCGGGACCGGGCAGGACCTCGAGCTGCTCGCGCAGGACGCGCACGTCGCGCCACAGCCCCCACGTGGCGTCGTCCCGCAGCCGCAGGCCGATCTCGCCCCACGCGTACTGAGGGACGGCGGGGAGGGTCGCGGGGTCGCCGAGCGGCGTCGGGGCGAAGGTGAAGTCCGGGTCCATGACCGGGTTGGCCGCAGCCTCCACCCACACGTCCACGGGCAGCGCCGCTTCCCCGGCGGACCACGCGTCCCAGCCCGTGCGGTCCGCGCGCAGGAGGAGCGGGAGGGGCACGCGCCGGTTGTACGGCGAGATGCCCTTGAGCACCCGGCCGTCGTGCGCGCGCGCCGTGCCCTCGGCCTGGAAGCCGGGCGTGTCGCGCGTGAACCCGAGGTCGACCTCCAGGTCGACGCGCGACTCCTCGCCCGCCCACGCGGCCGGCACCTCGCCGCGCAGCCGCAGCCACGTCGTCGACCACGGCTCACCCCAGGGTGCGCCCGGGGCCACGGGGTGGAAGGCGTCGTCCGGCAGGGCCAAGACCACGTCGGGGTGCACCGGATCCCCCGGCTGCGACCAGGCTGTCACGGTGATCGGCGCGGTCGCGGCGTCCAACGCCGGGGTGAGCCGCTCGTCGACGAAGCGCCGGACGCGACCGAGGGTGACGTCGTCAGGCTCGAGACCCATCGACGGTCACCTCCCCGGCGCCGTCCTGCGTGACGTCGAACGACCACCGCCGCCCGGCGAGGGCCACCTCGATGCGCGCGCGTCGATCCCCGAGGACCGCGAGGGGCAGGTCCGGGCGCAGGACGTCGTGCACCGGGACGCGTACGGAGACCTGCGCCCCGTCCCCCGGCGCGACGCTCGCCCGCTCCCACCCGACGACGACGGTGCGCGCCCAGTCCAGGCCGCCGACCCGCCGCGACCGGACGAGCAGCAGCCCCTCGCCGTGCCAGTCGCCCCTGACGGCACGCACGTCCGCCTCGACCAGCAGGTCCTCGCCGCTCACCGAGAGCCGGACCCCGTGGACGTCGAGACCGCCGTAGCCGATGCCGTCCCCGACGCGCGCCAGCACCGGCTCCGGGACGTCGCGGTAGACGCCCTCGGCGGGCATCCGCTCGTCGTCGCGCACCGGGATCGCGCCCGGGTGCGCGGGCAGCGTCACCGGCAGGCGCCCGACGGGCTGGCGCGCGCCGAGCAGCAGGTCGGCGATCACGCGGCCCCCGCCCGGCCCGGGGTAGAAGGCGAGGAGGACCGCGTCGGAGTGCGCGACGACGTCCGTGAGCACGTAGGGGCGTCCGGCGAGGACGACCGCGACGACGGGTCCGCGCGCGGCCGCGCGGACCGCGGCGAGCGTCTCGACCTGCCCGGCGGGCAGGACCGGGGAGGCGATGTCGACGCCCTCGCCGCAGTCAGCCGCGGTCTGGCCGGCGTTCGCACCGTTGTCCGCGAACTCGTCCGTGTAGGCGCGGTGGCTCGACCCGCCCAGCACGACGACGACCCCGTCCGCTGCGGCGACCGCGGCGACGTCGTCGGCATCGGCGCGCTCGACCACCACGCCGTGTGCGCCGGACGACGCCGTCAGCGCGTCCGCGACCGACACCCGGCGGTCCGGGGCGAGCGGGGCGACGTAGTCGCCGAGCATGGCGTCGACGTCGTCGGCGCGCGGCCCGGTGACCACCCACCGCCCGCCGGGGGCGACGGGCAGCGCCGGGCGGTCCGCGCCCGCGGCGGGTTCGTTGCGCAGCAGGACCACGGACCGGGCGGCGATCGCGACGGAGAGGTCACCGGTCGCCGGACGGTCGGAGGGTTGCGCCTCGTCGACGGGCCCGAGGAGGCCCGACCGCGCCTTGACCGTGAGCACGCGCAGGCAGGCCTCGTCCACCGCGCGGGACAGGAGGTCGGGCGACTGCGCCACCGCCTCCTCCAGCATCGTGAACGACCGGTCCCACAGCGACAGGTCGACGCCCGCGCGGAGCGCCGTGGCGGCCGCGGCCACCGGGTCCCCGACCTGCTCGACGATCCGGTCGACGGCGAGCCCGTCGGCCATGACCAGGCCGTCGAAGCCCCACTCGCCTCGGAGGAGGTCGGTCAGGAGGGCACGGTTCGCGACGCAGGGGACGCCGTCGATGTCGTTGTACGCGGCCATGAGGCCGAGGGCTCCGGCCGCGACGCCGGCGCGCGCGGCGGGCAGGTGCAGCTCGGCGAGGTCCCGCGGGCCCAGCGCCGCGGAGTGCCCGTTGCGGCCGCCGGTGCCGGCGCCCTGCGCGGCGAAGTGCTTGAGGACGACGCCGACGCCGGTCCCGTCGGCCAGGCGCGAGCGGTCGTGCCCCTGCATGCCCACGACCGCGGCCTCGGTCATCCGCGCCGCCAGCGCGGGGACCTCGCCGTAGCACTCCTCGGAGCGGCCCCAGCGGGGGTCCTGGAGCAGGTCGAGGGTGGACAGCAGCGCGAGGTGCACGCCGTCGGCGCGCAGCGACGTGGCGACCGACGCGCACGCCTGCCGGTACAGCTCGGCGTCCCACGTGGCGCCCACGGCCAGGTTCACTGGCAGCAGCTCGGCGCCGAGCGCCTGGTGCCCGTGCGGGGCCTCCTCGACGAGCAGCGGCCCGACGTCCTGCCCGGACGCGGCGCGCACCTCCTCGACGACGAGCGCGGCGACCTCGGCGCGCGCCTCCGGCCGGATCCCGTCGGCCCAGCCCCGCCCCGACCACGCGTCGGCGCGGAAGAGGCCGTACAGCGCGCCGAGCCCGCCCCACCGGTCGACCTCCTCGCGCAGCAGGTCGGTGGTGCGCCACTCCCCCTGGGCGGTGCGCTCGACGGCCTGCCACCCGAGCAGCCGCTGGTTGAGCTGGCCGACCCGCTCACGTAGGGACATGCCCGCCATCACCTCGGCGGCGCGCCGCCGCGCGGGGTCGGTCCAGGTGCCCCGCACCCCAGGGGCGTCGTGCGTCATCGGTGCCACAGGTCGTTCCTCGTCCTCAGTACGGGGCGTGCGCCGAACGCCGCCGGATCGGCGGCCTCGGCGCCGGTCACGTCGAGCTCGACGGTCTCGCCGGGAAGCAGGAAGGTCAGCAGGTCGTCGACCCGCGCCGCCGGGTCGAGCCGGTCGACGAGCAGCGCGACGTCGCAGGTCACGACGTCCGCTGTGATCCGCACCCGCCAGCCCTGCGGGGTCCGCGAAGCCTCGACGGTCGGGGCCGGCCGCGCCCAGCGCACGCCGTCCTCGCGACACAGCGCGGACCACGCGCGCAGGCCGTCGCAGTCCGCCACGAGCACCTCGTCGCGGCGCGCCCCGGCGAGCGCGACCTGCGGCGGCACGTCCCACCGTGCTACCGAGCGGGGCGCGACCACGACGGTCTGCTCCGCCTCCGCCGGGGCGCCCAGCGGGCCGCCCACGACGTGCACGCGCCGCACGACGACGCTCGCCTGCCACACCGCGTCGGTGTCGTTGACGAGGACGACCCGGGGCGCGCCGTCGTGCGCCTGGATCGAGAGGGTGCGCGGCGCGTACGCCCGGCGCAGCGCGTGCCAGCCCGGCTTGGGCCGCCCGCCGTGGTCGACGACCGACCAGGAGATCCCCGGCCACGCGTCGTTGAGCTGCCACACGAGCATGCCGGCGGTGCGCGGCCACGACCCGCGCAGGTGGTCGGCGGCGGTGCGCAGGGCTTCAGCCTGGTTGAGCTGGGTCGCCCACGACCAGTCGTCGACGTCGTCGAGCAGACGGTCGGGATCGGGGACGTGCCCGTCGAGCCGTCGCAAGAGATGGCGCATCCCGCCGACCTGCCGCTGACGGGTCGCGAGGGCGGCGCCCCGGACGTCGACCGGGCGCTCGGTGAGCGCGGCCGAGAGCGTCGCCCACGTGGGCGGGGCCTGGAAGCCGAGCTCGGCGGCGAATCGCGGGACGTGGTGGCGGTACGTCGTGTAGTCGTACAGGTTCCACTGGTCCCAGAGGTGGCTCGTGCCCTCCCCGTCGACGTTCGGCCCGACGCCGTCGGTCGAGGAGAACGGGCTCGACGGCACGTACGGGGTGCCGGGGGCCTCCGCGGCGACGACGCGCGGCAGGAGCTCGCGGTAGTACCCCTCGCCCCACGTGCGGGTCCCGACGCGTTCGGGCCAGCCCCAGTCGCTCCAGCCCTGGAGGTTCTCGTTGGAGCCGTTCCACACGACGACGCTCGGGTGCGCGGCGAGGCGGCGCACCTGCTCGCGCGCCTCCGCCTCGACCTCGGAGCGCAGCGGCTCCTCCTCGGGGTAGGCGGCGCACGCGAACGCGAAGTCCTGCCAGACCAGCACGCCCGCGGCGTCGCAGGCTGAGTAGAACGCGTCGTCCTCGTAGACGCCGCCGCCCCACACGCGCAGCATGTTCATGTTCGCGGCGACCGCCTGGTCCACGCGCTGCACGTAGCGCTCGGCCGTCATGCGCGAGACCAGCAGCTCGTCGGGGATCCAGTTCGCGCCGAGCGCGAAGATCTCGCGCCCGTTGACCACGACGACGAACCGGCGCCCGGTCGCGTCGGGCGTCGTGTCGAGGTCGACGTGCCGCAGCCCGACCCGGTGGGTCTGCTCCTGGTCCGTCCCGACCAGACTGACGGTCACGTCGTGGAGCGTCGCGGCGCCGTACCCGTGCGGCCACCACAGCTCGGCGTCCGGCACGTCGAGGACGATCTCGTCGCGACCGGTCACCACGTGCCTCGACCGGTGCCCGCCGAGGCCGAGCTCGACCTCGCCCGTGGCGACGCCACCGTCCTGCCCGTCGAGCTCGACGGCGACCACGACCCGGCGCCCGGCGAGGTCCGCCGAGACCTCGCCGCGCGCGTGCGACCGCAGCCGCACGCCGCTCCACGCCTCGATCCGGGCGGGGCGCCACAGGCCGGCCGACACCAGCGGGGGCGCCCAGTCCCACCCCACGCTCGACGCCATGACGCGCAGCCGGTTGTACGGGTAGGCCCAGTCGTACGGCAGGGTGCCGTCGTCGGCGTCGAGCATCGCCCGCGCGGCCGAGGAGAGCTCGACGGCGAGCCGGTTCACGCCGAGGCGGACGAGCGCCGACACGTCGACCGCGTACGAGCGGTGCATGTTCGCCGTGGCCACGGCCTCACGGCCGTTGACGCGGACCGTGGCGACGGTCGCGAGGCCGTCGAGGACGAGCTCGACCCGGCCCGCCGTGTGGGCGTCCGTCAGCTCGACGTCCGCCTCGTACACCCAGTCGCTCTCGCCCACCCAGCGCACCGCCGCGGCGTTGTCGTCGACGTACGGGTCCGCGATGACGCCCGCGGCGAGCAGGTCGTCGTGGACGCACCCCGGGACCGACGCCGGGATCCTGTCTCGCAGGCGCGCGACGACGTCGCCGGAAGGCCCCGCGCCACCGGCGGGGAGGCCTTCCTCCCACCGCACGGTCCAGCCCGGACCGCCCAGGTCCACCCGGTGGACGGTCCCGGCGGCGGTCGTGCCCTGCGGGCTCCGGTCGTGCACGTGCTCAGTCCTCCGGGTAGTCGGTCGGCGCGCTGTAGTCCTCCGGGACCACCGGGGCGGTCCGGTGGCCGGTCCGGTACACCAGCACCTCCGCGAGGCGGGCGCCCGGGCCCTCCAGCTCGATCTCGAGCTCCCGCATGGCGGGTGCGTCGACGACGTGCAGCCGCCCGGCGCCGACCGTGCCGCCCGCGGCCACCACGGTCCCGCCGAGGCGTACGTCGTGCCGGGCGACCCGCTGGCCGGCCGTGAGGTCCTCCCGGACCAGCACGTGGTCGAGCTCGACGGGCTCGTCGCCGAGGTCGGCGCGCCACGTGGTGTCCCCGGTGCGGGTGAGGGCCGCCACGACGGGGTCCCCGAATCGCGCACGAATCTCGTCCCCGAACGCCGTGACCACCGCGGCGTCCGCCGGGTCGATGCGCCCGCGACGATCCGGCGGGACGTTGAGCAGCAGGTTCGCGCCCAGGCCGACGGACCGGTAGTAGATCGCCAGCAGGTGCTCCAGCGACTTGGGCTCGTCGTCCTCGGCCCAGAACCAGCCCCGGCGCACGGACACGTCGCACTCCGGGGGCAGGTACAGCGCCTCCGCGAACTGCGTCGTGACGACCGTGTAGTTGCTCATCTGCGTGTGGTGCACGACGTACTCGACGGGGTCGCTCGCGAGCCCGTCCTCGTTGCCGACCCACCGGATCGTCGGGGCGCCCATGTTGAACACCATCGCCTGCGGCTGGTGCGTGTGCGCGACCTCCATGGTGCGCGCCCAGTCGTAGGAGTACCCCTCGGAGCCCGCGCCGTCGAACCACAGCTCGACGAGCGGCCCGTACCGGGTGCAGAGCTCGGTGAGCTGGGCGACGTAGACGTCGGCGTACGCCTCCGGGTCCTGGTAGGCCGGGTGGTTCCGGTCCCAGGGGGACAGGTACAGGCCGAGGCCGATTCCCGCGGCACGGCACGCCGCGGCGACCTCGGCCACCACGTCGCCCTTCCCGTCGCGCCACGGCGACGAGGCGACGGAGTAGTCGGTGGTCGCGGTGGGCCACAGGCAGAACCCGTCGTGGTGCTTCGCGGTGAGCACCACGTACGTCGCGCCCGCGGCCACGGCGAGCGCCACCCACTCGTCGGCGTCGAGCTCGGTCGGGTCGAACGACGACGCCGGCAGGGAGCCGTCGCTCCACTCCTTGGCGTGGAACGTGTTGATGCCGAAGTGGAAGAACATGCCCACCTCGAGCCGCTGCCAGCGCAGCTGCTCCGCCGTCGGCACGATGACGTCCTTGGCCGCGACGTCCTGGACGACGCCCTGGTTCGAGGTCACTTCACTGCTCCTGATTCCACACCCTTGAAGAAGTACCGCTGCAGTGCGACGAAGAGCACGAGGATCGGCACGATGGCGATGATGGACCCGGCCATGGTGACGCGCGGGTCGTACGAGAGGGACGAGGACGCGAGGCGCGACAGGCCGAGGGAGAGCGTGTACAGCTCTTCCGACCGCAGCACGATGAACGGCCACAGGAAGTCGTCCCACGCGGCGATGAACGAGTTGATGACGACGACGACCATCGCGCCCCGCGCCGCGGGGAGGTAGATCTTCCAGAACCTGCGGAGCTCTCCGGCGCCGTCGAGCATCGCGGCGTCCTCGACCTCGTTCGGCACGGCGCTGAACGCGGCCCGCGTGATGAGGACGTTGACCGCCGCGATCGCGCCGGGCAGCCAGACGCCGATGAACGAGTCGTCGAGGCCGAGGTCGGTGATCTGGGTGTACAGCGAGACCATGATCGACTCGAACGGGAACATCATCGAGATAATGAGCACCCAGTAGAAGACGCCGCGGCCCCGCCACCCCTGGCGCGAGAGCATGTAGCCCGCGAGCGTCGGGAAGACGACCTGCGAGAAGACCGTGAGCAGGCACATGATCAGGCTGTTGCGGATGTACATGCCCATCGGCACCTGCTCGAACACGGTCTGGTAGGCCGCGAACGTCGGGTTCGCCGGGAAGAAGGTCGCGCTGCTCCCGTACAGGGCGTCCTGCGGTCCCTTGAGGGACGAGAAGAACTGCCACAGGAGCGGTCCCACGGAGATCGCGAGCACGACCAGCAGGAGAACGTACCGCGTCACGAGCGCGCGGGTGCGCCCGTGCGTGCGCCACCAGGTCATCAGTCCTCCTCCTTGGAGCCGAGCTTGTGCGACGCGACCGCGAGACCGATCGTGAGGACGAACAGGGCGACGGAGATCGCCGCGCCGTAGCCGACGTTCCCCGAGATCGGGTCGAGCGCGACGTCCCGGATGTAGAACGGCAGGGTCCGTGCCTGGCCGCCGACGCCGCCCGTCGCGCCACCGAGGATGTAGATCTCGGTGAACACCCGTAGGGAGCCGATGCCCGACATGATGCCGACGAGCAGCATCGTGAGGCGGACGCCGGGGACGGTGACGTGGACGAACTGGCGGAACGTTCCGGCGCCGTCGAGCGACGCGGCCTCGTAGAGATCCTTGGGCACGCTGGCCAGGGCGGAGAGGTAGAAGATCATGTACCACCCGAGGCCCTTCCAGACGGTCAGCGCGATGGCCGTGAGGAGCAGCAGCGTCGTGTCCGACAGAAAGGGGATCGGGGAGTCGATGATCCCGACCTGCGTGAGCGCGGTGTTGATCGGCCCGTTCTCGGAGACGAGGTTCTGCCACACCAGCGCGACCGCGACCATCGACGCGACCACGGGTGCGTAGAACGCCGTCCGGAAGAACCCGATGGCGGGGACCTTCTTGTACACGAGCTGCGCGAGCATCAGCGGCAGCACCACGAGCAGCGGGACCGCGACGACCGCGTAGAGCACGGAGTTGCGCACCGCGAGCCAGAACGCCGGGTCCGCGACCATGCGCGAGTAGTTGTCCAGGCCGACCCAGTCGCCACCGCCACCGAGCGGCCGGGCGTCCGTGAAGGACAGCAGGATGGTGTTGAGGAACGGGAAGACCCCGAACACCCCGATGACGATGATCGCCGGCGCGACCCACAGCCACGGGGTCCACCAGGGCCGGTAGAGCGCCGCTCCCGAGGTCGGACGCGGACGGCGGGAGCGCGTCCGGCTGGGCCGGGTGACCCTGGCCGCCTGCTCACCGGCGGCCAGGGTCCCCGCGTAGACGTCGGTCGCCATCGGTCAGCCCTGCTGCTCGAGGATGCGGTTCGCGGCGTCCTCGGCGGCCTGGAGCGCCTCGTCGACCGGCTTCTTGCCCGAGATCGCGAGCTGGAGCTCGGAGACGACCGCGGTCTGCACGGCGTCGGACCACGCGAAGATGAAGACGTTCTCGGCGTCCGTCGCGGCCTCGACCGACAGACGGTTGGCCTCGTCGAGCGGCGAGTCGCCGGTGATGTCCGTGAACTTGGGGATGTCCAGCGACTCCTCGGTCGAGGGGAAGTTGGAGACCAGCGGGCTGGACACGAACTCCGTCTGCCACTCCGGGCTCAGCAGGAACTGCGCGAAGGCGACCGCCGCGACGGGGTTCTTCGACGTGGACGGGACGCCGATGAGCTGGCCGTCCTGGAACGCGTGGCCGCGGGCGTCGAACAGCGTGGCGACGCCCGTGACGTCGTAGGTGGCCTCGTTGGTGTCCTTCACGTAGCGCAGGAACGAGGCGTTGGTGGAGCCCCACACGACGTCGCCGGCGGAGTAGAGCTGCGTGACGTCCACGTCGCTCGAGAGGGTGTCCTTCGGCAGCGCTCCCTCCGCGTACAGCTCCGCGTACTTCGTCACCCACTCCTGGATCTTCGGGTCGTCCGCGAACGTGAACTCGGTCTCGTCCGCGTTCGTGATCGCGGCGTTCATGAGCTGCCAGTCGTTCGGCACGTGCGTGTACGGGTTCGCCGGGAACGCGTAGTACTCGCCGCCAGACTTCTCGGCGATCTGGCTCGCCATGTCGAGCTGCTCCATGACGGTCGACGGCGGGGCCTGCGGGTCGAGGCCGGCGTCCTTCATGAGGTCCTTGTTGAACGTCTGCAGGCCGTTCAGGCCCCAGTACCACGGGAGGACGTAATGGTCCTCGTCGCCGGGGAACTTCTGCGACTCCCACACCGACGGGATGAAGGGCTCGCCGATGTCCTCCGGGCCCTTGGTGGTGAGGTCGAGCAGGAAGTTCTCGCGGTAGAGCGCGTAGGCCGTCGTCTGGTTGAGGTTGACGACGTCGGGCAGGTCGCACGACTGCGCGTTGGTCACGAGGCGCTGCGTGAACTCGGCGTCGCCCGGGTCGTCCTGCCACTTCACCGTGACGTCCGGGTACTTCTTCTCGAAGGCCGCGATGAGCTTCTCGAAGTACGGGCTGAAGTCCTGCTTGAGCGCCGTGGTCTGGAAGGTGATCTCACCGGACGGCTCACCTGACAGCCGCTGGTCGGAGGTCACATCGTCCGAGAGCTCGCACTTGCCCGCCATGGTGGGCTTGCCGTTGGCGCCGACCTCGTCGGAACCGCCGCCGATACCGCACGCCGACAGGGCGAGAGCGGTGACGACGACGCCGGTGACGCCGCTCGTGAACGTGCGACCGCGGCGGCGGGGTCCGGACGTGAGGGTGTGAGTGCTCATTGTTTTCAGCCGTTCCTCGTGAGGGGTCTACCCGACGGTGGGCCGGACCTGGAGACGGTCCGTGGTGATCCACAGGTGTGGCGGTCGGTGCCGTCGCCCGAGGTCGTTCTCGTGCGACGTGCCGTGGTGGGTCGTGCGTGGTGTCTCGTCAGGGCCCGTGCAGCTCCGGCCAGGTCCGGACGGGTGCGGCGACCGCGCCTATCCCGTAGACGAACTCCCGCGCGGCCTCACGCAGGAGGGTCAGTGCGCCGCGGACCACGCCACCGGGGCCGAGCGAGGACGGGACCACCTCGGTCCGCAGCGGAGACTCCGCGCGGAGCAGCTCCTCGACCTCCGCGGCGAAACGCGCCGCCCCCGCCATGCCGACCGTCCCGGCAAGGACGATGCGGTGCGGGTCGACGACGGTGGCGATCGTGGTGACGACGACGGCGACGCGTCGCGCCGCCTCGCCGCGGAACGCGCGGAGGGCCTCTCCCGGGTCGTCGTCGCTGAGTGCCTGCTCCGGCGAGGTGCCACCGAGCCCCAACCGGTCGAGCACGTCCTGGAGCGCCGCGGAGCCGACGAAGCTCTGGAAGCCGGCGGACGACGAGCCGAGCCGGCCACCGCCCGTCGTCGGCGCGAGGCCGATCTCGCCCGCGTACCCGTGTGCGCCCCGCAGCAGCGTGCGGTTGACGACGGTCGCGGCGCCGATGCCCTCGTCCAGGCGCAGGAGGGTAAAGCTCTCGATGCCGGCCGCGTTGCCGCTCTCGGCCTCCGCGAGGGCGGCGAGGTTGACGTCGTTCTCGAGCGCGACGGGGCAGCCGAGACGTGCGGCGAGCCGGCCCCGCTGGCCCGTGCGCCACGCCGGGTGCCCGGAGACGAAGTCCATGTCCCCCTGGGGGTTCACGACGCCGGGAGTGCCCGCGAGCACCTGCCACAGGCTGGACGGCTCGATGCCCGCCTCCGCGCAGGCGGCGGCGACCGCCTCGGCCACGGTCTCGACCGGGTCGTCGCCGCGCTGCGGGACGCGGACGTCGGAGAGCGCGGCTCCGGAGAGGTCGGAGACGACGGCGTGCACGAACCGGCCCGGCTGCATCTCGACGCCGGCGACGTGGCAGAGGTCGGTCACCGCGCGGAAGTGCACCGCGTTCGGTCCCCGCTGGGCCGACGAGACCTCGCCCACGGGCGTGACGAGACCGGCCTCGACGAGCCGGACGACGAGCTCGCCGGTCGACGGCTTCGACAGGCCCGTGGTCTTGCTGATCATGGCCCGGGAGGCCGACTGGCGCTCGAGCAGGAGGTCGAGGACCATCCGCTCGTTCACCGACAGGGACTTCCGCATCATCGCGACCATCTCGTCCGGGCGGCCGAGTGGCCGCGGTGGATACTTTCAGTCAGGCTACCTGATGATTAACGGTCCGCACACCCCTCAAGTCCGAAAAGATCCGATGACCATCGTCGGCGGGCGATCCGCAGAAGTTCGCAAACCGACGAGTCCGCAGGTGAGGGCCCCCTCGGACCGGAGCCCGATGCCGTCGATCTGCTGCGTGAACCTGGATGCCCGGGCGCCGAGGAGCAGCGGCGCACGCCGACGCGGAGCCCCGATTCCTCTGACGAATCGGGGCACCGGCGGAACGAACAGGGCTCTCCCCGACGCTATGGCGCAGGGGTGCGGACGCCGAGCGTGAGCAGCAGGTTCGCGTAGACGCGCTGGTCCCCCGTCGCGACGAGCACCGCGACGTCGTCCGACCGGGCGGCGTCGTAGAACGCGAAGCGGTCCAGCTCGTCCCAGCCCACGCCGGGTCCGAGCAGGCCCCGGTAGCCCGTGTGCGCGGGGATCTCCTCCCCCGCGGCGACGACGTCGCCCGACACGCCGCCCGGCACCATGACGGCAGCGGACTCGACGGGCACGGCGTCGAGCAGCACCTCGAGCACCTGGTCCACGGTCAGGAGGCCGGGGCGCAGGTTGAGGTGCACGCGCGCGGCGCCGGGCCGCGCGCCGGTGGAGTGCGGGTAGTTGGCGTCGGCCAGCAGCACGCGAGACCCGTGCCCCGCCGCGGCGAGCGCCGCGACGAGGCCCGGGTGCAGGAGCTCGTAGCGCAGCACGGTCAGCCCTGCGCGGCCGCGGCGGCCGGGACGCGCGCGGCGGCGAACGCGTGCCGCTGCCGGCCGAGCCCGTCGATCTCCACCTCGACGACGTCGCCGTCGGCCAGGTACGGGAAGCGGCCGGACAGCGCGACGCCCTCGGGCGTGCCGGTGCAGATCAGGTCGCCCGGCTCGAGCGTCATGTACTGCGACAGGTGGTGCACGATCTCGGCGACGCCGAAGATCATGTCCGTCGTGGACGAGTCCTGGCGGGGCTCGCCGTTGACGGACGACCGCAAGCGCAGCGCGCCCGGGTCCACCTCGTCGACGGGCACCAGCGCGGGGCCGGTCGGCAGGAAGCCCGGGCCGCACTTGCCCTTGGACCACTGGCCGAGCGAGTCGTCGAGCTGCCAGGCCCGCTCGCTCACGTCGTCCACCACCGTGTACCCGGCGACGTGGTCGAGCGCCTCGTCGACGGACGACAGGTAGCCGGCCTGCTTGCCGACGACGATCGCGAGCTCGACCTCCCAGTCGACCTTCTCGGCGCCGGGCGGGATCGGCACGGTGTCGTCGGGGCCGACGACGGTGTTCGGGTGCTTGAAGAAGATGATCGGCAGGCGCGGCGGCTCCGCGCCCGACTCGCGCGCGTGCGCGGCGTAGTTCTGGCCCACGCACACGACGGCGGTCGGCCGCGCGATCGGCGCGCCGCGGCGCAGGCCGTCCGCGCCGTCCAGCACGGGCAGCTCGCCGGCGGCGAGCGCGGCGCGGGTGCGCGCCACGCCGTCGGCGGCGAGGAAGCCGCCGTCGATGTCGCCTCCGGTGTCGGCCGTCAGCGGCCGCAGGTCGTAGGTGGTGCCGTCGTGGGTGACGGCGGGGATCTCCTGGCCCACCGGGCCCAGGCGGAGCAGCTGCATCGGTGTCCTCTGTTCTCTCTGGGGGGCGTCTCGATCATGCGCCGGTTTCGTATCGCGGCCAAATTCTTCCGCAATGCGATCACGATGTGGGCGGGCGCGTCGATCAGGCCCAGGCATCGGGATGAGCCTCGGGGGCGAGCAGCCCCCGGCCGACCAGGTCGGTCCACAGGTCGGCGGGCACGACGGCGGCGTGCCGGTCGACGGCCTGGCGCACCTGGTCGGCGGTGCGCAGCCCGACGACGGTGCTCGCGACGGCAGGGTGGGCGCGCACGTAGGCGAGCGCGGCCTCCGGCAGCGTGACGCCGTGGTCGGCGCACGCGGCGGCGATACGGCGCGTGCGGCCGAGCAGCGCGGGCGGGGCCTGCGCGTAGTCGTACGTCGCGTCGTCGGGCACGACCTCACGGGCCAGGAGCCCGGAGTTGTACACGCCGGCGACGACGACGGCCGCGCCCCGCTCGGCCGCGACCGGCAGCAGGTCGGCCAGGGCGGGCTGCTCGAGCAGCGTGAACCGGCCGGCGCACATCACGACGTCCACGTCGGCCTCGGCCACGAAGCGCGCGAGCATCGCGGACTGGTTCATGCCCGCGCCGATCGCGCCGACCACGCCCTGGTCGCGCAGCTCCACGAGCGCCGGGACCGCCTCGGCGAACGCCTGCTCCTCGTGGTCGTCGGGGTCGTGCAGGTAGACGACGTCGACACGGTCCAGGCCGGTGCGGCCCAGGCTCGCCTCCAGCGAGCGCAGCACGCCGTCGCGCGAGAAGTCCCAGACCCGCCGCGTGTCCGCGGGCACGTCGAACATCTCCGGGTCGCGCTCGCCCGCCGTCTCGGGCGACGGCTCGAGCAGGCGTCCCACCTTGGTGGACAGCACGTACTCGTCCCGGGGCCGCCCGCGCAGCGCCGCGCCCACCCGCCGCTCGGAGAGGCCGAGCCCGTAGTGCGGCGCCGTGTCCACGTACCGCACCCCGGCGGCCCACGCGGCATCGAGCGCCTCCGCGGTCTCGGCGTCCGTCGTCGCCCGGTAGAGGTTGCCCGCCTGCGCCGCCCCGTACCCGAGGCTCGTCAGGCGCACACCGGTGGAGCGGACCTCCCGGGTGGGCAGGGCGCTCATGCCTGCTCCGGCGGGCGCACGCGCAGGTCGTGCATGCCGCCGTCGACGGCGAGGGCCGTGCCGGTCGTGGAGGTCGCCAGAGGGCTGGCGAGGTAGCAGACCGCGTGCGCCACGGCCTCGGGGCTGACGAGCCTCCCCGTCGGCTGGCGGGCCTCCAGCGCGGCGCGCTCGGCCGCCGGGTCTGGCGCCGCGTCGAGCAGGCGGCCCACCCACGGCGTGTCCACGGTGCCCGGGTTCACGCACGTCACGCGGATGCCCTCGCGCACGTGGTCGGCCGCCATCGCGAGGGTCAGCGCCTGCACGGCGCCCTTGCTGGCGGAGTACAGGGCGCGGGCGGGCAGCCCGGACCACGACGCGATCGACGCCATGTTCACCACGGCGGCGTGCTCGGACGCCCGCAGGTGCGGCAGCGCCGCCCGCGTCACGCGCACGATGCCGAGCACGTTGACGTCGAGCACCCGCAGCCACTCGGCGTCCTCGTTGTCCGCGACCGTGCCCTGCGCGCCGATGCCCGCGTTGTTCACGACGACGTCGATGCCGCCCAGCGTCTCGGCCGCGGCCGCGACGGCGGCGCGCACGGCCGCGTCGTCCGAGACGTCCGCGACCTCCGCCGCGGCGCCCTCGGGCACGCCGTCGCGGGTGCGGTCGATCGCGACCACCTGGGCGCCCCGGGCGAGCAGCGCGCGCACGACGGCGGCACCGATGCCCGACGCGCCCCCGGTCACGATCGCGCGGATGCCGGCGAACTCCGGCGGGAACTCGGTGCTGCTCACGGGTGCTCCTTCGTGGTGACGACCGGCTCGACGTCGAGCCCGTAGGTGGTGACGGCGGTGCGGCCGCGGACGGCGGCGCGCTCGTCGGGGGTGAGGTGGGACAGCAGCTCGTCGACGGCGTCCAGCCACCGCCCGTACCCCGACGCGAGGAGGCACACCGGCCAGTCGCTGCCGAGCATGAGGCGGTCCGGGCCGAAGACGTCGAGCGCGTGGTCGGCGACCGGACGCAGGTCGGCGGGGGTCCACGAGTCCCAATGCGCCTCGGTGACCAGGCCGGACAGCTTCGCGACGACGTTCGGCCGCGCCGCGAGGAGGGCGAGGTCGCGCCGCCAGGCGTCGAGGGCGGCCGGGTCGCCGGGTCGCCCGTCGGCGTCCGGCTGGGTCGCGGCGATCGGCGGCTTGGCCAGGTGGTCGAGCACGAACCGCACGTCGGGCAACGACGCCGCGAGCCGGGCGCACGAGGCGAGCTGGTCGGCCCGGACCACGAGGTCGAAGGGCAGGCCCGCCGCGCCGACGGCGGCGATCCCGGCGTGCACGTCAGGGCGGTCCAGGTAACCGGGGTCGGCCTCGGCCTGCACCATCGTGCGGATCCCGACGAGGCGGTCGCCGCCCGGCCCGGCGCGGAGCGCGGCCAGCCGGTCCTCGAGCCCGTGCGCGTGGAGGTCGGCCCAGCCGACGACCCCCGCGACGCGCGCCTCGTGCCCCTCGGGGGACGCCGCGACCGCGAGCAGCTCGTCGGTCTCGCTCCAGCGGCTGACGCTCTGCACCACGACGGTGGCGTCGACGCCGTGCGCGGCGGCGGGGAGGTCCGCCGGGGTGAAGTCGGCGTCGATCGCGGCCATGCCGACGGGGTCGATCCAGTCCTGCGGGTGCCGCGAACGGACCCACAGGTGGTGGTGCGCGTCGACGACGACGTCGGACATGGGACTCCCTCGACCCGGCGATAGGACCAGCAATTCATCCAATCTATAGCGGCGACGTTCCCTTGCGCCAGCCCCGGTCCGCGCCGGTAGTCTCGGAGTGGACGACCGATACGTCATACCTCTGCCGGGCCTTCAACCCGGGCCGCCCGCTCGACGAGGAGTGCTCCCCATGACCACCGCCGCCCCGCCCCTGCGCCCCGAGCAGGCGTGGTTCACCGAGGCCCGCTTCGGCCTCTTCGTCCACTTCGGGCTGTACTCCGCGGCGGCGCGGCACGAGTGGGTCATGAGCTTCGAGCGTCAGACGGTCGAGCAGTACGCACGCTACGCGGAGGTGTTCGACCCGGACCTGTTCGACGCGCGCGCGATCGCCCGGGCGGCCAAGGACGCCGGCATGAAGTACGTGGTGCTCACCACCAAGCACCACGACGGGTTCGCCCTGTGGGACTCCGCGGTCAGTGACTACAGCATCGCCCGCACCCGGGGCCGCGACCTGGTGGCCGAGCTGGCCGAGGCGGTGCGCGCCGAGGGCCTGCGGCTCGGGCTCTACCACTCGCTCCTGGACTGGCACCACCCCGACTACACGATCGACGCCGACCACCCGCGGCGCGACGACCCCGACGCCCACGCCCTCAACGAGGGCCGCGACATGGCCCGGTACCGCACCTACCTGCACGCCCAGGTGCGGGAGCTCCTCACCGGGTACGGGCCGGTCGACTACGTCTTCTTCGACTTCACCGACGCCCGCGACCGCCGGGGCTGGCCCGGCCGTCGCCCCGAGGACTGGGACGCCGCTGGCCTTCTCGCCATGGTGCGCGAGCTGCAGCCCCAGGCGGTGGTGAACGACCGCCTCGGCATCCCCGGCGACCTGGTGACGCCCGAGCAGTACCAGCCCGACGCACCGATGCGCGACGACGCGGGCGAGCTCGTGGTGTGGGAGGCCTGCCAGACGCTCAACGGCAGCTGGGGCTACGACCGCGACAACACGAAGTTCAAGGACTCCGACCTGCTCGTGCGCATGCTCGTGGACACGGTGTCGAAGGGCGGCAACCTGCTGCTCAACATCGGCCCGGACGGGCGCGGCGCGATCCCGGCCCGCGACGCCGCCACGCTCGCCGCCCTCGGCGAATGGATGCATCTGCACGGGCGGGCGATCACCGGCGCGGGGCCTGCCGCCCCCGACCTCGCGGCCGCCGTCGCGCCGGGCCTGCCCCCGGGCGTCGTGCTCACGCAGCGCGACGACCGCCTGTACCTGCACCTGTTCGCCTGGCCGTTCGAGCACGTGCACCTGCGCGGCCTGGCCGACCGCGTCCGGTACGCGCAGCTGCTGCACGACGGCTCGGAGCTGCGCACGAGCCGCACCGATCCCGACCAGAAGGCGTTCAACACCATCCCGGGCGGTCAGCCGCCCGGCACGCTCACCCTGCACCTGCCGACCGTGCGGCCGGGCGTCGCCGTCCCCGTGGTGGAGCTGTTCCTCACCCGGTCGTGACGCCCGTCGGCGACGCCGGCAGGCGGGCCGCGACGGCCACCGCGAGGTCCCGCTGGGCGCGGGCGAGGTCCGCGAGGTGGAGCCGCAGGTCCGCCAGGCCGCCCGCCGCCCCCGCCTCGCCCGCGTCGTCCGGCGCAGCGGGACGGTCGAGGGCGCGGCCGATCCGGACGACGGTCCCGACCGCGTGCACGCCCGCGAAGAGCGGCAGGCGGCGCTCCTCGGCCGCCGTGAACGGTCGCACGGCCCGGTAGCCGGCGACGAACGCGGCGGCCCGCCCCTGGAACGCGGGCTCGATCCGCCCGTCGGGCCCCGTCAGGTCGCGCAGCGCGAAGGCGACGTCGGCCGCGTACCAGGACCGCGCGGCCTCGTCGAAGTCGTAGGCGGTGGCGCGACCTCCCTCCCAGGCCAGGTTGTCGAGCTCCGGGTCGCCGTGCACGACGCCGAACCCGGCGGAGTCCCGCGGCAGCTCGGAGAGCCGCGCGGCCAGGGTGGCGGCCGCGTGGACCAGAACTTCGTCGTCGGCGTGCCGCGCGGCCACCTCGTCCAGCTCGCCGAACGCCTCGGGCAGCCCCTCGCCGTGACCGGCGGCGTCGCGGTGGAGGGTCGCCAGCGCCTCGCCCCAGGCCCGGGCCGTGCCGTCGGTCAGGTCGTCCGCGTCGATCGCCTCGCCGGGGGCGGCCTCGACAACGACGGCGTGCATCGGCCCGAGATCCGTGCCGACGGTCGCGACGAGCGCCCCGCTCGCCGCCGGGACCGGGCGCACGACCGCCGCCCCGTCGTCGGCGAGCGCCGCCATGAGCCGCGCGACCGCCGCGACGGACGCCTCCGACCGGCTCGTGGCGGGCACGAACCGCAGGTACCGCTTGCCGTCCGAGCCGGGCAGCACGAAGACGTGCGCCGCGCTCGACCGCCACCATCGCGCCGTCCCGGGGGGCAGGCCCCAGGCGGCGGCCACGCGGTCGGCGACGGCACTGGTCCAGTCGGCGGTGACCGTGCGCCCCAGCGCCTCGATCTCGGCCACGGGCATCATGCGCGCGGCCCCGGGCGGGCGCCGGAGGTGTCGGGACGACGGACGCCTGCCGCGGGGTCCGTTCCGCCCGCGACGACGGCGAGGCGCTCGAGCCCGAGCATCCAGCCGCCGGGCCCGCCCACGGCGGAGCGCATCTCCTCCCAGCCGGCGCCGTGCCGGTCCAGGTGACGGTGCTCGAGCACCACGCGTGTGCGCCCGTCGTCGAGGGCGGCGAACGCCACGTGCACCTCGCTGCACCGCTCGGGGTCCGTCTCGAGCTCCCAGCCGGGCGTGACGTCCCAGCTGAAGGCGAAGGCGGCGGGGCGGTCGAACACGAGCACGTGCCCCCACGTGCAGCGTTCGCCAGCGGGGTTCACGTCGGTCAGCGTGCCGCCCACCCAGGGCTCGACGCGCATCTCGCTGGTGTCCGCGAGCAGGTGGTGGGTCGGCTCCCACCAGTCGGTCATCCGGAGGGTGAACACGTCGAAGGCGTGCTCGATCGAGACGGCGACGTCGACGGCGCGGGCCACGGAGGTGGCGCCGGCCTCAGGCCGGGTCGGGGTGGTCATGGAAGGACTCCTCTGCCAATGAAGAGAACGTGTCGAGCGAGCGACGCCAGAACAGGTCCAGGTAGTCACGGAGCATCGCGAGCCCGTCAGGGTCCGCGCGGTACACGCGCCGGGTCCCGACGGCCTCGTCGACGACGAGCCGGGCGTCCTTGAGCACGCGCAGGTGCTGGGAGACCGCAGGTCGGCTCACGGGGAGCTCGTCCGCGAGCGCCCCGACCGACGACGGCCGTGCCACGACACGCTCGAAGATCTCGCGTCGTGTCGGGTCTGCCAGGGCGGCGAACCCGGATGTGTCAGTAGCCACTTACCGTAAGTTACTCCTTACGCATGGCCCTGACTAGGCCCCAGGACGGGGACTGTCGACATACACCTCGACGGCACGTACGTTACTGAGTCTGCTCAGGTTTGAGTATACTCGGCTCATCGGAGGTGAACCGTCGCCTTCACGGGCGAGAGGAGGGCCGCCATGGAGCACCGAGCGCGGGAAGCAGGTACCGCACCGGTGCGGTTCGCCCATGCACCGACGCGGACCGTCGCAGTGGCGGGCGCAGAGCTCGTCTACCGCGAGCTCGGTGACGGCCGTGGCGTGCCGTTGGTGGGCCTCACGCATCTGGGCGCGAACCTGGACAGCTGGGATCCGGAGGTCGTCGACCCGCTCGCCGCGGGGCGCCGGGTGATCCTGCTCGGCTATCGCGGCGTCGGCGCATCAACCGGGACGGCGCGGGACCGGTTCGAGGACATGGCGACGGACGCCGTCGCCGCGATCCGCGCGTTGGGCCTGTCCCGGGTGGACCTGCTCGGGCTGTCGATGGGCGGCATGGTCGCTCAGGAGGTCCTCCGCCTCGACGCTGACCTGGTGGACAGGATCGTCCTCGCCGGGGCAGGCCCGCATGGCGGTCCCGGACTGACCAGGATGACCGGCGTCTTCCTCGGCGGGGTCGCACGCGGGCTGGCGACGCTCACGCCGCCGACGACGCTGCTGTTCTTCACCCGCACCCGCCACGGCAGGCGCGCGGCGAAGGCGTACCAGGAACGGCTGAAGCGGCGGCGCACCGGGCGCGACCAGCCCGTCACCCCCGCGGTGCTCCGTGCGCAGCTGCGCGCCGTGAAGCGATGGGGCCGCCTGCAGCCGCCCGGCGGCCCGTCCGAGCCGGCGATGCCCGTGCTGGTCCTCCACGGCGACAGTGACCGCATGGTCCCGCCCGGCAACGCCGACGCCCTGCTGCAGCGGTTTCCCGGCGCGCAGGTGCGTGTCTTCCCGGACTCAGGACACGGTGTCGTGCCCCAGAACCGTCAGGCCGCCACCGAGCTCGTCGGCCGCTTCCTCCATCGCTGACCACCATCACCCGACCGACCGAGGAGACAGAGACCGTGCGAGCGTTCGTGTTCGACAAGTACAAGCAGCCCGTCCACGAGGCGGAGGTGCCCGAGCCCGGCGTGGGTGACCACGACGTCCTCGTGCGCGTGACCGCTGCGGGCGTCAACCAGCTCGACGAGAAGATCCGGGACGGCGAGTTCAAGGCGATCCTGCCCTACAAGACCCCCTCGTCCTCGGGCACGACGTCGCCGGCACCGTCATCCGCACCGGCGCGGGCGTGTCCGGGTTCAGGCCGGGCGACCAGGTGTTCGCCCGGCCGCGGGACGGCCGGATCGAGACGTTCGCGGAACGCATCGCGATCGACGAGGCCGACCTCGCCCACGTCCCCGCCGGCCTCAGCCCCGCCGAGGCGGCATCCCTGCCGCTGGTGGCGTTGACCGCGTGGCAGGCGCTCGTGGTCAGGGGGAACCTGCAACCCGGCCAGAAGGTTCTCGTCCACGCGGGTGCCGGCGGGGTCGGGTCGGTCACGATCCAGCTCGCCAAGCATCTCGGCGCCGAGGTGGCGACCACCGCCTCCGCGAAGAACGCCGACTTCGTCCGCGACCTCGGCGCGGACGTCGTCGTCGACTACCGCACCCAGGACTTCGAGGCCGAGCTCTCGGGATACGACCTGGTCCTCGACAGCGTCGGCGGGGAGAACGTCGTCAAGTCGCTGCGCATCCTGCGCCCGGGCGGGAAGGTCATCGGGATCGCCGGCCCGCCCGACCCGGCCTATGCGAGGGCGAAGGGCCTGAATCCTGTGCTGCGCCTGGCGATCGCGGCGCTGAGCGGCACGGTCCGCCGGCAGGCCAAGAAGCTGGCCGTGACCTACGAGTTCCTGTGGATGCATGCCAGCGGCGAGCAGCTGCGACAGATCGCCGCCCTCGTCGACGACGGCACCCTGCGACCCGTGGTCGGGAAGAGCTTCCCGTTCGACCAGACCCCGCAGGCCCTCGACGCCCTGGGCAAGGGCGGCCTCCGGGGCAAGGTCGTGATCACCGGACCCTGACTCCCGCCGGCTCGCAGCGGCCACCCGCAGACGTTCGACCACCGATCGAAGGAGTCATCATCGTGAGCACTACCGGTAGCACCGGCATACCCATCACCGCGTACGCGCACGCCCCCACCAGGTCCGTCACCGCGGGAGGCACCACGTTCGCCTACCGCGAGCTCGGACCGGACGACGGGATCCCCGTCGTGTTCTTCGTCCACCTGGCCGCGACCCTGGACAACTGGGACCCGCGCCTCGTGGACGCCGTCGCGAAGACCCGTCGGGTGATCACGTTCGACCAACGCGGCGTCGGAGCATCGTCCGGCACCGTCCCCGGCACCATCGAGGAAGCGGCCGACGACGCCTACGCGTTCATCACGGCGCTCGGCCTCGACACGATCGACGTCTTCTCGTTCTCCATGGGCGGGATGATCGCGCAGGACCTGATCGTCAAGCACCCCGACCTGGTCCGCAGACTCGTCCTCACCGGCACGGGGCCCCGCGGCGGGAGGAACATCGACAAGGTCGTGGGCGTGACCTACTGGGACATCCTCCGCGCCACCCTCACCCGGTCGGACCCGAAGGAGTTTCTGTTCTTCCCCCGCGACACCGCCGGCAAGCGGGCGGGGAAGGCGTTCGTGGAGCGGCTCAAGGAGCGCACCCTCGACCGCGACAAGGACATCAGCCTCACGGCGTTCCGCACCCAGCTGAAGGCCATCCAGCGGTACGGGCGCTCCGCCCCGTCGGACCTGTCGGTGCTCACCCAGCCCACCCTGATCGCCAACGGCGACCACGACCGCATGGTGCCCTCGATCCTCTCGGCCGACCTGCACCAGCGGATCAAGGGATCCGAGCTGATCATCTATCCCGACTCCGGGCACGGCGGCATCTTCCAGTACTGGGAGAGCTTCGCCCCCGTCGCCGCGAGGTTCCTCGCCCCCTGATCGCCCCGGGTCAGCGAGGGAGGATCGCGGCCACCTGGGTACGGATGCTCGCGAGGAGCTCCGGGATGCTCGAGCCCGCGTTCAGGGTGGCCCCCAGCTCCACGAACATGATGGCCGAGACCACCTGGGCCAACGTCGCCGCCTCCGCGGCGGGCACCTGCGCCCGGCGCGTCAGGACGCCGGCGACCGCCTCCTCCGTCCGGGCGACGATGGCCAGCGCCTCGGCGTGGTGCGGCTCGCTCGGGTCGCCGAAGACCATCTCCCGCAGGTAGGTGCGGCCGTTGTCGACCTGGACACGGTTGCACTCCGCGATCTGCTCGACCAGGGCCATCACTCCGTCCACTGCGGTCGGCGCGTCCGCGGCGGCGGCGCGGCCACGCTCGAGTGCCGCGGAGTAGTGCGCGTTCTGCACCAGGAGCAGCAGCTCGCCCTTGGTCTTCGCGTACAGGAACAGGGTGCCGGTGCCGATGTCCGCCGCGTCCGCAATCTGCTGCGTGGTGACGTCGTCGACCCCGCGCTCGGCGAACAGCTCGCTCGCCGCCGCGGTGATGCGCTCGAGCTTGGCCTGCTTGTTCCGCTCGCGTCGCCCGAACGGCCGGGACTTCACCGGCATCGGTCCTCCTGGGGAATAGTCTCTGACTCGCCTCAGTTCTGAGTGTAGTCATTCTCGGCTGGGCTCGGACACGGCCCGGCCCATCCTCCCACCCCGGTGCCGGACCACTGCGGTCCTGCGCCGGCGGCGATGACGACCCGCTCGATGGAAAGGAATCTCACCCGCATGGCCTCCTCCTCTCTCTGGCAGCCGCTCACCCTCGGCGGGCTGGAGCTCCCGCACCGGCTCGCGCTCGCCCCCATGACGCGCAACCGGGCCAACCCCGACGGCACCCCCGGCGAGCTCGCCGCGGAGTACTACCGCCAGCGAGCCTCCCTGGGGCTGCTGATCACCGAGGGCACCCAGCCGTCGGAGGACGGGCAGGGTTACGTCAACACCCCGGGGATCTACACGCCCGAGCACGTCGACGGGTGGCGGAGGGTCGGCGACGCCGTGCACGCGGGCGGTGGCCACCTGTTCGTCCAGCTGATGCACGTCGGCCGGATCTCCCACCCGGACAACACCCCGCACCACCGGCAGGCCGTGGCTCCGTCAGCGATCGCTCCCGGCGAGGAGATCTTCACGCCTACCGGCAAGCAGCCGATCCCCGCGCCGCGTGAGCTCAGCGTCTCGGAGATCCAGCAGGTGATCGGCGAGTTCCGGCACGCGGCGGCCTCGGCCATCGCGGCGGGCGCGGACGGGGTGGAGATCCACGCCGCCAACGGCTACCTGCTGCACCAGTTCCTCTCCCCGAACGCCAACCACCGCACGGACTCCTACGGCGGGTCGGTCGAGCACCGGGCGCGGTTCGTCATCGAGGTCGCGCGCGCCGTGGCGGACGAGATCGGCGCGGACCGCACCGGCATCCGCGTCTCCCCCGCGTTCCCGCTCGGCGGGCTCGACGAGGGCGACACCGAGGCCGTGCGCGCCCAGTACCGCTACCTCGTGGGCGAGCTCGCCCCGCTGAAGCTCGTCTACCTGCACGTGCACCACCTCGGCGACGACGAGCTCCTGCGGTCCTTCCGGGACGTCTGGCCGACCGCCGTCCTCGTCGTCCGGTACGGGCGCGAGCGCGACGGCGTCGCCGCGGACATCGACGCCGGGCTCGCCGATATCGCACCGCTGGGCCGGTTCGCCCTCGCCAACCCGGACGTCGTCGAGCGGCTGCAGCAGGACGCGCCGTTCAACGAGGTGGACCCGGCCACCCTCTACACCGGCGGCGCGACCGGGTACACCGACTACCCGGTCCTCGCCCACGTCTGACCTCCACGGACCCCTCTCAGAGAACAGGACCCACCATGACCTCGCTCAACGGAGCCGTCGTCCTCGTCACCGGCGCGAACGGCGGCATCGGCACCCACTTCGTCCGCGAAGCGCTCGCCCGCGGTGCCGCGAAGGTGTACGCCACCGCACGCAACCCCCGCGACTGGGACGACGAGCGCATCGTCCCCCTGGCGCTGGACGTCACCGACCCGACGTCGATCCAAGCCGTCGTGGAGCAGGCGTCGGACGTGACCGTGCTGATCAACAACGCCGGCGCGAGCGTGTCCAGCATGGGCATCCTCACGCACACCGACGAGGAGATCCGCCGGAACGTGGAGACCAACTTCCTCGGCCCGCTGTTCCTCGCCCGCGCCTACGCACCGCTCCTGTCCGCCCAGGGCGGGAGCACGGCGATCATCGACATCCACTCTGCCCTCGCCTGGTACGCCGTCGCCGGCATCTACTCGGCCACCAAGGCCGCGCTGTGGTCCGTGACGAACTCGCTGCGGCTCGAGCTCCAGCCCTCCGGGGTCCAGGTCCTCGGGGTGCACGTCGGCTGGGTCGACACCCCTATGGCGGCCGGCACCACCGATCCGAAGCTCGACCCCGCCGTCCTCGTCAGCAGGGTGCTCGACGCGACCGAAGCGGGCGAGCTGGAGGTCCTGGCGGACGAGACCTCGATCCAGGCCAAGGCCGGGCTCTCCGCTCCGGTGGAAGCCGTCTACCCGCAGCTGGCGGCGAAGGAGTAGCCCCACAGGCGGGGAGCCTGACGCCTGGTGCCGTGATGGCGCCGACTCCCCGCCTCTCGACCCATTGAGGCCGGCCAGGCAGGACACCGCACATCCCTGTGAATCGCCACGGTCAGAACCTTGAGCTCGTCAGTTTCGCCGGCAGCCATGCCGGCCGTGTCAGAACCGATGGCGGCTACCCGCTAGCGGGCTCGCCGCCCCCTTCGGGTCGAGTACCTCTAGGCCGACTTTCCGGGGATCGAGCCCGGCGGCGGACCCGGGCTCTTGGGCTCGTCGAGGGGGTCGGTCGAAGGGGTCGGCGTCCCTTCATCAGCCGGCGAGCCCGGGCTCTTGGGCTCGTCGAGGGGGTCGGTCGAAGGTTTCGGCGTCCCTTCATGAGCCGGCGGGCCCGGGCTCCTGGGCTCTTCGGGGGAATCGTCGGCGCGACGTGCGCCCGGGGTGGGAGCGCCGGGACTCGTCGGTTCGGTGGCATCGGAGTTCTTTGGGCCGCTCACGACATGTCTCCTTCGGTGGTGGAGTTCGAGCTACGCACTGAACTCGATCTTCACCCTGGGGAGCCGTGGCCGCACAAGGTGGCGACCTGCCCCAGCTTCGTAATGACCGGTTCTGGTAGTCGACAGACCTCGCGTTCCAAGCTCGTATCACGGGGCGACACGCCCTAGCCAACGGCGCCGCTCCCGGCGCTACTCTGGCCGCCATGGCAGACCAGGAGCAGGCCCCAAGTGCCCCGACCCGTCCGGTCGTGGTGCCGCGCCCGGAGTCTTCGGCGACGTTGCTCGGCACGGGCCTCGTCCTGCTCATCGTGGGTCAGGTGCTGATGCAGGTCGGCATGGACTCCCTATCCGGCGTGCTTGGTCTCCTCGCGGTCGCAGTAGGCGTGATCTCATTGGCATCGGGGATTTACCGGGCAGCGCGGAACCTCGACTCGATCGCCGCCGCCTCGTACAACGAGTCACTGCGCCGCGACGGATGACGCACGGCCCACGCCTCCGTACCGCCTCCCGGTGGACGATCGGCGCCGCCCTCGTGCTCTCCATCGCCACGACTTCGGCCTGCTCGACCCTCGAGGCTGCTGTCGATCGCACGGCGTACTGCCGACCGGAGGACCCGGTCGTGACGCCGCAACGCGTCGCAGCCGGCGACGAGCTGCACATCGACGTCCTCGGACGAGAAGACGGCGTGGATTGCGAGCCGCGCATGCCGGACCGCGCACGCTACGCGGTTTCGATCATGTCGGAGATGCCCGACAGCGACCCGACCATGGGCCGCTACTCGGCGGCCCTCGGCGTGCTGGACCCGAGCAGCGACGGAGCTGCTCAGGGCACCGTCCGGATCCCCGACGACATCCCAGCCGGCAAGGCGGAGGTGTCCCTCGGGCTCCAGGGCGCCAAGACGCTCTGCGAGCTCGACCACAGCATCGGCTGCGCCAAGAACCCCTTCGCCCCGATCGAAGTCACCGACTGAGCTCCCGCCGAGGCGGCGGTGCCGGTGTGGAGCCTGCGGCGTTTGTCGCCTCGCCGCGCGCGCTGCTCCAATACCGACCGATGCTGAGGCACACCAGAAGCGGGTTCTGGACGTTCGAATCCTCGTCCCTCTGCCCTGGGCTGGCGCCCGCGAGGAGTTGAGGGCGGCGTGACCCACGAATCGTCTTCCATCACTCATGCCCAGCGCCACGTCAGGGGGCGGGGCGCTCGGTTGGTCAGCGCCGGACGTCGTACACGAGCTTGACCACGCCGTTCGCGTACGTTGCGGAGTCCCGCAGCGACAGGCCGCGACGGTCGGCGCCACGAGCGCCGAAGATCGTCTTCCCGCCGGGCAGGAGGTAGGGGAACATCAGCAGGTTGTAGCGGTCGATGAGGCCTGCCTCACCCAGACGCAGGGCGAGCTCCGCGCTCCCGTGAATGAAGATCGCGCCCCCTTCGGTCTGCTTGAGCCTGGCGACGTCCTCGGTGCTACGCAGGACCGTCGTCGGACCCCACCCGTCGACGAGAGCGTCCTCGCCGAGCGTCGCGGACGTCACGTACTTCGGCAGCTCCTGGTAGGCCGCGTGATCGGCGGAGGTGGGCCAGAAGCTCGAGAACGCCTCGTAGCTGCGCCGGCCGAACAGCAGGGCCGTCGTCTCCTCGAGCTCTTCACCCTTCAGGGAGTACGCCTCCGGGACGAAGTCGGTGTCGAACACCCACCCCCCTCCAGGGTGGCCCTCGGCCGTTCCTCCCGGAGAGTCGACGGAACCGTCGAGAGTGATGAATCCGGTGTAGACGAGTTCGCGTGTCATTTTCCGCT
Source organism: Isoptericola peretonis (assembly GCA_023241745.1). Lineage (GTDB taxonomy): Bacteria > Actinomycetota > Actinomycetes > Actinomycetales > Cellulomonadaceae > Isoptericola > Isoptericola peretonis. The sequence goes on along the minus strand of JALQCY010000003.1, from coordinate 776,222 downwards.
CCTGTGTCGGGGCCGTCTGGCTGTTCTCACACCGAGGTCGAACGGGACGCCCCCGGATCGACATCTTCTCGACATCTTCGAGGAGGGCTGCAGGCGCAGGGCGGGGACGTCTTCTTCGGCGAGCCGGCGCTCGAGACTACCGACCTGCTGCGCACCGCCCCGGACGGCCGCGGGCTGCCCGCTCACCGTCCCCGGGAACCGGGCGGTGCGGACGGACCGGTCACGAGGCGGTGTTGGTGGTGATGGCGATCTTGCCGCGGGCGTGGCGACTGCGTTGGTGCGCGACGGCTTCCGAGAAGTGGTCGAGGTCGTAGACCGCTGCGATCGGCACGGTCAGTCCGCCTTCTGCGACCAGGTCGAGAAGCCTGGTGAGAGCGCCCGGGCGGGCATCGGAGCCGTTGACGGGAAGGACGCCGGCCGGCGGGCTCTCGGCCTCGATCGTGACGACGCGGCCTGCCGGCACGCCGAGCTCGAGAGCCGTCGACGCCGTCTCGACCCCGTGCAGGTCCGCAGCCGCCGCGATCGGTCCGACGGCGGCGACGCGGACCTGACGGGCGAGGTCCGGGCCGTATTCGACGGGCTCGGCCCCGAGGGAGCGGATGAACTCGGCGGACGCCGCCGAACCCGTGCCGATGACCCGCGCGCCGGCGCGGACGAGCAGCTGCGTGAGGATCGAACCGACGCCACCGGCGGCCGCGGCGACGAGAACGGTCTCGCCCTCGCGCACCGCCAGGGCAGCCTCGACGGCCGAAGCGGTCCGGCCCGCGATGTCGATGACGCCCGCCGTCAGGTCGTCGACGCCGTCCGGCGTGCGGTGCAGGCTGCGGTGCTTCTCGTCGAGGACGACGGACGTCGCGACCGCGGCACCGCGAGCACCGCCGAACACGCGGTCGCCGACGTTCCACCGGGACACCGAACGGCCTGTCTCGACGATCACGCCGGCGAAGTCGTTGCCGAAGCCGGCGGGCACGCTGATGCCGAAGGCTGCGGCCAGGGTCTCCGACTCCACGACCTGCCAGTCGACGGGGTTCAGCCCTGCGACGGCGATGCCGATGCGCACCTGGTGCTCGTCGAGCAGGTCGGTCTCGACCGTCCGGAGCGAAAGATCCGCAACGTCGCCGAACCGGTCGAACGTCACAGCGGTGGTGGCCATCATGCCTGGTCAGCCGTGCCCACCGCAGAACTATTCCCCGGAGTCCGGTGCGACGTTTCTTGGTACCTCGACCTGAGCCGGGCCTCAACGTAGCGCTCCCCGACCGGCGACGTGATGCCCGAGGCGCTGCGCGCCCCGCTGCTCGATCTCACTTCCGACCCCGTGGGTGGGGCGCCGCTCCGCGACGCTGCAATCCGCCGACCTCGTCGAGCCCGCCCTCGCCTGAGGCCGCCGGGCAGTCGGATCGATAGCCTTCGTCCTCATGACACGCCCGTGGATCTTGCCGATGCTGCTGGTCCTTTGCGGCTTAGCCCTCGCGGCTGGACTGATCGCAAGCGGGACCCCTGGCGTAGCCGCCGCGGTCCTGGTGGGCTTTGTGCTGCTCGCCGGCGCGCACTCGACTCTGATCTTCCCGAGGTCGACCGACGCACTGGAAGCACAGATCCGCAGCGCGCTCGACGGCCGACCGGTCGTCTTCTGGCGGCCCGGATGCAAGTACTGCATTCGACTGCGCATCCGGCTGGGCCGCTGCGCCCACCAGATGCACTGGGTCGACATCTGGCGTGACCCGGTTGGCGCCGCGACGGTAAGGGCAGCTAACGGTGGCAACGAGACCGTGCCGACCGTCATCCTGGCGGGCCAGCCGCATACAAACCCCGATCCTGCATGGTTGCGCGAGTACCTCTCCCGTTCGACGCGACCTGGGCGAAGCCGAGGTTAAGAGGCACGGTCTTTGGCAACCTGTCGGGGCGAGGCCCATGATGCGGGCGCGCGCTAAGACAGGTTGCCTGACCTACCCCTCGGACCGGGACACGCGTCCGGTACGCAGGGCGTGCGCGACGTCGGCGCGAGCGTTGCCCTCGGCCATCGCGACCGCCGACTCGACGTCATAGTCGAGCGCCTTCTCAACGATCTCCCAGCCGGCATCGGTCGAGCGCAAGAGCGTGTACCGCGCCTGAGGGCTGCCCGCCTCGACCAGGTGCGGATACGGCGCGTCGTCGTCGTAGGCGGGCCAGCCCAAGCTACCGGGGTTGACCACCACGGAGCCGTCAGCCAGGCGCCGGACACGCTGCAGGTGAGTGTGCCCGCACAGGTACACCTCGTAGCGCCCGGCATCGGCGCCTAGCCGGTCGATCACCTCGTCATCGGTGGCTTCGCGCAGCGCGTCAGGAGCCGATGGGTCGACGGTCTGGAGCAGGTAGCGCAGGTCGTCGGAGGGCGAACCGTGAAAGGCGAGCACGCCGGAGACGACCTCCTTCCGCTCCGGCAGACGCCCCAGGGCAGCGATCTCATCGGGAGCCAGGGTGTCGTGGGCGAGGCGATCCGATCGACTCATCCGTTCGGGCTCGAGGGTGGTCAACTGCCGCTCGTGGTTGCCGCGCACGGCGATGATTTCCGGGCGTGTGGCCAGCAGCGCCATCGTCCCTGCCGGGTCGACCCCGCCAGAGGCAATGTCTCCGAGGTTGACGACCAGCTCAGGACGCACCTCCTCGAGGTCGGTCAGGAGCGCCTGCAGGGCGGGCGTGTTGCCGTGCAGGTCGGAGAAGACGGCGATTGTGGTCACAGGTTCAGGCCTTCGATCGTCGCAGAGGTTGTTATCGGGCCGAAGAGTATCGACAGTTCGATGCTCGGGGCTCATGTCTCCGAGTGTCAGAACCGACCGACTCTGAGACCGCTCAGAATCGGGATTTGGATGATTCGGAACTCGGCCGTGGCCGACTCGGATTCACGATCCGCCGAGAGCAGGGTCCGAGGAAGGGTGCTCCGCTTCGTACATCCCGAGGTACTCGTGGACGAACGACTTGGGCGCGTTCTCGTACGACCGCTCGCATCCTTCGCGTGCCGCTGTTTCGTTGTCAGCGATGCGGCGGTCCGTCATGAAGTGCACGCATTCCCATGCGGCCCGGGTGATGTCATCGGCGCTCGCGACCGCTGTGGCCGGCGTAGATGACTGCTGAGCCGCGGGCGAGCAGCCGGCGAGCAGCAGCGCTCCGGCGACTCCTGCAGCGAGCACGCGAGATTTCACGCCACACACCGTATCGCCGTCTGGTCACCCGACACCGAGGCCCGGGCTCGCTGCCGACACGCCGTTCACCAACCCTGGTTCCACACCCGTGCCGGTTCAGAACCTCCCGCGAGGGTTTTGCCCTCGGCTGCGACGAGCCCTGACGGTTCGCCGCACTGGCCGGAATGCCCCTAGGGCTGCACGTCGACGACGGCGGTCGCGTGGTTATACTCGCGGCGTCGAGGCGGACACGCGCCGCCTGCGCTCGAAAAAGGGGCGCGCTGCGACCTTTCGTTCACCGGTGAACGGGCTCGCACGGGACACATACGGACCGCACCACTCATCCGTCACTGTTCCCCTGGAGGCACCCGTGCCCACCGTGTCCGCCCATGTCGCCCGCACCCTCGCCCAGCACGTCGACCACGTCTTCGGCGTGATGGGCAACGGCAACGCCTGGTTCCTCGACGACGTCGAGCGGTCGACGGCGGCCCGGTTCACGGCTGTCCGGCACGAGGCAGGCGGCGTCGTCGCCGCGGACGCCTACTTCCGCGCGTCCGGCCGCATCGCCGCCGCGACCGTCACCTACGGCGCCGGATTCACCAACACCCTCACCGCGCTGGCCGAAGCCGCGCAGGCGCGCGTGCCGCTCGTGCTGCTGGCGGGCGACGAGCCGACGTCCGGGCCCCGGCCGTGGGACGTCGACCAGATCGCGCTGGCCGCGGCGGTCGGCGCCCGCACCTATACCGTCGGCCGCGCGGACGCCGCTGCGACGACGGTCATCGCCGTCGAGCACTCGCTCACCTACCGCGTGCCCGTCGTGCTGGCGATCCCGTACGACGTCGCCGCGCTCGAGGCCGGCGACGTGCCGCCGGCCCCGGACCCCGTGCTCCCCGCGCCGATGTCACCGGTCGGGCCGTTCGACGCCGCGGCGATCACCGACCTCGCGCGCGCTCTCGCCGGGGCCGAGCGGCCCCTGTTGCTCGCCGGCCGGGGCGCCTGGCTCGCCGGCGCCGGCCAGGTGCTGGGCGAGCTCGCCGACGCCACCGGCGCCCTGACCGCGACGACGGCGCTCGGCCGGGGCGTCTTCCCGGACGCGCGGTACGACCTCGGCGTCGCCGGCGGTTTCGGCGCCGAGGGCGCGATGTCGCTGGTGCGCGAGGCGGACGTCGCCGTCGTGGTGGGCGCGTCGCTCAACCAGTTCACGATGCGGTTCGGCGAGCTGTTCTCCCCCGGCACCCGCGTGGTCCAGGTCGACGTCGCGCCGGCCGCCACCCACCGGCACGTCGGCGGCTTCGTCCGGGGCGACGCCGCGCTCGTGGCCGGCGCGCTCGTCGCGGAGCTGCGCGAGCTCGGTGCCGCGCCGTCCGGGTGGCGCGAGTCCGTCGACGTCACCGCGGCCCGCGCGTACGACGTCGGGCCCGCCGACGGCGTCGCCGGCGACGGCCGCCTCGACCCGCGCACGGTCGCGCACAGACTCGGTGCGCTGCTGCCCGACGACCGGGTCGTCGTCTCCGACGGTGGCCACTTCATCGGCTGGGCCAACATGTACTGGCCGGTGGCCTCGCCCGACCGGATGATGATGGTGGGCACGGCGTACCAGTCCATCGGCCTGGGCTTCCCCAGCGTCGCCGGCGCCGCGGCGGCGCGGCCCGACTCCGCCGTCGTGCTCACCACCGGCGACGGCGGCGGGCTCATGGCCCTCGCCGACCTGGAGACCGCGGTGCGCACCGCCGGCGGGCGCGGCATCGCCGTCGTGTGGAACGACGCCGTCTACGGCGCCGAGGTGCACGTGTACGGGCGCCAGGGCCTGGCCGAGGAGCCCATGCGGATCCCCGAGACAGACTTCGCGGCGCTGGCCGCCGCCGTCGGCGCCGAGGGCGTCGTCGTGCGGAGCCTCGCCGACCTCGACCGGCTCGCGTCGTGGGCCCACGAGCCCGTCGACCGGCGCCGGTTCCTCATGCTCGACTGCCGCGTCTCGCCCACCGTCGTCGCCCCGTACCAGGAAGAGATCCTGCGGGTGAACCGCACGCGTTGAGGAAAGCGTAGGGAAGAGTTGACATGTAGGGAACTCCCTACATAACCTGTTGCTATGCCCGACGACGTCTTCCTCGCCCTCGCCAGCCCGGCACGTCGCCGGCTGCTGGAGCTGCTGAAGGACGGCCCACGGACCGCCGGCGACCTCGCCGCCCAGTTCGACATGAGCCGGCCGTCGGTCGCCGAGCACCTGAAGATCCTCCGCCAGGCGGAGCTGGTACGCGACGAGCCCGTCGGGCGACAGCGCTTCTACCACCTCCAGGCCGACCGGCTGGAGGACGTCAGCGAGTGGCTCCATCCGTTCGAGCACTTCTGGCGTGACCGCCTGCGCCGCATGGCAGACCTCCTCGAGAACCAGGACGACCGCTCATGACCTACGCCCGCACCGGCACCATCGCCGTCGACCAGTTCATCGACGCCCCGCCCACGGCGGTCTGGCGCGCCCTCACCGACCCCGAGCTCCACGCCCGGTGGTGGGCGCCGGGCGACGTGGCCGAGGACCTCGGTCACGAGTTCCACCTGGAGATGCCGGGCTTCGGCTCGATCCCCTGCACGGTGGTGGAGTCCCAGCCGTACGAGCGCTTCGTCTACACGTTCAACGGCGACTGGACCCTCGCGTGGCGACTGGTGGCCGAGGGTCGCGGCACGCGGGTGCTGCTGGAGCACACCGGCTTCGACCTCGACGACAAGCGCCAGCGCGACGCCTGCGAGCGGATGGGCCCGGGCTGGCGGGACACGGTGCTCCCGCGCCTCGCCGACCTCGCCCCGACGGTGCCCTGACACCGAGGCGGATCGCGCCGGCCGCGGCCTCGACGACGCCGCGCGGGGCCTATGCCCCAGGCGGCCCGTCGAGCACGGTGGGCGCGTACTCGAGCAGGGTCAGCCGGCCGTCGAGGGTGCGGCTGTCGAGGAGCTCCAGCCGGACGTCGGGCCAGCCGTCGTACAGGCGGTCGCCGCCGGTGGCGCCGTTGACGACCGGGAACACGACCACGCGCACGCGGTCGACGAGGCCCGCGATCAGCAGCGAACGGGCGAGGCTCGGGCTTCCGATCGTGCGGAGCGCGCCACCGTCCTGCTTCATGGCGCGCACGGCCTCGACGGCGTCCCCCGCCACCAGGGTCGTGTTCGCCCACTCCAGCGGCTCGGTCAGGGTGCGGGAGAAGACCACCTTCGGCCGCGCCGTGACCTCGGCCATCTCTTCCTCGCCGGTCTCGGCGAAGCGCGCGAACAGCCGGTAGGTCGTGGCGCCCAGGAGCGTCGTGTAGTCCTCCCGGCCGTCCTGCTCGAGGAACGCGTAGTAGTCCGGGCCGCCCATCCCCCACAGCCCGGGCCATCCCTCCGCGGAGCCGAAGCCGTCGAGCGAGGTGATGTAGTCGATCATCAGCTCTGCCATCGCGGGCCTCCTGGCCGCTGGACGCTGCCGGTCGCCTCCAGTATCGCCGCTCGGCCCCTCCGCGCACCTCCCGGCTCAGCGCAGCCCGGCGAAGAACTCCCCGAGCTCGCGGGTGGCGGTCAGGGGCAGCACGTGCGCCACGTACTGGTCCGGCCGCACGACGACGACCACGCCGTCGCGGTCGAGCCCGCGGGCGTCGAAGACGTCGTCGGGCACCTCCTCGGAGCTGCCGGCGGCGTAGACCTTCTCGTAGTCCACCAGCGAGAACGGCCCGACGCGCGGCAGGAACACCTCGGGCACGCGGCCGAGGTCGAGGTCGGTGTGGTCCTGCTGGTAGACGACCTTGACGTCGAACCAGGCGTCGGCGTCGAGCCCGTCGGGCGTGGCCGCCAGCGGCGAGTCCGGCGACGTGGCCAGCCACTCGGCCCAGCTCGCGAGCGCCGACGGCTCCCCCGCCGCGGGCGCGTCGGCGAAGGCGTAGATCCGCCACCGGCCGTCGGCCCGGGCGTGGTGGCCGAGGTGGGTCGGGTTGGCGTCCGCGACCCGCACCACCGGCGCCGAGCGGAACCGCTTGCCGATCGGGAAGCCGGGCGCGAGCGCCTGGTGCGTCGCCCCGCCCACGATCATCGAGGGGGCGTACTGGGTCATGAACCCGGCGGGGAACTCCGCGGTGCGCACGTAGAAGTCCTCGAGCGCCGACGGGGAGTCGAACTCCTCCGGCTTCTTCGCCATCATCGTCGACCACTCCCGGTCGAAGTCGATGAGGTCCTGCGCCACCACGTGCCGCTCGGCGTTGTACGTGCCGAGCAGCTCCGCGGGGGCACGACCGTCGAGCACGTGGCCCAGCTTCCAGCCGATGTTGAAGCCGTCCTGCATGGACACGTTCATGCCCTGCCCGGCCTTGGCGCTGTGCGTGTGGCAGGCGTCGCCGGTGATGAAGACGCGAGGCGTGCGGGTGCCGGCCTCCTCGGCGGGCACGTCGTCGAACCGGTCGGTGAGCCGGTGCCCCACCTCGTACACGCTGTGCCAGGCGACGTCCTTCACGTCGAGCGTGTACGGCGTGAGGATCTCGTTCGCCCGCGCGACGATCTGCTCGATCGTGGTGGCACGCACCGCGTGGTGGTCGTCCTCGGCCACCTCGCCGAGGTCCACGTACATGCGGAAGAGGTACCCGCCCTCGCGCGGGATCAGCAGGATGTTGCCGGCCTCCGACTGGATGGAGCACTTGGTGCGGATGTCAGGGAAGTCGGTGACGGCGAGCACGTCCATGACGCCCCACGCGTGGTTGGCCGGCGCGCCCATGTGCTGGGCGCCGATGGCCTGCCGCACGCCGCTGCGGGCGCCGTCGCTGCCGACGACGTACTTGGCGCGCACGACCCGCTCCACGCCGTCGTGCTCGCCCGCGCAGCCGCGCAGCGTGACGACCACGGGGTGCTCTCCGGTCTTCTCGACCCGCAGGTCGACGAACTCCCAGCCGTAGTCCGGCGTGAGGCGGGCGGGCGAGTGGGCCGCGAACTCGGCGAAGTAGTCGAGCACCCGCGCCTGGTTGACGATGAGGTGCGGGAACTCGCTCACGTGGTGCGGGTCGTCCACGGGCCGCGCGGCCCGCACGATGTGGGCCGGGTTCGCGGGGTCCGGCTTCCAGAACGCCATCTCGGTGATGCGGTACGCCTCGGCGATGATCCGCTCCGCGAAGCCGAACGCCTGGAACGTCTCGACGCTGCGCGCCTGGATACCGTCGGCCTGGCCGATCGCCAGCCGGCCGGGGCGCCGCTCGACGAGGCGGGTCGTGACGCCCGGGAACTGCGCGAGCTGCGCGGCGGTGACCATGCCCGCCGGCCCGGACCCGACGACGAGGACGTCGACCTCGTCCGGGAGCTCGGCGGGCCGGTCCACGCCGGTGCCGGCGGGCGGCAGCACCCGCGGGTCGCCGGAGACGTAACCGTGGTGATGGAACTGCACGAGCTCTCCTCATCGTCGTCGATGCGCCGGCCGACCTCCGCGTCGGCCTTGCTTGCTCAACCGTCGTGTTCTATATTCGAACACATCGTTCTACTATTGAACCTAGGCTAACCCATCGGAGGACGACGATGCCCGACGCCGGCGCACCCCCGTCGCAGACCCTCAGCCGCGGCATCCGCATCCTCGAGACCCTCGCCGACGCTCGGGCTCCGCTCACCATCGACGACGTCGCCGCCCGGCTGGAGGTGCACCGTTCGATCGCCTATCGGCTGCTCCGCACGCTCGAGCACCACGGGCTGGTGACCCGCGACGCGCACGGGCACGTCGCCCTCGGCGCGCGGATGGCGGCCCTGGCCGCGGGCGTCGCGCACGACCTGCAGGCCGAGGCGCTCCCGGAGCTCACCGCCGTCGCCAACGAGCTGGGCATGACGTGCTTCCTCGCCGTCCTCGACCACGACGAGTGCGTCACCCTCGTCAGCGTCGAGCCGCGGCACGCCGTCGCCCCCGTGGCACAGCGACCGGGCACGCGCCACCCCGTCACCGCCGGCGCCCCGGGCAAGGCCATCCTCACGCTGCTGCCCCGGGAGCAGTGGCCCGACGACGCCCCCGCGACCTTGGACGCGACCGTCGCCGAGGCGGCCCGCCGGGGCTGGGCCACCAGTCACGACGAGGTCATCCCCAGCCTGGAGTCGGTCGCCGTGCCGCTGGCGCTGCGCGGGCGCGGCCCGGCCGCCGTCGCCGTCGTCCATGTCGCCAGCCCGATCGACCACGAGCGGATCGCCACCCGCCTCGCGGCGTCCGCGAGCGCCGTCCGCGACGCCCTGGGCGGCTGACCCGACGCGCCAGGGCCACGACGCCGCGGCAACTGTCGCCTGGCAGGACGGCCGGGTCCTGTGCATGGTGTCGAGGGTGAGCACTCACCCGACACCGGCCCCGGCCGCACGCCGCCGCGCCGCCCCCCGCCCACGCGCCGCCGCGACGGTCGGCGCGGCCGTCGCCCTCCTCCTGGTCCTGTGCACGCCGCCGGCCACCGGGGCCGTCGCCGAGGCGAGCCCCGCCCAGTCGGTCCGCCCGGCGACGCCCGACCGCGGCGTCCTGCCCCTGCGGATCGGCCGGCAGAAGAGCTCGTCCACGACGCTGAAGGCCTACCTGAGCTGGGCGCGGGCCTACGGGTTCCGCGTGTCCGAGCACCCGTCCTACGGGGGCGTGACCCGCGGCGCGCACTCCAGGAACTCCTGGCACTACGACGGCCTGGCCGCCGACCTCAACTGGGGCCCCGCCGGGACGTCCGCCACGGAGCGGTCCCGGCTGCGGTTCGCGATCAAGGTGGCCGACTCGATGGGCCTCGGCGTGATCCACGCGCGCGACGGCTCGGTCGGGTCGGCCGCAGGGCACCGCGGCCACCTGCACGTCGACGTCGGCACCACGTCGAACTACGGCCGGGGCCGGGTGGCGGCGCCCGCGGGCAGCCGCACGGCCCAGCGGCTCCAGCAGGTGGCCCACTTCCCCCTCGCGCAGCGGGACAACCTGTGGGGACCGAGCACGGACCAGCGGCTGCAGGCGATCCGCGCCGCCTCCCGGATGCACGGCTCGAAGTTCCCCTACGGGGTGAAGACGGCTCAGCGCGCCGTCGGCGTCACTCCCGACGGCGCGTGGGGCCCGAAGTCGCGCGCGGCGCACGACAAGGCGGTCGCCGCGCTGCAGCGGGTGGTCGGCGTCTCCCCCACCGGCACCTGGGGCCCGGCCACCGAGCGTTCCTACACGAGCGTGCGCAAGAAGCTGCGGTGACCGGTGCCGCCCGGCGCCCGGGTTCAGGCCTTCGAGATCCCGTAGATCGGGCTGACGGCCTGCTCCTCCTCGTGCTCCGGGCCGAGCGGGATGCCGGTGCGGTCGCGCAGCAGCAGCGTGGCGGCGAACGCCACCAGCATGACGCCGGCGATGTAGAAGGCGACCGACGTCGCCGTCCCCGTGGTCTGCACCAGCCAGGTCGCGATGGTCGGGGCGAACGCGCCGCCCAGGATCGCGCCGATCGCGTAGGTGATGGACACGCCGGAGTAGCGGATCGACGCCGGGAACAGCTCGGCGAAGTAGGCCGCCTGCTGCCCGTACGTGAACCCGTTGCCGATCGCGAACAGCGAGACGCCGAGGAACAGCAGCCACGGGCTGCCGGTGTTGACCAGCGGGAACAGCAGGAACACCGTCGCGAGGAACGCGACCCAGCCGATGATGTAGGTGTTGCGGCGGCCGATCCGGTCGGAGACGGCGCCCGCGGCGAACGTGCACACGAGCCAGACGACGGACGCGCCCGCGACGGCGAGCAGCACCGGGGTGCGGTCCATCCCCACGAGGCCGCCGTCGGCGATCGGCGTCGTCGCGTAGTTCTGCAGGTAGCCGCCCGTCGTCATGTAGCCGGCGGCGTTGTTGCCCGCGAACGTGAGCGCGGCGAGCAGCACGAGCAGCCAGTGCTTGCGGAACAGCGTGAGGATCGGCGTCTTCGCGGCCGTCTTCTTCTCGGCGATCTCGAGGAAGACCGGGCTCTCCTCGACCGACCGCCGCACGACGATCCCGACCACGATGAGCACCACGCTCAGCAGGAACGGGATGCGCCAGCCCCACTCGACGAACGCGTCCCCGGGCGAGATCACGCCGGTCATGAGGGCGAGCACGCCGGAGGCCAGCAGCAGGCCGATGGGCACGCCGATCTGCGGGAAGGCGCCCATGCGGCCCCGGCGCCCGTCGGGGGCGTGCTCCACGGCCATGAGCACGGCGCCGCCCCACTCGCCGCCCGTCGACAGCCCCTGCAGGATGCGCAGCAGCACGAGCAGCACGGGGGCCAGGATGCCGATCTGGTCGTAGGTGGGCAGCAGGCCGATCAGCGTGGTGGCGCCGCCCATGAGGATCAAGGTCACGACGAGCATCGCCTTGCGGCCGATCCGGTCGCCGAAGTGCCCGGCCAGGAACGCGCCGAGCGGCCGGAACAGGAAGCTGATGCCGACGGTGGCGAACGCCAGCAGCGTCCCGATCGAGGAGCCGGCGGGCTCGAAGAAGAGCGCGCCGAACACCAGGCCGGCAGCGCTGGCGTAGAGGAAGAAGTCGTACCACTCGATGGTGGTGCCGATGACGGTCGCGAAGGCGACGCGACGGAGCTCGCGGCGCTCGGTGTCGCGGGGGGCGGCTGCGATGCCGGTGGTCCCGTGGTGAGACATGTCCGGGAGACCTCTCTGTCAGTCCGGGGTGGTGGTGGTCGCAGGATCGTATATCATCTGGGATACGACATCACAGCCTCGAACCGACAGTGGGGTGCCCGTGGTCACCGACGACCAGCCCAAGCCCGGCAAGATCATCGCCGTCCACCTGAACTACCCGTCGCGCGCCGCGCAGCGTGGCCGGACGCCGAGCCAGCCGTCCTACTTCCTCAAGCCCGCCTCGTCGCTCGCCACGACCGGCGGCACGATCGAGCGCCCCCTCGGCACCGAGCTCCTCGCGTTCGAGGGCGAGGTCGCGATCCGCGTCGGCACCGCCGCCCGCTGGGTCTCCCCCGCCGACGGCTGGTCGCACGTCGACGCCGTCACCGCGGCCAACGACTTCGGCCTCTACGACCTGCGCGCCGCCGACAAGGGCTCCAACCTGCGCACCAAGGGCGGCGACGGCTTCACCCCGCTCGGCCCGCGCTGGATCCCGGCCGCCGACGTCGACCCCGCGGGCCTGCGTGTGCGCACCTGGGTGGACGGCGACCTCGTCCAGGACGACTCCACCGGCACGCTGCTGTTCGACCTCGGCCGCCTGGTCGCCGACCTCTCGCAGCACCTCACGCTCGAGCCCGGCGACGTGATCCTCACCGGCACCCCCGCGGGCTCGTCGGTCGTGGAGCCCGGCCAGGTCGTCGAGGTCGAGGTGGACGCCCCGGAGGCCCCCGGGGCGCCGTCCAGCGGGCGGCTCGTCACCACCGTCACCGCCGGCACGCACCCGTTCGGCGACTTCGGCTCCCGGCCCGCGGTCGACGACACGCAGCGCGCCGAGGCCTGGGGCACGCCGGCGCCCGCGCCCGAGCCGGCCTTCGTCCTCACCGACGCGGTGCGCGAGCGTTTCGCGGGCGTCGCCGTCGCCACGCTGTCGGCCGCGCTGCGCAAGCGCGGCTACACCGACGTCTTCGTCGAGGGCGTGCACGGCAACCACCCCGGCGACCGGTTCGTCGGCACCGCCCGCACGCTGCGGCTGATCCCGTTCCGCCCCGACCTGTTCGCTTCCCACGGCGGCGGCTTCAACGCGCAGAAGCGTGCGTTCGACGCCGTCGGGCCCGGTGAGGTGATCGTGGTGGAGGCACGCGGCGAGCGCGGCACCGGCACCGTGGGCGACGTGCTCGCCCTGCGCGCCCACGTGCGCGGCGCGGCCGCGATCGTCACCGACGGCGGGGTGCGCGACGCCGACGCCGTCGCCGAGATCGGCATCCCCGTCTTCTCCCAGGGACCGCACCCGTCCGTCCTCGGCCGCCGGCACGTGCCGTGGGAGACCGACGTGACGGTCGCGTGCGGCGGCGCCGCCGTGCAGCCGGGCGACGTCGTCGTGGGCGACGGCGACGGCGTGATCGTCGTCCCGCCCGCGCTCGTCGAGGAGGTGCTCGCCGAGGCCGAGGCCCAGGAGGCCGCCGACGCCTGGGTGGCCCGGCAGGTCGCCGACGGCGCCCCGGTGGACGGGCTGTTCCCGATGAACGCCGAGTGGCGCGCCCGCTACGAGCGCGAGGCCGCCGGAGGTGCCGGATGACCGTCCCGACGACGTCGACCACCGTGAGCAAGTCCCAGCGCGCCTACACCTTCCTTCGCGAGCGGATCGAGGACGGCCGGTTCGTCCCCGGCTACCGGCTCGTGCTGGCGCAGCTCGCGGGCGAGCTCGACATGTCCGTGGTGCCCGTGCGGGAGGCGATCCGCCGCCTCGAGGCCGAGGGCATGGTGACGTTCGAGCGCAACGTCGGCGCCCAGGTCGCCCTCATCAAGGAGACCGAGTACCAGCACACGATGGAGACGCTGGCGCTGGTCGAGGGCTACGCCACCGCGCTGTCGGCGCCGCACCTGACCGGGGCGCAGCTCGACGCCGCCCGCGAGGTCAACGAGCGGATGCGCCGCTGCCTCGCCGACTTCGACCCGCACCGCTTCACCGAGCTCAACCTCGAGTTCCACGCGGTGCTGTTCGAGCCGTGCCCCAACCCGCACGTGCTCGACCTCGTGCACCGCGGCTGGCGCCGCATGACCGTGCTGCGCGACTCGTCGTTCGCGTTCGTGCCCGGGCGGGCCCAGGAGTCCGTGGCGGAGCACGACCGCATCCTCGGCCTCGTCGCCGACCTCCAGGCCGGCCGCGCGACCGCCACGGACGTGGAGCTCGCCGCCCGCCGCCACCGCACCGCCACCCTCGACGCCGTGCTCGCCCGCCAGGCGTCCCGCCGACCCCACCCTTCGGAGAAGTGATGACCGAGCAGACCACGCCGCAGGCCCACCGACCGGCCGACCTGCCCACCGCGATCCAGCACTACGTCGACGGCCGGTTCGTCGACTCCGTCGACGGCGCCACCTTCGACGTGCTGGACCCGGTCTCGAACGAGACCTATCTGCAGGCCGCCGCGGGCAAGAAGGCCGACGTCGACGCCGCCGTCGCCGCCGCCCGGCGCGCGTTCACCGAGGGCCCGTGGCCCACGATGCTGCCGCGAGAGCGCTCGCGGGTGCTGCACCGGATCGCCGACCTCGTGGAGTCGCGCGACGCCCGCCTCGCCGAGCTGGAGTCCTTCGACTCCGGCCTGCCGATCACCCAGGCGCTGGGCCAGGCGCGCCGCGCGGCCGAGAACTTCCGCTTCTTCGCGGACCTGGTCGTGGCGCAGGCCGACGACACCTACAAGGTGCCCGGCCGTCAGATCAACTACGTCAACCGCAAGCCGATCGGCGTCGCCGGGCTCATCACGCCGTGGAACACGCCGTTCATGCTCGAGTCCTGGAAGCTCGCCCCCGCGCTCGCCACCGGCAACACCGTGGTGCTCAAGCCGGCCGAGTTCACGCCGCTGTCCGCGTCGCTGTGGGCGGGCATCTTCGAGGAGGCCGGGCTGCCCCAAGGCGTGTTCAACCTGATCAACGGCCTGGGCGAGGAGGCCGGCGACGCGCTGGTCAAGCACCCCGACGTGCCGCTCATCTCGTTCACCGGCGAGAGCAGCACGGGCCAGCTGATCTTCGCCAACGCCGCCCCCCACCTCAAGGGCCTGTCGATGGAGCTCGGGGGCAAGTCGCCCGCCGTCGTCTTCGCCGACGCCGACCTCGACGCCGCGATCGACGCGACGATCTTCGGCGTCTTCTCCCTCAACGGGGAGCGCTGCACCGCCGGCTCGCGCATCCTGGTCGAGCGCGCCGTCTACGACCAGTTCGTCGAGCGGTACGCCGCCCAGGCGCAGCGCGTGCGCGTCGGCTACCCGCACGAGAAGTCCACCGAGGTGGGCGCCCTCGTGCACCCCGAGCACTTCGACAAGGTCATGAGCTACGTCGAGCTGGGCAAGACCGAGGCCCGGCTCGTCGCCGGCGGCGGCCGCCCCGAGGGCTTCGAGACGGGGAACTTCGTGGCCCCCACGGTGTTCGCCGACGTGAAGCCGGACGCCCGGATCTTCCAGGAGGAGATCTTCGGACCGGTCGTCGCGATCACCCCCTTCGACACCGAGGCCGAGGCGCTCGAGCTGGCCAACGGCGTGAAGTACGGCCTGGCCGCCTACGTGTGGACCGACGACCTCAAGCGGGCCCACAACTTCGCCCAGGCCGTCGAGGCCGGGATGGTGTGGCTGAACTCGAACAACGTGCGCGACCTGCGCACCCCGTTCGGCGGGGTGAAGGCCTCCGGCCTGGGCCACGAGGGCGGCTACCGCTCCATCGACTTCTACACCGACCAGCAGGCCGTGCACATCACGCTCGGCAAGGTCCACAACCCGACCTTCGGCAAGAGCTGAACGGCCCGAGAAGACCAGCAAGCAGACCAGCAAGGACGCTGCCATGACCCACCAGAACGACCGCACCCTCACCTCCTCGGGCTTCTACGTCTCGCAGGAGGCCCCGATCCACTCGGACGACCCGGTCACGACGCCGTCGAGCCCGGCGCCCGACATCCTGCGCTGCGCGTACATGGAGCTCGTCGTCACGGACCTCGCGGCCTCCCGCGAGTTCTACGTGGACGTGCTCGGCCTGTACGTCACGACGGAGGACGAGCGCAGCGTCTACCTGCGCTCCACCGAGGAGTTCATCCACCACAACCTGGTGCTGCGCCAGGGCGACGTCGCCGCCGTCGCCGCCTTCTCGTACCGCGTGCGCACGCCGGACGACCTCGACAAGGCCGTCGCCTTCTACACCGAGCTCGGATGCGAGGTGCGGCGCGAGCCGGGCGGCTTCACCCAGGGCATCGGCGACTCGGTCCGCGTGGTCGACCCGCTCGGCTTCCCGTACGAGTTCTTCCACGACACCACCCACGTCGAGCGGCTCTCGTGGCGCTACGACCTGCACACGCCCGGCGAGCTGGTGCGCCTGGACCACTTCAACCAGGTGACCCCGGACGTGCCGCGGGCCGTGAAGTTCATGCAGGACCTGGGCTTCCGCGTCACCGAGGACATCCAGGACGACGAGGGCACCGTGTATGCGGCGTGGATGCGCCGCAAGCCCACGGTGCACGACACGGCGATGACCGGCGGCGACGGCCCGCGCATGCACCACATGGCGTGGTCGACCCACGAGAAGCACAACATCCTCGCCATCTGCGACAAGCTCGGGGCGCTGCGCCGGTCGGACTGCATCGAGCGCGGCCCGGGCCGGCACGGCGTGTCGAACGCGTTCTACCTGTACCTGCGCGACCCCGACGGGCACCGCGTCGAGATCTACACGCAGGACTACTACACGGGCGACCCGGACAACCCGGTCGTCACCTGGGACGTGCACGACAACCAGCGCCGCGACTGGTGGGGCAACCCCGTCGTCCCCAGCTGGTACACCGAGGCGTCCCTCGTGCTCGACCTCGACGGTCACCCGCAGCCCGTGGTCGCGCGCACCGACGACTCCGAGATGGAGGTGACCGTGGGCGCCGACGGCTTCTCCTACACCCGCCGGGACGACGTCGACGGCGGCCTGCAGGGCTTCAAGCTCGGGGCGACGCTGTGAGCGCGTCCCCCGACGGCGAGCGCACCCTCGACGACGCCGCCGTCGTCGCGATCGCCGACGAGCTCGCCGAGGCCGACCGCACCCGCACCCCCGTGCCGCTGCTCACCGCCCGGCACCCGGGCATGACCGTGGCCGACGCGTACGCCGTGCAGCGGACCTGGCGGGAGCGCGGGGAGGCGCGGGGCCGCCGCGTCGCCGGGCACAAGATCGGCCTGACGTCGAAGGCCATGCAGGCCGCGACCGGTATCACCGAGCCCGACTACGGCGTCATCTTCGACGACATGGTGCTCGAGTCGGGCGGCGTCGTCGAGCACGCCGCGTACTCGAACGTGCGCGTCGAGGTGGAGCTCGCCTTCGTCCTCGCGGAGCCGCTCGCCGGGCCCGGCGTCACCGTGACCGACGTCCTGCGCGCGACCGACCGCGTCGTGCCGGCGCTGGAGATCCTCGACGCGCGCGTCGAGATGCCGGGCCGCACCATCGTCGACACCATCAGCGACAACGCCGCCATGGGTGCCATGGTGGTGGGCGGGCGGCCCGTGCGGGTCGACGACGTCGACCTGCGCTGGGTGTCCGCGCTGCTGTACCGGAACGAGACCATCGAGGAGACCGGCGTCGCCGCCGGCGTGCTGGGGCACCCCGCCGCGGGCGTCGCCTGGCTCGCGAACAAGCTGGCGGCGCACGGCGACTCGCTCGCCGCCGGGGAGACCGTCCTGTCCGGGTCGTTCACCCGCCCCACGTGGGTGCACCCCGGCGACACCGTGCACGCCGACTACGGGACCCTGGGGGCCGTCACATGCCGCTTCGCCTGAACAGCCCGGGCACCGACCGCTCCCTCGCCGCGATGCTGGCCGAGGCCGCGGACGAGGGCCGTCCGCTCGTCGGCGCCTGGTCGTCGATGGGCAGCCCGGTCGCCGCGGAGATCCTCGCCGGCAGCGGGCTGGACGTCGTGCTCGTCGACGGGGAGCACGGACCCAACGACCTCACGACCGTCCTCGCGCAGCTCCAGGCCACCGCGGCGTACCCGGTCGCGACGCTCGTGCGCGTGCCGTCCGGCGACCCGGTGGGTCTCAAGCGGGTGCTCGACCTGGGCGCCACGAACGTGCTGGTGCCCATGGTCGACTCCGCCGCCGAGGCCGAGGCCGCCGTGCGCGCCGTCCGCTACCCGCCGGCCGGGGTGCGCGGCGTCGGCAGCGCGCTCGCCCGGTCGTCGCGGTGGAACGGCGTACCCGGCTACCTCGCCGGCGCGGACGACGGCATCACGCTCGTCGTGCAGCTCGAGACCCGTGCCGCGATCGACGAGGCCGAGGGCATCGCCGGCACGGACGGCGTCGGCGCCGTGCTCGTCGGCCCGGCCGACCTCGCCGCGTCGCTCGGCCACCTGGGGAAGCAGGACCACCCCGAGGTGGTCGACGCCGTCGTGCGCGCGATCGCCGCGTGCCGCTCCGTCGGCACGCCGGCCGGCGTCAACGCGTTCGACCCCGCGACGGCCGACCGCTACCTTGACGCCGGGGCGTCCTACGTCGTCGTCGGCGCCGACGTCACCCTGGTCGCCCGCGGAGCAGAGCAGCTCGCCGCGCGCGTCGCCTCCCGCACACCATCGACGACACGCCCGAAGGACGGTGGAACCCGATGACGACGACCACTCCGACCACGACGACCAGCCCCCGCGACCGCGCGGCGGCGCTGCTGCCTGCGACCCCGACCGGCCTGCTGATCGACGGCTCCTGGCGCGACGCGTCCGACGGCGGCACGTTCGCCGTCGAGAACCCGGCCACCGGGGAGACGCTCACGCGCGTCGCGTCCGCCACGGGCGACGACGCCCGCGTGGCGATTGACGCCGCCGCGGCGGCGCAGGCGTCGTGGGGCGCGACCGCGGCGCGCGAGCGGGCCGAGATCCTGCGCCGCGCGTTCGCCCTCGTGCAGGAGCGCCGGGAGGACCTGGCGCTGCTCATGACGCTCGAGATGGGCAAGCCGCTGGCCGAGGCCCGCGGCGAGGTGACGTACGGCGGCGAGTTCCTGCGCTGGTTCGCCGAGCAGGCCACCCACGACGACAGCCGGTACGCCCACACCCCCGAGGGCTCGCTGCGGATGCTGGTGCAGCGTCGCCCCGTGGGCCCGTGCCTGCTCATCACGCCGTGGAACTTCCCGCTCGCGATGGCCACCCGCAAGGTCGCGCCCGCCGTCGCCGCCGGCTGCACCATGGTGCTCAAGCCGGCGCGGCTCACGCCGCTCACGTCGCTGCTGTTCGCGCAGCTCATGGTGGAGGCCGGGCTGCCCGACGGCGTCCTCAACGTGGTGCCGTCGGCCTCCGCGTCGGCGGTGAGCGAGCCGCTCATGGCGGACCCGCGGCTGCGGAAGGTGTCGTTCACCGGGTCCACGCCCGTGGGTCAGTCGCTGCTGCGCTCGGCCACGCAGAACGTGCTGCGCACCTCCATGGAACTGGGCGGCAACGCGCCGCTGGTCGTCTTCGAGGACGCGGACCTCGACGTCGCCGTCGACGGCGCGATGGGGGCCAAGCTGCGCAACGGGGGCGAGGCGTGCACCGCCGCCAACCGGTTCTACGTGCACGAGTCCGTGGCGGAGGAGTTCGTCTCGCGGCTGGCCGACCGGTTCCGTGCCGTCGTCGTCGGGGACGGCCTGGACGACGGCACCACGCTGGGCCCGCTCGTCGAGGCCAAGGCCGTCGACTCCGTGGCCTCGCTCGTCGACGACGCCGTCGCGCGCGGGGCGCAGGTGGTCGTCGGCGGCTCGCGCGTCGACGGGCCGGGGCACTTCTTCCAGCCCACCCTGCTGCGCGACGTCCCCGCCGACGCCCGCTGCATGACCGAGGAGATCTTCGGCCCCGTCGCCCCCGTCGCCACGTTCCGCACCGAGGACGAGGCAGCCGAGCTCGCCAACTCCACCGAGTACGGGCTGGCGTCGTACGTCTTCACGAAGGACGTGCGCCGCGGACTCGCGTTCGCCGAGCGTCTCGAGTTCGGGCTGCTGGGCCTCAACGTCGGCGTCATCTCCAACGCCGCCGCGCCGTTCGGCGGGATGAAGCAGTCCGGCACGGGCCGCGAGGGCGGCTTCGAGGGCATCGCCGAGTACCAGGAGACGCAGTACGTCGGCATGCCCCTGTGACGCCGAGATAGAGAACCCGGGCCCGCGAGACAGAGAGGTCGAGTTCTCTATCTCGCGGGCCCGGGTTCTCTGTCTCGGCGAGTGCTCAGCCCCACACGAGGCCGCGGGCCGGGTCCTCGAGCACCTTCGCGACGTCGGCCAGGTAGCGCGCGGCGAGCTCCCCGTCGACGAGCCGGTGGTCGACGGACAGCGCGAGCTGCGTGACCCAGCGCGGCTTGATCTTGCCCTTGTGCACCCACGGCTGCTGGCGGATCGCGCCGAACGCGAGGATGCCGGCCTCGCCGGGGTTGAGGATCGGCGTGCCCGTGTCGGTGCCGAAGATGCCGACGTTGGTGATGGTGATCGAGCCGTTCGACATGTCCGCCGGCGAGGTGCGGCCCGCCCGCGCCGTCGACGTGAGGGTGGCGATCGCCTTCGCCAGGCCCAGCAGGTCGAGGGCGTGCGCGTCCTTGATGTTGGGCACCACGAGCCCGCGCGGCGTGGCCGCCGCGATCCCCAGGTTCACGTAGTGCTTGTAGACGATCTCCTGGGTGGTGTCGTCCCAGCTCGCGTTGATCTGCGGGTGCCGGTTCACCGCGAGCAGCACCGCCTTGGCGGCGATGAGCAGCGGCGTCACGCGCACATCGGCGAAGTCGCGGTCCTCCTTGAGGCGGGCGACCAGCTTCATCGTCTTGGTGACGTCGATCGTCTGGAAGACGGTGACGTGCGGGGCGGTGAACGCGCTGGCCACCATCGCCTCGGCCGTGCGCTTGCGCACCGACTTCACCGGCACGCGGGTCTGGCGGCCGTCCTCGCTGACCGTGCCCGAGGCGAGCCACGGGCGGTCGTCGTCCGGGTAGGTGGCCAGCGTCTTCGGGGCCGCGCCCTCGTGGTGCGCGACGACGTCCTCGCGCGTGACGATCCCGCCCGGGCCGGTGGGGTGCACCGACGCGAGGTCGACGCCGAGGTCCTTGGCCAGCTTCCGCACCGGCGGCTTGGCCAGCACGCGCGGGCTCTGCGCGCCCGCCGACGCCGGCACGCTCGCCATGGGCTTCTCGATCGCTGGGCCCGTCGGCGCCGGCGCCGGCGCCGGGGCGGGTTCGGCCACGTCGAGGCGAGGGCTCGAGGTCGGGGCCCCGGACCTCGACGTCGAGCGCTTCGCCTCGACCTCGACGGCCGGGGCGGAGGCCCGGCGCCGCCGCCGGCCCGAGGTCCCGCCGTCGCCGGTGCCGTACCCGACGAGCACGGAGCCGGAGCCCTCGCCGGCGGTCTCCTCGGCGGCGTCGCCGGAACCGTAGTACGTGGGCTCGTCGGAGCCGGCGGGCGCGTCGGCCCCGGTGCTGATCTCGATGATCGCGGTGCGGACGTCGACGGTCGTGCCCTCCTCGGCGAGCAGCGCCGTGACGGTGCCGGCCCACGGCGAGGGCAGTTCGACGAGCGACTTGGCGCTCTCGATCTCCACGATCACCTGGTTGACGGCGACGGTGTCGCCCACGGCGACGCGCCACTCGACGATCTCGGCCTCGGTGAGGCCCTCGCCCACGTCGGGCAGGGGGAAACGCTGGGTGGTCATCGGTCTCCTCAGTGGGCCAGCACGCGGTCGACGGCGTCGACGACGCGGTCGACGCTCGGCAGGTACTCGTGCTCGAGCTTGGCGACGGGGTACGGCGCGTGGAAGCCGCCCACCCGCAGGACGGGGGCCTCGAGGGAGTAGAAGCACTCCTCGCTCACGCGCGCCGCGACCTCCGCGCCGGAGCCGAGGAAGGTGGGCGCCTCGTGCACGACGACGCAGCGCCCGGTCCGCCTCACGGACTCGGCGACGGCGGTGACGTCGAGCGGCGAGATCGCGCGCAGGTCGACCACCTCGGCGCTGGTGCCCTCGGCGCCGAGCGTGTCGGCCGCCTTGAGCGCCGTCGCGACCGTCGGCCCGTACGCGACGAGGGTGACGTCGGTGCCCGGGCGGGCGATGCGCGCCCGGTTCAGCACGTCCGCGCCCCCCGCGGCCTGCGCCGTCGGGTAGGGGCCGGCCGCGACCTCGCCCTTGGACCAGTAGCGGCCCTTCGGCTCGAAGAACAGCACCGGGTCCGGCGACGCGACGGCCGCCCGGATCATGTCGTAGGCGTCCTGCGGGGTGGACGGCGAGACCACGCGCAGGCCGGGGGTGTGCGCGAACAGCGCCTCCGGGCTCTCCGAGTGGTGCTCGACCGCGCCGATGCCGCCGCCGTACGGGATGCGGATCACGACGGGCACCTGCAGGCGGCCGCGCGAGCGGTAGTGCATCTTGGCGAGCTGCGTCGTGATCTGGTCGTACGCGGGGAAGACGAAGCCGTCGAACTGGATCTCGCAGACCGGCCGGTAGCCCCGCAGCGCCAGTCCGATCGCGGTGCCGACGATGCCCGACTCCGCGAGCGGCGTGTCGACCACGCGGTCCTCGCCGAAGTCCTTCTGCAGGCCGTCGGTGACGCGGAAGACGCCGCCGTTGCGGCCCACGTCCTCGCCCATGACGAGGACCTTCGGGTCCGACTCGAGGGCGGAGCGCAGACCCTCGGTGATGGCCCGGGCGAAGGTGAGGGTCTCGCTCATCGGGTGGCCCCCGTCGTCTCGTTCGTCTCGTTCTCGTACTGCTCGAACCACGCCCGCTCGGTCTGGACCTGCGCGTGCTCCGTCGCGTAGACGTGCTCGAACATCGTCGCGGTGGGCGGGGCGCCGAGCTGGCGCACCTCGGTGCGCAGCCGCTCGCCCAGGGCGTCGGCCTCGCGGTCGATCCCGGCGGCCCAGTCGTCGTCCCAGCCGTCCTCCGCGCGCAGCAGCGCGGCGACACGCTCGATCGGGTCGCGGCGCGCCCAGTAGTCCTCCTCGGCGCGCTCCCGGTACCGGCTGGGGTCGTCGGAGGTCGTGTGGGCGCCCATGCGGTACGTGTACGCCTCGATGAAGGTGGGCCCGCCGCCGGAGTGGGCGCGCTCGAGCGCCTCGGCCGTCACGGCGTAGACGGCGAGGACGTCGTTGCCGTCGACGCGGACGCTGGGGATGCCGAAGCCCTCGCCGCGCTGGTACAGCGGCGCCCGCGACTGGCGCGACGTGGGCTCGGAGATCGCCCACTGGTTGTTCTGCAGGAAGAACACGACCGGGGCGTTGTTGACCGCCGCGAAGACGAGGGCCTCGCTCACGTCGCCCTGGCTCGTGGCGCCGTCGCCGAAGTAGGTGACGACGGCGGCGTCGCGGGCGGCGTCGCCGGTGCCGACGGCGCCGTCCCGCTGGATGCCCATGGCGTAGCCGGTGGCGTGCAGCACGTGGGAGCCGATGACCAGGGTGTACAGGTGCACGTTGTGCGCTTCGGTATCCCAGCCGCCGTGGTCCTGGCCGCGGTACAGGCGGAGGCGGTCGACCGGGTCGACGCCGCGCGCCTGCAGCACACCGTGCTCGCGGTAGGAGGGGAACACGTAGTCCTGCGGGGCCAGCGCGTACGCCGACCCGACCTGGGCGGCCTCCTGGCCACGGCCCTGCGCGTACAGCGCGAGCTCGCCCTGGCGCTGCAGGGCCGTGGCCTCGTCGTCGAACCGTCGCGTCAGCACCATGTCGCGGTACAGGGCGCGCAGGTCCTCGGAGGTGAGGTGGTCGACACGCGAGCGGTAGCCCGCGTTGTCGGGTTCGACGACACGCTCGCCGGTGGGCGAGACGAGCTGGACCAGGGGCTCGACATCAACGGGCGCGATGTCGGCGGGCGCGGCGTCGGGCTCGCCGGTGGGGGTGTGCGGCACGCGTTCTCCTTCGCTGTCGGCCCCTGGGCGGGGCTGGGGCTGCTCCGGCATGGGAGGAGGTCCCGGCCAGGACCACCGGATCGGTGGCCCAGGGGAACCTACGCCTTCGTAGCCTACGCCAGCGTAGGTTGCCGTCCAGGGGGCGCACCCCCCGGCGACGGTGCCAATGTCCCCCCGGTCGTTTTGGAGGAAACCTCCAAGCCGATCACGGGCCTGACGGCCGGCCCACGCGCCTCCGCCGGTCAGCGCGGGTAGACCTGCCCCGCCCGCAGCCCGTCCCGCTCGCGCAGCACGGGCCAGCGCGAGAAGGCGAAGACGAGGAACATGACCACGTTGAGGATCGGCACGACGGCGACGAGGATCCACCACCCCGAGTAGCCGGCCTTCTGGATGATCCGGATGTACGCGATCAGGAAGATCACGGCGATCGCCACGTACACGGCGATGGCGGCCCCGCCGACGAGCCACCCGTAGTCGTCGGCGAGCTGGTCGTAGTCCACGTTGTCCATGGTCAGGGAGTCTTCCCCCGCCCGGCCGGGCCGCAACCCGAACGACTGTCGGTGGCTTGCGAGACGCTCGGTGCACACCTCGACGAAGGGACGTGCCATGTCGACGCCGACGCCGGTCAACCCGCCGCAGCTGCACCAGAACCCCGCGTTCGCGTGGGGCATGATCCTGCCCGCCGGTCGCACCCTCTACGTGGGCGGGCAGAACGGCACCGGGCCCGACGGCGCCCTCGTGGAGGGCGGGCTCGGCCCGCAGACGGAGCAGGCGCTGCGCAACGTGCTCGCGGTGCTCGCGGAGGCGGGCACCGACGCCGAGCACGTCGCGAAGCTGACCATCTACCTGGACCCGTCCGTCGACCCGAACGAGGGCTATGCCGCGTCCGCGAAGGTCTGGCGGGCGCGTACCGCGGTCACCGTCATCGCCGTCGCGCCCGCGCGCCCCGGTGCGCTCGTCGAGGTCGAGGCCGTGGCGACGGTCCCCGAGGGCTGACGCCCGCCGTGCCCGCGCCCTAGGGTTGCCGCCGTGCGCAGACAACGGGGCCGCGGGCTCTTCCGGATCGTCGCGGTCGTCGCCCTCTGCCTCGCCGTCGCCGACGGGTTCCGCTGGGGCAACCGCTGGTACGTCTCGACGATGTTCGAGGACTCCTCGCCGGGGTACGCCCTGGAGATCGTCGCCAAGGCCCACGACGCGCTGGTGCACGGCCTCGCCTGGCTCGTCGTCGCGGTCATAGCCGCCCTCGTCGGCTGGCGGCTGCGAGTGGTGCGCGGCGCCGTCGCCTGACCGGATCTGACCGGATCGCGGGCGCGAGCGTGAGGCGCGCCACCCGACATGGCACGCTCGTCCGGTGACTGTCACCCCCGGCCGCGCCGTCGCCGCCGACACGACCGACCACACCCCCGCCGTCGACGCCGTCGTCCACCTGCGCGCGGATGGCGTCAGCGTGCTGGTCGACGTCCGCGGCGGCGAGCTGCCCACCGTCGTGCACTGGGGCGACGACCTGGGCCCGCTGACCGCCGACGACGCCGCCGCCGTCACCCTGGCCGCCACGGCCCCGCTCGCCAACAACGGCCCGGACGAGCCCGTGCGTGTCGCCCTCGTGCCCGAACCGCGCACCGGCTGGCAGGGCCGGCCCGGCATCGTGGGCGAGCGCGACGGGCAGGCCTGGTCGCCCCGGTTCACGACGACGGTCGCGACGCTCTGCGGCGGCCGCCTCGGCCAGGGCCTCACCGAGGGCGGGGCGGGGGCGCTGAGGGTCGAGGCGGTGGACGCGGTCGCGGAGCTCGTCCTCGTGCTGGACGTCGAGCTCACCCCCGACGGCGTGCTGCGCACCCGCGCGACGCTCCGCAACGACGGCGCCGGGTACCGGGTGCACGAGCTCGCCGTGGTGCTCCCCGTGCCGGCGCGGGCGCGCGAGGTGCTCGACCTCACCGGCCGGTGGGGCAAGGAGCGCGTGCCGCAGCGCCACGACCTGACCGTCGGCACGCACCTGCGCGAGGGGCGCCGCGGCCGGACGGGCGCCGACGCCGCCACGCTCCTCACGGTGGGCGTGCCGGGCTTCGGCTTCGGCGGCGGCGAGGTGTGGGGCCTGCACGTGGGCTGGTCGGGCAACCACCGGCACTGGGCGGAGCGCCTACCCACCGGCGAGCAGGTGCTGGGCGGCGGGGAGCTGCTGCTCCCCGGCGAGGTCACCCTCGCGCCGGGCGAGGAGTACGGCACGCCGTGGGTCTACGGCGTGCACGGCCACGGGCTCGACGCGCAGGCGGCGCGCCTGCACCGGATGCTGCGGCGGCGCACCGGTCACCCTCGCGGCCCGCGGCCGGTGACGCTCAACGTGTGGGAGGCCGTCTACTTCGACCACGACCTCGGCCGGCTCACCGCGCTCGCCGACGCCGCGGCGGAGCTCGGCGTGGAGCGGTACGTGCTCGACGACGGCTGGTTCCGCGGGCGCCGCGACGACACCCGGGGCCTCGGCGACTGGTACGTCGACGAGGACGTCTGGCCCGACGGGCTGGACCCGATCGCCGACCACGTGCACGGCCTGGGCATGGAGTTCGGCCTGTGGTTCGAGCCCGAGATGGTCAACCTGGACAGCGACCTCGCGCGCGCCCGCCCCGAGTGGGTCATGGGGGCCGGCGGCCGCACGACCGTGCCGTCCCGCCATCAGCACGTGCTCGACCTGTCGAACCCGGAGGCCGCCGCGTACGTGCTCGAGCGCATGAGCGCCCTGATCGGGCGGTACGGGGTCGACTACGTCAAGTGGGACCACAACCGCGACCTGGTCGACCCGGGCTCGGGCACCCACGGGCGGCCGGTGGTGCACGCCCAGACGCTCGCCGCCTACGGGGTCATGGCAGAGCTGCGGCGGCGGCACCCCGGGCTGGAGATCGAGTCGTGCTCGTCGGGCGGCGGCCGCGTCGACCTGGGCGTCGCCGAGCACACGCAGCGGGTGTGGGTGTCGGACTGCACGGACCCGCTGGAGCGGCAGCAGATGCAGCCGTGGACGGCGCAGCTGCTGCCCCTGGAGTACCTCGGCGCGCACGTCGCGGCGGACGTCAGCCACCAGACCCGCCGCGCGCACTCCCTGGCGTTCCGCGCGGCGACGGCGCTGTTCGGGCACTTCGGGATCGAGTGGGACCTCACGCGGTCGACGCCCGAGCAGATCGCCGACCTGCGCGGCTGGGTCGAGCTGTACAAGGCCGAGCGCACCCTGCTGCACACCGGCACCCTCGTGCGTCACGACGCCGCAGACCCCGACACCCAGCTGGTGTGGGGCGTCGTCGCGACCGACCGCAGCCGGGCGCTGTTCCAGGTGGTGACGCTCGCCCGGCCGGCCACCGCACCGCCCGGCCGGTTCACCCTGCGCGGACTGGACCCCGAGCGCCGCTACCGCGTCACCCCGCTGCCGCTGAGCCGCGACGCCTTCGGAGTCTGGTCCGTGCCGCCGTGGTTCGGGCTGCCGTCCGCCGACGGCGCCGTGGCGTCCGACGGCGTGACGCCGCAGCCGATGCCCGCCCGCCCCGACGACGTCCCCCGCGGCGTCGTGCTCACCGGCCGCGCACTCGCCGTCTCCGGGCTCCAGGCCCCCGAGGCCGCGCCCGAGTCCTCGCTGGTGCTCCGCGTGGAGGCCGTGGACTGACCCGCGGAGCCCTTGCGACCCGCTGCTCGACGAGAGCCGCCGAGCCCGACGCCGTGCGTCGAGCCCGGCGGCTCTCGTCTGTTCATTTCTATGAGAACTTCTGTGCGGTGATGTTCTCTCTGGTGCACAGTTGTTACCGCACCGAGACCGTGGGCGTTTGACCAGATCGGCCGAGATCCGCCAGAGTGTGTCGCGGACACCAGATCATCACCCTCGTCGCCGACGATGACCCACAGGGACGTGGCCATGTCGAGTTCACAAACTCACACTCTTGAACACAGAAAGTCACAGACGACACCGCGTCGGCTGAGCGACGGACAGTTCGCCGTCCTGCTGCTGCTGCCGGGCGTCGCGCTGCTCGCGGGCGTGGTGCTCTACCCGCTGATCGCCGCGCTGGTCACGGCGTTCTTCGAGCAGAGCCTGGTGCTGCCCGGGCGCACGTTCGTCGGGCTCCAGAACGTCGTCGAGGTGCTGCAGGGCGACTTCCTGCGCCTGCTGCGCCAGACGATGGTCTTCACGCTCGGTACCACGATCCTGCCGTTCGTCATCGGGTTCGCCCTCGCGCTGGCGCTGAACACGAGGATCCGCGGCGCCAAGGTGCTCCGCGGGCTCATGCTCATCCCCTGGCTGGTGCCCGGCGTCGTCGTGTCGTTCCTGTGGATGTGGATCTTCAACGCCAACTACGGCGTGATGAACGCGCTGCTGCAGGGGCTCGGCCTCGTCGACGACCCGCAGGCGTGGCTCGCCCAGCCGGGCACCGCGATGGGCGCCGTGATCCTGGCGAAGACCTGGCAGTCGTTCCCCTGGATGATGGTGATGCTCCTGGCCGGCCTGCAGACCGTGCCGGTCGAGCTGCACGAGGCCGCCGAGATGGACGGCGCGGGCACGGTCCGCCGCTTCTTCTCCATCACGCTGCCGCACCTCAAGGGCATCGTCGGCCTGGTGGTGCTGCTGGAGTTCATCTGGAACTTCCAGCACTTCGACATCATCTACGTCCTCACCGGCGGCGGCCCCGCGGGCGCCACCCAGACGTTCGCCACCGCCGTGTACGAGACGGCCTTCCAGGGCTACGACCTCGGCAAGGCCGGCGCGCTGGGCCTGCTGTGGATGGTGCTGCTCATGGCGCTCGTCGTCGTGTACGTCCGCTTCTCGGAGAAGGGAGAGGAGCGATGAGCGCGACGACACAGCTCCCCGCCACGCCCACCCCGTCCACGCCGTCGTCCCGGGTCGGCGGCGGCACGCCCCGGCCGCCCCAGCGGCTGCGCCGCGGCGGCCTGCGCTCCGAGCGTCCCGGTGTGCGCATCGCCGCGTGGGCCACCGTGATCGTGTGCGGCGGCTTCGGCCTCCTGCCGGTGTACTGGCTGCTGGCCACGTCGCTGACACCGCGCGACCAGGTGTTCGCCTACCCGCCCCGGTTCTTCCCCGCGGCGCCCACCCTGGACGCGTTCGCGTCGCTCGCCGCCAACGAGCAGCTGTTCGGCTACCTGCGCAACAGCGTCATCGTCTCGGTGATCACCGCCGTGCTGTCGGTGCTGGTGTCGGCGTACATGGGGTACTCGTTCTCCAAGTTCCGCTACCGCGGCCGGCGCTCCCTGATGTACCTGGTGCTGGCGTCGCAGATGTTCCCGCAGGCCCTGCTGCTGGTGACGCTGTACAGCGTGTTCAGCGCGTACAACCTGCTCAACACGTACACCGCCCTGGTGCTCAGCTTCACCACGTTCACGCTGCCGCTGTGCGTGTGGATGCTCAAGGGCTTCTTCGACACGATCCCCGACGAGCTGATCGAGGCGGCGCGCGTCGACGGCGCCTCCCGGCTGCGGATCATCCACTCGATCGTGCTGCCGCTGGCGGCGCCGGGCCTCATCGCCGCCGGCCTGTTCGCGTTCGTCCGCGGTTGGAACGACTTCGTCTTCGCTCTCACGCTGGCCGGCCCGGAGAAGCAGACCCTGCCGCCCGGCCTGGTCAACACCTTCATCGGCGAGGCCTCCACGGCGTGGCCCGAGCTCATGGCGGCGTCGCTCGTCGTGTCGCTCCCCGTCGCGATCGCCTTCATCGCCCTGCAGAAGTATCTGGTCGGCGGCCTCACCGCCGGCGCCGTCAAGGGCTGACCGCTCACCCCGAACCCACCCAAACAGACCCGACCCTCGATGCGGAGGATCCCCATGTCCACGAACCCCCTGATGCAGTCGGCCGTCTCGCGCCGGCGCATGCTCCAGCTGCTCGGCATCGGCGCCGGCACCGCCGCCCTCGCCGCCTGTGCGCCGTCCGCGCCCGCCGCGAGCGGCGGCGCCGCCTCGGCCGCCGCGACCGGCGGCGCGAGGACCGACTTCGCGTTCTCGTCCTGGTCCTTCACCGAGGAGGCCGCGGCGCCCGCCCTCGAGGCGATCGTCAAGGCCTACGAGGACCATGCCGACGTCACCGTGAACGACGTCTCGTTCCCGTACAACGAGTACATCAACCAGCTCACCCTGCAGGTGAAGGGCGGCCAGTTCACCGGCGCCGCCCACGTGGACGTCGCGTGGCTCGGTTCGCTCGCCGCCATGGGCAAGCTCCAGGACCTGTCCGCCCTGACCGAGGGCCGTGGGTACACCGACGCCGCGCTCGCCGCCGCCCAGTTCGACGGGGTGCAGTACGGCCTGCCCTGGACGATCGGCGCCATCGGCCTGGTCACCAACTCCGCGCTGCTGGAGAAGGTCGGCGTCTCCGGCGACGCGTTCCCGACGACGATCGACGAGTTCGAGAAGACGCTCAAGGACCTCAAGGGCCTCGGCGGCGGGCTCATCCCCTACGCCGCGTCGACCAAGGCGGCGCAGCTCAAGGACATCCTCATCTGGATGGAGACCTTCGGCAGCCCCCTCGTCGACGGCGACACCGTCACCATCGGCGACGACGCCTCGGTCGAGGCGGTCACCTGGTACAAGTCCCTGTACGACCAGAAGCTCATCGCCGCCGACGTCGACCGCTTCGACGCCCGCTCCCTGTTCGCGCAGGGCCGCGCGGCCATCTACGACGACGCCCCCGTCGGCCGCGGTGCGGTCACCGAGGAGTCGCCGGACAAGGACCTCGGCAGCAAGCTCGTGCCCGTCTCCCGCCCGGTCCTCAAGGCCGGCGACACGCCTCGCGCCCTGGTGTGGGGCGGCGCGATCGCCGTCGTCGACGGGGAGGGCGCCGCGACCGCGGCGGACTTCGCGCAGTTCGCGACGTCGGACCTCGACACCGTGCTGGCCGACTACGAGGTGCGCGGCCTGCCGCCGGTGACCACCGAGGCGCAGCAGTCCGAGGTCGTGTCGTCCGACGTGTTCGGGTCGCTGTTCAACGAGCGCATCACCGCGACGTCGTCGTCGAACCCGTTCTGGGCGTTCACCGCGTACTCGCAGATCGAGACCGAGATCGCCGAGCAGGTGCAGGCCGTCCTCGTCGGCAAGACCGACCCGAAGACGGCCATGCAGCAGGCCGGCGAGGCCGCACAGAAGCTCATCGGCTGACCCGACCGTGCCCGCCCCTCGTGTCCTGACCACGGTTCAAGGAGGAACCATGCGACGACGCCCCACCCGCACGCTGCAGGCCGCCGCAGCCGCCCTCGCGGCGGCAGCAGCGGTCGGCGTGACCGCCCCGCCGGCGGCGGCCGCCGCCGTCCCCACGGCGCACGCCAAGCACTCCGCGCACGTCGACGAGCTCCCGTTCACGGTCGACTCGTCCAACCAGGCAGGCTGGTGGAAGCCGATCGACGTCGTCGGCGGCACCACGTACGTCGCTTACAACGCCCCGGGCCGCACCGCCGCGACGCACGAGATCCATGTTGCCGCGCGCGGCGCGGACGGCGCGTGGACCGACGGCTGCCTGCGGGCCTCCGACGGCGTCTGCGCGACCTTCGTCGACGACAACGGCCACAACCAGCCGTCGATCGTCGTGGACGGCGCCGGGCACGTCCACGCCTTCGTCTCGATGCACCACGAGCAGTGGAACTACTTCCGCACGACGACGCCGGGCGACGTCACGTCACTGGTGGACGTCTCCAGCGAGATGCCCGACCAGGACCTCGCCATCACCTACCCGGTGACGGCGCGCGGCGCCGACGGCGACGTGTACGTCATGGCCCGGGCGGGGGCCGACCAGCGTCAGGCGCGCACGGGCAACCTGTACCGCTTCGACACGGGGACCGGTTCGTGGGCACGGGCGGCGGTAGTCGCCGACGCGCGGGACCACTCGTTCTACCCCGACGACCTGAAGGTGGGCAGCGACGGACGGGTGCACCTGCTGTGGGAGTGGGGCCCCTGGCCCGCCGACCCGTCGCGGCACCTCGGCTCGTACGCCGTCTACGACCCGGCGGACGGTTCGTTCCACGACGTGGCGGGGAACACCCTGGCGACGCCCGTCACCCCGTCGACACCGGGAGCGGTCGTCTACCAGCCGTACGTCGACGGCGAGGACATCGGCTCGTACTGGCCCGCCCTCCAGACCGCGAAGCTGTCCGTGCACGGCGACCAGCTCGACGGGATCGCCTACCGGTTCCGCACGGAGGGCGTCACGGCGTTCGACGGGTACGACGTGCGGTTCGCGCGGTGGAACGGGACCGCGTGGCAGCGCGAGACCGTGCTCGATCTCGACGCGCTCGGCCCGGGCGTCGAGACGTCGGCCGCGATCGAGACCACGTCGGCCGGGGCCACCACCCGCGTGTACGCCGTCGTGGAGACGACCTCGTGCGTCACCGGCCAGCAGAGCGCGGTGCTGCGCGCCGAGCAGGTGCGCGGCGAGAGCACGTGGCGCTTCGGCACGCTCGGCGACGCCCGGACGGGCGCGCAGCGGCTCTCCGCCGTGACCGCCACGCCCGGCACCGACCAGCTCTACGTCACGGTGCCGAGCGCCGGCGAGCTGTTCCACGCCACGGTGCCCCGCACGGGCGGGACGCCGCAAGGCTCGTCGGCCGCCGAGGTGGTGGCGGGCCTCCGCGGCGAGGCCTCGGACGTCAACGTGGCCCGCGGCGCGGACGTCACGGTGTCCTCCACCCTGCGGGCGGACACGGGCGGCGCGCTGGCCGTCGACGGGTCCTGCGTCGACGCGAGCCGCTGGATCTCCGCGGCGGACGACGCCCGACCGGTGCTCACCGCCGACTGGGGGACGGCACAGGCGGTGGAGACCGTCCGGGTCCGCAGCGGGTACAGCAAGGCGACCGGCACCGCCGACGTGCTGCGCTCCTTCTCCGTGGAGCTGCACTCGGCTGCCGGCTGGGTGCCGGCCGGACAGGTCACGAACAACACCTCGGCCACGGTCACGCTGCCGGTGCCCATCACCACGGCGGACCAGGTCCGACTGGTCGTCACCGACCCGTCGAGCTCGGCGACCGACGTCGCCCGCGTCTACGAGGTCGAGGTGCTGGCCGCCGACGGCTGAGTCCGGCAGGCGCCGCACACCCGCACCACCACGCACCATCACGCACCACCGAAGGACTGAGGAGAACATGCGCACGCAGACCGTCGAGGCGGACGTCGTCGTCGTCGGAGGAGGGCTCGCCGGCGTCAGCGCGGCGGTCGCCGCCGCGCGGCTGGGCCGCAAGGTCGTGCTGGTGAACAACCGCCCCGTGCTGGGCGGCAACTCCTCGTCCGAGGTGCGGGTGTGGGTGTGCGGCGCCACCGCGCACGGCAACCAGCGCTGGGCGCGCGAGACCGGGATCGTCGGCGAGATGTACGTCGAGAACCAGTACCGCAACCCCGAGGGCAACCCGGTCTACTGGGACGACGTCGTGCTGGACACCGCGCGCCGCGAGGAGAACCTGCGGCTGTTCCTCAACACGGACGTGCGTGAGGTGACCGCCACCGGGCCGGAGGACGCGCGACGGATCGAGTCCGTCACCGGCTGGACGATGGGCTCGGAGATCCTCACGACGTTCACCGCACCGGTCTTCCTCGACTGCACCGGCGACGGGCTCGTGGGGTACCTGGCCGGTGCGCGCTACCGGCTCGGCAAGGAGTCGCAGGCCGAGTTCGGCGAGGAGTGGGCACCGCCGGAGCCGGTCCGCGAGTTCCTCGGCTCCACGCTGCTCTTCTACACCAAGGACCTCGGCCACCCCGTGAAGTACGTGGCGCCGGAGACCGCGATCGACATCACCACCACGCCCATCCCGATGAACCGCGTGATCCGCAGCGGCGACTCGGGCGCGCACTACTGGTGGATCGAGTGGGGCGGCGAGCTCGACATCGTCGACGACAACGAGCGCATCCGCGACGAGCTGCGGGGCGTCATCCTCGGCATCTGGGACTACATCAAGAACTCCGGGAAGTTCGACGCCGACAACCTCACCCTCGAGTGGATCGGCAACGTGCCGGGCAAGCGCGAGTACCGGCGCCTCGTCGGCGACTACACGCTGCACCAGGGCGACGTCGTCGACCAGACCGTGTTCGACGACGGCGTCGCGTTCGGCGGCTGGTCCATCGACCTGCATCCCGCGCAGGGCATGTACGCCGAGGGTGCCGGCGCGGTCCAGCGCTTCTCCGACGGCGTCTTCGAGATCCCGTACCGCTCCCTGTACTCGGCGAACGTGGAGAACCTGCTGTTCGCCGGACGCGACGTCTCGGCCACGCACATCGCGTTCGGCGCGGCCCGCGTCATGGCCACCTGCGGCGCGATGGGGCAGGCGGCGGGCACCGCGGCGGCGCTGTGCGTGGAGCGCGGCACCACCCCGCGCGGCATCTACGCCGACCACCTCGACGAGCTGCGCCAGACGCTGCTGCGCTGGGACGCGCCCGCCGTCGGGATCGCCAACACCGACCCGCACGACCTCGCCCGCCGCGCCCGCGTCACCGCCTCCAGCACGACGACGCGGATCGCCGCGCCCGTCGCCGAGCCCACGGACGGCGACCCCTACGACTTCGACGTCTACGACCTCGACGTCGACCTCGGCGTCGTGCTGCCCGTGGACCCCCGCCTGGAGACGATCGAGCTGCTCGTCTCGGCCCGCCGCGACACGACGCTGGGCGTCGAGGTGTGGTCCACCGGCAAGCCGCAGAACGTGGTGCCCGCGCACCTGGAGGCCAAGACCGACGTCACCGTGACGGCAGGGGACGAGCGGTGGGTCACCGCCCAGGTGCCGTTCGCGCCGGCCGTGCCGCAGAACGCGGTCGTCGTGCTGCGCGCCAACCCGGACGTCGCGGTGCGCCTCACCTCCCCGCTGCCGGCGGGCGTGCTCACGCTGGTGCACCGCGTCGACAACGACGACCAGAACGTGCAGATCAGCTCCGACGAGCTGCTGGTGCAGTGGCCCACCAAGCCGCTGCGCGGGCGGTCCGTCGTGTTCCGCGCCGGCCCCGACACCCGCGCCCTCGCCCCCGAGCGCGCCACGAGCGGCTACCACCGCAACCACGGCGGCCCGCACCTGTGGGCGTCGTCCCCGCTGGTGCCCGGCCGCGCCGAGTGGCTGCGTCTCGACTGGGACGAGCCGGTCACCGGCCGCGAGGTCCGCGTGGTGTTCGACGACGACCTCGACGTCGAGCTCAACACGCTGCACCACCACCGCACGCCCGACGAGATCATGTCGACCCTCGTGAAGGACTACCGGGTCGAGGTGCTGCCCGCGGACGCGCCCGACGAGGGATGGGTCGTCGTCGCGGACGAGACGGCCAACCGGTGGCGCCTGCGGGTGCACCCGCTGCCGGACGACGTCGGCCCGCTGCGCGCCGCGCGGCTCGTCGTCGGCGCCACCAACGGCGCAGCGCAGGCCCGCGTGGTCGCGCTGCGCGTGCAGGAGTGACCGTGCCGCACGCCGGGATCACCCGCGCGGCCCGCAGCGTCCTCACGCCCGCGCGAGCTAAGGTGACGGCCGTGCACAGGAGGGAGCGCACCGGCATCGTGGCGCTCGCCGTGCCGGACCTCGAGGAGCCGTACTTCGCCGAGCTCACGGCGCTGCTGGTGCGGCGCGCGGACGAGCGCGGGCTGTCCATCCTCATCCAGCAGACCGCGGGCGACCACGAGCGCGAGGTGGACGTCGCCAACGGCATCGGCCTGCCCCCGACCGACGGGCTCATCCACATCCCCCGCGCCCTGTCCGTCGCCGACCTGACCCGGCGCACCTCCCCCGGCCCGCTGGTGCTGCTCGGCGAGCACATCCTCGTCAGCCCGTTCACGCACGTGACGATCGACAACCGCGCCGCGTCGTACGCCGCCACCGAGCACCTGGCGTCGGTCGGGTGCCGCCGGGTCGCGTTCGTCGGCCCGCGCGACGCCCGCCCGTCGGACGCCGCCGACCGCCGGTACGCCGGCTACCGCGAGGCCGTGGCCGCGCTCGGGATCGCGGACGACCCGGCGCTCGTCGCGCAGGTCGAGTCGTTCACCCCGGGCGAGGGACAGCGGGCGGTCGCCGAGCTCCTGCGCCGCGGCGTCGAGCTCGACGGCATCGTCTGCTCCAACGACTCGGTCGCCTTCGGCGCCCTGCCCGCCCTGCACGAGGCCGGGCGACGCATCCCCGAGGACGTCGCGCTGGTGGGGATCGACGACGTGCGCGGCGCCCGCTACGCCACGCCGTCGCTCACGTCCGTCGCCCCCGACAAGGAGGCGCTCGTCGAGCGCGCGCTGGGCGAGCTGGAGCGGCAGATCGCCACCCCGCCCGGCGCCAACCTGCCGGTGCAGCACGTGGTCGTGGACGCGCGCGTCGTGCCGCGCGCCAGCACCGCCCGCTGAGCGGCGGGGCAGGACGGAACGACGGTGCGCCGAAGCCCGGGTCAGTCCCGCTCGACCGGGACCACCCAGAGCTCCCCGACGTGCGCCTCGATCAGCTCGCGCGCGTCGGCGTCCAGCCCGTCGTCGGTGACGAGCCGCTCCACCTCGTGCAGGTCGACGATGGTCGTGAGCCCGACGACGCCCCATTTGGTGTGGTCGGCGAGCACGACGGCGTCCTGCCCGGCCGCGAGCATCGCCCGGTCGGTCTCCGCCTCCAGCAGGTTGGGCGTGGTGAGCCCCGCGTGCAGGTCGACGCCGTGCACGCCGAGGAACACGACGTCGAGGTGCAGGTGCTCCAGCGCGCGGACGGCGACCGGGCCCACCAGGGCGTCGGACGGCGTCCGGACGCCGCCGGTGAGCACCACGGACTGCGTGTACGGCTCGTCGGCCCGGTCGGGGCGGCGGAACACCTCGGCGACCGGCAGCGAGTTGGTCACCACCGTGAGGTCGGGGACGGCGCGCAGCTCCTGCGCGAGCACCCACGCCGTCGTGCCGCCGGACAGGCCGACCGCCATGCCCGGCTCCACGAGCTGCGCGGCGCGGCGGGCGACGGCCCGCTTCTCCGCGACCAGGTGCTGCGTGCGAGCCCCGAACGCGCGCTCGTGGCCGGCGTCGACCGCCTCGCCCCGCGTCGTCGCGCCCCCGCGCACCCGGTCGAGCTCCCCCGCGTCCGCGAGCGCCTCGATGTCCCGGCGCACCGTCATCGCGCTGACGCCCAGCTCCTGCGCCAGCTCGGTGACGCTCGCGGCGCCCCGGCGGCGCACCTCGGCCACGATCCGCGCCCTGCGTTCTGCGACGAGCACCCGCACCCCTTTCGACCCGCGGCACAGTCTGTCACGCGCGGTGCCGCCGACCCCCGGCACGACCCTGGAGATCCCTTGACGCTTCCCGCCCCCTACGACGCCTGGTTCCCCGACAGCCCGATCGACGGCACGTACGGGTACGACCGCGACGACCTGCTCGCCGTGCCGCCCGCCGCCGAGCCGGACGGCTTCGCCGACCTGTGGCGCTCCTGGCACGCCGCCGCGCGCGGCGTGCCGGCCGACGTCGTCGCCCAGGCCGTCGGCCGGCGGGGGTCGCACGACGTGTCCGTCGTGACGTTCACCGCCGACGGCGGCCTGCGGCTGCGCGCCTGGCTCGCGCTGCCGGCGGACGGGCCCGCCCGCGTGGGGATCGTGCACGGGCACGGGTACGGCGGACGCGAGGCGCCGTCCTTCGAGCGGGTGCCGCGCGACGCGGCGGTGATCTTCCCCGTGGCGCGCGGGCTCGGCACCCTCAACGCCGGGGTGGGCGCGCCGTCGGTGAGCGGCGAGCACGTGCTGGCCGGCATCGAGGACGTGGGGACGTACGTGCTCGGCCGCTGCGCCGTCGACCTGTGGCACGCGGCCACCGCCCTGCAGGAGGCGCTCGCGGACGCTTCCGGCGGCGTCGCCGGGGACCCGCGGGACCTGCCGCTGTACTACGTGGGGACCAGCTTCGGCGGCGGCGTCGGCGCGCTGGCCGTGCCGTGGGACGACCGGTTCGTGGGCGCCACGCTGGAGGTGCCGAGCTTCGGCCAGTACGACGCGCGCCTCGCCGTGCCGTGCACCGGCAGCGGCGAGGCGCAGCGCCTGTACGTGGCCGAGCACCCGGAGGCCCGCGCCGTGCTGGCACTCACCGACGCGTCCGTCGCGGCGACGTACCTGCGCGTCCCGACGCGCGTCGAGTGCGCCCTGTGGGACGCGCACGTGCCCCCGCCCGGGCAGTTCGGCGTCGCGAACGGCGTCGCCGCGGCGCAGCTCGCGGGCACCGGGGCGGAGCTGGAGCTGGCCGTGCACTCCGCCGGGCACGCCGAGTACCCCGGCCAGGCGCGGGAGCTGGCCGCCGCGTTCGCGGCCACCCGCGCGCACGTCGACCGCGCCGTGGCGCGGTCGACGTGACGCCCTATGACGCGGGGGCGGGGCTCAGCCCCAGTTGTCGATCTTCACGTCCCGGGGCGACGGCGCGCCCTCGCCGTCCTCCACGAGGGACTTGAGGCTCAGCAGGAAGGAGCCCCACTTCGTGCTGCAGTGGTGCATGAACTCGACCGGCTCGCGCCAGCCGCGGTGGGCGAACAGCACGACGGTCCAGTCGCCGTCCTGACACAGCTCCCACTCGATCGTCGTGCCCACCCATTCGTCCGGGCCGCCGACCACGCGCCACACCACCCGCTCGCGGGGGCGCAGCTCGGTGACCTCCATGTCGAAGCCGCCGTCCGGGAACCGGAACTCGAGCTCGCCCCCGAGGCCGGCGTCGCCGGTCGTCTTCTCGGTCCACCAGGCGGCCAGACCCTCGACCGTCGTCAGGGCGTCGTACACCCGCTGGGTCGTCGTCTCCGGTGCCGGGGTCGTGACCCCGATCCGGTGCAGGATGTCCACCATCGTGCTCTCCTCTCAACCGTGCTGTGGGTCGTCCGGGGTGCCCTCGTCGTGCCGGGCCGTCTGGATCGCCTCGGCGATCCCCTTGATGCGCTGCAGCCGGGCGTCCCACATCCGGCCGACGGCCGCCAGCTGGTCCGCCGCGCGGGCGAGCTGGGCGGCGTCGACCTGGCATCGCCTCTCCCGGCCCACGGGGGCCGAGCGGACGAGACCTGCGCGGTCGAGCACGTCCAGGTGCTTGGCCACCGCCTGCCGGGTGACCGGCAGCCGCTGGCTCAGGGACGTCGCGGTGCCGCCGCCGTCGGCGAGCAGCAGGTCGAGGATGCGGCGCCTGGTCGGGTCCCCGATCGCGGACCAGAGGTCGTCGTCCACCGAGCCCGGGGCCGGTGTCACGACCGCACCTCCAGCGACTCGGCGTACGGCGCCAGACGGGGCAGGAAGTACGCCCAGCCCTCGACGTGCTCGGCGTAGCGCTGCTCGAGCACCGCGGTCTCCCAACCCATCTCGCGGAAGCCGGTCTCCGTCATCCGCAGCAGCGTGCCGTCGCCGGACGGCACGAGCTCGAACGTGACGAGCAGGGAGTTACCCTCGCGGGCCGCCTCGCCCGCCGGGTGCGTCCAGCGGAACGAGAACGTCCGCGGCGGGAGCGACTCGACCACGGTGAGCTGCTCGACGCCCCCGTCGGCGTCCGGGTCGCCGAAGACGATCTCCCCCGTCCCGCCCGGAGCGGGGTCGTAGAGGGCGTCGTCCGGCCACCACTGCTTGACGTGCTCCGGGCGGCTCACCACCTCGAAGACGACCTCCGGCGACGCCTCGACGAAGATCTCGCGCTCGATGCTCCCGAGTTCCATGACCCCTCCTGCAACTATTGGTTGCACATCACGCTAGACGCCCTACGGGCGATGCGCAACCGTCAGTTGCAGAAAGGGCGACGCGCGTCGCTACCGGCGACGTGTCGCCAGGAACTCCCCGATGCGGCCGATGGCCTCGGTGAGGACCTCCTCGTCGGGGAGGGTGACGAGGCGGAAGTGGTCGGGCTCGAACCAGTTGAACCCGGTGCCGTGCGTGACCAGGATCTTCTTGGCCCGCAGCAGGTCGATGACGAACTGCTCGTCGTCCTCGATCGGGTACATCTCCGGATCCAGGCGCGGGAAGCAGTACAGCGCGCCCTTCGGCCGCACCGACGTGACGCCGGGGATCTCGTTGAGCAGCTTGTCGGCCAGCATCGCCTGGTCGTAGAACCGGCCGCCGGGCACGATGAGCTCGTCGATCGACTGGTAGCCGCCGAGCGCCGTCTGGATGGCGTGCTGCGCGGGCACGTTGGCGCACATGCGCATGTTGGCCAGCAGCGTGAGGCCCTCGAGGAACTCGGTGGCGGTCTCCTTCGGGCCAGACACCATGACCCACCCGGCCCGGTAGCCGCACACGCGGTACGCCTTCGACAGGCCGCTGAACGTCAGGCACAGCACGTCGTCGCCCGCGGCGGCCGCGGCGTGGTGATGGGTGGCGCCGTCGAACAGGATCTTCTCGTAGATCTCGTCGGTGAGGACCACGAGGTCGTGGCGGCGTGCGATGTCGACCATCGCCTCCACCATCTCCTTGCTGTACACGGCGCCCGTGGGGTTGTTCGGGTTGATGATCACCATGGCGTGGGTGTTCTCGGTGATCTTCGACTCGAGGTCCTCGAGGTCCGGCATCCAGCCGTTCTCCTCGTCGCACCGGTAGTGCACCGCCGTGCCGCCGCACAGCGTCACGGCCCCCGTCCACAGCGGGTAGTCCGGCGCGGGGACGAGGATCTCGTTCCCCTCGTCGACGAACGCCTGCAGCACCATCGAGATCAGCTCGGAGACGCCGTTGCCGATGAAGACGTCGTCCACGGTC
This sequence comes from Isoptericola peretonis, assembly GCA_023241745.1. Taxonomy (GTDB): domain Bacteria; phylum Actinomycetota; class Actinomycetes; order Actinomycetales; family Cellulomonadaceae; genus Isoptericola; species Isoptericola peretonis. The sequence continues at coordinate 736,021 of JALQCY010000003.1, read as the reverse complement.
GTGTCGCGCAGCCCGCGCGACTGGTAGTACTGCGCGACGGCGGTGCGTGCCTCGTAGATGCCGCGCGAGTCGCTGTACCCCTGCGCCTCGGGCAGGTGGTGCACGACGTCGGCCTGGATGGCTGCCGGTGCCTCGAAGCCGAACGGCGCGGTGTTGCCGATGTTCAGCTTGAGGATGCGGTGGCCCTCGGCCTCGAGACGCTGGGCCTCGACGAGGATGGGACCGCGGACGTCGTAGCGGACGCCGCGCAGCTTGCGGCTCTGTCGGATGGTACGCACGGGGACCATCATCCCCCCGCGCCCCGGGTGCCCGACACGGCCATTCCGCGACGAGCGGCCACCTCCACGGCCGCGAAGGTCAGCGGGCGGCCGCTCCTCCCGTGGCGGCGTCGTCCCGCGACGTCACGGCGGGCGCGGCCCCGACCAGCGAGTCGAGCCGCTCCAGCCGCTGACGCGTGCCGTCGTCTGCAGGCGTCATGACGATGATCCGGTCCCCGCGCGCGCGGTCCAGCCACAGGCTCTGGAAGTGCACGTCGAGCCGGCCGGCGCGCGGCGAGTCGTAGCGGCGCAGCTGGGTGCGGTCCCCCGCGACGTCGTACGAGTCCCACAGCCGCACGAAGTCCGGCGAGGCGGAACGGAGGCGGGTCAACAGCTCGCGCCAGCGGGGGTCGTCGCGGTACTCGGGCTCCTTGCCGCGCAGGCGGCCCGCGATGTCGCGCAGCACGTCCTCGGCGTCCACGAGGCTCTCGCGCCACCGCGGGTGGGTGAACATCAGCCACGCGCAGTTGCGGTCGGCGACCGGACGCGTGTCGAGGTCGTCAAACAGGAAGCGGTAGGCGCGGTTGGACGCCACGAGGTCGTAGCTGTCGGTCTGGAGCGCCGCGGGGTACGGCAGCAGCCGCTCCAGCACCGCGAGGTGCTCGGGCCGCACGGGCGTCGCCGCGCCGGGCACGACGGCGGGCTCCCGGCCGGCGAGCACCATGAGATGGCGGTGCTCCGCGTCGTCGAGGCGGAGCACCCGCGCCACCGCCTCGAGCACCTGGTCGGACACGTTCTTCGCCCGCCCCTGCTCCAGCCACGTGTACCAGGTGACGCCCACCCCGGCGAGCTGCGCCACCTCCTCGCGGCGCAGGCCGGGGGTGCGGCGCCGGCCGCTCACGGGCAGCCCGACGTCCCCGGGGGTCACCCGCCCGCGGCGCTCGCGCAGGAAGGCGCCCAGGGCGGCACGGTCGGGGGTCGTCGCGATCACCGTCCCAGTGTCGCCCCGCGCGGCGGGCGCATCCAGGTGGTGCCGGTACCACGATCAGCAGGCTCCTGGTACCAGGATGGCCGCCGGCGCACCGTCGGAGCATGACCACGACCCTCACCACGGCCGGCACCCCGGCGGCCGTCGCGACGGCGTCGCCGCGGGCCCTCACCGGCCTCGGCCTCGCCGTCCTGCTCGTCGCGTACCTGCCCGTCAACATGACGTTCGGCTCGGTCAACCTGCTCGCCCCGGCGATCACCGCCGACCTCGGGGTCGCCGCGGCGGGCGGCCAGCTGGTGCTCTCCGCGTACACGACGACGTTCGCCGCCACCCTGGTGGTGGCCGGGCGGCTGGGCGACCGGTACGGCCGGCGCCGCATGCTCGCCGTCGGGCTCGCGGCCTTCGCCGTGCTCTCCGTGCTGGCGGCGTTCGCCCCGACCCTGCCGCTGCTCGTCGCGCTGCGCGCCGGGCTCGGCGTCGCCGCGGGGCTGTTCACGCCCCAGGTGCTGTCCACCATCCAGTCCACCGCACCGGACCGGCTGCGTGCCCTCGGCGTCACCCTGTTCACCGCGGTCAGCGGCGTCGCGACCATCGCCGGGCAGGCGCTCGCGGGCGCGGTGGCCGGCATGGCCGGCGAGCACCTGGGCTGGCGCGAGGTGCAGGCCGTCACCGGAGCCATCGCGGTCGCGGCCCTCCTCGCGCTGCGGACGGTGCCGGAGTCGCGCTCGTCGGCGCCGCTGGCGCTGGACCTGCGCGGCGCGACCCTGCTCGCCGCCGGCCTGCTGCTGCTCGTGGTGCCGCTGACGCTCGGTGCGTCCGCCGGCTGGCCGCCCGCGCTGCTCGGGATGCTCGCGGCGGCCGGCGGCGTCCTCGCCCTGTTCGCGCGGTCGCAGCGGTCGGCGGAGCGCCGCGGCGAGCTGCCGGTCGTGCCGCCGAGCGTGCTGCGCGCCCGCGTCGTACGGGGCGGGCTGGTCATGACGCTGCTGTTCTTCACCGGTTACGGGGCGTTCCTGTACGAGTTCTCGGCGCTCGCCCAGGGAGCGCTGGGCGCCGACGCCTGGGGCACGGTCGTGCTGCTGCTCGGCTTCGGCGGCGCGTTCGTCGCGACGGCCCTCGCGACGCCGGCGATCGAGCGTCGCACCGGCCGCTGGACGATGACCGGCGCCGCCGTCGCGCAGGCCGCCGTGCTCGGCGGGCTCGCGGTCGTCGTCGGCAGCGGTCACGGCGGCACGACGGCGGCCCTGCAGCCGCTGCTCATGGCCCTCGGAGCCGCCCAGGCGCTGATGTACGGGCCCGTGCTGCGCACCGTCCTGTCGCGCACGCCGACCTGGGCCGCGGGCGTCGCGGGCGGGCTGTTCACCACGCTGCAGCAGCTCGGGCTCGGCCTGGGCGTCGCCGTGCTCGGTGGGCTGTTCCAGTCCGCCGCGGCGGGCGCCGGCGACGCCGGCGAGGGGCTGCCGCACGGCTTCGTCGTCGCCGTCGTCGTGCAGGCGGGGCTCGCGCTCGCCTTCGCCGCGCTGGCCGCGCGGATCGCACGGGCCCGCTGACGGCGCGCTCGAATCGGCACTCCGTACTCGAGTCGGCAGGTATTCGTGCCGACCCGAGTACAGACTGCCGATCCGTCCGGCAACGGTGGCGGCGTGCTCGGGGATGCTTACGGTGGGAGTCCGGTCCCTCGCCCGCTCGGAGGTCGTCATGAAGGTCGTCGTCATCGGCGCGCTCGGCAAGGTCGCGCGCCAGCTGGTCCCGCTCCTGGCCGACGGCGGCACCGGGCCCGTGGTGGACGTCGTGGGTGTGGTGCGCAAGCCCGAGCAGGTCGACCGCGTCGCCGACCTCGGGGCCGAGCCCGCCCTGCTCGACGTCGAGCACGCGAGCACGGAGGAGATCGCCGCCGTGCTCGCCGGTGCAGACGCCGTCGTGTGGTCCGCCGGGGCCGGCGGCGGCGACCCGCAGCGCACGTACGCCGTCGACCGCGACGCCGCGATCCGCTCCATGGACGCCGCCGCGAGCGCCGGGGTGCGGCGGTACGTGATGGTGTCGTGGGTGGGCTCGACGCCGGAGCACGGCGTCCCGCAGAGCGCAGGATTCTTCGCCTACGCGGACGCGAAGCTGGCCGCCGACGACCACCTGCGCACCACCGGCCTCGACTGGACGATCCTCGGCCCCGGCACGCTGACGGACGAACCCCCGACCGGGCGCATCGCCCTCCTGCCCGAGACCGGCGCCGTACCCTCCGGGACGGACACCAGCGTGCCGCGTGCCGACGTCGCGCAGGTCGTCGCCGCCACGCTCCGCGAGCCCGCGACCGTGGGACGCTTCGTGCGCTTCTCGTCCGGGGACACGGCGATCCCGGCGGCGCTGCGCAACCTGGACTAGAGGGCGGCCTCGATCAAGGTCTCTTCGAAACCTTGATTGAGATGCCCTCTCATGGTCAAAGGTTCCCGCCTTCGGGTACGTCGACGAGTACTGGGTTGACGATCCTCGACCGGTACGCCCACGGCCGTCGTGCTCAGGCGGCGGGGAACCCGTCGGCGGCGGTGCCGGTCTGGGCGCTCCGGGGCGCGATCGTCACCCTGGACCCGCCGCCCGACGCCGCGCGCTGATCGCGCCGTGCGGACGTACCCCCGGGTCGGCGCGCTCGGCCGTCTCCACGACGTCGAACCCGGCCCGCTGGACGCGCGCGGCAAGCTCCTCGACCGGCCAGAACCAGGCCCTCGTGACGGCATGGTCGAACGGCTCGACGCGCGGGCCGCGGCAGAGCCCGAGCAGCAGCCCACCGCCCGGCGCGACGGCGCGGGCGAGCTCGGCGAGCACGCCGTCCACAGCCTCGGGCGGGGTGTGGATGATCGAGTACCAGGCCAGCACGCCGCCGAGGGCGCCGTCGGGCACGCCGAGGTCGCCCAGGGCGGCGCGGCGGAACGGGACGTCCGGGTACTGCGCGCGGGCGCGCTCCAGGAACGGGTCCGCCAGGTCCACGCCCTCCGCGTCCAGCCCCAGGCCGGCGAGGAAGTCCGTCCAGTGGCCCGGCCCGCAGCCGGCGTCGACCACGCGGCCCGTCAGCCCGGCGGCCCACCGCGCGACCAGGTCCCGGTCGTCGTCGTGCACGGCGTCCATCGACCCGAACAGCGCCGTGTACTCGTCCGCGCGCGCCGCGTAGGCCGCGCTCGCGTCTCCCACGCGCTCAGCCCAGCTCGCGCAGCGGCGCCGTCCGCTCGCCGCCGGCGTCGCCCGTGTTGACCGTCGCGGTCGGCTCGACGAGGAGCGCGTGCACCTCGCCGTCCGCGCGCGGGCAGTGCTCGACGCCCTTCGGCACCACGAACACGTCGAGCGGGCCGAGGACGACGTCGCGGTCGCGGAGCTGGATCGTGAGCCGCCCGCTGAGCACGAGGAACAGCTCGTCGGTGTCGTCGTGCGTGTGCCACACGAACTCGCCGTCGAGCTTGACCACCTTCACGGCGTAGTCGTTGACGCTCGCCAGCAGGTGGGGCTGCCAGGGCCCGGGGATGCTCTCGAGGGCGGTCCCGATGTTGCGCACGTCGCTGCTCACCGGGCCACCCTAGGCCGGTGTCGCGCCGGACCGTCCGAGCACCGTCCGGATCGCGCGTCGGGCGTGCGCGAGAGCTCCTGCAGCCGTGGGTGCCGGCTCGAGGCCGAGCAGCCGGCGCCGGTGCGGCTCGCCGAGCAGCAGCGTGTACAGCTCCTCGGCGTGCTCGTGCACCGCGTCGAGATCCGGGTGCTCGGCGGCGAGCAACGTCGCCAGGACGTCGACGGAGCGCGCCGGACCACGCTCGTAGAAGTCGGCCGCGAGCCCCGGGAGCTGGCGCGACTCGGCGATCACCAGCCGGTGCAGCGTCACGGCGTCGTCGCCGTGCAGCGTGCGCACGATGCGGGCAGCGACCTCCTCGAGGTCGTCTCCGCCCTGGACGCCCTCCTGCTCGTGCCGGTGCAGGCGTTCCACGGCAGCGAGGAAGAGTCCGGGCTTGTCGGTGAAGTGGCTGTAGATCGTGCGCTTGGTCGCGCCGGCAGACGCGGCGACCCCCTCGATCGTCGTGCCCGCGAACCCGTGCTCGGCGAGCTGGGCGGTCGCCGCGTCGAGGATCGCCGCCCGCCGCCCCTCGGCCTCGTCCCGGCGCGGGCGTCCGCGGCGCGCGCCAGGTCGGTCGGTCGTCGTGTCCATGCTCTAATGATACGTCAGCGTTTCATTACGACCGACGACACCAGTCATGACGGCGACACCAGGAGGACCGATGACCGGACGACGGCTGCTGCACGTGGCCTTCAGCGACGACTGGGAGGCCTGCGGGCGGTTCGGTGAGTACGACGTCGCGACGCGCCGCACCCTGGTCGACGACGCCGGACACGTCCACGCGACGACGGCGAGCGGCCTGGCAGCCGTTCTCCGTGGCGTGTACGGGGACGCCACCGAGGCGCTGGTCCTCGTCGTCGTGGACGAAGGCTCGCTCGAGACCCAGGGGATCCCGGTGCGCTGGGAGCCGGACGGCACGGGCGCGGCCTCTCCGCGTATCGGCGGGCCGCTGCCGATGGACCGCGAGACGGTGGTCGCCGTGCTGGAGGTCGGGCGCGGCCCTGACGGGTGGGCCGCGCCCGACCTCGCCGGGCTGGACGTGCGCGAGACCGCGCCGCCGTTCAGCCCAGCAGGCTCCTGAGCCGCGTCCTCACGCCCACCGCGTCGAGGCCGTGCGCGGCGGCGTGGTCGCGTGGCGTGCCGTACCGGCGCAGCTCGGTCTCGCCCGGCACGCCGACGTGCAGCACGCGGCTGGGCCGGTCGACCAGGGCGGCCGCGACCGCCGCGGCGCTGGTGCCCTCGAGGTAGGGCTCGACGACGGCGAGCACCGGGGTGGGACCCGCCAGCGCGCGGAGGCCCTCGGCGTCCAGCGGGTGCGGGGTGGCGGTCCACGCGACGCGGACGGGCAGGTCGGCGGTGGCCTCCAGCACCGTGTCGAGCATCGGCCCGACGGCGACGACCAGGGGTGCGTCCACGCCGTCGCGCAGCAGGTGCAGCCGCCCGTCGACGGGATGCGGCCGGGTGTTGCGCTGCCCCGAGAGGCGTACGTAGACGCGGCCGGTGCCGGCAGCCTCGCGGTGCAGGATCTCCGCCACCTCGTCGGCATGGCCGGGGACGTGCACGGTCCACCCGGGCAGCGCGGAGATCAATGCGACGTCCGCGGGCGACTGGTGGGTGCGGCCGCCGGCGGACACGTCGTACGACGCGCCCGCGCTCACCAGCACGGCGCCCACGTCCTGGTGTCCGAGGTCGAGCTTGACCTGCTCGTACGGCCGCTCCACCAGGAACGACGCGAACGTGTGCACGATCGGGCGCCGACCGGCCAGCGCGAGGCCGCCCGCGACGCCGATCAGCGCCTGCTCGCGGATCCCCACGTCGATGACGCGGCCGGGGTGGCGCTCGATGGCGCGGGACATGTAGCCGGACCCGATGACTGCCAGGACGACGTCGACGTGCGGATGCGCATCGAGCAGCGGGTCCAGCTCGTCGTAGAAGCGAGTGCGCAGGTCGAGCGCCGGCGCCGCCGGGGCGAGGGTGGTCATGCCGACTCCTTCACGGTGGTGCCGGGCTTCGCCGTCGTGTCGACGACCACGACCGTGGGGCGGTCTGGGACGGTGCGCCGCAGCGCCGCCGTCAGGCGAGGCTGGTCGTGCGTGCGCACCTCGGCGGCGGCCCAGCCCTCGAGCGCGAACCGCGACGCGATGCCGCCGGGCCAGCCGAGGTTGTCGCTGTGGTTGTCGACGACGACGCACGTGAGGTTCCCGAGGCCGTACCGGCCCGCGACCTGGATCGCCTCGGCGTTGCTGCCCTCGTCGAGCTCGGCGTCCCCGACCAGCACGACGACGCGGGCGGGGGTCCGGCCGCGCAGGCCCAGCGCCAGCCCGACGGCGAGCGGCAGGCCGTGGCCGAGGGAGCCGCTGCCGATCTCGATGCCCGGCACCAGCGTGCGGTCGGGGTGGTGACCCAGCGGCGAGTCGAAGGAGGCGACGTCGTCCAGCCATGTCGCGGGGAAGAAGCCCTTCGCGGCCAGCACCGCGTACGTGGACGCCGGGCCGTGCCCCTTGGACAGCAGGAACCGGTCGCGGTCGGGGTCGTCGGGGTGCCCGGGGTCCACCCGCAGCACCTGGTCGTACAGCGTCCACACGACGTCGAGCGTGGAGTGGGCGCTCGGGTCGTGCTTCTCGTCCCCCGTGACCCGGGCGACGAGGTCCCGGACGCGCTGCGGGACGGTCGGGGCGGAGGCAGGTGCCGGTGCGGTCGTCGTCATGTCTCGATCGTGTGACCTCAACAATGGTTGAGGTCAAGGGGTGCGCCACCTCACTCGCGGACGTCCTGCGGAAAAACGGCGGCGGAGGCAGGATCGAGACGGACCCGCCGTCGTCACCAGGAGGTCTTGTCATGGCCCGGACCGTCGCCGAACACCTCGTCGACCAGCTCGTCGCCGCCGGGGTGAAGCGCATCTACGGCATCGTCGGGGACTCGCTGAACCCCGTCGTCGACGCCGTGCGCCGCACCGACGGCATCGACTGGGTGCACGTGCGCCACGAGGAGGCGGCGGCGTTCGCGGCAGCCGCCGACGCCGAGGTGACGGGCGAGCTGGCCGTCTGCGCCGGCTCGTGCGGGCCGGGCAACCTGCACCTCATCAACGGCCTCTACGACGCGAACCGGTCCAAGGTCCCCGTGCTCGCCATCGCCTCGCACATCCCGAGCGCGCAGATCGGCACCGGCTTCTTCCAGGAGACGCACCCCGACCGGATCTTCACCGAGGCCTCCGTGTTCTCGGAGATGATCTCGACGGCGGCCCAGCTGCCCCGGGTCACGCGGTCCGCCATCCAGCACGCGCTGGCCGCGCCCGGCGTCGCGGTGCTCACGCTACCGGGCGACGTCGCCGACGAGCGGGTGCCCGACGACGACGCCCCGATCCTCGTCCCGGGCGCCTGCCCGGCGCGCGTCGTGCCGAACGACGCCGACGTCGAGGCGCTGGCCACCGCGATCAACAAGGCCAGGAAGGTCACCCTGTTCGTCGGCGCAGGCGCGCGCGGAGCCCGCGACGCGGTCCTCGAGCTCGCCGACCTGGCCGCCGCGCCCGTCGGCCACTCGCTGCGCGGCAAGGAGATCATCCAGTACGAGAACCCGCACGACGTCGGCATGTCCGGCCTCCTCGGGTACGGCTCCTGTCACGAGGCGATGCACTCGGCGGACCTGCTGGTGCTGGTCGGGACGGACTTCCCGTACGACTCGTTCCTGCCGTCGGACGTGCGCACCGCGCAGATCGACGTCGACGCGTCGCACCTGGGCCGTCGCACCCGGCTCGACCTCCCCGTGCACGGCGACGTCAACGAGACGCTGAAGCTGCTGAACCCCCTGGTGAAGCGCAAGAAGGACCGCAAGTTCCTGCGCTCCATGGTGGACAAGCACGCCGGCCTCATGACCAAGGTGGTGGGCGCGTACACCCGCAACGTGGAGAAGCACACGCCCATCCACCCGGAGTACGCCGCGGTGCAGCTCGACGAGACGGCGGCCGACGACGCCGTGTTCACCGTCGACACCGGCATGAACAACGTGTGGGCGGCGCGGTACCTCACCCCGAACGGGAAGCGGCGCGTCATCGGGTCGTTCCTCCACGGGTCGATGGCGAACGCCCTGCCGCACGCCATCGGCGCCGCGCTCGCGCAGCCCGGCCGCCAGGTGGTGGCGCTCGCCGGCGACGGCGGCCTGTCCATGCTGCTGGGCGAGCTCCTCACCGTGCGCGCCTACGACCTGCCCGTGAAGGTCGTCGTCTTCAACAACGCCACGCTCGGCATGGTGAAGCTCGAGATGCTGGTGGAGGGCCTGCCGTCGTACGGCACCGACTCCCCGCCCGTCGACTATCGCGCGATCGCCACCGCCGTCGGCATCCCCGCCGTGCGCGTGGAACGTCCGAAGGACCTGCGCCGCGCGTTCGCCGACGGCTTCGCCCGCAAGGGCCCGGCACTCATCGAGGTCGTCACCGACCCGAACGCCCTGTCCATCCCGCCGTCCATCACGTCCGGGCAGATCCGCGGCTTCGCCACCGCCATGACCAAGGAGATCTTCGGCGGCGGCATGGGCGAGGTGATGGCCATGGCCCGCTCGAACCTGCGCAACCTCCCCCGCTGACCCCCGGGCACCGCTCGGTGTTGTGAGCGCGATTTCGGGGACTATTCGGTCACGAATAGTCCCCGAAATCGTGCCCACAACACCGTCAGGGGCGCCAGGTGGCGGCGACGGCGAGGAAGGCGTCGTTGGCCTCGACCTCGCCGATGCTGACGCGCAGCCCGTCGCCGGCGAACGGCCGCACGAGGACGCCTGCGGCGGTCGCCTCGGCGGCGCGCTCCACCGCGGCGTCGCCGAGGGGGAACCAGACGAAGTTCGCGTGCGTCTCGGGCAGCTCCCAGCCCTGCTCGCGGAGGGCGGTGGTGACGCGGTCGCGCTCGGCGACGAGGGCGTCGACGCGCTGGCGCAGCTCGCCCTGCGCGACCGGCTCCAGGGACGCGAGCGCCGCCCGCTGGGCGACGTGATTGACGCCGAACGGCGTGGACACCGCACGGATCCCGGCAGCCAGGCGCGGCTCGGCGACGGCGTACCCGACCCGTAGGCCGGCCAGGCCGTAGGCCTTCGACAGCGTGCGCAGCAGGACGACGTTCGGGTGCCGGCGCAGCAGGTCGAGCCCGTCGGGCGCCTGCGGGTCGCGCACGAACTCCAGGTACGCCTCGTCGACGATCACCAGCACGTCGCGCGGCACCGCCGCGAGGAACGTCTCGAGCTCGTCGGCGTGCACCACGGGGCCGGTCGGGTTGTTGGGCGTGCAGACCATGACGACGCGCGTGCGCGGCGTGACGGCGGCGGCCATCGCGGTCAGGTCGAGGCGGCCGTCGGCGGCCACGGGCACGGTGACGGCGGCGCCGCCCGCGACCGCGACGACGATCGGGTACGCCTCGAAGGAGCGCCACGGGAACACGACCTCGTCGCCGTGCTCCACCACGGCCTGCAGCACGTGCCCCAGCACGGCCACCGACCCGTTGCCCACCACGACCTGCTCGGCCGGGACGCCGACGTGCGCCGCGAGCGCCTCGACCAGCTCCGTCGCGTACATGTCCGGGTAGCGGTTGGTCTCCTCGGCCGCGCGGGTGATCGCCTCGAGGACGGACGGCAGCGGCGGGTACGGGTTCTCGTTCGACGACAGCTTCCACAGCTTCGCGCCCTGGGTGGGCCGGGCGCCCGGGACGTACGCGGGCAGCGCGGCGACGGCGGCGCGCAGGGGAACGGTCGACGAGTCGGCAGGGGTGGTCACAGCGTCCAAGGATGCCACCCGCTCGCGCCACCTCCCGGCTGCGCGCCGCCTCCCCGGCAGGGTTCCGGGTCTCCGTGCCCGTGACGTGCCACGATGGCGGGATGAACTTCATCGTCCGCACCGTCGTCACGGCCCTGGCGCTGTGGCTGAGCGACCTGATCTTCACCAACCTCGAGATCAAGCCCGAGTACCAGGGCGACAACGTGCTGTCCTACATCCTGGCCGTGCTGGGCGTGGCGCTGGTGTTCACCCTCATCAGCAGCTTCGTGAAGCCGATCGTCAGCATCATCTCGATCCCGCTGCTCATCCTGACGCTCGGGCTCTTCTACCTCGTCATCAACGCCTTCGTGCTCTGGCTCACCACCTGGATCACCGACCAGGGCTGGTTCGGCGAATGGGGCGTCGAGGTCACGGGCGGGTTCTGGTGGTTCGTGTGGATCGCCCTCATCCTCGCGGTGCTGCAGGCGGTCATCGGCGCCTTCGCCCCGAAGAAGGGCTGACCACCCCGCCGTCCGGTCCCCCGGTCTCAGTGCGGCATCGCCCCCAGCGCAGGCGCTCCCGGCACGGTCGTGCCGAGCCACGAGGGGCCGGGCGCCAGCACGGTGGCCGGCTCGGGTGCGACACGGCGGACGGCGACGAACCTGGTCCGTGCGCTGACACCTCCCAGCAGCCGTTCGAGCCGCCCCGTCACGCCGGAGACCTGCACGTTCCCGGACGCCCGCGCGGCCTCCAGGGTGCGCAGGTGGGTGGGCATGGTGTGCGCGAGCGCGATGCTTCCCGCCGCCGCGACGTCCCTCGCGTCCGTCGAGTCGAGCAGCCGCCGCCCCACGGTGACCCGGTCCACGGAGGCCGGGTTCTCCGCGCTGGAGCGGCCGTCCACCGCCGGGACGAGCTCCTCGTCGTTCTCCAGGTGCAGCACGGGCACGCCGGCCGGGACGGCGAACGTGGCCGTCGGCGCCCCGGCCGTGACCACGCCCCCGACGGGGTGCTTCGCGCGGAACTCCCGGGACGACGCGAGCGCCACCGCGGCGATCCCCCCGAGGCTGTGGCCCACGAGCACCACCGGCTCGGCCGGGCCCGCTCCGGCGTCGTCGAGCGCCAGGTCCACCGCGGCGGACACGTCGGACGCCTCGTGCGCCATGAGCTCCAGGTCCGTGGCGGCGTCGAACGGGTTCGTCGCCGAGGCCGTCGACTGGGTGCCCGGGATCAGCACGGTCCAAGAGGTCGAGCCGTCGGCGTGCGTCACCTCCTGGACCACGAGGCTCCCCTGCGGCGCGCCCGCTCCCGGCCGCCCCACGATCCCGCTGCCCTGGGGATAGAGGTCGGCCGTCCGGGCGAGGGCCTCGGCGACCGTGCCCGCCGGCCGGTCGGTCCACGCGGGCGCCGGGCCCGCCAGGTCCGCGCCGGTGAGCGGCACCACGCGCACCACGGACTCGGGCAGCAGCGCGGCCATGACGTCGGACAACGCGTCGGAGCTCCGCGTGACGCCGTCCACCATCGCTGCCGGCCCTTCCTCGACCCCCCGGGCGAGGTCCTGCCAGGTCCACGGGAGGGTGCTGCCGAGCCCCGCCCCGAGCCCCGCCACCGTGTCGTCGGCGTAGGGGGCGAAGACGCGCCAGGCACCGGCGACCATCCCGTCGGGGGCGTTCGTCACCTCCGCGGTCGCCGGCGCAGGCGACGCCCCCGGTGTCGCCACGACCGTGTCCGGCCCACGCGCCGTGCCCGACGCCGGGTCGGGTCGCATCCGGTCGACCACGGACGCGACGGTGAGCACCGTGCGGGCCTTGATCCCCAGCCAGGCGCCCGCGGCGGCGGCCACCAGCGTGACGGTCCCGCCCAGCACCCGCTCCGCCAGGTCCTCCGCCTCACGGTAGAGCCCGGCGGCGAACCGCAGACGCCGCGCGCACCGCTCGGCTGCGGACGCCCTCAGCCCCAGCCGGTCGGCGAGCTCGTCCAGCCGGGCACACGCCGCCTCCGTCAGGGCCACCTCGACGGCCCCGGGCTCCGGGGCGAAGGGCGGGGACAAGGGGTCCTTCGCGAGGAGCGCCCACTGCAGCCCTCCGCGTGCCGCCGCGCACCGGCGCGACGCGCGGCGCAGGCGCTCGCCCGCGTCGTCGAGCAGGGCCGCGGCACCCTGCACCGCCTCCGCGTCGACCCGCGCGACCTGTTGCCCGCCCACGACGGTCAGGGTCTCCTCCGGCGGCGTCCCACGGGTCACCGGGCCACCACCACCGCGGCGTCCTCGAGCAGCTGCAGGTCGGCGTCGAGCTCCACGAGGAGGGCCGTGACGTCGTCGCGGAACCGGTCCGCCGCCGTGGACTCCCACGCGACCCAGAGGCTGCGACGGGCGCTCGCCACGGCGTCGTCCACGTCGTGGTGCGCCGCGAGGAGCAGGCCCCGCGCCTCGTCGGCCGACGAGAAGCCGAGGGACGGGGTCGGGACGGACGGGCAGGGTGGCTCGGGGGAGGTCATGGCGGGACGCTAGGCCGACCGACACGCACCCGGACGCCCGCCCGACGACACCTGTGCAGGGCGCACCCCTGGGGACAGCGTCGGAGCCGCGACCTGACGCGGCGACGTCCTCGCCGTCTCGCGGACTCTCCGGTCCCGCAGTGTCCCTACCGCAGCCGGACCCCCGCGAGCCGCGACCGGTCGGACAGGATGTCGATGCCCGCGACCCGACCGTCGCGCACGGTGAACGCCAGCACCGAGAACACCGTGCCGTCGTCGAGCACCGACACGAGGCCCGGCGAGCCGTTGACGAGCGCGAGGCGGGAGCTCCGCGCGGTACCGAAGTGGAGCCGCGCCTGCTCCGCCACGGCGCTCACGCCGCGCAGCATCCGGGTCAGCCCCCCGGGCCCGTAATCGACCCGCAACGTCACCTCCGGGTCGAGCAGCGCCACCAGCCCGTCGAAGTCGCCCGCCTGCGACGCCGCGAGCCAGGCGGTCACGACCTCCCGGCGCCGCGCGACGTCGTCCTGCGGCGGGACGGCGTCGCGCACCTTGCGGCGCGCGCGGCTGGCGAGCTGACGCGTCGCGGCGACCGACCTGTCGACGACGGGCGCGATCTCCTCGAAGGGCACCGAGAACTGGTCGTGCAGCACGAAGGCGACCCGCTCCGCCGGGGTCAGCGCGTCCAGCACGACGAGCAGCGCGACGCCGAGCTCGTCCGACTCCACCGCCCGCCGCTCGGGGTCGTCGAGGTCCTCGACGGGCGACACGAGCAGGTCCGGCAGGTGGGCACCGCCCACGGACTCCCACGCCGCCTCCCGGCGCGTGGACCGCGAGCGCAGCAGGTTGAGCGACACCCGCGCGACGATCGTCGTCAGCCAGCCCCCGAGGTTCTCCACGCCCGTCGTCCCCGCCGAGTGCGCCCGCACCCACGCGTCCTGCACCGCGTCCTCCGCGTCGGCGCTGGACCCGAGCACCCGGTACGCGACGGACCGCAGGTGGGGACGGTACGTCTCGAAGCTCTCCGCCAGGGTCTCCGCACTCACCTGTCACACTCCTCGGCCGCGCCGTGTCAGGGGGACGACAGCACGCGCTGCCGGGGTCCACCGAACCACAGGGACACGACACCGGCCAGACCATCGAGGAGCTCTCATGACCGCCCTGACCTCTCGTGACACCCTCGCCGCCGGCCTCGCCGGTCGGCTCGTCCTGCCCGGCGACGACGGCTTCGAGGCCGCCGCCGCGCCCTGGAACCTGGCGGTCCGCCAGCCCGTCGCGGCCGTCGTCGAGGCCGCGGACGCCGACGACGTCGCCGTCACGGTGCGACGGGCGCGCGACGCGGGCCTGGCCGTCGCCGCGCAGTCCACGGGCCACGGCGCGTCGGGCGACGTGGCGGGCACGGTGCTGCTGCGCACCGGGGCCCTCGCCGCCGTCGAGGTGGACCCGGTCCGCCGCGTCGCGCGGGTCGGCGCCGGCGCCTCGTGGGGCGCCGTGCAGGCCGCGGCCGCGCCGCACGGCCTCACGACCCTGCTCGGCAGCGCCCCCGGCGTGGGCGCCGTCGGCTACACGCTCGGCGGCGGGCTCGGCTGGTTCAGCCGCGTCCACGGGCTGGCGGCCGACCACGTGCGGTCGTTCGACGTCGTCGACCCGGGCGGCGAGCGCCGCACCGTCACCGCCGCCTCCGACCCGGAGCTGTTCTGGGCGCTGCGCGGCGGGGGCGGCGACCTGGCCGTCGTCACCGCGATGGAGATCGGCCTGGTCGAGGCGCCCGCGTTCTCGGGCGGCAAGCTCGCGTGGCCCGCGGAGCGTGCCGCGGAGGTCCTCGCCGTCTTCCGCGAGATCACCGCCGCGGCGCCGCGCGAGCTCAGCGTCTGGCTGTCCCGCGTCGAGGCGCCGGGGGCCCCGGCCGTCGTCGTCGTACACGCCGCGTACCTCGGCGACGCGGCGGCGGCCAGGGAGGCGCTGCGCCCGTTCGACGCCGTGCCCGACGCGCTCGGTCCTGGGGTCGACGCCGCGGTGGGCGCCGTCGCGCTCGCCGACGTCGGCGACATCACCGCCGACCCGACCGACCCGGCCGCGGGGCGGTCGCGGGCCGAGCTCCTGTCACGGGTCGACGACGGGGCGGTGGAGCGCCTGTTCACGTCCCCGGTGGCGCCGCTGCTCCTGCTGCAGCTGCGGCACCTGGGCGGAGCGCTCGCCGATCCCGGCGAGGGGGCGGGCGCCCTCGGGGCGATCGCCGAGCCCTACCTGCTGTACGGGTTCGGGCTCGCCTTCGAGCCGGGCCTCTCCGCGGCGGTCGGCGACGCCCTGGCCGCCCTGCCCGGGCGCCTGGGTGACGCCGCGACCGGCCGCAAGCCGGCGACGTTCCTGTCCCCCGGCGAGAGCGCGGCGGCCGCCTACGACGATGCCGCCCTCACCCGGCTGCGTGACCTCAAGCGGTCCCGCGACCCGCACGGCACGCTCCGCGGCAGCTACCCCCTCCTCGGCTGACCCCGGAGGGTGGTGAGCGCGGTCTCGGGGACGATCGACCCCGAACAGTCCCCGAGATCGCGCTCACGACGCCCTGTGGGCCCGTGGGAGAATGTGGGCCGTGACCTCCCCCGCGCCGCAGACCTCGCCGACAGAGTCCACCGCCGCCCAGACCCGCGTGAACCTCGCGGACGTCACCCCGCCGATCGCCCTCGGGCCGCTGGACGGTCGCTACCGCGGCGCCGTCGCGCCGCTCGTGGACCACCTGAGCGAGGCCGCGCTGAACCGGGCCCGCCTGCACGTCGAGGTGGAGTGGCTGGTCACCCTGTGCAACGGCACGACGACGGTCCCCGGCCCCGTCGTCCCCGGCGCGCCGACGCTGTCCGACGCCGAGATCGCGTACCTCCGTCAGATCCCCGCGACGTTCGGCGCGGACGAGATCGCCGAGCTGGCCGCCATCGAGCGCGAGACGGTGCACGACGTCAAGGCCGTCGAGTACTTCATCAAGCGTCGCCTCGACAGCAGCGTCGCCGTGGACGCGCTCGGCGAGACGAACCTGCCCGCCGCGAGCGAGCTCGTGCACTTCGCGTGCACGTCCGAGGACGTCAACAACCTCTCCTACGCGCTGATGGTGCAGGGCGCGGTGCGCGACGTGTGGCTGCCCGCCGCCACCGACCTGGCCGACCAGCTCGCCGACATGGCCCGCGAGCACGCCGACGTCCCGATGCTGAGCCGCACGCACGGGCAGCCCGCCACGCCGACGACGATGGGCAAGGAGCTCGCCGTCCTCGCGCACCGCCTGCGCCGCCAGCTGCGCCGGATCGACGGCGCCGAGTACCTCGGCAAGCTCAACGGCGCCACCGGCACCTACGGGGCGCACGTCGTCGCCGTGCCCGGCGCGGACTGGCCGGCGGTCTCGAAGGGGTTCGTCGAGCACCTCGGCCTGACCTGGAACCCGCTGACCACGCAGATCGAGTCGCACGACTGGCAGGCCGAGGTCTACGCGGACGTCGCCCGCTTCAACCGGATCCTCCACAACCTCGCGACCGACGTGTGGACGTACATCTCGCTCGGGTTCTTCACGCAGATCCCCGTGGCGGGCGCCACCGGCAGCTCGACCATGCCGCACAAGGTCAACCCCATCCGGTTCGAGAACGCCGAGGCGAACCTCGAGATCTCGTGCTCGCTCCTGGACACGCTGTCCGCGACGCTCGTCACGAGCCGCCTGCAGCGCGACCTCACCGACTCGACCACGCAGCGCAACATCGGCCCGGCGTTCGGCCACTCGCTGCTCGCCATCGACAACGTGCGCCGCGGCCTCAAGGCGCTCAACGTGAACGCGCCGCTCATGGCCGACGACCTCGACGCCAACTGGGAGGTGCTCGGCGAGCCCGTCCAGTCGGCGATGCGCGCCGCGTCCGTCGCGGGCGTCGAGGGCATGGAGAACCCGTACGAGCGCCTCAAGGAGCTCACCCGCGGCCAGCGGGTCGACGCCGCACGGATGCGCGAGTTCGTCGCCGGCCTCGGCCTGCCCGACGACGTCGCCGCGCGCCTGGCGGACCTCTCCCCCGCGGCGTACACCGGCATCGCCGCGCGGCTGGTCGAGGACTACCTCGCCTGAACCGTTGAGGGGTGGTCACCGCACCGCAGAGGGCGGTGACTGAACCGTTGAGGGGTGGTCACCGCACCGTCGAGGGGTGACTGAACCGTTGAGGGGCGCTCACGCCGCCCCGTCCCGCTCCTAGCGTGGCTGCGTCCCCGACCACGACGCGACGGAGCCTCGGATGCGCACGCAACGCCGAACGACGACCCGGGTCGCCGCCCTCACCGCGGCCGCCCTCGTAGGAGGTGCCGGCCTCACGGCCGGCGTCTCGGCCCTCGCCACCTCGGCGGCGGAGGCGACGACGGCCTGCGAGGTCAAACACGCCGTCACGAGCGCGTGGGACGGCGGTTTCCAGGCCGACGTCACGGTGACCAACCTGGGCGACGCCCGCACCGGCTGGGACGTGGCCTGGGAGCCGGCCGCCGGCGAGAGCGTCACGCAGGTCTGGAACGGGCGGCTCACGCGGGACGGCGCACAGGTGCGCGTCGCGGACGTGGGCTGGAACGGGACGCTCGCGACCGGCGGTTCCGCGTCGTTCGGCCTCGTCGGCACGTCGACGTCGACGCCGGTCGTGCCGGCGGGCTTCAGCCTGGACGGCGTCCCGTGCACGGGCGACGCGCCGTCCCCGGACCCGAGCCCCACGCCGACGCCCACCGACGACCCCGACCAGCCCGGCGAGCCCGGCGACGTCACGTTCTTCGTCGACGAGGGCACGCAGGCGTGGGAGGCGTGGCAGGCGGCGGCGGGTACCGACCGAGCCCTGCTCGAGAAGATCGCCACGACGCCGCAGGCGTCCTGGGTGACCGACGCGGACGCCGCCGACGCGCGCGCCGGCGTGGCGGAGTACACCGCCCGCGCGGCCGCCGCGGGCGAGACGCCGCTGCTGGCCGTGTACGCCATCCCGGGCCGCGACTGCGGCTCGCACTCCGGCGGCGGCACGGACGAGGCCGCGTACCGGGCGTGGGTCCAGGAGGTGGCGACCGGCATGGTCGGCGAGCCCTGGGTGGTGCTGGAGCCGGACGCGCTGCCGCAGCTCGGTTCCTGCGACGGGCAGGGCGACCGCGTCGGGATGCTGGCCGACGCCGCCCGCATCCTCGACGAGGCGGGGGCACGGGTCTACCTCGACGTCGGCCACTCGGCGTGGCTGCCCGCCGGCGAGGCCGCGTCCCGGGTGCGGCAGGTCGGGCTGGACCACGTCGCAGGCTTCGCGCTCAACGTGTCGAACTACCGCACCACCGCCGAGTCGCGCGCCTACGGCGAGGAGGTGTCCGCGCAGCTCGACGGCCTCCCGTTCGTCGTCGACACGTCGCGCAACGGCAACGGCTCGAACGGCGAGTGGTGCAACCCGCGCGGCCGCGCGCTGGGCGAGCGCCCCACCGTCGTCGACGACGCCACGCACCTCGACGCGCTGCTGTGGGTCAAGCTGCCCGGCGAGAGCGACGGCGCCTGCAACGGCGGCCCCGCCGCCGGCGCGTGGTGGCAGGAGATCGCCCTGGAGCTGGCCCGCAACGCCGCCTGGTGACGACCACCCCGGCGCGCCGCCGGGCTCAGCGCGCCAGCTCCTGCCGCCCGACGACGGCGAGCAGCGCGAGCTTCTGCTCGGCCTCGGAGCGCGGCGGGGCGGTGAGCACCAGCAGCGCCTGGGTCTGGTCCTCGGTGAACAGCACCTGGCAGTCCAGCTCGACGGGCCCGACCTGCGGGTGCACCAGCGTCTTGTGATCGGCGAACCGCTGGTGCACCTCGTGGCGGTCCCAGAGCTCCGCGAACTCGGGGCTGCGCGTGCGCAGCTCGCGCACGAGCTCGCCGGCGCGGGACCGCGGCCCGAGCATCCCGTGCGCCACGCGCAGGGTGGACACGAGGGCGCGCCCCTGCCGGTCGCGGTCGTCCTCGGGGTAGAGCTGGCGTTCGGCCGGGTCGGTGAACCAGCGGTAGACGTCGCTGCGTGCCCATCCCGTCAACGCGGAGCGGTCCCCCAGCAGCGCGACGGCGAGCTCGTTGGCCACGAGCGTCTCGCCGAGCGCGGAGAGCACGAGGGCGGGGGTGTCCGACAGCCGGTCGAGCACTCGCAACAGTGCGGGCGACACGTGCGACGACATGGTCACGCGGTCCGGAGTGCCGCGGCCGGCGACGCGGAACAGGTAGTCCCGCTCGTCGTCGGTGAGCCGCAGCGCACGCGCGAGCGAGGCCAGCATCTGCTCGCTGGGCTGCGGCCCGCGCTGCTGCTCGAGCCGCGTGTAGTAGTCGGCGGACATCGCGGCGAGCGCCGCGACCTCCTCGCGCCGCAGGCCGGCCGTCCGCCGTCGCGCCCCCGCGGGCAGGCCGACGTCGGCGGGCAGCACCGCCTCACGACGGCGGCGCAGGAACTCGGCGAGCGCTGGACGGTCCATGGGCCCATCGTCCGACGACGACGCCCGGCCGGCCAGGCCTCAGCCAGGGACCGCCGGTCCCCCGATGTCCGCTCCTCTCCCGCCACCGCGGCCCACGACGCACCGTGGACACATGGACATCACCCGCAGCACCGTCTTCGTCCCCGGCGCGACCAGCGGCATCGGTCTCGCCCTCGCCCTGCGCCTGCAGGCCCGCGGCAGCACCGTGATCGTGGGCGGCCGCCGCACGGCCCTCCTCGACGAGATCGTCGCCGCCCACCCCGGGATCGACGCCGTCCGCATCGACACCGACGACCCCGACAGCATCGACACCGCCCGCCGCGAGGTGCTCGAGCGGCACCCCGCCCTCGACGCGGTCGTCGCGATGGCCGGCATCATGCGGCCCGAGGACTGGACCGCGGACGACTTCCTCGCCACCGCCGAGCGGACCGTCGTCACCAACCTGCTGGGACCGATCCGCCTCGCCGCCGCGTTCCTGCCCCACCTGCGGACCCGCGCCGGCTCGGGCGGGAGTCCCGCGTTCGTCACCGTCTCGTCCGGCCTGGCGCACGTGCCGCTGGCGGCCACGCCCACGTACAACGCGACCAAGGCCGCGATCCACCGGCTCAGCGAAGGCATCCGGCTGCAGCTCGAGCCGGCGGGCGTGCAGGTGATCGAGATCGTGCCGCCCGCCGTGCGGACGGCGATCGTGCCCGGGCACGAGGAGAACCCGGTCGCGATGCCGCTGGACGAGTTCACGGACGAGGTGGTCGAGCTCCTCGCCACCCGCCCCGATGCCCACGAGATCCTCGTCGACGGCGTGAAGTTCCTGAGGTTCGCGGAGACCTCGGGGGCCTACGACGCGACCGTCGCGCGCCTCAACGCGACGGACGCGCACGCGGCCTGACCGGCCCCGGTCGCGCCGGCGCTACCGGCGCAGGTACTTCGCCGCGACGAAGCCCTGCTTGCCGTTGACGTAGACCTTGACCCAGCCGTTGGACGTCGGCCAGATCTTCTTCACCGCCTTGCCCCTGTTCAGGGTGTCGAGGATGCGGCCGCTCGTGCTCGGCGTGGACCTCAGTCGCAACCCGTTCACCTCGACATAGCGGGTGCCCAGCGACGTCAGCCCGGGCGAGACGTAGTCGGCGTGCATCCACCCCGTGACGCCGTCGCGCGTGACCTTGCGCCACACCCCGGAGCTCGCGCCGGGCTTCGCGGTGAGCTTGCGGTTGACCCGCACCTCCTTGATGACCCGGTAGCCGGTGCCCGGGCCGGAGCGCAGGTTCACGCGCGTCGTCGTGTAGTAGGTGCAGGACGAGGGCACGACGCGCTTGTTCGCCCAGGCCGCCCCGGCGGTGAGCGACGCGCCGTGGTTCTTCATCCACGGCAGCGGGTCGGTGGTGGTGCCGGAGCCCTTGTAGGCGCCCTTCCAGATCTCGAGGTGCAGGTGCGGCGCCGTGGAGGTGCCCGAGCTGCCGACGTCCGCGATGTGCTGGCCGCGCTTCACGTACTTGCCCGACCTCACGTACCGGTCCCCGTCCACGACGTGGCCGTAGACGTGGAAGACCTTCCCGCCGTCGGCGTTGGACCGGATCACCACGACCTGGCCGAATCCCGGCGTGGCCCCCGCCTTGACGACCGTGCCCGGCGCGACGGCCTTGACGTCGGTGCCCTTCTTGGCGCTCATGTCCTGGCCGAGGTGGCGGGTGGACGCCCCCTTGATCGGCATGCAGCGCGGTCCGTAGTACGAGGAGAGCCCGTACGTCTTGTCGGGGAGGGGGCGGACGGCGGCCGACGCGGCCCCCGCTCCGGCGACCCCGGTCGTCACCGCCAGGACGGTGGCGACCCCCATCGTGACTCCGGTCGTGATGATGCGGCGCACGCTGCGCATGGTGGTGCCCCCTCCAGCGTCGGTTTCCCGGGGCGTCGTTGCCCCAGCGGAACGGTAAGCACAGGTGCGGGGGTAGCGCGCGGCGGGTGAAGTCCGCGACACTCGTCTTCATAGAGTGCAGCGATTGCGAAAGTCTCTTTCCTACCGCCCCGACCTCGGAGGACTGCAATGACGCATCCCGATCCGGCCCGCACCGTCGACCGGCGCGGCTTCCTCACCCTCGCCACCGCCGGCGTCGCCGGCTCCGCCCTGTCCGTGACCGTCGGCTCCCTCACGCCCGCCGGCGCCGCAGAGGCCGGCGCGGCCGCCGGCACGACGGCCCGCAAGCGCGAGCTGCGCGCGATGTGGATCGCGTCGGTCGTCAACATCGACTGGCCCTCGCGGACCGGCCTGAGCGCGGACGAGCTCAAGGCCGAGTACCTGCACTGGCTGGACGTCGCCGCCGGCATGCACCTCAACGCCGTGTTCGTGCAGATCAGGCCCACGGCGGACGCCTTCTGGCCCAGCCCGTACGAGCCCTGGTCGCAGTACCTCACCGGCACGCAGGGCGGCGACCCCGGCTTCGACCCGCTCGAGTTCATCGTCACCGAGACGCACGCCCGCAACCTGGAGCTGCACACCTGGTACAACCCGTACCGCGTGTCCATGCAGGCGGACCCGGCACAGCTCGTGCCCGAGCACCCCGCCCGGCAGCACCCGGACTGGGTGTGGCCGTACGGCGGCAAGCTGTACTTCGACCCGGGCCTGCCCGAGGCGCGCGAGCACATCTACGCGGCGATCCTGCACAGCGTCGAGCACTACGACATCGACGGCGTGCACTTCGACGACTATTTCTACCCGTACCCCGTGGCCGGGCAGACGCTCCCCGACGCGGGCACGTACGCCGCGCACGGCGGTGGCTTCGCGACGATCGAGGCGTGGCGGCGGCACAACGTCGACGAGTTCGTGCGGGAGATCTCGGAGCGGATCAAGCGGACCAAGCCGTGGGTCAAGTTCGGCATCAGCCCTTTCGGCATCTGGCGCAACCGGGCCACGGACCCGAACGGCTCCGAGACCGCCGGGTCGCAGAGCTACGACAACCAGTTCGCCGACACCCGCAAGTGGGTGCTGGAGGGCTGGCTCGACTACATCAACCCGCAGATCTACTGGCAGTTCGGCCTGGCCGTGGCCGACTACCTCAAGCTCGTGCCGTGGTGGGCCGACGTGGCCGCGCAGTCCGGCACGCACCTGTACGTCGGCGAGGCGCTGTACAAGGTGACGTCGGGCGTGTTCACCGACCCGGCGGAGCTGAGCAACCACCTCACCTACTGCGCCGAGGTGACCGCGCAGGGCACGCCCGTGCACGGCAACGTGTACTTCTCCGCGGTGCACGTGCCGCAGGACCCGAAGGGCTCCATGTCCCGGGTGCGCGCCGACCACTACACCCACCCGGCGCTGGTCCCGACGATGCCGCACCTGCCGGGCACCCGCGTCCAGCAGCCGGTGTTCACCCACGCCCGACGCACCTCCGACGGCGTCGAGCTGCGCTGGGTCGACGCCGCCCCGCACCGGCGCCGCGCGACCTCCTTCGCCGTCTACCGCGCACCCGCCGGGCAGCGGGTCGACGTCGAGGACGCCACCCAGCTCGTCGCCACCCTCCGGTCGGACGGACGTCCCCTCCAGGAGTTCACGGACGCGACGGCGGCCCCCGGCGAGCGCTGGTCGTACGCCGTCACGGCCCTCGACCGGCTGTGGAACGAGTCCCGCCCCAGCCGGACGCGCTCCGCCTGAGCCGGACCGCCGCAGGTCCGAGCACGGCGGTTCCCGCCACGGCACCGATCGGCGCCGTGGCGGGAACCGCCGCCCTGTCGGTCGTCCCGGTCAGCGGCCGCCGGTCTCCGCCGGGTCGGCCGGGCCGCTCGGCAGGGGCTGCACCGGCGCGTCCTCGCTCGGCACCTCGCCGCGCAGGACGGTCGTCGTCGCGGCCGGCCGCTCGTCCTTCACGGTGAACCGGAGGGCCTCCGTGAACTCCCGCCCGTGGTGGTCCGTGGCGGTCACCGTCGCCGTGTGCGTGCCCGCCTCCAGGTCCGCGGGGAGCGGCAGGCGCCACAGGTGCGCGTTGGACCGGGTCACGCTGCCGCTGGTGAGCAGGTTGCGCGTCGCGGCCCGCGGGTCGGAGAACTCCCACCCGTTGTTCAGGGCCTCGCCCGCCATCGGCTGCGTGTGCTCGGCCGCGACCTGCGCGCCGCCGTCGATCGACACCTCGACCTGCGCGTCCGAGGAACCCGCGTAGAAGTTGGCCGTGAGCCAGCTGTCACCGGCCAGGTCGTCGGTGCTGACCAGGCGCTCGTCGCCGAGCGCCGGCGCGTCGCCCTCCTTGCCGCCGTCGCGCCAGGCGAGCGCGTCGGCCGCCCAGTCGCGCCAGTGAGGCGTGTTCACGCCGAGGGCGAGCTGCAGGTCGTCCGACTCGCCGCGGATCGTGTACCGCTCGGAGAACTCGTTGCCGTCGAGCTCCAGGGTCAGGACGCCGGGCCGGGCGCCGTCGGCCATGTACGCGAACGGCAGCCCCTGCTCGTCCAGGCCGCCGGAGTACCAGTCGCCCGAGACGGCGCCGGCCACGAGCTGGGTGTGCTCGAGCTCGGCGACGCCCTTGGCCTGCCACTCCGCGCGGGTGTCGCCCGGCAGCAGGTTCTCCAGCATGTGCGTGTGGCCGCCGACGGTGACGGCGTTGCGCCCGCGCAGCACGTCGTACAGCTCGGGGGCGTTGTCCGTGATGACCTGGCGGTGATCGACGATCGGCGCGTGGGCCGCGACCACGACCAGCTTGTTCCTCGGCACCTCGGCGAGGTCGGCCTCGAGCCAGGCGAGCTGCTGCTCGTCGACCTTCTCGGCGTAGCCGCCGTTCTTGCCGTCGGGCTTGGCTCCGTTGTAGACGATGTTGTCGAGGACGACGACGTGCGCCTGCCCGACGTCGTAGGAGAAGTAGCCGGGGCCGACCTGCTGCCGGAACGTGTCCAGGGCGTGCGCGTCGTCCGCGGCGTCGTAGTCCATGTCGTGGTTGCCGGGGGCCATGCGGACCGGGCCGTTGGCGGCGGCGTAGAGGTCCTTGAGCTCGGGGTAGAGGCTGAGGTCGTCGCCCACGTTGTCGCCGAGCAGCAGGATGCCGCAGCTCGCGTAGTCCTCGCGGTCCATGAGGTCCGCGACCGCGCCGTCCCGGGCGTAGCCCACCTGCGTGAGGTCGTACGTCTGGGTGTCCGCCGCGATCGGGCAGCTCTGCTCCGCCTTGCCGGTCGCCTTCGACTTCCCGAGGGGGAAGTTCACGGCCTGCGGCAGCGGGCCCGTGGGCTCCAGGCCGCCGTACCGCAGGTCCGGCGACCCCTCGGGCGAGTGGTTGTAGCTGAACTGCGCGATCGCGTGCTCGTCCACCGGCACCTGGTAGCCGGCGGGCTGGGTCACGAAGACGGTCATGTCGTCGAATGCGGGGAGGCTGTAGCGCCCCCGGCCGTCGGTGGTGACGACGTCACGCCCGTTGGACACCTGCACGCCGGCGACACCCTTCTCGCGCCGGTCCTGGGTGGAGTCCTCGTCCTTGTCGTGGAACACGGTGCCGGTGAGCACCTCGGGGTCGGCGGCGTCGCCGCGCACCACCTCGACGTGACCGGTGTACAGGCCTGCCTGGGCCCGCTGGGCGGCGGCCTCCTGCGTCGTGGCGGCCGTCCCGGGGCTCGGGTCGGACGACGGCGCGGCGCCGGCGCTCGGCGCCACGAGGACCAGCCCGACGAGCGAGGCGGTCCCTGCGGCGGCGCAGGCCTGGCGAATGCTGCGGGGGTTCATGTACTTCCTCCGTGGTCTGGGAGAGCGGATCGAGTACACGCCCTCGTCAGGGCGCTCCGGCATGCCGACGACGACGTTAGGCAACTCGGGCAACCATGAGATGACGCCCGCTGGCCGAACAGCCGAACGCCAGGGTTGCCCCGGCGAACTCCCCGCGAACGGGGCACGGCCGTTACCCCGCGGACACCGGGGCCGAACTCGCACGTCATGCGCCCTGCCTACCGTCAGGCCCACCCGACCTCAGGAGGAGCACCATGCACGACG
The DNA here is from genome assembly GCA_023241745.1 of Isoptericola peretonis. Taxonomy (GTDB): domain Bacteria; phylum Actinomycetota; class Actinomycetes; order Actinomycetales; family Cellulomonadaceae; genus Isoptericola; species Isoptericola peretonis. The sequence goes on along the minus strand of JALQCY010000003.1, from coordinate 710,581 downwards.
GACGAGACGCCGCCGAGACCCTCACCGCCGGCCTCGGCCGGCGCCGCTTCCTCCAGGCCGCGGCAGGGGTCGGAGCGGGCGCGGCGCTGTCGGTCGGCGCCGCTGCCCCCGCCGTGGCAGCCCCCGGCACCACCGCCGCGGGCCGGGGTGGTCCGGCGGGGTTCGGCGGCATCCTGCAGCCGGGCAAGGGACGCATCCGCGGAGACCACTACCTGCGCTCCGACGTCGACGACGTGCTGTGGGGCTACGTCCCCTCGGTGCACGCGACGCCCGTGACGCGCATCCGGTCGGGCCGCACCGTCACGATCGACTCCGTGTCCCACGAGGGCCTGCTCGAGGACCAGGGCCGCGACCCCGTCGCGTGGTTCGGCGAGCGGGGCGTGCGCCGCCGCGAGGTGCTCGACGACGCCGTCGCCATCGCCGGCGGGTACGACCGCACGCCGCGCAACTTCGACACGGACGGACCGCACGTCATCACCGGCCCGGTGCAGGTCGAGGGCGCCGAGCCGGGCGACGTGCTGAAGATCGAGACGCTCGACGTCGTCCCGCGCGTGCCGTACGGCGTGATCTCCTCCCGGCACGGCAAGGGCGCGCTGGCTCTGACGGCCGGCGGCGCGCCCGCGGGCATCACGCTGGACGAGGTGATGCCGCCCGTCGCCACGGACGGCCGGGGCACCGGCGTCCCGACCGAGTACGGCAACGTGTCGGTGCTGGCGCAGATCCGCGACGGTCGGGCGGTCATCGGCGAGGGCCGGTCACGGGTGTCGTTCCCCCTGCGGTACTTCTTCGGCACGATGGGCGTGGCGTTCTCCGAGAACACCGGACTCGCCGCCCCGGAGGCGAACTCGATCCCGCCCACGCTGGGCGGGGGGAACATCGACATCAGCCGGCTGGGCGCGGGCTCCACGTTCTACCTGCCCGTGCGCGCTCCGGGCGCCCTGTTCTACGTGGGCGACCCGCACATGGCGATGGGCGACGGCGAGGTGGCGCTCACCGCGATGGAGGGCTCGCTGCGCGGCACCTTCCGCCTCACGGTGTGCAAGCCGGGCTCCGGCGACGCGCCGTCCGTCGCGTACTCGTACCCCTTCGCCGAGACGGCGGACGCCTGGATCCCCATCGGCCTCTCCGACCCGGACGGCGCCGTCGGCGGCAACGGCAGCGACCTCGACGTCGCGATGCGGCGAGCCGTCGTCAACGCCCTGGACTTCCTGGAGCACGACCAGGGCCTGGACCGCGCGATCGCCTACGCCTACCTGTCCGCGGCGGCCGACTTCGCCGTCTCGCAGGTCGTGGACCGCACCGTGGGCGTCCACGGCCTGGTGCGCAAGGCGGACTTCCGGCGCTGACGGAGCGCCGGGACGTCCTGACACCCGGCGGCGCCGCCTGGCAGTATCGACCCCATGCACGAGCGCGCGGGAAAGCCGGCCCAGGACACGGACCTCATCGACGTCGACAAGGTGGTGGGGGCGTACTACGACCTCGTCCCCGACGTCGCGGACCCGGCCCAGCAGGTGGTGTTCGGCACGTCCGGCCACCGTGGCTCCAGCCTGGACACCGCGTTCAACGAGGCGCACATCGCGGCCATCACCCAGGCGATCGTCGAGTACCGGGCGTCGCAGGGCACGGACGGGCCGCTGTTCATCGGGCGGGACACGCACGCGCTGTCGCTGCCCGCGTGGCAGACCGCGCTGGAGGTGCTCGCCGCCGCGGGGGTGACCGTGATGGTCGACGCGCGCGACTCCTTCACGCCGACCCCCGCGGTGTCGCAGTCGATCCTCATTCACAACGGTGCGACGACCGGCGAGGGGGTCCGCACCGCGGGCCCCGGGCTGGCGGACGGCATCGTCGTGACCCCGTCGCACAACCCGCCCCGCGACGGCGGCTTCAAGTACAACCCGCCGCACGGCGGGCCGGCCGGGTCGGAGGCGACCGGCTGGATCGCCGACCGCGCCAACGAGATCCTGCGCTCCGGCGGCCTCGCGTCCGTGCGTCGGGTCTCGCTCGCGGACGCGCTCGCCGCCGACACCACGCACCAGCACGACTTCCTCACCACGTACGTGGACGACCTGCCGAACGTCGTCGACGTCGAGGCGATCCGCTCCGCGGGCGTGCGCATCGGCGCGGACCCGCTGGGCGGCGCGTCGGTCGAGTACTGGGGCGCGATCGCCGAGCGCTACGACCTCGACCTCACCGTGGTGAACCCGCAGGTCGACCCGCGCTGGGCGTTCATGACGCTCGACTGGGACGGCAAGATCCGCATGGACTGCAGCTCGCCGTACGCGATGGCGTCGCTCGTGGAGCGGATGACGGGCCGTGCCGACGGGCTGGCCCCGTTCGACGTCGCGACCGGCAACGACGCGGACTCCGACCGGCACGGCATTGTGACCCCGGACGCCGGGCTGATGAACCCGAACCACTTCCTGGCCGTCGCGATCGAGTACCTGTACGGCGGGGCGCGCCCCGGGTGGCCCGACGGCGCGGCGATCGGCAAGACGCTCGTGTCGTCGGCGCTGATCGACCGCGTCGCGGCGAGCCTGGACCGGCGGCTCGTGGAGGTGCCGGTGGGCTTCAAGTGGTTCGTGCCCGGCCTGCTGACCGGCGAGGTCGGCTTCGGCGGCGAGGAGTCCGCCGGGGCGTCGTTCCTGCGCCGCGACGGGCGTGTGTGGTCCACCGACAAGGACGGGCTGCTGCTGGCGCTGCTCGCGTCCGAGATCATCGCGACCACCGGTCGCAGCCCGTCGGAGCACCACGCCGACCTCGTGGCCCGGCACGGCGAGTCCTGGTACGCCCGCGTGGACGCCCCGGCGTCGCGCGAGCAGAAGGCGAAGCTCGCCGCGCTGTCCCCCGACCAGGTCACGTCCACGACCCTCGCCGGCCAGGACATCACCGCCACGCTCACCGAGGCGCCGGGCAACGGCGCGAAGATCGGCGGCCTCAAGGTGACGACCGAGGACGCCTGGTTCGCGGCCCGCCCGTCCGGCACGGAGGACGTGTACAAGATCTACGCGGAGTCGTTCGTGTCCGCCGACCACCTCGCCGAGGTGCAGGCAGCGGCCAAGGAGCTGGTCGACGGCGCGCTCGGCGACGACTGAGCGCGGCCTGACCGGTGGTCGCCGAGCCCCGCACCTGCGTCGTCACCGGCGCCGACTCCGGCATCGGCCGCGCCGTCGCGGGCCTGCTCGCGTCGCGCGGCGACCGCGTCCTCACCTGCGGGCTGACGGGCGACGTCGACGTCCGCGCCGACCTCGCCACCGCGGCGGGCCGCTCCGGTCTCGTGGCCCAGGTGGTGGCGCTCACCGACGGACGCGTCGACGGCCTCGTGGCCGCGGCGGGGGCGGGCGCGCCCCAGCCGGGGACGGTGGCGCTGAACTACTTCGGCACGGTCGCGGTCCTGGAGGGCCTGCGCCCGGCGCTCGCCGCCTCGGACGCGCCGGCCGCGGTCGTCGTCTCGTCGTCCTCGACCCTGAACCGCGGCAGCCGCGCCCTCGTGCGCGCGTGCCGTGGCGGCGACGAGGCGCGGGCCCTCGCGGTGGCCGGCCGGCTGGCCCGCACCGGCCGGAGCAGCCAGCTCTACCGGTCGAGCAAGGCGGCCCTGAACCTGTGGACGCGCGCCACCGCCGTGACGCAGGCCTGGGCCGGGGAGGGCATCGTCCTGAACGCCGTGGCACCGGGGATCGTCGCGACCGAGGCGGTGACCCGCACGTGGGAACGGGACGCGGAGCTGCTGCGGACGGCCCTGCCCCAGCCGCTCGGGGCGCCCGGCCCGGTCGAGCCGGTGGCGGACCTGCTCGCCTACCTGGTCTCCCCCGCGAACCGCTTCACGACCGGGCAGGTCGTCTACTGCGACGGCGGGACGGACGCCCTCGTGCGTGGTGGACGCCCCCAGCGGCTGTACCTCCGGTACGGGGCGCGCGACCTGGTCACGATGGTGCGCGCCTCCCGGCGGGCAGCTCGGGCCGAGGCCCGCGGCTAGGCCCCGCTCCCGGCCGCGCCCGACCGGGCGGGCACGAGGTCCTCCAGCTCGGCGAGGAGCGTGCTGCCCTCCGCGTCTTGCCGGACAGCCGCGCCGAGCGCCGTCGCCGCGTCCGCGTACGACGGGTCGTCGAGCACCCGCCGGACCGCGTCCGCGACCCGCTCGGCGGACGCCTTGCGGGGCAGCGCGCGGCCCGCGCCGCGCAGCGTGACCCGCACGGCATTGTCCGCCTGGTCCCGCCCGTGCGGCAGCACCACGACCGGACAGCCAGCCGCGAGCGCCTTGAGCAGGGTGCCGTGGCCACCGTGCGTCACGACGGCGGCGGCGTCGCGCATCAGCGACCCGTGCGGCGCCGACCCGACGACCGTGACGTTCGGTGCCGCCCGGACCTCCTCCGGCGCGACCGCCGGACCGCTCGTGACGATCCCGCGCACTGGCAGCGTCGCCAGCCCGTCGACGATCCGCTGGAGGACGCCGACGTGGTCCTGGAACGTCGACGACATCGCGACGAGCACGAGAGGCGCGTCGCCGGTGGGCGACGCCCAGGCCGGGTCGTCGGCCCACGTGGGGTCGTCGAGGAGAGGGCCGACGTACCGCGCGTTCGCCGGCAGCCGTGCAGGGAGGTCGAAGGCCGGGCTCGTCATGACGAGCTGGCGGCGGGCCCTGTGCACCTGGTCCCACGAGTGGGCGAGGGGTTCGAGGCCGAACTCCGCGCGAAGGGCGTTGAGCCGGCCCAGCGTGTAGCGGTCAAAGCCCGCGACGGAGAGGCGCCGCAGGAGGGCGTCGCGGGTGCGGCCGGCGGGTCCGCGTGCGGGGCGCAGGCCCATGCCCATCGGCGTCACGCCGGGGGTGGGCGGCGAATAGATGTTGGGCAGCAGCACGTCGAACGCGATGCCGCACGACTCGGCGGCCATCATGGCGCCGAACGCGAAGATTGAGGCGACGACGAGGTCGGGCCGGTCCCGCTCGATCGCCTCGAGGACGTCGCGGGCGTGACCGGGGGCCGGCCCGGCGATCGCCGTGTCGCCCATCCGCCGCGCCTGCGCGAGAGGGCTCGTCGCCTCCCAGTCCCGGAGCGGGTCGTGGGCAGGGTCGCGATCGGGGCGGTTGGGCCCGTGCTCCCACGGGACGACCGTCGCGCCGGTGACCCGCGCCTCGGGGGCCATGGAGTCCTCGACCAGGACGGTCACCCGGTGCCCGCGCTCCACGAGCCGACGAGCCGCGCCGAGCTCGGGAGGGACGGTTCCCCCGCCGTCCGTCAGCGCGAAGAGGTAGGTGTGCGGCATCGCGGGGTCTCCTATGATCTGTCCATTCGATGGAACGACGCTATACCTAATTGAATGGGGGTCAAGTGAACAGCTCCGAGGCCGGTTCGGACAGGCGGAACTACAGCAGTCCGCTCCGGAACGAACGCGCCCGCCTTACCCGGGGCAGGGTCGTCGAGGCCGCCCACGCCCTGTTCGTCGAGCGCGGCTACGCCGCGACGAGCGTCGCCGTCGTCGCGCGGTCGGCGGACGTCTCGACGCAGACGGTGTACAACGCGTTCGGATCGAAGGTGGGGCTGCTGCGCGCCGTGTACACCGCCCGGCTCGTCGGGCAGAGCGAGCCGACGCCCCCCGAGGACCGTCAGGAGATCCGCGCGCTGCACGCCGAGACCGACCCGGTGCACATCGTCTCCGCGTTTGCCGTGCTCAGCCGCGAGCTCGCCGAGCGCCTCGGCCCCCTGCTACCCGTCGTCGCCGCGGCCGCGGACGATCCCGACCTGGCCGGCGACCTCGCCACGCTCGGAGCCGAGCGCCTGTGGGCGGCCGAGCAGTGCGCCCGACGGCTCTCCGACCTCGGCGCGCTCCGCCCCGGGCTCGGCGCGCAGGACGCGGCCGACCGACTATGGGCCCTCACCACCGTCGAGCTGTGGCAGAGCCTCACTGGCGTCCGGGGATGGACGGCCGACCGCTACGACCGGTGGCTGACGGGCGCCCTGCGTGACGCCGTGCTCGGCTGAGCCGCCGCTGCGGAGCGCAGCACGACGAGCAGCATCGCGACGCCGGCGACCATCGCGACACCATGCTCGACGAGCGCGAACGGCCACGACCGCATGGGCCCGACCTCACCGAGGGTCACCCATGGCACGCGCCAGGCGTTCCATGCGAACAGCGAGCCCGACGCGATGAACCCGACGGTGACGGGGACCCGGCGTCGTAGCCCCCTCGGCCTTCGGAGACTGAGGACGGCCGCGCTTACGACACCGAGCAACGCCCACCCGGCGCTGACGTAGTCGAGCAGCCACACGTCAGGAGCGCGGGAGCCCGCCGTCCCCGCGTCAAGGCCCTGAGATCCACCGACGGCCCAGTAGGTCCACATCGCCGCAGGGACCAGCGCGCTCGACGCGAGCACCAGCAGGCGCACCGTCACCGCGACGTTCCCGCCGACCGTCCCCCCGATGGTGTGGGGCCAACGCTCGGCGAAGTAGAGCGGTGTCGCGACGAGCAGCCCCAGAGCCATACCGGCGAAGCCGACGGTGATCAGCACGGTGTCCCAGAACGGCCGGACCGCCTCCTCGGCCATACCCTCAGCCCTGCCGCCGTGCACCAGGAGCGCCGTCAGTGCGGTGTGGGGCAGCATCGAGACGAGGAAACCTGCGCCGAGCCAGGCGGAACCGACGACGAGCACGCCCGGCAGACGCATGCCCCAGGGCTGTGCAAGGGCCAGGCCCAGCGCGATGCCGAGCGCGCCCATGCCGAGGGTCATCACGTTGAGCACGACCCACTCGACACGACCCACATCCAGCTCGTCGGGCAGAAGGCCTGTCAGGCCGCCAAGGACCCAAAGGGACTTCACGAGCACGTAGAGGCCGATCGATCCCGCCGCTCCGAAGCCGGCGACCCGACGTGCAGCCCGAACCCGCCGGCCCCCGTCTCGCGCCGCCGGGGCGGCGCCCTGCGCTTGCATCGTCATGACCGTCACGCTGGCGTCGCGGACGACCGTCCGCCTCACCCGGAGGGGTGGTCTCCCTCCCCCGCAGGGGTGAACCCCGCGGGTCGAGCCTCGAAGGACACGCGCGGCATGCGTCGCTGCTCGTCCCCCGCGCTACTCGCAGCCGACGCCGTCCCCGTCCCGGTCCAGGCGCGACGAGTAGCCCGGGTCGCCGCGACGCACCGGCGCGGCGCCGGCGGCCTGCGCCTCGGCGCAGGTCGCGAACGGGCCTTCGGCGTCCGGCTCGTCGGGAGCCGACGGCTCCACGACGGGCGCTGGTCCGCCGGCGGGCAACGACTGGTCGGGGCAGCGGGACAGGACGTTCTCGATGGCGTCGTGCTCGGCCTGCGTGACCCACAGCGCGTACGCCTGCTTCACGGCCACCTGGCGCGCCACGTACTGGCAGCGGAACGCCTTGTTCGGCGGCAGCCAGGTGGCGGCGTCGCCGTCCCCCTTGCCGGAGTTCGTCGGGCCGTCGACGGCGAGCAGGTTCAGCGGGTCGTTGGCGAGCTGACGTCGCACCTCTCCGTCGAGCTGCTGGGCGCCCTTCTGCCAGGCGTCGGACAGCGCGACGACGTGGTCGATCTGCACCGCCGTGGACGTGGTCTGCCCGCGCAGGAAGTCGATCGTCGTGGCCGTGTACGGGTCGGCGAGCACCCCGCTCAGCACGACGCAGTCGTGGGTGCCCGGCTCGGTGGCGGTCCCCGTGAGGTCTCGCGCCAGGATGTCGTTGCGCGTGTCGCAGCCGTTGTGGTCGACGTCCGCCCAGGCCGGGCCGAACTGGTCGCGCGAGTAGCCGGTCTTCGGCGCGCGGCCCTTGACCGGCAGCGCCTCGAGCGCGGCGAGCGCGGAGCCGGGCGCCGTCCCGGGAGCCGGCGTCGCGGAGGGGGCGGCCGCAGACGGGCCGGACGGAGCCGACGTCCGGTCGACGACACCGGGGCCGGGGGCCGCGGGCTCGAGGCCGCCCGCGCATCCGCCGGCGAGCAGCGCGACGGCGAGACCCAGCGCGGCGAGGCCGCGGCGCCGGGTCGTGGTGGCGCCCCTCACCGGGCGGGGTGCGCGAGCAGGTCGGCGTACTCGTCGTGGCGACGCACGTAGGCCTTGATGAACGGGCACAGCGGGACGATCTTCTCGCCCGCCGCGCGGACCTGGTCCAGCGCGCCGGCGGCGAGCTGCGACCCGATCCCCTGCCCCTCGAGCGCGGGGTCCACCTCGGTGTGCGTGAACGTGACCACGCCGCCCGACCGCTCGTAGTACGCGCCGCCCGCGGTGCGGCCGTCGTCGAGGCGGGCGAGGAAGACCTGCTGGTCGCGGTCGTCGACGACCGTCACGGTGGTCGGGGTGTCGTTCATGGCCCCATCCTGGCCGGTGGGCCCGAGATCTGTCGCCTGGCGCGCTGGAGGCCGCAGGACCTCACCGTGCTCGCGGGGCGGGCGCCTCGTCGTCCGGCAGCAGCCGGCGCAGCAGCGGCGTGTTGACCCGCTCGGTGAAGAAGGCGATGAGCGGGCCGGCGAAGAACGCCGTCATGACGGTGCCCACGCCGACGGGTCCGCCGAAGACGATCGCCAGGCCGACGAACGCGAGGTCCTGCGCCACGCGGACCAGGCGGTAGCGCGCCCCGGTGCGGTCCACCACGATCGGCGCGATCGCGTCGTAGGGCGCGGTGCCGATGCCCGCCGTCATGTACGCGGAGGCGCCCGCGGTGAAGAGCACGATGCCCACGAGGAAGAGCCCGGTCTGCAGCAGGTGCCCGGGCGGGTCGGGCACCCAGGGTTCGAGCAGGGCGCCGAACCACTGGACGAAGAACCCGGTCATCACCATGTTGATGACCGTGCCGAGGCCGACGTACCGGCGCGCCCACACGACCACGGGGACGAGGAGCGCCACGTTCACGGCGAGCTGGTACGGCCCGAGCCCGACGCCCAGGTGCCCGCTCACCCCGATGTTCGCCGCCGTGAACGGGTCGACGCCGACGTTCGCGGCGAGCAGCACCGCCGAACCGAGGGCGAGCACCGCGACGCCTCCGAGCGCCCATGCGGCGCGAGGGACGAGCTGGGCCGCACGGGGGCGGGCTCTCGCAGTCATGGTCGGCACGGTAGGCGCCGCCCCTGCCCGGCGCGCGGCGGCGCTGCCGTCGCCCGCCGGCGGTGGGAGAATCCGGCAGTGACCGTGCCCGTCCCTGAGAGCCCCGACACGGCGTCGGGGACGCCGAACCGCAACCCGTACCTCGACGTCCTGCGCGTGCCGGGCGCCGCCCGGTTCTCCGCCGCGGGCGTGGTGGCCCGGCTACCCATGTCGATGGTGGGCATCAGCACCGTGCTCATGGTGCAGTCGCTCTACGGCTCCTACGCGATGGCCGGCCGCGTCTCCGCCGTGCTCGTGGTGGCGCAGGCGATCGTGTCCCCCCAGATCGCGCGGGTCGTGGACCGGGTGGGCCAGGCGCGCGTCATGACGCCGTTGCTGGTCGCGACCACCGTGGGCCTGCTGGGGCTGGTGCTCGCCGCCGTGCTCGGCGCGCCGGAGTGGGTGCTGTGGGTGCTCGCCGCCGTCGGGGGCGCGTCGCAGGGCTCGTACGGCTCGCTCGTGCGGGCCCGCTGGTCGAACGTCCTGGACGACGGCAAGCGCCTGCACACCGCGTACTCGCTGGAAGCGGCGCTCGACGAGCTGGTGTTCATCGTCGGCCCCGTCGTCGCCACCACCCTCGCGACGACCGTCCTCCCGTCGGGCGGGCTGCTCGTGGCGGCGGTCGTCGGCGGCGGCGGCGCGGCCTGGTTCCTCAGCCAGCGCCGCACCGAGCCGCCGGCGCGCGCGTCCGTGCCCGCGGACGGCGAGCACGTCGGCACGGTGGCGCACCCCGCCGCCGTCGCGCTGGACCACCGGTCGGCGATCCGGATGCCGGGGATGCCGGTGCTCGCGGTGGTGTTCGTCGCCATGGGCGTCATGTTCGGCTCGAGCGACGTGGCCACCGTCGCGTTCGCGGAGGAGCAGGGCGTCAAGGGCCTGGCCGGCGTGGTGCTGGCGTGCTTCGCGCTCGGCTCGATGATCTCGGGGCTCGGGTACGGCGCGCGGCACTGGATGTCCCCCCTGTCCACCCGGTTCACGATCGGCGCGTGCGCCATCGCCGTCGGCGTCTCCATGTTCTTCCTGGTGCACCACATCGCCGTGCTGGCCGTGGTGATGTTCCTGACCGGGTTCGCTATCGCGCCCACGCTTGTCAACGGCAACGCGCTGGTGCAGGCGTTGGTGGCGCCGCACCAGCTCACGGAGGGCCTCACCTGGGTGGGCACGTCGCTCGGCGTCGGGGTGTCGCTCGGGTCGTGGCTCGCCGGCGTGGCGATCGACGCCGTCGACTCCCACGCCGGATTCCTCGTCACGATGTCGGGCGGCTGGCTGTGCGCGATCCTCGCCCTCGTGGCCCTGCCCGGGATGCGGCGCCGGCGCCCGTACGCGCAGACGGCCGCGGCGTAGCACCGCGTGAGCGGCGGCAGCGTACCGTTCGTGGGGTGCACACGATGTCGCTGACGGAGTTCCTGCTCGCCAGGATCGAGGAGGACGCCGCCGCCGCGCGTCTCGGGACGGCGGGCCTGGACGGCGCGACCTGGGACCCGGCCCGGGTGCTCGTGGAGTGCGACGCCAAGCGCCGGATCGTCGAGCTCGCGTACGAGGCCACGGGCCTCGACATGACGGTCGACCTCGACCGGCACGTCACGGCGCGCGCCGACAGCGGCATCGAGTTCGTCGGGGAGCGGATCCTCCGCGCGCTCGCCCTGCCGTACATAAACCACCCGGAGTTCCGGCCCGGCTGGCGGCTCTGACGGTCGCCTATGGCTCGGGGTGCCGCGCGTCGTAGCTCCAGAACCGCGGCTGCAGCCGCACCACGAGCCACAGGACGGCGACGCACGCGAGGCCGCCGGCGACGGCCGCCCAGCCCTCGCCGAACCAGGTGGCCTCCGCGCCGAGCACCATCTCGCCCAGACGGGGCCCGCCCGCCACCACGACGATGAACACGCCCTGCAGCCGCCCGCGCAGGTGGTCCGGCGTCGCCGTCTGCAGGATCGACTGCCGGAACACGGACGAGATCGCGTCCGACCCGCCCGCCAGCAGCAGCGCGACGCCCGCCAGCACGACGGCGCCCCACAGGACGCCGTCGGGCGCCTCGGGGCCTACGGCGACGAGCACGGCCCCGAACGCCGCGACGCTCAGGCCCCATGCGGTGATGGCCCAGACGATGATCCGGCCCTGCCACCGCACGCGCACCAACGGCCCGGAGAAGACGCTCGCGAGGATGCCGCCCACGGCGAACCCGGCGGCGAGCACCCCGGTGGTCGTCTCCCCGCCGCCCAGGTACAGCGCCCCCGCGGCGGGCCACAGCACGCGCGGGAAGGCGAGCACCATCGCGGCCAGGTCGACGAGGAACGTGGTGCGCACGTTGGGGCGCGTGGCGAGGTAGCGCAGCCCGTCCAGCACGGAGCTCAGCCCGACGACACGACGGCGCGGGACGCCGCCGTCCGTCGGGTCGCCGACGGGCTCGGACGGGACGGCGGGCAGCCGCCACACGGCCCACAGCGCGGCGGTGAACAGGAGGACGTCGAGGGTGTACGCCCAGGCGTACCCGAGCCGGGCCACGAGGAGCGCGCCCACGAGGGGGCCGCAGGTGAGCGCCACGTTGAACGACAGCGTCTGCAGCGCGTTGGCGGCCGGCATGAGCTGCGGCTCCAGCAGGCGCGGCACGATCGACGTGCGCGCCGGGTTGTTGATGGCAAACGCCGCCGACTGCACCGCCACCAGCGCGTACAACAGGTTCACCGAGCCGACGTCGAACCACGCCTGCGCGGCGATGCCCGCGGTCACCAGCCACAGCACCGACGACGCGAGCAGCGACACCCTTCGCCGGTCGTAGTGGTCCACCAGCGCCCCGCCGTACAGGCCGAGCGCCACCAGCGGCACCAGCGCCGCGATGCCGAGCGTCCCCACCGCGAGCGTGGACCCGGTGAGCGCGTACACCTGCAGCCCGACCGCGACCACCGTGACCTGCGTGCCGATGTTCGAGACGCCCAGCCCCCACCACAGCCGTCGGTACGCCGGTGAGACGCGCAACGGGGTCAGGTCGGCGATCAGTCGGGGCACGGTCATCCAGAGTAGGCGTGCCGTCGCGTCGTGTTTCCGCGGGCAGCCCCGGGCGGGTCTGCTGGCCCTCTTCTCGAGCCGGTGATCGTCCGCCCGGGGCCGCCGCGCGCACCCCGCGTCGCCGACGTGTCGTGGGTGCGGCCCGGCCCCCTGCGCCGTGCTGCACCCACGCCGACCCCAGCCGGGGCGGAGCGGCCACGGGACACTCCCCAGTGATCCCCCGTGACCGCGCCGCCCCGTCCGGAGCCGGTGTCGGCTCCGGTGGGTCAGCGGTTGTCGACCGCGGCGGTCACCTCCCGGCGGCGCCGGACCAGCGCCGTGCCCGCGAGCAGCAGCAACAGCGCCAGCCCCGGCAGCCGCGGGTCCGCGCCCGTGGCCGCGAGGGCGCCCGCCGTGGCGGTCGCGGTGCCCGTGTCCGGCGACGCCCACGTGCCGGCGCCCGAGGACAGCCCGGTCAGGCCGTCCGAGCCCGGCACCGCACCGATCGGGCCGCCTACCGGTGCCGTCGAGCCGTCTCCCGGCACGTCGGCGCCACCGTCTCCCGTGCCGGGGCCGTCGGTTCCGCCGTCGCCGCCGTCACCGGGGTCGGTCGGGTCCGTGGGGTCCGTGGGGTCCGTGGGGTCCGTGGGGTCGGTCGGGTCCGTCGGGTCCGTCGGGTCCGTCGGGTCCGTCGGGTCCGTGGGGTCGACGCCGGCCGAGCCGTTCTCGAGGACGTCGTCCACCAGGCCGTCCTCGGCAAGGATGCCGTCGACCACTCCGGGGAGGTCACCCTCGAGAACGTCGTCGACGATCGCGTCGACGTCCTCGACCACGTGCTCCACGAGCTCGTCCGTCACCCCGTCCTGCGGGTCGTCGGCACCGAGGACGTCGTCGAGCACGCCGTCCTCGCCGGCGATGCCGTCGACGGTGCCCTCGACCAGGTCGCCCGTGCCCAGCAGGTCGTCCACCGCACCGGCGGAGTCCACGACGTCGCTCAGCACCGGGTCCAGACCCTGGTCCTCCAGCACGTCGTCCACCAGACCGTCGTCCGAGGTGAGACCGTCCGCGACCCCGCCGAGGTCACCCTCGACCAGATCGCCCACGATCTGCTCCAGGTCGTCGAGCACATGCTCCACGGCCTCGTCCGTGACACCGTCCTGCGGCTCGTCGGCACCCACGACGTCGTCCACCACGCCGTCCTCACCGGCGATGCCGTCGACGGCGCCCTCGACCAGGTCACCCGTACCCAGCAGGTCGTCCACCGCACCGGTGGAGTCCACGACGTCGCTCAGCACCGGGTCCAGCCCCTGGTCCTCCAGCACGTCGTCCACCACGCCGTCCTCGGCCACGACATCGTCCACGACACCCGGCAGGTCACCCGCCGTCACCGAGTCCAGGGCGGAATCGACGTCGTCCACCACGGCTTCGACGACACCATCGGTGACGCCCGCCTGCGGCTCGTCGGCACCCACGACGTCGTCCACCACGCCGTCCTCGCCGGCGATGCCGTCGACGGTGCCCTCGACCAGGTCACCCGCGCCCAGCAGGTCGTCCACCGCACCGGTGGTGTCCACGACGTCGCTCAGCACCGGGTCCAGACCCTGGTCCTCCAGCACGTCGTCCACCACGCCGTCGTCCGAGGTGAGACCGTCCGCCACCCCGCCGATGTCACCCTCGACCAGGTCGCCGACGATCACGTCGACATCCTCGACCACGTGCTCCACGGCCTCGTCCGTGACACCGTCCTGCGGCTCGTCGGCACCCACGACGTCATCCACCACGCCGTCCTCACCGACCAGCCCGTCGACGGTGTCCCGGACGGCCGTGCCGGTGCCGAGGGCATCGTCGACGCCGCCCGTCACGTCCGACGCGGACTCCGACACCTGGTCGACGGCGTCGTCCACCGCCGCCCCGGCGTCACCGGCGACGTCGGCCTCGCTGTCGGACTCACCGGCGTCCTGACCCGAGCCCTCGCTCTCGCCCTGGTCCTCGAGGACGTCGTCGACGACGCCTTCCTCACCGGCGACGTCCTCGACGACCGCCTCGACGTCACCGGACCCCAGGTCCTCGACGGTGTCCCGGACGTCCTCGGCGGCCGTGTCGACGAGGTCGTCCGTCGTGGTCTCCGCCGACTCGTCCGGACCCGCGACGTCGTCCACGACGCCGCCTTCCCCAGCGACGGCGTCCACGACGTCCTCGACCGGCTGGGTGTCGACCTCGGGGAGGTCGACCGGGGTCTCGAGCGAGGCGTCGCTCGTCTCCTCCGAGACCTCGCTCAGGTTGAGGTCCACCGAGGTGTCCTCGCCCACGGTGACGTCGACGACGTCATCGTCTGCCGCTTGGGCCATCGTGGCCCCGGCGACCACCAGGCCGCCCGCGACGAGCGCTGTTCGCAGCGCGCGTCGAACGTAGGTGTGCATGATCCGGCTCCTGACTGACGTGGGACGCGAGCGGCGGGCGCCGCTCACGGTCGCGGTCGCGCACGAAGGCGCGACGCGGCCACGTCAGGCAGGAGAGACGGGGATGTCGTACGCGACCGCCGGGAGGCGGACGAGGGTGTCGCCGGGCGGCATCAGCCAGGCTCCGACGGAAGCGTGCGCGTGGTCGCCGAGCACGGCGGCCGCGTCACCGAACGCCCCGCGCGACCCCGCGGAGGTGCCGCCGCCCGCCGTGGTGAGCGCGGGCGAGGGCGGCGAGGCGGGCGTCCGCTCGCTCTCGGTCGCCGTCCCCGCGGCCGGGGCGGTCGCGTGGCGGACCGGCACGACGTCGGCCTCGCTGTCCGCGAGCGCCGCAGGCGCGGCGTCCGCCACCGTCGCGCCCGTGCTGCCGGCGGGGACCACGGGCCGCGTGGCCTCGTGCGTAGCCGATGTCGCCGCCGCGGGCACGGAGCCGGCCGGCGCCGAGGCGACGGGCGGCACGACGGCGGGCCGCGCGTCCGGCGCCAGCGTCTCGGGGAGCAGGACGCCCACCGGGCCGGTGACCGGCGCGAGGGGTTCCGTCACGGGCGCCACGACCGGCTCGAGCGCTCCGACCACCGGGTCCACCACCGGGTCCAGCGCCCCGACGACCGGCGCGGTCACGTCGAGCACCGGCCCGACGACGGGATCGAGCGACCCGACGACGGGCGCCACCAGGTCCACGACCGGGTCCGCCACCGGGTCGAGGGACGTCACCACGGGTCCGACGACGGCTCCCACGACGTCCGTGACCGGCGCGAGCGGGGTGGACACCGCCCGCACGACCTCGCCCACCGGCTCGACGACGGGAGCGAGGACCGGTGCCACGGGCGTGACGACGGCCCCGAGCGCAGCCGTCACGGGCTGCACGACGACGCCGACCGGGGTGGTGACGCTCTCCACGACCGCGTTCACCGGCTCGAGCCCGGCACCGACCGGCTCGGTGACCGTCCTGACGACGGACCCGACGGGTTCGGTGACGGCCGCGGCGGGCCGGACCACGACGTCGACGGCCTCCGCCACCGGCTCCAGGGTCGACGGGTCCTCGGGCGGCGAGTCCGAGTCCTCGTCCCGCTCGGCGGAGGGTTGTTCCGCGGGGAGAGCGGGTGCAGAGCCGTCCGTCTCGGTGCCGTCCTGGCGCGCCCTCTCCGGCAGCTCGTCGACGACCGCGTCGGCGACCTCACCGAGCACCGTGCGGTCAGCAGGTTCACCGCGCTCAGCCGGATCGGCGGGTTCCGGGGCCTCCGCGGGCTCGGCGGGCTCGGCGGGCTCGGCGGGCTCGGCGGGCTCGGCGGCCTCAGCTCGTTCAGCGGGCTCGGCGGGCTCGGCGGGCTCAGCTCGTTCAGCGGGCTCGGCGGGCTCGGCGGGCTCGGCGGGCTCGGCGAGAGGCGCGGTCAGCTGCTCGACGGCGTCCTTCACCGGAGTGGGGTGCGCGGCGTTCTGCGAGGACTCCTCCGCGGCCGGCGGGACGAGGTGATCGACGACGTGCCGGACGACGGACTTCTCCGGCGAACGCCCCTCGTCCGGGCCCGTGTCGGCCGAGGCGGCCCCGGCGAGCGCGACGCCCAGCGCAGTGCCGGCGACGAGCCCGGCCACCGACCCGACCGCGCGCGCGACCCAGCGCCGGCGGCGTGCTGCCACCGGCGCGCGGTCGTTCACGCTGCGTGTCACTCGGCCCCCTCGAAAGGCACGCGGGTCATGACGCCTGCTGCATGACCCAGATCACACTGTGACGCCCGAGCAACCGCTATGCAACCAGAGCGCGCGAGGTCTCGGGCGCGACCTCAGGCCACCGTCGTGCCGAAGAGCAGCCCGAGCCCGTAGGTGACGGCGGCCGCGCCGAACCCGATGGCGAGCTGGCGGAGCGCCCGGGTCCACGGCGAGGTGCCGGAGAGCAGCCCGGTGATGGCCCCCGTGACCAGCAGCGACAGCCCGACGAGCACGCCTGCCACCAGGATCGCCTGGCCGCCGGTGAGTCCCAGCAGGTACGGCAGCACGGGGACGAGTGCGCCCGACGCGAAGAAGCAGAAGCTGGAGATGGCGGCTCCCCACGCGGTCCCGTGCGTCTCGAGGTCGGCCTCGCGCTCAGCCGCCGCGTCGGGGTCGGCAGGGTCGTCGGAGCCGGGGGAACCGGCACCGGTCGGCGGGTCGACGTCGCGATGGTGCAGCGCCCCCTGCGCCAGCGACCCGGTCGCGGCGAGCCCCGCGAGGACGCGGTCGGCGCGGCCCTGCGCCTCGTCGGGCGACAGGCCCCGCGCGCGGTAGACGAGGGCCAGCTCGTTCGCGTCGACGTCGAGGTGCGGCAGCACGGTGGCGCTCTTCGGGTCGGGGGTGGACGCCTCGAGGAGCTCCCGTTGCGAGCGCACCGACACGAACTCTCCGGCGCCCATGGACAGCGCCCCGGCGAGCAGCCCGGCCACGCCGGTGAGGAGCACGGTCTGCGACGAGACGCCCGAGGCGCCGATGCCGAGCACGAGCGCCAGGTTAGAGACCAGGCCGTCGTTGGCGCCGAAGACGGCGGCGCGGAACGTGCCCGACATCCGCTGGCGACCGCGGGTGGCGAGCGCGCGCACGACCTCCTCGTGGATCTGCTCGTCGGCGGCCATGGCGGCCGTCGCGTACTCCTCGCGGTCGTAGGTGGAGCGGGCCTCGGCCCGCTGCGCGAGGGCGAGCACGAAGACCCCGCCGAACCGCCGGGCGAGGGCGCCGAGCATGCGGGTGCGCAGGTCGCCCCGCAGAGGGTGCCCGACGTCGTCCCCCAGCAGGTCGAGCCAGTGCGTCTCGTGCCGCTTCTCGGCCTCGGCGAGCGCGAGGAGGATCGCGCGCTCCTCGCCCGTGCGGCGGCTGGCGAGGTCACGGTAGGTGGCCGCCTCGGCCCGCTCGTCGGCGAGGTACCGGCGCCACCGCCGCACGTCCGCGGGCCGGCGGGCGGGTCGGTCGTGCGCGGGCATGGCTGTGCCGTCGTCCATGCCGTCATGATCGCCGCCGCGGGGCGCCCGTGGGTTCCGGTCGGTGCCGTGCCCGCTTCCGGGGCGTCGCTCCTCGGGTTTCGGACGTCCGCAGCCGGTGCCCGACGGGCCGGGGTGTGGACGGGGCCCCGAGTGTCACCGGCTCGGGGCACAATAGGGACGGCGCGCGGGGGTTGCCCGGGCGCAGTTCGCGGGCGGCCAGGACGGGCGGTCGCGAGCGGAACACCAGGGGCTCGGACACTAGGGGACTCCGGCGTGATCATTGTCAGCACTGACGGCTCGTGCCTCCGCAACCCCGGCGGCGCGATCGGCTGGGCGTGGATCGCCCACGAGGGTGGGCGCTTCGACTCCGGCGGCGCCGCCTCGGGAACCAATCAGGTCGCGGAGCTCACTGCTCTGCTCCGGGCGATCGAGGCCCATCCTGGCGAGGAGCCGCTCCTCATCGAGTCGGACTCCCAGTACGCGATCCGGTGCGCGTCGGAGTGGATCCACGGATGGAAGCGCAAGGGCTGGCGGACCGCGTCCGGCGGGGCGGTGAAGAACCTCGACCTGATCCAGTCGATCGACCGAGCCATCACCGGCCGCGGGGGTCCGGTCCGGTTCCGCTGGGTGCGCGGCCACGTCGGCAACCCGTTCAACGAGCGGGCCGACCAGCTCGCCGGCCTGGCCGCGCAGGACTGGGCGGCCGGCCGTGGGGGCGTCGACCAGCTCCTCCTGACCGCCGACGCGGGTCAGGGCGAGCCGGTCGCGGGCGACGCAGCGCCCGGTGAGGTGCCTGAGTCGGCCGCGCGCAGGTCGCGGGCGGCCTCGGCGCCCGTCCGGGAGCCCGTCGGCGCCGCACGGAGCGACAGCGGGTGGGAGCTCGGAACCCTCTTTGACTGACACCGACACGACCGTCCTCGACGCCCCGTCGGCCACCGCGCCGAGCGCCGACGTCACGGTCGAGCACTCCTCCGACCACCCGGTCGACCTCGGGCTGACGCTCGCCCCCCTGCGGCACGGCGCGTACGACCCGACGTTCCGGCGCACCCCGGACGGCGCCTTCTGGCGGACGACGCTGGTGCGCAGCGGGCCCGTCACGCAGCGGCTCGTCGCCACCGGACGGGCCACCGTCGTCGCGCAGCACTGGGGGCCCGGGTCGCGGGAGGCGGCCGACGGGCTGCCGCACCTGCTCGGCGAGGCCGACGACGCCACAACGTTCACGCCGCCGCCGCAGGCGCGCGACGCGGTGCGGCGTGCGGCTGGGCTGCGGATGTGCCGCAGCGGGCGCGTGCTGGAGGCCCTGGTGCCGGCGGTGCTCGAGCAGAAGGTGCAGGTCGTCACGGCGCACCGGGCGTGGCGGTGGCTCGTGTCCCGGCACGGCTCCCCCGCGCCGGGTCCCGGCCCGGAGGGGATGCGCGTGGTGCCGTCGGCTCAGGCGTGGGCCGCCGTCCCGACGTGGGACTGGCACCGCGCGGGGGTCGACCCGCGCCGCGCGGCGACGGCGGTGCGGTGCGCGCAGGTCGCGGCGCGGCTCGAGGACGCGGCGGGGATGCCCGCCGACGAGGCGCGCGCCCGCCTCGAGAAGGTGCCCGGGGTGGGGGTGTGGACGTCGGCCGAGGTGGCGCAGCGCGCCTTCGGCGACGCGGACGCCGTCTCGGTGGGCGACTTCCACCTGGCCGCCGCGGTCGGCTGGGCGCTGACCGGGGAGCGCACCGACGACGAGGGGATGCTGCGCCTCCTAGCGCCCTACGCTCCCCACCGGCACCGCGTGGTGCGGCTGCTGTTCCTCGACCGCAGGCCGCAGGCCCCGCGCCGGGGCCCGCGGCTGTCGATCGCGGACTACCGCGCGTTCTGAGTCATACCGGCGGAGCCGTCACTCCGGCGCGCTTCACTCGGGCAGCGCGCACACGCCGTCCACGCAGACGGCGCCGTCGTCGCCCAGCAGCTGCAGCGGGCGTTCGTCGCCGGCGCCGTGGTGGGGCGCCGCGGCCTCGGCCGCACTGAGCGACACGAGCGTGGTGCGGCGAGGGTTGGCGATCGAGCGGGACGAGATGGCGTCGTTCATGATCCTCCTCCGTGGGCCTCGTCGCCGCGGTCGTGGGCCTGTGGGCCGCCCCGCGGCGTGCCCGCGACGGTGCGGGCGAGGCCTCGATTCTCGGTGATACCGCGTCTCACTGCCAGGGCTGGCGCTGTGAGATGCGCCTCGTCAGGCGGCGCTCTCCGACCTGACCTGGTCGAGCACCTGGACGAAGACGTCCGGGTCCTGCGCGCCGGACACGCCGTAGCGGCCGTCGAGCACGAAGAACGGGACGCCGTTGATGCCGTACGCCCGGGCGCGCGCCATGTCGTCCGCGACGGCCTCCGCGTAGGTGCCGGCGTTCAGCGCGATGACCACCGCCTCACGCTCCAGCCCGACCTCCGCCGCGAGGTCCGCGAGGTCCTCGACGCGCCCCACGTGCTCACCCTCGGTGAAGTACGCGCGCAGCAGCCGCTCCTTCATCTCCGACTGCTTGCCGAACGCCTTGGCGAGGTGCAGCAGCTCGTGCGCCTTGAGCGTCTTGGTGTGGCGGACCTGGTCCATCCGGTAGGTCAGGCCCTCGGCGGCGGCCAGCGTCGTCACCTGGTCCTGCATCTGCTGGGCCGTCTCCAGCGGGATGCCCTTGTGGTCGGCGAGGAACTCCGTGGCGGTGCCGTCGAAGTCCACGGGGGTGTCGGGCGAGAGCTCGAACGAGTGATACTCGATCTCCACCTCCGGGGCGGTGCCGTCACGCTCCGCGATCCGCTGCAGCGCGGTCTCGAAGCGGCGCTTGCCGATGTAGCACCAGGGGCACGCGACGTCCGACCAGACGTCGACCTTGAGGGGGGCGGGCTCGAGAGCAGTCACGCCCAGGCGAACACCCCGCCGCGGGAGACGATTCCCGCGACGGGGCGTGTCGTGCGTCGCAACGCCCGGCCGGTGCCGGCGGCGTGTCAGTTCAGCGGCGCGGCGTCCTTCGACGCGTCGGGCGTCGTCAGCTGGGAGCCGGCGATCCCGGCGATGAGCTGGTGGATGTCCACCCCGGTGAGCTGCTTGACGACGCCCTGCCCCTCGCCGAGCACGGAGGCGACGGTCTTGGTGACCGCCGAGGCCCCGTCCGTGGAGACGATCGTCATGCCCTGGATCGAGCCGATCGGCTCGGCCGCGGCCCGGACGATCTCGGGCAGCCGCTCGATGAGCTCCTGCACCAGCGCGGCCTCGCCGTACTTCTTGAGCGCTTCGGCCTTGGCGTCCGTGGCGACGGCCTCGGCGCGGCCCTCGGCCTCGACGGCGAAGGCCTTGGCCTCGCCCTCCGCCTTGATGCCGGCGGCCAGGGCGATCTGCCGGTCGCGCTCCGCCTCGCCGGCGCGGCGGACCGCCGCGGCGGAGGCCTCCGCGTCCTGGATGGCCGCCGTCTTGTTCGCCTCGGCGATGGTGGTGCGCTTGAACGCGTCCGCCTCGGTGGCGGCGTTCGCCGCGTCGCGGCGGGCGGTGGCCTCCTGCACCTCGGCGTAGGCCTTCGCCTCGGCCGGCTTGCGGATCTCGATGTCCAGGCGCTCCTGCGTCACGCGGGCCTGCTCGGCGAGCGCCTCGCGCTCCTGCTGCGCGACGAGGCGGTCCTGCTCGGCGCGGGCGAGCTGGCCGGCGGCCTCCGCCTCGGCGTTCGCGCGGTCGGTGTCCGCCTTGATGACGGCCTTCTTGAGGTCGAGCGCCTTCTGCCGCTCGGCGATCTGCTCGGCCGCCTCGATGACGGCGAACTCGGACACCCGGCGGGCCTCCGCCTCGGAGACCTCCGCGACCTGGAGCGCGCGGGCGCCCTCGGCACGACCGAGGTTCGCGAGGTACTCCGATCCCGGCGTCGAGATGTCGGAGATGTTGAGCAGGTCGACCTGGAGGCCCTGCTCGGCCAGGTCGGTCTTGGTCGACTCGACCACGCGGTCCGAGAGGCCCTTGCGGTCGGAGATGATCTGCTCGATCGTCATGTCGCCGACGATGGAGCGCAGCGATCCCTCGAGGGACTCCTTGATGATCTCGGTGAGCATCTCCTGCTGGGACAGGAAGCGCTGGGCCGCGCGGCGCACGCCCTCGTCGTCACCCCGCACCTTGAAGTTGATCGACGCCTTGATCGCGATCTTGATGCGGTTCTTGTCGACGCCCTCGACGGTGATGCCGATCTGACGCTGCTCGAGGGAGATCGCGAACCCCTGCTGCAGGATCGGCCAGACGAACGTGCGACCGCCGATGACGACGCGCTGGCTCTGGGCGGCGGACTCCTTCTTGCCGGCACCGCGGCCGACGATGACGAGGGCCTGGTTCGGCGGGACCCGGCGGATGCGCTGGGCCACGAAGATGCACACCGCGAGGAACGCCACCACGAGGGCGAGCACCGCGATCGTGGTGATGAAGCTGCTGTCGGACGAGTCGAACATGGTGCGCGCCGGAGCGCGTCTCCTTCCGGTCGAGGGGAGGTCAGCGGGTGTGCGGGCCGACCCGCACGGTGGACCCGGAGTGTTCGAGCACCACCACGCGCGACCCTGCGGCGATGGGCTCGTCGGAGCGTGCGAGGCGGCGCTCGAGCTCGCTCGGGACGTCGAGGGAGACCTCGCCGGAGGCCGCCGTCACGTCCGTGGTCGCCGTGCCGTGCGCGCCCACGAGCGAGACGGCGACGCCGTCGTCGCTCGACGCGAGCCGCCGGACCAGCACCTGCGCTAGGACGACGGCCAGGACGCCGACGACCGCGGAGGCCACGTACGCGATCCACGGGGCGAGGTCGTTGGCGACGACGATCGTGCCCACGGCACCGAAGACGACCGCGCCGACGCCGAGCGACGTGCCCGACAGCGCACCGTCGCCGAGGTCGACCAGGTCGCCCACGAGGAGCGAGACGAGCAGCAGGAGCATCCCTGCCGAGCCGATGAGGACGAAGACGAGCACGCGGTCTCCCGAGGTGAGGGTGACGAAGATGTGAGGGTCGTGTGACGGCGACGTCACCCTAGCGAACTCTGGACGGAACCTGGACAGCCGGTCCACAGGCACCTCCGCGTGCCGTCGTCGCAGGCCTGGGCGATGCTCGGACCATGCCTCTCGTGCCGAGCAAGGACCCCCAGCTGGTGCTGCTGCGCCACGGCGAGACCGAGTGGAGCGTGAGCGGGCAGCACACGGGCCGCACCGACATCCCGCTCACCTCGGCCGGCGACGAACAGGCCCGGACGGCGGGGCGCGCCCTGGCCGGGATCACGTTCGCCGCCGTCTACACCTCGCCGCTCGAGCGCGCTCGCCGCACCGCCGTCCTCTCCGGGTACCCGGACGCCGTCGTGGACCCCGACCTGGCCGAGTGGGACTACGGGCCCGTCGACGGCCGGTCCAGCGCGGACGCCTCCGCCCTGCTGGGCCACGAGTTCCAGATCTTCGACGACGGCGTGCGCGTGCTGCCGCCCGACCCGGGGCACGGGGACGGCCGCCCCGGGGAGCTCCTGGAGGAGGTCGCCGCCCGCGCCCGCCGCTTCACCGAGCGCGCCGACGCCACCCTCCGCGACGGGGGGAACGTGCTGGCGGTGGCCCACGGCCACCTGCTGCGGGTGCTGGCCACCGCGTGGCTCGGTATCGACGCGCGCTTCGGCTCGCGACTGGAGCTCGGCACCGCCGCGATCTGCCAGCTCGGGTACGGCCACGACCTGCGGACCATCGAGGGCTGGAACCTGCCGCCCCACGTCTGACCGGCGGGCCGAGGGGCGCCTCTTCTCTGGCAGCATGTGCGCCATGGCGCTGAACGAGGACGACCTCATCAACGGTGAGCGTGTGGTCATGGAGCTGCACGAGCACCCGAAGGCCGTGATCTGGCCCTTCCTGCTGCTCCTCGTGCTGCTGGTCGCCGCCGCGCTCTCGTTCGTCGTCCCGATGGACGACGTCCTCCGGTGGGTGGCGCTCGGCCTGCTCGCCGTGGTCGCCGTCGTGTGGGTGCTGGTTCCCTGGCTGAAGTGGCGCACCACCTCGTGGACCGTCACCACCAGGCGCATCGCCATGCGGTCGGGCATCGTCACCCGCGTGGGGCGCGACATCCCGCTGTACCGCATCAACGACGTCGCGCTCGAGAAGGACCTCCTGGACCGGCTGCTCGGCTGCGGCACCCTGCAGGTCTCCGACGCCACCGAGAAGGCGGGCATGGTGCTGCGCGACGTGCCGCGCGTCGAGCGGGTGCAGGTGCAGCTCCAGGAGCTGCTGCACAGCGCCGACGACGGCTCGGACGACGGCGAGTGGCCCCCGTCCGAGCCGCCGCGCGCGCGACGCCGCTGACCTGCTCCTGGCCCGTCCTCAGCCCCTCGCCGCCGGCAGCGGGAGCGGCTCCGTCCACTGGTCGTCGGCGGTGAGGTCGATGCCGAACTCCGACGCGAAGCGCATCGTGGTGTCGACGAGCACGCCGTCCACCGACTCGTCCAGGCGGTACACGCGCGCGCCCCGCAGGCGGTTGCGCTCCGCGCCGCTCAGCCCGTAGGTGCCGAACCCGGTGTTGCCGGCGTAGCCCAGCATGACGCCGTAGTAGTTGCCCGCGTACGTGTTCACGTGGTCGTGGCCGCAGAAGATGCCCTTGACGTCGCCGCGGTGCTGGACGGCGGCGAACAGCCCGGAGTTGAACGGGCCGGGGCACTCCTCCTCGTTGCGCTCCCCCACGATGCCGTGGCGCGCGACGCCGCGCTCGTGGTCGGCGGCGGTGCGGCCGTCGACGGAGCCGAACCACATGAACCGGTACTCCCACAGGGGGATGTGGATGAACATGAGGGACGGGATCGCGCGGCGGTAGCGCCTCTCCAGCTCGACCGACGTGCGGTAGTACCAGTCGACCTGGTCCATCCGCACCCAGTCCCACGTGGGATAGCCGGTGAGGTTCTGCCCGTCGATCGCGCTCGGCGCGTACCGGCCCGAGTCGAGCAGCCACACGTTGAACGCGGGACGGCCGTTCGTGCCGTCGATCAGCAGGTGCGAGTTGCCCTGCCCGGTCACGCCCTTCGCGGTCGGGCCGTTCACGTTGTGACGGTACGACCGGTAGAAGGCGAGCATCTGCGCCTCGTCCACCCCGCTGGAGGGCGTCGAGTCCTCGTCGTGGTTGCCGAACGTGATCGCCCACGGGACGCCCCGCTCCTCCATCGGCTGGGCCACGTTGTTCATCGCCTGCCGCATCTCGAGCGGGGTGTCGCAGCCGCCGGTGATGTTGTCGCCGTTGAGGATCACGAGGTCCGGCCGCTCGTCGTCGAGCACGGCGCGCATGAGCTCCAGCGTGCGGCGGTCGATCTTCTCGTCGTCCTGGGTGTCGTTGAACTGCACGATCGTGTACGTGCCGTCCTTGCGGAACCGCAGACTCGGCTCCCGGCCGCGCGAGGCGGAGACGGCCGACGCCGCCCCACCTGGTGCCGGCGCCGCCGCGGCCGACGTCGCGCCCGCGACGGCGGTGCCCGCCGCGCCCAGTCCCGTCAACGTCATGAAGGTGCGTCGCCCGACGCCGGACGTGCCGTCGCGCATCTGGCCCGCGGCGCTCTGGTCGGGACGGGTGGTCGGCTCGCTGCCGTCACTCTGGTGCTCAGTCATGCCCCGGAACGTAGGGCTGCGCGGGAACGCCGGGCGGGCCGGGCGATGAACCGCCCGTGGACAGTTCCGGAACACCCCGGACACGCCCGCCGGCCGGGCCCGGGATCAGAAGGGTGGCGGCCCGTCCCGGTCCTGCCGCGCCGCCCGGTACCGGGAGCGCTGGTCCTGTCGGCTCGCGACCCGCGGGTCCTGCGGCTCGGGGCCGCGGGCGAACCGGTGTCCCGTCGGGGCCGTCCAGGTGGTGGTGCCGGTGGACGGGTCGCGCGCCACCCGCCACCCGCCGACCGTCTTCGCGCGGTGGTGGGTGCGGCACAGCGCGTGCAGGTTGCCGCCGTGCGTCTGCACCGCGTCGGAGCCGGGGTCGTACGGCTCGACGTGGTCGAGGTCCGAGGACGCGGCGGGCACCCGGCAGCCCGGGAAGGTGCACGTCACGTCCCGCGCCACGACCGCCGCGCGCAGCCGCTCGCTCGGCCGGTACGAGCGGGACGACACGTCGGTCAGGACGCCGCTCGACGGGTCGGTGAACAGCCGCTGCCAGACGGCGTCGGGGTCGGAGGCGAGCGCCCGGGCCATGGCGGCGGGGATCGGCCCGTGGCCGGCGAGGATCGCCGGCAGGTCGTCCGAGCCCAGCAGGGTCGACGCCGCCACCGACACCCGCACGACGCCGCGGGACGCCTGGCCGAGGTCGTCCACCGCCGCGAACGCACGGGCGGCGGCGTCCGCGGGCAGGTAGGCGGTGAGGTAGGCCATGGCGTCGTCCGCGGGCTCGAGCCGCACGTAACGCTCCGCGCGCGACGCCTCGTGCCGCTCCTGCGCGCCGTCCGGGTCGATCGCGATCTCCGCCCGCCGCATCCGCGAGCGCAGCTGCGGCGCGGTGAGGTGCTCGGCGTCCGGCAGCACGGAGGCGACGACCTCGCGCCGACGCTCGTCCGGGAGCCGGCCGGCATCGATCAGCGCCTCCGCCTTGCGACGGTCGACGACCCCGGACGCCAGCGCGTTCACCACCTCCGGCAGCCGCGCGGTCCCGTGCGCGACCGTGACGAGCTGCGCGGCCTCCTGGCGCGTGCGCCCGAGCCGGGACGCCACGGCGTCGGCCACGAACTCGTGCCGCGACGAGCCGCGCGTCCGCTCCAGCATCTCGGCGAGCACGCGGGCCGACCCGGCCTGCGCCCACGCGGCGACCCGCTCCCACGCGGCCAGCACCTCGAGGACGGCGAAGTCGTCGAGCTCCGCCTCGTCCAGCGACGCGAGAGCGCTCGCCAGCTCCGGTCCGGGGCCCAGCGTGTCCAGCAGCGCCAGCAGGGGCCGGTCGTCGGCGTGAGCCGCCGCCACCACGTCGGGCGGGCCCCCGGTGCGGACCGCGGCCCCTTCCCGCGCACCGGGGAAGACGTCGGAGACCAGGTCCACGCCATCGAACCTGCCCGTTCGCCCGGGATCGAACCCGTCCCGGACGGTGCCGCCGGCATCGTCGACGAGGAACCCGGCGAGCACGCGCTCGAGAACCGTCGCGCGCACCGCCGTGACGAGCGGTGCGCGCGACGTGTGCGGATCCGGCGCGACCGGGGCACGGGTCGCGCCGGACCCGGGTGTCCGAGAACGACGGGGGCCGGCCGCGTGCGAGGCCGCCCTCGCTCCGTCGTCTTCGAACATGTGTTCGAGCGTAGCGGGTCCCGGGGCACCCCACAAGGGCGACGCTCCGGGGTGGCGGTGTCGCGGTCAGGCCAGACCGTCCTCCCGGAGCACCTGCTGGGCGACGGCGAACGCGCGGTTCGCGCTGGGCACGGAGCAGTAGACCGCGGTCTGCAGCAGCACCTCGCCGATCTCGTCGACGGTGAGGCCGTTGCGGACCGCGGCGCGCACGTGCATCGCCAGCTCCTCCCAGTGCCCTCCCGCCACGAGCGCCGTGAGCGTGATCATCGACCGGCTGCGGCGGTCCAGGCCCGGTCGCGTCCAGATCTCGCCCCACGCGTAGCGCGTGACGAGGTCCTGGAAGTCCGCCGTGAACGACGTCGTCCCCGCGGCCGCGCGGTCCACGTGCGCGTCGCCCAGCACGGCGCGACGCGCCGCCGTCCCGGCCTTGCGACGCCGCTCGTCCTGCCCGGTATCGCGCCCGGGATCGCGTCCGGCGTCGTGCTCGTCGGTCGTCATCTCTCTCCGCCCCTCCGCTCACGGCCCACGAGCTCGCGGACCAGCGTCGCCGTCCGTCCGGGCCACTCGGCGGGCGCGAGGTGCGCCGCGCCGTGGATCACGACGAGCCGGCCGTCCCGCACGCCGTCCGCCACCTCGGCGACGTCGCCGGGCGTGGTCGCCGGGTCCTCGGCGCCCGCGACGGCGACCACCGGGGCCGCGATCTCGGCGAGCCGGTCGCGCACGTCGAACCGGGACAGCGCGCCGCACACGGCGGCGTAGCCGAACCGGTCGGCGCTCTGCAGGGACGCGAGCAGGCGGGTGCCCACGTCGGGCGCGCGCTCCAGGAACCCCGGCGCGAACCACCGGCCGGCCGCGGCGGTGACCTGCGTCGGCGTCCCCGCCGCCGCCACCAGGGCGCCCCGCTCGAGCCACGGCCCGGGCTCGCCGAACCGTGCGGCCGTGCAGCACAGGACGGCGCCGCGCACGCGGTCCGGGGCGTCGAGCAGCAGCTGCTGCCCGACCGCCGCGCCCACGGAGACGCCCGCGTACCAGAACGGCGCCCCCGGGTCGCCGCGCTCGGCCTGGGCCCGGTCCACCAGGACCAGCACCTGCGCGGCGAGGTCCGCCACGGTCAGCGCGTCGAGGGACCCCGGCGGCACCGCCGGCGACGACCCGTGGCCGGGCAGGTCCCAGCCGAGGACGTCGAGGACGTCGTCCAGCAGCGGGAGGACGTCGTGCCACACCGCGTCGGCCGACGTGCCCAGCGACGGGCCCAGCACCAGCAGCGGCCGGGACGCGTCGCGCACGGCGAAGGCCACCGCGCCCAGCGCGGGGGCGTTCATCGCCCCGCCGTCCCGCGCGGGGCGCTCCCGGCCGAGCCGTCCACCGGTGCGTAGCGGTCCAGCACCCGGTCGACGACGGTCGCCGCCGCGCCGGTGTCGACGTCGGCGTCCACGCCGAGCTGCTCGCGCAGGTGGCGCGCGACGGCGGCGGTGTCCACCTCGAGCCCGTCCAGCAGCTCGGCGGCGGCGTGCGCGGACGCGACGGCGTGCCGCGCGAGCTGCTGCAGCGCCGGCCACTCGGCGTGCCACGCGCCGTCGGGGCGCTCGTCGACGGCCTGGCCCGCGCTCGCGAGCACCTGCGACGCCAGCGCGGGCGCGGCGAGCGCCGACCGGCGCACCAGCACCGACAGCACCGGGTTGCGCTTGTGCGCCATCGCCGACGACGCGCCCCGCCCCGGGGCGGCCGGCTCTCGCAGCTCGCCCACCTCGGCGCGCGCCCCGACCAGCACGTCGGCCGCGACCGTGCCGAGCGCCGCGCACACCTCGGCCAGGGCCGCGGCGGCCCGCACCACCGGGAACCGCGTCACGTGCCACGGGCCCGGCGTGACGGGTAGGCCCAGCTCCGCCGCCCAGGCGTCGACGAGCCGCAGCGGCCCGTCCGACGGCGTCAGAGCGTCGGTCCCCGCCAGCGTTCCGGCCGCCCCGCCGAAGGCGAGTGGCAGCGCGTGGGTCGCGTCGGCGAGCCGGGCACGCGCCTCGGCGACGGCCTGCAGCCACCCGGCGCACCGGGCGCCGAGCGTG
Organism: Isoptericola peretonis; assembly: GCA_023241745.1. GTDB lineage: Bacteria > Actinomycetota > Actinomycetes > Actinomycetales > Cellulomonadaceae > Isoptericola > Isoptericola peretonis. The sequence continues at coordinate 681,812 of JALQCY010000003.1, read as the reverse complement.
GTGGGCACGGCGGGCTGGGTGAGGGTGCGCCCGAGGGCGGGCAGGTCGCGGTACCGGCGCGCGAGGCCGGCGGCGGCGTCGACGGCCCGCCCGAGGCCCGCGTCGGCGGCCCGGCCGGCGTCGCGGAGCACCAGCACGAGGGCGGTGTCCAGCACGTCCTGCGACGTGAGCCCGGCGTGCACCGCCCCGACGACGTCCGCCACGGACGACCCGGCGTCGACGGCCGGGCCGCAGCCCGACTCGACGGCCGCCCGCAGCCGCGCGACGAGCGGGATCACCGGGTTGCCGCCGCCCGTCGCGTCCCGCGCGACCTCCGTGGCGAGCGCGAGGGCCGCGCCGTCGTCGGCCGCGAGCGTCACGACCGCCCGGTCGACGACCGAGGCCACCGCGGCGGGCACGACGCCGCAGCGCGCCTGGGCGCGTACCCACGCGGCCTCGGCGGCGAGCAGGGCGCGCAGGACGGCGACGTCGTCGGTGACCGCCACCGGCGACCCCGGGCCGAGGTCCGCCCCGGGGGTGAGCAGGCCGACGTCAGGCACGGGGCGGCACCCCCCGCGACGGCGGCGACGGCACGCCGGACAGCACGGCGCCGCCCGGGTCTGGCAGGTCGAGCGGGTCGGGCGGCGGGCCGGCGGCGACGCCGCGGACGACGCCGTGCGCGAGGTCGTCGGCCGCCTCGGGCGGGGCGTGGCCGGGCGTGCCCTGGCCGAGGTCGAGGAACACCGTCTCGCCCTCGCCCTGCAGCCGGACGTCGAACCGGAGGGACCCGTCGGGCTCCCGCGCCGCAAGGAGGGTCGCGCGGCGCTCCGGCTCCAGGCCGGCGAGGAACGGGTCCCGGGCGAGCGCCGCCGCGCGCTCCGGGTCGCCGTCGTCGGGCAGGTACGCGCGCGTGAACAGGCGGTCGGTGAGCCCCCGGGCGAAGACGGCGACGGCGATCATCGCCGGGCGGCGCGGCCCGGAGGCGGACGGCGTCGGGCCCGGCTCGAGGGTGCGGAACCAGAACCCGCCCTCGCGGTCGGTGGCGGCCCGCCCCCAGCCCGTGAACGTGCCGTCGCGCAGCATCGCGCCGGTCCGGCGCACGACGACGCCGGACGGGTCTGCGTGCCAGATCTCGAGCAGGGCGTCGGGCACGGGCCGCCCGGCGCCGTCGAGCACGCGGCCGTGCAGCCGCACCGCGCCTGGGGTGCCGGGATCGACGAGCTCGTGCCCCCGGTCGTACGGCAGGGCGAAGCCGAAGAACGGCCCGACGGTCTGGCCGGGAGTGGGTCGCAGCCTCGGTGTGCCGTCACTCATCGCCGTCCTCCGGCTCGCTCCAGGTGCGGGACGTCCCCGACAGCACGATGTCCCACCGGTAGCCGGTGGACCACTCGTGGGAGGTGAGGGAGTGGTCGTAGACGGCGACGAGCCGGTCGCGCGCCCGCGGGTCGCGGATGGACTGGTAGATGGGGTCGAGCGCGAACAGCGGGTCGCCCGGGAAGTACATCTGCGTGACGGTGCGCTGCGTGAAGTCGGTGCCGAACAGGGAGAAGTGGATGTGCGCGGGGCGCCACGCGTTGACGTGGTTCTTCCAGGGGTACGGGCCCGGCTTGATGGTGGTGAAGCGGTACCAGCCGTCGTCGTCGGTGAGGGTGCGGCCGACGCCGGTGAAGTGCGGGTCGATCGGCGCGGGGTGCTGGTCGCGCTTGTGGACGTACCGCCCGCCGGCGTTCGCCTGCCAGACCTCGACGAGCTGTCCACGTACCGGCCGGCCCGCGCCGTCGACGACGCGGCCCGCGACGACGATCCGCTCGCCGATCGGCTCGCCGCCGTGCGCCGCCGTGAGGTCGGCCTCCAGCGGCCCGATGTCCCGCTCGCCGAAGACGGGCGCCAGCAGCTCGACGGTCTCCGGGTCCGCGTGCCGCAGATCCTTGGTCGGGTGCCGCAGCAGCGAGCTGCGGTACGGGGCGAAGTCCCGGACCGGGCCGGTCTCCTCGGGCACGCCCCCGCCCGCCCGCCCGTCCCGGTACGCCCGGTGGCGCGCGCGGATCTCGGTGGACAGGTCGGTCTGGCTCTCCGTGGCGGCGTCGCGCCGCACCTCGGGTGGTGCCTGCGGGTCGTGGATGCTCACATCGCTCCTTCCGTGACGACCGGCCCCCAGCCGGTATAACCCTCCGCGAGGAACCGCCGCCCGCTCTCCGACGCGACCAGCGTGCGCAGCTCGGCGAGCCGGCGCCCGCGCTCGAACCCGGACTCGCCGGGGTGCGAGTGGAGCATCCGGCTCATCCACGCGGAGAAGTGCTGTGCGCGCCAGACGCGGTCGGACACGCGCCGGCCGTACTCGTCGAGCACCGTGTCGTCGCCGCCCGTCCGGGACAGCCACCTGCTGAGCACGTCGTGCAGCACGACGACGTCGGCCAGCGCCAGGTTGAGCCCCTTGGCGCCCGTGGGCGGCACGGTGTGCGCGGCGTCGCCCGCGAGCAGCATCCGGCCGTGCCGCACGGGCTCCACGACGGACGAGCGGAACCGCAGCACCGAACGCTCGGTCACCGGCCCCTCCAGGAGCCGGAAGCCGTCCGTGCCGGTGACGCGGCGCTGCAGCTCGTGCCAGACGCGGTCGTCGGGCCAGCGGGCCGGGTCCTCGTCGGGGTCGCACTGGAAGTAGAGGCGCTGGTGCGTCTCGGTGCGCTGGCTGATCAGCGCGAAGCCGTGCTCGGACGTCGTGTAGACCAGCTCGGGCGCGCTGCGCGGGGCCTCGACGATGACGCCGAACCACGCGTACGGGTACTGGTGCACGTAGTGCCGGCGCACGTCCTCGGACAGGGAGTGCCGGCAGGTGGAGTGCGAGCCGTCGGCGCCCACCAGCACGTCGCAGCGCAGCTCGCGCTCGCGCCCCTCGGCGTCGGTCCACCGGACGCCGGGGCGCCCGGTGCGGACGTCGAGCACGTCGGTCACGGTGGCCTGCCAGCGCACGTCGGCGCCGTGCTGCGCCGCCCGGTCCGCAAGGTCCGTGAACACTTCGGTCTGCGGGTACAGCCACACCGCGCTGCCGGTGAGCCCGTGCAGGTCGATGCGGTGGCTCTCGCCGTCGAACCGCAGCGCGATGCCGTCGTGCCGGTCGCCCTCGCGCAGCACCCGGTCGAGGCCCGCGTCCACGAGCGTCGAGACCGAGCTCGCCTCGAGGATGCCCGCCCGGGTGGTGCGGTAGATCTCCTCGCGCGTGCGCGCCTCGAGCACGACGTGCTCGACGCCGGAGGTGTGCAGCAGGTGCGACAGCAGCAGCCCCGCCGGACCGCCGCCCACGACGACGACGCGGGTGCGCTCCACCTCCGCCGGCCCGGTCATCCCTCGCCGCCGAGCGTGAGTCCCAGCAGGTCCTCGAGCTCGGCGTGCCCGACGCCGAAGCGCTCGACCACCACGGCCCGGCCGTGCGCGTCGCGGCCGGGCCCGACGTCGATCACGGCACGGTCGGCGTACACGCGCGAGACGCAGCCGACGCCGGTGAGCGGCAGCGTGCACTCCTCGACGAGCTTGGGTGCGCCGTCCTTGGCGAGCAGCGTCATCATCACGACCGTACGACGGGCACCGACGGCCAGGTCCATCGCGCCGCCCACGGCCGGGATCGCGTCCGGGGCCCCCGTGGACCAGTTCGCGAGGTCCCCGCCCGCCGAGACCTGGAACGCGCCCAGCACGCACACGTCGATGTGGCCGCCGCGCATCATCGCGAACGAGTCGGCCTGGTGGAAGTACGACGCCCCGGGCAGCTCCGTGACGGGCACCTTCCCCGCGTTGACGAGCTCCGGGTCGACGTCCTCGGGCGCCGGCGCGGGGCCCATGCCGAGCATCCCGTTCTCCGTGTGCAGGGTGACGCCGGAGCCGGGCGGCAGGTGGTCCCCGACGAGGGTCGGCAGCCCGATGCCGAGGTTCACGTACGAGCCGGGCGCGATGTCGGCCGCGACCCGCGCCGCGAGCTGCTCCCTGGTCAGCGGGCTCGTCAGCGGGCCGGTCAGCGGGTCGTGGGCCGTCATGCCGTCGCCCCCGCGACCGCCGTCGTGCTGTCCAGGGCCACGACCGCCTCGACGTAGATACCGGGCGTGACGACGGCCTCCGGGTCGAGCGCCCCCGCCGGCACGACGTCGCGCACCTGCGCCACCGTGCGCCCCGCGGCCGTGGCCATCACCGGCCCGAAGTTGCGCGCCGTGCGGCGGTAGACGAGGTTGCCGACCGTGTCGGCGCGGTGCGCCTTGACCAGCGCGACGTCGGCGCGGATCGGCGTCTCCAGCACCATCGGGACGCCGTCGAGCACCCGCGTCTCCTTGCCCTCGGCGAGCGGGGTGCCGTAGCCCGTCGGCGTGAAGAACGCTCCGATGCCCGCCCCGGCGGCGCGGATCCGCTCGGCGAGGTTGCCCTGCGGCACCAGCTCCAGCTCGATGCGCCCCGCCCGGAACGCGGCGTCGAAGTGCCACGAGTCCACCTGCCGCGGGAACGAGCACACGATGCGGCGCACCCGGCCGTCGCGCACCAGCCGCGCGAGCGCGTCGTCGCCGTTGCCCGCGTTGTTGGACACGACGACCAGGTCGCCGGCGCCCGACGCGAGCAGCGCCTCGACGAGCTCCACCGGCTGGCCCGCCGGGCCGAAGCCGCCGATCATCACCGTGGCGCCGTCGGGCACGTCGCCGAGCGCCTCCTCCGCCGTCCCTGCGACCCGCGTCATGCGCCCGCTCCTGCGGAGGCGGCGACGTTCTCCAGCACGACGGCGGTGCCCTGGCCCACGCCGATGCACAGCGCCGCGACGCCCCACCGCTCCCCGGACGCCGCCAATCGGCGCGCCAGCGTGCCGAGGACGCGGGTGCCCGACGCGCCCAGCGGGTGCCCGAGCGCCACGGCGCCGCCCCACGCGTTGAGGACCGGCGAGTCGTCGGGCAGCCCCCACGCCTCGGCGCACACCAGCGACTGGGCGGCGAACGCCTCGTTGAGCTCGACGGCGCCGACGTCGTCCCAGCCGAGGCCCGAGCGCCGCAGCGCGCGGTGCACGGCCTCGACCGGCGCCGACCCGAAGTACTGCGGCTCCGTCGCCACCGTGGCCCGCCCCGCGATGCGGGCGAGCGGTTCCAGCCCCGTGAGCGCCGCCGCCCGCTCCGAGCCGATCAGCGCCGCCGACGCGCCGTCCGACAGCGGCGACGCGTTGCCGGCCGTCACGGTGCCCCCGGCCGTGCCCCCGGCCTCGCGGAACGACGGCGCCAGCGCGGCGAGCTTCTCGAGCGACGTGTCCGGGCGGATCGCCTCGTCCCGCACCAGGTCCGACCCCGGGTAGGGCGTCACCAGGTCGTCGTAGCGTCCGTCGTCCCAGGCCCGGGCGGCGAGAACCTGGCTGCGCAGCGCGAACGCGTCCTGCCGCTCGCGCGAGACGCCGTGCTTCTCGCGCAGCCGCTCGGTGGCCTCGCCGAGCGACACCGTCCACTCCGACTCCATCCGCGGGTTCACGAGCCGCCAGCCGAGGGTCGTCGAGACCAGCGCGGCGTCGCCCGCCGGGAACGGGCGGCCCGGCTTGGGCAGCACCCACGGCGCGCGCGACATCGACTCCACCCCGCCCGCCACGATCACGTCCGCGTCGCCCGTCTCCACCGCCCGCGCCGCCTGGACCGCCGCCTCCAGGGACGAGCCGCACAGCCGGTTCACCGTGGCGCCCGGCACGCTCAGCGGCAGCCCCGCGAGCAGCACCGCCATGCGCGCGACGTCACGGTTCTCCTCGCCCGCGCCGTTCGCGTTGCCGAGGATCACGTCGTCGACCGCCGCCGGGTCGAGCGCCGGGGCGCGCCGCACCTGCTCCCCCACGACGAACGCCGCCAGGTCGTCGGGCCGCACGCCCGCCAGCGCGCCGCCGTACCGGCCGAACGGCGTCCGCACCGCGTCGTACACGTACGCGTCGTTCATCGTCGTCCCCCGTCCTCGTCCGTCGTCGTCCGTCGTCGCCCGTCGCGCGCCCGTCGCGCGCCGGGCTACCGCAGCCGCGCCAGGTCGTCCTCGATGCGCTTCGCCGCCGCCAGCAGAGGCGGCACGATGTCGTCGCGGATCTCGGCGACGTCGCCCCGCCGCACCGGCGCCGACACGTTGACGGCGGCCACGACGTCGCCCCGCGCGTCGTGCAGGGGTGCCGCGACGGAGCGCAGGCCCTCCTCGAGCTCCTGGTCCACGAGCGCCCAGCCCTGCTCGCGCGCGCGGTCGAGCTCCGCGCGCAGCGCGGCCGGCGTCGTGACCGTGTGCGCGGTGAGGGCGGGCAGCTCGGCGCCGGCGAGGAAGGCGTCGCGCTCGTCGCCCGGCACGTGAGCGAGGATCGCGCGGCCCATGGACGTCGCGAACGCCGGGAAGCGGGTGCCGACCCTGATCGCCGCGGACATGATCCGGTGCGTCGCGACGCGGGCCACGTAGACGATGTCCGCGCCGTCGAGCACCGCCACCGACGACGACTCCCCCACCTCGCGGGACAGCTGCTCCAGGTGCGGCGCCGCGACGTCGGGCAGCGTGAGGCTCGACAGGTACGCGTAGCCCAGGTCGAGCACGGCAGGGCGCAGCGCGAACTCGCGCCCGTCCGTGCGCACGTACCCGAGCTCTACCAGGGTGTGGAGGAACCGGCGCGCCGACGCCCGGCTCAGCCCGGTCACGCGGGCCACGTCGCTCAGCGTGAGCGACGGGCGCTCCGCCCCGAACGCGCGGATCACCGCCAGCCCGCGGTCGAGGGACTGGACGAACTCGCCGGACCTGCTCTCCTGCTCCGTCATGGCCTCACCCTGCATGGGTCAGCCTCGCGTCGGCGAGCGAGCGCACGCCCAGCTTGGCCTGCTGCACCAGCTCGTACACGTGGGTGCGCAGGCGTGCGAACTCGGGGGCGCCGCGCGTCTCGAGCTGGTCACGCTCCGCGCCCAGGTCGACGCGCACGTCCTCCAGCAGCACCGTGGGCCGGGCGGAGAGCACCAGCACCCGCTCCCCCAGGTAGATCGCCTCGTCGATGTCGTGGGTCACGAAGACGACGGTCACCCCCAGGCCCTTCCACAGGGCCCGCACCAGGTCCTCCAGCTCGAACCGGGTCTGGGCGTCGACGGCGGCGAACGGCTCGTCCATGAGCAGCACCTGCGGCTCGTACGCCGCGGCCCGGGCGATCGCGACCCGCTGCTGCATGCCGCCCGAGAGCTGCCAGGGGTACGAGCGGCCGACGTCGGCCAGTCCCACCGCCTCCAGCGCCTCGCCCACCAGCCGCGACCGCTCGCCGCGGGCCACACCCTTCTCCTTGAGGGGCAGCTCGACGTTCTGCGCCACCGTCATCCACGGGAACAGCGAACGGCCGTACTCCTGCAGCACCACCGCCATCCCCTGCGGCGGTCCGGTGACGGGCTCGCCGGCGAGCGCCACGTCGCCCGACGTCGCGGGCAGCAGGCCCGCGAGGCAGCGCAGCAGCGTCGTCTTGCCGGCGCCGGACGGGCCGACGACGCACACGAGCTCGCCGTCGGACACCTGGAACGACAGGTCCGCGATCGCCTCGACCGGGTCGCCGCGGCCGGCGTACACCTTGTTCAGGGCTCGGACGTCGAGCATCGGGGAACTCACGCTAGGCACCTCCACGCTGGGACCGCAGGTACCCGTGGTACCAGGCGAGGACCGCGGCGGTCGCGACCCGGAAGACGAACGACAGGAGCACCCCGAGCAGGCCGAGCATGATGACGCCGCTCCACATCTCGGGGACGGCGAAGCTGCGCTGGAACTGCACCACGGAGAAGCCGAGGCCGTCGCGGGCGGCGAACATCTCGCTGATCACCATGAGGATGATCGCGATCGACAGGGCCTGCCGGGCGCCGGTGACGATCTGCGGGCTCGCGCCCGGCAGCATCAGGCGTCGCACCCGGCCCCACCGGCCGAACCGGAACGCGCGTGCCGTGTCCTTGAGCACCGGGTCGAGGCCGCGCACGCCCTCGACCGTGTTGAGCAGGATGGGCCACAGCGCCCCCGTCGCGATGACGAACACGCGCATCGACGTGCCGACGCCGAGAAAGAGCATGAGCACGGGCACCATCACGGGCGGCGGGATGGCGCGGAAGAACTCCAGCACCGGTTCCGCGAGCTCGCGCAGCGGGCGGACCGCGCCGATCAGCACCCCCAGGCCGATCCCGAGCACGAGGGCGATCGCGTACCCGACGAGGAGGCGGCCCAGGCTCGGCAGCACGTCCTGCACGAAGCGGGTGTCCGCGAACGAGTCGCCGGAGAACCAGGTCGGGCCGAACGTCGCGAGGATCTCCGACAGCGGCGGGTTGAAGGGCGACTCGCTGTCCGCCGTCGCGACCCACCACGCGGCGAGCAGCACCAGCGGCAGGCCGACGGCGTAGAGGACCGACCTGACCACGCCCCACGCCGTCCGCCGGGGGGTCGCCTGCCGTGTCGCGGCCTGCGCGGTGGCCGGCGCCGTGGCCTGGGCCGCGGTCATGCCGCCACCTCCCCGCGGACCGACGGATGCCAGAACAGGGCGCGGTGCTCCAGCGCCCGGGCCAGCAGGTTCACCGCGACGCCGAGCAGGCCGGTCACGACCACCAGCGCGTACATGGAGGGCACCGCCCCGGACTCGCGGGCCACCGCGAGCAGCTTGCCGATGCCGGGCGTGCCGATGAGCATCTCGCCCGTCACGGTGAGGATCAGCGCCACCGCGGCGCCCAGGCGCAGGCCGGTCATGACGTACGGCAGCGCCGTCGGCCACACCAGCGTGCGCACCCGGGCGAGCACCGAGAACCGGTACGACCGCGCCGTGTCGCTCGCCACCGGGTCCACGTCCTGCACCCCCGCGAGCACCTGCACCAGCACCTGCCAGAACGACGCGTACACGACGAGCAGCAGCGTGGCCTGCATCCCGGTGCCCCACAGGAGCACGGCGATCGGGATGAGCGCCACGGACGGCACGGGCCGCAGGAACTCGATGGTCGACGCCGTCGCCTCGCGCAGGAACGGGACCATGCCGATGACGACGCCGAGCACGACGCCCGCGACGACGCTGATCGCCAGCCCGGTGACCCAGGTGAGGAGCGTGTCCCCGAGCGCGACCCAGAACTCCGGCGTCTGCACCCGGTCCGCCAGCGCCGCCAGGATCTCCGTGGTGGGCGGCAGGTAGTCGGGGTTCACCAGCCCCGTGCTCGGCACCACCTGGAGCACCACGAGCAGCGCCACGACCCCTGCCGTGCCGAGCCAGACCGCCCGGTGGGCGAGCGGCCGCCGGCCCCGGGCCGCGTACCCGCCCGGCGCGTTCGGCGGGGCGGGCTCGACGACGCCGGCGACGCCCTCGCTCATGGCATCAGCGCCGACACGTCGACCGGCTCGTCGAACATGCCGTACTCGAGACCGAGGTCGGCGAGCAGCTGCAGCTGCGCCTCGTCGAGCTCCGCGGTGAAGCGCGGCATCACCATGGCGTCCTTCACCGCCGGGTCGATCTCGGTGTACGAGTCGAGGACGGCGCGCGTCTCGTCCGGGTGTTCCTCCGCGTACGTCAGGGACTGCTCCAGCGCCGCCGTGAAGGCGTCGACCGTCTCCGGGTCCTCGGAGACCTGCTGCTGCGACGTGAAGTACGCGGCGATGAGCAGGTTCGGGTCGGTCTCGGCGAAGTTCCACGCCACCGGCTCGGCGCCGGACTGCAGCGCCCGGGTCAGGTGCGGCTCGAGGATCCACGCCGCGTCCACCTGGCCGCTCTCCACGGCGGCCGGCATGTCGGGGAAGCCCATCTCGACGAACTCCACCGCGGACGCGTCGCCGCCGGCGTCGTCCACGACCTTGCGGACCGTGGTGTCGCCGATGTTGTTGAGGGTGTTGACGGCGACGGTCTTGCCGGCCAGGTCAGCGGCCGACCCGATCCCCGAGTCCGGCAGCGCGACGACCGCGGCGAAGTCCTTGCCCGACTCGCCGGTCGTGAGGTTCCCGGGGGCCACGACCTTCAGCGGCAGGCCCTGCTGCGACCCGAGCAGCAGGGACGTGACGTTGCTGAAGCCGAACTGGTACTCGCCGCTGACCACGGCGGGGACGATGGCGGCGCCGCCCTGCGCGAGCTCCAGCGTGACGTCGAGCCCCTCGTCCTCGAAGAAGCCCTCCTGCACGCCCAGGTAGATCGGCGCGACGTCCACGATCGGGATGACGCCCACGGTCACCGGGGTGAGCCCTCCGTCGCCCGACGCGCCCGGTTCCGGCTCGCCCGACGACCCGCCGCTGCACGCCGCCAGCGCGAGGGCGGACGCCGCCGCGACGGCGGCGGGGACGAGGCCCTTCCTCGGCGCGTGGCTCTTCCTGGACGTGACGCTCTTCCTCGGCACGGTGTTCTCCCTTGAACGGTCCGGCGTACGGCCCGTCCGGACCGCGGCCGTCATGGTCCGCTCTCCGAACGAGTGTGCTGAGAGTGAACATACTGCGGTTCCTCGGGGCCGGTCAACGGTCGGTCCCGTGCGCGGGGGAGGCGTATCCCCCGCACGGGGGAAGCCCCCCGGGTGCCCGCGGCGGGAGCGTGGAGGCACGCAGTCCCCACGACGAGAGGCACCACGATGACCACCCGTCCCGCCCCGCACGTCGACCCCGGCAGCCGCCCCGTGGCGCCCGCCAGGCTCGACCGGCGGCTCGCCGCCACCGCGCTGGTCGCCTCGACCGCGACCGCAGCGCTGCTGGCGTTCTTCGTCGCGCGACCCGACCTCGACCCGTTCCGCGAGGCCGCCAACGCGCTGGGCCACACGCTGGCGCCCGGCCTGCCCCTCGCGTGGCTGCTGCTGGCGGTGGCCCTGCTCGGCGTCGCGACCGCGGCCGTCGTGCTGGCGACCGGGCGGCAGTCGTCGCCGGTGGTGCCGCCGGTCGCCGTCGTCCAGGTCGTCGCGTTCGGCGTCCTCGCACAGGGCACCGGGACGCTCAGCGGCGCCGGCTACCTCGTCTCGCTGGCCGTGCCGCTGCTCGCCGTGTGGGCGGGCGCGCAGGTGTTCCGGAACCGGCCCGCGTGGCGGCTGCCCGTCGCGGCGGCGGGCGTGCTCGCCGTCGTCGGGATCGTGGCGGCTCGCGACGACCTCGCCCTCTGGCTCGGGGGCGTCGCGAGCGGCTTCGCCCGCGAGCGCTGGAGCCTGCTCGCGGTGCTGCTCCCCCTCGCGACGGCGGCGGCGTGGGCGGGCCTGGCCGCGGTGCGCGCCTGGCGGCGCGGGACGATGCGGCGCGCCACCGCGTGGGTGACCCGGCACCGTCGGCTGTTCACGGTCGTGGCAGCCCTCGGCCCGCTCCCGTACGCCCTGGCCCGACTCACGTGGCTCACGCCGTGGCCGCAGCTGTCGATCGACGGCGAGCTGCCTCTCGCGACACGGTTCCAGGGCATGGCGCTGGGATCGGCGGCCTGGCTCGGCGTCGTCCTCACGCTCGGCCTGATCCTGCCGTGGGGCGAGCAGCTGCCCCGGTGGTTCGGCCGTCGGGCGGGACGACCGGTGCCCCCCGCCGCCGCGATCGTGCCCGGCGGGATCGTCGCCGTCATGCTGTGCGGGGCGGCGGTCCCGATGCTGCTCCTGATGGGGTGGGTCGGCGCCGTGTACTTCCCCGCCTGGTTCTGGGGACCTGCGCTCGCTCTCGCCGTCTGGGGCTACGCCGGGCACCGCTACGGCGTCGACGACGGGACCGGCGTCGGGCCCCGGTCCGACGGCGCGGACGTCAGCGCTGCAGGGCCCGCTCGGCCCGCTCCCGCAGCTCGTCGCTGAGGCGCAGCTCGTCGCCGGCGTCGGCGACGAGCAGCGCCTTGGCGGCGTCCGCCGCGTCGGGGGCGCCGTCGAGCCGGTTCCACGCCCCGAACCAATCGGCCACGGTGACGCCGTGCGCGGGGCGGTGGACCACCTCGATCGCGTCGCCGGCGCCCAGGTCGCCGTTCTCCAGCACGCGGAGGTAGGCGCCCGTGCGGTTCGCGTCGGCGAACCGGCGCACCCACTGCGGCGGGGAGCCCAGCCGGCGGGCGAACGTCTGGCAGGGGGTGCGCGGCTGCGTCACCTCGAGGAGCGCGGTACCGACATGCCACCGCTCGCCGATCACGGCCCGGCTCACCTCGAGGCCGCGCGTGCGGAGGTTCTCCCCGAACAGCCCCGGCGTCACCTCGTACCCCAGCTCGGCGCCCCACGCCTCCGCGTCCTCCTGCGAGTACGCGTACACCGCCTGGTCGAGGCCGCCGTGGTCCTTGCGGTCCGCCTGCACGTCGGCGTACAGCCCGTACGGCCGGACCTTCACGCGCCCGGCGACGGGGCGCTTGTCGATGGCCGTGACGCCGACGGTCCCGGCATCGGGCAGGAGGGCGAACACGCGGCAGACGGCGAGGAGCTCGGGCACGGCAGCATCCTCTCAGGTCACCTACCGTGGACCCCGTGAACGAGCGCACCGAGCTTCCCCATGTCGTGGTCGTCGGAGGGGGGTTCGGCGGGCTCGCGGTCGTCAAGGCGCTCGCGAAGGCGCCCGTGCGGATCACCCTCGTCGAGCGGCGGGTGTACAACACGTTCCAGCCGCTGCTGTACCAGGTCGCCACCGGGGGGCTGAACCCGGGCGACGTCACCTACTGGCTGCGCGGGCTGCGGCTCAAGCAGAAGAACCTGCGGGTGCTGCACGAGCACCTGGTCGGCATCGACCACGACGCCCGCGCCATCCGCCTCGCCAACGACGAGACGATCCCGTTCGACCACCTCGTCCTCGCCAACGGCGTCACCGTGAACTTCTTCGGCACGCCGGGCGCCAAGGAGAACGCGCTCGGGATGTACTCCCGCTCGCAGGCGCTGCGCATCCGCGACCAGCTCTTCATCCGGCTGGAGCGCTCGGCCTACACCCCCGGGACGGACGACGGCCTGCGCGTGGTCGTCGTGGGCGGCGGCGCCACAGGGGTCGAGGTCGCGGGGGCGCTCGCGGAGCTGCGCACCGCCGGGCTCGCGCCCGCCTTCCCCGAGATCCACGGCGACGCCTTCGAGATCACGGTCGTGCAGCGCGGCGCCGAGCTGCTCAAGTCGTTCCATCCGAGCCTGCGGGAGTACGCCGCGCGGGAGCTGGAGCGTCGCGGGGTCCGGCTGCACCTGGGCGCCGGCGTCGCGGAGGTGCGGCCCGACGCCGTGGTCCTCACCGACGGCACCAGCATCCGCGCCGACCTCACCGTCTGGTCCGCCGGCGTCTCCCCGCACCCCGAGGTGGACGACTGGGACCTGCCCCGCCGGCGCGGCGGGCGCATCGCCGTCGGCGAGGACCACCAGGTCGAGGGGCGGCCCGGGGTCTTCGCGATCGGCGACATCGCGGAGTCGCCCGAGTGGCTGCCGCAGCTCGCCCAGCCGGCGATCCAGGCCGGGCAGCAGGTGGCGCGCAACATCCTGGCCCTGCTCGAGGGCCGGGCCACCGAGCCGCTGCGCTACCACGACAAGGGCACCATGGCGGTGATCGGCCGCCGGGCGGCGATCGCCGAGATCACGCTGCCGGTGACGTCGAAGAAGCTGCGGCTGACGTCCGGGCTCGCCTGGCTGGTGTGGCTGTTCGTCCACATCATGTCGCTCGTCGGGCCCCGCAACCGCGTCACGACGCTCGCCGGGCTGGTCACCCGCTACGGGTTCCCGTTCCACCGTCGCCCGATCCCGATCGTCGGCGACGTGCCCACGATCCGGCCGCCGAAGCCGGGCACGGATACGGATACGGACACGGATACGGGCCCCGGCGCGGGCGGGGCTACGCCGCCGAGCGCACCCGGCGCATGACGGCGTAGACCGCGAGGATCACCACGACGAGGCCGGCGGTCGCGGCGAGCTGGGCGCGCGCCGCGGGGTCGGACAGCATGAGCCCGGCGAGGGCGACCAGCGCCGCCAGCGTGACCCACGTGAGGTACGGGAAGCCCCACATGCGCAGCCGCAGCGGCTCGCCGGCGAGCGCGGCGTCGGCCTCGAGGCGCGGGCGCAGCCGCAGCTGCGACACGGTGATGAGCAGCCACACCACGAACAGCGCGGACCCGACGGCGTTCAGCAGGATCGACAGGATCTGCGCGGGCAGCAGCCAGTTGAGGCCCACCGCGACGACGCCGAAGAAGACCGACACGAGCACGGCCACCCACGGCACGTCGCGGCGGGACACGCGCGTGGTGGCCGCCGGCGCGTCGCGCCGCTGGCCGAGGGAGAAGAGCATCCGCGAGGTGCCGTAGACGTTCGCGTTGAAGGCGCTGAGCAGCGCCAGCACCACCACGACCTCCATGAGCCGCGCGGCGCCGTCGAACCCGGCGAGCTGCAGCACCGACACGAAGGGCGACTCCAGCGCCGCGGCGTCGTCCCAGGGGACCAGCGCGACGATGATGGCCACCGAGCCCACGTAGAACAGCAGGATGCGCCACACGATGGTGCGGGTGGCGCGGGCGACGGCGGTGCGCGGGTCGCGCGCCTCGGCGGCGGCGATCGCGACGATCTCGATGCCGCCGAAGGCGAAGACGACGGTGAGCAGGCCGGCCGCGATGCCCGCCCAGCCGGCGGGGGCGAAGCCGCCGTGCGCGGCCCAGTCGCCCAGGACGCTGCCGGTCACGGGGATCACGCCGGCGACGATCAGCACGCCCACCACGAGGAAGCCCAGGATGGCGGCCACCTTGATCGCGGCGAACCAGAACTCGGACTCGCCGAACTGCCGGACGCCCACGAGGTTGATGCCGCCCAGCAGCACCACGACCGCGGCCGCCACGGCCCACTGCGGCACGTCCGGCCACCAGCCGGACACGATGCCGGCGACACCGGTCACCTCGACGCCCAGCACCATGATCAGCATGAACCAGTACAGCCAGCCCAGCAGGAAGCCGGCCCAGCGGCCGAGCGCCGCCTCCGCGTAGACGGAGAACGAGCCCGAGGTGGGCAGCGCCGACGCCATCTCGGCGAGCATCCGCATCACGAGGACGACGAGCGCGCCCGCGATGGCGTAGCTGACGAGGACGGCGGGGCCGGCGGTCGCGACGCCGACGCCGGAGCCGAGGAACAGGCCGGCTCCGATCGCGGAGCCCAGCCCCATCATCGTGAGGTGGCGCGTGCGCAGGCCGTGGGCGAGCCGGGAGTCGTGGCCCGGGCCGGACGAGGGGTCGCTCGCCGTCGTCCCGGGTTCGGTGGGGGTGGTCACGGCCGACCACGGTATCCCGAGTCGGCCGCGACCCCCCGAACGGGGCTACCTGGTCGCGATGTCCCGGCGGCGGAAGCCCGCGAACGCGAGCAGGAACAGCACGACGGCGACGGCGCACAGCCCGCCCACGTGCGCCCAGTCGACGTCACCCGTCAACGAGTCCGGGACCCACCAGAACGGCGAGACCTGCCGCGCCCACTCGGGCAGACCGAAGAGGTCGGCGAACATCTCGACCACCAGCGTGTAGCCGAACACCAGCCAGACGAGCGCGGTGGCCCGCGGCACCCACGCGTACAGCGCCGCGGCCAGACCGACCAGCACGAGCAGCGCAGGCAGGTACAGCAGCCCGGCCTCGGCGATCGCGCCGGACGACGGCTCGTGAACCCCCGAGGCCGCGGCTCCGGCCGCGAGCGCGAGGATGCCGGTGACCATCACCACGGCGGTGCCGATCGAGCTGACGACCAGCGTCGCCCCGAGCCAGCGGGTGCGGGAGACGGGCGTCGCGAGGGCGTACTCCGCCCGTCCGGCCTCCTCCTCCGCCTTGGCGCGCAGCGTCGCGACCAGCCCGAACGCCGCCGCTCCCAGCGCCGCGTAGAGCACGATGATGCCGAGGAACGCCTTCTCCAGGTCGCCCTCGCCCAGCAGCGCGGAGTACACGGGGTTCTCCTGCAGGGTCTCGGTCATCGCGGGGATCTGGGCGATGACCGTGCCGGTCGCGAGCCACATGACGCCCAGGCCGAGCGCCGTCCACAGCAGGGACATGCGCTGCTGCCCCCACACGACGGCGGCGGGCGAGCGCAGGCCGGCCCGGGCGTCGGCCGGGCCGCGACGGTCGGGGATCAGCCCGCCGCCGAAGTCGCGCCGCGACGCGAGCGCCGAGGCGGCGAGCAGCAGCAGCACGATGGCGACCACGCCGATCGCGGCGGGCCACCAGCGCAGGTCCACGTAGGAGCGCATCTGCTGCGCCCACGCGATCGGGGACAGCCACGAGACCCAGCTTCCGTGGACCTCCTGCATGTCGCCGATGGTGCGCAGCGTGAAGGCGGCGCCGAGCACCGCCATCGAGAGCCCGGTGGCGCCGCGCGAGTGCTCCGTCACCTGCGCGGCGACCAGCGCGACCGCGCCGAACGTCATCGCGCTGACGGCGATGCCGAGCGTCATGGCGAGCGAGTCGACGGCCTCGAGGTCGTTGGCCACGAGCACGCCGGCCGACAGCAGCGCGATGACGAGGTTGACCGCCAGCACGACGATCGCCGTCGCCACCACGGCGGCGTGCCGGCCGACGACGGCGGCCCGCACCAGCTCCGCCCGGCTCGACTCCTCCTCGGCGCGGGTGTGCCGCACCACCTGCAGGATGCTCATCACGGCGAGGGCGAGCACCACCCACAGCACCAGCTCGTTCGCGACGGCGGCGCCGACCGTGTAGTCGTCCGTGCCGTACCCGGGCCCGGTCATCGCGATCATCGCCGGGGACTGGACGAGGGCGGCGCGCGCCTGCAGGCCGGCCGCGTCGTCGGCCATCAGCACGTACTCCGGCAGCGCCCCGAGGTACAGCAGCGGGATGCCGAGGCTCCACGCGACCAGCCGCACGCGGTCGCGGCGCAGGATGAACCGCACCAGGCTCCACGTCCCGGTGAGCGTGCTGCCGCCGCGCAGCGGCTCGTCCCGGCCGCGGAGCGGCGGGGCGGCGGTGGTGGCGCTCATCGCGCACCCGCCTGGCTGCGCGTGCTCTCCGCGGGAACGCCGTCGGCGGCGAGCTCGTCGCCGTAGTGGCGCATGAACAGCTCCTCGAGCGACGGGGGCTGCGCGGTGAAGGAGTGCACGCCGAGCGCGCTGATCGCGGGGAGCACGCGACCCATCTCGGAGTTGTCCACGTCGAACGTCACGCGCGTGCCGACGCCGTTCTGCGTGGCCGCCAGGTCGTGCACGCCCGTCATCGCCGCGATCGCGGACGGGTCGCCGTCCACGACGGCGGTGACGGACGAGCGGGTGAGGTGGCGCAGGTCGTCGAGGGTGCCGGACTCGACGGCGCGGCCGCCGCGGATGATCGTCACGGTGTCGCACACCTTCTCGACCTCGGACAGGATGTGGCTGCTCAGCAGCACCGACGTGCCCGCGGCCTTGGCCTCGCGCACGTGCTCGGTGAACACGGCCTCCATGAGGGGGTCGAGGCCGGACGTCGGCTCGTCGAGCACCAGCAGGTCGACCTGGGAGACGAACGCCGCGACGAGCGCGACCTTCTGCCGGTTGCCCTTGGAGTAGGTGCGGGCCTTCTTGGTGGGGTCGAGCTCGAACCGCTCGAGCAGCTCCGCCTTGCGCTTCTTGTCGGGCTTGCCGCGCAGGCGCGCGAGGTAGTCGATGGCCTCGCCGCCGGTGAGGTTCGGCCACAGGGACACGTCTCCCGGCACGTAGGCGAGGCGGCGGTGCAGCGCGACCGCGTCGCGCCACGGGTCGCCGCCCAGCAGCCGGGCGGTGCCCGAGTCGGAGCGCAGCAGGCCGAGCAGCACGCGGATGGTCGTGGACTTCCCGGCGCCGTTGGGGCCGAGGAAGCCGGCCACCTGGCCGTGCTCGACGGTCAGGTCGAGGCCGTCCAGGGCCTGGACCGTGCCGAAGGACTTGCGCAGGTCGTGGATCTCGACCGCGGGCGTGGCCGCGGTCCGCGAGGCGGTCGTGGGTGAAGCCGTGGTGGTCATGGTTCCTCTTCGTCGTGGGTAGGGGTGCCGTCGGCGGGGTCCTGCGCCCCCGCCGGCGGGTCCGGCACGTACAGGAGGTAGTCGTCGAGCATGCGACGGGTCGTGAGGAAGCCCTCCGTGAAGAGCTCGAGCATGGGGAGGTACAGCTCGTCCATGAACCGGCGCATGGCGGCCGAGACGTCCTCGGGGTCGCGCGGCGGGTCGAGCGTGACCGACAGCAGCATCGCGCCGAGGGACGAGTAGACGAGGTACCGCACCCGTGCCGCCTCGTCCCGGCTGGGCCGCAGGACGCCCTCGCGCACCGCCTCGGAGGTGTACTCCTGGGCGTCGGCGATCATGTGCTCCGTGAACTCGCGGCCCACCGCGCCGCCCGCCTGCAGGGACCGCAGCACGTAGCCCACGAGCGGGGCGTACTGGTCCGCCGCGGCGAGCACCTGCAGCAGGTTGCCGCCCGCGGCCAGCCCGATGGACTGGCGCTTGACCTCGCGGATCCATGTGAGCACGTACTCGTCCGTGGCCTCGTGCAGCTTGTCCTTGGAGCCGAAGTGGTGGATGACGAGCGCGGCGCTCACCCCGGCGTCCGCCGCGATGCTGCGCACCGACGCGCCGAAGCCCGACCGGGCGAACCGGAGCATCGCCGCGTCGAGGATCCGACCGCGCGTGCTGCCGTCGGGGGTCGGCACGACGGGCCCGGAGGGCCGTGCCGTGTCTTCGGCGGCGGCATCGACTGAACGCATGTTCAACAGACTAAACACCCGTTCAGCCGGGGTGCAAGACCCTCGACCCCGCCAGGCACGGCAGGATCGACCCGTGACCACCCTGGACCGCCGCCTCACCACCGCGGACGCCGTCGTCGTCGGGCTGTCCGCGATGATCGGCGCCGGTGTCTTCGCCGCCTTCTCCCCCGCCGCGGCGGCCGTGCTGCCCGCCGGCACCGGGATCGCGCTCCTGATCGCGCTCGCCGTGGCGGCAGTGGTCGCCTACGGCAACGCGACCTCGTCCGCGCAGCTCGCCGCCCAGTACCCGGCGTCGGGCGGCACGTACGTGTACGGCCGCGAGCGCCTCGGCCCGTGGTGGGGCTATGTCGCCGGCTGGGGGTTCGTGGTCGGCAAGACGGCGAGCTGCGCGGCCATGGCGCTCACCTTCGCCGCCTACGCCGCGCCGGCCGGGTGGGAGCGGCCGGTCGCCGCGCTCGCCGTGGTCGCCCTCGCCGCCGTGAACTACCGCGGCGTCACCCGCACCGCGCGGCTCGCCCGGTGGATCGTCGTCGTGGTGCTGCTCGCCCTCGCCGTGACGGTCGCCGTCGCCCTCGCGACGGGCTCGCCCGACGTCGCCCGGCTGAGGGCCGACGACGCCGCGGCCGGCGCGGCCGGCGCGGGCGTGCTCGGCGGCCCGGCCGGCTGGTACGGGATGCTCCAGGCCGCGGGCCTGCTGTTCTTCGCGTTCGCCGGGTACGCGCGCGTCGCGACGCTCGGCGAGGAGGTGCGTGACCCCTCCCGCACGATCCCGCGCGCGATCGTCGGGGCGCTCGGCGGCGCCGTCGTCGTCTACGCGGTGGTCGCGGTGACGCTCCTGGCGGTGCTCGGCCTCGCGGGCACCGCCGCGTCCCCGACGCCGCTCGCGGAGGCGGTGGCCGCGAGCCCGTGGGCCGGGGCGGTGGTGCGCGTGGGAGCTGCGGCCGCGTCGCTGGGCGCGCTGCTCGCCCTGATCGCGGGCGTGGGCCGCACCACGCTGGCCATGGCGCGCGAGGGCGACCTGCCGCGGCCCCTCGCCGTGGTGCACCCGCGGTTCCGGGTTCCGCACCGCGCCGAGGTGGCGGTCGCCCTGGTGGTCGTCGTGCTGGTGCTGACCGTGGACCTGCGCGGCGCGATCGGGTTCTCGTCGTTCGGCGTGCTCGTGTACTACGCGGTGGCCAACCTCGCGGCGTGGACCCAGGCGACCCCGCACCGGCGGTACCCGCGGGCGCTGCAGGTCGTGGGGCTCGCGGGATGCGTCGTGCTGTGCGCGACGCTGCCCGTCGCCGCGGTGCTGGCCGGCGTCGGCGTGCTCGCGGTCGGCCTGCTGCTGCGGTGGGCGCGCGTCCGGCGTCGCGCCACCACCTGAGCGGGGTGGACGACGCCGCCGCGTGGAACCATGATGCGGTGCGCCTCTGGTCCCTTGCCCCCGACTACCTCGACCGGCAGGGACTGACCGCCTGCTGGCGCGAGGCGCTGCTCGCGCAGGCCGTGCTCGCCGGGCGCACGCGGGGGTACCGCAACCACAGCCAGCTCGTCCGCTTCCGCGCCACCCCCGACCCGCTGGCGACCGTCGGCGCCTATCTCGACGGCGTCGCCGACGAGGCCACGGCCCGCTCGTACCACTTCGACCGCGGCCGGATCCTCGAGCCGCCGCGGGACGACCGGCCGCCCGTCCCGCGCGTCCCGGTCACCGAGGGACAGGTCGCCACGGAGCGGGACCACCTCCTGGCCAAGCTGCGGGTGCGCAGCCCTGCACGGGTGACGGCCCTGGCCGACGCGGGCACGATCCGGGTGCACCCGCTCTTCACCGTCGTCCCCGGCCCGCGGGAGGACTGGGAGCGCGCGTGAGCCGTCAGCCGGACGGCACCGGTACGCCGGCGGAGCGGAGACGCGCCTCCGTCAGCGCGGTGAGCCGGGCGGCGATCGGGGCCTGGTGCTCCCGGTGGTTGTTGATCACCCGGTACCGGGCGGAGGCGCGGCCCCACGCCTGCAGCGGTCGCGCCCGAGGATCGCCCAGCAGGGCGGGATGGGCCAGGAAGTGGTCGGCCATGGCGTGGGCGAGCTCCTCGATCCGCGGGTCGTCCGGCGCCCAGGCCTCGGCCTCCATGCTGCGGTGGGTCAGCTCGACGAACCGGGCGTCGTCGAGCCGGAGCTCGAGCTGGGTGAGGAAGCCGTCGAGGCCCTCGGGGATCAGGGCGCGGGTGAGCACCATGGCCTCCCGCTGGCCGGCGACGTACTCGGGGCCGAACCCGAGCCCGGGCAGCCGGTCGAGGAGCGCGCACGCCCGGTCGGGGAGCAGCGCCCGGTCGTCGGCCAGCCGGTGCAGGGTGTCGCGGCGTGCGACGAGGTCGTCGATCCGCTCGGAGAGGCGCTTCTCGACGTCCGCGAGGGCGGCGGCGAACCGCTCGCGGTCGGCGTCGAGCATGGGCTCGATCTCGGCCAGCGGTACGCCGGCGGTCGCCAGCGTCCGGACCTGGACCAGGCGCAGCAGGTCGTCCGAGCCGTACCGCCGGTAGCCGGAGCCGTCGCGGCCCGGTTCGCCGACGAGCCCGTGCCGGTGATAGTGCCGCACGGTCTTGACCGTGACGCCGGCGAAGGCCGCGGCCTGGCCGATCGTGAGCCCGCGGGAGGTGTGGGTCATGCGCTCACTGTGCCCGACGACCGACGGGGGCGACCTCGCGCACGGCCTCGGCGACGGCCGGCGAGTCCTTGCGCAGGATCGAGCCGTGGTTGCCGGCGACCTTGGCGCTCACCGTGAGGTGCGCGTTGCGGGCCAGCAGCGGGTCGAGGGACGCGCGCATCTGCTCCTGCAGGTCGTCGCGGCTGCCCACCGCCTCTCCGGAGGCCACGACGTAGCGCACCGGCACGGTCAGCTCCACGAGGAGCGGCTCGAGCGCGGCGTGGAGCCGGTGGGACTCGATCGCGAGGTCCGCGTGCATCTCGGCGGAGAACCGGGCGGCCAGGCCGAACCGGCGAGCCACCGGCATCATCGGCTTCATGCGCCGGAACACCTTCCGGATCTCGTCGTGGCCGGCCTCGTCGGTCCAGCCGACCGGGTACGGGCCGTCGACGCCGACCACGCCGGTGGTGCGGTCCGGGTTCCGGCTCGCCCAGTGCACCCCGAGGAGCGCCCCGTACGACCAGCCCACCAGCAGCGGCCGGTCCACCCCCCTCGCCGCGAGCACCGCGTCGATGTCGCGGACGCACGCCTCGAACGAGTAGTCGGCCGCCTGCCTCGACCGGCCGCGGGCCCGCTCGTCGAACGTGATGTGCCGGTAGCCCGGCCCGAGGTCGGCGACGACGCGCCGCCAGTGCCGCTGCGAGGCGTACGCACCGTTGAGGTAGACCACGGGGATGCCGGGGCCGCCGGAGTCGGTGACTGCCAGCGCCGTGTCGTCGACCGGGACCATGCCGGTCCATGCGGGGCGGTCCGAGACCATCGGGTCACGGGCGAGATCTGTCGGTTTCGGGGTGCTCATGCGACGACCGTCCACCCTGACCTTGGGTCAAGGTCAACACCCCTGCGCCTAGTCCGTCGGGGCTGTCGTGGTCGCCGCCGCGGGCTGCAGGCTCAACGCGCGGATCCGCCAGCCGTAGACCGCCACCGCCAGCGTGGTGGCGAGGTAGAGCACGACCGCCTGCAGCAGGTAGGCCGGGTAGTGGATGACCCACAGTGGCTGGTCCGGGTCGATGAGGTGCTCAGGATTGTCGCTGACGTACGGCACCGCGGCGCCGATCCAGTAGCCGACGACCTGACCCGCCGCATAGACGGCGATCGCGGCGACGAGTGCGGTCGTGGCGGCGCGCTTGCGGAGTCGCCAGACGAGCGCCGTGGCGCGGAGCGCGGTGCGCGGCTCCCAGGACCTGCCCACCGGGGCGGACCACGCTGCCATGACGGGCGCGAGCACGAACGCCACCGTGAGCAGGACGAGGAGCAGGCCGGTTCCGAGGATGAGCAGCTGCTCGCTGCCGGCGCGGCTGCGCATGAGCTGCGGCACGAGCAGCAGGACGAGGAGGGGGAGGCACCCGGCCAGGCAGGCGAGCCACGTGCGCGCGAGAGTTCTGGTGGTCACGAACGCGAAACTATCGATCCTGGATTCGGCCCGATATCCGGTATGTCCCCGATCTGGGCTCTGAGGCCTCCAGGGATCCGGCCCTCACAGCCAGCCCAGGCTCACGGCGATGAGCAGCTGCGTGACGAGGAACCCGCTCACCGGGTTGAGCCACAGGAACCGCCGCCAGCCCGGTCGGGCCCGCTCGCACTCGTCGTCGGTGAGGCGCCGCAGCGGCGCGATGCTCACCAGGTACGGCACCGGGATCACGGCCGCGAGCAGCGCCGGCCACCCCGCGGCGAGCATCGCGACGGCCGCGAGCGCGTAGCCGGCCATCGACGCCCGGACGGTGGCGCCGGCGCCGAGCCAGGTGGCCACGGACGCGATGCCCGCCTGCCGGTCGGCGACGATGTCCTGCACCGCGCCGAACGCGTGCGAGGCCATGCCCCACAGGAAGAACGCGACCAGCGAGGCGACGGCCACCCGCCCGGGCTCGGCCCCCGCGAGGACGAGCCCGAACACCGCGGGGCTCACGAAGTGCGTGCTGGAGGTGACCGAGTCCAGCACCGGGCGCTCTTTGAAACGCAGGACGGGCGCGGAGTACGCCACCACGGCGAAGACGCTCACGGCGAGCACGGCGGTCGACGCGGCCGTGCCGACCAGGGCCAGGTAGACGACGAACGGCAGGTTCGACAGGCCGGCCGCCCACAGCACCGTGCGGTGCCACCCGCGGTCCAGCACGACGCCCTCGACCCCGCCCTTGCGCGGGTTCCGCAGGTCCGACTCGTAGTCGAAGACGTCGTTGACCCCGTACATGAGCAGGTTGTACGGCACGAGGAAGTACAGCGTGCCGACCACGAGGACGGCGTCGAGCCCGCCGCCGCTCAGGAGGTACGCCGCCGCGAACGGGTAGGCCGTGTTGATCCAGCTGATCGGCCGGGACGCCCCGAGGAGCTGCCGGACGGCTGCGGCACCGGACGGCCGGGGCCGCGAGAGCGCCGCGCCGTCGCTCCCCACGGCGTCCGCGGCGCTCACGACGCACCCCTGTCCCCGCGCTCCGTCCCCCGGCGGCCGAGCAGCTCCCACGTGGCGGGCAGCAGCAGCGCGGCGGCGACCGGCCACGCGAGGTCCTCGACCGGGGTGAGGCCGATCCGCACGCCGCTCAGCGTCGCCTCGTCGTACCGGTACAGGTCGGCGGCGATCATCAGGGAGTCGAACACCGTGGTCAGGACGACGAGCACGAGCGCCACGAGCGCGACCCGGCCCCACCACCGCGCCGGCGGCCGCACCCGCACCGCGCACGCGAGCGCCACGGCGGCAGCGACCGCGACCACCACGCAGCCCAGCGCGCCGTACGTGCTCATCGCCGCACCTCCCCGCGCTCGTCGCGGTGCCGGCCGCGCGCCGGCCCGAGGGCACCGGACAGCCCCGTGAGGCCGAGCAGCACCATCGTGAGGTGGCACAGGAACGTCACGAACACGACCTCCTCGATCGGCAGGTGCGGCGCGATCTCGATGCCGCTGAGCGCCGGGCTCTGCCCCCGCCCGTAGAACCCGAGCAGGATCGCCGCGACGTCCGCCAGGAGGAAGAACACCACGCCGCAGGCGAGCGTCGCCGCGGCACGGCGGGGCGCCGCGAACAGGAACAGCCGCCACCGCCGGTCGATCGCCACCATCCCGGCGAGGGACACCAGGAGGCACGCCAGGTAGAGCCACCTCATGCCGGCTCCGGCAGCGGGCCCGCCGACCGGTCCCCGCGCAGCCGCTTGAGCAGGATCTCGGCGCTGATCAGGCACATCGGCAGGCCGATCCCCGGGATGGTGCTCGACCCGGCGTAGTAGAGGCCGTCCACCTTGCGCGAGGCGTTCCGCCCCCGCAGGAACGCGCTCTGCCGCCACGTGTGCGCCGGCCCGAGCGCGCCGCCGGACCAGGCGTGGAAGTCGGCCAGGAAGTCGCCGGGGCCCACGGTGCGCCGCACCACGACACGCTCCCGCAGGTCGGGCACACCGGCCCAGTCCGCGACCTGCTCGATCGCCGCGTCGGCCACCCGCTCGACGACCGGGTCGCCCGCGCCGTCGAGCCCGCCGCGCCCGATGGCCGGGTCGGGGGGCACGGGCACCAGGACGAACAGGTTCTCGAAGCCGTCCGGCGCCACCGTCGGGTCGGTGGCCGACGGGCGGCAGACGTAGCAGGACGCGGGCTCCGGCACGCGGGGGTCGGGGCCGAAGATGTCGTCGAAGTTGCGCGTCCAGTCCCGCGTGAAGAACAGGGAGTGGTGCGCCAGCTGCGGCAGGCCGCCCCGCACCCCGAGGTAGACGAGGACGGCGCCCGGCCCGGACTCCCGCCGGTCCCACCAGCGCTGCGGGTAGGTCTGCAGCTCCGAGGGCAGCAGCGCGGTCTCCACGTGGTGCAGGTCGGCGGCGCCCACCACGACGTCGGCGGGCGCGGTGTGCTCGATGCCGCCCTCCCGGTACCGGACCCCCGTGACGCGGGCACGGCCGTGACGGGGCCGGGTCGTCGTGATCTCCGTGACCGTGGCCCCGGTCCGCAGGCGGACGCCCTCCTTCTCCGCACGCGCGGCGATCGCGTCGACCACCCGCACGAACCCGCCCTGGGGATAGCGGACGCCGTCGACCAGGTCGAGGTGGCTCATCATGTGATACATGCTCGGGGCCCGGTCCGGCGAGGACCCGAGGAACACGGCCGCGTAGCCGAGGATCTGCCGCAGCCGCCGGTCGGCGAACGACCGTGCCACGAAGCCGTCGAGCGGCCTGCCGAACAGGCTCAGCAGCCGGCGGGAGCGGACCAGCACGTCGCGGCGCAGCAGGGGCGCCAGGGACTCGAAGCTCGTGTAGAGGAACCGCCGGGTCGCGACGTCGTAGACGTCCCGCGCGGACGCGAGGTAGCGCTCGAGGCGGGCGCCCGCGCCCGGCTCGATCGCCTCGAACGTGGCCGTGTTCGCGGCGAGGTCGGCGTGCACGTCGACGGGCCGGCCCTCCCCCTCGAAGAAGACCCGGTACCCCGGCTCGAGGGTCTCGAGGTCCAGCTCCGCCTCGGCGGTCGTGCCGAGCAGGCGGAAGAAGTGGTCGAAGACCTCCGGCATCAGGTACCACGACGGGCCGGTGTCGAACCGGAAACCGTCCTGCGACCACGTACCCGCCCGCCCGCCAAGCCCGTCGCGCTGCTCGAGCACCTGGACGTCGTACCCGTCGCGGGCGAGCAGCGCGGCGCTCGCGAGACCGGCCACTCCCCCGCCGACGACGACCGCGCGGCCCTTCCCGCCCCCGGCCCTCATGTCCGACCGCCCACGACGCAGGCGCGCACCAGGATCCAGGCCTTGCCCCGGTTCGGGACGCGGACCCGGGCGGCCCGGAGACGGCCGGCGGGCACCGCGCGCAGCCGGCGGGACAGGGCGGCGAACAGGTCGTGCGCGGCACGCACCGCGCGGCGGCTGCTGGGCGGCAGCTGCGCCACGGCGACGGCCGCGGCCGCGAGGTCCGCGTCGATGTCGTCGAGCAGCTCGTCCCGGCGGGCGGCGCCCAGCCGGTCGGTGCCCGGCAGGTAGGTGCGCCCGCGGAGGTCCTGGTCGGCACCCAGGTCGCGCAGGAAGTTCACCTTCTGGAACGCCGCGCCGAGACGGCGCGCCCCGGGCGCGAGGTCGTCGTAGGACGCCGCACCGCCCGCGTCGGGCGCGGCGAGGAAGACGCGCAGGCACATGAGGCCCACCACCTCGGCCGACCCGTACACGTAGTCCTGCAGGGTGCGCGCGTCGTGCGTGGTGACGCTGAGGTCCGTGCGCATCGACGCGAAGAAGGGCGTGACCAGGTCGGGGCCGATCCCGCAGGCGCGCGCCGTGAGCGCGAAGGCGTGCACGACGAGGTTGGTGCTGTGCCCGGTCGTGACGGAGTCGAGGGTCTGGGCCTCGAGGGCGTCGAGCTCCTTGCCGGCCTGCGCTGGGTCGGCGGCTGCGGCGGGCCCGTCGACGAGCTCGTCCGCCACGCGCACCAGCGCGTAGACGTTGCGCACGTGAGTGCGGACCGGCTCGGTGAGCAGCCGGCAGGCCCAGCCGAACGACGTCGAGTAGCCCGCGATGACGGCGCGGGCGCTCTCCTGGGCGACCCGGTCGTACAGCGGGTCGCCCGTCGTGCTCGTCACGGCCGGCGCGGTGCCGTGGGTGCGGACGCTCATGCCGCACCCCGCAGCAGCCCGGCGGTCCGGGCGCCGACCCACGCGAGGAGCTCGCGGGGCAGGCCGACCTCGTCCGCCAGAGCGAGGGCCGCGGCGAGCCGGTCCTCGGCGAGCCGTTCGACGACCCGGCGCGAGCCGCACTCCTCGAGCAGCGCGCACACCCGGTCCGCCTGCTCGCGCGTGAGCCGGGGGGACCCGTGGAACGGCGCGACAGACGGCCAGGCCGCGGTGGTGCGGGCGTGCGCCACCAGGGCCGTCCACCGGCCCTCGCGCAGGTCGGAGAGGCGGCTCTTGCCGCTGCGCGCCTCGTCGCCGAACGTGCCGACGACGTCGTCCTGCAGCTGGAACGCGACGCCACACAGCCGGCCGACCTCGGCCAGCCGGTCGACGACGTCGTCCGGCGCGCCGGCCAGCACCGCCCCCGCCTGCAGCGGCAGGGCGAAGGAGTACGCCGCCGTCTTGAGCTCCGCCGTCCTCAGCACCTCGTCGAGCGAGGCGTCCGGCCCGGCGGACGCACTGGCGGACACCCCGACGGACTGGCCGACGTCGGCGAGCTCGCCGGCGGCGCTGGCGTGCACGGCCGTGTCGACGAGGTCGTGTAGCCGCAGCATCGCGTCGTGCGGGGCCCCGCACAGCGCGAGTGCCCGGAGCGCGGCCGTGAGCGCCAGGTCGCCCGCGAGGATCCCCGACGCGTCGGCGTAAGCGCGCGCCCCGTGCTCGTCGGCGCCCGTCGTGCGGGCGCGCCGGACGGCGGCCCCGCCCACGTTGGGGCGGCCGCGGCGCACGAGGTCCCCGTCGATCACGTCGTCGTGGACGACGAACGCCGTGTGGAGCAGCTCGACGGCCGCGGCGACCCGGGCGGCGAGGCGGTCGTCCGTCCCGCCGTACGCCCGGTAGGCGCCCAGGAGCAGGGCGGGGCGTCGCCGCTGCCCCCCGGCGGTCGCGGCGGCGAGGTCCGCCCACAGGCCCCGGTACCGCGACCCCAGAGCATCCGCACGGGCCGCGCCGTGCTCGAGGAGAGCGCGCAGCGCGTCGTCGACGAGGTCCGGGCCCGCGGCGTGCACGGCGGGCATGGCGGGCTCCGTGGGCAAGGCGGGCGCCGGGGGCAAGGCGGACGCCGCGGGCATCGCGGGCGCCGTCGCGCCGATCACCGCCCCGCCCCCGCCCACGAGGTCGGCGGCCGCCCGGCGCCCGCCAGCTGCCGTACCTGGTCGACCATCCACGGGCTGAGCACCCAGGGCGCGACGTCGACGAGGTCCGCGAGCTCGCTCGGGTCGACCCACCGGTGGTCCATGACCTCGTCGGGGTGCGGCTCGGGGTCGCCCTGCGCCGAGGCGAACAGCACCGGGCAGATCTCGTTCTCCACCACACCGTCGGCGTCCACGGCCCGGTAGCGGAATCGCGGCAGCACCAGGTCGGTGGCCGTCACCTCCAGCCCGAGCTCGTGCCGGCCGTGCCTCCGCACGGCCTGGAGCAGCGACTCGTCCTGGCGCGGGTGGCCGCAGAAGGAGTTGGTCCAGACCCCCGGCCAGGTCCGCTTCGACAGGGCCCGCCGGGTGAGCAGGACCTGGCCGTCGGCGTCGAGGAGGTAGCACGAGAAGCCGAGGTGCAGCGGGGTGGCGCTCGTGTGCACCGTCGAGCGCGGTGTCGTGCCCGCCGGCAGGCCGGCGTCGTCGAGCAGGACCACGTGGTCCGTAGGGTCGGAACCCATCGTCGTCCCTCCAAAGTATCTAGCCTGGCTAGCAATAAGCGAAGGTAGCATCGAATCCATGCCGTCCACCAGCCGCTCGTCGTCCTACTGGTATCCACACCATGACCCGGATGTCGTCGGCATGCTCGAGGCACTGCGGAGGTTCCGCCTGGCCGACCAGGACATGCGCGCCCGGATCAGCACCGGGATGCACATGAACGTCACCGACCTCCAGGCCCTGCGGTACGTGATCGCCGCCGAGGCCGCCGGGGAGGTCGCGACGCCGCGGGGGCTGGCGACGCACCTGCACATCTCCACGGCGTCGACCACGAAGCTGCTGGACCGCCTCACCCGCTCCGGCCACCTGACGCGCGAGCCGCACCCGACCGACCGGCGCTCGCTGGTGGTGGTCGCCACCGCGCACGCGCACGACGAGGTGCGCGAGAGGCTGGCCAGGATGCACGAGCGGATGGCCGAGATCGCCCGCGCCGTGCCGTCGGAGTCACGCCCCGCCGTCGAGGAGTTCCTCCGCGCGATGGCGGCCCACCTGGACACCGAGGGCGACGTGCCGCCCCTGCGCCCGCTCACGGAGCCGGCCGCCACCAACGGGCGATCCGCACGGGGACGCGGCTAGAATAGCTAGCTCGGCTAGCGACACGGAGGCGCCTGTGGACGACGACCTGGTGCTCGTCACGGGCGCCACCGGCTACATCGGCGGGCGACTGGTCCCCGAGCTCCTCGACGCGGGGTACCGGGTCCGCGTGCTCGCCCGGCACCCCGAGCGCCTCGCCGGCCGCGACTGGGCCGACGACGTCGAGGTGGCGGCCGGGGACGCGGGCTCCCCCGACGACCTGGACCGCGCCCTGGACGGCGTCGACGTCGCGTACTACCTGATCCACGCACTCGGCGCGGGTGCGGGCTTCGCCGACCGGGACCGGGACACCGCCCGCGGGTTCGCCGCCGCCGCGGCAAGGGCGGGGCTGCGCCGCGTCGTGTACCTCGGCGGCCTCTACCCCGACACCGACGACCTGTCCCCGCACCTGCGCTCCCGGCGCGAGGTCGAGGAGATCCTGCTGGACGGCGGCGTCCCGACCGTCGTCCTTCGCGCGGCCGTGATCCTCGGGTCCGGCAGCGCGTCGTTCGAGATGATGCGCTACCTCACCGAACGTCTTCCGGTGATGGTCGCCCCGCGGTGGATCGACAACCGCATCCAGCCGATCGCGGTGCGCGACGTGCTGCGCTACCTCGTGGGGGGCGCGAGCGTCCCCGACGAGGTCAGCCGCGGCTTCGACGTCGGCGGGCCGGACGTGCTCACCTACCGCGAGATGATGCAGCGCTACGCCGCGGTCGCAGGGCTGCGGCGGCGGGTGATCCGCGCCGTCCCGGTGCTCACCCCCGGGCTGGCGAGCCTGTGGGTCGGGCTGGTCACCCCCGTCCCGCCGGCGATCGCGCGCCCCCTCGTGGGGTCGTTGGTGCACGAGGTCGTGGCGCGCGACCGCGACGTCGCGGCCTACGTCCCGGACCCGCCCGAGGGCCTCGTCGGGTTCGACGACGCGGTCGCCCTGGCGCTGGCCCGGATCCGCGACCTGGACGTGCGGACCAGCTGGAGCTCCGCGTCCACGCGCGGGGCGCCGTCCGACCCGCTCCCCGACGACCCCGACTGGGCCGGCGGCAGCCTGCTGGCCGACGACCGCTCGCGCGAGGTGGACACCACCCCGGAGTCGCTGTGGTCGGTGATCGAGGGCATCGGCGGGGCCCACGGCTGGTACTCCTGGCGCCTCGGCTGGGTGGCCCGGGGTGTGCTGGACCGGCTCTTCGGCGGGCCGGGGCTCCGCCGCGGACGTCGTCACCCGCAGCGGCTGCAGCCCGGCGACGCGCTCGACTGGTGGCGGGTGGAGAAGGTGGTGCCCGGCCGGCTGCTGCGGCTGCGCGCCGAGATGCGCCTGCCAGGGCTCGCCTGGCTGGAGCTGTCCGTCGAGGACGGGCCCGGCGGCCGCCCGGTCTTCCGGCAGCGGGCGATCTTCCTCCCCCGCGGCCTGCCGGGGCAGCTCTACTGGTGGGCGATCCGCCCGTTCCACGGCGTCGTGTTCGGCGGCATGCAGCGCAACATCGCCCGCGCGGCGCAGGAGCACGGCGCGGCCGAGGGCGGCTGACCGGAGTCAGCGACGGGCGCGACTGGCGCCGAAGGGCCCGCCGAAGACGAGGGAGACGCCCAGCACGTAGCCGACGTCGTACCAGTTGCCGTTGTTGTGGACCTCGTACACCGACACCGAGTCGGTGAACAGCGAGACGACGAACGCGATCGGCAGGATCATGCCCTGCCACAGCCCCCACCAGAACCCGTACGGGCCCTGGCCGCTCAGCGTCGACGTGTCCACACCGGGGTTCGGCCCGGCCGCGCAGGCCCCGAGCAGCAGGAGCGTCGCGACGACGGCGACCGCCGTCGTCGCGACACGCGCCCACCGCCGTTCCCTCGGGAGCTGCCGGTCCATGGGACCCACGATCGCACCGGCCGCCCGGTGCCGCGCGGCCGGGCGCCGTTCTCACCCCTGCCCGGAGGCGCCACCCTTCACGTCCTGGGCGACGCCCTGCGCGGCCTGCCGGCCGTGCTCGGCGACGTCCTGCCCGGCGTCGCGCGCGGAATCACGCAGGCCCTCGGCCTGCTCCTGTGCCGCCCCCTTCAGCTCATCGGCCATGGATCCGCCGGCCTCCTTGAGGTCGTCGACGAGCGGTGCCGCGGCCTCCTTGACCCGGCCCGCGGCCTCGGACTCCTGCCGAGTGGCCGGGACCAGCGAGGCCGCGACCAGCCCCAGGCCGAAGGCCACCAGACCGACGGCCAGCGGGTTGCCCTGCGTCTGGTCGCGCACCGTGCGGGGCGCGCCCGAGACGGCGTCGCCCACGCTGCCCGCCGCGTCCCGCACGCTGTCGGTGGCGTGCTGGACGCGGTCCGCGGCCTGGTGTCCGGCCTGGTGTCCGGCGGACCGGGACGTGCCCATGACGCGGTCGCGCAGACGGCCGACGCCGGCCCGGGCCCGGGCGGTCTGACGGCGGGCGACCGCGGACGGCCGCACGTGCTCCTCCAGGGTGTCGACGTCGCGGCTCAGCTCGCGACGGGTCCGCTCGATGTCGGCGCGGACCTCGTCGGGGTCGGTGGTGCTCATCGGTTCTTCTCCTCGTGTCCTTGAAGGGCGTGCGGGATCTTCCGGAGGCTGTCCGCGGTCTGCGACATCCCCGGGGTACGCCGGAGCTCCCGGCGTCCGACGAGCGCGAGCACCGCCGCGACCACGGCCCAGACCACGGCCACGACGACGGCCGCCCAGCCCAGTCCGAGCGCGGTGCCGAGCGCCCACCACAGGGCGAGGGACAGGAACAGCAGCACCATCCCCGCCCCGTAGCCGGCGCCTGCCAGCATGCCGGCGCCCCTGCCCGCGCCCTTCGCGGACTCGGTCGCCTCGGCCTTCGCCAGCGCGATCTCCTGGCGCACCAGCGTCGACAGGTCGCGGGTCACCTCGGCCACCAGCGCGCCGATGCTCGGGCCGTCGGGGTCGTCCCCCGCGGGAGCAGGCGTGCCCGCCGCCCGGCCCGGCGCGGTGCTGTCCAGGACGGGACGACGCGGAGGAGGGTCGACCGGGGCGGTGCCGACGGGAGTCGTCGACGCCGCTCCCGGGGAGGCCGGCGGCGCGACGCCCGGCGGAACGCCCGCAGGGCGGCCGATCGAGCCGGGGGCCGTGACCCCGCTGTCGTCCGCGCCGTCCGCGCCGAGGTGCCTGCCGCCCCCGGCACGGGGGTCAGCCGACGACATGGCTCTCACCACCCGTCCCGACGCCCGTCCCGCTGGGCGACGGCGTGGTGCCCGCCGACGGGCTGCCGGACGTCGTGGTGCCGGTCGGGACGGTGCCGGTCGGGACGGTGCCGGTCGGCGTCGTGCCGGTCGCTCCGCTCGCAGAGGCCCCGGACGCGACGCCGGACGTGGCGTCCCGGTGCTGGGCCGAGCCGTCGTCGGGAGCGTCCTTGACGCCCCGCAGCAGTCGTCCGACGAGCAGCCCCGCGCCGGCCGCGACCGCGAGGAACACGCCCGGGCGCCGGCGGGCGAAGTCCTGCACCTCGTGCAGCACGTCCCCCGGCTCCCGCTGGTCGAACCAGTCGGCGAGCCGGTCCGCGGCCTGGGACCCGCGGTCCGCGAACTGGCTCGCGTAGCCGGGGTCCTCGCTCGCCCGGCTCATCTCGGTGAGCTCGGACCCGAGGTGCCGGAGGCCCCCGGCCAGCCGTCCCTGCTGGTCGGAGGCCTGTGAGGAGACCTGGGCCCGGGCGTCGTCGAGGAGGCTGCGGGTGCGCCGGCCGGCCTCCTGGGCGACGCCGCCCAGGCGCTCGGTCGCCTCGTGCGCCACGTCCTTGCCGGCGTCGGCCGCGTGGGACGCCGCGGTCGAGGCGCGGTCGCGCACGCTCTCGTCGGACGCCGACGGTGCGGCAGACGACGTCTCCGGGGGCGGGACGGGAGCAGGCGCCGGAGGCACCGGTGTCGTCGACGGCGGGGTGCCGCCCTGGTGGAACGGTGTGTCGCTCATGCGTCACTCCTGGGTGCGGCCCGCGGGAGCGGGCGGAGGAGCCGGAGGGCGCGAGGGCGACAGGACGAGAGCCCACAGCACGTGGGGGACCTCGAGGCCTGGCCGCGGCACGCTGCCTGTCCGGCAGGGGCCGCTTCATGACCTGCGCCCACCATGACGCCGACCCGCCGCGCTCACATCTCGGGTGCGCTCGTGCGTGTGTCGGTGGGTCGCGGGAGGCTGCTGGGATGCCGCCCGGCACCGTGGCCGGGCCCACGGGTGAGGAGAGCGTGATGAGCGGGAACAGCACGGGACCGGGCGTCCGAGGGTCCGGTCCGGCGGGGCGGGTGGCGTCCCTGGGCTCGGTGGTGTTCGACGCGCCCGACCCGCGCGCGTCCGCCACGTTCTGGCGCGAGCTGACCGGGTCGGGGCCCGAGCGGGTGGACGACGACGGGTGGGTCGCGCTGGTCACGCCCGACGGCTGGGGGCTCGACTTCCAGCCGGCGCCCGACCTGGTGCGACCCGAGTGGCCGGGGCAGGAGCACCCGCAGCAGGGGCATCTCGACCTGCGTGTCCCGGACGTCGCGTCGGCCGTGTCCCGCGCCGTCGGCCTCGGCGCCACGGTGCTGCGCGAGAGCCCCGAGTGGACCACCCTCTCCGACCCCGCGGGGCACCCGTTCGACCTGTGCCACGCCCCCGACAACGACGGGCTGACCGTCATGGGCCTCACCTACGACGTGCCCGACGCGTCCGCTGCGGCGGCGTTCTGGTCGCAGGTGCTCGGCGACCCGGTGACGTACGACGCCGAGGGGGTGGCGATGCTCGGCGGCGACCGGCCGCTGCTGTTCCAGCAGGTGGAGGGCTACAGCGCCCCGCGCTGGCCCGACCCCGCGTTCCCCCAGCAGCTGCACCTGGACCTCGAGGTCCCGGACGACGACCTCGACGCCGCCGAGGAGGCGGCCCTCGCCGCCGGCGCCACCCGCCTGCCCGGCGGCGGCGAGACGTTCCGCGTCTTCGCCGACCCGGCCGGGCACCCGTTCTGCCTCTGCCAGTCCTGACCGGTCCGCACGACCGAGGCCAGCCGCAGGATCAGTCCCGCAGCACCAGGGCGGGCCGGTCGGGGTGGTCCACCCGGACCACGACGTCGGCCCGCCGCTCCGGCCGCACCTCGCGGCGGTAGCGGCCGTACGCCGCGAGCGTCCACGCGTCGTCGAGCGGGGTCCGGCGGGTCTCCGTCTCGGGCCGCAGCGCGAGGTGCACGGCGAGGTCGACGTCGAGCCCGCGGCCCAGGGCGAGCGAGCCGTCCAGCACGACGACGGTGCCCGGCGGTGCGTCCTCGTACGGTGCGCGCGTGGAGCGGCCGGTGTCCGGGTCGCGCAGGCTGGGCAGCCAGCGGCCACGCTCCACGACCGACCGCAGCACCTCCCGGTCGAGCCCGCCGACGTCGATCCACTCGTCGAGCAGGGCGTCGGGGTCCCGGCGTCCCCGCTCGAGCCGGACGGACCGCGCGCGCAGGAAGTCCCGTACGCGCACGCGCGCCACCGGCCGGCCGGCCGCACGCAGCGGCGCCACGAGCGCGTCCGCGAGCGCCTCGGGCCGCGTCGAGGGGTGGCCGTCCACGAGCAGCCGCACCGGGTGGTCGGCGCCCCCGCCGTGAGACAGCACCTGCTCGACGACGTGCGTCACGACCCCCTCGGACGTCACCGGCTCCACGCGCACGCCGTCATGCTGCCACCCCGACCTTCCACCACGCGATCAGTCGCGGCATCGGCCCGGATGACGCGAGAGATCGCGTGCTGGAAGGCAGTGCATGGACGGGGTGGCGCTCGACGCCCCGCCCCGCGGGCTCAGCCCGCGTGCTCCACGCACCGGGTGGCGGCGGGCCGCACCTCCAGCCGCGCGTCGGCGATGGGGCGGCCGCACACCTCGCACACGCCGTACGTGCCGGCGGCGACCCGGTCCAGCGCGGCGAGCAGCTCGCGCCGCTCGGCCTGCGCGCCCGTCGCGAGGGCGGCCGCCTGCTGCCGCTCCCAGGCGAGCGTCGCGCCCTCCGGGTCGTGCTCGTCGTCCACGTTCGCGTCGCGCGCGGACTCGACGATCCCCTCGACGGCACGGCGCTGCGCCTCGAGCCGGGCCTCGACCTCCGCCAGCCGGGCCAGCAGCCGCGCCCGGGCGGCGTCCGTGCGCTGCGTCATCCCGGCAGTCTCGCACCGGCACCGGAAGTTCGTCCGGTTGACATCGTCGCGTCACCGATCCGCCCCTCGGCCGGCCACCCGGCGTTCCTACCGTCCCCGGAAACGCACCAGGAACTCCGGGGAGGACCACCATGACCGCACGACGCCGCACCCTGCTCGCACCGCCCGGCACCCGCACCGTCTCGGGCACGCTCGCGTGCGCCATCGCCGCGGGCGTGTTCGGGGCGTCCTTCGCCGCGACGGCCGTCGCGCCGCCGGTCGCCACCGCGGCACCTCTGTCCGCCGCACCCTTGTCGACCGCACCCCTGTCGACCGCACCCGGCGATGTCGCGTACTCCCAGGACTTCGACGACGTCGCGGACGGCGAGCTGCCCGACGGCTGGCGCGCCGCGGCGGGCGACTGGGCAGTGCGGGACGGCCGGCTCGTGGGCGAGCCTGCCACGATCGGCCGGGTCACGTTCGGCCCGCACCTGGAGAACTACCGCCTCGAGGCGACCGTGCGCTTCGAGGCCGTCAACAACTCCGCGCGCTGGCTCGCGCCGATCCTCGACATCGACCCCGCCGGGTCGGCGCCGTGGTGGCAGGCCGCCATGCGCTCCGCCACGACCGCGAACAACGGCCTCGAGATCGCCGAGCGCACGTCGGGCAACGCCTGGAGCGTGCCGTACACGGCCGCCGCGCCGTCGGCCGCAGGCGTCGGCACGGACGTGCGGATCGCGGTC
This sequence comes from Isoptericola peretonis, assembly GCA_023241745.1. Taxonomy (GTDB): domain Bacteria; phylum Actinomycetota; class Actinomycetes; order Actinomycetales; family Cellulomonadaceae; genus Isoptericola; species Isoptericola peretonis. The sequence goes on along the minus strand of JALQCY010000003.1, from coordinate 645,881 downwards.
GAGGTGCAGGGCAACCACGCCACCTGGGTCTACGACGGCGAGGAGGTGCTCGAGGGGCGCATCGGCCGCACGGACGACGGCGTGCTCGGCTTCTCCGCCGACGGCGCGCGGGTCAGCATCGACGACGTCGCGGTCACGGAGCTGCCCCCGCGGCCCGTCGTCAACGAGCCCGGCGACCTGCCCGTCACCGCGGCCCACCGCGGCTACTCGGCGGTCAACCCGGAGAACTCCCTCGCCGCGTACGCCGCCGCGATGAAGGCCGGCGCCGAGTACGTGGAGATCGACGTGCACACCACCGCCGACGGCGTCCCCGTCGTCCTGCACGACCAGACCGTGGACCGCACCACCGACGGCACGGGCGACGTCGCGCTCCTCGACGCGGCGACCGTGAGCGGCTTCGACGCCGGATCGTGGTTCAGCCCGGCGTTCACCGGGGAGAAGGTGCCCACGTTCGCCCAGGTGCTCGACCTCATGGGCACGGGCAGCTCCGACCTCCTGCTGGAGATCAAGGGCCCGGAGACGCGCGCGGAGGTGCACCGCACGGTCGACCTCGTCCTCGACGCGGGCCTGGAGGACCGCGTCGTGATCCAGTCGTTCGACGAGAACGTCCTGACGTACGCGTACGAGCGGGCGCCGCAGATCCCGCTCGGGCTGCTGCGCGGCACCCTCGACGCCGACCCGGTCGCCACGGCGGAGCGACTGCACGCCGCGTACTACAACCCGTCCGGCTCCGCGCTGGCCACCCGGCCGTCCGTGGTCGAGGACCTCAACGCGGCCGGCGTGGGCGTGTTCGTGTGGACGATCGACTCCGCGGCCGACTGGACGCGGTTCACCGACCTCGGCGTCGAGGGCATGATCACCAACCGGCCGGGCGCGTTCGTCGGCTGGAAGGCCGCGCAGGAGCAGGCGGGCCCCGAGCCCGAGCCCGTCCCGGGGCTGCTCGCCCGGCTCGCCGACCTCGACCTGTCGACCGGCCAGGCGCAGCAGCTGTTCTCGGCCCTCGCCCGCGAGGACTGGGACCGGCTGGAGCGCGTCGTGACGAAGCACGTCGATGACGCCGAGCAGCGCGACGCCCTGCTCGCCGAGATCGCCGAGCTCCGGGCCTGACTGACCTTCGAGCACGCGATCCCTCGCGTCATCGGGTCCGATGGCGCGAGGGATCGCGTGCTCGAAGGCAGGTCCTACAGCGCGTGATGCGTCCAGCGGCCGGCGACGAGGGTGGCGGCGACGGCGGTGGCGCGCAGCGCGTCGGCGAGGGCGGCCGGGACCTCGTGCGTCGCGGGCAGCGCGAGCGGGTCGACGTCGAGCACGGCCAGGTCGGCGGGCGCGCCGACGGCGAGGCCGAGCGGCTGCCCGTCCACGGACGCCTCGAGCGCGGCGCGCACGTCGATGCGCTGCTCCGGGTGCCAGGGCGTGCGGCCGTCGCGGGAGCGCGTGACGGCGGCGGCGAGCGCCGTCCACGGGTCGAGGGGGGCGACGGGCGCGTCCGACCCGAGGGCCAGCGGCACCCCGGCGGCGCGCAGCTCGGCCAGCGGGAACGCCCGGCCGGTGCGGCCGGGCCACAGCTCCTCGGCGACGTCGCGGTCGTCCATCGCGTGCTCGGGCTGCACGCTCGCGGTGACGCCCAGGGCGGCGAACCTCGCCACGTCCTCCCGGCGCAGCAGCTGGGCGTGCTCCACGGAGCCGCGCGCGCCGGAGGCCTCGAACGCGTCGAGCGCCAGCGCGTTGGCGCGGTCGCCGATGGCGTGGATCGCGCAGCGCAGCCCGGCGGCGTGCGCGCGGGCCATGAGGGGCGCGAGCTGGTCGGTCGCGACGTTGAGGAGGCCGTGCGCGTCCGGGCCGGTCACCCCCGCGTACTCCTCGAAGCAGAACGCGGTGAGCGTGTTGAGCGACCCGTCGCTGATGACCTTGAGCGGGCCCTGGGTGACGAGGTCGGACCCGGCCCCCTCCGCCAGCGCGTCCCCGTCGCGCAGGCCGGCGGCGAGCACCGCCGCCAGGTGCTGCTCCCACACCCCGGCCCGCACGCGCAGGCCGTCCCAGCCGCCCGCGAGGCGGCGGCGCCAGGTGGTGAGGTTGTCGGCCACCTCGAGGTCCACGACGCCGACGACGCCGCGCGCGGCGGCGGCGCGGGCCGCGTCCGCCACCAGGGCGTCGGCCACGGCGTCGTCCACCGTGACGATGCGCGGGCTGGCCGGCATCCACTCCTCCTCGCGCAGCAGCCCCGTGGGGTGCTCCGCGATGCCGAGGAAGCGCAGGCCCGCGGTGGACGCCCACGCGCTGTGCAGGTCGCCGGACAGCAGGACCACCGGGACGTCGCCCGCGACGGCGTCGAGCACGGCCGCGGTCGGGTCGTCCGGCCAGGTGGCCCAGCGGAACCCGTACCCGACCAGCGGCGTGCCGCCGGTCGGCGGCGCGGCCAGGTCGAGGCGGTCGCGCACCAGGGCCGCGGCGTGCGCGGCGCTCGTCGCCGCGGACACGTCGAGACGCTGGCGCACCATCGCCCACTGCGTGAGGTGCGTGTGCGCGTCCCAGAGGCCCGGGACCACCGTGCGGCCGTCGAGGTCGGTGCGCTCCGCCGCCGTCGCGCCGGGCGCCGGGAGCGCCGATCCGACGGGGGTCACCGCGGCGACGCGCCCGTCGTCGAGCAGGACGTCGACGGGGCGGTCGGGTCGGCCCGCGAGGCGGGCGTTCGTCAGGAGGAGCGCGGACACACCGGACACCGTAGACGGCCGCGGCGTCGGGGCGAGCGGTCAGGCGCCGCCGGCGGCGTGGATGCGCAGCGCCTCGACGACGAGCGCGTGGTCCTCGGCCTGCGGCAGCCCGGACACGGTGACGACGCCGACGATCCCCACGCCGGCGACCCGCACGGGGAACGCGCCGCCGTGCGCGGCGAACTCCTGCAGCGGCAGCTGGTGCTGGGCGTTGAAGTCCTGGCCCTTCGCCCGGGCGCGCAGGCCGGTGAGGAACGACGACGCGCCGAACCGCTCCACCACGCGCACCTTGCGCTGCACCCACGAGTCGTTGTCGGGGGTGGTGCCCTCCAGCGCGGCGTGGAACACCTGCTGCGGGCCCTTGCGGACGTCGACGGTCACGGCGAGGCGGCGCTCGACGGCCAGCTCGACCAGCAGGCAGCCGAGCTGCCACGCGTCGTCGTGCGTGAACCGCGTCAGGACGAGCTCGCGCTCCTGCTCCTCGACCTCGGCGACCAGTGCGGTGACGTCGTTCGTCTCTCCCATGGGGCCAGCGTCGCACGCCCCGGGGACGTCCCGGTACCGTCGCCCGCGTGACCCGACTGGTGCTCGTCCACGGCCGTGACCTCGACGGACTCGATCCGGAGACGCTGGAGAAGCAGTGGCTCGCAGCACTCGGGGCGGGGCTCGCCGACGCGGGCTCTCCGCTGCGGCCCACCGACCCGGACGCGTCGTTCGTCTACTACGGCGACACGCTGGAGCGGCTGGTCGGGGGCGGCGCACCGCCTCCGGTCACGGTGCACGCGCCGGGCGCCGGCACCGCGACGCTCCCCCGCCTGCTGCGTGCCCTGCCGCACGGAGAGCTGACGTTCGCCCTCGCCGTCGCGCGCGAGGTGCTGGCCGGTGCCGGACGACCGCAAGCCGTCGAGGCGGAGGGCGTGGTGGTCGACGCGCTCGTCGAGGCGCTCGTGGCCGCGCTCGGCGCGGTGGACCGGTGGCTGCCGGGGCTGAGCGCCGCCGTCCTGCTCACGCTCACCCGCGACGTGTACGCCTACCTGCACGACGACGAGGTCCGCCGGGCCCTCGACGCGGGGCTCGCCGACGCGCTGGCCGGCGACGAGCCCGCCGTCGTCGTCGCGCACTCGCTCGGCAGCGTCGTGGCGTACTCGGTGCTGGCCACCCGGGCGACCGGCCCGGAGGTGCCGCTGCTGATCACGCCCGGCTCGCCGCTCGGCATCCGGGCGATCCGCGAGGCGCTGCAGGCCCTGGCCCCGCTCGAGTTCCCGGCTCGGGTCGACCGGTGGGTGAGCGTCCGGGACCCGCGCGACCTGCTCGCCCTGCACGACCTCACGCCCGCCGCGTTCCTCCTGGCGGCCGGATCCCCCGGCATCGAGAACCTGCGCGTGACGAACCGAGCTCCCGGGTTCCACGCCGCCGCCCACCGGCTCGACGACGCCACGTGGGCCGGATACCTCGCCCTGCCGGAGGTCGCGGGACCCGTCGGCGCGGCGCTGACGTAGCGCCCTCTCGCCGTCCTGTCGGGAGAAGTGAAGGAAGCGTTACGTCGCCGGGCCCCGCCAGCCGGGGAGGACCCGCTCGAGGGCGGCGACGAGCTCGATCGAGCTGCCGTCCTTGCCGCCCGCACCCAGCACCAGCGGCGGGCGCTGGGGCTCGACGCGCGCCCCGCGCAGCCGGTCCACCAGCGTCAGCGGCGCCGTGAGCACGTAGAACGTGCCGTCGGTCGTGACGCCGGCGGTGCGGTCGGTGCGCAGGTACCAGCCGCGCAGGGTCGTGCGCGCCGTGCCGCGCCCGCCGTACCCCTTCACCAGCAGCGGCTCCGGCTCGAGCCCGGCGTGCGCGGCGGCCGCGACGAACTCGCGCAGCAGAGCCTCCGCGCGCTCGTGCTCGGCGTCCTGCCGTGCGCGCAGGAGCTCCGCCTGCACGCGTGCCGCCTCCGTGCGCTGCGCCGCCCAGTCGTCGCTCACCGGGGCATCCTCCCACCCCGGGGGCGAGTCAGAGGTTGCGCTCGGCGTAGGCGACGAGGGCGTCGCGGACGAACGTCGCGCCCTCGGTGCCGCCGTAGTTCTTCGCGAACCGCGGGTCGGCCACGTACATCTCGGCCAGCCCGACGAGGTACTCCTTCGTCGGACGGTCCCGCTCGGACCCCGGTGTGCCGGGGATGCCACCGAGCCACTCGGCGTGCCGCGCGGCCAGGGCCTGCGCCTCGTCCGACGTCGGGTCGATGCCGGACTGCGCCGCGCGGCCCCAGGCCTCGCCGAGCTCGCGGGTGCGGGCCTGCCACTCCTTCTGCTTCTCGGGCCCGAGCCCGCGCCACCACGCGTCGCTCTTCGCGTACGCGTCGGCGCCCCAGCGCTCGGTCACCTCCTGTTCGTACTGCGTGTGGTCGAAGCCGTCGAGCATGTCCTCTGCCATGAGCTGTTCTCCCTTCTCGATCGCGGTCACGGTCCGCTCCACGGACGCGATCTGCCTGGCCAGGCGGTCCTGCTCGTCGCGCAGCTGGTCGAGGTGGCGGCGCAGCGCGCCGGCCTCGTCCGCCTGCTCGTCGAGCACCCGGCCGATGTCGGTCAGCGGCAGGCCCAGGTCGCGCAGCAGCAGGATGCGCTGCAGGCGCCGGACGGCGGCCGCGTCGTAGTGGCGCAGCCCGCCGGGGCCGTTGCCCGACGGCGGGAGCAGACCGATCTGGTCGTAGTGCCGCAGGGTGCGGCTGCTGACCCCGGCGAGCCGGGCGACGTCCTGGATGGAGCGGGTCATGACATCGACGGTAGAGGTTGACGCTGCGTCAACCGCAAGGGAGTGCGCCCATCCGATGAGAAGCTTCACATCCGCACCACATGCGGCTGTCACGCACGGCCCGCACGATCGATGGCATGACGATCCGTACCGCACGCCGCATCGCCGTCCCCGCCGCCCTCGCCCTGTCCCTGGGCCTCGCGCTCACCGCCTGCGCCGACGACTCCGGCGACGGCAGCACGCCCGCCGACGAGACCACGACGTCCGCGGGCGCCGACGACGGCGCGTCCCCCGGCACCGACGACACCGACGACACGGCGACGGACGACGACGCGTCACCGAGCGCGTCCGCGTCCCCGGAGCACCGCACGGCCGCCGGCCTGCTGGCGATCGCCACCGCCGAGAAGAAGGCCGGAGGCACGGCGTTCGCCATCGACGACCCCGACCGCGACAACACCTGGGAGGTCGACGTCGCGACCGGGAAGATCAGCGTGGAGGTCGAGGTGAGCGCCGACGGCACCGAGGTGGTGCGCACGGAGGAGGACGACCTCGACGCCGACGACCGCCGCGCGCTCGCCGACGCGAAGTTCTCGATCACCCAGGCGATCGAGCGGACGGTCGCGACCGCGGGCGGCGACCTCGACGACGCGGAGCTGGACGAGGACGACGGCCGGTACCACTGGTCGGTGACGGTCCTGGTCGACGGCGCGGAGACCGACTTCCGGGTCGGCCTCCAGGACGGCAAGGTCGCCCCGGAGCCGGACGACAACGACTGACGACGGCCGCCACATGCGGCCACGGGGCGGAGATCACCCCCCGCAGCCGTTGACCCGCCGGCGCGCCGGTGGGTCACTGAGGACATGGCCCGCTCGGTCGACACCGACTACCTGGTCGTCGGCGCCGGGGCGGCCGGGATGGCGTTCGTCGACGCGCTCGTCGACCACGACCCGACCGCGCACGCGACGCTCGTCGACCGGCGCGCGGCAGCGGGCGGGCACTGGCTCGACGCGTACCCGTTCGTGCGGCTGCACCAGGCGTCGCAGTTCTACGGGGTCGCGTCCACCCGCCTGGGTTCGGGCCGGGTCCAGGAGTCGGGGCCGGAGCGCGGGCTGCACGAGCGCGCCACCGGCCCGGAGATCCGCTCCTACTACGCGCGGGTGCTGACGGAGCGGCTGCTGCCCACCGGCCGGGTCGAGCTCCTCGGGGGGCACGAGTACCGCGACGGGCACCTCCTCGACCTGGCGACGGGCCGCGAGGTCGAGGTGCGGGTGCGGCGACGGGTCGTCGACGCCCGCTACCTGGCGCCGTCCGTGCCCGCCCTGACCCCACCCCCGTTCGCCGTGGACGAGGGCGCCCGCGTCGTCCCCGCGGGGGGCCTGCCCGACGTCGGGGACGCCGCCGCCTTCGTCGTCGTCGGGTCCGGGAAGACCGCGACCGACGCGGTCGTGTGGCTGCTCGGGCAGGGCGTGGACCCGGAGGCCGTCCGCTGGGTGCGGCCGCGCGACCCCTGGATGCTGGACCGTGCGGCGGTCCAACCCGACCCGGCGGTCTTCCTCGGTATGGCGGGGATCCTCATGGCGGTGGCCTCCGACGCCACGTCGCCCGACGACCTGTTCCTGCGCCTCGAGGACGCCGGCGTGATGACGCGGATCGACCCGGCCGTCATGCCGACGATGGCCCGCACGCCGACGCTCGGACGGTGGGAGCTCGACCTGCTGCGCACCGTCGACCGCGTCGTGCGACACGGCCACCTGCGCCGGGTCGCGCCCGGCCGCCTGTCCCTCGACGACGGCGACGCTCCGGTGCCGAAGGGTGCGGTCGTCGTGCACTGCGCCGCGTACGGCCTGCCGCTGCGCCCCGCGGTACCGATCTGGGGCGAGAGGATCACCCTCCAGTCCGTGCGGGCGGGCTTCCCGCCGTTCTGCGCCGCCCTCGTCGGCTTCGTCGAGGCCACCCGGCACGGCCGGCCGGACGCCGAGAAGAACCGGCTCTGCCCGCCCACTCCCTACTGGAGCACCCCCGCGGACTGGGCCGCGATGCAGGGCCGCGGGGCGCGGGCCGCCGCGACGTACATGGCCGACCCGGACGTCGCCGCCTGGGCGCACGGCGTCCTCCTCAACCCGGCCCGCGTGCCGCCCGAGGAGGCCGCACGGCCTGAGGTGCGCGCGGCGGTGGCCCGGTACCTCGAGTTCGCGCCGGCCGGGATCGCCGGGCTGGAACGGGTCGGTCGGGACGCGGGCGTCACGGTCTGACGGGCTCCGGTGGGGTGCCGGGTGCCGACGTCCGTCAGCCGGCCAGCACCTCCCGCAGGCGTACCGCGAACGCGGCCGGGTCGTTGTCCGGCGACCACTCGTTGGCCACGAACCCGCCGTGGTCGCCCGGGAAGATCACCGGCCCGACGCCGAGGGCCGACGCCAGGGCCTCGCCGCCGCGCCGCGGCATCGACCCGGGCGCGGCCTCGCCGACGGCCGGGACCAGCCGGACGGTGGTGCGTCGCAGGGCGTCGAGGTCCGGCTCGAACCACGGCATGGTGGACATGTTGCCCTCCAGCAGCAGGTCGCCGCGGGAACCGTCGTCCTCGGTCGGCAGGCCGAACATGGCCGGGTCCGGGGCGGGCTGCGCCAGGTACTCGTCGGTGAGCGGCGCGTCCTGCATGGAGACCTGGATGAACTTGGCCATCGCCGGTCCGAACCCGTCACGCCGGTACGTCTCGACGATGTCCTGCGTGACCATCCGCTGCACCTCGCGGTCCTCCAGGAGCGCCCACAGCGGGGGCTCGTGGGCCACCACCGTGCCCAGCTCGTCCGGGTGCGCCACGATCCAGGGCAGCACGTTGACGGCGCCACCGCTGGACGCGAACACGTCGACCGGCCCGTCGCCGATCTCCGACCGGGCCGCCCGCAGGACGCGGTGGAAGTCGTCCCCGTGGATCTCCACGGACACCTCGCCGTCCGGGGCGAGCGTGCTGCGCTCCGCGCCGCGCGGGTCGTAGGTGATGACGGCACGGTCGTCGAGGTGCCCGACGAGCTGCGCGAAGCCCGACGCCGCCATCGGCGAGCCGAGCACGAACAGCGGCGGTGCCTGGGCGGCGCCGGCCGGCGGGCGCACGTCATAGGTGAGGACGGCGCCGGGCACGTCCAGGGTGCGGGTGGTGGGTTCGGTCATCGTGGGGCCTCCGTGGCCTGAAGGTGGGACCATCCTGTGCTGACGTGCCGACGCTCCGCCAGCCCGAAACTCATCGCTGCGAAGCCGGCGCCACCCGGCTCAGACGTCGGCACGTCACGTCGGCCCGGGAGCATGCCCCCAGGTCACGGTTGTCCACAGCCTTCCCCGGCCCGCTCCGGAGCGGTCGTCGGGCGCCCATGCTCGACGTCGGACGCCCGCTCGGGCGACCGCCGCCCGACCGAAGGAGTCCCCATGCCCGTCGCGACGATGCCGCCGCCCGTGCCGTCGACGCCGCCCGACCCGCCGCGGCAGACGGCACGGTTCGCGCCGCCCGACCGGATCGACCTGCGGGCCGCCTGGGCCCGCGAGCGCGACCTCGCCTCCGCACCGGGCGCGCGCCACGACGCGGGAGACCACGGACGGACGTGCCCCGGCCGGCACGGGTGGCTGCTCGACGACGGGCTCGACGTCCTGCTCGAGCCGGCGCTCGGTGCGAACACCGCGCCGGGGTACTACGGGTTCGCCGCCCTGGACGAGCGCATCGCGGCGGGCCTGCTGGAGCGGCTGGACGAGCAGACGCTCGCCACCGAGCGACAGAACCTCGGCCCCACGCTGGGCACGGTGCTGCGGGCCGTGGTGCGCCGTCCCGACCGCGTCCGCGCGCAGGGGTACGTGGTCGGACCGCTGCGGTGCGACGAACGGGTCAGCGTGACCGGCGCCCTGGTCCGCACCGACCGGCCCCTGCGGCTGGACCGCCTGGCCGGGCGGGGCGACGACGAGCTCATGGACCTGTTGACCGGCCTGGGGATCGACGACATGCAGGCTCCCCCGGACGAGGTCACACCCTGGTGGGGCTCTCCGGAGGCCGTCGGGGCGGCAGCGGGCGACCGGTGGTACCGCGTCTGGTGGGACTGAGCCGTCGGTCGGGCGCAGCGCCCGTTCGCGGCCCGGCGCACCCGGCGGGCGCGGGCTGGGCGCCGTCTGCTGGGAGCCCGCCTGCAGCGGCGTCAGCAGGTCGCGAGGAGCGCGGGCACCAGGGCCGTCGTGAGGTCGGACTCGAGCGTGGTCAGGTCGCGGCCCGTGAGCGCCACGGTGACCTGCCGGTCGGCGTCCGGCGAGGTCAGCGTGATGCTCAGCGTGCCGTACGACGCACCGTCGTGGCCGTAGAGCCACGCGCCCTCCTGGCACGGGTCGGGCAGACGGTAGACGCCCAGACCGTAGTCCGGCAGGACGGCGCTGCCCGTGGTGCGGGGAGTCAGCACGTCCGTCACGGTCTCCGGCTCGAGCAGGTCGCCGGTCACGAGCGCCTCGGTGAACCGCTGCAGGTCCGCCGTCGTGCTCGTGACCGCGCCCGCCGCGCCGAACAGGCTCGGGTCGAATCCGTCCAGCGGGTACCAGCCGGCACCGACGTTGCCGGTGTAGGCCGCCTCGCGCAGGAAGGGGCCGCGGGCGCCCGGGTCGTCGGGGAAGGCGGAATGGCGCATGCCTGCCTCGGCGAAGATGCGCCGCTCGAGCAGCCGCTCCACGTCCTGCCCGGTGGCCCGCTCGAGCGCGAGGCCCAGCAGCACGTAGCCGGCGTTGGAGTACGAGACGTCCGTGCCGGGCTCGAACAGCCACGGCTGGTCGTCCATGGCCGCCAGGTGGTCCGCTTTCCGGTACTCCTCGCCGAGCACCTCGAAGAACTCGTCGACGTCCTCCGGGTCGGTCATCCGGTTCCCGGTGAGCGGGCCGAGGTGGTCGGGCAGGCCGGAGCGGTGCGTGAGCAGCAGCTCGAGCGTGACGTCGTCCTCGTACGGGTCGGGGACGACCGCGGCCGCCGCGGGCACGACTTCGACCACGGGGGTGTCGAGGGTCCAGGTGCCGCGCTCGAACTCCTGCAGCACGAGCGTGGACACCATCATCTTGGTGTTGCTCGCCGCCCGGAACCGGTCCTGCGCGTGGGCGGGACCACGCCCGTCGAGACGCCGCGTGCCGTCCGCGCCGCTCCAGTGCAGCCCGGGCGCGTCGACCCGGCCGACCACACCGACGGGGACGCCCGCCGCCGTGTCCGCGAGCGCCTGGTCGAGGGCGGCCTTCACGTCGTGCTGCGCACCCGACTCGCTCGGCGCGCCGAACGTGCGGGCCCGGGCCTGCCGCTGCGCCTCCGCGACGGCGTCGGCCACCGCCTGGGCGACGGACGACCGGTGCTCGTCCAGCGCGGCCACCGGGGGCGCCGACGGTGCGGGCTCGTCCGCGGAGGCCGCTCCGGCGCCGAGGCCGAGCGGCAGCGCGAGCGCTGCGGCGGTCGTGACGGTCAGGGTCGTGCGCATGCGGCGACGCATGGTGGCTCCTTCGTCCTCGAGGTCGGTGGCTCCACCCTCGCAGGGCCTGCGCACCAGCGGATCCGTCGGACGACGGAGATCCGCTGTCGCCGCCTCCTCCCCTCGCCGGAGCCGCCCGCCTCGTCCCGGGTCAGAGGTCGCGGAGGCGGGCGGCGGCCTCGTCGCGGCGGCGGGTGGCGTCCGCGAGGGTGCGCTCGGCGCGCTGCCGGGCGGCGACGGCGCCGCGCAGCTCGGCGTCGACGGCGGCGGCCTCGTCCTCCAGCTCGGCCAGCCGCCGACGCGCGGCGTCCAGCTCGGCGTCGGTGCGGCGCGCGGCCGTCTCGATGCGGCCGACCTCCGCGGCGGCCGCGCTGCCGGCGTCGCGCGCGGCGGAGACGTCGTCCTCCGCGTCGGCGAGCTCCTGCTCCGCCTCCTGCCGCGCCTCCTGCCGGGCCGCCTCGGCCTCCGCGCGGGCCGCGTCGTCGTCCTTCGCGCCCTTCTTCCCCGACCTGCGCGACGACCCCGACGAGCCGGCCCGGTCCCGGCGCCGCGCACCGGGCAGGTCGGGCACGGCGTGCAGGTGCCGCGGGTGCTCGTCGTCGACCGGCGCGATGCCGAGCGCGTCGGGGACCGCGACGGCGGACGCGACGTCGGCCCGCCCGATGCCCGTGGCCTCCAGCGGACCGACCAGCAGGCCGCTGCGGACCGCGCGGCCGGCGTCCGGATCGATCATCGCGGCCGTCAGGGTGGCCTCGACCTGCGTGACGACGGCCTCGGAGACCCTCGCCCCCGCCTCGACCGCGAGCGCCCGCGCCCGCGCCGCGACGGCCGCCACGAGCTGCCGGCGCTGCCGGGTGAGCTCGCGCAGCCGGGGGCCGTCGAGGTCGTCCTGCGCCTCGCGGAACGCGGCGCCCAGCTCGACCACGTGCTCCACCTGCTCCGGGTCGGCGCGCGCCAGGTGATTGACCACCCACGCCGCCGTCGACGGCTTGCGCAGCGCCTTGACGCGCGCGGCGGCCTCCTCCTCCCCGTCGGCGCGCAGCGCGGCGGCGCGAGCGTCGCGCGCGGCGACGAAGCCCGCCGGCTCGAGGCCGTAGAGCTCGCCGGCGGCGTCCGTCAGCACCTCGGGCAGCGTGGGCACCCTCCGAGAATCGAGAAGCCCGGGCGCCGCCGCAACCCCACCCGCCCGAGCCGCCGGGACGGGCGCGCGGAATTCATGGCCCTCACCCCGACAGCTCGCGCCTAGGATCGTTTCGATCCCCATGACTGAGAACCTGCCTCCCACCCCGCCGTCCCCGGCTCCGGCGGCGCCCGACCGTCCCGCGCCCTGGGCCCCGCCCGTCGACGAGCGCCGCGCCACGATCATCCTGCTCGCGATGGCGCTGTCGACGTTCCTGTTCGTCACGGTCGAGTCGCTGCCCTCGGGCCTGCTCACGCTCATGGCCCCCGACCTCGACCGCACCACCTCCGAGATCGGCCTGCTGGTCACGGGGTACGCGCTGGTGGTGCTCGTCACGACCGTGCCGCTGGCGCACTGGGCGCGGCGCGTGCCGCGCCGGTGGGTGCTCTCCGCGTGCGCGGGCGTGGCCGCCGTCGCGACGCTGTGGGCGGCCCTCGCCCCGAGCTACGAGCAGCTGCTCGTGGCGCGCCTGGTGACGGCGACGGCCCAGGCGCTGTTCTGGGCGGCGGTCGTGCCCGCGACGACCGGGCTGTTCCGCCCCGTGGTGCGCGGCAAGGTGATGACGCGCCTCGCCCTCGGCAACTCGCTGGCGCCGGTGCTCGGCGTCCCGGCGGGTACCTGGCTCGGCGAGCACACGTCCTGGCGGTGGACGTTCCTGGCCGTCGCGGCCCTCTCGCTGGTCGTGACGTTCGTGGTGCTCGCGCTGTTCCCCACGATGGCGCCCGCCGAGGGCGGGGCGAGCCGCGCGCCGCACCCCAGCGCCCGCCGGTTCGGGTTCCAGATGATCACGACCGGGCTCGTCCTGACCGGCGCGTTCGGCGTCATCACGTTCGTCACGCAGTACTTCATCGACGTCACCGGCTTCGCCCAGTCGGACATGGCCCGCCTGCTGCTGCTGCAGGGCGCGGCCGGGGTGGTGGGCACGATCGTCGTGGGCCGGTTCATCGACGCCCGGCCGGTCGCTGTGCTGATCGTGGCGCTCGGCGTGCTCACGCTCGCCCTCGTGTCGCTCTGGACGTTCGGCGAGAACCCTGCCGCAGCGGTGGCGTCGCTGGCGCTGTTCGGCTTCTCGTTCTCCTGCGTACCGCCGGCGCTGTCGCACCGGGTGATGCTCGTGGCCCCCGGGTCGACCAACATGGGCGTGGCGATCTCGTCGTCCATGTTCAACGTGGGCATCGCCGCCGGGTCCGGGCTGGGCGCGGCGCTGGTCGCGGCCGTCGACGTCCGCGTCGTACCGCTCGCCAGTGCCGTCGTCGTGCTGCTGGCCCTGGCCTGCGCGATCGCGGAGGAACGGTTCAGCCCCCGCCTGCCCGGCTCGCACTGAGACGATGGACGGCGTGACCCTCCGAGCAACCGACACCGACCGCTGCCCCTGCGGCTCCGGCGACACGTACGGCGCGTGCTGCGGCCCGCTGCACCTCGGCGACCGGCCGGCGCCGACCGCCGAGGCGCTGATGCGCTCGCGCTACAGCGCGTTCGCGGTCGGCGACGCCGCGTACCTGTGGGCCACCTGGCACCCGCGCACCCGGCCGTCGTCGCTCGTGCTCGACGACGACCAGGAGTGGCGGCGGCTCGCCGTGCTCGCCACACACGCGGGCGGCCCGTTCGACGACGGCGGCGAGGTGGAGTTCGTCGCGCAGTACCGGTCGGCGGCCACGGGCGAGCGTGGTCGCCTGCACGAGGTGAGCCGGTTCGTCCGCGAGGGCGGCCGCTGGTTCTACGTGGACGGCGACGTCGGGGCCTGAGCGCCGGCCGGCTCGAGCTCCGGCTCGGACGGCTCCGGCTCCGGCTCCCGACGCAGCTGGTCACCGTTGAGCAGCAGGTTGAGCAGGATGGCGCACATCGCCCCGGCGCTGATGCCGGAGTCGAAGATCAGCTGGAACCAGGTGGGGAACTCGGCGTAGATCTCCGGGCGCACGGTCGGGAGCATCGCGACGCCGAGGGACACGGCGACCACGAGGATGTTCTTGCTGGTGAACGTCACCTTGCTGAGCGAGCGCACGCCCGACGCCGCGACCATGCCGAACAGTGCGATCCCGGCGCCGCCCAGCACGGCGCTCGGCACGCCCTCGACCACCGCCCCGACCTTGGGCACCAGGCCGAGCACCACGAGGATGACGCCCGCCATCGTGGCGACGAACCGCGACGCGACGCCCGTGAGGCTGACGAGCCCCACGTTCTGCGCGAACGCCGTGTACGGGAAGGTGTTGAACACGCCGCCCAGCACGGTGGACAGACCGTCGGCACGCAGGCCGTCGCCGAGGCGCTGCTTCGTCACCGGCCGGCCGGTGATCTCGCCGACGGCGATCATGTCGCCCGTCGTCTCCGTCATGATCACCAGGCCCACGACGAGCATCGACACGACGGCCGCGACCGGGAACGTCGGGAGACCGAAGTGGAACGGCGTCACGACCGCGAACCAGCCCGCCTCGCCCACGCCCGACCAGTCGACCTTGCCCATCGGCAGCGCGACCAGCGTGCCGAGGGCCAGGCCCAGCAGCACCGACAGGCGGGCCAGCGCGGGCGGCGCGAACCGCTCGACCAGCACGACGAACAGCAGCGTCCCGGCGGCGAGCGCCAGGTCGGTCGGCGCGGCCGACTCGCCGTTGTTCGTGATCCAGCCGGCGGCGACGTCCATGAGGGAGACGCCGATGATGAGGATGACGGTGCCGGTCACCAGGGGCGGGAAGAACCGCAGCAGGGCAGAGAAGAACGGCGCGACGAGGATCATGAACACCCCGCACGCGATGGTGGCGCCGAAGACGGCGGTGATGTCGTACGTCGTGCCGATGGTGATCATGGGGCCGACGGCGGCGAACGTCACGCCCTGCAGCAGGGGCAGCCGCACCCCGAACCGCCAGAATCCCAGCGACTGGATGATCGACGCGATGCCCGCCACGAACAGGTCGGCGCTGATGAGGAACGCCAGGTCCCGGGCGGAGTAGCCGAGCGCGCCGCCCACGATGAGGGGCACGGCCACCGCCCCCGCGTACATGGCGAGCACGTGCTGGAGGCCCAGCGGGAAGAGCCGCGCGAGCCGCGGCACCTGGTCGACCGGGTGCACCCCGGTCGTGGTTGCGGTCGTACCGGACATTCGCCGTCCCTTCGTCACCGTGCGCCTGGTCGGCGCGTGAGGACGACGGTAGGGACGCCGAGTTTCCGCGGGGTCAAACAGAGTTTCCGGGGCGTGACATCTTCTCGGATGAACCCATCATGGACCTCGCCTCCGTCCTCACCGGGCCGCGAGGACGACGACGTCGTGCGGAGCGAGCGGCAGCGGCCCGTGGTCGTGCCGGCCGCCGGTGAGCACGTCCGTGAGCTCGCCGGCGCCGCCGACGTCGGCGGGGCCGGCCGCGAGCGCCGCGGCGAGGTCGAGGGTCGCGGGCCGGTCGGCGTGGTTGATGGCGACCAGGGTGGACCCGCGCCACACGGTCTCGACGTCGGGCTCCTGGCCGCCGTGCGGGACGCCCGCGTCGTCGAGCACCGCCCGGAGCAGCAGGTCGAGGCCCGGCCAGGTCAGCTCCGCGCCGACGTACCAGGCGCGCCCGGCGCCGTACCCGTGCCGGGCGACGGCGACGCAGCCGGCGAGCGGCCCGTCGTCGTAGGTGGCGAGCACGTCGGCGCCGTCGGACCGGGTGCGCTCGCCGAGGGTGGTGGCCGTCCCGCGGCGCCCGTCCGAGCCCGGCCCCGGACCCGACCAGACGACCGTGCTGCCGCCGTCGGGCAGCGGCACCCACTCGTCGGCGGAGACGCCGAGCACGTGCCGCAGCGGCGCAGGCGACCGGCCGAGGTGCAGGTGCGCCAGGCCGTCCGCGACGCCGCCGAACGGCCCCCACACGAGACGACCGCCGCCGGCGACGAACGCGTCGAGGCGGTCGGCGGCGTCCTCCTCGAGCACCGTGAGGGCGGGGGCCAGCACGACGTCGTAGCGGTCCGGCGCGCCGCCCGCCCCGTCGTCCGCCAGGTCGCCCGGCGCGACGACGTCGACGACGACCCCGAGCCGCCACAGCACGCGGTGCCACGCCTTGAGGGTGGCGAGCGGGTCGAGCCTGGCGGTCGGGAGGGCGACCTGGGTCGCCGCCCACCACGACGGCCAGTCCCACAGCAGCGCGACGCGGCGGTGCACGGGCCGCCCGGCGAGGGCACGCAGGGCGCCCAGCTCGGCGCCCAGACGACGGACGCCGTCGTGCACCGCGGTGTCGGCTCCCGCCACCGGCAGCATCGCGGAGTGGAACCGCTCGGGGCCGGAGCGCGCCTGCCTCCACTGGAAGAACAGCGCGCCGTCGCAGCCGTGGGCCAGGGCCTGCAGCACCTCGGTCCGGAGGCGCGCGGGCGACTTGGTGAGGTTGTGCTCCCGCCAGCTCACCGCGCTCGCCGCCTGCTCCATGCGCAGCCAGGGGCCACCGGCCAGGCTGCGGGCCAGGTGATTGACGAGCGCCGCGTCCGCGGCGGCGTCGGGCGACGCGGGGTCGGGGTAGGCGTCGTCGGCGACGACGTCGAGGTCGGCGCGCCACGTGTGGGGGTCCACGCCGCCGAAGAACCCCATGAGGTTGGTCGTGACGGGGCGGTCCGGGTCGTGCCGCCGGATGACCGCCTTCTGCTCCCGGTACAGGTCGAGCAGGAGATCGGAGCCGAAGCGGCGGAAGTCGAGCTCCTGCGACGGGTTGCGGTGGTACGGCGCCGCGCGCGGCGGCAGGATCTCGGCCCAGTCGCCGTACCCCTGCGACCAGACGGCGGTGGCCCAGGCGGCGTTGAGGGTCTCGAGGGTGCCGTACCGGTCGCGCAGCCAGTCGCGGAAGCGCTCGGCGCAGCGGTCGCACCAGCAGAACTGCCCGTACTCGTTGCCGGCGTGCCACATCCGCACGGCGGGGTGCCCGGCGTACCGGGCGGCGAGGCGCTCGGCGATGTCCGCCGCGGCGGCACGGTAGGCGTCGGAGGACGGGCAGAACTGGTTGCGCGAGCCGTAGCTGAGCACCGTGCCGTCCGCCGTCGTGGGCAACGACTCGGGGTGCCGGTGCCCCAGCCACGGCGGCGGGGAGGCGACGGGGGTCGCGAGGTCGACGGCGATGCCGGCGTCGTGCAGCAGGCCGAGCACCTCGTCCAGCCACTCGAAGCGGTGCTCCCCCGGCCGCGGCTCCAGGCGGGACCAGCTGAACACGCCCACCGTGACGAAGTTGACCCCCGCCTCGCGCATGAGGGCGACGTCCTCGCGCCAGACGGCGGCGTCCCACTGCTCGGGGTTGTAGTCCCCGCCGTACAGGAGGCCCAGCTCGTCGGTGAGCCGTGCGAGACCAGCTGTCATGCCGCGATACCCCCGTGGATCGTCGAAGCGCTTCGATGCGCGGCCCACCCTACCGACCGGCACGTGCGAGGACCAGGGCCGCGGGCACGACGTCCGGCCGGCACCGGGGCGTCCGCGGGTCACGCGGTCGTCAGCGCGGCGACGTCTCCGGGTCGCCCGCTCGCGGATAGGCGCGGGTGCGCTCGGAGGTGCCCATCCCCCAGCGCACGGCGCGGGTGGCGAGCGCACCGGCCGGTCCGCCGAGGAGGCGGCGGAACCGGGTGTCGACGTCGAGCGCGTCCCGCGCCCACACCGGGAGCGTCGACACCGCGCCGGCCACGAGCAGCGCGTACGGCGGTCGGGCCGCCCGCGGCAGCGGCGGCTCGCGCAGGAGGAAGCCCGCGGTGTCGAGGGCCGCGGTCGACGCCTCCAGCTCCGGGCGGTACGCGTCGATCGTCGCGCGCAGCTCGGCCACCGTCTCCGGCACGACGACGGCGCCCAGCGCCCGCGCCACACGCGCGGCCTGCGCCACGTACTCGTCGGCCTCCTCGGCGGTCAGCGGCCGCTCCCCGAACCGTTGGTGCGCCGCGAGGAACGAGTCCGCCTCGGCCGCGTGGACCCAGGTCAGCAGGTGCGGGTCGCCCGCCCGGTACGGCCGGCCGTCGGGCGTCTTGCCCCGGACCCGCTCGTGGACGGCGCGGACCCGGTCGACCATCGCCTGCGCGTCGTCGGCCGTGCCGAACGTCGTCGTCGCGAGGAACGTCGCCGTCCGCTCGAGCCGGCCCCACGGGTCTCCGCGGTAGCCGGAGTGCCCCGCCACGCCCGCCATCGCCAGCGGGTGCAACGACTGCAGCAGCAGGGCCCGCAGACCGCCCACGAACATCGACGCGTCCGCGTGCACGCGCCCGATCGGGCTGGCCGGCGGGAACCAGCGCGGCCCGGGCGTCAGGTGGATCCGGTCGCGGGCCGCGTCGGCCTCCGGGCCGGCGACCTTCTCGAACAGCATCTCGCCGATGCTCAGCCGTAGCCGCTCCAGCGGGTTCGTCGCCGTCGTCATCCCGTCAGTATCCGCTCATCCGCTCACGCGTCCATCGGCGTGAGCACCGCGATGCGCCACCCCTCGTCCATGCGCACGAGCTGGTACACGAACCGCTCCGTGCCGTCGTCCGCCCCCTCGTGGTGCCACGTCACGTCGGCCCACACGCTGTGCGCGGTAGCGGCCACGACCCGCAGGTCCGACGTCATGCCCGTGACGCCCTCGTACTGCGCCCACGACGCCCCGAAGAACTGCTCCGTCTGCGCCCTGCCCGTCACCGGCAGCGACTGCCCCGGGAACAGGATCAGCGCGGGCACCGCGTACAGGTCGGCCACCGCCGCCTCGTCGCGGTCCAGCAGCGCCTGCCGGTACCGGTCGAAGAACTCCGCGGCCACGGCGCTCGGCGCGTCCGCGCGGTCGGTCGTCATGTCGTCGCCTCCTCGTCGATCGATACGTCGACCGTACGCGCGGGCCCCCACGACAGGGAGTCGAGGTAGCGCACGATCCGGTTGACCGCGTCCCGCCCGGCGCGGTTGGCGCCGACGGTGGAGGCGGACGGCCCGTAGCCGATGAGGTGCACGCGCGGTTCGCCCTCTACCTGGGTGCCGTCCATGCGGATGCCGCCTCCGCTGCCTCGCAGGTGCAGCGGCCGCAGGTGGTCGAGCGCGGCGCGGAAGCCGGTGTTCCAGAGGATGACGTCGACCGGCACCAGCGCGCCGTCGGGCGTGACGACGCCGTCGGGCTCGATGCGGGTGAACATCGGCCGCCGGTCGAGCACGCCGCGCGCCTCGGCGGTGCGCAAGGAGGGCGTGCGGATCAGGCCGGTGACGGACACGATGCTCTGCGGCGGCAGGCCCCGGCTCACCCGGTCGGCGACCATCGCGACGGCGTCCGCGCCGTCCTGGGAGTCGAAGGAGTCGCGCCACACGGGCTCTCGTCGCGTGAACCAGAAGGTCTGCGCCACGTGGGAGACCTCCTCCAGCAGCTGCACGGCGGAGATCCCGCCACCGACGACGGCGACGCGCCGGCCGGCGAAGTCCTCCGCCCGCACGTAGTCGGCGGTGTGCAGCTGTCGGCCGCGGAACGTCTCCTGCCCCGGGTAGGCGGGCCAGAACGGCTTGGACCACGTGCCCGTCGCGTTGACGATCGCCCGGGCGGCGACGGTGCCGGACCGGTCGCCGCCCTCCCAGCGCACGAGCAGGTCGCCGTCGTCGGCCCGCTCGACGCGGCGCACCCGCACCGGCCGGGCGACGGCCAGCCCGAGCTCGCGCTCGTAGTCGCCGAAGTAGGCGGGCAGCACGTCGGCGCTCGCCGCCTCGGGCTCCACGTCGGGCTGCTCGATGCCGGGCAGGTCGTGGATGCCGTTCACGGTGCTCATCCGCAGCGACCGCCACCGGTGCCGCCATGCTCCCCCGGGCCCCTCCTCGGCATCGAGGACGACGTACGTGCGCTCGCCGGTCGGCGCGCCGCCCGCGGGCACGAACCCGCGCCGTCGCAGGTGGTACGCGGCGGACAGGCCCGCCTGACCAGCGCCGATCACGACGACGTCCGCCTCCCCCGGCATCGCCTCGAACGTCGTCACGTCTCGGCGAACACCACGGACCGGAGCACGATTCCGGGAGGCGAGGTGTCGTCGTCGTGCGGCGGCGCGGTGTCGGCGGCCGGACTACTGTCACGAGCCATGACCTACGCCAACGTCGGCACGCTGGGTGCCGCCTCCGGGAAGCGCGACGAGCTCGTCGCCCACCTCACGCAGCGCAGCACGGAACTCTCGGACGCGGGCTGCCTGCTCTACGAGGTCGGCGTCGCCGACGACCGCCCGGACACGGTGTTCGTCGCCGAGCTGTGGACGTCGGCGGAGGCGCACCGGGCGTCGTTGCAGCTGCCGAGCGTGCAGGCGTCGATCGCGGCGGCGCGACCACTGCTGTCGGGCGAGTTCGGCGGGTTCGACTTCGCCGTCGTCGGCTCGCCGCTGCGGGACTGACGCGATGCCCGGGACAGCACCCGCCGCCGTCGTGATCGGCGGAGGGGTGGGCGGCCTGGCGTCGGGCGTGGCGCTGGCACGCGGGGGCTGGGACGTCACGGTGGTCGAACGCGCGACGTCGCTGGACCCGGTGGGCGCGGGGATCGTCGTCGCGCCGAACGCGGTGCGGTCGCTCGACGCGCTGGGCGTCGGCGACGCGACCCGTGACCTGGCCGCGCTGCAGGGTGAGTTCGGCCTGCGCCTCCCGGACGGGCGGTGGCTCGTCCGCGGCCGGGCGGAGGGCGCGGCGTCGGTGTTCGGGGACCGCACCCTCATGCTGCACCGCGCTCAGCTGGTGGGGCTGCTCGCGGACGCGCTGCCCGCGGGGTCGTTGCGGCTGGGGGCGACGGCCTCGGTCACGGACCCGGGCACGACGTCCCGGCCGGCCGTCGTGAGCCTGCCGGACGGCGACGTGGACGCAGACCTCGTGGTCGCGGCGGACGGCATCGGCTCGGACACGCGGGCCCGGTGGATGCCGAGCGCGCCGGGCCCGGTACCGGGCGGGTCGACGGCGTGGCGGTTCGTCACCCCGCCCCTGCCGGGCGTCGTCGGCGCCGAGATCTGGGGACGGGGGATCGTCGCGGGCGTCATGCCGCTGGCCGACGGGCAGGTCTACGTGTACGTCTCGGTCGCCGACGCCGTCGGGGTCCCCCGCGACCTGGACGAGCTCCGCGCCCGGCTCGCCGGCTGGCACGAGCCGGTTCCCGCCCTGCTGGCGTCGGTCGACGACGGCTCCGCGCTGCGCCACGAGCTCCGGCACCTGCCCGCGCCACCGACGTCCCTCGCGGTGGGACGGGTCGCGCTCGTCGGCGACGCCGCCCACGCGATGCTCCCGAACCTGGGCCAGGGCGGCTGCCAGGCCCTCGAGGACGCCGCCGTGCTCGGCGCGCGGGTGCGCCCGGGCGACGACGTGGCCGCGGCGCTGCAACGCTGGTCGGCCGAGCGTCGGCCACGGGTCGAGAACGTCATGCGGCTGTCCGCGCGGGTCGCCGTCCCCACCCTGTGGACATCGGCGGCCGCCGTCGCCGTCCGCGACGCCGGGATGCGCGCCGTAGGTCGGTGGACCGAAGCCCTCGGCTCCCGCGCCCTCCGGCCGATCATGAGCTGGCGCCCGCCCGGCGACTGACCGTCCCGGGGCCGTCCGCGACCTGCGGCGACGGAGTTGTCCACAGACTCCCGGGCAACGATCTGACGGATTGCCCTACAGTGACCGCGACGTCACCGCCGACAGGGAGCCCCGTCATGACCCGCAACCGGGCCATCCTCGCCGCCACCTCCATCGCCGCCGCAGCGCTGCTCGTCGCCGGTTGCGAAGGCGACACGCCCGCGACGCCGTCGGCCGAGCCCACCGCCAGCGCGAGCGCCGACGCCTCGCCGTCCCCGTCGCCCAGCTCCACCGCCGTGGTCGTCGCGCCCGAGCGACCCGACGCGATGGACGACGACGGACCCGCCGGAGCCGAAGCCGCCGCGGTGTATTTCCTCGAGCTCGACCCCTACATCATGCAGACCGGCGACACCGCCGAATGGGAGACGATGTCTCTCAAGAGTTGTGAGTACTGCGCAAACAGGCTCGACCAGGCAAATGAGATTGCAGATCGCGATGATGCATTTAGCGGCGGCGAGACGAATGTAGTAGTCCTGCATACATACGAGCAGGACGCGTCCACAGGCATTTGGCCCATCGACGTCAGAGTGAGGGAAGGTGCCTCGACTATCAAGGACTCCAATGGCGAAGTCCTCTTCACTTCCCTCGACAAGTCCGGCGAGCTCCGGATGGAAATGGCCAAGAGAGACGGTGCATGGGTCGTCGTCGGCGTCGCCGATGTCCCGGAGTAGACCGATGCGGAGCCACCTGCTCGCCTCGATGCTCACATTAGCCATTACCCTCGCATCGTCATTACCGGTTCCCGACTACACGGCTGGACTCGATGATGGCAAGGACGAGGCCGGCGTTGGGGCTACGTCGAATGCATGGAAGCAGGGGCCCGACGGGCGTGAACCCGCGAACGACGAGCCGCGGGACCGCTACGTCCGCACCGACGGGGTGACGTGCGCAGAACTGGGGGCAGACCTCGACTCCCTCAGCGGCATCGTCACTGCTCCGGGAGCATGCCCGGAAGGCACGGACATCGCCGAGATCACCGTCCCGTGCGAAGACGGCGAGTACGCCCTCGACGCGCTCTGGGTACAACGCGTCCAGGCGGACGGCTCTTACGGCGACCCCGAGCAGCTCACCGACGACGAGTGCATCACCCCCGCCGACCTCGCCACCGAGGCGCGACGCGAGTTCAAGACCATGAAGATCACCGCCCCGGTCGCGACGGTGCAGGGCAACCCGCCCATGATCGTCAACGTCCACTACCCCGCCTACACGACGGCAGCGCCACAGGACCGCACCGTGACGCTGCTGGGGGTCCCGGTCGTCATCCGTGCCGAACCCACCGAGTTCACCTGGGACTTCGACGACCCGCACTCCCCCGCCGGCACCACCCTCACCACCACCGACCCCGGACGGCCCTGGCGCGAGGGCGACCCCACCCCCGACCACTCCTGGGTCGGACACACGTACAGCCGCCTCGGCACCCCCGACCAGGACCCCGGCACCGCCGTCGACGACAAGGGCAACACCTACCGCACCGGCGTGACCGTCTCCCTCACCACCACCTGGCAGGGCCGCTTCCGCGTCCAGGGCACCAGCACGTGGACCGACATCCCCGGCACCATCACCACCACCAGCACCACCGACCCCACCACCGTCACCGAGGCACGCACCCGCCTCGTCTGCGACGACCTCGAGGGCACCAGCACCTGCTGACGACCGAGCGGCGCCACGACCAGCTAGACCTGGGCGAACAGCTCCGGGCGCTCCCGCTGGATGTGCGCGATGTCCTGCAGCACCACGCGCAGGTGTTCCCGCAGGCGGGCGACGGCACCCTCGACGTCCCCCGCCGCGAGGGCGTCGACGACCGCGCCGTGCTGCTCGATGAGGTCGGTCATCTTGCCGCCCTCGGGCAGGGAGAGCCTGCGGGCGCGGTCCATCTGCGCCTTGGCGGAGGCCACGATGCGCCAGGCGGGCTCGTGCCCGCACGCCCGCATGAGCTGCTGGTGGAACTCCTCGTCCAGGTCGAAGAACGCGCCGTCGTCGCCGGCGCGGTCGGCCTCGTGCTGCCGCACGATGATCGCCCGGAGGGTGGCGACGTCGCCTTCCCCGGCCTGGGCGCCGCCGAGCTGCAACGACGAGCACTCGATCGCCTCCCGCACGAACTGCGCCGCGACGACGTCCTCGTAGCGGATCGGGCCGACGAAGCTGCCGCGCTGCGGGAACACCTCCACGAGGCCTTCCTCGGCGAGGAGGATCAGGCTCTCGCGCACAGGCGTGCGGCTGACGCCGAGCCGCGCACCGATCTCCGCCTCCGACAGCGGAGCCCCCGGCGGGAGCTCAAGGTCGATGATCTGACGGCGCAGCCAGGTGTGGACGAGCCGGCGGGTGTTCTCCCCGCGGACCCGGGCGGTCAGGAGCGGCTGCGACGACGGCGACGGCATGGCCACGATTCTGCCCCACCCCCACGCCATCGTGTTCTAGCGCACTAGTATGTTAGCGTCGCGCTGATCCACTGCGAGGAGGCAGCAGCATGAGCGGCACCCCGGCCCGCACCGTCGACCCGAAGACGCTGCGCAAGACCGTCGGCGCCTCCGTGATCGGGACGATCGCGGAGTACTACGACTTCTTCATCTACGGCACCGCGTCGGCGCTGGTGTTCAACAAGATCTTCTTCCCCGAGACGGACCCGCTGGTCGGCACGCTCGCGGCGTTCTCGACGTACGCGGTCGGGTTCTTCGCCCGCCCGCTCGGCGGGCTCGTCTGGGGCCACATCGGCGACCGCCTGGGCCGCAAGAAGGCCCTCGTCTTCACGCTGCTGCTCACCGGCCTCGGCACGTTCGCCGTCGGCCTCATGCCCACGTACGAGCAGATCGGCCTGTGGGCCGCGGTCATCCTCGTCGTCGTCCGGCTCATCCAGGGCTTCGGCGTCGGGGGCGAGCAGGGCGGCGCCGTGCTGCTCACGGCGGAGGCGTCGCCGCAGCGGCGGCGAGGCTTCTACGCCAGCTTCGTCCAGCTCGGCTCGCCGGTCGCGTACCTCATCCCCACGGCGCTCTTCGCCGGCCTCCAGCAGTGGATGGACGAGGACGCGTTCCTCACCTGGGGCTGGCGCGTGCCGTTCCTGCTGTCGATCGTCGTCGTCGCCGTCGGGCTGTTCATCCGCTCGCGCGTCGACGAGTCCGAGACGTTCAAGGCCGCCCGCGAGCGCAAGGCCGAGTCGCACGCCCCGCTGCGTCAGCTCTTCGGCGAGCGGCGGCGCGAGGTGGTCGGCGGCTTCTTCGCCAAGTTCGTCGAGGCGGCGATGTTCCCCTTCTACACGATCTTCCTGGTCGCGTACGCGGACAACAACGGCTACGACTCGGGGCTCGTCCTCGAGGCCGTCATCATCGCGATCCTCGTCGAGATCGTCATGATCCCGGTGTGGGGCCACCTCACCGACCGCGTCGGCCGCCGGCCGGTCTTCCTGGCCATGGCCGTGCTGAACCTCGTGCTCATCGTGCCCGCGTTCCTCGCCGTGCAGTCCGAGAACCTCGCGGTGATCGTCGCCCTCATGGTCGTCGGCCTGGGCCTCGGCCACGCCGGCACGTACGCACCGCAGGCATCGTTCTTCCCGGAGCTGTTCGACTCCTCCGTCCGGTACTCGGGCGTCTCCGTGGTGTGGCAGTTCGGCGCGATGGTCGCGTCCGGGCCGTTCACCGTGGTCGCGACGGCGCTGCTCGTCGCGGCGGACGGCGGCTTCGGCCTCGTCGCGGCCTACACGGCGGTGCTGGTGGTGTGCTCGATCGTCGCGCTGGTCCTCCTGCCGGAGACAGCTCCCGCCCGCCGCGGCGGCACCGAGTACGCGAGCTGGCCCTCCCTGGACGAGGGAGCCCACGACGACGGGGCCCACGACGACGGCGCGGCCCCGGCCCGCTCCGCCGCGGCGGAGCGGGCATGAGCACCATCGAGAAGGCCGAGGTGCTGGTCACCTCGCCCGGCCGCAACTACGTCACGCTGCGCATCACCACGTCCGACGGGGTCACCGGTCTCGGCGACGCGACGCTCAACGGCCGCGAGCTCTCCGTCGCGTCCTACTTGCGCGACCACCTGGTGCCGCTGCTGATCGGTCGCGACCCGGCGCGCATCGAGGACACCTGGCAGTACCTGTACAAGGGCGCCTACTGGCGCCGCGGCCCGGTGACGATGACGGCGATCGCCGCCGTCGACACCGCGCTGTGGGACATCAAGGGCAAGGTCGCGGGCCTGCCGGTGTACGAGCTGCTCGGCGGCCGCTCGCGCGACGGCGTCCTCGTGTACGCGCACGCCAGCGGCGGCGACGTGCCCGCCCTGCTCGACGACGTGGCCCGACTGCGCGAGGAGGGCTACGAGGCGATCCGCGCCCAGACCGCCGTCCCTGGCGTGCCCGGCACGTACGGCGTGCACAGCGGCGCCGGCATCTACGAGCCCGCCAGGACGTCCCTGCCCGAGGAGCAGGCGTGGTCCACCGAGGCCTACCTCGACCACGCCCCGACGTATCTCGAGGCCGTGCGCGAGAAGTTCGGCTTCGGCTTCCACCTCCTGCACGACGTGCACCACCGCCTCACGCCGATCGAGGCCGCGCGCTTCGGCCGGGCCGTCGAACCCCTGCGGCTGTTCTGGATGGAGGACCCGACGCCGGCGGAGGACCAGGAGGCGTTCCGCCTCATCCGCCAGCACACGACGACGCCGATCGCCGTGGGCGAGAACCTCACGTCGATCTGGGACGTGCAGCACCTCATCACGGAGCGGCTGATCGACTACGTGCGCACCACGGTGGTG
The DNA here is from genome assembly GCA_023241745.1 of Isoptericola peretonis. Classification (GTDB taxonomy): domain Bacteria; phylum Actinomycetota; class Actinomycetes; order Actinomycetales; family Cellulomonadaceae; genus Isoptericola; species Isoptericola peretonis. The sequence continues at coordinate 619,559 of JALQCY010000003.1, read as the reverse complement.
CACGCGGGCGGCATCACGCACCTGCGCCGCATCTTCGACCTCGCGCACCTGTACGGGGTCCGCACCGGGTCGCACGGGGCCGGCGACCTGTCGCCGGTGACGCAGGCCGCCGCCGTCCACGTGGACCTGGCCGTGCCGAACTTCGGCATCCAGGAGCACATGGGGCACACCCCGCACACGGCCGACGTCTTCCGCTCCGACGTGTCGTACGCCGACGGGATGCTGCACCCGTCCGACGCCCCCGGCCTGGGGGTGGAGTACGACGACGAGGCGGCCGCCCGCTTCCCTTACGAGCCGCGCTACCTGCCGGTCGCCCGGCGGCTCGACGGCTCCGTGCACGACTGGTGACCTCCAGGCCGACACGATTCGCCACCGGCGTCTCACCATGCGGGAGATCGATGGATGCGCGTGATCGGCGCCCGCCAGGGCGCCTAGCACCCGGCATGACAGTACTGTCGCCGTCGCGACCGCCGACCACCCTCCACGGCGACGCGCGGGTGGTGGGTGCTGCGCTGGGCAGGCCTAGCGACGTCCGGTTCCTCGACGGCGGCTTGGACGCCTAGGCGTAGGACGACGGCGCCGCGCCGTCGTCCTACGCTGGCAGCCGGTCCACGAGCTGCCGAGGAGCTGAGTCCCGCGTCCACCGAACCCCGCCCTGCGACGGGCGCACCCACGCCCGACCCGCCCGAGGGACGGCTCCACCGGAGCCTGTCCCTGCGGCACCTCGTCGTCTACGGGCTGCTGTTCATCGGCCCGACGGCACCCATGGGCACGTTCGGCGTGCTGGACGCACGCAGCAACGGTGCGGTCGCGCTCGTGTTCGTGGTCGCGACCGTGGCGATGGCGTTCACCGCCTGGTCGTACGCGCGCATGTCCGTCGCGGTCCCGAAGGCGGGGTCGGTCTCGGCGTACGCGACCGCGGGGCTGGGGCGGCGGTCGGGCTTCATGGCCGGGTGGATGATCGGCCTGGACTACCTGTTCATCCCGAGCCTCGCCGCGCTGTTCACCGGCATCGCCAGCCACGCCCTGTTCCCCTCGGTACCGGTCTGGGCGTTCACGACGGCCGCCGTGCTCCTCATCACGGCGCTGAACCTCGGCGGGGTGAAGCTCGCGGCGACGGTGGGGTTCGTCGCCCTGGTCGTGGAGATCCTGGTGCTCGCCGCCTTCTGCGTCGGCGCCGTCGTCGTGCTGGTGCACGAGGGGCCGGCCAGGCCGTGGCTGTCCCCGCTGACCGGGCTGGACGGGTTCACGCTCGCGGGCACGCTCGGCGCCGTCTCGGTGGCGGCGCTCGCCTTCCTGGGCTTCGACGCGATCGCCACGTTCGCCGAGGAGAGCACCGGCTCCCCGCGGCAGATCGGCCGGGCCCTGATCTTCTGCCTCGTCCTCGCCGGGGCCCTGTTCGTCCTCCAGACGTACCTGGGGGCGCTCCTGACGACGGCGACGCCGACGGAGCTGGCGGCCCACCCCGACGAGCAGGGCACGATCTTCTACACGATGATCGGCGACCAGATGGGGTCGTGGCTCGGCACGACGGTCACCACGGCCCGAGCGATCGGCCCCGTGCTCTCCGCGCTCGTCGCGCAGGCCGCGGTGAGCCGCCTCATGTACGGGATGGCGCGCGACGGACAGCTGCCGTCCCGGCTCGGGTCCGTGAGCCCTCGGACCGGCGTCCCCCGCCTCGCGATCCTCCTCTCGGCGGGCGCGACGCTCGTCATCGCCGTCGCGGCCGCGGTCAAGCCCGACGGTCTCGACCTGCTGTCCTCGATGGTCACGGTCGGCGCCCTGACCGCGTTCGTCTTCCTGCACGTGGCGGTGATCGGCTACTACGTGGCCGGCCGGCGCACCGACCGGCGCGTGCTGCACACGGTCGTCCCCGTCGTCGGCCTGGCGATCGTCGTCACCGTGCTCGTCCTGGCCAGCCACCTCGCTCTGGAGGTCGCGGCCGGGTGGCTCGTCCTGGGCCTGGTCGTCATGCTCCTACGCACCCGGCGGCGCGGTGCGTCCGCCGTCGGCGAACCAGGAAATTGAGTCGGGGTGGCTCAAGTTGCACCGGTCAGCAGTACTCACCTGGAGGAGGACAGCATGACCACCACCCTGACCCGCACCCCGTTCGCCGACGCGTGGCTCCGCGACCTGTGGGCCCCGCGCCTCACCGACCTCGCACGCACGGAGGGCCCCGTGCCCGCCGCTGACGTGTACCGCGAGGGCGAGGACCTCGTCGCCCGCCTCGACCTGCCGGGCGTGAACCCGGCCGACGACGTCACCGTCGAGATCGAGGGCCGCAAGCTCGTCGTGCGCGGCGAGCGCAAGGACCAGCGCTCGGAGGAGTCCGAGGGCCGCCGCATCTCGGAGGTCCGCTTCGGCTCGTTCCGCCGCGTCGTGACCCTGCCGAAGGCCGTGGACGGCGACGCCGTGACCGCGTCCTACGACGCGGGCGTCCTGACGGTCACCGTCGCCGGCGTCTTCGCCGGCACGGCACCGCAGCGCATCGAGGTCACCACCGCCGCCTGACCTGTCAGGCGCGCAGCCGACGGCGCCCGGTCGCACCTGCGACCGGGCGCCGTCGGCGCGTCCGGGAACGGTGCGTCACACCCGCGTGCCCCGTCTCGTCGTCACCGTGAGCAACCGATGGCGAACACGACGGAGGAGACGAGATGTCGCACAGGACGCAGGTCGTGGTGGTGGGCGGCGGGTATGCCGGCGTGATGGCGGCGAACCGCCTGACGACGCGGGACGACGTGGCGGTGACGCTGGTGAACTCCCGCCCGACGTTCGTGGAGCGGATCCGCCTGCACCAGCGGGCGGCGGGCACGCACGACGCGGTGGTGGACTACCGGTCGGTGCTGGCCGACAGGGTGCGGCTGGAGGTCGCGACGGTGGAGCGGATCGACGCCCCCGCCCGGCGTCTGACGCTCGCCGACGGCGCCACGCTCGGTTACGACTACCTGGTGTACGCGGTGGGCAGCAGCAGCGCCGCCCCCACGGTGCCGGGGGCGGCGGACCACGCGTTCGCGCTCGGGAGCCTGGAGGAGGCCGACCGGCTGGCCCCGGAGCTGGCCGCCGCGGGCCCGACGTCGCGGGTGACGGTGGTGGGCGCGGGCCCGACCGGCATCGAGGTGGCGTCCGAGCTCGCGGAGCAGGGGCGGGCGGTGACGCTGGTCTGCGGCGACGTGCTCGGCCCGTACCTGCACCCGAAGGGGCGTGCCGCGGTCGCGGCACAGCTCGCCCGGCTCGGCGTGACGGTCCTCGAGGGACCGGGGGCGACCGTGACGGCCGTGACGGCCGACGCGGTCCAGCTCCTGGACGGTCGGGACGTGCCGAGCGACGTGACGATCTGGACCGCCGGCTTCACCGTGCCCGACCTCGCCGCCCGCAGCGGCCTGAGCACGGACGCCGTGGGGCGCCTGCGCACCGACGAGACGCTGACCAGCGTGGACGACGACCGCATCGTCGCCGCCGGCGACGCCGGCGCGCCGTCGGACCTGCCGTTCCGGATGAGCTGCCAGGCCGCGGGCCAGCTGGGCGGAGCCGCGGCCGACACGGTGCTGGCCCGGCTGGCGGGCACGGAGCCGGCGCCCGTCGCGGTCGGCTTCCTCGGCCAGTGCCTCAGCCTCGGCCGCGGGGCGGGCCTGTTCCAGTTCGCGGGGCGCGACGACGTCCCGGTGCCCGTGTTCCTCGGCGGACGGCTGGGCGCGCGCCCCGGCGCGTGGCTCAAGGAGCTCGTGTGCAAGAGCACCGTCATGGGCCTCACGTGGGAGGCGCGGCGGCCCGGCATCGTGCGGTACCCGCGGGCCTTCGCCGGCCCGCGCCGCCGGGAGGCGTTGCGTCGGCAGGAGGCCGAGGCGCGCGACGTCGCCGCCGTCCGGTAGGACGACGACGCCGGTCGAGCCCGTCGAAACCAGGTTTCGACGGGCTCGACCGGCGACCGCACGATCAGCTGAGGCGGCGGCGGTAGGCGGCGACCGCGAACGCGTAGGCGACCACGAAGATGCCGACCAGCCACGCGAGTGCGATCCAGATGTCGTTTCCGACGGGCTGCTCGGCGAACAGCGCCCGGATCGAGTTGACGATGGACGTCACGGGCTGGTTCTCGGCGAACCAGGCGACCGGGGCGGGCATCGTGTCCGTGGGCACGAACGCCGAGCTGATGAACGGCAGGAAGATCAGCGGGTAGCTGAAGGCGCTCGCGCCGTCGACCGTCTTCGCCGAGAGGCCGGCGATCACGGCCAGCCAGGTGAGGGCGAGGGTGAACAGGGCCAGGATGCCGGCGACGGCCAGCCAGGCCCCGAAGGACGCCCCGGTGCGGAAGCCCATGACGAACGCGACCGCGATGACGATCGCGACCGAGACCAGGTTGGAGACGAGGGACGTGAGGACGTGTCCCCACAGCACGCTCGACCGCGCGATCGGCATCGACTGGAACCGCTCGAAGATGCCGCCCTGCATGTCGAGGAACAGCCGGTACGCGGTGTACGCGATGCCGGACGCCACGGTGATCAGCAGGATGCCGGGCAGCATGTAGTTGATGTACGACTCGTCGGTCCCGGTGTTGATGGCACCGCCGAAGACGTAGACGAAGATGAGCATCAGCGCGATCGGCGTGACCGCGGTGGTGATGATCGTGTCCGGGCTACGCAGGATGTGGCGCAGCGACCGGCCGGTGAGGGTGCGGGTGTCGGCAATGGCGTGGGTGGTCATCAGGATTCCTTCTCGGTACCGGTCGCACCGACGAGCGAGAGGAAGACGTCCTCGAGGGACGGCTGCTTCTCGACGTACTCGACCTTGGCGGGCGGGAGGAGCTGCTTGAGCTCGGCGAGGGTGCCGTTCTGGATGATCGTTCCCTGGTGCAGGATGGCGATCCGGTCGGCGAGCTGCTCGGCCTCGTCGAGGTACTGCGTGGTGAGCAGCACGGTGGTGCCGCCCTGGGCCAGCTTCTTGACGGTCTCCCAGACCTCGATCCGCGCCTGCGGGTCGAGGCCGGTCGTGGGCTCGTCGAGGAAGATGATCGGCGGGTCGCCGATGAGGCTCATCGCGATGTCGAGCCGACGCCGCATGCCGCCGGAGTAGGTCCCGGCCCGGCGCCCGCCGGCCTCCGTGAGCGAGAAGCGCGCGAGCAGCTCGTCGGCGACGGCCCCCGGGTCGGCCAGGTGGCGCAGCCTGGCGACGAGCACGAGGTTCTCGCGACCGGTGAGGATCTCGTCGACGGCGGCGAACTGGCCGGTCAGGCTGATCGACTCGCGCACGTCGCCAGGCTTCGCGGCGACGTCGAAGCCGTGCACGGTGGCGGTTCCCGCGTCGGCCTTGAGCAGCGTCGACAGGATCCGCACGAGCGTGGTCTTGCCGGCGCCGTTGGAGCCGAGGAGCGCGAAGATGCTCCCGGCCGCGACGTCGAAGTCGACGCCGCGCAGCACCTGCAGCTCGCCGAACGACTTCTGGACGCCTTGGACCTGGATGGCGGGCCCGCGGGCCGCGGTCTGTGACTGGGCGGTGGTCATGTCCGGTTCTCCGTTTCCTGGTACGGGTGCTTCACGGCCGGCGGACGACGACGTCGCCGAAGCCGGTGCTGGCGTGGATCTCTGCGGTGGCCTCGTCGTCGACCGGCCCCTCGGTGGGAGTGAGCAGGTTGCGGACGGAGCCGTTCTCCGACGCGACGTCGAGGTAGGCGGCGGTGCCCTCGGGCACCCCGACCTCGATCGACCCGAAGGAGGACGTGAGGGTGGCGACACCGGTCTCGAGGTTGTTGACCCGGATGGTGGCGTGCGCGGACTTGGCGGTGAGGGTGCCGCGCACCCGGCTCACCGCGATGTCGCCGTGCGCCCCGAGCACCTCGACGGTGCCGGTGAGGGAGCCGAGAGTCGTGGTGCCGTTGCTGGCACGGATCGTGCCGTTCCCCGACACCTCGTCGACGAAGACGGACCCGGCGCTGACCTTCACGTCGAGCGATCCCGTGACGCGGCCGGCGGTCACCGAGCCGGCGGAGACCTTGAGGTCCAGCCGCTCGACGTCGTCCACGCGGGCGTTCCCTGCGGACAGCGTCATGTCGACGGAGCCGAGGGCGCCCTCGGCGTAGAGCGAGCCGACCTTGCCGCTCAGCGCCGAGCCCTCGGGGAGCTCGACGGTGATGTCGGCGGTGCCGGCCGCGAAGGGCAGCACGTACTGCTTCCACGAGCCGGGGTACGTGATCGAGACGGCGTCGCCGTCCCGGTCGACGCGCACCGACTCCGCGGCGCGCACGCTGCCGGACTTGGCGTTGGTGGGCAGCACGGTGACGACGACGTCGTCACGCTCCCCGGCGACCACGTGCACGTTGGCGAACGGCACGTCGATCAGGACGGGGACGGGCTGGGGGGCGGGGAAAGTGGGCATGACGGGGCTCCAACAGTGGTGTCGGTGTGGTGTCAGGGAGGACGGGAGTGCGGCGGAGCGGGATGTCGCGAAGGGATCAGCGCACCCAGCCGGTGACGCGACCGGAGCCGCGCTGCTGCGGACGGGCCTGCACGGCCGGACGCCCGGTGGACTGCTCGAGCGCCGCGGCGACCGCGCGCACGAGCCAGGTGTTGACGGAGACGCCGTCGCGGGCGGCGGCGGTCTCGACCTGCGTCTTGAGGTGGTCCGGCAGGCGCAGGGTGGTGCGGGTGGTGGCGCCGCTCTCGGCCTCCACGCTCGGCGCCGCCTGCACGACCGGCTCCGTCTCGGGGGCGGGGACCGCGTCGGCGGCGGGGCGGGCGGGAGCCGCGACGACGAACTCGGGCGACCCGCCGCGCAGCCGGATGTCGACCGAGCCGGGAGCCAGCTCGGCGGAGATCTCCCCCGCCGCGTCGGACAGCGCCTCGAGCAGCACCAGCCGGGCGGCGGCGTCGAGCGGGGCGGTCAGGCGGGAGGCCAGCTCCCGTGCCTCGTCGCCGCCGGCGGCGGCTGCGGTGCCGAGCTGCTGCTGCAGCTCGTCGACGTATCTCGTGAGGTCCATGGCTTCACTATGACACCACTATGGTGTCACCGCAAGCCCTTTGACGTCATTCTGGTGTCAGAATTTGACGCCGAGTGGTGTCGACCCCGCGTCGGAGCGACGTCGTCCCAGGTCAGCCCTGGTGTTCGTGCACGACGCGCACCGCTCTCGGCAGGCACCTCGCGAGGCTCCGCTGCTTCCGCGGCGGCGTCGACGTCGTCCGGGGCCAGCCGCGGCTGCACGACCTCGTCCTGCGTCACCGAGGCGAACACCCTGCCACGGCGGCTAGCGTGGCGTCGTGACCCGATCCCCGCAGGACCCCGGTGCTCCGGCGCGCGGCGTGCGCCTGTACGACGACGTCCGCCCGGACGAGGCCGACCGCGCCTACCTGCCCGGCATGAGCAGCGCGTGGAAGATGCCCTGGTACGACGTGCAGAGCTGGTGGCGGCGCGCCGGCCGGCTGCACCGCCGCACGGTGGAGCTCGCGGGGCTCGCGCCCGGGCAGCGCGTGCTCGACGTCGGCTGCGGCACCGGCAACCTCACCCTGGCGGTGCTGCGCGCCGTGCCGGACGCCGCCGTGACCGGCGTCGACCCGGACGGTTCCGCCCTGCGTCGGGCGGAGCGCAAGGCACGGCGCCGGCGGGTCGGGCGACGCGGCTCCCTCACGCTGGTACGGGGGTTCGCCGACCAGCTCCCGGCGGCGGACGGGAGCGTCGACCACGTGCTGTCGTCCCTCGCCCTGCACCACGTGCCGATGGACGAGAAGCAGCGGTTCGCGGCCGAGGTCGTGCGGGTGCTCCGCCGCGGCGGGCGGGTCACGATCGCCGACCTCGACGCGCCGGGCCACGACCACGGCGGCGGGCACGGGGGCCACGAGCACGGCGACGCGCACGCGCACGCGCACGAGCGCGGGCGCCAGGGCCACCGCCACCACGAGATCGGGGTGAACCAGCACCGCGAGGACAACGCCGACGGCGGCATCCAGCGCCTCCTGACCGACGCCGGCCTCGTCGACGCGCACGAGACCGCGCGGGCCGAGTTCATGGACACACCCGTGATGTGGGTCCAGGCCCGCCGTCCCTGACCCGCGCCTCCCGGTCGGTGCGGTGACGTCCGGTCAGCCGGTGTGCTGCGGCGCGAACTGGGACAGCACCAGCTCGGCGCCGAGCGGGTCGCGCACGGAGGCCGTCCGCACCCACTCGTTCTCCTCGGTCGACGTCACCGTGCCGCCGGCGTCCCGCGCCGCCTGGGCCGAGACGTCCCGGTCGACGACGGCGAAGACCACCGACCAGCGCGCCGGCCCGTCCGTCGTCCCGATCCCGGCGACGGCGTCGGCGAACCCGGGCGGGGCGACACCGTCCTGGCGGTCGTGGATGTCCGGGTCGGTCGTGGCGGCCAGGTGGTCGCCGTACCCGGGCACGCGGGCCATGCCGATGGCGATCTGCGGGTCGACCTCCCAGCCGAGCAGAGCCCCGTAGAACGCGAGCGCGCCGTCAGGGTCGGGGGTCACCAGGTCGCTGAAGTTCCACGTGCCGGGCGCGTTGACCACCTGCGCACCGAGCCTCGTGCCCGCCTGCCACAGCCGGCCGGGGGCGCCCTGCGGGTCGCGGAAGCGGACCATCGTGCCGGCTGCGGCCCCCGGCGGGCCCACCTGCTCGGGCGGCGTCACGACCTGCCCGCCGAGCTCGATCACCCGCCGCGCCGACGCCTCGGCGTCGTCCACCGCGAGGTACGTGTTCCACGCGGGCGGACCTTCGGCGGGGACGGCCGGGTCGGGGGTGGCGAACGCCGCGACGGCGGTCGCGTCCGTGCCGTCCAGCGACGCCACCACGTAGCGCGCGGGCACGCCCGGCGGCAGCTTCTCCGTGAACCGCCAGCCGAACAACGCGCCGTAGAACGCGACGGCGGCGTCGACGGCGGGCGTCTCGAGGTCGAGCCAGCACGGCACGCCGTGGGGGTAGGTGCGGGAGGTCATCTGCCCACCCTGCTCCCCGCCACCGACAGCCGCCCGTCGTGCGGGTCGCCTCGACACCGTGGACACCGACCGTTCATCCACAGGTCGCCGCGACCCTCTTCCCAGCGCACCCCACGGTCCCTACGGTGACGGCATGACCTCTCGCCGTCCCGCCGTGACCGTCACGACCGCGCTCGTCCTGGGCGCCGGGCTCGTCCTCGCCCCGCTCGCCGCGAGCGCCCACGGGAACGGGCACGGGAACGGGCACGGGCACGGAGGAGCCCACGACCGGACCCTGCGCGTCGCGACGTACAACCTGTCCCTCAACCGGGCGACGGAGGGCGAGCTGCAGGCGGACCTGTCGACGGGCGACGACGTGCAGGCTCGCACGGTCGCGGAGGTCATCCAGCGGGCGGACCCGGACGTCGTCCTGCTCAACGAGTTCGACCACGACGACGCCCGTGCGAGCGTGGACCTCTTCCGTGAGAACTACCTCGAGGTGTCCCAGGGCGGCGCCGACCCGGTGCGCTACCGCTACGCGTACTCGGCCCCGTCGAACACCGGGGTGCCCAGCGGCTTCGACCTGAACAACGACGGCCGGGTGGGCGGCGGCGACGACGCGTTCGGCTTCGGCGAGTTCGAGGGGCAGTACGGGATGGTCGTGCTGTCGAAGTACCCGATCGACACCCGGAACGTCCGCACGTTCCAGCACTTCCTGTGGAAGGACATGCCGGGCGCGCTGCTGCCCGACGACCCGGCCACCCCGGAGCCCGCCGACTGGTTCTCGCCCGCCGAGCTCGACGTCGTGCGGCTGTCCTCCAAGTCGCACTGGGACGTGCCGGTGCGTGTCGGCCGCCAGACCGTGCACGTGCTCGCCTCGCACCCGACGCCGCCCACGTTCGACGGCCCGGAGGACCGCAACGGCCGCCGCAACCACGACGAGATCCGCTTCTGGGCGGACTACGTCACCCCGGGCAAGGCGTCGCGCTACGTGTACGACGACGAGGGGCGTCGTGGCGGCCTGACGCCCGGCGCGCGGTTCGTCGTCCTCGGCGACCAGAACGCCGACCCCCTCGACGGGGACTCGGTGGACGCGGCGATCGACCAGCTCCTCGACCACCCGCGGATCACGGACCCGCAGCCCACGTCCGACGGCGCGGTCGAGGCCGCGACCCAGCAGGGCGGCGCCAACGCGACCCACCAGGGCGACCCCGCGCTCGACACCGCCGACTTCGCGGACACCGCGCCGGGCAACCTCCGGGCCGACTACGTGCTGCCGTCCAAGAACCTGCGCGTGCGCGACGCCGGCGTGTTCTGGCCGACGCAGGCCGACCCGCTGTCGCGGCTCACCGGCGTCTACCCGTTCCCCTCCAGCGACCACCGGCTCGTCCGGGTGGACCTCGCGATCCGCTGACCGTCGCCCGCGACGACCGTCCTAGGCCGCTGACCTGGGCATCCATCCGGATTTCTCACCCGCTCCGACCCGGCCCGCGTGTGGCGACTGCTCCGGACCGGTCGCACTGTGGTGAGTGCTGTGCTCACCACCGAGCGTGACGTGCTCACCGAGGACAGCCGTGACCGTCCGGCGCCGAGCCGGTCGTCGACGCACCGCCTCCCCCGGCGCGCGCCACTGTCGATGTCCTCCGTCGACCCGCTGTCCCCCATTGCCCGGCCCACCGTCGCGCACCGCGCCGGGTCGCGAGCCGGGCGGCAACCTGGAGCACTCATGAGACGCGTCATCACCGCGGTAGCCGCAGCAACGACGGCGTTGCTGCTCGCCGCGAGTCCCGCCCTGGCCCACGGCGGCAAGCCCACCCCGAAGCCTCCGACCGTCACCGACGTGGCGACCGGCCTCGTCAGCCCCCTCAGCGCCGCGGTCGGCGCCCGGGGCACCTCCTACGTCACCCAGAACTTCGCCGGCATGCTCACCGAGGTGGACAGGCGCGGCCGCGCGTCCGTGCTGTACACGTCCGCGAACGGCGAGGAGGTCGGCGGCGTGTCCTACCGCGACCGGAAGCTCACCTTCACCGAGACCCTCATCGACCCGGAGGCGGGCCCGGTGGCGTCGAGCGTCAAGACCCTCCGCCTGGACCGGTGGGGCAACCCGACCGGGCAGGCGCGCACCCTCGCCGACCTGCGCGCGTACGAGAACCGGAAGAACCCGGACGGCAAGGTCACCTACGGCCTGCGGCACGCCCCGAAGTCGTGCCTGGACCAGTTCCCGGCGGAGATGCCCGGGAAGTACCAGGGCATCCAGGACTCGCACCCGTACGCCACCACGACGAAGCACGGCACGACGTACGTGGCGGACGCCGGCATGAACGCGATCGTGTCGGTGAGCGAGCGTGGCAAGGTCCGCACCGTGGCGGTGCTGCCTGCGCAGCCTGCCCGTGTCACCGCCGAGGCCGCCGCGGCGGCCGGGCTCCCCGACTGCGCGGTCGGCCGGACGTACTGGTTCGAGCCCGTGCCCACGGACGTCGAGGTCGGCCCGCGCGGCCAGCTCTACGTGACCACGCTGCCGGGCGGGCCGGAGGACCCGAGCCTCGGAGCACGGGGCGCCGTCTACACGGTGAACCCGTGGTGGGGCTCGACGCGCCAGGTCGCCAAGGGCTTCCTGGGCGCCACCAACCTCGCCGTCTCGCCGCAGGGCGACGTCTACGTCGCCGAGATGTTCGGCGGCGAGATCTCGAAGGTCAGGCACGGCGCCGGTCGCACCGTCGTCGAGCTCGCCTCGCCGGGCGCCGTCGAGTGGTCCGGCAAGGGCCTGCTCGCCACGGCGAACGCCTTCGACCCGACGGCCGGGCCGACAGACCCGCCGCAGGGCCGTCTCGTCAGCATCGACCTGCACGCGAAGCACCACCACGGGCATCGCTGACGCCCACGCCCACGCGGTCGGGCCTGTCGGGATCTCGGTCCCGGCGGGCCCGACCCGCGGGGTCAGGGGGTGAGCAGGCGCGCCTGCCGCTGCGCGAGCACGCTGAGCTCGGCCGCCTTGAACGCGTGCTCCTGCGTCATCGCGTTCTCGGTGCGCTCCAGGCAGTCGAGGATGAGCCGCCCGAAGTACGGGAACCCGACCTGTCCGTCCGCCACCAGGTGGTGCTCGCCCTCGCCGTCGACGAGGAACACGTGCCCGCCGCCCTCGCCGGTGCCGACGTTCACGTACTTGCGCAGCTCGATGTACCCCTCGGTGCCGAGGATGACGGTGCGCCCGTCGCCCCAGGTGCTGAGGCCGTCCGGCGTGAACCAGTCGACGCGGCAGTACCCGGTGGCGCCGTTGTCCATGACGATGCCGGCCTCGCCGAAGTCGTCCAGCTCCGGGTGGTCGGGGTGGTGGTAGTTCGCGATCGCGGCGTGGCTGATCTCCGCGTCCTTGGCCCCGGCGTAGTGCAGCATCTGGTCGAAGTTGTGGCTGCCGATGTCGCAGAGGATGCCGCCGTACCTCTCCTTCTCGAAGAACCAGTCGGGGCGGCCGGTGCCGAGCCGGTGCGGGCCGAGCCCGATGACCTGCAGCACCCGGCCGATCGCGCCCCGGTCCACGAGCTGCTCCGCGAGCACGGCGGCCTCGACGTGGATGCGCTCGGAGTAGTAGACGGCGTACTTCTGCCCGGTGCGCGCGGTGGCCTCGCGGGCGGCGGCGAGCTGGTCGAGCGTGGTCAGCGGCGCCTTGTCCGTGAAGTAGTCCTTGCCCGCCTCGATGACCCGCAGGCCCAGCGCGGCCCGCTCGGACGTCACGGCGGCTCCGGCGACGAGGCGCACCTCGGCGTCGTCGAGGATCTCGGCCTCGCTGCGCGCCACCCGCACGTCGGGGAACTTCTGCCGCATCACCTCGACCTTGGCCGGGTCGGGGTCGTAGACCCACTTCAGCGTGCCGCCGGCGCCCGCGAGGCCCTCGCACATGCCGTACACGTGGCCGTGGTTCAGGCTGGTCGCCGCGAAGACGAACTCGCCCGGCTCCACCACGGGGGCGGGCACGGGGTTCGGCGCGTACGCGGCGCCGCTGGCACCGCCCGTCGGGTTCGCGCTCATGCCTTCGCCCCCACCGTGATCGCGCCGGGCAGCTCGCCCACGGAGGCCGTCTTGGAGAAGAAGTGCGGGGCCCGCTCCACCAGGGTGCCGGTGCGGTAGTACGGGTCGTCCGGGCGCAGCGGGAGGTCCACGGTGCGGCGCTCGACGCCCGCCTCGTAGATCGCGGTGACCAGCTCGATGGCGCGGCGGCCGTCCTCGCCGTCGACGGCGGGCCGGCGGCGGTCGCGCACGGCGCCGAGCATGTCGCCGATCTGGCCGGCGTGGCCGGTGTGCTCCAGCGGGCGGTGCGCCGCGGCGACGGCCTCGATGGCGGCGACGCGCTCGGCGTCGCCCTCCTCCGTGGGGAAGCCGTTCGGGTTCGCGGTCTCGGCCACGACCTTCCACGGCTGCGAGACGCGGGCGTGCCGGCCCTGCACGACGATGGCCTGCTCCTCGCCGTGGCTCACCACCGAGGCGGTGACCTCGGCGAGCGCGCGGTCGTACTGCAGCACGCTGACCGACAGGTCCTCGACCTCGGCGTTCTCGTGCGCGGCGTTGGCGAGCACGGACGTGACGGCCTTCGGCGAGCCGAGCATCCACAGCGTCATGTCCAGGTGGTGGATGGCGTGGTTGAGCGTGCAGCCACCCCCCTCGCTCTCCCACGTGCCGCGCCACCACAGGTCGTAGTACTCGGTGCCGCGCCACCAGGCGGAGCTGACCTGCGCGTGCGTGACCGGGCCGGCGAGCCCGGAGTCCAGCACCTCCTTGAGGGTGGCGATGTCGTCGCGGAACCGGTTCTGCGCGACGACGGACAGCAGCCGCCCGTTGTCCTCCGCCGCCGCGATCATCGCGTCGCACTCCTCCAGCGACGGCGCCATCGGCTTCTCGACGAGCACGTCGACGCCCGCCTCCAGGGCCGCGATGGACAGGCCGGCGTGCGTGGACGGCGGCGTCGCGACGCTGACGAGGTCGAGGTTCTCGGCGGCGAGCATCTCGGCGGCGTCGGTGTAGACGCGGGCGCCCTCGAGCCCGAGCTCGGAGCGCAGGGCCTCGGCGCGGCCCGGCGCCGGGTCGCACAGCGCGACGATCTCGCACTCGGCGCCGAAGCGCTGGTAGCCGTCGATGTGCGCCCGGGCGATCCCGCCCGTGCCGACGATCCCGATGGTGAGCATGGTTCCTCCGATGGAACGACAGTCGTGGGAAGCGTTTACCGCAGCGTATGATACGTATCATGCCACAGCCTCTACCCACCAGCCGCGACGTCGCGCGGCTCGCCGGGGTGTCGCAGGCGACCGTCTCCTACGCGCTCACCGGGCGCGGCACCATCGCGGCGGCCACCCGCGAGCGCGTCCTCGAGGTGGCCGAGTCGATCGGCTACCGCCCCAACCTCGCCGCACGCTCCATGCGCACGCGGCGGTCCGGTCGGCTCGCCGTGATCACCGGCGTGACGCTCGACAACCAGCTCCGGCTGCTCGCCGGGGCGAGCGAGGTGGCCGAGGCCGCGGGCTACGTCATGGAGACGCACACCGTCGACGGCACCGTCGACGAGCGCACCGCACGCGTGCGCGACCTCGCGGCGAGCGGCCAGTACGAGGGCGTCCTGACCCTGGTCCCCGTGCTGCCGGAGGCGCTGACGTCCGGGCCCTCGGACAGGGACGGCGAGCCGGCGAACGACGGCACGACGCCGGTCGTGGCCGAGGCGACGTTCGACGAGCAGATGCGCACCCTCGGCGACCTGGCCGACGCGAGCACCGTCGAGGTCTTCGTCGAGACCCTCGTGGCCGCCGGGTACCGCCGGTTCGCGCACGTCGCCGGCCCCGAGCAGTACGCCTCGGCCCGCGCGCGGCGCGACGTCTTCCTGTCCGCGGTCGCCCGCGCCGCCGCCGACCCCGCCACGCCCGACGTCGTCTCCCTCGGCGTCCTGGGCGGCTCGTGGTCCGGTGACGACGCGCGCCGCGCGGTCGCCGAGATCCCCGCTGACGCGCTGCCCGTGGCGGTGATCGCCGCCAACGACCACCTCGCCGCGGGAGTGGTCCGCGGGGCCGCCGAGCGTGGCTGGTCGGTGCCGGCCGACCTCGTCGTGACCGGCTGGGACAACGTCGAGATCGGCGCGCTCATGATCCCGTCGCTCACCACCGTCGACGTCGACTTCCCCGAGGCCGGCCGCGCCGCGATGCGCCGGCTGCTCGCCGCCATCCGCGGCGAACCCCGCCCGCCCGCCGGAGGCCCGATCCACCGCCTCGTGTGGCGCGAGTCCACCGGGCCGGCCGACGCGCTGCCGACATAGCGGTTCTCGTCGTCCCGCCTCAGGACGGGAAGGAACCGCGACGTCGACCGGCGGGCCCCGCCTACCCTGGGGCGCGTGACCGACCCCCGCAGCCTCCCGCCCTTCGCCTCCGACAACTACGCCCCCGTGCACCCGGAGGTGCTCGCCGCGGTGGCGGCGGCGAACGACGGGTACGCCGTCGCGTACGGGGACGACCCGTGGACCGCCCGCCTGGACGCCCGCGTGCGCGAGGAGTTCGGCGCCGGCGCGCTCGCGTTCCCCGTGCTCAACGGCACGGGCGCCAACGTCGTGTCGCTCACCGCGCTCTCGCCCCGCTGGGGTGGCGTCGTCGTCTCCGACGTGGCGCACGTCAACACCGACGAGAACGGCGCGCCCGAGCGGGTGGGCAGCCTCAAGCTGCTCGCCTGCCGGTCGACGGACGGCAGGATCACGCCCGACGACGTCGCCCGCTGGGCGGGCCAGCGCGACGACGTCCACCGCGCGCACCCGGCCGTGCTGTCCCTGACGCAGTCCACGGAGCTCGGCACCGTCTACCCGCTCGAGGAGCTCCGTGCGCTGACGCACGTGGCCCACGACCTGGGCATGGCGGTCCACGTGGACGGCTCCCGGCTCGCGAACGCCGCCGCGTCGCTCGGCTGCTCGCTGCGGGCGCTCACCACGGACGCCGGGGTCGACGTCGTCTCCCTCGGCGCTGCGAAGAACGGCGGCATGCTCGGCGAGGCCGTGCTCGTGCTCGGGCCCGACGACGCCCCGGACGTCGCGTCCGCCCGCGCCCGGGAGGCGGCGTCGGCCGCGATCCCGTTCCTGCGCAAGGCGACGATGCAGCTCGCGTCCAAGACGCGGTTCGTCTCCGCGCAGCTCCTCGCGCTGCTCGGCGAGCCGGGCGACGCCGGGCCCCTCTGGCACCGCAACGCGGCACAGGCGAACGCGATGGCCGCGCGGCTGCGCGACGGGCTGAAGGATCTCGCGCCGGCGGTGCGGGTCACCCGGCCCACCGAGGCCAACGCCGTCTTCGCGACGATGCCGCGCGCCGCCGCGGACCGGCTGCGCGCCGTCGCCCGCTTCTACGACTGGGCGGACGGCGAGGCCCCCGACCGCGTCGAGGTGCGGCTCATGTGCGCCTGGGACACCTCGCCGGAGACCGTCGACGCGTTCGTCGCCGCGGCGGCCGACGCCCTGTCCTGAGACCCCTCGTCCGGGGCGTCGAAGTCCTCGAGGTCCCGCAGCCGGCGGATCGGGCTGAGGCCGACGAGGACGGGGCCGAGCAGCATCACGAACGCGGAGCCGAGCAGCACGGCGCGGCTGCCCACCTGCGCGGCGAGCACGCCGGCCACCAGCGACCCGACCGGGATCATGCCCCAGGACACGAACCGCACGGTGGCCATGACGCGGGACAGCAGCGCGGGCGGGCTCGCCACCTGCCGGTAGGTGCGCGTCACGACGCTCCCCGGCACCACGGACGCGCCGAACACCATCGTCCCGAGGGCGAAGCAGACCCAGCCGACCGGCCCGGCGCCGAGCGGGACCAGCAGCGCGCCGGCGAACCCGACCAGGCCGTCGAACAGCAGCACCCGCGCGGAGCCGAACCGCCGCACCAGCCACGGCGTGGCCGCCGCCGCGAGCAGCGAGCCCACGCCGTCGGCGGCGAGCAGCACGCCCACCATGGCGGGCGAGGCGTCGAGGTCGCGGACCAGGTACAGGGCGAACAGCCCGGCCTGCACGCCGCACACGAGGTTCACGACGCACGCCCACCAGGTGGCGGGCGCCATCACCGGGTGGCGCACCACGAACCGCCAGCCCTCGGCGATCATCTGCCCCATCCCCGGGCGCCGCTCGCCGTCGGCGAGGGCTGGCTCGCGCCGCTCGGGCAGGCGCGACAGGAGCAGCGCGGACGCGACGTAGGAGGCGACGTCCACGAACAGCGCGGGCACGGCGCCCACCGCCTGGACCAGCAGCCCGCCGACAGACGGCCCGCCGAGCTGGGTAGCGGCGTGCGTGCCGGAGACGAGGCTGTTGCGGCTGGTCAGCTCGTGCTGCGGCACCACCGTGGGCAGGAACGTGGTGTTGGCGGTGAAGAAGAACACCTCGGCCACGTTGACCGCGAGCGCCGCGAGCACCAGGTGGACGAGCGTCAGCTCTCCGAGCCACCAGACGAGCGGGACGGCGAGGATCGCGGCGGCGCGCACGAGGTCGGCGACGACCTGCGTGGCGCGCAGGGGCAGGCGGTGCACGATCGCCCCGGCGGGCAGCCCGAGCACCACCCACGCCAGGTAGGACGACGCGGCGAGCAGCCCCGTCTCGACGGGCCCCGCGTCGAGCACGGTGACCGCCGTCAGCGGCAGCGCGACCGTCGTGACGGCGGTGCCGACGCCGCTGGCGGTGCTGGCCGCCCAGTAGGTCCAGAACGGTCGTGCACTCATGGCCACGGGCCACCTCCTTGTCGCCCGCCCACCACGCGGGATCGTGTAAGTTCCAGATTGGAACTTACTACAGGGCGCGGGATGGACTCGCACCGCTGCCGGCGAGAGGATGACCCCCATGCGCCGCGAGGACCTTGCCGACAGCTCGTGCGGCATCGCCCAGTCCCTCGGCGTCGTCGGCGACTGGCAGAGCCTGCTGATCGTGCGGGAGGCCGCCGCCGGCGTGACCCGGTTCGAGGGGTTCGCCCGCGAGCTCGGCCTGTCCCGCCGCGCCCTCACGGAGCGGCTCGGCGGCCTCGTCGAGCACGGCGTGCTGGAGAAGGTGCCGTACTCCGAGCACCCGCCGCGCCACGACTACCGGCTCACCGCGAGCGGCGAGGGCCTGCTGCCGGTGCTGCTCGCGCTGCAGGAGTGGGGCACGCGGTTCGTCATGGGCGACGGCACGACGAGCGGCGCCCTCGGCGACGGCGACCTCGCCCGGGTCCGCGCGCTCGAGGGGCGCCAGGTGCCCGACGTCGGGCTCGCCGCGCACGACGGCTCCACGGTCCGTCTCGTCGACCCGGACCGGTGGACCGCGCTGTTCTTCTTCCCCGGCGCGTACGCCCCGGGGACCCACGGGTACCCGCCCCGCTGGGGCGAGGTGCCCGGCACGGCGGGCTGCACGCTCGAGTGCGTCAGCTACGGCAGCCGCCACGCCGCGCTGGAGGCGGCCGGCACGCGGGTCCTCGGCGTGAGCACCCAGCATCCCGAGCAGCTGGCGGCGTTCGCCGCCCACGCCGACCTGCCGTACCTCCTGGCCTCCGACCAGGACGGGCTCGCGGCCTCGGCGCTGCGGCTGCCGGTGTTCCGGGCGGGCGGAGCGGACCGGCTCAAGCGCGTCACGCTGCTGGTCGACCCCCGGGGGACCGTGCGTGCCGTGCAGGCGCCGGTGACCGACCCGGCGCAGTCGGTCGACGACGTGCTCGACCTGGTCCGGGACCTGCGGCGCCGATCGGGCGTCGACGGCACGGGGTCAGCGGCGCCAGGGTCGCCGCGTTAGGGTCGGAACGAACCGGAGCCGGCGAGAGGAACCCCCATCATGACCAGCCCCACCAGTCCGAACAGCACGTCCTCGCACCGCCACCCGCACGTTGCCGAGGCGTCGATCCACGTGACCCAGCCGCCCGAGCGCGTGTGGGCCGAGCTCATGCACCCCGGCGCGCGATGGATGCTGGGCGCGAACATCGAGACGGACTTCCAGCCGGGCAGCCCCATCACCTTCGAGGGGCACTTCTTCGGCCGCCAGTTCGCGGACAAGGGCGCGGTGATCGCCGTCGACCGCCCCCACCTGCTGCACTTCACCCACTTCTCGCCGCTCGCGGAGCTGGCGGACGTGCCGGAGAACTACCACGAGATCCGCATCACCCTCGAGGCCGACGCCACGGGGACGGTCGTGTCCGTGCGGCAGGAGAACATCGACACGGCGCAGCACGCGACCAACTCGCAGGCGCACTGGCAGGACGCGCTCGGCACCCTCGCCCACCGGGACGGCGCGCCTGCCCGCCACGCGTGACCCGCGCGCGGCCTCGTCGCCTGCCGGCCCTGGTCCTCGCGCTCGCCACCACCGCGGTCCTCGCCGGCTGCTCGGGCGCGGGCACCGAACCCTCGCCGGGTCCCGCCTCGTCCGCGGCGCGAACCTCGGGCTCGCCGTCCCCCACGCCGTCGCCGCCCTCGTCGCCCACCGCGTCGACGCCGTCGCCCTCCGCCGGCACGCCCGTGCCCGACGACGTCCTCGCGGGCTGGTCGCTGGAGCAGAGGGTGGGCCAGCTGCTCATGGTCGGAGTGTCGGTCGGCGACCCGGCCGCCGCGAGCGCCGACGCGATCCGTGACGACCACGTGGGGAACGTCTTCCTGCACGGCCGCAGCAAGGCCGGCGTGGACGCGACCCGCGCCCTCGTGGACGAGTACACGGGCCTCGTCTCGCACCGTTCGACGCGCGGCACCCCGCTCCTGGTGGCCACCGACCAGGAGGGCGGCCTGGTCCAGGTGCTGCGCGGGCCGGGCTTCTCCGACCTGCCGAAGGCCACCGAGCAGGCCACCTGGGAGCCCGCCACGCTGCGCGAACGCGCGGAGGGCTGGGGCGACGAGCTCGCCGCCGCGGGCGTGAACCTCAACCTCGCGCCCGTCATGGACCTGGTCGACGAGGCCGACGCCGCCGACAACCCGCCGATCGGCGCCTTCGACCGGAGCTACGGCTTCACGCCCGCGTCGGTGACGAGCTCGGCGAACGCCTTCGCCGCGGGTCAGCGCGCCGCCGGCGTCGAGCCGGTGATCAAGCACTTCCCCGGGCTGGGCCGCGTCAGCGCCAACACCGACACGGACACGGCGGTGACCGACGACGTCACCACCCGCGACGACGCGTCGGTGCAGGTCTTCGCGCGCGGGATCGAGGCGGGCGCGAAGTACGTGATGATGTCCACCGCCGTGTACGACCGCATCGACCCCGACGCGCCCGCCGCCTTCTCGCCCGTCGTGGTCGACGACCTCCTGCGCGGCGACCTCGGGTTCGACGGCGTCGTCATGACCGACGACCTGTCCGCGGCCGCCCAGGTGCAGGGCCGCTCGCCCGGCGAGCGCGCCGTCCACGCCGTGGACGCCGGCGTGGACCTCGTGCTCGCCTCCGCGGACCCGACGGTCGTGCCGGAGATGGCGGACGCCCTGGTGGCGGAGGCCCGTCAGGACCCCGCGTTCGCGGAGAAGGTGGACACCTCCGCCCGCCGGGTGCTCGCCGCCAAGGCCACCCTCGACGGCTGACGGCGACCTTCGCTCCGCCCTCGGCGAACCTCGTTGACCGGGGCATCCGCACGGGTCTTGGCTGACGGCATGAGCACCCCGCCGTCGCTGGACCCCGAAGAGCTTCGCAGAGTCGCGTCGTCGTTCGGCGTCGACGCGGCCGCCTACGACCGCGCCCGTCCGCGCTACCCCGACGCCCTGGTCGCGGCGATCGCGGACGCCGCGCGCGACGGCGCCGCCGGCCCGGTCCCGCATGTGCTCGACGTCGGCGTGGGCACGGGGATCGTGGCGCGCCAGCTGCGCGCGGCGGGCTGCGCCGTGCTCGGGGTGGACGTCGACGCGCGGATGGCGGAGGTCGCGCGGGGCGACGGCGTCGAGGTGGAGGTGGCGCGGTTCGAGGAGTGGGACCCCGCCGGCCGGACGTTCGACGCCGTGACCGCCGGCCAGACGTGGCACTGGGTGGACCCGGACGCGGGCGCGGCCCGCGCCGCCGACGTCCTGCGTCCCGGCGGCGCGCTCACCGTCTTCTGGAACGCGGGCGACCCGCCCCACGACCTGGCCGTCGCGTTCGCCGAGGTGTACCGGGACGTGCTCCCCGGTTCGCCGCTCGCCGCCACCGGGACGGCGTCGGCG
Organism: Isoptericola peretonis; assembly: GCA_023241745.1. Taxonomy (GTDB): domain Bacteria; phylum Actinomycetota; class Actinomycetes; order Actinomycetales; family Cellulomonadaceae; genus Isoptericola; species Isoptericola peretonis. The sequence goes on along the minus strand of JALQCY010000003.1, from coordinate 598,542 downwards.
GAGACCGCATACCGGCAGATGGTCGAGACCGCGGCCGACGGCGTGCGGCGCACCGGCCGGTTCGCGGAGCCGCGCGAGCGCCGCGACGCCTGGGAGCGCACCTACACGCGCGACGAGTGGCTGTCCCTCGTGCCCACCACGGGCGTCGCCACCCGGCTGCCGGCCGCGCAGCTCGACGCTCTCCTGACGGGGCTCGGGGCCGCGATCGACTCCGTCGGCGGCAGCTTCGTGCAGCAGGGGTTCACGCTCTCCCTCACTGCCGCGCGCGGCTGACGCCGCCGACGACCCGACGCGCGGGCAGAGCCGCTCAGTGGCCGCCGGAGACCAGGAAGACCAGCCCGTAGGCGATGGCCCCGACGACGACCCCCATGCAGGCGATGGCGCCGGCGAGGCGGGCCGGCGTCGGACGCGCGATGGCGATGGTCCGGGGCGCGCCGCCGTCCTTGCCCGCTGCCGGGGCGGTCCGGGCGTCCGGCGCCGTGGTGGTGCCTGCCAGAAGCCGCAGGCCGAGCGCGAACAGTGCGGGGATGCCGGCGCCCACGATCAGCCCGGCCACGAGGACCTGGCCGAGGGCGCCCCACTCGATGAAGCTCATGCTCCCACCTTCTGGTTCGACGGGGCGGGCGTACTGACGGTGCCGACGGCGCTGACCGCCGGCCCGACCGACGACGCCGTGGCGACGGCGGGCACCGGCGCGACGCGCTCGCCGCCGGCCTCGCCCGTGGTGGCGGCGACGGCCTCGAGGGACGCGCCCTTCTCCTCGTCCCAGGCCTCGTTGACGTTGGTGTGGTCGACGGGCTTGCGGCGGGACGCGACCCAGATGGCCGCGGAGGAGATCACCAGCAGCGCGAAGACGGCGAGAGTGCCGGCCGTGCCGCCGATGGCGGACTCGAGCCAGTGGCACAGGGCGCCCACCAGGCCGGCGGCGGGCAGGGTGACCATCCACGCGACGAACATGCGGCCGGCGACGCTCCAGCGCACCTTGGCGCCCGGCATGCCGACGCCCGAGCCGAGCACGGAGCCGGTCGCGACGTGCGTCGTCGAGAGCGAGAAGCCGAAGTGGCTCGACAGCAGGATGACGGCGGCGGACGACGTCTCGGCCGCCATGCCCTGGCGGGTGTCGATCTCGACGAGGCCCTTGCCGAGCGTGCGGATGACGCGCCAGCCGCCCAGGTAGGTGCCCACGGCCATCGCGAGCGCGCAGGACAGGATGACCCAGAACGGGACGCCGGAGTCGGCCGGCACGGCGCCGCCCGCGATGAGGGCGAGCAGGATGATGCCCATCGACTTCTGCGCGTCGTTGGTGCCGTGCGCCAGGGAGACGAGCGACGCGGAGCCGATCTGGCCCCAGCGGAAGCCGCGGTTCGTCACGTCCTGCGGCACGCCGCGGGTCAGGCGGGCCACGAGCCAGGTGCCGAGGCCGGCCACCGCGATGGCCACCACGGGCGCGATGAGCGCGGGGACGAGCACCTTGGCGATCACGCCCTCCCACAGCACGCCCGAGGTGCCGACGGCGGCGAGCACGGCGCCCACCATGCCGCCCACCAGGGCGTGCGAGGAGCTGGACGGGATGCCGAACAACCAGGTGATGAGGTTCCAGACGATCCCGCCGACGAGCCCGGCGAGGACGACCGGGAGCGTGATGACTCCCGCGTCGACGATGCCCTTGGCGATCGTGGCGGCGACGGCGAGGGAGAGGAACGCGCCGACGAGGTTGAGGACGGCGGACAGCGCGACGGCGGTCCGGGGCTTGAGGGCTCGGGTGGCGATGGAGGTGGCCATCGCGTTGCCCGTGTCGTGGAACCCGTTCGTGAAGTCGAACGCGAGGGCCGTCACGACGACGAGCGCGAGCAGAAGCGTCTCGGTCACGTCATCCATCGTGGGGGCCACGGGAGGGGTGGATCGACCGCCAGGGGGCCGTTCGGTGAACTGTTCCGGGACTGTTCACCTGCTGTTCATCTAGCAGCGGCGTGTCGTGCTTCGCGTGGCGCCCGGCCGCTCGGCGGGCCTCACGCACGGGGCCGCAGGAGCGGCGGGTCGATCACCGCGCGGACCACGGCGGGGCCGTCCTCGACGCCCGTGTCGCGGCGCCCGGCAGATCCTCCTGCGGCCGCCCGGTAGAGCGCGGCAGGTCGCCCGGCGCCGCCGGAGGTGGTGCGGCCCGTCTCCTCGAGGAGCCCCGGCGTCCCGGTCGCCTTGCGTGAGAAGTTGCGGGGGTCGAGGCGCACACCCCAGACCGCCTCGTACACGCGCCGCAGCTCGGCGACGGTGAACTCGGGCCCGCAGAACGCGGTGGCGAGCGGGGAGTACTCGAGCTTGGACCGGGCGCGCTCGACGCCGTCGGCCAGGATGCGCGCGTGGTCGAACGCGAGGGTCGCGCCGTCCAGCACCTCCGTCGCCGGGTGCCACGCGACGGCACCCGCGTCCGAGCCGGGGCGCACCACGCCGAAGTCGGGCGCGAGCAGCAGGTGCGCCACCGACAGCACGGGCCCGCGGGGATCGCGGCCGAGCGGCCCGTACGTCCCCAGCTGCTCCAGGTGGCCGGGCGGCGCGACGCCAGCCTCCTCGGCGAGCTCGCGCGTCGCGGCCGCGGTCAGGCCCTCCCCCGGCAGCACGAAGCCACCGGGCAGGGCGAGCGCGCCGCGGAAGGGGTCGACCCCGCGCTCGACGAGGAGCACCTGGAGCGCGTCGTCGCGCACGGTCAGCGCGACGACGTCCACGGTCACGGGCAGGAGCGCGGCGTCCGGGGGCACCGCCGGGTCGCCGTCACCGGGCCTGGTCGTCTCGTCCGCTCGGTTCATCCGGCCACCCTACCCGCTTTGTCGTCAAGTTGACGAGAATCGGGAGCGATGGTTATCGTCATCCTGACATCAACTAATCGTCATCATGACGAGAAAAGGAGCTCACCATGGCCACCGTCCGCAGCTACCCCTGGACCCGGCACTTCCTCGGCAGCCCCACCGGGCACGTCGTGCACCTGCGCCGCGGCCGCGTCGCCCACCAGGGTGTCGGGCAGGCCTTCTGGTTCCGGCCCACCACCTCCGTGCTCAGCGAGGTCCCCGTGGACGACCAGGAGCTGCCCGTCTTCTTCCACGCCGTCACGACCGACCACCAGGACGTCACCGTCCAGGCCAACGTCACCTACCGCTTCGCCGACCCCGTGACCGCCTCGCAGCGGCTCGACTTCGCCGTCGACCCGCACGACGGCACCACCAGCACCGACGGCCGGGACCAGGTCACGACCATCGTCGGCCAGCTCGCACAGAGCCACGCCGCCGACGTGCTCGCCGACATGACGCTCGCCGAGGCCATGACCGCGGGCGTGCCGCGCGTGCGGGCGCTCCTCACCGAGGCGCTCCCCGCGGACCCGCGGCTGGTCGCGACGGGCATCGCCGTCGTCGGCGTCCAGGTCCTCGCCGTCCGGCCCGAGAAGGACGTCGAGCGCGCCCTGCAGACCCCGGCCCGCGAGCACATCCAGGCCGAGGCCGACCGCGCCACGCACGAGCGCCGGGCGCTCGCCGTCGAGCGGGAGCGGGCCATCGCCGAGAACGAGCTGGCGAGCAGGATCGAGCTCGCCACGCGCCGTGAGCGCCTGGTCGCCCAGGACGGCGCCAACGCCCGCCGCGAGGCGGAGGAGCAGGCGGCCGCGGCGATGGTCGAGGCCCGGGCGCGCGCCGAGCGCTCGACCCTGGAGACCGACGCGCGGGCCGAGCAGGTGCGTGCCGTGGGAGAGGCCGAGGCGGCCGCGGAGAAGGCGCGGATGGCCGTCTACGCGGAGGCCGGCCAGGGCACGCTGGTCGCCCTGGCGCTGCGCGACGCCGCCCGGTCGCTGCCCGACGTGCAGCACCTCACCGTCACGCCCGACCTGCTCACCGGCGTGCTGGGCAGCCTGGTCCAGGGGGCCCTCGGCGGCGACGCGCCGGCGCCGAAGGCGGCCTGACCGTGCTGCGCCGAAGGGCCGTCGTCGTCCACCGGCGGACGGAGCTCGACGAGCTCGTGGACCGGCACGGCACCCGGGGGCAGGCGGAGTTCTTCCTGCGCACCAGGGGCCGCACGCTCGCCGAGGTGCAGGAACGGCACGACGCGCTCTCCGCCGCGCGCGCCGCCGTCGTGGCCGCGCTGCCTGCGGGCTGGGCCCGGGCGGACGTGGAGCGCGCCGACCTGTCGCGGTTCCTCGTCGCGCCGGAGGACGTCGTCGTGGTCGTGGGCCAGGACGGGCTCGTGGCGAACGTCGCCAAGTACCTGCGCGGCCAGCCGGTGCTCGGCGTCGACCCCGAGCCGGGCACCAACGCCGGGGTGCTGGTGCGCCACCCGGTGGCGGCGGCCGCACGGCTGCTGAGCGGCCTGGACGCCCCGGCCCCCGGCGGCGCGCCCGACCTGGTGGCGCTGCTGCCGGTCGACGCGCTGACGACGGTCCGCGCCGAGCTCGACGACGGGCAGCACCTCACCGCGCTCAACGAGGTCTTCGTGGGCCACCCGACCCACCAGAGCGCCCGCTACGCGCTGCGGTGCGCGGCCGGCGAGGAACGGCAGTCGTCGTCGGGGCTCCTGGTGGCGACCGGCACGGGCGCCACGGGCTGGTGGGCGTCGCTCGCGCACGACCGCGGCGGGCGCCCGGCTCCCGGCCGGTCGGAGGACCGGCTCGGCTGGTTCGTCCGGGAGGCGTGGCCGTCCCCCGGCACCGGCACGACGCTCACCGAGGGCCTCGTGGAGCCCGGCGACGCCGTGGCGCTCACGGTCGCCTCCGACCGGCTCGTCGTGTTCGGCGACGGGATGGAGGACGACCGGCTGGTGGCCACCTGGGGGCAGACCGTCACGGTCCGCGCCGGCGAGGAGCCGCTACGCCTCGTCCGGCCCTGACGCCGCGGCCGGCCCGGTGCCGCCGTAGTGCGCGGCCAGGCGCCGCAGCCCCTCGTCCACGCTGACCGCCGGCGCCCAGTCCAGGTCGCGCCGGGTGGCGCGCTGGTCGAACCAGTGCGCGGTGGACAGCTGCTCCGCCAGGAAGCGCGTCATCGGCGGCTCGTCGGCGCCGGGCCGCACGCGCCACAGCGCCTCGACGAGACCCCCCGCCGACCGGGCGAGGCCCGCGGGCACCCGCCACGCGGGCGGCGTCACGCCCGCCGCCCGGCAGATGCCGGACAGCAGGTCGGCCACGGTGCGCGGCTCGCCGTTGGTCAGCACGTAGGCGCGCCCCCCGACGACGTCCGGGGCGTCGCGCAGGCGGTCGAGGGCCGCGAGGATGCCGTCGGCCGCGTTGTCCACGTAGAGCGTGTCGATGAGCGCGGCGCCGTGGCCCAGCAGCGGCAGACGCCCCCGGGCGGCCCGGTCGACGACCCGCTCCACGAGCTGGGTGTCCCCCGGGCCCCACACCAGGTGGGGCCGGACGGCGACGACGCGCGGGCCGCCCCGTCGTCCGGCCGCGCCGCCGTCCCGGCCCAGCGCCAGCAGCTCGCCCGCCGCCTTGGTGCGCGCGTAGTCGCCGCGGGCGCGCTCGGGGTCCGCGGGGGTGGCCGGGACGCCGACCAGCGAGGCGCCCAGGTGCGCCACGGACGGGGACGACACCTGGACGAACCGCGCGACGCCCTCGCGCTCGGCCGCGTCCAGCAGGGTCCGCGTGCCGCCCACGTTCACCGCGTGGAACTCGGCCGGGTCCCCGGCGAGGGACACCTTCGCCGCGAGGTGCACCACGGCGTCGACGCCGCCGAGGGCGCGTGCCACGACGGCCGCGTCGGTCACCGAACCCCGCACGTCCGCGGCCCCGTCGACCCCGGAGGGCCGCCGCTGCAGGGTGCGCACGGCGTCGCCGCGCGCCACCAGCGCGCGGGCCACCGCGCCGCCGAGCAGGCCGGACGCTCCGGTCACCAGGACCGTGGCGGGCCGCTCGCTCACGGCGCGCCCAGCCGGCCGCCGGTCAGCGCCCGGTCGGCCCACGCGGCGAGCCGCCCCCGGTCGATCTTGGAGTTGTGGCGCACGTCGGTGGGCATCCGCGGCACCACCAGCACGGCCGCGAGCCGCACCGGGGACGCGGCGCGGACCTCGGCCGCGAGGCCCTCCGGCGCCGGCCCTGGTCGCCGCACCCCGGTCACGGTCTCGACGACCGCGACCGGCTGCTGCACTCCCGCCGGCCCCACGCCGACGACGGCGGCGCGACGCACCGCGGGCACGCGCTCCACGTGCTGCTCCGGCCCGACGGGCGCCAGCGGGCCGTCGGCCGTGCGCAGGACGTGCGCGAGGCGCCCCTCGATCCACAGGCGCCCCTGGTCGTCCAGGTGACCGACGTCGCCGGTGCGGTGCCAGCGGCCCGGCGGGGTGTCGCGCTCGGCGGCCAGGTCGGTCAGCCACAGCCGGTCGTAACGCTCCTTGAGGTGCCCGGCGCGCACCAGCACCTCGCCGAGGACGCCGGGGGCCGACGACGGCTCACCGGTCGCGGCGCCGTCGGCGTCGAGCGCGCTGACCAGCACCTCGGCCCCACCCACCGGCGTCCCGACGCACACGCCCGCGTCGGGTGACCCGGCCGCCTCGCGGATGCCGTCGAGCGTGACGTCCGTGACGAGCAGGCACTCCGTCATGCCGTACGGCGTGTGTGCGGTGGCGGCGGGCATGAGCTCCGCGGCCGAGCCCAGCAGGTCCGCGGAGATCGGCGCGCCCGTCGAGAGGAAGGTGCCCACGCGGCCGAGGGCCGCCCGGTCGGCGCCGTCCAGCGCGTCCGCCGTCCCGACGACGTTGAGGATCGCCGCGGGCGAGAGGAAGACGATGCGCGCGTCGGAGGCCCGGACGGCGTCGGCGACGGCCCGTGCCGTCAGCGTCCGCGGCGACGACACGTCCATGCGTGGCGTCACGGACCGCGTGCCGAGCGCCGGCCCGAGCAGGGCGAACGGCGCGAAGCCGGTGACCAGGCCCGTGTCCGGGCCCACGTCGAAGTGCGCGGCGAGCGCGTCCCGCAGCGCGGACAGCTCGGCGTGCCGGTAGACGACGCCCTTGGCCGGCCCCGTCGACCCCGACGTGAACAGCACGGCGGCCTCGTCCTGCGGGCCTGGCTCGGGCGGCAGGGCCCGTCCCTCTCCCGCCCGGGCGACGTCGACGAGCTCGTGCGCCACCCCGAGCGCGCGGCGGACGGCCGGGGCGAGCGGCTCCGCCGAGATCCGCACCCCGGGCCAGCCCAGCGCCCGCGCCGCGGCTAGTCCCTTGCGCTGCGCGACGACGAACCGTGGCCACGCCCCGCGCTGCGCCCGCGTCAGGCCGCGCACGCCCAGCCCGGCGTCGGCCACGACGACGACGGCCCCGATCCGCAGGCACGCGTACACCAGCGCCGTCAGCGTCGGTCCCGGCTCCACCAGCAGCGACACCCGGTCGCCCCGCCGGACGCCGATCCCGTGCAGCCCGGCCGCGACGCGCCGCACCTGCCGGTCCAGCGCCCGCCAGCTCACGGCTCGCGGCGTGCCGTCGGCGTCCGTGACCCCCATGTCGAGCACGGCCGGCAGTTCCTCCGCGGCACGAGCGTCGAGCCCCGCCCACAGCGGCACGAACTCCGAGCCCGCTCTGGCGGCAGCGACCGCACCACGAGCGTGAGGGGCGTCGGCGCCCGACCCCTTCGCCGGCAGCACCCCCAGCGGCACCCCCGACAGGAACCTCAGCACGGCCGGAGTCCAGTCCGCGTCCTCGGCGACCAGGTGCCCGGCGTCCGCGAACCGGTGCACGTGCGCGTGCGGCAGGCGGCGGACGAGGTCGTCGAGGTAGCGGTCGGAGAAGATCGGGTCGTGCGGCCCCCACAGCAGCACGGCGGGCACCTCGAGTGCGGCGACGCCGGCGGCCACGCGGGCCAGCTCGGGCGCGCTGGGGTGGGCGTCGTCGACGGGGATGTCGGCGACGAAGCCCTCGATCCCGTCGCGCTCGTCGGCGGTCAGGTACGGCAGGCGGTAGGCCTGCGCCACGTCGGCGGGCAGGCGAGGGCGCGCCAGGGCGAGGGTCGTGTCGAGGAACGCCCGGGTGGTGCGGGTGCCGAGCCGGTGCACCGGGCCCGCGAGGGCGAGGCGCAGCGGCGCGGGCAGGGGGGCGTCGTCGGGCTGGTGCACCGCCGTGTTCAGGAGCGCGACGCCCGCGAGGAGGTCGGGGTGGTCCACCGCCCAGCCGAGGGAGACGACGCCGCCCCAGTCGTGCCCGAGCGTCACGACGGGCCCGGCGAGCCCCAGGGCGTCGGTGAACGCGCCGAGGTCGGCGACCCGGCGGGCCAGCGGCCGGTGCTCACCGGTGCGCTGCGAGAGCCCCATCTCGAGCTGGTCGACCGCGACGACGCGCCAGGCGGGTCCGCCCTGGGCCGCGGCGTCCACGGCGTCCGTGACGAGCCGGCGCCACAGGTACGACCAGGTGGGGTTCCCGTGCACGGCCAGCACGGTGCCGACGGGCTGGGTGCCGAGCGCCGCGAGCGCCGGCCCGTTGTCGAGGTAGTGCCAGGAGCCGCCGTGCGCGTCGGTCAGCACGTGGCTGTACCTCGGGTCGAGCCCGGGCAGCCCCGGGGGCACGGTGTCGGCGGGTCGGACGGTCTCGGTGCGGGTCGAGCCCGTCACCACGCGAGCTCCAGCATCGCGGTGTTGATGCCCGAGCCGACGCCCATGAGGAGCACGCGGTCCCCCGGGTCCAGGGAGTCCTGCTGCTCCACGAGGGTGATCGGCACGGACGCCGGGCCCACGTTGCCCAGGCGCTCGTAGGTGGTGGGCACCTTGGCCCGGTCCAGACCCACGGCCTCGACGATCGCGTCGGTGTGCACGCGGGACACCTGGTGGGTGACGTACCGGTCCATGCGGGACCAGTCCCAGTCGGCGACGGCGTCCTTCCAGGCGTCGACGACGAGCTCCAGGCCGCCCTCGAGCAGCGCCTTCGCGTCGGTGAACATGCCCTCCGTGCTGCCGACGCACAGGTCGTGGAACCGGGTCGCGGCCCGGGTGACGCCGCCGAGCACGCGGTGGCCGCCCGGGTGCTCGTCCGCGCGTCCCAGCACGGCCGCGGCCGACCCGGAGCCGAGGGTCAGCGACGCGAACTCCTGCATGAAGTCGTCGCGGCTGCGGTCGGTGCGCAGCAGCCGCTCGATGGTGCGGTCGTGGATGACGTCGGCGTCCTCCCCGTCCACGACCATGGCGTAGCGGACCTGGCCGGACTCGATCATCCCGGCCGCGAGGCTCATGCCGTTGATGAACCCCAGGCACGCGTTGGCGACGTCGAAGTTCACGGCCGACGACGGCAGCCCGAGCCCGTGGTGCAGGCGCACGGCGACGGACGGCTCGAGGTGGCGGCGGGTCACGGAGGTGTTGATCAGCAGGCCGACGTCGCCGGGCTCGACGCCCGCGGCGCGCAGCGCCTCCTGGCCGGCGGCGACCGTCGCGTCGTCCACGTCCTCGTCCGCGGTCCAGGCGCGGCGCTCGCGCACGCCGGCCACGCGCTGCAGGAGGGTGCTGGGCAGCCGCAGGCGCCGCAGCGCCGGGGCGAGCCGTTGCTGCACCTCCGCGGACGTCCGCACGCCGGAGGGGAGCCGGCTGGTGACGGACAGCAGCGAGACTCCTGCGAACCTGGTGGTGGCGTTACCTGACACACGAGCTCCAGACAACCGGACGTGCGGGGGGAGCACGGAGCCGGCTCAGCGACGAGTAGCCGGGACCGCACGACCCCGGCCCCGCGACGTTACGACGTCCGGCGGTCGCCCGCCGTTCCAACGCCACGGTGTGGGATCGGCCACGCCAGGGTTCACCCTGGTCCGGCCGGCGCTCACGCCGGTTCCGTGGCCCTCAGCACGTCGAGGGTCCACGCGTGCTCGAAGGCGATCTCCTCCCACCGCGCGTACCGGCCCGAGACGCCGCCGTGCCCGGCGGACATCTCGATCTTCAGCAGCGCCGGGGCGCCCGCCGCGCGCAGCCGCGCCACCCACTTGGCGGGCTCCACGTACAGCACGCGGGTGTCGTGCAGGGAGGTGGTGGCCAGGACGCGCGGGTACGACGACGCGTCGTCGGGCACGTTCTCGTACGGGGTGTAGGCCTTCATGCGGGCGTACACCTCGGCGTCGTGCAGGGGGTCGCCCCACTCGTCCCACTCGACCACGGTGAGCGGCAGCGACGGGTCGAGCATCGAGGTGAGGGCGTCGACGAACGGCACGCCCGCGAGCACCCCGGCGAACAGGTCGGGCGCGAGGTTCACCGCCGCGCCGACCGTGAGGCCGCCCGCGCTGGCACCGTCGGCGACCATCCGCTCGGGCGCCGTCCAGCCGGTCTCCACCAGGTGTCGCCCGCACGCGACGAAGTCGGTGAACGTGTGCGCCTTGTGCACGAGCTTGCCGTCGTCGTACCAGCGCCGGCCCAGCTCGCCGCCGCCGCGCACGTGCGCGACGGCGAACACGACGCCCCGGTCCAGCAGGCTCAGCCGCGGCACGGAGAAGTAGGGGTCGATGCTCGTCTCGTACGCCCCGTACCCGTAGAGCAGCAGGGGCGCGGGCTCGGCCCGCGTGCCGGAGCCGTCGAGCGTCACGGCGTCGCGCCGCCACACCAGGCTGAGCGGCACCCGCGTGCCGTCCTCGGCCGTGGCCCACTCCCGCCGCTGCGCGTAGTCGGCCGGGTCGTAGCCGCCGAGCACCGGCTGCTGCTTGCGCACGTGCCGCTCCCCGGTGGCGAGGTCCACGTCGACCACGGTGGCCGGCGTGACGAACGACGTGTGCTGCACCCGCAGCAGCGGCTGCTCCCACGTGGGGTTGGCGTCCAGGGCGACGGAGAACAGCGGCTCGTCGACGTCGATCTCCCGCGCCGTCCACGGCTGGTCCGCGGTGGTGCGGGCGAGGTCGACGACGGCGACGCGGGGCAGCGCCTCACGTCGCAGGCTCAGCACCACGTGGTGGGCGAACGCGTCCGCGCCGTCGAGGCGCACGTCCGGGTCGTGCGGCACGACGACACGCGCCGCCGCGGGGTCCAGGGGCGGCTCGCCGGGTCCGGGCACACCGGTCACGGCCAGCTCGAAGTTCTCCGCCCGGTCGTTGTGCAGCACGAGCAGCGCGTCCCGGCTGCCGAGCAGGTGATCGCCGCCCGTCTGGTCGTCGGGACGGTCGGCAACCACCTGGTCGACGGGCAGAACCGCATGCTCGACCGTGTACTCGACGCCGTCGCGACGCTCCCACACGACGCGGAACTCGCCCGTCGGGTCGTCCGCCTCGAGGACGCGCGCCTCGCCGGTGGTCTTCGAGCCGGCCTCGATCACGAGGTAACGGCGCGAGCGGGTGAGGCCCACCCCCACCCAGAACCGCTCGTCGGGCTCCTCGAGCACCAGCACGTCGTCCGACGCCGGGGTCCCGACCTCGTGCCGCCAGATCCGGTAGGGGCGCCACGCGTCGTCGACCGTGGGGTAGAAGACGTACCGGCCGTCCGGGGTCAGGACGGCGCCCGGGAACGTGTCCTCGACGACGTCGGGCAGGTCCTCGCCGGACGTGAGGTCGCGGACCCGGAGCGTGAACCGCTCGTCGCCGGTCGTGTCGACGGCGTACGCGAGCCGCGCACCGTCCTCGGAGAGGTCGAAGGAGCCGAGGGAGAAGAAGTCGTGGCCCTCGGCGGCGACGTTCTGGTCGAGCAGCACCTCCTCGCCCGCCGGCGCCGCGCCGGCCTCGATCGCGGGCGGCGCCCACTCCCCGGCCGCCGGCACGCGCGCGTGGACCGGGTACTGACGCCCCTCCTCGGTGCGCGTGTAGTACCAGGAGGCGCCCAGGCGCACCGGCACCGACAGGTCGGTCTCCAGCGTGCGCCCCTTGATCTCCTCGAAGACCGCCCGCCTCAGCGGGGCCAGGTGGGCCAGCTGCGCCTGGGTCCACGCGTTCTCCGCCTCCAGGTGCGCCAGCACCTCGGGCGACTCCTTGTCGCGCAGCCACTCGTAGTCGTCGACGACGTCGTCCCCGTGGTGCGTGCGGACGGTGGGGCGACGCTCCGCGACCGGGGCCGTGGCGGCGGGGTCCGCGGCAGGGCCCGCGGGACGGGCGACGTCGGGTTCGGCGGAGGGTGTCAGGTCGTCGGGCACCCGGCCAGCCTAGGTGCCGCCCGGGACCCGGCCGGGGCGGGAACTTCCCCCGCGTGATGCAGGACTGTGACCTGGATCTGTCAGTTGCGTCACATTTTCGTCGCTACACTCGCGGCACGCTCGCGAAACTCCGCGGATACATGGGGCCTTTAGTGTCCGTGCATCGACGGGGCGAGCGGGTGGAACCCCGGGCTCGCCCGGGGAACGACACCGAGCTACGGAGGACCCGGCCGATGACGACGGACCGACCGACCAGGGGGGTCGTGCTGCGCCGCACCGTGGCAGCGCTCGCGATCGCCCTCGCACCCACGGTGCTCGCCACGCCACCAGCGCAGGCGAGTCCCGGTGCGGACGTGGCGGCGCACACCCACAGCGCCGCCGACACGGGAACCAGCACCAGCACGGACATCGCGACCGACTGCCAGCCCGACGACGCCACGGCCTGCGTCGCCGTCGTCGTGCTGAACGACGCCGGCGACCGCATCCCGGACGCGGAGGTGACCATCGCCGGGCCCGGCGGCTTCGAGGAGACCGTCACGACCACGGCGGAGGGCCCCGTGTCGGTGGCCGTCCCGGAGGTCGGCCGGTACGCGGTCACGATCGACCCGGCGACCCTCCCCGAGGACGAGCCGCTGCCGGCGGGCGCCGCGACCGAGCTCTCGGTCACCGCCCAGACCGGCGGCACGGGGCGCGCCGCGTTCCGCGTCGGCGGCGAGGCGGCGCCCACCGAGAGCCCCACGGCCGACGCCACCACGGCCGCCCCTGGCGGTGACGACGGCGCCGACACCGGCACCGGCACCACCACCGAGGGAGGCGAGGTCGCGACGGCGCCGGAGGGCGACGCCTCCGAGCGCGCGTTCTCCTGGGCCCAGGTGTGGCAGCAGTTCGGCTCCGGCATCCGCTTCGGCCTCCTGCTCGCGCTCGCGTCCATCGGGCTGAACCTCGTGTTCGGCACCACCGGCATGTCGAACTTCGCCCACGGCGAGCAGTTCGCCCTCGGTGCCGCGCTGGGCTTCATCGCCATCAACCAGATGGGCCTGTCGATCTGGGTGGGTGGCCTGCTGACCATCGCCGTCTGCGCCCTCACCGGCCTTGCGCAGGACGCCGCGATCTGGCGGCCGCTGCGGCGCCGCGGCACCCCGGTGATGCAGCTGATGATCGTCTCGATCGGCCTGTCGATCACGCTGCAGTACGTGATCCAGCTGATGATCGGCGGCGGGTCGGAGCGCATCCTGTCGAACAACCCGCAGCCGCTGAACATCCTCGGGATCACGCTCAGCACCGCGTCCTGGATCTCGATGGCGGTCGCGCTGGTCTGCCTGGTCGGCTTCGCGCTGTTCCTCACGCGCACCCGCCTGGGGCGTGCCACCCGCGCCGTCTCGGACAACCCGGCGCTCGCCTCGGCCACCGGCATCGACCCCGACAAGGTGGTCCGCACCGTGTGGATCCTCGCCACCGCGTTCGCCGCGCTGGCCGGGCTCATGTGGGGCATCTCGTTCGGGTCGTTCAACTGGCAGCTCGGCGTGCAGCTCCTGCTGCTCATGTTCGCCGCCGTGACGCTCGGCGGGCTCGGCACCGCGTTCGGCGCCCTCGTCGGGTCGATCCTCATCGGCCTCGTCGTCGAGCTGTCCAACCTCGTGATCCAGAGCGACCTGCGCTACGCGTCGGCGCTCGTGATCCTCATCCTCGTGCTCCTGATCAGGCCGCAGGGCATCCTGGGCCGCCGCGAGCGGATCGGCTGAAGGGAGACCGACCATGGACGAGTTCCTCAGAATCCTCACCCAGTCGCTCGCCGAGATCATCGCCCCGACGACGGCGGCGTTCGCCATCGCGGCGATCGGCCTCAACCTGCACTTCGGGTACACCGGACTGCTCAACATGGGCCAGGCGGGCTTCATGCTGCTGGGCGCATACGGCTTCGGCATCGCGACCATCGCCGGCTTCCCGTTCTATCTCGCGCTGCTCGTGGCGCTGGCCGCGGGTCTGCTGTTCGCGCTGATCCTCGGCATACCGACGCTGCAGCTCCGCGGCGACTACCTGGCGATCGTCACCATCTCCGCCGCGGAGATCATCCGCTGGATCGGCCGCTCGACGTGGCTGCAGGAGTGGACCGGCGGGGCCTCGGGCCTGCAGGGCCGCAACTACAAGGGCACCTTCCAGGACCTGTCGCCGCTGCCTGACGGCCGCACCGTCATCGGGCCGCTCGAGTACATCAACACCGGCTCCGACTCCTGGTGGACGCGCATCTTCGCGTGGGGCCTCGTGGCCCTGGCGCTGCTGTTCGTCTGGCTCATCACCCGCAGCCCGTGGGGCCGCGTCCTCAAGGGCATCCGCGAGGACGAGGACGCCGTGCGCGCGCTCGGCAAGAACGTGTACTCCTACAAGCTGCAGTCGCTCATGCTGGGCGGCATGCTCGGCGCCCTCGGCGGCGTCGTCTACGTCCTGCCGCTGACCATCGCGCCCGACGCGATGGGCCGCACCATGACGTTCTTCACCTGGACCGTGCTGCTGCTCGGCGGCGCCGCGACCGTCTTCGGGCCCGTGCTCGGCGCGATGGTCTTCTTCGGCGCCTACATGCTCATGCGCACCGGGATGCGCGCCCTCGCGGAGAACACCGGGGTGGGCGACATCATCACCACCACCAATGTGGAGCAGATCGGCGGCATGCTGGTGGGGATCACCCTCATGCTCCTCGTGATCTTCAGGCCGCAGGGCATCCTCGGGAACAAGAAGGAGCTGGCCTTCGATGTCCGCTGACATGTCCGCAGAGACGTCCGCAGAGAACGCGCCCGGGAACGGGCCCGGCACCTCGCCCGAGCCCGAGTCCGTCGTCGACGCCGCCGCCGCGGCCGCCGTCGCCCCCACGTCCGCCGTCGCGGCCGAGGCTCGCGACGACCTCGCCCAGGTGGAGCCCGTCGTCGGCGCCCCCAAGCCGGACGCGATCCTCGTCGCCGACGACGTCGTCCGCCGCTTCGGCGGCATGACGGCCGTCGACGTGACGCACCTCGAGGTGCAGCGCGGCGCGATCACCGCGCTGATCGGGCCCAACGGAGCCGGGAAGACGACGTTCTTCAACCTGCTCACCGGCTTCGACACCCCGCAGAGCGGCACCTGGAGCTTCGAGGGCCGGTCACTGCACGGCAAGAGCGGTGCCCGCGTCGCCCAGCAGGGGATGGTGCGCACCTTCCAGCTCACCAAGGCGCTGTCGCGGCTCACGGTGCTCCAGAACATGCTGCTCGCGGCACCGAAGAACCCGGGCGAGCGCTTCTGGCTGTCCTGGCTGCCGTTCACGTGGAAGGCGCACGAGAAGGCCGCCACCGACAAGGCGATGGAGCTCCTCGCCCGCTTCAAGCTCGACGACAAGGCCGGCGACTTCGCCGGGTCGCTGTCGGGCGGGCAGCGCAAGCTGCTCGAGATGGCCCGCGCCCTCATGACCGACCCGACCATGATCATGCTCGACGAGCCGATGGCGGGCGTGAACCCCGCTCTCGTGCAGTCCCTGCTGGGGCACGTGCAGGCGCTGCGCGACGAGGGCATGACGGTGCTGTTCGTCGAGCACGACATGCACGCCGTGCGGCACATCTCCGACTGGGTGGTCGTCATGGCTGAGGGCCGGATCGTGGCCGAGGGCCCACCGAGGGCCGTCATGCAGGACCAGGCCGTGGTCGACGCCTACCTCGGCGCCCACCACGACACCGACCTGGGCGACGACTCCCTGCTCGACCCCGAGATCCTGGCCCGCCTCGAGGCCGAGGAGGAGAAGCGATGACCGAGAGCACGACACTGACGACCCCGGCGCACCCGGGCGGCGTCCCCGAGGGCAAGGAGCTGCTGCTGCGGGCCGACAACCTCGTGGCCGGCTACATCCCCGGCGTGCACATCCTCGACGGCTGCTCCATCGAGGTGGGCAAGGGCGAGCTCGTGGGCATCATCGGCCCCAACGGCGCCGGCAAGTCCACCCTGCTCAAGGCGCTGTTCGGGCTGGTGAAGGTCCACTCCGGCACCGTGACCCTGCAGGGCGACGACATCACGGGCATGAAGGCGAACTCCCTCGTCGCACGTGGCGTCGGGTTCGTGCCCCAGACCAACAACGTCTTCCCGTCGTTGTCGGTCGAGGAGAACATGCGGATGGGCGTGTACCTGCGGCCCAAGAAGTTCGAGGAGCGCTGGTCGTTCATCCGCGACCTGTTCCCCGTGCTGCACGAACGCCGCACCCAGCGGGCAGGTGCCATGTCCGGCGGCGAACGGCAGATGGTCGCCATGGCGCGCGCGCTCATGATGAACCCGTCCGTGCTGCTCCTCGACGAGCCGTCCGCCGGCCTGTCCCCCGTCCGCCAGGACGAGACGTTCCTGCGCACCCGCATGATCAACAAGGCCGGCGTGTCCGTCGTCATGGTGGAGCAGAACGCCCGCCGCTGCCTGCAGATCTGCGACCGCGGCTACGTGCTCGACCAGGGCAAGGACGCCTACACCGGCACCGGGCGAGAGCTGCAGTCCGACCCCAAGGTCATCTCCCTCTACCTCGGCTCCCTCGCCGAGGAGGAGACGCCGTAGCCCCGCCGAGGTAGTCCGGACCCTGCCGAGGTAGTTCACGTCCTGCCGGAGTTTCTGTCCGGGCGGACACGGTGACGGCAGCCGCCTTCCAGGGCGGCTGCCGTCACCGTGCTTGAGCGGGCGGGACGCCGTTCGCAGGCGCTGCTCCAGGGCGGCGTCGTCACCTCGATCTGACACTGCGGCCGTGGCGGACCCTCGTCGGCTGCCACGCCCCGTGCAGCATCGCGGCGGTGTCGTGGCTGAACCACAGCGTGGCGTCGGTGCCCTCGAGGACCTCACGCACCGTGGCCACGATCAGGCCGTCGTGCGTCGACACCCTTTCGTCGGGATCTTCGTGCCGGAGGAGCTCGAACGCCTCGGGCACGGCCCGCGGGTGGACGGCGTCCGCCTGTGGGCAGGCTCGAGCGCCTGGTACGCCGTCCGACGTCGTCGAACGACCTGAGCGAGATGCGAACTACCTCGACAGGACTGGGACTACCTGGCGGGACCACGACGGCGGCCCGTGCGCTCGGGGGAGCGCACGGGCC